>NZ_CP096403.1:0-4205000 GCF_053903205.1 Bacillus sp. JZ34 | reverse complement strand
TGATGTGTGTGTCAAGAAATGATAAAGGGTGATCTTTGAGCCGTTTGGAAAGTCAGGAAGATACTTAGAAACGGGGTCATTTACTGATAGCAATCCCTTTTCCTCAAGCTGTAAAATTGCCGTTGCAATAATGGCTTTTTGTGATGACCCAACATAAAAGACGGTGTCCGGTGTATTGGGGACCATTTCCTCGCGGTTTGCATATAAATACCCTTTGCTTGTCACAACGTTTCCGTCTTCTACAATTAATGCTGTGCCGCTGAATCCAATGCTTTTTAAATATTGATCCAATTGAGCATTATCATTTTTTGTGATGATAGGGTTCTTTTTTGTTTCATTTTGATTTGTCTTCTTCTTTGCTTCAGGCTGTTCTTTTTTTTCAGTTGCCTGTAGTTGATTTTCTTGGTGATCTCGCATACCGCTTGGAAGTGCAAGATAAATTACCGCACAAACAAGAAGAAAGGAAAGAATGATGAGCCTTCTTTTTGTTTTCTTCTTTTTTCTTTTCTTTATTCGCGTTCTGTATGTTCTTGCCATGGCGAGTACTCCTTCTTTTATATGTGACGTATTTACTGACGCAATAACCCCTTAAAAAGTTTCTTCAAAATGCTAATATTTTCATACATGGTTTGGGATAATGCCAAAATTTACATTTTGTTTACACTTGAATAAGAACAAATGTTCGTATAAAATAAAGATGTGAGGTGAGACGATGAATAAGCTGTTGTATCGTTCAATGGAAGACGGTTTTCCGGTAGAAATCATTTACATGAAAGAAAGTAGTTTTTCTAAACGGGCGATTCTCGTGAAAGAAATTAAAAACGGTTATGTGAAAGCATTTTGCTTCCAAAAACAGCAGTTCAGAATGTTTAAGATAGAGGCCATTTTAACCGTGTTCCCCTATAAAAAAAGAAGCATAGCTCATTATGCCTAAAAGCTGCTCTTTCATCTTGCTGTCTTCTTTTCTGTATTCCCTTCCTGTTTTGATATTCCATCTTTTGTTATAATGAATGTAAATTCGATTTAAAGAGAGCGGGCGTTTTACATCTATGCTTCAGACGATCAATAAAACACTTGGTAAGATTATGCCTTTACTGACGCCTTTAAGTGTTGTCAGCGGGGTGTTGCTTGCGGATTACTTAAATGGGCTGGCGGGTCTTGTGCCGTGGATTTTTGCGTTTATGACATTTGCCGGCAGCCTTGGGGCAAATTTTCAGTCGCTGAAAACAGCGATGGTTCATCCCTTGCCGATGCTACTCGCTTTATTTGTTTTGCACATATTTATGCCTGTTCTGGCATGGGGCACGGGGCATCTTGTGTTTAGCGGAGATTCATTAACGATTACAGGGCTTACCCTTGGTGTTGTCATTCCGACGGGTATTACGAGTATGATTTGGGCTGCCATGTATAAAGGAAACATCGGCTTAACCCTATCGATTATTTTAGTGGACACGATTCTTTCGCCTTTCATCGTTCCGTTCAGTCTTTCCATCCTGGCCGGGGCGCATGTTGAAATGGATGTAATCGGTATGATGAAAGGTTTAGTCGGAATGATTGTGATTCCTTCTTTGTTAGGAATGCTCGTCAATCAATTTTCAATACCGGAGCGGACAGCGCGTTTAAGCGCAAATTGCGCTCCATTTTCGAAAATCGGGTTAGCCGCCGTGGTGGCGATTAACAGCTCAGTTGTCGCTCCTTACCTGAAAAACGTCGATTTAAAGTTTTTAACGATAGCCGTTACGGTTTTTTTGGTGGCATTTACTGGATACATGACAGCTTGGCTGATCGGTCGGCTGATGAAACGGCCCCAGGAGGGAATCGTGGCTTTAATTTTTACCGGAGGAATGCGGAATATTAGCGCCGGCGCTGTGTTGGCCACCGGATTTTTTCCGCCGCAAGTGGCGGTGCCCGTTGTCATCGGCATGCTGTTTCAGCAGATCCTGGCTGCGCTATATGGGCATTTGCTTGCAAGAAGCGAGCTGAAAAAAACGTATCATTTAGACAAAAAAACGAGTCTGCCCTCATAGTTGGCAGACTCAAACCTTACAGGAGAGAAAAACAATGAAAACCAATAGGGTAAGTGTGATGATTTGGACTTTAATTTCCGCATTTTTGTTTTGTTCTTTATTAGTCACAGCTTCACTTTCTCCGCCCGCTCATTCAGGCCCCCATGCTAATGAGTTTGGCACTTTGGGGATGTGGGCGGCAATCGGAACCGTTTTACTCTTTTATATCCTTCCCCTTGCTGTTTATATGGCCGGGTTTGATGCGATGAAGTTTGTAATGGCTGTTCTTTGCGGAATTGGATTAATCATCACGCTGACCATGATTCCAGTGGTTATGTTGATTGGCGCTTTTGGCGGATATGCTTCTGCTTTATTGGGCGTCGTATGCCTTTGCATTCTGTCAGCGATCGTGAATGTGATTTGGTTAGTCGCCGCTTTTCGCAGGCCGTCAGCGGCTGCTTCTTTCTAATATTTAAAAACCGCTTTCCCGCGTTGTGTTCAAGTTCGCCAAGCTCCTTTTGCGATCAGGTGGACGTTTCCCCCGATGTGAATTTCTATGCTGTTTTCCGTTGTGTGCGCTTCAATATAAAGCAGGGAAGGCCGGTTTATTTCATACCCTTGTTCAGCCCTTATGCTGAGGTCATTTTGATTAAAATAACCGTGATGCAGTAAATATCCTGCGAGATCCCCGATTGCGCTTCCTGTTGCCGGATCTTCGGGAACGCTGAGACAGTCGCAAAAAACTCGTGTATTGATGTGATTTTGTTCATGATAGGTTTCCGTAGAAAAAACGAGCAGACTGGCTTCTGTTTCTTTCATAAAAGCTTCAAACCGATCCTTGTTGATTTTGCATTTTTTAACTGCACTTAGCGAATTTAACGGGACGATAACTGCTGGCAGACCTGTGGAAACCTCTTGTATCGGGAAATCCAAATCCATATCACATGTGTCGATACCGAGTACTTCTGCCATCATTTCTTTATCAAAAGTTCGATTAAATACAGGCGGATTTTGCTTCATCCAAATGATCTGATCTTCACCTTTGTCAAACGTCACCGGTATTGCGCCTGCTCGAACATTTAAAATGACGCTTGAAGATGGTTCAGTTTCGATTTCATTCTTTATGATAAACGCTGTGCCCAGCGTCGGATGTCCTGCAAACGGAATTTCTTTTTCCGGGGTGAAGATTCGGACATCATACCCGCTGTTTTCCTGTTTCCCTAATATAAATGTTGTTTCGGAAAAATTAATTTCCCTAGCTATTTTTTGCATTTTATCACTTGATAGGTTCTTTTCTGCTTTAAAAACGGCGAGCTGGTTTCCTGTATATTTTGTTTCTGCAAACACGTCCACAAGGTAAAATTCCATCCGATGTCTCTCCCCTTTAAAATGACCTTCCTGCCCTAAAGGCAGTTTTACATATCTTACATGAGATGAGAATCATTGAACAGTCTAAAAAAATAAAGAAGAGCGGATCCCGCTCTTCCTAATAAAGCAAATACTTCTTTCTGATATTCATAAACCGTTTTTGATCTGCTTCGTATTTTTTGACGATTTCATCAATTGAAGCGCCTTGTTCAATCATAGCTTTGACCCATCCATTCCCGATCAGACGGTTGAAATTGCCTGAAGGGAGGAACTCAAAGTCGTCCGGGTAGAGGTCATGGACGGTTTTGATGATCGCGATACCGGTATTTACAGGCTTAAAAGCGGACCTGTTTGTCACGTAAAGCTCCACCCCGTGGCACAGTTTATTTTGATGCTTTGAAAATGTCGGAGTGAACGAGGCGGCTCTGAATCGGACGCCAGGAAGCTTCAGACCGTTTAATTTTTCGGCGAGTTCCGTACTTTTCATGTAGGGCGCACCAATTAATTCAAAAGGCTTTGTCGTGCCCCTTCCTTCTGACATATTGGTTCCTTCAATTAAACCTGTGCCCGGGTAGACGATGCCCGTATCCGGTGTCGGCATGTTCGGGGAAGGCAGGACGAAAGGAAGACCAGTGTCTTCAAAGAACATCTGTCGCTTCCACCCTTTCATTTTGATGATGGTTAAATCGGCGCCGATGTTAAATTCGTCATTAAACAGCTTTGCCAGTTCTCCTGCGGTCATTCCGTGCTTTAAAGGGATGGGATACATTCCGACAAATGAAGAATAATCTGGATCAAGGACAGGTCCTTCAACTTTTAAGCCGCTTTGCGGGTTTGGCCGGTCAAGAACAATGAATGGAATGCCGTTTTCTTTTGCCGCCTCCATCGCATATGCCATTGTGTAAATGTAAGTGTAAAACCGCGTTCCGACATCTTGGATGTCAAATAGCAGGACGTCAACGTTTTTCAACATCTCCGGTGTCGGTTTTCTCGTATCTCCGTAAAGGCTGTAGACGGGGAGACCGGTTTTTTCATCAATATAAGAGTCAACCTTATCGCCGGCTTGAGCGTCTCCCCTTACACCGTGCTCTGGACCATAGAGAGCGGTCAGCTCAATACCGGGGGCTTGGTGAAGCAAATCGATGCTGCTTGTTAATGCTGAATTGACACCGGTTGGATTTGTGATGAGACCGACCCTTTTTCCTTTTAATATGCTTTTCTTGTTCATGATCACTTCAATACCCGGTGAGACCTTTGCTTTCTTTTCTTTGTCCGGAAAGGCCGCTGCTGCGGTTAATGTACTGAAAACAAACATTCCCGCAAGCAGCCAGATCGCTTTTTTTCTCATTATGACCCTCCTTTGTGAAGCGGCTTGCCGTTTTTAATATTCAACCCGTAGCCGAACGGGTAAAGGGTTTCTCCGGGGCGTGTGACCGAAGGAATGTCTACGGGCAATGTTCCTTTAGGCTTTGCCTTTCCGAAGATAACTTCCACTCCGGCCGGAATATTCGGCTGCCTGAAGCCCCCGTTTGCATAGCCTTTAAAGCCGTATACTGCGATCACGGCAGCGGCTTCTTCAAAATTTGCCGTGTCATAAGGGTTTCGTAAGCTCATTAAGACAAATTTTTTCCCGTTTGCCTGAGCGTATTTCATGGCGGCGCGCGGAAAAGCAGTTGCCAACTTGCTTGAGTCTTGAATGCTGTCATCAATGACACCGTCGTTCACAACAGGATCGTTTTTGACTACATATGATCCTGTGATGACATAATCGGCCTCGTCAATTTTCTTTTGAATCTCTTCATCAAACGCTTTTTCTGCAAATCGATATTCGACGACCTTGATGTTTTTATTTATTTTGCTGATGGTTTTGGCGATTGCTGCTGTTTGCTCTTCGTATGGGGCGAGAATGAGGACGGTATCCCCTTTTTTCGGTTTGAATGGCAAGGTGCTTTTTTCATTTTTAAGAATGGTGACGCTTTCTCTTGCCATTTTCCTTTCGGATTTCATGTGTTTGTTGCTGCCGACCGTTTTCAAGGCGTATTTGATTTTTTTCTGAAGCGGTTCGGAGCCGGTGTGATCGATGATACCGCGGTTTATTTTTAATTGAAGGATTCGCTCCACCGACTGATCGATTTGTTCGATAGGGATCTCACCTTTTTTAACGGCTGTCAGAAGAGCTTCGAATACACGCGCTAGATTTTTTTCGGTCTCAAGCGATGTGACTTGTGCGGGCATGAGGGCGATGTCGACTCCTGCTTTGACAGCCATGACGACGGCTTCCTCCTGTCCGAAATTATCAGAAATGGCTTTCATATTTAAAGCGTCTGTTACGACAACGCCCTTAAAGCCGAGGTCTTTGCGGAGAAGGTCTGTCATGACTTTTTTGGAAAGTGTTGCAGGCACCATGATGTCCTCGCCGTCTTTTTTGCTTTTATAGGTTGTATTGTCAAAGGCGGGGAACTGGACATGCGCTGTCATGATCATGTCAATCCCTGCATCGATCGCTTTTTGAAATGGCGCAAGTTCAATGCTTCTCAGCCTTTTTTCATCATGCGGAACAAGCGGCAATCCGTAATGACTGTCAACCGCTGTATCGCCGTGTCCGGGAAAGTGCTTTGCTGTAGCGATCATTTGCTCGTCCTGCAGGCCCTTCATCATTTGGATGCCGAGCTTTGAAGTCAGCTCAGGCTTGGAACTGAAAGAACGAACGCCGATGACCGGGTTGCCGGGATTGTTGTTGACATCAAGTACAGGACTGAAGTTCACGTTGATGCCCAGCGATGCTAATTCTTTTCCGATGATTTTTCCTGATTTGAAGGCATTTTTGCTGCTTCGCGATGCACCGACTGCCATATTACCGGGCAGGTTTGTGCCTGATTCGAGTCTTGTGACAATCCCGCCTTCCTGATCGATCGTGATAAAGAGCGGAATGTCAGGACTTGCTTTTTGCAGGCCGTCCGTTAACCGTACAGTCTGCTCTGTGCCTGTGACATTTTCAGCAAAAAGAATGACGCCGCCGAGCCGGTATTTTTGAATGATTCCCGCGACTTCGTCATTCATTTTTGTTAATCCTTTGGCGTTCGATTCCCCTTTTTTCTTCCAGTTTCTAAAGTCAGGCATCAGCATTTGTCCGATTTTCTCTTCAAGCGACATGCTGCTGACCATTTGTTTGAGGTGTTGTTCCGGCTGCTGTTTCGCTTCTGCTTCGCGAGCGGCGGGCTGCAAAGCGAGAGACGATAACAGCAATGCAATCAACGCGCATTGAAGAAATCTTTTCATATAAGGGTCGCCTCCTATTGGTGATGTAACGCCTCGTAAATAGCTGTAATGACGCTGCCGTACTTTCCGGTTGCAAATGCGTCACCTTCAAATTGATTCGGGTTTTCTTTAGGGTTGATGACAGGAGAGTGCTTTTTATTGGTTAACAACACAATGCCGATTTGATACACGGGATCAATGATAGTGACGGTTCCCGTCCAGCCGGTATGGCCGTATGCCTTGTTGCTGGCGTGCTTGCCGAACATCCACTCCATATCGGTATTGCCGTTAAGCCGCCATCCTAGTCCATATGTGGGATTTGTTTTTGACGGCTCAGTAAATTGTGAAATGACCGAACGGCTGAATAGATGCTGTTTCCCGTAACCGCCGCCGTTCAGCATGACTTGAAGGAGCACTGCTGCGTCGTCAACGGTGGAAAAAAGGCCGGCATGCCCAGAGACGCCTTCCATTGAATAGAACGCTTTTTCATCGTGGACTTCCCCTTGAAGCGTGTAAGTTCTGATATTTGGAAACAAGATGGTGCCATCTCTGGTGTTTCCCTTTCGTTCCGTAGCTGCAAAATGCGGCGGTTTAAAGCCCTTTTGGAGCGGATTAAACAAAGTATGCCGCAACCCGAGAGGCCGGTAAAATTGGTTTTCAACAAAGGTATCTAAACGCTCGTTTGTGACTTTTTCTAAGATCAGCCCGAGGAGCATATAGTCGATGTCACTGTAAATTTGTTTTGTGCCGGGTTCATATGACAAGGGGGTTTTGACAAGATATTCAAGCGTTTTGCTCCGTGACTGAGAGTAGAGGTGTCCGGCTGCTTTCGGGTCGTAATAGTTCCAGCTTGCAGGGAAGCCTGCGTTATGGTGGAGCAAATCAATGACGCGGAGCCGGTTTTTTCCCTTTACATCGTCTTCCGGGTGATCTTTGAAATCAGGAAGATAATGTGAAATGTTTTTGTTCAAGTCAAGCTTTCCGGTGCTCACTAAATGCTGCAAGGCAAAATTGACGGCATACATTTTTGTATTGGAGGCGAGGTCAAACATCGTGTTTGCTTTCATTTTTTTTGGATGTTTGAGCGTCGAGAGGCCGTTGTATTTCTGCTTGTAGCCGTATGCTTCTTTTTTGACGATTTTTCCGTCTTTTATCAAAATCAAGGCAGCCCCGGGAAAGCCCGCTTTGACATCCTGTTCGATCAGACGGTCCACGGCTTTAAGCTTTTCCGAAGAAAAACCGGCTTCTTCAGGTGTTTTCGCCTTCGTTAATACGGGATATGTCAGCTGACCTGTTGTCTCGTTCGCAATGGCAGTCTGTGCTGATGACGGAAGCGGGAAAAAGCATGTCAGCAACAATAGGGACGATGTGGCAGCGCTGATCATAAACTTTTTCAGCTTGCTTCACTCCTTTCTGTCAAAAAATGTATAGTGGGAATTTTAAACAAACGTTTAATCAAATTCAACTGCCATATCGTCTTTAAAACCAAAGAGATATGTTAAGGCAAAGCCGGCAGCATAGGAAATAAACAAACCGAGAATATACAAAAGAACTTGGTGGGTATGGACTAAAAATGACAAAGGAAGACCTGATACACCTATCGATTCGGTCGCGATTTTGAAATACGCTTGAAAGGCTCCACCTACTCCGGCGCCGAGGCACGCGGTTAAAAATGGACGTCCGAGTGGAAGAGTCACACCGAATATGAGCGGTTCACCGATTCCGAGCAGGCCTGACGGCAGTCCGCCGGCAATGGCTCTTTTGAGCTTTGCTTTTTTTGTTTTGAAATAGATCGCAAAAGCGGCGCCTACTTGACCTGCGCCCCCCATAGCCAGAATCGGCAGCAACGGGTCATCGCCGATTGAATTGATTAATTCCATATGAACGGGTGTCAATCCCTGGTGCAGTCCGGTTACGACGAGCGGAAGGAAGGTGGCCCCCAGTACAAAGCCGGCGATAATGCCGCCGAGATCTAAGATGGCGAGAAGTCCTGACGTAATGGCGTCAGATATCAAGCCGCCGACAGGCATGAAGACAACGTAAGTGACGATTCCTGTGATGAGAAGGGAGACTGTAGGTGTGATGATGATGTCGAGTGAATGAGGTACAATGCGCCTGACCCGTTTTTCGAGAAAAGCGATAAATGCAGCTGCGAATAAAATACCGATTAAACCGCCGCGTCCCGGCAAAAGCGCTTCACCGAAAAGCGAAATATCACCAACGGCCGGGTTAATGATTAAAATACCGGCTAATCCGCCGAGTGCGGGGGAGCCGCCAAATTCTTTCGCCGTATTGACCCCGACCAGGATGCCCAAATACGTAAATAAACCTGAACCTATTACCGTTAAAATAATGGCGGTTTGTGATGTATCAGCGAGCCAGCCTGCTTGGATAACGGCTTTGGTGATTCCGGTAATCAAGCCTGAGGCGACCAAAGCGGGGATCAGCGGTATAAAAATGCTTGCGATCCGCCGAAGAAACAATTTAAAAGGCGTCGCGTTTTTCTTGGAAATCTCAGCTTTATGTTTGGCTGCGGATTGTTTTAAGTCAACGTCTTCCGCGGATTGAAGCAACTTCCCGAATTCGTCTGATACGTGCTGTACGACGCCGGTGCCGAGGATAATCTGAAGCGTTTCCTCCTCAACGACGCCAATCACGCCTTCAAGCGCTTTGATTGAGCCGATGTCGGTTTTTTGACTGTTGACAGGCGTGATGCGCAGGCGCGTCATACAATGGGTATAATCCGCGACGTTAGACGGGCCGCCGATGTGTTGTAAAATCAGTTTTGCCAGGCCGGCATATTTTTTCTCATCGCTCATTTTATATCCCCCTTTTTTACAATTCGCTCATTCCCATCATGCGGATGGCCGCTTTTGTTTGATCAATATACTGAATGATGTCCTCGTAGCGCTCCGCGGCTATGCCTAAAAACAGAATGTCAATCATGTAAAGCTGAGTTAAACGAGAGGAGGTGGCGGCGCTGCGAAACGGCGCTTCGTTTGAGCATGACGTATACAGGGCGATATCGCTTAATGAAGAGACAGCAGACTGTCCAAACCGCGTCAGTCCAATGGTTTTAATGCCATGTTTTTTGGCGAGTCTGACTGCATTGGCGATTTCATGCGTTTCTCCTGAATGGGATATGGCAAACAGAACGTCATTCTCGCCGGCATTGGCGATTAATGTCGCGACAAGATGCATATCACTAAAAGCGGTGGCTTTTTTATTGATGCGCAAAAATTTCTGCTGGGCATCTTGTGCGACGATTCCTGAAGCCCCGATCCCGCAAAAATGAACCGTTTCTGCGTTGATCAGTATTTGAATCGCTTTTTGAAGATCTTCGTGGTCAATGTTTTCAAAGGTATCGCGAATCGCCTGAATCGAATTGCTGGTTGTTTTTTGAACGATTGAATGGAGCGGCTCTTGCGGTTCGATATCCCGGTATCCCTGATCAGACGGTTTCATTAAATCGCCGGCGACCCTCATTTTTAAATCTTGAAAGCCTTTCAGCCCCAGAGATTTGCAGAGCCGTATTGCCGCTGCCCCGCTTGTCTTTGCCGAAGAGCTCACTTCTTGAATGGTGCCGTTTACGACCTCGTGTGGGTTTTTCAAAATGTATTCGGCAAGCTTTCGTTCAGATTGCGGCAATTTGTGAAGCATATTCTGAATGATTTCCAATCCTCCTGCAGCCATTGTTTCTTCCTTTCTTCTTTAAACTTGGTCTTCATAAATGGATAGAGCTTTTTCGATATCGCCTTCTGATTTCTCAAGCAGGTTTTCGGAAGCGGCCGCATCTTCGTTTGTTTTCAGCATGATGATGGCGGTTTTGACTTGGTTATGGGATTTTTCTAACGCTAGTGCCGCCGCTTCTTTTGGAACACCTGTGACCGTTTGGATGATGCGAATCGCCCGCTCCTTTAATTTGTCATTGCTTACTTTTACGTCTACCATGAGGTTTTCATAGACTTTTCCCATTTTGATCATGGCCGCCGTTGAGATCATGTTTAAAATCATTTTATGAGCGGTTGCTGCTTTCATTCTCGTCGATCCGGCAATAACTTCAGGGCCGACGACCACTTCTATGCTGTGATCTGACACCTGGCTGATCGCCGAGTTTTCGTTGCATGTCAGTGAGACGGTCTTGGCGCCACTTTCCCTGGCATACTTCAAAGCGCCGAGAACGTATGGAGTCCGACCACTGGCGGCGATTCCGATTACGGTATCATTGTTTGAGAGGTTAACGGCTGATAAATCCCGTCTGCCGAATGCCTCGTGATCTTCAGCGCCTTCGACGGCTTTGTACAGAGCTTTTTCTCCTCCTGCAATGATGCCAATGACCGACTCGGGAGATATGCTGAACGTCGGCGGGCATTCAGCTGCATCGAGTACGCCGAGTCTCCCGCTTGTACCGGCACCGATGTAGATGATCCGTCCCCCTTTCTTTAACGACCCGACGGCGAAGTCAACGGCGGTCTTAACTTCTGGTAAGACTTCTTGTACAGCTTCGGCTACAGTTTTGTCTTCATCATTGATGATTTTCAAAATATCAATCGTCTTTGCCTGGTGAATGCGCCTGGATCTTTCATTCCGGCGTTCGGTCGTTAATGAACCTAAATGGCTGTTTTCCATCGACAACTCCTCCTGATAATGAAGTGCATATATTTCTTAATTTTCAGTATATTAAGAGTGGAATATTATTTCAATAACAAAAGGTAAATATTAAAATTTTATTTCAATGAAGTTCTAAACAACGGATTGCCGACATAAAATAAAGCGCAGATGAACTGCGCTTATGTTCAGGTATTACAGCTCGTCTATTTGGTGTTCGGAAATCACGCGGAAGCCTTCTTTTTTCAGAAGCGCCGCCGTAACGCCGTTGCCGGCTATTTTTTGGCTTGAGAAACTTCCATCGTATATATGGCTGCTGCCGCAAGACGGGCTGTTTTCCTTCAACACGATCGTATCAGCCTTGATTTGCCTTGCCATCTCCAATGTTAGATAAGCTCCTTTTATATACAGGTCTGTTACGTCTTTTCCCGATTGTGTGTTGATCACCGCCCTGCCGTCTAAAACGTCTTCTCCCGACCCGCCTATAATTTCGGCCGGTTCCCTTGGCGTTTGAAATCCGCCGAGCAGCTCGGGACAAGCAATCACCGCTTTTTTTTCTTCAACAAGCTTATTGATTTTCCCCACATAGCTGTGCGATCCGTTATAGCGGCATTCCACCCCGGCCAGACATGAACTTACCAGTATCATTTTTCGCGTCCCCTCTCTTGCACATCAGATAGCCCTATTTTAAACAAAATTTCTGCGTTTTTCTCAATGTTTATGAATAAAAAATTTGAAAATAAAAATTTTAATTTACCCCTTTACAAATGGGGAGGAACCTGTATATAATAACTTTTGTCAGCTTTACGAGAGCTGCTTGAAACACGATGATGGCCCGTTGGTCAAGTGGTTAAGACACCGCCCTTTCACGGCGGTAACACGGGTTCGAATCCCGTACGGGTCACCATTCTTTTTTGGACAGCACGCTGCGAATGCCGGAATTTTTAAAAGGAAGGCATGCTAAGGTCGCAACGTCCTGTTGCAACGCATGCACTTGTACGTCCTGTACTGCGGAGGATTAGCTCAGCTGGGAGAGCATCTGCCTTACAAGCAGAGGGTCGGCGGTTCGATCCCGTCATCCTCCACCATTTTTTCGGATCGGTTTTTGTCACAACCGCGCCGGTAACTGCATAAGATACCGTATCATGCCGGTCTAGCTCAATTGGTAGAGCAACTGACTTGTAATCAGTAGGTTGGGGGTTCAAGTCCTCTGGCCGGCACTGTTTTTGGAGGGGTAGCGAAGTGGCTAAACGCGGCGGACTGTAAATCCGCTCCCTCAGGGTTCGGCGGTTCGAATCCGTCCCCCTCCACCATTATTGGGCTATAGCCAAGCGGTAAGGCAACGGACTTTGACTCCGTCATGCGCTGGTTCGAATCCAGCTAGCCCAGTTTTTGGACATCCTGTTAGGATGTCCTTTTTATTTTGTCTTTTTTGTATAACTATTCAAAAAAATGTCTTGTTGAGTCAATTCCGAATTGGAAGGTACAATGAAGGTCTGAAAGGGGGATATCATATGTTAAAACAGCAGATTTCAATGATCGGCGTACCGATGGATCTCGGTCAGCTGAGGCGGGGAGTCGATATGGGACCGAGCGCGATTCGCTGTGCCGGTGTTAATGAACGGTTGGAAAGCCTTTGTCAGGATATTGAAGACCTCGGCGATATGACAATCGGGCAAAGAGAGGATGAGAAAGAAGGCGGGGAGCCGGCATCTGAAGAGCTGAGAAACTTGAAAGCGATTACAAAAGCGAGTGCAAAACTTGCTGAGACCGTTGATAAGATCGTGGCTTCAGGTGCTTTTCCGCTCGTGCTGGGAGGTGACCACAGTATAGCGATCGGAACGCTGGCCGGACTTGTGAAGCATTATCAAAACCTGGGTGTGATCTGGTATGATGCCCATGCTGATTTAAATACGAAAGAAACGTCTCCTTCAGGCAATATTCACGGCATGCCGCTCGCCATCAGCCTGGGGATCGGCCATGAAGGGCTGACAGGCATCTATGGAAAAGAAACGAAAATTAAAGCGGAGAACATCGTCATCATCGGTGCGAGGTCACTTGATGACGGGGAAAAAGAATTGATTCGCGACAAAGGGATCAAAGTGTATACAATGCATGAAATCGACCGCCTCGGTATGACGAGGGTGATGGAAGAAACGATAGACTATTTGCGCGGCAGAACGGACGGTGTCCATCTGTCGCTCGATTTAGACGCGCTTGATCCGAACGATGCCCCGGGTGTCGGAACCCCGGTAGCGGGAGGCATCAGCTACAGGGAAAGCCACCTGGCGATGGAAATGCTGGAAGAATCGAAGCTGATTACGTCCGCTGAGTTTGTCGAAGTCAACCCGATATTGGATGAGAAAAACAGGACGGCTGAAGCGGCAGTCGCCTTAATGGGGTCGCTGTTTGGCGAAAAGCTGCTTTAGATGCGGTTGAAGAGCGGCCTTAGGCTGCTTTTTTTTATAAAAAAGTCTCAACTTCATAATATTTAGATTGTATAATAATTTTAAGCTAATATTAAGCGCATGATCCCTGTCAAAGCATCTACACCCTGCCAAAAATTTGATAAACTATTTTTATGAATTTAATGAAACCTTATAAAAATCAATTCGTATACATAAAGACCGGTGAAGGCAGAGGTTAGATAAATATGGAAACAATGATTAAAAAAAGAATCAAACAGGTGAAAAAAGGCGATCGTAATGCATTTGCAGACATCGTGGATATTTACAAAGACAAAATTTATCAGCTTTGCTACCGTATGCTCGGCAATGCGCATGAGGCGGAAGATATTGCGCAGGAAGCGTTTATCAGAGCATACGTGAATATCGACAGTTTTGATATCAACCGGAAATTTTCCACATGGCTTTATCGAATCGCAACCAATTTGACCATCGATCGTATCCGTAAAAAAAAGCCGGACTATTACTTGGATGCAGAGGTGGCGGGGACTGAAGGACTGACGATGTATTCCCAGGTTGCGGCGGATGTTGCGCTTCCAGAGGATGAAGTGGTTTCTTTGGAGCTGCACAGCACCATCCAGGAAAAAATCTTAAGGCTTCCCGATAAATACAGGACGGTCATCGTATTAAAGTACATTGATGAGCTCTCACTCATTGAGATCAGTGAAATCCTTAATATTCCCGTAGGTACGGTGAAAACGAGGATACACAGGGGCAGAGAGGCTCTCAGAAAACAATTAAGGGATCTTTAAGTGGGGTGATGAAATGAGCTGTCCGGAGCATATTGTTCAGCTTATGCATAAATACCTTGACGGAGACATACTACCGGAAGATGAATCGCAATTAAAAGAGCACCTCCAATCATGCGAAGACTGCAAAAAGCACCTTCATGAAATGGAAAAATCCATCGCTCTTGTCCAGAGCACGTCACATCTTACAGCTCCGGCGAACTTTACAGCCGATGTGCTGGCGAATCTGCCGAAGGAAAAGCGAACGGCATCGATCAACAGGTGGCTTAAAGCCCATCCGTTTTTAGTGGCGGCAGCTTTGTTTATCATTTTGATGGGCGGCAGCTTTTTCTCCAGCTGGAAAAACGATCAGGATTTCAGCGTATCCAGCCAGCCCAATCTCGTAGTGAAAAACAACACGGTCATCGTACCTGAAGGCAAAGTTGTCAAAGGCGATGTGACCGTGAAAAACGGAAAGCTGATTATAGAAGGCAAAGTCGACGGCGATGTCACGATTGTTAATGGCGAAAAATATACGGCTTCAGCAGGACAAGTCACTGGTCAGATCCATGAGATCAACGAAGTGTTCGACTGGATGTGGTATAAGATTAAATCGACCGGAAAATCGGTTTTTGACATGAAGGAGTCTAAAGAGTAGAGCAAAGCGGGCGAATGAGCTTTGCTCTTTTTTTATGAGGGGCCGCCATTTCACTTGGAAAATCAATTTGTGCTATAATAGCGTCTGTATATGTAAAAATAATAGATCATACCATTTTGAAACATATTAACCTTACTAATGACTGAATTCTTGGAGGACGAGGAAATGGCTTTTGAGGATATCCCTTTCTTGCAGTACCTCGGCGATGCCGTTGATATTCTCCTTGTTTGGTACGTAATATATAAATTAATGATGGTCATCCGCGGGACAAAGGCGGTTCAGCTTTTAAAGGGAATCGTGGTCATTGTTCTCGTCAGGCTGGCCAGTCAATATTTAGGATTAAGCACCCTGCAGTGGCTGGTTGACCAGGCGATCACATGGGGGTTCCTGGCGATCATTATCATCTTCCAGCCTGAATTGAGGAGAGCGCTGGAACAGCTGGGGCGGGGGCGCTTTTTTTCGAGGAGCGGAACACCTGAGGAAGAGCAGCAGCAGAAAACGATTGATGCGATTACAAAAGCGATTAAATATATGGCGAAACGCCGGATTGGCGCGCTTCTGACGATTGAACGGGAGACGGGAATGGGCGATTACATAGAAACGGGGATCCCTTTAAATGCAAAGGTCAGCTCTGAGCTATTGATCAACATCTTTATTCCGAATACACCGCTTCATGACGGCGCCGTAATTATGAAAAATGATGAGGTTGCTGCAGCCGCCTGCTACCTTCCGCTTTCTGAAAGCCCTTTTATTTCAAAAGAGCTTGGGACGAGGCACAGAGCAGCAGTGGGAATCAGTGAAGTGACCGACAGTCTGACGGTTGTCGTATCCGAAGAAACGGGCGGCATCAGCGTCGCCAAAAACGGAGACCTTCACCGTGATTTATCGGAAGAGGCATTGAAAAACATGCTTGAAGCGGAATTCAAGAAAAATTCGCGAGAAACTTCCTCAAATCGCTGGTATTGGAGGGCGAAGAAAAATGGATAAGTTCTTAAACAATCCCTGGGCTGTCAAAGTAGTCGCATTATTATTCGCGTTTCTTCTTTACTTTGCGGTCCACAGCGCTCAAGCGCCGACTCCGAAGAAACCAGGTGAATCGTTTTTCCCGACATCGACGACAGACGAAGCGACGCTCACCGATATACCGGTCAAATCGTTTTATGATGATGAAAACTACGTCGTAACAGGCGTGCCGCAGACGGTGAATGTCACGATTAAAGGCCCGACAGGAACCGTCAAGAAGGTCAGACAAGTGAAGGATTTTGAGATTTATGCCGATATGCAGCATCTGAAAACAGGCAGGCACAAAGTCGAGCTGAAGGCCAGAAATGTTGCCGAAGGCCTCACTCTGACCATCAATCCATCGGTGACAACCGTGACCATCGAAGAAAAAACGACGAAGGAATTCCCGGTCGAGGTTGATTTTTATAATAAAAACAAAATGAAAGACGGCTACACGCCGGAGCTGCCGATTATCAACCCGAAAAACGTCAGCGTCACCGGCTCAAAAGCCGTGATCGACAGAATCCAAAACATCAAGGCGACGATCAATTTAGAGGGCGTCGACCAGACGGTTGAAAAAGAAGCCAAGCTAACAGTGTACGACAGGGACGGAAATGTTCTTCCGGTTGAAGTCAGTCCATCCGTCGTTAAAATCACCGTTCCCGTGACAAGCCCTAGCAAAAAGATTCCCGTCAAAGTTGACCGGAAAGGGAGCCTTCCGGACGGTATCAGCATTTCCAGCCTCGATATCAGTCCGGGAGAGGTAACCGTCTACGGGCCGCAAAATGTTCTTGATTCGTTAGAATTTGTCGAGGCCGATGAGGTTGATTTAAGTAAAATGAAAGATGACACTGAGTTGGAAGCCAACATTAAAGTGCCGGACGGCGCTAAAAAAGTGTCACCCGAAAAAGTGAAAATCAAGGTGAAAGTTGACAAGGAAGAAGAGAAAAAACTGAAGAACGTTTCAATTAAAACCGCGGGGCTGAATGACAGCCGGGATCTTGAATTTCTCGATCCGAAGTCAGGCAAGCTGGATATCACGGCAAAGGGCTCGACAGCCGCGATCGAAAAACTCCAGCCTTCCGACGTCGAGCTCTATGTCAATGTGGCGGATCTCGATGACGGCGAGCATAACGTGAAGCTGGAAGTAAACGGACCGCAGAACATGACATGGTCGCTGCCGCGGCAGAGCATTCGAGTGAAAATCTCATCTCAAACAACCCAAAACGAAAAAAATAATGGTCAGAATGAAGAAGAAGAGAATCATTCTGAAAAGGATTCACAACCTTCATGAATCAAAAAGGAGCGATATTAATGGGCAAGTATTTTGGTACAGACGGTGTAAGAGGCGTGGCAAACAGTGAACTTACACCCGAGCTGGCCTTTAAAGTCGGACGCTTTGGCGGATATGTCCTAACAAAAGATAAGGAGCGCCCCAAGGTGCTGATCGGCCGTGATACGCGCATTTCCGGGCATATGCTGGAAGGTGCCCTTGTTGCGGGCCTTCTTTCGATAGGAGCAGAAGTCATGCGTCTCGGCGTGATTTCGACGCCCGGCGTCGCATATTTGACGAAGGCTATGGACGCGGAAGCGGGCGTAATGATTTCAGCTTCCCACAACCCTGTCGAAGACAATGGAATTAAGTTTTTCGGCGGCGACGGATTTAAGCTTTCCGATGAGCAGGAGCTTGAAATCGAGCGTCTGATGGATCAGCCTGAAGATCACCTGCCAAGGCCTGTAGGCGCTGATCTGGGTATGGTGAACGACTACTTTGAAGGCGGACAGAAATATTTGCAGTTTCTTAAGCAGTCTGCTGATGAAGACTTCACAGGCATTCATGTCGCACTTGACTGTGCGCACGGGGCGACATCTTCGCTGGCGACCCACCTGTTTGCCGATCTTGACGCAGATGTATCGACGATGGGGACTTCTCCGAACGGATTAAACATCAATGACGGAGTCGGCTCGACCCACCCTGAAGCCCTGGCCGAATTTGTGAAAGAAAAGGGAGCTGACGTCGGCATGGCGTTTGACGGGGATGGTGACCGCTTGATCGCTGTTGACGAAAAGGGGAATATCGTAGACGGCGATCAAATCATGTACATATGTTCGAAGTACTTGAAGAGCGAGGGGCGCCTGGCGGACAATACAGTTGTCTCTACGGTGATGAGCAACCTCGGCTTTTACAAAGCGCTTGAAGCGGAAGGCATTAAAAGCGTTCAGACAGCTGTCGGCGACCGCTATGTAGTGGAAGCGATGAAAAAGGACGGGTTTACTTTCGGCGGAGAACAGTCGGGACATCTGATTTTCCTTGATTACAATACGACAGGCGACGGCCTGCTTTCTGCGATCATGCTGATGAACACGATCAAAATGACAGGTAAGTCTTTGTCAGAGCTTGCGGCAGAGATGCAGAAGTTTCCGCAGCTCCTCTTGAACGTGAAAGTAACCGATAAACATAAAGTAGCGGAGAACGAAAAGGTAAAAGCTGTCATCGAAGAGGTTGAGAAGGAAATGAACGGTGACGGCCGCATCCTTGTGCGCCCGTCCGGCACCGAGCCGCTTGTCCGTGTTATGGCTGAGGCGAAAACGAAGGAGCTTTGCGAGAAATACGTAGGCCGCATTGCAGATGTCGTGAAAGCTGAAATGGGAGCGGAGTGATTTTCCGCAGAAGACTGACGAACGAGACATGCTGATTTGACATAAGATAAAGGGAACCGTTCAATCTTGGAAAAAATGTGAACCATTTTGAAAAATGTTTGACGGTTCCTTTAGTGTATAGTAAAATCAGCTTGTCTTGTTTAATTTAAAAGGAAAGGCAGGGCAGAACCATTTTTTATAGTTATAGCGCCCGGACTAAGCGTGCGGATGAAACAGCTTAGTTGACGAGGATGGAGGTTTATCGAATTTTCGGCGGATGCCTCCCGGCTGACCACAAGATCACAGCCGCAAGGATTTCCTCAAACCAAAGAGGCGACTCTTTGAACAAAGGGAAATCGCATGATCTTCCATAAAAAACATGTAGGAGGGGACGAAGAATGTCCCCGCCTGATAAGCAGACTTTCTTCGTCTCCTGCCTGCGACTTTAGGAGGAAGAAAATTATGTGTGGTATTGTAGGTTATATTGGCCAGCTTGATGCAAAGGAAATTTTACTTAAAGGTTTGGAAAAGCTGGAGTATCGCGGCTACGATTCAGCTGGAATCGCTGTAGCGAACGAAGACGGCGTACACGTGTTTAAAGAAAAAGGACGGATTGCCGATCTTCGCGAAGTCGTTGATGCAAATGTGATATCGCAAGCGGGAATCGGACACACACGCTGGGCGACTCACGGGGAACCGAGCCGTCTAAACGCTCACCCGCATCAAAGCGCATCAGGCCGATTTACACTTGTTCATAACGGCGTCATCGAAAACTATGTTCAGCTGACGCGCGAATATTTACAAGATGTAACCCTTAAAAGTGATACGGATACAGAGGTTGTCGTTCAAGTGATCGAGCAATTCGTCAATAACGGTCTTGACACGGAAGAAGCGTTCCGCCAAACGCTTATGCTGCTCAAAGGCTCTTATGCGATTGCATTATTCGATCATGAAAACAAAGAAACAATCTATGTTGCGAAAAATAAAAGCCCGCTTCTTGTCGGCCTTGGAGACAATTTCAATGTGATCGCGTCTGACGCGATGGCGATGCTTCAAGTGACAAACGAATACGTGGAGCTTATGGATAAAGAAATGGTGATTGTCACAGACAAAAAAGTTGTGATTAAAAACCTTGACGGAGAATTGATGTCACGTGCCTCATATATTGCAGAGCTTGATGCGAGCGATATCGAAAAAGGCACATACCCTCACTACATGTTAAAAGAAATCGATGAACAGCCACTTGTCATGCGGAAAATCATTCAGACGTACCAAGATGAAAACGGCAAGCTTTCCATTCCTGGAGACATTGCAAATGCTGTTGCAGAAGCGGATCGCGTCTATATCATCGCCTGCGGAACGAGCTATCATGCCGGTCTTGTCGGCAAACAATTTATCGAAACATGGGCGAAAGTTCCGGCTGAAGTCCATGTCGCAAGCGAATTCTCTTACAATATGCCATTGCTTTCTGAGAAGCCGCTGTTTATCTTTATTTCTCAAAGCGGAGAAACGGCTGACAGCCGCGCGGTTCTCGTACAGGTGAAAAAGCTCGGACACAAAGCGCTGACATTGACCAACGTACCGGGATCCACGCTTTCCCGTGAAGCGGACTACACGCTTTTACTGAATGCCGGCCCGGAAATCGCGGTAGCGTCAACAAAAGCATATACGGCGCAAATCGCAGTTCTCGCTATTTTGGCAGCTGTGACTGCGGAAACCCGCGGCAAAGCACTCGGCTTTGATCTTGTTAAAGAGCTCGGCATCATCGGAAACGCGATGGAAGCCCTTTGCGACCAGAAAGACGAAATGGAAATGATCGCGCGCGAATATTTGACAGTAACACGCAATGCTTTCTTCATCGGCCGCGGCCTCGACTATTTCGTCTGCCTCGAAGGATCCCTGAAGCTGAAAGAGATTTCTTACATTCAAGCTGAAGGCTTCGCCGGCGGTGAATTGAAGCACGGTACAATCGCATTGATCGAAGACGGCACACCAGTCATTGCCCTTGCGACACAGGAGCACGTCAATTTAAGCATCCGTGGAAATGTCAAAGAAGTGACAGCCCGCGGCGCCAACCCTTGCGTGATCTCCTTGAAAGGCCTGGAAGAAGCAGACGACCGCTTCGTCCTGCCTGAAGTGCATCCGGAGCTCGCACCGCTCGTCTCCGTCATCCCGCTGCAGCTAATCGCATACTACGCAGCGCTGCACCGCGGCTGTGACGTTGATAAGCCACGGAACTTGGCGAAGAGTGTGACGGTGGAGTAAGGCGACGTTTGAAATAATAGTTTGTACCCCTCTTGGATTGGATGATCTGGAGGGGTATTTTTGTGTTTGAAAGAGAAATAAGTCTTATCAAAAATCGAACTCTGGTAGTCTGAAAGTGCGCTAGATTATAATTGAAAGGATGTGTAACCATGAACAACGAGACGTACATTGAAGTCAACAGAACATCGCAGTTGATGAATAAAATGAGAAAATTCTCAGTGCTGATTGATGGTGTCGAGGCTGGGAAAATCAAAGATGGCGGGAGGCTGCGAATTGATTTGGAGCCTGGCGAACATGAGATCCAAGTGAAAATTGATTGGTGTGTAAGCCAAACTTTGAGGTTTACGTTAGATGAAGGAGAAGCTTTAAAGTTTAGATGCGGAAGTCCGGTTCGTGGATGGAAGATGTTCTTCGGACTTTTTTATGTATTGGCCGATCCAGAAAAGTATTCGTTTATTGAGCAGGAATAGGCGGTTGCAAGCAGCTTTGGTCTGCATCATCGCCATCATACGCTGCACCGTAACAACCTGACGAAAAGTGTGACGGTGCAGTTTTTTATCCGCAGATGAACATGAAGCGGTGTCAATGAAAGAAAAAGCCTCATCCTTTTTAAAACACCTTATTTCTATAAATCCGAATCGACAGAAGCCATGAACACCCGTATAGCGTAATAATTGATATGGCAACGATCAGATACAGCAGAGCATTTTGTAAGGATAGCAGCATGTGAATCAACTCTCTAATTTGATCGTTCAAATTTTGGACAACAAAATTAACCGTTAGCATATACAAGCCAAATGCAACAATAGAAGCAATCAACAAATAGTTACTTTTGAATTTATAACAGAATGGCAGCATGAATGAAGCAGCTGTCATCACAATGGCGACCATTAGCAAAATGTCTTTCCAGATCGTAAGTTCCCGGTGAATGATAAAGTTTACGATCAATATGGCCGCAGCCACCATACATGTAAAGAGAACGACGACAATATACTTTGAACTGACAATTTCCTTTCGTGTATAAGGCAAAGAATTGAGAAGCATATGTATAGAAGGCTTTTCATCTATTGACATGGTATTCATAAAAATAGCAATACTAAATGCAATTCCAACCCAGATGGGGGAAGCATCTAATGTTAAATAAACACATAACCCCAAAAATAAAACTGCCAATGTTTTTTTCTGCAAGACAATGTCCTTACGTATTAAGTTGAACATGCTCTTTAGCTCCTTTCTTCGTATAAAACATAATATCTTCCAGAGTCGGTTTTTCAATTAACACCATATCCCCAAAAATGTTTTCTGTTCGTGATTTATTCGCAGTCAATGCTTCAAATCCATGAGTTGATTTTCGAACCGCTATAAACTCCTGTTCGGTTTCCCGGTCCAACAACTCCATGCCGCCTTTTACAATTGCATATTGTTCTTCAATCTCGTAAAAGTCCTTTGTAAAGATATGCTCTCCTTTATGAATGAACGTGATATAATCTGCAATCTTATCTAAATCAGTTGTTATATGAGTTGAAAAAAAGATCGTCTTATCCCCATCTTGCATGAGCTGATGCAAGATTTCCAACAGCTCACGGCGGAAAATCGGGTCCAGTCCGGCCGTCGGTTCATCCATAATAATTAGTTCCGCATGATGGGACAAAGCGACGGCTAATGATGCTTTCATCATCATCCCTTTTGAGAACGTCTTGATTTTTTTAGTGAGCGGCAAGTTAAATGTGTTCACATAATCATTGAATACTTGTTCATCCCAATTGACATAGGATCTTTTCACAATATCTTTCATTTCAGTCAATGTTAAATGTTCATAAAATATGTTCGAATCAAATACAAAGCCAATTCGTTGTTTGATTTCTTTCTCATGCTCCTTGTAATTCAAGCCAAATACCGTAATCGTTCCGCTGTCAGGCTGCAATAAGTTCATGATCAGTTTAATCGTTGTCGATTTCCCCACGCCATTTCCGCCGATAAATCCGGTGACAAAACCTTTTTTTACATTCATTGAAAAGTCCTTTAGTTGAAAACCATCGAACGATTTATGAACATGCCGGAGTTCAATTACATTGTCCATCATTCTTCCTCCTGATATAAAATGGTAAGCAAATCTTTTAATTCTGTAAGGGGAACGCCAATGTCTTTGCTGTTTTTTATCGCTGCTGTCAACTGCTCTTCAATTGCTTTCATTTTTCCTTCTTTCATCATTTCGTTATTCTGATCTGATACAAAAGAGCCTTTCCCGACTACGGAATAAATGAAGGCATTTTTCTCAAGTTCTTCATAGGCGCGCTTTGACGTAATAAGGCTGACATTTAGATCTTTTGCCAATTGGCGCATAGAAGGCAGCGGCTGTCCAGGCTTCAATTCATCGGCAAGAATATGATCCTTAATTTGGGTGTAAATTTGTTCATAAATGGGTTGCTTTGAACGATTCGAAATTATAATTTTCATTTCAAAACCTCTTTTATTTATACACAATATATACAATATGTACAATATACACAAAAATTACCTGAATGGCAACGATTTTTTGTACTGAAATTTTCTTGATACTCTACTCACGTCACCTTTTACACTTATATTGAAGAATAGATAGGAAAGGTGACTAAAATGGATGAAGAGCCATCAAAAAAAGCAATCTTTTCAGTACAATTAATGCTTGGAATTTCACTTATTCTTGGTGTTATACCTCCCCTTATTATGTTTTTAATTTCAAGAAAGAAAGACTTATATTACGGTGAATCAAGTCGCAAAGCACTTAACTTTCATTTGACGATTTTCCCATTGTTTGTAATTGGTAGTTTTCTGCCTTCATGGGTTAAGTACGTTATATTGGCTATAGAAACATTAATAATCATGTATGCTATTATTCGAATAGCTTTTCAAAAACCATATTATTATCCAGCCATTCCTTACATTAAAAGTAAAGATGAAAATATAGAAAAGAGGTATTCGCATGTCAAATAATATGTTGACAATCGGACAATTGGCTAAACGAACAGGAGTTTCTATAAGAACACTTAGGTATTACGATAAAATTGGTTTGCTAATACCAACCGACTACAAAGAAGGAGGACACCGACTTTATAGCCTTGATGAACTCTCACGTTTACAACAAATACAATCTCTTAAATTCATAGGCTTTTCACTTAAAGACATCGCAGATTTATTAAAATCGCAATTTATAGAAGAACAGCAACTTAGCTATTCAATTTCATTCAAAAAAAGAGAACTTATTGCAGAACAAGAAAGAATTCGTCAAACGATTGATCAGTTGGATCATATGAAAACTATTATCTCAGGGTATGAAAAGGTAGATATAAAATTATTCAGCTTTATTATTCACTCTATTCTTTTTGAAGAGGAAAATTTTAATGAATATAGTCAAGCTAAAGGTTCTATTCACAATTTTAGAAGCAGTGAAAGAGCTAATTTAGATAAAGAGTACTTTTCATTGTTTATGGATTTGAAGGAACTTATAGCAAACGAAACAAATCCTGAATCCGATGAAGCATTAAAATTTATCAAACAGTTGGTAGATATTTCTAACAGAACGTTATTAAAGATTGATACAGCAGAAATAGAATCAACGGTTCAATATAATGAACCTAATATACTCAATCCCTTCACGGAAGAAGAAAGAGCCTTTCTTAAAAATGCTTTTGCTTATATGTCAAAGTTACAAGAATGATTAATTGAAAAAGAGTACACCCAATGGCTAAAGAAAAAAATTGGCGCTCCCACTTTCTGTGTATAAAGCTTATTTACGGAGGTTTTAGTTTTGGTTCAAGAAATTTTCCAAAGGGTAGAAGAAGTCAATATTATTTATCAATTTATAGCAGTATTTATAATTGGATTTGTGCCTTTCCTTGAGGCTTTCGTAGCTGTACCAATCGGAATACTTTTAGGCCTACCATTTATTCTCGTAGTTTTAGTGGGGGCTACCGCTAACTGGCTGTCTGTTATGGCTGTAATAGTATTTTCTTCTTTTATGAGATCTTGGTTTTCCAAAAAAGAAAAGAATAACACTGATCATTACATTAACAGACGTTTTCAAAAAGCAAAGTCATACTTCAATAAGTACGGAGTTCCCGGGATCTCACTTTTGGGTCCTATAATAGGAACAAATCACATTGGAGCATTGGTATGTATAATAGCGAAAGCAAATAAAAAAAGGATCATCGTTTGGCAAACTGTCAGTATAGTTATGTGGGCTGCGGGAACTGGAGTTCTGTTAATTTTCGGAGTTGATATCTACAATAATATAAAGAACTAGAATATACTCAATACACCAAATTTTATAATTCTCGATTTGGAAGAGGGTATCGCTTTTTGTTAGACATATTATCTTATCCTTCACTCCGTCCAAAGTGTGGTGCTATTGCAAACTTATATAAGTATGGCAACTAACAATTATTTTTCGATCTACCAACGTATGCGTGTTGGTATTCATGTCAAACGCCAACGGTAAAAAGGTAGGGAATGTGTCGTTCAAGAAGTAAAAATTACCGTTGTATCATCACATGTTATGAGTGAGTTTATAAAGAAATATATGTTGCTGTCTTTTCCAAAAAGCAATGGTGGAAGTTTTTTTAATCCTCTTTCACAATATTTCAATTACCCGAAGAAAAAATAAACGGGCATATAACATATTGACAATTTGCGATATGAAGATATAATGATTGGTATGGAACCTATTGAAGTTTTCAAAGCTTTATCAAATGAATCAAGGCTGCAAATTTTGCAATGGCTGAAGGAGCCTGATCGTCATTTTGAACCCCATGAAGGGATTGATATGAACACAATCGGGGTATGTGTCAGCCAAATCACAGACAAATTGAAAATGACGCAATCAACGGCTTCTCAATATCTCGCCATTCTTTTAAGAGCCGGCTTGATTAAGGCGGAACGAATCGGAAAGTATACGTACTACAAAAGAGACGAAGAGGCCATCAGAAAGCTTGCTGACTTTCTTAAAACAGAGATATGAGCATTCAAAAAATAAACATCTCTAGATGATGTTTATTTTTACACCATACATATCGACATATTCCGATGTGTTTATTTTTTGATTTACATATCGTTATTTCGTGATATGTAAATGTATAAAGCGAAGAAGGAGCGAACGATGATGTTTAGTGCTTGGAAAATTTATATTTTAGCGATCATCAGTTTTTTGGTAGGGACCTCAGAGTACATTATTTCCGGGATTTTGGATCAGATCGCCCAAACACTCGGAATAACTTTAGCTGCCGCGGGCCAGCTGATTACGATCTTTTCACTTGTGTATGCAGTTTTCACACCGGTTCTCATGGCATTGACGGCAAGTATGGATAGGCGCAAGTTAATGATGTATGCTCTCGCTTTGTTTGTGATCGGAAATATTCTGGCCTTTACCCTGCCTGGCTATGGCTGGTTTGTTGCAGCGCGGGTCATTATGGCATTGGGGGCAGGCATGGTTGTGGTCACGGCATTAACGATTGCCGCCAAAATAGCTCCGGCGGGTAAGCAGGGCAGTGCAATTGCTACAGTGATCATGGGGTTTACCGCTTCTCTGATCATAGGTGTTCCACTCGGAAGAATGACGGCAGAAGCATTAGGCTGGAAGTCTGTATTTGGAGGAATTGCTTTACTGGGATTCATCGCAATGATTGTTATATTCTTAATCTTGCCGCATACCGAAGGCGATAAGCCTGTTCCTTTGCTTCAACAGCTTTCTCTTTTAAAGAACCGGAAAGTAGCAATGGGGTTATCAATCACTTTTTTCTGGCTCGGAGGGTATTCCGTTGCATATACTTATCTGTCTCCTTATCTTCAGACCGTTTCAGGGATAAGCGGCAATTTGCTTAGCGGCTTTTTGCTTATATTTGGAATCGCCAGCTTGGTTGGATCGAAGTTTGGCGGATATAGCACCGATAAATGGGGCGTTCCCTTTACACTCGTTGGCGGGATGGCACTGCATATCATCGCACTGATTTTACTGTCGCTTGTCACCCATTCCTATGTCGGAGTACTGTTGATTCTCATATTATGGTCGTTTGCCGCATGGTCTACCGGCCCGACACAGCAATATCACTTAGCGACGCTCGAACCGGAATTGTCAGGTGTATTGCTCGGCATCAATCAATCGATGATGCAATTCGCCATGGCCGTAGGTGCAGGCATCGGAGGAGTTTTTGTGGAAAAAATATCGCTCGCTTCTATTACATGGTTTGGGGCATTGGAGGTTACACTTGCGATTGTTGTTGTTTTGGTGACTTTCAGTTCGCATTACAAACGGAAAGCAGGATCTGTAAGAGAAATCAGCTCATAATACGTTGCCTTGATTGGTGTTGAAGATTCAATGGGTTCATTCCTCATATCTTACCTGTGCTGACAGGTGATGTTGTGAGGAGCCGAAAGATCTAACATCCGCCCGTTGTAAAACGAGCGGATGTTTTTTATTTAGTCCGCTAAAATCCGCAAATAAGCCTTCCAAGGTCCGACATCGTCCTGATACCGTTTTGCCAGCACTCTTGCGATTTGCGAGATGTGAGTGAGGTCGTGGGCAACCCATGTTGAGATCTGTTCTCTCAGCTTGACGATTCCAAACTCAGGGTGCATTCCCGTTTGTTCGAAGTCGGTTTCAGGATCAATGATCTGCCGCAATGCTTCCAGATTCGCCCGTCTGATGTCTGCAAACTCGTTAAGCAACTGTTCCATCGTTTTTCCGTCGTTTTGATTCAACTGGCTGAAGCGGTCGAACGGCGGAAAAGGTTCCGTTGCTCCTTTTGTCACGATCAATTTGATGCGCGGTAACCAATTGTTTTTTTCTCCTTCAATCAGATGGCCGACGACATCAAAGGCGTTCCACGTGTCTTCGCCTTCATTGCAGCTGATCCAGGGACTTGATAATCCGGTCAGCAGCTGACTCAGCGTTTGTGGTGTGCGTTCCAGGATTTCGATTGCTTCCTTGAGTTGAAAGTTCATGTGGATGACCTCCTTTGCAATTTGAGATAAAAGGATGAGATAGGACTGACGTGTTTTACATTTATTTTAATTGAATAGTTGGAAGTATTCACCCCATCAAGAAATTCTAAACAGGCTAAAATACTTTCATTTATATTTTTATAAACCTGAGTTTTAAAGACTTCCCAAGGGTGGACATCCAGCTTCGATCTTATTTGGATAGCTTCTTTATCTTTAAAATACTTTATTTCTATAAATACGATTCGACAGAAGCCATGAACATCCATAGCAGAAATTAACCTGCATACTAGTAACACTTTACTATCACTGTGGAGCAAGTTCTCGCCTAGTATGAAATAATCTGAGAGTAATAAAGTTGTATCCGAAGTTTGATTTCATCAATGAACTAGATTCTTATAACAATTGGGAAAAGGCTAAAAAAAGAGAAGACCTAAAACAAATTATTGATATCCTAGAATATAGGAGCAAAAGTATTAATGTCTATAGAGAACATATTAACAGAAGCAATAAACATACGAGTGATTTCATTAACATTATGGGGAGCATCATTCACTTGACTTTTAATAGGTTATTTGAGATTGACCGCGATTTCGAAAATAAACTATATGTTTACGCATACCAAACATTATATGGCCAGAGAGTTCGAAGAAAGATGCTTCATTTACAGGAACTTTAAAAAACATCTTAAACAGATGGTTGAACAGATTAACTGATCAATCATCTGTTTTTTTCGATATTGATGGAGTCTTGATTTTTTATTGCTAAACTCTATTTATAAAGACGAAAAGGAGTTATTTGAAGATGAGCAATGAGTATATCTTGCAAACGAGGCACTTAACCAAAAAATACAAAAAATCGACCATTTTAAACGGTGTATCAATTAATGTAAGAAAGAACACTGTTTACGGCCTTTTGGGTCCCAACGGGGCAGGTAAGTCAACGACGCTAAAAATAATATCCGGTTTGCTCAAACAAACATCAGGAGAGGTAATTTTCAATGGAAATCAGTGGACAAGGAAAGATTTGATTTATATCGGATCTTTAATTGAAAATGCTCCGCTTTATGGGAATTTAACTGCTATAGAAAATCTTGAGGTGATAAATACGATTCTTGGCCTGCCAAAAGAGCGAATTCAGGAGGTTCTTCAAGTTGTTGGGTTAACAAATACGGGAAGTAAAAAAGTGATGAATTTTTCTATGGGAATGAAACAACGACTTGGCATTGCCCTTGCCATTTTGAATCGTCCCAAGCTATTAATATTAGATGAGCCTACTAATGGATTGGATCCTATTGGGATTCAAGAATTAAGAGAATTGATCGCTTCATTTCCGAAGCAAGGAATGACCGTTCTTTTATCCAGCCACTTGTTATCGGAAGTTGAACATTTAGCTGATGATATCGGCATTATCAGCAATGGAATACTCGGCTATGAAGGTAAATATCATTCATATGATAACTTAGAAAATCTATTTACAGATGTTGTACGAAAGCATAGAGCCCAATAGGAGGTTACCGAATGTATTTATATTTAAAATCAGAAATGATAAAAACAAAAAGAACAATGATTAGAAAAATGTTGTTGGTGATACCCCTAATATGTTCCATTCTTGCACTAGGTTTTAATTTTCTAGGCGGCCCGGATATCGTAAGGCTGAGTGTAGAAACGATCATTAATCATTGGGGAATATTATGGCTATCCGTGTTCGTAGCCCTTTCCACTGGGCTTTTAAATAATCTCGAAAAAAAATCGACAAATTTTAAAACGATTATTGGCTTACCAATAGATCTTCAAAAAAAGGAAATAAGCAGAGTTTTATTTACAACTGGATTAATGGGGCTAGGGTCTCTTCTGTTAATAACTTTTATAATCCTAACAAGTTTGCTGGTTAATACAAGTCCATATTTGGTTTCACTTTCTTCTTGTATTTTAGCGGTTACCTTAATGTTTATAGCTTCACTATGGCAGATCCCGTTTTGCTTGTGGCTTTCTAGAAAAACGAATCTTTTTATCACCTTACTGTTGAATAGCATGCTTAATTTAAATTTAGGTGCAGTTTTTGCTCCTACGGGAGATTGGTGGTTTGTTCCATACAGCTGGCATTTAAGAGTGCAAATGCCTTTAACGAAGCTACACTCTAATGGAATCTCTTTGCCGCAAAATGATGAACTTCTGAGCTATTCAGTTATTCCGACTGCTCTTGTTTTAAGCCTTACATTTTTTTTCATACTGACATTGATTACTGTTAGGTCTTTTAATAAACTTGAGGTGAAATAATGCTGCAATTTTATAGATGTTTTCTTGGCGAATGTAAAAAAAGAAAGCGAAGTATATTTTCATTATTACACTTAAGCATTCCGCTCGTTTTATCTGGTATTTTGGTGATGTACTTCTTATTCAGGAATGTACCCGTAGGTCCGGAAGCAAGCTATATCATTTTTTTCGAATTAATTGGAGTAGGTACACCGGTCATCATTTCGATTATTTGTGGGCTGGTGGCCGATTCTGAAAACGAGGCAGGCCATTTTCAAAATATACTTGGATTAATTCAGAGCAGAACCGTTTCATTCACAAGTCAAACAACAATGATGATATTCTCTTATTTTGCTGCGATGTTTTTAACGATATCAATCTATACCCTAGCTCTGAAGCACCTGATTGGAGTAGGTGAAGTTAACTTTACTCTCTACTATTTAACAGGTATAATTTTTGCAGGAACTTCCATCTTTCAATATTTCTTCTATCAATTCGTTGGTTATAATTATGGGATAGGAATGTGCAGTATATGTGGGTTTGGAGGAGTGATTATCGCAGCTCTGTGCTTGACCACAATAGGAGATAAAATCTGGTGGCTCCTGCCTTGGGCTTGGGCAAACCGATTCGGTGAATATGTAATGGATTATTTGAAAATGACAGGTCCAAAACCGGTTGGAAATTCTACACTTGTAATGGGAGGTTATTCTTTTTTAATTATGACTACAGGAATAATTCTTCTAAGTATCGTTTGGATAAATAGGTGGTCCGGAAAAAAAACAAACGATTAAAGGGTGGTTCAATTTGGCCAAAATCTTGGCGGTTGATGATGACGCTGCAATTCTAAGACTGGTCAGGAAAATGTTGAGTATAAAAAAACATGAGGTTACAACTTTGCAAAGTATTAAAGATATCACGATAGAGGAGTTAAATAAATATAATCTCATTTTATTAGATGTCATGATGCCAGATGAAGATGGATTTAAAATTTGTGAGAAGATTAGATCTTTAATTGATATACCGATCATCTTTATGACTGCCAAAAGTGATGAATCTTCAATAATTAAAGGTTTATCCATTGGCGGAGATGATTATATTGTAAAGCCATTCAGCATTCATGAAGTGAATGCGCGTATTGAGGCCCATTTAAGGCGGGAAGCAAGGCCGAAAAAGGATACTAAAAGTGTATTTATCGATGGTGACATCCTTATTGATTTGGAAGCAAAAAAAGTAATGGTGAAAGGGGAGGAAGTAAACTTTACTAAAACTCAATACAAAATTTGTGAACTGCTTGCATTACACAAGGGGAAAATCTTTTCCAAAGAAGATATTTATGAGTCTGTCTATTCAATAGAAAGCGATTCTCAAATTTCAACGGTTGTTGAACATATCAGAGTGATAAGGAAAAAAATTGCCCAGTTCAATTTAGCCCCTATCGGTACGGTCTGGGGTGTAGGGTATATATGGGAATAAAGAATACGTTATCGGTTTATTTTGTTAAATGGATTACAAAATTAGGTTTTGCAGGTTTGTTTATTTTGACCCTGAATATTGGATTCGTGACTTGGGGAATTAATCATCATTTTTTCCTTCCGGCAAATGAACCGATAAAAAAAGCGGAAAAAATACAGAGTAAAGTTGAAAATGCCAATTATATTGATCCCAGCATCATTCCTCCAGAACTGGATTATACTATTTTTAATAAGCAAACAAACAAAATTGTAAAGAGTAATATGAGTTCCAGAAATAAACAAAGATCAATAGAAGCTTATCTGTATCCTAGTAAGGATAGAATGAGCTCTTTTATAAGATATGACAGTCGATATGAAAGCATTTTGATTCATTATAGCTTGAAAATCCAGTTTGCAAATATTGAATTAAGAAAGGTATTTCCGAACCCTGGCGTATGGATATCAGTTTTTTCAATTTTAATTTATTGTGTTTATTTAGTTTGGAATATAAGAAGTTTTTCTCGAATTATTGTCCAAGAAAACCAAAAGCTTATCCAAGTAGCCCGTAAAATAAAAGAAAGAGACTTAAATATCGAATTTCCGCGAGTTCGATTTAATGAGTACAAAGATGTAATGGGCGCAATGGAGAGTTTATCGGAAGCACTTGTTAAATCCATTCAGAAGGAAATTGAGATTACCAATTCAAAGTCAGAACAGATCAGTTATTTAATCCACGATATAAAAATTCCACTGACTGTGATAAAAGGGAATATAGAACTTTTGGAGACAATGGGAGATGAGGATGCTAAGGAAAATTTTAGCGACATTAAGAATTCTATACAGCAGATTGAAGGATACATTCAGGAAGTTATCGATATCAACCTGGACAACAAACAAGACAATACGAATATGGAAGAAGTATCTGTAACCGATTTCTTGTGCAAGCTGGAAGCCGAAGTTAAAAGCTTGGGTAATAATATCATTGTCGAAGATTGGACACATAAAGAGGCTACTACCCTTTATATAGACGTAATCCTGCTTATTCGAGCAATAAATAATATTGTATTAAACGGAATAGAAAGAACGCCGCCGCATGAAAAAGTGCAAATGATCGTCAAGCAGGATAAAGACCGTATTCAATTTGTTATCATCGATCAAGGACCCGGTTTTTCGGAAGAAGCTCTAAAAAAAGGTACTGAACTTTTTTACACTGAAAACTTTGGACGGACTAATAACAGCCATTATGGATTAGGATTAACGTTTACCGAAAAGGTAATCAAGCAGCATAATGGAAGAATGAAGTTTAGAAATAATGCCAACAACTCTGGGGAGGTACTGGTAGAATTACCGATTCTATCGAGAAAGGGATAATACAAAAGATAAGTTCATTTTAATGACTAAAGGAGAATATTTGACCGCTTTTGTGTGATTTTTTATTTTTTAAAGTGTCCCGAATCCTCATTCGGGACACCCTTTTATATTTCTGAAACTAAGTCAACTGCCGCTCAGCAAACTCACGATACAGCGCATGCGAAGCAATCAGCTCGTGGTGCCGCCCCCGCCCTGTGATCTCGCCTTTTTCGATAAATATAATTTGGTCCGCGTTCACGATTGTCGATAGCCGGTGGGCGATGACGAAGGTGGTGCGGCCTTCCATGAGGCGGGCGAGCGCCTGCTGGACGATGGCTTCTGATTGGCTGTCGAGGCTGGCTGTCGCTTCGTCCATCATTAAAATTTTCGGGTCGCGCAGGAAGGCGCGGGCGATGGCGATCCGCTGTCTTTGTCCGCCGGACAGCTTGACGCCGCGTTCGCCGACTTCCGTATCAAGCTGCTCTGGAAATTGTTTAATAAATGTGTCGGCATAAGCCATTTCCGCGACTTTCCACAGTTCTGGATCGTCAATGCTGTCGGCGTAGTCCAAGCCATAGCATAAGTTCTCACGGATGGTGCCGGACATCATCGGGCTGTCTTGAGATACGTAGCCGATCTGGCTGCGCCACGATTTCATCGACAGCTTGTTGATCGGTGTTTCCCCGATATTAATGACCCCTGAGTCCGGTTCGTAAAATCGTTCCAAGAGGCCGAACATCGTCGTTTTTCCGCCGCCGCTCGGACCGACAAATGCAATCATCTGCCCGGGATCGACGTCAAAAGATACCTCCCGCAAGACAGGCTCGTCATCGCCATAAGAGAAAGATACATTCTCGACGCGTATCGGCAGATTGGAGATGTCCATCTCAAGTCCTTCCTGGCCCTCTTCCTCTTCAGTATGCAAAATCTCGATGATCCGCTCTGTTGCCCCTTTTGCTTTTTGCAGCTGAGTGAAAAACATTGTGAACGATGTGATCGGGAAGATGATTTGAAACAGATAAAGCAAAAAGGCGATCAGTGAACCTGCCGACATCGTCCCCTCAGAGACGCGGATGCCGCCGTAGCCGATGATGGCGACGATCACAATCATAATGACAAGGTGCATAAACGGGGAGACAAGCGCAAATATACGGGCTTCCTTGAGTCCGTATTGAAAGAGCTTCGAAATGCCTGATAGCCCTTTCATTTTTTCTGTATGCTCGGCGTTTGATGCTTTCATTAATCTGATTTCGCTTAATGTCTGCTGGACATGTCCGGTGAAGGAAGCTGTTTCATCCTGCAGCGTTTTGGAGATGCGCTGCATTTTCATGCCGAGCGGGATCATGATGAAGGTCGTGATCGGAACGGAGATCAGCATGAGCAGTGTCATTTTCCAATCCATGATCAGCAAAATGATCACCGATCCGACAATGGTGATGATGCCGGAAACAAACTGCGGAAAATGGTCGGAAATCAAGCTTTCAACAATGCCGGTGTCATTGACAACACGGCTGACGGTTTCACCGCTCGTCTTTTCGTCAAAGTAGCGGACAGGCAGGCGCAGCAGCTTGAACCACATACGCTCGCGCAGGGAAGCGACCACTTTTTGCCCGGCATAGGAAAGAAAATAGGTCGAAAACCCGTCGCAGACCGCTTGAACAATAAAAACGAGCGCAAGGATTCCCGCTAAGGCCAGATTGATCGAATGGACGGAAAAGCCGTCAACCATTTCCCTTGTCAACAGTGGAATGGACAGGCCGACCAATGTAGTGACGAGGCTTGCGGCCAAACCGACGGTTAAAGCCAGCCTGGGGACGCCGGATGTGAGAATCATGGTGAAAAACGGTTTCATGCTATTGTTGTTTTCTGTTTTCATTTGATAAACTCCTTATCGATATAATGTCAAAGAAGTGGATGGCGCAAGCTGTAACTCATCATATTACGATATACACAGCAGAAAGTTCCCGATCATTGCCGATTTTAGCTTCATGCTAAAAAGATTGACAGGAGAGATAATTGTAACTATTATTGTTACATATAGTTGATTGCATATAAGAAAGGAAGAAAAAACATGACGATAAATATTAAAGTATATTCCGATTATGTCTGTCCATTCTGTTTCCTCGGAAAAGACCAATTCGAAAAAGCGATCGAAGGCAAAGATGTGGAAGTCGAGTGGCTGCCATTCGAACTGAGGCCGCGTCCATCTGAGCAGCTTGATCCGTTAAACGACCCGTCCAAATTGGCAATGTGGGACGGCGCCATTAAGCCGCGAATCGAGGCTTGGGACGTCAACATGAAGCTGCCAAACGTCTCACCGCATCCTTATACAGATTTGGCTCATGAAGGCTATCACTTTGCAAAAGAACACGGTAAAGCGAAAGCGTACAATGACCGGGTTTATCAAGCCTTTTTCCAGGAAGATCAAAATATTGGCGACATCGACGTATTAACAGCGCTGGCTAAAGAAGCCGGACTGGATGAGCAGGCTTTTAAAGAAGCTTTAAGCTCCAGAACATATCAGGACGTGCAGCGGAAGGCGCTCCAACACGCTTACGAAGAAGTAGGCATTACGGCCGTTCCGACATTTATCATTGGCAATGAACGGATCGCCGGGGCCGCCGCAAGGGAAGTGTTTGAACAGGTGATTGAAAAAGAAAGCAAACAAAAGCCTGCTGCCGGCTTGCAGTGCGACCTTGACGGAAACAACTGCTGAGCAGGAAAAATGAGCGATTTGCAGAACCCTTTAATAGGGTTCTTTTTTATACCGGAAAGAAGAGGGAAGACAGTTGACACTCCATCATTTTATTGCAGCCGATCAGAAGCTTCCGTTGGGAAGTTTCCGGGACCAAACAAAAGAAGGTTTGATTAGCATCGCTGAGCTTGATCAAGGGTATGAAATGATCAAAACAAAATTCAGCAAGCCGTTTGTGTATGAGGCAACCGGCTGTTTGCATAGACCCGGGAATGGCATAAGGGCGCTATTCAGCTATATCAATTCAAATATTGCCGATGGCGAAGATATTGAAGTTTACTCTTGCTGGGACGGTGAGGAAGACAGAGAAAAAGACGACCGTTTGGACTTTTTCATTGATCTAAAAGCTCTTCAGCTGGGCAAGCATGTCAAGCTGGATAAAAAGAAATACATCGATGAAATTGCAGGCATGTTTTATTTTGAGGAGCGGCAGCTGGTCAAGATTCGTAAATAAAACATTTGCTGGCGCAGGGTTTTCACACCTTTTTTCGGCCGGTTCATTTAGATGTTCAATCAGTGCACGCGCATTGTCATAGCTCACAGGCTAAGTACGATTAAGGATGCAGATCTCATATTAGTGCTAAAAGACGGAGAGATTCAAGAGATGGGCAACCATTTACAATTGATTCGCAACCAAGGGTTTTACACCAAATTGTACAATTCAAACAATGACCAAGCGATTGTGGGAGGAGGCTAAAACAGTGAATGATTTATTTGATGAAATAAGAGATGAGTCGATTAATATTGGGGGGATTGATGGTTACAAATTCGGCTCCTTAAAAGAGATATTGCGAAATAAAAGATTTGTATTTCTTGGTGAAAGCAGCCATTGCGTCAAAGAATATATTGAGGCGAAGGCAAGCTTGATCAAATATCTGCATCAGGAATTAGGATTTCGTATTCTTGCTTTCGAAAGTGAATTGGGAGATTGCAGCATAGGAAATTATCTTTCAGAAGAACTTAGTGCCAAAGAAAATATGTCCGGTTCCATCGGGAAAGTTTGGCAAAACGAATTTATGCTTGATTTGTTTGAGTATATGAAGGAAACTCAACAGCGGCAGCCTTTGTATTTAACAGGCGTTGATGTTCAGCAGAGCATGGATAAGCACTTTTCCTCCTACATGCGTTCGCATTTGACAGGGGATCTCAGGAAAACGTTTGTAACATTTGATACGCGTACAAATGAGATGCTCGATAAAGATTATATGTTAAAGCGGCGTTTTAGGAAAACAGTAGAAGAAATTGAAAGAATAGGCCAAGGACTGATAAGGGAGCTTGAAAAACAGACTTTCCCCTCTGCTATGCTTCGTGATGTCGTGTTACAGACGATGAAAAACAGACTCAATTATTTTAAGGCGAATTTTACAAAAGGTTTTTCAAAATTGTTTGAATATCGTGATGAATTAATGGCGAAGAATCTTGAATTTTTATCTCAGCATGTTTATCCTGATGAGAAATTTATCATTTGGGCTCACAACCTTCACATCAAAAAACAAAGCAGCGTCAATCGGTTTTCACCATATCGATCATTTGTAGAAAACCTTCCGGAATTTATGAAAGAGGACAGTTTTGTTATTGGTCTTTACGCGGGAGAAGGAAGAATGGGTGACAACCAAGGAGGCGATCATCCTATCAAAAAAGTTAACAAAAAGCACATGGAGTGGTTGCTCAGCAATTCACCCCATCCCAATTTTTTTATACCATGTGCTTCAAAGTGGGGGGAAAAAAAGTGGAAGGCTTTTGAGGGAGGAGGCTTGCGTATTTCTTTCAAGCCGGTTCAACAGTATGACGGAGTTTTATTCTTTAAAAAAGTAACCCCAGCAGTTGTTAATGTTGAATAGGATGTTGACGGGTTAAGCATAACCTCTAAGGTGAAGATCTCTGCTTATAGGAATTTTTTGTTGGGAAAAGAACTTTTTCGTTATATTAAATTGCTGGTGGCGGCCAAAGGGAGGAAAACTGAAAGCTGTTTTTTTGGTTTTCAATGGTGAATGGGATTATTGCATAGAGTGCACAAGTCAGACCCAGGGTAATTTCATGGACGTATTAACTTTTGGTAAAGGCGTTTATCAGGACATCCATGAAAAGATATGTTCGGCAGATGAGGAAGGGAATCCTGTTCCCGAGATGCCGGAGATGGTGGTTGAGGAGAAATATGAAGAACTCCAAAGGTAAATTGGTAACGCGTTCACAGTTTCTTGAGAGGAAGATCTTCAACAAATCATGATAAAGGGATGGCCGAAGGCTTTTCTTCACAGCTGGATCGCCTTGAAGACGATCTGAAAGCCATTCGTTAAAAGAGGGAGGGTATATTGATGACGACGTTTCCTGAGCATTTCATATAACCACGTAATCGCGGACCTCCTCATCAAGTTTTTCTATAACCATTAAAAAGAGGAGGTTGATATACATGCGTACAGAGCAGGAAATCATCGATTTGGTGCTGAAGATCGCACGGGAGGACGACCGCGTTAGAGCGGTCGGTATGAACGGTTCGCGGACGAATCCGAATGTTCCGAAAGACCCTTTTCGCGATTATGATATGGTCTATGTTGTAACAGATATGCAGTCTTTTCTTGATGAGCCGGGCTGGGTTGACGTTTTTGGGGAGCGGATCATCATGCAGACGCCGGAAGCGATGGAGCTGTTTCCGAATGAGCTTGGCAACCGCTTTTCTTATTTGATGTTATTTACTGACGGTAGCCGCATTGATTTGATTCTTGTGCCTCTTGAAGAAAAGCTGGAATACTGCCGGGTAGACGGATTAACCGTGATCCTGCTCGATAAGGATCAGGACCTGCCCGTTATCCCGCCGCCGACGGATCGGGAATATTGGGTGCAAAAACCGTCCCCGCAATGCTTCGCCGACTGCTGCAATGAATTTTGGTGGACGTCGACATATGTGGCCAAAGGGTTGTGGCGGCAGGAAATTCTTTATGCACTCGATCATTTAAACCTCATCAGGGCCATGCTGCTGAAAATGCTCGAATGGAAGGTCGGTTTTGAAACGGGCTTTTCGCTGAGCATAGGCAAGAATGCAAAGTTTCTTGATCGCTATGTTGATCGAAATACGTGGGAAAGGCTTTTGGAGACGTATCCGCCAGCTGATTATGAGCGTGTATGGAACAGTTTGTTTAAGATGTGGGATCTGTTTGAAGAGACAGCGGCAGCAGTCGCTGAACATCTGGCTGAACAATATCTTTTCGCAGAAGCCGAGAAAGTCAAACAGTACGTGAGACGCGTTCAGCAGCTGAAGCCTGATGCAAAGGTAATTGACTAATCAGATGATGGCCGCACTCCCGGCAGGTGAGCCGGGAGTGTGTTTTTTGCGGAGGTGAACGCCATGTTCAGTCTTAAAAAAATATTGAAGGAGCATTATGGAATCGACAGTGTGAACATTTCTCCCGAGCAAGGGGGATGGACAGCACTCGCTTATCAAGTAACCGATGGAAAAGCCGCTTTCTTTCTAAAAGTGTATGATAAAAATAGGGCATCGACAGCGAAATGGACGGCTCTGATTGATGATTATATGCCTGTTCTCAGGTGGCTGAGTGACCGCACCGCTCTCAGCGGGAAACTGCCTGTGCCGCTTTTAACAACAAATGGAGAATACAAGTGCGAAGATGATGATGCGGTTTATGTGCTTTATGAATACATCGCCGGGGAAACCATTGGTGGCCGGCCGCTCGGCAAAGGCTGCGCGAAGAAGCTCGCCAGCATCATAGCGGAGCTGCACCGATATGACGAGACGATCCCGGTGAAGACAGAAAGAATAAAAGAAAACTATGATATTTCGTTTTTAGGCGAGATGAAACAATGGCTTGATCACCTTCCTTGTGAGCTGGCGCCACTCATTCAACCCTACATCGGATCAATCCGCGAGATGATGGAGGCAGCCTTGTCCCTGGCGGATGATTTGAAATGCAGCGACAGAAGATTGGCTTTGTGCCATACAGATATTCATGGATGGAATATGATGAAAACGGGCGGGGAATTGATTTTGATCGATTGGGAGGGCTTGAAATTGGCCCCTGTTGAAGCGGATCTGATGTTTTTTGCCAATCAACCGTATGTACAAGAGTTTTTGCGGGTTTATCGCGAGACTCATAAAGGGTTTGAAATTGATCAGAACGCATTGCGGTTTTATCAGATCAGGCGAAGACTGGAGGACATATGGGAGTTTACAGAGCAGCTGGCGTTTGACATTCAGACAGAAAAAGAAAAGGCAGAGACGATGAGCTTGCTGAAAAACGAGCTTGAGGCCATAGAGGACAGCAAGATCGACTGTTAAAAAGCTAAATGGAGGAACATCTGTGAAAAATTATCGTACTTTATTTTTTGATGTGGATGACACACTATTAGACTTCGGTGCAGCGGAAAAGTCAGCACTGCGGAAGCTTTTTCAGGAACAGCAAATTCCTTTAACAGCTGAAATAGAAGCGAATTATAGACGTATCAATCAAGGTTTATGGAGGGCGTTTGAAAAAGGGGAGATAGACCGCGGCCAAGTGGTCAATACGCGTTTTTCCCTTTTATTCAAAGAATATGGTCTAGAGGCTGACGGCGTTTTGCTTGAGGAGAAGTATCGCAGCTTCCTTGAAGAAGGGCATCAACTGATAGACGGCGCTTTTGAATTAATTGAAAGCCTGCAGGATCAATATGATTTATATATCGTGACGAACGGTATTTCAAAAACGCAGTATAAGCGTCTGCAAGCTTCGGGATTATACCCGATGTTTAAAGGGATTTTTGTTTCAGAGGACACCGGTTTTCAAAAACCGATGAAAGAATACTTTGATTACGTTTTTGAACGAATTCCTCATTTTTCTGCCGATCAAGGGCTGATCATCGGGGATTCATTGACAGCGGACATAAAAGGGGGGCGGCTGGCCGGATTGGATACATGCTGGATGAATCCAGACATGTCAGCGAATCATACGGACATTGAGCCGACTTATCAAATTCAAAGGCTTAATGAACTCCAGCACATTTTAAATCATGGAAAAGTACCTTCGGCCTGATTGCTGCCGATACGAGTAAAGAACGCGATGCTTGACTGGCTCAAGTCATAAAGAAAGCTCTCGCTTTTTGCGAGAGCTTTTTTGAAGTATTTATGATCTGTTGACCTTGAAAACGCCTAACCCCTGCTCAGTCACAACTGCCGGCTAAGGCCTATACGAAGCCGTTTGAATCATTTGAATAAAGTTGCTGGCGGAAGGAGCAAGGTGATCATCTCTTCTAATGCATAATGAAATAGGATTTTTTAAATCGACTTGTTTGACATGAACCCGCGCTATATCTCCCCGGTCAATATATTCGTTTACTTCAAGAGAGGATGTGAAAGCGACTCCATAACCTTCCATAACCGTTCTGATCGTTTCATTCAATCCGTTTATTTGTATACCTATTCTGGGTTTGTCGACATGATGCAATGTGCATAAAGAAATTAATTTCTCCCGGGAAAGACTTCCTTCTTCACGAAAGATAAACGGTTCTTTCACCACTTCTTCCAATGTCGTGTACTGTGATGCAAGCCTATGATTTTTATTGACGACAAACAGCATGTCATCTTCTAAAAGCAGCGTCCCTTTTATGAAAGGATCGAATTCCGTTGTCCCGCCGATCAGGCCAATGTCCGCTTCATAGTTGATCAGCTGTTCACAAGCTTTTTGAAAGTTCGTTGTCGTGATTTCAACTTCTGTCTTGGGAAATTGCTGTTTATAGCGGCTGAGCCATCTTGGCAGCAAATAATTGGCGGGGAGGAAGGTGGCGGCAATACGCAGTTTTCCAATTGACCCTTCCCTTAACTGTTCCACGTACAATTCAATTTCTTTTTCAAGTGAAAACAGCCGCTTTGCCTGTTTTGCAAGCTCTGCGCCGGACTGTGTCAGCAGAATCCCCCTGCCTTTAGGAACGAATAAGGTACAGTCGATCTCGCGTTCTAATTTCTTAATTTGCGAGGTGACGGCAGGCTGGCTGATGTTTAGCTGTTTGGCAGCTTGGGTGACGCTGCCTGTTTCCGCGACCGAATAGAACAATCGCAGTGCATGAAGATTCATATTTCACACCTCTATTTATAAATAAAAGTTATCAATATCAAATAAAGATATATTAGAGTTATCTAAATACTTTTACTATTATAAAGTTGAACAACATGTTTTACAAGAAAGGAGAAACGGCTATGAGTACGCTTATCCTAAATAAAACAGCTTATTGCAAGTCTCCGTATGATGTATGGCTGGAGGAATTGAACGAACCGGTGGCCATGCTGACTTCAACCGATCGTGCGGATGAATGCAGAAATTATGATGTGATCGAAGCGTTTGACGATTATCCGGTTAATGGATGCATCGAAATGCGTGCTTTGGAGCTGAATGAAACGTATCACTTTAAAACGATTATTGCATCATCAGAATTTGATATGTTGAGGGCGGGGAAGCTGAGGTCGCTTTTGGGTATAAAAGGGCAGTCTTACGAAAGCGCTCTGTTGTTCCGCAACAAAATATTAATGAAAGAGCAGGTCAGAAAAGCCGGTGTAAAGGTTCCGGACTTTAAGAAAATCGACTCGGCGGCCGACTTATATACGTTTGTTCAAACTTTCGGTTTTCCTGTGGTCGTTAAGCCTATTTGCGGATCGGGGTCTGTTGATACAACCGTTTTAAGGGATCGGCAGGACGTGTGGAATTTTCTTTCGAAAGGTTTTCCTGATCATCTGGAGGTTGAGTCGTTTATCGAAGGGGATATGTATCATATAGACGGTCTGATCCTTGATGGAGAGACTGTCCTCAGCTGGCCGTCGCGTTATATCAACGGATGTCTGGCTTTTCAGGAACAACAGTTTTTAGGCAGCCTCCAGCTTGAACGGGAAAATCCGCTCACCCGGCGGTTGACTGATTTTGTTCAAAAAGCGCTTGCTGCCCTTCCTGTTCCGGATATTACAACATTCCATGCTGAAGTGTTTCATACACCGGATGATGAACTGGTGTTTTGTGAAGTGGCCAGCAGAACCGGCGGCGCTATGGTCCGTGAAGCTACTGCGCAGACTTTCGGCTTTGATATCAATGAAGCGTGTGTTAAAGCGCAATGCGGCCTGGACTTTCATATTCCGGCGGTGAACAACAATCCGCACCGCCTAAGCGGCTGGCTGTTGATTCCACCAAAAGACGGCGTGCTGAAAGAAATCATGCCGGCACCAGCTACAGACTGGCTAGCGAAACAAAATATTTTCGCTCAAGCCGGAGACAGGTTCCACGGCTCGTCTTCCAGTGTAGACGCAATAGCAGGCTGTTTGATTACCGGGCACACAGAAGCCGAATTAAGCGGCCGCATCAGCCGGCTTGCAACGTGGTTTCATGATCATACCGAATGGGAAAAGACTTCGGATGTTTGCGCAATTTAAAGCATTCAGCCGCCTTCACCCGTTGATCCGATTTTTGCTGATAGGCACGCTTGTCACAAAGGCGGCTAAGTCGATGACAACCCCGTTTTTGGCACTCTATCTTCATATGAAAACGGGAGCCGATTTTGGAACCATCGGGCTTGTGATCGGTTTAGGCTATTTTTCAAGCACTGTAGGAGGGGTAGTCGGAGGAGCGCTTTCAGATAAAATCGGCAGAAAAAAAGTGATGCTTTCATCCATTTTCATTTGGAGCTTTGTATTCATTCTTTTTGGACTTGTCCATGATTTCATGTGGTTTTTATTGCTAAATATTTTAAGCGGGCTTTGCCATTCGTGTTTTGAACCTGTGTCAAAGGCTTTGATGGCTGAGTTATCGGAACGGGAGATGAGATTCCGCATTTTCTCTTTGCGGTATTTGGCCATTAATATTGGAGCCGCTGTCGGACCTTTATTGGGCACTTATTTCGGTCTTGCCAAAACCGGAATGCCGTTTATCATCACAGGGCTTGTCTATTTTGGCTATGCTGCACTTTTAAGCTTGATGATGATTCGGCTGATCACGGTGAAAGAGACAAAAACCGCTTCTGAAAAAATTCAGGCAGGTTCCGTTTTAAAAACGTTAAAGCAAGACAAGGCTCTTCGATTTTACATAGCCGGCGGCATCCTTTTTTTGTTCAGCTATTCGCAAATGGAAAGTACTTTGCTGCAGTATTTAAATAACGACTTTGCAAACGGAGTTAAAATATTTTCGACTTTAATTACGTTAAACGCAGTGACGGTCATCCTTTTACAAGTGCCGCTCACCCGTTTATTTGAGAAGTATAAATCCTTAACAACAATATCAATTGGAACCGTTTTTTGCATGTTGGGGAATGTCGGTTTTTCTGTCGCAAATGGCTGGATTGTTTTTATGCTTTCGATGTTTGTTCTGACAATCGGCGAAATTTTATGTTTTCCTTCAATGAATGTCCTTTTGGACGAGCTTGCTCCGGATCATATGAAGGGCGCGTATTACGGCATGCAAAACTTATACAACATCGGTGAATTTTTAGGGCCTTGGCTGGGGGGAATGATGCTTGCCTTGTACGGGGGAAAAGCCGTCTTTCTCATTGCTGCGTGTTCAGTCTTCTTCGCTCTAGGTGCCTACCATCTGGGAAGGAGAAAGTTTTTATCTGCACAGCATCATGGTGTATCGCCTTTTTCTTATTGAAAATTTAGGCCGCTCATGCATGAATCATCAAGAATTCACCCAACCTATAAGGTAAAAAAGGAGATTGAATCATGGACACAACATTGGGCTACCTCCGTGAGTCACTGTCGAATCACCTTGAACACGGCATAGGACAAAACATTTACAGAAAAATCGTTTCCGGGCGATATGCCAATGAGGAAGAGTTTGTCGAGCACTTGGAGGAGCGGGAAATGGAATTTCTGAATCAAGTGCTTGAACATGAGATGAAATATGCGCTGAATGAACAGGACCATAAACGAACAAGAGAATTAAACGAAGTGTATGAACTGTTGTTTTGAAAGGCGGGCATGAACAATGGGTGCAATAGAGCGGAACGGATACACGTTTGAACCGGAATACAGCGTGACCAGACAAAACGGCGCCATCCATGTATACCGGCGCGGCCGGTTTGTCGAGGAGATTCCCTTTGAGTTTCACGGAGAGTTTCCAGAACATGATTTAATTGAAGAGCTTGTCAATCATTATTGCTATGAAAATAAAATATAAGGTTTGAAGAGGCTGCCGACGGGCGGCTTTTATTTTTGGATTTTTTGATATCTATCATCCGCTTGCAGTTTTTACACGGCAGCAGAAAAGCTGCCATAAATATGACAGCTCATGCATCGCTATTTTTTCTTTTCATCGTAGTATTGAACAGGGTACATGGATCCTTCCGATACCATTTTGTTATCTTCGATATCATGCGGAGACGGATGGCCTGCTTTTTCAACCGGGAATGAATCTACGTTGTGTTTTTCCGAAAAGTAAGGGATCTTTTCTTTGACGCTTTGCAAGTACGATTTCAGTTTTTGTCTTCTTGTTTCGTCTTTGAGCATATATGCGGTGACTCCGGCGGCAACGGCGAGACCTGAGATCAGATTCTTTTGCTTCATGGTCATAACCCCTTTCTGATTAGGTGTTTGCAGATGTTATTCCCATGATGGCATCCGTTTAAACCAACTGATCGAGCGCTTCGTCTATATTCGTGGTCGGCTGTCTGCAGGCGAAGTTTTCACAAATATAGACAGTCGTTTTGTTATAGACTGCTTTGTATTCGGCCGCAAAGTCGGCAATCCCTTTGAAATCGTCAGGCGATTCTGCGGCGAGGACGGCGTAATTCGGCTGGAAAGCCTGCTGCAAAGTGCTTACGATCTTCTGTCTGTCCGGGTCATGGCGCTTTCCGAGCACAACGATTTCTTTTTGCGGCATGACATGGCTCAACAGGCCTTGGAGAAAGTTTGTATGGCCGCTCGGATAAGCGGAGACATCTCCATTGAATGCAGAAAACATTTTTGCCGCTTGATCATGGAGCGTTAAATCGCCGGTCAACCGACCAAGCCGGGACAGCTGCACGGCCAGGACGCCGTTTCCGGACGGGAGGGCGCCGTCGTATACTTCTTTATCCCGCACGATCAAAGCCTCGGCATCGTTTCCCGTAAAATAAAAACCCCCGTGCTCTTCATCCCAGAACAGCCCCGTCATGTCCTCTGCGAGCTTTTTGGCTTTTCGCAAATCGGTTAAATCAAGTGATGCTTCATACAATTCGATGTAGGCCCACAGCAGGAAGGCGTAGTCATCGATAAACCCTTTATGTTTCACCTCGCCGTCACGGTAGCGGACCATAACGCGTCCGTCTTGAATCAATTTATTCTCGATGAACGCGACTGCAGCTCGCGCCATCTCCAAGTATTCGGGCGCAGTGTAGACTTTCGCCGCTTTGGCAAGAGCCGCGATCATCAGAGCGTTCCAAGATGTCAGCACTTTGTCGTCGACATGGGGATACGTTCTTTCCTGCCGTTTTTCAAAAAGTTTTATTCTCGCTTCTTCAAGCTTGTTCTGAAGCTCTTCATCTGTCAGCGCGAATTCATCCTTGATGTTTTCCAGCCTGGTGTAGATCAAGTTTGGGATATTGTGTCCTTCAAAATTCCCTTCTTGCGTGATGTTGTAAACAGCGCAATACAATTCGCCTAGTTCATCCCCGAGCGTTTCGAGGACTTCGTCTTTTGACCACACATAATATTTGCCTTCCACGCCTTCCGTGTCGGCATCAAGCGCTGAATAAAAAGCGCCTCTGTCATCGGTCATTTCGCGGCGGACAAATGTGATGATCTGCTCGGAAATCTGTTTATACCGTTCGTTTTTCGTGATTTGATAGGCTTCAGTATATGCGATCAGCAATAAAGCATTATCGTAAAGCATTTTTTCAAAGTGGGGAACGAGCCATTCGTCGTCTGTCGAATAGCGGGCGAACCCGTAGCCGACATGATCGTAAATGCCGCCGTTCGCCATGCTGTCCAACGTTTTCGTCACACTGTACAGCGCGTTCTCCTCGCCGCTGTATTGATGATAGCGAAGCAGAAATGCCAGCATATGGGGGATCGGAAATTTCGGTGCGCTTCCGAAACCGCCGTACGCCGCATCGAAGCTGTTGATCAGCTGTTGATACGTCCGTCTCAACATGTCTTCGCCGAGCGAATCGCCGGCATCGCTTTTCGCTTTGATTCTCAGGTTGTTGGCGGCTTTTTCAGCAATATCCTCAACATGTTCCCGGTTGTTCGCAAAAGTATCGGAAAGCTGCTTCACCACCTCAACAAATCCCGGCCGGTTAAACCGGCTCGTCTTCGGAAAATATGTACCCGCATAAAACGGCTTCTGATCAGGCGTTAAAAACACATTCAACGGCCAGCCGCCCTGCCCCGTCATCATCTGGCAGATCGTCATATAAATTGAATCCACATCAGGCCGCTCCTCGCGGTCCACTTTAATAGAGACGAATTTTTCATTCAGGAGCTTCGCAACTTCTTCATCTTCGAAGCTTTCATGAGCCATGACATGGCACCAATGACATGTGCGTATAGCTACCCAGACTAGCTATACCCAATAGATACGAGTACAGGTTTGTTCTCGCGTTTCGCTTTTTCAAATGCTTCTTCTCCCCAAGGGAACCAATCCACAGGGTTGTGAGCATGTTGAAGTAAATATGGTGACTTCTCAGCGATTAATCTATTGGGTTTATTGTTAGTGGGCATGGGATCACCTTCTTTCGAATTTAAGTAATATATTCTTTAATATACCCTCTTTAAATTATAAAATTCTTTTTGCATTAGATAAAAAATGGATTTTCAAAATTAAAAACTCATTCCAAATAGTCTGCCTTCGTTATTTTCGCGGTCATCCAATGTAATTGTTATTTCATTATCATAAATTTTATATAGGGAATCATCTGAATTTCTGGGGATGTCATCTTCTAAGGCTGTAAAGATATATTGAATTCCATTATTGGAACATAATTCTCTTATTTTATTAATGTATTTTATTTTTTTTGTATTTGATAAGGACTCTAAGCTCCCGTCATGATAAGCAAATTGGTAAAATTTTTCGGTAGGGTAATTAATTAGAACAGCTAAATCAAAGCACACGCATAACATTTTTCTATATGAGTAACCATCGGATTTAGATGTTAATTCTGCTTCATCTATTCCTATTATTTTGGCCCTGAATTCAACGTTTTTAGAATCATTGATCTCATAAAAGAGTATTGCAGTTTCCCCTAGTATCTCTAAAACCAATTGGGAAAAATCTATCGCTATTTGCTTAAATAAATTATTGCCCTGATTTAAATGGTGTTCTATACGATCAATTATGTTTTGTAGTGTTGCTTCCTTAGCTTTAATAGCGTCATCCATTTCTTTTAAGAGATCGTAATTGTCCATTTTGCTTAATAGGTTACTAATCTCATTTTCGACTTCAACAAGCTCCATTTGGTACTTCTTGAATTTAGTGAAGGAATCTTTTTCTTTTAACAAAGAAAGAATTTCATTACGACGCTTATTTTCTTTCCGTAACTTATTATTTACATACTCCAAGTCCTTTTGTAAAATAGCTAAGTTTTCTTCTAAGAGTAGGTTTCTTTCTTCTGTAATATCATTATTAAACTTAACTAAATCACCATACTCTTTCTTTAATTCATTTGGGAAAAATATTTTTATTTCAGAGAACAGCGTTTGTAATTTACTTATATCAAAAGGAACACTGTTTCTTAAAGATTCTTGAGTTTTCTTTATCTCATATTTTAATTTATATTCTTTACTATTTAATTTAGAGATATTCGTTTCTATTTCTTCAATTAATTCTCTATTTAGTTCTCTTTCATTCATATAAAAATCAAAATCATCGATTTTCGTTAGAAGCTTCTCTTTTTTTGCTTCACTTATATCTAACAAAGATTTAATTTGGTTTAACTGATTAAGATTAATTTTAAGTTTTTGTTCCATATCATTAAATAATGTTAATTCATCTTTAATTTCTGATTCTTTCAAGTACTTTTCTTTAATTAACGCACCATTAAATCCGAGTAATTGAGCGATTGCTGGTTTCCATGAAGAATCGCTACCCCTAAACTTTGTTAGCTTAAAAACTTCATCATAATCATATTGTGTTCTTAAGAAATAGTTAATATATTGTCTGTAATCATAAGGAAGCAACTCGCTAAATCCCCAAAAACGATTTAATATTTCCTTGGGATTCTTGTTTACATCAGACGAAGTTAAGGGAAGGTCTTTATAGTCCCAAGCTAATTCCTCTCGAAAGTCTTGTTTGCCCTCGTTATGGAATTTCAAGGATATCTTAGTGTTGTTCTTCACACTTCTTTTTATTGTTATGTATTGTGAATTGTTTTTTTTAAGCTCCATAAAAAAAGTATAGTCACTGAACTTTTCGATGTTATCTTTTAAAAAGTTACCTGTTTTTAATCCTTTTAAAAACATAAAATCTATTAAATTTATAAGAGTACTCTTTCCTAAATTGTGTGAATCAGATTCAAGGTTTTGCTGATTTATTACTCTACCAAGTATTATATTTAACCCATCAGTAAAATCTAAATCATTAAATCTACTGTTATTTGAATATATCTTAGATATTTTCATTCTTTAGCAACTCCACATTATCAGAATGTTTATTGTATTTGATTGCATTAAAAGAATACAAAAAAGTAAGTGCCAAATTAAAAAGTTCCATAATGCCATCTTCATTAATTTCTTGACAAATAGCTTTATATAAATCATCATATGAGTAGAGATTTTTATTTTTTAATTTCTGTATAATAATGTGACTAATATTAAAAATTGAAAGTTTTAAATCCATATATTTATGAGGTTTGATCATGTTTATCACCTATGTCGCAATTATAATACATATAATGTAGAAAAACCCATATGAGTTCTTTGTTGAATGGAAGTTCATAATTAGACTTTTCAACTATATAGTTATATATCGCATCAAAGATCTTTTCGAAATACTCGAACTCTCTCCTATTGCATACGATTTTATTGTTTATTTCTGTTGTTGTACTAAGGTACATTTTTAAAAACTCTTCATTTCTTATGTCTTTGAGAAAAATGGAGATTTTTTCAAAGTGCATTAAGCTATTTTTCTTTATGTGTTCAAAATATTCATTTGAAAGTCTATTGATTTCGTTTTTTTTCTTAATTTTAGGTCGATAGAAATCTGTTGTATTTTCAATAACATTGTTGATATTGTCAGTTTCGTTAGAGAAACATTCTATAATTTCTTTTAGGTCTTGTTCATAGAACCTGATAGGATGAGGATTAAAATTATAGATATGAGTTGTTTCTTTTATATCCCTACCTGCAGATTTATTATTGTTTCCAGCTATTATTTGCAGTATTCTCTCAAACATTTTCCATATCATTCCCAGCTGTTTTGTTCCCTCTTCCAATAACTAGTTGTTTTCTGGCGTTATTTGAATTGATATTTAAATTTTTGGTTATCTTTATAACTTTCCCAGCAACAAAGATGCTTATTATGAAAGATAATATTGAACACACTCCTGAAATAAAGTTAAATGTTTGCATATAAGCTAAATGTCCCCCTTCGAAAAGTTGTTGTGGTACTAATTATACCCTATTATAGCACTTTTTGGTGAAAAAACATCTGTTCAACCCCAAAATATCAAATATTTAAAAGGTTCAACATCAAAAATCAAGGGTTTTCAGTAAACTTTGGGAACGATCTAAAGTTATTGTTATTTCTTTCAATTCCTTCATGTATATTAACTATGCCCGATCACATGTAGATTTATGTTTATGATTAAGATAAGATTTCTATCTTAGTTTCTTATTGGCATCAATGACAAGTCGAATAACCGATGCTGACAAGTACCGGCTTGTTTTCGCGTTTCGCTTTTTCGAAGGCTTCTTCGCCCCAGGGGTACCAGTCAACGGGGTTGTGGGCGTGTTGGAGTAAGTATGGTGACTTCTCAGCGATTAATCTATTGGGTTTACTTTTGTTTGGCATGGGATCACCTTCTTCCTATAATTAGTTTATATTTAACTTAACACATTTTTTCAAAAATAATCCCTGTTTCTTTATACAGCTGACTGTTCTTTAAAATTATACGTATTATCCCCGAAGCATTTAAAACACCTAATATAACTAACAAAGACCAATAACTTGAAATACCTTTATCTGTGTTCCATCAGCAAATGAAATAATCATCGTTACACCGGGAACAAGGTTGAAAAATAAAGATGTTTTACTTGCCCTAATCTCCTTAATCCCCTGGAAAAGTTTCAGACAAAGTTGATCAATTCCCTGTTAACAATATAAACAAATTGTTTGAACGGTTTTTCATGGGAGATAAGGCCAGAACAGATAATCAAGGAACCGGACTTGGGCTTGCTATCTCAAAAAGAATTGTTGAACTTGATCAAGGTCATATCCATGCGGAGTATAAAGAAGGCTGGATAAGCTTTATTGTTGAACATCCAATCCGGATGTAATGGCTTATGGGATTAAAAGTTCCCTAGGCATTGTGAAAGGTGTTTTTTCATTCTCATAGCTTATGAGGGGTTTGTTTTGATTTCTATTGTATCCCCATTAAAATTTGAGCCAATTTAAAGCAGAAGCAAAGTGAAGTTACCGAACGACTTTGCAGCTTTGTTGATTTTGCCATAGAGATACTAGTCGAATAGCCGATGCTGACGAGCATCGGCTTTTTTTCGCGATTAGACGTTTTGGAAGCACAACAGCACTTCCCCGCATCTTTGATTGTAAAAATAACCGCAAAATACTCAAAACCTTTTCATGGCCCCCCTTTTCATTCCCTCCTTGGACATGATTATGCACAGTTTTCAAAAAAAATTTAAAAAACGACCCTTATCATTTTTTCATAAAACGAACCAAATATTTTCATAAAAAGACAAATGATGAACCGGAAAATTGGAAATTTACAAACCCGATTATTAGCAAATATCTTTGATGAGATGTAAAGCATCTGAATTGCGAACCCGACTTGAAGAATGAAAAAAAGCTAAGAAGAGGCAAAGATAGGATTGGTAAAAAAACTATATATTGGATGCTCCTTGGCTTTGATTCGGTTTGCGAAATTTGAGTGTATCGTCACATTCAGTGTTTTCATTCTTCTTGGTACTATTGGTTTACAGAGAAGGAAGATTTTTAATTGGGAACGAGTATCGCGGAGGAAAGATACAGCTCTTTGTCAGCTCAAATGTTCATGCCTCGGATTAGTCATAAGATTTAGCTCGGATTCAAGACTCTCAAAATAATATAGTTTCATAAACTGTCATAAAAATGATCTTAAATCATCTTGATAATTTCCATTTATTAATAATATACAGATAAAAAATATACAAATTTGTCGATTATTTGAATTTAAATATCAATATTTTGTTATATTGTGAAATATAAAACTATTTTGGTAAGTTTTTATTGAAAGGAGGGTCATATTGAGAACATATTTGAAAATATTAGGTTGAAATATGATATTTCAGCAACCGTTACAGCAAATATTGTCTGTGAAAAAATGACTATTGGAGTGAGGAATTGATGCAAAAGAATTTTCTGCCTAAATCTTACAAACTGAAGCTCAGAAAATGTCTAATGTTTTTTGCAATCTTGCTATTAATCGCAAGCAATCTGTCGGCTGCTGTTTTGCCTAATCAGGTGCATGCGGAGGAAAGTACGGAAGCAACCCAAGCGGCAGAAAATCCTTGCCCAGCTCCGGTAGCGCTGATTAACGGCAGCTTTGAGCAAGGTGCTGCCAGAGGAACTGCATATAATAATTCAGGTTATTTTTTTTACGAATCTGAAGTTCCAGGCTGGAAGACAACTGACGAAGCCGTTGGTTATAAAGTGATTGAAATATGGAATTACGCAGAGAATCTCCCTTCAACGGTGAAAAATTGGCCTGCACCTCCTGATGGAAACCGGTGGGCTGAATTGAACGCTTTTGAAAACGGCATGCTGTATCAAGATGTGAAGACAACGCCTGGTCAAACCATCTACTGGCGCTTGTCCCATATGGGAAGGCAAGGCGTTGACACCATGCAGGTTCGCATTGGGGCAGCGACTAATAACCCGTACGATACCGTGGTCCAAAAACAACTGTCTGATGGGAGAGCAGCATGGGGGACTCATACTGGCTCTTATACCGTTCCAGCTGGACAGACGACAACACGATTCGGCTTTGAGGCAGTGAGTTCCGCCGGCGGAAGCTTAGGAGCCGGGAACTTTTTGGATGATATCTTCTTGGGCACAGAACCGTGTGTAACTGCCAATAAAACGGTTTCTCCGCAGGGAGAGGTGCACGCCGGCGATGAGCTGACGTACTCGGTTCAAGTCAAAAACGAAGGCGGAGACATCGCTGCAAATGCAAACTTCACCGATCTTATCCCGGAGGGAACGGAATATGTCCCTGGATCGTTAAAATTGATCAAAGGTTCGACGACAAAAAATCTAACTGATGCATCAGACAGTGACGAAGGCCATTTTGACGGCAGCAAGGTAAACGTCAAGCTAGGTAATTTGCTAAATACGACCGACTTGCCTAATGGAGTCACTGTTCAATTTAAAGTGAAAACGCTAACGGACTACGACGTTACAAAAGTCAATAACAAGGCGCAAATTAACTACGACAATTTATTAACGAAAAAAGATGAACAAACGGAATCAAATGAAGTAACGACGCCGATCATCTTTAATGAACCCAAGCTTGAATCAAAGAAAACCTCATCCATACAACAAAAAGGGGACGGCAACACAGATGCCGACCATCCGGAAGTGGGAGATACGCTTCTGTACACGATTCAGACCCGAAATACCTCTGAAGACAGTATTGTAAAAAATCTCACCATTTCAGACGCGATTCCGGAAGGTTTGGAATATGTCCCGGATACTTTAAAAGTGGACGGTAAAGCGGTAAGCGATGCCCAAGACGGTGATCAAGGCCATTACGCCGAAGGCAAAGCGACAGGCCAGTTTGGCAATGTAACGGACACCGAATGGCACACCGTGACATTCCAGGCGAAGGTAAAGTCCGGCCAATCCGGTAAGGATATTGTCAACACGGCAAACGTAAACGGAGACAATATCAATGATCCGGATAAGCCGAACAACGAAGTGAAAGTGTATCCGCGTAATCCGGAGCTCGAATCGAAGAAAACCGCGTCCATTCAGGAAAAAGCTGAAGGAAATACAGACGCAGATCATCCTGAAGTCGGGGACACGCTTCTGTATACGATTCAGACCCGAAATATTTCTGAAGACAGTCTCATAAAAAATCTTACGATCTCAGACGCGATTCCGGAAGGACTTGAATATGTTCCGGGGACATTGAAAGTGGACGGTAAAGCGGTAACTGACGCACAGGGCGATGATCAGGGCGATTATACAGATGGCACAGTAAACGGCCAATTCGGCGATATCACCGATATGGAATGGCATCATGTGACATTTGAAGTGAAGGTGCAGCCTGGCCAAGCAGGGAAAGATATTGTCAACACGGCAACCGCCGGCGGCGATAATGTTGACAAGCCTAATAAGCCGAATCATGAAGTGAAAGTCTATCCGCGTGATCCAGTTTTAGAATCTGAGAAAACGGCAAAGAACCTCGATTCGGACAAGGATATATTTGAAGTGGGCGACACGGTCGTCTACACGATTAAGACACGCAATAAGATAACTGAAAGTACGATAGAAAATCTCGTCATTTCCGACGAACTTCCAGCCGGCCTGACATATGTCGAAGGCAGCATAAAAGCGAGCAACGGCGGCGAAGCGACATTTGAAGACGGCAAGATCACAGCAAACTTCGGCAATGTCACCGACACGGAGTGGCGAACTGTGACGTTCCAGGCGAAAATCGAGTCCGGCTATATTGGTAAAACGATTAAAAACGTGGCAACCGTTGACGGCGGAAACATCGATGATCCTGACAAGCCGGGAACAGACATCAAAGTTGATCCGAAAAAGCCAAAGCTTGACTCAAAGAAAACGGCTAGCCTTCAAGAAAAAGCTGAAGGGAACACCGATGCGGATCACCCTGAAGTCGGGGACACGCTTCTTTACACGATCCAGACCCAAAACAAGGTTGAAGACAGCCTTGTCAAAAACCTCACCATTTCCGACGCCATTCCGGAAGGCCTTGAATATGTTCCAGGTACATTGAAAGTGGACGGCACTGCGGTGACAGACGCTCAAGACGATGATCAAGGGCATTATGGAGACGGAAAAGTTTCAGGGGAATTTGGCGATGTCACGGACACGAAGTTGCATACCGTAACATTTGAAGTGAAAGTTAGGTCCGGCCAAGCGGGCAAAGACATTGTCAATACAGCGACGATCAGCGGCGGCAATGTTGACAAACCTGACAAGCCGAGCCATGAAGTGAAAGTATATCCGCGTGATCCAGTTTTAAAATCTGAGAAAACAGCGAAAAACCTGGATTCAAATAAAGACAAGTATGAAGCGGTCGACACGGTTGTCTACACAATTAAAACCCGCAATACGGTAACAGAGAGCCTGGTAGAAAACTTGACGATTTCGGACGAACTCCCAGCCGGCCTGACATATGTCGAAGGCAGCATAAAAGCGAGCAACGGCGGCGAAGCGAAAATTGAAAATGGAAAGATCACGGCGAATTTCGGTGACGTCACCGACACAGAGTGGCGAACTGTGACGTTCCAAGCGAAAATCGAGTCCGGCTATATAGGCAAAACGATTAAAAACGTGGCAACCGTTGACGGCGGAAACATCGATGATCCTGACAAGCCGGGAACAGACATCAAAGTTGATCCGAAAAAGCCAAAGCTTGACTCAAAGAAAACGGCTAGCCTTCAAGAAAAAGCTGAAGGGAACACCGATGCGGATCACCCTGAAGTCGGGGACACGCTTCTTTACACGATCCAGACCCAAAACAAGGTTGAAGACAGCCTTGTCAAAAACCTCACCATTTCCGACGCCATTCCGGAAGGCCTTGAATATGTTCCAGGTACATTGAAAGTGGACGGCACTGCGGTGACAGACGCTCAAGACGATGATCAAGGGCATTATGGAGACGGAAAAGTTTCAGGGGAATTTGGCGATGTCACGGACACGAAGTTGCATACCGTAACATTTGAAGTGAAAGTTAGGTCCGGCCAAGCGGGCAAAGACATTGTCAATACAGCGACGATCAGCGGCGGCAATGTTGACAAACCTGACAAGCCGAGCCATGAAGTGAAAGTGTATCCGCGTGATCCAATTTTAGAATCTGAGAAAACAGCGAAAAACCTAGATTCTGATAAGGAAAAGTATGAAGCGGGCGACACGGTGGTCTACACGATTAAAACCCGCAATACGGTAACAGACAGCAAAGTTGAAAACCTGGTCATCTCAGACAAGCTTCCAGCCGGCCTGTCATATGTAAAAGGCAGCCTAAAAGTGAGCCATGGTGGTAAAGGTACATTTACAGACGGCAAGGTTACAGCGAACTTTGGAGATGTAAGCGATACGGAATGGAGAACGGTGACATTCCAAGCGAAAATCGAGTCCGGCTATGCGGGCAAAACGATTAAAAACGTTGCATCTGTAGACGGGGGAAATATCGATACACCGGATAAACCGGGAACAGACATTACGGTTGAACCGAAGGATCCCGAGCCTAATAACCAAGGAGAGCCTGAAAAACCAGAAAAGCCAAGTCCATCTGAACCGAAAGATAAAGCTAAGAAGACAGGCGGAGTACATGAGCTTCCGGATACTGCTACAAATACATTTAATCTGATTCTTTGCGGCTTAGGGTTGCTGTTGGTTGGATCGGCCATTTGGTACTTGAGAAGAAAGAGAAGTGTCTAATCTCTGTCGTGAAAAAGAATCTTCCTATCCTCATCATTGCAGCCGGACTCGTCCTTATTGGCTATGGTGTCTGGAAGGTGATGGATACCAGCAAAAAGACGGAACAAACATTAGAAGCAGCTAAACTCGCAATCGAGCATCCTCAAAAAGCAGATCGAGACCGGTTCAAACCCAAGTTCGGCGAAGCAGCCGGTATTCTGGAGATTCCAAAAATCCACGCAGAGCTTCCGATTGTGGAGGGAACGGATGCGGATGATTTGGAAAAAGGAGTCGGGCACTATAAAGGCAGCTACTATCCAAATGATAATGGACAAATTGTTTTGTCGGGCCATCGGGATACAGTCTTTCGGCGAACGGGTGAACTAAAAAGAGGGGATCAATTGAAGATTTTGCTGCCTTATGGAAGCTTTTCATATGAAATTGAAAAGACAAAAATCGTTGATAAAAATGATACATCCATTATTACGCTGCAGCATGACAAAGAGGAGCTCATTCTTACGACTTGCTATCCCTTTACGTATATCGGCAATGCCCCGAAACGGTACATCATTTATGGAAAAAGAGTTTGATCATAAGTCGCAGGAATCCCTGCGACTTATTTAAATCGAAAAATTCGATTTACATACCGTTCTTTCGATGAGGTTTTTGATGGGTTACAGCGAAACATGTACAACCTGTTGGCTGTAGATGAAGAATTATGATTTGATGTAGTTATGCTCGTTTTCGCTGCTCGTATTAATCAGCCTTTCAGGTTAGAGGTGAAAGATATGGAACAATTAAAAAGCAGAATAAAAAAAGCAATGATAAAGAAAGGCCTTATAAAACCCTGCACAAATTGCAATCATGATGAAGCGATCATAATAGACCCATATGTAAGGCTGGATCTGCAAGATTATTCTTCTGTTTTGAATGTTAGGCCTGAAGCGATTCCTTCCGTCGCTGTCGTATGTGCCGGCTGCGGAAAAATTGATTTATATGCAGCTAAGGTGTTAATGCCTTCGGAATTTATCTGAAAAATCATTCTGCCTGAGTTTTATACAGGAAAATTCAAAAAAGATAGGGAGGATGTTTTTTGGAAAAAGCAGCATTTATTAGGAAAATGGATGACCTGGGGAGAATTGTCTTACCTAAAAGGATAAGAAAAGTATTGAAAATAAACGAACAAGATTCAATAGAGATATTTGTTGAAGATGAAAAAGTCATATTGCGCAAATATTTAGAAGGCAAAGCGTGTTTTGTTACCGGCACGGTGTCGGATAATAATAAAATTTTATCAGGCGGGATTGTGTTAAGCCCTGAAGGAGCGAGAATTCTACTGCAAGATCTATTGTCTCTCCGATTACAAAAAGAAATCTAAAGTAACCCAATATCAAGCTTGCAAATCAATGGCGGAAAAGGCGGTTCGGGAAATGTCAGATTATCCGTTAAAGCATGACCATGTAGGGAGTGTTGTTTGCAAACTGGAAAAATAAGAATTGGGAAATCCCTGCTGCTGATAAAACAATAAAGCATTTTTTAGTTGAAAAAAGAGCAATATAAAGAAAATAGAAGAACGCCCCCTTTTGTTACTAGGGGGCAATTTTTTTCAGGGATAGAATGAGTCTTCAAGCCTTGAATAATTTCTCCATTGAAAAACAGTGATTCATTGTCAAGTCGTATAGCCAATTAATACTGCTTGGACTGTTTTTGAAGAAGATTCATAAACTAATTGTAGGGTGTCTTAATGACTCTAAATACAATAGCAAGAATTAAAATACCAATTATCCCTATTCGGCAGCCAGGTATCGGATATGATAGACCGGCTATGGAAAGTCTTGAAACATTAGCCGACAATCAAAAGCGATTCAATTTTTTCCTTTATCAATGCAGACAAAGGAAATTATGAACATTACTTGGCGTATTGCATCAAATTGACGGTGCCGGGTGCTTTAATTGTTGCCGATTGCGCACTTACAGGGGGAAGTGTAGCAGACGATTATGCTGCACCGAAGCGTCATACAGAATCCATGAAGAAATTCGATCAAGCGGTCGCCGCCCATCCTCAATTAGAATCCCTGTTGATGCCGATCGGCGATGGGATGACCGTTTCAAGAGTGAAAAAAGAATATTGCTGTAATCTTGTTAAAGAGCAAATAACGGTGCTAAAACTGTATTTTAAAGGAAGACCAAACTACAATCATATAGGAGGGGGCTTCCATTGGTAGGACGTATAGGAAATGCACAAAGCACAATCTTGTTTTTTCACTTCGCTTCTTCTCTTAAAGTGTACCGCCACAAGATTGTGGGTGTGTTAAGTATATCTTCGATAGGGCGGCTGTTGTCGCTGTATTATTATTTTTGATCTAGGATTGAAAGGTAAGTTATGTTAAAATAGGAAATACAGGTTTGCAATTTCCTATTATTTTAATTGCAACCGCTATTTATATTATGAAATTACTTTTAAAACAAAATAATAAAGCATATTGCAGCAGTCGCTTCGAGAATCATCGTTTTGCACTTCAAAGTTTGAAAAATATTTATTCGATTAAGAAATTAATAAATACCATATGGGCTCCAATTTTAATACAGTAGCTAGTATAGGAATAAAAATAACGTTAAATTTGTTTTCTGGAATTACTTAGAATAAATGAACAGGATAGAGGTTTTTAATATGACGGCTTCTTTTAAAGGTTTTTTTAAGGACGTAAAACTAAAATGTTCTCGATGTGGAAAAGAAATAAACGAAAATGATGAGATGACTGTAGCTATTAGAATGCCGAATAAAAGGCGGATGCCTGTCGGTCCTTTAGATAGAGTGTTATCTAAATTTGCTCACGAAATTTTATGTAACAAGTGTAAATAGGAAGATTTAATAGTTGTCGCAAGTCAGAATTAACAGAACATCATCTGGCTAGTTACTGATTCGGTGGCTAGTTTTTTTAATACCTGAAACCGAAATACCACCACAATCTAAAATCGGAATATGGATAGATTCAGGTTCGTAAAATGTTGAAGGGGACATGCTCTTAACAACTTTACAAAAGGTGCAAAAATTGTGATGGTTGCGATTATGATCATGACTCCCGTTCATATGCAGTGCCACGGACACAGCTTAGGAGATGTCGGGATCGTGATAGGTTTTCATATCGGTTCAATGTATCTTCCATCACTTGTCACAGGGGTTCTTGTTGACAAAATTGGCCGGACAGCCATGAGCATCGCCTCAGAAGTAACCTTACTGCTCGCTGGTGCAGTGGTGGCGCTGGATCCCAGTGATTCGCTCGTTTTATTGATCGTTGCCTTCTACACGTGCGAAAGGGCAAGGAACGCTTGATGTTTTGATCGCATTGGCGGGAGCTTCCGGCGGGACTCTTTCAGGAATGGTTGTCGCTCATTCAAGCTATGCTGCATTATCTTTGGCGGGAGGGCTGTTATCTTGGCTCTGATTCCATCCGTCATTTGGTCGCGAAGAAAAACAGACATTCAAAAAGGGTAGGAAAAGGTTCCATCGATATGAGGCCTATCGGACATCGCCGCAGGGCTTTCTTAATTTAAAAACGATAAAATCAGGACATCTGAAATCTTCTGCAAATGACGGATATTTTTTCAGTATTTCTTCTGATGGCTTTGGTTCTACTATGCTTTCGAGCATGAAGCCCGTTTTCATCAAAATGTTAATATAGCTCGTCAAGGTTCTATGGAAAAACAGCATATTCTCCCGATCGCCAAGCTTTTGTTCGTATGTACCTTCATAAAAATACCGGTCTACATTCCAATGCAGTTTTTTTCCGTCTTTTGTTTTTTCCCAGCCGCTTTCCGGCGTAATGAAGCAGGGATGCAAAATTGAAAAAATAAAAAATCCGCGGTCTGTCAGCAGCCGATGCATTTCCTGAAACGCTTTTTCATAATCCGCAAGGTCTTGCATGACCATATTCGATATAATTAAATCAAAGCTTTTGTCTTCCAACATATTCAGGTCTTCACAGTTCCCGTGCTGATACTCAATCGGCAAATCATCCGGCGTCCTTTTCTTGGCAATGTCGATCATTCTCGGCGAGTAATCGACAGCCGTTACATTGGCTCCGGCCTTGGCCAGCAGCCTGCTGAAATACCCTTCACCGCACCCGGCATCGAGCACACGTTGATTCTTTACCGTTTCAATGAGAGAAAAAATAGCAGGATTTAAAAACACTTCTTTGTGGATGTCTCCAAGTTCGGTATGATTGGCAGCATAAGCATCGGCAAATCGATTCCATCTTTGAATGGCTTCTTCTGTGCCAATTTTCTTTGTCATATTTCTCCTCCTTTTCAAAGTCTGTTTATTCATTTAACACGATATCCCCTGATCATAAAACTGATCAATTTTTTCAAAGACCCTTTGAATAAGGGTATTAGAGATAAAAGGATTTAACAAAACGGCACGGAGCCAGCGGTTTCCCCTATATGCAGGCAATGAAAAGAAGACGTTTTCTTCATTCAACAAAAACTGCTGCAATTCGAGATTCCAGTTATCCCATTGAGCTTCATCAAGGTTATGCGGGATGCCTCTAAAGCAGACAACGTTTGTATCCGGCTCGCTGGACAGTTCGAGATAATGGCGCTGTTTCACCTGCTTGGTAAACTCGTCTTTTAATGCGAGGCTTTCATGCAACAGCTCCCTGTAGCCTTTTAATCCAATGTGCTGAAGCGATAAATATAACTTTAGGATATCCGCATGCCGCGTGCCCTGAACACTGATTTCGCCCAAGTTAGCAAAGGCTGTTTCATTCATATAAGGGGCGGAAATGCGAAAACCGGTTTCCAAAACGCCGTGATTTTTGAATAAAACCATTGCACAAGTCTTCGCAATGTACATCCATTTTTGCGGATTGAATGTGATGGAATCTGCCATTTCGATTCCGTTCAGCTTATCGCGGTAAGCTTCTGAAAAAATGAGTGCTCCTCCGTATGCCGCGTCGACATGCAGCCATAATCCGTTTTCCTTTGCGATGTCAGCGATCGATCGAATGGGGTCGATGCTTCCTGTGACTGTCGTTCCGGCCGTGGCTGCAATTGCAAAAGGAATCTTGCCTTCATTTTTTGCCTGCTCGATTTTCTTTCTTAAATCGTCAAGATCCATTTTCGAATCGCTGCTGTTTTTCACCGGGATTACGCTGGAGGTACCCAGTCCCAACAGCATCGCTGCTTTATGTAAGGAAGTATGGCTGACGTCTGAAGCAAAGATGACCGGCTGTCCGGAAAGACCGAATAACCCCGATTCCTTTACCTTCAATTGATTGTTTCGCGCTGCTGCGAGCGCTTGAAGATTCGCGAGGCTTCCGCCGCTTGTCATCACACCCCCTGAGTTGTCGTCATATCCAAACATACGGGCAATGGTGCCCAAAAGCTGTACTTCCATCTTCGAAAAGACAGGCGACATTTCAAGGCTCAGCATATTGTTATTGATTGAAGTGCTGACGAATTCGCCCAGACAAGACATTAGAGTCGGTATGGAATCCATATGCCCCATATAATTCGGGCCTAGAGGATTCATGGAGTTTTTTACAATCGCCTGCAACTTTTTTAAGAGCTCTTCTAATTCGATTCCGGTCTCGGGTATATCGCCGTAATGTGATGATTCCGGAGAAGGCAAAGTGCGGTGATTCCCAGCGTTGCTTGCATGCTCAATGACAAATTTGACGATTTGATCAACAAGAATCGATATTTCCTTAATATTCTCACCGTTCGGATCGATAAAAGTGTTACTGGGCAAAAAGGATAGTTTCATAGTTCACACGCTGCTTTCTTTCACATTTTTTCTCAATTATAGCATTTTGATTTTGGCGTAGCATGGTTGATTGCTGAGTATAGAAGGTTCGAAGGAAAAATTAATGTGGTGACAGAAGCTGCTATGACGCCGGTCACAAGACATTTGAGCATGTCTATCGACAGAAGCCCGACACCACGCCGCGTTCTCTTTGGTTCATGTGAGCATCGCTAAACAATAGGTAGCTTATCGTCGATCATAAAAGTAAGGATATTGATGCAAAAGGATAGATGAATGGAGTTTTTTGAAAATGGAATTTAACGAGCTTATCGAAACGCGTCACTCTGCAAATAATTTTCTGGAAGATGTTCAAATTACGGTGAAAGATTTGGAGCCTATCTTTGAGGATATCAAGCTAGCGCCTTCAGCGTTCAATTTGCAGCACGCAGAGTATAAAGTGGTATTGGAGAAGGATTTAAAAGAAAAAATCAGGGAAGCTGCGAGCGGCCAATATAAAGTGCATTCAGCCTCTGCCGTGATTTTAGTGACGGGAGACCGCTACGCCTACCGGCAAACGGAAAAAATCAACGAAGGCATGAGGGATTTAGGAATTATTAAGGACTTTGAGCTGCAGGAAATGGTTGAAAACAATACCCAATTTTACGAGACGCGCGGGGAGCCATTCATGAAGGAAGAAGCGATTCGCAATGCTTCTCTTTCTGCGATGATGTTTATGCTTGCCGCCAAAAACCGGGGGTGGGACACATGCCCAATGATCGGATTTGACAGCGATCAGGTCCGCGAGTTGCTAGAGATCCCGGATACACATGAAATCGTCCTCATGATTACGATCGGCAAAGAAAAAGAAAGCAGCCGACGCTTGAGAGGATATCGCGAGCCGGTTAATGAATTTGTTTCTTTCTATTAAAAAAAGGAGAGGGCGCCTTAAGACAGGCAGTCCTCTTTATCATTTTTCCCCGCGGTGAGACAGTACTTCGACTAAGTGGTCAAGATCAAGCTTAAGGTGGCGAATCATAGCTTTTGATGCCTGCTCGTCGTCTCTTTGTTTCATATGGCGGAAAATTTCCCGATGCTGCTCCAAAATGGCTTCAGCCCGTTTTTCTCCTTCAAAATTCAAAATGCGGAAATAATAAATTAATCCTTCCAAATCGTTGAGCTGCTTCCGCAATAGACTGTTTCGTGTATATTGGATAATTAAGTCGTGAAATGTATCATTTAATTGGATAATTGTGTTTTGATCCTTGGATTGAAGGATGGCTTCCTCCGTTTTTTGCAAAACGTCTTCAATCGTTTTCAGTTCCTCTGCCGTTGCAATTCTTGCCGTCAATCCCGCAGCGAATGATTCAAGCGCCGTTCTGCAAAAATAGATTTCTTCAACGTCCTTGATTGTCGGCTGATAGACCTTCACTCTTGAGTCGATGACGATGAGCCCCTCTTTTTCCAGAACTCTGATCGCTTCTCTCAAAGGGCTTTTGCTGACGCCGAGCTCCTTAGCTAACTTCGCTTCGGCGATTCGTTCACCGGGCTTTAATTTCCCTTCAAATATCATTCGCTTAATCGCATGGTAGGATTGTTCATAAAACGGTTTTGGTTTTTCAATCACGCTTCTCATCCTCGTATTCGTTTTCATTTCGTATTTTACCACAGGTTCCTTCGTGATCTCCCGCTATAGCCATTCCAAGTTAATTAAAATAAGAGAATGAACCCTGAAACGGCGGGAGTTAAAAATAAACCCGATTTCAAGACGACTTTCGGCAGGACATTGGTGAATTTAGCTCCGACATAAGCGCCGCACATCGTACCGATCAAGATTTTGACCAACAGAACATAATCGACGAAGCCTTCTGAAATATAGCCCGCCCCACCGCCTAACGAGAGCGGAATAATGACGAGCATCGTCGTTCCTACGGAATGGCGAATAGACAGATTCAGCATCATCATCAACCCGATTTGAATAAAAGGCGCCGAGCCGATTCCGAACGTTCCGGACAGGATGCCGGCTACGATTCCCAATAAACTGGCCTTGATCCAAAAGGCAAGGTTCGTTCCCTGGTCAGCTTCTTTTTCTTGCAAAAAGAATAATCTGATTAAAATCAGAATGGCCGATAAGAATAACATTCCTGCGGTCATATAGTGCAATGAACTTGAAGGTATCAGAGAAGTCAGCTTAGCTCCTGCAAAGGATCCTATTGCAGCAAAACAGCCGACGGTTAAGCCGATTTTCAGCTTGATATTTCCTTCGCGAAAGTGGCTGTACGTTCCTGATAAGCTCGTAAAAGCCATACCGGCCAGAGATGTTCCCAATGCTGTATGAATCGGAATGTGAAACATCATCGTTAACAGTGCGATGACGAATCCGGCTCCGCCGGCCCCGACAAAGCCAAGCACAAGACCTAATAAAAACATAACCAACACAATCAACATGTTGCTTCTTCCCCTTTATGAATAACTGATTTCGCATCATCTGAGGGTCGACGGTATCTGGTCGACCAAAATCAATGATAACATCTTACTCTATTATTTCCATATTGACAAGAGAGCCAGGAGGGCGTATGTCGTCTACTTTTATTTTTTTAGCCAAGTGAAAGACATTCCTGTTGACAATCAGTCTATTTGTAATTATGATAGTTACATCAAGTGTAACGTTTTTTGTTACAGTTCGACATTAAAACATTAGGAGGAATTTGATTATGAAAATGTTAGTAACAGGAGCAACTGGAAAATTAGGATCGAAAGTTGTGAAAAAACTGCTGGAAACTGTACCGGCGGATCAGTTGGCGGTCAGCGTGCGCAATCCGGAAAAAGCGGAAGCGCTGCAGGCGCGAGGAGTCGATGTGCGTCAAGGGGATTTTGACCGCCCGGAAACATTGGCATCCGCATTTCAAGGCGTTGACCGTCTGCTGATCATCTCTGCCGATGGAGACAATGAGACGAGAATCCGTCAGCACGGCAACGCGGTAGCCGCCGCAGAACGCGCGGGAGTTCGGTTTATCGCTTATACGAGTATTGCGAATGCCCGCGAAAGCAAAAACTTCCTTGCGCCGACTCACAAAGCAACTGAAGAAGCGATTTTGAAAACGGGGATTCCATACTCCTTCTTGCGCAATAACTGGTACTTGGAAAATGAAATGTCGAGTATTCAAGGTGTTTTGGCGGGAGCCCCTTGGGTGACGTCAGCAGAGAACGGCAAGGTGGGCTGGGCGCTGCAGCAGGATTACGCGGATGCAGCGGCGGCGGTTCTGTCCGGCGAAGGCCACGAAAACACCGTCTACGAACTTTCAGGCAAACTATTAACTCAGGAAGAAATCGCTTCTGTCCTTGCAGAAGTATTGGGCAAAGAAGTATCCGTTCAGCATGTTGACGATGCTGCCTATCGCGATATCATGAAAAATGCGGGTGTACCGGATTTTCTGATTCCGATGGTTGTCGAAATCCAAAAAGGCATTCGTGAAGGCACACTTGAAGTCGAAAGCGATGATTTTGAAAAAGTGCTCGGCCGTCCGCTCACTCCAATTAAAGAAGGATTGGCTCAAATTGTTGCAAAAATCTCAGAAGCGAAATAATTAACGGCATTCGAAAGAGTGATGAACAAGATTCCAGTGTTCATCACTCTTTTTTTAAAGATAGATAACTAAAAAACTCACCACAATCACCGCGCATACCTTATAGCCCAAATTCCTTTTTTTAAATAAGTAAAAAATCGACTGGATTCCAGAGCTAATGATGAAGGCGTAAAAAAAGTGTTCAAATGTAAAGTGAAATCCGCGAAATATAAATTGCATGAAAAGGGCGATACCGGTCAGGTAAAACCAGCCGTGATCATCTAACATTTTTTTGAATTCGGATTTAGCTTCATCAGTGGAAGATATAGAAACAGATTCAGTTGACAGCTCTCTTTTTAAAGATAAAAAGCCGGCTGCGAGAACCGAGACCCCTAAAATAAATAGAATAATTGCTTCGAACATTGAATACCTCCGTTTCGACTAACAATAAAAATCCGTCGGGGACGACCATTTTGAATCTTTACAAATATGCACCTGACCGTTATTTGATCTTTTGTTGCTGTATTAAACTTACGGCCACAAGCATGGCGGTGCCGAGTAAGGCAACCGGAAGAAACCATCCGCCAAATCCGCTTCCCAAGTCTAAAGCGATTGACACAGATTCCATTAATATGAGAGAAAAAATGATGAGGCATGCATTTTTTAAGCGGTTGATCAACTTTCGGCTGAGCAGGTAGAACTGTTCAGCGTTTGTTTCATTCAGACGCTTTGGATGATTATGAATCTCAGGGTGCTTTTCTAAGAATTGCATGAACAGAAGGATAAGTAATCCGATCCCCGGCAATATCAAAAGCTCCCATTTTGATCCCCAGCGATCGACTTCACCGAGTGCGTTGTAATGTGCAGGCACTTTTTCGGGGAGTGCTCCCCAGACAGCGGCCAAAAAGATAATTGATCCCAGGTAAAAGAAATAGCCAAATACGTTCCAAACCCGTTCCCCTTTTGTCTTTTTAATTTTAATGTGAGTACCGTTAGCTCTGTTTGGCATATGTGATCTCTCCTTTAGTTTTAAATACGGTTTAACCCATGAAAAAGTTCGGGATTTTTGCCTGTTGGAATAGGGTATATTTGCGATCAGTCCAGGCAATGTTAAGGGAATGTAAATCATCAGCCGGCAATGTTAAGTTATTGTAAATTTTCGATTTGAATCGTTTACATAGGCTTTAATCTCCATCATAATCATAGTGTTTGGTTTGTAGATTTATGTCGAATTAGGGGGGCAACGACTTTGGAAATAGATGTGCAGAAATTGCTTTTTGAATTCATTGGAGGTCTCGGGATTTTTCTTCTTGGTATTAAGTTTATGGGAGAAGGACTCCAAAAATCAGCCGGAGATAAGCTGAGAGACATTTTAGATCGTTTTACAAGCAACCCTCTGATGGGTGTTTTGGCAGGTATGATTGTCACGGTTTTAATTCAAAGCAGTTCCGGCACCACCGTTATTACTGTCGGTCTTGTCAGCGCCGGCTTTATGACCCTCCGCCAGGCGATCGGCGTCATTATGGGTGCGAACATCGGAACGACGGCCACAGCCTTTATTATCGGCTTTGACGTTGGGGCATATGCGCTTCCGATCATCGCCATTGGTTCATTTTTGCTGTTTTTCTTTAAAAACAAAAAGCTCCAGAACATCGGACAAATTCTGTTTGGATTTGGTGCACTTTTCTATGGCTTGGAGTTAATGAGCAGCGGGATGAAGCCGCTTCGGACGGTTGAAGCTTTTCATGATTTAACAGTCAGCATGAGTGCGAATCCAGTTCTCGGTGTGATTGTCGGCACCCTTTTCACCGTTCTCGTCCAAAGCTCAAGTGCAACGATCGGGATCCTGCAAGGGCTGTTTGCCGATTCATTAATAGATCTCAACGGCGCTCTGCCTGTATTATTTGGAGACAATATCGGTACGACGATTACCGCCGTACTGGCATCTCTTGGCGCCTCCGTTGCAGCCAAACGGGCCGCGGCCGTTCACGTATTATTCAACCTGATTGGGACAGTTATCTTCCTGATCTTGCTGAAGCCGTTCACAGCTTTGATTTTAACGCTTCAATCCTCTTTAGGGCTGGACCCTAAGATGGTGATTGCGTTTGCCCACGGGATCTTTAATACGTCGAATACGCTGATTCAGCTTCCGTTTGTCGGCATATTGGCTTTGATCGTTACGAAGCTGATTCCGGGCAAAGATTCGGTTGTGGACTATAAAGCAACACATCTGGATCCGCTGTTCATTCAGCAGTCTCCTTCAATTGCGCTGGGTCAGGTAAAAGAAGAAGTATTGCGCATGGGTGAATTTGCGGTAAAGGGACTTGAGGAAACAAAAGAGTTTTTTAATACAAAACAGGCAAAACATGCGCAAAGCGCTTTTCAAATAGAAGATGCGATCAACAATTTGGACAGAAAGATTACTGATTATTTGATCGAACTGTCAGCGACCACTCTTTCTGAACAAGAATCTGAAGAACATCATATGTTAATGGACACAGTCAGAGACATTGAAAGAATCGGCGATCACTTTGAAAACTTGGTTGAGCTTGGCGAGTACCAGCAATCCAACAGGGTGAAAATTTCCGAAGCGGCAATGGCGGACTTAACAGAAATGCTTGATCTGACTATTTCCACTGTTAAGGAGTCCATCACAGCTCTTGGAGAAAATAACGAAGATGCCGCAAGACGTGTAGTCGAAAAAGAAAATCAAATCGATAAAATGGAACGCAAGCTTCGCAAAAAGCACATTCTTCGCTTAAACGACGGATTATGCAGCGGACAAGCAGGCGTGATCTTCGTCGATATCACCAGCAATCTGGAAAGGATCGGCGACCATGCCGTCAATATTGCAGAAGCTGTTTTAGGCGAAGAAAAGCATTAAAAACCGGGAGACATTCTCGGTTTTTTATTTTGTAGGCCTTTTTTATCACTGTGTGACATATTTACTAAATTATGTGTGGGGAGGAAGAACATTCTTCTTCTGTTGACCTAAATAAAGTATAATAGTTTTATTCTTTAGGAGGTATTAAGATGCAGAAACACAGAAGAAGAAACACAACGGCCTTTACGGTTATGTCATATTTCACATTTTTTGCGGGGGTCTTTTTGTTCGGTATCGGCCTTTACAATGCGGACAACCTGCAGCTCAATGAAAAAGGCTATTACATAGCTGTGATGATTTTAGTGGCGGTCGGCGCGATTTTGACGCAGAAAGTGACGAGAGACAACGCTGAGGACAATGAAATCATCGCGGAGCAGGAGAGAAGACAGAATTTGTCTAGTGGTGAGTAAGCATAAAAAAAGCATCTTTAGGGATGCTTTTTTCAATTTAAAATATTTTTATATTTGTTTTCCAAAACGAAGTCAATCATTCCAATAATTTTTGTATGGTTCGATTTTTTTCTAAAGTGTAAGAAGTTTTGGTCTTTGTTTCTCTGTGATTTAGTGATCGTGCCGAACACCCAGATCGAGCTGGCTAAAAGTAATATTGTTAATATCAAAGGAAAAGAATTATGCTCGATGTCATATGAAATGGAAACGACTTGACCAGAAAATATAGCAGTTATAATGCTGGCAGTGAAGGAGCTGTAAAGCGAAGCTTTGATCACGTGGCTAATTTTTAGCGTAGGACCCGAAAAATAAACTTTCAGCCGGTTTAGCGTGGATAAATCTTGTTTTTCGAGGTATGCCATCAGCTCTTCATCGTTTTCAGTTTTCGATAATAATATAGCTTCTGCTATTTGTTTTGTTTTTTCGAATAATTGTTTGTCTGTTTGCATGTCATTTGTCCTTCTTTTTTTGTTTGATTGTTAGAGAATCAAAGCAGAGGTGAATGTTCCTCTGCTTTCTAATTGAGTTCTTTTTTTAAACGTTCTTCTAAAATAAAATCAATCATACCCGTGATTCTGGAATATTCCGCTCTTTTTTGGAAATGCAGGATTGTTTGCATTGGTCCTTTTCGCGAGGTGATTAGCATTTTGACGATCCAAAGCAAAGAGAACATCAGATAGAACATGAAGCAGAATGAAAAAAACCTTGAAAGGTCATGGGTGAAGGTGGAGACTTGACCAGATAAAAAGGCCGCCATAATTACAGCAGTCATACTACTAAAAAAAATGCCTTTAATAAAATATGTTAAAGTAAAGCTGGGGTTTGAAAAATAGATTTTTAGCTGATTTAATGCAACAGAATCTTGATTTGCAAGGTATGTAAGCAGCTCTTCGTCACTTTTGTGAGATTCAAGGAGTTTGGCTGTATGTTCGGCTTTTTCAAATAATTGTTTTTCGTTTCTCATTGGATTGTCACTCCTATTTCATAAAAAACATGAGAGTTTATTGGTACGGTGTATTCAATACCTTTTGGTATTTTTGTTGTAAAACATAATCAATCATTTTTATGATACGTGCAAACTCGGCTTTCTTGGAAAAGTGGGTAATGAATTGAATCGGCTTTTTTTTCAGGATGACAAGCTGTTTAAGCACCCAGAAGATACACCCCGCAAATATGACAGCTAATATTAGAATGGAGATGCCGGAAATGAAAGGGAATATCGAAGCTGCTTGACCAGAAAGAATTGCAGTTATGAAGGTAGCCAATATTATACTGAAAAAGGCCGCACTAATGAAATAATGAAGCGCAAATGAAGGATCTGAGTAATAGACTTTCAGTTGATTTAAGGTTAATGAATCTTGTTTAGCGAGAAAGGCTAATAACTCTTCGTCACTCTTATCGCGGTAAGTTTTAAGGGTTTTGGCTGTTTTTTGCGTTTCAATGAATACTTGTTTGTCTGTGTTCAATGTAATACCTCCACGATACTTTAATTTTGAAAAACTGAATAAATACATTATAATATGTATTTATTTAGCTTTCATTAAATAAGGAAATTAATGAGATATTAGTTATCTAAATATCACAGCAGACACCGCCGTGCCAATAGCGATTTCAGATGCTGAGTTCCAGCTAATTACACCAGCTGTTGTTATGATAATTCCTCCAACTGCAACCCCAATTGTTCCTCTTTTTACTATTGACAAAAAAATACGGAAATTGACTCCTTCATTAAATGAAGCGAAGTCAATTTCCGTATTTTGTTTATCTCAACAGCCCTAAGCTTCCTGTCAGCCGCGCGACTTTTTTCTTATCGCCACAAACGCCGATTCCAAAATAGCGGTAATCGGAAGCTGCGGTGCTTTGAAATGTTTCAATAAATTCTTCATATGTATGAATGCCTTGCGCGACATCGGTGAAATCGACCGTCAGAATATCGTTGAATTCGTCGGTCAACAGCTTTTGTCTTAATTGATGAAGCAGCTCGGCGTTGCCTTTTAAAATGGGGATTGGAAGTTTGACGATACCCAAATGGTCGATTCCCGAGCCGTCCGTTACATTTTCTCCGAGCAGGCCGGGGTTGTTTTTGCCGAGTGCAGCCCCCAGGATTGCAGCTGTATTGGCAATTAGCCCGAGTGGCAGGCTTTCATCGATGATCAGTGCGCATTTTGTCTCTTCTATCAAATTTGTTCCTCCTTCAGCTGAGGTTTTGGTTTTGTTTCAGAAATATAAAGACCGGCCAATGTGAGCGCTCCTCCGCAAAAAGCAACCCATGTCAGTTTTTCTTGCAGAATGACGACGGATGCGGCAATGGTGATGACGGGTACCATATAGATATAAGCGCTCGTTTTTACCGCCCCAAGCACACCGACCGACCAGTTCCATGTCACAAAGCAAAGCGCAGAAGCGCCCGCACCTAAGAACAGGATATTCAGCCAATTGGCGGGGGAGGCGAAAGGGCTTGCGTCGAAGCGGAAATCAAACAGGAACAGAGCGGGAACCATGAATAGCAAGCCGTACAGAAAGATCCGCTGTGTGCATTGGATTGTATGATAACCGAAAGTGCTGATTTTTTTCATCAAAATCGCATATGCCGCCCAGACGAATGCAGAGGCAGCAGCAAGAATGTCGCCGAGCGGATTCAGCTTGAGCATCATTTGTCCGTTAAAGAAAATGAGCGCAAGTCCTGTAAAAGCAGCGGCGAATCCAATGAAGAATCGGGGCTCCAACTTTTCGCCCGAAAGGAAAAAATGCGCCAATACCGCGGTGATCATCGGAATAACCGCGACGATCATGCCGGCGTTTGAGGCGTAGGTAAGGGTAAGCGCGATGTTTTCCAACAGAAAATAAAGCGTCACCCCGCATAAGCCTGCTCCCGCAAACAGCGCTTCCTGCCTCCAGCTCCGGAATGTCAGCACATGCGGATGCACCATAATCAGCACGATCAATCCGATGAGAAACCGGTAAAACAATATATCTACGGGCGCAAAATCCTCGAGCAACACCTTTGTCGAGACAAAAGTGGTACCCCAGATGATGATCGTGATAACAGCTGCGAGGTGTCCGGCGGTTTCGCGTCTTGTCTTCATCCTTTGATCTCCTGCCTGTCATATTCAAAGATTTTCATATATTGTTTCGGCGTCAGCCCGACCTGCCGCTTGAAAAATTTCGTCATATGGCTCTGATCGCTGAAGCCTGTTTGGAAAGCGGCATCGATTGGTTTTACGCCTTCTTCCAACAGCTTTTTCGCATGATTGATACGGACGGTTTCCAAGTAGCTGTAGGGGGAAATTCCTTTCTGCTTCGTAAACGACCGCAGGAGGTGATACTTGCTCCAGCCTGCCAGCTTGCTTAAATGTTCAAGCGTAATGTTTTCCTGGTAATGGGATTCCAAATAACCGCACACCGCTTTGACTTCGTCGGACGGTTCAGGCGCATTTTCGAGAAACGCAACATCAGAATACGTCCGAATCAACTCCTCGAGGAGGTTGAGAAAAAGCTCCTCTTTTTTCAAGGCTTTTTCTTTCTGCAATATTTGAATGTGAAGCTCCTTCAAGCTGGCGTTCAGCTCATGACGGAACAAGACATTTTCCGTGAAATATGGGAGGCTGTCGGTTCCGGTGATCTCCTTCACAAATTTTCTCATAACGTCAGGCATCACATTTATGCAGCGATAATCGAGCGCCTTTCCGTCAATCTGCTCGCAACTGTGCGTGTCATAAGGATTGAAAAGCACGAGGTCGCCCTGATTAATGATGTATTCTTCTCCTTTGCAAAGCAAATAGCGCTGCCCCTTCTCAATAAAACCAATCACAAAGTACTCGTGAAAGTGATTCGGAAACTTCTGCATAATGCCTTTAAAGCGGTAGGCTTCAACATTTAGATCAGGGTCGAGGAAAAGCGTGCGGGTTTCATTTCGCATGTCGGGCCTCCTTGGTGTGATGATGTTTAAGTTTATCATGTTTTTGAGAAATTTCTTGTATGATGTTGCTTAATGAAAAAATCGTATTTTGTGAAAAGAATGAGCAATTTAAAGCTGTCGTGGAATGGAATCACAATGGTGAAGATCATAAGGAGAGTGTTAAACTGACAGCAATTACAGGGTCATAAAAATTGAACCATTGTAACTTTTAGTGTAATATTACACTAAAAAGAACATCGGAGGTTCCTCCATGGATAAAGAATACATAACCGAACTCATTTCATCCAAGTTAAGATTAATCCGTGCGGAAAGCGGCTATACGCAGGAGAAAATGGCGAACGTGCTCGGGATGTCGAAGAAAACGCTCGTGCAAATTGAAAAGGGCAGGTCGGCAGCGGGGTGGGCGCATGTTGTCGCGGTATGCGCGCTTTTTCGGAACAGTGAGGTGCTGCAGGCCGTGCTCGGGGATGAGCCCCTTGAGGTGGTGGAGACTGTCGCTCACCGAAGCATCGACAGACCAAAAGGGAAGACGCTCGGCGGAAAAGTGTGGTGGCGGGACATTGAGAAAAAAGGCGAGTTTCGCCTTCAGCAAAACTTGATTTCTCACCATTACCGCATTTTGGATTCGTATGACGACCTATGGTTCAGCACCTTTGAAAAACAGGATGCTGTGGCGCGTTTGGACGAGCTGTTCAATGAACAGGATGGGGTGGAATGAAGAAAAAGTTAAGTCCTCTGAATTTGCTGGTCTTCATTCCTACAAGATAAGACATAGTGAAAAACACTTCGTGTCTCGTCTGTGGAATCGGAGTTGAGAACAGTTTTCCACCCGCTTTATTTTCACTCCAGCACATCATCAAGCAGCTTCCACATCAGCTCCCTCCGGTTTCCTGCGCCCGTCTTCAAAAAAATCGATTTCAAGTGGTCTTGAACGGTGTAAGCCGATATATGCAATTCGTCTCCGATGGCTTTTGTTGAAAGTCCGCGGATGACCCGGTACACGATGTCTTTTTCCCGGTCGGACAGGTTGTAGGCTTCTGCTATCAGCGGTATGGTTTCTGCCGGTGAAGCAGGCTCGAATGAAACGGCGATCTGGCCTGATGGACCAAAGCCGTCTAAACGACTCGCTTTAATGGATAGGCAGGAATGACCCGGAATCGAGATGACCGTTTTTGCCGGATCGGCAGTTTCAGCCGCTGCCCGCGTGCAGACGGCCCGGATAGGTCTCGGCACGGCATCGCTGCCGATCCTTTCCCAGCCGCGCAAGATATTTAGCCAATGGAGGGCCGCTCGGTTGCATGACAAGGGCTGCAGGTCTTCCGACAAAATTAGAATGCCTCCGACATGTTTCATGTGAAACACGTCTTTTTTTGACAGGTGGTGTCTGAATTGCTGAAGGTGCCGGCCGATAAGCGGTGCGAGTGAAGCGAGTAAGCTCTTATCCTTTTCTGTGAATAGCGGCTGTCCTCTTTTCCTCAATAGGGTAAGGTATCCCCGGCACTCCCCCTTGCTGAGCAGAACGGCGCGCAATTCATCTTCATAGCCTGCAGGCCCAAGAATGTTGCTGTAGCGTTTGCTTTGCCGGAAGTCTCCTTTGACCGATTCACTTAATATAGCCGCTGTCTGCCGTGTCTGAATTAAGGCTTCGAATCGATTCACATCCTCCTGCGTGTACTCAAGCTCGAATAATTGCGGATGGATCGCTTCAATTTGATCGTCTGTGACGGCTCCGATGGACAGTAAGGTCTTGGGGTCTACAGCCGTGCAGCATGATGCATCAAACGGAATCGCCTGTTTTAATGCAGACAGCATGGCTTCGATATATTGGGGCGAAGAACGGGTTGTGCGCTGCAGTTCGTTCAGTATGTCTTTTAACGGCCGGTTCATGTCGGTCCTCCTCTTTAAAAATCCCAGGTTTAAGGGATGGTGGTTTGTTGAAACTCCTTTATAATTGAGAACAATTCTTAATTAATTTTACTAAAAGGAGAACGGCTTGTCATGAACATGGACTGGAATCATCCTGATGTCTATCAATACGAAAAGAAAATCCCTTTAAAAATCCCATGCTATGAAATGCTCTACGATATGATGGATCGCTTGTTGACGGTCCGGCTTTCTGAAGATGCGGCTAATGTGATGGTCGTCGGGGCCGGAGGCGGGCAGGAGCTCGTGACGCTTGCAAAAAGACACCCGAATTGGTCATTTACAGGAGTCGATCCGTCTGCCAGCATGCTCGGTTTGGCGAGAAAAAGGCTGGAGCTCGCCGGAATTCAGCCTCAAGCCGATCTGATTGAAGGAGAAGTACATCAGCTTGAGTGCGGATTTCAATATGATGCTGCGACATGCATGCTTGTGCTTCACTTTGTCCGCCATAAGCTTGAATTTTTGCAGCAGATCGCCTCAAGATTGGCGGATGGCGCTCCGTTTTTCATTGCGGCCATTCAAGGCGACATGACGTCAGAGACATTCAAGTGGCAGATGTGTGCCTGGAAGGAGCATATGCTGGCAGGCGGGATTTCTGAACAGGAATGGGAGAGCTTTTCCGCTTCAATCGGCAGCCGCTCTCATCCGGTGCCGGCTTCAGAGGTGGAGGATCTGCTCGGCAAAGCAGGCTTTACAAACGCAACGAGATTTTTCAGCGCTTATGTAATCGACGGCTGGTTTGCTGTGAAAGGAGGCGGCAAACAATGAAGAAACATATTGTCGTGATCGGCGGGTACGGTCATGTCGGCGCCCAAATCTGCCGGAGTCTCGGAGAAAAATATCCGGGCCGTGTGTATGCTGCCGGAAGAAACCTGAATCACGCCGAGCGTTTTAGTCAGGAAACGGGCGGCCAAGTGAAGCCGATGCGTTTCAACAGAGATGCACCGGCTGACTGGGATTGGCTCAAAACGACGAAGCTGGTGATCGTGTGCATCGATCAGGAAAACATTGAGTTGGCAGAGGCTTGTCTGGCGAGCGGCACGGATTATATCGACATTACGGCGAACGGTTCATTTTTGGCTCAGCTTGAACAGCTGAATGACAAAGCATGCCGCGGCACGGGATTATTAAGCGTCGGCCTGGCTCCGGGGCTTACCAATTTACTTGCGCAGAAAGCCGCCCAGGCTCTCGATGAAACGAGCCGGATTGATATTGCGATTATGCTCGGTTTAGGTGACAGCCACGGACAAGCGGCGATCGAGTGGACAGTTGACCATCTGAATACGGTGTATGATGTGAAAGAAAATGGACGCTTGATGGAAGTCAGCAGTTTTACAGACGGCCGGCGGACAAACTTCGGCGGGCGATTGGGGCGCCGGACAGCGTACCGGTTTCCTTTTTCCGATCAGGTGACATTGCCAGGCACATTAGCCGTCCCTTCTGTTTCTACCCGGCTTTGCTTTGATTCAAGGCCTGCCACTGTGCTGATTGCGGCCATGCAAAAAATCGGCGCAGTCAAGCTCTTAAACAATAAGGGAATTCGAAATCTGGCGGTCCGTATGCTGGGGGCGCTCAACATCGGATCAGCGCAATACGCGGTAAAGGTGGATGCTGAAGGATTGAAAAACGGCCGGAGCACCGGGACAGGCATCGCGCTGTTCGGCGAAAATGAACCATCATTACCGCACAGACAGCCGCTGCAGCCGCGTCAGCTTTGTATACCGGAAGCTTTCCACACGGAATATTTCATTTGGAACAGCTGTTTGAGCTTGAATGGGAAGGAAGAGAGTCTTGCTTAATTCAGAAAGAAACCGGTGACCGGTTTGTGATATCGTTTGACATCTTGTTAGAAAGTGAGATGATAAATATTAGAAAATAATAGAAGGAGTGGGAAATATGCAGCCTGAAGATATTGTCAGAAGCGGTCCGAACCAGTACGTTTGCAGAGAGGGGATCGCGAAAGAACTGCCGTCATTTGCGAATGCATTCGAACGGCCCGTCATCATTACTGGAGTCAAATCGTTTAAAGCTTTTACGAGTTATACAACGCCTCCAAACGATTGGAAAGTCGTTCAGCATACGGGCTGCAGTTCCCTAAATAAGATTAAAAAAGCAGCAGAAGCAGCAGAATCGGCAGATGTCATCATCGGGATAGGCGGGGGAACCGTCTTAGATACGGCGAAGGCAGCCGCCGATTTGTTGAACATTGAAGTCATGATGATTCCGACGATCCCGGGAACATGCGCGGCAAGCACGCCGTTAAGCGTGATCTATGATGATGACGGCAACTTTTCGGGCGTCCAATACCATAAGCGCTCAAGCTATTTGACGCTGGTCGATCCGCTGCTTCTCCTTTCTTCGCCGGTCGCTTATGTGAAAAGCGGAATCGGTGATACGCTTGCGAAATGGTATGAGGCCGAAGCGATCATCAGAAATACGGCCGATTCGCTTTCCATCATGGTTCAGGCAGGGCTGAGACAGTCTGTCTATATTCGGGATATTTTGTTGACAGAAAGTCTGAAAGCCATAGAAAGTCTTGAAAAAGGCGAAACCTCCTCATCTTTCGCAAATGTCCTCGAAGCGGTTATCGCGCTGGCTGGCACAGTAGGCGGATATGCGGGACGCTATGGCAGAATGGCCGGAGCCCATGCCATTCACAACGGCTTAACGTTCATCCCCGAAACCCATCGTGTGCTGCATGGCCAAAAGGTAGCCTACGGGATACTCGTGCAGCTTGCTTTAGAAGGACGGACAGATGAAATTGCCGAACTGATTCCCTTTTATGAAGGGCTCGGTTTTCCGAAAAGACTTAGCGATTTAGGCATTTTAGAAAACGTTGAAGAGGCAAAACGGACCGTTGCCGCTCATGCCGTGCGTCCGGATGAATCTTTATGTCTGATGGGATCTTTTCATGAAGCTGATGTGATGGCGGCGATAGAGTCGCTTGAATAAACCTGATAAATAAAACGAGTCAGCCATCCTGTAACGGATGGCTGACTTTGTTAAATTTCCACTTTCACATCGGCGCTTTTTTTCAGTTTTTCAACCTGCTGTCCGAGTTTTTCCTGTCTTTTTTGCTGTTTGAGCATGTCTTGGATTTGTTTCTTGACATCGTCAAACGCAGGTGTGTTTTTCTGTCCGCTGTCTTTTTGCTGTGCGGCAAATTGATCATAGTAATCTTTGATTTCTTTGTCTGTGACCTGTTCTGCCGGCAGTTCTTTGTCAATATATTTTTCTGTTTTGATATTGTCGGCAATGTCACTTTTCAGCGTGTTCTTGTTTAAGCCGGCTTTTTTGACAGCTTCCTCAAAATCTTGTTCATTTTTATACTGCTTTTTGCTTTCGTCCAGCTGTTTTTCAATTTCTTTCTCAGATGCTTTGTAGCCTTTTTTGTCCGCTTCTTGGGTAATTAAAGCCTGTCCGACCAGGCTGTCGATGGCCTGCTTTTTGATTTGCTGTGCCGCATCTTTTGAAGTCGGATCCTGTCCTGTTTGCTGATACTGCATTTGTGCGGTTGATAATACGCTGTTATAGTCCTTGCCTGTGATCTTTTCATCGTTAACGACAGCCACTGTTTTTGTTTCATCGACTTTTTGTTGATCAAGCTTTTTCTGCATGGCTTTCATTTGCTTTTCTTGATCCTGCTGCCCGCTTTGGGCTGTTTTTTCTTGATTGTTTGCCTTGGATTGCTGATCATCATGATTTGAAGTGCAGGCGCCCAATACGACAGCCAATAATCCAATCATGAGAGATGATATGCCTTTTTTCATAATATATCTCCTTTCTTCAAACAGAAGTGATTCTTAAAATGACCTTTAGTGGGCATTCTAAACGATCGTCTCTGAAAAAGAAACCATTTGGAATCAATTTTCCAAAATGTAATCGAATTGAAAGGAGATCGTAATGTGATGGCCGAGTTCCGGTTTACTTGATATGTTTCGGATCAAAGCCGTAGACTTCGAAGTCCTTCGCAAAAATCTCCTGCACCAGCTCTTTTGTTTCGTCATTGTAAAAGCTCTCAAAAGTCGGTAACACCCAGTCGAAGGATGACATGGTGAAAACGGTGTCCGCGAATTTTCCTTTTTTGAGCATAGTATCGGAAAGATGGTGCGGTGATTTCGACAGCTGTGATATCGGAGATTTCAATAATTTGTATTTGTTTTCAATCTCTCTGATTTGCGCGCTGAATTGCTCGAGGTAAATATAATTGGTGACAAACTCTTCTTCTCCTTCGAGATACTGAGGACCAAGGTGCCGGTCAATGGCGCTGATTTCCGGCCCCAAATCTTTTAAATGATGCAAGAATTGGGTGAAAGACAGCCCTGTATTCATGTCACTGTTGAACAGACAGATAAAATTCGGGGAGCAAATTGCCGCCAGAAAGGAACTGACTGCTCTCCGGAAAGGGTTACGCACAAGCTTGTAAGTGTCCTTTTTTCCCTCTTTTAATTCTGCCAGAAGATCCTTCACATAATCCGGCTGCTGCGTATAGATCGTATTTCTGTAGTGATGAACCTCCCCCGCGCATCTTCGGTCAACATCTTCAAGCAGTCCGTTTTGGAAAAAGAACCAGCGATTCAGCGTCGTGCAGCCGCTTTTTGGAATCCAGAACAGAATGATCGGAAAATCTTTCGCAAAAAGAGGGGTATAAAGGTAAATCAAGCGATTCAGTCTCTCATCTTCAAACATGCAGAACACATCCACTTCTTTCTTTGTTTTGGTCCGCCTGAGACAGCGGTTGCCTTTATACACAAAGTATGCCGTCACCAATGAATTGATAGGGCGATAATATGAATATATTTCAAAATGATAAGATCTGGAAGATGGTTCCTTATTGAACCATATATAGAAAAATAAGTTTATGTTTTAAAACAATCTTATGATACTAGAGCATGCCTGTACAGTTTATATTTAATGGAACTTTCTGTTTCACTGCATGCTCCGCCTGAGGTAACATGAAAATGAGAAATGCCTGGGAGCGTTCTGAAAGGTCAGATGCTCAAGGAAAATGGAATAAAGGGAGGGTCGCTCATGCAGATTCGCATGACTGAATATCACGTTCCCGACCCCGAGTCGGGTCCGTACGGGATCGCCGTATGTGCAAACGGGCGCATTTGGTTTACTGAACAAAAGGGAAACCGGATCGGTATGCTCACAGAGTCTGGAGATATTACCGAATATACGATTCCGACGAAGAGCGCAGGCGCCTCGATTATTACTCCCGGGATTAGCGGTGAGCTATGGTTTACGGAGTATAAAGCGGGGAAAATCGGAAAAATGACGCCTCAAGGGGAAATAACTGAGTATGCCCTTCCTCCAGGTACTGCCCCGTTTGGGATCACCGTAGGCTGTGACGATGCCATGTGGTATACCGATATGGCCGGACATCAAATCGGCAGGCTGTCATCTTCAGGCGAAATAACTGAATATAAACTGCCCAAACCGGGAGCCTTCCCGTCATTTATTACAAGGGGAGCAGACGATGCACTCTGGTTTACACAAAATCAAAGCGGCTCCATCGGGCGAATAACGGCAGATGGAGACATCAGCGAGTATCCGCTTCCTGGAGAACAATCCGGACCGGTCGGAATCACTGCAGGCCCGGACGGAGCTTTGTGGTTTACAGAAATAAACGGAAATCAAATTGGGAGAATTGCGGTCTCAGGGAAGATCAGCGAATACCCGCTTCCGACAGCCAATGCCCGCCCGCACGCGATTACCGCCGGCGGCGATGGTGCCCTGTGGTTTACGGAATGGGGTGCGGGTCAAATCGGCCGCATTACAGTCAACGGGGATATTACGGAATATCCAATTCCGACGGCCGAGTCTGAACCGCACGGGATAGCGGCCGGACCAGCCCAATCGATCTGGTTTGCAGAAGAGTGCGGCCGTATTGGGAAAATCTCTATTCTTGATTAAAAAACGTCCAGTTTTCTGGACGTTTTTTATATATTATTCCGTTCTCGTTTCCATTCTGCGGTTGGGAGAGCCAAGGCCTTTATTCATCAAGTAAAAATGGAAAATGTATTCACCGATTGCCATAGCGACTGCTGCAAAAAACGCGGCCAATGCAGCGGTGTTTGCAGCCGTTCCCATCGCAAGAGCCATCAGCCAAACGACAAGAAAAGCGACGCCTAAATCGGCTAAAGTGGCTGTGATGTTATTGGTCTTCGGCAAAATAAACAAATCACCCAGCAAATAGGATACCGCGCCAAGAACAATTGTGATGAAGAGGGTGTTTTCAAAACTGAAACTAAACCCGAGCCCGAGAACAAGGTACAGTATCACAATTGTCATGATGCCTTTAATGGCAAGGGCTTTCACATGTTCCATAACAATTCGCTCCTTTATACGAGATTTTAGTTTTTCTTTTCCTCGTATTCAGAAAACGAAACATGCAAACTTGCTTTTTTAACGGGCTCAGACATTTTTCCGCCATTCTTTCTGTTTCTTGCATAGTAGATGATATAGCATAACGCCATAAATGGAACACCGCAAAAAAGGGCGATTCTTTGGTTCGGATCAAAGGCAATGCCGATGCAGGATGCCAGACATAATAGAAAAGCGGCAATCGGTACTGCCGGATAAAACGGTGTCCGGTATTTTAAGCCGTCTGCGGTGTTTCCTTCAGCCAAAAAGCGTCTGCGGAACATGAACTGCGAGGCTGCAATGCTCATCCAGACGGCAACAACGGCAAAGCCTGAAATTGATACAAGAACGATATAGACGGAATCAGGTGCAAAAACACTGGAGAGCAGCGACAGAATGCCGCCGATCATACTGAAAATCAGCGCGTTCAACGGAATTCCCCGTGAAGTCAGCTTTTGAAAAACGGGGTGTAACGTTTTTTCTTTTGACAGTGACCAGAGCATCCGGGAGCAAGCATATAAGCCAGAGTTGGCTGCGGAAAGCAGAGCCGTCAGAATCACAAAATTCATAATGTCGGCCGCGTATGGAACACCGATACGGTCAAAAACGACGACGAACGGGCTTTTGATCACACCGGCTTCTTTGACCGGAATGAGGCATGAGAGCACGAAAATCGTTCCGATGAAGAAAAGCACCAGTCTCCAGAGTGTTGTCTTGATCGCTTTTGGAATGTTCTTTTCCGGTTCCGCGCTTTCTCCGGCGGCAATCCCGATCAGCTCCGTACCCGAAAACGCAAAATTCACGGAGAGCATCGCCATAAAAATTGGAAGGAAACCGTTCGGAAAGAGCCCGCCTTCTCCTGCAAAGTTTGAAAGAAGCGGTGCGGAATCTGTATTTTGTAGCGGGATGATGCCGAATATCGCCGCTCCGCCTAAAATAATAAACAATATAATGGCAAGCACTTTAATGCTCGAAAACCAAAATTCGGACTCGGCAAAAAATCTCACTGAGACAGCATTGAACACGAAAATCAGTGCAGCGAAAACCGCGCTCCACATCCACACCGAAGTATCGGGGAACCAGCGCTGCATTAATAACCCGGCAGCGGTAAATTCCGAACCCAGCGCGACAGCCCAGGTCAGCCAGTAAAGCCAGGCGACGGTGAATCCGGTGCCCGGCCCGATGAATTTGGAGGCGTACATATGAAACGATCCGGTGACAGGCATGGCGACCGATAATTCGCCGAGGCAGAGCATGACAAGGTAGACGATCAGAGCCCCGACTAAGTAGGCTAAAATCGTTCCGGCAGGACCCGCCTGTGAGATCGTATAGCCGGAACTTAAGAAAAGACCCGTGCCGATAACGCCTCCCAAGGAGAGCATGATCAGGTGTCTCGTTTGCATTTTTCTTTGAAAGTTCTGACGATTGTTGTTTGACTGTTCCATCATATCTCCAGCTTTCTCGCCCAGTCGGCGACGGCTTTTATGTCTTCAGGTGTTGTTCTGCAGCAGCCGCCGATCAGCTGTGCTCCTTGGTTGTACCAGCTGCGGGCGCTTTCTCCGAAGGAAGCTTTGCATGCCGCACCATGCCATGTTTTTGTCTCCGGATCATACTGTTCACCGGAATTCGGATAGACGATAATCGGTTTAGCTGTATGCTTTTTGATGCTGCCGATGAGCGAAGAGACATGCTCCAGCCGCGTACAGTTTACGCCAACTGCCGCAACCTGGTCATGCTGATCGAGCCATTTCGCGCATTCGCCGGCTTTCGTGCCGTCGCTGATATGACGTCCGTCTTTAGCGCTGAAACTGATCCACGCATGTGTGTCAGGGAATTCTTTCAATAAATGAACGATTGCTTTTGCTTCTGAAAGGCACGGTATTGTTTCACAGGCTAACATATCGGCGCCTGCATCGATTAAAGCGGCCATTCGCTGCCTGTGAAAATCGGCCAATTCGTCTTCTGTGACGTCATAATCCCCCCGATATTCGGAACCATCCGCTAAAAAAGCGCCGTAAGGGCCTACTGAAGCGGCTACAAACGGTTTGGGCCGGCCTTTGCGGTTTTCCGGAACCGCCCAAAATTCATCGCGTGCTTCTACAGCAAGACGTACAGACTCCCGGATAAGGTGGAGCGCTTCTTGTTCACTGAGGCCGCGTTTTGTGAAACCTTCAACCGTCGACTGATAGCTGGCTGTCATCGCGCAATCGGCGCCCGCACGGAAATAATCCAGATGCACTTGTTTGATAAGCTCGGGGTTTTCGATGAGCATTTTTGCAGACCACAGGCTGTCGTTCAAATCACAGCCGTACCGTTCAAGCTCGGTGGCCATCGCGCCGTCAAGTGTGATGATAGGAAATTGTTCTAAAATCGATTGGATCGGATTGGTCATCTCATTGTTGAGGATCTGTCGTTTGAGACCCCGGCCTCCTTTTTTAGAGTTTTTAAAAATATATGAAAAATAGTTTAAAAGACTTCAGTAGCTTTTGTCAATCTACCAAAAATCAGTTTTTACTAGTAGCTTTTGTCGTTTTCTATTTAGGGTAAAACGGTACGTCTCCGCATATTTTTTTAAAAAAAGACTGATAAGGGGTATTGGATGGATGAAAAAACTGATTATCAATGCTGATGATTTTGGATATTCAAGAGGCGTGAACTATGGAATTATTGATGCCTATAAGCTGGGGATTTTAACATCAGCGACGTTCATGACAAATATGCCGGGCGCAGGTCATGCGGCGCGGCTGGCTCGCGAATCGCCCGGGCTCGGGATCGGCGTACATTTGGTGCTGACCTGCGGAAGACCGCTTTTGTCTGATCACCGGACGATCGTCGATGCAAAGGGGAATTTTCGCAATCTCGCATTTTATCAAGGTGCTTTTACAATTGATACTGATGAAGTATACCGCGAGTGGAAAGCGCAGATTGAAACATGCATCAACATGGGCTTGGAACCCGATCATTTGGACAGCCACCATCATATCAACGCTTCCCCGGGCATCTCAGACGCATTTTTGACGCTCGCCAAAGAGTACCGTTTGCCTGTCAGGCGCAATATGGAGAGTGCTGTGATCACGGAAAAAGGAGTGAAAACAACAGACTTTTTTTCACCTGTCCTCGAAGCGGCTTTAAAGGATGAAGAAGCCGTCTCTGAACTGTTTGAAGAGCATGATACTGTGGAGGTCATGACCCACCCGGCATACCTCGATAAGGAGCTTTTGACGAACTCTTCTTATACTTATCCGAGAGTCGATGAACTTGAATTTTTAACCGATCCGGACGTTGTCATCCGTTTGAATAAGCTTACTGATGTCCAGCTCGTATCATTTAGGAATTTGACATAAGGAGAATGCCGGAATGAAACATATTTTTCAGCTGCTGGGAAAGTCTTTGCTGATTCCGATTACCGTTCTTCCGATCGCCGGCCTGCTGCTGCGTCTTTCTGCGGAAGATATGCTGAATATACCGCTTTTTCAAGCGTCAGGCGTGATATTGAACAATATGGATGTCCTGATCGCAATCGGCATCGCCATGGGCTTTGCCCGTTCAAAAGATAAAGGAATTCCTGCGCTGACAGGATATTTGGCGATTACCGTATTAAAAGAGGGGCTCGGCATCTTGAATCCTGATCTTGATATGAGCGTCTTCGGCGGGGTGCTCGCCGGCCTGATGGCGGCTTTCATTTATAACCGGTTTCAACATACGAAACTGCCAAGCATGTTTTCATTTTTTGGCGGAGAGAAGTTTCCGATTACGATGATCGTATTGGTGACGATTCCGGTGGCAGGCTTTTTTTCAATCGTCTGGCCTTATGCAGAAGCGGCGATCGACACTTTTAGCCAGTCGCTTGTAGGTCTTGGCGCTTTCGGGGTGTTTGTATTCGGATTTCTGAATCGGTTTTTGCTGCCGTTCGGCCTTCACCATGTCATGAATACGTATATTTATTTTGGGCTTGGGCGCTATGAGACGGCATCCGGCGAAGCGGTGACAGGGGAAATTACGCGGTTTTTGAATGGAGACCCGACAGCCGGCTACTTTCTCGGCGGCTTTTTTATCACGATGATGTTTGGCATTCCGGCGATCGCTTTGGCAATCGCGCATGCAGCCAGAACGAGAAAAAAGGAAACGAAAGCGCTCATGTCTTCAGGAGCAGCCACATCACTGATCACCGGGATTACGGAACCAGTTGAATTCACGTTTTTATTTACTTCGCCTTTATTGTACTTTCTTCACTCGGTCTATACGGGACTTGCCGGAGCGGTGCTCTGTTTGCTTGGGATTCGTCACGGCTTCTCATGGGGAGCAGGCGTAATCGATTATTTGCTGAACCTTAATTTATCAGACGGCGGATTATGGATCATACCCGTCGGCCTTGCCTTTTTTGCTCTCTATTATGTTACGTTTTACTTTGTGATTATAAAGCGAAACATTCCGGTGATCGGAAGGGAACAGGAAACACCTGAAGGAAACCGGCTGCATCGGTCTATGGCTGCAGGCATTCTTAAGCATATCGGCGGCCGTGAGAATGTCGTGACTTGCGAAAACTGTATAACCCGTTTGCGAATGAAATTAAAAGACACGTCCTTGGCGGATGAAGCGCAATTAAAGCAATTAGGAGCGCACGGTGTGGTCAAAATTGACCAGCATCATATCCAGATTGTGATCGGAACGGATGCTGGGAATGTGAAAAAAGATTTGCAGAACTTAATCGGGGAGACTCCGCCGGATTAAAAACTGGAGTTGATTGTCCCGTACCTTTTGGAAAAATCACGAGTCTGCGAAAAATAAGCTTGCACCTCCAGCAGCGTGAGGCGTTATGATAGGAATAAATCGTCAGTTGGAGGGGATTTTTATGGAAAATGACGGATATTATCCAATCGGTGTTTTTTCAGAAATGACAGGGACATCCATTCGGACGCTCCACTATTACGATGAAATCGGCCTGTTGAAGCCTGAAAAACAGCCGGGAACAGGCCGCCGTTTCTACACAGACAGAGATGCGAGAGAGTTGCAGAAAATCACATGTTTTAAGTTTCTCGGGTACAGTCTTGAACAAATTCGCGCTTTCATGAAGGATGCATGCTTTGATGCCGGTCTGATTGAGGCGCTGCAGGAGCAGAAAAAGGTGCTGGAGGAGAAAAAGGAACATATTGAAACAGGGCTGAAAGCGATAAACAGGACAATCGGTCTTCTGGAGGAGGAAGAGGAAATCGACAGTTCTGTTTTCATGAGCCTGCTGAACAGCATCCAGACTGAGAAGGAGCAGCGCATATGGCTTGAACAGCAGGTGTCCAAACGTTTTGCCGATGATGTATTCGGCAAATCAGAAGATGAGATGGCCAAATTGGATCAAGAGTATGTTCGTTTATCTAAGGAAGCCAAGCGGCTCATGGGAAAACCGGTTGATGACCCCGAAGTGCAGGAAATGGCGGACCGATATATGAAGACGAGTTTGGAATTTGTCGGAGAGGGCGTGCTGTCGGCTTTAGGACAGATGGAGACAATCGAATCGCAGCAGCTGGCAGAGAAGTTTTCTTCACCTTTTACAAAAGAAGAGGATGAGTGGCTGCAGCAGGTGTTCGAATATTACATGATTCACAACGATTTCTGTCCCGAAAACGGCCGATGAAAAAATCCGCCGGAGCTTTTAATGCAAAAGCTCCGGCTCAATTTTCGCCGTTTCATTATCAAGTGAAACATGCAGTTGATGGTTTTGATTAACCGAAGCGAAAAAGATTTCATCCATTCGTTCAAGCCCTTTCTTCTTCAGCTGGTTTTTGAGCCAGTTTTCCGTTACATTCAATTGGTGAAGGACAGATGTGTACACTTTCCCTTCAATGATGACCGGATATGAAAATTCGCCGCCGCTTTTTTGAATCCCCATATCTTCAGCCGTGACTTCCATTTTATTTGGCTTTTTGTATACCGTTAAATTTCCATTCGCCTCTATAAACGCCATTTCTACGTCGCTGACATTGAAAACATCTTTTTCACGAAGCATTTGCAGAACATTATCCACCGAATATCTGATTCGTTTTAAATTGCCGACAATAAACGTTCCATTTTTGATGACGATGGTCGGTTCAAATGTAATCAGACGTCCGAGTGTTCTGTTTTTGATCATGATTTTTGAAGCGAGTCTTTGCAGTAGGGCAATCGCAGCCACCGCAGCGGCGGTATGCAAATGTTCAATCCTCGGATCGGCTATGTCAGCTCCGACGACAGCCCCCAATGTAATAATGATTAAAAAATCAAATACAGGCATTTCGCCGATTGAGCGTTTTCCCATTAGCAATGTAACAGCCAATAAAAGCGGAAGGATGGTGATGATTCGCCCGTAGACAACCAAAATTTCTTTCATAGTTTCCATTTTCTCGCTTCCTTTTTATAGCCTTTTGCCAATTCAAGATTGACGGCCGTCATTTTCGAGTTGAGGTCATGATATGGATAAGAATCGCTTATTTCAGGAAGCCGGTTGGCATCCTCCTGGTTTGAAATCACACGACCCGCCGAAACAAACCGTTTTGGGGGAATTGTAACACCGATTACTGTTGCTCCCGGTTCAATCACCGTATTCTCTTGGATATAGGCATCAAAAACAAGGCTTTGCATCCCGACAAAAACATTGTTGTCAATTCGTACGGGACCGTGAATTTGACATTGCGGGGCAAGTGAGACTTTCTCGCCTATGTAAATGGAATACGATTCACGATCCTTAAAAACGGATTGTTCAGTAACTGGGCTGTTGTACTCATAGTTTTTCAATCCGTGCAAAACAACTCCGTCCTGGATATTGCAATCATGGTCGATGTAGATTTTTAATCCCGTGTCCCCTCTGATCGAAGAGAAAGGCCCGATGAAAACGTTGCGCCCGATGACCACACTGCCGATGACCGAGGCGAAATGATGGATGTATGAGGACGCATCAATATCCGGAATATCTGCTTCTTGATTAAATGACGCGGTAATATTGGGACTGACATTGTCTTGGATCAGCAGCTTTTCAAGAAACTTCCCGGCGAGTGACGAAACCGTTAACCCGAGGATGAGTTTGTTGCTTAATTTCATATGACCTGCCTCCTTTATTCAGGTAGTCTGTCTAAAAAACGGGATAATATTTATGGGCGGCGGTCTGAAACTAAAAAAGAGGATATGGGGAGATAACGGCTAATAAAGCAATGGAATAGGTTTTAGGAAGCGTTCAAGACGATTACCATTTTCATCTCTAAAAAAACAAAGGAAATGATTCATTTAGAGGAGGAAATTTACGGTCAGCTTGCCTTGGATGACTCCTCGACTTATTTTAAGGGAGGTTGAAACTTTGAATCTATCTTTGGCAGTTGCATTAGTTATATCTGTGTTTTTAAATATATTTCAGCTGGCACAACTCAAATCCAATAACCGAAAAACGCAAACTGGGAAGAGAGTACAAAAAGGCCGCTCAACCCCTTCGCTGCCATCCTATGGACTTATTTCGCCATTATCATTCTTTTAATGTTGGCTGCATTAGTAACCGTTATCATACAGCTTAACGAATAATATTAGCGCTTCTCTTCTGCTGCCGGCTTTTTATTATTGTCACAGTCATAACGAAAAATGCGCAGAAATTGCAAGGAGAAAAAACGATGAAAACGGGATCGCTCGCTTTGACACACACGGAAACGATTGCCCCGAAGAGATCTATTTTAAATGAAGAGACGTTCGAATTTGAAACTCAAAAAAGATGGGCAAATCGTAAAGCATGCGGTAGAAAATCATAAGGAAGAGACAAATACCGCAGCTCCTCCTGCCAAAAAGGATAGAGACATTGGACATGTCAAAAAAAACAGGAGGCAACCCGCTGCCGAATACAGGAAATAATCGCCTGTACCGTGCTTTACTCATTGGACCCATCCTTCTTATTATCGGACTTGCTATGTTTGTTTTAAACTGTAAAAAGACTCAAAATCAAAGTGCGTAAATATTCCCCAAAAGACAGCGTTACGGCTGTCTTTTTCGTTTGCGGAACAGCACTTCGCCCACGGCACCTGCGGAAACGCCGAGCACATAAGCCAATAAATCGCTCCACAAAAATCCATAACCGAGAATGAGTCCGCCGAGCGGAACGGCTCTGATATCATCAATCCATGGAGCGTGATACAGCTGGCTGCATTCGATTAAAAAACAAAATGCGAGCGCAATCAGCGCTACTGAAGCTGTCTTCGCGTTTTTGAACAAAAAGCCTGCGCCGAAGAAAATCATCAGCGCCCACAGCGCATCCCCTAAATAGGCATTCACGATGTCCGGCAGCATATCGGCCGCCTTTCTTGAAGCAAGCCCCGCCGCCATCGCTGCGAATATCATCGCAAGCCGGCGGATACGGCTTCTTTTCATATTCATGGCTGGACCCCTTTTCTGCCAAAGCAGGTGAAGTAAATCTTTGGAGACATGACGGATACAAGAGGAAAAACGTTTTATTATTTTGGACGGTTTAAAATGAACGAAAAAAGCCGCCGGATACGGCGGCTTGTGTTATATCGCATTTTTGCTTTCGGTTTTTTGTTCGGTGCCGGAGCGTTCCCAGCATTCGACGCCTTCATGGTTTTCAAGAACATCTTTATAAAAGACCGGATCTTTTCCAGCTTTTCGCTGTTTCACATAGTCTTTCAAGGCGGCAAATGCCACTTTTGACAGCAGGAAAATCGCGATTAAGTTGACGATGACCATCAAGCCCATGAACAAGTCGGCGAGGTCCCACACAAGCTGGACTTTTGATACCGATCCGAAGATAACCATCGCAAGCACACAGATTCTGTAAATGAAGAGCCATGCTTTGTTCGTGTGCAGGAATTCGATATTCGTTTCTCCATAGTAGTAGTTTCCGATTAAGGTGCTGAAAGAAAACAGGAACACCATAATGGCAAGAAAGCCTGAGGCCCATGCTCCGATGTGCGTGCTGAGCGATGCTTGCGTCAACTCGATTCCGCTCAGCCCCGGTTCTTGATACGCATCGGAAAACAAAATGATAAAAGCTGTGCTTGAACAAATCACCAAAGTGCTCGTGAAAACCCCTAAAGCCTGGACAAGACCCTGTTTGACAGGATGGCTCGTTGTCGCTGCGGCTGCTGCATTCGGCGCGCTGCCCATCCCGGCTTCATTCGAGAAGAGGCCGCGTTTGATTCCGTTCATCAGCGCTGCGCCGATGGCTCCGCCTGCCGCTTGTTCAAGCCCAAACGCATGACCGACAATCAAAGAGATGACGTCCGGCAGTTTCGTAATGTTCATCAACATGACAAAAACGGCGACGCCGATATATAAGACGGCGAGAAATACGACAATATATTCGGACAGCTTGGCGATCCGTTTGATACCGCCGAAGGTAATGATGCCGAAAGCAATCGTAATGATAATCCCCAGTGTAAGACGGTCTGTCCCGAATGAGTTTTCAAAAGCGACCGTTATCGTATTGGACTGGACTGCGTTAAACACGATACCGAAGGATAATGTAATCAAGACGGCAAACAGCGCACCCATCCAGCGTTTTTTCAAACCCTTTTCCATATAGTAAGCAGGGCCGCCGCGGAAGCCGTCTTTATCTTTTATTTTATAAATTTGCGCCAGCGTGCTTTCGACAAAGCTTGACGCCGAACCGATGATGGCGATGATCCACATCCAAAAGATAGCGCCGGGTCCGCCCAAGGCAATGGCGATCGCAATCCCCGTAATATTTCCTGTGCCTACTCTCGCGGCCATGCTGATGCAAAAAGCCTGAAAAGGAGAGATTCCGTTTTTGTCGGGTGCTCCTTCCTTTAAAACCCGGAACATGTCTTTCAGCAAGCGAACTTGAAAGAACTTCGATTTAAAAGTAAAAAACAGTCCCGAAGCCAGAAGCATAATAATTAATAGTTTTGACCAAAGAAAATCATTTGTGACAACAATGACTTCTTGAAGGAATTGCTGCATGCTTTCACCTCTTTTTTGTGATTTTAAAAAATACTGAGATCCCATTCACGGGCTATATGTTTTAACAGCATTCCGCCCGTCATGCTGTTGCCGTAATCGTCAATCGCCGGACCGTAGATGCCGATGCCGCATCCATGCCGAAAAGGCTGTTCTCTTTTCATGCTGGCAGGCACCGCGCACATGATTCCGCCGGAGACGCCGCTCTTTGCCGGAATGCCGACAAAGGCCGCGAATTTTCCTGAAGCATTGTACATGCCGCACGTCAGCATTAAAGCTTTTGTCAGCCTGGCGACATCCTTCGGGATCACCTGCTCTTGGCGGAGAGGGTGATATCCGTCATTTGCGAGAATCATGCCGATCAAGGCGATGTCTTCAGTGCTTCCTTCCATGGAGCATTGCTTCAAATAGACTTCAAGCGTTTCTTCGACGTCTGCTTCGAGGAAGCCGGTTTCCTTTAAATAATGGGCCAATGCTCTGTTCCGATGGGCGGTTTGCCACTCTGACCGAAATACTTCCTCATTGATTTCAAGCCGTTTTCCAATCATTTTTTCAATGACTTCATGAAGCGACTCCATTTTTTCCAGTGCCGATTCACCGGGTAGGATCGACGCAACGGTCAGCGCTCCGGCGTTGATCATCGGGTTAAATGGCTTTCCCGGCTTGTGCATTTCAAGGCGGATGATTGAATTGAACGCGTCTCCCGTCGGTTCTACATCAACACGGTCTAATACGTAAGAAATCCCTTTCGTCAAACACGCTGCGATAAAGCTGACCACCTTTGAGATGCTCTGGAGTGTGAATGATACGTCCCAAGTTCCTGCTTTGATCACCGTTTGATCAGAACCGATCACACAGATGCCGAGCTGGTTAGAGTCGATTTTTCCTAAAGCGGGAATGTATTCGGCGTTGCGTCCGCTTGCGGAAAAAGGACGGTAATGTTCAACCAAATCTTCAAGGCGGGATTGCCAGAAGCGGGCGTCATAGCGTTCTTCCAATACTTCATTCATCGAATTTCCTCCAATCTGACCTGTTAAAGCTTGCAGGTTTGCTGAAAAAATACGAGGCTCTAAAAAGCGGTGATAGGGCATGGCGGCAGAAGGCAAAGGGGTATAAGCCTCTGCCGCACAAGTTGTTTTAAAGCCTGTTCTTTCCTGGGAAAAGGGGTTTGGGTTGCGCAAGGGAGTGAGTTGCGGGAAAATATAAGCGTTTTCAAATAGAGAAAATATACATTCAATTTATAATAGAACCTACATAAACCTACAAAAAGCGACAAAAATATTTAAAAAATAAGCCAATTGATTTAAAAATCAAATCGACTGTGGGTAAAATGGGAGTTGCGGAAAACGTGCGGTTAAAGTCAAAATAAAGCAACACGTTTGTAATGGAGGATCAGCATGATGGGTGGAAATTGGGGAAGCGTGATGAAAAAGGCTGCCCGGCTTGTAAAGAAAGACGGCTATATCTTAACAGTGATGATGTTAACGGTGCCGCTCGCAGGAGAGCTGAAGTTTTATCCGTTGAACGAGACCTTCCGGGTCAGCTTCGGCGTTCCAACTTTTTTCTTTCTTTTGTTGCTGCTGCGGAATGTCCCGGCTGTGCTGTCCGGCTTTTTAACGGGAGCGGCCGTCGTCGGGTTTCGGGTGCTGCTTGATGCATTCGGCCCGGGGCAGATCGATTGGTTGTCATCCTTTTATCACCATTATCCGACTTTTTTCTTTTATTTCACATATGCGTTTCTATTCTACTTGGCAAAAGTGAAGCGATTTCAATTTCGCCCGCTCTACATCGGGTTTCTGGGCTTCGGAATTGAACTGATTGCCGATGGAGCCGAACTGGTCGTTCAATATATGATGTTCGAGTCTACCGTCACCCCGGGAAAGATCCGCGACATGATGGCGATTGCTTTTTCCCACAGCTTTATTGTGCTGAGCTTTTTTAATGTCATGAAGCTGTATGAAACGCAATCGCGGGAAAAGCAGATCCGCGAACAAAATGAGCACATGCTGATGATCGTTTCAAATTTATACGAAGAAACCGTTCATTTGAAAAAGACGTTGAAGAATACTGAAGAGATTACGAACGAATCCTATCAGCTGTACAGGCTCTTAAATAGACAGAGCGATAACAATTCCTCTGTCCGGCAGATCAGCCAGAAGGTGCTGCGGCTCGCCGGTGAAATCCACGAGGTCAAAAAAGACAACCAGCGCATCTTCGCCGGGCTTTCAAAACTAATTTCGAAAGAAAGCTTCAGAGACTACATGGCGGCAGAAGATCTGGTCCGGCTTGTGACCGGCATTAATCGAAAGTATGCCGAATCGCTCGAAAAAGACATTGACTTTCATTATTCGATAGGCGGAGAACATCCAAAATACCACGTGTATACTGTATTGTCCGTGATTAATAATATTATGGCGAATGCGGTGGAAGCGATTCAAAGACAGGGCTCCATCCGCCTCAGCCTCTATAGGCGCGCCGATGACATGCTGGAATGCCGCGTGGAAGATGACGGACCGGGCATTCCAGAGAAAGTCGGGGATGTGGTGTTTGAGCCGGGATACACGTCAAAATATGATGAATTCGGAACCCCTTCAACCGGAATCGGTTTGTCTTATGTGAAGGAAACTGTCGAGGAGCTCGGGGGGAGCATTCGATTTCAGAGTGATGCAAGCGGTGTTGTGTTTACGATCAGACTTCCGGTCCAACAATTGATTCAGAAAGGGTGAAGGCCTGTGCGTTTTTTTATTGCAGATGATGACCGTGCTGTGCGATCGATTTTAAAACAAATCATTGAAGACGAAGATTTGGGAGAAGTGGCCGGAGAAGCGGAAGACGGCTGCGATTTGGAAGGCCACGTCCTGAATTTGCAGCAAATTGATATTTTGTTTGTCGATCTTTTAATGCCGCTCCGCGACGGAATTGAGACGGTTCGTCATTTGTATGGCGCTTTCTCAGGGAAGATCATCATGATTTCCCAGGTGGAATCGAAGGAAATGATCGGTGAAGCCTATTCTTTGGGGATTGAATATTATATACATAAACCGATTAACCGCATTGAAATCTTGAACGTCATTCAAAAAGTCAAGGAGCGCATCGAGCTGGAAAGGTCGATCCATGACATACAATCTTCGCTGAACCGGCTCGTGAGTCTCGGCAGCGGACGAAAAAACGGCTTTAGGGAAAAAAGCATTCAGGAAACGGGCGAATTTCTCCTTTCTGAACTCGGAATCGTCGGGGAGAGCGGGTCCCAGGATTTACTCGCCATCCTTCAGTATTTGTTTGATGATGAACAGACTTCATTATATGAAAAGGACTTTCCGCCGCTCAAACAGATTTTTCATCAGATTGCCGAGCAAAAGCTCGGGCCGGCTGCTTCACCCGTGGAGATCAACAGGGAGATTAAAGCGTCTGAGCAGCGGATACGGCGGGCGGTCAGCCATTCGCTAAACCATTTCGCATCACTCGGTTTAACAGATTTTTCAAATCCGCGGTTTGAAAGCTATGCGTCCCGTTTTTTTGACTTTACTGTCATCAGCAAAAAAATGAAAGAGCTGCAGAAAGACTCTGCCGCCGCCTTGCCGTCCGCCCGCGTCAACACGAAGAAATTTATTCAGGTTTTCTTTTTGGAAGCCAAGCGGTTGAGCGAAAGCGCCGGAAAAAGGGGTTAAAAAGAGCTTCCTCACCTTAGAGGAAGCTCTTCTGCATGCCGGTTACCCAGCGTATTCTCTTTTCAGCAGCGAAAACATGTATACGTCAATCAGTCTTCCTTTCGCTTTCTCGTAATCTCTTAGCAGTCCTTCCTTTTGAAAGGATAACGAGTTGAGGAGTTTGATTGAAGGCGTGTTTTCGGGCTCTACCTTCGCTTCGATCCGGTTGAGGTTCAAGCTTGTAAAGCCGTAGTCGATCAGCTTTTGAACAGCTTCGGAAGCAAAGCCTTTTCCCCAATGATTTCTCCCTAAGTCATAGCCGATTTCAGCTCTGCCGTTTTCCTGGTCGATCATATTAAAACCGCACGTCCCGATGACTTCATCCGTTTCTTTCACAATGATTGAAAAGCGGTTTGCCTGCCCTTCAAGGCTTAAATCATTGATCATTTGGATCATGTCCCGCGCCTGTGAGACGTCTGTAAAAGGCGTGATATTCATATATTTTGTGACTTCCGGATCTGACCAGTATTGACAGAGGACATCTGCATCTTCCAATTCCATTTTTCTCAAAGTCAATCTTTCTGTATAAAGGGTTTCCATGTTCTTGCCTCCAAGTTCCGTATTATTAGGAATGTGAAAGGACCATTCATCGATTTGCGCATCATTCATGTTCATAGAATAAAAAGTAAACTGTTATCGGGAAACGGAGGGATAAATCCCTTTTTTATCTAAAATGGAAAGTGCAATTTCGGCAGCGGAGCTTCCGGCAGCCCGTTTTTCACCTTGAATATGAACAGCAAAGAAAAAAGTATTATCGGCAGTTTCTACATACCCGATAAACCAACCGGCATGGAGTTCCCCGTTGATTACCGAGGTTCCGGTTTTACCGGATAAAACCCTGCCATTTGATTCTTCTAAACGTATAGAATCTTTCACAGTTTCAATATTAGACTGTTTAAAATCAAATTCGTTATCATAAAACTTTTTTAATATATTGACCTGTTCAAGTGGAGAAATTTGAAGAGAGCCATCCAGCCAATAATCGGCCGGGACTGAAAAATCCTCATTTCCATAATGTATAGATTTGAGATAATGACGTAAATGATCCTCCCCAATTTGCCGGTCCAATTTTTGAAAATACCATGTTGTGGAGCTGCTCATCGCAGAGAATAAATCCTGGTCTTGATTCCATTCTTTATACGGATATTGAGTCCCATCCCAAGTCATGTGAGAGTCGTTCTTCGTGATGATCCCGGATTCCAGTGCGAGCAATGCGCTAAACACCTTGTAGGTGGAAGCAGGTGCGAATCTGGAGGTGCTTTCTTTCCTATTGTATATTGTATACTTTTTCCTATTAGAATTAAACAGGACAAAGCCCCCTGAGGCTGAAAATTTATCAAAAAAAGTGCTGTAATCTTCGTATTCTACATTGGTGCCGGGTAAAAAGCGTGTTTCTTTTTGCATGGCCAATATAGACACAGAAGGAGTACCGGCTAATATAGCCCCAAGAACAAGAGTGAACACTAAGGCGCTTTTCGCCTTTAGCAAAGGTGATGCCGTCTGAAAGTTGACAACTGTAACAATCCGTCTTTTGATATGTTTGTATGAGTTGCTGAATTCAGAAGCGGCTAACAAAGACGATGTTCTTTGCTTAATTGAAGTGAATTTTAAAATCACCTCGCCATATTTGAGGTGCAACTTTTTATCAAGCGTTTTTAATACGGCAAAGTCGCAAGAAATCTCCATCTCCGTTTTCGCTTCCTTTGATAAATACCATACGAGAGGATTAAACCAATAGACGATTTTCAACAGGCAAAGAAAATAGTTGATAAGCATATCTTTTCGTTTGCAATGGTACAGTTCATGAAGCAAAACACATTTCATTTCGTCGGCTGAAAACATTGAAATATCTTTTGGCAAGATAATATATGGACGAATGACCCCAAATGTAATGGGGGATTTTATCAATGGGGAACGGCCCAAAATGACTTTTTGATGAAAGCGTATTTCCTCTTTACATGTGTGAAAAAGGGATAATAACTCTTTGTTGTTAACAATTTGCAGGTTCTTTTTTATTTTGCCGATTTTTAGATTGCTATAAAGAGTAGCCAAAAGCATAACGGCAACGCCCAATATCCAAACTGCGAAAAAGGCTGAATCTATCATTTTGGAAGACGATTGTTCAATCGACATCGAAAAGTCCTGCACCCAGTTTACATGTTGGCCGATTGCTTCTGTCGTCTTGTCTGTGGAGTGGGTTTGGGATAAGGCCGATTGAGCTCCTCCTAAATTCAGAATCCAGTCAAAATGATGGCTTTTTAGAAAATGAAAGGGAATAAAAGGAGCGATCAATGCCAAAAGAGAAATCACGCTAATATAATAGTGGGTGCCTACAGTGATTTGAGTCCTGAGCAGTTTTTTAATGAGTATGATGATAGAAAAAAACAGAGACAATAGAATTTGACTAACCAAAAAGGGAATAAAGAAAGAACTGCTCATTTCATTCCTTCTTTCTGTTCTTATGTTCTTCTAATATTTGATACAATTCATTAATTTCTTCACCTGACAGCTGATCATTCTCCAAAAAGTTTAATACCATCGAATTAAGAGTTCCATTGTAAAACCGGTTTAAAAAACTGTGACTCTTAACCTCTATATAATCACTTTCGTCTATATTTGGTGTGTAAACGAAAACCCGTCCTTCTTTATGGTGGTTTAATGCGCCTTTTTTAATGAGGCGCAGCAGCATGGTTTGGATGGTTTTAGGGCTCCATGTACTGGTTTTGGATAACTCTTTAATTACCTCATTGGTATTGATCGAAGAATGCTTCCAGATGACTTTCATCACTTCTAATTCCGCATCAGAGATTTGAGGTATTTTTTTCATTTTAATCATCCTATACTTACAAATGTAATACTCTCATTATAGGTTTGCCATTTTAAGAAGTCAATTTAACTGGAGTGAACATGCAGTTTCTGCATTTTTAATTCCATCACTTCCCTCCGTTCATTTGTCCCCGGTGGAAACGAGGTCATCATTTCCTTCCGAAAAAACGGTTGCATTTAAATCTTACATATGTAATACTTTCAAAGACTACATTTGTAAGATTTGATGTTTGAGTCGGCTGAAAGATCGTACGTACCAATTATTGTTTCGTGATCGTTCAAGCCATAACACTGTAGGGATAGTGGAAAGAGTGCTTCATCTGGTTACGATCAATCAAATATTCAAACGGAGGGAGACGATTTTGATGAAATTATGGTTCAGTACTTTAAAACTGAAAAAGGCTGCAGCAGTGTTGCTTTTCTCTTGCGTCGCGCTTGCAGGATGCGCTAACAATCAAACGAATGCCTCGCAACCTGCCGAGAAGAATGAAAAGACGGAGATGAAAGATGATTTTGCAAAACTTGAGGAACAATTTGATGCAAAACTCGGGATCTTTGCATTGGATACAGGTACAAACCGGACGGTAGCGTATCGGCCGGATGAGCGTTTTGCTTTTGCTTCGACGATTAAGGCTTTAACTGTAGGCGTGCTTTTGCAACAGAAATCAATAGAAGATCTGAACCAGAGAATAACATATACACGTGATGATCTTGTAAACTACAACCCGATTACGGAAAAGCACGTTGATACGGGAATGACGCTCAAAGAGCTTGCGGATGCTTCGCTTCGATATAGTGACAATGCGGCACAGAATCTCATTCTTAAACAAATTGGCGGACCTGAAAGTTTGAAAAAGGAACTGAGGAAGATTGGTGATGAGGTTACAAATCCCGAACGATTCGAACCAGAGTTAAATGAAGTGAATCCGGGTGAAACTCAGGATACCAGTACAGCAAGAGCACTTGTCACAAGCCTTCGAGCCTTTGCTCTTGAAGATAAACTTCCAAGTGAAAAACGCGAGCTTTTAATCGATTGGATGAAACGAAATACCACTGGAGACGCCTTAATCCGTGCCGGTGTGCCGGACGGTTGGGAAGTGGCTGATAAAACTGGAGCGGCATCATATGGAACCCGGAATGACATTGCCATCATTTGGCCGCCAAAAGGAGATCCTGTCGTTCTTGCAGTATTATCCAGCAGGGATAAAAAGGACGCCAAGTATGATGATAAACTTATTGCAGAGGCAACAAAGGTGGTAATGAAAGCCTTAAACATGAACGGCAAATAAAAACATTGCGATGAATCCGTCAAAACATCATCTTACATAAAGTCACTTGGTGATCAAGCTCATATCATTGTCCGGCAATGGTGTGGGCTTTTTTTGTTTTCTATCTTTAAAGATCATGTGAAGAAAAACGGGAAAATCGGTCTGCGGGAAAGGACCGGGTTTTTGTCGAAATCATAGGCGAATGGGTTGGATTGTGACAAAATTCGACACATCTATTGGCGGTGCGACTTGATGGACCATCAACCGCGTCTCTCCTCCTGTTTACAATGCTTTACAGTTCATTAATAAACTCTGCCTATAATAGAACCCGATCAATCATTTGTATAGAGAGGGGTAATACGAATGACACATGAAGGACCGCTGGAGGAATGGATGAAAAAGCTGAGCGAGGAAAGCCTCAAGGACAATACGTTTGACCGCCGCCGTTTTATTCAAGGGGCCGGCAAAATAGCCGGACTTTCGCTCGGACTTGCAATTGCGCAATCGATGGGGGCAATGGAAGTCAATGCAGCACCGACATTCTCCGAATATCCGTTTACACTTGGCGTAGCATCGGGAGATCCGCTTTCTGACAGCGTCGTGTTGTGGACAAGGCTGGCGCCCGATCCGCTAAACGGGGGCGGGATGCCGAATGAAGCTGTATCCGTGAAATGGGAGGTCGCGGAAGACGAACGCTTCCGCCGTATCGTCAAACGGGGAACCGAAAAAGCGACACCGCACCTTGCACACTCGGTACATGCTGAGGTATCCGGACTGAAACCGAATCATGTGTACTATTACCGCTTTAAATGCGGCAGCCAGCTGAGCCCCGTCGGCAAGACAAAAACGCTTCCGGCGGCAGGGGCAGATGTTGCTACATTCACATTCGCTTTTGCTTCATGCCAGCAGTACGAACACGGCTATTATACCGCCTATCAGCATATGGCGAAGGAAAAGCTCGATCTTGTGTTTCATCTCGGCGACTATATTTATGAGTACGGTCCGAATGAATATGTTTCAAAAACAGGCAATGTCAGGACACACAGCGGTCCTGAAATCATGTCGCTGCTTGATTACCGAAACCGCCATGCCCAATACCGTTCAGATGCAAACTTGAAAGCCGCGCATGCCGCTTTCCCGTGGGTTGTCACATGGGACGACCATGAAGTGGAGAACAACTATGCGAATGTCATCCCTGAAAAAGGCCAGTCAGTAGAAGCGTTTATTAAACGGCGCGCCGCCGCATACCAAGCTTATTACGAGCATATGCCGCTCCGCCGCAAATCCCTGCCGAACGGTCCTGATATGCAATTGTACCGGAATTTTTCCTATGGAAATCTGGCGGACATTAGCGTGCTTGATACCCGTCAGTATCGCGATGACCAAGCCAATGGAGATGGCAATAAGCCTCCTTCTGATGAATCGAATGATCCGAAGCGGACACTGCTTGGAGCCGAACAGGAGGCTTGGCTGTTTGACAACCTGAGTCGTTCCGGGGCGCACTGGAACATCATTGCACAGCAGATTTTCTTTGCGCAATGGAACTTTGGGACAAGCGCGGCGCCGATTTACAGCATGGATTCGTGGGACGGATACCCCGCTCAGCGCAAGCGGGTGATCGACTTCATCAAATCTCAAAAACTGAACAACATCGTCGTCCTCACCGGTGATGTGCATGCCAGCTGGGCAAATAACCTGCTCGTTGACTTTGACAATCCAAAATCGGACATCTTCGGTGTGGAATTCGTCGGGACGTCGATTACATCTGGAGGAAACGGCGCTGATAAAAGAGCGGATACGGATAAGATTTTATCGAACAATCCTCATATAAAGTTTTTCAATGATTACCGCGGCTATGTGCGCTGTACGGTCACACCGGAAGAATGGCGGACAGATTACCGCGTGGTCCCATATGTGACAGAACCGGGTGCCGCGATTTCGACAAGAGCTTCCTATGTTTATCATAAAGACTACACAGGGCTGAAACGTACCGCTTCCAACATTGTGCCTGGAGGCGTGAAGAAGTCAAACGAAGTCGAAGAAGACCGTTTCCTCGCACATACAAGAGCCCATCAGAAGCAAGTGAAGCAAAAGGAGAAAAAAGTAACCCAGTAATCAATGAAAGGATGACAACAAATGCTTTCAAATATCGGTATTCCTGGTCTCATCCTGGTTCTGGTAATTGCGCTGATCATTTTCGGGCCTTCAAAGCTTCCGGAAATCGGGCGGGCTTTTGGAAAAACGCTGACCGAATTCAAAAGCGCGACAAAGTCTTTAGTATCTGCCGATGACAATGAGATCGGACAAGAGACTAATGTGAAAAAGCAAAGCGATCCATCGGCAAAATAGATGATCAATAGAGCGGGCGGGTGAACCCGTCTGTTCTTTTTTTCTGTTTAGCATGTGAAGGGGAGGAAGGCGAAGGTGAAAAAAAGGGAAACACATTTGATTGCCCATCTTGAAGAGCTGCGCCAGCGAATCATTAAAACGCTTCTGACGTTTATTCTGTTTCTCATCACCGGCTTTTTGTTTGTTCAGGACATCTATGACTGGCTGATCAGAGACCTTGATGAAAAGCTTGCTGTACTGGGGCCGGGGGATATTCTTTGGGTTTATATGATGATTGCGGGGGTGCTGGCGATCGCAGCCACCATACCGGTGGCCGCTTTTCAGACATGGCGGTTTGTGGCGCCTGCGCTGACCGACCGCGAACGGAGGGCGGCATTATTTTATATTCCGGGGCTGTTCACTTTTTTTATTTTAGGGATTGTATTCGGTTATGTTGTGCTCTTTCCGCTCGTTCTTCAGTTTTTAATCGGATTATCCGCCGGCCATTTTCAAACGATGTTTACAGCGGAGCATTATTTTCGCTTTATGATGAACCTGACACTGCCATTCGGGTTTTTGTTTGAAATGCCCCTCATCGTGATGTTTTTAACGAGCCTCGGGATTTTAAATCCGGCCAAGCTCAGTAAAATGAGAAAAATTTCTTATTTTTCGCTGATCGTTGTATCAGTTGTGATCACGCCGCCCGATTTTATCTCGGATGTGTTGGTGATCGTCCCGCTGCTTGTATTATACGAATTAAGCATCTCTTTATCGGCATTGATTTACCGGAAAAAAACCGCTGTGCAACCAGGGGCTGAGGCCCAAGGCTGAAGACGGACCGTGTCTTCAGTCTCTTTTTTTTTGCTTGAAATAAAAAAATCAGAAAATAATGATATTGACAATTTGTTTATTTGTCTTACAATTAAACAAAAAGATGAATGGAGGGGTTTTCTAAAACAGAAACATCGCATTTCAACTGAATGATAACGCTTTCTCAGGAAATGAACGACAGGGGGATGACGGAGATGAGTCAATTACGGAAGGCGCCGGAAGGCATATTAGGTTTCCCGGTGGCACCCTTCAACAAGGAAGGAAAACTGGAGGAAGAAGCACTTTACGAAAACATCCGCTTTTTATTGGATGAAGGGCTTGAGGCGGTTTTTATCGCTTGCGGCTCAGGAGAATTTCAGTCTCTCAGCGCAAAGGAATATGAGCAAATGGTCGAAATTGCCGTCTCGGCGGCGGGCGGGAAGGTGCCTGTTTACACAGGAGTGGGCGGCAACTTGAGCACCGCTTTGGAATGGGCGCGGATTTCCGAGGAAAAAGGGGCTGACGGCTATCTGATTCTCCCGCCATACTTGATACACGGAGAGCAGGAAGGCCTCTATCAGTATATGAAAACAATCATTGAAAGCACGGATTTAAACGCCATCATTTATCAGCGAGACAATGCGGTTTTGACACTTGAACAGATTCAGCGGCTGACCGATCTCGAGCAGCTTGTCGGGCTCAAAGACGGCATAGGGGATATGGCGTTGAATATCAGTTTGTCGTATACGATAGGAGACAGGCTGGGCTGGCTCAACGGAATGCCGATGGCTGAAGTCACGATGCCGGCCTATGCTCCGATTGGCTTCACGTCGTATTCTTCGGCGATATCCAATTATATTCCTCATATTTCAAGGATGTTTTATGAGGCATTATTAAACGGCAACGACCAGCTTGTCAAAGAGATTTATGAGCATGTCATCATGCCGATTAACGAGATCCGCAAACTTCGGAAGGGCTATGCCGTGTCTTTGATCAAAGCCGGTATGGAAATCATGGGCCTTCATGTGAAAAACACGGCGAGACCGCCGATCGTTCCGGTGGAAAAAGAACATTGCCGGCAGCTCGAAAACATTCTGAAAAACGCGATGGGGCGTTATCCGAAAACGACCGCTGCCCTATAAACAAAAGGAGGAATTTGAAGATGTCTGTTGCAGCTGAAAATAAAACGTATTTTAACTTTATCAACGGCCGCTGGGTGAAGGCTGAATCGGGCGGGATGGAACAGAGCTTGAACCCGGCAGATACACGGGATATCGTCGGGCTTGTGCAAAAATCTTCGATTGCGGATGTAGACCGGGCGGTTGAAGCGGCCAAGCAGGCCAAAAAGGCTTGGAGAAAGCTGTCGGGAGCGGAGCGCGGTCAATTTCTTTACAAGGCCGCTGATATCATGGAACAGCGCCTCAATGAAATTGCCGAGTGTGCGACGCGTGAAATGGGGAAAACACTGCCTGAAGCAAAAGGAGAAACAGCGCGGGGAATCGCGATTCTCAGATACTATGCCGGAGAGGGAATGAGGAAAACGGGCGATGTGATTCCCTCCACCGACACATCCGCTTTCATGTACACCGACAGGGTGCCGCTCGGTGTCGTCGGCGTCATCTCGCCTTGGAATTTTCCCGTTGCCATCCCGATTTGGAAAATGGCGCCTGCCCTCATCTATGGAAACACGGTCGTCATCAAGCCGGCTACAGAAACCGCAGTCACCTGCCTTAAAATTATCTCGTGCTTTGAAGAAGCAGGGATTCCGTCAGGCGTGGTCAATGCGGTGACAGGGCCGGGATCATCGGCCGGCCAAAGGCTTGCCGAACACCCGGATGTGAACGGAATTACATTTACAGGGTCGAACCAAACCGGAAAAATTATCGGCCGGACGGCGTTTGCAAGAGGGGCGAAGTATCAGCTTGAGATGGGCGGCAAAAACCCGGTGATCATAGCAGATGACGCCGACCTTGATAGTGCGGTTGAAGCGGTCATCAGCGGAGCGTTTCGGTCGACGGGTCAAAAGTGTACGGCGACAAGCCGCGTCATCGTCTTAAACGGTGTTTATAACCGGTTTAAAGAAAAGCTGCTTCAACAAACAAAAGAAATTACAATCGGCGACAGCTTAAAAGAAGATGTCTGGATGGGACCGATTGCGAACAAACAGCAGCTTGACAACTGCCTGTCCTATATTGAAAAAGGAAAGCAAGAAGGAGCGGACCTCATTTTCGGCGGCGATAGGCTGGCAGATGGAAAATACGAAAACGGCTATTATATCAGGCCAGCCATTTTTGACAATGTCACTTCCGGCATGACGATTGCCCAAGAAGAAATTTTCGGCCCGGTCATCGCATTAATCAAGGCGGATACACTTGAGGAAGCTTTGGAGACGGCCAATGACGTCAAATTTGGCCTGAGCGCCTCCATTTTTACGCAAAACATCGGCCGGATGCTGTCATTCATAGATGAAATTGAAGCGGGGCTCATTCGCGTCAACGCCGAAAGCGCCGGTGTCGAACTGCAGGCGCCATTCGGCGGCGTTAAACAATCGAGCTCACATTCACGGGAACAGGGGGAGGCAGCAAAAGAATTTTTTACAGCTGTGAAAACCGTATTTGTCAAACCGTAAATCAATCGTTTCGGTACAAATGAATAAAGGAGAAGATGCTATGAAAAAAAATCGTGCAGCCTCCCCCCATACCGCGGGGAAAAGAAGTTCTGTCCGCTGGTTTGTCGTGTCTATGCTGTTTCTCGTCACATCCATTAATTATGCCGACCGTGCGACACTCTCGATCGTCGGCGATTCTGTGCAGCATGAGCTTGGGCTGAGTTCGGTGGCGATGGGGTATGTCTTTTCCGCATTTGGCTGGGCGTATGTTGTCGGCCAAATTCCCGGAGGCTGGCTGCTCGACCGCTTTGGGTCGAAAATCATCATCGCCGCCAGCATCTTCTTTTGGTCATTGTTTACCCTTTTGCAGGGAACGCTTGGCTTTTTCGCCGCGGGAACGGCCGTTATCCTTTTATTTGCGCTCCGGTTTCTCGTCGGTCTGTCAGAAGCGCCGTCCTTCCCGGGCAACGGCCGGGTGGTGGCTTCCTGGTTTCCAAGCTCTGAACGCGGAACAGCATCGGCGATCTTCAACTCGGCGCAGTACTTTGCACTTGTCATTTTTTCACCGCTGATGGGGTGGCTCGCCCACTCATTCAGCTGGCATACGGTTTTTGTCATTATGGGTGCTCTGGGGATTGCGATGTCGTTTATTTGGCTGAAAACGATTTACGAACCCAAAAAACACCCGAGAATCAATGCCGCCGAACTGGCGTACATCGAAGAAGGCGGCGCGCTTGTCTCGATGGATGAGGGAAAGAACGCGGAAAAGAAGGAAAAGGAGTCCCAATGGCCTTACATTAAGCAGCTTTTAAGAAGCCGGATGCTGCTCGGGGTGTATATCGCCCAATACTGCATCACAACGTTGACCTATTTCTTTCTGACCTGGTTTCCGGTCTATCTCGTTCAGGCACGCGGTATGTCGATCCTTGAAGCGGGTTTTGTCGCATCGCTTCCTGCAATCTGCGGATTTTTAGGAGGATTGCTGGGCGGGTTCGTGTCAGACTTCCTTTTGAAAAAGGGCTGCTCGATAACGGTTGCCAGAAAAACACCGATCATCCTCGGCATGCTGATGTCCTGCTCGATGATCGTATGCAACTATGCAGATTCATCTTGGCTGGTCGTTTCCATCATGTCGCTTGCCTTTTTCGGAAAAGGATTTGGCGCGCTGGGCTGGGCGGTTGTGTCAGATACCTCGCCAAAGGAGTGTGCCGGCTTGAGCGGCGGCATCTTCAACACCTTTGGAAATATTGCGTCCATCACGACACCGATTATCATCGGATATATCGTGAATGCGACAGGCTCATTTAACGGAGCGCTTGTGTTTGTCGGTGCCAATGCGATTGCCGCGGTATTAAGTTATCTGTTTCTCGTCGGGCCGATCAAGCGCATCGAACTGCAGAAAGAGGAAGACCATGCGGACACCACTTTATCCATATGAAATGTAAGCGCTTTAATAAGAGGGAGGCTAAATCGATATGAATACAAACATTCATCAGCATGTAAAAGAGGAGAAAGCATCGCAAACACCGTCAATTGCTGATATGAAGGTCATACCCGTGGCAGGGCGCGACAGTATGCTTTTGAATTTAAGCGGAGCTCACGGCCCCTTTTTCACACGGAATATCGTAATTTTAAAAGATTCATCAGGCGCTCTCGGTGTCGGCGAAGTTCCGGGCGGCGAACGGATCCGCCAGACGCTGGAGCAGGCGAAGCCGCTTGTCATCGGTCAGCCGCTCGGCGCTGTTCAATCGATTTTGCAGTCTGTCAGGCGTCGTTTTAAAGACCGGGATGCCGGAGGACGCGGGGTGCAGACCTTTGACCAGCGGACGACAATACACGCAGTGACCGCATTGGAAGCGGCTTTGCTCGATTTGCTCGGGAAATTTCTCGGCGTCCCTGTAGCGTCGCTCTTGGGGGAAGGCCAGCAGCGGGAAAAAGTGAAGATGCTCGGCTATTTGTTTTACATCGGCGACCGAAAGCGCACAACGCTTCCCTATATTAGTGAGCAAGAGGCAAGTGACGATTGGTTCCGCCTCCGCCGCGAAGAAGCGTTGACACCCGGGGCGATCGTCCGTCTTGCTGAAGCAGCTCAAGAACGATACGGTTTTCAAGATTTTAAATTAAAAGGCGGCGTCCTTTCGGGAGAAGAAGAAATCGAGGCGGCATCCGCTTTGGCAAAACGGTTTCCCGAGGCGAGAATCACCCTTGACCCGAATGGCGCGTGGTCATTGGAAGAAGCGATTGCGCTTTGTAAGGGAAAACGGGATGTGCTCGCCTACGCGGAAGACCCTTGCGGAGCGGAAGCCGGATACTCGGGTCGGGAAATCATGGCCGAATTCCGCCGTGCGACAAGCATTCCGACAGCGACGAATATGATTGCGACAGACTGGCGGCAAATGGGGCACGCGATACAACTGCACGCTGTTGATATACCGCTGGCAGATCCGCATTTCTGGACGATGCAGGGATCTGTCCGCGTTGCCCAAATGTGCCATGAATGGGGGCTGACGTGGGGTTCTCACTCCAATAACCATTTTGACGTCTCATTGGCCATGTTCACCCACGTTGCCGCAGCAGCTCCCGGCGACATCACGGCGATTGATACGCATTGGATTTGGCAGGATGGACAGCGTCTGACAAAACAGCCTTTTTCAATTGCTGACGGATATGTCCAAGTTCCTGATCAGCCGGGGCTCGGCATTGAAATCGACATGGAACAGGTGGAAAAAGCAAATGAACGGTATGAGAAAATGAAAGCAGGCGAGCGGAATGATGCCGTTGCCATGCAGTTTTTGATTGAAAATTGGCGTTTCGACCCTAAACGTCCTTGTCTTGTTCGTTAATTGCGGAAACAGCGGTTTGAGAGGCCCCTAGCCGACATTGTCATACGCGATATTTTGTCTTACAATATGAACAACTGAAAGGGGGCCCACAGTCGTGGAAGAAGATATGGAAACATTGCAGGTCGAATCAGTCAATCGCAAGACATTGGCGAAACAGGTTGTAGAACGAATCGTCCATTTATTATCAAGCGGCCAATTGAAACCGGGGGACAAACTGCCGACGGAGATCGAGCTCATGGAAAAACTGAATGTGAGCAGACCCGTTCTCCGCGAAGCTTTAATATCACTCGAAACGCTCGGAATTATTAAAAGAAAAACCCGGGACGGCACGTATTTTAATGATAAAATTGGCATCCAGCCGTTTTCTGTCATGCTAGCTTTGGCGGTTGATAATTTGCCGGCCATTATTGAAGCGAGGATGGCGCTGGAACTCGGGCTTGTCACGATCGCCGCAGAAAAGATCAATGACAGTCAGCTGGAAAGGCTGCAGGAAACGATCGATATCATTGCAAACAGCACGGATAATCATTATGGAGAAGCAGATAAAGAATTTCACCGGATTATCGCTTTGAGTGCGAACAACCCGGTGCTTGAGGGCATGATTCAATCACTCTTGATCACACACGCCAAAATCGACAGCCAGATTCCATACAGGGAAAGGGACCGGACTGTCGAATATCATACGAATATTTTGAAAGCCCTTCAACAAAGGGACCCATATCAAGCCTATCACCATATGTATGAGCACTTAAAATTTGTACGTGACAAAATACTGAATGGTCTTCGTGATGAAAAAAACAATCATTAAGTTGTTTGACAGCGCTTTCTAACATGTGCCGCAGCGGGAGAAGGGCTGTGGAAAGGCGCTGATCGAAAAGGGGAGTTGATCAATACTTATGCTTGTCAATCAAACTGAAACCCCGCTGTACATTAAGGTGAACGAAAAAGACAATACCGCAATCATCGTCAATGCCGGCGGACTGCCGAAAGGGACGGTGTTTCCTTGCGGGCTTAAACTGCAGGAACGGATACCTCAAGGTCATAAAGTGGCTTTAACAAACATTACACAGGGCGGAGCCGTTATTCGCTACGGTGAGGTTATCGGCTATGCCGTCAAACCAATCGAAAAAGGTGGGGGGATTTCCGAGTCGCATATCATGCTTCCGGAAGCTCCGCCGCTCGATGAACTGCCCATCGCCAACAAAGTTCCAAAACCCGCTCCCCCTCTTGAAGGGTACACATTTGAAGGATACCGGAATGAAGACGGGAGCGTCGGCACGAGAAACGTGCTTGGCATTATGACAAGCGTGCAATGCGTCGCAGGCGTTCTCGATTACGCGGTTAAACGAATTAAAGAGGAACTGCTTCCAAAATATCCGAACGTTGACGGTGTCGCTGCATTAAATCATCAGTACGGCTGCGGTGTGGCGATTAATGCACCGGAAGCCAAAATCCCGATCCGAACGATTCAAAATATCGCCAGACACCCTAATTTCGGCGGGGAAGCGATGGTGATCGGACTCGGCTGCGAGAAGCTCCTTCCGACGAGGATAGAGCCGGAAGGAGACGCTGAAAACATTCTTTCATTGCAGGAACGGCGAGGGTTTGAGCAAATGATACAATCGATTATGGAAATGGCCGAAGAGCGCTTAAAAAGGCTGAATGAACGGAAGCGGACAACATGTCCCGCTTCAGACCTGGTGATTGGCCTTCAGTGCGGTGGCAGCGACGCTTTCTCAGGAGTGACCGCAAACCCCGCGGCGGGATATGCGGCCGACTTACTCGTCCGGGCAGGGGCCACGGTTTTATTTTCGGAAGTCACCGAAGTCCGCGATGCCGTTCATCTCTTAACACCGCGCGCTGTCAATGAAGAAGTCGGCCGCGCCCTGATTCGGGAAATGGCTTGGTATGACCGCTATCTGGAAAGAGGCGAATCAGACCGAAGCGCCAATCCGTCGCCAGGGAACAAAAGGGGCGGGCTGGCAAACGTGGTTGAGAAATCGCTCGGCTCGATCGCGAAATCGGGAAGCAGCCCGATCAATGCCGTACTCGCGCCAGGTGAAAGGGCTGTACAGAAGGGACTCACTTTTGCAGCGACACCTGCAAGCGATTTTGTATGCGGCACCCTGCAACTGGCTTCGGGCATGCATTTGCAAGTATTTACAACCGGAAGAGGAACGCCGTACGGCCTTGAAATGGCTCCGGTTATGAAAGTGGCAACCCGGCAGTCATTATCAGAAGATTGGCGCGATTTAATCGACGTTAACGCCGGACGGATCGCAACAGGTGAAGCTTCAATAGAAGAAGTCGGCTGGGAAATTTTCAGGACGATCCTTAACGTCGCAAGCGGAAGGAAAACATGGGCGGAACATTGGGGACTCTCCAATGACTTGTGTTTGTTCAACCCCGCGCCTGTGACTTGATCGAAAAGCACCTTGATAAGGTGCTTTTTTAATTGTGAACTCGTTTTTAACAAGAAGTATAAAGTGGTTCTTTTTTCATATTTCCTCTTTGGTAAACTAAACCGCAGTACCTTTCGGAATCTTGGCGCATCAACCATACTGCCTGTTTTTTCAGAGGGCCGGCATACGATTTGCAGGGTGGTGATTCTTATTTCCTATTTATCTAATTTATTCCATGTTGTAACATAAAAAAGTATCATTTTCAAGCATGTCATTCGCATTAAAATGAAGTGCTTGCAGCTTAACTTAAAAGCCCTTGGAGGTTTAATAAAATGAAAAAGATGATGATATTGTGTTTTTCTATAATACTAATCTTTACAGGAGGATGCAGTATGAACGACAGCCAAAACGGCAAGAACGGCAATCAAGAAGAAGCGGTCAAGCCGAAAGATATGGACCCGAAAGACCTCCCGCAGGTTCCGGCGTTCCAGGATGAGAAAACAAGAGAATACATGGCATCAACAAAGGAAGTCGAGCCGGGCTATTATTTGCTTGAGTCTAAACTGAAAGGGTTTACGATGTTGTTTCCGGAGGATGGGAAATATGATGACAATTTATCCTCTCTCGGAAAAGATGAAGAGATAATCTCTTTTTATAGCTACGATGAAAAAACGAATGTTTCTCTTAATGCTTCTGTAGAATATTACCTAAATCAATCTTTCATCAATAATCCAAATGAAATGTTAGAACAAGTGAGGGAGGAAAATGGATATAAAGGACAATTTGAAAAGTTCCAGGAAAAAGATAAGGATATTTATTTTGCGTATATGAAAACTGTTCACGACGATACAAATCAAAAAAATAATGAGACTCATTCCTATATTGGTTATATAAATAAACAGAATTATGTTGGTATACAATTTACATTTGACTTTACTTGTCTAAAAAGTTCTAAACCTTGTTCACTTGATGTTGATTCTGCTGAAAAGAAAGCTAAGAAGTTAGTTAAATCCATCGTATTTTTAACTGGTAAGGAGAAATAGGATGGCAACTAAAAATATATTTGAAAATGAAAATGTGAAACTTCGTATAATAAACCTGGAATACAGCTATAAAAATAGGTTTGCTTCAAATAATCCAAATGAAGTGAAAAAAGCTAAAGATAATTTCGAGGCAGATGTTCGCAGAATTTATAAAGAGGAAACAAATCATGAACTTAAAGAAAATATTGAGATTTTTACGTCAAAAGAAATTCTAGAACATAGTAAGGATAAAACAATCAGTCAATCAGGCTATGATGGAACAGCTATTCATCTAAAGGATAAGACAAAACATATCGATCAGCTCCACATTATTTCCGAGGGCAGCGCCGATAATGAAGATTGGAAATATAATTTCTTTGGATTGTTTTTGGGAATGGATAACAGACAATATAAGGCTACAAGGGAGTTTTCAAGGGCCTCCAAGAGAAAGGTCGGTAACTCTAAAGAGTTAAAAACTTATGCTATGGGCCATTCTCTCGCAAACAATAACCAAGTTTTAGTGCAGTTAGTTAATGGTGAATTTGATGAGGTTTATGGTGTAAATGGGGCCCAAATAAGTGTAGATCACTTATTGTTGATTGATAAGAAAATGGCAAGGGAACTAAGAAAGAAGTATCAAGTAAACGATTTATCAACAATCCCAAAAGACAGACTCAAAAAAGCCATCATCAAATACTACAACGACAAAGGCGTCACAGCCAACATCACCCAGCGCATTTCCAGTAACGATCCGCTCTACGGTGTCAGCGGGAAGGCTGATTTTATTACGTTCGGCGATGTGAAGATGACGAACACACACCCGGATATAAAAGGATTCCGAAGTGTCATTGATCATATTCCTGATGAAGATGTGAGCAAACTGAAAGGGTACTTTCAAAAATATGCTGCTGATTATCGAAAGGGCGGCATTCAGGGTTTTGCTATGGAAGCAATCGGCGTAGATATGGATTTTTTAAACGGAATAATGAATGAAGAGGGTACAGCTCAGCAAATAGCATATTGCTTGAAACATCCGGCCCGCCTCTTGAATATGGTGGGTGCACTTGATAAAAAGCTGCCAGAGTTTAAAGTATTTTTTGCGAAAGTCAAGGCCTACAGCGGCCCTGTTCTCAATCAGCTTGAAGCAAACGGTTATATTGATGAAGCGAAAAAAAAGACCATTCAAAAAGACGTTGCCGAAGTAGAGCGACTGACAGGAAGGCTTGACGTTTTATATGAAAAGATCAAATTTCTTGTCGACTGGAAGACTGTCATATTTACTCTAAATAATAGACAACTCTCTCAATCACTAATGAAAAATTTAATCGAATTTTATTCAACTTATAAAGCATTGGAAGAAGCCTTAGGCAAACTGGATCAAGACACAAAAGACCTTCTCAATCTTATTGGCGAAGGCCACAGCATCACCCCGCTTCTAAACGCCCTATCCAAAAAGAAAGGCATCAGCTACAAAGGAGGAGACATCTATTTTTCTAAGAAAGGCAAGGACGGAAAAGAGATAAAGGTCAATCTGTCATCTGCCATCAGGATTTACCAGGCGGGGATGGCTGCCATTTCAAAGATTGAGGCTGAAATTGAACGCTACCAACGTGTTTTCCACCATGAAATCCACGATCATTTCGCAATTAAAAAATCTGAGTTGACAAAAGCCATTCATGACATGGAAGCCAATCCTTCCCGCTACCAATTCGACATTCAGTTCAAGCTCGCCTCAGGCTTCGCCGGATCAAACGGAAAGCTGAATAAAATCGTCGTCCACGACTCGTACCACACGGCCCCGCTTCCTCAGTGCGACGGCGTCGTCAGCGAATTAAAAAAACAAACCTCCAGCAAAAAGAAATTTGTAAAAAGCATTCGCGCCAGCATTGAAAAATTGTTCGATGAAGATGAGCAAATTTCGGCGCTGTTTGATTTTAAGGCATAGGGGAGGGGGATTAAGATGGTAAAACCGTTATTGGAGGAAACTGAAACAGTTTCAGCGACATATATGTTTTTAAGCAGTATTTCAGCAAAGGATAAAGCGGCCCGGCTGAACGCGCCGCTGAAAAGCGTTTTAAAAGAACTGAAAGAATTTGATAAAGTGCTAAAAAGCGAAATCGAAGGGCAAAAAGGTATGATGATCACGAAAATTAAAGAAGAATTAGATCACAAAAGTGAAAACCGCAAAACCGTCATCACCCGGATGAAATCAGACAACGAGCAGTTTGCAAACAGTTATCATGACATGATTGAAACTTTGCGGAAGCAAAACGTAACACTTTACTATAAAAAGAATAAGCCCCTTGATCAATAAAAGATGACCCCTGACATCAGAGGTCATTTTTTTGTTCCAATGACTTGTGTTTGTACAACCCCGCGCCTGTGACTTGATCCGTGTTAGTGGGAAAGTAGATTGGTATCCGTCAATAGATCCGGAAGCTACAAGAGGATTCAACTAGAAATATAAATAATTTTTGTAAAAAACACACGTTTTTCAATTACAATGAGTGTAATTGCACGTGTGTTTTTATGTTGAAAAGGATAGGTGAACAAGATGCAGCGCATATTGCTTATTGAAGATGATCATTCGATCAGTGAAATGGTCGATCATTATTTAACAAAAGAAGGGTTTGAGGTCGTGCTTGCTTTTGACGGAGAAGAGGGCGTTCGCTTGTTTCAGCAGGGCAATTATGATGTGATTCTGCTCGACATCATGCTTCCTAAACTGAACGGGATGGATTTTCTGAAATTGATCCGTGAACAGAGCAAGGTCCCGGTTTTAATGATTTCTGCAAAAGACGGGGATGTCGATAAAGCGCTGGGGCTGGGTTTTGGTGCGGATGATTATATTGCCAAGCCGTTTTCGATGATCGAACTGACCGCAAGAATAAAAGCCGCCATTCGGCGCGCAACGCAGTATTCCGCCAGTGAGCCGGCAAATCAAAAACTACGTATTCACAAGCTTACGATTGATATAGAAAATGTATCCGTACAAAAAAATGGTGAACCGCTTCAGCTGACATCAACGGAATGGAAGATGCTGACCTTGTTTGTGACAAACCCTAAAAAAGTATTCACTAAAGAACAAATCTATCGTTCGGTTTGGAATGAGGATTATTTTGGCGATCAAAATATTATTAACGTCCATATGAGGCGCTTGAGGGAAAAGATAGAGGATGATCCTTCCTCTCCGCAATATATTAAAACACTTTGGGGCATCGGTTATAAATTAGGAGAGTTTTAGCATGATAATGTTATGGATTGGCATGCTGATGATTTTGGCTTCTCTCAATATCGTTCAATATAAAATGAAAAAACAGCGGGACCAAAACTTGAAGTACATCACGGAAAAGCTCAGTATGATGCTAAATGAGCAGGCGGCTGATCAAATTTTATTAGGAACGGATGATAAAGTACTGCGGGATCTGCTCGTGCAAATGAACCTGTTTGTTGAGGAGCGTCAACGCATAACAGCCCGCTTTGCAAAAACGGAGCAGTCAATGAAACGAATGCTGACCAATATGTCCCATGATCTGAAAACCCCGCTGACTGTTGTGCTCGGATATATCGAGGCGATTCAAAATGACTCGGATATGGCGGAAGAAGAGCGTGAAAGGCTGCTGGAAAAACTTTATCAAAAAACAGGAGAAATCATTCAGCTGATGAATTCTTTCTTCGACTTGGCCAAACTCGAATCAGAAGATAAGCAAATACTGCTCACGAAAATACATATCAACGAAATATGCAGAAAAAACATTCTCCAACACTATGATGCCGTTCAGGCAAAAGGTTTTAAAGCTGTCATCGACATCCCGGATACCCCGGTTTATGCACATGGAAATGAAGAAGCGCTTGACCGGGTTCTGCAAAACCTTTTATCAAATGCGATTCAATATGGTGCAGATGGAAAGCTGATCGGATTGTCCCTTACATATGATGACACGCAGATTGTTATTACGGTTTGGGACCGTGGGAAAGGGATTGGCGAGTATGATCAGCAGCGGGTGTTCGAAAGGCTGTACACCCTTGAGGAATCGAGAAATAAAGCGTTCCAGGGAAGCGGGCTCGGCTTAACAATTACAAAAAGGCTCATTGAGAAAATGGGAGGGGGCATCTCTCTCCAAAGCAAGCCGTATGAACGGACAGCGTTTTCCATCACGCTAAAACGAATGACCTATTAGCAAACGTAAGAATTTCTTAAGAAACAAGAAATAAAAAAGACAGCGTCCATCGCTACAATAGACACATAGCAAAGACAGGAAAGGGGAAACAGAGTTGACTTACATCGTACAAACAAGCGGGCTTACCAAGACATTCAAAGGTCAAGAAGTTGTGTCAAATGTAAGCATGCATATACGAAAGGGAGAAATATACGGTTTTCTCGGCCCGAACGGAGCCGGGAAAACGACCGTCATGAAGATGCTGACGAGCCTCGTAAAACCGACAAGCGGGGAAATCAATATTCTCGGGCATAAGCTGACAAATCAATCATACGAGATTCTCGGCAAAATAGGCAGCATGATCGAATACCCGATTTTTTATGAAAATCTGACAGCCAATGAAAATTTAAATCTGCACTGTGAGTATATGGGATATCACAATAAAGCCAAGATTCAGGAAGTGCTGGACATGGTGAATTTAAAAAATATCGACAGCAAACCTGTCAAAACATTCTCGCTTGGTATGAAGCAGCGTCTTGGAATCGCGCGTGCCATTCTTACCAAACCCGACTTGCTCATCTTAGATGAACCGATTAATGGCCTTGATCCCATCGGGATTAAAGAAATCAGAAACTTATTTCAAGTATTGAGCAAAGAATATGGAATGACATTGCTCATCTCAAGCCATATCCTGAACGAAGTAGAGCAGATTGCAGATACAATCGGAGTGATTCGGGACGGCAGGCTTGTTGAAGAAGTATCGATGGAAAGCGTAAGAGGCCGGAACACAGAGTACATTGAACTCGTGACCCCGAATCAATTGCGGGCTTGCTTTGTGCTTGAACATGAGCTTCAGATTGCTAATTTTAAAATACTAAATGATAAAACGATCCGAATTTATGATGCCGAAGCTTCTCAAACAGCCATTTCTAAAGCTCTGATTTTGAATGATATAGAAATTGAGTCCATGAATAAAAAGCATACTTCGCTTGAGGACTACTTCCTCAGCTTAATCAACGGCAATGCGGCCAGCGCATAAGGAGGCGGAGACACTTGCTGAATTTATTGAAAATCGAAATGAAAAAGATGAAGCTTGGCTGGTATGTACGCGGAGCCGCCTTTGCCAATTTCATCATCCTCGGTTTTCTGTGGATGGTGACCTTCACAGAAGGCAAGGATACGTTCCAAACGATTGATGAAACATTTCTTGTGATCGGCACTTTCGTCAGAGCGGTTTTTATCATTTTCGGAGCCGTGCTGATTTCAAAATTAATCATTTCAGAGTTTAAAAACAAGACAATACTTGTGATGTTTACGTACCCGATCAACCGAAAAAAACTGCTGGCTGCTAAACTGCTGATCGCAGCCGGGCTGACTTTCATTACGATATTGATATCAAATGCATGCGTTGCCGCTGCTTTTTTTCTGCTGAATTCAATCTATGGGGTCATCCCCGGCGAATTAACAGCTTCTATGGTTTCTCAGCAGGCTCTGAAAATGATCGTTTTTGCTTTTGGCGCCGCAGGAACGAGTTTAGTGCCCATCTTTTTCGGAATGCGGAAGCACTCCGCTGCGGCAACGATCATTTCGTCTGTCGTGATCAGCATGTTGATCAGTTCCACAAGCCCGGACTTTTCCATTTCTTCAATTGTTTATATTCCTTTATCTCTGGCCGCTGTCGGTCTGATTTTTTCCTTTTTGGCAGTAAGGCGGATCGAAAAAATAGATGTATTTTAACGGAGTTGAAGTTCAATGCTGAATTTAATTAAATTGGAGTTTAAAAAAACGAAACTAGGGTGGTATTACAAAGGTGCAGTGATTGCAAATCTATGTATACTCGGTTTTTTATGCCTGATCGGATCGGAGGAAAAAAATCTTACTCAAGACCAAATGGCGATGGCTGACGCGGGATCCACGCTGTTGCTTCTCGGAACTTTTGTAAGGTCTGTGTTTATTGTCTTTGCAGGCGTGCTGATTGCCAAACTGATCATCGGAGAGTATAAAAACAGAACCATCACGGTCATGTTTACATATCCGGTCAGCCGAAAAAAACTGATCGCCGCAAAACTGCTGCTCACCGGCGGATTGACCTTCTTGACAATGATCGTGTCCGAACTGATTCTTGCGTTTATTTTCTCGCAGCTCAATGATGTCTATCAGTTCAGCCCGGAAAAACTGACGCTGCAAGCCATTGGAAATGAGATTGGCAGTATGCTCATTTACGCTGCTTCTTCGACAGGGTTGAGTTTTATTCCATTATACTTTGGGATGCGCAAACAATCCGTTCCTGCCACTATTGTGACATCCTGCATTTTGATTGCGCTGATCGGTCAGCAAAGTCCTGGATTTTCAATTGCTTCTATTATTTATATTCCTGTTTCATTGGCTGTAATCGGGATTGTTATTGCGTTTTGGTCGATCCGAAAAATTGACCGGGAAGATGTATTATAATGGATCAATTATATAGTGAAGGTGCAAATTGACGGATTCCAGGCATTTACCTATACTTGAAGAACTGAAACAACAAGGAAAACGGGTGAACATGTCATGGAATTTGAAATTCGCTATATTTCTTTTTACGTCATTCAGGTCGACGGCAAGGATGAGCAGGCCAACAAGCAATATAAACATTTTCAGACGCTGGATACAGAGGAATTTGAAACCAGCGAACTGAAGGATTTCTTAGACGGGGAATTGAAAAAAATCGTGAAGCGGAAAGCCGAACGCCATCCGAAATCAGAGCAGGTGCCGACGAAAATCGGCCGCTTCATCACAGAGCCGGGGCATGAGCTTGATTCTAATCCGAACTACAATCTGTTTCACAAAACAAAACTGGCGGAGACAAAGGAAGAATTCAATGAGCTGAGCGAACAGTTCGTCCGCACATACCTCGACACGAGCGCCGTCAGGGGAGGCGTTTTTTTGGTGGCGACAGCCGTACCGCGCAAATACTTCGATGATACATTTGTCTTTGTCATGAAGTGCGACTTTGAACCGAAGGTCGCTTCGATCGCCGATGAATCATCGCTGATCCGCAAGGTCGAAATGGCGATCACGACGAAAAACATGAAATCGATCCAGTATCCGCACATGCCTGAAGAGGGCATGACAGAGGAAAGCGAAGTGAAAATCCACCAGGCCTCGCACGCCCGCTACTTTGAAGACTTCTTAAAATTCGTCGAGTACGGGGAGTCGATGCCGGAAATCATGAAGTCCCAAGTGATGAACATGGTGCAGGAGCATGTGTACGAAGCATTTGAAGACAAAAGCGAAGAACTCCAGCAGTTTGAACATGATCTCGAAATCTGGGAAGCGAGCGAAAAGCGGGAGATTCAGGAACGCCTCGACACCCATCAAGTCATCGAAGCCTCCGCCCAGATCGTTGAGCATATGCCTGAGGCAGAGCTGAAAATGAAGCTGGGAGCAACCGAGATTAAAGGACTGCTGGCTGAATTCGGAGATTCGATCCACCTTGCCAAGGTAAACGGGCGCTATGTCGCGCTGATAGAAGCCGAGACGATTTCCTTTGAAAAGGGCAGTTCTCCGGTGGAATTTTATAAACCTGAGGGACTGCACGAGGTGATTGAGCGGATACGGAATAAAAGTGACAGGGAAGATTAGAAATAAGGAATGGCATCCGTTTTTTCGGATGCCTTTTGATTTTTCATCCAAATTGATGAGGGTGCTATGTAAATTACTGTTTAATAAGGTTAATATAAACATAATCAAGCCGATATAGGGATTATAGAAACAATTGAGGAGAGGTACCCAATGCGTCTCAATCGTCAATACATCCGTACACAGCTGATGATTCAGAATATGTTGAAAAGGAATGCGGCTGATCCAACTGTAAAAAATGTCTCTTCCGATATCACTGCCTTTGCGAAGAAGGCCAGCAGTCAAGCGGGAAGACCATCGAAGGAAAGTTTGAGTAAGCTGAACTACTCAAAGGACAGTATTGTGAATCATGCCGAAGCTTTCAGGCGGGCATACGAAGCAGCAAATGATCAAACTGTGGAAGAAACGAAGATCAATGCCCAAAACCCCTATGAGTCAGAAAGTGATATCAGGAAAAAAATCTTAGATGAAAAATACAGCAAAATCAATGCAATGAACAAAACGAAACCTGATCCTTTAGGCTATATTAAGGATAAATACAAAAATTCCAATTCCCCTTATTTCAGAAATGACCTGTCGGCAGCAGAAAGACAAGCTGCATATGACAATGAAACTGAGTGGCTGTTCAAAGGAAAAGCGCAAAACTATAATATGCAGGATGCCGCGTTTCGAAATGTGAATTTTAATGGGGAAGTAGAGGCGGAGAATGAGAAAATATATCAGCGCAGCCAAGTCAACAAACAGCTTCAAGCGCTGCTGGATCAATATCATATTGCCATTCCTGCGGATACGGCGCTCACCTTTACAATTTCCCCGATTGATTATCAAGTAAAAGTGAGCGGAACAGATGATGAGCAGCTCATCCATCAACTTGAACATATATTGCAATCAGGAGAAAACAGCAAACAGTTATTTCTGCATATCATGAAAAGCTTGAGCAGCGATTCAGCCCAATATTCCAAAGAAGCGCAGCAAAAATATCACACGGTTCGCGAGATATATGAGGTGACAGGCTATCACCTGAAGGACTTGGAAGTGGTTGATGGCCGATATGTAACACCTGACGGCCGTGATTTGTTAGATGTGTATAAAGAAGAGCTGGAGAAGGACCCTGTCCAAAAGAAAACGGCTCATTTCGCAATCGCTCATTATGGAGCAGAGCTGAACAGACTTGCAGAAGCCGGATATGATTCTGTTCCGGATTTTATCTTATCTATTGACTACAGCAACGGATCTTTGCGGGATACAGGGCAAAAGAAAAGCTATGGAACCGGGGATACGGCTTGGCTAAGAGAATTAAAGCGCCGAACGGGTGTTAATTATTAGTTAGGCAGGAACATATGGGTTTCCTCTATCAGGTTGATTTTCTTAATAATTGAATTTTGCGTTGCGGGTCACCCTGCCACCTGTTAAAATAAGGATAACTTTAAAGAACGGAGGGATTTCCCAAATGGCATACATCAGATTCCGATTGAACTTTGTCCTCGCTAACTAAATCGTGAACAAAGTCTCTGCCTGTGTGCAGGGTAATCGGGATCAGTCTGCCTGTTTTTAGGGGACCCTTTATGCAATAACAGAGGGAGAGGCGCGGATTCCAGCGCCTCTTTTTTTGCCTTTAAAAATAGCTTATCTGAAGCTTGCCTTCAGTTTATTTGTCATATCTTTTTCCGTTTACTTTCCAGCGCAGGCAGACGACCTGTGCTTTTTTTTTATTAAAAACCTTCAGTAAAGGGGAAAATCGTATATGACAATTGTAAATGAACAAATTGAACAAATATTAAAACTTGCGGAAAAACACGGCCTTCGGCTGAAACGAAAGCATGCGGAAATCAACGAGTCCGGCATGGATTTTCAAGTCGTCTTTGCCGAAGATGAAGCAGGCAAGAGATGGGTCTTGAGAAAACCGCGGCGCGACGATGTGATTGAAAGAGCAGTGTATGAAGGGAAAGTGCTGAAGCTGCTGCAAAACCATCTTCCCGCCGCTGTGCCGGATTGGCGCATTCATACTCCCGAACTGATTGCATATCCGGAGCTTCCGGGGGTTCCTGCCGCGGTCATTGACATGGAGGTGAAGAATTACGTATGGAACATGGATCATGAGCCTCCGGCTGAAGCCTTTGTCAAGTCATTGGCGAAAACGCTCGCGCTATTGCACAGCATTGATCATAAAGCCGCAGAAGAAGCGGGCATGCATGTGATGAATCCGGATGGCGTCAGGCGGTCAAAAGCAGAGCAGATGGAACAGATCAAAAGAGAGCTCGGGGTCAGCGGCGAGCTCTGGGATAGATGGCAAAAGTGGCTGTCCGACGACTCGTATTGGCCTGAACATACTGCGTTTATCCACGGCGACTTGCATCCCCCGCATATTTTAATTGACCAGCATCAGAGCATAACTGGGCTGTTGGATTGGACGGAAGCGAAAATCGCCGACCCGGCAAAAGACTTTCTTTTATACGAGACGATTTTAGGAGAAGCCGAAACCGCCCGGCTCATCTCTTATTATGAAAAAGAAGGGGGCCGGGTCTGGCCGCGGATGAAAGAGCATATTACAGAATTGCAGGCCGCCTACGGCATCGAAATCGGCATGTTCGCCCTGCAGACAAAACAAGAAGAGCACTTGAAGATGGCGCTGGACGCGCTTGGGGTCAGACAATAAAAAAAGGGCTGTCGATTTCGATCGACGGCCCGTTTCACATCATAATTTTTTCAATTATAGCAAAAAAAACCTTTTTTTCTTCCTCTGACAATTTGCCGAAGAGCTTGTCGATCAAGGCTTGGCGGTTTTCCACCATTTGTGCGGCGATCCTCGTTCCTTCTTGCGACAGTTCGATCCAGACGGTGCGCCGGTCATCGTTATTTCTCGATCTGATCACAAAGCCCTCTTTCTCCAAATGGTTCAGAGCTGTTGTCGTTGCTGATGGAGACAGGGCGACCTCCTGTAAAATCTCCTTTATCGTACATGTTCCGTGTCTGTAAATGATACGCAAAATAAACCCTTTGCCGCTCGTGATACTTTTCGGAATCGTTTCTTCGTCCAATTTCTTTGAAGACCGCAAATATTTCGTGAAAGCATGATCCAATAGATTCGCTTCAATCCGATGGTGATTCATGAAGGTTTCCTCATTTCCGACATCGTGTAGTAGATCAGCAATTTTATGCTGGTCAAACAAACATAGGTCTATTTTATCATAAGCGAATGCTCCGCAAAAAACGATTTTATGAATTTTAACATGAGTCATTTAATTTCTTTTGTTATCAATTCATAAAGATAATAATTCTATTATGAAATAGTTTTACAATGGATATATTTTGTTTTAGAATGAATTTGTGCGTCACATAATCTCACCAGGTTTTGTGAGAAACAATGAAAATTTGGAGATGAAAATTTTGAGTACACTTCAGCAATTAATCAATCATCATATGGAAACGTCAGATGGGTTGGAAGCATTGTCCGGAGGAGATCGAACGTTTACGTTCAAAGCGTATCATCAACGGGTGAACCAGCTGGCTCATTATCTGCTGGAGGAGGGTGTTCAAAAAGGAGACCACATCGCGGTTTTATGTAAAAATAATCATCATTTTCCCGTCATTTTGCTGGCGTCTCTTAAAATCGGGGCGACAGTCGTGCCGTTAAGCTGGCAGCTGACATCGTATGAATTAAAAGGAATCTTGAATAACTGCCGGCCGAAGGTGATGTTTTATGACTTGGAATTTGCCGATATACTAACGCCGCTCCGCGAACAGCTTCAGTTCTGCCTGATGATTGAAGCGGGTGCGGGAATGAACACGACTGAACAGTTTGAGAGCCTATTTAAAAACAGGCCGCTGGAGGTGGAGGCCGACCAGGTGACCGAGCATGATTTGGCTTTAATGCTGTTCACCTCGGGCACGACCGGAAATCCGAAAGGCTGTATGGTCAACCACGGCAGTCTGGCCGCATACTTGACAGAGGTGAACGTGAAATCGAAACAGCTGAAAGGCATGCGCTTTTTAGCGAGCCATCCGCTTTATCATATGAGCTCGCTCAACCATGTTTTTCAGGCGGCTTTTGAAGGAATTGGGCTTCATTTCTTATGGGACCCCGAACCGTTTGAAATCCTGCAGGAGATCGAGAAGAAACACATTCATATGATGATGGCGTTTCCTTCCGTCTACACTTACATGCTGGAGGAAATGAAAAGACATCCATTCGACCTGTCGTCTGTGAAAATGCTTGTCTCCGGCGGCACCAAGGTGCCGGCGCGGCTGATTAAGGAGTACAATGACATGGGAATCCTGATGGTGCAGGGGTATGGCAGCACAGAAGCATGGACGGTTAGCGTATGGCGGCCTGACATGGGCTGGGATAAAGTCAATTCAGCCGGCAAGCCGATTCCGCAAGTCAGCATAAAAATCGAAGACCCTGATACACATGAAGAGCTGCCAAGGGGCGAAGTCGGAGAAGTCGTCGTCAAAAGCCCGTATGTTTTTGAAGGGTATTACCAAAATCCTTCCGCCACGCAAAAGGTGCTGAAAGACGGCTGGTTTTATATGGGGGACTCCGGCAAACTTGATGAAGACGGATTTTTATATATTACCGGCCGGTATAAAGACGTCATTGTCTACGGAGGCGACAACATTTATCCTGACCAGGTGGAGGAGATCATCGATCAAGTGCCCGGAGTCGTCGAATCGGCCGTCATCGGCGTCCCGGATGAAATGTACGGGGAAGTTCCGAGGGCGTATGTGGTGAAAAACGAAAGCTCCGGCCTTAAGAAGGAGGACATTATCGCGTATTGCAAAGAGCGCCTGTCCGACTATAAAATTCCTGAAATCGTTTTTACCGACAGCCTTCCGAAAAACAGGCTCGGCAAAATCGTCAAAAAAGATTTGCGCGAACTGGCTGTTAAAGGACAGTGAGCGCAGTAACAGAAAGCTTATCCAGCATTGGATAAGCTTTTTTTGCTGCCGTTTTTTGTAACGTTTTCCAATGCTAAACCCACTACAACAGTAGGAGGTGTTGACAATTGAAATCGAAATGGAGTGCGATGGTGATATGGACCGGTCTTTTATTGTTGGCCGGATGCGGAGTGCACAAGGAGGCCGATCCCCCGCCCGTCAGATCCGCGCAAAAAACGGACGCCTCGTTATCTGAAGCTGAACAGCGGTTTGCGCTCGCATTGTTTCAAGACATGATAAAAGAGGAAGGAAGCCGGAAAAACATCTTCCTCTCGCCTTACAGTATTCACCAGGCACTTGTGATGACGGCAAACGGTGCCGCGGGAGACAGCAGAAAGGAACTGCTCGGCACTTTAAACCTCAACCAGACGGATATGACATCGATCAACAGGATGTCACAATCTGTGAATCGTTCGCTAGAAACGCTGCCTCACGGCGAATTTTCATCGGCCAATTCGATATGGTCCAAAAGGGAGCTGAAAGAAAGCTTTCAAGACGCGATCAAAGGCCTTGGCGACGCCTATCAGCTTCATGATGATCCAAATCGGGCAGCAGAAGAAATCAACGGCTGGGTCAAAAAGAAAACGAAAGACCGCATTGATCAGATCGTTGACAAGGTCTCGTCGAATACGATTGCCTACATCATTAATGCCGTCTATTTTAGAGAAAGCTGGAAGCATCCATTTGATCCTCACATGACAGCGGAACAGCCATTTTATTCTGCGGACGGCTCCGCAAAAAAACACCCCATGATGACGCAGACAAACCGCTTTCCTTATCTGGAAAACAAACATTTTCAAGCCGTCAAGCTTCCTTTTCAAGACGAAGGTCTGTCATTGGCTGTTTTTCTGCCGAAAAAAGCGGCAAATCTTGAACAGCTTCTAGCTGGCATGACGTATGATCAATGGCGCGCCTTGCATAAGGGCTGGACGATGAAACAGGTGGAGCTCAAGCTGCCGCGCTTCTCATTTCAAACAGACTACATGTTAAATGAACCGCTTAAACGGCTTGGAATGAAAACCGTGTTTAGCAGCGCGGATTTTTCAAATATGTTTGCCGGAGAAGGCGCCGCTCAAATTGATAAAGTCAGACATAAAACATTTATCAAAGTAGATGAAGCGGGTACCGAAGCATCCGCGGCAACGGCGGTTGAGATCATCGAATCAGCTCCCGTCCCTGAAGTGACGATGACTGCAGACCACCCGTTTTATTTCGCGATTGTTGATGAAACATCCGGAATGAACCTTTTTGTGGGCAGTGTGGCAGAGCCGTCGGATGAGTAAACTTGGAAAAATTCTATTATTTTATAAAATATTCATTAAACTTCCAATTCAATTACCGATATAAGGAAGGGAGTTCCTTTATGGTGATGAATAAACGGGAGGCAATGACAAATGAAAAAAAGTTTGTTTCTTTTCGTGTTCAGTGTGTTTTTGATGGCGATTCCAGCATTTTCGGCTTCGGCAAATGTTTACGAAGATGAGTATGAACCCAACAATTCTTTCGCTGAGGCTTATGATTTAGGATTGTGGAAATACAAGACGATTTCGGCGACGATTCACAGCGAAAGCGATAAAGATTATTACAAATTTTACGCGACAAAGGGAGAACAGCTTGCCATTCACCTAAAGAACATCCCAGCAAATACAGACTATGATCTTTACTTATTTAAAGATGCTTACGGCTATCCTGCAGTAGGATCTTCTGAAAGAACGGGAAACCAAAATGAAATCATCCGCTTGGATGTTCCGGAGACAGGCCGGTACATTGCGGTCGTCACGTCTAAAGACGGTTCATATGACGGTTGGGGATTTTACAGACTTGAATTTATCGACAGAATGAAGAGCGGTGCTTATACGGCGAATTTGTCTCCATCATCCATCTCAAGCCCGGGACAGGGAGTCGTTTCTCCGGTTGCCGCCGTCAATCTTGCCAATGTCTCGGCCATTCCCGAAGGAGCGACTGTGAAAAGCGTTTCCGCCGAGGGAACCATTTCTCCGAGCCTCGGACACACCTACAGGGAAGTTCTGAACAAGGAAGAAGGCGTTTGGCACACATCGGTTTCCGGCGGCACACTGTTTCCGGATCTAAAGCCTGAACTTGCGCTTCCGGTCAAAACGATATGGAATGTGAGATACTATTCGCTCGCTTGGAGCAGTTCAACATGGAGATCGCCGCAGCTGAAGATCAATTATCAATATGATTCAACATACGGCTGGTAAACAGATCCAAATTCCGTCCGATATAAAAAGTAATCGAATGTAATTGGCATGAAAGGAGCTCCCATGAATATTAGAGACAGGGTAAAACTTTCGCTTTATTCCGAGCAGCTGATGAAGCCTGCCGCCGCGGAGATGCCGGCTAAGACTACAGGTTCCAAGAGAATGGTCGGCAGCCAAACAGACACCCTCTCCATCAGCAAACAGGCTGAAGCGGCTCAAAAAAATGCACCGTCATTACGATCACAAATGAACGGCGTTCAATTTGAGATCTATAATCTTTATGTGGACAGGCAGCGTTTGAACAGCCAGATCGATGAGACGCTGCGCGAGAGCGGAATTTCTCTTTCCGAGAGTGAACATCTGACATTGCATGTAGACGGAAATAACCGGATTATAGTTGAAGGCATCGAAGATGAACAAAAAAGAACCCGGATCGAAGCCGTTTTAAATAACAGTGATAAACGGTTTGGCGCCCGTCTGTTGAGCCATGCGGAATTGATCGGTGAACAAAATGGAACGCCGCTGGATAAAGAAGCTTATGAAAAATGGCATGTGAATGAGTTTTTGAAAACGATTGCCGGTCTGTCTTTGGCTGATGTCAGTTTGGATGAAAAAGGAGAGCTTGAAGGCGGAAATGAGAGGCTCATCAGAGTGATTGACTCTGCCAAAGACCCGAAAAGCGACTTGGAGAAGAGCTTTCAAAACATGCTGAAGAAGCTGAAGAATGTTCTGGCGAAAGGGCCGGACACCATTGCGGACAGATCGGCTTCTTTCGGATATGCCGGCGGAACGCTCATCGATCTCAATGTATCAAAAGGATTCTCCGCGGGCCAGCTGAACGAGTGGCTGGATGATCCGTTTCTTAAAGAAGTCTTGCTGAACAATTCTTAAAAGACCTGGCGAAGCAATTTTGCCGGGTTTTTTGTTTGTATAAAAAAAATTTCAAATTTCGCATTGACCCTCACGTTGCGGGATACTTTATAGTCGATATTGAAGGGAGGTCAGATAAATGAAAATGAAAGTAAAGGAAGTGGCCGACTTAGTCGGCATCAGTGTGCGCACACTGCATCATTATGATGAAATCGGATTATTAGCTCCGTCGGAGACGACCGAAGCCGGGTATCGGCTGTATTCAGATGACGATCTGGAAAAGCTGCAGCAAATCCTGTTTTTCAGAGAGCTTGACTTCCCTTTAAAAAAGATTAAAAGCATTCTTGAGAACCCTTCATTTGACAGGAATGAGGCGCTTCAGCTCCATCGCAAAGCGCTGCTGGAGAAAAGAAGCCGGCTTGACCAAATGATTGCGACAATCGATAAAACGATCCAATTCGCGAAAGGAGAAATCAACATGACAAACGAGGAAAAATTCGCGGGATTTGATTTCAGTCAAAACCCGTATGAGGAAGAAGCGCGGGAACGCTGGGGCGATGAAGCCGTCGACAGATCGAAGGCCTATATCGAATCCATGCCCGAAGGTGAACGGAAAAAGATGGAACAGCAATATGATGCCATTTACAGAAAAATCGCCGCCCTCAGAAAAGGCGCCTCAGACTCAGAGGAAGCACAGGCGGCTATAAAGGAATGGTACGACTTTCTGAACAATAACACCGGCCACAGCTATTCGCTCGAAGCTTTCAAAGGTCTGGGACAAATGTATGTCGCTGACGAGCGCTTTACGAAAAACATTGATCAATACGGCGCCGGCTTGGCAAAGTTCATGTGCGACGCCATGACGGTGTTTGCTGACAGGAATAAGGAATAATCGCTGGAAACCGCCTGATAAGGTCGTGAAATGACCTTTTAGGCGGTTTTTTTAATTTTAATGTGAGCTATTCCTTTTGGGCAATAGCCTGTGCTCACTTATTTGATTTGCAGGGTAAATGCTGTGTTTGATTTGTGTCGAATCTTCTAATATGTTATTATATCGTCAGTCGATATATCGTAAGGCGATGTAAAATAAGGAGGCGAATGATTTGAATACACACTTTACCGGGATGTTATTTGTTTTGAGCGGAATTTTTTTATTAAATTTAGCGATTTTATCAGGAATAAACGGTGTATGGTGGGGACTAGCTCTTGGCGGCAGCATCATTTTCAATCTAATAGGTGTTGTACTGCTCATGAGATATATAAATGAAAAACGCCATACTTAAAATGAGGTGCGAAAAGTGAAGAAAAAAACGGCGGAAAGCTATTTACCGCTTACGCAGGCTACGTATTACATATTATTGTCATTAACTCAACCATTACATGGCTACGGCATTATGCAAAGGGTTGAGAGCATGAGTGAGGGTGAGGTCAAACTAGGGCCTGGCACTCTTTATGGTGCACTAAGCAAACTCGAAAAGCAGGGGCTGATTAGAAAGGAAGGCGAATCCGGCGATAATCGGCGAAAGCAGTATATTTTAACGAATGAAGGATGGCAGGTGATTGAACTCGAATTTAAACGCCTATCCAAATTAGTGACGATCAGTCAATCTATTTTTCAAAAAGAGGGAGATACAAGTCATGAGTAAAAAAAGAAAGCGTAAATTCCGTTTTTTTCTTGCTTGGCAAGACCGGAAGGAGGAGAACTGGCTGAATGAAATGGCAAAACAGGGGTGGATGTTAAAGTCCTTCTTTTTATTTATCTATATATTTGAAAAGACAAAACCAAGCAATACAGTATATCGGCTCGACTATAAGACAACATCAAACCTGGATCAGGAAGAATATATTCATATATACGAGGATGCAGGCTGGAAGCATGTGACACAGTTTTTAAATTGGCATTACTTTGCGGCTGATCCCAGTCAAGTTCAAACAAATGCGATTTATACAGACCGCGAATCTGAAGCAGAAAAATATAATGGCTTACTAAAAGTGCTGTATGCTGCATTTGCCAGTGTATTTCTCAGCTTGGGACTACCGCTTCTCGTCATAGGCATCCCTGGATATTTTTATTGGATAGCAGCATTCAATCTCCTTGTTTTGTGTCTGTTGACCGTGTGTATATTAAAGGTTCGTAAAAAAACAAGAATTTAATGCTGATTGACACATGCTAATTTTCAGAGTAATATATTTTTTACAAATCATGTACGGTTAAACGATATTGAGGAAGAGCAAGTACGTGTCAGAGCATGGGTTTAAGAGAGTCGGTGGCTGGTGTGAACCGATGCCCTTCTGACGCCGAATGGGCTTCTGAATCGCTTCGCTGAAACGGACAGTAGGCGAAGCCGGGATAGTTCTCTCCGTTATCAAGAGAAGCGTATCGAAAGGGCTGACTGTTCCCTTTCCGTATGTTCCAAGCGAATCGTTGATGCGATTAATAAAGGTGGTACCGCGAGACCCTCGTCCTTTTGTGACGGGGGTTTTTTGTATTTTTAAGGAGGTGGTGGCCATGGAGGAAGGCTGGCCGGAGTGGCCGCATCATATTAAACGGAAACGGAGGTGTGATGGTAAATGGTGATTGCAACGGACGATTTGGAAACGACATGTCCAAATTGCAATGGAAGCGGAAGAGAAGAGCCGGAGCCTTGTCCAAAATGTTCGGGAAAAGGTGTGATTTTGACGGCCCAGGGAAGCACATTGCTCCATTTTATAAAAAAACATATCCACGAATAAAAAGGACGGGTGTTGAAAGTTGAGTCGAGAAGAGAAGAGTACAGCTGAGCAGAGCGGCCATATTCAAAGCGGCGTTCGAAAAGCGGCCGGGGTCGTTTTTATGGTCTTTGGGACGATGTGTTTTGCTTCAAAATCCATTTTTGTCAAATGGGCTTATGAACAAGGTGCACAGCCGGAAGCGGTGCTGTTGTACCGGCAATTATTTGCGGCGCCGCTGTTTTGGCTGATTTTTGTTATGTATCGTTCAAAGCTTCCGGCTAAACCAGAAAAAGCGGAGATTTTTAAAGCTTATGCGGCCGGATTGCTTTGTTTTTTTCTGTCGCCATTGCTTGATTTTATCGGCCTTCATGATGTTTCGGCAATCGTTGAACGGATGATTGTGATGAGCTATCCCATGTTCGTATTGATCATCACTGCCTTTGTAAATAAAAAAATGATCTCGGGTCAAACGTTTGCTGCCATCTTGCTTGTGAATGCCGGGCTGTTCTTGGCTGTCGGCGGATGGGATGTGCAAGCATTTGAAGCGAACCTGTCAGGAGCTTTTTTGATCTTATTGTCCGCTGTCGCCTATGCGGTTTATCTTGTTGTGGCGGGAGGCCTTGTCCGTCAAATCGGCGGGATTCGGATGAATGCCTATGGAATGTCGGCGGCAAGTCTTGCGATGGCCGGTTATGCGCTGTTTCGCGCAACAGGAAAACAGCCGGGAATCCTGCTTTCTTATCCTCCCGCAATGTATGTTTTTTTTATGATCATTGCAGCAGTGACGACGGTCATTCCTTTTTTATTCATGCTGGAAGGCATGAAGCGGATAGGAGCGGAGCGGGGAGCCGTCATTTCTATGATCGGCCCCGTTCTTACCATCTTCGGAGGTGTTTTGTTTTTAAACGAACGTTTAACATCCATTCAGTGGCTGGGGTGCTTCTTTGTGCTCCTGACCATCAGTCTGCTGGAATACCGGAAATAGAAAAAGGGATTCATATCCCTTTTTCTGTATGCACTTAAATACATAAAGATCGTTTACTCAGTGTCGCCTGTTTTCATAACATAAGTTCTAGCCGCAAAATCGTGGACAGCTTGTTTCGTTTCTGAAAAAACGACGGTTAAATACAGCAGACCGAAAGCAATATGCACCCATGAGACGATGTAGTGCACGAAAGCCTGCCATAGCTTCATCCGTCGGCCTGTATCATCAGAAATAATGCGAATTCTAAAAAGTGCTTTTCCAATGTGCATCGGAGCTTTGTCAGCGGCATCAAAAGCGGATACAAAACGAATACCAGCAGTGCTGTTGCACCGACCTCAGGAGATCCGTCTCCAAATCAATGCGGATGAAAAGTGTAATCCGACCGCCAATACGCAATCGATCAACAATCCACCCGCTCTAACCCAAAAACCAGCGTATTGCAAAATGTATAACACCCTCTGTCATAAATGGATGATAAAAACGCAGAACTAACCATTTTATAGTCTTTTTTTCTATTTGACCCCTTTTATAAAATTTTACTTTTCAGCTAAATCATACTGATTTTCATTATCGGATTTCCCCCTCCTGAAAGTTTTGATAAAATAAATAAGTTGTAGTATAAGATACGGAGGTTTAAACGTGGGAAAAGTAAAGAGAAATATGCCTTGCCCCTGCGGCAGCGGGCTGAAATATAAAAAATGCTGCGGCAAAGCGGAGGGAGCGTTTCCGGCTGTCGCGGTGCAGGAATTGAAACAAATCCAGAAAGACGTCATGGAATTCGCTTTTACGGAACATAAAGACACAATCGATCAATTTCTTAATCAGTATTCTTTTCTGTCAGACTTGGAACAGTCTGCACAAAAGATATGTGTTTTTAATCTGGGCGTGTGGGGAGTATTTTCCCGGCCGTTGGCAGACGGAGGATTGACGATTTTCGAAGACTTTTTACAGAAAAAGGGTTCCTCGATTCTCAGATCGCAGACTAAGGAGGCCGTTCAATCGTGGAAAGACCTCTCCCCTGCGCTGCTGCGTGTGAAACATATAACAGATGGCGGCATTCGCTTTGAGGATGCTGTAACAAATGAAGAGCTCACTATAAGGATGAATGTGAAGCGGGAAGGGCCTTTTGTAGGCGAGTACGTGCTCGGCTTTCCGATCAAGATCGGAAGCCATACCGAGTTCTTCTTACAATTCACCATCTATCCTGCAAAAATGGCGGATGCTCTCAAAGACAGGTTAAACGATGCTTTAAGCCGTTTCACAGAAGAAGGCGGAACAAAAGAACAGCTGATGAGAGATGATTTTCATCATGTGTTAATGCAGCTTTGCCGTCAGGAAGAGAGTGCACCGTCTGAACAAGGGTCGGAAGACATCGAATGGGCCAATGAGATGGAGAAAGAAACAGCGCTTGTCTTTGAGAAAGGTATGCTTGACGAAGGACATTCTGAATCATTTGTCTCCTGGGCGGTCGGCCTTTGGAAATCGTATTGTGTTAAAAAAGCGCCGGTCATCAAGAAAACAGAAGCCTTTGCAGCTGCTTTGGAGTATTTTATCAATACGATCTCCAAATCGGAAAAATCGTTATCCCAGGCGAAGCTTGCAAAAAAATACGGTGTCAGCGCTTCGACCGTATCGAATCGTTTTAAAGATATTGAAGCCGTCCTGCAGGACGAACTGGATCATCATCTTGAGCTTATGCCTTCTTAAGGCAAAGGCCGCTAAACCTTTCGGGGAACCGGAAGGTTTTTTGTGTTTGATTCTGATTAAATCTTGAGAAAGGTATTTTAAGATATCGGTACCGATCAGATCAAACAAGGAGAGATTAAGATGAGTACAATTCTATTGGAAACAAGGCATCTTCAAAAAAAGTTTGGAAGGTCGCAAGCGGTCTCAGACGTCTCATTGTCAGTTAAAAAGAACAGTATTTACGGTCTGCTTGGACCGAATGGAGCAGGAAAATCAACGACTTTAAAACTTTTAACCGGAATCTTAAACCCGACTGCCGGGGACATTTTGGTTGAGGGGCGGAAATGGAAAAGGTCTGTATTAAAAGACATCGGTTCTTTAATAGAATCCCCGCCTCTGTATGATAATTTAACAGCCTACGAGAATGCCAAGGTGCATGCCACATTATTGGGTCTTCCTGATGCGAGAATAACAGAGGTGCTTAAAACTGTTGATATGCATCATGCCGGAAAGAAAAAAGCGGGGCAGTTTTCTATGGGGATGAGACAGAGGCTGGGAATCGCCATCGCTCTTTTAAATCGCCCTAAATTACTCATACTTGATGAGCCTACGAACGGTCTCGACCCGATCGGTATACAAGAGTTAAGGGAACTGATCAGGTCATTTCCAAAGCAAGGGATGACGGTCATCTTATCAAGCCACATTTTGTCGGAAGTCGAGCAGATCGCAGACCATATCGGGATTATCAGCGGAGGATACCTCGGATATCAGGGGAAAATCAATAAGGGGGACGATCTCGAGCGGCTTTTTATGGATGTTGTCAAATCAACGCGGGGGAAAGAAGGCGGAGAACAATGATCGGATATTATGCAAAAGCGGAAAACCTGAAGTTTAAAAGAACATTTTCGAGAAAGATGATCTTCATTGTGCCTTTGATTAATATTTGCTTCGCCTTTTTAATGAATCCGGGATTCTTTGTAGCAGGTACGTATAATTGGTGGTCTGTCATCTTGATGCCGGTCATGATCGCCTTGCTTTGTGCATTATCACACCAGAAAGAAATGAAAGCGTCGAATTATAACGGCATTTTTTCTTCTCCCGTACATTTACATATGATCTGGTCTGCAAAAATAAGCGTCATTGCGCTCTATTCTTTAGCGTCTCAAGCTGTTTTTTTAGGGTTCATGGTTGTGATGCAGTTTGTCATTCCTCAATTTTCGAGCATTCATTTGACAGTCATTTCCGCGAATCTGCTGCTTTGGCTTACGACACTGTGGGAGATCCCCATCTGTTTATGGATAGCGCGAAAATTTGGGTTTATATCTGCCGTTTTGTTCAATATGCTGGGCAGTATCGTGTTGGGCATCATGTCGGCATCAAGTCCTTTTTGGTGGCTGAATCCGTGGAGCTGGCCGATCAGGGTCATGTGTCCGACAATTGGCATCCATCCAAACGGTGTGCCTCTTGAAAATGGCGATCCTTTAACAAGCTGGGCAGTCGTTCCTCCGGCTGTTGTTCTATCTGTTGTTTTATTTGCTATTTTGGCGCGTCTGACCAGGCGGTCATTTTCCCCTGCCGTTGATCGCAAATCGATAAAACGGGAGGCGGTTTGATTTGTTGCTATTTTTCAGATGCCTTGCGGCTGATTTTCAAAAAACAAAGCGCACATCTTTTATTTGGCTTCACTTGACCGTTCCGGTTATCTGTGCGAGTGTTTTTCTGCTTTATTTCTATAACAGAGATCATGATCCATATCAATTATACCGCACGTATTTTGAGGCAATTGCGATTGCCCTGCCGCTTCTGATTGGAATAGTGTGCGGAATGACGGCTTCATTAGAGGAGCGGGCAGGCCGTTTTCAAGTGCTGTTGGGCGGCACGGCGCCCAAATTAACGGCTTATTTAAGCAAAGTCACACTGCTTCTGTTCATGAACTTGTGTGCGGTATTCTTGGCTATTGGACTCTATGTATTGGGGCTCAAAGTTCTATTTCATGTGCCGAACCTGACAATCGCCCTTTTTTTAGAGGCTGGGGCATGGCTGGCAGCCGGAAGTGTCACACTTTATTTCATTTATTTTCTGATCAGCTGCATATTTGGAATGGGGGCTTCGATTTTAATAGGCGGGGCAGGTCTTTTGATGACAGCACTGATGAATACGGGATTGGGCGATGTCATTTGGAAATATAATCCCTGGGCATGGGGAATCAGGCTGACAGGGTATAAGGGGATTGACCGATTTGTCCAAATTAATCCGTCTCTGCGTTCTGTTCTAGACGGGGAAATCAAGCAGGGGGCTTTCATCATGGTGTTTGCTATAATAGCTGTATTCGCTCTAAGCATCTTTTGGTTTATCCGCTGGGAAGGAAGAAAAGCTTATGAATAATGAAAAAGGGTGGTCAGCAAGTGGCGAACATTTTGGCAGTAGATGATGAGAAAGATATTCTTGTACTCATACAAAATATTTTGCGCCGCGATCAGCATCAAGTTCATACATTGAGTCAAGTTAACGCCGAATCTCTCGACGTGTTTTCAGGGTATGATTTAATTTTGCTTGATGTGATGATGCCGGGGATGGACGGATTTGAATTATGCGAGAAAATCCGGCCGCTGGTAGATTGTCCGATCCTGTTTCTCACCGCTAAGACAGAGGAAGAGGCCATCGTTAAGGGCCTCCTGACTGGGGGAGACGACTATATTTCAAAACCCTTCGGCGTTCTTGAGCTCAGTGCGAGAGTAAATGCACACTTGAGAAGGGAAAAAAGAGAGAAACACGAAACTAAACGTGTGATTTCCGGTTTTTTATTTCACTTTGACAGCAAAGAAGTATTTATTCATGATCAAAAGCTGAATTTAACAAAAAATGAATTTAAAATATGTGAGCTGTTGGCTCAGCATAAAGGACGAACTTTTACACGAGAAGAAATTTATGATTATGTATACGGGCTGGAAGGCAATGCATTATACTCCACGATAACCGAATTTATCCGCACGATCCGAAAAAAATGCAAAGAACACGAAAGAGATCCGATCAAAACGGTATGGGGCGTAGGGTACAGATGGGAATAATCCGTAAAAAAAAGACGCTGCGCAGAGAACTGATCAAATATATGCTCACTTTGAGTTTCAGCCTGATCGCGATCACGGCTGTATATGTTTTGATCAATATGATCGGAATGAATGCAGGGCTGTTTTATCCTGCCAATTACAATGAAATCGAAGCTGAAAAGCTTAAGCCCAAGCTTCAATCGGCTGAACGGATAACGGAAGACATGATACCTGATACGATGCTGTATGCCATATTGGATAAAAAGTCGAAACAAAAGACAGCGGGAAACATGAAAGAAACGAATCTTTCCATTGTACGGAAAAAAATTGAGAGCAGGCCGTATGTCACCTTAAGTCAAAAAGGCTATATGATCATCGAACGCAAAGACGAGTATTGTGTGTTGGAGTATCCTTTGCGCGCTGAGTTTCGGTCTCCCCTGCTGAGACGGTTTCTCCCGAACTATGAGCTGACAAGCTTATGCATCATCATTCTGCTTCTAATTACGGTCGTTTTTGCGGTAACAACCCGATTTGCAAACAGGTTAAAAGATCATTTTCAAACATTAAACACCATCGCTGAGCAAATTAAAAAACAAAATTTAAATTTCACTCCGGAGTTTTCGAATATTAAGGAATTTGATCATGTGATCAGTTCCCTGATAGACATGAGGAATGCCCTTCAAGCCTCCCTCCGCGCGCAGTGGCACTTAGAGAAAACGAAAAAAGAACAGATCGGCGCATTGGCTCATGACATTAAAATTCCAATGACCATTATTAAAGGTAATGCGGAATTGCTGAGCTTATCACCGCAAAATCAAGAGCAGTCGGAATATATCAGATACATACTTGATGCGGGGCAAAAAATCGATCAGTACATTGACCAATTAATCCATTTGTCAAAAACGGAGGAAGCATTAAATATCGATTATAGAGAAAGTGCTGTGAAACCGTTAGTCGAAAGTGTTCTCAATGACACTGAAGCATACATAGGGAACAAATCGGTTGACATTGTGCTGAAGGAACAGAACCTTGAAGATAAAAAAGCACTGTTGGACAAACAGCTGCTTCATCGAGCGTTGATGAACATCATGACGAACGCTGCAGATCACACACCAGAAGGCGGGAGAATCGATTTTGAAGCTGTGTGTACGGATGATCAATTGATTTTCACAATCACTGACAGCGGAAAAGGATTTTCTCAAGAAGGCCTGCAGAAAGCTGCCGAGCTTTTCTATATGGAAGATAAAAGCCGGACATCGAATGGGCATTACGGTATGGGACTTACCTTTGCGCTTCGTGTTGTCAAGCTTCATCAAGGCGATTTATCGATTAAAAACGGTGAAGCGGGGGGCGGACAGGTGCAAGTAACCATCCCCCTCTGAGACCAGATCATCATCATTCAATGTCCCATTATGTCATCATCCCAAACCTTCCGACATCAGCCGGAAGGTTTTTTCGGTTCTCCCAGTTCCTGTTTCAAATATTGGTAAAGCTTTGCGTCCGCTTGTTTCAGCGGGAAAGACGCGGTTTTGCAAAGGATGCCGAAGGTTACGCTGATCGGGTCATCGCCGATAAACCGGACAATCGTTCCGGGAGGAGGAGGGGAGACGATGCTTTTCGGAATCAGGGCAACGCCGAGTCCAGCGGCAACATAATTTTTCAAAGCGGTCATGCTTCCAATCTCCATCGTGTTCATTTGGCTTCCCGGCAGCTCTTGAAACGCGATTTCGACTTTCTTCCGGTAGGTGCAATTGTTGGCTGTGATCAGTAGACGGTGCTCCCTAAGATCTTTCAGATGGATGTGTTCATTGTTTCCGGCGGGGTGTCCTTCAGGAAGCAGCACTACGAGCTCTTCAGCATATAGCGGTTCAAAATAAAGATCAGTTCCCATTGCCGGAGTCGAACAGACGGCAAGGTCCAGGCTGCCTTGAACCAGCCTTTCCCCCAATGTCGATGAGTTGGCGATATCTACGGAAACCCGGATCTTCGGATAATCCGCTAAAAATCTCCCCAACATCCGCGGCAAATCACAGCTCGCGATTGGTTCGACCGCTCCTAGACGGATATTTCCCGCTTCGCCAAGCAATAAGTCGGCCATATGATGTTGAAGGTGATCCATATTCTTGACAATATGGCTGCTTTCTTCAAAAAAAAGCCTGCCGGCTTCAGTCAGTCGGAATGTTTTCCCCCGCTCGAGCAATCGGATGCCGAGGTCTTCTTCGAGTTTTTTGATTTGCATTGTGACTGTGGACTGCGCATAATTCAGTTCTTCAGCCGCGCGGTTAAAGCTTCCGCAAGCCACGATTTTATGAAACGTCTTTAACGTTTTGAAATCCATCCCATCACCTCAAGTTCAATAAAATTGAATGAATCCTTCAAATGATTCAATTATACAAAATGATATAACCGTTATACACTATTAAACAATACAAAGGAGGAATAAATATATGCCATTTGTCAGGATGGATCTTTTAAAAGGAAGATCAAACGAAGAGCTTCGACGGATTAGCAGAACGGTTCACAAGGCGATGACGGAGACGATCGATGTTCCGGAAGATGATTATTTTCAGGTCATCACCCAGCACGATGAGGAAGAATTCTTTTTCGATCCCGGCTATATGAATATCGAACGGACGAAGGATTTGATCTATATTCACATCACAATGAAAGAGAGACCGGTCGAAAAAAAGCTGGCGCTGTATCAACGCATTGCAGAATGTTTACAAAAAAACGCCGGCATCCGCCAAGAGGACGTCATGATCATTGCGGCCGAAAACGTGAAAGAGAACTGGTCGTTTGGGAATGGAACAGCACAGCTTGCATCAGTTGAAAAGGGAGTGATGAAAAATGGAAATGAAAAATAAAACAGCCCTTGTCACAGGAGGCGGCACTGGGATCGGCAGAGCGGTATCGCTCGCTTTGGCAAACCGCGGCGCAGCGGTTATTGTCAACTATTCGCGTTCCGAAGCGGAGGCGCAAGAGACGGTTGGGATGATTGAAAATCAAGGCGGCCGCGCGCTCGCGATTAAAGCCGATGTTTCTAAGGTCAATGAAGTTCAAGGCATGTTTGATCGGGCGGCCCGTGAGTTCGGCACCGTCGATCTGCTCGTCAACAATGCAAGCATCACCAGGCATATCGAGCTTGATGACTTGGATGGAGCTTCTGAAGAAGTCTGGGATGAACTGTATGCGGTAAATGTCAAAGGGATGTTTTATTGCGCGAGAGCGGCGGCATCTTTAATGAAGCAAAATAAGCAAGGCGCCATCGTAAATGTCGGCAGCATCGCAGGACTGACGGGCTCAGGTTCTTCGCTCCCCTATGCCGTATCAAAAGCGGCGGTCCACGGACTGACGAAATCATTGGCGCATGCGCTCGCTCCGGATATCAGGGTCAGCTGTGTGGCACCTGGCGCTGTATCGACGAGATGGTGGGAGGGGAATGAAGAGAAAATGAAGCGGCTCAGCCAAAAGCTACCGCTTGAACGGATCGCAAAGCCGGAAGATATCGCCTTGCTCATTTGCGCGCTGCTCGAACAAGAAACGGTTACTGGTCAAATCTTAACGGCGGACTGCGGCCAAACATTATAGCGGTTATAAGTCTATTGTCCTATTTCTATATGAAACCATTTACCTTATGATTAGTCATATCGAAATAGAAAAAAGAGGGAAGAACGTATGAGGCGTTTACAATCGTTAGAAGCCATTGAAAAAGTGAAAAGCGGGGATTATCATGTTTTGCGTGATGCTGAATGGCTCAAGTATCTTGTTTTAACTGAAGAACAAAATGTCAATCTGGAGCGGATATCTTCGCTGGAGAACATGCCTCAGAATCCCGTGTTTCTTTATGTGGAACAGACGCTCTCCATCTTGGAGAAAGCGGACATTCCTGAGCGGGAAAAAGAAATCATTGAAGAGGTTCTTATATGGAGTGAAACGGCTAAGTGCGGCCAGCCTCATAAAAGAAAGGAATGGCGTGAGAAAGGCTTTCAGCTTGCGATCCATAATATCGGGTCGGCGCAGATTTATGCTGATCGAAGACAGGCGTATATGCCGGAGCGGCAGGATATTGAGGAACTCATCTATATTTTGATTTTGACGCATGGACTCGTCGGGCAGTATATCCGCGGAGAATCAAGGTATCGCCAATTCACTCCTCTTATCGATTGGATTGAAGCATCCGAACTTCAGCACATCGACATCAGGCGGGTTCTGTACGTTCTGAACAAATGTATCATTGAAGGGGTTTCGCCGGCGCTTTGGGAATCGATTGAACAAGACGTGAACCGGATAATCGGCCAAATCTGCACAGGAGAAAGAAACAAAGATTGGCCGTTTGCGGAAAGGATCAGAAAACTGCGGGGACAGGCGCTCGATTCCGGCGAAGACAGCAGCCGGTACGAGCGGTTTTTGAGGGAACATGCGGCGGAAGATGCGCTGAGACGCTTCTTTCAGCGGATCGATTTATGGTATGTGGAATCCGCCTTGTCATCGTTCAGTTTTGAAGAGTTTGTCAAAATCTTTTTGCTAGTGCTTCGTTCTGTCAATCCTTTATCAGTCAAGCATATCAGCTTTGAGCCGCTGATGAAGGACATGTACCGTGATTACCAGGGTGTGCGTCATACGAATGTTTATAAAAAACGGATTATCGAAGCGTGCTTAAAAGAGATGTCGATCAGCGATTTGCTTTTCGGCGGGGTGCATGTAAATGAACACGTTTCGCTTGCTGTTCAGCCGTTTGATCAGGCTTCCGAGATTGTCGGCGTCACGTTTTCGTTTTCGCAGGCCGGACTGAAGCTGATTGAATTTTGCCAGGAAGCGGAGAAATCGCCTTTATATGAACGGGCGATCGTGCTGCTTTATGATTTTTTTGAGTTTCGCAAGGATTCGTTTGACCGGCTGCAAAATGAAGCGGCTTATCTGTCTGACATGAACGGTGCGGAAGATTATAAAAAGAAGATTGCCGATTATGCTGTTGGAGAAAGAATGCTCGACATCGGAGCCGGAGGCGGCGTGATGCTTGATTTGCTGACGAACCAGCATCCTGAAGCAGAGGTCATCGGCATCGACCTTTCCGTCAATGTCATTGAGGAGCTCCAAAAAAGAAAAGTGCGCGAACATAAGCCGTGGCATGTGAAACAGGCTGATGCGTTGGATCTTCCTGAGTACTTCGAACAGAAAAGCGTCGACACGATTGTATTTTCATCGATATTGCACGAATTGTTTTCATACATTCCGTATGAAGGAAAACGATTTAATCATCTCGTCATTGCCCAAGCGTTAAAAAGTTCCTTTGATATTCTGAAGCGGGGAGGCAGAATCATCATCAGGGACGGAATCATGACCGAAAACAAAGAGGAAACGCGGCGGATTCGCTTTAAAGACCCGGATGGAATGGATTTCTTGAAACGGTATGTCCATGATTTTAAAGGGAGAAAGGTGCAAATTCTTGAGGCTGAGAAGGATGCGGCCGTACTGTTTGTGAATGACGCGATGGAATTCCTCTATACATATACTTGGGGAGAAGAAGCCTATCCGCACGAAGTGAAGGAGCAGTTCGGCTATTTTACGCCGACTGAATTCCGGCGCTGTATTGAGAAAGAGTTGGGGGAACGCGCGAACATTCTTGTGTTCGAACACTATGTACAGGAAGGGTATGAAGAACACCTTAACCCTAAAATCGAGCTGACAGACCGGCTCGGCCGACGCGTGCCGCTGCCGGACAGCACTTGTTTTATTGTAATTGAAAAAAAGCACCACTAGGGTGCTTTTTTTAGTTGTTGCTTTTAAGGAAGCTTGAGAAGTATTGTTCGGTCTTGTAATTATCAGCATCCATTTTCCATTTGTCATTTTTTGATTTTTCAAGCTTAACTTCAACTGTTTTCTCACTTGAAGTCGCCTGTGCTTTTTTGATTTCTTCACTCATGATGTCAATCGCAGGATTGATCAATTCATCTCTGGACATGAAGTTTTTGCCGCTGTCTTTCACATAGTCTTCCAGTCTTTTCTTCACTTTCTTTTGGACATCCGTATTATCGATTGGTGTAACGGTTGCTTCAACAGTTGCTTCATCGCCTGAAATTGATTTTGTAACTGCTTTGACTTGAGATTTTTCTTGATAAGCGTTTTGGATGGCGCTGATCAGTTTATTCAATTTCTTTTTATCGACATCTTCTTCATCATAATATCCTAAAGAGCGAACGATTGATTTTTGAGCGCCTTCAAGGTAATCGGTAACGACTTCACGTTTATTTTCGTCGACCAGTTTATCAAAGTTATCATTATCTTTGCCGAAAATCGTTACATCTGTGTAAGCCAGCAAAGCTTTGGCCGGATCTTCAAGTTTTTTGGCTGTTTTCAGCAAATCGTCGCTGCCGCCGTCGATCTCGAATTTGACAGGATCGGCTTTGTTTTCACCGTACATGTCAGGTGTGTATTCAAGCTGAAACTTTTTGCCCTTTTCAACGATGTAATAGATATTTCCGTCGACTTCCTTGTCAGAATTCAGCGTGGAAGAACGAAGTCTCTTGTTTCTTTCATCATATACGCTGACGTCCGACATTTTTGAGTCGCCTTCGTAAAGGCTGAATTGGCTTTTATCAACCATCAATGGTTCTTTTCCTGTATTTTTAACGGAAACATTGATCTTTAGTATAAGTTCATTTTCGTGCAGGTTTGTTGATGAATCATCCGGAAGCGTATATTCGGAGCTTAGTATTTTAACTTCTGCATTATCTGCTTTTTTCGTATCTTCTTTCTCTCCGCTCGCACTTTTGCTGCCTCCGCAGGCTGTTGACACGACTGCTACAATCATCAAAAGCATCATTAGAAAAAACTTTTTACTTCGCATGGTCTGTCTCCTTTTTTATTATTATTTTTTCAATGTTATGTAAATGAAAAGAATGGGGTGGTTAGGGTAAAAAGGCCCTTCATCGGGACAAATCTTACTCAAGTCCCGGTCATTTCATTTATCTAACAGTGAAAATTTGATTATAATTCTTCCTTTTTCCTTAGTTTCTTTAAAAAAACAGAAACAACATCACTCATTTTAAGGTTTGAAGAATCAATAATAAATAGGTGTTAAATACTAATTTTGGTCAATGTTTTGCAAGATTAGGCATGTTTTCAAACTTTGGGTAGTATGAATAGACTAAAACTAATGACTTACAAAACGGTGCATTTAATTGAGATTGATCCATTTTCCAGCTTAGCCATGACAAGGCAGAACAGGTGAAAAATATAAGTGTTTTGTTTAGAATCCGCCACTTTGTTGATGAATTTTGAAATTGGACTATGGTGGATAAAAAGTCCCGTTTTCGGGTTTTCTTAACCTGAGCTTAAAATTTAGTAGATCAATCGTCTCAGAAACGCCGGTTTTGATGGTTTAGCTTCTCTATGGTCAGGGAGACGGAGACATGTATGAGGAATGCAGCCGGGGGCTCCGGCTGCATATTGTGGACCGGATGTTTACTTAATACCGATGATCATGGCGATAACAATTGCGGCGGCGCCGATGAAAATCCAGCCTGCGACCAGCTTCCAGACAAACTTGACCCAGCGTTCGTAAGTGACGCCTGCGATTGAAAGCGAAGCCATCAGTACACCGGAGGTCGGGATGATGGAGTTGGTGATTCCGTCTCCGTATTGATACGCGAATACGGCAATCTGGCGTTCGAATCCCAATAAATCGGCCAGCGGCGCCATAAGCGGCATCGTTGTGGCTGCCTGTCCGCTTCCGGATGGAATAAATGTGTTGATCACGATTTGCACGGCGAACATGCCAATGGCGCTGATTTCGTTCGGAAGTGAGCTGATGGCTGAAGCAAGGCTGTTGATGATCGTATCGATAATCTGTCCGTTTTCCAATACGATGACAATGGCACGGGCGAAGCCGACAATCAGCGCTCCGTATACAACCTGTTTCATACCGTCGACAAATGAATGGAAGGTGTTGTTGATGCCGAGTCCTCCCGCAAGGCCGGCGGCAAAGCCGATGATGAGAAAGCCGGCCGACAACTCGCTTAAAAACCACCCCCATTGAAATACACCGAACATATTGATGCCGAAGCCCAATGCTGTAATCAGCAGGACGAGGCCGTGTCTTCCAGTGAAGGAAAGATCAGCTTGTCCTGCGGCTGTCTCTTCATTCATCTCTGTTTCGCTTCCATACATCAAACCGGTATTTGGGTGCGCTTTGACTTTTTCGGCGTACCGCATGACATAAAAAATGGAGAAACCGAGCATGGCGGCATAAACGGCCAATCTATAACCGAGGGCGCTAAACACCGGGACTTCCGCAATTGTCTGTGCGATTCCGACTGTGAACGGGTTCAACATGCCGCCGGTGAACCCTGCAGCCGCGCCAAGGGAAATCATCGCCAGCCCGGTCATTGAATCATAGCCAAGCGCTCTTGCAACAGCGATGCCGATCGGAATAAAAATAATCGTCTCTTCAGATAAACCGATCGTTGCGCCTCCGATGGAAAAGACGAACATGGTGACGGGAATCAGGAGGAAACCGCGTTTCTTCAAGCGCTGCACGAGCACATGAACACCTGCACGAATCATCCCGGTCTGATGGATGATGCCGAAAGCTCCGCCTATTAAAAAGATGTAAAAAATAATATCCGCCGATTGAATCATGCCTTCCGGTATGGCTTTAAACATCTCGAAAAAACCGACCGGACCGGCGTCAGTCTGTGTGTAGCTCCCTTGTACGATAACCGTTCGGCCGTCTTCTTCAACCCGTTCAAATTCTCCTGATGGAATGAAGTATGAAGCCAGTGCAGCTAAAATGATAATGAAAAAAATCAAAGCATAAGTATGAGGGAAGTGCAGTTTTATTTTCTGGGGGGTGCCATTGCTCATTCCGTTCGTCTCCTTTATAATGTATTAATATTCATATAATTATATATTTAATCATTTTGAGGATATGAGCTTTACTTTGTCAACCCTGGAAAAGAACTTCCGGTAATGGAGAAGGGAGAACCGTTATGAAAAAACAAATTGAGAAAGAGATCGAACATATTCGTGAAGAGCTGCTGCATATCAGCCAGTATATAGGCAATCACCCTGAACTGGGGCATGAAGAATTCAAAGCTTCAAAGATTCTGTCCGAGGAGCTGAAAAAACACGGTTTTCAGGTGGAGTTAGGAACATGCGGCCTTGCGACGGCGTTTACGGCCGAATTTGACAGCGGCCGTCCCGGCCCTGCCATCGGGTTTATGGCTGAATATGATGCATTACCTGACCTTGGCCATGCCTGCGGGCACAATTTGATCGGCACGATGGCGGTCGGCGCCGCAATCGGCGTCAGCAAAGTCATCGCATCATGCGGAGGGAAAGTGTATGTTTACGGAACGCCTGCGGAAGAAACGAAAGGCGGAAAAGTAACCATGGCCGAACAAGGGGTTTTTGATCACTTGGACGCCGCTATGATGGTTCATCCGTATTGCAGGCATGAAAAAAGCGGAACATCGCTGGCGATGGATGCGATTCAATTCGAATTCTTCGGAAAGGCCTCGCATGCGGCGGGAGCGCCTCACGAAGGAATCAATGCGCTCGATGCCGTCATTCAGACATTCAACGGCATTAATGCGCTCAGACAGCATATTCTCCCTGATGCCCGGATTCATGGGATTATCCCGGAGGGAGGGAAAGCGGCAAATGTTGTGCCGGATTATGCGGTTGCCCAGTTTTATGTCAGAGGAACGGAACGTGCTTATGTCAATGAATTGCTTGATAAAGTAAAAAATTGTGCAAAAGCAGCCGCACTTGCGACTGGCGCCCGACTTGAGAGCTCTTTTTACGAGCTGTCTTACGATGATTTGAAAACAAATGAAACGCTGTCAGACGCCTTTACACAAAACATGATTGAGTTGGGCGTCGATCCCGATTCGATTCATGAAAAAGCGGACGGAGGAGGTTCAGTTGATATGGGGAATGTCAGCCAGATCGCACCTTCCATTCATCCTTATGTACAAATTTGCGATGAACCGTACGCGTGCCACACACCCGAGTTTCGGGAGGCAGCCATGAGCAGCCAAGGGTTCGAAGGCTTAATGCTCGGCGCAAAATCTATGGCATTCACCGCCTATGATGTGCTCACCAATGAAGAGTTGTTGAGAAAAATAAAGGAAGAATTCAGCTTTTTAAAACAATAGAAGGTCTGAAGAGGGAAACGAGGTTTCCCTTTTTTTAATGCAAAAAAACGCAGAAGAAAATCTAACATATAAATAGACAGCGTATAAATGCATTTTAAACTGGTATGAAAGAGAGGAGGAAAGAGAAAATACATATATAATTAGCGGACTTCGCAGCAGGGAGAGATCAAAACATGACGAAAAAACGAATGTTATTTATTGTGTTAGGCTTATTGCTTTTGATCAATGCCGGGTGCTCCGGTTCAAACGAATCTCGAAATGAAACAAAGGCCCGGGCGAAGACGGAAACTGCTTCTGTTAAGACTGCCCAAGGAAATGACCGTCTGCCCAACATAAGAATTTTGGCTACAGGGGGGACAATTGCCGGGGCGAATCAGTCCAAAACGTCGACGACCAATTATAAAGCGGGTGCAGTCGGGATTGATACGCTCATTGAAGCCGTTCCGGAAATGAAGGATATCGCGAATATCAGCGGAGAACAAGTGGCAAACATCGGAAGCCAGAATATGACTAATAAAACGCTCCTGAAATTGAGCAAACGCGCAGCGAAGCTTTTAGCTTCAGATGATGTCGATGGAATTGTCGTCACTCACGGAACGGACACCTTGGAAGAAACGGCTTATTTTTTAAATCTCGTCCTCAAAAGCGATAAACCCGTCGTTGTGGTCGGATCTATGCGGCCTTCCACAGCGATTGGAGCCGACGGGCCTGCCAACTTGTACAATGCTGTAAAGGTCGCTGCGAGCAAGGAAGCTTACGGGAAAGGAACCATGGTGGTGCTGAATGACCGGATTGCTGCGGCAAGATATGTGACGAAAACCCATACGACAGCTCCTGACACTTTCAAGTCGGAAGAAATGGGGTACCTCGGCAATATTGCCGACGGCATCTATTTTCATAATGACATCACAAAAAAGCATACGAAAGATACCGATTTTAATATTTCCAAGATCAATCTGCTTCCTCAAGTCGACATCATATACGGGTATCAAAACGACGGGCGCTATCTGTTTGACGCTGCAATCAAGGCGGGAGCGAAAGGCATTATCTATGCGGGAAGCGGAAACGGTTCAGTCTCTGACGAGGCGAAAAAAGGGGCAGTCGCAGCGGTGAAAAAAGGGGCGGCAGTCGTGCGTTCTACACGCACCGGCAGCGGGGTTGTTACGCCCAATCCTGATCTTGAAAAGGAAAACATATTGGCTTCCAACTCTTTGAACCCGCAGAAAGCCCGGATTTTGCTGATGCTGGCGCTGACCAAAACAGATGATCCGAAAAAGATCCAGTCCTATTTTGATGAATATTGACGAGAATCCGCCGGGGAGCCCGGCGGATTTTTTAAAGATCGAGCGCTAAGCGAACCATATCGATGCAGCGCATGCCGTTTTCGTATATCGGTTTCTCGTAATGCCTCAAGAAAAAGTCGCGGTCGATGCCGGTGATTCTAAATCCGCATTTTTGATAGAGCGCAAGCTGGCCGATGCTTGAATTCCCGGTTCCGATTTCAATTGTCTTAAATCCTTGTGATTTTGCCGTTTCAATCGCATGCATAACCAATTGTCTGCCGATTCCTTTTCCCTGCAGATCTTCTTTGACGGCGATATTGACGAGCTCTGCTGTTTCTGGTCTCGTCGGCAGCAGCACATAGACACCTACAATCCGGCGGTCGATTTCTGCTGTATAGCATTGTCCCCGTTTGAGATAATCGATAACCAGTTTTTCGGAAGGGTCTGCCGTCAACAGTAAATCAAGCGGCGGCTCATGTTCTGGGTGTAACCTTCGAATATTCATTTCACTCATCTCCTTTTTGATCTAAACTGAAAACATTGAAATCCTCAAAAGGCTCATGCACAATAGTAAACACAAGCGAACAGTAAAGTGAGGTACTGATATGAATATATCTGACTATATGAAGCATGACGCAGTTGCTTTATCTAAGCTTATCAAACATGGGGAAGTAACGGTGAACGAATTAATCGATGCTGCTTTTTCCCGCCTTGAAGAAGTCAATCCAGAACTGAATGCGGTCGTTCGGACGAGAAAAGAACAGGTCAAACATGAATGCAGACAGCTCGATATCAGACAGCAGCCGTTTGCCGGGGTGCCGATCCTTTTAAAGGACATTTCCCAAGCGTTGAAAGGGGAGCCTCTTACAGCCGGCGCCAAGCTACTTTCATCTTATCAACCAAAGCGCGATTCGAATTTCGTTGCTAAATTGCGCGGCGCCGGCTTTTTATTTCTCGGCCAAACGAATACGCCCGAATACGGATTGAAAAATATTTCTGAGCCTGAATTATACGGGCCGTCGCGAAATCCCTGGAACACCGATTATTCACCCGGCGGTTCAAGCGGCGGTTCCGCTGCAGCGGTGGCGGCCGGAATCGTTCCCTTTGCAGGAGCTAGTGACGGGGGGGGCTCCATTAGGATCCCCGCTTCATTTACCGGGCTATTCGGTTTGAAGCCGACCCGGGGCAGAACGCCTGTAGGACCGGGCGTCGGGCGGCAATGGCAGGGAGCATCGATCGATTTTGCGCTGTCCCGTACGGTCAGGGACAGCGCTGCGCTCCTTGATATCCTGCAAACCGTTCAGCCTGAAGCCGCTTTTCAAACGCCTTTATTTCCGGGCCATTATGAAGAGGATATGAAAAAAGGGCTGGAGCGCCCGTTGAATATCGCATTTTCTGTAGAATCACCCGTCGGAACGCCTGTCAGTGATGAAGCCAAACAAGCCGTCCACCGCACCGTTAAATGGCTGGAAGCGCAGGGACACCGCGTCGAAGAGCAGGCGAACGGCGTTGATGGACTCCGGTTAATGGAGAACTACTACTTAATGAACAGCGGTGAAATTTCCGCGATGATTCTAGGAATGGAAAAAACGCTTGGAAGAGCGATCACTGTTCAGGATGTTGAAATTGTCACATGGGTGCTTAATGAAGCAGGCAAAAAAGTGTCGGCAGCCGAATTTACGGCAAGCCTTGCTTCCTGGGATCAAGCAGCTGCACAAATGGCGGCGTTTCATGAGACCTATGATCTGTATGTGACCCCTGCAACGGCTTACCCCGCTCCAAAGGTCGGCGAGCTTACTCATACCGAAAAAGAAGCCGAAGCGCTCCTGAAAGTGAGTGAGCTGGAAAAAAATGAGCAGCAGTCGTTGATTTATCAAATGTTTTTGAAAAGCTTGACATATACACCATTCACACAGCTTGCCAACTTAACCGGACAGCCTGCGATGAGCGTCCCGGTCCACCTCACAAATGAAGGTTTACCGCTCGGCGTTCAAGTGACGGCACCGAAAGGAAAGGAACATTGGCTGCTTCGCACCGCACATTTATTAGAGCAATCAGACTTATGGATCGGAATGAAAGGCAATCCGATGTTCGGCAGTCTGTAACAGAATAAAAGAAGACCGGCTGTTAATCAGGCCGGTCTTCTTTTGGATCATACAGTTTTTCGAGCTCGTCAACCAATGTTCCGACATACGCAACTGCCTGGCGTATCGGTTGATCCGTCGACATGTCAACACCCGCGTGTTTCAACAGGTCCAGCGGTTTCATTGTACCGCCTGTTTTTAAAACGTTCAGCCATCTCTCGACGGCAGGGCGGCCTTCTTCTTTAATTTGCTGCGAGACGATCGTCGATGCTGTCAGCCCGGCTGAATAGGTGTAAGGGTATAACCCCATGTAGTAGTGCGGCTGACGCATCCATGTTAAACCTGCCCCTTCATCAAGCTTCACTCCGCTGCCCCAGAATTCGGACAGCACGGCGGTGGTTTGTTCAGACAGTACGGAAGCGGTAAGTGCGCACCCTTGTTCGGCGAGTTCGTAGACTCTCCGCTGATATTCCCCTTCAAGCAGATGGGTGACGAAATTGTGGTAATACGTGCCCATCAATTGGTTGATGACCCAGCGCTTCATTTTCGGGTCATTTGTTTTGGAAAACAAATGCTGGGCGAGAAGCATTTCGTTCATTGTAGAAGGCGCTTCGATGAAATATAGAGACGGTCTGACATTCATGATGCGCTGCTTGCGGTTTGCCAAGTAGAAATGACCGGCATGACCGAGTTCATGGGCAAGGGTAAAGGCGTCCCGCATCGTATCCGTCCATGTCATCAAAATGAAGGGATGCACTCCGTACGGACTTGAACAAAACGCACCCGTGGATTTGCCGATGTTGTCAGCGAGATCAACCCACCGCTCAGTCAATGCGGTTTCCATGACTTCCGCGTACTCGGGTCCCATCACTTGTAAAGCGTCCAAGATCATCCGGCCGGCCTGTTCGTAAGTCGTCTTTGGACTGAAGTCGTGATCAAGCGGAGCCTGCAAATCGCAGAAGCGCATGTCGTCGAGGTCTAATACGCGTTTTTTCAAGGCGGCATACTTGCGCATATGAGGTGCAAGTTCGTTTTTAATCACATCAAGCTGGTTGTGGTACATTTCGAGCGTGACGCTTTGCGGCTGAAGAAGCATATCGGTGGCGGATTGATATCCGCGAAGCCTTGACATGCCGACCTGTTTTTTGACTTCTGTTTCATAGACGGCGGCGATGGTATTTTTGTATGTTTGCAGGGTATTTGTAAAGGAGGCAAAGGCGGTTCTGCGAATATGCGTATCAGGAGAGAACATGTATTTTCCTTCATATAACGCGAACGAATTGGCCAACTCATTGCCGTTCCGGTCCTGAATCGGTGAAAATTGCATATCTGCAAGCTTCGCCATCCCGAAAATTTTGTACGGTGCATCATGCACTTCGCCTAAAACGGCTAACGCTTCCTCTGTTTCGGGAGCAAGCTTATACGGCTTGCGCTCCATTATCTCGGACAGCATTTTGCTGAAAGGCTCCAGTCCTTTCTCATTTTTTATGTACGTCTCCACTTGATTTTCGGGGAATTCGAGAATTTCCGATTGGATAAATGAAAGCCCGGCGTTTAGTTTTGCTTGAAGTGCGGCCATCCTTGAAGCGTCGGCTTGGTTGACGGGGTTTGTCAAATCTTCGGACTTTCTGAGGTGAGTATAGGCGGCGGCCCGGACTAGGCGCTCTAGCAGTTTTTCCTGCAGCATTAAACAATCGAGCAACACGTCAGCTCCTTCGTGAAGCCTTCCTTTAAATGAGCCGATGGATACGAGATCTTCCTCAATTTTCACAAGTGCGTCTTCCCAAGCTTCATAAGAAGAAAATAAATCAGTAAGATTCCAAGTCAGTTCCTGCGGCACCTCAGAGCGCTTCGGTCTTTTTTCTGCCACTTTTTCCAATGTACAGCCTCCCCTTGAAAATATTTCGTGTTTCTAATTAATTATATAAAAGACGGCAGCAGAATGAAATAAAAAACGACGGTTTCTAATGAAACCGTCGTAAATCATCCATTATTGAGCATTGCGGTTTCGTCCGCTCATACTTCTCATGACAAGACTGACGATGAAAATCAAAATGATCGCACCGATCAGAGCCGGAATGATATTAAATCCGCCGATCATCGGACCCCAGCGTCCCAAAATCATGGAGCCGAGCCATGAACCGATAAATCCTGCGATAATATTTCCAATGATTCCTCCGGGTACATCACGTCTGATAATGAGGCCGGCCAGCCAGCCTAAAATTCCGCCGATGATCAATGACCAAATAAATCCAAACATTGAACAAAACCTCCTTGTTTTTTAGACATTTTCAGCCTTATACCTATCTTTTGGAATTCGTGAATAAATATACAAATTTTCTCTAAATGAAACCATTCGGGCGAACAAACGTATGGAATACGGACACCTGGAACAGGCATAAGACGCTTAGATCAAGAGAGGAGAGTAAAATGAGACAGCCTATAAAGGAATTAAAAGGCTTTCGGGCATTTGCCCTGGAAAAAATGAAGGAGTGGAACGTTCCCGGAGCCGCTGTTGCAGTCATTAAGGAAGACGAGATCATCATGGCGGAAGGGTTTGGATTCAGGGATAAAGAACGGAAATTAAAAGTGAACCCGGAAACGGTATTTGCGATCGGTTCCGCTTCCAAGGCATTTACAACGGCGGCGATGGCGGTTTTGGCTGATGAAGGGAAAATGGAATGGGACAAGCCGGTAAGGGAATACCTCCCGGAGTTTAAGATGTATGATCCGGTGGCAACCGAACGGATGACTCCCCGTGATCTGGCGTGCCATCGTTCGGGTCTCCCAAGACACGAAATGATGTGGTACAATTCCTCCTTTTCAAGGGAAGAGCTTTTCAGACGGCTCCGCTACCTTGAGCCGAATCTGGATTTTCGATCAAAATGGCAGTATCAGAACCTGATGTACATGACGGCCGGTTATCTTGCAGGAAGAATAGCGGGAACGACATGGGAGGAGTTTGTTCATGAGCGGATTTTCAAACCCTTGCACATGACATCCAGCAGCTTCTCGGTCGAAGATATGCAAAAGCTTTCCGATTTTGCCTTTCCATATCAAGAGAAAAACGGAACAGTTGAAAAAATTCCTTTTCGCAATATCGATGTGATCGGGCCGGCTGGATCGATCAATTCCAATGCCTTGGATATGGCAAATTGGGTGCTGCTTCAGCTTGGTAGCGACAAATTCAGCGGTGTTCTATCAGAGGGAAGCCTTCATGAGCTGCATACGCCTTGCATTTCCTGCGACTCCATTCTTAAAGCGAAGGAACTCCCTGTCTGCAGCTATGGGCTCGGCTGGTTTGTTGAACCGTACCGTGGCCGTCATATGATTCATCATGGCGGAAATATTGACGGTTTTTCATCGCTTGTTGCTTTCATGCCTTATGAAAAGATCGGGATTGCCATTTTGACAAATATGAACGGCAGCTTTCTCCCAAATGTTCTGGCGTACAATATTTTTGACCGCTTGCTTGGATTGGAAGAGATCGATTGGAACGGCCGGCTGAAAGGCGAAGCGGAAAAAATAATGAAAGCGGCTTTAGGGGTGGATCGAACCGCGGATCTTACCAAAATTGAAGGAACGAAGCCTTCTCATGACCTGAAGGACTACACAGGTGTATACGAGCACCCTGGCTACGGTGAAATCAAAATAGAGTGTAAAGACGGTATGTTACAGGCGCTCTTCAATTCGTTTGTGATGCCTTTGAAGCATTATCATTACAATATATTCGAGATGAAAATGCCGCTCACGGAGATGGCGATGCTCTCATCTTTCAGCGCTGATATACACGGACATATCAGCCGCCTTTCCGTACCGTTTGAAATGGCGGAAGGCGCTGGAGAAATCGAATTTGTCAGGAAGCCGGATCAGCGGTTGTACGATCCTGGATTTCTTGCTTCTTTAACGGGCGAATATGCATTGGAAGCCGGAACAGATGTCGTTGTGTCTTTCAGAAACAACCGGACGCTCTGGGTTTCATTGCCCGGTCAGCCTGATTACGAACTTGAGCCTTACCGTGAGTTGACATTTCAAATCAAAAACCTGCCGGGTTTCAGCGTCCGGTTCGAAGCCGGCGATTCCGGACAGGTAACAGGTTTGCGCTTCATCCAGCCGAATGGAGAATTTCCTGCTGTCCGGAAATAGCAGCAGAAGACATATTTCGATTTATTTCCCGAGAAATATACCAAGTGTGAGCCGCCTAGTCACTCCTGGACGGCTTCCAGCAGTAAATCCGCCAGATGAACAGCTCTCACTTGGTTTGTAAGCCCCGCTCGTTCAATGCCGAGCTTCATTTGCAGCAGACATCCGGGATTAGCTGTAACGATCGTAGCGGCCCGGGTCGCTGCTGCTGCTTCCATTTTTGTATCGAGAATTTTCATCGACATTTCGGATTCGACAATGTTATAAATACCGGCTGATCCACAGCAGCTTTCGGCATTTTTCATTTCCTTGAATTCAATGCCGTTGATGCTGCGAATAAGGTATCTCGGCTCAGCGGAGGTGTTCATGACATTTCGCAAATGGCACGAATCTTGGTAGGTGACGATTTGCTGCGGCAGTTCAAGGGATCGCTGATCAAAGTTCAGCTCCAACAGGACGGAAGAAAAGTCTTTCAGTTTCCCTGTAAAAACCGCTGCCCGTTTCCGCCATTCAGAGTCATCTTTCAGGAGATGATCATATTCCTTTAAAAATGCTCCGCATCCCCCTGCATTTGTCACGATAAAGTCCGCGTTTGAATCCTCGAATGCCTGAATATTTCGTTTTGCGAGCAGGACGGCCTCAGACTTTTCGCCGCTGTGTCCGTGGAGGGCACCACAGCAGGTCTGCTGTTCGGGAATGATGATCTCGCAGCCGGCCAGCCGCAGCAGCTCGATGGTTGCCATATTCGTATCTAAAAACAACGTATCCATGAGGCAGCCCGAGAAAAAGGCGGCCCGTTTTTTTCTCTCTCCGATCGCAGGGAGCAGGTGCGGCCGTTTTTTCAGCTGTTTCATATCGGGAACTTTCGGCAAAACAGCCTCCATTTTCGCGAGATGGTCCGGCAAAAGACGAAGTAAGCCCGATTTGCGAATCACATTTTGCATGCCGGAACGCTGATACACGCCGAGTATTCCAGTCAGCGCCCTGATTCTGTTTTGGTGGGGGAAAAGCCCTTTGAATACCGCGCGGCGAAGCACTTTAACCGGAAGGGTGTGTTTTTTGTTCTGCTGAATAATATCCCTCGCTTCTTCAAGCAAGCGCCCGTAGTTTACGCCTGAAGGACATACAGGTTCACACGCCCGGCAGCCGAGGCAAAGCTCCAGTGACCGTTCGACATCCTCATCAGGCTCAATCGCCCCATCGACGACCGCTTTCATGAGCGCGATGCGTCCGCGCGGTGAATGGCTTTCCTGAAAACCGGATTCGATATAGGTGGGGCATGACGGCAGACAAAAGCCGCAGCGCATGCAATTCAGCAGCTCTTCCTCGTCCATTCTTTGTTTAAACTGCTGTTCAATGACCTTTCTTTCGTTAGCTGTCGTCATTTTGTCACCACCACCCGCTTGCGGGAGTCTTTCGCAAATATCTTCCCGGGATTCATGATGCTGTTAGGATCCAGCGCCTGTTTTACCGTCTTCATGGCGGCGATTCCCGCTTTGCCCAGCTTCAGTTCCAGATAAGGAGCTTTCATTTCGCCGACCCCATGTTCTCCGGTGATTGTTCCTCCCAGCTCAACCGCTTTTTTAAAGATGTCTTCAAAAGCCTGTTCGACCCGTTTCATTTCTTCACTGTTTCTGACATCTGTCGTACAGGTCGGATGAAGGTTGCCGTCGCCTGCGTGCCCGAATGTACAAATCGATATTTTGTGCTTTTCGGCGATCGTATTAATTGCTTTTACCATTTCGGCAATTTCAGAGCGCGGTACCGTGGCATCCTCCAGAATGGTCGTCGGCTTTAAACGGGCTAAAGCGGAAAGTGCGGTGCGGCGGGCCTCCCGAAGATTTTCCGCTTCAGCTTCTGTTTGCGCGGTTTGAACGGACACAGCATTTCCTTTTGTGCAAATCTCTTCAATCAGGGCAATGTCACGGCGGACTGCTTCCTCGGTGCCGTCCTGTTCGATCAGGAGAACCGCTTTGGCATGGACGGGAAGGCCGATTTTCGCGAAGTCTTCGATCACCTGAATCGTGGGCTGATCGAGAAATTCGAGCGTCGTCGGAATGATTTTGTGTGCGATGATATTTGAAACCGTTTGGGCTGCAGAGTCGATATCTTGATAGAGGGCGAGGACGGTTTTTTTTGTTTCGGGTGCCGGGATAAGTTTTAATGTTGCTTCAGTAATGATGCCGAGCGTTCCTTCAGAACCGACGAAAAGACGCGTCAAATCATAGCCGGCAACGTCTTTGGCGAGTTTGCCGCCAGTGCGGATGATATCCCCGTTTGCGAGAACGACTTCAAGCGCCATGACATAATCGCGTGTCACTCCGTATTTCAGCCCGCGGAGGCCGCCCGAGTTTTCATTGATGTTGCCGCCGATTGTCGAGATCTTCATCGAGCTCGGATCGGGCGGATAAAATAATCCCTTTTCTTCAGCGGCGTGAATTAAATCAAGCGTGATCACGCCGGGCTGAACGGTTATCGTTAAGTTTTCTTCATCGATTTCTAAAATTCGATTCATATGCTTAAACAGGAGGACAATTCCTCCTTCAGTCGGGCATGTGCCGGCGCAAAGGTTTGTACCTGAACCTCTCGGCACAATCGGAATGCGGTGCGTGTTGCAGATTTTCACGATTTGCGATACTTCTTCTGTGCTGCGCGGGGCTATGACCGCGTCAGGCATCGATTGAAACTGGGGTGTCGCATCATAAGAATAGACGAGCCGTCCGGCGTTCGAATCGTCATAATTGACAGAGCCGACAATTTCAATCAACTGGGATTTCACTTGTGAGGAAATCATGTATGATCACATCCTTTACCAATTATTATACAAAAACAAACGCTTTCAAAAAATCATTCTTTTAAACTTCAAAAAAAAAAGAACCCGTTTTCAAAGAAAACGCGGTTCTTTGCAGGAGGCATCAGGTTGCAAGGCTGATTGCCTGATTCAGCACTTTTGCTCCGTCCATCATTCCATAAGCCATTTGATCAATGACGGCCACGGGCGTATGATAAGGCTCGGCGCGCTCTGTCATTTGCCCTTTTAAATACCGGACCTGCGGACCAATCAGTATCACATCAATTTCATCCAGATGACTTGGCAAATCTGCCTCCGCATATGCATTAATTTCGGCCTTCAATGAACGGTTTTTCGCTTCTTCCCTCATTTTTTTGACCAGTATACTCGTAGACATTCCGGCTGAACATACAAGTGCGATCTTCATTTTTCTCTTCCTTTCTGAAGCTCTTGATATAAATGAATCAATTCTTTCGCCAAATCTTTTACAGTCATGGCTGTCATTAAATGGTCCTGCGCATGGATTAATAATAGATTGGGTGAAAGGCCTTCGCCTTGTGCTTCTTTTTGCAGAAGGCGGGTTTGCGCCTGATGAGCTTGGCTCAGCTCCGATTCTGCTTCTTGTATTTTTTGATATCCGGTTTCCCATTCGTGTTGTTTCACAAGCTGCAATGCTTCCATTGCAGAAGAACGCGCATTTCCGGCGTGAAGAATGATTTCAAATGAGACCTGTTCCAATTGTAGTGTATCTGCCATAACATTCACTCCTTACTTATTCGTTTTCTGTCTGGTGCAAGGCGGAACGTTCTGCTGCTTTTATAAACGGGAGGTAGAGCAGGGTGGCCAGCACCAGGTTGAAGATTTGCAATAAGACTCCCCGGACTGATCCTCCGGTGACGAGATACCCGCTGACAATCGGCGGCGTTGTCCACGGAAGGATCGCGACAGTTTTCGGGACGAGACCGGAAGCCAAAGCGACATATGACGTAATCGTTAAAATTAATGGAATCAAGATAAACGGAATGAACATGATCGGGTTTAATACAATAGGAAGTCCGAACAGAACGGGCTCATTGATGTTAAAAAGGCCGGGTGCGAGAGACACCTTCCCGATCGTTTTGTAGTGCTTCGATTTCACGGCAATTAAAATGCCGGCAAGCAGAGCCAATGTCGTTCCCGATCCCCCCATAAATACGTAAGAATCGAAGAAAGGCTTTGTCACAATATACGGCACTTCAAAAGCGCTCATTCCTTGCGAGAATAAGTGTTGATTTTCCTGAATAAGCGGGAGGTAGACGGATTCCATGATCGGCCCGAGGATATTTGTTCCATGCAATCCAAAGAACCAGAGCAAATGATTCAAGAAAGTGAAAATCAAGGCTGACCCAACCGTGTTGGAAAGACCTTGAAGCGGCTCTTGAATCGTGCTGAAAACAAGCTCATGGATGCTTTGTCCCGAATAATGAACAATCAGAGCATTACATAGCCCGGCAGTGGATAAGATGACGGCAGCCGGCAATAGAGCATTCAAGGATTTTGTGACGCCGTCAGGCACTCCTTCAGGCATTTTGATTTTCCATTTCTCATTTTGTGAAAACAGCCGGAAGACTTCCGTCGACAGCAAAGCCACGATTAAGCCGACGAACAGGCCTTGTGCTCCCAGCCAAGTCATTGAAAAGCCAAAGTCTTCAGTGGTCGGCGTAAGCACGGCGAATGCGCCAATCCCGATTAATGCGGCAGACAGGCCATCTGTGTGATAGGACTCGGCCAGCTTAAAGCTGACAGCCGCAACGGCTAAAAGGCTCAACAGAGCAAAAGAGCCATTCCATATCGCCCCGCCGACAGCAGTCCATCCCTCTCCGAACAGGCCGGTCATAAAGTTTTGAAACGCCGGTATTGGAAAATTATTAACCAGGATGGCGAGGGAACCGATGATAATAAGAGGCATAATGGCGATGAATCCGTCGCGTATTGCAATCAGGTGTCTTTGGGAACCGATCTTTCCGGCGATCGGCATGATGTTTGCTTCGATGAATGCCATCATTTTATTTTGTTTCATGTTCACAGACCTCCTCAAAAAATTGCGGGAGGTAACGTTTATGCGCCTCGAGCATTTCATCCAGTACCTTTTGAGCTTTGTGATCAGAGGAGACCAACGGATTGGTGATCATGGCTGAATATGCCGTATTGTAGTCGCCGGTGACCGCAGCTTCAATCACTAATTGTTCAAATTTTTTCATCAGGCAGATCGGCCCGCAAATGGCAGCAGGCAGTTTTCCGACGGTCAGAGGAATCGGTCCGCTTTTTGTAATGACACTGTTGACTTCGATCACCGCATCATCGGGAAGGTCTGGTATGCTTCCTTTATTCAGTGTGTTCACGGTCTGAATATCCATTGAATGATGATAAAGCGAGTTCATTAATGAGCAGGCTGATTCACTATAGTAAGCCCCGCCGCGGCCTTCCAGTTCTTTAGGCTTCTCATGGATCTCGGCGTCTTTGTATTTCTCAAACAGCTGCCGCTCCACTTCCATGACGGTTTCCGCTCGTGTTCCGTTGTTATTGTACGCTTCGATATCTTTTGCGAGCGCATCTTCATGTTGATAATAGTACTGATGGTACGGGCTCGGAAGCATACGTAAAGACCGCAGAAATTGGCGATTCCACGGCAACGCCGCAATATTGGAGGGCGAGTAGCCGAGGTGATCATTCAACAGATGCTCAATCGTCTCTTCTGTCCGGTCGATGCCGTCGATCCATACCCTTTTTCCGAAAACAAAATGGTTGAGGCCTGCGCATTCAATCATGACGCGGTTCACATCCACGCCGAATATTTCTGCAATGCTATTTTTCATGTTGTAAGGAATATTGCATACCCCGACGACCTTTTGATGAGGTCCGTGCTTCAGCAAAGCTTCCGTCACGATGCCGGCCGGATTGGTAAAGTTGATCAGCCATGCTTCGGGACAAATCTTTTGGATATCGCGAGCGATATCCAGCATGACAGGAATTGTGCGGAAAGCTTTAAACATACCGCCGGCTCCGTTTGTTTCCTGCCCGATTAGGCCGTGGCTGAGCGGAATTTTTTCGTCTAAAGCTCTCGCCTTCAGTCCGCCGACTCTGATTTGAACCGTGACGAAATCGGCACCTTGCAACGCTTCTGCCCGATCTATTGTATGGCTCAGTTCGATGGGAACCCCCGCATGCCTGATCATTCGCTTCGCGAGTTCTGAGACGATGCGAAGTTTTTCTTTGCCCTCCTCGATATCAACAAGTGCAATCTCATTCACCGGAAATTGATGCTGCCGTTTGATGATGCCTTCAATAATTTCCGGTGTGTAGCTGGACCCTCCGCCTATAACAACTACTTTCAGCGCCATAATCCCCCTCCTTCATTCTCTTTATATGAAAGCGCTTCACACAATTGAAACTTAACATGTCATAACAAATTTGTCCATACATATTTGTTATGACAAATTGTTTTTTTTAGGAACCTTTTGTGTTATTCTATAATTACGAACACACCCCAAAGGAGAACATGTATGGCGAAACAACCACAGCTCCACAGTCAAATTAAACAAGATATTGTAGATAAGATTGAAAGCGGTTATTATCCGCCTGGTAGCCTGCTGCCGACGGAGTCCGAGTTTTGCAAACTGTATGATGTCAGCCGGACGACGCTGCGGACCGCGCTGAATCATTTGCTTATGGAAGGGGCCATTTACCGAAAGCAGGGAAAAGGGACATTTGTCGCCAAAGGAAAAGTAAAGCAGATCTTGAGCTCCAGCAGCCTCCGTTATGCAGAGCAATTGAAGGCTCAAGGCTTTAAACCGAAAATCAAAGTTGTTGATTTGCAAAAAATAAAGCCGTCTGAAAAAACCCAAACCCTCCTCGGAATCGACGCTGAACAAATGGTCTATCAAATCAAAAGAATCCGCTATGCGGACGATGAAGAAATCCAGTTTGAAACAGCCTATATCAGAACGGATCTCGTCCCCGAAGTAACGGAAGAAATGGCGAATATTTCACTTTACCAGTGCATCAGCAGGCAAGGAAACAACATAAAAAGAACAGAGGAACAAATCAAAATTGTGATTTCTGATGAGGAGATTGCACAACATTTAAATATTACACAAGGCACACCTTGCTTCCAGATATCGACGCAAACATTTTTGGCGTCGGAAGAAGTCGTCGAGTATTCTATGGCCTATTTTCGCGGTGACCGTGTTGAGTTCTTCATTGAACGTGATTATGAACAAAGGGGGAATGAAAGGTGAAATCTCTAATCATAAATGCGGATGATTTTGGATTTTCAAGGGGAGTCAACCTTGGAATCATTGAAGCTTTCCAGCACGGGGTGCTCACATCGACTACGCTCATGGTCAATATGCAAGAAGCGGAGCATGCCGTCGAACTCGCACGGCAAAATCGTGAACTCGGAGTCGGCGTCCACTTGACATTGACGGCCGGGCGCCCGATTCTCGGCGGACTGCATACGATAACGGATGAAGAAGGGAATTTTCGCAAGCTTTTGTACTACCAGGGTTTCTTCGACATTGACCTTGATGAAGTATACCGAGAGTGGAAAGCGCAAATAGAGAAAGCTTTGTCTTTCGGTTTAAATCCGACACATATCGACAGCCATCATCATATTCATACATACGGAAATCTCCCTGAGGTGTTTGTAAAGCTTGCGAAAGAGTATGACCTGCCATGCAGAAAGGTCAATCATGATCATCCTTCACTGTGGAAGGGTGTAAGGTCGAACGATGCTTTTGAGCTGAAAGTCGATCGATTGAAGGATCTTTCGAGCATCCTTCGTGATTATCAAGACGCAGCAGTGATTGAAGTGATGTGCCATCCGGCTTACGTCGATAAATGTCTGCTTGAAAAATCGTCTTTCCATTATCCTCGGGTATTTGAACTTTCACTGCTGACGGAACCTTCTCTTAAATCGGCTTTGCAACAATGTCCGGATATTCGTCTTACGTCTTACGCTAGTCTATGAAGAGGCTAGAGGCGCCGCTTTTATTCCTTAAATGGAGTAGAAAGCGGCGGTTGTGTAGTCAATGTCTTCAAGTTGACAGTTCAGAAAATTCTGATTAATATAGATTTGTCATAACAAATTCAGCAACCCTTCGCCATTAAAAAGTCTTCTTTTATACGCAAATGTATAGACATCTATACGTGTTTCACCCTCAGCACAACCAGCTTTTCCAAACGAACACACCCGAAATTTTAATGAAATCATGATGTCAATCTCATTTATGTAAGCGTTTTCCCTTGTTGGCTTCTGTGCAGCTGCAGCTATTAGATGACAAGGAAAAATATAAAACAAACAAAAAAGGCGGTGAGGAATAGGAGATTTCTAGTTTCATAGTTTGTCAAAAAAATTGGATGAAAAGGAGATGAACATCGTGTTGGTCAACAAAAGCAAAAAGTTTTTCGTTTTTTCTTTCATTTTTGTCATGTTGCTGAGCTTGTCATTTGTAAATGGGGAAGTTGCAAAGGCCGATTCCGGAAAAAACTATAAAATCATCGGCTACTATCCATCATGGGGTGCTTACGGAAGGAATTTTCAAGTTTGGGATATGGACGTTTCAAAAGTCAGCCACATTAATTATGCTTTTGCTGATATTTGCTGGGAAGGAAGGCACGGGAACCCCGATCCGACAGGCCCCAATCCCCAAACATGGTCATGTCAGGATGAAAAAGGAGTGATCGACGCGCCAAATGGAACAATCGTAATGGGCGATCCCTGGATTGATGCACAAAAGTCAAATCCCGGGGATGTCTGGGATGAACCGATCCGCGGCAACTTTAAACAATTGCTGAAGCTGAAAAAGAGCCACCCTCATTTGAAAACGTTCATATCGATCGGCGGATGGACTTGGTCTAACCGCTTTTCAGATGTCGCAGCAGATCCTGTGGCAAGGGGGAATTTCGCCGCTTCGGCCGTTGAATTTTTAAGGAAATACGGGTTTGACGGGGTCGATCTTGACTGGGAATACCCGGTCAGCGGAGGATTGCCGGGGAATAGCACACGGCCGGAAGATAAAAGAAATTACACGCTGCTCCTGCAAGAGGTGCGTAAAAAACTTGATGCTGCAGAAGCAAAGGACGGCAAGGAATACTTGCTGACGATCGCATCCGGCGCAAGTCCGGAGTATGTGAGCAACACTGAGCTTGATAAAATTGCTCAAACCGTGGATTGGATTAACATCATGACCTATGACTTTAATGGCGGATGGCAAAGCATAAGCGCCCATAATGCGCCGCTGTTCTATGATCCAAAAGCAAAAGAAGCAGGCGTTCCAAATGCTGAGACCTACAACATTGAAAACACTGTGAAACGCTATAAGGAAGCCGGTGTCAAAGGGGACAAGATAGTGCTTGGAACACCGTTCTACGGAAGGGGCTGGAGCGGTTGTGAGTCCGGCGGCCACGGAGAATATCAGAAGTGCGGACCGGCGAAAGAAGGGACATGGGAAAATGGAGTATTCGACTTTTCAGATCTTGAAAAGAATTATGTAAATCAAAACGGCTATAAAAGGTATTGGAACGATCAAGCGAAAGTGCCGTTTTTGTATAACGCGGAAAATGGCAATTTCATCACTTATGATGATGAACAATCATTCGGCCACAAAACGGATTTTATTAAAGCAAACGGATTAAGCGGAGCGATGTTCTGGGATTTCAGCGGCGATTCCAATCGGACGCTTCTCAATAAATTGGCAGCCGATTTAGATTTTGCACCGGACGGAGGCAATCCGGAGCCGCCTTCATCGGCACCTGTGAATGTGCGTGTAACCGGAAAAACTGCTACAAGTGTCAACCTGGCTTGGGATGCGCCGAGCAGCGGAGCAAACATTACGGAATATGTCGTGTCATTTGAAAACCGGTCGATATCTGTAAAAGAAACATCAGCGGAAATCGGCAACTTGAAGCCGGGTATGGCCTACTCATTTACAGTTTCAGCAAAGGATGCCGATGGAGAACTCCATACCGGACCAACAGTAAAGGTCACGACGAATTCTGACCAGGCATGTTCATATGACGAATGGAAAGAGACGAACGCATACACGGGCGGAGAGCGGGTTGCATTTAACGGAAAAGTGTATGAAGCGAAATGGTGGACGAAAGGCGACCGGCCGGATCAATCCGGTGAATGGGGCGTATGGCGGCTGGTCGGAGGCTGCGAATAACAGAAAGTCAAATGGATAGAAAACGATAAAGAGAGATTTGGGAAAAAGCTTCTCACGTCTCTCTTTATGGACAAAGGAGTCTGAATAAACATGAAGATAGCCGCATCATCTATTTTATCCTGTGTGCTGCTCCTTGCGCTTTTTATCCCGAACCGGCACATTTCTGCAGAGACTTCAAATGAACAACCGGACTGCCGTCCGGAAGGGCTTTGGGACTCAGGCGTTGAACATGTGCCGTACTGCGATGTATACGACCGGGACGGCCGTGAAAAGCTTGCCAATCAGTTAGACCGGAGAATCATCGGGTACTTTACAAGCTGGCGTACTGGAAAAGGCAATCAAGATCGTTATTTAGTAAATGATATCCCCTGGAAGTACTTGAGCCACATTAATTATGCGTTTGCCCACATCGGGGAAGATCATCGGATTTCAGTCGGAGATGAGACAGATGAGAACAACCCGTCCATCGGGATGACCTGGCCGGAGCATTCCGATGTAAAAATGGATCAAACCTTGCCGTATAAGGGGCATTTTAACCTTATCCATCAATATAAAGAGAAATACCCGAATGTAAAAGTTTTGGCGGCTGTCGGCGGTTGGGCCGAAACCGGCGGTTATGTTGACAGGGACGGGAAGCGGATTCCAAGCGGCGGCTTTTATTCGATGACAACGAATGGAGACGGATCTGTAAACCACAAGGGTATTCACACCTTTGCGGAGTCGGTCGTTGCGTTTCTCAGAAAATACGAGATCGATGGAATCGATATTGACTATGAGTACCCTACATCAATGCAGGATGCAGGGAATCCTGCAGATTGGAACATCGCCAATCCGCGGCGCAACGGGTTAAATAAAAGCTTTGAGGCATTGATGAAAATATTAAGAGAAAAGCTTGATCAAGCGTCCGCTGAAGATGGAAAGTACTACATGCTGACCATTGCAGCGCCATCATCGGCATATTTACTGAGAGGGATGGAAACGTTTAAGCCGCTTCGATATGTCGATTATGTCAATATTATGTCCTATGATCTTCATGGAGCCTGGAATGAGTTTGTCGGACCGAACGCTTCTTTATTCGATAACGGCGAAGATGCCGAACTCAAGCATTCCAACATATATACTACGCCGGAATACGAAGGGATCGGATATTTAAATACGGACTGGGCTTACCATTATTTTAGAGGAGCTATGGAATCGGGGCGAATCAATATCGGTGTTCCTTATTATACGAGAGGCTGGAAGAATGTGAACGGCGGAGTAAACGGGCTGTGGGGAACATCCAAAAGCGCAGATTGTCCTCAGGGACTCAGGCAATGCGGTGACGGAGCAACCGGAATCGATAATATTTGGCACGATAAAGATGAGCAGGGGAATGAAATTGGAGCAGGGGCAAACCCGATGTGGCACGCCAAAAACCTTGAAAAGGGCATTGCCGGTTCTTATCTGGAAAGGTATGGATTGAGCAAGGCTGATTTGACAGGCGCTTATCAAAGGCATTATGACGCGGGGCTGGCAGCGCCTTGGCTTTGGAATCCAGAAAAGAAAGTGTTTCTATCGACAGAGGATGAGGAATCGATCAAAACGAAGGCGGATTATGTCGTTGATAAAGGAATCGGGGGTGTCATGTTTTGGGATTTGAGCGGTGATTATGACTGGTATCCCGAACGAAACGGCAATAAAGGAGAATACGATATTGGCAATACTTTAACGAGCACGCTGTATCACAAATTCTCGGATACAACACCATACGATAACCGGCTCAGCACATCGCCTTTTCCTGATGAATCATTGGATGTAGACATAGAGCTGACGAACTTTCCATTAGGAGATCAAAATTACCCGATCCACCCGGTAATGAAGCTGATCAATAACAGCGATGTCACGATTACGGGAGGTTCTGTTATCGAATTTGATGTGCCGACATCCACTTCCCCTCGGTTTGGAAGCTGGACCGGCGATCAAGTTGAAGTGATTGCTAAAGGGCATACGGGACCGAACATTGGCGGACTGACGGGAGATTTCCACCGCATCGGAGTGACTCTATCAAGCTGGAAAACGATTAAACCTGGTGAGGCGGCGGAGTTTCAGCTTGTTTATTATTTGCCGATCAGCGGCCCTTCAAATTTCACGATATCAATAGATGGAAAAAAGTACAGGCTTAAAGTGAAGTAAGTGTGCAGCCGTTAGATATAACAGCCCGTTCCAAAAGGAGGCGGGCTGTCTTCGTGTGTTATTGGGCGCTGTTTTTCCAGTTGCTCAAATTGTCAAACACTTCTTTTGTAATCCGGGTGCCTCTGTTGTACGAAGAGCCGCCGTATACTCCATTTGTGTGGACGGCAAGCGAGCATGGACCGCTGCAGTTCGTTCTTGAACTGCTTTGTTCGAATACCGGTGAACCGCTCTGGCCTCCGTACGTGTCCATTGCATACTGCAATTTATACGTTTCGGAGATGGCAATCGGTCCTGAATGCTGCCATTGTGTGCCTGTTGTTTTATCGCCTGGATAACCGCTGATAGTAACAGTTGTCCCGACAAGTGATGAAGTGGTGTACGAGTATCCGAAGTATCCGACAGTATTGCCGATTGGTTCGCTTAGTTCGATTGCACCGTAATCGTAATTGGTGTTACCGCTTCTCCATCCTGACGGAATAAAGTAGCGCGTCGATTTAACAGAGCCGTAAGGGTAGCTTGTCCCGTTCCGTCCCGGCGAAACAGTAGCTGTCCCGGCAAATGAACCGCTTGATGTGTCATAGATGCAATGTCCGGCTGTTGCGACGGTTTTCGGACCGATCATCCATCCGGTGCACGAACCGATGCTGCTTGAAATATGAACGATCGCTCTGTACGGATATGCGCTTGTGTTGGTCACCCTTGTCCGATCATCAGAACCAATCACCGATTTAATGCTGTAAGGAGCTTTGGCGGAGGACTCTTTTGCCGTTTTTTCCTTTGTTTCATTCACTTTGCCGGTGCCTGTAAATGCCTTTGAATACGAGCCGTATTGATCGCTTTTCATGTTTGGATCATAGGTAACCGATGTTTCCGCTTTGTATGAAGGATCGCTTGAAACAGGAGAATGAGGCGATGGTGCGGCTTGGGCCGGGTGGATACCTAAAGAATAAATAGAAATACCAATGAGACCTGTGATCAAACCTCGTTTAACACTCTTTTTACTAACCAAATCGTATCACTTCCTTATTTTGTTGTAAGTTCAAGTTAGATATTAACAAAATAATTCTGAATTTTCCATATGTTTAAAAAAGATCATACTAGAGGCATGTATTCACATTTTGTTTGATCATATTGATACCGGGTAATGTACATGAAGAAAAGAAATTGAGGGGGGTTTAAGTTGTACAGTGATTTAAAAGGAAAAACAGCAATTGTGACCGGTTCTTCAAAAGGTATAGGCAAGGCGGTTGCAGAACGGTTTGGAAAAGAAAAGATGAATGTGGTTGTCAATTATCACAGCGATCCCGGAGGCGCACGGGAAGCCGTCGACAATATTCAAGCAGCGGGCGGAAACGCCCTTGCGGTAGAAGCTGACGTGTCTTCTGAAGAGGATATAAAAAAGCTGATTAAATCAGCAGTTGAACATTTCGGCTCACTTGATGTCATGGTCAATAATTCAGGATTTAACGGCGCAGAAGCCCTCCCGCACGAACTTGAACTTGGTGAATGGCAGAAAGTGATCGACGTTAATTTAACCGGTACCTTTCTCGGCGCACGGGAAGCCTTAAGATATATGGCGGACCGCCACATGAAAGGGAGCATACTCAATATATCAAGCGTTCATCAGCAAATTCCGAGGCCGAAAAATGTTCATTACTCCGCTTCAAAAGGCGGAATGAAGCTTTTGACAGAAACGCTTGCCCTTGATTATGCGGACAAAGGAATCCGCGTCAATTCGATCGCGCCGGGAACGATCGCAACCGAAAGCAATGAAGACTTGGAGGGAAGCCACAAGTCGGCACAGCTGAAAAAGATACCGATGAACGAATTTGGCGAGCCTGAACAAGTGGCTTCCGCAGCGGCATGGCTTGTATCGAAAGAAGCCGCCTATGTAACGGGCGCGACTTTGTTCGTTGACGGCGGCATGACGCTTTACCCGTCACAGCTGGAATAGCAAGTGCATTTTTCAGCTCCCGTTCTGCCTTTTTCGAATGGCGGAATGGGGGTTTTTTATTGCGTCACCTTTTATATCCTGTTTTTGTATATAATAGTTAAAAAGATGAGTTTAATAGCTTTAATGCTATTACAACTTAACTAACAAGGAGATTATAATGCAAAACAATGTCGTTCACATTGCCTTCGGCGAATCTGCCGGCGGCAGTATCAACATGATGCTCAAACAGTCGGGAGGAACCCAGGAAAAGAGTCTGATCGTCCTTCCTGAATTATTTTCCATCGGGCCGCTTCAAAACCTGGAAATTAAAGAAGGCAGGGTCAATCGTTATGAATGGTTGAAAACATATCTCAATGACCGATTTCACGAGCTTGGAGAGATATACAGCCGTTTTGAAGATGCGGTTTCTGCATTAAGCCGTATTCAGGAGCAAGCCTCCGTCTTTATGTGGACGGGCGATCATGCACACGAACAAACGGGCCTGAGATTTGTACATCATATCCTTCGGCAAATGAACCTGGCTGTTTTCCATCTGAATACGTCGAAGTACTTTCCCTATACCCGAAGTTCTGGTGAATTGAATGATGAAAAACTGAGATTCATTTATGAACAAGGGGATCAGTCGGCTTTGACAGCCGCTGAAAGACGGGGCCTTGCGGAGGAATGGACAGCGCTGTCTCAGCAGACAAGCGTGTTGCGAGTATGGGAAGACGGCAGAATTAAAAGCGTGAAAGAAGACTTTTATGATTCGTTCATCATCGGCAAGCTCGCACAGCTTCAAAAAAACCGTTCAACCAATACCTTTATCAACTGTCCCCGCCTGATCGGCGAAGTCATTGGCCATCTGAAGGAGAACATCGGAGATGAATTCATCGAGTACCGCATTTTAGAGCTGATCCGCAAAGGCATTTTTGAGATGGAAGGCGTACCAAAAGGAATGAGATATTTTAGCATAAGGTTAAAATCGCCATGTAAGTTCACCATTTAAATCCAATTATCTCAATTTTCATGAAACGATTAATGGTATATTTCGTATACATAAGGAGACGAAAATGAAAGAGAGGTAGACAGGATTTGGTTCGTGAACAGTTAAAACAAAAAGCGCAGTCCATCAGTAAGGTTCCCTCACATTATCAGCTCATGATCGAAGATTACGGAGAAAAGGACGAAAAAGAGAGGCCGGTTTTTTTCGTCTGGCAGGATATTGAAGAGCCGGATCAGGACATATCGGTAGAGTTAGATCATCACGGCCGCTTAATCAGTTTGACAAAAGAGTATGAACCGGCGGTCGAGGAATCTCTTCCGGAGGAAAGGCTGCTGAAAATCGCCCTTCAGTTTACAGAACAGCATTACCCGAGTGCGTTTCATGAATTTGTTTACCATGAAAAGAAGGAAACAGAACAATTCGTCCGTTTTACTTATGTTCAGACTGTCCTTGATCTTCCGCTGCCGCAAACAGGCTTTTACGTCAAGGTCGCCAAGAACGGAGAGGTGATGGAGTTTCGCTATAACGGTGGAACAAGCTCTTTCTCCATTCCAAAGCAGATCGCTGATAAGGAATCGGTGACAGCCGATTATCTTAAACATATTCAATTCGAATTGGCGGTCGAAAAAGTCCGCAGTGAGCTTTATGAAGGGGGAGATGATCGCCCGCATCTCATTTACGAAGCAGACTTACCGTTTTTCAGCTATCCTGCCGATATCACGGAAAAATGCCATATGAAGCCTGCGGCGGATGAAGAGGAAGAGGAGAAAACATTGCCGCTCCCTTTGCTGCCTGAGGCTGACCGTCATGCTGATATCGATGACATGATCGGCTATACTCCTTCGATGCGGAAAATCCGTGAAACCGATATGGGAGAGTCAATTGGAACGGTATGGCGCCTGGGAAACGATCCTGAGCCAAGAGACCGGAGTATAGCCGGCTACTTCGAAACATGGAACAAAAATACGTTGAAAATCATGAAAGATAAAAAGTCAGGGAAGCTCAAAGGGGTAGCTTCTTTCATCAAATCAGAAGGACACCTTTCCTTGAGCGTGGAAGACTGCTTGAAACGGGCGCTGCAATTTTTGTACAAGCTTTATCCCGGCGCAGATCAGCTTTTTCGAATGCATCCGGCGGAAAATGACGGGGACAGGCAAAACGCTTTTTTTCAATTTGATCTTCAATACAAAGAGGTGCCGTTAAGGCTTGGCTCTGCCAATATCAGTATCAGTCGGACAACCGGCAGGGTCGTCGGTTATAACGGTCCGGAAATCGAGCCGGGAGCGCTGGCCGATCTGAGTCCTTCGCCATCTATTTCAGAGGAAGAAGCGAAAGCGGTTTTTGCAGCGGCATTTGATGTGAAGCTGCAATGGGAAAGGGATTACAGTCGGGAAAAGGATGACTTCTACAGGCTTATTTACCGGCCGGTCTACCCGTACTTTATCGATGCCCATGACGGAAAGGCGTTTATGAGCAAAAACATGTAATAAACGGCGGCTGGCTAAGGCACAAAGGCCCCCGGCCGCCGTCTCTTGTAAGATCAGGTGTCGTCCTCTGTCCCAGTGGAGATCGGATGGTCGGGGTAGCTGATCCAATCGCTCCAGCTGCCGGCATACAGCTTCACATTTTCAAATCCGGCTTCTTTCAGGCCGAGCACATTTGGGCAGGCTGATACGCCCGATCCGCAATAGACGACAATTTCACTGTCCGGGTCTAAAACAGCATAGTGCTGTCTGAGTTGTTCTTTGCTTTTCCATAATCCGCTTTCGGTCAGATTGCCTTTCCAAAAAAAGTTTTTGGCTCCGGGAATATGGCCGGCCCGGTGATCGAGTGGCTCGTTTTCCCCTGTGTATCGGGAAGGATCACGCGCATCAATCAGGATGGAGCTTTTTCTGCCGATTCGCTTCAGCACGTCTCCGGCATCAAGGAGTTCGTTTTCTCTGAGCGCCGGCTTAAACTCGCGCTGGATAGGACGGGGAACCTCGGCGGTCATCGCATAGCCCGATTTGATCCAGTTGGACAGACCCCCATCCATAATATAGACGCTGTCATGCCCGAGGTAGTGAAGCTGCCACCAAAAGCGCGCTGCAAACATGCCGCCGCTGTCATCATAAACAATGACATCTGTTTCCCGGTCAATGCCGATTTTCCCAAGCTTTGCGGCCAGACGGTCAGGGTCTTGAAGCGGATGTCTGCCGCCGTGCACTTCCGCATTACGCGACAGATCCTCTTTTAAATCAATGTAAACGGCTCTCGGCACATGGCTTTTCGTATACGTTTTCCGGCCTTCGTCCGGTTTTGTCAAATGAAACCTCACATCGACAATAACCGTTTGGTCCGGATTTTCCCTTAATCGTTTGTATACCCATTCAGGGCTTTTCAATACTGACAATCCGATCCCTCCGCTCCCCTTTGTTTTTTCTCGGGTTCTGATAATAGAAGAATAGCTTTCTTTCAAGGGGAATGTCAAAGATAAATCCCGAAATCGTCATCACCTAAATGAAACAGAATATGATAAAGGTGACGACATCATGGGGGTGACTAATATGGCAGTAGTTAAGGCTTCTTCTAAAGATATCAATCTTTTGGCCAGACTTTTGAGAGCGGAGGCTGAAGGCGAAGGCGTGCAAGGAATGCTGATGGTCGGAAATGTCGGAATCAACCGCATCAGGGCAAACTGTTCCGACTTTGTGGGACTTCGCACCATTCCGCAGATGATCCATCAGCCGCATGCGTTTGAAGCCGTGACGCACGGTTATTTCTATCAAAGGGCACGGGAAAGCGAAAGGCGCTTGGCGCGCAGGGCGATCAACGGAGAGCGGCTCTGGCCGGCAAAATTCAGTTTGTGGTATTTCAGACCGGCAGGGGCGTGTCCCGCACAGTGGTATAATCAGCCGCATGTCGGCCGCTTTAAAGCGCATTGTTTTTATGAGCCGACAGCGGAAGAGTGTGAGAATGTCTATAATACGTTTTAATAAAAACATCCCTTTTCAACGGATTTTGAAAAGGGATGTTTTTTGATCAAAATAACTCTGCAAGTCTTTCGTAAGACTGCTTCTTATCTTCAAACCGGTAAACGTTCGTCAAAACCATAAACTCATCTGTTTGATATCGGTCAGAGAGCTCGAGCAGTTTTCTTTTGACCGTTCGAGGAGACCCGATCACCATACGGCTGCGGTTGTGGGCAAGCTTTTTTTTATCGGCAGCGGTGTAAGTGGCAGATCTTGCCTCCTCAATGCTTGGGACAAGACTGTCCAATCCTTTTTCAACTCTTAGAAGCCATAAATCCTGGCTCAAGCAAAGCTCTTCAGCTTTTTCATCGGATTCCGCACAAACGACGAAAACGGCGGCCAAAGATTGGGGGCGCTTAAAGAAAGGAGAAGGCCGAAAGCTTTCCCGATATAATTGAAAGGCGTTCCTCCCTCTTGCGGAATTGATGAAATGTCCGAATACGTATCCCGCTCCCATGTCACCGGCCAATTTCGCGCTGTTTTCTCCAAGCCCTAAAAGCCACACCTCCGGCGGCGAATCCGTCAAAGGGGCCGCTTTGATTCCGAAATAATCGTGTCCGGAAGGGACGGAATCAGTCAAAAAGCCCAACAAGTCTTGAAGCTGTCTCGGGAATTCGTCCAGGCTTTTATGAACCCCGTCTGTCAGCGCCAGCCTCGTTTTGGCTGTGCCTCCCGGAGAGCGGCCGATCCCCAGGTCAATCCTCCCGGGATAAAGGGCTTCAAGCTGCCGAAAGCTTTCAGCCACTTTAAAGGGACTGTATTGAGGAAGCAGAACACCGCCCGAACCGACGCGAATGTTTGCAGTTTTTGCCGCAATGTGTGCGATCATGATTTCGGGAGCGGTACTGGCAAGTCCGCGTGTGCTGTGATGCTCGGCAAACCAATACCTTTTGTACCCCCATTGATCCGCGAGCTCTGCCAGCTCTGCAGAATGCTTCAAGGCTGAATACGCATCTGAGCCTTTTGATATTGGAACCTGGTCAAGAACACTGAGCTGCATCATTTGTCACCGGCCTTCCTTTTCAGTAAGACAAGCATATGAAAAACAGCAGGAAGGGTCAAATCGAAGAGAATACGAGAGTTAAAACAAGATGAGTCAAAACATGACACTACTGAAACAAAAACGAAATATAAATGTAATATAAATTGACGCCTATTGTCGAAAATAGATGGTATAATAACGTCTGTACATCGGTAACGGATATATTAATCATAGGTCATAAGATTCATTTTTTAATAATGTTCAAGCGAATTTACATAATGAAAAAACAAGAATACATAAAGGAAAGAGGAGTAGAAAGTGAAAAAAAAGGTTTATACTTTTGGTTTAGCGTCGATTCTCGGAACAGCTAGTCTATTTACCCCCTTTATGAACAACACGGCATCGGCAGAAACCTCTCAGCAAAAACAAGAAATTCAGCAAAAGCGTTCTGAAGTGAATTCAGGCATCGAGGGCAAGCGGAAAGAAATCGCCAAGCTGCAAGACGAGCAGAAAAAGCTTGAAGCCAAAATCCAAGAGCTTGATAAAAAAGCACTTGAAACAAGCAACAAAATCGAAGACAAAGAAAAAGAAAACAAAAAAACCAAAAAAGAAGTGGAAGCTCTGAAAAAAGAAATCAAAGAAACTGAAAAGCGGATTGAAGAGCGTTCAAAAGTGATTAAAAATCGCGTGCGCAGCCTGCAGGAAAACGGCGGATCCCAAAACTATCTGAATGTCCTTCTGGGCGCACAAAGCTTCGGAGATTTTATCACTCGTGCAACGGCTGTTTCAACAATTGTTGACGCGGATAAAGACCTGCTTGACGAGCAGGAAAAAGATAAAAACAAGCTTGAAAAAGCAATGTCTGACTTAAATACAAAACTGGATGAAATCCAAAAAACTTTAGCCGATTTAAAAACGCTTAAATCGGATCTTGATAAACAGCTGAAAGAACAGGCGAACCTTTCTAAGCAGCTGCAAACGAAACAGGCGGCAGCAGAATCAGAGCTGAGCGATCTGAAAAAAGAAGCGGGCTCACTGACAAAAGAAGAAGCCGCTCTTGAACAAAAACTTAAAGAAGAAAGAGCTGCAGCGGCTGCAGCAGCAAAAGCGAAAGAAGAATCTGCTACGGCTGAAAAATCAGACTCAGGATCAACCTCAGGATCAACCTCAGGTTCAGTCAGCAAATCCAACGGATCGTCCAACAGCGGTTCTTCAAGCAGCAAGAAAAGCAGCAGCCCGTCAAGAAACTACTCTTCCGGTTCTGTTGTCAGCAGCAATGGAAACGCGATTGAAGCTGCCATCAGCACAGGTTCAAGCATCGTCGGCAGATCTCCGTACGTATGGGGAGGCGGACGTTCTCAAGCTGATATCGACAACCGTCGTTTTGACTGCTCATCATTCGTGCGCTGGGCTTATGCATCAGCAGGCGTAGAGCTTGGCTTCGGTGCGACAACAAGCACGCTTGTTGGCAAAGGACGAGCTGTGAGCGCGTCTGAAATGAAGCGTGGAGACTTGGTCTTCTTTGACACATACAAAACGAACGGTCACGTGGGTATTTATCTTGGCAATGGCACATTCTTGAACGATAACAGCTCACGCGGGGTATCCGTCGATTCTATGAGCAACCCGTATTGGAAGAAAGCCTTCAGCGGAGTTGTCAGACGGGTCGTTGAATAAAATATCATACAGAAACAAACGCCGTTCCTGATCGGGAGCGGCGTTTTTATATTACAGCGGCAAGTCGCGCTTTTTAAAGATGAGAATGCTGAGTGCGAAGGCGGCAAAACCGACCGCGGCAAGAACAAGAGACACTTGAGCGATATCGGCGCTCCCGTTTACAATATCGCCAGGTCTGAATAAAGAGAAAACCGACAGGCTCCTCATCCATTCCGTCTTTTCGCTTAGTTTGCCGAGCAAGTCGAAGCTGAAGAATAAAAACGTGATGCCTCCGGAAAGTCCGAGGGCTCTTTTTTCGTCATTTGAAATGGCCGAAAAGAGGAACGAGATGCCGCCGACGGCAAAGAAGAGCAGAAAGCCGAGCAAGTTCAGAACGAGAAACCTTGACACATTAAAATCGTAATCACCGCCCAGCATCAAATGGTAGCCAGCCAGCCCGGCCGCTGTCGTCACGGCCATAATGATCAAAAGACCTGTCGTTAAAACGGCTGCTTGGGTGAAAGCCACTTTGCCGCGCGTTGTCGGCGCAGACAGAATATAGGCCATTGACCCTTGATCCACGAGCTTTGCCAAAAGCTTAGTCGACAGCATGACAGAGAAGATCGACAAAATCACGATAAAGATTAAACCGTAATACTCTCCAGACATAAAATCTTCAAGATTCCCCAGTCCGTTTTCAAACCCAAAAGCATTGAGAAAGCCTTCCGGCATTGATTTGATCATTTTCTCAATATCCTCCGCATTGCCCGCGATGCTTGGATAAATGCCCAGTATCAAAAGAATATAGAAAGCGGAGCCTGCCCCGTAGCTTATGATTCCTTTCATGTTTGTTCTCATCATTTGTTTGTACAGGGAGAAGTTCATTTCACTGTCCCCTTTCTGTCATAGTAGTTCATGAAAATCTCTTCCAGGCTTTGTGAAGAAGAATCAATGTGCCGAATGTGATATTTGGCGGTTTCTTTAATAAATTGATCATGGTTCCCTAAAACGGCCACTTTGACACGATTGTCCGTCCGGGATTCGATTTGCAGATCCGAATTCATGAAGGCGGGAATGTCGCCCTTGTTTTCAAATGTAACTTCGAATACCTTTCGCTGCATCGACTGCAGTTCATGGATATCTTTGACGGCAATGATGATGCCGTCTTTTATAATGGCGGCTCTGTCACAGGTTCGTTCGATTTCAGGAAAGCTGTGGGAAGACATTAAAAACGTCGTTCCTCTCGCTTTTTCTTCGAGCACGATTTCAATAAACACTTTTTGCATCAGCGGATCGAGGCCTGAGGTCGGTTCATCAAGAATGATGACTTCAGGGCTGTGCATAAAGGAAGCGACAATCCCGACTTTTTGCTTCATTCCTTTCGACATTTTTCTGATCGGCGTATGAACATCGAATTGGAGCCGTTCGATGAGTTCATTGCGCTTAGCTGTATCTTTTAAACCATGCATGTTTGCCATGAAATCGAGAAATTGTTTTCCCGTCATTCCTTCGATAAATGCAATCTCTCCGGGAAGATAGCCGATATGCCGCTGAATGTCGCCTTGATGATTCCGGATGTTCATTCCGTTTACTTTGATATCGCCTTGATCAGGCTTCATAAACCCCATGATATGTCGAATGGTTGTTGATTTTCCAGCTCCGTTTGGACCTAAAAATCCAAACACTTCACCTTTTTGAACATGAAATGAAACATCAAATATACCTTTGCCATTGGAAAACTTTTTCGTAAGACGTTCAACTGTCAGCATGTGACACCTCCAAAATGAAAATTATGAAATAATAGTGATTAATAATTACAAAACTAATTTTACGTTCTTATGAACTTTTTTGTCAACGGAATTAGTGAAATATTTTTATGTTATAATTTCATTAAGAAAGATATGTAAGGATGGTTATATGAACGGATTTGAAAAAAGGGCTTTGCTGATTAAAGAGAAAATCAAAAAGACGGCTTTGGATATGCTCAAAACATGGGAGCCAAAGCGCATCCGGATAACCGATATCGCAAAAGCGGCAAATGTTTCGCAGGTGACGATCTATAATTACTTTGGAAGCAAAGAAGCGCTCCTGAAAGAGGTTTTCAAAGACTATATCGATCAGTCCATCAGCGATTTTGAAGAATATATGAACAAAGATATTTCCGTTAAAGAAAAGATCGAATTGATGATTTTGCAGAAAAGGGAAGCCAATAATCAAAAATTTGCTCTAACGGTCGTCAAAGAGGTGATGATCGAAGACAGTGAAATAATGGATTATGTAAAGCGGCAATACGATGAAAAAATCATTCCCCTTATGCTCCAAATGATTGAAAAAGGTCATCGGTCAGGCGAAATCTCTCCCAAGATCACCGCGGAAAGCTTTCTCATCTTTATGAATATGATCATTGAACATTCAAAAACTCTGGGTGAAGCCTTTGAAAAAAACAGACAGTTTACAGAGGAAATGATGCATATTTTCTTTTATGGCTTGTGCGGCAGACCGTAGATGTGCTTTTATAATAAAATTGTCATCTCTGTCATTTCTGTGAACCGCTGAAACAATTTCCTTGCTTTTCCGTATATAAGGCAGATACAAAAAACGAAAGGATTTACTAAACGATGAAGCACTCCTTTTTCTTTTTTATGTTCATTGCCTTTTTTCTCGTCACAGGCTTTTCTGAAGCAGGCAAATCCTTTTCGATCGAGCGGGCTGATATACGCGCGACAGTAAAAGAAAACGGTAATTTAAGCGTAGAGGAAGTTTACACATACGATTTTAAAGGCTCTTTCGAAGGGGCGACAAGATCGTTCAGCGAAGAAACCGCGAGCCGCTTGAAGAATTTTAAAGCCTATCTGCTTCCCAATCATCAAAAAAAAGGCGATCAAGCCATCCCGTTGAAGACAAAGAAAGAAGACGGGACTTATTATGCTTATTCGGCATCAAAGGATGAAACAAAAAAAGTGATGTTTCGCTATGTGATCGAAGATGCCGCCCAAAAGTTTGAAGACACGTCGATTTTGATTCATTCATTTTACCAAAAGGCAAATACGGATTTCGGCCGGGTAAAGATTGAAGTGCATCTGCCTGATTCGGTAAAGGCACGTGATATTCATGCGTTTTTGCGTGAAAAAGGAAACGGAAAGATTACGAAGGTGAACGATTCATCAGTCATCTACGAGACAGGACTCTATCGCGCAGGCACGGGCTCGGAACTGAGGATATATTTTCCGCAGAGCGCCTTGAAAGAGGCGGTCCGGCACCCTTCTTATCAGACAAAGGATGAGCTGCTGAAGGAGGAGAAAGACGAGGCGAAACGCTACGCCGATCGGGATGAACGGATTGCCGGCGCAGACAGGATGATTTGGATATTTTCGGGGATTGTCGGGTTCATGGTCATCATGGCTGTCATGCTTTCGTTTTTGAAGAAGAGACGCCGTGCCATGCTTTCGCTTGCAGAACTCGAGTCCTTAGATCCTGTACTTGTCGCTTTTCTTTACAAAAAAGGCCGTTTCACAGACCGTGATCTCCTGGCCGGCATGCTTTCGCTTTATCAACGGGGATTGGTCACTATGCGGAAGGTACAGGCGGAAGAAAGGTTTCTTGACGATCCTGAGGCGCCTGATGACACATACCAATTCGAATTTTCCGGGAGCAAGGCGGATTTGCCAAAGCCTGATCAGCTCTTAATTGAAAAACTTTTTGAGCAAACGGGCAGCGATACCTATATGTTCAGGCTGGATTCCCTCAGCGGGCCGACTGAGGAAGAATGCAAGCATAAGGAACAGCTGGGCAAATATGAACGAAAGAGGATCATTCTTCAAAACGTGGTTCAAAAATGGACGGAAAGTGTCAGACAAGCGCCTGAATTCAAGGAGCTGTTTCAAGAAAACCGCTGGCTGAGAATGCTGTCGCTTTCACTGCTTTCGGTCCATACCGGACTCCTGCTCTTTATCCTGTATGCAGACGTGGTGCATCAGGCCGGATTCATGGCGGCTTGCGTCATATTTGGCTTTGCACTGTCGGCGGGCATTGTTCTTGCAAAATCAAAGCTGTATACGATTTTGTTTTTGGCCGGCTTGTTTTTAGCATCTGTGTTTATCGACAGCATCCATACCATTTTGTATTACGGCATATGCGTCGGGCTGTCTATCTTATTGATTGCCTTCATTCCGGCCGTAAGAGAGAGCAGGTACGCTTCCATCTGCCGAAGATCGATTCTTTCTTGGAGAAACCATCTGAGAAAAGAAGATTTGTTTTCAGGGAGAAGCCTGTCTCAAAACGAAAAGACGATGATCTATGCAATTGTGCTTGAAGTTGAGGATGAATCTGCAGGATGGTTTAATCAATCAGCAAGCAGGCTTGATTACGCTTCCCCTGTCCTGGGTATGGCCGCAGCAGGCTGTTTGCATTATCCGTTTTACAGCTGGCAGCTGCCGTCTTCACAGGAGCACGCCGGGGCATATGATGCGGGCGGTCCCGGAGCGGGCGGAGGCGACGGGGCAGGAGCTTTTTAAGCAGAAAAGGAGCCTATCGGGTAACCGATAAGGCTCCTTTCTGCTTATTTCCCCGCTATATCTGATCCCCGCATTCGCTGCTCAGCGGTTTTGATTCTGCTGGTGACAGGTTGATGTCCGTACGCTTTTGCCAAGCCGAACAACGGCATGTTATGGTAAAAAGCCTCATAGCGCCCTTTTGGAACTGTATACGTTTCATGATAGATGCCAACGGCTCCTGATGCGGCAGTTTTCTGATAAAAACGGCGCCAAGCCGCCATATGTTTATCAGCCTTTGCATATGCTGTCAAATCTTCGAAAGAACGCCAATATTGAATGAGAAAAATCGTCCTGAAATTGATGGATGATTCCGTTGCCAGAAAGCCGAGGTCTTTGTTTTGATGAAGCTCTTTTATCATAGGGGCCATGGCGGTAAAAACCGGCCACAATTTATGAACAGCATGCCACTTGTTTATTCTCATCCCGATCACAAATACAACGACTTCATCTTCAGGGGCGGCAGTAAAAGGCTTGTTGATGATCGTTTTACCCATTGGTCCCTTCCTTTCCATTCAGCCGGTTGATTGTGGCTTCACACCATTCAATTCCGGCCGAGGTGGTGCGTTTTCCATAATCCAAAGTGAAAAGCCAGTACTCTCTGTCCTTTGAATGGGAGCTGCATGAAAGAATTGACTGCTCGATTGCTTGATATGCCTCAAGCCGTTCTTCAAGCTTTCGTTGGTACTCCTTGACTTTCAAAGCGGTTTTCTCCCGCTCTTCTTCCTTGCTGAAAAACAGCTTCAGCAAAAATTCGTTTTTTTCTGAGGCGATGCCATTGATCGGTTCTTCAAGCCAGCTATGCAGCGCTTTTTGACCTTCATCGGTAATCAGGTACTCTTTTCTGTCCGGCTTTTTGTCCGAGAGCGTCGGAGATGCAGCGACCCAGCCTGCTTCTGTTAATTGGCGCAGCGCGGGATAAATTTGGCCGTAGCTGATTTTCCAAAAATGATTCAAACTTTGGTCGATCATTCGTTTCATTTCGTAACCCGTCCGGTAGCCGGCCGTAATCAATCCAAGGAGAGCGTAAGTCGTGTGATTTCTTTTTGTCATACATACCGCCTTCTGTATCTTTTTGATATATATCTTTTAGATATACTATACCAAACACGATGACTTCGTGCAATCGCTACTATTGTCGTCTCTCTTTTGGCCAGGATGAAAAGATGATAAAAAAATATCGAAAAACCGCGAAACTTTCCCCTGAATCTTTCCGTATATATAGTTAAGCAGGTTAAATAAAGATTCATTGGTCTTGTAGTTGTGAAGATATGAATCACGCTGGCGTGATAATTGGATCTATCAAACTCTTATTCTCATCCAGCACTGTGATCTTGAAAGTCATGATTCAACGGAGGAGTGAACAGTTTGGCTATTTCTTTAGAGAAAGGTCAGCGGATTGATTTAACAAAAGGGAAAGCGGGGCTTTCGAAGATTTTGGTCGGTCTCGGCTGGGACCCGGTAGCATCCGGAAGCGGCGGTTTTTTTGGAAAGCTGTTTGGAGGAGGAGCCCCGAATATTGACTGTGACGCATCCGTGCTGATGCTGGAAAACGGAAGAGTCACAGAGAACAAGAACGTCATTTATTTCGGAAACTTGAAGAGCAGATGCGGCAGCATCGAACATACCGGAGATAATCTGACAGGGGAAGGCAGCGGAGATGATGAACAAATCATCGTAGATTTGCAAAAAGTTCCTTCGCATATTCATAAGCTTGTCTTTGTCGTGAATATATACGATTGCGTGAAACGAAGCCAGCATTTCGGAATGATTGAAAATGCCTTCATACGCATCGTTAATATGAACGATCGCGTGGAGATGGTCAAATACAATCTGCGGGACGATTATTCTGGACGGACAAGCCTGATCGCGGGCGAGATTTACCGTGACGGCGCCGAGTGGAAATTCACCGCTGTCGGAGAAGGCACAAACGATACGAGCATTACGGAAATCGTCAAACGCTACGCCTGACATTCATAAAAGAAATGGGGAGATAACATGGCAATTTCATTAGCGAAAGGACAAAAGATCGATTTAACAAAAACAAATCCCGGATTGTCGAAAGTCGTCGTGGGCCTTGGCTGGGACGTCAATCAATATGACGGCGGCGCTGATTTTGACCTGGATGCGAGCGTGTTTCTGCTCAATGCAGAAGGCAAATGCGCTTCTGAAAAGGACTTTATTTTCTATAATCAGACCGAAGGCGCAGGCGGAGCTGTCATACATACAGGCGATAATCGAACAGGTGAAGGCGAAGGAGACGATGAGCAGGTAAAAATCAATTTGAATGCAGTGCCTGCCGACATTCAAAAGATTTCTTTTGTGATTACGATTCATGAAGCGGAAGCGCGCCGCCAAAACTTTGGACAGGTGTCAAATGCTTATGTTCGCGTGATCAATGAAGACTCGAATGAAGAGTTAATCCGCTATGATCTGGGTGAAGATTTCTCGATTGAAACAGCGCTGATCACGGGAGAGCTGTACCGTCACGGAGAAGAATGGAAATTCTCAGCGATCGGCTCAGGCTATCAAGGCGGACTGGCGAGGATCGCCACCGATTTCGGCCTGCAGGTCGGCTGATTTTGACGATCCGGACAGCAGTCGCCGCCCTGGCGTCCGTTTGTCCGGTCCCTGACATTTCTTAAAGGAGGTCCTATCGATGGCGATTCAATTATCTAAAGGGCAAAGGATCGATTTAACGAAAACGAACCCCGGTTTGACGAAAGCGCTGATCGGTTTAGGTTGGGATACAAACAAATATACCGGCGGCGCCGATTTTGATTTGGATGCGTCGGCTTTTCTTGTCGATCAGAACGATCGTTGCATCAATGAACGCGACTTCGTCTTTTACAACAACCTCGAGCATCCGAGCGGCGCCGTGATCCATACGGGTGACAACCGGACAGGAGAAGGTGAAGGCGATGACGAGCAAATCATCGTCGATTTCTCAAAAATACCCGACCATGTTGAAAAGATCGGCATCACGGTGACGATTCACGAGGCGGAAAGCCGCAGCCAAAACTTTGGACAAGTCTCAAATGCGTTTGTCCGGCTCGTTGATGAATCAACAAATGAGGAGCTGCTTCGCTTTGACTTGGGAGAGGATTTTTCGATTGAGACAGCGGTTGTTGTTTGCGAATTGTACCGTCACGGAGCCGATTGGAAATTCAATGCGATCGGCAGCGGATTTTCCGGCGGATTGGCATCGCTTTGCCGCAACTACGGCCTGCAAGTCTAGTTTTGCCGGCTGAATCACGTTTGCGTGGTTCAGTCTTGCTTTTTCATCATTAGGAGGTAACCAAAGTGGATTTATTTCATCATATTATGTCAGTTTACGCCTCATTTTTCGATTGGGAAATGTGGGTGGAAGTATTAACGGACCCCGTTTCCTGGGGGCTGATCGGCTCGCTGGTCGTGCTGGAAGGGCTTTTATCGGCGGATAACGCTCTCGTTCTCGCCGTCATGGTAAAGCACCTACCGGAAAAACAGCGCAAAAAAGCGTTGACGTACGGTTTAATCGGAGCCTACTTCTTTAGGTTTCTATTCATTGGACTTGGTATGATCCTGATTAAATTCTGGTGGATCAAACTGCTCGGAGCCGCATATCTGGCATGGCTCGTCATCAAGCACTTCTTCATCGGTGAGGGCGATGATGAATCAAACGCCATCAAAAAAGACAGCTGGATGGTACGCGTTTTCGGGGTCTTCTGGGCGACTGTCATTTCGGTAGAACTCATGGATCTCGCATTTTCGGTGGACAGCATCCTGGCGGCATTTGCCGTATCTGAAAAGGTATGGGTGCTTCTGATCGGCGGCATGCTCGGCATCTTAATGATGAGAACCGTTGCGAAATTCTTCCTGACGCTGATTGACAAAGTGCCTGAACTTGAAGCAACGGCCTTTGTTTTAATCGGGATCATCGCACTGAAAATGGCTGCGAGTGTATGGCATATTGAAATGCCGCACAGCGTCTTCTTTATCATTCTGATTATCGCTTTTGCCGTGACATTCATCATTCACTATATGAACAAGCAAAAAGCTGTGAAAGAGCAAACGGCGGCGTCAAAGGAAGAATAACAAACTGCAAAACATAAAGGGGGGAGTATATCTGCTCCGCCCTTTTTTACATCAAAGGGGTGTATGATTCTTATTCAAAGAAGGTGACCCATATGCAATACTTTGATTTTTTATCCGCCTCTCAAAAAGAAGATGTCTTTTTCAAACTGCCGGGTTCGGTTACTAAAGACTCTCCGAAGCACATTCTGGAGCATGCGCTTGGAGCTGCGCTTTATGTTCCGGGGAACCGAAAAGATATAGCAGATGTCATGATCAATAACAAGTATCCTGAGCTGTGCTCGGTCGTTTTTTGCCTTGAAGATTCGATCGGCGATTGTGAGGTTCTCCAGGCTGAAAACAATCTTGTCAGTCAGGCCGACATGATTTACCAGGCGCAAAAACTGCAGAACATCAGCGGCGATGTGCTGCCGCTGATGTTTATCCGGGTGCGGGAACCTGAGCAAATGCTCGAATTGGGCAACAAGCTCGGCCGCGCGCTTCACTTGTTTACCGGATTCGTATTTCCGAAGTTTTCGATGCTGAATGCGGAGCACTATCTTGATACTTTAACGAAATTGTCGCAAGAATCCGGCATTGTGCTGTACGGAATGCCGATCTTTGAGACACCCGACCTGCTGGCAATGGAAACGAGGGCAAAGGCGCTTCAAGAATTAAAATCAACGCTGGGCTTTTATCAAGATATCGTTCTGAATATTAGGATCGGCGCGACTGATTTGTGCGGTCTGTATGGGATAAGAAGAAAACCGGAAACGCCGATTTATGACGTTTTGGTCATCTCTGATTTCATCAAAGATATCGTCAATTATTTCGGCTTGCAATTTGTGATTTCGGGGCCTGTCTGGGAGTACTTTGAAGATGCTTCGCGAACAGTTCAGACTTTTGGGCCGAATTGGGCTGATGCGGGGGAATCTTCGCTTGTGATCAATCGGTATATAGACGGATTGATCAATGAAACGCTTCTTGATCTGGCCAACGGCATTCACGGCAAGAGCGTGATTCATCCGTCACAAATAAAAGCGGTCCAAAGCCTGCACGTTATATCAATGGAAGATTATCTGGATGCCCTGAGCATCGTCGAAAGTGCCGACGGCACCCGAGGCGTTGTGAAAAGCTCTTTTTCAAATAAAATGATCGAAATCAAGCCGTACCTCAGCTGGGCCAAAAAAATATTATTAAAGGCTGAAATCTACGGTGTATATCATGAAAACCGCAGCTATACAGACATACTTAGAGCGTCCAAACCGCTTTCAAATCTTGGATCGTTCGGAAGTTAGGCCGGGCCGGGTGTTGAGAAATGGGCAAAGCGCCTTTGCTGTATAAATGCCGCACCATCACTCCGGTCTCAAAAATAAGAGCCGCAGACGGCAATCATATATTGTGAATATTCTCAGGAGAAAACAAATGAATGTTTAGGATGAACAGCCATGATGAAAATAGTCGATCTCACGAGCAGCGAGATTCTCAGTTCCCAGCAGGCTTGTGAAGAGTGGGGGATTGATTCGTCTACGCTCCGAAAGAGAGCGCATGATTTTCCTGCAGGAACAATCCGAAAGTTCGGGACAACCTATGCCGTAACAAGAGCGGGCATGTGTGCCGTATTTGGACGGAAAAGTGACACTGACTCAGAAGAAAGGGGAGACGGCTGAGCGCTATGAATCAAGAGATTAATATTCAAAACGCCCTGGTCAATGATGATGAATGGAAGCAGATCATCAAGAAGCCGCTGCCGGAGAGAACCCCGTATGAAAAAAACGGACATCTGATGATAAGCCGTCTGGCGGGACGGATTCTCGGAACGCCGCACGATGAAACGGATTACTACATATATCTCCATGAGCTGTATGAGTCCGGTGATGTGCATGTGTTAAGCGAGACGCTTGATAAGACCATTTCTCCGGAAAGGTTTCAGGCCATACAGCGCATCCATATGGTCAATCAGAAAGAAAAAGGGCTTTCCGTCAATCGGTTTGCCGCTTTTCTCGACGGGGAGCAGCTCATTCCTAAGCACCCTGACGCCGCGATGCACCGCCATTTAAGGAAGGCGCTTATCGAAGTGCTGCAGATGTTTCAGTCCTTTCATGAAAAAGGATTGAACGATTCGGAGTTTCGCCGGGTCCTCCTCGACCTTGTCAAATGGATGGGCAATCATTTGGAGAAGTGGCTGAAAGAAGCCGACTGCGAAAATGCGATGCCGAAAGTGGTTTGGTATGGGGACACCACAAAGAGCCAACGGTATTTTTTATACTATTTGATGCTTGTCGGATGTGATGTGCTGCTGTTTCATCCGGAGGGAAAAGACGAATTTCGGCAGCTTGATCCTGAGCAAAAGCTTTCTTTTGTTTTCACATACCCGGGCACGTCTGCATTAGAGCCGTTCCCGACTGAAAAGCCTCAGCGAAAATCAACGGTGGCGTACCGTTCCGCGAAGGAGCTGGATACTGTTCTGCACAATGAGGATTCGCTCATGTACAAACCTTGGCAGTTCAGGGAGCATACCCCGGTCTCCGTGACTTTGAAGACCACGTATGATGAACTGTTTTTAATTGCGAAGGAACGCGCCTTTATCAGACCCGATTTTCAAGCGTCTCAATCAACGGTCAACATTCCGAACTTATTCGCGATGGTCATGGGCGTCTCCAGCAATGAAAAAGAGTATTGGGACCGTCTGCAGACGCTGACGGAGTATAAGGAGTCGCATACGATCCGACGCTTCCCGTTTACAAAGGAAGAGACGTCCAATTATCAATTCCATTACAGCCATGCGCTTGATCAAACGGGGGCGATCGATCCGGGCCGATTAATGGAGAGCAATATATGGCGCTACAAGCATTTGCCTGAGGGAGTGCAGCGCGGCATTGCCCAAGCGGTTTCCAGGCTGTGCAAAAGCCCGAAGATGCTGGCCTTGAACAATGAAAAATCAGCCGATGTGCAGCTGTATTTGTTTACCCAGGCGGTACAGCTTCCGGCAGCGCTTTTGAATATGATTCAGACATTTGACTATTCACAGACAGTGCCGAAGCTGATCTTGTACCACACTGAACAGACGGGAACACTCACCCGTTCAGACGCGGCCGCCTTGCTTTTGTTAAATGAAATCGGCATCGATATCATCATCTATAATCCGCCGGGCTATAAGTGTATTGACCGCTATATCGATGGACAGCATTTCGATACCCATTGGCTTGATGACATGTCCTTCAACCAGGAATTTAAAGAGCCGTCAATCGTCCGGAAGTTCATCAATAAAATCTTTTAAGGAGGGAGCCACTCTGATGGCAAATCCAAATGAAACAAGCATCGTCAATATCAGCAAAGAGGAAGAGATCACGATTGAAAAAGCGGAAGACATCCGTGCCAAACTCCGCCGGGAGCCCGATGTGCAAGCTCTGACACGGCAAATTGACGTAAAAAACCAAGTGGAGCTTTTAGAATTCGGAAAAGAGCCCGCTCTTGAAATATCCAAGTTCTCAGACCGTATTCTCTCTATGATGAGAACAAACAGTGTGACAGATTCAGGTGCGATGTTGACGCAGCTCGGTAAAATCATGGACCGCTTTGACAAGAATGACTTTGAAGAACAGAAAGGCCTGCTTTCCAAGTTATTTAAGCGCGGCAACAGCATGATCGAGAAAATATTTAAAAAATATCAAACGCTCGGCGGTGAAATCGAAAAAATCAACGTCGAAATTTCGAAATATAAAGATGAAATGACAAAATCGACCGTGACGCTTGATGAAATGTATGAAAGCAACCTCAATTACTATGTGGAGCTGGAGAAATACGTCGTAGCCGGCCAGATGAAAATAGAAGAATTGCAGCAGCTCATCCCTGAATATGAAGCGAAAGCGGCCAGCGGTAACCAAATGGCACAGATGGAGCTTGATACGCTTCGAAATGGTATTCAAGCGCTGGAAGAACGGGTGTATGACCTCGATATGGCGCGGATGGTTGCGATTCAAACCGCGCCGCAAATCCGTCTGCTCCAGCGCGGAAACACAAAGCTGATCGGAAAAATCAACTCGGCATTCATCATTACGATTCCGATTTTCAAAAACGGCATCATCCAGGCGGTGACCGCCAAGCGCCAAAAGCTTGTCGCCGATTCAATGAGCGAACTCGACCGCCGCACCAACGAAATGCTGAAGCGAAACGCGGAAAATATTTCGAGCCAGTCCGTTGAAATCGCGAGAATGTCCGGAAGGCCGAGCATCGATATTGAAACGATCGAACAGTCTTGGAATACGATTGTCAAAGGCATGCAGGAGACGAAGCAGATTGAAGATGAGAACAAACGCCTGCGCGAAGAAGGGGCAAAACGCATATTGGAACTTCAGGACAATATGAAAAAAGCCGCTTTAAACGGTTAAAAAGGATAGTGAAGAAGCCGTCCGCCGGATGATCTGGCGACGGCTTCAAATATACAAAAAATCACCGCCATGATAGGCGGTTTTTTATGTTATGCTAGAGAAAGAGAATCACATGGTAAAAAATATATAAACATGAAGGGGATGGAAGTATATGGCCGCTTTATGGCTGGCATTCGGCGGCGGTTTCCTGTCGTTTATTTCTCCGTGCTGCCTGCCTTTGTATCCATCATTTATTTCCTACATCACCGGGATTTCGGTCAGCGATTTGAAAGACCGAGATGCAAAGCGCATCAAACAATCGGTGATGATTCACGCGGCTGCTTTTTTGGCCGGCTTTTCTGTAATTTTTTACATATTGGGTTTCTCCGCCAGCTCGTTTGGCCTGCTGTTTTTGCAATACCATAACTTGATCCGCATGCTGGGTGGAATATTTGTCGTCGTCATGGGCCTGTTCCTCCTCGGCGTTTTCCGGCCGGCTTTCATGATGAAGGAGCGGCGCCTTTCGTTTAGAAGAGGGAAAATAGGCTTGTTGAATTCAATGCTTGTCGGAATGGTTTTTGCGGCGGGCTGGACGCCGTGCATCGGGCCTATATTCGGAACGATCGCATATGCAAATTTTCAGAACCCTGATTTTGGGAGCGCATTCATGATGATCACCGCATATTCTCTAGGTTTTGCCATTCCTTTTTTGCTCATGGCGTTTTTTATCGGAAACATCAGGCCGCTTATGAAATATTCGAATATGCTCATGAAAATCGGCGGCGCGCTGATGATCGTCATCGGCATCCTGCTTTATACGGACAACATGATATGGATGAATATCTGGTATTCGAATTTGACGAATCTCTTTTGAAAAGCTTCCCGCGCCGCATTATGCGAGTAAGATTGTGAAAAACAGCAAAATCGCGGAGGATATCATGTGCTTGTTTGATCACTCATTTAAGGGACATGAGGATTTAGCAAATCGATTTTGGAAGGTTCGCAAATCTGAAGAGCCAAACGGGCTTTATCCGCTCGATAGCGGGATGCTGGAATTCGCGAAAAAAGTGCTTGAATCTTCATTTCAACAATCGGGAGGATCAGGGGGATATACGCTGCTTCTATTCACACGAGCATCCAATCGTCACGGTCCTGGCAGGAATAGAAAACCGCCCGAAAAGAATCGAGCGGCTCCCTTTATATTCGAATTGATTTCTCCTCGGTTTTCCACTGTTTTTTCCATCCGGCCTGAGCAAGCAAAAGCAGTCCGAGTGCCAAAAATGCGATAACGGTAAAGGTGAGGAATCCGCTTGAATACGTACCCGTGATTTGCTTCAGCGTTCCGAGAATATTCGGGAGGAAGAATCCGCCGATTCCCCCCGCAGCGCCCACGACTCCCGTCACCATCCCGATCTCTTGCTGAAATCGCTGCGGTACAAGCTGGAATATCGCGCCGTTCCCCATCCCGAGGCAGCCCATGCCGATAAATAATACGGCTGTGACAACGCCAAGAGACGGGAGCATACTGACTGAGAACATGCACAGAGCCACCCCGATAAAGAGGAATTGCAGCAGACGCACGCCGCCGATTTTATCGGCAATCAACCCGCCGACAGGGCGGAGGCAGCTTCCCGATGCAACGACGAGCGTGACAAATTCGCCGGCCCTTACCGCCGGAACGGCATACTGGGATGCAAAAAAGTAGCTTAAAAAGTTGGACAAGCCGACAAAACCTCCGAATGTTACGCTGTAGAGAAGGCAAAAATACCAAGTGTCCCTTTCTTTGAAAACAGCAAAATAGTCTTTGAGCGGTTTAGGCGCCGGCTGATTCGGAGGTTCTTTTGCCATAAGGAAATAGCTGAATAACACGAGTATCAGAGGAATCAGCGCCAATCCCATGACGCCGTTCCAGCCCACTTGCTCCGCCAGGCGAGGGCCGAATAGTGTAGCGAGCAGTGTTCCGCTGTTTCCCGCTCCGGCGATCCCCATGGCAAGGCCTTGCAAGTGCGGCGGATACCAGCGGCTCGCCATCGGAAGGGATGCGGAAAAGCTTGCGCCTGCCACACCGAGTAAAATTCCGATGATATACAGCTCGGCGACCGATGAACCGAACTGCCACCCCCATATCAGCGGAATCATCGTCAGCAGCATTCCGCCAATAGCCGTTTTTTTCGGTCCGAAACGGTCGGTTAAAATGCCGAGCACAATCCGGAAAAACGATCCGGCCAAAGTAGGTATGGCGACAATCAATCCGACCTGTGATGGAGATAAATCAAAATCAGCCGTAATATAAACACCAAGCGCCCCCAGCAACACCCAAATCATAAAGCTGACATCGAAATATAAAAAAGATGACAACAAGGAAGGCGCGTGTCCGCTCTTCCTCAAATCCGCCAATTTCAATTGCAACACTCCCCATCCGATAGATTCTAGAATTTATCATGACAAAATAGAATAGGGTTGGCAGTATTTTTGTCAGCTTTACTAACAAACTAAAAGATTGAATATTTAAAATGTTAATTTGGACGGCATTATACCCGGCGATGATTGAATGTTGCTGAAGATTTGATGTGTTATGACTGTTGAAAAGGGGAAACTTAGATTGGAATGGGCCTGATGCACTTGCAGATAAAGCAGTCTTTTGCAGCACGTTTACCAATTTTTCTTTAGCTGTAAGGCATATTTTTACCAAAAAATGTACAAATTTAAGGAAGAAGTATGTAGAGACACAAAATAGACATAAATAAAAATGTATATCACTTGAAAAAGTATGTGAAGTATTGCACAATATGAATGTGAAGAGTTTCACAAACAGCTTAGATTTTAAAACAAACGGCAAAGGAATGATGAGTCATGAGAAACCAAAAAGTCAACCGTACAGTTTTGATCGGTGCGGGTTTTGTTGGAAGCAGTTATGCATTTACGTTAATTAACCAAGGTATCACAGACGAACTTGTGATCATTGATTTAAATAAAGACAAAGCAATGGGCGATGTCATGGATTTAAACCACGGTAAAGCATTTGCCCCACATCCTGTGAAAACATGGTACGGCACATATGAGGACTGCAAAGACGCCGACATTGTCTGCGTATGCGCCGGAGCAAACCAAAAGCCGGGTGAAACCCGTCTGGATCTTGTCGAAAAAAACCTGAGAATTTTCAAAGGAATTATCGGAGAAGTCATGGCCAGCGGTTTTGACGGCATCTTCCTTGTCGCTACAAACCCGGTCGACATCTTGACTTACGCGACTTGGAAATTCAGCGGACTTCCGAAAGAACGCGTGATCGGAAGCGGTACAACACTTGATACAGCCCGTTTCCGTTACTTGCTCAGCGAGTATTTCGGTGTCGCTGCCCACAATGCCCACGGCTACATCATTGGTGAACATGGAGATACGGAGCTGCCTGTCTGGAGCCACGCGAATATCGGCGGAGTTCCCGTCAGCGACTTGCTGAAAAGAAATGAGAAATACAAAGCAGAAGATCTTGATCAACTGTTTGACAATGTCAAAAACGCCGCTTACCACATTATCGAGAAAAAAGGTGCGACATACTACGGAGTTGCCATGAGCCTCGCGCGTATCACGAAAGCGATTTACCGCAATGAAGAAGCGATTTTAACCGTGAGCGCACATCTTGAAGGCGAATTTGGGGAAAATGATGTTTATATCGGAGTTCCGGCGGTTGTCGGCCGATGCGGAGCGAGGGAAATTGTTGAGCTCGACCTGAATGAAAAGGAAAAACAGCAATTCAAGCATAGCGCAGGTGTGTTAAAAGCAATTTTAAAACCGCATTTTGAACTGCAGGCATAACTGAACATCATGAAGATACTAACACCATGAAGATTGCGAGATGATGAAAATGTGGCAGCAGATATACGATCCGTTTGGGAATCTGTTTATCAGCGCTTTTGCCGCCATTCTGCCGATTCTTTTCTTTCTCCTTGCATTGACCGTGCTGAAGATGAAAGGAATCATCGCGTCATTTTTGACGCTGGCGGTCAGCTTTATTGTAGCGGTTTTCTTTTTTCACATGCCGGCTGCGAAAGCTGTCTCAGCCGTTTTACTTGGAATTGCAAACGGTCTTTGGCCGATCGGATATATTGTCCTGATGGCTGTATGGCTTTACAAAATTTCTGTCAAAACCGGAAAGTTTAAAGTGATCAGAGCGAGCATTGCCGGGATTTCGTCTGACCAGCGGCTTCAGTTATTGCTGATCGGGTTCAGTTTTAACGCCTTTTTGGAAGGCGCGGCAGGCTTCGGCGTGCCGATTGCGATCAGCGCCGTTCTTCTTGTCGAGCTTGGTTTTAAACCTTTAAAAGCGGCATCTCTATGTTTAATTGCGAATGCGGCATCCGGGGCCTTTGGAGCGATCGGAATTCCGGTAATCACAGGAGCACAGATGGGAGGCTTGACACCGGTTGAGCTTTCCAGAACGCTCGCTTTGATGCTGCCGTTCATCACTTTCTTTGTCCCGTTCCTGCTCGTTTTCATACTGGACGGGTTTAAAGGAATAAGGGAAACGCTGCCGGCTCTCCTTGTATTAAGCGGAAGCTATACGGCGGTGCAGACTTTAACGATGATTGGATTGGGGCCGGAACTTGCGGACATTTTGGCCGCTTTAATCAGTATGGGAGCGCTGGCGCTGTTTTTGAAAAAGTGGCAGCCGCGCCACATATACAGAGAAACCGGGAATGAACATGAACCCGCTGAAAAATATCATGCAGCAGACATTATGAAAGCCTGGTCTCCGTTTTATATCTTGACCGCCGTCATTGCGGTGTGGAGCCTGCCCGGTTTTAAAGGACTTTTTCAGGAAGGCGGATGGCTGAAACAATCGACGATTTTATTCAACATGCCTTTTCTTCACCGGGAAGTGCTGAAAACGCCGCCAATCGCTCCGGAACCGGCACCGCTTGATGCCGTGATGAAGCTTGACTTCATTTCAGCGACGGGTACGGCGATACTGATCGCCGTGATCTTCACGATTGTGCTGAGCCGAAACATCAGTTTCCGCGGAGGACTTTCCAGCCTGAAAGAGACGGTCAAGGAACTGTGGCTTCCTGTTCTGACCATTTGCTTTGTGATGGGTTTTGCAAACCTGGCCAATTATGCCGGATTGAGTTCAACCATCGGACTGGCGCTTGCCAAAGCAGGGGATATTTTTCCGTTCGTCAGTCCCGTATTGGGCTGGATCGGCGTGTTTATCACAGGTTCAGTCGTCAGCAACAATGCATTATTCGGCCACCTGCAAGCTGTCACCGGAGCGCAAATCGGGACAAGCTCAGCGTTGCTGCTTGCCGCCAATACCGCGGGAGGCGTGATGGCCAAGCTGATCTCACCGCAGTCGATTGCGATTGCAACAGCCGCGGTCCAAGAGACAGGGCAGGAATCAAAGCTTTTCAGCCAAACCGTTAAATATAGCTTGATCCTGCTTTTCATCATTTGCATTTGGACATTTGCACTTTCAAAGCTTGGCATATAAAGAAGAGCCTTTTCCCGCAATGGGAAAAGGCTTTTTAATCTGTTTGTTCTATCATCTCCTCTTTTTGAATACATTGTACAAGTTATCCGCGGAAGGAGGACGAGATATGATAAACATCTTCCTGAGTTATGTGTTTTTGGGCTTGTCTTTGGCCGCACCTGTCGGCCCTGTGAATGCGGCGCAGATCGACAGGGGGATGAAAGGTGGCTTCTTTCATGCCTGGCTGTTTGGTCTTGGCGCTGTGACGGCGGATGTCTTATATATGGCTTTGATCTATTTTGGAGTCGCTCAATTTTTGACAGCGCCATTTTTAAAAACATTTTTATGGCTGTTTGGTTTTTTTGTTTTGACCTATACGGGGATCGAGAGCCTGGTCAAGGCGAAGGAAGTATCGCTGATGAGAGGTGCGGGAGAGAAAGGTTCATACCGCAAATCTTTCTTGTCTGGGCTGGTGATCTCCCTTTCAAACCCGCTGAGCATCATGTTCTGGCTCGGCATTTACGGAAGCATTTTGGCGAAAACGGTAGAGACGTACGAATCATACCAGCTGCTAATATGCAGTTCAGGCATTTTAATCGGACTTTTTTTGTGGGACTTGGCCATGTCTTTTCTTGCGGGGACATTCAGAACATTTTTAAGCCCGCGGATGATCCAAGCAACGACTTGGCTCGCGGGCATCAGTCTAATTGTTTTCGGATGTTACTTCGGCTATCAGGGGATGCTCGAACTGCTGAAGGCGGGAGGCTGATTATGTCTGCCCGTTTTTCTGTTCCTGATGGGCCCACCTTTTTTTCATCAGCATTGTCACAACAGCAATAACGGCAAGAAACAGAAGGCTCACAAAAAAGCCGGGTCTACTGTTTTTTTCAAATAACGTACCTGAAACGGCAAATAAAATCAGGACAAGCGCTGTGATAATCTGGACATTCCCTTTCATTTTTGGCTTTGTGAGCTTTTTGCTGGAAAGCAGGATAAACATCCAGTTATAGAGCAGCATTAAGCTGGCGGCCGTTGTCATATGTTCATAAAGCTGCTTCGGCAAAAGCAGTGACAGAACGATGGAAGCAGCGAGAACGAGCACCGTCAGGCCGAGTGCCGGCCACGATACTTTCGCCTTTTCTTTTTTCGCAAAGCAGGCCGGTGCATCTCCATTTTTCGCCATTGTTCCCATTAGTGTGGTGACAGCGAACAGGGAAGCAGTCAGCGTTGAAAAACCGGCGATAATGAAAATGCCGTTGAAAATATCCATGATCAAATCGAGATGAAAGTCTTTTAATGACGTAATAAACGGGCTGTTCTGTTCGGTAAATGCCCCGTGGGGGACTAGGAGCATGGCCAGTCCGATCGATGCGACGTAAATCACAGCAAGGGTTATGAGCATCAGGCTCCCTGATTTTGATGAATCTTTCGGGTCTTTTAAGTGAATCGCCATCAGACCCATGACTTCTATTCCTCCATAGGCGTAAAATGTGTAAATCAACCCCGTCCATAATCCCATAAAGCCGAAAGGGAACAATTCGTGAACCCGATCAGGGAACTGCGCGTCAGGCGTTTTTCCTGGCAACAGCCCGCACAATGCCAAGACAGCGATGATGATAAACATTAAAATGGCCGCCGTTTTCAACACGGCCAGTATGTTTTCCGTTTTTTCAAAACTGCTGCGCCCTGTGAAAATGACGATCAGCCCGAGAATCGCATAAATGGAGGCGAACACCCACAGCGGAACCTGGTTAAACCAATGGCGTGTAAACAGGGAGATCGCCGTCAACTGACTCCCGATAATCAGCATTTCCGATGACCAGTAGACCCAGCCATTGCTAAACCCCGCCCAATTGCCGAAGGCCTCCCTGGCATAAGAACAAAAAGACCCTTCAACAGGATGATCCGCCGTTAATTTCGCCAGCTGCTGAAAGACGAGAAAAGTGCCAAGGGCAGCAAGAAGAAAGGCGGCTAATACGGAAAAGCCGCTTTTCTTAATCGCGATGCTTGAACCGAGAAAAAACCCCGTTCCAATTGTGCAGCCGACTCCGATCATGGAGAGCTGCCACCATTTTAAATCTCCTTTTTTCGCTTGTCGTTTCATCGTTTCAACCCCTCTAAATCTTCTTGTTATTTTGCCATGGGGAGCCTTTTTTATTCACGAAGAAAAGAGGGAGGAAAGGCTCTCTGCGCACCTCAATATTCACTTTGAAATAAAACATATGCTATAGTTAAAGACATAATCATTACGGTTCATTCAGTCAAAAGGAGGAATGACGGATGACTTTACAAGAAAAAATCATGCAGGAACTGAATGTAAAGCCTTCTATCGAACCGAAACAGGAAATTGAAAAAAGGGTCGGTTTTTTAAAAAGCTATTTGAAAAAAACGGGTGCCAAAGGTTTTGTTTTAGGCATCAGCGGAGGACAGGACTCCACATTGGCGGGCAGGCTTGCCCAGCTGGCTGTTGAAGAATTGAGAGAAGAAGGCGTTCAGGCGGAATTTATTGCGGTCCGCTTGCCTTACGGCGTTCAGCAGGATGAAGATGACGCCCAGCTGGCACTCAAATTTATCCAGCCTGACAAGTCTTTTGCTTTTGACATTGCTTCAACTGTAGGCTCATTTGCTGATCAATATCAGTCAGTCACGGGAGAGGCGCTTGCCGATTTTCACAAAGGCAATGTAAAAGCAAGAGTCCGGATGATTGCCCAATATGCGATCGGGGGTCAAAATCAGCTGCTAGTGATCGGAACAGACCATGCTGCAGAAGCTGTTACCGGATTCTTCACAAAATACGGAGACGGAGGGGCAGACCTTTTGCCGCTAACAGGATTGACAAAGCGCCAGGGCAGAAGCCTGCTGGAAGAACTGGGAGCGCCGGAGCGGCTTTATACGAAGTCTCCGACCGCCGATTTGCTTGATGAAAAACCTCAGCAATCCGATGAAACAGAGCTCGGCCTGACGTATGATAACATCGACGACTACCTTGAAGGAAAAGCCGTCTCCAGCGAGGTGGCCGAGGCGATCGAAAAACGCTATAAGGCATCCGAGCACAAACGCCAAGTCCCTGCTTCAATGTTTGACGACTGGTGGGAATAGCAAAAAAGAGGCTGACTTCAGCCTCTTTTTTTATTAACAGGCACCCTATATCATTCAAGCTGAATTTGCCATATAATTAAGATATTTGATTCCTTTATGCAAGGAGGAGTAGAAGCTGGAAATGAATGCCGCAATGAGAGATAAGAATATCGTGCTGATCGGGTTTATGGGCGTCGGGAAAACAACCATTGGTCAGCTTCTGTCAAAGAAATTAGACCGCGACTTTATCGATATCGACCAGCAGATTGAAAATGACTTTCAAATGACTATTCCGGAGATGTTTAAACAAAAAGGGGAAGCGTTTTTCAGACAGACTGAAAAAGAATATATTTTTCAGATGTGCGAACATACAATGGGCAGCATCGTATCTTTAGGGGGAGGCGCTTTCCAACAGGAGGACATCAGAAAGAAGTGTCTCGAACACTGCTTTGTCATCTTTCTGGATTTAACATGGGAGAGTTGGAAGCAGCGGATGGATCTCTTGATTGAGAACAGGCCGGTTCTTCATAACCGCTCAATCGAAGAAATGAAACAGCTGTTTAATGAGAGAAAGAGCATGTATGCATTCCACAACTTGAAAGTCGAAACAGATCACCGGTCTGCCGAGGAAACGGCCGACTACATTGTGGAGATGCTGGGGCTTAGCTGATCTTAAACAAACGTTTAATTAAGCTGTTTCTATCGCTGTGTCAATATATTGAGCCAATGATTTGTCTGATCATTGGCTCTTTCGGTCTTGTTTGACCGTTTGGCGTCCCGCCGCCATAAAAACGGGCAGGCCAAAGAATACACGGCAGCCACTTCTCTGGATAAGATCTTTTCTGGCTCTGCGACCGCAAAAAAGTCGCTTAATGCCTGAGCAGACACTATAATGTAAATAATAGAAACGATAAACTGGCGGTGCACTTATTATGAAACAGCGAATTCAAGAAGAACTGAAAAACATTGAAGCGACATACGGTGTTAAAATCCTCTATGCGGTTGAATCGGGCAGCAGAGCCTGGGGCTTTCCCTCACAGGACAGTGATTACGATGTCAGATTTATTTATGTCCATCAAAAAGACTGGTATCTGTCAATTGATGCAAAGCGCGATGTGATTGAACTGCCGATTGACGATTCTCTCGATATCAGCGGTTGGGAGCTGACAAAAGCGTTAAGACTGTTTAGGAAATCAAACCCTCCGCTTCTCGAATGGCTTTCCTCGGGAACGGTTTATTATGAAGCCTATTCGCTGGCGGAAAACATGAGGCGGCTGAAAAGCCGCGCCTTTTCTCCAGTCTCCTGCATGTACCATTATCTCAATATGGCATCAGGGAATTTCCGCCACTATCTGCAGCGGGAAGAAGTGAAAATCAAAAAATATTTTTATGTGCTCCGCCCAATTCTGGCTTGTCAGTGGATTGAAAGCCGCCGGACGGTTCCTCCGATTGAATTTCAGGTTTTGCTTGACGAACTTACGGAAGATGGACCGCTGAAAACGGAAATCCAACAGCTGCTTGAGAGGAAAAAGAAAGGGGAGGAGTTCAATCTTGAACCTCAAAACCCTATCCTCCACGCATTTATTGATCGTGAATTGGAGCGGCTTCAGACGGTTGCCAAAGCATATAAAACAGATCATGAAGATCTGACGAAGGAGCTTGACCGGCTGTTTATAGAAACGCTAGACGAGGTGTGGGCATAACATAGTATTCCCTTTAAGTATTCTTAAAGGGTTTTTTCTTTGCATTCATAGGGAAATGGTTGAGTATAACAGAAAGCGTTTTCAAATAAAGCGGCGCGGAACGGCAGAAAGGGCATTCGCAAAAACGGGTTCGCCGAAAACGCATCCTGTTCTTTACCGAAGTTTCTTCCTGATTCTATTGTCGTATACCATCCAAGTTTTAGGAAGAAAGTTTCTGAAAAAATCCCAGCAGATGTAAAACATTGTGGAAAAACCACAAAAATCGTCAGCTTTTTTGTTTTTTCGAAATATTGTGAATCGACCCTTTGCTCTTATAAAATTAAGAATATAAAGAAATATTTCATGAGATGGCGGGGTGTGATAATGGAAGTGATAACAAGAGACTTTTTCCTATTCTTATCTAAAAGCAGCATCCTGAATCGCCTGGCGAGAAATTGGGGGAGTTCCGTCGCGACCGGAAAAATTATCGGAGGAAAAGATTTTGAAGCTTCAATTCCGATTATTAAGGGGCTGAACGAACAAGGATTGACTGTCACAGTTGATCATTTGGGCGAATTTGTAGACAGCAGGGAAGTCGCAAGGGAACGCACGCAGGAATGCATTCGGGCCATTCAGCTGATTGCTCAGGAACAGCTTAATTCACATGTTTCATTAAAGATGACGTCACTGGGGCTCGATATTGACCTTGACCTTGTCAGGGATAATATGACCAGCATTCTGGAATGTGCCGAACAGCACAAAGTGATGGTCACAATCGATATGGAAGATGAAGTACGCTGCCAAAAGACGCTTGACCTCTTTAAGGAGTTCAGGCAGAAATACGAGTATGTCAGCACGGTCCTGCAGGCTTACTTGTACCGGACCGAACAGGATTTGGAGGAGCTTAATCCGTATAATCCGTTTTTCCGACTTGTGAAGGGAGCTTATAAAGAATCGCCGCAAGTGGCGTTTCCTGACAAAAAAGATGTGGATGAGAATTACAAAAAGCTCATTAAAAAGCAGCTGCTGAGCGGCCATTACACAGCCATCGCAACTCATGACGACAAGATGATTGATTACACCAAAGAAATTGCGAAAGAGCATCAAATCGGCAAAGACCGCTTCGAATTTCAAATGCTGTACGGGATGCGCAGCAAAACTCAGGTGGAATTGGTGAAGGAAGGCTACAATATGCGTGTGTATCTTCCTTACGGAGACGACTGGTACGGATACTTTATGAGACGGCTTGCCGAACGGCCTGCCAACATCGCTTTTGCGTTTAAAGGCATGACGAAGAAATAAAACGATAAAAAGGGGAGATTAGCATGACAACACCTTACAAACACGAACCATTTACAAATTTCGGGATCGAAGAAAACCGGAAGGCATTCGAAAAAGCTCTGGAAACGGTAAATAACGAATGGCTGGGTCAGTCCTATCCTCTTGTTATCGATGGAGAAAGGTATGAAACGGAAGACAAGATCGTATCGATCAATCCTGCAAACAAAGAAGAAGTTGTAGGCACGGTATCCAAGGCTACTCAGGATCATGCGGAAAAGGCCATCCAGGCGGCTGCGAAAGCGTTTGAAACTTGGAGATACACAGATCCTGAAGAAAGAGCGGCTGTTTTATTCCGCGCGGCTGCCAATGTGCGCCGCAAAAAGCATGAGTTTTCTGCGCTTCTAGTCAAAGAAGCAGGTAAACCTTGGAATGAAGCGGATGCGGATACGGCAGAAGCGATCGATTTTATGGAATACTATGCGCGGCAAATGATTGAGCTTGCGAAAGGAAAGCCGGTTAACAGCCGTGAAGGCGAACGAAATCAATATGTGTACACACCGACTGGTGTAACGGTTGTTATTCCGCCTTGGAACTTCCTCTTCGCGATCATGGCCGGAACGACGGTTGCGCCGATCGTGACAGGAAACACGGTTGTTCTGAAGCCTGCAAGCGCAGCGCCTGTCATTGCTGCCAAGTTCGTTGAAGTGCTTGAAGAAAGCGGACTTCCAAAAGGAGTAGTTAACTTCGTCCCTGGAAGCGGAGCTGAAGTCGGGGATTACCTGGTGGATCATCCGAAAACAAGCATCATTACGTTTACAGGTTCAAGGGAAGTCGGAACGCGCATTTTTGAGCGCGCAGCGAAGGTTCAGCCTGGTCAGACACACTTAAAACAAGTGATTGCTGAAATGGGCGGAAAAGATACGGTCGTCGTTGATGAGGATTGTGACATTGAATTGGCTGCACAATCAATTTTCACATCTGCCTTCGGCTTTGCAGGCCAAAAATGTTCAGCAGGTTCACGGGCTGTCGTGCATGAAAAGGTATATGACGAAGTATTGAAGCGCGTAATCGAAATTACGGAGTCCAAGAAAGTCGGAGAGCCTGACAGCGCGGACGTTTATATGGGACCTGTCATCGACCAGGCATCGTATAATAAAATCATGGACTATATCGAAATCGGAAAAGAAGAAGGCCGCTTAGTCAGCGGAGGAAAAGGCGATGATTCAAAAGGCTACTTCATCGATCCGACGATCTTTGCCGATCTGGATCCGAAAGCCCGGTTAATGCAGGAAGAAATTTTCGGACCTGTTGTTGCTTTCTCAAAAGTCAGCAGCTTTGATGAGGCGCTGGAAGTTGCCAACAACACCGAATACGGCCTGACAGGCGCGGTCATTACTAAAAACCGCGACCATATCAACAGAGCAAAACAAGAATTCCATGTCGGAAATCTGTATTTCAACCGCAACTGTACAGGGGCGATCGTCGGCTACCATCCGTTTGGCGGTTTCAAAATGTCGGGAACTGATTCTAAAGCGGGCGGCCCTGATTATCTTGCGCTTCACATGCAGGCGAAAACGATCAGTGAAACGTTTTAAGGTGTAAGAAAAGGGGTTAAACAGGGGGACGAAGGCAGCCTTTCATAGGCTGCCTTCAAAAAAAGAGAAATTAGTCTAAAAATTTAGATAAACGGCAACTTGGGGGGAGATTCTTATTCAGAACGTACAATTGATCATTTCCATCGTGATTTACATGGTAGGGATGCTTTATATTGGGTATTACGCTTACAAACGGACAGCAAACCTCTCAGACTATATGCTTGGCGGACGGACGCTCGGGCCTGCTGTCACGGCGCTCAGCGCCGGCGCATCAGACATGAGCGGCTGGCTTTTGATGGGGCTGCCGGGCGCCATGTTTGCAACAGGCCTGAGCGGTTCATGGATTGTCATCGGCCTTGTACTCGGTGCATGGGCGAACTGGATTTTTGTGGCGCCGCGCTTAAGGTCATACACCGAGGTAGCAGGCAATTCGATCACCATCCCTGCATTTTTAGAAAACCGCTTTCATGACAAATCAAAGATCCTGCGAATATTTTCCGGAGTCGTCATTATTACCTTTTTTACGTTTTATGTATCATCAGGAATGGTTTCCGGGGGCGTTTTATTTAACAGCATGTTTAATTTGGATTACCATACAGGGCTGTGGCTCATTTCGGGCGTCGTCGTGGCTTACACGCTTTTCGGCGGGTTTTTGGCAGTCAGCTGGACGGACTTTGTCCAAGGTATCATTATGTTTGTCGCGTTAGTTCTTGTTCCGATTGTGACGGTCATTCAGACGGGAGGACCTGGAGAAGCCTTCAGCGAAATCCAGTCGATCGATCCTAACCTCCTCAATATTTTTAAAGGAACGAGTGTCCTTGGCATCATCTCCTTGTTCGCATGGGGCCTCGGCTACTTTGGACAGCCTCACATTATCGTGCGCTTTATGGCGATATCCTCTGTCAAGGAAACGAAGAAAGCGCGCCGGATCGGCATGGGTTGGATGATCTTTTCAAGTGCGGGCGCACTGCTGACCGGATTGCTCGGTATTGCGTATTACTCGAAGAATGGGCTTCACTTGGATGATCCGGAAACGATCTTCATTCAATTGGGGAACATCCTGTTTCACCCTCTGATCACAGGCTTTTTAATCTCGGCGATTTTAGCAGCGGTTATGAGTACAATTTCCTCCCAGCTGCTAGTTACATCAAGTTCTCTAACTGAAGATTTATACAAAACGCTATTTAAACGCTCTGCATCTGACAAAGAACTCGTCTTTTTCGGACGGCTTTCGGTTCTGGCGGTTTCCATTGTCGGACTCTGTCTCGCCTGGACAAAAAACAATACGATTCTCGGTCTTGTCAGCTATGCTTGGGCGGGTTTCGGCGCGTCGTTCGGCCCAGTGATCATCTTAAGTTTGTTTTGGAAGAGGATGACAAAATGGGGGGCGCTTGCCGGAATGGTTGCCGGAGCAGTTACCGTTATCATTTGGGCGGAAGCCGGACTTTCCGATGTTCTTTATGAAATGATTCCGGGCTTTGCCGCCAGCTTGCTGTTTGTGTTTGTCGTCAGTCTATTGACATCAAAACCGGAGCAGCAGGTGCTTGATGAATTCGAGCAATACAAACAAACACTGCAACGATGATGGAGATGGGGAACCATTCTCCGTCTCTCTTTTTATAGGCCTTCTCCCCCCTTCTAACAGGGGATTGATCCCATTTTTTTAAAAGTCGCATATAAGTCTATACAAGAGTGTAAAGGAGAAGTATGATTAAGTTAAAAACGAGTAGGAGAAAGGATATGGAAGAGCTATTAGAACAAGTTGTTTCTCTTTCAAACATTAATGAGATCATTGACTTTATCAGCGGCGAGCTGAAAAAGCCGGTCATACTGGAAAGCGCAGATTTTTTCTTATTAGCTTATAACTCCTATTATATTAACCATTTTGATGCAGCAAACCAGCAAACGATTTTCTCCAAAAAATGTCCGCTGCCGATCTTTGAAAAGTTCGTCGAAGAAGGCATTATTGATCAATTGAAAACGATTCCGACTCCTTTTAGGGTAAAACAGATTGAAGAAATCGGGTTAAACCAGCGGGTTGTCGTCAGCGCCAAGTATAAAGACGAAATTATGGGCTATATCTGGGTGCAGGAGATTGAAGACGACCTGTCTGATGAAGAGCTTGATTTCTTATACAAAACATCCTTTCATGTCGGGAAGATCATTTATAAGAAAAAACGCCTCAAACAAGAAAAAGAAGAACAGGCGGAAGAGCTTTACAAAAAGGCAATTAACGATCAGTTTCAAACGGAAAAAGAGCTGAAAGCAGCCGCCGATAAGGCGAGCGTTGTCCTGCCGGCCGTGTTTACCGTCATGGTGCTTCAAGTCGTTGACGGGGAGGATGAACTGCTCGAGGATCTGAAGGAAACGATCCGGTCTTATTTAAACCTGAAAGATAATATCAGTCACGTATTGGAGGATCATTCAAATATCGCCATCATTGTCGGCAGTGTGTCGCGCAAGCGTTCCGCGCTGGCTGCGGCCTCAGAACTGATCAACCGTCTGTTGACCCATTTGCGCTCGCAAATGCTGCCTCTTATTTTAATCGGGGTCGGCAATGAGTACAGCAGCCCGCTGTCCCTTGGCAGAAGCTACAGAGAGGCACTCCAAGTGACGAAAGCAGCGGAAATCACGGGAAGCCAGGAACACATTCCCTATGAATACCAAAAGCTCGGGCTTTTCAGGTATCTTGACCAAATCGCCGCAAAAAACGATCATCTGCAATATGTAAACCCGGACCTTCAGCTGCTGAAAGAAAAAGATAAAGAAAGCCACACCGAATTTTTGAGAACGCTTGAAATTTATCTCGTCAACAACTGCAAGGTCAAGCCATCCGCAGAACAGCTGTTTATCCACCAAAACACGCTCAACTACCGTATCAAACAAATATTAGAAATGACATCGATCGATCTCAATGATTTTAATACTAGATGTCAATTGTTTATCGATTTAATGCTGATGAAGAAAGCAGGCTACAAATCGTAAACAGAAAAAGAAAAGCCGGTGCATGAAGTGCCGGCTTTTAATATGTCCGATAAACGTAAGGATCTTTCGGCTCTTTTATAGGAGACCAATCCTTCACCTTCATCACGGGAATCGTAGATTTGAAAGGCTGATAGTATTCGTTAGACAGCGTTCCTTTTACATGGAGCCACTGATCGTCTTTAATATTCGTATGTTCAGGGAATTCGACCAGCATACCGTAGACTCCCGAGTCGGCGATGCAATGAATGATTCCGAAGCGGAGAACAAACAGCTGTTTATCATTGATCGCTTCCCCTTTAAAGGCAAAACCGTCGAATTCGATCGTTCGGTCAAGGAATTCTCCCGGATATTGATAGATCGTTTCCATGCCCTTCAAAAAATCATCGTCTTTTAATGAAATATGCTGTTTTCCTTTATAATTTTTCAGCGCTTTATTCATCAATTCATCGTACCCTTCCTCGCCGTAGTAGATGCTTGTATCAGGGCGCAGGTACTGGGTTTGGGCATAATGCTCCGGCTGTTCGATCGCTTTGAACGAGAAGCCCTTCGACTTGACGATATTGGAATCAAGCGTCGCTGCCGGCAGAAAAAGTCCGGTGCATAAAGGGAAGATGAACACGAAATAAATGAACATCCTTTTCAGAAAAGGCTTATCTTTTTCATGATCGTGATCATGGCCGCATCCGCAGTCGCGGTCACATCCTTTTTCGTCTGAGCCTTTCATATAAATGTAGAATTGCACCGCTGTCAAAATGGCCAGAAGAAAAATAGCGATGTATGAAAGGTAAGCATATTTCATATTAATATATTTTGTCAGATTGCCGGATGCATGAAGATGAAAAAAGAAAAACGTAAACAACATTAAAATGAATGTGCGAAACATGTTCTCACCCCTTTACCAACAGTGATCCGGCTAAGACAATAACGGCGATGTAGGCGATTAAGACAAACACAAAGCGTTTTTTAAAGATGCCGAGCATCATCAGCAGATTTTTGATGTCCACCATCGCCCCGAATACAAGAAAGGCGATAAGTGAGCCGAGTGAAAACGTGCTGCTGAAAGAAGAAGCAATAAAAGCGTCGACCTCTGAACAAAGGGACAGCACAAATGACAGCCCCATCATAACAAGGGAGGAAGATACATCATTCTGCCCGATCGCCAAAAGGGTAGATGTTTTAATATACGTCTGCATTGCCGCTGCGACAAATGCGCCGATGATCAAATATTTTCCGACTGAGAAAAACTCGTCAACTGCATGGCGGAGCGTCCCGCCGAGCTTTTGCAGGAAAGACTGGTTCACATGGGCATGGTGGTGATGGCCGCGTGTCCCGTTCTCGATCAGCTGATTCCCTTTAAATTGATAAGAGATGATCAGCCCGGCAATGAGAGACACCGCAATCGCCAACCCGCCGCGATAGAACACAACATCCCATTTGTTCCCGAAAGCGATGAATGTCGAGAATAACACAATCGGATTGATGATCGGGGCCGTCAGCATGAAGGCGACCGCTGCGTGAAGCGGTACGCCCTTTAAAAGCAGCCTGCGGGCAATCGGAACGATGCCGCACTCGCAAGCCGGAAACAATACCCCGGCAAATGTCCCTGACAAAACGGCGAGAAATCGGTTTTGCGGGATGATTTTCGCCATCATCTCCTCCGTCACAAACATTTGAATCAAACCTGATATAAAAACCCCGATCAAAACGAACGGAATCGCTTCTATTAATATACTGATAAATATTGAGTTCAGCTGCAGAAAGGATTGTGAAGCCACAAAAAAACCTCCGCGCAAATGCATATTTTTAGTTTCAATCTAGCATTATAACATAAATTGAAAAAGCGGTTTTGTGCGGCGGGGTCAGATAATGGGAGGAGCAGAAGTGACAGAATCAATACATATAAAATCCATACACAGCCTTGAAGGGGAATGTTATGATAAGAATATTCAAAAAATGAAAAGAAGAGGGGAAAGACAAGATGCAGCAGCCTTATGATATGCCGCTAGAACAGCTTTACCAGTATAAACCGGAACGGACGGCACCGGCTGATTTTGAAGAGTTCTGGAAGGGTTCATTGGAGGAATTGTCAAATATAAAAGCGGAGCCTGAGCTTGAACCGCATGAATATCCGGCTGACGGGGTAAAAGTCTACTGGCTTACATACAGAAGCACCGGGGGAGCGCGAATCAAAGGCTGGTATGCAGTACCCGACCGCCAAGGGCCGCATCCTGCGATCGTCAAATATCACGGCTATAACGCCAGCTATGACGGAGACATTCATGATATTGTCAATTGGGCTCTTCACGGTTATGCGGCATTCGGTATGCTGGTCCGCGGGCAGAGCAGCAGTGAAGATACAGAGACCTCTCAACACGGACATGTACCCGGCTGGATGACAAAAGGAATCCTCGATCCGAAAACATATTACTACAGAGGGGTCTATTTAGATGCCGTACGAGCAGTCGAAGTGGTCAAAGGTTTTGCTGAAGTCGATGAAAAGCGGATCGGAGTGATCGGGGCAAGCCAAGGAGGCGGGCTGGCTGTCGCGGTTTCGGCGCTGTCCGATATTCCAAAAGCAGCCGTGTCCGAATACCCTTATTTAAGCAATTTTCAACGAGCGATCGATATAGCGATCGACCAGCCTTATCTCGAAATCAACTCCTTTTTCAGAAGAAACACCAGCCCGAATATTGAACAGGCGGCCATGCGGACCCTGTCTTATTTTGATATCATGAACCTTGCTCAAGCGGTCAAAGCGCCCGTTCTCATGTCGATCGGACTGGTTGACACCATCACACCGCCATCCACCGTCTTTGCGGCTTACAATCACTTGAAAACGGATAAAGAAATAAAAGTGTACCGCTATTTTGGACACGAATACATCCCGCCGTTCCAAACCGAAAAGCTGGCGTTTTTGAGAAAGCACCTGAAATGAATAAAAGTGAACACCCGGTGAAGCCGGGTTTTTTTATGTCTTGATTTAAGAATATATCGTATTATAAGATATAATTAGAGAGGGTGATGAAAATGAATACAGAGAAAATCATAGAAATGATGAATCAGGACTGGACGGATATTTACTACCATCTGCACACAAAGCATGATGATCATTTGTCTCACCACGCGGTTAGAATGCTTCAGCATATCGAAAAAAACCGCTTGGTGACCATTGGCCATTTAGCAAAATTATTGGATGTCTCTCATAATACGGCATCAGAACATGTGAAAAGACTGATACAAAAAGGACTTGTACAGAAAAACCGGGACAGCAGCGATGAACGCAAAGTCTACGTCACGTTAACGCCTGAAGGTGAAGAAGCAGTGAAACGGCATACGAGACTTCATCCGAAAAAACTGCAAAAGGTGCTGGAGCAATTAAATGAGGAAGAAGTCGAAATGATTAAAACAGCATTTTCCTTGTTGAGCCGGGAGGCAAAATCATGTTTTTAATAGTGAAAATCGGGGTTTCTGCAATATTGATCGCCATTATAACCGAAATTGCACGAAAATCGCCTGAAATGGGTGGAATGATTGCGGCATTGCCTCTTGTCAGTCTGCTGAGTTTATTTTGGTTTAGTGTACAAGGGGAATCTTTAAAGCATTTAAGCCAATTCGCGAAAGGCGTGCTATGGGGGTTTCCCGCCACGGCGGTTCTCCTTTTGATCGTGGTTTTGAGTTTAAAAGCATCATTTCCGGTTGTCATTTCTGTTGTGTTTGGAGTATGCGGATGGGGCGGGTGTTTAATGCTGCAAAAGGCTCTCATCCATGCGATATTCGGGTGAAGGGGAATGGAATAAGAAGCCGCTTGTGCTGCCGCACAAGCGGCTGAAACGATCAGGGAGCGGCATACCCCCCCTGTATGAGACTGTCACGTATAAAGCTTGGAGTAATAAATCATCCTCGCCGGAAAAGGAACGTCTCTGTATGGCCCCTCGGGCGGGATGGATGTCGACAGAAATCGGAAATAATGGCTCCCGAGTATTTTTAAGTTTATCGGATAAGTCTGGACGGTTTCAGGAGCGAGTTCATAGGAGAATGCTTGAGCTTTAGATTGACTGACCATGAACTTTTGATATTCCCCGTTTTCAAAGCAATATAAATAGCCCTTTAAACGATGCGCTTCCTGGTTGACCAAAGAGATATACAGATCTTCTCGGCCGTTTTTTTCAACCGGGTTTCCTGCTTTGTCAGACAAGTAAATCAATCTTGTTTGAGATGGGCTGCCGCTGTTCATTTGACAGTTAACAGGTTCAATGCAAGCAGGATGAGTCGAGAGCCGGTCAGAATGCGGGGCATGTGAAATCAATTCAAAATAGTAGGGTGCTACATCGTCGGCATCCCGATTCCATTTGCAATCGTGCTCAGCCTTTGGGTCGAACATGAAGGACTGGGTGATGATATAAACGATGTGTCTGCCCGCAGGAACATGCTGGAACCTGATTTTGATTTCCTTGGACGAATGAGCGGGAACGATGGATGGAAAGGTTTGCGAGAGCCGGTCATTTCCTTCAAAGAAAACGGATATATGGATGCGGTCTTCGGCATTCGTATGGTTGCAGCAGACGTATGATGCTTGGAAATGGCCTGATGGATCGGTTTGATAGCTTAATTTGTTTCTGTCGATCGTATAAAGGTGATCTGCGTGAAAATAAGTCGATCTGAGGATATGGATAATACCGCCTCCGTTTCACAGTATGGAAAGCCGCCGGAGCACCCGGCAGCTTCTTGCTATTTTTTGATATAAACCTCTGTCCGCTTCTCCAGGAAATCCTGGAGCAAAGCGATCGCCGAGCAAACGGCCCAGTAAATCAAGGCAACTAAAATATACATCGTCATATAGTCGAACTCCCGTCCGCCGACGATCTTTGCCTGTTGAAACAATTCAGGCACGGTGATCATGGCGGCGAGGGAAGACGCTTTAACGAGATCAAGCATTACGTTTGCAAGAGGCGGGAGTGCAATTCTAACCGATTGAGGGACAATCACGTGGCGCATCGTCTGCCAGTAGGAAAAGCCGATCGATTTTGCAGCGTCCCACTGCCCTCTGTCAACGGACGACAGGGCCGAGCGGATAATCTCGGCAATGTATGCGGCGCTGTTCATGCTGAAGCCGATTAAGGCAGCAGTCAAAGCCGTAAATTGGATTCCGATATAAGGAAAACCAAAATAAAGAATAAATAGAATGACAAGGATCGGAACGCCTCTCATAAACGAAATATAGATTCTTGCCGGCCAACGAAGCAAAGAGATCTCCGACATGCGCCCAAGCGCGATGAAAAAACCGAGAATTAAACCGGCAAACATGCTCGCAAATGAAATAAAAAGCGTATTCCATATGCCTTGCATCACATAAGGAAACGATTTCGCAGCCAATTCTGCATTAAAAATATACTCCCATTGAATAGAGCCCAATTGACATCCCTCTATTTATTCATATCGACATCGACAAAGTCGATATCCTGCTTTTTCGAAACGTCGGCACCGCCGAAAAACTTTTTCGAAATCTTTTTAATTGTGCCGTCCTTCAGCATTTCGTCAATCGTTTTGTCGAATTGTTTTTTTAGTTCTGCGTTTCCTTTTTTCATGATCATGCCTTGCTGATGCGGATAGTATTTAAGATCGGGATGAATAGTCAGATCCAGATCAGGCATTGCGGCGAGCGCGAGTTTTTGAAGGTAGTAGTCGTTTAAGATGACATCGGTTCTTCCATTCGCTACATCCTTTAAAAATTGGTCATTTGTTGCGTTGTCGTAAATGACTTCCTCAGCTCCGTATTGGCGCGCGATATCCATGTAAACTGTCGTAGCTGCGCCAGCGGCTTTCTTTCCCTTTAAGTCCTCAAGCGTGTGGATGCCTGATAGATCTTTTTTGCGGACGATAGCCGTTCCGAATGAATATTTATAAGGCGTAGAGAACAAAAACTTTTCTTTGCGGTCGTCGGTCATTGTAATATCGTTGGCAGCAGCGTCCACTTGTCCGCTCCCCACCGCCGTCAGCATGCCGTCAAAGCCCATTTCTTTAAATTCGACATCCAGGTCGAGCCGTTTAGCCGCTTCACGGATGACTTCCACTTCGTAGCCGGTCAGCTTGTCTTTGCCGGAATCAGTGTCATGATATGAAGTAGGATAAAGGGTTCCCGAAGTCGCCACAACGATCTTCCCTTTTTCCTTTATCTCATCCCAGGCTGTTTTTTGATTTTCAGCCGTATTTTGAGTAGTGCTGCATGCAGCTGTTATAAGAGCGAGCGCTAACACCGTTATCAACAATGAAATGCGCTTATACGTATGCAATTTATTCACTTAAAAAATCCTCCTATTCCTTTAGTCAAGTAAACCATAGCACTGAAGTAGGGATTAGGCAATAAGATAATTAGTATTGGGAAAAAATAAAATAATTGATTGTGCAACCTGCTTTACTTTTTAAGGTGAAAGATGGAATCATAAAGATATTGGTAAATTGAAACACAAGGAGGATAAGAAAAGATGAAAAATATTTTAATCATCAACGGACATGAAGCCTATCCCCATGCAAGAGGACAGCTAAATCACACTATTTTTACAGCGATGGCGGACAAGCTGGGTGAAAAATATGAAGTGAAAAAAACAGTGGTGGCAGACGGCTATCAAATCCCGGAGGAGCACGAGAAATTCAAGTGGGCTGATGCTGTTATTTATCAGACGCCTGTTTACTGGTTCAGTGTTCCTGCTTTATTTAAAAAATATATTGATGAAATTTATGAGTACGGGCTTTTTTATCAAGGGTCTGAAGACTACGGCAGAGGCGGGCTGTTTACAGACAAAAAGTATATGTTTTCAACCACATGGAACGCGCCCAAGGATGTATTCTCCAAAGAGGGGACATTCTTCGAAGGTAAAAGCCTTGATGAAGCGCTCTTTCATTTGCACAAAATGCAGGAATTCGTCGGCATGAAGCCTTTAAAAACATTCTCTGTCCATGATGTCATCAGCAATCCGCAAGTAGATCAATATTTAGCTGATTTGGACGCCCATTTAAAAGAAGTATTTTCGATTTAAGTCAAGAGGTTTGTGCTCAGGCGCAAACCTCTTTTTTCGTTATCCTCTAAGAAAACGTGATACAGTTGAGTAAAAGCAAAGCAGGGGGTGCTCGCATGTTTTTAAAAAAGCTGACTTTACTTCGGGAAAAAGTTCCTTCTTATGCAAAATATCCATTTTCAATTCCTGCTATTCAACATTTAAAAGAACTGACGTTTCAAAAAAACGTAACATTTTTTGTGGGGGAAAACGGATCAGGCAAATCGACGCTGCTTGAAGCAATCGCAGATAGATGCGAATTTAACACGGCTGGCGGGGGAAGAAATAATACATATGAAGTGTACGGTTCCGGTTCGGGTTTGGGAGACTATATCAGATTGTCATGGCTTCCTAAAGTAACAAACGGCTTTTTTCTGCGCGCCGAATCTTTTTATCATTTTGCCACTCATATTGATGAAGTAGACATCACCGGTTTTCGAGGCTACGGAGGCAGATCTCTTCACGAGCAATCACACGGTGAATCTTTTTTATCGCTTTTCAAACATCGTTTTAAAGAGAAGGGAATCTATCTTCTCGATGAGCCTGAAGCTGCTTTGTCCCCGGCAAGACAGCTGGCATTTTTGAAAATTCTTCATGATTTGACGAAATCAAACCAAGCTCAGTTTATTATCGCCTCTCACTCCCCCATTTTATTAGGGTATCCGGAAGCCGACATCTTCAGTTTTGATGGTGAACGAATCACTGAAGTGAACTATGAGGATACGGATCATTACACCTTAACCAAGTATTTTCTTCAGCACCGGGAAAAGCTTCTGGCGGAGCTGTTTTTAGATGATGTTTGATCTGAAACGCGTTTCATAGGATATGATAAAGTGCATCCGGATCAAAATACGAAACAGGAGTTGAGCCATATGATTCATCAGCAATTACGCCCATTTCCAAACCATTTCCTATGGGGATCAGCTTCAGCAGCCTATCAGATCGAAGGGGCCTGGAAGGAAGACGGCAAAGGCCTCTCGGTTTGGGATGTGTTCACAAAGATTCCCGGCAAAACGTTTAAAGGAAGCAATGGAGACATTGCGGTCGACCATTACCACCGTTTTAAAGAAGATGTTGCTTTAATGGCCGAGATGGGGTTAAAAGCATACCGTTTTTCAGTCAGCTGGCCGAGGATTTTTCCCCAAGGCAGGGGAGAAGTCAATGAAGCGGGCTTGAGATTTTACGATGACTTGATTAATGAGCTCCTTGCTCATGATATTGAACCCGTTTTGACGCTTTATCATTGGGATCTTCCCCAGGCTTTAATGGATGAATACGGCGGCTTTGAATCCAGAAGGATTATAGAGGATTTCAATACGTATTGCGTTACGCTCTATAAGCGGTATGGGGACAGGGTCAAATATTGGGTGTCCCTTAACGAGCAAAATTACAATTTTAATCATGCCTTTATCACAGCGATGCATCCTCCGGGTGTGAAGGACAGGAAACGCTTCTATGAGGCTAACCATATTGCATTTCTGGCGAATGCAAAGGCAATCGATTCTTTTCGCCGGTATGTTCCCGATGGAAAAATCGGACCGAGTTTTGCTTATTCGCCTGCATATCCGCTCTCCAGCCGTCCGGATGATATCCTCGCTTTCGAAAATGCTGAGGAATTTACAAATTATTGGTGGCTTGATGTGTATTGCCGGGGAACATATCCGGGCATTCCTTTGAAATATCTGAAGGAAAAAGGCTGGGCGCCGACAATTGAGGAGGGGGATATGGAGCTTTTAGCAAAAGGAAAACCTGATTTCGTCGGTGTGAATTATTATCAAACCATCACATATGAAATGAATCCTCTAGACGGAGTAGCGGAAGGAAAGATGAATACGACCGGCCAAAAGGGCAGCAACCAGGAAACAGGTATGCCCGGTTTATACAAAACAAAGAGGAATCCTCATCTTGAGACATCGAATTGGGATTGGGCCATTGACCCGATCGGTCTAAGAATCGGGCTTCGCAGGATTTCCAGCCGCTACGGGCTTCCGCTTTTCATAACGGAAAACGGGCTTGGGGAATTCGATAAGGTCGAAAATGACGGCACAATTCATGATGATTACAGAATTGCCTACTTGCGTGCGCATCTTGAACAGTGCAGACAGGCTTTAAACGACGGAGTCGATTTAATCGGCTACTGCAGCTGGTCTTTTACAGATTTATTGAGCTGGCTGAACGGCTACCAGAAAAGATACGGTTTCGTTTATATTAATCGTGATGAAGAGAATGTAAAGGACTTGAAGAGGATTAAAAAAGACAGCTTTTACTGGTACCAAAATGTCATTCAGACAAACGGGGAAGAGCTTTAGGAGAAGGGCGCCGGTGACACCGGCGCCTTTATTCTTTGATCAGGCCTGTTTAAAATCGAGAATATAGGTGATCTTCGCAGTGCTGCTTTGATCAGGCATAATCGTATAGCATGTCAGCTGATAGACGCCTTGCGGGATGTCGCATGACAATTTCTTGGATAGGACGCTTGCAATTTCGACCCCGCCATGAAGCACGTCGAAAGAAACGGTGACGCGCCTGTTAAAGGAGGGAACCTGTTCCTGGACATTCAAACGAACTTCTACTAATGATGCCGTATTATCGAGAGCTTCAAACGAGACCGCGTGTTCTCCCGCTGTGTAGCCTCTTTTAATATCCTCGTCTGTCCAATCCATAATGGGCGGCTTTCCGCCTTTTTGATAAACGGTAAACTGATGGTATGACATCGTCATTTCTTCTGCTTCCCACTTTTTGATCAAAGAACGTACCTCCAGTGTTATTTAATCTTGAAAAGTATTTTCGTGCCGTCCGGATAATCGCTTACCTGATTGCCCACCCAAGATCCTGCTCCACGGTTATCAGAAGGACTGATATACTCGACGGAAGCACCTGTTCCGCCTTCTTCGCACATGGCCATCGGCCACTCGTCGCGGTCATAGCCCGATTTGGAAGGAACATCTTTTAACGATTCCTTTCGGCGTTCGTCGGCTCCGTCCCTGTCGATCGTACAGATTTTAGAATGCCCTTTCTTGATGGCCTTTCGAATGTGCGCGCCTGTTTCAGGATAGCGGTCCGACGGGAAAATCAGCACTTCATCATAGTCTGAGCCGTTTTGCCGGCCTGAAGGCTGGTGTTCTGAAGTGAAAAAATCGCCGGATATAATGCCGATGATCACGACGGCGACGGCGAGCAAGGTGATCAGCAAAGATTTAATTTTGTCCATTCGTGTTGTCCTGCTTTCTTATAAGTTGAATCACTCAGCCGCAGCGGGCCGGAAGTAAATACAACTTTATTATCGTAAAAATGATTTGAGAAATAAAGGGGAGATTAATAGGTTTTTCCTCCTGAAAAGCTGAATTTTAGTCTATCATATCGCCTTTTTTAAAAATTTTGCCGGTTCGTTTAGAAGGTTTTAGAGGTTCAAAATTTAAATTTCTCATATGGAAGAAAAACTTTCGAGCCCCCTTTATCAAGCTTTCCTGCGCGAATGATATGAAATACAAGACATAAAAGGAGCTGACTGAGTTGCTTCGTAAGCTATTGAAGGCACTTCAAAACGGTAAAAACCGACGATACAGCAGCAGTGACTACGGACGGAAATCATACAAAAAATACAGCAGCAGCGATTATAAAAGAAAAGGGTACGGTCATCACCATTACAAAAGAAAGCATAAGAAATTTTTCGGCAGCAGCTAAATCGCGTGAAAACATTGATGAGATGGCTGTTTGACCGCCCGCTCAAAAAAGGAACCGTCTTGGAGGGGAGATATCGAATCAACCGTGTGCTCGGGATGGGCAGCTACGGTATCACATATCTTGCCGAAGAACTTGGGAGAGCCGGTTTCCGCGTCATCAAGCAGCAGAGAAAGACAAAAGCATGGACATCAGCCGGCCGGAGGTCTTTCAACCGCGAGGCTGAAATTTTGCGGGAATTGGATCTGCCTGCCGCGCCCCGTATATATGAGGTGCTTCAAGCGGCCGGCGAGCGGTTTATCGTAATGGAATATATCGAAGGAAAAACCTTTGAAGATTTGCTCTTTTATGATGGACATGTCTTTGATGAACAGCAAACGATCAGCATATTGAAGGAAGTGCTTCACAGCGTTTCATTTCTTCACAGGAGAGGGATTATTCACCGCGATTTGAGGATTCCCAATTTGATTGTGAGCGGAGGAACGATCCGCATTATAGATTTCGGACTAGCATGCCATCTGACTGAAAGAGAACGTGTTGATGACCGGCACCCGGAAAAAAGGCTGATGCGTGCTGTTTCCGTCAAAAGTGACTTTTATGCGCTGGGACATTTCGCATTGTTTCTCCTGTACTCCGAGTTTACTCCGTCCGGCGAGGAAGAAAAAAGCTGGGAAGAAGAACTCTGCCTATCGTCCGGGTTTACATCCGTTCTGAGGAAGATGTTGCAAATTGATCAGCCGTATGAGCGTGCAGAAGATATTATCGGCGACTTGACTTCCTGTACGGCGAAAAAGATGAAGCAGCCGTTTTAACGACAGCCCAGCGTGTCGACAAACCCTCGCAGTCGTTGTCAGGCCTGCTAAGTCGGTCTGACGAATAGAAGGAGGATCGGGAGGCTGACGTTCTGAGGCGTCCTGCCTGAATACCGCGTCATTATATCCTGTGAAAGTCTTCTCCGATGCTCGGCATTCTTAGACTACAAGGGATGAGGGTCACGCTGAAAGGATGACAAAATCCCAAAACTAAAAGTCGTTTTGGGATTTTGTCAACGCGAGAAGATTAATTTTTGTCCCCATTTTCAATTTAAATCGTTTTCTCTTTTACTGCATTCCCCCTTTTGTTTCACCAGTATATACATATCGGTTAAGACGGAGACGTTTTGACAAGATGAACAAAAAACCCCGTTGTGAAAACGGGGTTTTAAACAATTTGAAAGCCTAAAGTTCCTCTGCTTTTTCGGCTTTTTTTGTTTCATACTGTTTTTGTTTATTTGCGATGTAGCTTCTAGCCTCTTGATGCATACGCTGTTTCAGTTTGTAGACTTCGCTGTTTTGATAGATATGTGAATTGTAGTTTAGCGGAGATGCATTTTTCCCTTTTCCTGTTGCGTCGATCAAGGCGGAGTAGTCGGACTGGATCATTTGCTGAATTTGCTCAGAGGCCGAGTATTCTCTTTTGAGCAGCCCGTCAAGATCCTCGACAGCTTTAATCGTGTCTTTTCTGTTTTGGTTTGCAGCATCGAGCTGCTGTTTGATTTCATCGGAAGAGAATGGCTGTAGCGATATTAAATCATCAATCTGTCCTAAAATATTCGACAGTTCTTGTTGCTGTGCAGAGACCATGTTTTGAGAGTGAATGTGGACATTTGCAAGCTCCTGTTCAAGAAATTGAACATCAACGAATGTGTCCTCTGAAAGTCCGGCATTTTCGGCGGCAGCAGATACACCATTCAGAAACTGAATCTGCATATCAGCTAAATCCAGCCAGCCGTCTACGATCCCTGATTGGTCTCTGTAAAACGCTTTAATGGCATCGGCGCCTTTTCCTTGGAACTCATCAAGTTCTGCGATGCTGTTTAACGATTGTTTTAAGCTGACGAGCTGTTCTCTCAAGTTTTTATATTCATCAGATCTTTGCTTCATAGCTGATAATAGGGTTTCCGCTTCGTAGACTTTCATTGGAAATCTGCCCTTCCTGCGACTTATTTAGTACAGAGTGTACCACTTTGTCACATGGGATTGGGCAATAAATCCTGAATATCCATGAAAATGAATCTTTGTGATCAAATTTGTAAGCTCTTTAGGCTTTTTGTCGTGATAGGAGACTTTTGATTTAATAGTTAATTAGTCCCTTTTATGGCGGAGTTGTGTCGTCAGACTGAAGAAAAGCAGACAACTAAAAATGTGAAATACTGTGAACAACACAATTGAAAATGTGATGATATGGTATCTTAAAATTAAATATTAAATAAAAAAGACTCGGAATATTGTAATTAAACATAATTGACTACTTTCTCATGCTTGATTAGTATAATAGTAAAATATTTTTAAAAAAGGATATTTTTAAAAGGGGGGGATCGGGATTGAATGAAGAAGGTTATCGGCTTGGAATTGATATTGGAGGAACTTTTACCGATCTTACATTGTTAAACCAGGCGGACGGGAGCATGACCGCAGTTAAAACGCCGACCGTTCCCGAAGATCCGGCCCAAGGGATCATCAACGGTTTGGCTCTCTTGAAGACCCAGGGTGTTCACCCTTCAGAAATTCATCACTTCGTACACGGCATGACAATCGGTTTGAACACATTATTACAACGCAAAGGGGCTGATATTGCTTTATTCGTAACCGAAGGTTTCCGTGATATTCTTTCGCTTCAACGCCTCCGGCTTCCGATACCGTACGATTTTAGATCGAGAATGCCGGAGCCCCTTATTCCCCGGAAAAACGTGTTTCCCATTCAAGAAAGAATGCTTTATGACGGCTCTGAAAAGCTGCCGCTCCATAAGGAAGAGATCGATGAGGCGGTTGGACAAGTTTTAAGAAAAGGATTAAAAGGAATCGTTGTTTCTTTTTTGCACAGCTATCGGAATCCGCTTCATGAACGCCAGGCTGCAGAACGGATCAGACAAATAGCACCTGAGCTTGAGGTTGCAACGTCTGCGGAGCTTTGGCCGCAAATGAGGGAATACGAACGGACGGTTATTGCCGTCGCAAACCTATACATCAAACCGAATGTCCATCACTACTTTCGAACGCTGAAAGAGAGGCTCGCCCTGGAAGGAATTTCAGCACAGCCGTTTATCACCCAGTCTAACGGAGGACTGATGGACATTGAATCGGCTGCCGAGGCACCTGTCAAAACGCTTTTTTCCGGACCGGCAGCAGGGGTCATCGGAGCCATCAGAACGGCGGAAACCGCCGGAGAGGCGAATATCATCACATTTGATGTTGGAGGAACTAGCGCGGATATTTCGATTGTTGAAGAAGGGGAGCCGACTTTTACACAGTCAAATCAAATCTCTGGATTTCCGATTACGATTCCGTCTGTAGCGATGTATTCGATCGGTGCTGGCGGAGGATCGGTGGCATGGATTGACAGCGGAGGTCTCTTGAAAGTAGGACCGGAGTCAGTTGGATCTGATCCGGGGCCGGCTTGTTACGGAAAAGGAACAAAGGCCGCACTTACAGATGCGTTTCTTATATGTCATTATTTAAATCCAAACCGGTTTGCATCAGGAAATATGAAACTGTACCGGGAAAGATCCGAAAAAGCGCTCCTCCCGGTTGCCAAATATTTAGGCACAGATGTGGAGCAGGCCGCGGATCAGATGATTCAGGTTGCGCTTGCCAATATGTACACGGAACTAAGCAATGTTATGGAGCAAAACGGGTTTGACCCGCGTGAATTCAGCCTCATGGCCTTTGGAGGCGCAGGACCGGTCACTGCTAATTTTTTAGCGGAGGAAATTCAGGCCAAAAATGTGCTGATCCCGCCGCATCCGGGAACCTTGTCCGCTTTGGGCGCACTGACGGCGGATTTTATTTATGATGCTGTATGTTCAAGACAGGTGCTGCTTGAACAAATAAAAACGGCCGAGTTAAAAGCGGAGTTTGTAAGGCTGCAAGAGCAAGCGGAAACATGGCTGCGGAAACAGCAGGCGGAGATGCTGCCGGAAACCTCTCTTCTTTACTTGCTTGATGCCCGTTATAAAGGTCAGGCATACGAAATTGAGCTCCTTGTTTCACCGGAATGCCTGGAAGGCAAAAGCACGAGTGAAATCGCGGACTCCTTTCACCTCTTACATGAAAAGCAATATGGACACAGCGATGAGAAAGCAAGCATTGAGTTGATGAATATACGCGTCCGCATCATAGGCAAGACACCGAAGCCGCCAGGCGGAAAAGGAGGCCGAAGTGAGCTGCCCGAGGCTGAACCGGTCAGCCAAAGAAAGATCATCATAAAAGGCGGTACATATCAAACCGCTGTATACCAACGTTCAGATTTAAGGTGCGGTCAGAGAATAAATGGGCCGGCCATTGTTGAGCAAGATGATACAACGACGCTGATTTTGCCAAATTGGAGCGGAAAAACTGATCATGCCGGAAATTTGATCATTGAACGGAAGGAGAGCTGACCATGCGCACAGATCCTGCCCGGCTGGAAATGATGAGAAGCTACTTTAACGCGATAGCCGCGGGAATGGGACACGTTATTGAACGGACGTCCTTTACCACATTTGTAAAAGAGTCAGCTGATTTCGCTACTGCGCTTGCGACGCCGGAAGGGGAGTTTTTCGTTTATCCGAAAACGGTCGGCGTCACGATTTTTTTAGGCCTTTCATTAAAACGGATCATCGAAGAAAGCGGCCCATTTGAACCGGGAGACATTATCCTCACAAATGATCCCTATACAACGGACGGATTAGCGACCCACTTGCCTGATATACATGTAGTGAAGCCGATTTTCATGGAGGGCGAGGTCATCAGTTACGCGTGGTGTTTTGTCCATTGCAGCGATGTCGGCGGCCTTGTTCCGGCAAGCATTTCGCCGACAGCGACAGACATCCATCAGGAAGGCCTGAGGATACCGCCGGTGAGAATTTACAAAGCGGGAAGAGAAAATCGCGATATATTGAATGTGCTGCGGGCAAACAGCAGGGTTCCCGACTTAAATGAAGGGGATATTCATGCGATGGTGGCCGCGGTCAATACGGCGGAGAACCGATTGACAGAGATGGTCGGCAAGTTTGGAAAAGAAGCGGTCCAACAAGGAATGGATGATTTGCTCGAACAAGCAGCGATGAGAGCCGGCCGGGTTATCAGCGGGATTCCGGAAGGCACATACAGTTTTTCAGACTATCTTGATGACGATATGATTTCTGACGTTCCGATCCGCTTAGCTGTTACGGCAAACGTCTCGGGAGGGGAAATCACATTGGACTTTTCAGACTGTGATCCCCAGGTGAAAACCGCATTTAACCTTGTCACTAATGGAAGCAAACATTCATTTCTATTTCAGGGCCTGATCAACTTTATCATAAGTGAAGACCCGTATATTCCGGTTAACGGGGGACTGACAAGGCCGATCAAAGTCATCGCTCCGAAAGGTACACTGGTTCATCCGGAATATCCAGCGGCCGTCGGAATTCGTCATTCGATTACGATGAGACTTTATAATGCCGTACTGGGCGCTTTGGCCAAGGCGCTTCCGAAAGCTGTGCCTGCAGCAGGCGCCGGTCAGTCAGCGATTGTCGTACTGTCGGTTCCCGACGAATCAAAGGGCGGCCGGAAGATGTCTGTGGTCGAACCGATGGGAGGCGGAGGAGGCGGCCAGCATGACATGGACGGAGCAGACGGTATTGACCATGCATCCGGATTTTTGAAAAATACGCCGATTGAAAGCCTTGAACAGCACATTGACATCCATGTCCGCCGCTATGAACTGATTAAAGATACCGCCGGAGCCGGTTTTCACAGGGGCGGCCATGCAATCGGGCTGGAGTTTGAAGCGACGGCGCCAGAATCGATTGTGACCGCAAGAGGGATGGAGAGAATGCGATTTCATCCGTGGGGGCTCGCCGGGGGAACGGCAGGAGCGCTCGGACGGGTGCGTCTTTATCCGGAGCAGCCTCAGGAGAAAACGATTTCGAAGATCGACGTTTTAAAGCTCAACAAAGGGGATGTTATCAGCATTCATTCGCCTGGCGGCGGAGGCTGGGGAGATCCATACAGCCGGGAAGCTGAATCGATTTTGAGGGAAGTTGAATCGGGCTTGCTGAGCCCGGAAGCGGCATACCATCAATACGGCGTTGCTGTAAAAGAAAACGATGCAGGCTCATTCATTATTGATCTGGAAGAAACAGCTGAAATCAGAAAAAAGAAAGCAGGCGAACCTCGGAAACATTGGGATTTCGGGCTTGCTAGAGAAGAATACGAACGGTGCTGGACAGAGGAAGCCAGCAGCACATTGGCCCGGATTCTGCGACAGTTTCCGGCTCATCAAAGATCACATGTTAAACATCTAGTCCACCGTTATTTTTCAAAAGAACATAACGGTTCGATCAGCAAAGGCGATGTTGCGGCCGCTGTGGAAAAACTGGCTGGCAAAAATAACACGGGAATGGTGAGATGACAATGAAAAGTAAAATTTCTGCTTTATTTATTCTGTCTCTTGTAGCGGTGCTCCTTCTTTCGGGCTGCGGCGGAAAAGGTAGTCAGGAAAGCAAACAATCAGATACAGTCGTTATCGGCGTCTATGGAGGCGATTGGGAAAAACATATTAAGCCTAGCCTTGAATCTTTTGAAAAAGAAACAGGGCTGAAGGTCAAAGTCGTCGCAGGGACAGACTCTGAGTGGTTTACAAAGCTCAAAGCTGCAAATGGCAGAAATGCTCCGTATGATCTCTTAATCCTGCAGCCGGATACGATTCACAGGGCACAGTCGGCGGGATTACTGGCGCCGATTGATCAGGAAAAGGTTCCGAATGTCCGCGATCTGTATCATTCCGTTCAGAAACGCTTCACTGATGATGGAAAGCAGTATGCGGCCGGTTTCAGTATGGGGCAGCTCGGAATTGTCTACCGAAAGGACCTTGTACCGCAGGAGCCTAAACGCTGGACGGATCTTTGGAACAGCAGCTATAAAGGTCATGTGGCCATATCATCGCCGGCTTATTCGGCGGGACTTCAGTTTTTTGTAGGATTAATCAATGCCCAGGGCGGCCTGGAGTCAAATGGGAAAGACGTGGATAAAGCGTTCAACAGTTTGACGGATTTAAAGAACAACATAACAGCCTATCCCGATAATCCGGGCTCGATACAAACGCTTTTGGAACGCGGGGATGCATGGGTTGTCCCGTTTTGGGACGGACGCGCTTTTTCTTTGCAGGACGCCGGTCTTGACCTGGGATTTGCATATCCCGAGGAAGGTGCCGTCGCAGCAGTTGCAAGCTGGGCTTTGATGAAAGGAAGCCCTAATCAGGATAACGCATACAAGCTGTTAAATCACCTGCTCAGTCCAAAAGTGCAAGGAGATTTTGCCGATAGAACATTTTACGGCATGGCCAATAAAAAAGTGAAATACAGCGATAAATTAAAAGGAAAGATTAAAGTAGGGGAGGACTATTACAGGAATTTAAAATGGGTTGACTATGAAGTCGCGGCAAAAGATCTAGGCGATTGGACAAATCGCTGGAATCAAGTACTTGGCGGAAAATAGGTGACAAACATGAGCGCAATTCAGATTCAGCATGTCAGCCGGCATTTCGGAAACACCATCGCATTGGAAGACGTACAGCTTGAAGTCAAAGAAGGGGAATTTTTCTCTCTCCTCGGTCCGAGCGGCTGCGGAAAGTCAACGCTCCTTCATATCATTGCCGGGTTCCTTGAACCGACGTCAGGGTTTGTATATATAGGAGGAAGAGATGTAACTGATTTGCCGCCATACGACCGACATATTGGAATGGTTTTTCAGGATTATGCTTTATTCCCGCATCTCAGCGTATTTGACAATGTTGCATACGGATTGAAAGTTCGAAAATGGCCCCGCCGCAAGATTGAAGAACGGGTGATGGAAAGCCTCGCCCTTGTCAGGCTTGAAGCGTTTGCTAATCGCATGCCCCGTCAGCTGAGCGGGGGCCAGCAGCAGCGGGTGGCGATTGCCCGGGCATTGGCGATTCAGCCGTCTGTGCTATTGCTAGACGAGCCGCTGAGCAACTTGGATGCGAAACTTCGAAAAGAAATGCAGACGGAGCTGCGCAGCATCCAAAAGCGCGTCGGTATTACAACGATTTTAGTGACGCACGATCAGGAGGAGGCTTTAAGCTTATCAGACAGAATTGGAATCCTCGGCTGCGGCAGGCTTCAGCAGCTTGGCACTCCGTTGGACGTGTACCGCACGCCTGCTAATCAATTTGTCGCCGAATTTATCGGACAGGTCAATTTGCTGAAAGCGCGTGCGTCGAAGATACAGCCTTCATCAGGCGTTTATGGCTATGAAGCGGTCGATTTTGAAATATATGAAGGTGTTCCGCTGACTTTTGAAATCAGCCGGAATCTCTTAAAAAAATCCTCTGTATTGTTCATGGTGCGGCCCGAGAGAATCTCAGTCTCTTTCGAGAAGCAGAAGAACAGGCTGATTGAAATGCCTGCAACGATAACGGAAGTCAGTTATGCCGGGCATGCTCTCAGGCTGAAAGCCGCTGTTTTCAAAGGAGAATGGATCATTCAGGCGCCCGATCCTCAATTTCCAAGATTGCCGAAGGCGGGGGATCAAGTGTATCTTTCTTTGGATCCGGACGATTTTGTTCCGCTCGATGTAAAGGAGGATGCAGATGGGTGCTCTTGAACAAAAACGGTTTTATTGGGTTTTGCTTGTTCCCGTCCTTTTATTTCTCGGCGTTTTTCTCGTGTTGCCGCTTGTTCTGCTGCTGTTATTAAGTTTCAGAGACGTGGACGCTATGATGAATACGCTCGATACGTACAGTTTTTCTCAATATGTCGAAGTGTTCTCTTCGGACATTTATTTGAAAACAATCGGTATAACGCTTTGGACGGCGTTGAAGACCACTGTATTATGCCTTGTGATGGCGTATCCGGCGGCATATTTACTCGTTAAGGCGCCGACCGGCAGGCTGCGGGCTTTGTTTTATATATTGCTTGTTTCTCCTTTACTGACCAGTGTTGTCATTCGGACGTTTTCCTGGATTGTGCTGCTTTCGCAAAACGGGATCGTCAATGAGGCGCTTATCAGCTTGAAGCTGATTGAAAAGCCCCTGCCGCTTTTATGGAATATGAACGCCGTCATCATCGCATATGTCCAGGTTATGCTGCCGTTTGCTGTGCTGCCGCTTGCCGGTTCTTTAAACGAAATGAAACCGGATCTTAAATTTGCTTCGATGAGCCTTGGAGCGGGGAGGCTGCGGACATTTTTTTTCGTGACCTTGCCAATGACGGTTCCAGGATTGCTGACAGGAGCAATGATCGTGTTTTCGCTTTCGGCCGGAAGCTATATTACGCCTCTTCTCGTCGGCGGAAGGATGCAGCCGCTGCTGCCGTTATCAATCTATCAGCAGGTCATGCAAGTCTTTCATCTTCCTCTTGCAGCAGCTATGTCGATTACTTTATTGGCCGTTGTCAGCGTGGTTATTGGAATCCTTGGCTTTTTCCAAAAGCGTTGGGAGGCGAGAATAAATGGGTAGACAATTGCGCCGTTTGTCTGGGGGAAAGTGGATTGATGTGTGCGTTTGGGCGGCGGGTTTATTGGTATACCTTTTTTTGGCGCTGCCTGTATTTGTGATTATACTGTCGGCTTTCAGCCCGGACGAATATCCGAAGTTCCCGCCATCCGGCGTCTCGCTGCGCTGGTTTGCCGGAGTTTTCAGCAGCAGCGGCTGGATGGAATCGATTTGGGTCAGCGGTATGCTGCTTCTCGTTGTAACGCCTCTTGCGGTGATCCTCGGAACAGTTGCAGCTTATGCATTGGCGCGGCTGAACTTTCCTGGAAAACAGGGCATTCAGGCTTTTATTTTATCGCCGTTGATGATTCCTCAAATCGCATTAGGCGTGTCATTTCTCTATTTATTGACAATGCTTGGGGTAAACGGCACATTTGCCGGCCTGGCTGCCGGGCATATGCTGATCAGCCTTCCGTATGTCTTACGGACGGTCGGGGTCAGCATGGCGAACGTGGATCCGAAGCTTGAACTGGCATCCATGAATCTCGGCGCAGGTCCATGGTATACCTTTTTTCATGTTACCTTGCCGCTCATTAAACCGGGAATCATTGCGGGAGCCGTTTTTGCCGCTGTGACGTCATTCGGGGAAGTATCAATCAGTCTGTTTGTTTCTTCACCTGCTGTCACGCCTGTACCGGTGCGCACGTTCAGCTATATTGACCAGACGTTTGATCCGAGTGTTAATGCGATTTCGGTTATTTTTATCACAGTTTCAGTGATCGCGCTGATCATCATCGAGCGGACGATCGGGCTTTCAAAAACCGTGTAGCAGGCGAAACTCAGCCTGCTTTTTTGTATGGAACGCCGAAAGTATTTCAAGATACCGTTTAGGAGGAGACAGTTCAGTGATTTTCCGTTCTGCTTCAATGTTTTCGCAAGCTGTTTGTCTTTTCTCGTATTAGTTTAAACGGCTGGGTAAAAGAAACGTTTTATTTGAATGAACATTGTAAAAGAAAACGCCTAAGCCTTAACGGATTTTCATGATTTATTCATGAAGTTAAGGCTGTTTTTTTAATATTTTAATATATTCTTTATCTAGGATTTGGAATTTTTTGCGGAATTAAGCGGTTTTTTTCGTTTTCCCGCATATTTTTTTGTCAATTTCGGTATCACGCATTAACATTCATGGATAACATTCGGCATCCCGCATGAAACTTTTCACCTATTTTTCGGTGAAAAAAACAAAATTTTCATTTAAAGTGAACTGTGAGCAGAAAATGAATTTATAGCAATAAAAGCAGATAAAGGCAAACCTGCGGAAACGCAGGGACGCAAAGCCATGGCCTAAGGTACTGACGGTGCTACGGTTGACAGGTTGCCGAATAAACAGGGAGTTCGCCCGTTTTTATTCGGGTGGACTCTTTTCTTTTTTATTTCCAAAATAATGTTTTATTGGAAATGACAAATCTGTGACAGCGTTTTTCGCTCATCGCAATACCGCAACATTGCATTGCGGCTTGGCTGTTCGCATCGTCATACATAGCAAAAGATAAAGGAGGAATAAAAAATGGGAAACACATGTTACCCGCTGACACATGCTCAAAGGAGAATTTGGTACACTGAAAAGTTCTATCCCGGCACAAGTGTTTCAAATTTGAGCGGCTTTGGAAAATTAAAATCTGCCTCCGGAATCGATTCCGGGTTATTGACTGAAGCCATTCGCCAGTTTGTCCGTACAAATGAAACCATGCGATTCAGACTGTTGTTTGATGGAGGGGATGAGCCGAAGCAATATATAGCGGAAGACGAACCTTTCCGGATTGAATATTTCGACGCTTCAGAAATCGGAGGAGCGGACGGCGTTCTTAAATGGGGACAAGCTGAGGCGCGTCGACCCCTGCCTTTGTATGAAAGTCCGCTGTTTAAATTTGCCGTCGTTCGCATTAGTGAGGAAGAAAGCTGGTTTTTTGCAAAAGTTCATCATATCATTTCCGACGGTATTTCGATGACGATCTTGGGCAACCGCATTACAGACATTTATTTGAAGCTTGCTAAAGGGGAAACCGGCCTCGAACCTGTTCAGTCATTATTTACGGAACATATTCAGAGTGAATTGGAGTATGAAAATTCGAAGCGGTTCCAGAAGGATAAAGCATATTGGAACGCACAATATGAAGTGATTCCGGAGCCCGTATCGTTAAAGGCGAGCGACACGTATCAGAGCCAATTGGATGCAGCCCGCTTTTCAAAAGAGATTTCCCCTGCCCTGTATAAAAAAATTCAAACGTATTGTAAGGAACATAACATAAGTGTACTCTCCCTGTTCTTATCCATTTTGCACATTTATATGCACCGGATAACCGGACAAAAAGACGTCGTTCTCGGAACATTTATGGGTAACCGGACAAATGCAAAAGAAAAACAGATGCTCGGGATGTTCGTATCGACGATTCCAATGAAAGCCTCCATTGATGTACACCAGGACTTTAGTGCATTTGTGCAGGAAAGAATGAAAGATCAGCTGAAGATCATTCGGCATCAAAAGTATCCGTACAATCTGCTGATTAATGATTTGCGGGAAAGACAGCCGCATGTCAGCAAATTGTTCGCCGTCTCACTGGAATATCAAGTTATGCAATGGCAGCGGAAAGAAACGTTGTCATTTCTTACCGAGCCGATTTTCAGCGGCAGTGAAGTAAACGATATTTCCATTCACGTGAAAGAGAGATGGGACACAGGGACGCTTGCGATTGATTTTGATTACAGGGAGGAGCTTTTCACCTGTGAAGAAATGGCCGTTTTATATGAACGGCTGATGACGCTGCTTGAAGATGCCCTGTTGTTTCCGCAAAAAACAATCGCTGAACTGGAGATTGTTCCCGCATTTGAAAAAGAGCGGCTGTTAAAGCGTGCATCAAGCCAAACCATCGCATATGACAAGAACATGACCCTGCACGGTTTATTCGAACAAAAAGCAGCCGATCATCCCGAAAAAACCGCCGTTGTATATGAAGGACAAAAACTTTCGTACCGTGAGCTGAATGAACAATCGAATCGTCTGGCAAGGGCGCTTCGAAGAAGAGGCATCGGGCCTGACGCTCCGGCTGCGATAGTGATGGAGCGGTCAGAGCGGGTTATTACGGCGATGCTGGGCGTTTTGAAAGCCGGCGGAGCTTATGTACCGATCGATCCCGGATTTCCGAAAGAAAGAATTCGCTTTATGCTGGAGGATTCAAAGGTCAAAGCGGTTATCACAGACAGCGGGCTGACTTTTGAAACGGCCGAAACTGTGCGGTTCAGCGAAGCGCTTTCTGAATCGTGGGAAAACGGTTATCCGTCTTCAGAGGCAGGCGCCGGGCACCTTGCATATATCATTTATACTTCCGGGACAACGGGCCGTCCAAAAGGCGTCATGATTGAACACAGGCAGGTCCACCACCTTGTAAGAGGGCTTCAGCAGGCCGTTGGTGCATATGATCAGGATGATTTGAAGCTGGCACTTCTGGCTCCGTTTCATTTTGACGCTTCCGTTCAGCAGATTTTTACGTCTCTATTGCTTGGCCAAACGTTGTACATCGTACCGAAAAAGACGGTTTCCGACGGACGCGCTTTATCGGATTATTACCGCCGCCATCAAATCGATGTGTCAGACGGTACGCCGGCTCATTTGCAGCTTTTGTCTGCTGCCGATGATCTTTCAGGTGTCAAACTGAGGCATATGCTTGTTGGAGGAGAGGCATTATCAAGGGCCGCAACGGAAAGGCTGCTTCAATTATTTGCAGAAACAGCTGAATCCGTGCCTGCTGTTACGAATGTTTACGGCCCGACTGAAACTTGTGTGGATGCTTCTTCTTTTACGATGACAAACCACGCAGATCTTCAAGGCGATACGGCCTATGTCCCGATCGGTAGACCGATTGGAAACAACCGTTTTTATATTTTGGATGAAAACGGTGCACTCCTTCCTGATGGTGTCGAAGGGGAATTGTATATTGCAGGAGACGGAGTCGGCCGAGGCTATTTGAACTTACCTGACATGACCGCAGACAAGTTCTTGGAAGACCCGTTTGTCCCCGGAGGTTTCATGTATCGAACAGGGGATGCAGTACGTTGGCTTCCTGACGGTACGGTTGATTTCATCGGCCGAAAAGACGATCAAGTGAAAATCCGCGGCTACCGGATCGAGCTTGGCGAGATAGAGTCGGTGCTGCAAGGAGCCCCTGCTGTCGGAAAAGCAGTTGTCCTCGCGCGGCCCGAAACCGGCGGCAGCCTTGAGGTTTGCGCTTATGTCGTGCCAAAACAAAGCGGGGAAATTCACCTTCAGGGGCTGAGGGAGCATTTATCCAAGCATCTGCCTGACTATATGATACCTTCCCACTTTGTCGAGCTTGATGAAATACCGCTGACGGGAAGCGGCAAAGTCGACCGGAAAGCGCTGCTTCGCCATGAAGTCTCTGTCAGCGGGACTGCAGAGTATGCGGCACCGAGAAATGAATATGAAGAAAAAATGGTGGGTATATGGCAGGAAGTGCTCGGAACTGAACAAGTCGGAATCCACGACCAGTTTTTTGAACGGGGCGGCCATTCTCTCAAAGCGATGGCCATGCTGGCAAAAATTTATAAAGCTTTCGGTGTCGAGGTTCCGTTGCAAGTCCTGTTCGAAAAACCGACAGTGGCGGCGTTAAGCGGCTTTGTTTCTGAAGCGGAGAAAGACGGATACACGGTAATTGAACCGGCGCCGGAAAGTGACGATTATCCTCTCTCATTGGCGCAGCAGCGAATTTATATCGTCAGCCAGCTGGAGGATGCCGGAGTCGGCTACAATATGCCGGCCGCGGCGATGCTTGAGGGCACCCTCGATGTTCAGCGCATTGAAGCTGCTTTTCAAAAACTGATTGACAGGCATGAGGCGCTGCGGACTTCGTTTACAGTTGTCGATGGCGAGCCGAGACAGAATATTCATCAAAGGGTTCAGTTCAAGATTGAGAAGGTTGAAGCAGATGGGAAGCCGATCGAACAAATGGCAAAATCTTTTGTCCGCCGCTTTGATCTCGCCAAAGCTCCGCTGATGAGAGCCGGTCTCGTCCGTCTCGCAGACGGCAGACATGTGCTGTTGTTCGATATGCATCATCTTGTGTCTGACGGCGTGTCGATTTCGATCATATTGAATGAGCTGGCCGCACTGTATAAAGGGGAAGAACTGCCGGAGCCGAATTTGCATTACAAAGATTATGCTTTCTGGCAAAGGACGCAGGCACAAAAAGGTTTTCAAAAAGAAGAGGCTTATTGGCAAAGCGTGTTCGCCCGAGAGCTTCCCGTACTGCAGCTGATAACGGATGAGCCGAGGCCGTCTATTCAAAGCTTTGAAGGAGACAGGGTATCCGCAGTCCTGCCAAAAGACATGAAAGAAAAATTAGCCGTGCTGGCAGAGCAAAACGGCGCGACATTGTATATGGTCATGCTGGCCGCATACAACATGCTGCTAGCAAAGTACTCCGGGCAGGAAGATGTGATCGTCGGAACGCCGGCGGCCGGCCGCAGACATTCCGATCTGGAAGGAATCATCGGCATCTTTGTCAATACGCTGGCGATCCGTTCAAAAGTGGAGTCGGGCAGAACGTTCAGAGACTTCCTGCATGATGTAAAGAAAACGGTAATCGACGCTTTTGAGCATCAGGATTATCCGTTTGAGCGGCTTGCGGAAAAGGTTGGTGCATCGCGCGATTTAAGCCGTCATCCCGTCTTTGACACGATGTTTATTTTGCAAAATGCATGGGAAGACATTCCGATGCTCGGCGATTTGCACCTCTCGATTTATGAAACGAACTTCAATATTGCAAAGTTCGACCTGACGCTGCAGGCGAAAGAAGAGCAGGGAGAATTGATTCTCGATTTGGATTACAGTACGAAGCTGTTTAAAAAAGATACGGCAGAAAGGATGCTGAAAGCATATTTGCACCTTCTGGAGGGCATGACGGCTGATCCGCTGCGCAGAATCGGCGAGTACAGCCTTTTGACAGAAGAGGAAACGAATCGTCAGCTCGTCGCGTTCAACCCCGCGGCAAGCGATTATCCGCGGGAGAAAACGATCGTTCAGCTATTTGAGAAACAGGCGGCAGAAAGAGGCGGACATCCCGCCCTGCAATTTGAAGACAAAGTATGGTCATACGGTGAGCTCAATCGGAAAGCGAACCAATTGGCGAGGCGCCTCCGCGAAAGAGGTGTGCAGCCCGGCACGACGGCAGCCATTCTCACCGCCAGATCGGCTGAAATGGTCATCGGCATTCTCGCTGTGCTGAAAGCTGGCGCTGCTTATGTGCCGATCGATCCGGATCATCCTGAAAAACGTGTGCAACATTTCTTCGAGGACAGCGGAGCGGCGGTTCTTTTAACACAAAAGGCGATGAAGCCGTTCGCTGAGGCGGCTGAATTTGGCGGCGACATTCTATTTCTTGAGGATGAACACCTTTATCTGGGAGATGCGTCTGATTTGCGCCTTCCGATTTCACCGGAAGCAATGGCCAATCTAACGTATACATCCGGAACGACTGGGACGCCTAAGGGCAATATGGTTTCTCACCGGAATATATTGCGTACGGTAAAAAACACAAATTACTTGGATGTGATGACATCCGATATCGTTCTTTCAATTTCAAATTACGTGTTTGATGCCTTTATGTTTGATGTGTTCGGTTCATTGCTGAACGGCGCCAAGCTGGTGATAGCTCCAAAAGACACGATTCTTGATATGAGCCGGCTCGCACATGTACTTGAAAAAGAAAAGGTTACCGTCTTAATGATCACGACCGCATTATTCAATCTGCTGACAGACATGCGGCCGGACAGTTTGAAGGGACTCCGCAGGGTTCTGTTCGGCGGCGAACGTGCATCTGTCGATCATGTCAGAAGAGCTCTGAACACAGTTGGCAAAGGACGGCTGCTTCATATGTACGGCCCGTCTGAGAGCACTGTCTTTACAACCTATTATCCAGTCAACGAAGTGCCGGACGATGCGCAGGCTATACCGATAGGAAAGCCTGTCAGCAATACGGAGGTTCTGATTCTTGATTCATTCGGCAATGTACAGCCGGCAGGGGTTGCGGGAGAATTGTGCGTCGGCGGAGACGGCCTTGTCCGCGGCTATTTTAACCGCTCTGAACTGACGGCTGAAAAGTTTACGGAACATCCGTTCAAAACCGGTGAGAAGATTTACCGGACGGGCGATATGGCGAGATGGCTTGCCGACGGATGTCTCGAATTTATCGGACGGATTGATCATCAGGTCAAAATTCGCGGACAGAGGATCGAGCTGGGCGAAATCGAGCACCATCTCCTCACACATGAAATGGTTCAGGAAGCCGCTGTTCTTGCTGTTGACACCGGGAAGAGAGATCAAATGATCTGTGCTTACTTTACGGCCGATCAGGAGCTTTCTAGTGAAGAGCTTCGCCGATATGCGGCAGAAGGTCTGCCGGGCTACATGATTCCGTCCGTGTTTATGCAGCTGCAGGAGCTTCCGCTCACAGGCAATGGAAAGGTCGACAGAAGGGCGCTGCCTGAGCCGGATGTCACGCAGGCCGCGCAAAAGGAATATACGGCGCCAAGGAGCCGAACAGAAGCACAGCTTGCCGATCTTTGGCAGGAGGTGCTCAATGTACCGAAAATCGGTGTGCATGACAATTTCTTTGAACTTGGCGGACACTCTTTAATCGGAATGACGCTCATTGCCCGTATCCAGCAAGAGATGAATGTTGATCTGCAGCTGAAAGATTTGTTCCAGGCGCCGACAATCGAAACCCTGGCGCAGGCTGCGGAAAAAACTGAGAAAAAATCAGCCGTTTATATTGAAGCGGTGCCGGACCGGGAAACGTACCCGGTATCTTCGGCGCAAAAACGGCTGTACGTCCTACAGCAGATTGAAGGCGCTGAGAAAAGCTATCACATGCCGGCCGTTCTCCAGCTTGAAGGGAAGCTTGATTTGAAGCGCCTCGAGTCTGCCGCGCAAATGCTGATCAAGCGCCATGAAGCATTCCGCACGACATTTGAAATCAAGGACGGCGAACCTGTTCAGCGGATTTGGGAAGCTGCGGAATTGACCATTGATGTCATCGATGCAGATGAACAAGAAGCGGAAAAGCTGATTAAAGAATTCATCAGGCCGTTTGATTTAACAAAAGCCCCGTTATTTAGAATGAGCATCATACGTTTCACGGGAGAAAAACATCTTTTGCTTGTGGATATGCATCATATCATTTCAGACGGCGCTTCTGTCAGCGTCCTGATCGATGAAATGACAAAGCTTTATGCGGGAGAGGCGCTTGAACCGCTGAGGATTCAGTATAAAGACTTTTCTGTATGGCAGCAGCATCTGCTGACAGAACGGCACAAAGTGCAGGAGGAATACTGGCTCAAGGAGCTGGCCGGCGAGCTGCCTGTTTTGACGCTTCCGGCAGACTATCCGCGTCCTTCTATTCAAACGTTTGAAGGAAGCCGTCTCAGCTTTGCGCTGAAACCGGAGCTTGTCCAGCAGCTGAGAAAACTGGCCAAGGAAACGGACAGCACTTTATACATGGTGCTCGCTGCCTCATACAGCGCGCTTTTATCCAAACTGAGCGGACAGAGCGAGGTCATTGTCGGCTCTCCGGCTGCCGGGCGGCCGCATACTGATTTGAGCCGGATCATCGGCATGTTTGTCAATACGCTTGCAATAAGAACGCGTCCTGAAGGAGACAAGCCGTTTTCTGCATTCCTTGAGGAAGTGAAAGAAACGACGCTCGGCGCGTTTGAGCATCAAGATTACCCGTTTGAAGAACTCATCGAGAAGCTGAACATCCAGCGCGACATGAGCCGAAACCCATTGTTTGATGCCGTCTTTTCAATGCGAAATGCCGATTTGAAGGACTTGTCAATGGAAGGGATCACACTCAAGCCGTATGATTTTGCCCATCAGACCGCGAAGTTTGACCTGACGCTGACAGCGGCGGAAGAGGACGGACTTCTCGTTTTTGAAATGGAATACAATACAGCTCTCTTTAAGCATGAATCGATCGAGCGCTGGCGCGGGTACTGGGTCAATCTGCTCGAAGCGGTTGCCGAAAATCCGGATGCCCGCCTTTCAGAGCTTTCGTTTCTGGATGAAGCAGAAAAACGGCGAATCGTCCAAAATTGGAATGAGACGAGACTGGCTGTGCCGCAGGACAAAACGATCCATGAGCTGTTCGAAGCGCAAGTTCTCCGCACGCCTGACCGTGGGGCAGCGGTGTACAACGGCGTGAAGTGGACGTATAAAGAGCTGAACGCACGGGCGAACCGTCTGGCTCGGCTGCTGATCGAAAAAGGAGCCCGTCCTGAACAGCGGATCGGGATCATGGTCAAGCCTTCGCTTGAAATGGCCGCTGGCGTGCTCGCGATTTTGAAAGCGGGAGCGGCCTATGTGCCGATCGATCCTAGCTATCCGGCTGAACGGATCAGATACGTGCTGAAAGACAGTGGCGCAGAGCTGCTTCTGACGCAAACAAACTTAGCCGCACCTGAAGAATTCAGCGGTGAAACACTTCTTCTCGATTCGATGCTGAGCGAAGAAATCACAAAAGACGATGAGGTGAACCCACAGGCAGGTACACAGTCTGACAACCTGGCCTACTTGATCTACACATCGGGCACGACCGGCCAGCCGAAAGGCGTCATGGTCGAACACCGGTCGCTTGTGAATTTGTGTTATTGGCATAATGACGCCTTTAAGGTCACCGAACAGGACAAAAGCGCGAAATATGCCGGCTTCGGCTTTGACGCTTCCGTTTGGGAGATGTTCCCGTATTGGATCGCCGGAGCGGAGCTTCACATCATTGATGAAGCGACCCGGATGGATATTACGCGCTTAAATCAATACTTTGAAGAGAACAAAATAACGATCACGTTCCTGCCGACACAGTTGTGCGAACAGTTCATGGAGCTGGACAACCAGTCGCTGCGCGTGCTGCTTACGGGCGGAGACAAGCTGAAACGGATCGCAAAACGCTCCTACACGCTCGTCAACAACTATGGACCGACGGAAAACACGGTCGTCGCGACGAGCACGGCGATTGATCCTGATAAAGGAATGCTTTCAATCGGAAAGCCGATCGCCAATACGCGGGCGTATGTGCTAGGACAAAACAACGAAGTCCAGCCCGTCGGTGTCGCGGGTGAGCTGTGCATCGCCGGCCGCGGGCTTGCGCGCGGCTATCTGAACAAGCCAGAGGAAACGGCGAAGCGTTTTACGGAAGACCCGTTTGTGCCGGGCGAGCGCATGTACCGGACGGGGGACGCGGTCAAATGGCTGGAAGACGGACGGCTTGAGTACATCGGCCGAATCGACCAGCAGGTGAAAATCCGCGGCTTCCGGATCGAACTTTCTGAAATCGAAGTCCAGCTCGCGCGGCTCTCCGAAGTGCAGGAAGCCGTCGTCACCGACATCGAAGACGCCTGCGGCAACAAAGCGCTGTGCGGCTATGTCGTTGCGAATGAACAGCTTGATACAGAAAGCCTCGCCCGGAAGCTGGCGCAGACGCTCCCGGACTACATGGTACCGTCATTCTGGGTGCAGCTTAAAGAGCTTCCGGTTACGGCGAACGGAAAAGTCGACCGAAGGGCGCTGCCTCAGCCTGACGTCGAAGCGCAGACAGCCGAATACAAAGCGCCGCTTACAGAAACGGAACAGCTGTTGGCGGACATTTGGCAGGAGGTTCTCGGTATAGACCGAATCGGGATCACAGACAATTTCTTCGCGCTCGGCGGAGACTCGATCAAAGGAATTCAAATGGCAAGCCGGCTTCAGCAGCACGGATGGAAGCTGGAGATGAAGGACTTGTTTCAGCACCCGACGATCGGAGAGATCAGTTCGTATATTGAATGGGCCGATGCTAAACCGATCAATCAAGGACCTGTCGAAGGGGAAGTCACATTGACGCCGATTCAGCGCTGGTTCTTTGAGCGCCGATTTACGAACGAGCATCACTGGAATCAGTCGGTCATGCTTCACGCTTTAACGGGATTCGACCCGGAAACGGCAGGCAAGGCTTTAAGCAAGCTGATCGAACATCATGACGCACTTCGCATGGTTTATCAACGAAATGGAGACGGGATTGTTCAGTACAACAGAGGGCTGGAAGAAACAGCGGTTCGCCCTGAAGTCATCCGCTTCAATGAATCGGGCGCTGAACTTGAAGCTGCCGTGTTGAAGGCATCAAACCGGATTCAAAGCAGTATCGATTTAACCGAAGGCCCGCTTTTGAAAGCGGCGATCTTTAAAACGGATCAAGGCGATCATCTTCTCATTGTTATTCATCATCTCGTTGTGGACGGAATCTCATGGAGAATCCTCCTTGAGGATTTCGCCGCCGGGTACGCCCAGGCTGAAAAAGGGGAGCCGATTATTCTTCAAGACAAGACGCACTCTTTTGCTGAATATGCGGCTCGCCTGGAAGAATATGCAGGGTCAAAAGCTTTCGCAAAAGAAATCGGCTATTGGCAGGAAATCGAACAGGCGGAGACGGCAGCGCTCCCGAAAGACGATGAAGCAGAGGACAAGCGGATGCGCCATACGAAAACGGCTGAGTTTTCCCTCTCAAAAGAAGAAACGGAACAGTTGATGACAAAAGTTCATGAAGCATATAACACGGAAATGAACGACATTTTGCTTACGGCGTTGGGCTTGGCGCTGAAAGAGTGGACGGGGCAGGAAGACTTTATCATCTGCTTAGAGGGACACGGCCGGGAGGACATCATAGACGGCTTGAATATTTCCCGGACGGTCGGCTGGTTTACAAGCCAGTTCCCGGCGCTGATTCAAATGCGCCATTCAGGGGATATCGGCTATCAAATCAAACAGATCAAAGAAGAATTGCGCCACATTCCGAATAAAGGAATCGGCTATGGCATTTATCGTTATTTGACCGAAGAAGGCAAAAAGGCGAAGCCGATCAAGCATGATATCAGCTTCAACTATTTGGGCCAGTTTACAGAGATGGCGGATTCGGGTCTGTTCACGAGATCAACTTTGCCATCCGGCGATCCGCTCAGCCCGGAAACGGAAAAACCGAATGCGCTGGACATCGTCGGCTATATCGAAGACGGTATTTTGACAATGTCAATCGCTTATCATTCACTCGAATATAAAGAAAGCACCGTCGCCGCTGTCGCCGCAAGCTTTAAAACTTATTTGCTGCAATTGATCGATCATTGCTTAGAGCGGGATGGGGGCGAACTGACCCCGAGCGATCTTGGAGATGACGAACTCACGCTTGAAGAATTAGATAAATTGATGGAGATTTTCTAACAAAAAAACGAGGTGCCTTATGGGGAAACAAAAGATTCAAAAGGTGTATCCTTTGACACCGATGCAGGAAGGGATGCTGTACCACGCAATGCTTGATCCGGAATCTTCCTCTTACTTCACACAGCTGGAGCTATTCATAGACGGGGAATTTGATTTGGGGATCTTTGAAAAAAGCGTGAATCAGCTCGTGCGTTCATACGATATTCTCAGAACGGTTTTTGTTCACCAGCAATTGCAAAAACCGCGCCAGGTTGTCCTGGCTGAACGGCAGGCAATAGTGGAATTTGAGGATCTTGCGGACTTGGATGAGGAAAGGCAAACAAACCGCATTGACCGGTATAAACAAGAGGTACAGGCTGCCGGGTTTAATTTGGCGAAAGACATGCTGTTTAAAACGGCGGTCTTTCGGCTTGACCGGAATAAGTACCTTCTCGTCTGGAGCAACCATCATATCGTGATGGACGGCTGGAGCATGGGGATATTAATGAAACGCCTTTTTCAAAACTATGAAGCGTTTCGAGCAAACCGGACGGTTCCGCTTGATCAGGGAAAACCGTATGCGGACTATATTAAATGGCTCGGCCGGCAGGATAAGGGTGAAGCGGCATCCTACTGGGAACACCGCCTTTCGGGTTTAGAAAGTCCGAGCGTCATTCTCGGCGGCAAACCGCGGCCGGATTCAGAATCGTACCGGAACGAGGAGTTTACGTTTGTTTGGGACAAGAATATGGTGGATGCCCTTCAACAGGCGGCAAACCGCTATCATGTCACAGCTCCCAACCTTTTTCAGGCGATTTGGGGAGCGGTTCTTGCCAAATATAACAGAACCGATGATGTGGTGTTCGGCACGGTTGTGTCCGGGCGCCCGTCGGAAATTGACGGAATCGAGCATATGGCAGGGCTATTCATCAACACGATCCCTGTCCGTTTAAAGGTCGATCAAAACGCATCGTTTGCCGAGCTGTTCAAACAAGCACAGCAGCATGCGATTTACGCGGAGCGGTACGACTACCTACCGCTCTATGAGATTCAAAAGCGGTCGGCATTGGACGGCCGCTTGATCAGCCATCTTGTCGCGTTTGAGAACTATCCGCTTGATAAGGAGCTTGAAAACGGAACGATTCATGAGAGGCTCGGCTTTTCCATCAAGGCTGCCGGAGCTTTTGAACAAACGAATTACGACTTTAATTTGATCGTTTATCCGGGAGCTGAGTGGACGATCAAATTGAAATACAACGGTGCGGCTTTTGATGCGGCTTTCATTGAGCAGGCCGCCGGGCATTTAACGAGACTTGCAGAAGAGGCGATTGCAAATCCCGAGTCAAAAGCAGCCAGCGCCGCCATGTTATCAAAACAGGAGCAACAAACGCTGCTCGCTTTTAATCAAACAAAATCCGATTATCCAAGAGAAAAGACGATCCCGGAGCTGTTTGAAGAACAGGTTAAAGCGTCTCCTGACAAAACGGCTGTTGCCGCTGACGGAAGAAGCCTGACTTACCGCAGGCTGAATGAGAAAGCCAATCAGCTCGCGAGAAGACTGAAAGCTAAAGGCTTGATGCACGGAAATGCCGCCGCCATTATGATGGAGCGGTCGCTTGAAGCAGCCGTCAGCATGCTGGCGGTGCTGAAAGCAGGCGGCGTGTACGTGCCGATCGATCCCGGATATCCTGAAGAGCGGATTCGCTTTTTGCTCGAAGACAGCGGGTCAAAGATCGTCCTTACAAAAGACAGTACGCAGATTTCGCTGGAAGGGTATGAGGTGCTCGCCGTAAATGCGATGGATGCAGAAAAAGAAGATGCCGCCAACCTTGAACATGTCAACAAGCCCGAAGATCTTGCCTATTACATTTATACATCCGGATCGACGGGCAGGCCGAAGGGCGTTATGGTCGAACACCGCAATATCGTCCGCCTTGTCAAAAATGCGGGCTACATCCCGCTGAAGAGCGGCGTGAAGATGGCGCAGACAGGGGCTGTCAGCTTTGATGCCAGTACATTTGAAGTATTCGGCGCACTGCTAAACGGAGGAACCCTTTATCCCGTCCCGAAAGAGACGCTCCTTGATGGAAAAAGGTTCAACATGTTTCTGAAGGAAACCGGAATCACAACAATGTGGCTGACTTCGCCTCTTTTCAATCAGCTTGCTCAGCAGGATCCGGGAATGTTTGCAACCTTGAACGATCTGATTATCGGCGGAGATGCCCTTGTTCCGGGAATCGTCAACAGAGTCAAACGCGAATCACCGGAACTGTCGCTTTGGAACGGATACGGGCCCACCGAAAATACGACATTTTCGACCTGTTTTTTGATCGATCAAGCATATGAGAGAACGATCCCGATTGGAAAGCCGATCGGAAATTCAACCGCCTATATCGTTGATGAACACGGCTCGCTTCAGCCGATCGGCGTGCCCGGTGAACTGTGTGTCGGCGGAGACGGGGTGGCGCGCGGCTACTTGAATCAGCCTGAGTTGACAGATGAAAAGTTTGTCGGCGATCCTTTTGCCGAAGGGAAGCTGATGTACCGTACGGGCGACTTGGCAAAATGGCTTCCCGACGGGAATATCGAATTCCTCGGCCGAATTGATCATCAAGTGAAGGTTCGCGGCTTCCGGATCGAATTAGGCGAGGTTGAAGCGGCTTTAGCCCGCCTTGAGGGGATTTCAGAAGCGGCCGCTGTCATTCGGGAAAACAACGCCGGAGAAAACGAGATTTGCGCCTATTACACTGCCGTTGGCACGAGGCCGGCCGCGCAGCTGCGGACAGAGCTGTCCCGGTCGCTTCCGGAGTATATGATTCCGGCCCATTTGATCGAACTCGACAGCATGCCGCTGACAGCCAACGGAAAGGTTGACAAACGTCAGCTTCCGGCTCCTATCGCTGAAGAGACTGCTAGATTCGAAGCGCCAAAAAATGAAACGGAGGAAATTCTGGCGGCAATCTGGGAAGAGATTCTCGGCATCAAGCAGCCGGGAATCGATGACAACTTCTTTTCCATCGGCGGACACTCGCTGAAGGCGATGATGCTGACTGCCAAAATACAAGAGCAGCTCCAAAAAGAGGTGCCGATCAAAGTATTATTTGAAAAACCGACGATCAGAGAGCTGGCCGAATTTCTTCAAGGAGAAACAAAAGAGGAAACCGCTTCGATTACGCCGGCACCATCCCGTCCGAATTACCCGGTTTCGTCCGCCCAACGGCGCATGTACATCCTCAATCAGCTCGAAGAAGCAAGCACGAGCTACAATGTGCCGGCGGTTCTGCTTTTGGAAGGCGAATTAGATAAGGAGCGTTTGGAAGCCTCGTTTCGGGCTTTGATCGGCCGCCATGAAACATTGCGGACATCGTTCGAATTAATCGATGGAGAAATCGTTCAAAGCATCCATCAAGACGCGGTTTTTCACCTGACGGAATCAGTGGCGGAAGAAGCGGAAGCCGAAGCGGCGATCAGAGAATTTATCCGGCCGTTTGAGCTGAATAAGGCGCCGCTCGTCAGGGCGGAGCTCGTGAAGCTTGAAGAAAAACGCCATCTGCTGATGATCGATATGCACCATATTATTACGGACGGAAGCTCCACCGGCATACTGATTCGCGACCTGGCCGGCTTCTACCACGGAGAAGAGGCGCCTGCCCCTAAGCTCCACTATAAAGATTTCGCTGTGTGGCAAAACGGACCGGAGCATCAGGAGAAATTGAAAGAACAAGAACAGTATTGGCTTGACGTTTTTAAAGGCGAGCTGCCTGTTCTCGATCTGCCGTACGATTTTCCACGGCCGTCAAAACGCAGCTTTGAAGGTGACCGTGTCGTCTTCGGAATCGATCAAAAACTGACGGCAGACATTCAAAAGCTGCTTTCTGAAGCTGATGCGACACTTTATATGTTCCTGTTGGCTGCATTTGATATCCTGCTTTCCAAGTATGCGTCACAGGATGATTTGATCGTCGGATCGCCCGTGGCAGGCAGAACCCATCCGGATTTGCACAACATTCCGGGCATGTTTGTCAATACGCTGGCGCTCCGCAATCGTCCTGAAGGAGAAAAAACGTTTAAGCAGTTTTTGCAGGAAGTCAAAGAGACAAGTCTTCAAGGCTTTGCCAAGCAGGATTATCCGCTTGAAGAACTGATTGAAAAACTGCCATTGCCGCGGGATACAAGCCGAAATCCGCTGTTCAGCGTCTTTTTCAACATGCAGAACATGGAGGTCCCGACGCTGAAACTCGGAGATTTGCAGATTTCGTCTTACTCGGTGCGCCACCGCACGGCGAAGTTCGATCTGTCGCTTGAGGCTGTGGAGCATGATGGCGAAATCGGTTTGAGTTTTGACTATGCCGTATCCTTATTTAAAGAAGAAACGATTAGGCGCTGGAGCGGTCACTTCTTAAATGTGATTAAAAAAATCTGCGAAAACCCCGGCATTAAGCTCAGGGACATCGAACTGCTTTCAGTCAAAGAGCGCGCACTTCTGCTCGAAGAAGCGAGGCGCAGCCAGGCGGAGCGCCTTGAGGAGCGGCCGTTTCATGTACAGTTTGAAGAAAAGGCGGACGAAATGCCTGATCAGCCGGCCGTTGTCTGCGGGGAAACGATCCTCACATACCGCGTGCTCGACGAAAAAGCAAATCAGATCGCAAATGTGCTGCGCAGTGAAGGCGTCGGAAAAGACGATGTTGTCGGCATTATGCTGAATCGTTCTGCAGAGGTCGCCGCAGCGATTCTAGGTGTAATGAAATCAGGAGGCGCTTTTTTGCCGATTGATCCGGAAATGCCGACGAGCAGGGTGCAATATATGCTGGAAGACAGCGGAGTCCGCTGGCTCTTAACAGAACCTTCCCATCAAGCGGATCTCGCGGATTGGTATACCGGGAGACTGATAGATGTCAGAAAAGACACGCTGATGGCAAGTAATAAACGGCCGCATCCAACTACGGACGGAGCGAGTTTGGCGTACATCATCTACACATCCGGAACGACTGGCCGGCCGAAAGGTGTTCAGCTCGAACACCGGAATCTGGCAAACTATGTTTCCTGGTTTATCAGTGAGGCGCACCTGTCAGCTTCGGATAAAACGATGCTTTTGTCTTCCTATGTGTTCGATCTCGGATACACGAGCTTTTTCCCGGTGCTGCTTGCCGGAGGAGAGCTGCATATCGTCCCGAAAGAAACGTATACAGAACCGGAGGCATTTACTCATTATATCGGTGAACAAGGGATCACATATATGAAGCTGACGCCGTCGCTTTTCCATACGGTCGTTCAGCCGCAAAGCTTCGCTTTGGCAAAGGGGCTTCAGTCATTGAGACTGATTGTACTAGGGGGAGAAAAAATCAATCCGAAAGATGTGGAGCGGTTCCATTCCCGCTATCCGGACACCAGATTCATCAATCATTACGGTCCGACGGAAACGACGATCGGAGCAATCGCTAAACCGCTCGAGCCGGACATGATCGGACAATTCGCCGAGCGTCCGACGATTGGACGGCCGATTTCGGGCGCCGGAGCACTGGTATTAGACGCCTCCCACCGGCTTGTTCCCGCCGGAGCAGCAGGCGAGCTGTATATAACGGGAAGCGGGCTTGCAAGAGGATATGTGAACAACCGGGAACTCACGGCTGCGAAGTTTGTCGAAAATCCTTACACGCCGGGCACATTCATGTACCGAACAGGGGATCTCGTCCGCCGTCTTCCGAATGGAGAGATTGAATTTTTGGGGCGGACGGATGATCAGGTGAAAATCCGCGGCTACAGAATCGAATTGAAAGAAATCGAAGAAGCCTTTAACGGGCTTGATGATATAGAGCGGGCTATCGTTCTTTCCTTTACGACTGACTCGGGGTTAGACGAATTGTGCGCTTATATTCAAGCGAAACGACAGCTGCCGGTTTCCGAACTGAGAGAGCGTCTTTCCGAGCGGCTGCCGTCGTACATGATCCCGTCATACTTCGTAACGGTGGATAAAATGCCGCTTTCGGCAAACGGAAAAGTGGACCGCCGCGCACTCCCGGAGCCGCAAGGTCTAAACGGACGAAGCGATTCGTATAGAGCGCCGTCAACCGAAATTGAAAAAGCCCTCTGCGGCATTTGGGAAGAGGTGCTTGGCGTTCAGAAGGTCGGACTTGACGATAATTTCTTCGATCTTGGCGGACATTCATTAAAAGGAATGATGCTGACAGCGGAAATCCAATCCAAGCTCGGAAAAAAAGTACCGTTAAAAACATTGTTCGATTGTCCGACAGTCGGCTTGCTCGCCCGCAGTATTGAAGCATCCGAAGGACAGTCACAACAAAGCGGGATTCAGCCTGCCGAAAAACGCGACTGGTATCCGGTTTCATCCGCTCAGCAACGGATGTATGCCCTCCATCATTTTGAAAAGAACGGAACGGGCTACAATATGCCGTCTGTTCTCATGATGGAAGGCGTGCTTGATACGGATCGTTTAAGACGGGCGTTCGCCGACTTGGTGAACCGCCATGAATCATTGCGGACCGTATTTGTTGAAATCGATGGCCGTACCGTTCAAATTGTGCATGAAAAAGCGGACATTGACTTAAAGGTTATTCATATTCATGAAGACGACGCAGAAGCGGAAATCAACCGCTTTATTAGACCGTTTGATCTCAGCATGGCTCCGCTGATCAGAGCCGAGCTGCTCTCCATCAGCTCTACGCGCCATCTGCTTTTGATTGATACACATCATATTATTGCGGACGGCGTTTCCAGAAGCTTTTTCGTCAAAGAAATCGCACAGCTTTATAAAGGCGCTTCGCTCCCTGAACCGAAACTGCACTATAAAGATTATGCGGTGTGGCAGCAAGAACCTGACCAGCAAGAAAACATCCGGAAACAGGAAGAGTTCTGGCTTCGGCAGTTTAAGGAAAGCGTTCCGGAACTTAGCCTTCCGCTCGACTTTCCGCGTCCACCTGTCCAAAGCTTTGCCGGGAATCGGGTTCACTTTAAAGTATCAAAAGACACCGCCCTTAAAATCCGCCGTTTGACGGCGGAAACGAACACGACGCTGAATATTGTGATGCTCGCCGTTTTTAACCTGTTTTTAAGCCGCCTTGCCGGCCAAAAGGATATTGTTGTCGGCTCAGCGGCAGCGGGCAGAACGAATGCTGATCTGAAAGACATGCCGGGGATGTTCGTCAATTCGTTGGCGCTGAAAAACCATGTACCTGATCAAGCATCATTCAGCGAGTTTTTGGAAGAGGTCAAAAACAACAGCCTCGCAGCCCTCGACCATCAGGACTATCCGTTTGAAGAGCTGATCGCCAAGCTTGATTTGCCGCGCGATATGAGCCGGAATCCGCTGTTCAATGTCATGCTGACAACGGAAGATCCTGATAAAGAGACGCTCGATTTAGACGGTCTGACAATCAAGCCGTATGAGATTTCACATGCTGCTGCCAAGTTCGACCTGACACTGGGGGCTTTTGAAAAAGATCATGAAATCGGCCTTCAGTTCGAATATGCAACAGATTTGTTTCAGAAACAAACGATTGAACGCTGGAGCGGATATTTGCTTAACCTGCTCGAAGCGGTTGCCGAAAACCCGGATGCCCGCCTTTCAGAGCTTTCGCTTCTGGATGAAGCGGAAAAACGGCGGATCGTTCAAAATTGGAATGAGACGAAGCTTGATGTGCCGGAGGACAAAACGGTCCATGAGCTGTTCGAAGCGCAAGTCCTCCGCACGCCTGACCGCGGGGCAGCGGTGTACAACGGCGTGGAGTGGACATACAAAGAGCTGAACGCGCGGGCGAACCGCCTGGCTCGGCTGCTGATCGAAAAAGGGGCCCGCCCTGAACAGCGGATCGGGATCATGGTCAAGCCTTCGCTTGAAATGGCCGCTGGCGTGCTCGGAATTTTGAAAGCGGGAGCGGCCTATGTGCCGATCGATCCTAGCTATCCGGCCGAGCGGATCGGATACGTGCTAAAAGACAGTGGCGCAGAGCTGCTTTTGACGCAAAGCGGATTAACGGTGCCGGACACATTTACCGGAGACGTGATCGATTTAAATGGAAAAGGCTCCATTCTGGACGGCGAGCTTTATCCAGAGGATGACATGAATCCAAACGCGCAAGCTCAGTCAGACAACCTGGCCTACTTGATCTACACATCGGGCACGACCGGCCAGCCGAAAGGCGTCATGGTCGAACACCGGTCGCTTGTGAATTTGTGTTATTGGCATAATGACGCCTTTAAGGTCACCGAACAGGACAAAAGCGCGAAATATGCCGGCTTCGGCTTTGACGCTTCCGTTTGGGAGATGTTCCCGTATTGGATCGCCGGAGCGGAGCTTCACATCATTGATGAAGCGACCCGGATGGATATTACGCGCTTAAATCAATACTTTGAAGAGAACAAAATAACGATCACGTTCCTGCCGACACAGTTGTGCGAACAGTTCATGGAGCTGGACAACCAGTCGCTGCGCGTGCTGCTTACGGGCGGAGACAAGCTGAAACGGATCGCAAAACGCTCCTACACGCTCGTCAACAACTATGGACCGACGGAAAACACGGTCGTCGCGACGAGCACGGCGATTGATCCTGATAAAGGAATGCTTTCAATCGGAAAGCCGATCGCCAATACGCGGGCGTATGTGCTAGGACAAAACAACGAAGTCCAGCCCGTCGGTGTCGCGGGTGAGCTGTGCATCGCCGGCCGCGGGCTTGCGCGCGGCTATCTGAACAAGCCAGAGGAAACGGCGAAGCGTTTTACGGAAGACCCGTTTGTGCCGGGCGAGCGCATGTACCGGACGGGGGACGCGGTCAAATGGCTGGAAGACGGACGGCTTGAGTACATCGGCCGAATCGACCAGCAGGTGAAAATCCGCGGCTTCCGGATCGAACTTTCTGAAATCGAAGTCCAGCTCGCGCGGCTCTCCGAAGTGCAGGAAGCCGTCGTCACCGACATCGAAGACGCCTGCGGCAACAAAGCGCTGTGCGGCTATGTCGTTGCGAATGAACAGCTTGATACAGAAAGCCTCGCCCGGAAGCTGGCGCAGACGCTCCCGGACTACATGGTACCGTCATTCTGGGTGCAGCTTAAAGAGCTTCCGGTTACGGCGAACGGAAAAGTCGACCGAAGGGCGCTGCCTCAGCCTGACGTCGAAGCGCAGACAGCCGAATACAAAGCGCCGCTTACAGAAACGGAACAGCTGTTGGCGGACATTTGGCAGGAGGTTCTCGGTATAGACCGAATCGGGATCACAGACAATTTCTTCGCGCTCGGCGGAGACTCGATCAAAGGAATTCAAATGGCAAGCCGGCTTCAGCAGCACGGATGGAAGCTGGAGATGAAGGACTTGTTTCAGCACCCGACGATCGGAGAGATCAGTTCGTATATTGAATGGGCCGATGCTAAACCGATCAATCAAGGACCTGTCGAAGGGGAAGTCACATTGACGCCGATTCAGCGCTGGTTCTTTGAACGCAAATTTACGAACGAGCATCACTGGAATCAGTCGGTTATGCTTCACGCGCCTTCAGGGTTTGACCCGGAGCTCGTTGAACAGACATTGGCGGCATTGACAGAGCATCATGATGCCTTGCGCATGGTGTATCAAAAGAAAAACGGCCGCCTCATTCAGTATAACCGCGGGCCGGGCGACCGTTCGTTCGCCTTTCGAGTGGTTGACCTTCGATATGTCACTGACATTGAAACGGAAATCGCCGCCCAGGCAAACCGTCTTCAGGCAAGCCTTGATCTCGAAAACGGGCCGCTTGTAAAGGCAGAACAGTATCAGACTGCGGAAGGCGACCATTTGCTGATCGTCATTCACCATTTGGTGATCGACGGCGTGTCATGGCGGATTCTGCTGGAAGACTTTGCATCAGGCTATTCGCAAGCCGCACAGCAGCATGACATTGTCTTCCCCGACAAAACCAATTCGTTTAAAGACTGGGCAAAAGAGCTTGAGGCATATGCACAAAGCGAACGCTTTCTTAAAACGGCCGATTATTGGCGCAGACTTGAACAAGAGCGCATTTGCGAGCTGCCGAAAGATCGGGCTGCCGCAGAAAGAAAAGCGGAAAACACTTCTGCAGTTACGTTTGAATTAAGCGAAGCGGAGACGCGTCTGCTGCTGACGAAAGTGCATGAGCCGTATGGAACGGATATCAACGACATCCTGCTTTCCGCCCTCAGCCTGACAATCAGAGAATGGACGAACGGCTCCAATATTTGCATCAATATGGAAGGGCACGGCAGAGAGGAAATCATTCCGGGGATGAATATTTCGAGAACGGCGGGATGGTTTACCGCGCAATATCCGGTTATTTTAAAAAGCGAAGCAGCGGCAGGATTGCCTGAGACCATTAAAAACGTCAAAGAAACCCTTCGGCGCATTCCTGACAAAGGAATCGGCTACGGCATTCTTCGCTACTTAACAGACCGGAAAAAAGCCGGTGCCGATTTCTCGATCAAGCCTGACATCAGCTTTAACTACCTGGGGCAGATCGACAGGGAGGTGCAGACCGATTTCTTCGGACCTTCTTCTTATGATATGGGCAGACAGGTTTCTGAAAGGTCTGAAGCGCTCTATGCGCTGAGCTTCAGCGGCATCATCAGCAAGGAAAAATTCATCTTGTCATGTTCATTCAATACAGAGGAATATGACAGACAGACCGTACAAGGGCTGATGGACAGATTCAAAGCTTCCCTAACGGCATTGATCGACCATTGTACAGCTAAAGAGGAGCGCGAATTTACACCGAGTGATTTTTCTGCCGGCGATCTTGAGATGGAAGAAATGGGCGACCTGTTTGACGTTCTTGAAGAAAACTTGAAATAAACACCGAGGACTTGCCCGCTTGTTAAGCGGGCGAGCCTATGAAAGGGGGATACGATTTTGAGCCAGTTCAAAAAAGAACATGTCCAGGACATATACTATTTGTCGCCGATGCAGGAAGGGATGCTTTTTCATACGCTGCTGCATCCGGGACAAGGCTTTTATATTGAACAAATCAGCATGCAGGTGAAAGGCTCTTTTCAAAAAGATATATTGGAAAAAAGCATGAATGTCATCATCGGCAGGTACGATATATTCCGAACCGTTTTCGTTCATGAAAAAATGAAACGTCCGGTTCAAGTCGTTTTAAAGGAAAGGTCGTTTCAGGCAGAAGAAATTGATCTATCAGGACTTTCTGAAGCAGAACAAAATAAGAGAATCGAAGATTATAAACGAAAAGATAAAGAAAAAGGGTTTAACCTCTCAAAAGACATTCCGATGAGAACCGCGGTTTTTAAAAAGGGACAGGACCGTTACGAATGGGTGTGGAGCTATCATCATATTCTTCTGGACGGATGGTGCTTCGGGATCGTCGTACAGGAACTGTTTGAAGTGTACAACGCGCTCCGCGAAAACAGGCTATACAGCCTCGGGCCCGTCAAACCTTACAAAGACTATATTAAATGGCTCGAAAGTCAGGACAAACAAAGATCGCTGGCTTACTGGGAACATCATTTAGCCGGATTCGAAGGGCAGACGACATTCAGCGAACAGCGGAAAAAACCGGAGCAAGCCGGCAATCAGCCGGAAGAACTGCTGTTTACACTTCCAAAAGAAGATACAGAAGTGTTCACACAGCTTGCAAAAGAGCATCATACCACGTTGAGCACGGCTCTTCAGGCGGTGTGGTCGGTGCTGCTCAGCCGCTATCAGCGATCCCGCGATCTGATCTTCGGTACAGTTGTGTCAGGCCGCCCCGCTGACATTCAAGGTGTCGAGCACATGGTCGGTTTGTTTATCAATGTCGTCCCGAAACGGGTAACCTTTGGCGCGCAAACGACCTTTACAGAGCTGGTCGCTGAATTGCAGAAGCAGGCGCTTGAAGCTGAGCCGCATCAATATATGCCGCTCTATGATATCCAAAGTCATATAGCAGCGCCGAACTTGATCGACCACATTATCGTTTTTGAAAATTATCCGCTGCAAGAAGCCAACAAACAGCACGAAGAAAAAAATCTCGGCTTCACAATGGATGATATCACCGTTTTCGAAAAATCGAATTATGATCTGAATTTGCTTGCCTCACCGGGTGAAGAAATGCTGCTGAAACTCGCATACAACAGGAATGTCTTCGAACCATCTTTCATCTTGCAGCTAAAAGAACAGCTATTGACAGCTATTCGCGAGATCATCAGAAATCCGGAGCAGCCGCTTGACGACATTTGTGTCGTATCCAAAAAGGAAAAAGAGCGCCTTCTCCATGAATTTAACGGTCAAGTCCAACGGAAGCAAACCGGGCTGACGATCCCGCAACGGTTTGAGCAATGTGCTGAAGCGCTCCCGGAACAACCCGCGGTATCAGCGGCCGGGCGGACGCTGACATATCGGGAATTGAACGAAAAGGCGAACAAGGTTGCGCATCTTTTGCGCAAAAAGAACGTCGGCCGCGGCGAACCTGTCGCTCTTTTGTTCCGTCGTTCGCCAGAAATGGTCATCGCGATACTCGCCGTCTTAAAAGCAGGGAGCGCCTATCTGCCGATTGACCCGGAATATCCTGAAGCGCGGATTCAGTATATGCTGGAGGACAGCGGGGCTGTTTGCATGCTGACACAAGAAGAGCTTGCCGGACATGCGGCGTCGCTTTCTTTTCATCAGAATACGATCTTGATCGACGATCCGGCGGTGTCTGCAGAAAGCGGGCGAAACCTTGAAATTGCCGCCGAACCGGACGACCTTGCTTATATCATGTATACGTCAGGCACAACGGGAAAACCGAAAGGCAATCTGACGACCCATGCCAATATTACAAGAGTTGTAAAAGAGACAAACTACATCAGCCTTTCCGAGAAAGACACCTTGCTGTCCCTTTCAAACTATGCGTTTGACGGCTTCACATTTGATGTGTACGGCGCGCTTTTAAACGGAGCAAAGCTGGTAGTGGCCGATCAGGCGACGATTCTCCATATCGGCAAGCTGACAGAAACGATTCAGAAGGAGAACATCACGGTCATGTTTGTGACAACGGCGCTGTTCAACCTCCTGGTCGATGCGGGAACAGAGTGGATGAAAGGGATTCGCAAAGTTCTGTTCGGCGGAGAGCGCTCATCTGTCAGCCATGTCAAGAAAGCATTTGCCGCCATGGGACCGGACAGGATCATTCATGTATACGGGCCGACGGAAACGACCGTCTTCGCGACGTTCTATCCGGTCAACCGCATTGAGGACAGCGCGGTTTCCATTCCGATCGGCAAGCCGATAAACGAAACCAATGCATACATTCTGACGGAAAATAACCGGCTTCAACCGATTGGAGCGGTAGGTGAATTGTGTCTGAGCGGTACAGGGGTATCGCGCGGCTATTTAAACAGGCCGGAACTGACTGCGGAAAAATTCGTGCCGCATCCGTTCAACAGCGGTGAAACGATGTACAGGACAGGGGATCTGGCCCGCTGGCTGCCGGACGGCAATATCGACTTCATCGGCCGGATCGATGATCAAGTGAAAATCCGCGGCCACCGAATTGAGCTCGGTGAAATCGAAGAGGAGCTGATGCGCTGTCAAGACGTAAAGGAAGCCGTTGTAATCGCCAAGAAAAGCGGGAATGGGGATGCGGCGCTCACCGCCTATGTCGTCCCGGTGCGGGGAGCTGTGGTTTCGAACGAGGAGGTTCGCCGCCAACTGGCTCGGAATCTCCCGGCTTACATGGTGCCGGATGCATATATCATGCTTGAAGAGCTGCCGCTCACCGCAAACGGAAAAGTCAACCGCCGCCTTCTTCCTGAAGCAGATGGCCGGCCGAATCCAACAGAGCACCGTGCACCTCGCAATATGACGGAAGAAAAGCTTGCGATCATTTGGTCTGAGGTTCTCGGTAGACAGCAGATCGGAATAGACGAGAACTTTTTTGAAATCGGGGGACATTCATTGAAAGCTATGGCTGTCACCTCCCGGATGCTGAAAGATCTCGCCATCGATGTTCCGGTGAATGTGTTGTTTGAAATGCCCACAATCGAGGGCCTCGCGGCTTATATCGACCAGGGCGGACATACGGATGACGTGAAAAAAACCGTCTTCAATCAGGAAAGCACCCGCCATTTGTTCGCATTCCCACCTGTCCTCGGCTATGGCATCGTGTACGGCAAACTGGCCGAACAAATGCCGGAATACAAGATTCATGCGTTTGACTTTATAGAAAGCGATGACCGCGCCGTGCGCTACGCAGAAGCCATCTCCGGCCTTCAGCCTGAAGGGCCGCTGACATTGATCGGCTATTCGGCCGGCTGCGGACTCGCCTTTGAAGTGGCGCAAACACTCGAAAAGAACGGGCGGAAAGTCGAAAAGCTGCTGATGATCGATTCATATATGAAGAACGGTGTCAGCGATTTAGAAGGGCGGTCAATTGAAGCTGATACAGCTGCTCTGATGGAAGCCAACAAGGACAATGAATATATGAAAATCAAGACGGTTGCCGATGGCATCGCCAAAAAGATGGCAGCCTATTATTCTTACTTTGTTAACCTTGTCCATCAAGGAACGGTCAGCTGCGAGATTCACTTGATCAAATCAGAGCACGCGAAACCGCTCCCGGAATGGCTTTCGACGTGGAAAGAAGGAACGGAGTCTTCTTATGATGAATATCAAGGTGCTGGAAGACATGATGAAATGCTCGCGGACGTCTTTGTCAAAACCAATGCAGATCTGATCAGACAGATTTTGGGCGAACGTGCCGCTGTAATCGGGGGTGCATGATAAATGAACGAGATCATTAAGCAGTTTGGAGCGCCGGCAGGCGGCACGCAGTTGATCTGTTTCCCGTTTGCCGGGGGATATTCGGCATCATTCAGACCGCTTTATGAACATTTAAAAGCAGATTTTGAAGTACTGGCCATCGAACCGCCTGGACACGGAACAAATCGAATGGCGTTTGTCGACAATTTGGAAGAACTCGTCGATCTGTATATAGCGGCGCTCAAGCCGAGGCTCTCCGCTCCATTCGTACTGTTCGGCCACAGCATGGGCGGGATGGTTGTTTACAGGTTGACGCAAAAGCTTGAACAAGAAGGCATCTTTCCGGCAGCTGCGGTGATTTCAGCGATTCAGCCGCCTCATATTCAGCGGCAAAAAGTGTCTCACAAAAATGATGACGCATTTCTCGACCATCTCATCCAGCTTGGCGGAATACCCCAACAACTGAAAGATAACAGGGAAGTCATGAACTTTTTCCTGCCGTCATTCAGAGCGGACTACAGAGCGCTTGAGACGTTCTGCCATACGGATCATACGCCGCTCATGTCGCCTGTTCATATCCTGAACGGAGATCGCGATGAAAAATGCATGAAGGATGCGCATGGCTGGAAAAAGTGGGCGCGTACGATCGATTTCCACTATTTCAAAGGCGGCCATATGTATCTTTTAGCAAAAACGGAACAAGTAGCCGCGAAGATCAAAACGATTGCCGCGGCCAGCCGCAAGGAGGCCGGCCCGGCAATATAAAGAAAAACGGAAAATCGGTGTGTTGAAACAGCCGATTTTCCGTTTTTCAGCCTTTTTTCAGCCGACTTTCCGGCCTGACCATCGTCGCTCCGATCAGTCCGGCAATAATCATCCCCGTTCCTGCGAAGTGAAACCATTCAAGTGATTCTCCCAGCCATATGATCCCAGCCAAAATCGTCACCAGTGTCGCCAGATGATTAAACATGCTGATTTTCGCAGCTTCTATTTTTGAGAGAGCATAATTAGATAAAAATGATGTCGCAAACGATGACAACACGCCCAAATACAAAACCGAAAGAATAAACACCGGATCAGTGAAGGGAGCAAAAAATCCGCTCAGCGTGCCGTCTGCCATGTGACTGATCCCGGCGATGCCGTTGAAAAAGAGAAATCCCGCACCAGTGGTCACATATGTTAATTCAAGCGAATTGAAGGTGCGTGTCATCTTTCTCGCGAGCACACTGTAGCCCGCCGATGAAAGCGCCGAAAGCAAAATCAGCGCCGCCCCTCTCAAATCGGAGCTTCCGGTGCCTGCGCTTTTCATCATAAAGATGCAGGCCACCCCCGCCGCTGACAAGACGGTGAAAAAGAATTGCCGCTTCGTAAACCGTTCATTTAAAAAATAAGCGGCGAATATCATCGTAAAGATCGGGATCGCCGCTTGAATGATGCCGGCTTCAGACGAAGACGTGTAGACGAGCCCAAACACTTGAAAAGCAAAAAACATGACAGGATAAAATAAAGCTAAAGGCAGTACCTTCAGCGCATCTTTCATGCTGATGCCGATCTTTACCCATCCAAGCAGAAGGGGAAAAAGCGCGGCCAAAAAAGCGACCGTAAAGCGATGGGCCAGAATATCGACCGGATTCGCTGCAGTGAGAGCCAATTTGACAAAGAAAAAAGAAAACCCAATGATAAAAGCATAGAGCAAAGCTGCCGCATAAGCAGATTTGTTCAAAGTCGATCATCTCCGTTAAAGTATGCATGCAATACAGATATTTTACCGGCTTCTGTCATCTTATACGGAAGCGAAATCTGATACAATACAAAAAAACGGAATCTGTACCGTTACAGATTGGCGAAGGAGACGAACATGCACAAATATGTAGCGCTGATGAACGAATTGGAGGATATGATCGAAGACAAATCCTTTCAGGAAGGGGACAGGCTGCCGTCCATCCGCGAGCTGTCCGTACGCTTCAAAGTAAGCAAAAGCACGGTCATCAGGGCGTTTAGCGAGCTGGAGAGACAGCACCTCATCTACTCAGTGCCGAAAAGCGGCTATTACGTCGTGAAAAAAACGAATCAGCGACCAAATCCCGGAAAGGCTGTGATCGATTTCTCAGCATCTGCTCCTGATCCTGATGTCTTTCCATACATCGATTTTCAGCATTGCATCAATAAAGCCATTGACACATACAAAAACGATCTGTTTATCTATGGGACGCCGAAAGGTCTTCCGTCATTAATCGAGGCCATACAAAAAGAGCTTGCCAACGGCCAGGTGTTTGCGAAAGAGGAACACATTTTTATTACATCAGGCGTGCAGCAGGCCCTCGCTCTGCTCGCTTCAATGCCTTTTCCCAACCGGAAGCGGAAAATTCTGATCGAACAGCCGAGCTATCATTTACTGATTCAATACCTTGAAGTTCACGGCATACCCGCAATCGGCATCGAGAGAACCGCTGAGGGCATCGATATGGACGAGCTGGAGCAAACTTTCCAAACCGAAGACATCAAATTCTTTTATACGATGCCGAGATTCCACAATCCGCTCGGGACTTCCTATACGGAACGGGAAAAAATGGCCATCGTCAAGCTGGCGGAAAAGTATGACGTCTATATCGCCGAGGATGATTTTTTAGGAGATTTGGAGAATCATAAAAAGGCGGACCCGTTACATTATTATGACGTTTCTTCACACGTCATTTATTTGAAAAGTTTCTCCAAGATTATTTTTCCGGGTCTGCGGGTCGGAGCCGCTGTGCTGCCCGATTCTCTGACAGATGTGTTCAACCGGTACAAACAGCTGCTCGACATTGACAGTTCCATGCTGTCTCAGGCCGCTTTGGAGATCTATTTGAAGAGCGGGATGTTTGAAAAGCATAAGCAAAAGATCCGTTCTTCCTATCAAAAAAGATCATGCCTTCTGCATGATCTGCTAAAAGAATGTGCCGCGTCACTGGGGGATGTGCTTGAATTCCATCCACACGGCCATCCGGCCATCCACACCCACATCGAATTGGACCGGACGATCCCGGCGTCCCGTCTGATCAAAAGCTTACAAAAACGGAACGTCCTGCTCGAACCGGTAAACGCTCATTATATGTCGGCCTTTCCAAAAAAAAATCTATTAAAAATCAATACGTCCAATGTAAAGGAAGACGACATCCGCCGCGGCATCGACCGCTTGCGGCAAGCGGTGGAAACCGCTTATTTTTAGAGCGGAACTTTTTAAAGCGTTGACAGTTCAGCGCAGCTTTTCATCACAATGCGGTCTGGAAATTCAGGTGCGGCGGAACACACCGCCATTTTATAGCCTGGGTCAATTTCATAGGCTTGGATATAGCAAGGCGGATAGCATGGGGGAGTTTCCACCGAAGCGCGTCCTTGTTCGTTCAGTTTGACGGAGAAGGAATCAAGCGGCAGAGACAGGCCTTTTCCCGCCTGTTTGATAAAGCTTTCTTTCATCGTCCACAAATGATAGAAATACGACAGGCGCTCTGAGTCGTCCTTTTCCATGAGATCATGGTACTCTGAAGGAGAAAAAAACCGCTCGGCAATGTCGAAATTGATCGGCTTGATTTTTTCGACATCCACTCCGATCGGCTTGGTGCCAGCTCCGCACACGATCCAGTTTCCGGAGTGGGAAATGTTGAAATGAAAGTCGTTCAGACCTTCAGCAGCCGGTTTGCCGTACCTTCCTTCCGTAAAACGGATCTGATCGTTCGGTAAATGAAACGTTTCACTGATGATGTGCCTCGCCAGCACTTCCCCGATCAGCGTCCTGCTGGCATCTTCGGGATATCTGTATCTGCCCACTTTTTTGCGCTTTTCTTCAGACACCATGGCCATCATTCGGTTAAATTGGCCGGCTTCCGGCAGCTGATCCATATAAACGGCGTAAATCTTCATCAAATGCAACCTCTTCACATGATATTTTTTCTGCTTTCATTTTAGCAAACAGGCAGCAGGAAAGATAGGCATGATACCTGTGCAGAATGGAGTGATGAACATGATAGACGGAACATTGATAAAAGATACATACTTCGGGAGGGAGCTTTTGATCTATCTTCCTCCTTCATACGGAAGCAGTAATAACCGCTATCCCGTCCTATACGTACACGATCTGGGCGATTTGTTCGATCCGGCACACAGCGGCAGTTTGCCCTCAATCGAAAAGCTGTTTTCGAATCAGGAAGTGCCGGAATTGCTGCTGGTCGGAGTGGCTCCGAAAGACAGGGAAAGCGAATACACGCCTTTTCCCAAACCGCATTTGCTGCCGAATAAACGGGCGTACGGCGGGAAGGGCAACGAATATGCCGCTTTTTTGGCCAATCGGCTCAAGCCCTATATCGACGGGCGCTACCGAACAAATCCAAGCCGTGAACATACAGGAATCATCGGAAAGTCGTTCGGCGGATTGATCTCGGTTTACACGGCGTATTTAGCATCTAAGACATTTGGGAAAATCGGATCTTTGTCAGGGTCTTTCTGGTTTGAAGGAATGACCGAGTTTATGAAGAATAACCGCTTTGAAAATGAGCATCTGCGCATTTATATGGATGTTGGAAGCATGGAAGGAGCAGACAGGAATAATCTGCAGAAGGAGATGATACCGAGGACGAAGAAAGCCTTCAGCCTGTTAACCGAAAGCGCCGCCTCTGAAAAAGAACTGAAATTTGTCATTGATGAAGGAGGCTCACATCGGCTTGAGAGGTTCGCAAAGCGTTTTCCGGAAGCCGTCAAATGGCTGTTCGGCTCCTGTCACAACAACGCACGGAATGACCGGAATTTCTGATTGGCATGAAGTATCGTTGTAAATGAGAGGAGCGGAAACAATGGACATTCTGAATCGTTTGGCTGAAAGCATCGATTATATTGAAAAGCATTTGGATCAGCCGCTGAAACACGAAGAAATCGCCCAAATCGCATACTGTTCGAAATTTCATTATCAGCGGATGTTCTACATGCTGACGGGTGTTACCCTTGCCGATTACATTCGGAAAAGAAGGCTGACAGTCGCCGCGCAGGAGCTGGCTGCTTCACATATAAAAGTGGTTGATGCTGCTTTTAAATACGGCTACAACACACCGGAATCATTTTCAAAGGCATTCAGCCGCCTTCACGGTATCAGCCCTTCACAGGCCCGTGAAAAAGGCAGGACGCTCAGGGCATTTCCGCGTCTATCCTTTCATATTCAAATAAAGGGAGTGGAGGATATGAATTACAAGATTGTTGAAAAAGAACCGTTTCAGGTGATCGGCAAAGCGTTGGGGGTTACGGTGAAGGATGATCAAAACAAAAAGGACATTCCGGCTTTTTGGAACGAATTAAATCACAACGGCTTTACCGATTCTTTAAAGCCGGATATCGGCCCGCTCGGCTTCCTTGGCGTCTGCATGGATTTTAACGATCAAGCCGATACGTTCAATTATGTCATCGGGGTCGAAAAAACAACCGCCGATACGCCTGCCGGCTGTGTCGAAAAATCGATTCCCGCCGCAACTTGGGCCGTATTTGAGGCCATCGGTCCCGTCAATCCGGCTGTTCAAGCCACATGGGAAAGGATCTTCTCAGAATGGTTTCCGGCGACGGGCTATGAACTGGCGAACGCGCCGCAATTTGAAGCCTATCCTGAGGACGGGGATATTATGGCGCAAGACCATATCACCGAAATTTGGATACCGGTGGTAAAACAGAAATAATCTGAACGAGAAAAACGGATGAAACGCTCATCCGTTTTTTTTCAGCGACATATGTACAGGCTTGGCAGCTCTGATGCGCCTTCCTGTCATAGCTGTTTTTAAAAGCTGTTTGGACTGAGGCAAAGAAAACCGCAAAATCAGGCCTGTTAAAATGGCGGTTAAAACAGTGCCGATGCCGATCGGCCCGCCGAGCAGCCAGCCGATCAGTAAAATCGTCAGCTCCATTCCGTTGCGGACCCACTGAACGTTCCAGCCCGTTTTCTCGGAAATCAAAAGCATCAGGGAGTCGCGCGGACCCGCACCAAGATCTGCCGACACATAAATGCCGACTCCGTAACCGATAAAAATGACGCCGATCACGAATACGACAGTGCTTGAAATATACGTTTCCGGGTCTGGAAGAATATAAGTAAAGAAATCTATAAAAATACCGATTAACAGCATATTAAGCACGGCGCCGATTTTCGGCCATGCTTTTGTAAATAAGGACGTTAAACCTACGATAACCGCCCCGACAATAATCGCCCATTGGCCGACTGTAAGGCCCAAAAGCATATACAACCCGTAGTGAAATGCATCCCAAGGACCGATGCCGAGCACTTTCCCTTCAATCGTAAGAGAAACCCCAAAAGACAAAACAATCAATCCGACAAAATAAAAAAGCCAGCGCAAAACAAGTTCCCGCTTCAATGGATTCCCCTCTTTTCAAAAAAACAATCGATTGTCATTGTATCACATTCTTCAGAACGGATAAATGCGGATTTCGGAATGCGGCTCTTCAATTTACATAATTATGATTATATTCCAATTGATGAAAATGATGTATGATAGCTGTAGAGATACATTTTCCATTGTGGAGGGGAGAAATTCAGAGTCTGATAAGGGTCCTGGACCCTTTTGTTTCTTTCGAGGAAGCATCATCTGCCAGTTCTATTCGACAGAGCCAATGGGCGAACCGAGCGCTTGGGCCGTTCTTGTAGGCTGGCTCTTTGCTGTCATTGCGGTTCAGCAGTTTGCAGGGAAAAAACAGCAGATGTTATGAAAAAAGGAGGGGAATGGCGTTGATTTTTTTAGTAAGGCTGATCTGTCTTTCCGTTTTAGCCTGTCTCGCACTGTTGCTTATATTGAACTATGCACCTTTTCTGGCGATGCCCGTTTGGATTGCTTTGATCATTGCCTTGATCGTCTGTCTGTATCTTGCCTTTAAAGAGGAAACGAAGGAATGGAGAAGACGAAAGCACTAAGTTTTTCTTCAGCGTTTTTTCTTGAATGAAAGAACATTTGCCAAAACGAAATAGATGATGGCCGTCCCGGACACAAACAAAAAAATTCTTTCCACTCTCTTGCCGTCATGTATACAAAGCGGCAGATCTCGAGATGTTCATCCAAGTAAAAAGCCTGGGTATATGCGCTGACTATCATGCCGGTAAAGACGAATAGGCCGACCATATTGAGCAGCATTCTCATACTGAATGTTTTTTTCTCATTTTCTTGTTTCATTTTAAAGAAATCCTTTCCAATATGAATTTATCATTCTATTGTACGGAAATAGCGCTCAAATGTTTCGAAAACTTCTTAATATATCGTTAAGAAGTTTTTTTATTTAAAAGAAAATGTAAAAGATTAAACAATTTCATGAACTTTTTGAGCGAAGGCCTAAAAATATAGGAATATTATACCGATATGGCAAGTGAAAACTTTTTCCGAAATATTAAAGACAAGGCAGGAGAGAAAATCATGCAGCAACGCAATACACCGGATGTACAGAAATGGTTTCCGAGCGAGGACGGAAATGAAGCGAAAAGACATGAATTCCTATCATTGATTGAACAGCTGATCGAGGGAGTGGACGAGCTGAAAAATCCAGATCAGGTCAACCTTGGCCGCGAGAAGAACCGTGAGGGCTTCTTTTATGAAAAGCTGGTCGCAGAGAGCCGGATTCCGCACGAAGGTGCGCCGATGAAAGAGGTCAACGAAGAGCTGTTGAAGCTGTTGCACGGCCATCCGTATCATACCAAATACTTTTTCACAAACATTCTGCCGATGGCGAGCATCCCGGGGATATTAGGCATGCTTACGACGTTCATGGTCAATGGGAACAACCTGTGGGATGTGTACGGTCCAGCCGGAGCGGAGGCGGAAGTGAAAGTTACGGCGATGATGTCAAAGCTTGCGGGGTATGATGCCGAAACAAGCGGAGGCTACACGACGTGGGGAGGACAAGGTGCGGTATACAGCGGCCTCAGAATCGCGATTGCCAAAATGGCGCCGTCATCGCTGAAAGAAGGGGTTCCCGGCAATTTCTACGCGTTTTGTTCTGAAGCGGCTCATTACAGCTTGTATAAGTCAATGGAAGCCGCAGGACTCGGGAGCGATCATTTAATTAAAGTCAAAACAAATCTCGACCATTCCATGGATACGGAAGATTTGCGGGCGAAGCTTAGACAAGTCTGCGAAGCCGGGGGGATTCCCGTTTATATCGTAGCTACAACAGGAACGACAGATGCGATCGGCATCGATGATGTGAGCGCTGTCCGCCGTGCGGCTGAAGAAACGGCGAAAAGCTTCGGGCTGCCGGTTCCGCATATCCACGCCGATTCCGCCCTGGGAGGATTTTTTGCCTTTTTTAATGAGTACGATCTGAATGAGAACGCTTTATCCTTCAGTCCCGGTGTTCTTAGCATGATCAAGCCGATTCAGGAAAAAATGAGGCATCTGCACGCAGCCGATTCGCTTTGTTTTGATTTTCAGAAGCTCGGACAGACGCCTTATGTGACGAGCCTGTTTCTTGTGAAAGATCGCAATGACTTAAAACGGATCGATCTGGATCCTGATGAGACGCCGTATGTCGGCCACCGCGGCTATGGGGACTACCATACGGGCTACACGCTGGAATGTTCGCGCATGGCCAGTTCGATCAGTATGTACAGCGCGTTGATGGCATTTGGCTATGAAGGCTATCAAAAGCTGCTCGGACAGTTTCTTGAAGTCAACCTGCATTTTAGGGAACAGCTTTCTCAGCAGATTCCGGAGGCCGATATTGTGAACCCGGACAACTTCGGCATGTCTACGCTGTTTCGCATTTATCCTGAAGGTGCCCCTAGATTTGAAGACGAAATTTCGGGAGCATGCACCATTCAAGAGCTGGAAAGAAACAATGCACTCACTGAAAAACTATTTGAAAAGCTCGGAACAAAAAGGGACAAGATGTTTTTTGGCGATACGAAAAAGCACTTGCTTGTGAAATCCTGTGAAGGGACTGAGATACCGCTTTGCGTCAGCAAATTTTTCGTCATTTCTCCGTATACCATGCCTGAACATGTCCCGGGAATTATCGATTATTTAAAAGAAAATATTGAGGAAGTCTGCCGGGAGCATGGATCTCTCATGACAAATTAAAGGGGATATAGACGATGAAAACGTTGAAGAAAAAGCTAACAGAACACATTTCAGTCAAAATTATGATTGGCGTCGCCTTAGTGCTTTTAATCACGATCGCATCATTTTCAGCTGTGTTTACTTATATCAGCAAAGACTTGTCAGAGCAGCTGAGACAGCAGTTCCAAAACCGTCTTTATACCGATATTCATCTTGCTGAAAACCAAATCAAACGTCTGGACGGGAATCCGCTTGAAATCGATTCTGCGGACAATCCGCTTTACAAGCAGACAAAAATGGCTGTGGACAGCCTGAAAAAGAAAAACAATCTTGAAAATATCTATATCCTTTCCAATGAGGGCGGGAAGGAGCGGATTCTCGTGCTGTCGGATACGTCCGATGATTTCGGCACGGATTACAGTTTTTCTCCTGAAATGAAAGAAGCCTTAACGACAAACAAAGAGACGGTAAGCGACGTGTATGAGGATGAATACGGCATTCACCAGTCGATTTTTCAGCCGCTTGAGAACAGCTCCGGCGAAAAGGTGGGAATTTTGGGGATCGATCTTGATGCTTCCGTGATTCCGGCGACGGCTGCAAAAGCGAAGTGGTATACAATTGCGATCGCAGCATTTGTCTTGCTGCTCGGAATGGCCATGGCCTATTTTCTCGGTTCTTTTATCGCGAAGCCGATCAGGCAGCTGATGAAGGCATCAGAAAAAATTGCCGACGGCGATCTGTCGGCCGACATTTCTGTCAAGAGCCGTGATGAAGCCGGAAAGCTTGCCGAATCGTTCAAGCGGATGAGCGAAAATTTACAACAATTGATTGGACAAATTTCAGCTTCCTCTGAAGAGGTATCCAAGACGAGTCTCCAGCTGAAAAATGTATCGGCTGAATCGAGCGAAAGCGCGGCCCAGGTGGCTGAATCGATGAACAGCATGAGCGAGGGGATCAACGAAGTGGTCTCGTCCGTTTCGGATTGCCACACATCGGCTGCCGAAATCGATCATCAGCTTACACACGTCACAGAAGAAGTGAACGAGATGAAGAATGTTGCCGAAGGCGTCAGCAAGGATTCCAAGACCGGACAGGAGCTTGTCGAAGAAACATTGCGGCAGACCCAGACGATTAAAAACGTGATGGAAGAGTCCAAACAAGCAGCAGCAGAGATGCAAAACCATACCGAAGAAATTGAAAAAGTCATCGGAATGATTTCCTCTATTGCCGAACAGACGAATTTGCTGGCGCTCAATGCTTCAATTGAAGCCGCCCGGGTCGGTGAAGAAGGCCAGGGCTTTGCTGTTGTAGCGGGAGAAGTCAGAAAGCTTTCTGAACGCTCGGCAGATGCCGCTTTATCCGTTTCCCAGCTTGTGGCGGGCACGCAGGAGAGCAGCCGGCTTGTCATGGAACGCATTCAGGAAGGAAACGCAGCGGTTGACAAAGGGCAAATATTAATCAATGGCACTTACGAGAACTTTTCAGGAATTTTTAAAGGGATCTCTCAATTTGCCGAACGGACCGATCAGTTGCTTCAGTCTTTGTTAAAAGTCGAAAAATCGTATCAAAACATTTCGGCTGCGATGGAACAGATTTCCGCCGTTACCGAAGAGCAGGCGGCAGGTTCTGAGGAAGTCGCGGCAGCAGCGGAGCAGCAAAGCGCCGGCATGCAGGAAATCGCATCGGCCATTCAGCAGCTCTCCGCTTTGTCGGAAGAATTGAATCAAGCGGCATCCAAGTTTAAACTGGCCGCAGAATAAAAAAGAACAGCCTGATCCAGAGAGATCAGGCTGTTTTGTTTATACAGGATTCAAAATCCGGTTTAAAAACTGTTTTGTTCGTTCTTCCTTAGGGGCTGAGAAAATTTGTTCAGGCGGACCCTGTTCGACGATGACGCCGCCGTCGATAAAGACGACTTCGTCTGCGACATCCTGCGCGAATTTGATTTCGTGGGTGACGACAACCATCGTCCAGCCCTCATTTGCAAGGTCTTTCATGACTTTCAGCACTTCACCGACCAGCTCGGGGTCAAGCGCCGATGTGGGCTCGTCAAAAAGCATCAGTTCTGGCTTGATGGCCAGAGCACGGGCGATCCCGACGCGTTGCTGCTGTCCCCCGGAAAGCTGGAATGGATAAAGGTCCATTTTGTCTTCTAGGCCGACCTTTTGCAGAAGCTGAACGGCTTCCTTTTTGACTTCTTCTTTATTGCGCTTTTGCACTTTTACCGGCCCTTCCATCACATTTTCAAGCACGGTGCGGTGCGGGAACAGGTGATAGGCCTGAAACACCATTCCCGACTTTCTCCGCAGTCGAAGGAGGTCAGCCGGTTTATTTTTCTTGGAAAAATCGATGGTGAAATCGTCAAAAGAAAGAATGCCGCGGTTCGGAATTTCCAAAGCGTTCAGGCAGCGAAGCAGCGTCGTCTTGCCGGAACCGGAAGGCCCTAAGATGGCGATCACTTTTCCTTTTTCGATGTTCAGGTCGATTTTTTTTAAGATCTCGTTTTCGCCGAAGGATTTATTCAGCCCTTTGATCGCAAGCATTGTCTATTTCCCTCCTTACCTGGCCACATACCGGTCCAATCGCCGTTCAATCTGCTGCTGAACAAGCGCGAGAACAAAGCAGATGATCCAATAGATGAATGCGGCTTCCATATAAATGATTAAAATTTGGTCTAGATTGCTGGCCCCGATTTCCTGGGCTTTCCGGAATAATTCAGCAACAAGAATTTGTGACGCAAGCGATGTGTCTTTAACCAAGCTGATGAATGTATTGGATAATGGCGGAATCGACACGCGTACAGCCTGCGGCAGGATGACCCTGGTAAGGGCCGTTTTTTGAGTCATTCCAATCGAATAAGCCGCTTCCCACTGCCCTTTCGGAACGGAAAGGATGGAAGCCCTGATGATTTCCGAAGCATATGCGCCGACATTTAATGAAAAGGCAATGATCGCGCTCGGAAACGGGTTAATCGTGATTTGAAATGCTGGAAACAAGTAAAAAATAATGAATAGCTGAACGAGCAGCGGCGTTCCGCGGATCGCTGAGACATAAATGCCGAAAACCGCTCTTAAAATGCGGGATTTGGACATTCTCGCCAGCGCCGTGATCAATGCGATGATCATACCGAATATAAAAGAGAGAATGGCAAGGGGAATCGAGTAATAGATTCCCCTTAAAAAGATCGGCCAAAATGATTCACGCACAAGATCCCAGGGGATCGCCGCGCCGATGGCCGCCGCTTGTATATTATTTAGAAACATCTTCGCCAAACCATTTCTTCGCTATTTTCGCGAGTGTGCCATCCTCTTTCATGTCTTTCAGCGCGGAGTTGACCTTGTCAACCAGCTCGCCGCTTCCTTTGCGGAAAGCAAAATGCGTAGTTTGCGGCTCGCCTGTTTCAAAAGCGACTTTCAGGTTTTTGTTTCCTGATGTCTTCAAATAGTTCAGCACCGCCAGTTTATCGTTAAAGGTGAGGTCGACACGGCCCTGCTGAATCAACTGAAACGCTTGAGCCATTCCTTCCACGCCTTCGATTTCAGCGCCGGCGTTTTTCGCAAGGTCATTATAGTTGCTTGTCAAAGATTGTGCAGCTTTTTTCCCTTTGACGTCCCCTTCAGCTTTTATATCGTTGTTGTCCGCTTTTGTGACAACGACGGCTTGGGAAGTTGTATATGAATCGGAAAAATCATACTGATTTTCACGGTCTTTTTTCCCGACTTGGTTGGCAACGACGTCAAAACGCTTGGAGTTGAGGCCGGCAAACATGCTGTCCCACTGCGTTTCTTTAAATTCAGCTTTCAGGTTGAGGCGCTTGGCGACTTCCTGCATCACTTCGACATCATAACCTGTTAATTGATCTGTTTTTTTATCGTGGAATGTAAATGGTTCGTACGTTCCTTCAGTACCGACGGTCAAAACGCCTTTATCTTTAATTGAAGACCAGAGGCTGTCGCCTGCTGCGTTTTTATCCTTGGAATTGTCCCCTGACGCGCCGCATGCGGCCATCACGGTGATCAACAGCGTCAGTAATACAGCGAATATTGCTTTCTTCATTTTATTCCCCACTTTTCTGATTGGATTTAGTTGATATGATTGTACTTAACGGTCTTACAAAAGTAAAGCATAAACCTTTTTTAGTATGAGTCAAGAAATTCGTTTTTAGTGATAATCATTCTGATTCCTGATCAAAACGGATCTTCCATTTTTTAAGCCTGTATTGCAGGCTCTGCCTGCTGATCCCCAGAACCCGCGCCGCTTGGGACACATTGTAATTGCATTTTTTAACGGTTTTTTGAATATAATACTTTTCGGCATTCTCGATTTGTTCCTTCAAAGGAGCTGCCGAGACGGAAGGAAGCGGGGCGAACAGATCATAGCCCTGCTGCGGCAGCTGCTTTTTTGCCGCTGGTTTTGTCCTGTATTGCAATGGAAGGTGCGTGAGCTCGAGTTTGTCTTCGTAAGACATCAAATTCATGGCGCCTTCAATTAAATGTTCAAGTTCTCTGACGTTTCCCGGCCAATCATATGAAAGCAGAAACCGCTGCACTTCTTCTTCAAAACCTTTGACCTCCATTTGGAACAATGCGTTGTATTTGTCGATAAAATGCTGGGTGAGCGGCATGATATCTTCCTTTCGATCTTTTAATGGAGGAATGAACAAGGTGACGACACTCAGCCTGTAATACAAATCTTTTCGAAGTCTTTGCCCGCTGACCGCGTCGACTGGATCTTCGTTCATCGTCGCGATGATCCTGACATCGATCGGAGTATCCTTCGAAGCGCCGATCCGCCTGATCGTTTTTTCTTGAATCGCGCGCAAAAGCTTTGCCTGCAAGCTGAAGTCCAAAGAATTGATCTCGTCAAGGAGAAGTGTGCCGCCGTCTGCTTGTTCGAAAAGACCCGGGCGATCGACGGCACCCGTGAATGCGCCTTTGGCCGTGCCGAATAAAAGGCCTTCAACGAGGCTTTCCGGGAGGGCTGCGCAGTTTTGTGAGATGAATGGGCCAGTCGACCGCTGGCTTCCGTTATGTATACTTTGGGCGAACAGTTCTTTTCCGGTTCCGGTGTCGCCGACAATGAGAATGGAGGAAGAGGTCCGGGTCGCCCGCTTTGCATGTTCAATGACTTCCTTGAACGCCGGGCTGACGCCGATCAGACTGTCAAACGTATACTTTGTGTTTTCTGTTTTGTTCATATTTTCTCTGATCAGCCGTTCAAGCTTTGTGACATCTTTGGCAATCTCAACCGCTCCTTTCGTATTCCCGTTTTCCATAATGGGAAACGTATGATTGACGGTCGTAATTTCCTGGCCCTTGTTATTGAAGTAGGTCTGCTTGACGTTTTTGTTCGTTTTCCCGTGATGCAGCGCCTGCAGGAGAGTGCTGTCATATTGGCTGGCAAAGGTAAACACGTCCAGCACGTTTTTGCCGAGCACATCGTTGACATCCATCCCTTCAATCTGGCTCATTTTTTTGTTATAGACAACAGATGTGCCGTTTTCGTCGACGACATGCAAGCCGATATCGATTTCATCTATAATTCTTTGAAAAATAAGCTTGAGTAAATCATAATTCTTCAGCAAGTGACATCCCCCTTTGTTCGTAACTGTCTCTCCATTGTAAGTGAAGATTTGATAAGGGTGCAAAAAAATATGCATTTATTTTTGCACCTTTGAATAAAGACCGCAAAATTTTTTGCGAATTATACATGCAATGTTCTGAAAATTTGCGGTTTTAAGGATTGGCACGATCCTTGCATATAAAATAGTGTGAAACAAAATACGACATCTGGCATGTATGTCCAAAAATAAGAAGGAGGAATCAGAATGACGGTTCTATCAAAGTCCGAGAAAATTATGAAGCAAACCGCACATTTTGGCGCGAATAACTATCATCCTCTGCCGATCGTGATTTCTGAAGCGGAAGGCGCGTGGGTGAAAGATCCGGAAGGCAACCGATACATGGATATGCTGAGCGCTTATTCCGCAGTGAATCAAGGGCACAGGCATCCGAAAATCATCCAGGCGTTAAAAGATCAGGCCGACAAAATCACATTGACGTCGAGAGCTTTTCACAATGACCAGCTTGGTCCTTTCTATGAAAAGGTCGCTTCATTAACGGGGAAAGATATGGTTCTGCCGATGAACACCGGAGCGGAAGCGGTTGAGTCCGCGATTAAAGCAGCCCGGCGCTGGGCTTATGATGTAAAAGGCGTTCCGGACAATAAGGCTGAAATTATCGCATGTGTAGGCAATTTTCACGGCCGGACGATGCTGGCTGTGTCGCTTTCATCAGAAGAAGAGTATAAACGTGGTTTCGGGCCGATGCTTCCTGGCATCAAGCTGATTCCATACGGGGATCTGGAGGCGCTGAAACAGGCGATCACACCGAATACGGCCGCTTTCTTAATTGAGCCGATTCAGGGTGAAGCGGGTATTGTCATTCCGCCGGAAGGCTTTTTGAAACAGGCTGCAGAAGTCTGTAAAGAACGCAATGTCTTGTTTATCGCTGACGAAATACAGTCAGGGCTTGCACGAACAGGCAAAATGTTCGCCTCTGATTGGGAGGATGTCACACCGGACATGTACATTTTAGGAAAAGCGCTCGGAGGCGGCGTGTTCCCAATATCGTGTATTGCTGCAAACAGGGATGTGCTTGGCGTGTTTAATCCCGGCTCACACGGGTCGACTTTCGGAGGGAACCCGCTTGCATGCGCCGTATCGATCGCCGCCCTTGAAGTGTTGGAAGATGAGCGGCTCGCTGAACGGTCGCTGGAGCTCGGGGAATATTTTAAAGAGAAGCTCTCGCAAATCGATAATCCAAAAATCAAAGAAGTGCGCGGCAGAGGGCTGTTCATCGGGGTTGAGCTGACCGAGGCGGCGCGTCCGTATTGCGAGCGTTTGAAAGAAGAAGGCCTGCTCTGCAAAGAAACGCATGAAACGGTGATTCGCTTTGCGCCTCCTCTTGTTATTTCAAATGAGGATTTGGATTGGGCGATTGAAAAGATTACCCGTGTTTTGTCGAAGTAAAGCGGACGGCTGAACAATAAGGGGATTGTTCAGCCCGTTTTTTCGCCGCATGTGCGAAGTTTGTCAAAAATTGAAATATCAGGAAAATGTTCAGAAGATTTAAAAAATAGTCTATATGTCATAGGGGGAGATGACATTAGGGAGAATGGAAACGGAAGGGGTGAAGGCGGTTTGAACCATGAAAACCGTGAACAATATACACTGAAAAGAACGATGAAATCACGCCATTTGTTTATGATCTCGCTTGGCGGCGTCATCGGAACCGGCTTTTTTCTTGGAACAGGATATACGATCAATGAAGCCGGGCCGATCGGCGCGATTCTTTCTTATTTAGCGGGCGGAATGATCATGTATTTTACGATGCTTTGCCTCGGGGAGCTCGCAGTGGCAATGCCGGTTTCAGGCTCTTTTCAGACGTACGCGACAAAATTTATCGGGCCTGCCACAGGATTTGCCGTCGGCTGGATCTACTGGCTCGGCTGGTCGGTTACGGTTGCTTTGGAATTTCTGTCGGCGGGGCAGCTGATGAAAAGGTGGTTTCCCGATGTCGGCGTCTGGATATGGTGTTTGATTTTCGGTCTGCTGCTTTTTTCGCTTAACGCGCTATCGGCGAAAGCCTTCGGGGAATCGGAATTTTGGCTGTCCGGCATTAAAATTATCGTCATCCTTCTGTTTATTATCCTCGGCGGAGGCGCGATGTTCGGATTTATCGATATGAAAGACGGACAGGCTGCACCGTTCTTTTCCAATCTGATTGGAGACGGAATTTTTCCAAACGGATTCGGCGCGATCTTTATCACGATGATCACCGTCAACTTTGCCTTTCAAGGGACAGAGCTGATCGGGATCGCGGCGGGGGAAAGCGAAAATCCGGAAAAAACGGTGCCCCGCTCCATCAAACAGACGGTCTGGCGGACACTCGTGTTTTTCGGCCTGTCCGTATTTGTCCTGGCGGGGTTGATTCCATGGGAAAAAGCGGGGGTTGTTGAAAGCCCGTTCGTTGTCGTATTTGAACAAATTGGCATTCCGTATGCCGCCGATCTGATGAACTTTGTTATTTTAATTGCTTTATTATCGGTGGCGAATTCGGGTTTGTACGCATCGACAAGGATGCTTTACTCTCTTGCGAAAGAAGGAATGGCCGCTCAGGCTTTAAGCCGGGTCAATAAAAGAGGGATCCCGATGAATGCGCTGTGGATCACGCTCGGTTTTGCGGGTTTGTCCCTCGTCTCAAGCGTAGTTGCCGCGGAAACGCTCTACATCTGGCTTCTGTCTCTAGCCGGTTTAAGCGCACAAGTCGGCTGGATCACGATTACGGTATCACAGCTGCTATTTCGCAGAAGATATGTTAAAGAAGGCGGTAAGGTTGAAGACTTGAAATTTAAAACGCCTCTTTACCCTTATTTGCCGCTGACGGGATTTATTTTAAACAGCGCCGTCCTTGTGAGCCTTGCCTTTGATTCAGAGCAGAGGATGGCATTGTACTGCGGGATTTTGTTCATGTCGGCCTGCTACTTTGTTTATCACGTATTTGTGAAAAAACGCCAGGGTCTTGAGCGACAAGAAGCATTGATCTATCAAAACAAAACAAACGATGAGGTGGTTATTGATGAATAAGCAAGTTTCTCTGATTGGAATGCCGATGGACTTGGGACAGGCGCGGCGCGGTGTGGATATGGGACCGAGCGCGATTCGCTACGCTCATATCGTGGAACGTCTGACCGAGCTTGGCTATGATATCGATGATCTGGGCGATGTGCCGATCAATCGCGATCAGCCAAAAGGAGACGAAGGGCTGAAAAATTTAGTTTCCGTACTCGAAGGAAACCGCAAGCTGGCTGATATCGTCGACAATGTCATCGAGCAGCGCCGCTTCCCGCTCGTGTTGGGCGGAGACCACAGCATAGCCATCGGGACATTGGCGGGGGTAGCCAAGCATTATCAACAACTCGGCGTGATTTGGTATGACGCACACGGCGACTTAAATACGCTGGAGACATCGCCGTCAGGCAACATCCACGGTATGCCGCTGGCGGTAAGTCTCGGTGTCGGCCACGAAAAGCTGGTCAACCTTCACGGCTATACGCCGAAAGTCAAGCCGGAGCATGTCGTCATCATTGGTGCCCGCTCGCTTGATGAAGGAGAGCGCAAATATATCCGTGAAACCGGCATGAAAGTCTACACCATGCACGAAATCGACAGGCTTGGCATGACGAAGGTGATAGAGGAAACGATCGAGTATCTGTCAGCAAATTGCGACGGGATTCATCTGAGCCTCGATCTGGACGGTCTTGATCCGAGCGACGCTCCGGGAGTCGGCACCCCTGTCGTCGGAGGCATCAGCTACAGGGAAAGCCATTTGGCGATGGAAATGCTTTATGACGCAGATATCATTACTTCTGCCGAGTTTGTTGAAGTCAACCCGATACTTGATCATAAAAATAAAACCGGTGAGGCGGCCGTCGAACTGATCGAATCGCTGTTAGGGAAGAAGCTGCTATAACCAATGAAAAGGAGAAGGCATCGGCATGATGCCTTTTCTTTTTTATTATCAAAATAAAGCCAAAAACTCTCTTACGGGCTTCGGCAGAAAACTGCCGGCCCGCCAAACGACAGATGGCTGCAGAATAAACGGATTGTCTTGAATCTCCAATGTCTGAACATGACGCGCAAAATGCGCCGGCAGCATGGACAGCGGCAGAATCGTTGCTCCGAATCCCGAGGTGACAAGGCTGAGGAGCGTTGTAGAATCATGGCACTCACAGACGACCCTCGGCTCAAGGTCCAATGAGTGAAAGTGATGGACGACCTCATCATAAATCCCTTTTCCGTGCGACGGTCTGAGCAGAATCAGCGGCAGACCGGCAATTTCTTTCATTCCGGCTTCCCCTTTTAAGCCATACGACTGATTCCCCGGAAGAACGAGCTTGCATGGGACCTCCGGCAGGCTCTTTGCTTCGATATTTTTGCTGTGGAAAGGCGTTGTCGTGACCGCCGCATCGATCTGCCGGTTTTCCAAGAGCCCGCTCAGCCGTGAAGGCTCACCTTCCCAAATGTTAAACATTAAATTCGGGTACATTTCCCTGATCTTCGAGACTTTTGAGAGCAATAGAGCCGCACAGTAAATCGTTGAACCGACGGCAAGGGTTCCGTTGACTTCTTCACGCAGCTCCCGAACCTCCAAGATGGAATCCTCAAGCTTGTGCAGGATTTCTTTTGCTCTTTTCAAAAACACTTCTCCTTCATAGGTCAGCGTCAGGTTTTTCTTTTTGTTCCGGTCAAATAAAACGACTCCGAGCTCCTCTTCCATCTGCTTCAACTGTCTGGAGAGGGGCGGTTGGGCGATATGAAGCCGTTTCGCCGCCGTTGTAATCTTTCCTTCCTGTGCGATCGTAACAAAGTACTTTAACTGGCGAATATCCATTTTCTCGGCACTCCTTTTTATACCTTTAAAGTATTATATATAGATTTAACAGATATTTTCAATATGGTAAATAGAGGCGTATCATTTTAACTGAAGCACCAAGAGGGAAAGGGGGGCGCATATGAACATCATCGTCGGAATTACGGGCGCGACCGGCGCGATATTTGGCGTGCGGATGCTGGAGTGGCTGAAGAAAACCGACGCAGAGACACACCTAGTCATCTCTCCGTGGGCAGCGGCAACGATTCTGCACGAAACGGGATATACGATGAAAGACGTAGAAAAGCTCGCATCTTTTACGTATTCCCACAAAGACCAGGCGGCCCGCATTTCAAGCGGTTCCTTTCAAACGGACGGAATGATTGTCGCACCGTGCAGCATGAAGACGTTGGCGGGCATTCGCACCGGTATGGCGGATAACCTGTTGACCCGTTCGGCGGACGTCATGCTGAAGGAACGGAAAAAGCTTGTGCTGTTAACAAGGGAGACGCCGCTGAACCAGATTCATCTTGAAAACATGCTTGAGCTGACAAAAATGGGCGCGGTGATCCTGCCGCCGATGCCGGCTTTTTATAATCATCCCCAAAATCTGACCGAAATGGTCGACCATATCGTATTCCGGACGCTGGACCAATTTGGAATCCATCTGTCTGAAGCGAAGCGCTGGGAAGGAATGAAACAGAAGAAATAAGGAGGATAACAGAATGGCTTATCAAGATTTTAGAGATTTTTTAAACACGCTGAAAAAAGAAGGACAGCTTCTTGAAGTTCAGGAAGAGGTGAAGCCGGAACCCGATTTGGGTGCCGCTGCACGCGCCGCCAATAACCTCGGAGACAAATCACCCGCTCTTTTATTCAACAACATTTACGGCTATAACAATGCCCAAATCGCCCTGAATGTCATCGGCTCCTGGCCGAACCACGCGTTAATGCTCGGCCTTCCGAAAGACACGCCGGTCAAAGAACAGTTCTTTGAATTCGCACGCCGCTATGATCAATTTCCTGTAAAAGTGCAAAGAGAGGAGACAGCGCCGTTTCACGAAAACGACATCACAGAAGACATCAACCTGTTTAACATTCTGCCGCTCTTCCGCATCAATCAGGGCGACGGCGGCTTTTATTTAGACAAGGCATGCGTCATTTCCAGAGATGTCGAGGATCCGGAACACTTCGGCAAACAAAACGTCGGCATGTACAGACTGCAGGTAAAAGGAAAAGACCGTCTCGGCATTCAGCCCGTCCCGCAGCATGATATTGCAATCCACCTGCGTCAGGCTGAAGAGCGCGGCGAAAACCTGCCTGTCACGATTGCGCTCGGCTGCGAACCGGTCATTGCAACGGCGGCATCCACACCGCTCTTATACGATCAATCAGAATACGAAATGGCAGGGGCCTTGCAAGGTGAACCTTATAAAATCGTCAAATCAAAACTGTCTAACTTAGATATCCCATGGGGCGCGGAAGTGGTTCTCGAAGGTGAGATCCTGGCGGGCGAACGCGAGTATGAAGGCCCGTTCGGCGAGTTTACCGGCCACTATTCAGGCGGAAGAAGCATGCCGATCATCAAAATCAAGCGGGTCTGCCACCGCAACAACCCGATTTTTGAACACCTGTATTTAGGCATGCCTTGGACTGAGGTTGACTACATGGTCGGCATTAATACATGTGTGCCGCTTTACCAGCAGCTAAAAGAGGCCTATCCGAATGAAATTGTCGCGGTAAACGCGATGTATACACACGGCTTGATCGCCATTGTCTCAACGAAAAGCCGCTACGGCGGATTCGCCAAAGCTGTCGGCATGCGCGCGCTGACGACGCCGCACGGCCTCGGCTACTGCAAAATGGTGATCCTCGTTGACGAAGACGTCGATCCGTTTAATCTCCCGCAAGTGATGTGGGCCATTTCAACGAAAATGCATCCAAAACACGATGCAGTCATTATCCCGGATTTATCCGTTCTGGCGCTTGACCCGGGTTCTGAACCGGCGGGAATCACCCACAAAATGATCTTGGACGCGACAACACCTGTGGCCCCGGAAACAAGAGGACACTATTCACAACCGCTCGATTCCCCTATAGGAACGAAAGAGTGGGAAGCGAAACTAATGAATCTGCTAAATCAATAAAAGAGGAGAGTGTTTCATCATGCATACATGTCCGCGCTGCGAATTAAAAAAAGCGGAAACCGTCAGCAAGTCACCCGTTGAAGGAGCCTGGGAAGTTTATCAATGTCAGCACTGCTTTTTCACTTGGAGATCATCGGAGCCGGAGACGATCACAAATCCTGAAAAATACAATCCGGCCTTTAAAATCGACCCTTCTGAAGTCGAAACAGCCGTACAAGTGCCAGCGGTTCCAGATCGGAAAATCTAAAGGGAGGCATCCGGCATGGCTCAGCTATCAAACGAATTATTTCAGCTGTTAAACGGAGAGAAACTCGCCGGAAAGCGGCGCGAAGCGATGATGCTCCAGACCGTCACAGAAGAAGGCTGGCCGCACACAGCGATGATCAGCGCCGGCGAAATCCTCGCCTTGAACAAAACCGACATCCGCCTGGCTCTCTGGCAAGGCACAACGACAACCGCGAACATCGCGAGAACAGGCCGGGCGCTCTTCGTCACTTGCTGGAAAGGCAAAGCACATTATGTGCGGCTGTCTTTAAAAAAACTGCCCGAATTAAAAGACGCCAAACACCCGAGAGCGCGCTTCGCCGGCACCGTCGAAGCGGCCCGGGAAGATATCGCAAAATACGCCGATATCATCTCCGGCGTTCAGATTGAGCTGAAGGATGAAGCGGCGGTTTTGCGGCGGTGGGAAGAGACGCTGGAGGAGCTGAGGAACTGAAGAAAAGGACCATGGCGAACCATGGTCCTTTCAATTATTTCTGCAGCATCTTATTCGTCACTTTATAAGCCAAGATACAGCCAATTGTAATAAAAATAATCGCGATCGAAAGGATCACGAGCTTTTCAGCAACGGTATATATCGACATAGGAAGAATAACAGCGCAGACGGAAAACACGCCGCCAAAATAAACAAACAGGATCAGCGGCTTTTTGTATTTTTTCCAAATTACTTGATTAATCCCGTTTCTTTCGGGGGCTGCCGGATGTTTGCGGTCTTCATCTTTCATCAGTTTATTTAGCAGCACATAAATGAGAAATGCGAATAAAGTTGCCGAGAAAATATTAAAACAGAGGATAAACAGCTTTTCTCCCAGACTCATCACCGGATTCAGAACAGAGCTGAGAACGGAGCCGCATACGAAAAACAGGTAGACGGATAAGATAGCTTTGTTTCTTGGTTTTTGTAGAAATTTAGACATTCAGATCTCTCCAATCGTAAATGATTTAAACGCTGAAAATGAGATGGATCAGAAAAGAAAAAATATAAAAGATGATGATGCTTAAAATGCCTCTGCCCAGAAGATAGAGGGCGAAATACAGTTTTCTCAGGAACCAGTTGTATTTTAATAGCCGTTTGTAAACAAAGTAACCGGTTCCGACAAGAAGAAAAACGAGTGTATTTGTGATTTTATGGGACCATTTTTCAGGTTTTAAAAAGACCATTTTTTCATATTCAATGATCATGTGACTCGCAATGATTAAAAAACCCAAACTGTAAGCGAAATGAGCGGCCAACATACCGGCGATGAAATATTCGGTATATTCAACAAAAGTTTCTGGTGACATCATTACTCCTTTATGAATGGCGGACTCCAGCGTTTTTTAACAAAACTTTTTTTCTGCTAAAAAAAGCTTCTCATTCTTCGTCAGGCATTCTTTCCAAACAAGACCGGTTCAGCATTTGATTCGCCGTTTGATAAACAGTAAAAAAGCCGCCAGATATCACGGCAAACAAAATTGCAAACACGCCGGATTTCCAAGCGAGTGAGAGTTCGGGCATGAAAAACACGGATGTTCCCACAATCAGGATGCCGACGAAGTAGAAAGAGAGCATGAACGGTTTTCTGTATTTCTTCCAAAAGATTTTCGCGACGATGTTGCATCGGGGCGCGCTTTGATCTTTCTTCGGCTTATTTATGAACACATAAGTGATGATGGCGAATAAAGAAATTGAAACGAACATAAATCCGATGACGGCAAGCTTTTCCTTCCAGTTCATTGAAGGTTTGACAAGGCCGGTCAAAATAATGATTGCTGCAAGTAGGGAATAAACTGAGAGAATGATTTTATTTCTGCCTTTCAAACATGACCTCTCCTTGTGTGCCTTAAATCCTATGCTGTCTGATGATATCTTGATTCGCTTTGATGAAGAAGTATTTGTGGATGAATTTGACCCCCATCATAGAAAATAAACAAGCCATAAGCAGATAGACGGTACACATCAACAAATAAACGGCAGACTCGGAAACTCGCAAAACGGCATGACTTATTACAAAACCGCCTGCCGGAACAGCTGCCAGGAGCATCCTTGTCGGAGCTGCTGTCTCCCTTTTGCCTTTTTTAGAATCAGGGAAAACAACCAGGTAATACCGGATGACGAGGAAGATAAAGGCGGCAAAAATGAATAGGGACAGACTGATCAGCGGTACATGAAAACCGATAGCAGAAACCATCATTTTTAGCGCTGTGATCAACTGGCAATATGACATCCCGCTGAATGATACACCCATAAAACGAACATATTGAAGGTGATGATGATATCCGGTCATGCTTTTGGTATTCATGATGATCATCCATATATTGATCAGGATAGCAACAGGAACAGCGGCGAATATGAAAAAATCTACTTTGTTCACCAGCACAGGTAATATGCTTAAAATATCCAGCATCAACACGATAAAACAAGCCATTCCCCATTTCGTTTCCCGGCTGATGGGAGCTGTCAAATGAGACTGAATATTGGTAGGTAAATCTTTGTATAGTATAGTATCTTTCAATTTAAGCAAGCTGTCTTTCCTCCGGTGTTGAAAATGAACATAAGAGAAAGCATCCCGGGAGAGATGCTTTCGGAAAACATTTACTTATTAGTGTGATTGATTAATAATTGTACAATGTTTGTATATTTTTTTACCTATTTGAAACTCCCTAAGAAAATTCTGTTGCATATCTTATAACCTATAAAGATAACTATACTCAACATAACAAATTGAATGGTAAATAAACCTAGTCGTTCGCTCCATGGTATATCAGGAATGACTACAGCGCTAAACCCTATTCCAAATGTAAAAAAGCAGTAGATGAATATGACTATCTTTTTTCTGTAATTCTTCCAAATTTCCAAATGTTAAATCTCCTTATCGTGCATTTTAGGACCTAAAGTTTTTTTGTAGTTGAGTTCTTCATTTGTTACATAGCCCATGTAAAGGATTTCTTCTATCATATGGTGATTAAAGAATAGGTTGTAGTCTTCGGTAATATTGCCTTCAGGATATGGGACTGAAACATAATCGAATTTTTTTTGGCTGGATGATTGAATTTGATTTCTTCCATAAACCATGACAGGTTTGCGGACGCTCTTGATTTTCACTACTGTACCGATAGGAAGCCAATCTTCAGATATATGTTCTTCGTCTTTTTTTTCGTTAAACATGATGCTTATTCCTCCGATTTTCCATTTTTTCGTTGTAATTCAGGATGTTTTTTAAGCCAAATTTTTTTTCTGTAAATATGTAAGATGATTGGAAAAATGAAAAAGAATATGCTAATAACTGATATTGCAAATGGAATCTCTGAAGGCGCTTGTTCTGCTAGGCCCCATATCGCCATGATGACAAAAAAGATACCTACTACAGGGAATAAAATAGTGAAGATTATCATAGCTTCATTTATTTTTTTATTTAGAAAATCCTTTCCATGATTCATAAAAAGCCTCCTATTCGTCTTTTTCGGCTCCTAATTTTAAACCGATGCCCACACCGGCGGCGACTTTAAGTTCAGTTTCTGTCCCGAGTTTAGCTTCAACACCTGCTCCTCCAAAAGTAAATTCAACACCGATATACGGATTATAATCCCAGCCAAACCATTCTTCAAGAGGTTTATAGCCGTTCCAGTTAAATGGGCTGACAACGACTTCTGCGTCTGCAATGCTTGCCGAAGCTCCTATGCCGACTCCATAGTCTTCTATACCTGCACCTGCCTCGGCATGACCGATATCAATACCAACACGCACAGGTGAATTTTCGTGATCGAAGTTTGCCTTTATTCCATTAACTTCTCCTTTAGCACCCATGAAATTGTTTGTAGCATAATTGTCTACAAATTTATCTGGATGATATGGAACACTGATTTCGCCTTCGACGTCTCCCAACTGAAAATAAGTTTCTTTTTCATCTTCTCCTTTATCTTTAAAACCTTTATTTGTATCTAAAATACTTGCATCAAAATTCATATCAACTTCATAATCTTTTCTTGAATACTTAAAACTGGCATTTCCAGCACCAGAATACCCAAATCCCCCTGTTACTTCTGTTTTAAATTCTCCGTCAACTTTCTCGTTACTTGATGTATTACCTATACCATAAAACTCTTTTACAGTGTTCGACTTTTTACCATTCTTAATATTATCAATTTCAGTTGAACTAGTATTCCTTTTCTGCAATTCATTAAACAGGTTTTGAATTGCAGGTTCTTTTTTTAAAACACTGGAAGAGTAATTTTGAATCTCAATCTTCGGCCCCGTATACATCCTCTCCAGCTGCTGGATGTACTGCTTCATTGTGTCGAGGTCATCCCTCGCCGCTTTTAGCGCATTTGTCTGTTCGCGGTCAAAGGTATGAAGCTTTTCAAGCGTCTCGCTGATTTGTCTTTGGGCTTTTTTGGCGTTTTCGTTGACGGCTGAATCGTCGAGATCGGGCAGGTCGACGATGTTTTTGACCGTTAGAATAGTCATATTGGCTTTTGACGTCAATCTGCCTGTCAGCGATTCGGCTTGACTGACGCCGTCATGGAGTTCGTTTTCAAGAAAGCTTTGCGAGATAAAGCCGTTTTGGTTCGGTTCAAGGGAATGAAGTGCGCTTTTCGTCTTTTCTAAAAGTCCTTTATAGTCGGAAATAAAAGATTCATAAAAAAGAAGAAAAGTGGTGTGGCACTCTTCATAGAACGAGCGGATCGCTTCACCGCCCGCGCCTTTTAAGGCGTCGTCAAGGGAGGTGAGACCTTTGACGCTTTGTTTGACTTTTGAAATCTCGTCAGTCTGGTTTTTTAATTCGGTCAGCGTTTTGTCTAGGCCGGTTTGAAAAGCCTGAACATCTAGAGTTTTCAATGCGTAGTCCCTTCCTTCTACTTGGCTTTGATCGATGACGACAGCTTTTTGTCGGCGTCTTTTATAGCGTTGACAGCCTGTTCGGTTTGCGCAATCTGTTTAGCGAGAGCCGAAGCGTATGCTTTTGTCAGGCTTTTCAAATCTTTGTTCATGCTTTCGATTTTTTTGACGACGTCAAGGTTGTTTTTGCCGCTGATATCTGTCGGCACGTTCGGTTTTACAGCTTGGGCTGAATGCTTCAGCTTCGAGAGCGCCTGTTTGACTTCGCCTGTTTTGACTTTGATTTCTTGACCCATCGTAATCACTCCTTTAGCGGCGGGCTTCTCTTTCTTCTTTTTCCAGCTTTTCAATTTTCGTTTTTAATGAGCTGATATCCTTACCTAGTGAATCAATGTCATCATTTAAGGAAGAGATTTTCTCTTTTAATTGTTTAAACACTTCATTTAACTGTTTTCCGCAAATATCATTGTAGGCCGTTTTCATATCGCTTCTAACATTTTTAAAAGAATCAGCAAGGCTGCCCTGCCATGTTGTCGGCGACAGTTCGGGCTTTTTGATGCTGTCTTTTGAATCGTCAAATTCCTTTTTATCTGCTTCTAATTCAGTTTGGCAATTTTTCAGTTGTTCGAGCTGTTGTTTTTTGATGAGAAGTGTACCTTGCAGCCCGTATAAAACTGTTTTTTCCCAGATCATGTTACTGCCACCTCCCGGAAATTTGATTCAAATGACCTGTTGGGATCCGTTCATTAAAGGACCTTATTAATGTTACAACATGGTATAAATGAGTTGAATAGGAAAAATGTACCGTGATTAAAGGATCGAATCAAGCGGTGGAGCAGGGGATTCCTTATTATGACTGCGATTTTGCACATTTCTCCATTTTCTTTCAAGGACAAAGGTCATGGTTCCTAGGGCTGTGTTTTTTGTGATATTTATTTTTTGTTTCACAAACTTTAAGGTAATTTTAAGAAAGAGGCGATCTTGTCGAACACTAAACAAGGTTTTTCGGGCAAAATGTCAAATAGATTAGATATTTCATATAAACAAGGGGGGAAATTGTCTGTTTGTGATGAAAAAGGGGACGGGCGAAATTTCTGTCAGGATGCCTCAGCTGGATTCTAAGAAAAATATGCGGCCAAATATATACTTCATGATAGATTGTAAACGCTGTCTTGTCCTCTGACCAACAGGGGGATGAAGATGAAGAAGCTGTTAGTTGTTTATGCCGTGATGCTTTGTTTGTTTTTTCTGTATGTCTACGACTACTCCCGGGGCGATAAAACCGGATCTACAGAAGCAAGCAAAAGGCCGGCGGCCGGAAGTCTGTCCGAAAAATATGTGATGGTCACGTTTCAATCGGGAATCGAATATTGGAAGAGCGGCCTGAAAGGCTTTGAGGATGCCGCGCAGCTTTTCAACGTCTCTGTCGAGTATCGGGGGGCGGCCCATTATGATGTCCATGAGCAGACGACCGTCCTTGAGCAGGTCATTGCAAAAAAGCCGGCGGGGATCGCACTTTCGGCAATAGATCCCAAAGCTTTAAACCCTGTCATCGACAAGGCGCATGAGCAGGGTATCCCGCTCGTTTTATTCGATTCAGACGCCCCGCTCAGCAAAGCCTCTGCATATGTCGGCACAAATAATATGAAAGCGGGTGCTGAGGCCGCAAGGCGAATGGCCGAGTTTTTAGATGGAAAGGGAGAAACCGCAATCATTACCCAGCCGCGGCAGTACAATCACCAGGAAAGGACGAAGGGCTTTGAACAAACGATCAAGCAAAAATACCCGAACATGAAGGTCGCCGCGGTTTTGGACGGAAAAGGGGATGAGCTGACGTCGAAAAAAGAAGCAGCGAAGATTCTGGAAAAAAATCCATCCATTAAAGGGATTTTCACGACAGAAGCCAATGGAGCGAACGGTGTGGCCCGGGCTGTGAAGGCGGCGGGACTTGAAAGGGAAGTATGTATTATCGGCTTTGATAAAGACAAGAAAACGCTGGACGGCATCAAAAGCGGGTCGATTTCCGCGACAATGGGTCAGGACACATGGCAAATGGGCTATTGGTCGCTGCACATGCTGTTTTTCTCAAATCACCATTTGAAGCATGAACGCCCGCTTCCGGCAGCGATCGATACAGGCATTACGATCATAACGAAAGAAAATGTGGCAGCCTATTATGCGAATGATTAAACGTTTGATCAACAATGCGCCGATCCGTCATAAGCTGATCAGCCTTCTCTTGTTAATCAGCATGCTGCCGACGATCGGCCTCGGTATTTTATCGGGATGGGCCGTTGAAAATATTATTGAAAAACAGGTGATCGACCAAACACTGCAGCTGATCGGCGAAGTGAACAAGACGGCTGAAGTATATGTCAGCCACATGCAAAACCTGACATATTTAATATCAATGAATGAAGAAATGGAAGCATTTTTTAATCATGAAAAGGAGGATGGAGAGGCGGATTATAAGCGAAGGACGTTTTTGCAGGGCCTGACTTCTTTATATTCCGAAGCCGCGGGCATTCTCGTCGTCAATGATAAGGGTGAGATGATCAGCAATGAGATGTATGAACGGACGCCGACAGATTTGACAAAAGAACCGTGGTATCTGGCGGCTGTAGCTAATGAAGGGATTTTCAAGATGATCGGAAAGCCTGTCAACCGGAATATCAGAAGCCATGTGCACTACAGAGAAGACGAGGTCGTTTCTGCCGTCAGAGCTGTTATCGATCCTGAGACACAGCGTGTGAAAGGTGTTGTACTCATCGATTTGAAGCTGCGCGTCCTCGCAGAAGCGACAAAAAATATCCGCTTGGGGAAAACGGGTTATTTGATGATCATGGATGAAAATGGCGGCAATATTTATGCACCGGAGACCTCAAAGCTGTTTCTGCCGAAAAAGTGGTTCAGTCAAGACCGGTCCGGATATTTTTCGAAGCGGATCAAGGGAGAGGAATATCAATTCATTTATGAGACGTCTTCCTTTACGAACTGGACAACGGTCGGCGTTTTTAAAGCGGGTGAACCCGTATTCGAAGTGAAGGAAATCCACTTGTATGTGCTTTTGTTTTTACTGACGGCGGCGTTTCTCGGAATGTCTGCTTCCTATTATTTGTCCCATTCCATGTCGCGGCCGATTTTGAAGCTGAATGCTGTCATGAAAACGGCGGAAAGCGGGAATTTTTCAACATTTTATCAGGAGGAAAGGGAAGATGAAATCGGGCTTTTGGGAAAAAGCTTCAATCGCCTGATGATGAGAATCAGAGAGCTGATGTCGGTCACAGAAAGACAAGAGCGCCAAAAAAGAGAAGCCGAATTAAGGGCGCTGCAGGCGCAGATCAACCCTCATTTTCTCTACAACACGCTGGATACAATCAATTGGATGGCGAGGAAGAAAGGAGCGGTAGAGGTCAGCGGTCTTGTGCAGGCTTTATCCAAGCTGTTCCGCATCTCCTTGAGCAAAGGGAAAGATATCATTCCGCTGTCTGATGAATTTGCACATGTTGAAAACTATTTGAAAATCCAAAAAGCGCGATACCGCGAAAAATTAAACTACTCAATCGAAATGGCCGGACTTTGTGACGACCGCCTGATATTAAAGCTCGTGCTTCAGCCGATTGTCGAAAATGCGATTTATCACGGAATTAAAGAAAAAAAGGGGCCGGGTCATATTACGATCAAAGGCATGGAGGAAGACGGCTCGCTGATTATCAAAATCGAGGATGACGGAGCCGGAATGGATGAAGAGACGCTAAAGCAAATAACCGATCAATTCAAACACAGGGATGATACAGCGGGCTACGGCATGATCAACGTCCATGAACGGATCGCCCTTACATTTGGCGAGCCGTACGGTTTAACGGTTCAAAGCCGAAAAGGAGCCGGAACCGCCGTCACAATACGGCTCCCAATCTTAACAAAAGGGGGAACAAGCCTTGAGTGAATGTTGGCGCGTACTGATTGCCGATGATGAACCGTGGATTCGGGAAGGAATACGGGATGCCGTCTCTTGGGAGCGCTATCAAATGTCGGTGTCGGCTGAAGCGGAGAATGGCGAGGAGGCATTTGAGCTCGCTCTCAAACACGGCATCGACTTATTGATTGTCGACTTGAATATGCCGATCGTCAACGGAATCACGCTGATGAAAAAGCTCCGCGGCGCCCTGCCGCAGTGCCGCTTTGTCATCGTGACGGGCTACGATCAGTTTGCATACGCGCAAGAAGCAATCCGGCTGAATGTCGATGATTATTTGTTAAAGCCGGTCGATCCCGCTCATCTGGAACAAGTGCTCGAAAAGATCAGCTTGTCGCTGGCAGCTGAAAAAAAGAAGCTCAGCGAGCAAAAGCTTGCCGAGCAGCATATTCAACAAAACCTCGGCCTTCTGAAAGAGCATGTTTTCAGAAGCTGGATCGAAGGCCGGGCAGTGGAAGAAGGCGTTTACCGGCAGCTCGAATGCCTCCGTCTGCCGGCCCGCGATCCTGAGACGCTCGGTGTCATCGCGGCCGGGCATGTATGGAACAAGCCGTTTGAAGCCGACAGTCTGAAAGAAAAAGTAGAACGCTTCTTTGTCGCTGAACGGGATAAGGCTGTTTTTTTCGACGGAGACCGCCTGATCGTCGCCTGCCTGTGGCGCTCTGTTACAGAAGCTGAACAGCAGGCGCTTGCAGAGATGATCGAAGCTGAAATGCAGGCAAGCGCCGCCGTCTGCTTCGCGAAGCTTGCTGAAAACGGCCGCTCAGCCGCGCAATGCTATCAGCATTGCAGACAGCAAGTCTCGAAAGCATTTAATATCTCGCCGGTTGTCACGAGGGCCAAAGAATATATGCAAAAGCATTTCACTGAAAGGGAGTTTTCTTTAAAACAGACGGCGGATGCGCTTCAAGTCTCGTCCGTCTATTTGAGCAGGATCATGAAGAAGGAGCTCGGCATGACATTTGTTCAGCTTTTGACCGAGATGCGCATAGATCAAGCGGTTCACCTGTTAGAGACAACCCCTCTTTCGATTCACGATATTGCCGAACAAACGGGGTATGATACACAGCACTATTTCAGCACGGTATTTAAAAAAACGATGGGGGTATCTCCCAATCAGTACCGACGCATGTCGGGAATTGAACGAACAGGGAGAAAATTGTAATGTAAGCGCTTTAAAAAAGTATGATTTTTATAAAAATAGTTAATTAATTCAAAAGACGGACCTTCGAAAGACATGGTACAGTTGGCATGATTCATGATGGGAGAAATCAAAAGGGGGATACCAAGCATGAAAAAATGCTGGCTGTTGATCACTGCAATGCTTTTCTGTCTTATTGTTTCCGCCTGTTCGGGGAATCAGGCGAGCGGAGGTGGAGACAAAGGCTACGTCGGAATCTCAATGCCGACAAAGTCATCGGAACGCTGGGTGTATGACGGGAAATATATGGTGAAAGAGTTTGAAAAACTCGGGTATAAAACGGATCTGCAGTATGCGGAAGATGTCGTTGAAAACCAAGTCTCACAAATCGAGAATATGATTACAAAAGGCGTCAATGTCCTCGTCATTGCTTCGATTGACGGGGAAGCGCTGACCGACGTCCTTGAAAAAGCAAATAAGCAGGATATTAAAGTCATTTCCTATGACCGGCTGCTTATGAACAGCAAACATGTCGACTATTATGCGACATTTGACAATCATAAAGTCGGAGAACTCCAAGGGAAATATATTGAAGAAAAGCTTGGCTTAAAAGACAAAAAAGGGCCGTTCAACATCGAATTGTTCGCAGGATCGCCCGACGACAACAACGCGCATTTCTTTTTTGACGGCGCCATGTCTGTTTTGAAGCCTTATATCGATTCGGGCAAATTAAAGGTATTGAGCGGCCAGACTTCATTTGAGCAAGGTGCGACGCTCAGGTGGGACGGCGCAACCGCGCAATCCCGGATGGACAATTTGCTGAGCGCGCATTATACAAAAGCGAAGCTTGATGCGGTGCTTTCACCTTATGACGGGATCAGCATCGGAATCATTTCCTCTTTAAAAGGTGCGGGCTACGGATCGAACAAGAAGCCGCTGCCGGTTATTACGGGACAGGATGCGGAGCTTGCTTCCGTGAACTCGATCATTAAAGGGGAGCAGACCTCAACCATTTTCAAAGATACGAGAGAGCTGGCGAAAAAAGCCGTTGAGATGGCGACATCCGTCTTAAAAGGCGAAAAAGCGGAAGTCAATGACACAAAGACGTATGACAACGGAGAGAAGGTCGTTCCGTCCTATTTGCTTGAGCCGGTCGTCGTCGATAAAGAGAACTATAAAAAAGTGCTCGTTGACGGCGGTTACTATAAAGAATCGGAATTAGGGAAGTGATCCGATGTCCGATTGCATTTTGGAGATGAGAGGCATCACGAAGGAGTTTCCCGGCGTCAAAGCGCTCGACAATGTCCACCTCCGCGTTAAAGCGGGCGAAATCCATGCCCTCTGCGGAGAAAACGGGGCGGGCAAGTCGACTTTGATGAAGGTGCTGAGCGGTGTATATCCGTACGGTACGTATACGGGCGACATTTTGTATAAAGGGGAAGTATGCCAATTCAAAAATATTAAGCAAAGCGAGGAAGCGGGGATCGTCATCATCCACCAGGAGCTGGCGCTCGTCCCCCAGCTTTCCATTGCGGAAAATCTTTTTTTGGGCAATGAACAGGCGAGCCGCGGCGTCATCAATTGGCGAAAAACGAAGCTGGAAACGCTCGAGTTAATGAAAAAAGTCGGGCTTCATGAATCTCCGGATATGCTTGTTTCCCAAATCGGCGTCGGAAAGCAGCAGCTTGTTGAAATCGCCAAAGCGCTGGCGAAAAAGGTGCAGCTCTTGATTTTGGATGAACCGACTGCGGCTTTAAATGAAGCGGACAGCGAGAATCTGCTGCGGCTCTTACTCGAACTGAAAAAACAGGGGATCTCTTCAATTATGATTTCCCATAAATTAAATGAGGTTACGAACGTCGCAGATTCGATTACCGTGCTCCGCGACGGACAGACGATCGAAACGCTTGATGTGCAAAGCGGGCAATTGACCGAAAACCGGATCATCAGAGGCATGGTCGGCAGGGAGCTGCAAAACCGCTATCCTGCCAGAAGCGCCAAGATCGGGGACGTCATCTTTGAAGTGAAGGATTGGACAGTTCATCATCCTCTTCAACAGGACCGCAAAGTGGTAAACACGGCGGCCCTTTCCGTCAAAAGAGGAGAGATCGCAGGAATTGCCGGCTTGATGGGCTCCGGAAGGACGGAGCTGGCGATGAGCATCTTTGGAAGATCATACGGAAAAAACATCTCCGGCACAATCGAAAAAGACGGGCGGGAGCTTTACATCCGCCACCCTGAAGAAGCCATTAAAAACGGCATCGTCTATGTGACGGAGGACCGGAAAGGAAACGGTCTGATTCTGGATGACAGCATTAAAGAAAACATTACGCTGTCCAAACTGGAGAAGGTGTCGAGCCGATTGGTGATGGACGAGCGCCGCGAAAAACATGAAGCGGAGGATTTTCGCAGGAAATTGAACATCAAGACGCCCGACATCGGCCAGCGGACCGGAAATTTAAGCGGAGGCAACCAGCAGAAGGTCATGCTGAGCAAGTGGATTTTTGCGGAGCCTGACATTTTAATTTTGGATGAACCGACGCGCGGCATCGATGTCGGCGCCAAATACGAAATCTATGGCGTCATCAATCAGCTTGCCGAAGCAGGTAAAGCGGTTATTATGATTTCTTCGGAGCTTCCCGAGCTGCTGGGAATGTGCGACAGAATCTATACGATGTGTGAAGGGGAAATCACCGCTGAATTTTCCAAAGAAGAAGCTGATCAGGAGAAGCTGATGAAATATATGACCATCCGCATGAAGAGAGGGGGAGAGGCGTATGCAGACACCGGTGCAAACGGATAAAGACCGCGCTCAGCCCGGTTACTTTCAGCTGTTTCGCGACATGTATAAGCAGAACATCCGGAAATACAGCATGGTCATTGCGCTCGTGTTTATTATGCTGCTGTTTCAAATACTGACAGACGGAATTTTGCTGAGGCCGCTGAACATTACGAACTTGATTTTGCAAAACAGCTACATTCTCATTTTAGCCATCGGGATGATGCTCGTCATCATTACGGGACACATTGATTTATCAGTCGGTTCAGTCGCCGCTTTTGTCGGCGCCGTCTCCGCGATGATGATCATCGAAAACGATATGCCGCTGTTTGCGGCGGTCGTTCTGTCGTTGCTTCTGGGAGCGGCAATCGGCGCCTGGCAGGGATTTTGGATCGCTTATGTCAAGATTCCGGCCTTCATCGTGACGCTGGCGGGAATGCTATTGTTCAGAGGACTCACGATGATCGTGCTTGAGGGGAAATCGATCGCTCCATTTCCCGTGTCCTTTCAAAAAATGGCGTCCGGCTTTATCCCGGACTGGCTGAACGGAGGCGCGCTCCATATGACGACGATTGTCGCCGGAGCGGGAGTGTCGATTCTTTATCTCGTGTATCAGCTTCAGCAGAGAAACATGCAGAAGAAATTCCAATTTGACTTGCAGGGAAAAGGTCTGTTTGCAGTTAAGGTGTTTTTTATCATCGCCATTATCAACCTTTTTACCTACATTCTCGCGACGTACGAAGGCATACCTCTCATTTTGATCACATTGTTCATCTTAATCGCCGGGTATACATTCGTTATGAAAAAAACCGTCATCGGGCGGAGAATCTACGCAATCGGCGGCAATGAAAAAGCAGCCGAGCTTTCAGGAATCAAAACAAAACGGCTTACCTTTATGGTTTTCGTCAATATGGGCGTCTTAGCTGCTCTTTCCGGATTGATTTTTGCCGCCCGTTTAAACGCGGCCACTCCGAAAGCAGGAAACCTGTTTGAACTTGACGCCATTGCGGCCTGCTTCATCGGCGGTGCTTCAGCTTACGGCGGAATCGGCACGATCGGCGGGGCCATCATCGGCGGCCTTGTCATGGGGGTCATGAACAACGGCATGTCGCTGCTCGGTCTGGGCATCGACTGGCAGCAAGCAATTAAAGGCCTCGTCCTTCTGATTGCCGTTGCATTTGATATTTACAATAAGAATAAAACTTCTTAATTGATAAAGAAAAACCTGTTTTTGAACATCAAAAACAGGTTTTTTCATTATTGCTGGACTGAACGTCCTTCCTGATTCAGTGTGGGGTTTATTTTTTTAGGTTCCGGCAGCAGGATATTCAAAATGCTTGCTGCCGCCAAAATAACGATTGAAAGGTAGAAAGACAGGTTATAGTTGCCTGTTTGGCTGTACCAGACGCCCGGCAAATAAGCGCCGAGCGCCGAACCGAGCTGGTGGCTGAGGAACAGCCAGCCGAGAATGAACCCGACGGAGTACTGCCTGAAATACTGGGTTGCGAGCATTTGCGTCGGGGCGACGGTCGCAAAGTCGACCAAACCGAACAAAACCGCGAAGCAAAGCAGGAGGACCGAGTTGTGGCTCGACAACAAAATGACAAGCGACAGCGCCCTTACGGCATATAAAAAGCACAAAATTTTTCGGCTGCTCCAGCGGTCAGCGACGACGCCGGAAATCAAAATTCCGATGATGTTAAACCCGGCCAGCAGGCTGACAGCGGCGCTTGTTACTTCGGTCGAAAACCCGTGGTCATGCGAAAAAGGGATAAGATGGGTATCCATTAACCCCGTCGTTGTAAATCCGCAAATGAAAAACGGCAAGACGAGGAACCAAAACGTTCTTTTGAGAAAAACGGCTTTGTATGGAATTTTTTTAGGCTGGGCGTCCGGCTCTTCTTTTATCTCGCCGCCCTGAGTGCCGCCGATCGGCTGTACATTTTTTTCCGAAGGATGATTCCGCAATAACAAGATGACGATCGGAAATACGATAACAGCTAAAAACAATCCGAGAACGATGACGGTCACTTGCCAGTTAAACCAGTGGATCAACATGAGCGATCCAGGGACAAGCAGCATCTGCCCCGCGCCGAATCCCGCTTCCATAATGCCGAATGCAAGCCCCCGCTTCTCATTGAACCAGTTGGTCACGATCACGGTCGATGCGACATTCGACGCACCGCCGACGCCGAGAGAAACGATGATGCCGTACAAAATAAACAGTTGCCACGGAGAAGTCACGAGATATGTAAAAAAGATGCTCAAGCCGACCAGAAGCGTGCTGAGAGATAAAATGATCCGCGGTCCGAACCGGTCGACAAGCCTGCCGATTACCGGCTGGGATACGCCGTAGACAATGAAGCTCAGCATGGAAATAAGCGAAATCGTGCCCCTGTCCATTGAAAATTCCTCTTCCCAAGGCTGAATAAAGGCCCCGAAAGAAAGGCGCACTCCTTGGACGGCCAAAAGCGTCAAAAACGTCACAAAAACGATAATCCAGGCGTAGTGTATTTTCCGTTTCATAGATCCTCCATTTCGTCAGCCTAACTCGGCATCCCAGCGTTCTTCCCGGAGCCGCTGTCCCCATAATAAAGTCTCGTCTTTCACTTCCGTCAGTCTGAATCCGAATTTTTCATACAAAGGCCGCGCTTCAGCCATCGTACTTACCGTCCATAGAAAAATCCGCTCAAATTGATTGTCTTTACAATAATCGATGAGATGCTTCAAAAGGCGCGTGCCGACTCCCTGATGCCGAAAAGCGGCATCGACCAGAAACCATCTGAGCTGTACGGTTTTGCCGGGATGTTTGACGAGCCCGACGCATCCCGCAAACCTTCCGGCGCTCTCTGCGATCCAGATGTTTTCGATATCGGCATCAAATGTTTCGTGAAGGTAATCCAAAAATGAATCGTCCCAGCCGTGTGTCTCCGCATAAAACGCACGTTGTTTTTCGATCATTAGTTTGATATCGTCCGATATATAGTAATCTCTTATGGAAACGTCCGATTTTTCGGGCGGCAGGTGTTCCGACAATATGGATTCAATTGTATTCATCGCCTCCGTCAGCTTTTCCTGATGAGGGCCGTCGATATGCTTCAGCATGTATTCGATTTGCTGATTGGCTTTTGCCTCCAGCTTCTTATAAATGGATTCGCCGAAGCTTGTTAAATAGATATAGTGGTTGCGGCTGTCCTCCTCGCTTCTCTTTTTATAGACCATATTTTCCTTTTCGAACCGTTTCAGGATCCGGCTGACATAGCCCCGGTCCAGGCCGAGCGTATCTTGAATCAGCTTGGCTGTACAATCGGCCGTATTGTGAATTTCGAATAATATCCGGGTTTCCGTCAATGAAAAAGGGCTGTCATAAATATGTTCATTCAGAAAACCGAGCACATTTGTGTAGAATCGATTGAACTTTCTGAATTTTAATGTGATAGAATGATTGATTTCTGTCATCTCAAAACCTCTCTTTCTATAAATCGTTGCTTTAATCAATTATAATAAAATAGTTGATTTAGTCAAGTGTATGGAAATAAAGTTAAAAATGTTAATGATAGATTATATTTTACAAATAAAGAAAGATAAATTCAATCGTACAGGAAAATTCATCCACCAGGCAGGAAAGAGGGAAGAAAACAGAGTATATAATCTAACAACCTGTTTTTGTAAGCGTTTAATGTCTGTCTCCGCGTCATATGAAAACGAGGAAGAGAGGATGAAACTTTACGATGGTCAAACCGTATCCCCCGATCAGCCGGAAAGTTCCCCGACTATTGCATGGAGCCGATTACAACCCTGATCAATGGCTTAAATATCCGGACGTTTTAAAAGAAGATATCCGCCTGATGAAGCTGTCCCGCTGCAATGTGATGTCTGTCGGCATTTTCTCATGGGTTTCGCTCGAGCCTGAAGAAGGAAGGTTTACATTTGATTGGCTCGATCAGGTTCTTGATACTTTCAAGGAAAACGGAATTTATGCGTTCTTGGCTACACCGAGCGGTGCCAGACCGGCTTGGATGTCCAAAAAGTATCCCGAGGTGCTGAGAACGGAGCGCAACCGGATCAGAAACCTTCACGGAAAGCGGCACAATCATTGCTATACGTCGCCTGTCTACCGCAGGAAAACGGCGATTATAAACGGAAGGCTTGCGGAGCGCTATGCGCATCACCCGGCTGTCATCGGCTGGCATATCTCCAATGAATACGGCGGAGAGTGTCATTGTGAACTTTGCCAAGATAAGTTCAGAGAGTGGCTGCTCGCGAAATATAAAACGCTGGACCGCCTTAACCATGCATGGTGGACATCGTTTTGGAGCCACACCTATACAGATTGGGACGAGATCGAGTCGCCGGCTCCGCACGGCGAGGATGCTGTTCACGGTTTGAATTTGGACTGGAAGCGTTTTGTCACGGATCAGACGGTTGATTTTTGCCGGCATGAAATTGCCCATGTCCGTTCTTTTAACCCCGACCTGCCCGTGACGACGAATTTTATGGGAACATACGCGGGATTGAATTATTGGAAGTTCGCCGACTTGCTTGATGTCATCTCGTGGGATTCTTATCCGGCATGGCACAACAGCCGGCAGGAAGACAGCCGGCTTGGAGCCGATATTGCTTTTGTTCATGATATCAATCGGTCTCTTAAAGGCGGCCGGCCGTTCATGCTGATGGAAAGTACGCCGAGCATGACGAACTGGCAGGACGTCAGCAAGCTGAAGCGCCCCGGTATGCACGAATTGTCATCATTACAGGCAGTCGCTCACGGATCGGACACTGTTCAGTATTTTCAATGGCGGAAAAGCCGCGGCTCAAGCGAAAAGTTTCACGGGGCAGTCGTTGATCATGCGGGATCAGAGCATACGCGCGTTTTCCAGGAAGTAAAAAAACTTGGGGAAAAGCTCGAAAAACTTGAGGATGTCGCAGGAACGACAGTCGAACCCGAGGCCGCGATTATATTTGACTGGGAGAATCGCTGGGCCTTGGAAGACGCCCAAGGTCCGCGCAATATCGGCATGCATTATGAACGGACAGCCAAATCGTTTTATGAACCGTTTTGGCGTGAAGGTGTACCGGTTGATGTGATTCATATGGAGGCCGATTTCTCCCGCTATAAGCTTTTGGTCGCCCCGATGCTCTACATGCTGAAAGAAGGCACCGCCGAAAGGATTGAACAGTTCGTTCAAAACGGGGGTACATTTGTCGCCACTTATTGGTCGGGCATTGTCAATGAGAATGATCTTGTGTTCTTGGGAGGGTTTCCTGGAGGCTTAAGAAAAACGCTCGGCATTTGGTCTGAGGAGATCGATGCGCTTCATGACGGACAGAAAAATACGATTGTGATGGATGCAGATAACCGGCTCGGGTTAAGCGGGAGCTATGAAACCAGCGAGCTTTGCGACCTGATTCATTTAGAAGGAGCCGAAGCGCTCGCTCTGTACGGGGAAGATTTTTACGCGGGCCGGCCCGCGCTGACGGTCAATTTTTTCGGAGACGGGAAGGCCTACTATATCGCTTCAAGGAATGAGGCGGCGTTCCAAGAGGCGTTTATATCGAGGCTCATTGAAGAGTGCGGGATTGCCAAAGTGCTCGATACAGAGCTTCCGAAAGGCGTCACCGCCCAGCTCCGCACAGACGGCCGCCACGATTATATTTTCGTGATGAATTTTACAGCGGAAAACCGCACGGTCTCGCTTCCGGAAGAAACATATACGGACGTCTTAAAAGGAACCCGGAAAAAAGGCGCTCTCAAACTGGTTCCATACGGAACGAGCATTTTGCGGAGAAGCCGCAAAGCCTAGGAATCCTCATTCTTCAGGCCGACGCTTCGTGCAAAATGCAGCAGCGAGCAGGAAGATGACAGCTGAAGTATACGCCAACACACCTTGATCGAAAACGCAGAGAAGCACCACATTTGATAAAACCGCCAACATGATAAACACTACAGCATAAAGATTTAGACGCAATACCATCCCTCCATTAATTGTTATCTTAACATGAAGGGATGTGAAAAATCCGCGGGAAATACCCGCGGATCCGTCCTTATTTGGCTCGGTTTTTCAGTTTTCGGGGATCGACCTGATCATCGATATCAGGTTTGTCGTCCAGCGCGTCGGCGATTTTTTCCCAGGAGACAATTTTGAAGTTCTGATTGGCCGGTTGTCCATTTTCCGTATTTTCGCCGTCTTGGGCGACAAAGATGCCGTATGGATATGTTTTGCCGAGGCCGAAGCCGATGACGTCGATTCCATCGGTATCGCTTGTCCCGTCGATTTCTTTGCCGTCCTCAATTGAAAAAGCAGTGACGTAGTCGTTTTTCCCGCGCCGGTCATAGATGGCATAGCGGTTATCGCCCTGACTGGACGCGATCAAATACCCTTCTCCGTCTTCTCCGTAGTAAATCGTCAGCCCTTCAATATCAGCGGTTAGATGCGGTCCGTCGGCACGATCGACGATTTTTCCTTTATCTCCGCCGTCCGGCTCGGCGCTGAAAGACCAAATCGCAACGTCTTCTTCGGCGATGTACATTTTGCCGTATTCATCATCTGCCGCAAGCCCTTCTGTTTGAGAGCTCATTTTGAATGAGCGGACCTTTTTGCCCTCGACTTGTCCTTTTCCGTTGTCAAACAGTTCATATTGCTCGAATTCTCCGTTCTTTCCGGTCACCATGGCGTAGAACTTGCCGGTTTTCTGGCTGTGATACAGGCTGAAGCCATATACCTCCTGGATATCGGTTTGAATAGGTTTTTGAGGATTGACGATGTTCTTCAGCTTGCTTTTTTCGCCGTCAAAGGCGTAAATTTCAACCGTGTTTTTGCCGTCTGACCGGTTTGAGGCCCCGGCAATATCAATTTTTTTGCCATCGAGCGGAAAATTGTAGCGCAGGTCGACATTGTTTAATTTGCCAAACGGATAGGCCGCAAGCTGTTTTCCCTTCAAATCATAGACGATTAAGCCCGACTTTTTGTTTGTGGTGATGAGCCTGCTTTTTTCAGGTTGCTTCGGATGAACCCAAATCGCCGGGTCATCTGCCGCGTCGTCAGGGGTATCCACCGGCTCTGTCTCTGCATCGGCAGTCACCGTGAATTCTTTGTGAGCCGCAGCTTCGTTATGGGGGAGACTGCTCCATGAGGGAGACCATAAGGATGCTGCGAGTGTTGATAAAGCGAGCGTTTTGTAAAAGTTCATATATTAACCTCCTTTAGATAACATTTATCCTAGCAAACCAATGAAAATTATCATTTGAGGGTATGTAAACTTTTGTTAAAAGTGATGGCTAAAAAAGACCGCCGATACTCTAGAGTACGAAACCGCAAAGAAAACCCCCGGAATTTTTTCCGGGGGTTTTCTTTAACATCGCTATCTCTCAATGAATCGGAATGTATATTTCAAACGCAAGTTCGTTTAAATCCCCATCCATCGGGTAAAATTCCAATTGTGTAAAAGCGTCACAATTTAAACGAAGACCTTGATCTTTGATCCATTGATATACTTTTTGATAAGTCACTTCAGGCCGCTCATGCTGCGGATGCCTTGTCTGAGCATATGTCAGAGCGGGCGCCTGATAGCTGATCATTCCTTCCGGAAGGGTTTCAGGGAGGCTCTCCGTCTCCATTAATATATAAAAAGTGAATTCCCCTTCGCCGTGATGATCCGATATGGCCCACATGCCGCTGTCTTCTTGAACACCGACTATTTCTCCGCGCCGGTCTTTCAGCTGCTGAATGACGCCGTGGAGCTTTTTCGCCCGGGCTTCTTCGAATGAAACGGTTTGTGAAAAGCCAACACCGGCAAATCCGGCCTTTGCCGTCTTTTTGATCTCCAAATTTTATCCTCCCATCCTGCACCGATTGGTTATTCAGTTATTCGCCGGACAAGAAGCAAATCCTTCAGAAAAGGAGTATCGCCTGTTGCTTTTTAATTGACACCCTTCATAAATTTCTGAATTTTCGGTGACAGCAACATCAAAATGATTCCGAGCAGGATGGATACACCGCCGATGACTCCAAAGTAGGCGATCTCTGTATCAGCGCTGTAAAATCTGACGATCTGTGCATTGATAGCCTGTGCAGAAGCGTTTGACAGGAACCACAGGCTCATCGTCTGCGCTGAGAATGCCGCAGGAGCCAGCTTTGACGTTGCGGATAGCCCGACTGGAGACAAGCACAATTCCCCTAGAACGACGATCAGGAAGCTGAGCACAAGCCACATTGGATTGGCAAGCGATTCAGTGCCGTTGATATAAGCAGGGAAAATCATGACGACAAATGAAAGTCCGGCTAAAATCAAGCCGAGTGAAAATTTCGTCGGCGTTGAGGGCTGACGGTTGCCGAGCCTCATCCAAATCCATGCGAAAACCGGTGCAAGCACAACGATGAACAACGGATTCAGCGACTGGAACCAAGATGAGTGCAATTGGACACCTAAAAATTCTAAATGAGTGCGTTTATCTGCATAGGTGGCTAAAATATTGGCGCCTTGTTCCTGAATCGCCCAAAACATCATCGATGCGACAAACAGCGGAATGTAAGCTGTGAGACGGGAACGTTCATCACTCGTCGTTTTGGAGCTTTTAAACATAACGATGAAATAAATCAGCGGGATCAAAATACCGAGACAGCTGACAATCATCGTAAACAGCTCAATTGTCATCCAGCCCATAAAGACGGAATAGCCAAAGATGGCAGCGATCACCAAAACACCGATTCCAATCCGTCCGAACACCATTTTTCTTTCAGCGGGTGTCAGCGGATTCGGTACCGTTCTTCCGGCAGGTCCGAGGTTTTTCTTCCGTGTCGCCAAATAGGTCAGCAGCCCGAACAGCATGCCGATGGCAGCAAGGCTGAAGCCGAGATGGTAGTTGTATGTCTGGCCGACTGTGCCGACGATAATCGGCGCAAGAAATCCGCCAAGGTTGATCCCCATATAAAAGATGCTGAAACCTGAATCGCGGCGGGTGTCTTCAGGGCTGTATAACTCGCCGACAACGCTTGATACGTTTGGTTTTAAAAGGCCTGTCCCAATGATGATCAAGAACATGCTGATGAAAAACGCGGGGACGCTTCCCGGGAATGACAAAAGAATGTGTCCGAACATAATGAGCACGCCGCCGTAAAACACGGTGTTTGCAGTTCCGAGGAGCCTGTCCGCTATCCAGCCTCCGATGATGCCGGACATATAGACGAGGGAACCGTATACGGCCATAATCGAGTTTGCTGTGGTTTGATCAAACCCAAGGCCGCCTTTTGTCACCTCTGTATACAAATAGTAGATAAGGATGGCTCTCATACCGTAGTATGAAAAACGCTCCCAAAATTCAGTGAAGAATAAAGTGAAGAGTCCGCGGGGATGTCCAAAAAACCCCTTTTGCGGAATGTTTTGAAAAGTTTCTTTTTGATGGTTTGACATTCGCAATACTCCTTCTCTTTCTATGTCTATTATAAAAATCATATTCTTATATAATGTTCGTGTCAATACACCTTCAATCGATTTGAATTTTTGATCGCTAATGCAACAAGTTGTGAAGCGCTTTACAAGCGGATAGTAAAAACTTTTGGAAAAAAAATTAGATGAAAAGATTTTTTAATAAAATTTTACCTATCTTATGTACAAGCGGATTTTACTAGATTGGCATATATATATCGGAAACCGTTTTACAAAAGGAGGCTGAAAACAGCGTGCAGCAGCAACCTGAGGAAATGAGAATGACAGTGGTTGACGCGACAAAGTTCGGTGCTGTCGGCGACGGCAAAACAGACTCCACAAATGCGATCAACGAATGTTTGGCGTGGACAAAGTCGATGGGATACAACACGGTATGGATACCGAACGGCACGTACCTGATTGACGGGACGAAAAACAGCGACCCGCGTGCTCCGTTTCGCGGAGCCGGCATCAATGTTCCGGGCAATATTGAAATTTTGATGGACGCAGAGACCGTCATCAAGGTAAAACCGAACAGCTCATGGGGATACGCTGCTTTTTATATAGGCGGAACATCCAATGTGAAAATATCCGGAGGCAGCATCATTGGGGAAAGGGATGAACACACATATACACCGGCGCCGAGACCGACCCATGAATGGGGATTCGGAATTTGTATCGAAGGGGCGTCAAATGTCGTTATTGAACATGTGAGAATAGCCGATTTTACAGGAGACGGAATCATTATCAGCAACGGAGGAGACGGCTATAAGCCGTCAAAGCGTATTAAGGTAACCAATTGTGAAATCAGGCGCTCCAGAAGAAATAATTTGTCAATCACAGGGTGCGACAATGTTCTTGTTGAAGGATGCGAAATTGCAGATGCGGGGACAGGCAACGGCACGGCTCCCCGTTTTGGGATTGATATAGAAGGCTACAGTGAAGGAAACATCGTCTATGAAGAACCCGTTAATGTCATCATCCGAAACAACGTGTTAAAAGGCAATGTCAACAATGCCATTTCCAATTTTAACGGCACTTCTGTCATCATCGAAGGCAATATCGCAGACAGTACCATTTCATACGGATACGGGACGAGTACGACGATTGCAAACAATATCATCAAGAAAAACCCCGAATCCACCGGACAGAGCATCGGAATTAACGGCCTCGGTGTAGGGGCTTTGGAAGCAAGAAGCGATGCCGTTATAAAGGGGAATTTGATTTCGGGTTTTACGACAGGCATCGATATCCGCGGAAAAAGCGTTTTTGCCACGGGAAATCAAATCCGTGATTTTGTAAATGCCGGAATTCTTGCTTATCAAGCGTCGCAAATCTTCATTGAAGGGAATAATATCGAAAACGACGTGCCTGAGCAAAGGTCCGGCACCGCTCTCAGCATCACGCAATCAGACAATGTAACGTTTTCCGGCAATCAGATCGCAAATGTCGTACTTGCGGTCAGGAGCACAGGCAATGACGTCCAAATAAAGGATAACGTCATCAAGCAATTCTCCAGAGGCATCTGGATATCGCAAGGAAATGCTGTGATAGAAGGAAACTTTATTTCGCCGGCCGGCTTTCAAACGGTGCCGGAGTCATATGCCGTATCCGTCACAAATACGGCTTCTGCAGTCATTCGGAAAAACACCTTCACCCGCTTCAGAAACTTTCCAATATACTGCTCGACAAATGAGCATACAAAAATTATCGGAAACGACATCGAAGATTCACCGCTGATTGTCACGCTGTATCTCACCCGCGGAACCCACGAGATTATTGGCAATACGATCACGCTCGGCAGGCCGTCCTTGCCGGCTATCCTCATTTATCTCGACCAATCGTCGAACTCGGCGATCCTCGACAACACGCTCCGCAGCAATACCGCTGCAAGAGTGACGGCAATTCAAACCAATACGTCCAGGCAAACGCTGATCATCGGCAATACGGTTGTAAAAGGTATGATCCATTCCCACGAGACAGATACGGTTCATGGAAATATTGAAGTTTAAGCTCCCTTTTGATAGGGAGCTTTTTATGTCCTTTTTTTCTTGCGGAAGTTCGCCGAGGCTTCGAGAAAAATGATAAACAAAAATAAAAGGATCATGATCCACTCGCCTACCTCTAAGATGGCAAACGTCAGGGAGTTTATTACGGCTCTTTGCAAGGTCATGCCTTGAAATACATCAAGCATGACAGCAAAAGTCTCTAAGGAAACAAATAATAAAAGCCCGATTCCGATCAGTTTCAACTTTTCACCACTCTCCGTTCCCCGTTATTTTTTCTCTTTTCATAAAGCACTATTCCCCCGGGAATAGTATAAATGTGCTTTTGCAAGGAAAAATATGAAAAACGAAAAGGGGATTCTGACAGCCATGCCATTCTTTTTTAAAGGTCGTCATCAAAAGGATAACAAACAAGAATCTCTTATGAGCGGAGATAAAAACCCGGAAACCGTAAATGTATCCGGGTTTGTGCGTCCCTTGCTTGCCGAAAACCTGAGCGTGATTAAAGAAATAACCGGAAACAGCGCAGATGTCGTCATCCGCAAATTAAAAACGGGCGCTGACGAGAAAATCGAATTGGCCGTCGTTTATGTCGGCGGCATTACAGATGAGAAAGCCATCCATGACTTTTTGCTGGAATCGATCATGAGCTCTGAAGAATTAGCGAAAAAGGAGTACGGACGGGATGTTCTTGAGACGATTGCAGGTGATGCCGTTGCGCTGGGCGGTGTCGAAAAAGAAAAGCGATTGAACAAGATGCTTGAATCGTTGATGGCAGGGGATACGATCATTTTGGCCGAGGGAACGGAAACAGCGGTTATTACGACCACGAAAGGCGGGGAAAAGCGTACGATCAAGGAGCCTGAAAATCAGCAGGCATTCCGCGGTTCACGTGAGGGATTTATCGAATCTCTCGACACGAATATTTCTTTGGTGCGCCGAATCATTAAAAACCCAAATCTTTGGGTTGAAAAAATGACGATGGGAAGCGTCACAAAAACCGATGTGGCGATCATGTATATCAACGGGGTGTGCGACCCAAAAACGGTGAAAGAAGTCAAAAAAAGGATGGCTGGCATTGAGATCGACAGCATCCTTGAATCGGGGTATATTGAACAGTTTATTGAAGACGCTGTGTTTACGACCTTTCCAACGATATATCATACCGAAAGGCCGGACATGGTCGCAGGGAATCTGCTTGAAGGAAGAATCGCCATCTTTGTTGACGGTACACCGTTTGTCCTGCTTGTCCCTGCCGTTTTTATTCAATTTTTTCAATCTGTTGAGGATTACTATTCACGCTTTGACATTGCGACGTTCATCCGCTTTTTACGCGTGTTGATCTTTTTTATTTCGCTTATTGCACCTGCCGTCTACGTCGGTGCGACGACGTTTCACCAGGAAATGATCCCGACAGAGCTTTTGATCGTAATTGCCGCGCAGCGTGAAATCGTGCCGTTCCCGGCTGTGGTGGAAGCGCTGATCATGGAAATTTCGTTTGAAATTTTGCGAGAGGCGGGCATCCGGCTTCCGAAAGCGATAGGTTCTGCCGTTTCGATTGTGGGAGCCATCGTCATTGGACAGGCGGCTGTTCAGGCGGGGATTGTGTCGCCGGCGATGGTCATCGTCGTAGCGATCACAGCGATTTCAAGTTTTGCCACACCTTCCTTCGCCATGGCGATATCCGCCCGGCTGGTTCGGTTTTTCTTCATATTAGCCGCGGCGACGACGGGTTTTTACGGCATTATTCTTGGACTGATCATCATGTTTGTCCATTTATGCAGCCTCCGTTCGTTCGGTGTTCCATATATGACTCCTTTTGCGCCGTTTATTCTGAAAAACTGGGGCGACTCCATCGTTCGTTTGCCTTGGTGGACACATGAGAAGCGGCCTGAACTGATCGGTAATGACAATAAGGTGCGTCAAGGAGAATACCAGAAACCCAATCCGCCGGAATCAGGCGATATGAAGACAAAACAAGAAGATGGTGATCCAAATGAAACGAAGCCTTAAGATTGTGCTCCTGCTGGCCGCCATTGTTCTTCTTCAAGGATGCTGGGATAAAAGAGAGCTGACAGATTTGCTGCTGATCACCGCCATCGGTATTGATAAAGGTAAAAATACAGATTACGAATTAAGCTATCAGATCGTCAATCCGATCAATGTGACAGGAGGCCTTCAAGGTGGACAGGGAGGAGACAGGCCGCCGGTTTCAAGCTATTCTGTGACGGGCAATAATCTGACGGAAATGAGCAGGCACGCGTCGGCGAAAATGTCGAGGGAAATTTATTACTCCCACACGAACCTCGTGGTTGTTGATGAAAAACTCGCCAAGGAAGAAGGCTTGATTAAAATTCTTGATGTTCTTGACCGGGACACCGATTTTCGTTCAACGGCGACGATTATTATTTCCCGCGGCCAAAAAGCGAAAACATTCATCCGGACGCTGACGCCGATCGATAAGATCCCGTCAAATAAAGTAAACAAAACACTGCAATTTACTGAAGAGCATTTGGGAGAACATATGAAGACGAGCGTGCAGGATGTCATCAAGTGCTTGACATCGAAGGCAAAGCACCCGATTATTACTTCTTTTAAAGTATCCGGAAACAAGGAGAAGGGTGAAAAGATGGAAAACGTGCAGTCTACATCTCCTGAGGCAATAGTCGAAGCGGACGGGCTGGCAGTCATTAAAGAGGGCAAGCTCGTCAACTGGCTTGAAGGCAAAACCGCGCGGGGCGTTTTATGGCTGCGCAATAAAATCAGCAGAACGTATTTGACAACTACATTGAATCACGAAAAAGACGCCGTCACATTTGATGTCATCCGCCAAAAAACAAAAATCAGATCACATCTTAAAAACGGCAAACCGGCGATTTCGGTTGAAGTAGACATGGAAGGGGACATCGGCGAAACCACTGTGCCGATTCACCTGGATGATCCAAAAGTGCTAAGCGACATCGAAAGGAAGGTGGCAAAGGAGCTGAAAAATGAATTGCAGAATACCATTGCCGTTGTTAAGCGAAACAAGACGGATGTTCTGCAATTCGGTGACGTTGTGTATCGCAACCACCCAAAAGTGTGGGAAAAGATGGAGGGCGAATGGAGCAATCGGTATTTTCCTGATACAGATGTCGACATTACGGTTAACGCATATGTACGGAGAACAGGTTTAAGGAACAACCCGAACATTTTGAATCATCACGAAGGGCGTTCTTGAATGAAAGAGAGAGGAGGGCTTTAAATGGAGAAAGCAAAAATCAGTGCTGCACAGTTGTTCGTGCTGATTGTTCTGTTTGAACTCAGCAGCTCTCTGCTGATTTTTCCAGGACAATCTGCCGAACAGGACGCCTGGATCGCGATCTTGTTCGGAACAGTCGGAGGGCTGGCTTTGTTTATGATGCACCACTTTTTCTACCAGGTGAATCCCGACGCCTCTCCCTATGAAACGCTGATGAGTATTTTTGGAAAACCGGTTGGCTGGGGCCTGTCTTTTATCTACATTGTTTATTATTGTTATATTGCGGCAAGGGTTTTGCGCGATTTTGGCGAAATGCTGCTGACGTCGGCTTATCCGAACACGCCGATTATCTTCGCGAATGGTTTGTTGATTGCAGTTTGTATTTTTACCGTGAGGAAAGGAATCGAGGTCCTGGCCCGTTCAGGCGAGCTGCTGTTTGGCATCATGTTTTGGCTCGCTGTCATAGGCCTCATCTTAATTGTTTCGTCAGGCTTGATTAAACCGAAAGAGCTTTTGCCTATTTTTGGAAATGGACCCGGTCCGATGTTCCATGCCGTGTTCACGCAAACGCTGTATTTTCCGTTTGGAGAAATTATCGTCTTTACATTGATCCTGCCGTATTTAAAAGAAAAGAAACAGGCAAAAAAAGCGGGGCTGTTGGGAATCGCCATCAGCGGCATCATCCTGGCTTTTAATGTGGCATTGAACATCAGCGTGCTTGGCGTCGACCTCAATATGAGGTCGCGCTTCCCATTGCTGAGTACGATCCAGACGATTCAAGTCGCCGAATTTCTGGACAGGCTTGATGTATTTTTCATGCTCGTGTTGGTGATTGGCGGTTTTTTTAAGATGAGCATTTTCATGTATGCCGTAACCGAAGGCGTGACCGTCTTATTCAAGCTTAAAAAACCCTCCAAAATCGTTCATGTCATCGGCATTATCATTTTGATTTTATCTGTCTCCATTGCCAGCAATATTTCGGAGCATGTAAAAGAAGGAATCGAGTTTGTTCCTTTATATGTCCATTTGCCGATGCAGGTGATCCTTCCTGCTTTTATTTGCCTGGTCGCTTATGCGAAAATGAAAAAAAATAAAAAAAAGACCGTGTAATGGATTGACCCCGCCCTTAGGGCACCCTTTAACATGACAGACGAGGTGAAGTTTGATGCTCTATACGGTAAAAGAAGTGGCCGGGTTGGCGAATATCACGATCAAAACGCTATACCACTACCATAAGATCGGCCTTTTATGCCCCGCGGAGGTGACGGATGCCGGCTACCGCCTTTACGGGGTAAAAGAGCTGGAACGGCTGCAGCATATCTTGTTTTATCGGGAGCTCGAATTTCCGCTCAAGGAAATTAAGCAAATACTGGACGGCGAAGCTGATCGACTGACGATTTTATCTGAGCAGAAACGTCTTTTTACTGCCCGTTTGGACAGGATAAAACAGCTTATTTCTACGATCGATCTCTCGATTCAGCAGGCCGGGAAAGGAGAAGCAATGGATCAATCAAGCATGTTTAAAGGGTTTTCAAGCAGCAGGGAATGGGAGGATGCACTCGCTGAACAGAACCGCTATTTGAAGGAGGCGTATGATGTCGATTTGCTGAGAGGAGAACCGGTCATCGCGGAAGAAATGAATGAAAAAGCTGAAGAGGCGGCCCGTTTTATGAATGGAATGGCCGAAGCGCTCAGAGATGGAGTCAAACACGACCATGACCAAGTAAAGACCGCAATTAAACGGCACCTCAAGTTTTTGGGGATCACGTCCGGCGATTTTCAGACGCAGACACGCTTTTTTATCGAAGATGATTTTCATCGCGGGATGCTTGAAAATCAGCAAACCGGCCTCTCGTATTATTTGGCGGCGGCTGCAGAAGCTTTTGCTTCATCATAAAAGAAGGGGAACGGCTCATGCCGTTCCCCTTATCCTGCTGATCTGCGGTTTTTGACGGTAAAGCCGCCTCTTGAAAGCCGGATGTTGACATCGGATACCTTTGCGATCTGTTCGTCATGGGTGACCATGATGACGCATTTGTTTTCTTGGTGGGCAAGGTTTTGGAAGAGCCGGACGATGTCCTTTGATGTATTTTCATCCAAGTTGCCGGTCGGTTCATCGGCGACGATTAAGTCCGTGTCACAGCAGAACGCTCTGATGATGGAGACACGCTGCTGCTGCCCGCCGCTTAATGTCAGTACTTTCTGTCTGGCCTGCTTTTCGCCGATGCCGACTTTTTCGAGCATCTCCAAAGCGTATTGTTCTTTGTTTTTGACCTGAGATCCGGTAATTTCCATGGCCGACGTGATATTTTGGAGAGCCGTCATATACGGGAGCAGGTTATAGGACTGAAAGACGATCGATACATATTGATTGCGGAAGCTGGTCAGCCCGATTTTTGAAATGTTTTCTCCTTTATACAGGATGTCTCCCTCTTTTGGTACATCAAGTCCGCCTGCCAGCGATAAAAAGGTGGTTTTGCCGGAGCCGGAAGCCCCGACAATCGTATACAAAAGCCCTTGGCTGAATTGAATGCTGATCTCTTCGAAAAGAGGCTGATCCTGATTTTTATACCAATAGCCGACATTCTGAAATTCTAAAATAGTGCCCATGATCTTCACTTCTTTCTATTCTTGTTTTGTTAAAATCGTTTTCGGATGGAGCCTTAAAACAGATATTGACGGAAGGAGCGTCGCGAACAGCGCGATTAAAAGGCCGATGCCGCCGAGTGCCATCAAGTTCCCGAAGGATACTTGAATGTCAAGCTGATCAATGGCTGAGACTTGGGCGGTCCTTTGTCCTAAGAAGCCTCCGCCGCCAAGGCCCATCATTCCGCCTGCAGACTGGCCAGCTGACGTTTGTTCGATTTGCTGGCTCAAGAGCTGGTTCCCGATTTGCCCGGCAATCAAGCTGCCGGTTAATGCTGAGATGCCGATGGCAAGCACTGCGATCATTAAGATTTCGGTCAAAAACTGTCCGATGAGTTTCCAGCGTTTTTCACCGATCGCCATCAGAACGCCCATTTCGTATTTTCTCTCCCTGATTGACATCATGACGATCAGTCCGAGGATCACCGCTCCGGCGATCGTGACGAGATAGACGACATTTTTCGAGAAGGACGCGACATTTTCAATCGGGCCGACCATCTGCTGGTACAACTGATCATTGGCATCCAATGTGAATGTATCCAAATCAATGCCTGTTTTCTTGGCAGCCGCAATGAAAGTGTCGATGTTGGAGGCGTCGTCCATATTGTAGACCGCTTCATCAATCGCGTTTTTATAATCGTCGCCTTTTAAGGCCGATGCCGCCGTATATGGTGTGTAGATTTTGTTATAAGGGTTTAAAAAGGCAAAGTTTTGCGCTTGATTGTCTCCGGATGAAGTCGTTTGATAGATTCCGACGATTTTCAAATTGATTGTTGTAGCTTCATCGCTGCTCGCTTTGACTTTGATCGTATCGCCGACTTTCAGAGCGTTTTCTTCGGCAAGCGTTTCTTCAATCACGGCGACTTTTTTATTCACATCATCCTTTGTTAAAGCACGGCCTTCCGTGATCTTGGACGTCCCGTTGGAAAATTCGTCGACAAGGGCTGTGCTTGTCACACCTTCGATTGATACGTCAGCCTGCATCATTTGCCGGTCGCCCTGTTCATTGCCGCCCGGTCCGGCCGGCTGCTCGCTGTTTGAGGCCGAAGAATCCTCGTCACCGCTTTCGATCGGATCGAAATTGTCCGCTAAGGCAGACGTAGAGGAGATGTAGTTATAGCTTTTGACATGGTCAAGGCCCGCAAGCTTCTCGGCTGATTTAACAGAAACGGGGGTCGATTCAAACCTTTTCCGTTCTCCTGATTCCTGCTGTTCTTTCATCATTTTTTCCCTGTCAACTTTGAGCGTGACGCTGCCTCCAAGCTGCTCCCTTGCCAGTTCGCTCGATTTCACGGCCGCCGACTGGATCGTAATTCCTGTCAGCACGAGCACGCAAATCATCGTGAAAACAAACAATTGTAAAAGTGTTTTTCCTTTTTTCGCTTTCATGCTCCAAAAGGCTCGTTTGAAAAAATTCATAACGCGTGATTCCTCCGTATCTATTTCATTTATTATGGCCGCGAAGTCAAACGGCAGCAGGACTTTTGCCTTATGCTTGATTTCATCTTAGCCGCTACTTATGAATAAATTATGACCAAACTGTTGCCAGTCCTTTAAATGTTCAGAATGGAATTGAGAAATGGCTGAGCCCTGTGTAAAATGAATCTAACGTTTGTCTAGCGGAGGCATATTGACGATGAAAATATTAATGATTGAGGATAATTTAAGCGTATGTACAATGACAGAAATGTTTTTTGCAAAAGAAGGATTTGAAACAGAGTTCGTCCATGACGGACTTGAAGGATATAACCGTTTTAAATCGGATGATTGGGATTTGTTGATCATCGATATCATGCTGCCGTCCATGGACGGGGTCACGATCTGCAAAAAGGTCAGGGAAGAGAGCACGGTTCCGATTATTATGCTGACGGCAAAAGATACGGAATCAGACCAGGTGCTCGGTTTTGAGCTCGGAGCTGATGATTATGTGACAAAGCCGTTCAGCCCTTTGGCGCTTGTGGCGAGAATCAAAGCGGTGAGCCGGAGGTATCAAAGTGCCGGCCCGCAGGATTCCGCTGACAGCGACTCGCTTGAAACGGAACATTTTAAAATCAATAAAAAAACGAGAGAAGTGTTTTTGGACGGCGTTCAAATTCAAAATTTGACGCCTAAGGAGTTCGATTTATTGTATTACCTGGTGCAAAGTCCAAAACAGGTTTTCTCAAGGGAGCAGCTGCTTGAGCAGGTTTGGGGATATCAATTCTACGGAGACGAGCGGACGGTTGATGTTCATATTAAAAGGCTGAGAAAAAAGCTTGGCAGCGACTCGCGGCCGTTTCTTTATACCGTATGGGGAGTAGGGTACAAGTTCGATGAAGATTAAGTATCTCTATCAGCTGCTGGCCAGTCACATCACTATATTAATCATGGCTTTTCTCATTACCGGGGCGCTGTTTTCCCACTTTGTCAAAGACTTTGCATACGAAAGCAAAGTCGATGAGCTGTCTTCATACGGCTATCGCATCATGGGCGAAATGGAGATGCGGCCAAAAGGCGCACCGGCCATTATGAAGCCGTTTGAGGAAATTTTGCGAAGCAGGAAGATCAGCTTCTTTCTTTTTAATGAAAAGAAAGAGGTCTTGATGACGCCGGCCGATTTGCGGCCGCGAAAGCTGCTGCTCAGTGATGAAGAATGGAAAGAGCTTAAAGATGGAAAGGCCGTGGTCGTCAAAACCGATTTTAACCGTTTTAATGAGGAAGTATCGGTTGTGGCGCTGCCCAACATCGTCAACAATGAATTTCAGGGAGGCATTCTGCTGACCGCTCCGATCAGCGGGACCGAGGAAATGATCAGCGACATGAACCGCTTTATGCTCTTTACGGCGGCGGGTGTTATCTTAGTCGCTATTCTTCTAAGCTGGCTGACGTCCAAATTCCATGTCGCCCGCATTCAGAAGCTCCGCGATGCAACGAAAAAAGTCGCCGCCGGAGATTATGACATCCATATCGAAAACCGCAATAAGGATGAGATCGGTGATTTGGGCGACGATTTTAACATTATGGCCCGCAAGTTAAAAAGCTCAAGCGAAGAAATCGACCGGCTTGAAAAGCGAAGAAGGCAGTTTATCACTGACGTCTCACATGAGCTGAAGACGCCGCTGACGACGATCAGCGGTTTAGTGGAAGGGATGAACAGCCAGACGATACCCGAAGATCAGCAGGATAAATGTATGAAGCTGATTACGGAGGAGACAAAAAGGCTGATTCGCCTCGTCAACGAAAACCTTGATTATGAAAAAATCCGTTCCAATCAGATTACACTGCAAAAACTGCATTATCCGCTGATCGAAGTGTTTGAAATCATTAAAGAGCAGCTGGCGCTTCAGGCTGAGGAGAAACAGAATCAGCTGATCCTCGATGTGGAGGATCATGTGATGGTCAATGCCGATTACGACCGGCTCATCCAGATACTCGTCAATATTACGAAAAACAGTATTCAATTCACAACGAACGGAACCGTTTGGCTGAGAGGCCGGGAAGACTATAAGGAGACGGTGATCGAAATAGAGGATACCGGAATCGGCATTGATGAAAAGGATATTGAAAACATTTGGGATCGTTTTTATAAAGCAGATTTATCACGGACGAACACCCCTTACGGAGAATACGGGCTGGGGCTGTCGATCGTCAGACAGCTCGTCGCCCTGCACAACGGTACGGTAGAGATTGAAAGTGAGAAAAACAAAGGAACAAAATTTATCATCCGTCTGCCGCTGACAGCGAGAGATGATGATGAATAGAAACCCGCCAGACAGCGTCTGGCGGGTTTTGTTAATCTTTAATTTTGAATTTCTGGATCAGGTGCTGCAGCTCTTCGGCGTTTTGCGCGAGAATCTGTGATGCGGCGGCGATTTCTTCCATTGAAGCAAGCTGCTCCTGAGTTGCCGCACTAACCGTTTGCGTGCCTCCCGCTGCTGTTTCGGCTACTTCTTTGACGCCGGAAATGGCGGTTTCGATTTCGCTTGCGCCGGCTGTCAGGTTTTTCACCAAGTTTGTCACGTCATTGATCTGTGTGACGACCTCCGTAATCGAGTTTTCGATTTTTTGGAACGCGCCTCCCGCTTCATGAACGACGACAAGTCCTTCTTTGACTTCGCCGGTTGCCGAAATGACCGAGTTCATTGTCTGCTTCGTATCGTTTTGAATGATCGTAATCAATCTTGTAATCTGTTCTGCTGAGCGGGCCGATTGCTCGGCTAATTTCCTGACTTCATCCGCGACGACGGCAAAGCCTTTTCCTTGTTCTCCCGCCCGGGCCGCTTCAATGGCCGCGTTTAAAGCAAGCAGGTTCGTTTGTTCAGCGATGCTCGTAATCACTTCGGTAATATTTCCGATCTCATTGGAACGCTCTGTTAAATGTTTAAATGCTTCTGAGAGCGAGACGACCGTTTCATTAATAGACTTCATTTGAGTGCTCACTTTATCAATGGCTTTCGTGCCTTCAAGCGACATCTTCGCCGTCTGGTCAGCGGTGGCGGCCGCTTTTTCGGCATTTGAAGAAATTCTTCCGGCAAACTCGGTCATTCCCATAATAACGGTTCTGCTGTTTTCAACGCTTTCCACCTGCTGATCGGAGCCTACTGCAAGCTCCTGGATCGTTGTTGAGATGTACTCGCTCGCCTTTGTGCTTTCATCCGCACTGGCGCTCAGCTCTTGTGATGAAGAAGCAACTTGGTGCGACGTTTCGCCGACCGTTTCAATGATCGAACGGACGCCTGCTACCATTTTGTTAAATGATGATGTCAGCAATCCCAATTCATCTTTCGATTGATATGTTCCTTTGACAGTAAAATCGCCTTGCTCAGTTTCTGCGAACAGCGCCTGAATGTCTTTGATCGGCTTTGTGATCAGCCTTGTCATTAAGAGGCCGATCGAGATGGATAAAACAAGCGCTACAGCAATGACAATGATGAGAAGCGTGATGATTGAACCGGCTTCTTTAGAATCCTGCTGATAGATTGTTTTGGCGTTATCAGCATTTAAGGTTTGAATGTCTTCAATGAGCTGGTTGACCGTTTCTCTTTGAGGCTCCATCTTTTTTAGATAGACGTCATATGCTTTATCATTTTCGTTCTTCACCGCCAAGCTGAGCATCTCGCTGCTGATATCTTGCAATTTCTTGTATTCGGTTTTGAAATTTTCGTATTTTTTAGAGACGTTGTCCATTAATTTCAGCTGATCGATTTTTTCCATTAAGGTGCTGTTTTCTTCGTTTTTTTCCTTAATGTGTTTTTGCAATGTTTCATTTCGATCGTTGTCTTTCGTCACCATCAGCTCGAATTTGTACGTATCAATATCAAGGTTGTTCGCTTTTAAATTTGCAAACAACTGGTTGGGAACCAATTGATCTTGATAGATGATCTCTGAACCTTTGGAAAGCTTGTTCAGCCCGCCTATCCCCTGGATGCCGACAATCGACAAAGCCAGCGCTGAAATGATAATGATGACAAATAGTTTGCTTCTGATTTTTATATTTTTCAACAGATTCATAAGTGTTCTCCCATCAGTTTATTTACTTTACATATCGGCTTTCAAAACGGTTTTGTGAATGAATTTAAGGCAGGCAATTTTAGGGAAGGGTATATTTTCTGACAGCAAAAAAACCCCATAAAAAAAGGGGTTTTTTAAACGAGAACTTTTGCGAAAAATTCCTGGTATAACGCGCGGACCGCTTGTTTTTCCTGAGCTTCCTTAACGCCGAACATCATGCTGACTTCCGAGGAGCCCTGGTTGATCATTTCGATGTTGACGCGCGCATCGGACAATGCTTTTGACGCTCTTGCCGTCGTTCCGACGTTATGGCGCATGGCTTCGCCGACGACCATAATCAGGGCAATATTGTGTTCAATCGTCACTTCATCGGCATCCAGTTCTTCCTTGATCCGTTTGATTATCCGCTTTTCTGCTGCTTGATCCATTTGATCCTGCCTTAAAATGATCGTAATATCATCAATGCCGGATGGAATGTGTTCATACGTCAGTCCGTCATCTTCAAGGATTTGCAGAACGCGGCGTCCGAAGCCGATTTCGCGGTTCATTAAATATTTGCTGATGTAAATGCTGCAAAATCCGCTGTCGCTGGCGATCCCGACGACAGGTCCGTTCGTATTGTCGCGTGTGCTGACAACTCTTGTCCCCTCCGCGTCCGGATTGTTTGTATTTTTGATCTGAACCGGTATGCGCGCCCGGAAAGCAGGGATCAATGCTTCATCATGAAAGACGGAAAAGCCTGCATACGACAACTCCCTCATTTCCCGGTATGTCAGCTCGCGGATTTCTTTCGGGTTGGATACGATCGCCGGGTTGACAGAATAAACGGCGTCAACGTCAGTGAAGTTTTCATACAACTCGGCTTTCAATCCATTCGCTAAAATGGAACCTGTAATGTCAGAGCCGCTCCGCGAAAACGTCATGACTTCGCCTTCCCGGCTGAATCCGAAGAAGCCGGGAAAGATGATGATGCCCTTTTGCTGTCTCAGCTGAAACAGATTGTCATACGACTCGGGCAGGACTTGTGCGTTGCCTGGCTCGCTCGTCACAAACAGCCCGGCGTCTTTTGGACTGACATAGTGCGCTTCAACTCCCTGGTGCCTGAAGTAAGCCGCTACCAATTTGGCATTGTTATCTTCGCCGCTTGCTTTGACCGCATCGATAAACCGTTCCGGATTTGTTTTATCACCTTCGAGCAGCTGAAGCAGGTCGGCCCGGATCCGGTCGATCACGACATCGTCAAGTCCGAGCTCAAGCGCGATATCGGCATATCGTCCGACAATCGCCTCAACCAGATCGGGCGCTTTTTTTGATGATAAGTACTGTTCGGCGCATTCGATTAAAAGGTCCGTTACTTTCGTATCCTCGGGGTGCCGTTTTCCGGGTGCTGATACAACGACGGCCTTCCTTTCCGGATCAGAAGTGACAATTTGAAATACTTTCTCTAGCTGAGCCCCTGAAGCGAGCGAGCTGCCCCCAAATTTAACGACTTTCATTTGTTACATCTCCCAAAGTTTAAATTTTCGAAATAAATTTAATCTTAATTATTGCGCTTTTTACAAGAAGAATCAAGGTTTTTCTTTCGGGAATGAACAAATGTATTTTTGAGGAGGACTAAAGATGGGGAAATCGCATGGTTTCAACCTTTGTATCTATTAATCTTATTGACTATGTCAGAAAAAATGGTAAGATATATGAAGACCCTTATTGATAATGATAATCATTAACGTCGGCGGAGGGGTTTGCTTTGTTGTGCAAGGAGGCTACTGCAGCATGAAATTACGATACTTATTGCTAATGCTCATCATTCTTTCAATCAGCTCGATATTCATCGGCGTTAAGGAGCTTTCGCCTCTTGATCTTTTCCGCTTTAACGAGGACGAAATTCAAACGCTTTACATAAGTAGAATTCCGCGCTTGATTAGCATCGTGCTTGCGGGAATGAGCTTGAGCATTTGCGGGCTGATCATGCAGCAGCTAACGCGCAATAAATTTGTTTCACCGACCACCGCTGGAACGATGGATTGGGCGAGGCTCGGTGTGATCATTGCGATCGTGCTTTTTTCGTCTGCAGGAATTGTGGTTAAAATACTGTTTGCCTTTGTTTTTGCACTGTTTGGCAGTTTTTTGTTCGTCAAAATTTTGGACAGAATCAAGTTCAAAGATGCGATCTTCATCCCTCTCGTCGGTATGATGCTCGGAAGTGTTGTCAGCGCCATCTCCACTTTCATGGCTTATCAGTACAATATCATTCAAAACGTCAATGCATGGTTTGAAGGGAATTTTTCGCTGGTCATGAAGGGGAGGTATGAGCTCTTATTTCTGAGTATACCGCTCGTTATCATTGCCTATCTGTTCGCCAATAAATTTACGTTGGCCGGGATGGGGGAGTCTTTTTCCATCAATCTTGGATTGAATTATAAGCGGGTGGTCAATATCGGATTGATCATCGTATCTATTATTTCGTCCGTCGTCATCCTGACGGTCGGCACGCTTCCCTTTTTGGGTTTGATCATCCCGAACATCGTGTCCATCTACAGGGGAGATCATTTGAAAAACAGCCTGCCTCATACGGCGGTTCTCGGAGCCGTTTTCGTCTTGTTTTGCGATATAGCGGGACGTCTCGTCATTTACCCGTACGAAATTTCGGTTGGTTTGATGGTCGGCATCATCGGGAGCGGCGTTTTTCTTTACTTGCTTTTAAGGAGAAAAGCCTATGCGTCATAAACAGAAAATGCTTATACTCATCGTGATAGCGGCAGCCTGCATCAGCTTGTTTCTGTTCTACGGATTGCCGTCTGTATGGGAATATGCGCTTCCGCGGAGGTTTGCCAAAGTTTTTGCGATCATCGTTGTCGGTACAGCCATTGCGTATTCGTCGATGATTTTCCAAACGATCACAAACAACAGAATTTTGACGCCGAGCATCCTCGGACTCGATTCTCTCTATGTTCTGCTGCAAACCGGGATTATTTACTTTTTCGGTGCAGCCAAACTCGCCGATCTTGGTAAAAACGGCAATTTTTTATTGTCAACCGGTTTGATGGTCTGTTTTTCATTTGTGTTGTTTTTCCTGATGTTTCGCCGCGGGGGAAGGCACATCTTCTTGCTGCTGTTAGTTGGAATCGTATGCGGCACATTGTTCAGAAGCCTGTCATCCTTTATGCAAATGTTGATCGATCCGAACGAGTTTCAAGTTGTTCAAAACAAGATGTTTGCCAGCTTCAACAATTTGAACACGGACATTTTAATGCTTGCTTCGCTCATCATTCTGGCGATTCTCGTTTACGCTTGGCGGTATAATCCGTACTTTGATGTCATTTCGCTCGGCAGGGATCAAGCCGTCAACCTCGGAATCGATTACGACCGGACGGTGAAGAAAATGCTGATCGTCGTCGCCGTTCTCGTCTCCGTATCTACTGCACTTGTAGGGCCGATCACATTTTTGGGGCTGCTCGTCGTCAATGTGGCGCGGGAAGTATTTAAAACGTATAAGCACAGCGTCCTGATTCCCGGAGCGGTTTTGTTCAGCATCATTGCGCTTGTCGGGGGCCAGTTCATTGTTGAAAAGCTGTTTGGTTTAACGGTGACGCTTGTTGTGATCATTGATTTTATCGGCGGGATTTATTTTATTTACCTGTTGCTGAAGGAGCGTAAATGATGATAGAAGTACGAGATATCATGAAACAATTCGGAGAGCAGACCGTTGTTCATCCCACGACTTTAACGATAAAAAAAGGAATGATCACGTCCTTCATCGGACCGAACGGAGCGGGGAAAAGCACGCTTTTGTCCATCATCAGCAGGCTGATTGGCATGGACGCCGGAAAAGTGCTGATTGACGGCAAGGAAATCAGCGCATACAAAAGCAATGATTTAGCCAAAAAAATCAGCATTTTAAAGCAGTCCAACCAGATCAACATCAGGCTGACTGTCAGGGAGCTCGTCAGTTTCGGCAGATTTCCTTATTCACAGGGAAGGCTCTCGAAAGAGGACTGGGCATATGTCGACGAAGCGATTGATTATATGAAGCTGAGAGACATTGAGCATAAACACCTCGATCAGTTGAGCGGCGGCCAGTGCCAGCGTGCTTTTATCGCAATGGTCATCGCTCAGGATACCGACTATATATTGCTTGATGAACCATTAAATAACCTCGATATGAAACATTCAGTAGAGATAATGAAGCTCTTGAAAGACCTTGTCGAAAATCGCGGTAAAACGATCGTCATTGTCATTCATGACATTAATTTTGCCTCGGTTTATTCAGACAGAATCGCAGCCCTGAAAAACGGGCGGATTGTAAAAGAGGGGCCGGCGGAAGACATTATCCAAACGCCGGTGCTGAAAGACATCTATGATATGGACATTCCGATCCAACAAATCGGAGACCAAAAAATCTGTGTATATTTTAAATGATGAGGTGACTTGAATTGAAAAAACTATCTTTATTGATTATGGCATTGATAACCGTTCTTGTCGTATCCGCCTGCGGAAACAAAGCTGCTGATACAGATGCAAAATCTTCCTCTAAAAAAGAAACCGTCACAATTAAACATAACAGCGGTACAACAGATGTACCGAAAAACCCGAAAAAAGTCGTTGTCTTCAACTTCGGAATGCTTGACACGCTTGATGAGCTTGGCTTGAGCGATCGCGTTGTCGGCCTTCCGAAACAAACCCTCCCGTCTTACTTGAAAAAATACAAAGACAGTAAATACGAAAGCGTCGGCGGACTAAAAGAGCCTGATTTTGAAAAAATTGCAGAGCTTGACCCCGATTTGATCATCATCGAAGGCAGACAGTCTGAGCAGTATGACGAGTTTAAAAGGATCGCACCGACGATCGACATCGAGCTTGACCAGAAGAACTACATGAACAGTTTTAAAGAAAATACCGAAAATATTGGAAAAATCTTCGGTAAAGAAGATGCTGTCAAAGAAGCTCTTGCGAAAATCGATGATAAAGTAGAGAAAGCCAACAAGCTTGCGAAAGAAAAAGGCGGCAAAGGATTGGTCGTCTTAACAAGCGATAAACAAATCAGCGCGTATGGAAGCGGCTCAAGATTCGGTTTGATCCATGATGTGCTCGGCGTTGAACCTGTCGACAAAAACATCGAGGCTTCCCTTCACGGTCAAAGCGTCTCTTCCGAGTATATTTCTGAAAAGAACCCTGATTACCTGTTTGTCATCGACCGAAGCGCTGCCATCGGCGAAAAAGGAACAGCAAAAGAAGTCATTGAAAATGAAATTGTAAAATCAACAAAAGCTTATAAAAAGAGCCATATCACATATCTTGATCCAGGTTACTGGTACCTGTCAGGCGGAGGTCTTGAGTCCGTATCTGAAATGGTGACAGAAGTTGAAAATGGATTAAAATAAAAGAGCGAGGCTGCCGGTGTATCCGGCAGCCTTTTTGTCTGTTCAGGAGAAGAACTCGAATGATATTCATTTCATATGAAAGGAGACGCAGAGCAGGTCTTCATGCTTCTTACGCTTCAAGGGATCAAATATATCAAACCATATAAAAACACGCCAGTTTGATTGAACTGGCGTGTCAGGATCAGCGCGCCGGCTGGCCTTGTTTGTCGGCCTGCGGCTTCTTTTTCAATGTGAACGAAAGGATAAATCCGATCAGCGCCAAGACAGCGGCCACGATAAAGGCGGAATTCATGCCGTGAATGAGCGCATTTAACGGGTTAGATGCGGCAGCGTTTTTGGCTGAATTGCTCATGACGGAAATCAAAACGGCCGTGCCGATTGAACCGCCGATCTGGCGCATCGTATTGTTCATCGCTGTTCCGTGCGGGATGAGATGCATCGGAAGTGCATTGATGCCAGCGGTTGTGAGAGGCATCATAATCATGGAAGTGCCCATCATCCGCAGCGTATAAATGACGATAATAAATGTCAGCGAAGTATCCATTTGCAGATCCGCAAACGGGATCGACGTCAGCAGCAAGATGGCAAAACCGATAATCGCAAGACCTTTTCCACCGATCTTGTCAAAAATCCGGCCGATGATCGGCGACATGATACCCATTGCTATCGCGCCCGGCAGAAGCATCAGACCGGAATCGAAAGCTGTCACGTCTCTGACGTTTTGCGTATACAGCGGCAAAATGGTTTCAGTACCGATCATTAATGCAAAAACGATCATACCGAGGAGCGTTGTTATCGTAAAAGTCCACGATTGGAAAACGCGAAACTCGAGTATCGGCCTTTTGATTCTTAATTGTCTAGAGATAAAGAAGAACAGAGCGACTGCACCGACTGCAAAGGAAATTAAAACGGTATTGCTTCCCCAGCCTTCTGATCCGGCGTTGCTGAAGCCGTACAATAAACCGCCGAAACCCAGGCTGGACAGGATAATAGATAAGATGTCCACTGATGTTTCTCTCAATTTCGTAACGTTTTTCATCAGTAAGATGACAAGCACAAGATCAATCAGGGCAATTGGCAGAATAATATAAAATAAGTATCTCCATGTAAAGCTGTCGACGATCCAGCCTGACAATGTCGGTCCGATGGCCGGTGCAAATGCGATGACCAAACCGACCATACCCATTGCAGCCCCGCGTTTTTCAACCGGGAAAATCGTTAAAAAGATCGTCTGCATGAGCGGCATCATAATTCCCGCACCCGCGGCCTGGATGATTCGCGCCGCAAGGAGAACCGGGAAGTTAGGCGCAACTGCGCCGACGACCGTTCCCGCCACAAAGATGCTCATCGCGGCGATGACGAGCGCGCGGCTCGAAAATTTTTCGATTAAAAAGGCGGTAATCGGAATGAGAATCCCGTTTGTCAGCATGAACGCCGTTGTCAGCCATTGAGCTTTTGTAGCGTCTATGTTTAAGTCTGCCATAATATGCGGCAGTGCCGTAACCAGAAGCGTTTGGTTCAAGATCGCGATAAACGCCCCTGCAATGAGCAAACCTACGATGATATTTCTGTTGTATGTCTGTTGTTCAGTTCCTGTGTTCATATCAATCCCTCTTATTCTTTGATACTAATTGTTTGTATTTGTGAAACATCGCATTGGAGCGCCTCGATTTTTCCAAGGTAATCAAGGAGAGCCTTAATTAAATACGTGCGGGGCTCATTGGCGAAAAGCTCCTCGCTCAGCAAATCTGCGGCAGACAGCAATTCTGTCACGGAAACGTCGTCTTGTGGCAGCGAGGAAATCTTGTTTTTCAGTTTTTGCAAAAGGTCTTCAAGCAATTCCTCTTTTTTGAGCGGTGCCCAGCATGATGAGAAATTCGTATAGGAGGCAATAATGTCTTCATTTAATGAACTTTTCTGATCTTCGTTCAGCTTTTTCTCTATGAAGAGATCCAGAACCGACATAATGAATGGCGGAATCGTTTTAACGTCAGGCTGCGCTTTTCCAGTGCCGACTAAAAACAGGAATTCTCTCATCAAACCGTGGAAAATGATGACGATATCCCATATAAACGGCTCCACCTCTTCGCCGTACGCTTGAATGATAGAGTCTTTATGCCAGCTGATGATCAGCGATTTTGTTTCTTTCAGATGCTTTTTAAATACCGCGGTATCGGGAGACGATCCCTCATTGGAGAGGAAATTGATAAATTGGCGGTTTTCCCTGAATTCCGTAATCTCCAAAGCGATTTTTTTAGCGAGTCTTTCTTTTGGCGTCAGCGAGGTTTCCGTATTGATGATGGCGCTTTTGTTCAGCATTTCATGCTTTCTGAACTTGATCAATGCCAGCAGAAGATCTTCTTTAGATTGAAACAGTTTATAAATAGATGCTTTTGACATTTTGCATTCTTCAGCGATCGCTTGCATTGCAACGTTATGATAGCCTTTTTGGGCAAACAGCTTTTTGGCGGCCCTTAAGACTGCTGCTCTTTTTTCGTTCATTCCGGCTCCTTCTTTCGCAATGATAAAACTCATGGGTTACGAAAAAACCCATGAGTTTTCATAAATGAAATATTAACAGACCGAACTGTTTAGGTCAACGATTTTGTTTTGGGTTACGATGAAGGCTGATCCAATCGGCAGCTTCGCCGTATGAAAGGACTCCGTCCGTCATATGACTGAAGGAGCCGCGGGTGATGATGTCTTCACCGATCTTTTTCACCAGCGACAGGGCGGCTCTGAACGGGGCGGATCCGCAGCTGATTCTTTCGATCCCCAGTTCGGAAAGAATTTGTAAAGAGGGAGTGTGTGAGCCGGCCAGTACGTTGAGTGGTCCGGGTATACCTTTTCTCAGCCGTGCAATGGTGCCTGTATCATTGGCTCCGGGGATAAATATGCAGTCCGCGCCTGCTTGTCTGTACCGATTTGCCCGCCGGACGGCTGTTTGAAGCCGGGAACCGGGAGCGTCTGCATTGAGCCAGTATACATCCGTGCGGGCATTGATCAAAACAGGAAGGTTCAGTTTTTTGACAGCCGCAATTTTTTCTTCCATTAATGTTGCATCACAAAGCGGCCGGCAGGGGTCTTTCGTTCCGTCTTCAATATTCATACCGACAACGCCGGCCGCTGCGGCTTTTTTTGCGTTTTCAGCAACTGCTTCCGGTGATTGGCCGTAACCCGCTTCAAGATCCGCGCTGACGGGAATATCGACGGCATCCGTGATGGTTTTCAGGACGGAAAGCAATGTTTCAAAAGGGAGATGTTCGCCGTCGGGATAGCCGAGGGACATGGCAATTCCGGCGCTGGTTGTGCCGACTGCTTTAAAACCGCAGTTTTGAAACGCTTTGGCGCTGGCCGCATCCCAGGCATTCGGCAGAACGAACGGGCCTGACTGATGATGGAGGTCTAGAAATGCTTTATATTTTGCAAATGGTTTCATGTGTTCCACTCCTTTTTTACATATTGTAAAGGTAAAGACCTTCGATGCTCATCGAAATGTGGAATGGAACGCATGAAAAAAGGCTATCGATCACCGATAGCCTAAAGTATCTATTCGAGTTTAAATCCTTGTTTCTCAAGCATCTCACGGATGTGAGGATAATACACTTTATTGTAATAAGCGGATATGCCCTGAGACCAGTTTCTTGTTTCCTGTCCGTTTGTCCGTTTTGTCATGTATTCGGATATTTCTTCATCGTACGCGTCGATCAGCGGTTTTAAGTCAGGTTGATAGGTTTCGCTGTGCCTTACCGCTTGTTCAGGAAGTCGCGGCTTTTTCGCGGAGCGGTCCGCCGGATGGCCGACGACAAGCCCTGCGACAGGGAAGACGTATTCGGGAATATTGAGCAGCTCGATCAGCTCTTCTGCACGGCCGCGGACAGCGCCGATCGGCACAGTGCCAAGCCCCATCGATTCAGCGGCCGCTGTGGCCGTACCGAGAGCGATGCCTGCGTCGACAGCTCCGACAAGCACGGATTCCATTCCGTCTGTGATCGCAAGCGTTTCGCCGTTTTTCTCAAGGGCGATTTTCGCACGGTTGAAGTCCGCGCAGAACAAAAGGAAAACGGGGGCCTGCTCGATCCAGACCTGTCCGCCGGCCAATTCGGCGATTTTCTTTTTCCGTTCTTCATCTTGAACCGTAATCACGGTGACCTGCTGGCCGTTGATTGAAGTCGGTGCGGCTTGAACGGCTTGAATGATCTTGTCCAGCTGTTCAGGGTTCACGGGCTCATCTGTATAGCTGCGAATCGATCTATGGTCTGTCAATGATTTCAATACTTCATTCATTTAAACGTCATCCTTTCTTTAATCCGGTGTGTGCGTTTTAACCACATTCAGCGGTTCTGATAAAAGGTCGCCCGCGGCTTGAACGAAAGCTTGAAAGTGCTCTGTCTGATTATGGGCGTCAATTGCGTTTTGATCTTTCCATTGCTCAAGCATGACAAATGTATTGGCATCTTCGGTATCTTCAAACAGCTGGTATTGGGCATTGCCGGCTTCAGCTCTTGAATGTTTAAGCAGCGGTTGTACGCTTTCGAGAAAGGCGTTGCGTTTTTCTGGTTTTACTTTCATATAGGCTTGCAATACGATCATCGGTTCAAACCTCCGTCATGTCATTTAGAATTCCTTTGCGTGTACGTTGTATACACAGTGAATTGATTGTTCGAAAATCATCGAACAATTGCATCGTAACATGTCTTTGCTTTGGCGGCAACCTATTTGCCTTCTTGACGAATTGTCTTGAAGTTAGGATTATGATACATTTAACCCATGAAAACAAATGAAATGAAGTTAATATCTGTTCTCCATGCCTTGAGTGATCCATACAGGCTTGAGATTGTCAAAGCCCTGGCTGACACAGCCGAGAAAACGTGCGGTACATGCACAAATCTCAATATCGCAAAGTCTACGCTGTCCCACCATTTCAAGGTGCTGAGAGAAGCGGGACTGCTCAAAGTCCGCATTGAAGGGAAGCATCATTATTACTCCCTCTGCAAACGGGAATTGGAGGAGCAGTTTCCGGGACTGATTGAGGCGGTTCTCCAGGTAGAAAAGGAACGGTGGTAAACGGGCAGACGTTGGCTTTCTAAAGCCAAGTTGATACCGGCAGGAGCGAACCTGCCGGTATTTTTTAAAACTTCTCATCACCGCATACCGCTTCATAAAGCTTGGCAGTCCCTTTGTCGATCTGATCGGCAGCGATTTTAGCAAATCCAAGCACGAGCGATACTGTTCCTTCATGTTTTGTCTGCTCTTTCTTTAACGTAAACCGGTTCATGCCGTAAACCTCGACCCGTCTATCCTTTGCTCTTGATAAAACCTCTTCTTCACTTCTATCTGTTTCAAAATCGGCCACAAAGTGAAGGCCTGCGCTTTCGCCTTTAATTTTCACCCGGCCGTTAAAGGTTTTGACAAGGCTTCCGATCAGCCTTGTCCGCTTTTCTTCGTAAATCTGGTTCATTTTCTTGATGTGCTTTTGGTATTCCCCCGATTCGATCAATTCCTGCAAGGCGAGCTGTGTTAAAACGCTGCTCGATTGAATCGAGAAATGGTGCCTTTTTCTGTATCGCTTCAGCAGCTTTTGCGGCAGTACCATATAGCTGATTCTCAGACCCGGAAGAAGCGATTTTGAAAACGTGCCGATATAGATGACTTTCTCAGAGCGGTCAAGGCTTTGCAGGGCGGGGATCGTATCGCTCCCATATTTGAATTCGCTGTCATAATCGTCTTCCACAATATAGCGGTTTTCCCCGTCGGAAACCCAATTTAAAAGCTGAATCCTTCTCGATACCGGCATAATGATTCCTGTTGGAAACTGGTGTGAAGGCGTGACAAATAAAACATCCGGATTCAGACGGTGAATCTCGCTGATCCGCATTCCTTTATGATCGAGCTGAATCGTGGCCACTTCTTTCCCTTCATTTTTCAGCAGTCGATAAATGCGGCTGTATCCCGGCTCCTCCATCGCATAGACGGCTGAGGCGGGGAGAAGATCCTGAAGCGTATGAATTAAGGACTGCGTGCCTGCGCTGATCACGATTTGTTCGGGGTGACACTTGACGCCTCTCGTTAAAGCGATAAACCGTGCGATCGTTTGGCGCACTTCGTAGACACCTTGCGGATGCGTCATTTCTCCAAGTTCGTTTACATGAGAAGAAACCGCTTTCTGTTCACAGCGAAGCCATGTTTTAAATGGAAAATGCGCCGTATCGACGCTCATATGGGAAAACGATATCCAGCCGTCTTTGCTTGCCGGCTTTTCAACCAGTTCTTTTTCCAATTGAAAAGGGCCGGGATGGCGGCTGGCATGGAACGTTTCGATCTGCTCTACAAAAAAGCCTTTTCTTTCACGTGAATAAAGATAACCTTCTGCCAGAAGCTGCTGGTAGGCAGCGTTGACCGAATTAATGCTGACGTTCAATGCTTCGGCGAGCTCGCGCTTGGAAGGGAGTTTTTTTCCCGGCAAAAGATTGCGGCTGAAAATTTCTTCTTTAATCCGTTGATAAATTTGGTGATAAATATAATCCGCATCCTTGGAGCGGTCAATCGGTATCGTAATCATAGCGCCTCCCCCCTGGTACCTTTGAAAATTAATGATTGGTACTTTTCATCATACCAAAAAATATTCAGAATTATAAGAAATAAGAGTGGGGGAGAGATTTTTTATGAGTCTGAACACAAAAGCATTCACAACGGAAGATTGGCAGGCCAAACGGGATCAATTTGTGGCAAGGGGTGTCTCCAACGGAAACCGTCATCTGGCCGCTAAAGGGGAAGGGGCCGTTTTATACGATATTGACGGGCGCCGTTTTATCGATTTTGCCGGGGCGATCGGTACATTAAATGTCGGGCATTCACATCCGAAAGTTGTAGAAGCTGTCAAGCAACAGGCCGAACAGCTCATTCATCCGGGTTTTAACGTCATGATGTATCAGGCCTATATCGAATTGGCGGAAAAACTTTGCCGGCTTGCACCGGGCTCACACGAGAAAAAAGCGATTTTCCTGAACTCGGGGGCGGAAGCCGTAGAAAACGCCGTGAAAATATCCAGAAAATATACGAAGCGTCAAGCAGTCGTTTCTTTTACCCGCGGATTCCACGGGCGCACAAACATGACGATGAGCATGACGAGCAAGGTAAAACCATACAAATTCGGATTCGGCCCTTTTGCACCTGAAGTATATCAGGCGCCGTTTCCTTACTACTATAGAAAACCTGAAGGGATGACTGATGAAAGCTACGATGACATGGTTATTCAGGCATTTGACGATTTCTTCGTCTCGTCTGTTGCTCCGGAGACGGTCGCTTGCGTTGTCATGGAGCCGGTGCAGGGAGAAGGAGGATTTATTATTCCTTCCAAACGGTTTGTGCAGCATGTCGCAGCCTTCTGTCAAAAACACGGCATCGTTTTTGTCGCCGATGAGATCCAAACAGGCTTTTCCAGAACAGGCAAATATTTTGCGATTGAGCATTTTGATGTCGTTCCTGATCTTGTGACGGTGTCAAAATCGCTGGCTGCCGGCGTTCCGCTCAGCGGTGTCATCGGCCGGGCGGAAATGCTTGATGCGGCGGATCCGGGGGAACTCGGGGGCACATACGCCGGAAGTCCGCTTGGATGCGTAGCCGCTTTGGCAGTGCTCGATATTATCGAATCGGAACAGCTCAACAAACGCTCTGAAGAAATCGGCAAAGCCATTGAAGAGCGGGCGCATGAATGGAAGGTGAAATATCCGCAGATTGGTGAAGTTCGCAGACTTGGCGCGATGGCGGCGCTTGAAATTGTCCGGGACGAAAAGACACGGGAGCCGGACAAAGCCGCTGCGGCCAAGATTGCCAAGTACGCCAATGAACACGGCCTGCTCTTGTTGACGGCAGGTATCAATGGCAACATTATCCGTTTTCTGTCTCCGCTTGTTATTACTGATGAATTGCTTGAGGAAGGGTTCGGCATCATCGAAGAAGCGCTGAAACAGCTCTAGTTTGACATCTTCTAAAGGAAGGGGCGGATATAGATGGGTAAACAGCAAATGAAAAAAACGATGTCGCAGACGGATGTGCTATTTTTAGCAATCGGGGCTATGCTCGGCTGGGGCTGGGTCGTCCTTTCCGGCGACTGGATTTCGACAGCCGGTTTTTTGGGCAGCACCATCGCATTTATCATCGGCGGCATACTGGTCATCTTAATCGGGTTAACATACGCGGAGCTGTCTTCTGCCATCCCTGAAACGGGGGGCGGCTTGGTTTTCGTCTACAGGGCGTTTGGCCGGAAAACGGCTTTTGTCGCCGCTTGGGGTGTGCTTTTCGGCTATGTTTCGGTGATCACATTTGAGGCGGTCGCATTACCGACCGTCATCGATTACGTCCTGCCTGTCGAACATCAAGGGTTTCTCTGGTCGCTTAGCGGCTGGGACGTGTATGTCACTTGGGTGTTGATCGGTTCAGGGGGTGCGGTCGTCCTGACCGCGCTCAATTACTTCGGCGTCAAGCCGGCCGCGATTTTTCAGTCGGTTTTTACGATCGCGATTATCGCCACGGGCTTTCTCCTTTTGGGAGGCGCTTTGGTAAACGGTAATGTTGAACATATGCAGCCCCTTTTTAAAGACGGATTCTCCGGGATGATGTCCGTCCTCGTCATGATTCCGTTTCTGTTTGTCGGATTTGACGTCATCCCTCAGGTTGCGGCTGAAATTAATGCCCCGAAAAAAATCATCGGCAAAATTTTGATTATTTCGATCGTCAGTGCGGTCGTGTTTTATTTGCTGATTGTTTTCGGCGTGACGATGGGGCTGTCAGAAAGCGAGCTTGCAACGACTTCTTTGGCGACCGCGGATGCAATGGTCAATCTGCTCGGGAACCAGCTGTTCGGCACGGTGCTTGTCCTCGGCGGAGTCGCCGGCATCATTACAAGCTGGAACGCATTTATCATCGGCGCGAGCCGCATTCTGTTTGCCATGTCTGAAAAAGGCATGGTGCCGAAATGGTTCGGCTTCATCCATCCGAAGTATAAAACGCCGACGAACGCGATTTTGTTTCTGGGAGCGCTGGCATTTTTTGCACCGCTGCTCGGGCGCCCTGCCCTTGTTTGGATCGTCAATGCAGGGGGAACAGGTATTATAGTCGGATATTTGATCGTGTCGATTGCATTCATGAAACTGAGAAAGACAGAGCCGGATTTAAACAGGCCGTATAAAATCAATAAGTGGAAAACGACGGGTATATCTGCTATCCTCTTAAGTGTTATCTTTCTTGCCTTTTATTTGCCAGGCATGCCGGCCGCGCTCACATGGCCGTATGAGTGGCTGATCTTGGCAGGATGGACATTGATCGGTTTTCTTTTATACAACAGCAGTTCAAAACGTAAAGGGGAGGAGATTCAACATGACCAGCATGCTAGAAGTATATAATCCTGCGACTGGAGAAAAAATCAAATCGGTTCCCCAGCAATCTGCAAAGGAAGTCGAAGAGGCAGTCGTACGCTCGCATGAAGCATTTCAAAAATGGTCGAAAACATCGGCTTCAGAACGAGCGGGCTTACTGAAAAAATGGTTCGATTTGATTGTGGAGCAGAAGGACGAGCTGGCAAAATTAATTACGCTTGAAAACGGCAAGCCGTACGCTGAAGCACAGGGAGAAGTCATATATAGCGCAGGCTATATCGAATGGTATGCGGAGGAAGCAAAACGCATCTACGGAAGAACGGTTCCCGCATCTGTGACGAACAAGCGCATCATCGTCACGCGCCAGGGAGTCGGTCCTGTTGCGGCGATTACCCCGTGGAACTTTCCGGCGGCGATGATCACGCGAAAAGCGGCACCGGCTTTGGCGGCAGGCTGTACCTTTATCATCAAGCCTGCGCCTGACACGCCTTTAACGGCGCTTGAGCTCGTTCGCCTCGGCCACGAAGCGGGCATTCCGAAAGACGTCCTTCAGTGTGTGATCGGCGACGGAAAAGAGATCGGTTCTATTTTTACAAGCCATCCGCTGATCCGCAAGATTACGTTTACCGGGTCAACGCCTGTCGGCAAACATTTAATGAAAAACAGCGCCGAGACGGTGAAGCATGTGTCAATGGAGCTCGGCGGCCATGCTCCGCTGATCGTTGATGAAGATGCCAACATCGACCTCGCCGTTAAACAGACGATGCTGTCGAAATACAGGAATGCCGGACAAACGTGCGTCTGTGCAAACCGTCTGATCGTTCATGAATCGGTTAAGGATGAATTTGCAGAAAAACTCCGCGCGGAAGTCGCCAAGCTGAAAGTCGGAAACGGACTTGAAGAAGGTGTATCAATCGGCCCGGTCATCAATAAAAACGGCTTCCAAAAAATAGTTGATCAAATCAATGACGCGGTGGATAAAGGGGCGAAAGTTCTCATCGGCGCCGAATACGAAAGCGATGATGAGAAATCATGCTACTTTGTCCACCCGACAGTGCTGACGGATGTTGATCCTTCAATGACGATCATGCATGAGGAAACATTCGGTCCCGTTGCGCCGATTACGACTTTTAAAACGCTGGACGAAGCAGTCAAGCTCGCCAATGATACGCCTTACGGTTTAGCGGCATACTTCTTTACGGAAAACTACCGCCGCGGCATCTATTTATCCGAAAATCTTGATTACGGCATTCTCGGCTGGAATGATGGCGGACCGTCAACCGTTCAGGCGCCTTTCGGCGGCATGAAGGAAAGCGGCATCGGACGCGAAGGCGGACAGGAAGGCATCGAGCCGTATTTGGAAACAAAATATTTGTCTATCGGTTTGGATGAATAACAAGACAACATGAAAACCCGCCCGCATATCCACGGGCGGTTTTTTACGCTTTCACTTGTTCAGCGTTCATTTTATTCTTTTTGGGCTGATAGGAAATATAAAAAATGCCCAGCAGAAGCAATGCGATTCCGGCCCAGGAAACAAGAGGCAGCGATTCCTTGACAAGCACGGTTCCTAAAAGCGACGCCGTGAGCGGTTCAGCCAGCGACAGGGTCACCGCTGTTGAGGCGGGCACTTTTGCCAATCCTGTCGTAAATAACAGGTACGCGGCACCGGTTGCAATGACGCCGATATAGAGGCTGACAGCCGATCCCTGAACCGATAAGATCCAGCTCAAATCGTACAGAAACAACAACGGGGCAAGCAATACAGCGCTTAAAAAGAACACGGTGCCTGTGACAGCCTCCGGCTTCTGCTGTTGCAGGAGCTTTTTGCTTGTCAGCGTATAGACGGCAAAGGAAAGACCGGCGCCGAGTGCGAGCAATATGCCGAGAAAGCTCCCTCCCGATGAGGCGGAAGGGATGAATAACAAGGATACGCCTGCTATCGCTGCAGCCGTTGCGATCCACCATTTCGCTTGGGGCACTTTTTTGAACACGAGCCATTCGAGGCAGCCGGCGATAATCGGAGCGCTGCCGATGGCGACGACCGTTCCGACGGCGATCCCTGAGAGACTGACAGCTGAAAAAAAGAAAGGCTGATAAAATGCCATGCTCAATGCTGCGATAATCAGCGTTTTAACGGGCCAGCCGCTGCGTTTTAATTGACCGCGCAAAGCCGCGAACAAGAGCAGGGTGATGCCGCCGACCGCCATTCTGACAGCGCCGAACACAAGAGGCGCCGCTTCTTCAGGCGCGAACGCCTGGGTTGTTCCCGTCGTTCCCCATAAAATGGCCGCAAGCAAGACAAACAGAATCGATACTTTCATACTCCGATCTCTCCCTACTCAATCATTCAGAACTTTTTCTATTGTAAGATAAGTTTGTCAATTTTTGAATCACCGTATTGGAAATTTTCCTGCAAAGAGGATATATTCAACGCTGGCCGAATTCATATAATGCCCTAAAACAATTAAAGTCGGAGGAAGCGGATGAAAAAACGAACAGTTTTATTATTTTTGGCGATCTTGGTTGCGGGTTGTGCGAGCGCCCAAGAAAATGATGAACAAACCAAATGGGTGAACAGCGAACAGGAAGCGATTGAGGACGGTATTCGTTACGAGAACATCACAAAAGACGATATTATAGACAAAATCGATTTAAACGGCGAACAAGTCGTCGTTTTTCGATTCGGCGATTCGGAGGGAGAGGGAATTTGCCTCGCTCACATCAAACGGGAAAACGGCAAATATCAATGGTACCGCGACTTAAATTACGCAATTGTAAAATCGGATCACCCGAAAACGGAGAGTGCGGAAGCTTCTTCACCGTTCACAACGCCTAAGGGAAGCAAGTACACGTTATATACAGGGGATGCCGCTCGCCTGAATGGAACATTTGAGACTGATGACGGGCTTCATTTAGAGGCGGTGGTCGATCAAAAAACGGGCATGTATTATCAGATCGTGCGGGATTCGAACTGAAATGGGCACAAAAAGGCTGTCGGGATATTCCCGACAGCTTTTCATTTTTACGCTTTCTTTTTGCGCACTGTCAAGAGCAGCGCAGCACCCCCAAGAAGCACGGCGAGGATCGACAGGATGAGGGAAGCGGTTTGAATCCCTTGTCCGGCTTGACCGTCTTCGTTTTCTGCGGCTGTGTTTTGTTTCGTTGAAGCGCCGTGTGCGTCAACCGTTTCGTGCCCGAGCTTTGCAGCATCGACAATGCTTGTGATCGCATGCGGGGTATCGGCGTTTTCATCGCCGGTCCACTCGACAATCGTGCCGTCTTTATAATATTGGTAAGCGTTCCAGGCGGCCTTTTGTTCTTTGTCAGGGTTTTTGGCGGTGAAAGTAAACTGTTGGAATTCACCAGGCTGAATGCCGCCGTTTTCGGCTTCCCACGTCACCCTTGTCACTTTCTCGTTTTTACCGGTTTCAGTGCTTGTTTTCCAGCCTGGCACCGGTTCATACTGCTGAAATTCAACACCGTCCGGCATGCTGAGAACGACCTTGGTTGTGGCGTTGTCTTTTTCAACCGGTACTTTGACGGTGTATGTTTCCCATGAGCCTGCTGCTGATTCTCCCGGTTTTACCGTGACATGTGCGCTGACAGGCACGGAGAAAAGCAAAAATGATGCTAGGATTGCACCCAGCCATAATGTTTTTTTAAACATAATCAAAACTCCTTTTTATTAATTTTTGCATTGAAAACCGTTCTGATCTCCTCAAATGACGCCGTTAACCCGTGAACGCGGATTTTCCAGATGCCGTCTTCGCTTAAATTTAAATTTTTCGTTTGAAAAACGCCGTCTTTATTTTTGCTGAGGCTGAACGTGCTCTCTTTGTCATCCCCGAAAAGCCCGGTTTTCTCAACGGTTAATTCGATTTTTTGAATATCTTTGACGACGTCTCCTTTTCTGTTTCTGACTGTGACTTCAAACGCATTTGAGCCCGGCATGTTCGGGCTGATTCGGAGCGACAGCGTGTTTCCTTCCGTCAATTGCTTCGTCTCACTGAAAGGCTGCGGCAGCGGTGCGGGCGGACTTGGAATATTGGTGAAAACCGCCGTGGTCACCAGAATGAGAAGTCCGACCGCCCATTCAGCCTTCAGCGAACGGGCGCCCTGCTGTTTCGGCGCTTTTCTAAAACGGAAATAGTGTAATGCCCCGAGTCCGATCATGAGAAGAACGAGGGCCGCTTTTACAAGGAGCGCTTTTCCGTAAGCCGTCCCTAGCAGGTTATCCAGTGTGTGAACAATGAAGAAGCTGTTGAAAAGGCCCGAGAATATAAGAAGCCCTGCAGAAGCGAGCGCCCATGGCGAGAAGCGCCGAATGGTTTCCCATATTAAACTTTTGTCAGGCTTCAGCCAGTCTTTTCCGAAAAACAGCACAAACATCGCGAGTCCGCCCGTCCAAATGGAAGCGGTATTCAGATGGATGAAGTTCATCACGATTGTCATATAGCCGGCGCTCGTCGAAGCGGCATGGCCGTCGAGCGATTTGACGAACAAAAGCCCGGCAAAAAGGAACAGGCTCAAGATCGCGCTCTTCAGACCTTTTCTGTTCGAACAAAAAACAAGCAAGGCGATGATGGCGATGTTGATCAGCCACAGCATTCCGCCCGTCGTATTCAGAAGCGTTTCTTGCAAAAGCGAAGGCTGGAAAGCCCCGATCCAGGAAACGCCCGCGTTTACTTTGGTTTGCAGGGGCAGCTGAATGATGATGGCGGCCCCTGTCAATAAGAGCGCCGCATTCTTGATCCGCTTCAGACGGCGCCGTTTGCCACCCGGCCAGCCGTTTTCAGGGCGGTACCATACGAGCTGAAAGAGAGCGGCCCCCATGAACAGGGAGAAACCGGTATACAAAAGGACGCGTTCCATGACGGTATCGGCTGCCGGCAGGCCTGATGCTTGTTTTTGCTGATCTTTCGGCAGCCCGCCTTGAATGTTTCCGATGCTGAAAGGGATCGTGCCTGATACGGGATGCCCGTCTGCTGATACAGCTCTCCATTCGGCCGAGTAGATATCATCCTTCAATTTCGGTTTCAGCATGACGGTCATGATTTTGGCGTTTTGCGGATCGATTTCCGTTTTGCCGGAATCAACGCGCTCACCCGACGAATTTCTGACCGTTATCGAATGAAACCCGTTCTGAATCGCTTCATTGAATTCGATCTTGATTTCTGCAGGCGCTTTTTTCAGCTCCTGATTTTCAGCGGGAGTTGATTTTACGATATATGCGTGAGCAAAAGCGGCTTTTGGCAGCAGAATGATACAAAGAACAGCGAGAACTGTCCAGAGTGTTGCTCTTTTCATCACATTCATCCAATCTTTTAACAAAATTTCACGTCTTCAGGCTGCAGCAGCTGTTCTTCATCGTTTTCTGGACGAGAAGCGCGGCATCGTCAAACGATAACAGCTGCCCGCCAAAGCCTTTTTTGAATTTCCGTGCATCCGCTTCAGAAGCGAAAGGGATCGCCTGCGGCTCGCAGCAGTTCAAATGAAGATTCGTATCCAGCAAAAAGACGGCGGCTTTGGCGCTGATCGTCGTATCTAGCAAAAAATCCCTGCAGATTATCTGGGAGACGTCATCTTTCACTTTCTCATAGCGGAGCATTGCGCAATGGGCACAGCAAAATTGTTCAATTTGACTGTCGTTTTTTACAATTTGCACGGAAAGCCTCGAGCCTGCCCCTTTTCCGCACACGACGCAAAGCTGCCCAAGCTGCTGCTTCGGCTTGTTTAGCGTGATTCCGCCTGCCGTCTTGATGACCTGTCCGTTTTCAACAAGCGGTTTAATGTCGCGGTAAACGGTCATTTCAGAGACGTTCAGCCTTTTCGAAATTTCTGAAATGCGCAGAGATTCTTCTTCTTTGACCCACGCCAATATCTGCTGTCTTCTTTTAATCGGTAGCATTCTCCTCCTCCATTCCTTATGTTCTTTACTTATAAGCCTAGTAGATTGCAGGAAAAGAAACAAGCAGAACGTGATAAAAAATGTGATAAAATGTTGAACTTTAACATCGGCGGCCAAAGCCGTTAAATCGTCATCAATGAGTACTGGTCAAACCGTCCTGTTTCTAAAATTTTTTGTCAGGAAATGTAACAGGTTTGAACGCTTTAGCGATGCAATGTGAAATAATAATCCAGAGCAAAGCTGCAGAGAGGAGGGGAGAAAATGGGGAAACAAAGGCTGGTTTTAATAGGAAACGGCATGGCCGGAGTTCGCACGGCCGAAGAAATTTTACAACACGGCGGGAACCAGTTTGAGATCGTCATCATCGGCAGTGAACCACACCTCAGCTATAATCGGATTCTGCTGTCTTCTGTCCTTCAGGGAGAAACGGATTGGAACGATGTGATGACAAAAAGCCGGAGCTGGTATGAAGAAAACGGGATTACACTTTATACAGGGGAAACGGCTGTCGCAATCCATACGGTTAAACAGACGGTGGCGACAGATCAAAACCGCGAAATCGCTTATGACAAACTGATTATTGCGACGGGCTCTTCCCCGTTTATTCTCCCGGTTCATGGTGCAGATAAAGAAGGGGTATATGGTTTTAGAACAATAGACGATTGCCGGGCATTGATAAAGGCATCAAAGCGGTTTAAAAAAGCGGCCGTTATCGGCGGGGGAATTTTGGGCCTTGAGGCGGCGCGAGGGTTGGCAAACCTCGGGATGAAGGTTGATGTGATTCACCACTCTTCCTGCATCATGCAGAACCAGCTTGATCCGCCGGCATCTGCCATGCTCCAGAAAGAGCTGGAGCGCCAAGGGATTCATTTTCATTTGGATAAAGATGCAGAGGCGATTTTAGGAAGATCCCGCGCCAAGGGTGTGCGGTTTAAAGACGGGACGAAGATCAGCGCCGATCTCATCGTCATGGCTGCCGGTGTCAGACCGAATATCGAACTGGCCAAGGCAAGCGGTATTGCAACCAACAGGGCGATCATTGTCAGCGACTATATGGAGACAAATGTGCCAAATGTCTACGCCGTCGGTGAATGCGCGGAGCATAACGGAACGGTCTATGGCTTAGTCAAGCCATTGTATGAACAGGGGAAAGTGCTGGCCAAACATATTTGCGGCCTCGAATGTGTTGGTTATCAGGGCTCCGTCCAGTCCGCAGCTTTAAAAATGTCCGGCATCGATGTCTTTTCGGCAGGGAAAATCACAGAGGACGACTCGACGACGGCTATTAAACTTTTTGACGAAGCGGCAGGAGTCTATAAAAAAGCGGTTTTTCAAGAGGATAAAATGGCCGGCGTGATTTTATACGGAGACACCAGCGGCAGCCGAAGGCTGTTGGAAAGCATCATCAAACAAAGGGATATTACCGTTGTCAAAAAAGAGCTGTTTCAATCGGAAGAAGACAGTTCAGTCGCTTCTATGGCGCTTGGTGAAACGATCTGCCAATGCAACGCGGTTTCAAAAGGCGCGATCATGGAAGCCATACAGACGCACGGTTTAAAGACGGCCGAGGAGGTCAAAGGCTGTACAAATGCTTCCGGATCATGCGGCGGCTGCAGGCCGTTAGTCGAAGAACTGCTGCTCCATACCGCTGAACAGGATGATTACGTATCTGCGGCGGAACAGCCGATGTGCGCCTGCACTTCATTCACGGAAGATGAAGTCGTGAACGAAATACAGATAAGAAATCTTTCTTCCGTTCACGAAGTCATCTCGGCGCTCGGCTGGAAAAACAGCAGCGGCTGCCGGATTTGCTTGCCCGCGATTCACTACTATTTAAAAATGATCCGTCCGGACATCATCTATAAGGAGCGCGATGAGGAGACGAATATAATGATTCCGCAAATGTACGGAGGCCGAACGAATGCCGAAGAGCTGAAGCGCATTGCAGAAGTGATTGAAAAGTATCAAATACAAGAGGTGTACATGACACACCATCAGAGATTAAAGCTTGCTGGTATCAAGCCGGAGTATATAGAGCGCGTGAAAGAAGAACTCGGCATGCCGCATTGCCCGCCGCCTCAGCATGGGATCGCCGCGGTTAAAACGTGCACATGCGGTTCACGAGGCGAACCGCAGATACAAACATTGGCGGCAGACTTGGAAAAAGCAGCAGAATCCCTCCTCATTCCGGCCAAGGTCTCGATCGGGGTGTCGGGCTGTTTGGATGATTGCGTGTACGCTTCAGTTCATGACATCGGACTTCTCAAAGTAAACGGGGGCTGGGAGATTTATGCGGGCGGCCAAGGAGGCCAGCATGCTTCTCCGGGAGAGCTGCTTTCAGTAGCCGACTCGGCGGAGGAAGCGGGGGAATTCATGAAAGGCCTTCTTCAATATTACCGTGAAACAGCAAATTATCTCGAGAAGGTCGGGCATTGGATTGAACGCGCCGGCATCATTCATATCCGGGAAGTTTTATTTGACAACGGACTTCGCGGCCAGCTGATCGAACGGCTTGAAAAAGAGAAGCGGCTGGCTCAGCAAGAAACGATAAAAGGGCTGATGTGAATTGACAGAACGATTGCTAAAGTACTTTCGCACGAAGCAAAAAGAAGTGCAATCCGAAAAAACGTATGACACCCAATGTCCATTTTGCAGCATGCAGTGCAAAATGCAGCTCATTGAACAGACAATTGTGACAAGAAAAAAATACACGGCGGTCGGAAAAGACAATCCGACGACAAAAGGACGGCTGTGCATGAAAGGGATGAACGCCCACCAGCATGCCTTTCATTCGGAGAGGATCACCCATCCGCTGATCAAAAAAAACGGCGACTTCGTCCGTGTGACATGGGATGAAGCGCTTCAGTACATCAAAGAGCAAGTAACAGCGATCCAGCATGAAGATGGCCGCGATGCTTTGGGTGTATACGGCAGCGCGTCCATTACAAACGAAGAAGCGTATTTGCTGGGGAAGTTCGCCCGCGTCGCCTTGAAGACGAAGCATATTGACTACAACGGCAGGCTTTGCATGTCGGCGGCCGCTACAGCTGCAAATCAAACCTTTGGAATGGACCGGGGGCTGACAAATGCCCTTTCCGAGATCCCCCATGCAAGGGTCATCATCCTCGCAGGTACGAATATCGCAGAGTGCCAGCCGACGATCATGCCGTATTTTGAAGAAGCGAAGCAAAACGGGGCCTACATCATTGTCATCGATCCCCGCGAAACGGCAACGGCCAAGATCGCCGATCTGCATTTGAAAATCAAGCCGGGGACAGACGCCGCGCTCGCAAACGGTATGCTGAAAGTCATCATTGAAGGACAGCTGACAGACGGAGCTTTTCTCAGAGAGAGAGCTGAAGGTTTTGAAGAGGTCAAGCGCCATGTGGCGTCTTTATCACTTGAAGACATTTCGGCCAAAACCGGGATACAAATCGAGCAGATTAAAAAAGCTGCAGTAAAATTTGCCCGTGAGGAGACGGGAATGCTGTTCACGGCAAGAGGGGTTGAACAGCAAACGGACGGAACGGCTGCCGTCAGAAATTTACTGAATATTCTAATATCAACTGGGAAAATCGGCAAATTTGCTTGCGGCTACGGCGCCGTCACCGGACAAGGAAATGGGCAGGGGGCGCGGGAGCACGGCCAGAAAGCAGATCAGCTGCCAGGGTACCGGTCGATTGAAAACGAAGCTGACCGCGCTTATATTGCGGATGTTTGGGGCATAAAAGCTGAAGACCTTCCAGGAAAGGGTGTATCCGCCTATGAAATGATGGAGAAAGTTCATGAAGGCGAAATTACCGGGATGTTTTTAATGTGTTCAAACCCTGTTGTATCCAGTCCGAACGCAGGCTTTGTCAAATCCGCTTTGGGAAAATTAAAGTTTTTTGCCGCCGTTGATTTGTTTCTTTCTGAAACGGCTAGACTCGCGGACGTCATTCTCCCCGCATCATCCTATCTCGAGGACGAAGGAACGATGACCAATCTGGAAGGCAGAGTGACATTAAGGGAAGCCTCAAAACCGTGCCCCGGTGAAGCGAGGCATGACTGGCAAATGATTTGCGATATTGCTGCTGCGCTTGGAAAAGGCCGTTATTTCTCATATCGATCGGCAGAGGATGTTTTTAATGAATTAAGAAAAGCGAGCCGCGGCGGAATTGCCGACTATTCGGGCATCACTTATGAACGTCTGAGAAAGGAAGGCGGCATTTTATGGCCTTGTCCCGAACAGGGACACCCCGGGACACAGCGCCTGTTTGAATCATCCTTTGCCCACCCGGACAAAAAAGCGAAAATGTGCGTCGTCCCGAACGAACCAATGATCAAAAAAGATGAACCGACTGAAGAGTATCCCCTTTATCTGACGACCGGAAGGGTGATGTCTCATTATTTAACCGGAGTACAGACGAGAAGGAGCGCTGCACTCAAGGCCAGACACTTTGAATCATTTATGGAAATTCATCCGAAAACGGCGGAAAAATACAACATTAGCGACAGGGTGCTGGTCAGGGTGGAGTCAAAAAGAGGCAGCATCATTGTCAGGAGCAAATTATCGGAAGCCATCAGGCCGGATACCATTTTTGTGCCGATGCATTGGGCAGATTCGCAAAATGTGAACGATTTGATAGCGGAAACGCTCGATCCGTCTTGCAGAATGCCGGGATTTAAGGTTTGCTCCGTAAAAATTCGTCCGTCAGTTGACAATTATGTGAATAAATTGTCATAAAAAGTCATAAAAAGTTTACAAAATTAACTATAATTTGTGATAGTTTTAAAGATGTAAACAGAATACTTGTTTAGGGCGTATAGTGAATTGTTTTGAAAAAGGGGAGGATCATAGTGAAAAAAAAGCAGCTAGTCCTGGTAGGGAACGGTATGGCCGGGGTCAGGGCCGTTGAAGAAATTCTTAAAATTTCAAGCGAAGAGTTTCAGATCACGATTTTTGGAAACGAACCGCACCCAAACTATAACCGGATTCTTCTTTCCAAAGTGCTTCAAGGAGATACGGATGTTAAGGACATTACACTGAATGATTGGGATTGGTATGAAGAAAACGGGATTCAGCTGTATACGGGGGAAGAAGTCGTTAAAGTTGATCCGGAGTCCAAAACCGTCATCACGGATGCGGGAAGAGTCCAGCCGTATGATGAACTGATTTTGGCGACAGGTTCTCTCCCTTTTATTCTGCCATTGCCCGGAGCGGATAAAGAAGGTGTAACAGCATTCCGTGATATCAAGGATACGGATATCATGCTCGAAGCTTCCAAAACGTACAAAAAAGCAGCCGTTATCGGCGGCGGATTGCTGGGACTGGAAGCAGCGCGCGGACTTCTTAACCTTGGCATGGACGTTACCGTTATCCACCTCGCGCCATATTTGATGGAGCGTCAGCTTGATGCAACCGCAGGACGGCTTTTGCAAAAAGAGCTGGAGAAGCAGGGCATGAAATTTTTGCTGGAAAAGCAGACAGAAGAAATTTACGGAGAAACACGTGTCGAAGGCTTAAAATTCAAAGACGGCTCAATGCTTGAAGCCGATTTGGTCGTCATGGCGGTCGGAATCAAGCCGAACGTTCAGCTCGGCAAAGACTGCGGCCTTCCGGTAAACAGAGGAATCGTCGTCAATGATTACATGGAAACCGAAGTTCCCAACATTTATGCTGTCGGAGAATGTGCGGAACATAGAGGCATTGCCTACGGACTTGTCGCGCCTCTTTATGAACAGGCGAAAGTGCTTGCCAAAAAAATCTGCGGCGTTGAAACAGCTCCGTATGAAGGGTCTGTTTTATCAACCCAGCTGAAGGTTTCCGGTGTTGAGGTCTTTTCTGCCGGTGATTTTAATGAGGATGACGGAGAAGACAAAAAAGCGCTTAAAGTGTTTGACGAACAGGACGGAATCTACAAGAAAATCGTTCTGCGCGGCAATCAGGTGATCGGCGCCGTACTGTTCGGAGACAGCAGCGAAGGTAACAGGCTGTTTTCCATGATTCAAAAAGGAGCAGATATTTCAGATACTTCTAAAATTTCAATCTTGCAGCCTTTGAATCAGGAAGAAGGCATGAGCTTGACCGCTGCGATGAGCGACGATGAGATCGTATGCGGCTGTAACGGCGTTTCGAAAGGAATGATCATTCAGGCGATCAAAGAGCAGGGCTGCACATCGACGGATGAAATTAAAGCCTGCACAGGCGCATCACGTTCTTGCGGAGGATGTAAGCCGCTTGTCGCTGAGATTCTTCAGCATACGCTCGGCTCAGAGTTTGATGCTTCAGCACAAAAAGAAGCGATTTGCGGATGTACGGACCTGTCAAGAGACGAAATCGTGGCCGAAATCAGAGAAAAAGGGCTGACCCATACGAAAGAAGTCATGAACGTGCTCGGCTGGAAAACGGCGGAAGGCTGTTCCAAATGCCGCCCTGCGCTTAACTACTACCTCGGCATGATCAATCCGAAGGAATATGAAGATGAAAGAGAATCCCGCTTCGTCAATGAACGGATGCACGCCAACATTCAAAAAGACGGCACATATTCAGTTGTACCGCGGATGTACGGCGGGGTTACCAATTCGAATGATTTGCGGCGCATCGCTGATGTCGTCGACAAATATGAAATTCCGCTAGTGAAAATGACCGGCGGCCAGCGGATCGACCTGATCGGCGTCAAAAAAGAAGATCTTCCGAAAGTATGGGCTGATCTTGACATGCCTTCAGGATTTGCTTACGGAAAAACGCTCAGAACCGTAAAAACGTGTGTCGGCGAACAGTTCTGCCGCTTCGGCACGCAAGACTCAATGGCCCTCGGAATTGACCTTGAGAAAAAATTTGAAGGGCTCTACACGCCTCACAAAATTAAAATGGCGGTTTCCGCTTGTCCGAGAAACTGCGCTGAATCCGGCATTAAAGATATCGGCGTCGTCGGCATCGACGGTGGCTGGGAAATTTACGTCGGCGGAAACGGAGGCACGCATTTGCGCGCAGGCGATCTGTTAATGAAAGTCAAAACGGCTGAAGAAGTCATCGAAATCACAGGCGCGTATCTCCAATACTATCGTGAAACAGCCAACTATTTAGAACGGACATCTGCTTGGATCGAACGTGTCGGCTTGTCCCACGTCCAATCCGTATTGAATGATAAAGAAAAACGCAAAGAGCTGAATGACCGCATCAATCAAGCGCTGTCTGTCCATAAAGACCCGTGGAAAGACTTTTTGGAAGACGAAAAGACAACAAAACAGCTATTCGAAAATGTTGTCACTTCTTAAAATGAGAAATCAACTTGAGGAGGAATTCACATGGTGAACAAGAACTTAACAAAGGTGTTTGTTTCGAAGATCGGGGATTTGCCGAATCAGCTTGGGAAGACAGTGCTTATCGAGGACAAGGAAATCGCGGTATTCAAGCTTTCAAACGGCAATGTCCGCGCGATTGAAAACCGCTGCCCCCACAAAGGGGGCGTTCTTGCCGAAGGAATGGTAAGCGGCAAATTCGTCTTCTGTCCGATGCACGACTGGAAGATCAGCCTTGAAGACGGCAAAGTCCAAGAGCCTGATACAGGGTGTGTTCAGACATACGAAACGGTCGTTGAAGGCGAAGATTTGTATATCGTTTATTAAACGGCTCAAAGACATGTATTGTCAAAAGCCTCAAGGGTCGCTGAATGTGCTCCCTCTTTATTAAAAAAACAAACGCGTTCACAGAATTGGCAGATGGAAGGATGACAGTTGATGGGGAATGGGAAAGTATATTTTGTCGGGGCCGGACCGGGCGATTCAGGATTGATCACATTAAAAGGAAGAAAGCTGATCGAGGCGGCGGATGTCATATTGTATGACAGGCTCGTCAATTCCCGGCTGCTTGAGCATGCAAAAGCATCATGTGAATTTGTCTACTGCGGCAAGCTCCCGGACCGCCATTATATGAAACAAAGTGAAATCAATGCACTGCTCATTGAAAAGGGGCTGAAAGGCCTCAAAGTGGTCCGGCTGAAAGGAGGAGACCCGAGCGTGTTCGGCAGAGTCGGAGAAGAAGCGGCAGCCGTCAGCGAACACGGCATCCCGTACGAAATGGTGCCCGGCATTACATCGGGAATCGCCGCGCCTCTTTATGCCGGACTGCCTGTGACCCACCGCGATTTCGCTTCATCCTTTGCCGTTGTCACCGCCCATGATAAATCGGGCAAACCGGAAATGAATTGGGAAGGGCTGGCCAAAGGCGTCCAAACCCTCGTCTTTTACATGGGGATCAAAAACCTTGGTTATATATGCGAGCAGCTGATGAAACACGGCAAGTCTCCCCTTGTTCCCGCGATGGTCATCCAATGGGGCACATGGGGCCGGCAGCGGAGCGTTAAAGGGACATTGCAGAATATCAGGGAAAAAATAACCGAGCATCAAATTAAAAATCCCGCGATCATCGTCATCGGCGACATCGTATCATTCAGGCAGAACAGCTGGTTTGAAGAAAAGCCTTTGATCGGGCTGAACATGATGGCGGTCAAAAGCTGTGAAGAAGAACGAGTCCCGGTGGAGACGCTTCGTGAACAAGGCGCTGAAGTTGTTGAATGGCCGAAATGGAAATCACTCGAAACGGTGCCTGACGATACAGTTTTAGAGCGAATTGCTTCTTTTGACAGCCTGCTGTTCACCTCAAGTGCGTCACTGCGCAGATTTTTCAGCCGGCTTGCCGCTTTGAAGATCGATGTCAGGGAAATGCGCGGCCGGCTCTACGCTTCAGATCTGCATGTAAAAGCAGCTCTTGAAGAACGGGGATTTTCCGCTTTTCTGCAGGCGGAAATGCCGGTTTCGGACAGCTGTTTGCTGATCGGCAGCCGGGAAGCCGTGCAAAATCAACCGCACTCCGGTTGTGAGGTATTGATTACACATGACAGGATGATCGACAGCCGCTTTACATCGATCATTAAACGGGAGATCGAGGAGTTTCCTGTTGATATCGTGATCTTTGCGAATCGAACATGCGTCGAGCTGTTCGTAAACGAGGCTGAGACAATCGGCCTCCATCCGGAAAAAACGGCTGCCCGTCTGCAGGCGGTCTGCCTCACGGAAGAAGCGGGGAAGAAGGCTGCAGCCGCAGGGTTTCAGCGCGTTCATATTGTGAATGAACGCGACCGCCTTCCTGATATCATCAAAGGGATCAACCGCACAGCCGAATTTGTCTGCCAGAACTGAAAAAAGCAGGGGTAACCCTGCTTTTTTAGCGTGCGGAACTGCTTCCGAACAACACCTCTTTTAAATAGCAAAGGTCTGCCTCTATATGCTTCCTCATTGATTCGGCAGCCTTGGCGTCATTTCTGTCCTGCATGTGACGCAGAATCTCCTCGTGCTGATTGATGATGTCAAGGGTGCGCGCCGGTTTTTCAAGGTTTTTGCTCCGATAGAAAAAGGTCAGCGACCGCAAATCAAGCAGCTGTTTTTGCAGGCGTTCGTTTTCGCTCGTTTCGATGATGACATCATGAAATTGCGTATTTAGGCGAAGAAGTGCATTGGCCGACTCCGGACTTTGGGTTTCCTGGTGCTTACGCGCTTCAGAGAGCGTTTCGGAAATGAGCTCCAGTGTTGCATTTGAAGCAAGGCGGGTTGCCAATGAAACGGCCAGGGATTCGAGCGCCTGGCGGCATTGGTATATTTCTTCAAGGTCTTTGATTGTCGGTTCATAAACTGTAATTTTTGATTTATCATCTATCGATAATAATCCTTCTTGTTCAAGTGTCCGAATCGCCTCCCTGACGGGGCTGCGGCTCACTTGCAGCTCCTTGGCGATTTTGGATTCGTAGATCCGTTCGCCGGGTCGATATCCTCCTTTAATAATCATATCTTTTAAATAATGATGGACTTGATCATGATAAGAGACTGCACGTTGTATGGAAAACTTCACGCTGTTCACCTCGTTTATTTTTCACTGCGGAAATCACTAATAGTCTAGCAAAAAGAGAGAAATACCATCAACCTAAAATTACCATAATATTGAGTATTTTGTGACAAAAAAGTGTTGACTGCCATTAGCTGTCCGTTATAATTAAGTTATAACTGTCGACAGTCGGCAGCTTACTTTTTATTTACTATTGTAAGCGCTTTATCGATAGAGGGGAAGGGGGATTTTTGATGAAATCAAGCGTTGTGTCAGCATGGGATATGCTTTGGAGATCACACCGGGAAGCAAAGAGGCTGCTTTTGTTCGCCATGCCTGTCAGGGCGGGAAAAGATGCTGATTTAAAGATCAAGTCGGAGCAAACCATGAAGGAAGAAAAGCCGCCGAGCTATAAAACGCCTCAGAAAATCGGACTGCTGCTAGGTCCTGCATTGTTTTTCGCCGTCCTTTTGTTCTTTTTTCCCGAGGGTCTGAGCCATGAAGGAAGAATGGTATTGGCGACCACGTTGTGGGTTGCGGTATGGTGGATTACGGAAGCTGTTCCGATTCCGGCTGCATCATTGCTGCCGATCGTGCTGCTTCCGCTGACCGGGGCGCTGGAAGGGGCAGCTGTCACGTCAAGCTACGGCGATCCAATCGTTTTTTTATTTTTAGGAGGCTTTTTGATTGCACTTGCGATGGAGCGCTGGAATCTTCATAAACGGATCGCGCTTAATATCATTTCTGTAGTGGGAACGAGCACGTCAAGGATCGTCCTCGGGTTTATGGCGGCCACAGGGTTTTTGTCCATGTGGGTCTCAAATACGGCCGCGGTGATGATGATGCTTCCGATTGGAACCGCTATCATTCATCAGGTATCAGCCGTCATGAAATCTGAAAGAAAAGATTTAGCCGGAGAAGAAGCGAAATTTTCAAAAGCGCTGATCTTCAGCATCGGGTATGCGGGGACGATCGGCGGACTCGGTACGCTAATCGGCACACCGCCGAACATTATTTTGGCGGCCAATATTAAGAAGCTGTACGGAGTTGAAGTGTCTTTCGGTGGTTGGATGGCTTTTGCCGTTCCGGTCGTTGTCATTTTGCTTGTAGCGGTATGGCTGTACTTGACGAAAGTGGCGCATCCGATCAAGATGAAGGAGCTTCCGGGCGGAAAAGAATTGATTCTCGAAGAAAAAAGAAAGCTCGGAAAGATGAGCTTTGAAGAAACAATGGTTCTGCTTGTCTTCGGGTTTGCCGCGTTTATGTGGGTGACAAGGACATTTTTATGGGATGATAAAATACCCGGTATTGACGATACAATGATTGCGATATTCGCAGCTTCATTGCTCTTCTTGATCCCTTCGCTCAATAAAGGGGGCAGGGTATTGGACTGGTCGGTTTCGAAGGACTTGCCGTGGGGGATTCTCCTTTTATTCGGAGGAGGCTTGGCGCTCGCGACCGGTTTTAAAGAAACGGGTCTCGCCGAGTGGATCGGCGGAAGGCTTACGGTATTGGATGGATTTAACTTTGTGGTCATTGTTGTTATCTCAGCGGCATTGGTTCTCTTTTTGACGGAGATTACGTCGAATACGGCTACGGCGACTATGATTCTGCCTGTACTGGCCTCGCTCGCTTTAGCGCTGAATGTTCACCCGTACGCATTAATGGTGCCTGCTGCAATGGCGGCAAACTGCGCCTTCATGTTGCCGGTCGGCACGCCGCCGAATGCAATTATTTTCGCATCGGGAAAATTGAAGATCAGCGAGATGGTTCGAACCGGCTTTGTTATTAATATTTTCACACTGATTTTAATCGTCGGAGCTGTGTTCTACATTCTGCCGAATTTATGGGGAGTGGATCTAACCGTCTTCCCGGACAATCTGAAATCGAATTGATGAAGCAAAGCCGGGGGCTTAGACCCCGGCTTTTTGTCATGGTGGAATGTTTGAGCGTTCAGCAGCTTCATTCTGTGTCATCGCGTTAAATAAAAGAGAAAAAAATGAAACTGCGGTATAATCATGTAAAAAAGGATGATCAGCGTGAACAATTCTCTACTGCCGCATCGATACCCGTTTCTATTCATTGACCGTGTTGTTGAGAGCGAGCCGGGAAAATGGGTGAAAGGATATAAATTCATAACGGAAAACGACTGGTTTATTACGGAAAACCAAAAGGAAATGCCATTTTCCATTATCATTGAAGCGCTGGCTCAAACCGCTGCATTTACTGCGCTCAAAGACCCGGATGAGATCGGCTTTCTGTCTTCGGTGAAAAAAGCTGAATACACCGGCAAGGTCTTTGTGGGAGACAAACTTGATCTTTATTTTGAAGTTTCCCGCTTTAAAAGAGGGTTTTTATTCGGCAACGGAACCGCCTCAGTAAACGGAAAACCGGCAGCGAAAGCGGAGATCGGGATTTTTATGGAAGCGAAGTGAAAGCGGGGGATAAAATTGATAGAATTAAAGCCTGTCGCGTTTGTGAAAAACTTGCGGACTGTGCCGCAGGATGATCATTGGGGCGATGTGATTTCTGAAATTAATTTGGCTGAAGATATTCATCCGGACGCTTTAAAAGGGATCGAAGCATTTTCTCATTTGGACATTATCTTTTACTTTCATCAAGTAAAAGAGGATCAAATACAATATCAGGCGAGGCGCCCGAGAAACAATCAAAACTATCCTGAGACAGGCATTTTCGCCCAACGGGGAAAAAACAGGCCCAACAGGCTCGGTGCAACCGTTGTGACACTCCTTGAAAAATCCGGGAGCAAGCTTGTAGTGAAAGGGTTGGATGCGATTGACGGGACACCTGTAATCGATATCAAACCGGTAATGAAAGAGTTTCTTCCGAAAGGACAAATCATACAGCCGAAGTGGTCGGAAGATTTGATGAAAGTATATTGGCATGACAGCTGATTGATAGAAAAAAACCTCTCAACACCTTTTGAGAGGTTTTTTCATGCTTGTACGATAAAAAAGAAGGATATCAGACCAATCTTGAAGATCGGAAGTCCCATGAATTGTACCCAATCGGCAAACAAAATGAAAACGCTTTATTATATGATGGCAATAAGGGGGGCGCAAAAATGATCAACGAGAAACGTCCGGCTCAATTGCTTCAATATTTGCTGCGTGTCAGAGAAGCGACCATGCATCAGCTGATTGATCATTTTCAATTATCAAAACGGCAAATCTGCTATGACCTGGACAAAATCAATCATTGGCTGACCGGCAAGCAGCTGCCTGAAATCGAATATAAAAGAAAAAACCGGCTGGCCGTTCCGGAAAAATTGCTTGAATTGCGGTTCTCCGAAGCCTGTTCAGACATCGGCCGCTCGTTTATTTTTACACAGGAAGAGCGGATCAAAGCCTTGTACATGTTCCTGTTTGTCCGCAGGGAGCCGATTTCATCCGCTCATCTCACACAGTTATTGCAGGTCAGCAAAAATACGGTCATGAATGATGTGAAAAAAGCGAATGAGACGCTGGCTCCGTTTTTGGTGGCGATCAGATATACAAGACAGCGCGGCTATCATTTAATAGGAAGCGAGTTTGATAAAAGAGTTCCTGTCATGCACCACCTTTCTTATTTTCTGCAAAAGCCTTACGGCAAAGAAATCCTTCATTATATTTTAAAAGTTTCCGGCTCGTGCGATCACACACAACAAGAAACGAAAAGAGCGGTTGAACTTGTCTCGAAAGAATACAGGATTCAACTCGTTGAAGAAAGGCTCAATGAATTTGTTTACTTTCTGATGATGTATTCGATCAGAGTGGCCGAAGGAAAAATTGTTCGTTTTCACCAGGAGGAGGGGGAGCTTTTAAAGCAAAGTCCGCTGAAAAACGCAGCCGTAAGGCTTGTGAATGAACTTCGGATTCCCGTCTATGAAACCGAACTTTGCTACATTTTGATCCAGCTGCTCGGGCTTTCATTTGGACAACAGCCGGCGCATGATCCGCTTTATCAGCTGTGTGAAAAGCTTGTGTTTGAATTTGAATCAAGAGCATGCATCACATTTCAGAGGAGGCGCGAGGTGGCGGAATCTCTTTATCGGCACTTGAAGCCGGCATATTTCAGAATGAAATACCGCATTCCGATTCACAATCCCCTGCTCAGCAAGATTAAGAAAGAGCACAAAGAACTGTTTACCATCGTTCAAAAGCTGATGCGGCACCTTGAAGCGCTGCTGAACAAACCGGTTCCAGAAGAAGAAATCGGCTTTATCACGATTCACTTTGGTGCATTGCTTGAGCAGCCGGTACAGTCCGGATCATCGAAAAAGACAGCTGTCGTCATTTGCCCGAGCGGTGTCAGCTCATCCTTGATGGTCAGGCGCCAGCTTGAATCGCTATTTTCAGAGATTGTCGTTGAGAAGGCGATGTCTTTGCAGGCATTCACACCTGACGTCTTTGACCGTTATGATGCCGTGTTTTCCACCGTTGAGCTTAAAACCAAAAAGCGATACTACATGGTCGGGCCGCTGATGACGCCCGCTGAAAAAAGCAGGCTTGTCAATGAAGTGTATCAGGAACTGTTCGGCGTGAAGCAAAAGGAGCTTTTGACAGACGAATTTCTTCACATCCTCAAGAAGCACGCCAAAATCATAGACGAAAAAGGCCTAAGAGAAGCATTGAAAAATATTATATTTATTCAAAAAGTGACGGAAACAAGGGGGAAACGACCAGTGCTGAAAGATCTGCTGACAGATGAAACCATTCAAATGGCTGACCAAATCAAAAGCTGGGAAGAAGCGATTCAAACAGCGGCAAAACCTTTGCTTGATAAGGAGGTGATCTTGAAAGAATACACAGATGCCATGATCGACAATGTCAAAAAGATGGGACCTTATATGATCATCGGCCCCGAGATTGCCGTTCCTCATGCAAGACCTGAAAAAGGCGTCCGAAAGGTGGGAATGAGTCTCCTGAAACTGAAGGAGCCGGTCTATTTTTTGGATGATGAACAGTATCCGGTAAGGCTTTTGTTTTGCATTGCGGCGGTTGACCATACGACACATCTGAAGGCGCTTTCCCAACTGACCCGGCTTCTCAGCAGTAAAGAAAATCAGGACTCCTTAAAGGAAACCGAGTCGTTGGATCATATCAAACGTTTAATCGAAGCCTATTCATCCAATTAAAAACAGGAGGGATAACATGAAGATATTGGCAGTTTGTGGATCAGGACTTGGAAGCAGTTTTATGCTGGAAATGAATATTAAAGATATTTTGCAGGAAATGGGGTTAATGGAGATCGAGGTGGATCATTCGGATTTGAGCTCAGCGTCTCCTGATCAAGCGGATTTGTTTGTCGTTGCCAAAGATATCGCGGAAGGAGCAGCCCACCTGCGGGATATCGTCGTGCTTGAAAGCATTATAGACATGGATGAACTGAAAACAAAACTGGTTAAAACATTGCAGGAAAAAGGAGTGCTTTAATCACAGAAAAGGAGGAACTGCAAATGGGTGAAAGAGCGCTAAAGCTGATGATGGATGTGTTAAGCCAGCCGGCTGTATTAATTGCAGCCATTTCTTTTATCGGTCTTCTGCTTCAAAAAAAGCCGGCCAATGAAATCGTGAAAGGGACGACGAAATCGTTTTTAGGTTTTATCGTGATTTCAGCCGGGGCGGGTATTCTTGTTGGTTCGCTTGAGCCGTTCGGAAAGATGTTTCAAGCCGCCTTTCATGTGAACGGCGTCGTTCCGAACAATGAAGCGATTGTCGCGATGGCGCTCAACGAATACGGGACGGCGACAGCGCTGATTATGTTTTTCGGGATGCTGTCCAACATCTTAATCGCCCGTTTTACCAGATTAAAATACATTTTTTTGACGGGCCATCACACATTGTATATGGCTTGTTTAATCGCCGTCATACTGGCGGTGGCGGGTTTGAAGGGTCCGTTTTTGATCGGCGTCGGAGCGGTTTCGCTCGGCTTGACAATGAGTGTGTTTCCGGCGATGGTTCAGCCTTTTATGAAAAAGATAACCGGCAATGATAAGGTCGCGTTCGGCCACTTTTCTTCAATCGGTTACGCTGTGTCCGGGTTAATCGGCAAAGCAGCAGGCAAGGGCTCGCGCTCGACTGAAAAAATCCGGTTTCCGAAGGGCCTCGGATTTTTAAGGGACAGTTCTGTCAGCATTGCGCTCACCATGACCATCTTGTACGTTTTGATTGCCTTATTTGCAGGGGCGGGCTATGTGGAGCGCGAGTTGAGCGACGGTACACATTACCTTGTCTTCTCCGTTATTCAAGCGGTCACATTTGCGGCAGGGGTGTTTATTATTCTTTCGGGAGTCAGACTCGTGCTCGCAGAGATCGTTCCGGCTTTTAAAGGCATATCTGACAAACTTGTGCCGGATTCCAAGCCGGCGCTGGATTGTCCGATCATTTTTCCGTACGCACCAAACGCCGTACTAATCGGCTTTTTTTGCAGCTTCATTGGCGGCATCACCGGCATGTTGATTCTCGGAGCAGCCGGAGCCGTCATCGTTCTTCCCGGAGTGGTTCCCCACTTTTTCACAGGGGCCTCGGCCGGCGTCTTCGGAAACGCTGCAGGGGGGATACGGGGAGCGGTCTTGGGGTCTTTTGTCAACGGTCTGATCATTACGTTTTTCCCTGTGTTTCTGCTGCCGGTCATGGGTGATTTAGGCTTTGCCAATACGACATTTTCCGATACCGACTTTGCCGCGACAGGAATCGTGCTTGGGCATGCGTTGAAACTGCTGGGGGCAGGAGGAGTTGTAATTGGAATTGCAGCGGTAGTGGCCGGTGCGGTCTTACTGGGCTTTAAACGCGGAAAGGCGGGGAAGTCCGATCATAAAGCTGAAGCATAAAGGAGTGGGCAATGATGTCAGTGAAGGAAATCAATATGGAACGTTTTCGTGACCAAATCAGGCTGCTGACACTGAAACAGCTTCATCACCTCGGTTTTGGGCATTATGGAGGCAGCTTGTCAATCGCCGATGTGTTAGCCGTTTTATATGGAAAGGTGATGAAAATAGATCCCGCCAATCCGTCGTGGGAAGATCGGGACTTTTTTATCCTTTCAAAAGGGCACGGCGGCCCCGCCTTGTATGCAGCGCTTCATCTTACCGGCTATTTTGAAGAAGATGTGCTCTATACGCTAAACCAAAACGGCACGGCTCTTCCGTCGCATCCTGACCGGAATTTAACACCGGGAGTCGATATGACGACCGGGTCGCTTGGCCAGGGGATCTCGGCTGCGGCAGGAGTCGCACTGTCGCACAAGCTTTCAGGACGCACTAACCGGACCTTTGTTATTGTCGGCGACGGGGAGCTGAATGAAGGTCAATGTTGGGAAGCGATCCAATTCGCGGCACACCATAAGCTCCACAATTTTTATGTGTTTGTGGATGATAATAAACAACAGCTGGACGGTCCGACTAAAGATATTATTGATCCGCTGGATTTTGTCAGCAAATTTTCAGCCTTCGGTTTTTATTCCGAAAGGGTAAACGGACATGAACCGGATGCGATTTATCAAGCGATCAAAAGAGGAGAAGCCCAGCGGGAAAGGCCGGTTGCCGTCATCCTTGATACGGTGAAGGGAAAAGGCATCCCTTATTTTGAAAATATGGAGAACAGCCACCACATTAGAGCGAATGATGAACAAAATCGCATAATCGAAAAGATCATGATAACGCTTGAAGAAAAGGAAGTGAGGGCATGAATGAGGCGGCAGCAAATGTCAAGCTGGATGCAGTCGAAATGAGGCAGGCATACAGCTCGGCCGTTTATGAACTGGCTCAGGAAAACGCGGACATCGTGGCGTTGGAAGCGGATTTGATGAGCTCGATTTCCATGGACAAAATTAAACGGCGCATTCCCGAGAGAGTGATCAATTGCGGGGTTATGGAAGCCAATATGATAGGGATTGCGGCCGGGCTTTCGTTAACCGGAAGAATCCCGTTTGTTCACACGTTCGCCCAGTTTGCGACAAGACGCTGCTTTGATCAGCTGTTTGTTTCAGGTGCCTATGCCAAAAAAAACATCAAGATTCTCGGTTCAGATTCGGGAATTACGGCTGAACATAACGGCGGAACACACATGGCCTTTGAAGATTTGGGACTCGCCCGGCTAATCCCGAATGCCTTTGTTTATGAAGCGAGCGATGCAGCAATGCTCCAATTTTTGATCAAAAAGGCTGCGGCAGAGTACGGCATTCACTATATCAGGACGATCAGAAAAAAGGCGGTCAGACTTTATGATGAACATGAAACATTTGCAGACGGAAAAGCAAAAGTTCTCAAAGACGGCAGCGATGCGGCGCTGTTTGCCAGCGGCATCATGGTCGCAGAAGCTTTGCGGGCGGCAGAACTGCTAAAAGAAAAAGGGATCGATGCAGCGGTCATCGATATGTATTGCATCAAGCCGATCGATCAAGAAACCGTGATTCGCTACGCACAAAAAACGAATGCGATTGTCACGGCAGAAAACCATAATGTCATAGGCGGATTGGGAAGCGCAGTCGCGGAAGTGCTGAGTGAACATCATCCCGCTCCGCTCAAGAGAATCGGGGTTCATGAAGCCTTCGGACAGGTCGGGACGATCGATTATTTGAAAAAATATTACCGTTTGACCGCAGAGCATATCGCACGGGCGGCGGAACAGCTCGTTTAAGATTTCTTTGTCCTGGCCGATTTTTATATTAGAATAGATAAAAGCCTAAAAAAAGTGAGGTATCTTAAATATCGTGTCAGTCAGTCAAAGAGATCGAATCGATGTGAAGCTAGTAGCTCTGGATATGGATGGAACACTATTAAATGATGAACAGACCATTTCTGATGAAAACAGAAATGCGATTAAAGAAGCAGAGGAAAAAGGGATTTATGTCGTGCTCAGTACCGGCCGCACGCTGATGACGTGCCGGGAGTTGGCGGAGTCGCTCGAACTGTCTTCTTTTTTGATCACGGCAAACGGCAGTGAAATTTGGGATTCGTCTTTCAACCTGGTCGAGCGTCAGCTGCTTCATCCCGATCATGTCCAAATGATGTGGGATTTGCGAAATCTGCACAACACCGATTTCTGGGCCGCCAGCGTCGATAAAGTGTGGAGAGGCGAGTTTCCTGAGGATATTCAGGCGTATGAATGGCTGAAATTCGGCTTTGATATTCCGGATGACGACGTCAGAAACCGGGTCCTGGAAGAGCTGAAAAAGAACAAAGAATTGGAAGTCAGCAATTCAAGCCCGACCAATATTGAAGTCAACGCCATCGGGATCAATAAAGCGGCCGCTTTGGCAAAAGTATGCGAGCGCCTCGGCTTTACGATGGAACACGTGATGGCGGTCGGAGACAGTTTAAATGATATCGCCATGATCAAAGAAGCGGGTTTAGGCGTTGCCATGGGGAACGCCCAGGAAATCGTCAAAGAAACCGCAGACTGGATCACGGATTCCAATATCGAACACGGAGTCGCAAAAGCGATCAGGCATTGGGTATTGTCCTAGCCGAAAAAAGAGCCGATTTACGGCTCTTTTTTTTGTGCAAAATAAAAAATATTCATGGACTGAAGCAAGTTGAAAAAACCTTGTGAAATCAGGTTTTTCAGCTAAAACTTTTTAGGAAAAATGATTTATTTTATGTGAGGTTTTCTAACAATATGATGCCAAGCGGGCAAATCCTTGATATAATCTATTCAAGTTTGATTATTCGGAATTAAGGTTCCGAAAATCGGAACAAAACGAGGGATATACTAAAATTCGACCGAATGTGCATCAATATATAGGGGGGATTTGATGAATCAAGTTGATTTAAACTGCGATCTTGGAGAAAGCTTCGGCGCTTATAAAATCGGGCTCGATGAGGAGATTCTCGAATTTGTTACATCAGCCAACATCGCTTGCGGATTTCATGCCGGAGACCCTGGCGTCATGAGCAAAACCGTCAAAATGGCGGCGGAAAAAGGCGTGAAAATCGGCGCGCATCCGGGACTTCCCGATTTAGCGGGATTCGGGCGCCGCAATATGGCGATTACGCCTGAAGAAGCATACGATCTTGTCGTGTATCAAATCGGTGCGCTTTCAGGATTTTTAAAGGCCGAAGGTGTGACCATGCAGCATGTGAAACCCCATGGCGCACTGTATAATATGGCGGCGCAAAGCCGGGAACTGTCGGATGCGATCGCGCGTGCAGTTTATCAAACAGACCCGGAACTGATTTTATTCGGTTTGGCGGGAAGCGAACTTGTGCTTGCCGGTGAAAGAGCCGGTTTGAAAACGGCTCACGAAGTGTTCGCCGACCGTACATATCAGGAAGACGGAACGCTGACTTCCCGCCGCCAGAATGATGCGCTGATTCATGATGATGATGAAGCCGTCGGTCAGGTGATCCGCATGGTCAAAGAAGGCAAAGTCCGCAGCCTGCAAGGAACGGATGTCAGCCTTAAAGCAGATACGGTGTGCATTCACGGAGATGGTGCACACGCGCTTCAGTTTGCGAAAAAAATCCGCCGTGAACTCAGAGCAGCAGATATTAAAATACAAGCTTTTTCTACATGATGTTGACAAAAGGAGGAATACCATTTGAAACAAAATAAAAAAACAAAAGCGTCATCAAGCAACTGGACGTTGCTTTTGGGCGCCGCTTTTTTAATGGCCACATCCTCAATCGGGCCGGGATTTTTAACGCAAACCACAGTCTTTACACAGAGCTTGGCTGCAAGCTTCGGCTTTGTCATCCTCGTTTCCATCATTTTAGATATCTTCGTTCAAACCAATGTATGGAGAATCATTGCGGTTTCTGAAAAAAGAGGGCAGGAAATCGCCAACCTCGTCTTTCCGGGACTCGGCTATGTCATCGCCTTTCTCGTCGTTCTGGGCGGGCTTGCTTTCAACATCGGCAATATCGGAGGCGCCGGTCTCGGCCTCCAGGTTTTATTCGGCATTACACCGCAGACGGGTGCGATCATCAGCGCCGCGATCGCGGTTTTGATCTTTGTCATTAAAGAAGCGGGAAAAGCGATGGACCGGTTTACGCTGATCGCGGGCTTTGTCATGATTTTATTAGTGGTGTACGTTGCGATTACGACCGGTCCTCCGGTTGGAGAAGCAGTAACAAAAACGATCATGCCTGATAATATCGACATTCTTGCGATTGTGACGCTTGTCGGCGGCACGGTCGGCGGATACATTACATTTGCCGGCGGACACCGTTTGCTTGATGCGGGTGTTAAAGGGAGGGCTGCGATTCCTGAAGTAACGAAAAGCTCTGTTTCCGGCATTTTGATCACATCTGTCATGAGAATTGCGCTTTTCCTTGCTGTACTTGGAGTCGTCTCAAAAGGCCTGCACATTAATCCGGATAACCCGCCGGCTTCTGTCTTCCAGCTTGCTGCGGGAAATATCGGCTACAAAATCTTCGGTCTCGTCATGTGGGGAGCTGCTGTTACATCTGTAATCGGCGCTGCTTATACGTCCGTATCTTTCTTTAAAACGTTTTCTCCGAAAATTGAAAAGAATTCGCGCGGCATTATTATTGTCTTTATTATCGTATCAACGATTTGCTTTGTAACAATTGGTAAGCCGGTCAACCTTCTCGTGCTTGCCGGCGCATTAAACGGTTTAATCTTACCGATCGCACTCGGATCCCTTTTGATCGGCGCGTATAAGAAGAATATCGTCGGCGACTACAGGCATCCGATCTGGCTTACAATTCCGGGTATTCTGGTCGTTATTGTCATGGCGGCCATGGGAGGCTATACGTTAATCAATGAAATTCCTAAGTTATGGGGATGATATCGTTGCGTCATGTAAATGAAATGTGCCCTGACGAAGTCAGGGCCCTGATTCGAAAAGGCGAAATAACGGGTCCGACAGCCGGGATGGCCGGGGGTTTTACCCAGGCAAACCTGGTGATTTTGAAAAAAGAGCTCGCTTTTGAGTTTTTGCTGTTTTGCCAGCGCAATCAAAAGCCGTGTCCGATTCTCGATGTCACAGATCCCGGATCTCCGGTTCCGTCCATCACGGCGCCGGATGCCGATATCCGCACCGATTTTCCGAAATACCGCGTATACAGGCGCGGCGAATTGGCGGATGAAGTGACCGATATCCATTCTTTATGGGAAAACGACATGGTCGGTTTTTTAATCGGCTGCAGCTTTACGTTTGAACAAGCGTTAATCAATAACGGAATCCCTGTCAGACACATTGAAGAAAAGCGAAATGTTCCGATGTATCAAACGAATATTCCTTGTGTCCCGGCAGGCCGTTTTCAAGGGCCGATGGTTGTCAGTATGAGGCCGGTTCCGGAAGAGCAGGCGGTGCGTGCCGTTCAGGTTACATCAAGGTTTCCCGCTGTTCACGGAGGACCTGTCCATATCGGCAGTCCTGAAGCCATCGGTATAACAGACATCGCAAAACCCGATTTCGGCGATGCGGTCACGATAAAAAAAGGGGAAGTTCCGGTATTTTGGGCATGCGGCGTCACCCCTCAGGCCGTCGCCATGCACGTAAAGCCGGAGCTGATGATCACGCATTCGCCCGGCCATATGCTGGTTACCGATGTTCGGGACGAACAATTTGGCGTGTTATAGGATCTAAAAAATCAATACAGAGTGGTTTATCTGTATTGATTTTTGATTTAAGGGGATGAAAGGCAAGGTGAAACAGAATGAAAAATCTATCGAATGTGACAATGTCTCCGCTCGGCGACTCCGCGGTTATCATTCAGCTCGGAGAGGGGATAAGCGAACAGACGCATCGTGTCGTCAGTGCACTGACAAAGCGGATTGAAAACGATCCGTTTCCCGGTTTTATTGAGTGTGTGCCGGCTTTCACGAGTGTGACCGTTTTCTATCAGCCGTTTGAAGTATACCGCAAGATGGAGAGCGGCAAGGCTGTTGATTCTCCGTATGAAAAGGTAAAAGCCCTCATCGAACATCATCTCCAAGAGCTCACAATGGAAGAAGAAACAAATCAGCGTACGGTGGAAATTCCGGTTTGTTACGGCGGCCGTTTCGGCCCTGATTTGGAGGAAGTGGCCGACATCAACGGACTGACTGCACAGGAAGTCATCGATATTCACACCTCGGGTGAGTACCTCGTTTATATGATCGGCTTTGCGCCGGGCTTCCCTTACTTAGGCGGAATGTCTGAAAAGATAGCCGCGCCGCGGCGGTCCTCTCCGCGGACTTCGATTCCCGCCGGCTCCGTGGGAATCGCCGGCATGCAAACAGGCGTCTATCCCCTTTCAACGCCGGGCGGCTGGCAGCTGATCGGCAATACGCCGCTTGAATTATTCAAGCCTTATGAACAGCCTCCGAGCCTTCTGAGAGCAGGGGATATCGTGAAATTTGTCAGCGTGACAGAAGAGGAGTATCACGCGCTGAAGGAGGGAAAATCTTGAGCATAGAAGTGTTAAAGCCGGGTCTGATGACGACGGTTCAAGACTTGGGCCGCGCAGGTTTTCAAAAATACGGCGTGCTTGTCAGCGGGGCCATGGATGCCGATTCTTTGCGGATTGCCAATCTCCTCGCGGGGAACAGCCAGAACGAAGCTGCACTTGAAGTGACGCTGATGGGACCGGGGCCGTCTCTCCGCTTTCAAAAACCGGCTCTTATAGCGGTGACGGGCGCTGACTTTTCACTGATGGTAAATGACGAAGAAGTCCCGCTTTGGCGTCCGGTTTTCATCAAAGAAGGCAGTGTGCTGACATTCGGCATGTGCAAGCGCGGCAGCCGTGCATACATGGCGGTGGCCGGAGGGATTGATGTGCCGCCTGTGATGGAAAGCAAAAGCACATATGTCAGAGCAGGGCTCGGCGGCTTTCAAGGAAGGGCGCTTCAAAAGGGAGACGTGTTATCACTAGGCAGCCCGGCGCCGTTGTCGGAAGCGATGTATAGAAAGCTTGCAGACCATGGCGATGGCTTAGGCTTTGGGGCTCCGAAGTGGGCTGTCGACCGCAAATATTTTCTCCCGTTAAAAAAGAATCCGGTCATTCGTGTCATCAAAGGCGATCAGTTCGCTTGCTTCACCTCATCATCGCAAGAACGCTTTTTCGCGGATACATTCCGGGTGACGGCCAAATCCGACCGGATGGGGTACCGTCTTCAAGGAGAAGCGCTCGAACTCACTCAGCCGCTGGAAATGATCTCTGAAGCGGTATCGTTCGGAACGATTCAGGTGCCGCCTGACGGCAATCCGATCGTTCTTCTCGCAGACAGACAGACAGCGGGCGGATATCCGAGAATCGCCCATATCGTATCCGCCGATTTTTCACAGGTGACGCAGATGATGCCGGGCGAGCAGGTACAGTTTCAGCTTGTCAGCCTTCAGGAAGCAGAGCGCATTTACATCGAACGGGAGACGAAAATCAGCGAACTTTCCGCCCGATTGAAGCTTGAATACATGTTATGATAGGTGTGATGTGTATCAGGAGGGGGAAGGCATGGAACATAAAAACAAAACAGTTGTCAAAGCTATGACCCTGCTCAATCTGTTCCTGACGAGAGAAAGGCTCTCACTGGGCGACATGATTGAGCTGACAGGCATGCCGAAAACATCTGTCTACCGCATGGTTTGTTCTCTCGAAGAAATGGGTTTTCTCGACCGTGACGAGAACGGGATGTATGCTTTAGGACTGCTGTTTTTGCAATACGGCCACCTTGTTTCAGAAAGGCTTGATATCCGAAAAATCGCTCTGCCTATCATGGAAGAACTCCGCGATGACGTGGATGAAGCCGTCCATTTGATCGTGAGGCAGGGAAATGAAGCGATGTATATAGAAAAAATTGAGGGCACGCAGACCGTTCGCCTCTATACAGCGATCGGGAGGCGGTCCCCTTTATATGCCGGAGCCTGCGCAAGAAGCATTCTGACATTTTTGCCTGAAGAAGAGCGGGATGCCTATATCAAGAAAACAGAGCTGGTGCCGATCGCTTCCGGTACGATCCGGGATAAGAACGAGCTGATCCGCATTTTGAATGAGTCGTACCGGAGCGGCTGCACGGTCAGTCATTCGGAGCTCGAAGACTACACCTCTGCGATCGCCGCGCCGATTTTCAATCATAAGCGCGAAGTCGCGGCGGGGATCAGCATCGCCGGGTTTGAAGCCCGCTTTCAGAAAGACCGTCTTCCTTATTTGACCGAAAGAGTGAAAAAGGCGGCGCTTGACATTTCGAGAAAGTTAGGTTTTTAGGAAAAAAGAAAAGTATCCTTTCGAGCCTCTCCCGAGTACATATATGGTAGCTGCCGCGAAAAAACGGCATACCGGAGGGGGAAAGGATATGACGCTTCAATATACGGCTCTCGGCGATTCTCTAACCGTCGGGGTCGGTGCAGGTTTGTTTGAGCCGGGGTTTGTCCAGCGCTATAAAAGGAAAATGGAAGAGGATTTGAACGAATGCGTTTCTTTGCTTGTATTTGCGAAATCGGGTCTTGAAACGTCGGACATTCTGGCGATGCTGAACGAGCCGTTCATCATGGAACAGGTCAAAAAAGCGGACGTCATCACGATAACGGGCTGCGGCAATGACCTTCTGCAATCGCTGGAGATATATGAAAAAGAAAAGGATGAACACGTCTTTTTGGAAGCTTCCTCACACTGTCAGAAAAACTACTCAGGCATGCTTGAGAAAATCGGAGACATAAAGGGAGACAAAGATACGCGTTACCTCGTCCGTCTTCTCAATTTATACAACCCTTTTCCGTCGATCGAATTAGCGGACAAATGGATTTCCGGCTTTAACAGGCATTTAAAACAGCTCGAGTCCGCTCCGCAAATCAAGGTGATCGATACTTATGCTGTCTTTAAAGGACACGAACAAGAATATTTGTCAATTGACCGCGTACATCCAAACAGCAGAGGGTATGAAGCGATGGCGGAAAATTTGCGAGCGTCGGGCTACGGGCCGCTGAAAAGCTGAATATGATGAAGAAAGACCATTCCAATCAGGAATGGTCTTTTTTTATGCAATTCTTCAGCGCGCCTTTATTTTCCTCGAGTCGGCCGCGGCAGCCGAAACCAGACTAAAAAATGAAACTATTAAATTTTGTCACACGGCTCCTGCCAAAGTGCCGTTTTCTTTCAATTGAGCAGTCATCTGTAAGCGTTTTAATATAAAGACAAGGAGCCGACATTATTCGACATCATTTTTTTATCACAGGCTTTAAAGGACAACAAAGGAGGGTTATGAAATGGAAGAAAGACAAAATCCAGATTTCAAAGTAAAGATTCAACGTTTCGGAAGCTATTTGAGCGGAATGATCATGCCGAATATCGGTGCATTTATCGCATGGGGGATCATTACCGCCCTGTTTATTCCGACGGGATGGATGCCGAATGAGGCGCTTGCTTCATTGGTTGATCCGATGATCAAATTTCTGCTGCCGCTCTTGATCGGATACACGGGCGGTAAGATGGTGTACGACCACCGCGGAGGCGTCGTCGGTGCGACTGCAGCGATGGGTGTTATTGTCGGTGCGGACATTCCGATGTTCCTCGGCGCGATGATCATGGGGCCGCTGGGCGGCTTCCTGATGAAATTGACGGACAGGCTTTTCAAAGATAAGGTCCGTTCCGGATTTGAAATGCTGATCAACAACTTTACAGCCGGAATTCTCGGTTTCATTTTGGCAGTGCTCGGCTTTCTTGCGATCGGTCCGGTGGTGCTCGGCTTGAACAAAACATTGGCGGCCGGCGTGGAAGTGATCGTCAATGCGAATCTGCTTCCATTGGCAAGTATTTTTGTAGAGCCTGCGAAAGTTCTTTTCCTTAACAATGCGATTAACCACGGTATTTTGAGCCCGATTGGTATTGAACAGGCCGCCCAGACAGGAAAATCGATTTTATTCCTTTTGGAGGCGAACCCAGGTCCGGGTCTCGGGATTCTTTTAGCTTACATGATTTTTGGAAAAGGCACATCAAAGCAGACCGCCCCGGGCGCTGCAGTGATTCACTTCCTTGGTGGGATTCACGAAATTTATTTCCCTTACATTCTGATGAAACCGCTGTTAATCCTGGCTGCAATAGCGGGCGGAGCGAGCGGTGTGCTGACATTCTCCATCTTTAATGCGGGGCTGGCGGCTGTTCCTTCACCGGGAAGCATTATTGCGGTGCTGGCGATGACGCCGAAAGGCAACCACATCGGTGTGATCCTTGGTGTTCTCGTCGCGGCAGCCGTTTCATTCATTGTAGCTTCTTTGATTTTGAAAACGTCTAAAGCCGGCGAAGAAGATTTAACAGCCGCAGCGGAAAAAATGCAGCAAATGAAAGGTAAGAAGAGCCAAGCCGTTTCTGCATTGACTTCGGCTGATGAAGCGGAAGAATCAGAGGCAACTTATGAAAATGTCGGCAAGATCATTTTCGCGTGTGATGCCGGAATGGGCTCCAGTGCGATGGGGGCATCGATTTTGAAAAACAAAGTCAAAAAAGCAGAACTCGATATCGACGTATCCAATACATCGATCAATAATCTGCCTGGAGATGCCGACATCGTCATTACGCATAAAGACTTAACGGAACGCGCAAAAGCGAAGCTTCCAAACGCTAGACACATATCAGTGGAAAATTTCCTTAACAGTCCAAAATACGATGAACTGATCAATCAGCTTAAAAAGTAAAGTTTGAGAATCCGTGAGCCTGTCAATCAGGCTCACACAACATGTATGAAAGAGAGTGATTTCCCAATGAAACCAGTACTTGCAAAAGAAAACATTCATCTCAATCAATCTGCCGCAACGCAGGAAGAAGCGATCAGGCTGGCCGGAAAGGCGCTGGTTGACGCCGGCTATGTGACCGCGGATTATATCGAGAAAATGTTGGAGAGGGAAGGCCTCACTTCCACTTACATGGGGAACGCAATCGCTATTCCGCATGGTACGGAAGACAGCAAGCGGGATGTTCTTCACTCCGGAATATCCGTGATCCAGCTTCCGGAAGGTGTCGAATACGGCGATGGCAATATCGCTAAAGTGATCTTTGGCATTGCCGGGAAAAATGATGAGCATTTGGACATTTTGTCAAAGATTGCGATCGTCTGCTCAGAAGCGGACAACGTCGAACGGATCATCAATGCGAAAAATGAAGACGAGTTAATGGCGGTTTTTGAAGAAGGTGACCAAATATGATTGCACTGCATTTCGGTGCGGGGAACATCGGCCGGGGATTTATCGGAGCCTTGCTCTGCAAATCGGGGTATGATGTCGTGTTCGCCGATGTAAACGATGCCGTGATCAAGGAACTGAACGACAAGGGCCGCTATATCGTCGAATTGGCCGATGCCGGAAGGAAGCAGGAAACGATTGGCCCGGTTCGGGCGATCAACAGTGCGACCCAGCTTGACGAATTGTATGATTTCATAGCGAAAGCCGACCTTGTCACCACTGCGGTGGGCCCTGCGGTTCTTAAGCTGATCGCAGAGCCGATTGCAGAAGGTTTGAAGCGCCGGATAAAACTAAATACACAGCCTTTAAACATCATAGCTTGCGAGAATATGATCGGAGGCAGCGCTCATCTTCGCGAGGAGATTTTTGCCCGCTTAACTGAAACAGAGCGCGCCGCAATCAGCGATTCAGTCGGTTTTCCGAACTCGGCAGTCGACAGAATTGTGCCGATCCAGCATCATGATGATCTGTTGAAAGTAACGGTGGAGCCTTTTTTCGAATGGGCCGTCGATCAAACGGAATTCGCGGGAAAAGTGCCGGATATTGAAGGTGTGACATATGTACCGGATCTCGCGCCATTCATCGAAAGAAAGCTGTTTACGGTCAATACCGGACATGCCATGGCGGCGTATGCCGGCTATAAGAAAGGTTTGAAGACGATAAAAGCCGCCATTCACCACCCGGAGGTCCGTCAAACGGTAGCAGGCGCGCTTGAAGAAACAGGCCGGTACCTTGTTCAGACATACGATTTTACACAGGAAGAGCACCGGGCATATATGACAAAAATTATCGGGCGCTTTGAAAATGAATGCCTATCAGACGATGTCACCCGTGTGGCCAGGTCGCCGCTTCGCAAGCTTGGCAGGGATGACCGTCTTGTCGGCCCGGCCAGAAAGCTTTGCGACCTCGGCTTTGAACCTGTCCGCCTTGCAGAAGGTATTGCCTTGGCGCTGCAGTTTGATTGTGCCGATGATCCGGAAGCCGTTGAGCTTCAAAGCATGATCGCTGAAAAAGGCTATGAAGGCGTGCTTCGAGATGTATGCGGACTAAAAGAGGATCATTCTTTATTCAAACTGGTGATCAGCCATTTGAAAGCATAGTTTCAGATAGAATCGGGAAAAGTTCGGCAGCCGGGCGGGGGCTGCCGAAACAGAATGTATGAACAGGGCGGCGCAGATGCAACCTAACCTAGAAACATCAGCTGTGGGCTGATGTTTCTTCACTTCTTGAAGATTTTAATAAAAAATTAATTAGTTCGAATTGAAGATTTCTTAACAGCGTTTTATGATAGGGATACCGTTTCAACCGCCGGACCCCCTTTCACTCCCGCAAAAACGACAACACCGGAGGCGGCGTTTTATGTATATGACAGCAAGGGAACAAAAATTGATGAAATACCTTTTGCATCAAAACCGCTATGTCAAAGTCAATGAAATTGCCGACTATATTGAAGTCAGCACAAGAACGGTCCACCGCGAGCTCAAAGCGGTTAAATCCGTTCTGGACAAGTACAGTCTTCAACTTGATAAGCAGCCGGGAAAAGGCTTGAAACTGGTCGGTGTCTACAGAGACAAACAGCGGCTTCTTGAAGATCTGTCCCGGGACAGCCATGTCGAATACAGTGCCGATGAACGAAAGCTTTTGATTTTATGCGCGATGCTTGAAGCGGGAGAACCGATCAAGCTTTATACAATCGCCAATGACTTGCAGGTGACGACGGCAACGATCAGCAACGATCTTGACGAGCTGGAGAAGTGGATCGCTCCGTTCGGCCTGTCGCTGATCAGAAAAAGAGGTTACGGCATAGAGCTGAGGGGGCCGGAGGATGCCAAGCGAAAAATCGTCGGAAACTTGATGGCCGACAAGCTCGATGTTCAGCAGTTTCTGGAAACAATCGAAATGAATATTAAAGGCAAGAACGAAGCGCCGGAGAAAATATTCGGTGTCGTCAGCAGGGGGAAATTGCTGAAAGCGGAAAAAGTGCTGTTTCAGATGAAAGAAAAGTATGGGCTTTCCCTTTCCGACAGTGCATACATCGCTCTCGTCGTCCACTTGACGTTTGCGATCGAGCGGATACAGCTCGGTGAAATGATTAATATGAATGAAGAAGAATTGACGGACCTGAAGCGTACGAAAGAGTTTGAACTGGCGCTTGCGCTTGCAAAGGAGCTTGAAAATGCGTTTCACGTGAAGATCCCCGAAGCTGAGGCGGGTTATATAACGATGCATTTAAGAAGTGCCAACAAAAGCTTCAAAATCGACTACAGAGCGGAAGATATCGAGCTGGATACCGCCCTCAGGACGAAAAAGCTGATCGATTTCATCTCGCAAAAAACGGGCACGAATTTAACAGGCAACCATTCGCTTTATGAAGGATTAATCGCCCACCTTGAACCGGCGATCATCCGGATCAAAGAAAAGATGTCGGTGCATAATCCGTTAACAGAACAGGTCAAAAAAGATTATTTTCTCTTATATATGGCCATAGAGGAAGGCGTCGAAACATTTTTTTCGGAAATCCGGTTTCCAGATGAAGAAATTGCTTTTATCGTCCTTCACTTTGGATCGGCGCTTGAGATGAGCAAACAAAAAGTAGACATCAGCGCGCTCGTGATTTGTTCGAGCGGAATCGGTTCATCAGAGATGCTGGCCTCGCGGCTGAAAAAAGAGCTTCCTGAAATCGCTTCCTTTGAGATATCCTCGCTGATGGAGCTGAAATCGAAAAATACCGGTGCCTATGACATCATCGTTTCAACCGTGCCGATCCCATATGAAAACATTGACTGCGTCACCGTCAGTCCGCTCCTTGACACAGAAGATGTGAAACAGATCAAACACCAGCTCACCCGGAAAATCCCGCTCATCCTTCGGAAAAAGCGGATGGCTCCCAAAAAACCGGAGCCGTTTCCTGATATGCTTCAGATTGCGCGGAAAATCGGCCATTACGCAGCCGGCATTCAACATTTACTGAGCCATTTTACAGTTGAAACGCTGGAAGCTGAATCAAGCCTGGAACATACGGTCAAACGCCTTTGCAGCACCCTTGAAGATCAAGGTCTGGTTACGGATGCAGGGCAGATGGCCGGCGGGCTGATGACAAGAGAAGCACAGGGGGGCCTCGGCATTCCCGGAACCACCTTCGCACTGTTCCATTTAAAAAGCGAAGCGGCCGCGATTCCCCTCTTTAAAGCTTATGATCTGTCCAAACCGTTCGAGATCAAAGGGATGGACGGAAGCGTCATGAAGATGACGCGGATGCTTATCATGCTGGCGCCGGCCGATCTGTCTCCGGAAGGTTCCGAGATTTTGAGCTTGATCAGCTCTTCGATGATTGAAAGTGACGAAAGTATAAAAGCGTACCAGACCGGAGACCGCGAGCAGCTGTACGGAAGGCTGAACGTTTTGTTTCACCGGTTTATACAGGATAAAGAGTGGTAAAAGCCCCGGTCACCCGGGGCTTTCTTCATTTTTCGCGCACACGGTCATGTTTAAACAAAAATTTCTCCGGTTAAAAGTCTAGTAATATCAGCTAAAGGGAGGAATCACAAATGGATTTGCGCAATCAGCAGACAAACGGACAGCCGGCACAGACGCAAGACCGTCAGCCCGGCATCGAAAGCGTCATGAACCCGCGTCCGATCTATGAAGATGAAAATTACAAAGGGACGGATAAATTGAAAGGAAAGGTCGCACTGATTACAGGGGGCGACAGCGGAATCGGCAGGGCAGTTGCCGTTGCCTATGCTAAAGAAGGCGCGGACATCTCGATCGTCTACTTAAATGAACATGAGGACGCTCAGGAGACGAAAGTGCGGGTTGAAAAAGAAGGCGTCAAATGCATGCTGCTTCCCGGAGACGTCAGAGACGAAGCATTTTGCAATGACGCGGTTGAACAGACTGTAAAGGAGCTCGGCCGTCTTGATATTCTTGTCAATAATGCGGCCGAACAGCATCCAAAAGACAGCATTAAAGAGATTTCCAGTGAACAGCTTGAGAAAACATTTAAAACAAATTTCTTCTCTTATTTCTACTTTACAAAAAAAGCGATCGATTATTTGGAGCCGGGCAGCGCGATCATCAATACAACATCGATCAACCCTTACCGGGGCAATCCGCAGCTGATTGACTACACGGCAACAAAAGGTGCGATCAATGCATTTACACGGTCGATGTCACAGGCGCTCGTCAAAGACGGCATCCGTGTCAATGCCGTTGCACCGGGACCGATTTGGACGCCGCTGATCCCGTCCACATTTTCAGGTGAGGAAGTGGCGAAGTTCGGTACAAATACACCGATGGGCCGTCCAGGTCAGCCGGTGGATCATGTGGGCTGCTATGTGCTTTTAGCATCTGACGATTCTTCGTATATGACAGGGCAGACCCTCCACGTCAACGGCGGAGACTTTATCACGACATAAAAGGGGGAAGCTCGTGTGAAGGTGACAAAGGAAGACGTAATCGAATACTACGAGAAAGCGGGCATCGCGCTGAGCGACGATGATAAAGAAAACATCCAAATCATGGACTACGGTTTAAATAAGCTGAATAAGCTGGGACTTCAGCTGTTCGTCTATGTCAACACAGACCGCTACTGTGCCAAAGAGCTTGTATTATTCCCTGAACAAACATGCCCCGAACACCGGCATCCTCCCGTAGACGGGAAGGAAGGGAAAGAAGAGACATTCAGGTGCAGATACGGAAAAGTGTATTTGTATGTAGAAGGAGAAAAAACGGAAGTCCCGGCCGTTCTGCCGCCGCACGAAGATATCGAGCATTTCACCGTTTGGCACGAAATTCAGCTCACACCCGGCGAACAGTACACGATTCCGCCGGATACGAAACATTGGTTCAAAGCGGGGAGTGAAGGTGCTGTGGTTACGGAGTTTTCTTCAACAAGCACCGATGATCACGATGTGTTCACAGACCCGAGAATTTAGCGAATGGGAGCCAATCTCATTTGCTTTTTTCCGTCCGATCAAACACATCAAAGCCGATGAAGCGTTGTCCGTCATGATCGGCAAAATAAAATTGAACACCGTTCACACAAAGTGTTTTGACCGCTTCCTGTGACGTCGGTCGAAACCGATGAACGCGGGCGCCGTTTAGGAAAGCCGGTTCAAGTTTGTGTTTTCTGCCGGTCAGCGTTCCAAGCCGCGCTATTTCCGGAGCCGCCTTCCCCGGAAATTCGACACCGATCATCCGCTGATGGCAGTCAAAGTCTGCAGCCAAAGCCGTATTGCCGATATCATCGGTTGCTGCGGCAGACCCGGCACGGTTTTCCGTCAAAGCAATGTAGCCCATATCAGCCCCAGCATCAAACGATATGAAAATATTCACGTCAAAAACCTCCGCTCAATTGTTTAATATACAAGACATTGTGGAAAAGTAACAGTGGAGACGATACAAAGGAGGGAACTTAAAATGGATCAGCAGCAATTGAAGAACAAAGTGCTCGACATTCTCGATCATCATAAAATCGGTTCGCTTGCAACGGTCGAAAGCGGCAAACCTCATTCCCGCTACATGACCTTTTTCCACGACGGGCTGACGCTTTATACACCGACAAGCGATGAGACGCACAAGGCAGAAGAAATTGATAACAATCCGAACGTCCACGTGCTGTTGGGTTATAACGGCGAAGGATTAGGCGATGCATACCTTGAAATCACAGGTACGGCAAAGCTCAACCATTCAAAAGATTTAAAGGACAAAATCTGGGATGAAAAGCTTGAGCGCTGGTTTGACGGAAAGGACGATCCGAACTTGACCGTGCTTGAGATTGAGCCTTCGGAAATCAGACTGATGAATGAAGGTGAAAGCACCCCGGTCACGCTGGATCTGTAGCGCGCTGTGCTTAACAGTTTGTCATCAAGGACGAACTGTAGTATAATAAAAAACAGGAACACGCAAAAGAGCAAATAAATGGAAAGTAGACTTCTTTTTTCTTTCTTAGAAGATACTGATTTCTTCCTCTGACCCGCCCCTAACAGGATAGAGGGAAAAAAGACTTTTTGTTTCACAATTCACACTGGCGCGGCTTCGGAGCCGCAAGGACGAATGAGAGGTAGGGCTTTCGTTGTCTTGTATCAGAAATTCCATGGTGTTTACTTTCAACTCGGAACGATAGATGCTGATCTTTTACGAAATTCAAATGACCGCCTTTGGCAGCGGATAAATTATTTGCTCGAATAAATATGATAATTGAGACCGCTTCGGCTTTTGCCGGGGCGGTTTTTGATTTGCCGAAACGTTTGCGTTTTGAAAACAGTCTTACCTATAGACTGGAGGAAGAGAAATGGACTTTTTAACATCTAAGGTACTATTGATTTTTTGTTTTCTGTTGCTGATCCATTCCATCGAAACGCTCGCATACGCCGCTCGTCTGTCAGGCGCGAGAGTCGGATTTATCGCATCGGCGCTGTCATTATTTAATGTGATGGTCATCGTCTCAAGAATGTCAAACATGGTTCAGCAGCCTGTGACGGGGAAGCTTGTCGATGTTGCGGGTGCGGACGCACTTTCCCTCGTCGGCAGCCAATTTCGGTTTTTAATCTTTGGTTCAACCGTCGGTACAATTTTCGGAATGCTGCTTCTGCCGACGTTTGTCGCCGTATTTTCGAGAGCGATTGTTCATTTGGCAGGGGAAAACGGCTCCGTTTTGCAAGTGTTTCGCAAGGCGTTCTCAAAAAATATCTTCAAGCATGCCAAGCATTATGCGAGAAGACCGAGTCTGGAATATGTGAAAGACTTTCGGTTCTGCTACATACCGAAGCGGCTGTTTGTCTTGAACATGGCCATCACGGCGATTTATACAATCGGCGTTCTTGCCGCTCTTTATGCGGGCGTCCTCGTGCCCGAAAGGCATACGACCGCGGTGATGGCTTCCGGCCTTGTCAACGGGGTGGCGACGATGCTGCTGGCGCTGTTTGTCGATCCGAAGGTTTCGGTACTTGCAGATGACGTAGCAAAAGGGAGGCGGAGCTACACCTATTTGAAATGGGCTTCGATCACGATGGCAACATCGAGGGTGGCCGGGACGATTTTTGCCCAAGTTCTGTTTATCCCGGCTTCTTACTATATCGCATGGATGACGAAGTGGATGTAGTCGATTTTTGACGAAAAGATCAAAATTCGATCATTTTTCTTTCAAAATGAAAGAAATGAAAACAAAAGATTATCTTTTTCGACACGATTAGACGGCTTGATCTTTCTTTTATTAATTGCCCGCTGTTTGATCCTGTGATAGTCTTATGTGTGGCGGTGATAAAAGTGGAGAGGGTTAGAGTAAGAGTAAGAAAACCGAAAAGAAAAAGGCGAAAAATCATAAAGCGCCTGTTTACCTTAATGTTGCTGGTTATCATAGCAGCAGCGGGTTATACCTACTTTGAATACAAAAAAGGCTTATCCGAATCTGACGGGGATTTTAAAGAAGACGGTCAGTTTGAATTTAACGGGGAAGGCTCTGATCTTGATGAAGTGAACATCCTCGTTCTAGGGATCGATTCAAGAGGGGAAGACCATTCAAGGTCTGACTCGATGATGGTGATCCATTATAATAAAAAGCAGAAACAGCCTAAATTGATTTCGATTATGAGGGACAGCTATGTCGACATACCGGGATATGACAAGCAAAAAGTCAATGCGGCTTATGCATACGGAGGCCCGGAACTCGTCAGAAAAACATTAAAAGAATCCTTTGATTTGGACATTAACTATTATGCCATCATCGATTTTAAAGGTTTTGCCAAAATCGTTGATGCGGTGGCGCCTGACGGCATCGAAGTCGACGTTCCGAAAAAAATGTCGTACGGAATCGGCATGACACTGCAGCCGGGAAAACAAATTCTTCACGGTGATAGGCTGCTGGGCTATGTCCGGTTCAGGCATGACAGAGAAAGCGATTTTGGACGGGTCAGAAGACAGCAGGAAATCTTTTCAGAGCTTCAAAAAGAAGCGATGAGCATCGGAAATATCGCCCAGCTTCCGAAGCTGTGGGGGCTCGTCGATCCGTATATTGAAACAAACATTCCGAACGGCGTCATCTTCTCCCTCGGCAAAGACTTTTTGCTCGGAAGCGTAAAAGAAACCAAAAGCTTCAGGCTCCCGGTTGACGGATCATTCACGAACAAAGACGATCCAACATACGGGGCGGTCCTCGATTTAGACCTTGAACAAAACAAGGAAGAGCTGAAACGCTTTTTAAATGAGTGATCAAAAAAACCGCCGGGTTTCCCGGCGGTTTTTACTGATCATATTTTTTTAGTCCCCGGTCATAAAGGAAATTGCCGAACGGAACAAATGCGGCTACAAGACCGGCAGCCGGCCATTTCACAGACCACCTCAGCACAAAAGTCGCATACAACAGAACAAACAAATACAAAATAAACAATCCGCCGTGAAGCGATCCGACAATCGTAACGGCCATCGGATAATCCGCCCAATATTTAAGCGGCATGGCGATAAACAGCAGGATTAAAAGCGAAATGCCTTCAATAAAACCCATCAACCGAAGGCGGCCAATCGGCGTTTGCAGCATAGTATACCTCCTGTGGAGTGATAGTCTACCTTTATACTATAAACCAAAAGGGGACAAATATGACAGGTTTTTTCTCCGTTGGATTTATGCGTCTGCCGGAAGCTTCATTAAAGCGCCGAAATATTGCTGAGCAGTCGTAAAACAAATAAATGCGGTCAATTCCGTTATTTCTTCTTCTGAAAACACTTCTTTTAAAACATCAAACTGCCTGTCTGAAACGCGCTCCCTCTGCGCCAAAAAGACCTCTGCAAACCCCATTGCAAAGCTCGTTTTCTGCTGATTCGGGATCTCGGGTTTCCCCTTTGCCTTGCAATATTCGCATCCGTTTCCCTGAGCCAGCACGCGGCGCACCTGCTCCTTCAGTTCCTTTGATAAAAAGCCGTCTCCTGACAGCTCCTCAGCTAAAGCCGTCCAGTTTGACATCAGGCTTTCGGAGTGTCCGAGCAGCCGCTGAAACGGCGTCTCTCCTCTGTCTGAAAAATTGATTCTTGTCATATGATGATCACCTCTTCATAATCATATATAAGCAGAAGTGAAAAATGAATTTCGAACGAAAGAATTTTCATGATAATATTAAAATGATGAAATAGAATGAAGGGAATAAAGTTACATATGAAAATTGATGACCTCGATTTTAAAATCATAGCCGAATTAAAGAAAGACAGCCGTTTATCGATGCGGGAGCTGGGCAGGAAGATCAGCCTTTCCGCGCCGTCTGTGACCGAAAGGGTCAGGCGGCTCGAATCGTTCGGCGTCATTAAAAAATATACGCTTGACATCGATTACCAAAAGGTCGGCCTTCCCGTATCCTGCATCATTGAAGCAACGGTGAAAAACGGGGAATACGAAAGGTTTAAAGCGTATATCGAACGCCTCCCGAATATTGAATTCTGCTACCGGATCGCGGGAGCCGCCTGCTATATGCTGAAAATCAATGCAGAGAGCCTGACGCAGATCGAAGCGTTTATCAATGAAACATCACCATATGCCCAAACCGTGACACACGTCATTTTTTCTGAAATTGAAATAAAGGAATCATGAACATTAGAGCTGCATCTGTATCATCTGTTATAATAAAAGGATGCATGAACAAGAAAGTGATGTGATGGACTTGTCTAAAACAGTCGTTTTAGCAGAAAAACCTTCAGTCGGCCGTGACTTGGCCCGCGTGCTGAAGTGTCATAAAAAAGGAAACGGATATCTTGAAGGCGACCGCTATATCGTGACATGGGCGCTCGGCCATCTGGTCACATTGGCGGACCCTGAAGGATACGGAAAGGAATTCCAGTCTTGGCGGCTTGAAGATCTGCCAATCATCCCCGAGCCTTTAAAGCTTGTCGTCATTAAAAAGACCGGAAAGCAGTTTCAGGCGGTTAAATCGCAGCTGATCAGAAAAGACGTCAAAGACATCGTCATAGCAACCGATGCCGGCCGGGAAGGCGAGCTTGTCGCCCGCTGGATCATCGAAAAAGCAAAGATTACGAAGCCATTGAAGCGCCTGTGGATTTCATCGGTCACAGACAAAGCGATTAAAGACGGATTTAAAAACTTAAAGAACGGCAAAGACTTTGAAAACCTTTACCATTCAGCCGTGGCTCGAGCTGAAGCCGATTGGATCGTCGGCATCAACGCGACGAGGGCGCTGACAACGAAATTCAACGCCCAGCTTTCCTGCGGACGCGTACAGACGCCGACATTGGCGATGATCGCGAAAAGAGAGGAAGATATCAAGAACTTTAAACCCGTCCCTTATTTCGGCTTGCGTGCAGCGGTTGACGGTATGACGCTGACGTGGCAGGACAAGAAAACGAAGCAGACCCGCACTTTCAACGCGTCTGTGACGTCACAGCTTGCAGGAGCGCTGCAAGGCAAACCGGCCGCTATCGTCGACTTGAAAAAAACGGCGAAAAAAAGCTTTGCCCCCGGACTTTATGATCTGACCGAGCTGCAGAGGGATGCCCATAAACGCTACGGATTTTCCGCAAAAGAAACGCTGTCCGTTTTGCAGAAGCTCTATGAGCAGCATAAGCTCGTCACCTATCCGCGGACGGACTCAAGATTTCTTTCTAATGACATCGTCCCTACGCTGAAAGACCGTTTGGAAGGCATGCAGGTCAAGCCTTATGCTCAGCATGTGACCCGGATCTTAAAGCATGGCGTTAAAGCCAATAAAAGCTTTGTTAACGATGCGAAAGTATCCGATCACCACGCGATTATTCCGACGGAAGAGCCGCTTGCGCTCGGTGCGTTAAGCGAAAAGGAAAGAAAGCTTTACGATTTGATCGCGAAGCGCTTTCTCGCCGTTTTAATGCCGCCGTTTGAATATGAAGAAACTAAAGTGTTCGCCGAAATCGGTGGAGAAACCTTTACGGCAAAAGGGAAAACCGTTCAGTCGCAAGGCTGGAAAGCGGTGTACGATTTCGCAGACGAAGATGATGACGAGGAAGAAAAGGATCAAACCCTTCCTAAACTCGCAAAAGGCGACACGCTGTCCGTCCGGTCTTTGACAGAGACGAAGGGTGAAACAAAACCGCCGGCGCGGTTTAATGAAGGAACATTACTGTCTGCGATGGAAAATCCGGCCGCATTTATGCAGGGAGAAGAAAAAAACCTTGTGAAGACTCTCGGAGAGACGGGCGGACTCGGGACGGTGGCAACACGCGCCGACATTATCGAAAAGCTGTTCAACACATTCCTGATCGAGAAAAAAGGAAAAGATATCTATATCACCTCAAAAGGAAAACAGCTCCTTGAGCTTGTTCCGTCAGATTTAAAATCTCCTGCCCTCACCGCTGAATGGGAGCAGAAGCTGTCAGGCATTGCGAAAGGAAAACTGAAATCCTCCGCCTTTATCAAAGAAATGAAGGAGTACGCAAAGCAGACGATCAGAGAAATCAAAAGCAGCAATCAAACGTTTAAGCATGACAATATCACAGGGACCCATTGCCCTGACTGCGGAAAACTGATGCTGAAAGTAAACGGCAAACGCGGCACAATGCTCGTCTGCCAGGACAGGGAGTGCGGCCACCGCAAAACAGTCGCCAAACAGACGAACGCCCGCTGCCCGAACTGCCATAAGCGCATGGAACTGCGAGGACACGGAGAAGGCCAGACATTCGCCTGCGTCTGCGGCCACAGAGAAAAACTCTCCGTTTTCGAAAAGCGCAGGGCAAAAGACAAAAATTCAAAAGCATCAAAACGCGATGTACACTCCTACATGAAAAAGCAAAACAAAGATGAGCCAATCAACAACGCGCTCGCCGAACAGCTGAAGAAGCTGAAGCTTGATCAATAATCATCAAACAGCCTGCCGGAAACGGCAGGCTGTTTTAATGTGACCAAATATCACAAAACTAGCGAACTTGTCAGTGGAAAAGTCGCGAATCTACACGATATTTTCATACTTCTATTTATGCCGGAAAGCTGTTCAAAGGAATCAGTTGTTTATAAAATTCAATTAACCGGGGGATTGGTTTGGCTGTGCTTTCCCTCCTTTGGTGCGATTGGCCCTTCAAAGATACTAGTACAGAGATCTTGGTAATGGGCTATTTCAGATCCAAATACCTCTCGGGATTTACGCATCAGTTCGGTGAATACGGACTGATCCCTCACCGATTCATTCAACGATGCAACTGCTTCAGCCAGTGCAGCACGAGCCGTCATTGCTTGGTGGTTCACGGATTGGACGTCCCAATACACATCCGGTGTTCCAGAACTAATCCGTGCCAGTAGCGCAAGCATAGTTGCATGCGGAGGGGGTGCAAGAGAACCAAGTTTTGCAATGTCAACATCTAATTCTGCGAGCGCCAATCCAAAGGTGAGTATCGCTGCATGAGTGAGTGCTTGCAAAGCCGCGGCCAATTGATCATGCTCCTCAGCTTCTAATAGCACCGGACGACCTTTCCAATCTAAAATCATCTGAATCAAATGACTTCCTTTAGGCCCATCGTTTTGAACGATGACAGCTACCGGTCTACCCACGATACTAAGGCTGGGAGCAAACATAGGGTTAAGACCTATGCTTTCGAAAGGCAAACCCAAAGCGTGTATTTTGTTAAATATGGGTGATTGTACAGAAAGAGTGTGCGCCAAGAGAGAATCAGGCTTCATTAACGTCCCGACAACTTTTACTGCTTGAAGAGCCGCGGTCTCTGGTAAAGCGAGCATCACCATGTCGGCCTTTTGGATCTTATCTTTGGCCTGTGGAGTCGGAACCGTAATGTCACATTTCATGAATTGTCGACGAACGGAAGGAGGATTCATATCGATAATACATACTTCAACACCCGATTCTTCAAGAAGGTCTGCAAACATCCCGCCAACGCCGCCGGCTCCTCCCGCAATCACACACTGCCTTATTTCCTGACTCATCTTGAACCTCCCACTGCAGAGACTTCCGCTGCTGCGATAGCTGAGACCATAGCTCGCGCTTTAACCTGAGTTTCTTTGAATTCCTCTTCTGGATCTGACAATGCTACGATCGCTCCTCCGACACCAAAAGTCGCCTTGTCATCGGTCACAACAACTGTGCGGATAACAATACTAAGATCCGCAGCTCCACTCAGTCCAAACCAGCCGAGGCTGCCCGAGTAGACACCGCGGGGGCCCTTCTCGAGTCGGTCTATGATTTCCATCGTCCGAATTTTCGGAGCACCGGTCATCGAACCGCCTGGAAAAGCAGCGCGGACGCAATCAACCGTTGATTTGTCCGGACGTATAGTGCCGCGAATCGTCGAGATCAACTGGTGAACTGGTGCATATGTTTCTACATCGAAAAGCTTAGGTACATGAACAGATCCTATTTCACAAACAGTGTTAAGGTCATTTCTGACTAAGTCAACGATCATTAAGTTCTCTGCGAGATCTTTTTCATCACTTAGCAACTCATTTCGTAATTGGTGATCTTCAGCAGAAGTCCTGCCTCTCATCCGGGTACCCTTGATCGGTTTGGACTCAACGATACGATCAGCACCGATTGAGAGGAACCGTTCCGGAGAGGCACTTAGTACTGCTGCATCCGCAAAGTTTAAAAATGCCCCATAGGGAACCGGACTGATTCTTCTCAGATGCGTATACGTAATCCAAGGATCTATAGGGGTATAAACAGTTGCGGAATTAGTCAAACATATCTCATAGGATTCACCATTGCGGATTTCTTCTAAGCAATTGTTGATCAGTTGAAGATAAGAAGGCCGGTTATGCCGAAACTCGATTGGGATATTGTGGTCTGGCACGGATGTAAGGACTGAATCCTTGTCCGAATCGTTTGCTGCAGCAGGAATGTCATTCAAGATTCGCTCTGCCGTATTTAGCCAGTTGAGTGCTTGCTTATCCTCATCCCCAGTCGAAAGACACAACAGATAGGCTTCCTGTTCAAGATGATCAAAAACAAGCATGCGGTCAACGAAAAGCAGGGCTGCATCAGGAATCTCAGATTGATACCGGCTGCTCCCGCAAGTTTCAGCTTTTAGCTCATAGCCAATGTAGCCCACATAGCCGAGATTGAAGTCAAAGGGAAGGCCTTCCGGAGTAGATGTTGCCCGACGGCGGATTTGCTCATCAAGATAATCATAAAATGACTGTTGAATGAACTCCGTCTCTTGACCCGAACGTTGTACTTTTACAACACCTTCTGCTACTCTATAGGTCAAATATTCAGCATTCTCTCCCGCACCATCGCCAAGATAGGAAAATCGTGACAAGCCTTCAATGACACTGCTGCTGTCAAGCCAGAATCCATGAGGTGCATCAGCAAATAGTGTCTGGTAACTTAACTGAGCGTCAGGAAATCCCGATAATTTTCGAAAATGGATCCGGTAGAAATCGCTTTTAGAATGGGAAGGCTCCTTTAATTTGGGAGACGGTCTTGATCGTTCAGTGCGCTTCGGAGTCAGGTCTCTAAAGTTGGCAAGCAACTCGCGCCCATAATGACTGCAGATTGACTCGGGGTGGAATTGCACACCCCAAATCGGCAGATTGCGGTGTCGAAGCCCCATAATCAACTCATCTTTTGTCCACGCAATTGCTTCCACATCATCACCCAGATCAGTAACGACAAGGGAGTGATAGCGTACGACAGAGAACTCAGGAGGAAGCCCGTCAAAGATATCAACCCCTGAATGGTGAATGACTGATGTTCGTCCATGCATAGGCTCAGAAGCATGGTTCACCTTCCCGCCAAACAAATGAGCTATGCCTTGATGTCCAAGACAGACTCCGAGGACTGGCAGCTTAGCTTCTTGAATAATAGTTGTATTAATACCAAAGTCCTCAACCCGTTCCGGTCGACCGGGGCCTGGGGAGATCACGATGTTGTCAATCTCATCAATCGGCACTTGTGACCAGTCCACATCATTACGGACAACTATTGGCGGTCGGCCATTTACTTCGCCGATCAATTGATACAGGTTGTAAGTAAATGAATCATAGTTGTCAATTAGAAGTGTTTGTATCCCTGCCCCCATTAAACAATTCCTCCCTTTTTCTTTTTTGACCGGCCAGGCTTGAAGAAATGTCCTGTCTCCGATTTTCTGAATGGTCAATTACGATATCCTCAACCCTGCACGTTTCAGAAATAATGAGCTCATAAAGGTTACGCAAAAACTCTTGACTTAAACCATTCTCGTCAGCGTATCGAGCTGCCCGTTCCTGGACAAAGTTAATTCGGTGCGGCTGCATCATCGGAATATTATACTCGCGTTTGTATAATCCAATCTTAATGCAGCATTCTAAACGTTCTTTCAATGTATCCAACAGTTGTTCATCAATACGATCAAGTTTTACACGCAGGCCCTCAAGCCCCTTTTCTATTTCTGATAACATGTAAATGCCTCCAATTCTAAATTCTTTTGATAAAAGAGAGGGACTTTACCTTGACGATCCGCGTCTCTCCTTTTCACCCGAAACTTAGACTATGAAGTATACGGTTAATAAGATAAGAAGATTTGAGTGTTTCGACTATAGTTTCAGTGAAATTACCTTCAGACCGCAACAACCGAATCTCGAAGACAGATGGCTTCCACAACACTTGAAACTGATAATCTACAGCATTATGAATACCTAACGTGCCGAGGAGACTTAACAAGCGGATTGAAATTGTCGTGGTATCTGCATTAATAGAACAGACCAGCTTGTCCTTCTAAAATGGAGTAACCTTTATACAATGCCGCATGACAGGTGGATTCACATACGTACGAGCACTGCTGACCCATCAGATCAGGATGATTGGATAAACAATCCAGTATCAAATGCTAAAAATTTTATAAAAGCAGATTATAATAGTTGCCGCCACGACCACCCCTGTGTTTGACGAAGGATTTAACAATCTTAACTTTCATCGATGCTATGCAAATTCGGTTTATTTCTGTTAAATTATAACTCTGAACCTAAATTATAACAATTTAAATATTAAAAAAGTTTCAACACTTGTGTGAATGAACTGCGCCGCAATTGCTCTAAAGGATGAAGACCAAATGAAAAGGCATGAGTGCCATACAATTCCGGACTCATGCCAGTCTAACCGCTTCATGACATTTTATTGTCTAACTTCGCTGGGGCATATCAAAATGAGTGGCAGCCTTTTAGTAGATTTGATCATGTATACATGGAGTGGTGCTTAGGATAGGTGCCGCCGGATTTACCGGGCATGGCTTCAAGTTCAGCAGTGTGGCGGAGAGATCTTTATGCGAGATGAGCACGGCTGGGAACACAAAGCATGAAACAGCCGCTGTCGTGGTTTCCTTCACTTTCGTCAGCATGCCGGATCACGTTTCCCGGCAGCGAAAAAGTGGTATGGAAGAAACAAAGGAGGACGTGATATGGCAAACAAAACCGCAGGAAAAGTAGCTGCAGAACTGCTGAAGGAATGGAATATTGATCATGTTTACGGCATGCCGGGGGACAGCGTCAACGAATTTATCGATGAATTGCGGCATGAAGAAAACAGCCTCCGCTTCATTCAAGTGCGCCATGAAGAAACCGCTGCTCTCGCTGCCGCAGCTGATGCGAAGCTGACAGGCAAAATCGGCGTCTGCCTTTCGATAGCTGGCCCGGGTGCCGTTCATCTGCTGAACGGATTGTATGACGCCAAAGCTGACGGGGCGCCTGTGCTGGCGATTACAGGGCAGGTGTCTTCAAATGAAATCGGAAGAGATTACTTTCAGGAGATCGGTCTTGAACGAATGTTTGAGGATGTGGCTGTCTTTAATCAGCAGGTTCATTCGGCCGAAGCCCTGCCTGACCTTTTAAATCAGGCGATCCGTACCGCCTACAGCCAAAAAGGGGTCGCCGTACTGAGCGTATCCGATGATCTGTTTGCGGAAAAGATTAAGCGGAAGCCGGTTTATACGTCTGCGCTTTATATTGAAGGCGATCTTCAACCGAAGCAAAGCCAGCTGTTGCAGTGTGCACAATTGATTAATCATGCGAAAAAGCCGGTGATTTTAGCCGGAAAGGGAATGAAATCGGCAAGAGATGAGCTGCTCGAGTTTGCCGATAAAGCGGCCGCACCGATCATCGTTACGCTCCCCGGGAAAGGAGTCGTACCCGATCGGCACCCGCACATGCTCGGGAATCTCGGACACATCGGTACAAAACCCGCATATGAAGCGATGGAGGAAAGCGATCTGTTGATCATGCTGGGGACTTCTTTTCCGTACCGCGATTATCTTCCGGAAGATGCGCCGGCTATTCAGCTTGATAACAACCCGGCGAAAATCGGCAAACGGTATCCTGTCACCGCCGGCCTTGTCTGCGATGCGAAAAAAGGGCTTATGGAACTGACGAAAACCATTGAACGGAAATCGAACCGCGCATTTTTGGAAAGCTGTATACAACATATGAGGAAGTGGCGCTATGAAATTGAAAAAGACGAACAGGTGGCGACAGAACCGCTCAAGCCTCAGCAGGTGATTGCAAGGCTTGAGGACGCAGTCGCCGATGATGCGGTCCTGTCTGTTGACGTCGGAAATGTGACGGTTTGGACGGCACGCCATTTTAATATGACCAATCAGGATTTTCTGATTTCAAGCTGGCTTGGCACGATGGGATGCGGTCTTCCAGGCGCGATTTCCGCAAAGCTTTCCAATCCGGAGCGCCAAGCTGTAGCCGTGTGCGGAGACGGCGGCTTCAGCATGTCCATGCACGATTTTCCGACTGCTGTCAAATATGACCTGCCCATTGTTGTGGTGATTTTAAATAATCAGAACTTGGGAATGATTCAATATGAACAGCAGGAAAAAGGGCATGTTAATTATGCAACAGCGCTTGAAAACGTCGATTATGCCAAGTTTGCCGAGGCCTGCGGCGGGAAGGGCTTCAGCGTGACAAAGCACGAAGAGCTCATTCCGGCTTTGAAAAATGCCTTTCAATCACAAAAGCCGTCGATTATCGATGTGGCCATAGCAGATGAACCGCCGCTTCCGGGAAAAATATCTTATACACAAGCTGTCAACTACAGCAAATATATGATCAAAAAACTGGTTGAGAAAAAAGAGCTCGACTTGCCGCCGCTGAAAAAAAGTTTAAAAAGGATTTTTTAGTATGATGCCAAGGGAGATCGTCCCTTGGCTTTATCATGTTCAGATGTTAAAATTTGATGGATAGTATTGGGATATCCGCGTTTTTTCTTTTTGCATCAAAACCCGTCTCAACACAATAAAAAGAGAGGGGATTGAAACGTGGATTATTTTAAGAAAAGTACCTTCAGTACAGCTTTCATACTATCAGCCGGATTGCTGTTGATGTCAATCATTCCTCAGCACGCCTTCGCTCATGGTTTTGTCGAAAAACCAGGGAGCAGAGCGGCTCTGTGCAGTGAGGCTTACGGACTTCTCAATCTGAACTGCGGAAGCGTGATGTATGAGCCGCAAAGCCTGGAAGCGAAAAAAGGGTTTCCGCATGACGGCCCGGCAGACGGACAAATAGCATCCGCGGGCGGACTGTTCGGCGGGATTCTTGATCAGCAGTCGGAAAATCGCTGGTTTAAACATATCATGACCGGCGGAGAACACACCTTTACCTGGACATATACCGCCCCCCACAACACCAGCCAATGGCACTACTATATCACCAAAAAAGGCTGGGATCCTGACAAACCGCTAAAGCGTGCAGATTTCGAACGGATTGGAACCGTTCCGCATGATGGTTCCCCTGCATCCCGCCATTTATCTCACCAAATTTACATTCCAGAAGACCGCTCCGGGTATCATGTGATATTGGCCGTTTGGGATGTGGCTGATACTGAAAACGCTTTCTATCAGGTGATCGACGTTGATCTAGTGAACAAATAAAGCCCAGTAGTCTGAAAACCGATTTGTGAATCAGCGGGTTTTGGTGCAAACAGAGAAAATAAGTAATCAAAAACCCCGGCATGTTTTGGGAAAGCCGGGGTTTTTGGTATTCGTTATTTCTTTTTCTTCATGGCGGCAGCCATGAACGGCAGCAGGGTGCCGAACAGCATTGTGCCGCCGAAGAAATTCCCGAGGTAAGGCTGTCCGATCAGGTAACAGACGGCAAATACAGCCGCAGCAAGACCGATCATGATATAGCCTGGATAAAACCTTTTTTTAAAGCTTGTCCGCTGGGTCACCCGGAAAAATATCAGCCCGATGACGAGCGGGACAATCCATAGGTAAAACAGTATAAATACTTTCATAATCAAAACTCCATATTTTTTTATCTATCATACCAGATTGCAGTATAAAATGCGTGTGACAAATCCCGGACTCATTTGCTGCGGGCGAGGTATTCCTCCTTCAGGAGCCCGTATACGAAATGGTCGGCGAAGTGGTCGTGGAGCCACTCGCATTGCCTGAGGCAGCCTTCTTTCGTGAAGCCGAGCCTTTCCGGAATAGCCTGGCTTTTTACGTTTTGAACAGCGGCTCTAATTTCAATTCTGTTTAAATCGTATTCGCTGAAAAGCGTGTCGATCAGCGCCCGGCAGGCATCAGTCATCAGCCCTTTTCCTTGAAAAGGCTCCCCCAGCCAATAGCCGATCGAAGTCGTACGGTTGATCCAATTGATATAATGGAGTCCGATGATTCCGGCAAAATGGCCTTGATGCCATATTCCCGCTTGAAACCCGTTGTTCGCAGCGGCCTGTTTCATGCATTCTTCGATAAAAGCTTCGGTATCCTCCAGCTGCTTTGTGCCGTACACCCAAAACAGCCATTTCCGCAACACATCTTTAGACTGCTGGATCTGCATATAAACTGCTTTGGCATCTTTTGGTTCGAGCATTTTTAAATAAAGATCATCACGCACCATTAATTTAAACATCCAGAATCCCCCTTTTCTTCAGTATAATATAAAAAAGCCGACCAAGGTCGGCTTTAACCAGAAAATGTATCGTAAATCAAGAAAATATTAAGGGCGACGATTAAGGCGGCGATCAGCCAGGAGACGGCTGTTATCCACTTCGCATTTTTCAGGCTCCCCATAATGCGTTTATTGCTCGTAAATAAGATAAGCGGGATAAGGGCAAAGGCAATCCCGAATGACAGGACGACCTGGCTCAAGACAAGAGCGGTTGTCGGATTTACCCCTGAAGCAATAATAGCGATAGGCGGCAACATCGTAATGAACCGTCTTAAATAAAGCGGAATCCTGAAATTAATGAAGCCCTGCATGATAATATCTCCTGAAAGCGTTCCGACAGACGAACTTGATAAACCGGCGATTAACAGGCCGACGCCGAACAGTACGGCGGAAAGCGGACTGACCATGCTGCTGAAGTGGCTGAAGGCCACATCAAGGTCTTCGACAAAAATGCCGTTCTTATAAAACAGTGCAGCGGCGACGATCAGCATGCTCGCATTGATTGCTCCGGCAATCAGCATGGCGATTAAAATGTCGATGAACTCAAACCGGAATATCTTCTTCTTTTCCGCTTCCGTTTTTCCGATCACTCTCCGCTGGGTGAGAGCGGAATGGAGATAGATGGCGTGCGGCATCACGGTCGCTCCCAAGATTCCCGCCGCCAGCAGGATGCTGTCTGCACCATCGAAGCGAGGAACAAACATGCCCTCCAAAACGGAACCGATATCAGGTTTTGCAAAAAAGGTTTGAAAGGCAAAAGCGATCACGACGATGAACAGCATTCCTGTTATCGCCGCTTCTAGCGGCCTGACGCCGCGCCTTTGCAGTTCCAAAATCGCGAAAGATCCGGCAGCTGCAATAATCGATGCTTCAAGCATCGGTATGCCGAACAGCAAGTAGAGACCGAGAGCAGCTCCGATAAATTCAGCCAAGTCGGTCGCGATCACGACAAGCTCTCCCTGAATCCACAAGCCGATGGAGACCGGTTTAGGGAATTCTTCCCGGGCGACTTCGGGCAGATTTTTACCCGTTGCAATTCCGAGCTTAGCAGACAGCGACTGAATCAGCAAAGCCATCATATTTGAAAAAAGAATCACCCATAAAAGCAAGTAGCCGTATTTCGAACCAGCCGCGATATTTGTGGCGAAATTGCCGGGATCAATATAAGCTATAGCCGCGATAAACGCCGGACCCAAAAAAGGGAGCAGCCTTTTGAAGCCTTTGCTTTTTCCATCCAGTGCATCTTGAGCTTCTTTTGATATTTGCGAGTGTTTGGACAAATCGTGACTGACCATTTGATTCACCTAGATTCTCAGTTGTTTTTCCTTGTACATAAAAGTTTCCTTAGTGCAAAAATTATATCATCATCATATGCCCGCGACGATCAATTGTCAACCATAAGATGCTATAGTATATGCGCGAACGGTTTCGCCCAAACAAAAAACCAGCACCGCTTTTGGGCGATGCTGGCCGGATATTATGCCTGAGAACCCATTCTCCCGCGGAAGATTAGGTTTAAAATGAAGACGAGAATTGCGGCTCCGATTATCGCCGGAAAGATGGCGAATCCCGCAATATCAGGCCCCCACGTTCCAAGCAGCCCGTGGCCGATCCAAGCTCCGATAAAGCCGATGACCATGGAGCCGATTATTCCTCCTGGTGCACCATTGCCCCCGATTGCGCCTCCGATTAAACCAATGACAATGGCTACGATTAAAGAAACGAGAAATCCTAACATTGTCTTTCCACCTCTTTCAATTGATTTATATTAAATGTATAGCCCGTCTCGGGCGTCTATAAACGCTTGAAAGCATATTGAAAAAGACGGCTGGCTATTCCTCGAGAAGCGAAGCGCCTGCGATGCCCGGATGCGTCATTTCATACGGATCCAGAATGAGATCCAATTCTTCCTCTGTCAAAACATCATGGAGCAAACACAGCTCGCGCACTGACCGTCCTGTGGCGATCGCTTCTTTTGCAATTCGTGCGGCAGCTTCATAGCCGAGGTGCGGATTGACGGCCGTAATCGTTCCTACGCTTTTTTCGACGAATTCTTTCAGCCTGATCTCATTCGCTTCAATCCCGGTGATGCAGTAATCGGTAAATACACGAAATCCGTTGTTCATGATTTTAATCGACTGCAGCAAATTAAAGACGAGTACGGGCTCCATCACGTTTAACTCAAGCTGCCCCGCCTCTGATGCAAGGCAGATGGTATGATCGTTGCCGATCACCTGAAATGCGATCTGGTTCATCAGTTCAGGCATCACCGGATTCACCTTGCCGGGCATGATGGAGGAGCCGGGCTGGCGGGGAGGCAGCCGGATCTCGGCAAGCCCTGCCCTCGGGCCTGACGCCATTAAACGCAAATCGTTGGCAATTTTGGACATGTTCATCATGCCGACTTTCAATGCAGCCGATACTTCTGTGTAGGCATCCGTGTTTTGTGTGGCATCGACAAGATGGTCAGCGCCTTTCAGCTGATAGCCGCTGATATCTGATAGGTGTTCGACAACGCTTTGAATATATCTCGGATCAGCGTTTAAACCTGTGCCGACTGCGGTTGCTCCCATATTGACTTCATAGAGATGATGCTGAGACTGCTTGATCCGCTGAATATCGCGTTCGATGACCCGGGAATAGGCTTCGAATTCCTGACCGAGCCTGATCGGAACAGCATCCTGAAGATGAGTGCGGCCCATTTTGATAACGGAATCGAACTCCTCCGCTTTTTGGCGGAAGGCATCCAGCATATGTTCCATCGTCGATATAAGCTGTCTTAAGTGATTCAATGTGGCCAGATGAATGGCTGTCGGAAACACATCATTCGTTGATTGGGCCATATTGACATGTGTGTTCGGGCTTAAATGGAAGTAATCACCTTTTTCTTTTCCTAAAAGCTCCAAACCTCTGTTTGCGATAACTTCATTTGTATTCATATTCATTGAAGTGCCGGCGCCGCCTTGAATGGGGTCGACAATAAAATGATCGTGCCAGAGCCCTTCCGCTATTTCGCCGGCCGCTTTTACAATGACTTCGCCGAGCTCTTTATATAAACGTTTAATATCCATATTGGCGAGAGCCGCCGCTTTTTTGACCATTGCCAAAGCTTTAATCAGCTCTTCATCAATCCGGTAGCCTGTAATCGGAAAGTTCTCCACGGCCCTCATGGTTTGTACGCCGTAATAGGCGTCAGCCGGAACTTCTTTTTCGCCTAGAAAATCCTTTTCGATCCTGGTTGCTTTCGTATCCATGGCAAAACCTCCGTAGGTTGTTTCTTATGATGTATTGTGCCTCGATCGGCCGTGTTTTAATTTGCTTTTAAAAAAAGGAAAATCGTCTTCTGATTGGGGCTGTCAAGTAATAAAGAGCCTGTTTTCTCTAATAATATACGCTCATTTGCATGGCAAAAAAATTTAATGGAAAGATATGCAGAAACAGACAAATGGTTATATAGTTATGTTTATGTATTATTAACTTAATTAAATTTCTTTACTTCATTTGTCTTTTTGTAGTAAATTTCCTTATATAAATTTTCGTATGAGAAAGGAAGAGCTGTGATGGGACATGTACTGATGATCAATTTCCCGGGGGAGGGGCACATCAATCCCTCTCTTGGCGTCACAAAGGAGCTGCAAAGACGAGGAGAAAGCATCGTCTATTATGCAGTTGAGGAATACGCTGAAAAAATTAAAAAAACAGGGGCGGAAGTCCGTTTATACCCGGATTTCAGAGAGGCTTTATCACCCGGGAAAGAAAGAGAAAAGATGGACTTTGCCGAGTTGGTATACAATATGTCAGGTAAAGTCGATGAGATCGTTCAGCTCATCTGCCAGGAAGTCAGGGACGAGTCTTATGATTATGTGATATATGACCATCACTTTTTGGCGGGGAAAATCATTGCTGAAATGCTTGGGCTGCCGAGTGTTTCGTTATGTACGACATTTGCAATGGACGAGACGTTCGCAAAAACGTTTACCCTGCAAGGCGACCTTGAAAGCTCGCCGTATTTTGAAAAATTGAAGCAATCCCTTGGCGAATTAAGTGAGCGGTACCCCGTCAGTCTCGACAAGCCGTTTGACATATTCTCCTGTCCGGGGGACATTACGATTGTCTTTACCTCCAGGGAGTTTCAGCCTCATGCCGAGCGATTTGGAAATGACTATTTGTTTGTCGGGCCGTCGATTACGAGCAGACAGGATCCAGGCAGCTTCCCGTTCGCTGAGCTGGAGGGGGAAACCGTCATCGTGATCTCGATGGGCACGATCTTTAATCAGCAAAAAGAGCTGTATCATATGTGTATCGAAGCGTTGAAAGACTTTGACGGCAAGGTGGTTATGGCTGTTGGGAAATCAACGGACCCCGCGGATCTCGGCACCATACCGGATCATTTTATCGTGAGGCCGTATATCCCGCAATTGGAGGTTTTGAAAAAAGCCGATGTATTTGTCACCCACGGCGGCATGAACAGTACAAATGAAGGCCTGTATTTTGATACGCCGCTCATCGTCATTCCGATGGGTGCTGACCAGTTTTTCGTCGCAGCTCAGGTGGAACGGACAGGGGCCGGGATCAAGCTTGATAAAAATGAACTTTCTCCGGCTGTTTTACAAAAAACGATTAAAGATATGCTTGAAAACCGCTCCTATAAAGACGGAGCCGCCAAAATCGGCCGCTCGCTCCGCGATGCCGGGGGCTATCAAAAAGCAGCTGATGCTGTATTGGAGTTGGCGGGGAAAAAAGTAAGACGCTCCAAAAACGGAGCGCCCCGTTAATTCATCCTGATCTTCCGCTCCACACTGCCGTCTTTTTTATGGACGATGACGGCAGTGCCTTTGTTTTCGGCGATTTCTTTCGCCCGTTCGACGGCTTCTGCTTTTGTATCCTTTACTTCGCTGGCCCGCTTGGCGTCTTCGGCTTTGACTGCCCAGCCTTTTTCGTGTTTAATGACATGCTCGCACTTTTCCGCAAGCTCCGGCCTGCTGCTCGAACCGCTGTCACCGCGTACCGTTTCATCAGCTTCCTCCGCATAGGATTTGAGTTCGCTTTTGCTCCTGTTATCCGCCCATTCCTTCGCCTGACTCGTCGCGATCGGAATCGCCCGGCTTTCGTCGTATCCTTCGTCTACCATTGCATTCGCAATTTCAATGGCTTTCTTTTTTACCGGTTTGTCCAAATGTTTCAATGAAGCGGGATAGTCTTCCATTGACCATGGCATTTGATCATTCCTCCTTTTACATAAAGGTTTACCCTCCGGCTGCCGATCAAAAAACACGGATTCATAAAGTGAATCATTGTATACTATAAAAAAACACGATTGAGAGGGCGAACCTTCTGTGCGCAACGATAAAACAGATTTGGAAAACGAACTGAAAAAAATTGAAAAATGGGAAAAAGAACAGCAGAAAGCGTGGTTTTGGGAAAGGATCGGGCGGCTGCCGTTCAAGGTTCTGGACAAGCTTACACCGGCATTCATTCAAGATAAAATCGGTCTCTTGCTCGACGAAATCGGCGGCTTTATTCAAAACGGCGGCCAATATTTGACGTCCGAAAAACATCTGATCCGCCAGTTTCAAAAAAAGCTGCCGGATGAAACGATCGAAACGGTCGAAGATATTCAAAGGGCTCCTTTGGAAGTGATGGATCAAATGTGTGAAAACCTCGGAAAAAACAGGGCGAATACCGCGGCTGTCCAAGGAGCGACAACAGGTGTCGGCGGCTTATTCACGCTTGCCGTCGATATTCCCGCCATCCTCGGCCTTTCATTGAAGACATTACAGGACATCGCGGTGTCTTACGGCTACGATCCTAAAGAAAAAACGGAGCGGATGTTCATTATTAAATGCCTGCAGCTCAGCGCTGCTGATATTGTCGGGAAAAGGGCGATCATTCAGGAACTCAGCCGATACCATCTACAGTCAGGCTCACGGGAAAATATGATTTCGCAAATTCAAGGCTGGCGGGAGGTTGTTTATACATACCGCGATTCTTTCGGATGGAAAAAGCTGTTTCAAATGGTGCCCGTCGCAGGCATCCTCTTTGGCGCAATCTCAAACCGTTCAATGGTGAACGGCGTTGCCGAAACAGGGATGATGATGTATAAAAAGCGGAGGATCATGGAAAGGCTTGCGGAGCTGGACGCCGCAGATACAGAGTGATAAAAAGGCTGCCGTTTGATAACGGCAGCCTTTTTCATGGAGTTACGCTTTTTCCGTAAAGCGAGGCAGTCTGAAGATAATCGCGCATATGCCGCAGACGCCGATCAAAATCGGATAAAAAGAATAAGGAAGAATGCTGACAGGCGATATTTTCACGATTTGTGCAGCTGACAGCATTTGCGCGCCGTAAGGAATCAATCCTTGTACCACACAGGAAAAGATATCGAGGATGCTCGCCGATTTCCTATTGTCGATTCCGTACCGGTCGGATAAATCTTTTGCCAGCGGCCCCGCTGTAATAATGGCAATCGTATTGTTGGCCGTCGCCAGGTTTGCCGCGCTGACAAGGCCGGCAATGCCCGCTTCCGCTCCTTTTTTTGAACGGATTCTCCGTGATACAAATTGAAGGAGAAATGCGATCCCGCCGTTTCGCTTCATCATTTCTGCCATTCCGCCAATCAGAAGCGATAAAATGATTAGTTCGGACATCCCGCCGATGCCTTCGGTGATCGCGGTTAAATACGTATGAAGCGTCAGGCTGCCGTCGGAAATACCGATTACTCCGGCTAACACGATGCCGCCGAAAATAACGGCCATAACATTAAATCCGAGAAGGGCGAATATCAGAACACCGAGATACGGCAGCACCTTTACCCAGCTGTAAGTCCCGGCTTGTGCGGCAGGATGCCCTCCGGCTGAAAACACCATCAGCAGGATGACCGTGGCAACCGCGGCAGGCAGGACGATCAGGAAATTCGTTTTAAACTTGTCCGACATTTTCGTCTTTTGTGTGCGGACAGCGGCAATGGTCGTATCGGAAATAAATGATAAGTTATCACCGAACATCGCGCCCCCCACAACCGCAGCAACCGAATAGGCCGCCGGAACGCCGATTTCGGCGCTGATCCCTGCTGCGATCGGAGCGAGCGCAGCAATCGTTCCGGTTGACGTGCCCATCGACACAGAGATAAACGCAGCGATGATAAATAAACCGGCAACCATAAACTGCCCCGGTACAAACGAAAGCGCAAGATTAACGGTTGATTCAACGGCCCCCATCGCCTTTGCGGCTGATGAAAACGCGCCGGCCAAAATAAAGATCATCACCATGATCATAATATCGGGGTGTCCGGCGCCTTTCGCAAACCACTCCGTCTTTTGGCTGAGCTTCTCCTTACGGTTCATCGCCAGTGAGACAACCGATGCCGCAAGCGCCGCGGCCACGATTGGCAGGCTGTAAAAATCGCCTGTGATCAAGCCTGATCCAACGAATAAACAAACAAATAAAAACAGCGGCAAAAGCCCTGAAGCTTTTCCGTTTTGATTTTGCATGATGTACACCTCTTCTATAGGTTCAAACCGTTTTTTCACCAATATCCAACACTTTAAAAGGCGAACGCTCAAAAGTCAAATGGTAAAATAAGTTCGGGAGAAAATCAAATGAAAGAGGAGTGAAGCTGATGGATCGCAAAACGAGTCTTCTTGAATTGACAAAGGAAGTCACAGAAAAGCATGCCAATTTTTCCGTTTCGGAAGTGAACGACCATTGTATGCGAATTGCTGTTTTGGAGGGCGAATACGTATGGCATTTCCATCCCGGCTCAGATGAGCTGTTTATTGTTTTGGAAGGAGAGCTGTTGATCGACTTTCAGGACCGTCCCACAGAAGTCCTGAAAGCGAACGATTCCCTGCTGATTCCGAAAGGCGTCATTCACCGGACGCGCGCTGATGTAAGGTCGGTTAACCTTTGTATAGAAAAAACTAATGCGGAAACCGTCCCGTTCGCGGAAGGGAATGTGCTGAAGCTGATACGGTGCAAACCAGCCGGACAACAGCTTCATGCATTCAGCGAGGCGCAGGCCAAATGGGCTCCGCTGCAAAACGTCAGCGGATTCATCAGACAGTGGGGCGGATGGATGGAAACAGAAAACGGGCCGGAAGCCCTTGTCCTGGTGCTTTGGAAATCAAAGCGCGATTATTTGAACTTTATGGCCGATCATCATGATGCAATATATGAAAGAACGAATCAGAAAGGTACGTTCGAATCCATCAACATTACCCTGTTTGAAGAGCCTGCCGAGATATCTAAGACGCTGCAGAACAATACGCCGGCTCCGGTACCGGAATGGACGGTAAAAGGCAGCGGATGATTGCATGATTCCCGGACTCTTTCGTGAATGTGCTATTTGTGTTTACGCTTTTTGAAATGTGGAATGTAAAAACCATAACACTTCAAAAGGAGGAATCGAAAATGGCAAACAATAATGACAACAACAAAATGAGCAGGGAAGAAGCAGGCAGAAAAGGCGGAGAAAAAACAAGCCAAAACCATGATAAAGAATTCTACCAAGAGATCGGTCAAAAAGGCGGAGAAGCCACAAGCAAAAATCATGACAAAGAATTCTACCAGGAAATCGGCGAAAAAGGCGGGGAAGCCACAAGCCGTAATCATGACAAAGAATTCTACCAGGAAATCGGTGAAAAAGGCGGAGAAGCCACAAGCCGTAATCATGACAAAGAATTCTACCAGGAAATCGGTGAAAAGGGCGGAGAAGCCACAAGCAAAAACCATGACAAAGAATTCTACCAGGAGATCGGTCAAAAAGGCGGAGAAGCCACAAGCCGAAACCATGACAAGGAGTTCTATCAAGAAAACGGTGAAAAAGGCGGACGCCAAAGAAGAAGCGGTTAATGTACGGTGAAGAGAGGGGCTGACAAACAGTCCCTCTCAGCGTGTCGACAAACCCTCGCATTCGTTGTCAGGCCTGCGCGTCGGTGCTCACGAATTGCAACATTCGCTCCGCCCCAATGCTCGGCCTTCCTAGACTGCAAGGGTTGAGGGTCACGCTGAAAGGATTTTGTCAATAATCTGGAGGGGCTGAACATCAGCCCCTCCTTTTTTATGGAAGATGCCTGCCGCTACCGCACGAGCGCTCATATTAAAATATTATTAATTATTGATCTTCTGAAGAGATTTCCGGTCTGTTTTGTTATATAATTTACAGATGATGCATCAAATTGTAATTATAAAAGTTTGAATGCTAAAAGTTAAGGACTAAAGTACTGGTGGGAGTGTACCGAATGGCAGCGTTGATTAAATTTTTTCAGCATCCTGGGGTCAGGCGTTTTTCAGTTTTTGTTGTATTGGCGGGAGTTTTATATCTGTTCCGCAGCATGATGAATCTCATATTGCTCACATTTATCTTTACGTTTTTGATGAACCGTCTGGAAAATGTGATCCGCGGTTTTTTAAACCGCTTTATTAAAGTCAGCCAGAGACTGATTATTTCCTGTTTGTATGCGGCTCTTGCCATCGCGCTTTCGATCGGCGGTGTGGTCTATTACCCCGTGATCGTCACCCAGATTCAGCAGCTGATCAAACAAGGAAAGTATATTGCTTCTCACCCTGACAGCATTCCTTTTCTCGATATGATCACCGGTATGTTCGGCGATATCAATTTGACATCCTATTTGGAAAAAGGTCTTAACTTTATCTATACATATATCACAGATATTAGCGCGTTTGGCCTGCAGGTGGTTATGTCATTGGTTCTCAGCATGTTCTTATTGATCGAAAAAGACAAGGTCTTGAGCTTAATGGATAAATTTAAGACGAGCAAAATAGCCATTTTCTACGAGGAAATTGCTTACTTTGGTAAAAAATTCACGAGAACGTTCGGAAAGGTGCTTGAGGCTCAGTTTATTATCGCCTCCATCAATTGCGCATTGACGACCATTGCCCTCGCGATTATGGGTTTTCCTCAGCTATTCGGCCTTGCCGTCATGGTGTTTTTCCTCGGGCTGGTTCCGGTCGCAGGCGTTGTGCTCTCCCTTATTCCGTTAAGCATTATCGCCTACAGTATCGGCGGAATCGCTTATATCGTATCACTGGTATTGGTCATCATGATCGTCCATGCGATAGAAGCCTATTTCCTCAATCCGAAACTGATGTCCGCCAAGACGGAGCTGCCGATTTTCTTCACGTTTATCGTGCTGATTTTTTCTGAACATTTCATAGGGATTTGGGGTTTAATTATCGGTATTCCGATATTTGTTTTCCTGCTTGATATCCTTGATGTCACAAGTCAAGAGAAAAGCCGAACAGCGGGCACCCGAAAATAGCATATATTTGTAAATCAGAAAATTTGGTTTACATATTTCGAATTTTCAGGTATAACTGTTATATAACGAAATAGCGCCACACGTTTAATCCTTTAGTAGGAGTGGGGGACCCGATCATTTGGGGTGAATTTTTCTGTTCCCGTGCGAACTGAAAGACGGACATCTCTTCGTCCGAACCCGTCAGCTAACCTCATCAACGTGAAGAGAGTCATGTGGAACCAATTTTAATGGTAAAAGCCCATGGGAGATCTCTCATGGGCTTTTTTTGGAAAGGGGAGATATGTTATATGAAGTTAGCAACAAAAATTATTATCGCTCTATTACTCGGTGCAGCCGTCGGTATTATACTGAACGTCACTTCGCCGGATGTATTTAGCAAGCTTAATACATTTTTATTCGGGCCGCTCGGCACGATCTTCCTCAACTTAATTAAAATGCTCGTTGTACCGATTGTTTTCTTTTCTCTCACTTTAGGGGTAGCAGGACTTGGAGATCCAAAGAAACTGGGCAGAATCGGTGCCAAAACGATTTCTTTCTTTTTAGTTACAACGGCAATTGCTATTATTATCGGACTTATTTTAGCGTTGGTCATCAAACCGGGAACCATCGGAACGTATGATACAAGCGCAGCGGAATATTCAGCTGAGAAGGCGCCGAGCATTGCCGAAACGCTTTTGAATATCATTCCGACAAACCCGGTTCAGGCAATGGCTGAAGGAAATATGCTGCAAATCATTGCTTTCTCCATTTTGGTCGGTCTCGGAATTACGATGCTCGGCAAAAAAGCGGACGCTCTTCTCAAAGTGGTTGAACAAGGTAACGATCTAATGATGTATCTCGTCAATCTCGTCATGAAGTTCGCACCGTACGGTACGTTCGGCTTGATTGCCGGGGCAATCGGAAGTCAAGGATGGGACGCCATTAAAGCAATGGGGCTTTATATGATCGTCGTCATTCTGGCGCTGTTCATCCACACCATCGTCACATACGGCTCAGCGATTGCGTTTTTGGCAAAGCGGAACCCGTTCACATTCTTTAAAGATTTTTCAGAGGTTATGCTTGTTGCCTTCAGTACGTCAAGCAGCAACGCGACGCTTCCGGTTTCGATGGATGTCGCTCAAAGAAAGCTGAAAGTGCCAGAGCCGATCTCAAGCTTTGTTCAGCCGCTTGGAGCTACGATCAACATGGATGGCACGGCGATTATGCAAGGGGTAGCGACGGTCTTTATCGCTCAGGTGTACGGCAATGACCTGTCACTGACACAGCTGTTGATGGTTGTTCTCACCGCAGTGCTTGCCAGCATTGGAACAGCGGGTGTTCCGGGTGTCGGACTGATTATGCTCGCCATGGTTCTTCAAACAGTTGGCCTTCCAGTTGAAGGAATTGCGCTAATATTGGGAATTGACCGACTTCTAGACATGATTCGTACGGCTGTCAATACAACAGGTGATGCAGCATGCGCAGTCATCGTCACCGAAACGGAAAAGAAACACGGCAAAATCGAAGCCCCTCATAGTGAAGTGTCCGTGTAACTCAAAAATGATATAATCAAACAGTGCCTTTTCGGCACTGTTTATTTTTTTGGGAAAGAGGAGGGGGCTATGACAAAGCAGCCTGTTTTACATATAGAAAATGTTGATAAAATCATAGACGGCAAAACGATATTGAAGGATATCCGCTTAACGGCGGATGAAGGGGAGATCATCGGCCTGCTTGGTCCGAACGGATCAGGAAAAACGACCCTCATCAAATTGATTACCGGGTTAATTAAAATGAAGAGCGGATCAATTGTCATAAACGGCTTTCCGATTGACCGCCAATTTGAAAAAGCGATCCGGTCGGTCGGAGCCATCGTTGAAAATCCTGAATTTTATCCGTATCTGACAGGCTATGAAAATCTGAAACACTATGCAAATATGCACGCTGGAATCGGTCGGGATAGACTGGCGGAAGTGATCAGCAGGGTCGGGCTAGAAGATGCCGCAGAAGACAAGGTCAAAACATACTCGCTCGGAATGAAACAGCGCCTCGGTATTGCCCAGGCGATTCTTCACCGGCCGAAGCTGCTGATTTTGGATGAGCCGACAAACGGATTGGACCCGGCGGGAATGAAAGATTTCCGCGAACACTTGCGTGAGCTTGCCGAAGAAGAAGGAACGGCGATCCTGTTTGCGACCCACTTGCTGAAGGAAGTGGAAGATTTGTGCGATCGGGTCGTCATCCTTCAACAAGGGAAAATCAAATCAACCGTCGTCCTCAATGATGCGGATGAAAAGCAGGAAAAGGCGATGCTGGAGGTACAGCCCTATGACAAAGCGCTTCAGTGGCTGAAAGACCAGGGATACGAAGCCCACGCCGAAAAAGGTCTCCTCGCCGTAAAGGTGGCGAAAGCGCAAATTCCTGCTTTAAATCAACAGCTTGTCGCCAATGAGATTGACGTCTATTCGATCGCTCCGTTTAAGCAGTCTCTTGAGGATGAATATATGGCGCGGACGAATGGAACGGAAGAGAGGAATACTGATGTTTAAACTGATTCAAAACGAGCATGTTAAATTGCTGAAGCGAAAAGTAACATTTGTATCGCTGGCGCTGATCGCGGTCTTTCAATTTCTCCTCGCGCTCATAACGAAAAGAATCCTGATGAGCGCCGGGACAGAGGATCATTTTATCGGCTATTTTTCATTCACCCCAAACCTGAATATCCTCTTGCAGGGGCTTTCGATTGTGGTGGCGGCTTCAATTATATCCTTTGAATATGATAAAAAGACGATCAAATTTTTGCTGATCCGTCCTGTCAGAAGAGAAAAAATTCTTGTTTCAAAATACGTGACGAGCGTGCTCGCAAGCATTTGGCTCTTTATCATTTACTACGGATTTTCTTTATTGTTCGGTCTGCTCTTTTTCGGCGTGAAGCTCGACGAAAAAGCGGAGCCGCTCTTTATCAATACGGTGACAATGATCGGTACGCAGTGGTTTGAAGTATGGATGATGGTTTCCTTTGCGTTTTTATGCTCTGCATTGTTTAAAAGCAGCGCGCTCAGCATCATGGTGTCGATCGTCGTGCTGTACGGCGCCAAAATGCTTGTGACGATCATGTCTTATTTGGAAAAACCGCTCGGTAAATTTTTGTTGTTCGCTAATACTGATTTAACGCAATACGCCGGTGAGGCCAAGCCGCTTTTTAGCGGGATGACGCCTTTGTTTTCACTCGTCATCGTCTTTCTCCATCTCGTGTTTTTTCTCGGAACGGCGTGGTGGGCCTTTTGTAAACGCGATATGAAAGTATAAAATATTTTGTCTAAAGTGTGACAAAAGGGATGACATTTTTGTGAAATATGTCGTAATTACCGTGTGAATTTCCTATTCTAAATTATAATTTTGGGATAAGGGAATGGGGGATGAGACATCCATGAAAAAATTTATTACGGCATTGCCGATTGTATTGCTGTTGTCATTTTCATTTGTTTCTTTTGCCTTTAATTTCGATCATCTTGTCTATTTTAGACTTGCGCTCGGGCTCTTTTCGCTCGCAGGTTTGTTTCTGTTATATAAATTGAAAAACGGCGTCCGCTTCTTTATGGCGTATCTTTATGGAAGCTGGGTCGTGCTGGCCGGAATCGCCGCATATGAAGAACCGCTTTTTTCCGATTTCTTCTTCGGCGGTCTCACGATCACGATGGGCTACTTAACCTACATGCTGATTTATCTCGGTATGAAGGTTGACCGTCGCGGCGGTCAAGCCGTTTAGTCAAAAGCGCACCTCGCTGAAGGTGCGCTTTTTTGTTTTGCCAAGGGTATCATTTGCACAACAAGCCGTGAACGAACTATAATACTTATTAAATCTATCGGAATTTGGTCAGGAGGATGCCGGTGTGTGTTCAATATTTGTGAAAACGGAAAGGCAGCAGGAATGGCTCGGTAAAATCGGGAAACTGGCGGATGAATTTGAGAAAACAGCAGCGTATTATGACGAACATGCCCAATTTCCCGCAGAACATATTCAAAAGCTGCGGGATTCAGGCTACACAGCGCTGACGGTCGGAAAAGAATACGGGGGAGAAGGCATTTCACTCTACGATATGCTTTTGTTTCAGGAACGGCTTGCCAAAGGAGACGGACCGACAGCTCTCAGCATCGGCTGGCACTTGAGCGTGATGGGAGAACTGGCGGAAGGAAACAGCTGGGACCGGCATGTGTTTTCATCGATTTCACATGAAGCATTAAAGGGTGCGCTGATCAACAGAGCTGCAAGTGAAGCGCAGACGGGAAGCCCAACAAGAGGAGGACGCCCCGGAACCCATGCGGTCAAAAAGAACGGCGGATGGATTGTAAACGGACGTAAAACATTTACAACGATGTCTCCGGTTCTCGACTACTTTCTTGTCACCGCTTGGATTGAAGAGAAGCAAACGATCGGCGTTTTCTTGATCCATAAAGATGCGGAAGGCTTGGCAATAGAAGAAACGTGGGATATGGCGGCGATGAGGGGTACGGGAAGCCACGATCTGGTGCTGACCGATGTCCGTCTCGACGAATCCATGCTTGTCGAGCTGTTGGCAGGTAAAAGAACGGATAAAGTCAACGGCTGGCTGCTTCATATACCGGCTGTTTATCTAGGTATCGCACAAGCAGCGAGAGATTATGCCGTCCAATTTGCAAAAGACTATCAGCCGAACAGCTTGAAAGGTCCGATTAAGGAAGTGCCTGCTGTTCAGCGCCATATCGGCGAAATCGATTTGGAACTCATGAAAGCCCGCCACTTTATGTATCATGTCGCAGAGCTTTATGATGACCCGGAGCGCCGCGCCTTTTTAACAGGTGAGCTTGGAGCGGTTAAACATACAGTAACGAATACGGCCATTGCTGTCGTAGACAGGGCGATGAGAGTCGTCGGAGCGAAGAGTCTGGCGAGAACGAACCCGCTCCAAAGATTCTATCGCGATGTCCGGGCGGGCCTCCACAATCCGCCGATGGATGATGCGACAATCGGCAAGCTTGCTGGCATTGCATTCAGTGAATAGTAAAAAAGAAGCCGTTCAAAATGAGCGGCTTCTTTTTTAAGTTTGTTTTGCTTTAGACATTGCCAAAAGGCGGTTCTCGTGTCTGCGGTCGATCTTGTCATAAATGACTTCCATTTCTTTCGGGTTCTTGGCGATTTCTTTCTTATATTCTTCGACAAGCTGATGAAAGGTTTTAATCTTCCGTTTTGACATGATTATCCGCCTTTCTTGTTGGATTGGTATTCGCTTTCGAGTTCGCTTAAAGACAATTCGTAAAGGTGGCGCTCTTCTTTTTTATATATGCCAAGCTGGATAAGCCGCTGAATGAGTTGTTTCTTTCTCATTTCCACCGCTTTCTTTAATTGAGGGGCCATGTGATCACCTCGTCAACCATTAGTGATATTGATAATCATTATCAATAAAGGATATTATACTAAATAGTATCACCAAATGTAAAGAGACATCCTTAAAATAATATTGAAATAAATTGAAAAATATGAATTATTATCCAAAAACGTATATAAAAAAAGAAGCCGACAAGGGCTTCACAACTAGAAAAAATAATTGCAAAATAGGAACAAAAAACATTCTACCTGAATATAAAAAACGAATCAAGAACTTTTTGCGAAATTTCGACATTTTCGTTTCCCGGGAAATACTCGTGTCGAATTATTAATGAAAGCTCACTTTTATGAAACAAATATTGCTGCTGTCCCGTCTTGTATAAAAAGGACATGGGCGCTCCCATGTCCTGCGGTTCAGACAAAAAATCAGAACTTTAAACGAATTAGCTAATATGTTCAGCCAGGAACTCGTTCACTTCTTCAGGTGTTTTGGCATTTGCGCTGTGAAGGTGCCCCGTTTTTTCGCCGTTTTTGAAAATCAACAGGCTTGGAATGCCCATGACCTGATACTTATCGGCAAGTTCAGGAAGATCGTCTTTATTCAGCTCATACCAGTCATTTTCCTGATAAGCCTCAAGAATGTCTCCGATGAACATGTTCATGCGTGTGCAGTCCGGGCACCAGTCAGCATAAAATTTGACGATGATTTCTTTATCGGATTGGATCAGTTCATTAAATTGTGCTTCTGTTGTGATTTTTTTCAATTGCAACCTCTCCTTTTCAATGCCATTTTAATATAAAATGAAAAGGATTTACATACAAATGCTTTTTATATGCTGTTTTTAGACCGTATTAAAATAATTAGATCATTTTCCCGGGAAAGTGATAAGATAGTAAAGATGAATCCAGTGGGGGGAGTACGAATTGAAGACAAGATTAGGATTGGTATACGGCGGAAAATCAGCGGAGCATAACGTTTCTCTGCAAACCGCGCTGGCCGTCACGAAAGCATTAGATACTGAAAAATTTGATATACACCCGATTTATATAACAGAAAAAGGCGAGTGGGTGAGAGGGCCGCAACTGACAGAACCGGTTTCAAATGTGAAAATGCTTCAGTTTGAACAGACGGGCCAGACATTTTCTCCGGCATTGCTGAACCGCGATATGTTTCCGGGCGAAGCTGATGTAAAAGAAGACTCGATTGATGTTGTTTTCCCGCTTTTGCACGGACCGAATGGGGAAGACGGCACCATTCAAGGCATGCTTGAACTATTGAATGTGCCATATGTGGGCAACGGAGTCTTAGCTTCCTCTGCGGGCATGGATAAAGTGGTCATGAAGCATCTGTTTGCACAGGCAGGGCTTGACCAGGCGAAATACGTTTCATTTGTGAAAAAAACCTGGAGTCACTCTAAAGAAGAAAGCTATGATCAAGTGGAAGCTGAGCTTGGTTATCCGTGCTTCGTAAAACCGGCTAACCTTGGATCAAGCGTCGGGATCAGCAAATGCAGAAACCGTGAAGAGCTTGACCAAGCCTTTGAGCTTGCATTTCAATATGACCGGAAAATTGTCGTTGAAGAGGGCGTCATCGGACGCGAAATAGAACTCGGCGTTCTGGGGAATGATGAACCTGTCTGCTCAGTCGCGGGGGAAATCGCTCCGAAGAAAGATTTTTATGACTATAAAGCAAAATATGAAGACGGCGACACTGATTTGATTATTCCGGCTTCCCTGACAGAGGACGAATACGAAACAATGCGCAGCATGGCGGTCAAAGCGTTTCAGGCGATTGACGGCTCAGGCCTTGTGAGAGCGGACTTTTTCCTTACAAACGAAGGCAGGGTCCTGATCAATGAAGTCAATACGATGCCGGGATTCACACCGTTCAGCATGTTCCCGCTTCTCTGGAAGCAATCAGGGGTTGAGTATGCTGAACTGATTGAAAAACTTGTCGCTTTGGCAATCGATCGGCACGAAGAAAAACAGCAGATCAAACATACATTTTAACGGGATGGAGCGGACCGAATCCGGGGGAATGCGGTTCGCCCTTATATACAGCTGCAGACACTATCCTTATTTGTGGTAGTGTCTCTTTTCCTTGCTGGAGAAAGAGAGGGACATACATGATAACGAGAACGGTAAAAGAAATTGCTGAAATGTCGGAAGGCGTTTTGACGAATGAAGCTTTTGAAGGGCGTCTCGTCAAAGGCGTCTCAACCGATTCGAGAAAACTGGCGAAAGACCAACTGTTTATTCCGCTTGCAGGCGAGCGGTTCAATGGTCACGTTTTTGCAGAGCAGGCTTTTCAGGAAGGCGTCGCAGCCGTGCTGTGGAACCGGAGCGAACCGAATCCTCCGGAAGGGAAGCCGGTCATTTTAGTTGACGATACGCTGGAAGCGCTGCAGAAGCTTGCGAAGGCATACAGGCATCAGCTGGACGTGAAAATCGTCGGCGTGACCGGTTCAAATGGGAAAACGACGACAAAAGACATGATTCATGCTGTGTTGGGCACCGAGTATAAAGTGCATAAGACAGAAGGAAACTATAATAACCACATCGGCCTGCCCCTGACGATTCTGGCGATGCCGGAAGATACGGAAATCGCCATTTTGGAGATGGGGATGAGCGCCAAAGGGGAAATTGATTTTCTGACACGTCTGGCGCGTCCTGATATCGCCGTCATCACAAACATCGGTGAATCGCACCTCCTTGAACTCGGATCAAGAGAAGGAATTGCAGAGGCAAAGCTCGAAATTGTCAATGGGCTTTCAAAAGAGGGCACACTCATTTATATCGGAGATGAACCGCTGCTCGCTGAAAGGCTGAACCAGCCGCCTTACGAGACAAAGACGTTTGGAGAGGATCCGGCTTTCGATTATCAGCTTGAGGATATGACGCAGACGGAAGAGGGCACGGCATTCCGCGTCAGAGGGATCGAAAACCGGTTCTTCATCCCGGTGCTCGGAAAGCATAATGTGAAAAACGCTTTAGCTGCGATTGCGGCCGGAGACCTTCTGAATGTCAGCAGGACTCATATTGCAGAAGGGCTGACGAAACTGAAAGTGACCGGTATGCGTCTTGAGCTTGTGAAGACACGGGCCGGCGTTGCAATCATTAATGACGCCTATAATGCAAGTCCGACATCGATGAAAGCGGCGATCGAGCTTGTCGACCAGATGAAGGGATACGGCAAGAAAATGCTCGTTCTCGGCGATATGCTGGAGCTCGGCGAAGGAGAGAAAGCGTTTCATGAAGACATCGGGCAGGCAGTCAATCCGGACTCAATCGACTTTTTATTTACGTACGGGGATCTCGGTGCATATATTGCAAAAGGGGCGCTTAAACATTTTCCCGAACACCGCGTCCTTCATTTCAACCCGGAAAACAAAGACGGTTTGAAAAAGACATTGAAAGAAAAAGCGAATACAGGGGATCTGATCCTTGTCAAAGCGTCCAGAGGCATGCGTCTTGAGGATGTTATAAAAGATTTGTAAGGGAACATTGAATCATAAAGTCGTTTTTTATGTGATCATCAGTAAAAGAAAACGGGTGAATGGTCATGATAGGATGTTTATGCATTCACGGATTTACCGGAGCACCGTATGAATTGGAACCGCTGGCTTCTCATTTAAAACAAACGGCCGATTGGCGAGTCGAAATGATCACGCTGCCCGGGCACGGGGAGATGCCGGTTTTAAAAGGCGTCTGTTTTCAGGAATGGATCGCTTGCGCGGAAGTGGAGCTTGTCCGTTTGTTGAAAACGTGTGATACGGTATTTTTAATCGGATTTTCAATGGGCGGGATGATTGCCGCCTATTTAGCCGGAAAATATCCGGTCAGCCGCCTTGTCCTGTTGAGCGCGGCTGCCCAGTACATCAGCCCGGGACAGCTGATCCAGGATTTGAAGAATGTGATCAAAGATTCTTTGCAAGGCAAGCTTGAGGATAATCTGCTTTACAAAAGGTACAAACAAAAGCTGACAAGCACCCCGGTGTCTTCAGCATTTCAGTTTCGCAAGCTCGTCAAGATGACAAAGCCTGCTTTGAAAAACCTCCGGATCCCTGTGCTCATTGTTCAGGGGGAATGCGATTCAATCGTGCCGCTGTCAAGCGCGTATTATCTTTATGAAACCATACCTTCCGAAGAGAAAGAGCTGTGCCTCTTGCCGGAATCCAAGCACCATGTCTGCCTTGAAGAAAACTCCGCTGTCCTCTTTCAAACCGTTGAGGCGTTTCTCAAAAAAACGCCGATTGAATCCATAAAAAAATAAATAATTGAACGGCAATCTGCAAAAAATAATCGGGGATGCGGGCAGGGAAAAATGAGTGTATGCTGTCGAAAGCCGCACAAGCCTGTGTTACAATGTGTAAAAGACGTCACCAGGCGGGCTTGACGTTTCGCGGACGGGTCTATAGATGGCTGCCGAACCGGCGAGAGAGCACACTGCTCATTTTCATCTTGTTGAAAAACGTATAACGGAATGGTAATATAACATGTAAAGTAATTCGGGCTTTGCATAAGTATGGACCTGTCCTTTGCACAAAGGGCAGTTTTTATTGATAAAACACGATTACTGAAACAGTAAGCAGAAGGAGTTTGAATACATTGACAATAACGTTTCAAGATTTTCAATTAAGTTCTGATCTCACAAAAGCGATCAAGCGTATGGGATTTGAAGAGGCAACACCGATTCAGGCACAAACGATTCCGCTCGGCCTTGCAAATAAAGATGTGATCGGACAAGCGCAAACGGGAACAGGAAAAACGGCTGCATTTGGCATCCCCCTTGTTGAGAAAATCAACCCCGAGTCTCCTAACATTCAAGCCATTGTTATCGCACCTACTCGTGAATTAGCCATTCAAGTTTCTGAAGAGCTATATAAAATTGGACAGGATAAACGCGCTCGCGTGCTGCCGATTTACGGTGGACAGGATATCGGACGCCAGATTCGCGCGCTTAAGAAAAATCCTCATATTATCGTTGGAACACCTGGCCGTTTGCTTGACCATATCAACCGCCGCACAATGCGTCTTCAAACAGTGAACACCGTTGTGCTTGATGAAGCGGATGAAATGCTGAACATGGGATTCATCGAAGATATCGAATCCATCCTTTCCAATGTGCCCGCTGAGCATCAAACATTGCTGTTTTCTGCAACAATGCCTGCTCCGATTAAACGGATTGCAGAACGTTTCATGACCAACCCGGAGCACGTGAAAGTGAAAGCGAAGGAAATGACAGTATCAAACATTCAGCAGTTCTACCTTGAAGTACATGAACGCAAAAAGTTTGATACGCTGACACGTCTTCTTGACATCCAGTCTCCTGAACTGGCGATTGTATTCGGCCGGACAAAGCGCCGCGTCGATGAACTAACAGAAGCGCTTAATCTGCGCGGTTATACAGCTGAAGGAATCCACGGCGATTTGACTCAGGCGAAGCGAATGGTGGCACTCCGGAAATTTAAGCAAGGCGCAATTGAAGTGCTCGTTGCGACAGACGTTGCGGCGCGTGGCCTTGATATTTCAGGGGTAACGCACGTCTACAACTTCGATGTGCCGCAAGATCCTGAAAGCTATGTTCACCGCATCGGAAGAACGGGACGCGCAGGCAAAACAGGAATGGCGATGACCTTCATTACACCGCGCGAAAAAGACATGCTCCGCGCCATCGAGCAGACGACAAAACGCAAAATGGACCGCATGAAAGCACCGACTCTAGATGAGGCGATTGAAGGACAGCAGCAGGTGACGGTTGACCGCCTCCGGACGATCATCGAGGAAAATAACCTGAACTTCTATATGACGGCTGCAGCGGAATTATTGGAAGACCATGATTCTGTGACAGTTGTTGCGGCTGCCATTAAAATGATGACCAAAGAGCCGGACAACACGCCTGTCCGTTTGACGGAAGAGGCTCCGCTCAGAACGAAGCGAAATAAAAGTCACCACCCCCGTTCATCAAAACGCAGAGACGGCGGCGGCTACAGAGGAAAGAACAATCGTTCATCTTATGATAAAAAGCGTTCTTCGAATGACAGACGCCAAAAAAAATCATATAATTCATAATCAAAAGGCGGATCCTTTTTTACGGATTCGCCTTTTTTTAAAAACGAAAGTCTTTATCCGAAACATTTTCAGCCTAAGACCGTAAATAGAACTAGATTGGGGGAATCGAGTTTTGAGAAGCGAGCCGAAAAATCAAATAAGCCGCGATGGCGTAAAAGTCTGGAGAATTACAGCTTGTATCACATCATTCGTTTTAATGCTGGCTGCAGCAGGCCTTGTTGCCGCAGGGTTGATATTTAAATGGCCGGTATGGATCGGCATTTTGTCAGCAGCCGTTTGGCTGGTGATTTCATTTGTCATCATTATTATTATTCCGAATATCCGCCACAGAATATGGCGCTACGAAGTCCATGAGAACGAAATCGATATTCAGCACGGCATCTTTGTGGTGACCCGCGTGATCGTTCCGATGGTCAGAGTCCAGCATGTTGATACATCGCAGGGCCCCATCCTCAGAAAATATAATCTCGCCTCCGTGCAAATTTCAACAGCCGCGACGACCCATTCCATTCCCGCTCTGGATGTTGAAGAGGCGGATCAGCTCAGGGACTCCATTTCCAGGCTGGCAAGGGTGACTGAAGATGATGTCTGAACCGAGACGCATGCACCCCGCCGCCGTCATTCTCAACTTTATTAAAGGCCTTGTTGAGACCGTTAAAAACTTTATCATTCCATTTGGCGTAGTGCTTTTTTTAAATCAGTCGCACACAGTCAAAATGCTGGCGATCGCCGCGGCCGTGCTGTTTTTCATTGCTTTGGTCGTGACGAGCATCATTAAGTGGAGCAAATTTACATACCGTATCGAAGAGGATGAATTGCGAATAGAGGAAGGCCTGATTAATAAGAAAAAAAGGTATATTCCGATCGAACGGATTCAAACGATCAACACGAGCGCTGGCCTCATTCAGCAAATATTCAAGCTGGTGAAGCTTCAAGTCGAAACGGCAAGCGGAGGAACGGAAGCGGAAGTTTCCTTGGTCGCCATTACCCAGGCAGAAGCCGAACGTATTCAGCAAGCGCTTTTCGAAAGGAAAAAAGCGGCGGAAAGCACTGAAGCCGCTGTCACGGATCCCCAGGAAGAGACTGCTGCAGAGGCGGAGGAAACAGCGGAAGAACCGCAAATGATGTACAAAATGACCGGGCAGGAGCTTTTAACTGCAGCGTCAACATCAAGCGGGATCGGCGTCATTATTTCAGGGGTATTCGCTTTTTTCACTCAAGTCGACGACTTCTTTGATTTGGACTGGCTGTATGACCGTTTTGCTTTTTTGAATAGCGCTGGAGCGACTGTCATCGCCTTAGCTGCTTTTGTTGCCCTTTTCATTGCATGGCTTCTCAGCATTGTCGGGATGCTTTTGAAATACGCGAATTTTACAGTCGTGCGTAAAGAGAAAGAAATCGTCATTTCCAGAGGGCTGATTGAAAAGCATCAAATCACGATTCCGCTGCAGCGGATTCAAGCGATTAAAATCAAGGAGAGTCTGATCAGGCAGCCTTTTGGACTTGCAGCCGTCACGATCGTCAGCGCAGGCGGAAACGTTTTGGAAGAAGATAAATCTGCCGTCCTATTTCCGATTATCAGCAAAAAAATGATCAAACAGCATCTCGGAGAACTCATTCCGGATTATGCGCCGGAAGACGATTTGAACCGCTTGCCGAAACGCGCACTGCGCCGTTATATCCTGCGCGCATCCTGGCCGGTTCTCGCCGTCGTTCCGCTTTCTATTCTGTTTCCGCCGTGGGGCTATTTGTCCGCTGTATTGATTCCTTTTTACTGGATCATCGGCTACTTATCATACCGCGATGCCGGCTGGAAGATCAGCGGCAGCAAAATCATCATGTCATCGCGCTTCATCGGCAGAACAACCGCTGTCATTCAGCGCAGGCGCATGCAGGTGTTCGAAGTCAGCCGCTCGTATTTCCAGCGCAGAAGACAGCTTGTTTCGATCCATACATCAACAAAATCATCTGCTTTAATGGAGAAGTTTTCGGTGGCTGATGTCGAGGAGAAAGATTCGGACGATATTTTTGTATGGTATTCTTATGAAAAAAGAGTGAACGGTTAAAAGCCGTTCACTCTTTTATTTAACAACGGAGGAGCCAGAGCGAGTCCGCCCAGCAGTCCGAAGATGTGCGCCATGATATTGATATTTTGGTTGACAAACGTCATCAAAACCGAAATGGCGAGGATGGTGACGATGATTTGGGAATTGGCGCTTCCCAACAGCTCTTTTCTAAACAGCACGATGTACAGGTACACACCGAACAATCCGAATATCGCTCCTGAAGCACCGACATGCATATACTCCAGCGGTTCGATGAAATACGTGCCGATATTGCCGATCACTCCTGTCCCAATATAAACGATGAGAAACTTGAGTTTCCCGAGCATTCGTTCCAGCCCGGGGGCAAATAAAAAGATCGACATCGAATTAAAGAGCAGATGGCCGAACCCGGCGTGAATAAAGATCGGTGTCACAAACCTCCACCATTCTCCATTCGCTATCCCCCAGTTAAATCCAATCAATAAATCAGACCACATCTGTACGGCCGTCAACGGAAGTAAAAAAAGAATCCAGATGGCAAGCTGCAGGGCCAGTATGGCGGATGTGACCGGGTAGAGCCTGATAAACGTCTGAAAATTTTCTGTTCTGATAAACATGCTTATGATTTAAGCCCCTTTACAATGATCTCGTACATATATAGTAACACGTTTATGAACAGGCAGCGGCGATTAGTACGGAGGAGAAAAATGATTTTGAAAGGTTGTCATGCTAGTCTGCATATTGTCTGAGACACGCTCATATATTGGGTAGTGCAATAAGGGAGACGAGTCGTTGCAGGCTTTTATGGTACGCACGCCGATACAGCCGGCCCTGTTCTTATGGCGTACCGTTAAAGTCGAACAAGCGGTTTCTTCCTTTTTACATCAATGATTAAAAAGGGGTTGAAAAAAGGTGAGAAAAAGCTTTGTTTTGCTTTTAACGGGGCTGCTTGTAATCCTTATGCTTTCTGCCTGCGGCCAAAAATCGCAAGAAGATGTTGTGACGGGGCTCGACAAGAAGGCAAAAGAATACACGTCCTATAAGGCAAAAGCGAAAATGACGATTGAAACGGGAAATGAACCGCAGGAGTACAATGTGGAAATCTGGCATAAAAAACCTTCTCTTTACCGGGTCTATTTGGAAAACCCGAAAAAAGACCAGAGCCAGGTGATCTTGCGCAATGAAAACGGCGTGTTTGTTTTGACTCCGTCGCTGAATAAAAGCTTCCGCTTCCACAGCGACTGGCCTAATAACAGCAGCCAAGTATACTTATTCGAATCGCTCGTAAAAGATGTCAAAAATGATGGGGAAGCTTCTTTTTCCGCAAAGGATTCAAAATACATTTTTGAAACGAAGACGAATTATCAGCATAATCAGATGCTGCCGACCCAGGAAATCGTTTTCCATAAAAAAAACATGGCTCCTTCATCGGTTAAGGTGATGGACACGGACCGCAAACCGATGGTAAAGGTTGAGTTTACAAGCTTTGAATTCGATAAGCCGCTCGATAAAGACGCATTTGATGAAAAGAAAAATATGACGCTGTCTCAAATTGACGTAGCGACAAGCGCGGACGTGTCAGACTCTTTCGCCGTCAAAACGCCGCTCGATGTGCCTCAGGGCGTGAAAAAGCTTGAGGAGAAAGAAATGGCGACTGAAGACGGCAAACGAATCGTCATCACATACGGCGGTGAAAAGTCCTTTACATTGATTCAGGAAAAAGCCCGCGTCGCCAAAACATCTACTTCTGTGTCCATGAACGGAGAGCCGGTTGACCTCGGCTTCACGGTCGGCGCACTGACGGATAAATCGTTGTCATGGACTTATGACGGAGTCGACTATTTCATCTCATCAGAAGACCTTTCTCAAGATGAACTTCTGATGGTTGCCAAAAGCATGCAAGGCCAGTCTTCAAAATAGACTGTGCCTATCCAGCAGCCTGTTTTCCGCCCGGAAGCGGAAAGCAGGCTGTTTTTATATTTCCGGCGCAAGCGTATGTTTTCGACAGTTTTTCCGTAAAATGTATAGCGTGCCAGCAATTTTTCTCTTGTTCTGGGCAGTTGTTCCCGTACAAAATTTCCCTTTCTCCGAACTTTTTAGTATGATGGGAAGGACGATTGAAACAAGGAACAGGAAGTGTCATGATGAGCTTAAAACCATTCTATAGAAAGACATGGGCCGAAATCGATTTAACGGCTTTAAAAGAAAACGTGCGCAATATGAAGCGGCACATCGGCGAGCATGTCCACTTGATGGCCGTCGTTAAAGCGAATGCCTACGGACACGGGGATGCACAGGTAGCGAAGGCGGCTCTTGCAGAAGGGGCGTCCATTCTTGCTGTGGCTTTACTGGATGAAGCGCTTTCGCTGAGAGCGCAGGGGATTGAAGAACCGATTCTTGTCCTCGGCGCAGTGCCGCCCGAATATGCCGGCATTGCCGCGGAAAAGCGCATTACCGTGACGGGCTACTCAGCCGGCTGGCTGAAAGACGTGCTCGGTTTTCTCGGTGAGACCGAAGCTCCTCTTGAATATCATTTGAAGATCGACACGGGCATGGGCCGCCTTGGCTGCAAAACGGAAGAAGAGATCAAAGAAATAATGGAGATGACCGAATCGAGCGATAAACTCAATTGTACGGGCGTGTTCACTCATTTCGCGACGGCGGACGAAAAGGATACCGATTATTTCGACATGCAGCTTGACCGCTTTAAAGAACTGATCAGCCCTCTCCCGCTTGACCGTTTAATGGTGCATTCGTCAAACAGCGCCGCGGGTCTGCGCTTCAGGGAACAGCTCTTTAATGCCGTCCGCTTCGGCATCGGCATGTACGGTTTGGCGCCGTCAACCGAAATAAAAGACGAGCTGCCGTTTCGTCTGCGGGAAGTGTTTTCGCTTCATACCGAACTCACCCATGTGAAAAAAATTAAAAAAGGCGAGAGCGTCAGCTACGGGGCGACATATACGGCCAAACTTGACGAATGGATCGGGACAGTTCCCGTCGGGTATGCTGATGGATGGCTGAGGCGCCTGGCCGGGACGGAAGTGCTGATCGACGGAAAACGCCAAAAAATAGCAGGGAGAATCTGCATGGACCAGTTCATGATTTCCCTCGCCGAAGAATACCCTGTCGGCACAAAGGTTACCTTGATCGGGAAGCAAAAAGACGAATGGATTTCAGTCGACGAAATCGCCCAACATTTGCAGACGATCAATTATGAAATTACCTGTATGATAAGTTCAAGGGTGCCCCGTATGTTTTTGGAAAATGGGAGTATAATGGAAATAAGGAATCCGATCTTGCCTGATCAATCCTGAAAATTGATGAATTAGCGGAAAAACAACTTTGCTTGCGAAAAGAATAATGATATCATTATGGATGGAATGGATAGAGTGTTGTATCCGTAAGTTTGGTGGAGGTGTATGTTTTTGTCTGAATCCAGCGCAACAACTGAAATATTGATTCGCTTGCCAGAAGCTTTAGTATCAGAACTGGATGGTGTCGTCATGCAAGATAACGGGAGCAGAAATGAACTGATTTACCAAGCCACAAAAATGTATTTGCGCGAGCGCAAAAATCGACAAATTCGGGAATCGATGAGACGCGGTTATATGGAGATGGCCAAGATTAATTTGAACATCTCTTCTGAGGCTCAATTTGCAGAGTATGAGGCTGAAAACACAGTAGAGCGCTTAGTAAGCGGAGGATAATCATTTGATTGTTAAACGCGGCGATGTTTATTTTGCTGACCTATCTCCTGTTGTTGGCTCAGAACAAGGCGGGGTGCGCCCGGTTTTAGTGATTCAAAACAACATCGGCAATCGCTTCAGCCCAACTGCTATTGTTGCAGCCATAACAGCCCAAATACAGAAAGCAAAATTACCTACCCACGTCGAAATTGATGCGAAACGCTACGGTTTTGAAAGAGATTCCGTTATATTGCTCGAACAAATTCGGACGATTGACAAGCAAAGATTAACGGACAAAATCACCCATCTCGATGATGAAATGATGGAAAAGGTCAACGAAGCCTTACAAATCAGTTTGGCACTCATTGATTTTTAATATTAATGAAAGTTGCTCGAGGCGAAAGAGCAACTTTTTTTGTGTTCAAAAATAACAAACGATATAATGGAACTGTTAGTCCAAAAAATGTTATCAGATGTAGTTAGGGGGATGAACATGTCGAATCAAGCAGTGTTAAAATTTATCTCGGAGAACCAAAATGTACTCGCCGTGAATTTGGCGGATATTCTGAAAGACCTAAACAGCAACATGACAAACGTGAAGCTGACTGAACACATGTATGAGACGATCAGCAATGAATACATTCATATCCTTATGAATGAGTCCGGGGACGGGAATGAAAAATCGATCGACACCATCTACCAGTTTTCTTCAAAAGCCGTACAGCTCGGCGTTCCGCTGAAGCTTCTGTCGTCGGGATTATCAGCTTTTTGGAAGCACCTGTACTATGAAATGAACAAGGACGTCCCGGAAGATCAGCAATGCTATGATCTGATATGGGAAATCGATAAATTTATCGAACCGATCAACAGCGAAATCTTGAATCAGTATGCGATCTCCTGGGAGAAAACCGTCGCTCTTCAAAAGGTCGCATTACAGGAGCTCTCGGCGCCGCTGATCCCGGTTTTTGAAAATATTACGGTGATGCCTCTCGTCGGCACGATCGACACGGAGCGGGCCAAAAAGATTATGGAAAACCTGTTGAGCGGCGTCGTCAAACACCGGTCCGAAGTCGTCCTCATTGACATTACGGGCGTGCCTGTCGTCGATACGATGGTCGCACACCACATCATGCAGGCTTCCGAAGCTGTCAGACTGGTCGGCGCAAAATGCCTGCTCGTTGGAATCCGCCCGGAAATCGCGCAGACGATTGTGAATTTGGGAATCGATTTAACTCAGGTTATTACAAAAAATACCCTGCAAAAAGGAATTCAAACCGCATTAGAAATGACAGACAGAAAAATTGTTTCATTGGAGGAATAAGTTTTGAGGATACCTAACATTCCAATTTTGAAGCTATATAACTGTTTATTGGTATCCATTCAAGTGGAGCTCGATGACCAAACCGCTCTGAAATTTCAAGAGGACCTGCTGAACAAAATATATGAAACCGGTTCGAACGGAGTGGTGATCGATCTGACTTCGGTGGACATCATCGATTCATTCATCGCCAAAGTACTTGGCGATGTTATTACAATGTCAAAACTGATGGGCGCCAAAGTCGTTCTGACTGGCATCCAGCCGGCTGTTGCGGTGACATTGATTGAACTCGGCATTTCTTTGGACGAGATCGAGACGGCGCTCGATCTCGAAAAGGGGCTCGAGACATTGCAGCGGGAATTGGGGGAATAAATATGGCAGACCAATCCTGTGTAAAGATTTTGACAGAATGGGACATAGTGGCCGCCAGACAGCTCGGGCGAAATGTCGCCAAAGAACTGGGGTTCGGCACAGTGGACCAGGCCAGAATCACAACAGCCATCTCAGAGCTGGCGCGTAATATTTATTTGTATGCCGGAAAAGGCCGAATCTGCATCGAACAGGTTCAGGAAGAAGGTAAAAAGGGGTTGAAAGTCATAGCGGAGGATGAGGGGCCGGGAATCGCTGACATCAAAAAAGTGATGGAAGACGGTTTTTCAACCTCAGGCGGCCTCGGAGCGGGCCTGCCGGGGGTAAAGCGTCTGATGGACCAATTTGAATTGCATTCGGACGCGGAAAATGGAACGGATATACAAGCCATAAAGTGGCTGCGGTAGGAGGGAAGGAATGGATTTCAGGGAAGTGATTGAGCAGCGCTATCGACAGCTGCTTAGCCGTTATATATCTGAATTAACAGAGACATCCCTTTATCAGGGGCAGAAATTCAGCAGAAAAACGATTGAACATCAAGTGCCGCCGGAAGAGATTATCAGCATACACCGAAAAGTTCTGTCTGAATTATATCCGGATCTTCCGGACCATGTGTTCCATTCTCTCGATTTTTTAATTGAAGTGATGATTGGATACGGTTTGGCCTATCAAGAACATCAGACATTAAGAGGAATTCAGCAGGAAATTAAATCGGAAATCGAAATTGCCGCAAATGTCCAGCAAACGCTGCTCGAGACGAAGATCCCGAAAGTTGAAGCGCTTGAAATCGGAGCGGTCAGCGTTCCGGCTAAGCAAATGAGCGGTGATTATTATCATTTTGTACGGGACAAGGAATCGATTAACATCGCCATTGCAGATGTGATCGGGAAAGGAATACCGGCCGCGTTATGCATGTCGATGATCAAATATGCGATGGACTCTCTTCCGGATTCGGGCACATCTCCTTCACAGGTGCTGAAAAACCTGAACAGGGTCGTCGAACAAAATGTGGACCCTAGCATGTTTATTACAATGTTTTATGGCAATTATCATCTCCAAAAACACCTATTTACGTTTTCATCTGCCGGTCATGAACCTGGCTTTTATTATTCTTGCAGGGAAAATAAATTTTACGATTTAAACGCAAAAGGCCTCGTTCTTGGCATTTCATCACAATACGACTATGAGCAGTACGAGCAAAAACTGGATATTGGCGATATGATCGTTCTTTTTTCAGATGGTGTAACCGAATGCCGGACAGACAGCGGATTTTTGGAGCGGTCTGACTTGCAGAACCTAATCACTGTACATATGGAGAAACCGGCTCAGCAAATGGTTGACTGTATATACGAACATCTGCTCAAGCTTCAGGATTTTCAGCTTCATGACGATTTTACTCTCATTGTTTTCAAAAGAAAGGTTTAAAGTTTCTCTTCGCTGGGTAATAAACCAGTAGCTCATTAAGAGAACCAGAGGTGATATTGTGAATTTGGCAGTTGATACGAAAAAAAATGATCATGTGATAGAAGTAAAAGTGGCGGGCGAAATTGATGTGCATACGGCCCCGGCATTGCGGGATGAGCTGATGCCGCTCGCGGAAGAAGGAAAAGATCTCAAAGTTTCTCTGAAAGACGTTTCATATATGGACAGTACAGGGCTGGGTGTATTTGTCGGCATTTACAAAGCGGTAAACAGAACTGGGGGTTCTTTAGTGCTTGAAAATCTGTCAGAGCGTTTGATCCGTTTGTTTGATATTACAGGCTTAAAGGACATCATTGATATTTCTGGAAAGTCAGAGGGTGGATTATAATGAAGAGAGCAGCTGATTACATTGAAATGAAGTCACCTGCCAAACCTGAATACGTAGGAATCATTCGTTTAACCCTGTCGGGGATTGCAAGCAAGATGGGGTATTCTTATGATGACATCGAAGATTTGAAAATTGCGGTCAGCGAAGCGTGCACAAACGCTGTGCAGCATGCTTATAAAGCAGACAAAACTGGAGAGGTCTCCGTCAGATTCGGCGTGTTTGAAGACCGCCTCGAAATCATCGTCGCAGATCAGGGAGACAGTTTTGACATTCACGATAAACAGAAAGGGCTGGGGCCATATTCCCCTGAACATACGGTAGATCAATTGTCAGAAGGAGGGCTCGGTTTATATTTAATGGAGACGCTCATGGATGAAGTGCGTGTCCAGATTGACTCAGGCGTAACCGTCTCGATGACAAAGTTCTTAAACAGGGAGCGAGTTGATGATGGCACAACCGTCCAAAACTACGAAACTAACTAAAACCGAAGTCGACACGCTGATCAAAAAATATCAGGATAGCCAGGATGAAGACGCTCAGCTGACCCTTGTTCAGACATATAAAAATCTGGTGGAAACACTCGCCAAAAAATACTCAAAAGGAAAAAGCTTTCATGAAGATTTATGCCAGGTTGGGATGCTCGGATTGCTTGGAGCCATCAAACGCTATGATCCCGATGTGGGAAAATCGTTTGAAGCGTTTGCGATTCCGACCATTATCGGAGAAATCAAACGGTTTCTCCGTGATAAAACCTGGAGCGTCCACGTTCCGAGAAGGATCAAGGAGCTCGGGCCGAGAATTAAAATGGCGGTGGATCATTTAACGAATGAAACGCAAAGGTCCCCAAAAGTCGATGAGATTGCCGAGTTTCTTGACGTCACAGAAGAAGAAGTGCTGGAAACAATGGAGATGGGCAAAAGCTATCAGGCGCTTTCCGTCGACCACAGCATTGAAGCGGATGCAGACGGCAGCACGGTGACGATCCTCGACATCGTCGGCTCGCAGGAGGAAGGCTATGAAAAGGTGAACCAAAAGCTGATGCTTGAAAGCGTATTGCACGTACTGTCCGACCGCGAAAAGCAAATCATTGAGCTGACTTACATTCAAAACAAAAGCCAAAAAGAAACCGGTGACATGCTGGGCATATCGCAAATGCACGTCTCACGTCTGCAGCGCAAAGCTGTCAAAAAGCTGCGGGAAGCGTTGGCTGAAGATCCGTTTATGGAGCTTAAACCATGATTTGGACTGAGTCGAATGAACATATGCAAGCGCTTGTTTATCAGCTTCCTAAAGAAGGAAAAGCCGTCTGCGGAGACAGTTTTTATTTCCATGCGACTGACGAAACTATGGTGTGCGCGCTGGCCGACGGGCTTGGCAGCGGTGCGATGGCACAAGAATCCTCCGCGGTTATCAGCGAAGTTGTCGAAGAGCACGGTCATGAAGAAGTCGCAAGCTTGATGGAACGGTGCAATCAAGAGCTGAAACATAAGCGCGGCGCAACTGTGGCGATTTTAAAAGCCGATTTTCGAACAAGAACGATTGCTTACAGCTCTGTAGGCAATATCCGCTTTATCTTGTACGCTCCTTCGGACAAATATATCCACCCTCTCCCTGTGACGGGATACATGTCGGGAAAGCCGCAAACATACAAAACATTCACCTACACGTATGAAAAAGGGTCAAGATTCATCATGTATTCAGACGGATTGGAAGTACCCGCTCTCCGGTCTTATTTAAAACAGCACCACACACCTGGAGATATATCGAATCAGCTTGAATCATACACACTAATAGGAAAAGACGATCTCACCTATATCATCGGACAGCTTTTTTAAAGAAGCTGCCCTTTGATATAGGTGTTTTTCTGTTTGTTTTGGTACACTAAGAAGACAACATTCTTTTGGAGGCTACAATGGATACTTTAGCGTTAATCGTCAAACAAATCGCAAAAGAAACAGAGCTTGCGTCAAAGCATGTCGAGAGTGTCATTCAATTGTTAGAGGACGGAAACACCGTTCCCTTTATCGCGAGATACCGCAAAGAACAAACGGGCTCCATGGATGAAGTCCAAATTCAAACAATCTCCGAACGCTGGGGATACATCCAGCATTTAAATCAGCGGAAAGACGAAGTCATCCGGCTGATCGACGAACAGGGTAAGCTGACCGGACAGCTGAAGCTCGATATCGAAAAAACGGACAAGCTCCAGGAAGTTGAAGACTTATACAGACCATTTAAACAAAAACGAAAAACGAAGGCGACGATCGCCAAAAGCAAAGGCCTTGAACCTTTGGCTGATTTCATCATCGCGCTCCCGCGCAACGAAGACGTAATAGCCGAAGCACGCAAGTACATAAATGAAGAAAAGGAAGTCATGAGCGCCGAAGAAGCGCTTGAAGGAGCAAAAAACATACTGGCTGAACGGATCTCAGACGAACCGGAATACAGAAAGTGGATCCGGCAGGAGACTTTTAAAAGAGGAACGCTGAAATCCGCGGTGAAAGACGCCGAAGCCGATGAGAAGAAAATCTATGAAATGTATTATGAATATGAAGAGCCGATTCAAAAAATCGTTCCTCATCGCGTGCTTGCGGTTAACCGCGGCGAAAAAGAGGAGATTTTGAGAGTGTCGGTCGAGCCGCCGGCAGACCGCATTCAAGCTTACTTGGAAAAACGAATTTTACAACACAAGCAAACAAGTGCTCAAGATGTGCTGAAAAGCGCAATCGAAGACGGCTATAAGCGCCTCATTCAGCCGTCCATCGAAAGAGAAATCAGAAAAGAATTGACGGAAAAGGCGGAAGATCAAGCGATTCACATTTTTGCCGAGAATCTGCGCAAGCTGCTGCTGCAGCCGCCGATGAAAGGAAAGCTCGTTCTCGGCGTCGATCCGGCATTCCGCACAGGCTGCAAGCTTGCAGTTGTCGATGAGACGGGAAAGATGCTCAAGATCGATGTCATATATCCGCACCCTCCCGTCAATAAAAAAAGCGCGGCCATTGAAAAAGTGAAACGCATCATCGAAGATTTTCAAATTGAGGTCATCGCCATCGGGAACGGAACGGCATCAAGAGAGACGGAACAATTTATCGCCGATCTTTTGAAGGACATCGACAGAAAGGTGTACTATCTGATCGTCAATGAAGCGGGAGCCAGCGTCTACTCGGCATCAGAGCTTGCGAGGGAAGAATTCCCGGATCTGCAGGTTGAAGAACGGAGCGCCGTGTCGATCGCACGCAGACTCCAGGACCCGCTCGCCGAACTTGTCAAAATCGATCCCAAGTCGGTCGGTGTCGGCCAGTACCAGCACGATGTCAGCCAGAAAAAACTAAACGACTCGCTCGGCTTCGTGGTAGAAACCGTCGTCAACCAAGTCGGCGTCAACGTGAATACGGCGTCAGCCGCGCTCTTGCAATATGTAGCCGGACTATCGAAAACAGTCGCGGCCAACATCGTCAAAAAGCGGGATGAAATCGGAAAATTCACGAGCCGGAAAGAGCTGAAAGACATTCCGCGCCTGGGCGCGAAAACGTATGAGCAATGCATCGGCTTTTTAAGGGTGCCTGACGGCGGTGAACCGCTCGACCGCACAGGCATCCACCCTGAGAGCTATAAGGAGACGAGAGAGCTTCTGAAAAAGCTCGGCCTATCAACAGCCGACATCGGTACAAGAGAGCTTCAGGACAAAATCAACGAACTGAATATTTCCGAAGCAGCAGAACAGCTTGGAATCGGGGAAATCACTCTGAAAGACATTTGCGCCCAGCTGACAAGGCCTGAGCGCGATCCGAGGGATGAAGTCCCTAAACCGCTCTTAAAAACCGATGTACTTCAATTGGAGGACTTAAAAGAAGGGATGGAACTGCAGGGGACAGTGCGGAACGTCGTTGACTTCGGGGCATTTGTCGACATCGGCGTGAAACAGGACGGGCTCGTCCACATTTCCAAGCTCAGCCATTCCTTCGTCAAGCATCCGCTTGACGTGGTATCGGTCGGGGACATTGTTACCGTATGGGTGGAAGATGTCGATGCTGCAAAAGGAAGGGTATCCTTATCAATGGTGAGGGATCGATAGTCCAGCTTGCCGGAGCTTTGTTTCTCCGGCGGGCTGATCTTTTACACTCCGATTTTTAACAGAATGCGGTGGATGACGCCAGCCACATGAGCCGGCGTCTGAACCATCCCTTCATTTATCCATTCCTCCAAAACGCCGACCACTCCTGAGACGACAAATGATATTTCCATTTCATCGCATGTAACCTCGTTTTCCGATTGCTCTATCATGCTCAATTCTTCAAAAATTTTCCTCTGGAAAAAGTCTTTAAATTTATTGATGGTCAAAATGTTTCCTTTCGGTTTCGTCAATAAAGTGAAAATCGCAGCGTTTTGATAAATATATTCGGTCGTTTTTTCGATGAAGGTGAGCAAATTGTGCGGATCTTCGCTCGGAAAATAATCATCGTAAAATCTCCCCAGCTGATCAAACAATTCATTTTCTATTTGTTCATACAAGTCAAAAATATCTTTATAATGAAGATAAAAGGTTCCGCGTCCTAAATCCGCGCGCCTCGATAAATCAGAAACGGTGATTTTATTGATTTCTTTCTCATGGAGCAGTTTTAAAAAAGCCTCTTTTATCGCTCTTTTCGTCTTGATTGATCTTCTGTCCTCCATCGTTTTGCCCTCCGTTTATAGACAAATTTTCATGTGTTGTTCATTATTGAACAGCTCAATCACGATTGCCGATTGAACATTGCTTTTGCTTCAAATTATAATGAACATGTGTTTATTAATCAATAGCTGTTCATATTTTCGAGGAGGTTTTCAATGATTCAATATCGTCTGGCTTCAGCTGATCACTTGGACGAGGTGGCACAACTGTTTCATGAGTCTTTTGACAACTATCCGTTTATGGATTTGCTTGTAAGACCCGAAAAGAAAAACCCCGAATTCTTTTATGAACTGCATAAAGTCATCACTCAGGCATATATAAATAGGCGGGGGTGCTTTATCGGTGTTGTGAATGGTGAGATCGTCACCGCGGCCCTCTTAAAACATCGGGATGATCCAGACGTTGGAGTGATGGATTATATATCAGCTGGAGGAATAAAGTTGTTTATAAAAGGGGGCCTTTCCGCGGTATGGAATATGGTGAATGTGGCGGAAGAGGCGAAAAGATCGTACAAGGGCATCAAACAGCAGAAATGGTATTTGGAGGCGTTGGGGGTCTCCTGCTTCCATCAGGGCAAAAGTTTCGGCAGCAAGATGATCAATGACTGCCTGGTCCCTTTCATCCGAAGAAACGGAGGCGGGATCCTCGCTTTAATCACCAACACGAATTTAAATCGATCGTTTTACAAAAAGAACGGATTCGATGAATTTAGTGCATTTCCCCTTAAGCGATTCGGCCGTGAAATAGGAAATTGGAGTTTCAAAAGAACAATTTACTAATGTATTAGAAAGCCGATATAAAAAGTACGACGGCTTTCATGTTGATCAGCAAAACACGAATGTTTTGTCTGACGGCAGCAACCAGCCGTCTTTTTTTAATGAAAAACCCGCACAGCTCATAGAGGAGGAATAAAACGTCAATGAGAACGATTATAAAGGCGAGATGGATCATTGCGGCGCTCTGGATTGCAATGGCCGCCGTCTTATTCATCACGGCGCCTGATATGGGGCAATTAACAAAGGAGAAGGGCCAGATAGCGGTCCCTGAAGGCTATCCGTCTTCTTACGCGAACAAGCTTCTCGAACAAATGTCAAAAGACGGGGATACGGACAAATCGGTTGTCGTCGTATTTCAGGACAAACAGCTCCTGCCGAACCGGGAGGCGGCTTTAAAAAAAGCGATCACCATTTTAGAAAAGGATTCCTCCCTTCACGTCTCAGATATTACATCATACTTTGATGCGGAGGAGGATATTCAAAAGCAGCTGTTGTCAAAGGATCGAACGACGCTGCTTGTACCTGTCACATTTGATGCGAACAAAATCAGTGCGGCCGATTTTAAAGCAAAGGTAAATGAAAAGCTCAAACCTTTAAAGCTTGACTACGAGATGACCGGACAGCCGCTCATTGATGATGATGTTATAACAAGTTCACAGGAAGGCCTGAAGAAGACCGAATATATCACGGTCGGTTTTATTTTAATCGTATTGATTCTCGTCTTCCGTTCTGCGGTTGCGCCTTTTGTCCCGCTTTTGGCGGTCGCGCTTTCCTACCTTGTGAGCCAGTCCGTCGTCGCCTATCTTGTCGAATACGCTGATTTTCCGCTGTCCACGTTTACGCAAATTTTCATGGTGGCGATCATGTTCGGAATCGGGACAGATTACTGCATTCTTCTTTTAAGCCGTTTTAAGGAAGAGCTTGCCCACGGGAAAGACAAGATTGAAGCTATCCTGACAACGTATAAAACGGCGGGAAAAACCGTTCTGTTCAGCGGATTCGCCGTTTTGATCGGTTTTACTTGCATCGGCTTCGCCGAATTCCAGCTTTACAAATCTGCGGTCGCAGTAGCGGTTGGTGTCGCAGTCTTGATTTTGGCGCTTTTGACGATCGTGCCGTTTTTCATGGCTGTTTTGGGAAAAGTGCTGTTTTGGCCCGTCAGAGGGAATATCGGGCATCCGCAGTCAAAACTATGGGAAACCGCCGGGCGTTTCGCATTCAGTAAGCCGCTGATCAGTCTGTTGATCGTAGCGGCCGTGGCCGTTCCGCCGATCTTAATGTATAAAGGAACGCTTTCCTACAACAGCCTTGATGAAATCGGAGATCAATACGAATCCGTCAGTGCATTCAACACCATCTCCGACAAGTTCGGGCCTGGGGAATCTTTACCGGTCACGGTCGTCCTCAAAACATCGGATGCGCTCGATACCAATGACGGGCTGATCGCAATTGAAAAAATCAGCCGCGCCATTGAACAGACAAATGGCGTCAGCAAAGTTCGCAGTGCGACCCGTCCGGTCGGAAAAGGACTGAGCGACCTGTATGTCAAAACACAGGCAAACGAACTGAATAAAGGGCTTGAGAGCGGCAATAAAGGTCTGAAAAAGATCAAAGACGGGCTTGCCGAGGCGAGCAAGTCGATCGCGGATCAGAAGCCGCAAATCGAAGCGTCCGGAAAAGGAATCAATCAGCTGATCAAAGGAACCGAATCGATTAAAGCCGGCATCAGCGACGTTGAAGCCAATATGAGAAAGCTGAAGGACGGTACAGACCAAAGCAAAGAAGGCGTCGCCCGGGCGAAAAAAGAAATTCAAGCTGCGAAAAAACAGCTGACGGCGCAGGTCGATCAATTAAATGGACAAATCGAAAACTACAAAGAAATATCGAAAGTCTTGAAAGTAGCATTGTCACAAGCAGAAAGTGCCCAAGGCATAACGGCTGACGTGCAAAAGATGATCGAGCAGACAAATCAAAATTTCAAAAATCTTGAAAGCGAAATTCCCGAAGTGAAGGAGAATCCTTCTTATTTAGCGATCAAAGGCTCTTACACAGAGCTTGCATCGGCAATCAAGCAGGGATCACAGAAAGCGGCCGTTTACACGAAGCAGGCGGCAAACGCGAAAAAGCAGCTTGAAGCAGCAGATGCATTTATCGCAAAAGCGCAGGAAGAGCAAAAAGTGTACACAAGCAAAATCGATGCTCTGATCAACGGCCTCGGCCAAATCGAAAAAGGACTTGAAGAGACATCGAAGGGGCAGGGACAGCTCGCCGATTCGCTGCCTAAGCTCGAATCAGGAGCGGGCGATGTCGCTGAAGGCCAAAAGCAGATGAAGGAAAAAGTCGGAGAATTCGCCGGCCAGCTCGATCAATTAACAAAAGGTTTGAATTCAAGCGTGGACGGCCTCGAAAAAATTTCAAGCGGTCTGATGGGGGCAGGCGACTACCTGGATCAGCTGAAAAACGCATCGGATCAAGAAATGTCCGGCTGGTTTGTCCCTAAAGAAGTCCTGAAAAACAAGCAGTTTCAGCAGGTGTTTAATTCCTATATGTCAGACGACCGCCATATCACGACGATCGATGTGATATTGGAAGGCAATCCGTACGGAAACGGAGCAATTGCTAATGTTAAAGATATTGAAGCGTCCGTAAAACGGGCTCTTCCCGATACGCATTTGAACGATGCATCATTTGGCGTCGGCGGCGTTTCCAGCATCAATGCCGATCTGAAGCAGCTGTCAGACCAGGATTTCAGCAACACGGTGATCTATATGATGATCGGAATTTTCCTGATCCTCGTCCTGCTGTTCCGTTCTATTGTCATGCCGGTGTATTTGGTCGGATCGTTGATCTTGACGTACTTTGCGTCCATCGGTATAACCGAGTTTATTTTCACGGCGTTTTTCGGCTATCCCGGCCTCAACTGGGCGGTGCCTTTCTTTGGATTCGTGATTTTAATGGCGCTTGGTGTGGACTATTCGATCTTCCTGATGGAACGCTTTAACGAATATCGGGGAACGGATATTAAAACGGCGATGATGGAATCGATGAAAAATATGGGGTCCGTTATTATTTCAGCTGCTGTCATTTTGGCGGGAACCTTCGCGGCAATGCTGCCGTCCGGCGTTTTATCGCTTCTGCAAATCGCCACCCTAATATTGACGGGTCTCTTGCTGTATGCATTCGTCATGCTGCCGCTGTTCGTCCCTGTGATGGTTCGGATCTTCGGCTCAGCCAACTGGTTTCCGTTCAAAAGAAAAGAATAAACGGCTCGTCCATCCGCAGAAGAATCATTCGCCCATGCTCCCCGAAATCGGGCGGTCAGCTCCATTTGGGGAGTAACGGGCGCCATTGTGTGAGATGATAAAAGGACCGGTGAAGATGATGAGGAAACAGAAGAAATTCCGTTCGGGCTCCGATGAACACTGTCTATCAGCAGTGTTTTTTTCTGTAAAAATACCAGCACTGATTCAGCAATTTAATCTGGTAATGATCTTTTTCATAAAAAGCTCTCTGCATCTGGCTTTTGAGCCAATTCGGCATTGCTCATCCCTCCTCAGGCTCTTATCATAAGAGTATGGGTGTTGTGTATTAGTTTATGCCGCCCGGAATTTGTCCTGTTCAATGTTTTTAAAAATGAGGTGGACCGAAGCAATGGACGAACAACAACTGCAGCAGCTGACAGAACAGCTTTCGCTCACATATTTTAAAAAACCGTTCCGGCACCGCGCTTACTTCAACAGCCGCCTGAAAACGACCGGAGGCAGGTATTTGCTGAATTCCCACAATATTGAACTGAATAAAAAATACCTGACAGAGCACGGGCAAAATGAGCTTGAAGGCATCATCAAGCATGAATTGTGCCATTACCACCTCCATCTTGAAGGAAAAGGCTACAAGCACCGCGACAAAGATTTTAGAACGCTATTAAAGGAAGTCGGTGCGCCGCGATTCTGCACGCCGCTCGCAGGAGAGAAAAAGCCGCAAAGAAAAGTGCGCACATACAAGTGCGAAGCATGCGGACAAACGTTTCTCCGAAAGCGGAAAATGGATACAAGCCGTTACGTTTGCGGCAAGTGCGGAGGGAAAATAAAAGAAATCATAAAAAAGGGTTGACTGATCAGGCTTGTCTATGATAAATTATAAAAGCCGTCGCAAGACGAGCCACAAAGACAAATTGTTCTTCTTGACACATTTTGTCGACATATTTATAATAAAATGAGTCTGATCATTCCACAGTAGCTCAGTGGTAGAGCTATCGGCTGTTAACCGATCGGTCGCAGGTTCGAATCCTGCCTGTGGAGCCAATGGAGAAGTACTCAAGTGGCTGAAGAGGCGCCCCTGCTAAGGGTGTAGGTCGCGTAAGCGGCGCGAGGGTTCAAATCCCTCCTTCTCCGCCATTAGGAAAATATGATGCTGACTTCATATGGCCCGTTGGTCAAGTGGTTAAGACACCGCCCTTTCACGGCGGTAACACGGGTTCGAATCCCGTACGGGTCATTTCTCATATGTTGGGCTATAGCCAAGCGGTAAGGCAACGGACTTTGACTCCGTCATGCGTTGGTTCGAATCCAGCTAGCCCAGCCATTATATTTGAGCCATTAGCTCAGTTGGTAGAGCATCTGACTTTTAATCAGAGGGTCGAAGGTTCGAGTCCTTCATGGCTCACCATTGTTTTTTCACGCGGGTGTGGCGGAATTGGCAGACGCGCTAGACTTAGGATCTAGTGTCTTTACGGCGTGGGGGTTCGAGTCCCTTCACCCGCACTTTAAAAACAACATATCATGCGGTCGTGGCGGAATGGCAGACGCGCTAGGTTGAGGGCCTAGTGGGGGCAACCCCGTGGAGGTTCAAGTCCTCTCGGCCGCATCATAGGAATACCAAGGGTTTAAGCGCCCTTGGTGTTTTTTGTTTCTTTTCATTTAATTTTTTTTACTCCGCATTTACTCCAGTTACTTAAAGTAAGTCATCTAATTTGTGGGCTTTTTGGAGATGCCCTCGGAGGTTGAAAGTTGTGAAGCGATTGTGTCTGAACAACATAAAAAGCCCTCCACTCGACGGCTTTAGTTCTTCTACTTGTGAAAACCCAATCGTTACTCTGGAGAATTTAAAAGGGTGTAAGGTGTCAACATATCAGGCTATCCAATTTGCCAGTTTATTAGGATTAAACATCAAAGAATAATTCTTTCGGAGGGGGAAGAAACTAAGTTAAAAGAAAAGCAAACTATATAAAATAGTCTGCTTTTCTTTTTGTTATGAATTAACTTCTTTTTCTTTCTCTTTAATAACTAATAAAACACCACTAAGAATTAAAAACGAACCTATCCAAAATGTCCCGCCTATTTTTTCTCCCAGCAGAAGCCATCCAAGTAAGGTTCCAACTAGAGGCTGAAAAAAGAAAAAGAGACCTCCACTTGAAGCATTTAATAATTGTAATCCACGGTTCCACAATAAAAAAGCACAAGCTGTTGAAACAATTCCTAAGTACAAAAGACCACCTAGAGTTTTAGGGTCAAGCAGTTGTGACGTGAAAATTGCGCTAGGTTTTACAAAAGGAGTTAGTGCCACAATGGCTACAAAAGTTGAATACGTTGTAACAAGTAAAGACGAATAGCTGTTAGGGACACGTTTGATAAGCACTGACATTAGTGCCCATGTAAGTGCTGCAACAAGCAGAGAAATACCACCAATCTGATTAGAGGTATCAATATGACCGTTTCCAACAATAAATAATACGCCTATAGTCGCTAAAATAATTGAGGTTCCTTTTTTTATATTCAATGGTTCTTTAAGTAATAGACGAGCAAAAATAACCATGAACGCTGGTGTGGAAGACGTAATAATTGCCCCCATTTGTGCTGACGATAACATCGTTCCATATTCTTGCGTAACAATTGAAATTGTGTTGCCAACTATTCCAATGACAACAATTAATAAAATGTCACGTTTATGAATTTTCCAAGATTGTCTCTTTATTAAACCAACGATAAATAGTGTAAGGATGGCGATTACGTACCTAATCCAAACCAATTCAATAGGCGGAATTACTGCGACAACAACCTTAACTACAACATACATGCCACCCCAGATACTAGCGGCTAAAGCTAAATATATAGAACCTAACAGGGTATTTTTCATTTTTTTGTTCCCTCCGTATTAAAATTAGGTCAATAAATGCCCTAACGGAGAGAAGTAGTCACTTTACTCCATTAAGGGCGGAGAAGTGCTACTGGAACATCATTTTCAAATAGTGGAGCTAAAAACATATTTTTTCACCTCAACTTTATTATTGCCCTTATTATACAATGTCTGTTATTAAGCGGCAAACACTTCTATTTATATTAGTGAGTGTTGTTTGAGGTAAGCTGCGGGATTTTCTTGAAGTATGCTTTCTTAAACGAGTATAAAATTCCATACGTGACACAGATGACATGTTTGTTTTAGTCTAAAAATCAGTGCCCATTTTGTGACCAAAAAGAACATAAAATGATGAAAATGAGTGTAATGAGTATCTATAAATGCTTGATATGGCGGGCTTTTGTAACTGATGATAAGCTTCCACTTTATTGAGGGCCTAGTGGGTGAATAACCCGTGGAGGTTCAAGTCCTCTCGGCCGCATCATAGGAATACCAAGGGTTTAAGCGCCCTTGGTATTTTTTATATTCATCTAGTTTTTTGTCTCCTGTGCCCACACCGTGCCCACTTACTTAAAATAAGTCGTCTAACTTGTCCGTCATTTCTTTCTGTTTATTGGGATATAGGTGTCCGTATACATCTATTGTTGTTTTTACAGAATATTTAATTTTACGACTGAAAATGTCCTTTGATGATGGAGTGTCTTTATATTGAAAAATATAGGACTCATCTGAATGAAGAATATTGAGTTTTTTAAATAAATCCTCTTGTTTCTCTCTCCAATAGTCTAGGAGAGAGAAAAGTTTTCTATTAATGCTTATGCGTCGAATAGAATTTTTTGTTTTGGGTAACGTCACTATAAACTCTTTGTTTAAATATGTTGCAGATTTGCGAACATCTATTTCCATTAATATTCGGTCTATGTCTTTCCATTGGAGGGCTGACATTTCACCGCACCTCATTTCGGTGAAAAAGGCTAGTGCATAAAATGTTTTAAAAATGACTTGATCGTCAGGAATTAAGTTGATGAATTTTTTTAATTCCTCCGGTCTCCAAAATTTCATCTTTTTTCGATCAAGAGGGAGTTTTTTGATTTTGCTGCATGGATTGTTTTGAATAAATTTTTCATTTTGGGCTGTCTCGAATATTTTATTTAAAGTGGATATGATATTATTTACGGATTTATTGCTCAGTTTCTTATCGAGTAAGTGATTTCTAAAATCGATGATATGGGTGTGCGAGATCTTTTGTAGATCAGCATTTTTGAAATATTCTCGAATGTGTTTATTTATTGTGTATTGCTGAATTTAGTAATAATTTGGCTTGCTGTCGACCTTGCAGTTTTTTAAATGCTGATAAAACTCTCTGTTCCTAAAGCTGTAGCATTATAATGAAATTTTGAAAATCCAAAACAAAGATTATGTTGCATTTATTGATGCTGAGGAAGGAACATGTCACTTTAAAGACAGGATTTTTTTTGATTCAATAAAACCTATTTATCTTGAGCAGAATGGAAACACCATCCACGCAATACTTGATTACTTAAAGTAAAATTAGCTGTTGATTTTCATACCATATATTGATATATTTGGAATGAAAATAATTAACTAGGAGATCAAATATGGCGAAAAAGTTTATTAAAACTATTGTCTCACTTTTGGTCTTTGTGTTGGTTATGGGTGTTCTAAGTCCATTATCTCAAGCAATTGAAGAGGGGAAAGAGGATGAAAGCATTGATTTCAACTCAACTCTCAATACATTGAATGAGATTTTTCCAAAAAACATTGATGGAATATCATCAATTTCAACAATCAATAAAAAGGACATTCAAAATTTGGATAATGAAGAGTTTGAAAAAGAGTTTGATTTTTTAATAGAAGACCCAGTATTTCAGCAGTTAGAACAGGTGCTTGCCGAACAAGAGGTTAAGGACGCTGAAATAAAGCCGATGTGGGTGCCAATTGTTGCTACAGCTTTAAGGGTCTTAATTAGCAAAGTTGGCAGGTCTGGAATGAAAAAAGGTTGGGCAATCGCGAGACCATATGTTGAAAAAGCTTTAAAGGCGCCGAGTAAATACAAGATTGATGGCCCCGGTGGTGGTGGCAGAATTATTCAAGTTCGTTTAAAATCTACCGGAAAACCAATTTTCAGATTAGATTATTATCCAGTTAAGACGGGAGGCCCCTATAAACTTCATTACCATGTGCCGCCTAACATGAAAAAACATCATATCATTTTCTAAAGGGAGGGTTTCCTAATGAATTATGATGAAACGCAACATCTACATATTAGTTACGATAAAAATGGATTAGATCTTGAAGCAGTAGGATTAAAGAGACTAGATGTTGATGTTTGGGACGTGTATTTTAACTTTCAGGATCATGCAATGGATGAGCCGTCTTTGAAGTTTTCAAAAATCGATCCATTCGGTTGTAAGATATTCTCGATAACAAGTAAAGATTTAAGTGAAGATGAAGCTACTCAATACTTCGAACTTTGGATTAAACATGAGTTAAATAAAGCTCTCTAATTTAAGCTCCCTTGCTACGAGGGAGCTTTATTGTACGCTAAGAAAGAATAAGCACAGCATAGCAATATATATGTATCTTGAGCAGAAGGGAAGAGGTAGCGGTTATTCTTTATTCAATGCCTCAACAAAACGCCACCCGTACAATTCTTTTCTCATTTCAAGGTCATCAGTACCATCACCACCTTGGCTTAAAAGAATCAATTCAGCAGAAAACCACTCTTCAAGAACCTCTTCAAATATTTCACAATAGTTTTTCAAGGGCTTTTCACCTATTCTTTGGTGTATTAATTCTTGTTCATGAAAAAAAAAGGGGGGATTTATTCTATGCAGGATGCGCTCTATTTGCTTGATGAAGCAGAACAGGCCATGATAAAGCTTTAACTTCTGAAGATTTGCAACATACCTTAGCCTTTAAAATTAAAAAATCTTTAGCTGCTTTAAACATGGATAGACCTTGTTAAATAAAGAGGGAATAGAGAACCACTTTGGTAAGTTAGTACTCCATTTTTACTCCATAATTAATAAAAAACAATCAAATTTTGTGTAATCAACGATGTAATGAAAATAAGCCTTCATAAGCAGTGATAAGCTTCCACTTTATTGAGGGCCTAGTGGGTGAATAACCCGTGGAGGTTCAAGTCCTCTCGGCCGCATCATAGGAATACCAAGAGTTTTGACATCCTTGGTATTTTTTGTTTTGTTGTTGTATTTTTACTTTAATGAAAAATAGGCTCAATAAATACATATTCATCAGATTCAGACTTTACTTGTTTCATAGAGTGGAACTTACTTCGTTCTGCATGTGGCATGAATTCCATAAACCCAGCTGCAGTTCTATCGGGATGGGGTAGAAAATTTTATATCCGTTTTGGTGTGCCGGTAATAACGACTTCGGTGTAATGATAATTGATCACTTTCAGCCAATAATGAGAACGTGTATTAATTTCATCAGGCGAGTCAGCTTTCTTGAGCACGATTCCCTCTGAAATTTTTTCTTTGACCAAGGCAAAGTAAGCTAGTCCGTTTCCTTGAATTCCTTCGATAGGATGATTCAGTTCAAGTGAATTCAGAACTGTCTTACGCCACAGTGAGCGGCTTGTTGGCGATTGACCGACTGTCTTTGTAGAAACATCGAAAACACAGTAAACAATCTGATGAGCTGACTTTTTGGACATGAAACGTTCCATTACAGCTTCAAAGTCAGGAGCACCACCTGGGGCAGCTACAATGACTTCACAATCTCTCATGTATATCTCCTTTATACGAAATGGTATAAATGGTTATTAATTACAAATATTACTCCGTCAGATTTAGAATCAAGAATTGTGATTCTGCGAAAAGAGGATAAGGCTATAGTTTTACAAGAACACTTATAATGTGATTTTTTAGGTCTTTGTAATTAAATTACATTTATTTATGATATTCACTCATGAATTCATGGTATTATATTGAAGGGAACGATCAAAAGCTTTGGCATTAGTAATTATTAATGTTTTTAATCTATACGAGTGCCACCTCATGTCAAAGTCAGAATAATTTTTATAGGAGATAACATATGTTTAAGTTTAAAAAGAATTTTTTAGTTGGATTAACGGCAGCTTTAATGAGTATTAGCTTGTTTTCGGCAACCGCCTCTGCAGCTAGTACAGACTACTGGCAAAATTGGACTGATGGGGGCGGAACAGTAAACGCTGTTAATGGGCCTGGAGGGAATTACAGTGTTAATTGGTCTAATACCGGAAATTTCGTTGTTGGTAAAGGTTGGACTAAAGGTTCGCCATCTAGAACAATAAATTATAATGCCGGAGTTTGGGCGCCGAATGGCAATGGATATTTGGCTTTATATGGTTGGACGAGATCACCGCTCATAGAATATTATGTAGTGGATTCATGGGGTACTTATAGACCTACTGGAACGTATAAGGGTACTGTATACAGTGATGGGGGTACATATGACATATATACAACTAAACGTTATAACGCACCTTCCATTGAGGGCCAACATTCTACTTTTACGCAATATTGGAGTGTTCGCCGGTCTAAGAGACCAACTGGAAACAACGCTAAAATCACTTTCAGCAATCATGTTAAAGCATGGAAGAGTCATGGAATGAATCTGGGTAGTATTTGGTCTTACCAAGTCTTAGCGACAGAGGGATATCAAAGTAGTGGAAGTTCTAACGTAACAGTGTGGTAACAGATCATCTTTAATCAGGGGTAGCGGCTGTTGATCGTTCCTTGAGACATTTTATAATCATTGTTAATGTGAGTGACTAAGAGGCGACGGTCTTTTAGTTGGGATTCCAATGTATTCCTCGGAGTGGGGAAAACGATTGTTTAGGTCTTGATAGGAAAATACTGGATTAAAGGGAAGGCAAGGTTATAGAATTTGAACCAGTATAAATTTTAAAGCAGGCATATGCCTGCTTTATTTTAATGCGCTATTAATGATTTTTGCATGTATTCCATCTGATTTGTTCCCTGCAAGTATTTCCTCAGTTGCTTCATTCGTAAAGTGAGGAATTCCTTTTATATCGGCTAATTTTTCTCTAAAATCTTCGCAGCCGAAGAGCAAATTGATAAATACAAAGAACGAGCAAGAAGTACAGAATATGATCATTGGAAGGATTGAATTATATTTAGACTTTTCTGTTGTGAAGGCACGAGCTTTTACAACAAATATAAAAGGGTTCAATCGAGGATTCCGTCAAATAAAAATAACTCCAGGATAGCGGTCGAGGGTTCGAATTAACGAAAAAAAAAGACAATAGTGAAACCTCTTTTTTGTCATCAATCTCATGGATAGACCATAAATCTTAAGAATCACTTTGGTAAGCTTTACGGAATTCGTTTGAAAAGCTTACTCCATTTTTATTCCTTAATTCTTAAAAACAATGAAATTTTATGTGATTGGTGTAAAGAAATACAATGAAAGCAAGCTTTCATAAATCGTGATAAGCTTCCACTTTATCGAGGGTCTAGTGTGGGCAACCCCGTGAGGGTCAAATCCTCTCGGCCGCATACCAATAATATCGAGGGTTTAATTACCTTTAGTATTATTTTTTTGCAGAAAATACGGCAATAAATGTACTGGTGGAATCTGCAAGTATATTTGGCACTAAAAAAGTGCTGACCTCTGCACAAAACCGTTGTGCGAGTCTGCACTTTTATTCTGCAAGATACACTGCCGGTTATCATCGATTAGTTGTTTAATCCGTTCTTAGGTGTGCTGATATTTGGTTTTTAGAAGCTTTTTTTAAGTGGCTAAAACCAACAAATTTTTTGCTTTCTTCATCCCACAGGCGGAACTTTAATGACTTAAGACTTGTTGCCAGTGTAATGGTCGGAACGTTTTGCAATGGTTTAATGTTGTTATGCACTTCTTCAAGCTTATAGTTTGGGACTCTCGGGCTTAAATGATGAACATGATGGAAACCGATATTGCCTGTTAGCCATTGCATGACTTTTGGAAGCTTATAAAAAGAGCTTCCTTCAACTGCTGCTTTTACATATTCCCAATGCTCATCTTCTTCAAAATAAGAATCCTCAAACGTATGTTGAATATAAAACATCCAAATTCCGAGAGATCCCGATATCATAAAAATTGGCGCCTGAATCAGCAGGAAGTTTTGCCAGCCAATAGCCCAGCATAAAAGTGCTGTCAAAGCGACGATTCCCAGGTTCGTTACATACGTATTCATCCGTTCTTTGCGTTTTGCCCCTTTACGATTAAAACGATTGGTAATCCCGAAGACGTAAATCGGCCCAATCATAAACATAACAAACGGATTTCTGTACAAACGGTACATTATTTTTGTCTTAGTTGAGGCTTCCTTATATTCTTCAACGGTCAGTACCCAAATATCGCCTGTACCGCGTTTGTCCAAGTTGCTGCTTGTCGCATGGTGGACAGAATGGTCGCGTCCCCAGTGATCAAAAGGATGCAAAGTCAGAATTCCTGTAATTGTTCCAAGGATTCGATTCGCCATTTTGTTTTTAAAAAAGGAGTAGTGGCAGCAATCATGAAAGATGATGAAGGTTCTCACTAAAAAACCTGCCGCAACGATAGAAATCGCTAATGTAAGGAAATAAGAAATCGACAAGCTCTTATATGCCAAACACCATAACAGGAAAAATGGTACCAATGTGTTAATGATTTGAGAAATACTTTTTTGTAAATCGGAGTTTTCATAAGGTGTAACCAGTTTTCTCAAAGTCTTTAGGTTTTGGTTATTCATTTTTTAAAGTTTCCCCTTCCCTGATGAGTTTCTAAGTGTACGTTTTATTGCCTTTGAAGTCCCAGTGTCATACATCATATAAGTATCGTTCTTAGCCCTCTTTATTGGAAACTCGAAACTGATTTGCAGAGTTGGCCGGGATACAAAAGGCGTATGAAAATTATACCCGGCTCTTTATCGGGCAAAACTCTCTCCCTGCTTCCCTATGGGAATTGTTCTTTTTAGACCGTGAACATTGATTGTTTGAGGAACAGACATCATGAACAAGAAACAGCAGAGCTTTTTAAAGAAAATCAATTTTAGCAAAGAAAAAGGTTTGAAGACACTCGCGATTCATTTTCACGGTGTTTTCAAACCTCTTAGACATGTTATATATTTGATGCAGAATAATTGACGCCTACCGCTTCTGCACTGCTATCCACACGTTTAAGAAAAAATGCCATGAATAAAACGATAATATGATTTGCAATTATTTCCGTTTCCTGTTATGATAAAGGAGAATTATTTTTGTTCGGTGTAAAGGATAGTATGAATATTGACTTTTCGTCTTGATGATACTTTGGGCAAGGATAGTAATACAATGTGCGGTAACGCACTAGGAGGCAACAAAAATGGAACAAGGTACAGTTAAATGGTTTAATGCAGAAAAAGGTTTTGGATTTATCGAACGTGAAAATGGAGACGATGTATTCGTACACTTTTCTGCAATCCAAAGTGACGGATTCAAATCATTAGACGAAGGTCAAAAAGTAACATTTGACGTTGAGCAAGGTCCTCGCGGAGCTCAAGCTGCTAACGTTCAAAAAACTGCTTAATCTTCAATCGTTTATACAAACAGGCTCTTTATATAGGGCCTGTTTTTTTATGTTCTCTGTATAATGCTTAATAAAAAACCCTACTCAACGTTCGAGTAGGGAGGTGGTAAAAGGTAATAGAAAAAGATTTAACGCTTCAAAGGTTGTTTACAGTATAACATAATCGATTGACAAAATGCGGAATTTATATAAATTTTTTATTTTTCTTTTCAATTACAACTACTACTTTTTCTTTCTTTTGGTTACATCTCCTTCATGCAAAGTTCAACAGTATTTTTCCATTCAAACCCGGCTGTTCATAATGCTTCAACGCATCATAGAAATCTTCAAAATCATATACTTTTTCTGGAGCATTGATGACCATTCTTCCGCTCTCAACGAGCTTAATCACCTGCGAGAAGCGATTGCGGTATTCAGAAACGGAATGTCTCTCGTTCCAGAGTCTTAAGGCGAATAATTGTGGTGACACATGGTATACATTGTGTAACTTTCGCCAATCGTTTGGTATACCTGACAACAGACCATAACTGACAAACGTTCCTTCAGGTTTTAACATCCTCGCCAGCAGTTCGCCGCTTTCTCCTCCAACAGAGTCAATTGCATGGTCAACACCGATGTCGCAAGCATCAGAAATCTGTTCATATATAGAACCGTTGGAAGCGTCGATGACTCGCCATGCCCCAAGTTTTTGAAGTTTTTCTATCTTGCGGCTGTTTCTTGTAATGACAATTAAACGGAATCCCAGTATAGTAGAAATTTGCGCAAACAAACCTGCAATAGATGTACCTCCGCCATTCATTAACACAATTTCATTCGGCTGAACACGCAATGATTCCGTACAAATTAGCCAGGCTGTTAATGGATTAATATACAGTTGACTGGCGTCGTTATCACTTATTGATGGAGGCAGCTCTATTGCATAATCAGCTTTGGTGGTTACATATTGTTGCCAAGTTCCCTCTCCTCTTACAGGGAGGACCCTTTTTCCAATCAATGATGGTGATACATCTTTACCCTGATCTATGACAATTCCCACACCATCATATCCTGCAACAGCCGGCAGCTTAATTCTATGAGAATAGGCCCCTCTAATTGGAAGCAAATCTGATGGATTAATTGGACTGGCAATCATTTTGACAAGAATTTCATTTGGCTGAAGAGGAAGCTTTTCTCCGGTATATAGCTGTAATTTTTGAAGCGGATCACCAAATTCCTTATATATTAATGAAACATTATTCATGATTTGTTATTGGCTCCTTAGTTTAATACTTCTATAAATAAACTTGCACTCTTTTGAGATTATGTCAATATTGTCTTTGTTTTTAGCTCCTAGTGTAAGTGCAGCTTCTACTACAGCGCAGACACAACAAAGAAATATCACCCAGACTGTTAGCTATCCATCTGTAGGACAACTGTCTCAAAAAGAAATTCATATCATGGCGCTCATGATAATCCTAAACATCAAAGAGTTTCCATACTCAGCACTGGGCTTCGGCGTTAGCCAAAAAATTAGCTTAACAAGCACTCCGGTACATACTTGAAAGAGCCGTGATTGCTAAAAAATTATGCCAAAAAGGCGAAAAACGGTTTTTATAAAGTAGCAAACTACATTGAAAAAGTTCAACATTCAAGAAAAATGAATTGCTGCATTTATAAAAGCCGGACTTCCACCTGATGTTGTCGATTTAGTACCTATTACTTAAAGTCGCAGTCTAACTTGTCCGTCATTTCTTATAATTGTTTTATAAACAGCACAACCATATAATAGAACGAAAAAAGGATGGCGTATCATGCCGATCAATTCTTTTGAAAACTATCCGATGAGCTGGAAGCCATCGATTGATAAAACTGAAAAGCCCATTTATAAAGCACTTGCAAGGCAATTGGAGCAGGATATAGTAAACGGAGTTTTATTGCCTGGAACAAAACTTCCTCCTCAGCGGGAACTGGCTGATTATTTGGATTTAAATTTGAGTACCATTTCAAAGGCGTTTAAAATGTGTGAGTTAAAGGGCCTGTTAAGTGCAACTGTTGGGAGCGGCACATTTGTATCGTATGATGCGTTATCGAATGCGTATTTACTTGAGGATACAAAGCCAAAGCTCATTGAAATGGGCGCAACACTGCCGGATCATGCTTCTTACGAGCCGCTCATGCTCCATTTGAGCAGCATGCTGCAAGAGACAGATTATGAAAAATGGTTTGGTTATGGCCGGGCGGGCGAAAGCCTTTGGCAAAAGGATGCAGCTGTTAAGCTAATTCGAAGAGGCGGTTTTGAAACAACCGTTGAGCACATTTTATTTGCAAATGGGGGACAAAATGCGATCGCTGCCGCATTGGCGGGTCTTTGTAAGCCTGGAGACCGCATTGGTGTTGATCATCATACATATCCCGGATTAAAAACTGTTGCATCAATGCTAAGTGTGCAAATTGTACCGATAAAATCCGAGAACGGTGAAATGAAGCCGGAGTCACTTGAATATGCTTATAAAAATGAAAACATTACAGGCATTTATTTGATCCCGGATTACCATAACCCGACAGCTTCCTTTATGTCTGTAGAGAATCGAAAGGTCATTGCAGAAATTGCAAAAAAGTATAATTTGTTTATTATTGAAGATGCATCGTACCATCTTCTTGGCAAAAATCCACTTCCAGCCCTTGCATCATTCGCGCCGGAACAGGTGATCCATATCGCAAGTTTATCTAAATCATTGGCACCGGGGCTGCGACTGGCGTATGTTGCAGTGCCGTATCAATTTAAGGAGCCGGTTTCGAGGGCGCTTTATAATTTAAATATAACGGTTTCCCCGCTATTAGCAGAACTTGCTGCGCGCACGATTGTATCAAATCAATTTGAAGTCTTAATTGAGGGGCATCGTGAACAAACGATTTGCAGAAACCAAATCGCAAATCGATATTTTGCTGACTATACGTGTTTAGGTGGTGAAACAGGCATCTTTCGGTGGTTGTTGTTACCGGGTGGGATTACAGGTGCTGAATTTGAAAAATTAGCTGCTGAACATGGAGTGCAAGTGTATGCGGCTGAACGCTTCGTAGTTGGGAATAATTGTCCGGAAAGGGCGGTAAGGGTTTCTGTATGTGCACCAGAAACGCTCGAAGAGCTTGAAAAAGGATTAATAATCCTTAGGCGCTTGCTAAACGATCTTGCCTAATTATTGTCCGCCATACAATTTCAATATTGTATGGTTTTTTTGCGCGTGTTATGATGATTCAAATCTAGTTGGAGGTTGATCAAGGAAGGCAGGTTAGATCATGCTGCACAAAGAAAGTGTAAAATCGTTAGACGTTCAATCAGCTTCATTACAAAGCTACATTGGTTCCCCAGAAAAACAAAAAACGTTATACAAGCGTACATTATTTGTTGTAAGTGTTTCACAAATTTTTGGCGGTGCAGGGCTGGCGGCAGGAATTACTGTCGGTGCCCTTATTGCTCAGCAAATGCTCGGAACGGATGCTTACGCAGGGGTCCCGACAGCTTTATTTACTTTAGGATCAGCGGGGGCAGCCTTATTTGTAGGCAGACTTTCTCAACGCTATGGTCGTCGTGCAGGCCTTTCAGCCGGTTTTGTGATTGGCGGTCTTGGAGCAATAGGAGTTATCATTGCAGCAATCATAAATAGTATTTTCTTGTTATTTGCTTCATTGCTTATTTACGGTGCTGGAACAGCGACAAATTTACAAGCTCGTTATGCGGGTACGGACTTGGCAAATCGTAAGCAGCGGGCGACTGCTGTCAGTGTGACGATGGTTATGACAACATTTGGCGCGGTTGCGGGTCCGAATTTAGTGAATGTGATGGGGGATTTCGCCCATTCTATCGGTGTTCCGTCATTAGCGGGCCCTTTCATTTTAGCCGCGGCGGCATATATCTTAGCAGGTGTTGTCCTATTCATCATGCTTCGTCCAGATCCATTAGTTATCGCAAGAACAATCGAATCGATCAAGCAAGAACCAAGTGATAAAGGACATTTGACAACAACTGAACACACAGAAAACAAAAGAGGCGTAATCGTTGGTGCAGCCGTTATGGTTCTTACCCAAATTGTAATGGTCGCTATTATGACAATGACACCGGTTCATATGAGACATCATGGGCATGACTTGGGTGCAGTTGGTCTTGTTATTGGCTTTCATATAGGTGCCATGTATCTCCCTTCACTTGTTACAGGGGTTCTTGTTGATAAGTTGGGACGTACTGCAATGGCGATTGCATCTGGAACTACGCTGCTTCTGGCAGGCTTAATAGCAGCATTTGCACCGGGAGATTCTATGGTTCTTATCGTAATTGCTCTTTCTTTGCTGGGATTAGGGTGGAATTTTGGTTTGATAAGCGGGACTGCACTGATAGTTGATTCAACTGAAACGGCCACACGGGCGAAAACACAAGGTACGGTGGATGTTCTGATTGCGTTGTCAGGAGCTGCCGGCGGAGCATTGTCCGGAATGGTGGTGGCAGGCTCAAGTTATCTAACATTATCACTTACTGGAGGAATTTTATCCTTATTACTCATTCCTGTGGTGGCATGGTCTCGTGAAGGTAAAAGATAAGCCGGATGCATTCAATTCGGGAGTCCAAGACAAATGGCTGACATGTGGTATGGCATGTACAGCATTAGAGATCGAGTTGAATAACGGAAGATCAACATTGGGTGTTTATTTCCGTTTGCACCCAACGTGTACATGAAATGATGCAAATGAGCATAATGCACAGCAATGCCTGAAATGGAAATATGGCTACGCTTTACAGAGGGAAACCTCGTGAAGATTTAAATCCCCTCGGCTGCATCATAGGAATACCAAGGGTTTTGATGACCATATTAGTTTTTGTTAAATCAACAAAAATATGTTTTTGTGTCTAAAGGTGTCCATTAACTTAAAGTAAACATCTAATTTGTAAGTATTTTTTATTAATTCCCAAGTGTTCCTTTATGGTTGTGATTTTCTCTTTGAATTGTTAATAAAAGCACGTAAATAATCATATAGTATTTGTTTTGTTTAAAGCGGTACTCGTTGAACATTTAAATTTTTTGACTTGAAATTTCTTTGACGAAGGGGTGTTCTTTATAGTAATAGCTTTTAGTGCAGGCAGGTCGTTTGAAATTTTATACAAAACGCCAGAAATAAAAATGAAAGGAAAATCTTAAAGCAGGCAATATGCCTGCTTTAATTCAATCTGTTACATAATCTTTATAGACAATGTATTCTTTGCCGATTTTTTTCTTTCGATTACTATCTTTGTACCACTGTACATAGTCCTTTTCATACCATATACCTTTAACTTTTTTCATATATATAATTTTTGTGTAGTAAGCCATAGTAGGTGAAACACCAGCAAAATAGGAAACTAAGCCACTGCCAGCAGCTATAGCAGTTCCGGTAATAGAAGCCAAAACAGCTGCTACAGCTCCTGTATAAATTTGAGCTATTTTAGTACTCCCGTATTGGGTATGGCTATATTTCCATCCCCCTTTACCGACGCCTACACCGCTTCCCTCGGGAATCTTTGTAATACTAAATGAACCGCTGGTTGAAGTTTGATAATTATTTTGAACAATAGATTGAGTTATTACTTTTGAGCCTTGTAATCCTTCAGAATTTTTTGAGGTAATTTTAATATCTCCAGTCGTTTTGTTATAAACAGCTGTATAAGTTTCTCCTGTTTCATCAGTTACTGTTGCTGTGCGTGTAGCAACAGTATCAATAATAAATGTTCCTTTGGTGTGCATTTCTTCCTGAATTTGCTCCTTTGCATTGGCAAAAGATATAGGAAATGCTAGAGTTAATGATGAAGCTACAAGTAGAGATTTTGCTAAAACTTTCAAAATAAGATCCTCCATTCATTTAGAAATATTATACAATGCAAGTATATCGTAAATTTCTATAAAAAGGAGAATTAATACTAATTATGCCATTGGAAAATTTGTTGAGTCCTCTATTGTTGTTGTTGTTATGTATAATATGCTTAATAAAATCTTTTACGTACCGTAAAGAGAATAAAAATAAGGTTATGATTTTTTTTGCTGTACTTGGAGTAGCCAGTCTAATCACATTTATTTATAAAATAGTTTCTTTATAATTTGATATCATTTATATAGTAAATAAATTGAAAAATTTTCTGATTTTAAAATAAAAATAATCCATTTTCAGATAAAGGTGAGGTGTCAAAGAAAACTATGATATTGCGAGGCTAAAGCAGGCATATTCCTGCTTTTTTTAATATTAATCTTACAGTGACATAATGAATGTGATCAATCGGGATAGTTAATATAGCAGTCAGTAGTGTGAAAGAGACTATTCCCTACAAAATTTTATTCCTCATTTAAAATAACTCCCTAATTTGAATATTATTAAAGATTAGAAGGAATGCCAGTAGTTAAGAAGTGAACGCTTTTAACTTTATAGTGGCGAACCGGAATGTGTTATTAAGCGCCCCAATACTTTTCCAGCAAACGGCATAAAAAAATGAAGAACAAGCCCTCCTAAACAAACGGTTAATAAAGTTCCGATGCCAATCGGTCCTTTTAAGATGACGGCCGCTGTCAAGAAGACGAGGTAAATGATGGTTCTCGAAACAAATATGTTGGTTCTCGTTAATTCTTTTATGATGAATGTGAATCGGTCAATTGGCATTGGAGCAAAATTTGTGTATAAGTATGTCGCGGTTCCTAAACCTGTAACAACCAAGCCGATTCCAAAACAAATCACTTTGCTCCACCATTGTTCTGGTGTGATAAAAAAGTGCAGGAAAAAAAGCCACATATCAATGCCGATCCCCGTTATAAACGCCGTTAGCATCCCTGAAACTTTCGGTCTTTGGCTTTTTAAAAAAGAATTGCAGCCTATGAATAGCAAAGCAATGATGACTTCCCAACTTCCCACAGTAAGCCCCGCATGTATGGACAGTCCCACCAAAAGTGCGTCAAAAGGCGAAGCGCCAAGATCTGATTGAATCGTAAAAGCAATCCCAAGGGTTAAGATTAAAATTCCTAATACATAAAAAACATATTTCACTTAACTCGCCCTCTTTATTTTTATTGCAAATACAACAAAATTTCGGTATATTTAATGTACGCCATTTATGTTGTATTTGCAACAAAAACATGTTCGAAAGGAGTTTATGATGAAGGATATTCTTCGTGAAATTGGAATGATTGCCCGGGCTTTGGATTCTATAAGCAATATCGAATTTAAAGAACATGACCTGACAAAAGGGCAATATTTGTACCTTGTCCGAATATGCGAAAACCCGGGAATCATTCAGGAGAAGTTAGCTGAAATGATTAAAGTGGACCGGACCACCGCAGCCCGCGCTATAAAAAAACTTGAAATGAAAGGCTTTATTGAACGGAGAGATGATGAATATAACAAAAAAATAAAAAAACTCTTTCCGACGGAAAAGGGGAATGAGGTATTTCCTTTTATAAAAAGAGAAAATGATCATTCGAATTGTGTGGCATTAGAGGGGTTTTCCGAGGGGGAAGCGGAGACCATCTTCAATCTTCTTCAAAGAGTAAGAAAAAATGTAGAAAAAGACTGGGAGTTCGTGAAAAAGGGGAACAAGAGAAATTATTGACGGCATAAAGGAGCGGCAGATTGAAATGACAGTAAATATAAAAAGGTGCACCCTTGAAGACTTACAAAAGCTTCAAGAAATTGGTTGTGAAACTTTTAATGAGACATTTAAGCATCAGAACTCGCCGGAAAATATGAAGGCCTATTTGGAAAAGGCGTTTCACTTAACACAATTAGAAAAAGAACTATCCAACAGCGCTTCGCAATTCTTTTTTGTCTATTGTAACAATGAAATCGCTGGATATTTAAAGGTCAATACTGATGAGGCCCAAACTGAAAAAATGGGTGATGAATCACTTGAAATTGAGAGAATTTATATCAAGAACGAGTTTCAAAAACATGGGCTTGGCAAATATCTGTTCAATAAAGCTATGGAAATTGCGAAGGAACTGAATAAAAAGAAAATCTGGCTGGGCGTATGGGAAAAAAACGAAAACGCAATTGTTTTTTATAAGAAAATGGGGTTTGTTCAAACCGGTGCTCACTCTTTTTATATGGGAGATGAAGAACAAACGGACTTGATCATGACCAAAACACTCCTATAACTTTTTTGAAAGGAGGATGACGATGTATATTCCAAAATATTTTAAAGTCGAAAATGTTGATGAAATTTTGGATTTTGTCCAAAAAAACTCTTTTGGCACGATTGTTACGACAGAACAAGGGAAGCCAATCGCTACTCATTTGCCTTTGGGATTCAATAAAAAAGGTGATGATTACTATATCACCGGCCATGTCTCTTTTGGAAATCCGCAGTGGAGAACTTTTGAAACCTGTCAAGATGTGCTTGTTATGTTTCAGGGGCCGCACGCATACATTTCTTCTTCCTGGTATGGGCATGAGGATGTTCCAACATGGAATTATCAAGCCATCCATATATACGGTCAAGCAAGCATTCTAGAGAGAGATGAATTAATAGAAGAATTAACAATTATGATGGGAAAATACGAAAAACACCGAGAAAATCCAATTTTATGGGATAACCTTTCTCCTCAACTTTTAGAAAGACAACTGAAAGCGATTGTCGGGTTTAAGATTAAGGTGGAAGACATTCAGGCTGCATATAAATTAAGTCAAAACCGAAATGATACAGACTACATGAACATCATTGATCAATTGCAAAATGAAGGAGATCCCCATGCGGAGCAATTGGCGGCAGTGATGAAAAAGAGGCTGGAAAATTAAATATAAATCCACCTTCAACCCTATGCAGGAGTTAAAGGTCGGAATCAGAGCCGTCATTTATGCAGCATCTTAAAGATCGAGCGGGAAATGAAAAGGCAGGCCGAATGGTTAGGCCGAATCATCTTTGTCGAAGACTTAATGGGGTCGCAGCCCGCGAAAGTTCAAGTCTCTCGGCCGCATCATAGGAATACCAAGGGTTATGACCCCTTGGTATTTATTTATGGAGGGTTACCGACTCCATTAATTTGTTGTTGTCCCGTTTATGAAATTATTGATTTAAAATAGGGATTTCACTAAGCAATTTCTTCAAATGAATAGAGTCCCACGGCAAATGTTCGGTTATACCTAATCCAACTACATCCGTTTCGGAAGAGAGTTCTTTCAGAAGATGAAGCAGGTGCGGCATTTGCATTGTTCCCTCAGGAGAAAAAGTTACAGGTGCTTCAGGATTGGCGAATAATAAAGAACGAAATGCCTTCGGATCAAGCACGTCTAAATCAAGGTGTATGGCCAGATACTTGATGTTGCTTTCTTTTATCCATTCTTTTATAGACTCGGTACTGGTCATTAACTTTTTAGTTCCGGCAGTTCTAATTCCAAGTCTTTGAATCACTTCAGTGTCGGGTTCTGTGGGAGTTATACCGAGTCTTTGAAGTACTTTTGATATCACTTTTGTTTCTTCTTCTGTAGGAGCTGCTAATCCCGCGATAAAGACATTTTCAGGTTTAAGGGGAATGTTCACATGTTTTGCGAACTCTTCATCTCCTTCTCCCAAAAGATTTCCGAGCGGTAATGTATGACCGTTATCATATCCGGCATATCTAACTAAATCGCTGTGAGCATCAATCCAAATTAAACCTAAGTCCCCGCCGTATCTTTCGTTTAAATAAGCAAATGGTGCTTGTTCGACTAAGCAGTCACCGCCAAACATGACAATGCGATCCGGCTTATGGGCATGAATGATATGCTGAGCAGCCTCCAATTGTTCCAGCAGTTGTTTTCTCCCGTTTATTCCGTTTTCGTTTTCAAGCGGAGTTCCATCATAAGTTTGAACCGGAACATGAATAAGGGGCTGATCATTTTCAGGAGCCAGCCAAGCAAGCAGTTCCGCTCCAAAAGAGTAGTTGGGATTGTTTCCCCCTTGCCATTGCGGCATCAACAGACGTATCGTTTTTTTAGCCATGTTATCGTCTCCTTTACTTCAAATTACGGTTAGTATAAAATGAACGCAAACAAAAAAACAGTACGCACTTTATTGATAGGTACTATCCGAAAGGGAAGTGTTAATATGAGTATGGCTGAATATAAAGGCAAAGTTAAAAATATTCAAGATACACCTTTTGGCTACACATTGTCCGTGATCGGCGGCAAATGGAAAATGGTTATTATTTATCTCCTCGCGGAAAATCAACCGGTTCGCTTTAATGAGCTGAAAAGACAAATAGGGGCTATTACTTATAAAACATTGAGTTCACAACTTAAAGAATTGGAAGCGGATGGTCTGGTGAAGCGGAAAGAGTACCCTCAAGTTCCCCCAAAGGTCGAGTACAGTCTCACTGGTAAAGCGGAATCACTATTGCCGGTTTTAGAAGGGTTATGTGAATGGGGGGTGAAAAACCAATAAAGTTAAGGATTCATTCATCTTGGAGAGAGAAGAATCAAATGCTTCGTTCTATTGCCGACAATCCTTTTGTCTGGCCGGAAATGTCCATAAACATTAGGGCCTTTATTTGTTATTCACCAGTTATGAAAACGGGGTGCTTGCAATATAGCTCTGCCGGCACATGAATGTTCCAAGTCTAAAAGGGTTACCTTAATCCAATGTAATGATCGGTATTTGCAGCAGCCGCTCAAAAAACGTGATTGAACTTTTGAACCTAGAAAAACTGTTATGGTATATTTAAATATAACGTAAAATTTGAAATGAGGAATGGCATGAATAAAATCGAAAAACATAAGAAATTTAAAGCGAAAATGATTTTCAAAGTTATAATGGTCATGATCGGAGGAATCATAGCGGCCTATGGATTGGAAACAGTGCTGATTCCTAACAATGTATCTGATGGCGGAGTGACAGGACTCAGCATTGTTGGTTCACAACTATTTGACTTGCCGCTTGGTATACTTATCGCAGCTTTAAACATCCCGTTTGTCTGGCTGGGGTATAAGCAAATCGGGAAAAGCTTTGCGTTATTATCGATTATCGGAATCGCATCACTTGCAGCAGGTACAAGTTTTATGCACCACACTCCGGCTATAATCGAAGGGGACACCTTGTTAGTCACTGTTGTCGGAGGGATCATCCTTGGTTTTGGAATGGGGCTGGCGCTGCGTAATGGCGGAGCATTGGACGGAATTGATATGCTTGCTGTGCTGTTATCGCGCAAATTGCCATTTGGAACGAGCGATCTCATTCTATTCTTTAACCTTTTTGTGTTTATTTTTGTTTCCGCTGTATTTGGCTTGCAAGGGGCATTGCTATCAGTCATCGCCTACTATATTGCGTCCAAAGTCATTCATGTTGTCGAGGAAGGATTAAGCGGTTCTAAAACCTTTCAAATTATTACAACAGAACCTGAGTTGATGGTGGAGACAATTCGCGATCAATTGGGCCGAAGTGCTACATATAAAGAAGCTTACGGTGGTTTTTCCCACGAAAAGTTTAAAGAAATTACATGTGTCATCAATCGCTTAGAAGACACCAAATTAAAGGAAATCATTAATGAAGTTGATAAAAATGCTTTTGTCACTGTATATGACGTAGCTGAAGTCAAAGGCAGTAATTTTAGAAAACCTAATATTCATTGATTAGGGATTTCCTAAGAAAAAACATACCAAAGCTTGTTGGTATGTTTTTTTATATCATGTCGGTTTCCGAACAATTTGCTAATGCTGGACAGGCATGTGCCAAGGCAAAGTTATAATGTTCCTACTCATTTTTTAAGAGTACTTTTTTACCGGTCTTTGCCGACTTCCGAATGGCGTCTAACAACCGGTGCAGTTTGACAGCGTCATGAAAGTTTGGGATTTGATTTTTATGTTCAAATATATCTTCCGCTAAAATAGTATAAGCAGTTTCAACATAGCCTCTTGCACCATGATCCTTTACTGGGGAAATTTTTACTTCTTCAGAATAAACATCTTCAGCATTTAACAAATTATGAGGATGTGTAATCTTTTTGACTTTGAGATTGCCAAATTGTACGTGTCCTGAGGAATTATGCTGTGTTAAACGCAAAACACCTTTTTCCCCTCTAATCTCTAATTGAAAAGCTGGATAAACTCCGCCCTGAATATGGACAGAGGCTGAAGCGCCATTAACGAGCGTCCCCTGGATTAAAATTTGGTCAGCTGTGTTTTTTGGTATTTTCATCCCTGTTTCTTGTATAACGGCTTCTGTATAATGACTGTTCATTGCAGCTGATAATTCTTTAAAATCACCCAGGATATGACAAAGAACATCGAGCGAGTGACCACCGTTAATTGTAAGAAGGTTCGCCCCATTTTCTCTTTTTAAAAGGTAACTGCTTTTTTCATCTGTTATTCCTCCCTTTCCTTGTGTTGCTACCTGCATCGTGCAGGAGATGACCTTGCCGATCTCCCCCTGTTTGATTGCCCGCTTTAAATAATTGACTTCTGGAGATTGCCTTCCCTGTAATCCAATCGCATGATGAATGTTTGCGTCATCTGCCAATTTTGCCAGTTTTTCAGCCTGCACAGTATCTTTGCCTAAAGGCCATTCACAATATATATGTTTATTTTCTTCTATGGCTGCAAGCGAAGCTTCATAATGGAAAGGAACCTTTATACTGACGACTACCAAATCAACATCTTTTGATTGTGCTAATTCCTTATAATCTGTAAAAGCAGAGGCAGCCTTAAGCATCATAGCGCTTTTTTTTGCGGTTTCCATTTTTGATGTTCCAATCGCCGTTATTTCATAAAAAGGATTTTCCTTCAATACCGGAATATGTGTTTGACTAGCCCATTGATTATTCAAAGATCCGCCTATAATCCCTGCTTTTATCACGTTGTTCTTCATTAGCTATCCCTCCAAAACTCTTTAAACCGAGTATAATTAAAATTAGAGATCATTTTAAATGTTAAGTTATGATGGTTATATCACTTTTTTTGATGGGGGTTGAAATATGAATGGATATTGAAAACATGAAAGCTTTTGTTTCAGTGGCGGAATTAAAAAGCATATCTGCTGCTGCAATTAAATTGAATCACCTTCAATCCAATATGACTGCGAAAATAAAAAAAATCGAAACTCATTATCATCAACAACTGTTTATCAGAAATTCAAAAGGAGTCAAACTAACGAAAGAGGGAGAAAAATTATATCATCAATACAAGAAAATCTTGTTCGTTTGGGAAGAAACCGAAAACATCATGAAAAAACACGATGAAAAACTCCGTATTGGCACGATGATATCTGTCGGTGGAACTCAATTCTCAAGTGCTTTAAATAAGCTTTATCATACATATCCTGATTTATCGGTAACATTAAAAACAGGTTCAACAGAATATATTGAAAATCAAGTTCTTCTTGGAAAAATCGATGTTGCTTATACGATTGGATCGCTAAACAATAAAAAGATAAGTTATCAAAAAGTGGGATATGAAGAATTGGTGATCATAGGCCAAGGTATAGATCAATATACGAGATTTGATGATTATATAAACGGAAAAAACGTACTTGTATTATCAGATAAGTGCTTGTATCTAACATTATTATGTAATATTTTTGAAGATTCGAACATCCAACAGGGGGAAATCATTGAAGTGGGCGATCCAGAATCCTTAGTGCAATTTGCATTGATGGGTATGGGAATTTCCTTAGTATCAAAGCGCATAGCAGATCGCTACAATATCCTTAATTATTTAGAAGTTCCCTCATCTTATCGAAACGTCGATTTGTATTTCATTACAAGACTAAATCATAAATTTACACCTATAGAGAAACAGTTTATTGAATTAAATAACTCCCTGAGCGACATCATTGAAGGAATGTAAGGTTGATAAAAAAGTTATGCTCTCTTAAAACCAATACAAAAAGGTGTACCCTTATGCGTGAAAGATATATCAATGAACGGGATTCATTTCTTTTGGAACTTGGTTAGGTAATATCCCTGATCTAAATTAGAGATGACTCATTTTGAAGCTTTAAGTGCTAAGCCTTCACAAGAAACATAAGCCGCGCTTTCATTCAAGTGCCTTCAACAAAGCTATATTATACACATTTTCATTGGCATGACGTAATAGACCACCTCAAAATAGGGAACTTTGACGTCGATTTTTTCCACACTTATTAAGAAATTGGAGAAGGGCGGCTTCTAAGCCCTTTGCCGCCCTAAAATTCGAATATCCTTTATTGTTTTTAGCAAGTTTCTTTTGAGAAATAGGAGTTTAAAACATCATAAACAATCGGCAAAGAAGTAAATCCGTCAGTTTCTAAAAAGTGCCCCCCGTGTTGAACTTCGTAAAGCTTAGCGTCAATTTGTTGCGCCAGATCTTTGCTCCATGCAAATGGCACAATTTGATCGTCTCTAGAGGCAATGACAGCACGATGCTTAGCTGACTCAATGATGTTTTGAAAATCAAACGATTCCTCGGTAAATTCATCTAACATCTTTAAATCGGGCAGTGACTTGGCAAAGCCGGAAACGAGCAAGATTCCGCCAAGTGGTTGACGCAATTGCGTTTGTTCCAAAAACCTCAAAACGGCGGCGCACCCCAGGCTGTGTGCAACCAGATAAGTATGTTTATTTAATGTGTGCTTATTTAAAGAGAGCGTATCAAGCCAATCTTTAAGCCTTGGCTGGTGAGGATTAGGCATGTCTAAAATTTCTGCGTGTATTCCGTCTGCAAGCAGACGTTTTTTCAGCCAAGGAAACCAGTGGTTGGTTGAGGAGGCTCTGTAGCCATGAATGATATAAATTTGTTTTGTCATCCTGTTCTCCTTACAAATAATTTTTATTCAGTATAAAATCCCTCCCGTCGGGAAACAAGTACGCACTTTTTAGTAAGTATTTTTTACTCATAAGGCAAACCTTCTCTTTGTCCCCATCTGCACATTTCATCTATGAGAGGGTATAAAGACAGTCCTCTGTCTGATAACGAATACTCCACTCTGAGGGGATTTTGAGAAATCTCCACCCGGTGAATCAGACCGTCAGTTTGCAACTCCTTCAGCTGGGAACTTAACATTTTATGGGTGATTAACGGCATAGCCCGTTTGAGCTCCCCGTATCTCATCGTTTTTTCACACGCCAGCTCATAGAGGATTCTCATTTTCCATTTACCACCTATAAGAGATAAGGTGTATTCAAATGGAGCTTGTTTGCTGCGGCATAAGGTATTCATGGTAATCAAACCTCCTTTTTTAAGATCATAACAAAAATCAATATTGAGCCTGGCTTCAACATAAATAGCAAAAGATTCACTTGTTTTCCTTATTTTGTTGAGGAGATGTGATATGATACAAAAAAAGGGAGCGGATTTCTTCTGAAAAAGGGCGGGAATACTTTTGCGCGAATTTGCACCTCAAGTTTTTCAAACGATAGGGATTATTGGTTTTATTTTAGCTTTTGTCCAGATTCCAATCGGCTGGTTTATCGGATTTTTCTTTTCCGGTTTGTTCTTCATGATGTTGAAATCAAACAATGAAAAGTCGGGAACCTTCAACGTGATGGCTGGATCCGCGTGTTTCTTGTATTCATTTTATTGTTTGTTTACGCAAGTGTTGTGACTGAATATAAAACAAAAATAAAAGCAGGCTGATGTCTGCTTTTATTTTTGTTATCTGTCTAGCCGGCATCTCCACAAACGAAAAGCTGCTGACGTTCTTATGCGTTTTCACCGCTAAGAATCGCAACCGGGCGCGCCCAGCCGGCAGACGCTTTTTCAACTTTTACCGGAAAAGCCATGACGTAAAATCCAGTGGAAGGCAATTGATCAAGGTTGGCGAGCTTTTCAATTTGGCAGTAAGGAATGGTGCTGCCTGAATAATGACCTTCCCAAATAATGGATGGGTCTTTTTCCTGCTCAAAGCGCTTGGCGGTCATGCTGAATGGAGCGTCCCAGCTCCAGGCGTCAGTTCCGACAAGGCGCACGCCGCGTTCCGTTAAAAATAGAGTGGCTTCACGCCCCATCCCGCAGCCGCTGTGCAGGTAATCGTTTTGTCCGTATTTGGCGCCAGCCGACGTATTCACAAGAACAATGTCGCCGGGCGCGAGTTTATGATTGATGCTGTGAAGCTCCTGTTCGATTTCTTCAGGGGTAACGATATGCCCGTCTTTCAAATGTCTGAAATCCAGCTTAACGCCAGGGCCATGAAACCAGTCAAGCGGCACTTCATCAATCGTCATCATCCGCTTGCCGTCGTCTGTAACAGAACGGTAATGATATGGAGCGTCGATATGCGTTCCGGCATGCGTGGACATCTTCACTTTTTCCAGCGACCAGCCTTCTCCCCCGGGAAGATCTTGCGAGGAAAGGCCGGGAAAGCTCTGGACCATCTGTTTAGCTCCTTGCTTATGATCCGCATATTCGATTTCAGGGACAAACCCCGGCGGATCAGACGGTATATCACCTCTTAACGATACCGACAAATCTACAATTTGATTGATTTTCATCTGTTTTCCCCTTTCTGCCTAAGCGGCTGACCATTGAAATTGTAGGCGATCAAGCTGTTATCTTTTTTATTTTACATGATGAGCCATACAAAAAGCCTGCAGAACATTCTGCAGGCGATTCGCATTTTTCTACACTTGCTGTGACTTAGGTTTCCTCAGCTTGTAAATCGCGATCAGCATGATAAACCAAACCGGCGTGACAAATAAGGCAAAGCGGGTGTCCTGCGCCAGCATAGCCTTTAACATGGTGAATATGTATTGGCCTGCCGCCACGGTTATTTCCGTCATCAAAGCTCGGCGAAATCAGTTTATCAAGCACCGGAATTGGATGATTCGCAGCTATCTGTTCTGTTTTACCAATATGTTCATTCACTTGATCACTTTCGTGTGCCATAAAGGACTCGGCCTGATATATGACATCAGCTACACGATAGGCGTTTTCGGAGCGATTGTGCTTTGCATCGCGTTGGCCGAATGGATCATTCGGTTCGCCTTTAAAAAGCCGGCGCAAATTTTTTATACAAATCACAGGGGCTTTTAAGCCCCTGCTCTTTTTCCTGTGGATTCCATATAGCTCAAGGAGGCGAGTATTCTCATTTGAATACGGGAAAGGAGTGTGAAGCAGTTTTGCTTTTGCTTGGGCTGTTTGATTCAGCTCATAGAGTAATAGAAAAAGTGATCTGACTCACAGTTTTCATCACGCACCTCCTGTAAAGTAAATGATAGTTTTTTGCCGGCGAAAATAAAGAAAAACAGGGGATGTGTCAACCGATGAAAAGAACTGATCTGCCTCTAGTGTATTCGTGCTCCGGATGTTCCTCGGCCGCGCAAACGGCCAATATGATTGCCATTAAAATGGATCGGGAGAAAACGGCCGAAATGTCGTGCATTGCCGGAGTCGGCGGCGATGTGAAACCGCTTGTCAAAACAGCAAAATCCGGGCGGGATATCATTGCGATTGACGGCTGTCCTTTATGCTGCGTCAAGAGTTGTTTAGCTAAGCATGATGTTCAGCCGAAGCATCATTTTGTATTATCGGATTTTAACGTGCCGAAGAAAAAAGGAGCAGATCCCGACCCTGTCCTTTATATGAATGCGTATGAACAAATTTTGCAGCTCTTAAAATGCTAAGCCTTTTGGGAATATTTGGGGTGCTGTTTAGAGCATCAGTGAACGGATGCATTTGAATTGAAAAATCGAATGTCGATTACAGGCCATACGCTTTCTGCGAACGGCGGATTGATTTAAAATACCGAGGGTTTCATCCCTTGGTATTTTTGTTGTTAAATCTTCTAAAAACCATGTCCAGCTTTTCGGCAAATTCCTCCGGGTATAAAACGCATCCCACATGATTGCCTGGAAAATCGACTACTTTCGTTTTCAAATGATCAGCCAATGCTTCTGCATACCTGTACGGGAGACAGCCTTGCGAATCAATGCCGCCGGCAGGAACGACTGTAACCGGTGAAGCTTTAAGCCTGCCGATGTCGGGTGAATATTCTCTTAAACCCGGCACCTCGGACAGGATAAAATAGTCAATGTTGGCCATGAGCTGCTCCGTCCGGGATTTTGGACGGTCCGGCTGAGCTGTGGACGTAATGCCCATCGCTTTCGCGAATGCTTCTAAAGCCTGTAATCCGCTTCGTTTGTATTGTTTTTCAAGGTTCTCCAAGCTCTCGAACCCTTTGGTGCGGTCACTGCCGGCCAACAATTGCGGAATCGGAGGCTCGTGTGCGACCAACATGCGGATTTGTGCAGGATGGCGGATGGCAAGATCAAGGCCGATGACCGCGCCGGAGCTGCAGCCGAATACATGGGCCGGTTCATCCGTCAGAGCGGCCAGCAGCCGGCTCGCATCATCGCTGTGTGCGGAAACCTGGTAATTTTCATTCGGATCTTCCAGCCTGCTGTGGGAATGCCCGCGGCGGTCGTATGTGATAACCGTGTAACGGTCGGATAGGCGGTCTGTAATCGGGTATGATTCTGCATTGCCGTTGCCCCCGTGAATCATAAGCAAGATAGGCCCAGAGCCGCGCACTTCGTAGTAGAGCTTTGCTCCGGGTACTTCCAATACACCGTGTTTCATGACAATATTCTCCTCTCGTTGCATGATCACTTTTACATTACATGACGGAGAAAGCATAGAAAATGCAGAAATCAGCTAATAAACAAACTCGCCATATTAAAAAGCACCGATCACAAGGATCCGTGCTCCAGTTTATTTTGTGTAAACGATTTTTTTAATCGTTTCGATGGAAAGATGATGTTCCGCTGCTAAGTGCTCAATCGTTTCGCCATTTTTAAAGGCCCTTTTTATCGCGGTGTTGCGATCATCGATCAGCTTTCTTGCTCCTGAACGTGCACCCCATTTTTTGTGGGCGGATTCAGTCTTGGGAATGTAGATCGTTTCCCCTTGAACATACTTTTGAATTTCCGATAGCAGCTTTTCAGGTAGAACAGCGGCAGCCTTTACGTATGCCATGTTTGCCAGCTCCTTATTCCTTTGATTGTAAAATAAGGGGCATAGCCAATTACCAGAAAAGCTTACTTCAGGCGATTTTATTTGTCCACCCCATGCAAAGTATCGCCTTTTCCGATAACAGGCTTTGCATGAGACGCTGCATGATCCGGCATTCTGATGCTTGCCATGTGATCACCTCCTTCGAATTTGCTATTCATTATAAATGAAATCGAGATTGGCGGCACTTGATGATAAAATATTTTTAAAAAGAATGACCAGTCCGCAAACTATTTTTCACGCTCCCGCGTCTATCCTAATGTAACAGCCGTATATACGTATATTCAAAAAAGGAGTTCTTTATTGCAATGAAGAAACAAGCAGCCAGAGCGTCTCTTGTCGCTTGCATAACAGACCGGAAAGAAGACTTTTACCGGCTGGCGTACAGCTATGTGAAAAATCAAGAAGACGCCTTAGATATTGTCCAGGAATCAATCAAAAAAGCGCTCGATTCCGTCGATTCTGTTCGCAATCCGGATACGATTAAAAGCTGGTTTTACAAAATTTTGGTGCGGACGGCAATCGATTTTTTGCGCAAACGGAAAAAACTAAAGGTTATGGATGATCAAACGATCGAATTTTTAAGCAAGGGCAAGGAAGATATCTACCGGGATACAGACCTTCATGAGGCGCTTGACGAGTTGCCGCATCCCTACCACACCATTATTGTTCTGCGATTTTTTGAGGATCTCAAACTGGAAGAGATTGCGGAAATCACAGGCGAAAATTTGAATACGGTCAAAACGCGCCTTTACAGAGGATTGAAGCTTATGCGCATCCAATTGACGAAGGAGGATCTTTCTTAATGGAAAAGAAATTGGAACAGCTGAGAAAAGCATATCAAAACGTCCCCATTCCGAAGGAACTGGATCAGGTTGTCGAAACTGCGCTTCAGCATAAACCGAAGAAGAAGAGAAGGCTGGTGGTATGGCCTGCATCAACGCTTGTCGCGGCGGCTGTACTATTGGCTGCCGTCGTGAATATCAATCCCGGAGCAGCCCAGGCCATGTCGCGTTTACCCGTCATCGGCAAGGTCGTTAAGGCCATCACATTCACCGAGATCAAACAGAAAGATGGAGAATCGAGTATTGACGTGAAAACACCGGCTCTGTCCGGCTTGAATAACCGGGAGCTTGAAAATGGCATTAACGAGAAATATGTAAAGGAAAGCCGTCAGCTTTACCGGGAATTCATGAAGGAGACGTCCCGGAATAAAAAAGGGCATCTCAGCATCTACAGCGATTATGAGACAGTCACGGATACGAAGGATTTGATTTCGATTCGGCGAAGCGTCGAAAGAACGGAAGCGTCCAGCTATACCGAACGGCGCTATATCACCATTGACAAAAAGAATGAAATTCTGCTTACCTTGAAGAGTTTGTTTAAAGACGACCGGTATATTACGGCCATCAGCGAAAACATTAAAGAACAAATGAAACAGCAAATGAAAGATGATCCTGATAAAATATATTGGATCAATGACGAGGAAGTCGAGCCATTCAAACGAATCAAGGCCGACCAAAATTTTTATATTACAGAGAATCATAAACTGGTGATTTCATTTGACGATTATGAAGTCGCACCCGGATATATGGGCGCGGTAGAGTTTGAAATTCCGACTAAGGCGATTTCGAGCCTGCTGATCGGCGACCGCTACATCCGCTAGTCAAAAAATCCATGATTCGCTGAAATCATGGATTTTTTACTTTTTACAACTTTGTAACACCATATTCAGCTTGAAACTTTTATACTAGAGAGACGGCATCATTCAGGGTAGATAAAAATGACGATTTTTTGAAACAAAAAACGGTCCTGACTTCGTCTATAATATCGGAGCCGTAAAAGGCGCGAAACATAAAGAAGAACCGTACGTACATATCATTGGAGGAATACCATGCGAGATCAGACACAACAACACCGTTACATACCGGGGTTAGACGGGCTTCGGGCTTTTGCCGTTTTGGCGGTTATCGCTTACCACCTCAACATGAGCTGGGCCGACGGAGGCTTTATTGGCGTTGATATCTTTTTTGTTTTATCAGGATATTTGATTACATCGATTATCCTGCCGGCGTATGGAAATGACATTTCCCTCACATTCAGAGATTTTTGGGTGCGCCGGATACGGCGGCTGCTTCCAGCGGCGACGCTCATGATTTTCGCAACCGTCATATGGGTCGCTTTGTTTAACAGAGAGCTGATGCATACCGTGCGGGGAGATGCGATCTCCTCTCTTTTATATGTCAGCAATTGGTGGTTTATCTTTCACGACCTCTCATATTTTGATAGTTTCGGATCGCCGTCTCCTTTAAAAAACTTGTGGTCACTGGCGATTGAAGAACAGTTTTATTTCATCTGGCCGATCATTTTGCTGTTGGGCATCTACATATTTAAAAAGCGGGAGAGGCTGGCTGCGGCGGTTGTGCTGTGTGCGCTCTGTTCAGCCGTATGGATGAGCATCTTGTACGTCCCTGGCGGCGATCCGAGCCGCGTATATTACGGGACTGATACGCGCGCCTTCGAGCTGTTGATCGGATGCGCATTAGCCCTTGTGTGGCCGATGAAAAGACTATCTGGGAACAGGCTCCCAAGCAGCCTGAAGCACGCGTTGCACGGAACTGAGCTTGCCGCTTTCGCGCTGCTTATGATGAGCATTTATTTTGTCGATGAATTCAGCCCGTTTCTCTATCATGGCGGAATGCTTCTGATCAGCATAATCGCAGCGATTTTGATTGCATGCGTCAGTCATCCGAGCAGCTTCTTGGGCTTTGTCCTTTCCGTGAAGCCGCTGCGCTGGATCGGGAAAAGGTCGTACGGCATTTATCTTTGGCACTATCCCGTCATCGTGCTGAGCACACCTGTTCAAGAGATTGGAAATCCGGTGTTCTGGCATGTTGCGATTAAGGTCGCTGTTACGTTTATTCTGGCGGAACTTTCGTATCGCTTTATCGAGAAGCCAATCCGACAAGACGGTTTTAAACCGTTTGTCAGCCGGGTTTTTCTGGATAAGATCACGAAATGGAAAACCGCTTCCGTTCCCAGCAAAATATCAATCGGACTGATGTTTGCCGCACTCCTCATTTTTGCAGGAGGCCTGTCGGGATTGGCCGACGAAAAGAAACAGCCGCAACAGGCCTATTCCAAATCTTATGAGGAAACAAGCGCCTCAGCGGATCAGCCGGCTGACAAAAGTGAAGAACGGAAGGATGATAAGAAAGTACAAGCTGAAAGCGGGAAAGATGATGAAACTAAAAGCCGGCAGAAAGCCGGCGGGGATGAATCGTCAAATACAAAAGATGAGCAGTCTGCGGAAAAAGAGCCTGATCATATCGAGAAAGAGGTATTGGCTGTCGGGGATTCGGTCATGCTTGACATTGCTTCCAGCCTGCGTAAGAAAATTCCGGGAATCACAATCGACGGTCAGGTTGGAAGGCAAGTGAGGGAAGCGCTTCAATTGACATCAACCTACGCTTCCTTTAATCATTCGGACAAAGCCGTCGTGATTGAACTGGGAACAAACGGCTATTTTACGGACAGTCAGATGGACGCTTTGCTTGATGCGTTCTCAAACGCTGATGTCTATCTCGTGAACACGCGCGTCCCCCGTCAGTGGGAGAGCAAGGTGAATGAATCGCTTCGGAAGCAAGCGGACAGCCGTCAAAACGTGACATTGGTCGATTGGCATACTGAAGCCCTGAAACATCCCGAATATTTCACCGCTGACGGCGTACACCTGATGCCGAAAGGGACCGAAGCTTTGGCATCGCTTATCGTCAAAGCGATGAAATAATGCTTAAACATAAAAAGAGGCTGTTATTTCTTGAATTTCGTGATAAATCTAATCAAATAAGGTGTTTTTAAAGTTTCTTTTACTAGTTTGTTATGATGTTTTGTAAAATTTTTTATTTGTTTTCTTCTATGGGGAACCATTAACAAAGGTAATCTATCTTTGCGAAACCATCCGATTTTTGCTGTTTCTGGCCCTTGTTTAATGGGTTCCCCACCTAGTAATTTTCCTGAATAGATGTACTGTATGTCATGATATTGCGGTTGATCGTACTCTCCTATTTTGCACATAATAGAAATACGGTAGCCTGTTTCTTCTACCATTTCCCTCATGGCGCATGTTTCCGGCTGCTCGTGCTTTTCCATTCTGCCTCCTGGCAAGTCCCAGACAGGATAATCTTTTCTTTTAACCAGAAGTATTTTTCCTTTGCTATTTTCCACAATTGTAAAGCAACCTACAGTGTTTACTGCATTCAAGTTAAGATAACTCCTTCCTGTGTTTCACTTCAATTATAAATCATCTGACCGATTCGATCTCCGATCTTAACCGGTCATGAGCAATCCTCTTTCACAGCCAAAAAAATATGTTACAATATACAAATGTTTTGCGATCCTCCAGTTTATTTCATGATGAAACAATATATTTTACTAGCTTGAAAGAAAGGTTTGATACTATGCTCCATAATCCAACAGGAAAGGAACGCCTTGCATTGGCTTTTCTGCTCGGCATGCTTGCGATATTGGGCCCGCTGAATATCGATATGTATTTGCCAAGCTTTCCCGAAATTGCCGATGATTTATCAGCTGGAGCCTCGCTCGTACAGCTAAGCTTAACAGCGTGTTTGATCGGGCTTACGTTTGGTCAGCTCGTTATTGGGCCGGTCAGTGATGCACAAGGAAGACGGAAGCCCTTATTAATATCCATCTTTTTATTTGCGTTGTCTTCTTTGTTTTGCGCGCTTTCCCCGAACATTATTATGCTGGTCATTGGTCGTTTTTTACAGGGTTTTACCGCTTCGGCGGGAATTGTGCTGTCGCGCGCCATTGTACGGGACGTGTTTACAGGCAGAGAGCTTTCTAAATTTTTCTCGCTTTTAATGGTGATCACCGCGGTTGCGCCAATGGTCGCACCAATGACGGGGGGAGCCATCCTGCTTTTGCCGTTCGCTACTTGGCATACGATTTTTTATACTCTATCATTGATCGGATTGTTCCTAGTGCTCGTTATCTCAATGAAATTGACTGAAACATTGCCGCCTGACAAACGGATTCCAAGCTCAATCGGTTCGTCTCTCAAAACGATGGGAAGCTTGTTGAAGGACCGGTCTTTCATCGGCTATGCGCTGACTGTCGGTTTCATTCACGGAGGCAGCTTTGCATACGTGTCCGGAACCCCTTTTGTATATCAGGACATCTATGGGGTTTCTCCTCAAGTGTTCAGCGTGCTGTTCGGCATTAACGGCCTCGCTATTATTTCGGGAAGCTTTATCATCGGGCGTTTCGGGGGAATCATTCATGAGAGGAAGCTCTTGCGGATCGCGGTTATTACCGCTGTCATCGCGACATCCGTTCTCCTGACGATGACGATTTTGAAAGGACCGCTTGCAGCGATTGTCATTTCCATCTTTATCTACATGATAACCATCGGAATGACGTTGACAAGCACATTTACGCTGGCGATGGAAAACCAGGGACACCGTGCGGGCAGTGCAAGCGCGATGCTCGGCATGCTTCCGCTTCTGCTCGGTTCGATCGTTTCGCCTCTCGTTGGAATGAATGAAACAACGGCCGTTCCAATGGGTGCGATCATGTTTATTACAGCTGTGATCGGATCTTTCACCTTTTTTGCCTTAACACGGGAAAGACAGGGGGAGCGGTAAAGATAAGGACGGAATCACTTGATTCCGTCCTTTTGTTGTTATAGAGAAGCCCGGAGAATGGCGAGTACGTCATCTTTGTTTAGTTTTTGGAAATTGGCGAAGCCGCCGTGCTCGATTTCTTTAGCGGCGATGTCTGCGATCAGATCGAGCTTTTCTTCGCCGATGCCGTAGTCGGCAAGGCGGGAAGGAGCGCCAAGGCTTGTCCAGAACGCGGACAGCTTATCGATTCCTTCAAGCGCGATGTCTTTATCGGTTTTGCCTTCTGTGTCAATGTCAAACATGTTCAGCATAAGGGCTTTGAAGCGGCTGACATTCGTATCAAGCGTATATCTCATCCAGTTCGGGAACAAGATCGCAAGGCCGCCCGCATGCGGAATGTCGTAAACGGCCGAAACGGCGTGCTCCATTGTATGGGAAGCCCAATCGCCGAAATAGCCCATTTGCAGCGTGCCATTCAAAGCGATTGTGCCTGCGTATAAAATGGTTTCCCGGTGCTCATAGTTTTGCAGGTCTTCCAACAGCTTCGGTGCCGTTTCGATGACCGTCTGCAAAACGGAAAAGCACATTCTGTCCTGAAGCGGCGTGTTTTTGACATTATGAAAATATTGTTCAAACACATGGCTCATCATATCAACAATGCCGTAAACCGTTTGGTTTTCCGGGACGCTGAACGTATTTTCAGGGTCTAAAATGGAGAACTTCGGATGCGTGACATCGCTTCCCCATACATATTTTTCATTCGTTTCCCAGTTTGTAATGACGGAATCGGGGTTCATTTCAGATCCGGTTGCAGCTAAGGTTAAAATCGTACCGAACGGCAGGGCGTCTTTTGCTGTCGTTTTTTTGCTGAAGATATCCCAAGGGTCGCCGTCGTATTTTGCTCCGGCAGCAATCGCTTTTGTGCAGTCGATGACGCTTCCTCCGCCGACAGCGAGGAGAAAATCGATTTCATGCCGGGCACACAATTCGATCCCTTTTTTAACCGTAGCAAGACGCGGATTTGGTTCTACTCCGGAAAGCTCGTGCATGTCAGCGCCTTCTTCTTTCAACACGCGCGTAACTTCGTCATAAAGACCGTTCTTTTTAATACTGCCGCCTCCATAAACAAGCAATACATTTTTTCCGTATTCCTTTAATTCTTTTCTTAATTGTTCAAGCTGGCCTTTTCCGAAGATCAATTTCGTTGGATTGTAATAGCTGAAATTTTCCATTGATGAACAAACCTCCTATGGTATATGTAAAAACAGTTTTCTACTATAACATATTGAATCGTATAGAAAAAGAGGCCGTGTTCTTACAAAGGACAGGGTCAAATTGTACAGAGGGGAGGAAGCACACACCTGATTTACTGCGTAAAAAAGCTTGCCGACTTTGCCGGCAAGGCTGAGGAGGCCGTTCTGTCTTCAGGTTAAAACCTATACTGAGACGTCCGCCGATTCGTTGATAGAAATGACCATTGAGACAGCGGTTCCGTCATCCGGCGCACTCTCGATATTCAGTTCGCTCCCGCAGAAGTGCTTCAGTCTTCGGTTGATATTTTTCATACCGACGCTATGAGTGAAATGAGAGGAAAAGATATCGTGTTGTTTTTCCGGCGGCATGCCGATTCCATTGTCCTCTATCTTGATATAATAGCGGTTTTCGCTTTCTTTTTTTGCCGTCAGCTTGATCCAGCCTCCGCCTCTTTTTTTGCTGATCCCGTGGTGGACGGCATTTTCGACAAGAGGCTGAATCATTAATGGCGGAAGGGCAAAGTCAATGTCTTCGTCAATATCGTAAATGACGTCCAGCCGATCGCCGAAGCGCGTTTTTTCAATAGAAAGATACGAATTCACAATCGACAGTTCATGTTTGAAAGAACTCATCCCTGATGTATTTTGAAAATCAAAACTCATTCTTAAGTAGTTTGTAAAATCAGCCGTTACTTCGCGCGCTTTTTCAATATCCAAATGACTGAGCGCGATAATTGTATTTAATACGTTGAAAAGAAAGTGCGGCTTGATCTGCGACTGGAGGAATGCCATCTCCATATTGGTCGCTTGGGCTGCCGTATCTTTCATCATGATCAGGTTTTTAACGCGGGCTGCAAATTCAGTGTAGTTGTACGGTTTTTGCAAAATGTCATTTGCCCCGGCGTGAAAAGCCTTGTATTTATCATGATCGATGATGGCTGCCGTAATAATGAGAACCGGAAGTTCCACCATTGTGAATCTTTCACGGATTTTCATAGAGACTTCAAACCCTGTCATATCGGGCATCATCAGATCCAAAATCACCAAGTCAAGCTTTGATCGGGAGGCGACTTCGAGAGCCTCTTTGCCGCTTTTTGCTGCGATGACTTGATAAGGAACGCCTTCAAGCATATCGGCCAAAATTTTTAAGCTTTCAATGTTATCATCGACGATCAGAACAGTTGGAGCATCCATTTTCTTTGAATAATACGGCGTGCTGATTGAAACATCGGGCAAACTCCTGACGGCTTGCTGTTGAGGCACGTTCTCCTTATCGTCAAGAAGCGAGTCATCCTTTGCGACAGGCAGTGTGAAATGAAATGCCGATCCTTTCCCTTCTTCCGATTCTACCCAGATCTCCCCATTTTGAAGCTGAACGAGCTGTCTGACGATGCTTAAACCGAGCCCGGCTCCGTCATCTTTATGGTTTTTTGCTTGTTGAAAAGATTCGAATATCGATTGACGGACGGCCTTTGGTATGCCGACTCCTGTATCTGCTACAGTGATTTTGACCTTCTCTTGGTTGATCCTCTCGGCAGAGAGCGTAATTTGTCCCTCCGGCGTATACTTGATTGCGTTATCTACCAGGTTGGTCATGATTTGCCGGAAGCGGTTTTCGTCAGCCAAGACGAGCGGCAGTCCGGATGGAACCAGGTTTACAATCTGGACCTGTTTATTTTTTGACAACAGCCGATAGAAGCCCATTTCCGTACTGATCGCTGAATGGGTATCGACAGGAACGGCTTGAATCTGCAGCATGCCCTGCTTCATTTTTTCCAAATCGAGAATGTCATTCACCAGGCTGGAGAGCCTGTATCCCATGCGGATGACCAGCTGCAGATTTTCTTTTTCTTCCTCTACCGTCCTTTTGCTTTTCCTTGCCAAAAGGGTCTGACATATATTAATCATGCTGTTCAGCGGCGTTTTAAATTCATGCGATGTTTTGGCGATAAATTCGTCTTTTAATCGATTCATTCTGAGCAATTTCAAGGATAGGACTTCATTCTCGCGGAATGCGCCTGCGAATTGCTGCGCCATCATCAGAACAGCCGCCAGCAAAGCGATGATTGACGGCACGGCATAGAGCGAATTGAACGAAAAGCCTCTTTTGCCGCTGTAAGCAGAAACGGTCGTTAAAATGACGAATGCGCTCATTGAGATCGCTGCAATCGTAAGATAAAGACTGCCTTTCATTTTCCGAAGGGCAGCAATCGCAAACACATACGTAATATAAATCAAAGTCGTGACGGCAAGAACGGAATGCAATATATATGCGAGACGGTCTGTAAAACCCCATGATATAAAATCAATCAACAAAACCAGTGCAGAAAATGCAGTCGCGCCGATTATCCATTTTTTCGAAACGATTTCTCTGTAAGCGAAATAGAGATAGAGAAAAACCGCTATACTGACAAGCACCATTGTGGTTGCCCTCATTACGCTTAAACCCGAGAATGAAACAGACGGAAAGAAAAGAAAGATCATTCGTTCTCGTCCGATTAAAAGCACAATGACCGAAAAAAGAAGACACATCGTGGAAAAAAAGAATAAGTGCTTATCCTTTTTTCGATGCAGGAAAAAGCCGAGAAAGTATAAACCGGTAATGAAGAATGCCGTGATCATGCTGGTTTCATTAAAGAAAGAAATTTTGCTTTGGTGTAAAATATGCTGCTGCGTTCCGAAGGTAATCGGTTTTTCTATTCCCCATGAAGGTGTTTTTTTGAAGTTCGAAAATTGTACAATCAGCTCGTTGTTCCCGCGGTGAATGTCGAAAAAACTCGTATAAGGCCTGTTTTGAGCCCTGAAATTCGCTTTGCTTGAAGGAGTTCCGCTCTGCCCGATCAATTTGCCGTTGAAATAAATTCGGTTTGCGCTGTTAATAAAAGAGGTGCTGATTCCGAACATCTCATTGTCCTGCTTTGACCGGATCATCAGTCTGTATGTACCGTAATCCACGTTTTCTCCTGAATCGGTAAGTTTGACATTGTTAGGCACAGCGGAATAAATGGGGGCTTTTCCAATGCCTGAATGGATCGCCTTTGGCGAGAGAAGCTGGTTTCGATAGAGTGTCCATTCCCCGGTGAGCGCGATGTTCCCATCTTTCTGAAAATCCCATGTTTCCAGATTGATGATTCCTTGCTTTGCTTCAGGGTAATTCTGATCGGACAGTTGATTGTTAATGAATAAGAAAATAAAAAAGAAGCCGGCATAGCCGAGAATAATCGAAAGGAAAACAAATAGCTTTTTCAATATCAGCACTCCTCATTCAGCCTGCTGCAGTCTTGTCGAATCCATATGAATATTGTACTCTTAAATGTTAATAAACGACAAGAATAAGAAAATGAATCCAACTAAGTAGGGCCATTGACATGATATAATCATTATAATAATTTCCAGATGACTCGATGAAATTGGGGTGGGTGTCGTGAAAGCGTTAATTGTGGATGATGAGGAATTGGCATTGCTTCATTTTAAAAATATGCTTGAACGAACAAATTGTTTTCGATCCATTGAAATGTTTCAAGATCCGGCTGATGTTATGGAGTATCCGGATATTCAGGATATAGACACGGTGTTTCTTGACATTGAAATGCCGGGGATCAACGGGATTGAGCTCGCTGAAGCGATTCAATCGATGAATGAAAACATTCAGGTTGTTTTTATCACGGCCTATAACGATTTTGCCATAAAAGCATTTGAATTAAATGCGATGGATTATTTGCTTAAACCCGTCGATTACGTCCGGCTCGTGAAGACGGTTGAACGGATCAGAGAAAACAGCTTGCTGAAGGCTTCCGCGGAAAACGGCGGAGGAGACTATTTCATTCAATGTTTTGGGAGTTTGCAATTTTACAAAACGGAGAAGGATGTCAAAACATATATACCCGTAAAGTGGAGAACGTCCAAAGCACGCGAAATTTACGCGTATTTGCTTCATCATCACGGCCATGTGATCAGCAAAGACGTGTTGATCGACCTGTTCTGGCCTGACCATGATGTCTCTAAAGCGAGCACCCAGCTGTATACGGCGATTTATCAAATCAGAAAATTAATCGAAAGGCTTCCTTTTAGCCAATCCATCGAGAAGACTGACACAGGATATGTCCTCCGGATTTCCGGTGTGAAAGTGGATGCTGACGAATGGGAAAAGTCGCTGAAAGAGGCTCCTCCAATTGATATGGCGACGATCAACCGGCACATGGAATTGCTGCTTGCATACGAAAACCATTACTTTATGGAACACGGTTATTTGTGGGCCGAACCCGAAAAAACACGGCTTGCCCGGATATGGCTTGGAAAAGCTTATGAACTGGTCGATTGCCTTATTCGTGAAAAAGACTACCGCCGGGCGCTTGATATATGTCTGCAGGTCGAGAAATTCGAACCGTACGATCATAAAATCATCCAATACAAGATGCAGCTGTTTAATAAAACCGGGAATGTAGAAGAAGCGATCAAGGAGTATGAGCGCTACAAACTCATCAAGGACAAAATGAATGAAATGTAAACACGAGGACCGGATCAGCCGGTCTTTTTTTTATGCCATTTTCAGCTTACATGCCGATGTTCAGAAATTGTATAGTTCCATCTCATACAATGTAGTTTGGTTCGGATGATCTCAGCTGACATAAAGCAAAATTCATAGCCGCGATATCTTGATTACCGCCGCTAAACATACAGCAGCGAATTTAAAAGCCTGTCATTCTTCAAATAGAAAAGTATTTTCAGGGATTCATTTTCCAGGCTCAATCGATCCGTACACAAAAACATGATAAAAGGGGAGGAATCACAATTTGAGATCGAAAAAATATTCGTTCAGCCTCAGCAAAAAAAGAGGGCTGAAACCATTTTTGATCACTTGCCTGGCATTGTATTTGATCTTCAGTCAAGTTGTCGGCTTTACGCTGACGGCAGTGGCTGCCGGCACATCAACAGGGAGCAGCGTGTTTTTTGATTCAGTGACAATCAAAAACAGCGAAGATCAAACGGTTGACGGGTCAAAGGGAGACGACCCGGCATTAAAACCGGGTGACAAAGTGACACTCACATACGAGTGGGCGTTAAAAAACGATGAAGAAGCCGGCACCGAAAAAAGCTTCACTGTAGAGGTGCCTAAAAGCTTCGAATTCGCTCAGGATGCCAAGGGAGATGTGAAATCGGCAGATCAGCAGATCATCGGCAGCTATGAGGTGAAAGCGGACAGCAACATTTTGACCGTAACCTTGAACAGCACTGCAGAGGCAAAAGGGTCCATCACTCTGGAAGCAAAGTTTGCCGCTGCCGTGAAAAGCGGTACAAAAACGGTCACCGCTCTCTTTCAACTCGGAGCAGGCAAGACGCAGCAAGCAGTCATCCCTGTAAATACAGGATCCGAATCGGAAACGGCGAAAAACGATTCTCCGTCATCTGAGGATGATCAGGCAGCAGCTGACGATCAATCAAAATCTTCAGGGGAGCAGGACGAAGAGGAAACGAAGACAAAAGCTGCTGACACTGAGAGCAGCGATTCAAAACCGCCAGCATCTTCAAGACTAGCGGCAGCCGGGAGCCTTGCGTCCGGAGGTAATCAAATCACCCAAAATATTTTAACCGGCGTGACGCTGACAGATGAACACGGAAAGCCTTATGACAAAAGCAACCGGGCCGACACGAATTCTCCGGCAAAAATTTCAATCACTTGGGACATCCCGGATGAGCTCGGAAAGACGATAAATGACGGCGATCGCTACGAATTTGATCTGCCTGAAGCTTTCATTATGTACAACGATATTACGAATCAGCCATTAAGCTCAGGCGGTATCACGTACGGCTATTTTTCAATTGATACAAAAGGCCATGTTGTGATGACGTTTAATGGTGAAGTGAAAACAGATTCGAAGGTCAAAGGCACGTTGTTTGTCAATACGCAGTTCAACGCGCAAAAAATAAAAGGATCGACGACTCAAAAGATTCCCTTCCCGGTGAAATCAGACACTCCGGAGGTAACGGTTTATTTTAAACCAAACGTAAGCAAAACCATCGATAAATCAGGAATTTTTGATAAAGGCATCAATCCGGGGCAAGTCACATGGACAGTCGACCTCAACAAAAAATTGGATCAAGTCAAAAATGCCAAGTTGACCGAGAACTTTCCGGAGGGGCTGATCTATCGTTCTGTCAAAGTTTATCAACTCGATGTCAACATAGATGGTTCAGTCAGCCAGGGAGATGAAGTTCTTTCAGGCTACACTGTAGACGCAAATGGGAATGTCACATTTGACGGTGAGATAGATTCGGCTTATCGCCTGATCTATGTGACGGACATCGATGACTCCGCAAAGCCGGACGAAGGCGGAAATGCTGCATTTACGAACAAGGCGACATTCGGCGGAGACAATCTGGAACCGGCTTCTGCAGAGGCCTCTGTCACAGCCAAATACGGGAAAATGATCGAAAAATCGTCGACAGGTTATAAAAGCGATTCACAGACTTTCAGCTGGACGATTTTATATAACTATGGTGAGAAGAAGATTGACGAATCCAAGGCGAGCATAACAGACTCGTTTGGTTCCGCTGATTTGCAGCTTGTTTCAGATTCCTTGAAGGTGATTCCGATTACCTTCAATCAGAACGGAAGTGAACAGGCGGGAACGCCTCTAACGGAAGGCAAAGACTATACGCTCTCCGATAATGGAAGCGGGTTTGAAATCAAATTTAACCAAAATGTTACCGGAGCTTACAAAATCACATATCAAACCGAGGTCAACAGCGGAGTGATCATCGATAAATCGACAACGTATACGAACACCGCAGTGACCGGAACAGGGGAATCAAAGAAAGCTTCCGGTACAGCCATTCAACAGAATTTGATAAAAGGCTATTCAAACATTGATTACAAGAATAAAACGGTCGATTGGACGATCGCAATCAACAAAAACAACTACACGATGAACAATTGGAAGTTGGATGATAATTTCGAAAGCGGCGGGCTCGCGCTCCTCGACGGATCATTCCGTCTTCAGGATGTGACGAATAACAAAACGCTTCAAGAAGGCAAAGACTATACATTGACAATAAAACCGGATCATGAAGGTTTTCTTCTGGAACTCATCGGAGATTATGCAACAACAAACAGCCAATTTAAGATCACTTATACGACGAATATGAATGCCGACTTTTCAAACGAAAATGTCAAAAACACGGCTGAATCAACCTGGACAGATCACAGCAGCACTGAACGCAAAAATAAGGAAACGAGCAGTTTTACACCGAATCGCCAGACATCCCACAACGGTTTCAAAAACGGCTCATATAACGCGGTTTCAAAAGAAATCACGTGGAAAATCGGGATCAACTATAATGGTGAGCCGTCAAAGAATCCTTATATTAAAGATGCTTTAGCAGATGACCAGCAATTTGTTAAAGGTTCAGTGGTCGTCAAGAGCTATGCAGTCAATAAAGACGGTTCCATCACAGAAGGAGACATCCTGCCCGCTTCACAATATGATGTGGAGGAGCCGTCGGCTGACAATAAACAAACGCTGACTGTCCATTTGAAAACGGACGATTCCGTCCCGTATCTTATTGTATTTAAAACTTCGCTTAAAGGGCAGGTCATTAAGCGTGACCCTTACACCAACAAGGCGACGTATTATAATGCCGGATACTCAGAGCGTGAGTTGACGGCATCCGTTTCGGTCGCCGACGGAGGAAGCCTCGTTTTCAAAGGAGGCAAACAAAACGGAGGTTATGTCGATTGGAGTATTAATGTCAATGCGAGCCAGTCGGTATTGGAGGATGTAAAAGTCACCGATACTCCGGATACCAACCAAATTTTAGCTGAAGATTCTTTTAAAGTTTATCAAGCTAAATACGATGAAAAAGGTGCAGTCAAAGACAGCGGAGGAAATCTTGTCCCGGATGATGTTCAGCTTCAAAAAGGCGAAGACTATACACTGGACATCAAGACCGACAATGCAACCGGTGAACAATCATTTGTCCTGAAATTTACAGGTGATTACAAAAAAATCGACCGCGCCTATGTGATTCAATACCAATCATTAATCAATATTGCCGGCACGAGCGGTCATGTTCACAACAAAGTGTCGATTTCGGGAACGAATGTTCAGGAACAAACCCAGGAAAACAACAGCTCGGTCTTTGTTGCCGTTTCAAGCGGCGGCGGTTCAGGCTCAGGTGAAAGAGGCAGCTTGACAATCCTTAAAACGGGGGAAGGCGGCACACCGCTTTCTGGAGCAGATTTTCAATTGCGGACAAAAGATAATGAGCGGCTTCTGCGGACAGGAACGACTGACGACGACGGCAAGCTGACATTCGGTAATATCCGCTACGGGACTTACATTTTAAAAGAAATCAAGCCGCCTGACGGATATACGATCAGCGAGGCTTATGCAGACGGGGTCTCCGTTGAGATTAACAGCAGCTCTTCCAGTGCCGGAGCGCTTTACAAAGTCGTGAATGAAAAGAATAAGGTGACGCTTATCAAACAAGACGAACAAAAGAATCCTTTGGAAGGAGCCGTGTTCAAGCTGGAGAAAAAATCCGGCGATGGCACCTTTACAACAATACGTACGAGTATTAAGAGCAATGAAAACGGAAAAGTAGAAATCAACGGTTTACCGCCCGGCAATTATCGTTTGCTGGAAACGAAAGCTCCAGAAGGATATCTCTTAAATACAAAAGAAATCAGCTTCTCCGTCAAAACGAATGATAAGAATCAAGTACCTGACGTTGATTTAGGAACATTGATCAACTATAAAGGCAGAGCACATTTAACGAAAGAAGATGCAGAAGGCCGTCAATTAGAGGGGGCTGAATTCAAGCTCATTGATCATGAAGGCAAAATCGTTCATGAAAAGCTCACCTCAGATCAAGACGGGAAAATCGCAGTATCTGATCTTGCGCCTGGCCGCTATGCCTTTGTTGAAACCAAAGCCCCCGAGGGCTATGTGATAAACAGCAAGGCAATCGAGTTTACCATATCTGAATCGGCAAAAGAAAAACCGGAATCCGTGGACGCAGGCAAAGCCGTCAACTATAAAGGTTCGGTTTATTTGACAAAAGAGGATGCGGAAGGCCGTACGCTGAAGGGCGCTGAGTTTAAGATCGTTGATCATGAAGGCAAAACCGTTCATGAAAAGCTCACTTCCGATGAAGACGGAAAAATCGCAGTTTCAGGCCTGGCGCCTGGGCGCTATGCTTTCGTAGAAACGAAAGCGCCCGAGGGCTTTATGTTAAACAACGATCAAATAGAATTCACCATCCCGGGCTCAGCTGAAGGGAAACCGGAGCCGGTTGATGCAGGCGCCGCTGTTAATTATAAAGGCTCGGTTCATTTAACAAAAGAAGATGCGGAAGGCCACAAGCTTGAAGGAGCCGTTTTTAAGATCGCAGATCAAAACGGGAATACCGTACAGGAGGAACTGGTCTCAGATCGAAATGGAACTGTTACGGCTTCAGGCCTGGCGCCTGGGCGCTATGCTTTCGTAGAAACGAAAGCGCCTGATGGATTTGTATTGAACAGCGGGAAAATAGAGTTTGTCATCCCGGATGCCGCTGAAGGAAAACCTGCCCATGTAGATGCGGGTAAAGCCATCAACTACAAAGGTTCGGTTTATTTGCAGAAAGAAGATGAAGACGGCAATGGATTAGAAGGAGCCGTGTTTAAAATCATTGACAGCGAAGGCAAAACGGTCAAAGACGATTTGATCTCTAAAGAAGGCGGCAAAATCGAGGCTGGCGATTTGGCGCCGGGAAGCTATCAATTTGTTGAAAAACATGCACCTGACGGTTACCTGCTGTCAACAGATCCGATCCCATTTTCCATTACCGGGAAACACGAAGGTGAGCCGAAACAGGTTAAACTGACGGCTCTCAACAAGAAAAACAGCGTTGTGCTCACAAAAGTCGGCCAGGATGACAAGAGCGCCGGACTTCAGGGAGCGCAGTTCGATTTGACAGATGAAACCGGCAAGGTGCTGAAAACCGGTTTGGCAACAGACGCAGACGGCCGGATCACAGTGTACGGTCTTAAGCCCGGTAACTACCAATTTGTCGAAACAAAAGCGCCTAAGCATTATCAATTGGATAAGACGCCAATATCGTTCACAGTCAAAAATACTGATACAAAGCCAATTGAAATGACTGCAGAGAATCAATTGACACCGGGCGATGCGAAACTGACGAAAGTGGACCGCAACGATAAAAAAGCTGTGTTGAAAGGAGCAGAATTCAAGCTGCTCGATGCCGATGGAAAGCCTGTTAAAGCCGCAGGCAACGGGAAAAAGCTGCCGGCAGTCTGGACGACAGATCAAAACGGTCAATTTATTGCGGAAGGTTTGGCACCTGGGCGCTATCAATTTGTCGAAACGAAGGCGCCTGACGGTTATAAGTTGGATGAAACGCCGATTCCTTTTGAAATTAAAAAAGGACAGTCAAAACCGGTCGAGATCACAGCATCCAATGAAAAGCTGAAAACGCCGGCTGTTGACAAAGGCACATCGAACCCGAATTCGGGAGACCCTAAAACAGATAACACACCGGACCGAAATTCGAACGGAGATCCTAAAGGTCATTTGAAAGATACGCTTCCGAAAACCGGTGATAGAGACAGCATCATTCCGATCATGATCGGCATCCTGCTGATTCTGTCTGGAGGAGTCTTCGCTTTCTACACAAGAAAGAAACAAAGAAAGGCGTAAACGAATCATTTATGCACCTGATCATGAAACCGGTCAGGTGCTTTTTTGAAAAACGGCATTCGTTCATTTGACATAAAGGTTAGAAAGGACTGTGGGACATGTATAAAAAAATGATCGTTGCCGTACTTGTCATATCAGGTATACTCTTCGTCTTGTCTCCTTTTATTAAAGAAAGCATCATCATCAATCTCAGCAAGAATAAAAGTTTTGAATTGACTGCTGAACAGGCGGAACAAAACAATACGCAAAAGGCGTCATTTGATTTTGAAGCGATTCAGCCGCCTTCTTTTATGGAAGCAGTAAAAGCCGGCCTCGATCGTGAATCGAAAGCGATCATCGGCCGGATCACCATAAGCAGCGTCAATATCAAGCTGCCGATATTGAAAGGCACAACCAATCAAAATCTTCTCTACGGAGCGACAACAATGCGTCCCGATCAGAAAATGGGCGAGGGCAACTACCCGTTGGCCGGACATCATATGAAGCGGGAGAACCTCTTATTCGGCCCTCTTATCCACATTAAAAAAGGGGACACCGTTAAAATCACAGACTTTAAAAAAGACTATATATACACTGTGACATCCAAACAATTCATTTCTGAAACGGACACAGATGTGATTCAAGAGACGAAAGAAAAAGAAATTACGCTGATGACATGTGACAAAGCCGTGAGAACCGAAGGGCGCCTTGCGGTTAAAGGAAAGCTGATTCATGTTGCTGTTCACAGATAATTGAAATGTCCGCTGCAGGCAGGAAAAAATACTGAGGGAAAGCCCCTTGGTATTTTTTTATTGGGACTAAAATTCTACACATCACAAAAAAGTGACAAAAAGATCACTATGAAATGACAATAGTGAAAAAATGCTGATAAATAATAAAAAAAGAAATGAAATTATGTGAGTTGGATGGAATTCCTATCATAACGCCATTAATTACGCTTTTTAAAATGAAAAAAAGATAAATTTTCTGAAATTTATGTTGACTGAAAGCGCTTTTAAAATTATGATAATATCAGACATAACAAAGATATACCAAAAACATAACTATAATCTAACAATGTATTTAAACGGCATATAAATGAAAGCGATTCCAAAATATTCCGTGGTAGGCAATTGGTTGTGCGGAAGCTCCGGCTTCCATCAAAATAAAATTTTCAATTTTCTGTTAAGGGGGTGGTTGGCGAAACTTTCGAAAGTTGGGAATGAGTCTTTTGGGAAAAGAAATGAGCTCCTTTTAAGGATGTTTTCGAAAACCTTTGGAAATAAATCAATTTTTAAAAACAAAGGCGGGGGAAATCGATATGAATGAACAGGGAAATCAGAAATCATTTTTGCGTACTGTTATTTTAGTCTCGACGTTCGGCGGACTTCTATTCGGATATGACACCGGAGTGATCAACGGAGCTTTGCCTTATATGTCTGAAGGAGATCAGCTGAACCTGACTGCCTTTACAGAAGGGCTGGTCGCAAGTTCGCTTCTCCTGGGAGCGGCATTGGGGGCGGTATTCGGCGGAAGGCTCTCCGATTATATCGGGCGCCGCAAAAACATCATTTTTCTAGCTGTGCTTTTCTTTTTCTCGACGCTCGGATGTACGCTTGCGCCTGATGTGACGATTATGGTCATCTCTCGGTTCCTGCTTGGAGTTGCTGTAGGAGGAGCATCTGTTACGGTACCGACTTACTTGGCTGAAATGTCTCCTTCAGAGAAAAGGGGACGAATGGTTACCCAAAATGAATTAATGATTGTCTCCGGACAGCTCTTGGCATTTACTTTCAATGCCATCCTCGGAACCACAATGGGGGATAGTTCCCATGTTTGGCGTTACATGCTGGCCATTGCCGCAGTCCCGGCTGTGTTCTTGTTCTTTGGTATGCTGAGAATGCCCGAAAGTCCGCGCTGGCTTGTCTCTAAAGGGAAAAATGAAGCGGCGCTGGGCGTTCTGAAAAGAATCCGCGAGGAAAAAAGGGCGCATTCGGAAGTTGCTGAAATCGAAGCTGCGGTCATGAAAGAATCTGAAATGAAAAAAGCGAATTATAAGGATTTGGCTGTCCCATGGGTGCGCCGAATCGTATTTCTCGGAATCGGGATCGCTGTCGTTCAGCAGATTACCGGCGTAAACTCTATCATGTATTACGGTACAGAAATACTCAAAAATGCCGGATTTGAAACAAAAGCTGCACTTATCGGAAATATTGCAAACGGTGTCATTTCAGTTTTGGCGACATTCGTGGGGATTTGGCTTTTAGGGAAGGTCGGGCGCAGACCGATGCTGTTGACCGGTTTAATAGGGACGACCTCAGCTTTGCTGCTGATCGGCATCTTCTCAAACGCCCTTCAAGGTTCAGCTGCTCTTCCGTATGTCGTACTTACGCTGACAGTAACCTTTCTTGCATTCCAGCAAGGTGCTATTTCTCCTGTAACATGGCTCATGCTTTCTGAAATATTCCCGCTTCGCGTTCGCGGTCTAGGGATGGGCGTCACCGTGTTTTGTTTGTGGATCGTCAATTTCTTTGTCGGATTTTCATTCCCGATATTGCTTGATGCGATTGGACTGTCATCGACATTCTACATTTTTGTCGGACTTGGACTTCTTTCCATTGCATTCGTGAAAAAATTCCTTCCTGAAACAAAAGGTCTCACACTTGAACAGCTTGAGCATAATTTCCGCAACTACAAATCGGAAAAAGCACCAAGCGACGCGAGCGCTAAAATCAGCGGATGACAATTTTGCCGAGGGACATACAGGTCGAGTCCCATCGGTGTACAATATAGATGAAGGATTTGAAGTTTGCAGGCGGAAATCTTCCTATAACAAGATTTCTGCCTGTATTTTTGTATACGGTGCGGAAAAGCAGGCTATTGGAGGCGCCTTTAGGATATCTTAAAAGCCGTTCGTAAAATAAAAGCTTCATTAAATGATCGTGCAAGAGTGATGTCGAAGTTAACGATTTAGAGCTTCGGTTCCGTATATAACTTGATGAAGCGGGGAACATTCAATAAAACATCACATAAGATGAAAAGGGCAGGTAAAACGTCATCTATTATGAATGGCTGTAAGCATAATTTTTTTAGAAGTATAAAAAAACGAAAAAAGTGTTGACGGATGAATTGAAGGCATGATATATTATTATTCGTCGCTAAGACAACGAAGTTACAACTTCGAAATGCCGATATAATATTCATCATTTAAAGGGTGTACAAAAACCTTAAAATGTGTATAATGGATAAAGTCGAAACAAAAAAGCTTCATCCTTTCGGTAGAAAAACTTCAAAAAAAACTTCTTGACTTTAACTGATATTCATAGTATTATAGTTAAGTCGCCTGATGAAGCGCCCGTAGCTCAATTGGATAGAGCGTTTGACTACGGATCAAAAGGTTAGGGGTTCGACTCCTCTCGGGCGCGCCATATATTCGCAATGCGGGTGTAGTTTAGTGGTAAAACCTCAGCCTTCCAAGCTGATGTCGTGAGTTCGATTCTCATCACCCGCTCCAATTTTAGAATGATCTTTGAAAACTAAACAAGACAAAACGTACCTGTTAATTCATTTTTTATAAATCGCACAGCGATGTGCGTAGTCAGTCAAACTACTTTTTATCGGAGAGTTTGATCCTGGCTCAGGACGAACGCTGGCGGCGTGCCTAATACATGCAAGTCGAGCGGACAGATGGGAGCTTGCTCCCTGATGTTAGCGGCGGACGGGTGAGTAACACGTGGGTAACCTGCCTGTAAGACTGGGATAACTCCGGGAAACCGGGGCTAATACCGGATGCTTGATTGAACCGCATGGTTCAATTATAAAAGGTGGCTTTTAGCTACCACTTACAGATGGACCCGCGGCGCATTAGCTAGTTGGTGAGGTAACGGCTCACCAAGGCAACGATGCGTAGCCGACCTGAGAGGGTGATCGGCCACACTGGGACTGAGACACGGCCCAGACTCCTACGGGAGGCAGCAGTAGGGAATCTTCCGCAATGGACGAAAGTCTGACGGAGCAACGCCGCGTGAGTGATGAAGGTTTTCGGATCGTAAAACTCTGTTGTTAGGGAAGAACAAGTACCGTTCGAATAGGGCGGTACCTTGACGGTACCTAACCAGAAAGCCACGGCTAACTACGTGCCAGCAGCCGCGGTAATACGTAGGTGGCAAGCGTTGTCCGGAATTATTGGGCGTAAAGCGCGCGCAGGCGGTTTCTTAAGTCTGATGTGAAAGCCCCCGGCTCAACCGGGGAGGGTCATTGGAAACTGGGGAACTTGAGTGCAGAAGAGGAGAGTGGAATTCCACGTGTAGCGGTGAAATGCGTAGAGATGTGGAGGAACACCAGTGGCGAAGGCGACTCTCTGGTCTGTAACTGACGCTGAGGCGCGAAAGCGTGGGGAGCGAACAGGATTAGATACCCTGGTAGTCCACGCCGTAAACGATGAGTGCTAAGTGTTAGAGGGTTTCCGCCCTTTAGTGCTGCAGCAAACGCATTAAGCACTCCGCCTGGGGAGTACGGTCGCAAGACTGAAACTCAAAGGAATTGACGGGGGCCCGCACAAGCGGTGGAGCATGTGGTTTAATTCGAAGCAACGCGAAGAACCTTACCAGGTCTTGACATCCTCTGACAACCCTAGAGATAGGGCTTCCCCTTCGGGGGCAGAGTGACAGGTGGTGCATGGTTGTCGTCAGCTCGTGTCGTGAGATGTTGGGTTAAGTCCCGCAACGAGCGCAACCCTTGATCTTAGTTGCCAGCATTCAGTTGGGCACTCTAAGGTGACTGCCGGTGACAAACCGGAGGAAGGTGGGGATGACGTCAAATCATCATGCCCCTTATGACCTGGGCTACACACGTGCTACAATGGGCAGAACAAAGGGCAGCGAAGCCGCGAGGCTAAGCCAATCCCACAAATCTGTTCTCAGTTCGGATCGCAGTCTGCAACTCGACTGCGTGAAGCTGGAATCGCTAGTAATCGCGGATCAGCATGCCGCGGTGAATACGTTCCCGGGCCTTGTACACACCGCCCGTCACACCACGAGAGTTTGTAACACCCGAAGTCGGTGAGGTAACCTTTTGGAGCCAGCCGCCGAAGGTGGGACAGATGATTGGGGTGAAGTCGTAACAAGGTAGCCGTATCGGAAGGTGCGGCTGGATCACCTCCTTTCTAAGGATATTATACGGAATATAAGACCTTGCGGTCTTATAGACAGGTGCGTTTAGATCTTGTTTAGTTTTGAAGGATCATTCCTTCAAAACGTGTTCTTTGAAAACTAGATAACAGTAGACATCACATTCAATTAGTAAGCAAGATATCACGTAGTGATTCTTTTTAACGGTTAAGTTAGAAAGGGCGCACGGTGGATGCCTTGGCACTAGGAGCCGATGAAGGACGGGACGAACACCGATATGCTTCGGGGAGCTGTAAGCAAGCTTTGATCCGGAGATTTCCGAATGGGGAAACCCACTGCTCGTAATGGAGCAGTATCCATATCTGAATTCATAGGATATGAGAAGGCAGACCCGGGGAACTGAAACATCTAAGTACCCGGAGGAAGAGAAAGCAAATGCGATTCCCTGAGTAGCGGCGAGCGAAACGGGAACAGCCCAAACCAAGAGGCTTGCCTCTTGGGGTTGTAGGACACTCTGTACGGAGTTACAAAGGAACGAGGTAGATGAAGAGGCCTGGAAAGGCCCGCCATAGGAGGTAACAGCCCTGTAGTCAAAACTTCGTTCTCTCCTGAGTGGATCCTGAGTACGGCGGAACACGTGAAATTCCGTCGGAATCCGGGAGGACCATCTCCCAAGGCTAAATACTCCCTAGTGACCGATAGTGAACCAGTACCGTGAGGGAAAGGTGAAAAGCACCCCGGAAGGGGAGTGAAAGAGATCCTGAAACCGTGTGCCTACAAGTAGTCAGAGCCCGTTAACGGGTGATGGCGTGCCTTTTGTAGAATGAACCGGCGAGTTACGATCCCGTGCAAGGTTAAGTTTGAAAAGACGGAGCCGCAGCGAAAGCGAGTCTGAATAGGGCGCATGAGTACGTGGTCGTAGACCCGAAACCAGGTGATCTACCCATGTCCAGGGTGAAGTTCAGGTAACACTGAATGGAGGCCCGAACCCACGCACGTTGAAAAGTGCGGGGATGAGGTGTGGGTAGGGGTGAAATGCCAATCGAACCTGGAGATAGCTGGTTCTCTCCGAAATAGCTTTAGGGCTAGCCTCAAGGTAAGAGTCTTGGAGGTAGAGCACTGATTGGACTAGGGGCCCCTACCGGGTTACCGAATTCAGTCAAACTCCGAATGCCAAAGACTTATCCTTGGGAGTCAGACTGCGAGTGATAAGATCCGTAGTCGAAAGGGAAACAGCCCAGACCGCCAGCTAAGGTCCCAAAGTATACGTTAAGTGGAAAAGGATGTGGAGTTGCTTAGACAACCAGGATGTTGGCTTAGAAGCAGCCACCATTTAAAGAGTGCGTAATAGCTCACTGGTCGAGTGACTCTGCGCCGAAAATGTACCGGGGCTAAACGTATCACCGAAGCTGCGGACTGTTCTTACGAACAGTGGTAGGAGAGCGTTCTAAGGGCTGTGAAGCGAGACCGGAAGGACTCGTGGAGCGCTTAGAAGTGAGAATGCCGGTATGAGTAGCGAAAGAGGGGTGAGAATCCCCTCCACCGAATGCCTAAGGTTTCCTGAGGAAGGCTCGTCCGCTCAGGGTTAGTCGGGACCTAAGCCGAGGCCGAAAGGCGTAGGCGATGGACAACAGGTTGATATTCCTGTACCACCTCCTCACCATTTGAGCAATGGGGGGACGCAGGAGGATAGGGTAAGCGCGGTATTGGATATCCGCGTCCAAGCAGTTAGGCTGGGAAATAGGCAAATCCGTTTCCCGTAAGGCTGAGCTGTGATGGCGAGCGAAATATAGTAGCGAAGTTCCTGATTCCACACTGCCAAGAAAAGCCTCTAGCGAGGTGAGAGGTGCCCGTACCGCAAACCGACACAGGTAGGCGAGGAGAGAATCCTAAGGTGATCGAGAGAACTCTCGTTAAGGAACTCGGCAAAATGACCCCGTAACTTCGGGAGAAGGGGTGCTCTGTTAGGGTGCAAGCCCGAGAGAGCCGCAGTGAATAGGCCCAGGCGACTGTTTAGCAAAAACACAGGTCTCTGCGAAGCCGTAAGGCGAAGTATAGGGGCTGACGCCTGCCCGGTGCTGGAAGGTTAAGAGGAGCGCTTAGCGTAAGCGAAGGTGCGAATTGAAGCCCCAGTAAACGGCGGCCGTAACTATAACGGTCCTAAGGTAGCGAAATTCCTTGTCGGGTAAGTTCCGACCCGCACGAAAGGCGCAACGATCTGGGCACTGTCTCAACGAGAGACTCGGTGAAATTATAGTACCTGTGAAGATGCAGGTTACCCGCGACAGGACGGAAAGACCCCGTGGAGCTTTACTGCAGCCTGATATTGAATGTTGGTACAGCTTGTACAGGATAGGTAGGAGCCTTGGAAACCGGAGCGCCAGCTTCGGTGGAGGCATCGGTGGGATACTACCCTGGCTGTATTGACCTTCTAACCCGCCGCCCTTATCGGGCGGGGAGACAGTGTCAGGTGGGCAGTTTGACTGGGGCGGTCGCCTCCTAAAAGGTAACGGAGGCGCCCAAAGGTTCCCTCAGAATGGTTGGAAATCATTCGCAGAGTGTAAAGGCACAAGGGAGCTTGACTGCGAGACCTACAAGTCGAGCAGGGACGAAAGTCGGGCTTAGTGATCCGGTGGTTCCGCATGGAAGGGCCATCGCTCAACGGATAAAAGCTACCCCGGGGATAACAGGCTTATCTCCCCCAAGAGTCCACATCGACGGGGAGGTTTGGCACCTCGATGTCGGCTCATCGCATCCTGGGGCTGTAGTCGGTCCCAAGGGTTGGGCTGTTCGCCCATTAAAGCGGTACGCGAGCTGGGTTCAGAACGTCGTGAGACAGTTCGGTCCCTATCCGTCGCGGGCGCAGGAAATTTGAGAGGAGCTGTCCTTAGTACGAGAGGACCGGGATGGACGCACCGCTGGTGTACCAGTTGTTCTGCCAAGGGCATCGCTGGGTAGCTATGTGCGGACGGGATAAGTGCTGAAAGCATCTAAGCATGAAGCCCCCCTCAAGATGAGATTTCCCATTCCGCAAGGAAGTAAGATCCCTGAAAGATGATCAGGTTGATAGGTCTGAGGTGGAAGTGTGGCGACACATGGAGCTGACAGATACTAATCGATCGAGGACTTAACCTAAATATTTGTGAATGTCTGACCGTTATCTAGTTTTGAGAGAATGCTCTCAGAAAGCCAAAGGCAAGGAAACTCGGCTAAAGGCCCTCACATCCTGTGAGGAACGCCCAGTACCTTCGTCCTGAAGGCAAATAGTTTGGTGGCGATAGCGAAGAGGTCACACCCGTTCCCATGCCGAACACGGAAGTTAAGCTCTTCAGCGCCGATGGTAGTTGGGGGATTCCCCCTGTGAGAGTAGGACGCCGCCAAGCTGTTTATATTATCGCGGGGTGGAGCAGTTCGGTAGCTCGTCGGGCTCATAACCCGAAGGTCGCAGGTTCAAATCCTGCCCCCGCAACCAAATCTAATTTCCATACAAAGAAAATAAATAAAAAGTGGTCCGGTAGTTCAGTTGGTTAGAATGCCTGCCTGTCACGCAGGAGGTCGCGGGTTCGAGTCCCGTCCGGACCGCCATGTTGTACACAAACGAAATCTTTGAGGTTTTCGTTTTTTTTTATGTCTTCTTTCAGGTCTATGCTGAAAACTTGGCTTCATCGGCGTTTTTCACAATGTTTGCCGAGTTTCTTTATTTCTTGGATAATTGGTGAGAATTCGATAAACTAATGATAGTGTTTTGATTGGTTGCAACAGCAAAGGAGCAAATGATCTTATGGACGAATTTGAATTGATTCAAATGATTACGCCCCGTTCGCTTTTTCACCGAGAAATAGAGATCGGTATTGGGGACGATGCCGCTGTTTATCATACAAAGAACGGTTATCAGGAGATTGTTGCGGTCGATACGATGGTCGACGGTATTCATTTTTTATCATCCCATTCATCGCCTGCCGATATCGGATATAAAGCATTGGCTGTGAATATTAGTGATATTGCCGCGATGGGAGGCAGCCCCAAGTATTATCTTGTGTCCATTGCTGTTCCTTCCGGCTGGCACGCGGTGGATATTGAAGCCATGTATGAAGAAATGAATAAACTGGCGACACTATATCAAATGGACTTAATCGGCGGTGACACCGTATCTGCCAACGGGCCGCTCGTTTTGACCGTAACAGTAATCGGCGAGATTGAAAAGGGCAGAACTTGTTTAAGAAGCCATGCCGAACCCGGGGATGTCGTTTTTGTGACGGGAGAACTTGGCTCATCTGCTGCCGGTCTGGCTTTTATATTGGGCCAAGCAGAGATGAAAGACGAGAAGCAGTCTCAATATTTTATAGAGCGGCACAAGAGGCCTTTGCCGAGGGTTGAGGCAGGTTTGCTCTGTTCAGGCTATCATCATGTGGCACTTAATGATATCAGCGACGGGCTTGCCAGCGAATTAAATGAAATTGCCGAAGCGAGCCGTGTTTCCATTGACATATATAAAGAGATGATTCCGGTCCATTCGGATTTACATACACTGCACACAAAATGGGAAGAGTGGGTCCTTTTCGGCGGCGAGGATTTTGAACTCGTCGGTACGATTTCTAATGATCAATGGGAACGTTTTAGTCAGGAATGCTCTGAACGTCATGTGCCGGTTTATCAAATCGGCCGCGTCACACAACAAGGGCAGGCGGACGTGTTTTATCATAATGGACAGGACCGCGTTCTTCTCGAAAAAAAAGGATATAACCATTTTAAATAAGACAGGTGACAAGTAAAGTGAAAACGTTAGAGTGGAAAACGACAGAGCCTGAAGAGACAAAAAACATTGCCAGACTGGCAGCAAAGTATGTTCTGCCCGGTGATGTCATCACATTGGAGGGCGACCTTGGAGCAGGCAAAACGACTTTTACAAAAGGATTTGCCGAAGGGCTCGGAATCAAGCGGGTTGTCAGCAGCCCGACTTTTACCATTATCAAAGAATACCGGGACGGCTCTCTTCCGCTGTTTCATATGGATGTTTACAGAATGGAAGATGAAACGGAAGATCTCGGATTAGATGAATATTTTGAGGGAGACGGCGTCTGCCTTGTGGAATGGGCGCATTTGATTGAGGAGCAGCTTCCGAAAGAGCGCCTAGAGGTGGTCATTAAGCGGCTTGGCGATGATGAACGAAAGCTGACCTTTACCCCTAAAGGCAGCCGCTACGAAAATCTTTGCGAGGAGATCAGCAAACATGACGATACTTGCGATTGATACATCCAATTTAACGCTCGGCGTGGCATTAGTTAAAGACGGAAAAGTGATAGCCGAGCATATATCCCACTTAAAGAAAAACCATTCAGTCAGAGCTATGCCGGCGATCGACGAACTCCTTAAAGAGTGCGGTTTAGAGCCGAATGACCTGACCCAAATTGCAGTTGCCAAAGGTCCGGGTTCATATACAGGCGTGCGGATCGGTGTTACGATTGCAAAAACGCTTGCATGGTCATTAAATATTCCGATTAAAACCGTTTCAAGCCTTGAAGTGCTGGCGGCAAACGGCCGTTTTTTCCAAGGCTTGATTTGTCCGTTGTTTGATGCCAGACGCGGTCAGGTTTATACGGGACTATACCAGTATAGGGACGGTAAACTGCATGGCTTGGAAGAGGACCAAAACATTCTGCTTGAGGATTGGCTTAAAAAACTGAAAGCCATGGATCAGCAAGTCCTTTTCATAGGAAGTGACACAGAGATTCATCAGGAGATGATCGAACAGATTCTCGGTGAACAAGCGGTCATTGCTGGCCCTGCCCTGCAGCTTCCACGACCTTCAGAATTGGCTTTAATCGGAGAACTTAAAGAGGCCGAGCCTGTGCACAGCGTTGTTCCAAACTATATTCGTCTGGCCGAAGCCGAGGCCGTCTGGCTTGAAAAACAAAAGTAAACGGGTGAAGCCATGAACACGCAAATGGTCATACGCGATATGAATCCAAAAGATTTGGACCAGGTTTTTGAAATTGAAAAAAGCTCTTTTTCTTCTCCGTGGAAAAAAGAATCTTTTCATCATGAGCTTTTTCACAATATGTATGCTCATTACCTCGTTCTCGAAGTTGAGGAGCAAGTTGTCGGCTACTGCGGGATTTGGATCGTCATGGATGATGCCCAGATCACCAACATTGCCGTTTCACCTGCATATCGGGGCCGCCGTTTAGGAGAAGCTCTTTTGAAAGCCGCGATGAAGCTTTGCCGGATGAAAAAGGCGGTTCAGCTTTCTTTAGAGGTAAGGGTATCGAATCATATTGCACAAAGCTTATACAAAAAGCTCGGCTTTGAGCCGGGAGGAATTCGTAAAAATTATTATACCGATAATGGGGAAGATGCATTATTAATGTGGGTGAGACTAAATGAATCATAAAAAAGATCTGTATGTATTAGGAATCGAAACAAGCTGTGATGAGACGGCCGCCGCGATTGTCAAAAACGGAACGGATATCATTTCAAATGTCGTAGCGTCGCAAATCGAAAGTCATAAACGGTTTGGCGGCGTTGTTCCCGAGATCGCATCAAGGCATCACGTGGAACAGATGACGATCGTGCTTGAGGAAGCCTTTGCACAAGCGGACATGACATTTGATGACATTGATGCCATCGCAGTAACGGAAGGACCGGGGCTTGTCGGCGCTTTATTGATCGGCGTGAATGCCGCGAAAGCGCTCAGTTTTGCCCGGGGCATACCACTCGTAGGCATTCATCACATTGCCGGTCACATCTATGCCAACAGACTTGTTCAGGACATTCAATTTCCGGCGATTGCCCTTGTCGTCTCAGGCGGCCACACCGAACTCGTGTATATGAAAGAGCACGGCTCATTTGAAGTCATCGGAGAGACGCTCGACGATGCGGCAGGCGAAGCCTATGACAAAGTGGCGAGAACGATGGGGCTTCCTTATCCGGGAGGACCTCACATTGACAAACTTGCGCAAAAAGGCGAGGCAAATGTGCCGCTGCCGCGCGCATGGCTTGAAGAAGGCTCTTATCATTTCAGCTTCAGCGGATTGAAGTCTGCAGTCATCAACACGCTTCACAACGCTTCACAAAAAGGTGAAACGATAGCTCCGGAAGATTTGTCAGCCAGCTTTCAGGAAAGCGTCATTGATGTCCTCGTCACAAAAACGGAACGCGCTGCGAAAGCTTATGGCGTCAAACAGGTGCTGCTTGCCGGAGGAGTTGCTGCAAACAAAGGGTTGAGAGCGGCGCTTGAAAAAACGTTCAGCAGCCATCCGGAGATTGAGCTTTTGATCCCGCCGCTTTCGCTGTGTACGGACAATGCCGCGATGATTGCCGCCGCAGGTACGGTTGCTTTTGAAAAAGGAATCAGAGGAAAATATGATATGAACGGTCAGCCTGGCTTAGATCTGACGTCTTATTAAAACCTCACGCTCTGTGAGGTTTTTTTGCCCGGGAATAGTTATTAACAGGTTATTAACATATATCCACAGTCTTGTGTATAATGTTAAAAACCTTAATTTACAGACCTTTTTTACCTGTTAATAATGTGTATAAATATTATGTTTTTTGTGGATATTGTGGGTAAATCGCTTTCTTTCTTTTAAATAAAGGATTTTATTTGTGGACAAAAAAACCGCTCCGGCGTGGAGCGGTTCATCCTTTATTCATTTGTAGAGAGTGTTTCCCATTCTGTTAACAGTTGTTCAAGCTCCTCATTCAGCCGTTCATTTTCAGAGTGGATTTCCTGGACCTTCTCATGGTCTTGGAAGACGGCGGGGTCACACAGGAGCTCCTCATTTTTTTCGATCTGTTCTTCAATGTCCGTAATTCTTGTTTCGATTTCTTCAATCCTTCGCTGCCGCTGGCGTTCTTTTCTTTTCAGCTCTTTTTCTTCCTCATAGCTCTTTTTTGCGCCAGGTTTTTCGGAAGCGTTTTTCTGATGCTCTTCCGTCTGTTTTTCTAGTTCTTTCAGTTCAAGCTGCTGCGCTTTTTTTTCTGTGTAATAATCGTAGTCGCCTAAATATTCTTCTGCTTTGTCGCGGGAAAGCTCCAGTACTTTTGTCGCGATCCGGTTGATAAAATAGCGGTCATGGGACACAAATAATATCGTTCCCGGGTAATCGATCAAAGCGTTCTCCAAGACTTCCTTGCTGTCCAGGTCGAGATGGTTTGTCGGCTCATCAAGAATAAGGAAGTTCGCTTTTTGGAGCATCAGCTTGGCGAGGGCAAGCCTTGCTTTTTCGCCGCCGCTTAACGCGTGTACAGGTTTTAATACGTCTTCTCCCGAAAACAGGAAGTTGCCGAGGCAGGTCCGGATATCCTTTTCATTCATTTCCGGATAATCGTCCCAAAGCTCGTCAAGCACGCGTTTTGACGACGTCAATTCAGCCTGTTCCTGGTCATAGTAGCCGATTGAGACATGGGAGCCTGTCGCGATTGTTCCCGATACCGGCTGCAGCTTTTGAATCAATGCTTTTAAAAGGGTTGACTTGCCGATTCCGTTCGGTCCGACCAGTGCAACGCTTTCCCCGCGGGTAATGCGAAAGTTCAATGAACGGAGCAGCGGGGGCTGCTCCTGATAGCTTACTGTCAAGTCTTCCACCCGCAGTACATCGTTTCCGCTTTGCCTTGTAATTTCAAAGCGGAAAGACGCCGACTTTTCATCTCCGAGCGGTTTATCCATGATCTCCATCCGTTCAAGCTGCTTTCGTCTGCTCTGCGCCCGTTTCGTCGTCGAAGCTCTGGCCAGATTCCGGTCGACGAACTCCTGCAGCTTGGCGATTTCGTCCTGCTGCTTTTCATAAAGCTTTGTTTCCTTTTCCAGCTGTTCGGCTTTTAATTGGAGATAAGAGCTGTAGTTCCCGGTATATTTTTTGCTTTGGGACCGGCTGATCTCGTAAACTTGGGTAACCACTTTGTCAAGAAAGTACCTGTCATGGGAAACGATTAAAATCGCTCCGCTGTAATTTTGCAAATATTGTTCAAGCCATGTCAGGGTATCGATATCCAAGTGGTTTGTCGGTTCGTCCAAAATGAGGAGGTCGGGTTTTGTCAAAAGCATTTTTCCGAGGGCAAGCCTTGTTTTTTGACCTCCGCTTAAGTCCTGGACGCGGACGGAGTCGTCAAACCCCGCAAAGCCGAGCCCGTGCATGACGGATCTGACCTCTGCCTCATATTGGTAGCCGCCTTTGTCCTTGAACTCCTGCTGAAGCCTGTCATACGTCTTCATCAATGATTCAAGCATGTCCGGTCCGGCCTGCGCCATCTTTTCCTCGATCGCGCGCATTTCTTTTTCCATTTTTTTTAGAAAATCAAATACCGACAGCAATTCCTCTTTGAGCGTCAGCTTGGAATCGAGGCCGGAATGCTGGTCAAGGTAGCCCATCGTCAAATCTTTCGGCTTGATGATGTCCCCCTTTTCATATGAAAGTTTTCCTGCGATAATCTTTAGAAGAGTCGATTTTCCGGCGCCGTTGCGTCCGACGATCGCAATCCGGTCCCGAGATCTGACTTCGAGTTTTATATTCGTTAAAATCGTATCGGCTCCAAACGATTTTGAAAGTTGGTTCACTTGTAAAATCATCATGATCTTTCACCTCTTGTCTGCTATTTTAAGTGTAGCCTATCACTGCGCAGTCAGCAAACAATTAAGTGAAGTCTGGAAGATTTTAGCCAAAGAAAAAGACAGAATGAAAAAAATAGTGTATGATCGTTATAAGGAGAGTTCAGAACATGAATGAGTTTACACATTTTAATGAACAAGGCAGAGCCAAGATGGTTGATATAAGCGAAAAGGAAGCTTCAGTACGCACAGCTGCGGCTGTTTCAAGCGTGTCTATGAATCGAACAGTACATGAAAAAATCAAAAACCGGGAAATCGGAAAAGGCGATGTATTGTCGGTGGCGCAAGTGGCCGGAATCATGGCCGCAAAACAGACATCCGCCATCATCCCGATGTGCCATCCGATCGCTCTGAAAGGAGTCGACATCGCCTTTCGCTGGGAGGAGAAAGAACAGAAGAGCATCCTGCATATTCAATCTAAAGTGAAGACCAAAGGGAGCACAGGTGTGGAAATGGAAGCGTTAACTTCGGCCTCCGTATGTGCGCTGACCGTATATGACATGTGCAAAGCGGCGGATAAGGGAATGGTGATAGGACCGACCTTTCTTCTCGAAAAGACAGGCGGGAAAAACGGTGACTATAAAAGGGAAAAAGCTGATGTAGACATGGAGGATTAGTTTATGAACATGGATCATTCAAAAATTCCGCAAGCGACAGCGAAACGGTTGCCATTATATTATCGTTTTTTAAAAAACCTTCATGCATCCGGAAAACAGCGTGTATCTTCCGCTGAGCTGAGCGATGCCGTCAAAGTCGATTCTGCGACCATCCGCAGGGACTTCTCGTACTTCGGCGCGCTCGGAAAAAAAGGATACGGCTACAATGTCAATTATTTGCTGTCCTTTTTCAGAAAGACGCTTGATCAGGATGAAATGACGAACGTAACGCTCATTGGCGTGGGGAATTTGGGGACAGCCTTTCTCCATTACAATTTTATCAAAAATAATAATACAAAAATCGCCATGGCGTTTGACATCAATGAGGAAAAAATCGGAACCGAGGTCGGCGGTGTTCCCGTCTATGATCTGAATAGACTTGAAGAGCATATGACGGATGATATCCCCGTCGCCATTTTGACGGTACCGGCTCAAGCCGCACAGTCGATTACAGACAGGCTGGTGGAGCTTGGCATTAAAGGCATTCTTAATTTCACGCCGGCCCGCTTGAATGTGCCGGAACACATTCGCATTCATCATATAGATTTGGCGGTTGAACTTCAGTCGCTGGTGTATTTCATGAAACATTATTCAATGCAGGAAAAGTAAAACGGAAAACGAAAAATAAAGGAAAGGGGGCAGGCTTTATGCCAATCGGTCCTGGAAGCTTTATTTTAATTGTCGTGGTGGCGCTTTTGATATTCGGCCCGAAAAAACTTCCCGAGCTGGGAAGAGCAGCGGGAAACACGCTGAGGGAGTTTAAGAATGCGACAAAAGGTTTGGCTGACGACGATTCCGATAAAAAGAAAGAAGATCAGTAGGATAGGATGACATTTATGAAGGAAAGAGAAATGTCGCTGATAGAACATATCACAGAACTACGCAGACGGCTTGTGATCACTTTTTTCTTTTTTGTTTTATTTGTTGTGGCAGGCTTTTTATTGGCAAAGCCGCTGATTATCTATCTGCAGCAGACGGATGAAGCGAAGCTGCTGACGCTCAACGCGTTCAAGCTGACCGATCCTTTATTTGTGTACGTGCAGTTCGCTTTCATCATCGGCGCCGTCTTGACTTCGCCGCTTGTTTTATACCAGCTGTGGGCTTTCATTAGCCCGGGGCTGTATGAAAAAGAACGAAAAGTGACGCTCAGCTATATTCCGATATCGATTATTCTTTTTTTAGGCGGCATTGCCTTTTCTTACTTTATTTTATTTCCGTTTGTCGTGGACTTTATGACGAGAGTCTCAGATGATCTGAATGTCAACCAGGTCATCGGAATACACGAATATTTTCAGTTTCTGCTTCAGTTGACGCTTCCTTTTGGCTTATTGTTTCAGATGCCTGTGGTCATCATGTTTATCACAAGGCTCGGCCTCGTGACGCCGATGTTTTTGGCGAAAATCAGAAAATACGCATATTTTGTGTTGTTCGTCATCGCGGCGCTCATTACACCGCCTGAGCTTTTGTCGCATTTAATGGTCTCAGTGCCATTGCTCATTCTTTATGAAATCAGTATCGTGATTTCAAGAATATCCTACAGGCAGGCGCAAAAAACAATGATTCAAGAGGAAAATCAAGCGTTTTTGAACGACCATACAAAATAAGAGCCATTCTTTTTCAGAATGGCTCTTTTCCTTCACAAAAAAGGCTATTGATCTTTTCGTTTCATCTTGCCGGCCAGGGCGAACATTTTAAAGGAAATGCTGATATTATAGGCTGCGAAAAGCATCAGCAGGATCGTGTAAAAAGACCACATGCTTCCGGGCGAGGTTGCCGCCAGATATGTAAACAGCACACCCGTTAATAAATAAATCGCTCCCCAGAATTTAGGGCTTCTCATCATAGAAATCCTCCAATAATCATTTGCATTTTCTCGGCGTGTTTCAAATATTCTTCAATAGGCTCCCGGAATGTCTGCAGTAAGACGACGAGCGTATTCATGGCGACATGGGCGAAAATAGGCACGATAATCCGGTTGGTTCTGACATATAAAAAGGAGAATGTGAATCCCATTGCTGTATAAATGAGCAGATGGCTGAAATCCAAATGGACGACCGAGAAGAGCACCGAACTGAACAAAGCGGCAATGAAAAAATTCGTTTTCTCATAGATTGCACCGAAAATGATCTTTCTGAAAATGATTTCTTCAAGAATCGGACCAAATACAGAAGAGACAAACACCATCAGCGGCAATGCGGTGATGATTTCCATGATCCGCTGCGTATTTTCCGATTCCGGGTTGACCCCGAACAAGTACATTTCGATCGAAGCGGCAATTGACTGCGAAAACAAAGCGAGAAAAACGCCGGCTACCGCCCATCCGATTGACGCTCCAACCGATGCTTTCGGGCGGTTGCGAAGCGTCGTCTTCGGCACCGTCCGCAAAATCAGCAGCACGATAACGAGACAGAGGGTAAACGCGATGACAGACCAGACGCCTGTCAATGTAAGCTGGGCTTCAGCCTTTGGCTGTCCTTTGCCCACTCCCAAAAAGTAAAGAAGAGGCAAGCCGACAGCGGCCGACAATTGCATGAGAACGTATGCCAATATAATAAACCAGTATTGTTTTCTCAAGCTTTATGTACTCCTTTTCTAAAAATCTAATTCAGACTATGTTTATTGTAACACACTCTTTTTAAATTATAGGATGATAAGGACATGCGGAGAAATGTAAGCGCAAAAAAATTTGACCTTATCACTTGAAATTGCCTGGGAGATTCTTTATTATAAGAATTGTGTTAGCACTCACCGAGTGCGAGTGCTAAAATTACATATGAAAATATTGAGGAGGTTGTTTCATTGTTAAAGCCATTAGGTGATCGCGTTGTCATTGAGCTCGTTGAGTCTGAAGAAAAAACTGCCAGCGGAATCGTACTTCCTGACTCCGCAAAAGAAAAACCACAAGAGGGTAAAGTGGTTGCAGCCGGTTCAGGCCGTGTGTTAGAGAGCGGAGAGCGCGTTGCATTAGAAGTGAAAACAGGCGACCGCATCATCTTCTCAAAATATGCAGGTACCGAAGTGAAATATGAAGGTACTGACTACTTAATCTTGCGTGAAAGCGACATTTTAGCTGTTATCGGCTAAGTCATAAATAAAAACGAGACAATTATATAGGAGGTTCGAATAACATGGCAAAAGATATTAAGTTTAGCGAAGAAGCCCGCCGTTCAATGCTGCGCGGTGTAGATGCATTGGCGGATGCTGTAAAGGTAACTTTGGGACCTAAAGGACGCAACGTCGTTCTTGAGAAAAAATTCGGTTCTCCATTAATCACAAACGACGGTGTTACCATCGCGAAAGAAATCGAGCTTGAAGACGCGTTCGAAAACATGGGCGCAAAGCTTGTTGCTGAAGTTGCGAGCAAAACAAACGATGTTGCCGGTGACGGTACAACAACAGCGACAGTTCTAGCTCAAGCGATGATTCGCGAAGGTCTTAAAAACGTAACTGCCGGCGCTAACCCTGTAGGCGTGCGCAAAGGTATCGAGCAGGCTGTGGCTGTAGCGGTTGAAAGCCTGAAAGAAATCTCCAAACCAATCGAAGGCAAAGAATCAATCGCACAAGTTGCTTCAATCTCCGCTGCTGACGAAGAAGTCGGAAGCCTGATCGCTGAAGCGATGGAGCGCGTCGGCAACGACGGTGTCATCACGATCGAAGAATCAAAAGGATTCACAACAGAGCTTGAAGTGGTTGAAGGTATGCAGTTTGACCGCGGATATGCGTCTCCTTACATGGTGACAGATTCCGATAAGATGGAAGCGGTTCTTGAGAACCCGTACATCTTAGTAACAGACAAAAAAATCACAAACATTCAAGAAATCCTGCCGGTGCTTGAGCAAGTTGTTCAGCAAGGCAAACCGTTGCTTCTGATTGCTGAAGACGTTGAAGGTGAAGCTCTTGCAACATTGGTTGTCAACAAGCTTCGCGGAACATTCAACGCAGTGGCTGTTAAAGCGCCTGGATTCGGAGACCGCCGCAAAGCGATGCTCGAAGACATCTCGATCCTGACAGGTGCCGAAGTGATCACAGAAGATTTAGGTCTTGACCTTAAATCAACTCAAATCAACCAATTGGGACGCGCTTCTAAAGTTGTTGTGACAAAAGAAAACACAACAATCGTTGAAGGTGCGGGAGATACAGAGCAAATCGCGGCACGCGTCAACCAAATCCGCGCTCAAGTTGAAGAAACAACTTCTGAGTTCGATAAAGAAAAATTACAAGAGCGCCTAGCTAAGCTTGCAGGCGGCGTAGCTGTCATCAAAGTCGGCGCTGCGACTGAAACAGAATTGAAAGAACGCAAGCTTCGCATCGAAGACGCCCTGAACTCTACTCGCGCTGCGGTAGAAGAAGGAATCGTATCAGGCGGTGGTACAGCTCTTGTCAATGTTTACAATAAAGTAGCTGCCCTTGAAGCTGAAGGCGACGAACTGACTGGTATCAACATCGTTCTTCGCGCTCTTGAAGAACCAATCCGTCAAATCGCGCACAATGCGGGTCTTGAAGGATCTGTCATCGTTGAGCGCCTGAAAGGCGAAGCTATTGGTGTAGGCTACAACGCTGCAACAGGCGAATGGGTGAACATGATCGACAAAGGTATCGTTGACCCTACAAAAGTAACACGCTCAGCTCTGCAAAACGCAGCATCTGTAGCGGCTATGTTCCTGACAACTGAAGCAGTTGTTGCCGACAAGCCTGAAGAAAACAAAGGCGGCGCAGGAATGCCTGACATGGGCGGCATGGGCGGTATGGGTGGAATGATGTAAGCCCAGCGTCCAAAACGCTGATATATCAAGGAAAAGAGGCTCTTTTGAGAGCCTCTTTTTATTTTAACTTGCGATGACATATAATTACTACTTTAATCCATTGTGGTATAATTGGAACCTGGATTTTTAACAGAAAGGTTAAACAATTATGTCGCACAACAAACTAATGTTTTTGCTTTTATCATTTTCATCTATTATACATCTGCTCGGTACAATTTCTGACCCTGCGTCCAGCTGGAAGTCCTGGTTGGTGAACATTGCTTTCATTTTATTGGCCCTTCTCTTTTTAAATCTCACTTTAAAAGAAAAGAAAGAAAATCAACAGAACAAGTAACGGTACGCTCTTCTCAAAGAGAAGGGCATATATTTTATAAAGAATGAGCAGTCGGCCAGTGCCTCAGAAGTCATTGTTCTTTTCGGGGGGTTTTAAAAAAATGGTCAAAAAAATTGTAAATCGATTGAATTCATTTTCCCTGCTGGGGACAATCTTTTTTATCGGCAGTTATTTGACGTACAAATTTAATGGCATAGAGCTAGTTGGGTTCCTGTACTCAGGCATCACTTTTTTGATAATCCTGATAGCCACCACCATAATGTTAGTCAGGCTAAAAAGAAAAGGAACCAATGAAAATAAACAGGCTTAATGCATGCTTTATACTATTTTTAACTTCCCTCCATTAGTGTAACCTTTCTCATCCATAATATAGATGATCATTAAAGCATCACACGTCCAGTACATCAAATATCATCTCCTGTTCATACTAATAGCGGGAGGTACATCGACTTATGCTGAAAATTTGGATGACTGGACTTTTATTATTAGCGCAGCCTGCGGGACATTCTGACAGCTTAACGATCACCCAGCAAGGGAAGAAAGTGGCCGTTGTGAACCGTGAAGATTTTACAATGCCGCTTCCCGGGACACCGTTGATTGATGATAAAAAATACGCCGAGTTCGTTGACAGGCTTGAGCGGAAAGTACACAAGGATCCCGTCAACGCCGTGATCAATGATCAGGGAAGGATCGTTCCCGGCAAGGTTGGCTACAGCCTTTCCAGGAAGGGGGTTAGAGAGCAGTTTTATGCGTATTTTTATGGGGATGGTCCGTCCACGATAGAAGTGCCTGAATTGAACATTTACCCGAAAGTGGACAGCGAACTGCTTTCCCATATCCGGACACAGCGGATCGGTCAGTATGTGACGTATTTTAATTCCGGGAATAAAAGCAGGACGCACAACATTTCACTCGCGGCAAAAGCGATCGACAATCATGTTGTGTTTCCTAATGAGACGTTTTCATTTAACAAAGTTGTCGGTATGAGGACGCCGGACAAGGGGTATATGAAGGCTCCGGTGATCGTGAGAGGCGAATTGTCTGAAGGGGTTGGCGGAGGCATTTGCCAGGTTTCGTCAACATTGTTTAATGCGGTTGACCGGGCAGGACTGGAAATCGTCCAGCGCTATTCCCACAGCCGGCGTGTCCCTTATGTTCCGCCGGGGCGCGACGCGACGGTCAGCTGGGGCGGGCCTGATTTGCGCTTTCAAAATAAATATAACCAACCGGTCTTGATCAGGGCGAAACGGCATGGAGGAACGATGATTGTTACACTTTATTCCTCTGATGTGGTCAATCATCAGCTGCGGAAAGTTCCGAAGGCTCCTTCTGAAATCCCAAAAGAAGAGCATCAGGGCGGGGATCACTGAAGGCGAATGTTCATCTGGGCTGCACTTGTTCACACAATGTACAATAAAATCCTTTAGTCTGTATGATAGGATGAATCAAGGACATCTTTAAATTTCAGACAAGAGGAGATGATCGAGTGACATGGCTTTTTGTAACCTTTTTGGTTATCTTCAGTCTTTTTAAAATATTGGTCACTTGCCTTCCGAGCGGTGTCGTAGAGTGGCTGACCGGCAAATTTCAAGTTCATGTTAAGCTTGAGGAAGCGAATGTTACAGTGACGTTCGGAGGAGAGCGTTTAGAGGGATCTGACAAGAGTCAATTTATTCAAAACTTTAATGAGGCCGTATTTATGGAGCGGTATTACATCTACCCGGGAGACGAGCCGCTTTTTGTAAATCCGAAAAACGCTGGGACACCGTTTGTTATCGAAACAAAAAGAGGGAAAAACGCTGTGAAGCTGTTGGTTTACAGATACGATGATCATATAGACGTCGTTAAACAATATAAGAAAAAGACGGCCGCTTATTGTCTGCGTTCTGACGGTCTGCAAAAATGCAGGGGGCTCAAAACGGCGGATTTGGTTTAAAAAGCAGGGAAAACCTGCTTTTTTATTATGATATGAAATAAAGCCTGACAGCGCTGTAACCGATCAAAAATAAACAAGCAGCGATCGTAAAGATAAATTCTCCTTTTTTATTCTTCTTCAAAAGAACGAATGAACGCACACCGATGTTCAGTCCAAACAGGATGAATCCTACATTCAAATAAACGGGATTGAACCCGGATGGAATGATGAGAAGAAATATCCCGGCAAGCGTGATATAATGGAATGCTTTGACAAGCGGCGGTTCTTTTTCCCGCGCTGTACGGCTGTCCATTTCACCATCACCTTTCTTTAGCAGTAAAATCCTTGTATTGCATATTATTCTAATTTAAAATGTGGTTGATGAAAAGTCTTGCACAGGGAGAAACGCCATGACCATACATATTCAACAGCTTGATGCCCCTCTGAAGCCTGAGTTTGTTGCTAAACTGATTAATTTGTGGAATGATAATGCATTGGAAACGGCTGATTGCACATTGGATGATCAAGATAGAGAAATGATACAGCAGCAGTTGAAACAATATGTTCAGTCCGCATACGGAGCGGTTTTTGCCGTCGTGAATGAAAAGCAAGAAGCGGTCGGATACGGGCTGGCCTCTATTAAGAAAGATTTGGTCAGCGATTGTCTGAGCGGGCACATCGATGAAGTGTACATAGCCCCGGTCTATCGAAGAAACAAGCTGGGAAAGCTTGTTGCAGATCGTATGATGGATTGGTTTGAAAGGCATCAAGTGTCTCACGTTCAAGTATCGGTTGATATCGATAATCAATCGGCGCTGCGTTTTTGGGAAGGCATCGGCTTCAGCAGTGAATTTTATCTTCTGAAACATTAGTTTTTTGAATCAAGTGGGCGCGGCTCCTCTCGTCATGACCGGCCGCCTCGCCCAAAAGCCCCTTTTTATTGCAAAGGGGCTTTTTTGATGAGCTCAGGAGAATTATGATGCGGTGAATTGACGAGAGGCGCGACTTCATACGCTTCCATCTCTTTTGACCCATATGGTTTTAAAAGGCTTTCTAAGTATGCAAGGTCTTGATTTTTCGGATTCAGCCATTCTTTTTCAGCTTGACGATCAAGAATGACGGGCATGCGATCATGAATATCTTTCATTAAATCGTTGGGCATTGTCGTAATGATTGTGCATGTATAGACGGGCTTGCCGCCGGCAGGCTGCCACTTCTCCCAAAGCCCCGCAAACGAAAACAGTCCATTTGTTTTGAGCTTGATCCTCATCGGCCGCTTTGTCTTTGCATCGGTCCGCTTCCACTCATAAAAACTGTCTGCCGGAATGAGACACCTTTGTCTGATCAGCGGCTTTCGAAAGCTCGGCTTCTCAGCCAAAGTCTCAGCGCGCGCATTGATCATTTTATAACCGATTTTCTCATCCTTTGACCACGGCGGAATCAATCCCCACCGCAGCCGCCCTAACCGGTTATGGGAACCGTCGCTGATGACGGCGAGAATGCGCTGGGAAGGCGCGATGTTATAACTTGGGCTGTAATCTTCAATCGTCATTTGATCAATCTCGAAACGATCAATAATCTCATCAAATTCAGAAAAGAGCGTAAACCTGCCGCACATCTTAGTCACCCTTGTTTGTTTATTGGAAGTTTGAGGCTTTTATATATAAATGGCCAACAAGGCCGCTGAAACAGCCATGACAAAGCAGTCATCGCCCGTCATGGCCACGCCGTTTTTGATGAATACGCTGCAGGTCCAGTTGAGCGCCGATCCTTCCGCGGTCCGGTCAATCAGCTTTTTACCCGCTGTGTAAACACATGCTTTAAATAAAGAAAACGAAATGGAACATAAAATAAAGAGCAAAATAAACTTTACCATCAACACCAGCATTGCCTTTTCACCCCGGCATATTTTGTAAGCTCCACCTTCATTTTACCAATAAATTCATATGTTAAAACCCTATTCTTGTTTTATTTTATTGACCGACTGGTCAGCAAGCGCTACAATTTATACTAACCGATTGGTCAATAACGAAAAGGAATGATGATCAATGCCTTTACAGCTTTATGAAAAAGAACAAATACTCGATGCCTGTTTGGAGGTTTTTGCCCGGCACGGCTATGCAAAGACTTCGACCGGAATGCTGGCGGAAGCGGCCGGTATTTCAAAGGCGCTGATTTTTCATCACTTTAAAAGCAAAAAAATTCTGTACTTAACTGTGCTCGATTATTGTATTGAAAAGGTAAAGTCGCGCCTTTCCCTTGATGACCTGTCGTCTTATCATGATTTTTTTGAAGCGAAAGAAAAAATAAGTTTGGCTAAGCTTGAGTTTTTCGCGGATTATCCAAACGTATATAAGCTCACGAAAGAAGCCTTTTTTTCACCGCCTTCCGAATTAAAAGAAGAAATCGCCGCAAAGTATGGGGAGCAATTTGCCGTTAGAAATCGTATTCTAAAACAGCTTTTTGCGAAAGTTCCGTTGAGGAAAGGAGTCGATCGTGAAGAGGCGTTCGAACTCATCATGGTCATGATGGGGCATTTTGAACAAAAGTTTCTAGCGAAAGTAACGGCTGAGAACGATTATGATCCAGCCTGGAGCAGACGTCTTCTTGAAGAACGAAAACGGTTTTTGGATATGATTCGTTTCGGTATTGAAGGCGAATAAAAAGGGGGATTTCTGATGGGACGCTATGTATTGGGCTTTCATGAGGTCGATCGAGCCGATTTGCCGCTTGTCGGCGGGAAAGGGATGAACTTGGGCGAGTTGTCGAAAATGGGCGGCATTCAAGTGCCTCACGGCTTTTGTGTAACCACAAAGGCATATGAAAGGATGATTGGCGAAAACGGCAGAGTCAGTGAACTGATTGATCAGCTGTCACTTTTGAAAGTGATCGATCGAGAGCAGATTAACGAACTCGCCCTCCAGATCCGCAATGGTATTGAAAGGGCCGAAATCGCCGAAGAGATCAAAGAAGCGGTTAAAAGCGCTCACTCAAATGCTGGCGGCGGTGCATATGCCGTCCGATCAAGCGCTACAGCGGAAGATTTGCCTCATGCCTCTTTCGCCGGGCAGCAAGATACGTATTTAAATATAAAAGGAATAGAGGCGATCTTGAAGCATATCAGCAAATGCTGGGCTTCATTGTTTACAGAGCGGGCCGTGATCTACCGGGTTCAAAACGGTTTTGACCACCGTAAAGTTCAATTATCGGTCGTCATCCAGCAGATGGTGTTTTCGGAGGCGTCCGGCATTTTGTTTACGGCAGATCCCGTTACATCCAACCGGAAGGTCACCTCGATTGATGCGAGCTTTGCTTTGGGGGAGGCGCTTGTATCTGGTATGGTTTCGGCAGACAACTACAAGGTTCGCGAAGGAGAGATCGTTCAAAAAACGATTTCCGAGAAAAAGTCGGCAGTCTATTCTTTGGAAAGCGGCGGCACTGAGGCGCGCGAAGTCGAAGCGGAACGCCGGAAAAAGCAAACATTAACAGATGAACAGATCATACAGCTTGAAGCACTGGGAAGGAGAATCGAAGCTCATTTCGGTTTTCCGCAGGATATTGAATGGTGTCTGGCTGATGGCGAATTTTTCTTTGTCCAGAGCAGGCCTGTAACGACATTGTTTCCTCTCCCGAAACAGAGCGATGACAAGCTGCGCGTCTATATGTCTGTCGGGCATCAGCAAATGATGACAGAGCCGATCAATCCGCTTGGGATATCGTTTTTCGGGTTGATCTCGGGTTATGAGCTGACCTGTGCCGGCGGAAGGCTTTTTATTGATTTATCACACGATTTGGCATCTTTTGCTGGTCGGAAAGTCGTCCTCAGCACGGCGGGGAAAAATGATCCTTTCATGCATAGCGCTCTTGTGAATTTTTTGAAAAGAAAGGAGCTTGTCAAAACCCTGCCTAAAGGGAAGCGGATGTTTAGATTAGGGGCTGAGGGGCTGTCATGGTCGCTGCCTGGTCATGCGCTGAAGATTTACCGGAAAAACGACACAGGTGTAGTCAAACGGCTCATGTCCAAAGCGGAAGCATCCATTCATGAGGCTGAACAGCGATTGAAAAATGCATCGGGTGAAACGTTATTTGCACAGATAGAAGAGGATCAAAAAAACTTGAAAAAAGTTCTCTATGATTCAGAGAGCATGGCTGTGATTATGGTTGGTTTATATGCGGTATACTGGCTCAATCGAAAAATGGAGAAATGGCTTGGCGAAAAAAATGTCGCCGATACCCTTTCTCAATCGGTATTGCACAATGTCACATCTGAAATGGGATTGGCGCTTTTGGATGTTTCCGATGCTGCCAGAGGATACCCCGAGGTTCAGAAATATCTAGCGCATGCCAATGATGAAACCTTTTTCGAAGATCTCAAACAGCTTGACGGCGGTCCCGCTTTTATCAGCGCATTGCGGGCATTCCTTGAGAAATACGGCATGCGCTGCACCGGTGAGATCGATATGACCAAGACGCGCTGGAGCGAACGCCCTTCCATTCTTGCTCCAGTGATTTTGAGCAACATCAAAAACTTTGAACCTGGTGCGCGAACGGTCAAGTTTGAACAGGGGCGATTGGAAGCGGAGCAAAAGGAGAGGGATCTGTTAAGCCGTCTGCAACAACTAAAGGGAGGCAGACAAAAGGCAAAAAAGACAAAGAAGATGATCAGCGTTTTGCGGAATTTTATCGGTTATCGGGAATATCCCAAATATGCTCTGATCAAACGCTATTTTATATATAAGGAAGCGTTGATGAAAGAAGCCGCCGTTTTGCAGCGAAAGAAGCTGATTCAAGCGAAGGAGGATATTTATTATCTGTCTTTTGATGAATTGAGAGAGGCCGTTTGCGCTAATCGTCTCGATGTGAAGAAGATCGAGGAAAGAAAAGCAGAATATCAGCATTATGAAAAATTAACGCCTCCGCGAATGATGACTTCAGAAGGCGAGGTCATCACGGGAGAAGTTCTGGGAGACCACATTCCGGCGGGAGCATTGGCGGGCGTTCCTGTTTCATCGGGAGTCGTCGAAGGTAGGGCAAGAGTGATTCTGAAATTGGAAGAAGCCGATATCGAAGAGGGGGATATCCTTGTTACGCCTTTTACAGATCCGAGCTGGACACCGCTGTTTGTCTCAATCAAAGGTTTGGTGACGGAAGTGGGCGGCCTCATGACACATGGCGCCGTCATTGCGCGGGAATACGGGCTTCCGGCGGTGGTGGGGGTTGAGCATGCGACGAAAGAAATTAAAGACGGACAGAAGATCAGGATTAACGGATCGGAAGGCTATGTTGAAATACTCGAATCATAAAAGTGAGCGCAGCTTCAAGCTGCGCTTTACTGTTTATAAAGGTCGGCGGACAACATCCAATCCATCAAATGCTGATACGGATAATAGGTTGTGCCATTTAATTCAATTTTAGGTATGTCAGGATATTTACTCAGCATTTCTTTCGTTTCTACTTTACTTAAACCTAAATAATAATGTAAATCGCCTTCTTTAACTAAATAGGGATAGCCTGAATAACTCCCTTTTGGGTTTTTAAAGTTTTTCAAGCCGTCACCGATAAAATAGCCTAAAGCCGCTAAACCAAGCCCGATCCAAAACAGGTTCATTTCCATGTTTACCATCCTTTTCGCATATTGCTTTATCTGTCATACGAAAAGCGTTGAAAAAAGTTTCAAGGTCAAAGGCTTTGCCGGTTCAGCATCTCATAAAGAACGACGGCATGGTTATGGCGCTCATCCTTTGCACCGTAAAGCAGAATAACGGTTTCGTCCGCAGCCATTTCTTTTAATTCCTTGAAGCTTCTCTGTTTTTCAGGCTGTTGTTTGATTTCATTTTGATAGGCTTCTTTAAACGATTCGAATTTTTTCGGGTCATGACCGAACCATTTTCTTAAATCAGGACTTGGAGCGATTTCTTTCATCCAGCAGTCAAGGTTCGCTTTTTCTTTTGAAATGCCGCGCGGCCACACACGGTCGATTAAAATGCGGCGTCCTTCTGCTTGCTGGTTTTCCTGATAAATGCGCTGGAGAATAAACGGCATTTGGATCACTCCTTCTCATTTTATGATAAAACGGCCGTCTGGAAGGAACAACCTCTATTGAAATGACAATGCCAACATTCCTTTTATTCGATGGAATGTTTTAAAGAACTGTACATTTGGCTGACGCTTTCATCGATTTCATCTCTTGACATCCGCAAGGCTTTTTCCGATCTGGCATAGCCGATTTCTAATCGGCCTTCTTCCAGCCCTTTAAAAATCTCATCGGCAAATTCATCCAAAGGAGCTCCGGAATCATGCAGTCCGACACCGCCCAGATCTGTATTGACCGCGGGAGGAGCGACCTCTATGACCTCAACGCCGGCCTCGGAAAGCTGATGTCTTAAACTCATCGTAAAAGAATGGAGAGCGGCTTTTGTCGATGAGTAGATCGGTGCGATCGCCATCGGTGTAAACGCCAGGCCTGATGTCACATTGATGATCGCTGTTTTCCCCGGTTTTTTGGCAAAGTATTGGCTAAAGAGCATGGCCAGGTGGATCGGTGCCTCCATGTTGACGGTGATTTCTTTTTTGTAGTCAGCCCAATTGTCTATGACATCTGCTTTTAAAATGTGGTAGCGCTGCTGTATACCCGCATTATTCACAAGTACGTTTACGCCAGGGTGACGTTCTTTGACCCATTCAAATAATGCCAGTCGTTCCGTTTCATCGGTTACATCGCATATACGCGTGATCAGCTCCGGATATTTTTCCTTTGCTTCTTTCAACTTGCTTTCCCTTCTCCCGCAGACGATGACCGTATTTCCCGATTTCATAAATCGTTCGGCAAAAGCAAAGCCGATTCCTGATGCGCCGCCTGTGATCAGTACTGTGTGTCCCGACAGTTTCATTGAAATCCCTCTTTTCCGTCAAATTTTCAAACAATAAGTTGAACATCTCTTCTGATCCTATACTAGACCCTTCATTTTCCAAAATGCAAGTATTCCGATTAGACGGTATCGTCCGATTCCATTATCATTGAAAAGTGAAAGGGGTGGAATAAAATGTATGAAACGACTGTCCAAACGTGCTTTGGAAAGCTGAAAGGCAGAACGGAAAACGGTGTCCGTATCTTTAAAGGCGTACCTTTCGCAAAACCTCCCGTCGGCAAGTTAAGGTTTCGGGAACCGCAGCGAATTGAAGCCTGGGAAGGTGAGCGGGAGGCTTTTCAATTTGGTCCGGTTTGTCCGCAGCCTGACAGGGGGTTGCCTGGTGAGTCAACGGGGGTTGAAAAGTCTGAGGATTGCCTTTATTTAAATGTGTACGCACCTGAAGAGGCGGATGGGGATCTGCCTGTTATGGTGTGGATTCATGGGGGCGCTTTTTATCTCGGAGCCGGCAGTGAACCGTTCTATGACGGGACTCAGCTCGCAAAGCAGGGAAAGGTGATCGTGGTCACCATCAATTATCGCCTCGGTCCGTTCGGTTTTTTGCATCTTTCTGCAATTGAAGATTCCTACACAAGCAACCTTGGCCTCTTGGATCAAATCGCGGCCCTTGAGTGGGTGAAAGAAAATATCGCTTTCTTTGGCGGAGACCGTCATCATATTACGGTATTTGGAGAATCGGCGGGATCGATGAGCATCGCTTCGCTCTTGGCGATGCCGAAAGCAAAGGGGCTTTTTCAACAGGCCATTATGGAAAGCGGGGCGTCCGCAACAATGTCTGAAAAGCTTGCGAAAGCCGCAACAGAAAGATTCTTAACGATTCTCGATATTGATCAACATCATCTGGAGCGCCTTTGCGATGTATCTGATCAAGAACTTCTTCAAGCCGCCGATCAGCTGCGTACTTTAATGGGAGAAAATATTTTTGAATTGATCTTTCAGCCGGCACTTGACGAAAAAACCCTCCCGCTGAAGCCGGAGGCCGCCGTCGCGAAGGGTGCGGCAAAAGGAATCGGTCTATTAATCGGAACAAACCGCGATGAAGGCGCTTTGTTTTTTGCCTCTGCTTCGGAACTTTTGCCTGAGAGGAAGATTAATGAGATTTTAGAAGAATACATGGGAAAAGAGGCCGCTGAAGCCGCCGCGCCTCTGTATCCGAGATCATTGAAAGGCCATGTTGATATGATGACAGATCTAGTCTTTTGGCATCCGTCCGTTGTGTTCGCTTCGGCTCAATCACAACATGCATCTGTCTTTATGTACCGGTTTGACTGGCATGCCGATTCGGAGCATCCGCCGTTCAACAAAGCGGTGCACGGCTTAGAGATTCCGTTTGTATTTGGCAATATGGACAGTTTGGAACAGCTGACAGGTACGAAGGCTGGGGAGGAAGCGCATCTGCTTGCTAAACAGATCCAGGCTGCCTGGGTGTCTTTTGCCCGCTCCGGAAATCCGAGCACCGATGATGTCAGCTGGCCTGATTATGATGAAGATTCACGGAAAACGCTGATTTTTGATCAAGAGATCGCGATTGAAAACGACCCGTATTCAGAGAAGAGGAAGCTGTTGACAGCCTCAAACCTGCAGGTTTAGAACAAGCGGCTGACCACAGGTCAGCCGCTTTGGTGGTAGCGTTCGCTTTGAATGGCTTCAAGCGATTTGCCGCGCGTTTCCGGCGCCATACGGAGCCCGATGATCATATGAATGACGAGAAATGCAATCATGACGGCGCCGGCTGTTTTAAAGCCCAATCCCGTAATCATCGCAGGAACGATCAATGAGATGAGCCCGACGCCGATGCGGACGATGAAGAACATAAAGCCTTGGGCGAGCGCCCTGTATTTCGTATGAAAAAGTTCTGCCGCCCACAGCCCGTAAAACGCCTGCGCTCCAAATCCCGCAGAAATGCCCCACAGGCATACGAATAATAAAAGCTCCGTGATGTTCATCGTACCGAAGGTGAGGATGACCCATGCGGCGGTTGCCATGGCTGCTCCTATGCCAAAAAGCGTTTTCCGATTGACTTTATCGCCGAGACGGATAAAGACGAAGTATGTGGACGCCACTGTCAAAATCCATAAAAATGCCTGCAGCAGGTTGGCTTGCGCCGCTGTTAAACCGCCGACCGTCTCATAAATATACGGCATGAAATATCCCATTGTTCCGGCAACAAGGTTCCAAAACGCGTAAATTCCGATAAGGAGAATCATGGCGTGGAGGTTCGCTTTGTTGGTCAACAGCTCTTTGATCGATGCCTTTTCTGCAACTCCTTTTGCTTTGTCTTCAGCTTCTTTTCGCTTTTGCTCCTCCCAGATGGACGATTCGTGAATCTGCTGCTGCAAAATCCACGTGATGACCGCGACAACGAATAATTGCGCAAAAATCAACCGGCTTCCCAGCAAACCGAGCGGTGCCAAGGCAACCGATAGCAGCAGCGTAAGCGCCGGTCCGACCGACCATGCCAGCTGCCCCCAGCCGACGCGTCCGGCGCGTTCGTGATCAGGCGCCTCCTCGGCAATATAAGTCCAAGCAGCCGGAATCGCTGCGCCCACCGCAATTCCCGTCACGATGTAACCGGTTAAAAGCATCGGAAAATTAAACGACAAGGCAATCAGCAAAACGCCAAGCATATAGACTAATAGATCGTACTTGTATATGAATTTTCTCCCGTAACGGTCGACTAAAAAACCGCCGAGAAAAGCGCCGATCGCCGCGCCGAAACCATTTGCGCTTAAGGCGCCGAGAAGCCCGACCCGGGCGTCGTCCAACCCTAAATATTCAACCCATAACGAAAGCCCGCCGGCCCCTGCGACGATTGATCCCGCCTCCAAATAGTTGGACATGGCAACCGTGATCGTCGACTTCAAACTGCCTTTTTTTCTCCCTGGCATGATTCGCTCCCCTTTCAAAACAGAATTCTTTTCTGACAGAAGCCGGATTGATGCGTTGAATGCTGGATTTTTCTTTCGTGAGTCATGCGAATATGTAAGCGCTGTCATTTTCTGGTGATACCGACCCTGCATCCGTTCCAGCTTGCATGCTGTTCCGAATGTTTTTCATATAGTATTACTTTATTCCGAAATCAAAAATAAATCAACATATAAATCAGAATATTCCGTCTGAATATTTTTGTTTTTGTTTGAAAATTTTTCTCGAAAAACTGCCATTATATCAATTTTTTATTAAAAAACCGAAACTTTTCCTCTGGAAAAATAGTATATTTAAACTAAGTATATTTTACTATAAGGAGGAGTTTTTAGATGAGTATATTAAGCAGGTTCAAAGACATTATGGCCAGCAATATTAACGCTTTGCTTGATAAAGCAGAGGACCCGGAAAAAATGGTGGATCAGTACGTCAGGAACTTGAACAGCGACTTAAACAAAGTAAAGGCGGAAACGGCGTCTGTCATGGCGGCCGAGCAAAGGGCAAAAAGAGAACTGGCGGATTGCCGGGCGGAAATCGACAAGCTTGAGCGCTATGCAATGAAGGCATTGGAAGCCGGCAGCGAGGCGGATGCCCGAACATTTTTAGAAAAGAAAGCGGTGCTGGAAACGAAGGCGTCCGAATTAGAAACTGCATTACAAACGGCGTCATCCAATGCGCTTCAAATGAAAAAAATGCACGATAAGCTTGTTTCTGATATTGGAGAGCTTGAAGCGCGCCGGGCCGAGATCAAAGCGAAATGGACAGCGGCGAAAACACAGGAAAGAATGAATAAACTCGGTGCATCTGCAGCGAATGCCAACCATTCAATGTCCGCTTTCGGCAGAATGGAAGAAAAGGCCAACCGGGCGCTTGATGAAGCGAATGCGATGGCTGAACTGAACGCCGCTCCTCAAGATGACATAGAAGACCTGAAAGCTAAATATGACAGCCCCTCTGGTGTGGATAATGCACTTGCCGCACTGAAAGCAAAAATGGCGGGTCAAAAGTCATAACAATTTGAAATGAATAAAGTGAGAGGTTAAGAGACATGGTGATTTCTTATAAATGTCCGGGCTGCGGGGATGACATGGCCTTTGACGCTGAATCCGGCACGCTGGCCTGCCGGAGCTGCGGGAGACAGGACAAGATTGAAAACATTCCGGAAGAATTAAAAACAGCGAGATTTACTGAAGACGAAGCAACAGAATATCATTGCCAAAACTGCGGCGCTATTTTGATCACTGAAAAAGAAACGACGGCTACCTCCTGCAGCTTTTGCGGGGGAGCGGCTGTGATCGCCGACCGCTTGTCCGGAAACCTTGCCCCGGCAAAGGTCATTCCTTTTACGATCAGCAAAGAGGAAGCGGCAGACGCGTTTCGCAAGTGGTGCAGAAAAGGGCTGTTAACACCAAAGGGCTTTATGTCGGCGGACCGGATTAAAAGCATCACAGGCATGTACGTTCCTTTTTGGATGTACGATTTAAACAGCAAAGTGCAGGTCAGCGCCCGCTGCACAAAGGTACATAGGTATACACAGGGCGACTACATCTATACGAAGACCGAACATTATGATGCGTTTCGCGATATCAATCTCGACTACATCAAAGTCCCGGTGGATGCATCAGAAAAGATGAACGATGAATTGATGGACAAATTGGAGCCTTATCCGTATGATCAGCTGAAAGATTTTAAAACGGCCTATTTGGCAGGCTACATCGCTGAAAAATATAATTACGATGATGAAGAGCTTTTTCCGCGGGCGAAAAGCAAAATCAGCGGTTACATCGAGTCATATATCGATTCCACCTTATCAGGATACAGCTCCGTCGATGTGAAAACGAAACACGTCGATACGCAAAAAATGAAAAGCTTTTATGTGCTTTTGCCCGTCTGGATGGTCAATTACAACTACAAACAAAAGGATTACATTTTTGCGATGAACGGACAAACGGGAAAAGTCGTCGGCAAGCCGCCGATCAGCTCATTTAAAGAAAAGATGTGGTTTAGCGGACTGGCTGTCTCCATATTTGCGGTCTGGAAAATCATCGCTGCTGTGATGGGAGGCGGGGCGTGATGAGAAATTTATTGAGAAACGCAATGATCCTATGTATGATTTTCCTTGTCTTCATCCCTATAGCCTCCGGTGCGGCAGCCTCTGAACAGAAGCGGTATGTTTATGATGAAGCCGGGCTTTTGACCAAACAGGAAATCGAGAAACTGGAGACGCTGGCAGCCAAATTGGGCGCCGAGCGGGAAACCGACTTTATCATTGTGACGGTCAATGATACGAATGGCCGCGATGTGAAGAAATTTACTCAAGACTTCTATGACGAAAAAGCGCCCGGCTATCAGAAGAAGCATGGAAATGCAGCCGTGTTAACGGTTGATATGGAGCATAGAGAAGTCTATCTTGCCGGCTTTAAAAAGGCTGAAGAATATTTGAATGACGCCAGACTGGACAAAATTAGAGAAAAAATCACGCCGGATATATCTGACAATCATTATGCGGCCGCATTCGAAATGTTTATGAAGGCGGCGTATGATGATATGGAGAAGAAACCATGGGCGGACAGCATCTTTTTTAAGACATGGTTTCAATTGCTTGTGTCAGCAGTCATCGCGGGAATTGCCGTCGCCATTATGAAATACAATTCAGGCGGCAGAGTGACCGTAAGTGCAAATACGTATATGAACGGTGATACATCCGGAGTGATCAGAAAGAATGACGAGTACATCAGAACGACCGTCACAAAACAAAGAAAACCGTCCAATAATAAAAGCTCAGGCGGCGGAACGACGAGTGGAGGACATTCGCACAGCGGCAGCCGGGGAAGCTTTTAGAAAGGGAAAGGAAGAGCTCAATGGTGTTTTTTAAAAATCAATTTGCAAATGTAGTAGAATGGGATGAATTTCGCGATGATATGATTTTCTACAAATGGAACAACCGCGAAATCAAAAAGGGGAGCCGGCTGATCATTCGTCCCGGTCAGGATGCCGTCTTTTTAAACAATGGAAAAATCGAAGGCATATTCCAAGATGAAGGCGACTATGATATTGAATCTGAAATTATTCCTTTTTTATCTACTTTAAAAGGTTTTAAATTTGGCTTTAACAGCGGGATGCGCGCCGAAGTCCTGTTTGTCAATACGAAGGAGTTTACCGTCAAATGGGGGACGAAGAATGCCATCAATATCCCGGCTGCAGGACTACCGGGAGGCATGCCGATCAGAGCGAACGGCACATTTAATTTTAAGGTGAATGATTATGTCGCATTAATCGATAAAATTGCCGGTGTGAAAGATCAGTATGTTGTGGAAGATATCAAAATACGGATCACATCTATCCTTGATCAGCTTTTGATGAAGTGGATCACAAAAGAAGGAAAAGATATGTTCAACCTTCAAGCCAACGCCTTTGATATCGCAAAAGGGATCAAGGAAGACCTTGATATGGAGATTGTCAGCGACGGCATGACGGTTACAGGCTTTAACATCATGAGTTTCAATTATCCGAAAGAAATCCAGGACATGATCACGAAGAACGCTTCCCACGGCATGGTTGGCGATCTGAACAGATATCAGCAGATCTCCATGACAGACGGCATGGCGTCAGGAAAGATGACAGGCGGCAGTGCCGCATCCGATATGGCCGGCATGATGATGGGGATGAACGTAGCGAACCAAATGATGAATCAGATGAACCAAAATCAGCAGGCGCAGACACCAACGCCCCAAAGCACGCCGCAGGCAGGGACAAAGCCGAACTTCTGTCCAAACTGTGGAACGAAAACGGGGGAAGCCAACTTCTGTCCGAACTGCGGGCAGAAACTTGTGTAAGCTGGTATCTTCTTTGTGAATGCATGAATACCAGACCGGCATGATTGCCGGCAGACCAAGCTGGAAAACAAATGGAGCAGAAGCTGATCCTGATTCACAAGTCGGATCAATTGCATGATCAGAACGCCCGCCGTATTCTATATATAACAATGTGAGTGCCGGGTGAAAAGAATACGGCATACATCAATCAACGATGTACAGAATAATTAAAGGATACAATGTGGAGGAAAAGCGACATGGAATTAGGCATCAGCACCTTTGTAGAAACGACCCCTGATATCAAAACCGGAAAAGCCATCAGCCATGCGGAGCGGCTGCGCGAAGTAGTGGAGGAGATCGTCCTTGCCGATCAGGTGGGCTTGGATGTATTCGGAGTTGGAGAGCATCATCGTCAAGATTACGCAGCTTCTTCTCCTGCCGTCGTCCTGGCCGCAGCGGCTGCACAGACGAAGCACATCAGATTAACGAGCGCGGTCACCGTGCTGTCGTCGGCTGATCCCGTCCGTGTTTTTCAGGATTTTGCGACGCTCGACGGGATTTCAAACGGCAGGGCGGAAATCATGGCGGGCCGAGGGTCTTTCATCGAATCCTTTCCGCTGTTTGGATATGATTTAGATGATTATAATGAGCTCTTTGAAGAAAAGCTTGATCTGCTGCTCGAGCTGCAAAAGTCGGAAAGGGTCACATGGAGCGGCAAACATCGTCCGGCTATTCAAAATACAGGCGTGTACCCGCGCCCTGTGCAGAATCCGCTGCCCGTATGGATCGGAAGCGGCGGAAACCAGGAATCCGTCGTGCGCGCCGGCCTGCTCGGCCTGCCGCTGGTTCTCGCGATTATCGGGGGGAGTCCGCAGCATTTCGCCCCGCTTGTTGAGCTTTATTACAAAGCGGCGGAACATGCAGGGCATGATGCCTCAAAGCTGACAGTCGCTTCCCATTCCCACGGCTTTATTGCGGAGGATACCGAGACGGCCGCCGATCGGTTTTTCCCTTCCACCCAGCAGGCTATGAATACACTTGCGAGGGAGCGGGGCTGGGGGCCGTACAGCCGGTCGAGCTTCGATGCAGCCAGAAGCTTTGAAGGGGCGCTCTATGTAGGCGATCCCGAGACGGTGGCGGAAAAAATTATTCACCTGCGCAAGAATGTCGGGATCACCCGCTTTTTGCTTCACGTTCCGGTCGGTTCGATGCCGCACGAAGATGTCATGAAGGCGATTGAACTTTTTGGAACAAAAACGGCGCCGCTCGTCAGGGAAGAAGTATCCCGCTGGGAGGCAACCGAAAGATCATAATTATAAAAGGCCCGCGCTTTCTTTGCGCGGGCCTTTTATTTCATATAATGCTTTTTGAAATCCGGATGAATCGAAAATTTTCGGCGCAAATGGATCAGGTTTTCGCCGAAACTTTCCTCCAATACCTCTCTGTGCTTCTTCATGATTTCCATCAGATACAGATCATGAATCATCACTTCGGTAATCGGCATCACCAAGCCTACATGCATCGTCCAGGCTGCGCGGCTGTCTTTCCCGTGCGAGACAATGCCGGCCACGACTTCCGAATCGTCGACGCTGAATACAAGCCAGCGTCCGTCGTACTCTTCTGTAATTTGCGTGCTGCTGTCATGGAGATAGACATTGGCGAAATCAGCTTCAATGTCGCCGTACGCAATGATGGTGACGATGACGCCTTTTTTTGCGGCCTGCTTGAGTTCCGGCTCCAATTCAGGAAAATCCTCTTTCCAAATTTCGAGGAGAATCCTTTTTCCGGCTGATGATATACAAGCCTTTACTTTATCGATAATCTCGCTTCGTCCGGTGATGTTCCAAATATTTTCCCGGTCATTTGCAGTGCGCTCAAACTTCTCGAAATATTTTTCTGCCTGTTCAAAAGTCTCTTCCGCTTTCAGCCGCCGGTTTTTAATCAGTTCCTTGGCGGGAACGGGGATGTACTGCGGTGTGCCGCCGTAGCTGACAAAGATATCGCCGCGGATCACGAGGCTCTCCAGCACTTCGTATATTTTCGACCGGGGAACACCCGATTTTTTTGCCACCGCATAGCCTGTCAGCGGCGATTCTTCCAAAAGCGCCAAGTATGCTTTCGACTCATACTCGGTGAAATTCAGGTTTTTCAGTACGTCTAATATGTTTTCCTTCATAAGCCCTCCAGCTTCAACAAGAGTCGCTACCTTTGTCACTCATATTTTGCTGGATGTATTGATTTATTTCAAGTCCGCTGATACACTTTTTAATAAGTGGTTACTAAAGTAGTCACTATATAAACCAGTATGGGGAGGAGACATCTGATGGATAGCCTGCTGTCATACATATCGATTGCCGCCATGATGGTGGTGATACCAGGAGCAGATACGATGCTTGTGGTGAAAAACACGCTTCGCTACGGGCCGAACGCCGGGCGCTGCAATGTTCTCGGTTTGGCGACAGGGCTTTCTTTCTGGACGCTGATTGCCGTTCTCGGCTTAGCGGTGGTGATTGCGAAATCGGTGATTCTGTTCAATACGATCAAATACTTGGGGGCGGCCTATTTAATATATTTAGGCATTAAAAGCTTTTTCGCGAAAAAAATGTTTTCTTTGGAGGACATACAAGCCGAGAAGAACAAAACCGAAAACGCATCAAGCCGGCATTATAAGGATTCGTTTATGCAAGGATTGTTCAGCAACGTTCTGAATCCGAAAACTGTTTTGGTTTATATCACGATTATGCCTCAATTTATTAATTTAAGAGAAAGCGTCAACCAGCAGTTGATCATCCTCGCTTTAATCCTTACCTTTCTTGCTGTGTTTTGGTTCCTCATCCTCGTATATTTGATCGATTTCGCAAAAAAATGGCTGAGAAGCGTGAAATTCCAGAAGGTCTTTCAAAAAGCCGCGGGGCTGGTGCTTGTCGGGTTTGGCGTTAAAACGGGTTTGGATTGATATCGGATAAGGAGTGAGTTTTGACTCGCTCTTTTTTTGTTTATTTGTCAACAATTATAGGGTGGAATAAGTGAGATAAAACAGATGTCTATGGTTATTCGTTGACATTTTGACAACGGTTCTATATATTTATACCGACTTGGCCTTTTGGCTGATAGATTGATACATTTTTAGTGTGAGAGGAGAAAGGCTCGTGGATGAACAAAAGAAAAATCAGCTGGGGGCGCTGCTGAAAGAGCATTTGCGAAAAAGATCATTATCTTTAAGAGAATTGAGCGAACGCACTCAAATCGATAAAGCGACCATCTCAAGAATCATCAATGGCAAAAGAAAAGCAAACCTGAACCATTTGCAAAGGTTTTCAGAAAGTCTCGGCGTTTCTTTTGATGAGATGATGACAGCGGCCGGCTATGCGATCGAGAAGACGAGGGAAAGCGAACGTCAGGATATTCACTCGTCAGTTGCCGAAATTGAAGATGTTTTGCAAACCTCAAATGTCTATGATCGGTCCTTTACCACGGAAGAACTGAAAAACAAATTGAATGAGTACGAACAATATTCCCAGACGGAGGAAGGAAAGCGTACCATTCTGGCTGAGTTTGAATCCAAAGTCGAGAAAGTCGCCGGCATTGGTCCTTTTCTGACCCGTTTGCACGACATGTACAGCCGATTTACCTCAGGGCGGGGGACGCCGCGTGAATTGCTGCTGATGGGCGGCGCTTTGCTGTATTTCATCGTTTCTGTTGATGTCATACCGGATTATATTTTTCCAATCGGCTATATTGATGATGCCGCAGCGGTTCAATTCGTTTTCAACCAGCTGTCACATAAATCATGATGGAGCATGTTACAGATGAAAAGAAAGCCTATCAACATTGACATCAGCCTTCTGCTCATTCTATTTTGTTTGTTTATCATCAGTCTGCTGGCCGTTTACAGCGGGTCCGGCCAGTATGAAACACAGGACCCTTTTTATTTTGCGAAACGGCAGGTTTTTTGGTATCTTGTCGGGTTTGGCGTCATGGCGGGAACGGCCTACATCGACTATGAGCTGCTAGAACGATTGGCGCTTCGTTTATTTGCGGGAGCCGTTTTTCTTCTGATTCTCGTTCATTTTTTTGGAACTTATAAAAATGGTTCGCAAAGGTGGATCAGCTTCGGAGTCATCGAAATCCAGCCTTCAGAATTTATGAAGATCATTTTGATTCTTCTGTTGGCTTCGATACTCAACCAATTTCAGCATAAAAGGTTCTCCTTCACGGAGAGCATCATACCGACGGGGAAAATCATGGTGTACACGGTGATTCCGTTTTTCTTCATATTGGTACAGCCTGATTTAGGGTCCGCATTGGTGATTTTGTCGATCGCATTCACGTTGATGCTTGTCTCGGGGATTTCGGGGAGAATGATCATGTCCCTGTCGCTTGGATTCATGGGATTGGTCGCCTTTTTGACGTATTTGCACAATCATTACTTTGAGATTTTTTCAAAGATAATTAAGCCTCACCAGCTTGACCGGATATACGGCTGGCTCAGTCCTCATGAACATGCTTCTACATATGGATACCAGCTGACGCAGGCGTTATTGGGGATCGGATCGGGCCAGATGTCAGGAAGCGGCTTTACTCATGGAACCCAAGTGCAGGGAGGGAAGATTCCGGAGGCTCATACCGATTTTATTTTCGCCGTGATTGGTGAAGAATTCGGCTTTTTAGGTGCCGTCACATTAGTCTGTCTCTATTTTCTGATGATCTACAGAATCATCAGGATCGCGATCTCGTCCAACAGTCTGTTCGGTCTTTATATATGTGCGGGGGTTGCGGGGTTGATTGTATTCCAAGTGTTCCAAAATATCGGGATGACGATCGGGTTAATGCCGATCACAGGGCTCGCTCTTCCGTTTATCAGCTATGGCGGCAGCGCGCTGCTGACCAACATGATCGCCTTAGGTCTCGTTTTCAGTGTGAATATCAGATCTAAACATTACATGTTTGGGAATGACTGGGGATGAAGGTGCACAAAATGATTCTTTCCCATCTAAAGAAACTGGATTATGTATTGATTGCTTCGGTTCTGTTTTTATCCTCGTTTGGCTTGCTGATGGTATACAGTGCCGGCTACCCCCTCGGATATATGAAGTATCATGATGGCAGCTATTTTTTTATGAAGCAGCTGCAGTGGCTGCTCATCGGTTTGACCTTTTTTTCGGCTGCCGTCTTTTTCCCTTACAAAGCTTACAGCAAACTCATCCGTTTTTTGGTGAAGCTTTCTTTTTTGCTGCTGATTCTCGTTTTGCTGCCGGGAATCGGGATGGAGAAAAACAATTCTCAAAGGTGGATTCAACTCGGTTCGCTCATGATCCAGCCGTCCGAGGCTGTGAAGCTAGTGATGGTTATTTATTTCGCCTATGTGTATGCAAAAAAGCAGAGATACATCGCCGATTTTGGAAAGGGCGTCATGCCGCCGCTGATCATTTTGGCCGCTGTGTTTTTTTTGATTTTAAAACAGCCCGACTTGGGCACCGCTGTTTCGATCCTGTTAAGCTGCGGAGCGGTTCTGTTGTGCGCCGGTCTCAGAATACGGCACTTGCTGCTTCTCGGAACAATGGCAGGGGCGGGCATCGCATATTTTGCTATGACAGCGTCGTACCGGTTAAAAAGGCTGACATCGTTCAGCGATCCTTTTCAAAATGAAAACGGAGACGGCTACCAGTTGATCAATTCCTACCTTGCCATTGATTCGGGCGGGGTATGGGGGAATGGATTGGGGAACAGCGTTCAAAAGCTGGGGTTTCTTCCTGAAGCCCATACGGATTTTATCATGGCGGTCATCAGTGAAGAACTCGGCGGTGTCGGGCTGTTGATGATCATCGGGGCCTACCTGTTGATCATGTTCAGAGGTGTTAAGATCGCTGCACAAATCGATGATCCGTTTGGAAAGCTGCTGGCGGTCGGCATTACTTTCCAGATCATGATTCAGGCATTATTTAACCTGGGCGCTGTTTTCGGCCTTCTTCCCATTACCGGAATTCCTCTTCCGTTTGTCAGCTACGGAGGTTCTTCGTTAATGTTCATGCTGACGTCAGCCGGGATATTGGTCAACCTCTCCTCACATGTGAAGCGGGGAGTAAAAAAAGAGGGGCCTTTCTGATGTAGAAAGGCCTTTTCCCGATTTTGAAGTTAAAATTGACGAGATGATCCTATCATCAGGAATTTATCTTCTCATATCGCATTTGACCGTGACTCCATTTTTATATAAACGCATCCATATTGATAAATAAAGGAAATCGTGATATATTCAAGGTGTGAAACAGAATAATCTTTAGATGAATGCGTAAACTGAAAAAAACCGGAAGATGCGGCAACATCTCCCGGAAGCAACAGAGAGGCTCCGTAAAAAGGAGTCGGCTCTATTTTTAGATCCCAATTAAAAAGTAAGATCGTCTTGGTGTGGGAATCAAGGGCGATCTTACTTTTTTTTGTCGTTCGATGACAGAATTGCCACGACAAGAATGCCGAAAGAGACCATAAGTTGCAACGCCTCTGATACTGTCACATGCTCACCCCCTTTCTCTCCAAGAGATGGAGGGTGAGCCGACCGCCCTTATATAGAACCGAACTGTTGCTACCCCTTATTATACCAAAAAGAAGAGGCGTTTCCATAAATGCCCTTTGTCAAGTGAATTTGAAAAAACGCAGTTTTTTAAATTTTTGTGGTCAAATACCGCTTTTTAGCCAAAAAACCCTGCAAATTTTTCCGTGCAAAAAAGGCCGGTTCATGAAACCCGGCCTTTTTTGATATGTCTCATTTGTTCATTTATGCGGGACGCGCGGCAAAAATTTGAAAGGTAACGCCGAACGGATCGGTGACAATGCCGTAAGCGGGACTGAAATAAGTCTCCTTCAGCTCAAGCTTGACCTCGCCCCGCTCGCTCAGCTTGCCAAACAGCCGCTTGGCCGAAGAAACGTCAGCTGCCGTTACGCAAATGGACAATTGGTTTCCACTTTGGAAAGGCAGTTCAGGAATGATGTCGGCGATCATCATGACGGCGTCGCCGATTGTCAAAACGGCGTGTGCGATGAAAGCCAATTCGCCATCCTTAAAATTCGCCGCCTCATCTGCGGGGCCTTCGCCAATCGTCTGACTGAACTTTACTTCAGCCTCGAGTACATCACGATAATAATCAATCGCTTCCTTTGCTCTTCCATTCATCAGGATGTAAGGTGTAAATTGCGTTTTCATAGAGCGAACATCTCCTTTTTTTGTTGATCTAAGAAGATTGTATATTATAATGGTGACAACTTATGTCATGGTTAAAAAATGATTGGAGGTTTTCATGTCTAAAGCGAAACGATTGAATGAAATGATCATGATGGTAAACCGGAAAAAACGATTTACGGTCGGGGAGCTGGCGCAGGAATTCGGCGTTTCCAAGAGAACGGTTTTAAGGGATTTGCAAGAGCTCAGCGAAATGGGGGTGCCCCTCTATTCTGAAACCGGCCCCCACGGAGGGTATCAAGTGTTAAATGAAAGGATTCTTCCTCCCATCGCCTTCAGCGAGAACGAAGCGATCGCCATCTTCTTTGCGATCGATGCGCTGAAGCATTATATATCCCTGCCGTTTGACGCTCAGTACGACTCCATCAAAAAGAAATTTTATTTGAACCTTACAGGAGACATCCGGGATGCGATTGACAGTATGAAGGATCGCGTTGCTTTTTATACGCCTTATGAGCAAAAAGACGACATTCCGGTCTTAAAGGTGCTGCTTGAAGCGGCAGTTCAGCAAAAGGTGTTGATCATCGAATATGAAGCAAACGGTGCAGTAAGCAAGAGAAACATTCAGCCGATCGGAATCTATGCCAATCAAGGGAAGTGGTATTGCCCGGCTTACTGTTTTTTAAGACAAGACTACCGCATCTTCAGGTGTGACCGGATTAAGCGGGCCGAGCTTGATGAACATGCGGCCCCGCTTGATTTGACCGGTCTTAATTTAAAGAACCGTTTTTCAGCTGTGTCCCGGCCAAGGGAGACATTGGAATTATCAGCGGAGCTGACAAAAAAAGGAGTAGAACGGCACGGTTCACTCAAATGGCCACACCTTGAGCTGGATGTAAAAGAAGACGGGTCCGGCGTGCTGAAAGGAGAGATCGCGCCGAAGGATATTGATTTTTTTGCGGATTATTTCATTTCATTCGGCCGGGAAGCAATTATTCAGAAGCCTTCCGAATTAATCGAAAGGATGAAGCGGACATTATCCGACATGCTGAAACAATACGGCTAAAATGAAGACTCCGGTCAGACTGATCACGAAGACCCCAGCCTGCGTTTTTCCTGCATTTACAGCCCCTCAAAAAAAGCGTGAAGACGCACGTCTCATTCATCATTCCGTTAACGACACTCTCAGGAATTGAGAGTGTCTTATTTTTGCCGTCAGAAGAAATTTTTACCCAAAAAAGTTGACGGGGGATTTAAAAGTGGGTATCATTACAAATATGAAATAAATATTACATTTGTGTTACAAAAGAAAATGATATGTTACGAGTTTAAAAGAAGATTGACAAAGGAGCATGCTTATGAAAAAAGCGATGGCTATTTTAGGATTCCTTGTACTCACAGCATCGCTGCTATTCATCATCAATAAAGGAACATCTCAAATAAACGCTTCACAAAATAGAAAAGCCGCGATTCACACGGAATATTACAAAGACATCAGTTCGCTTTCTTTTCCGGTATTCAGCGATTTGAAGGAAGAAGATGCCCAGCTGGCCAACGAAGCGGTAAAACATCATTTAAAAAACTCTTATAAAGAATTTCAAAAAATCGTTAAAGATGCCGAAAAGAAGGATAAGGACGAGGAGAACGTCTATGAAACGTCCTACAAAGTCAAATACAACGAGGAAGGCAAACTGAGCTTTTTAATCTATGACTATCAGTTCTCCGGCGGCGCGCACGGCATGTACACCGCTACATCCTACAACTTTGACTTTGACAAGCGCAAACAAGTCGTGCTGACTGACGTATTAAACAATCAGGCAAAAATCGAAAAAGCAAAAAACTATATTTTCAGCTATATCAACGAACATCCGGAACAGTTTTATTCTGATCTTAAAAAGAGCGATATCCGCTTGGATGAACACACGGCTTTCTATTATACAAGCAGCGGAATTTCAATTGTATTTCAGCAGTATGATATCGCCCCGTATGCGGCCGGAAATCAGGAAATAAAGCTTCCGTCGACGCTTTTATATTAGTCCCGGTATGAGAAACAATATTTGTAATAGAAACAGAGAAAGCAAGTCATGAAACAGGAGAGTGAGCAGCGATGTCTGGCAAACCATCATTTCGATGGGTTAAAATGTTGATTTTTTTAACGATATTAATAGGTTTGGCGGGGTACTCTTACAATAAGGTGTCAAGCAACAGTCAAGAGCCCCCTCAACCAAAAAAAGGCGGCGGACAATCCGGCCTCGGCGTCGAATCCATGGTCAGCGACAGCAAACAAGAGCGGTATGCCATCCACTATCCGGTATTTCGCATAAAAGAAATCGATGAACAAATAAAAGATTATGTGAATCAAGAATTGGCCAGTTTTAAAGAGGATAATGCAAAGGCCCAGGCTCAGCATGAAGACGGGCCTTTTGAACTGAACATCAAATATAAGGTTGTCTATTACACAAAAGATGCAGCCAGTGTGGTGCTGAATCAATACATAGAGGCCGGGGGCGTTTCGGGTACAACGTCTGTCAAGACGTTTAACGCCGATTTAAAACAGAAAAAGCTGCTGTCCCTTCAAGACCTGTTCGAAGAAAATTCAGATTTTCTGAACAGGATTTCAAGCATTGCCTATCAGGAATTGAAAAATCGGAATCCGTCTGCCGACACGGCTTTATTAAAAGAAGGGACAAGCCCTCAGGAAGAGCATTTCAGCCGCTTCGCGCTCCTGGAAAACGAAGTCGAATTTTATTTTGAGAAAAAACAAACCGGTCTTGAGCAGTCTGTAAAAATAAAAAAAGAATGGGTAAAAGATATTTTAAAAGACCAATATCAGGATATGAAAAAGAGCCGTCTTCAGGCCAAACGAGAGCAGGAGCCTGTCCCCCTTCCGAAACAAGCGAAAATAAATCCTGATGAAAAAGTGATTGCTCTCACATTTGATGACGGCCCGAATCCCGCTACAACGAATAAAATATTGAATGCTTTACAAAAGCATGAAGGGCATGCGACCTTCTTTGTGCTTGGAAGCAGAGCCCAATATTATCCCGAAACGATAAAACGGATGCTGAAGGAAGGAAACGAAGTCGGCAACCATTCCTGGGACCATCCGTTATTGACAAGGCTGTCAAATGAAAAAGCGTATCAGGAAATTAACGACACGCAAGAAATGATCGAAAAAATCAGCGGACACCAGCCGGCACACTTGCGCCCTCCATATGGCGGAATCAATGATTCCGTCCGCTCGCTTTCCAATCTGAAGGTCTCGTTGTGGGATGTTGATCCGGAAGATTGGAAGTACAGAAATAAACAAAAGATTGTCAATCATGTCATGAGTCATGCGGGAGACGGAAAAATCGTCTTAATGCACGATATTTATGCAACGTCCGCAGAAGCGGCGGAAGAGATTATTAAAAAGCTGAAAGCAAAGGGCTATCAATTGGTAACTGTATCTCAGCTTGAAGAAGTGAAGAAGCAGAGAGGATATTGAATAAATGAGAAGAAAGCGCCATATCGGCGCTTTTCTGTTGCAAGAAAATATAGGGAAAACGATATTTGTTAAAAATTCCAAATATTTATACAATAGCATGTGTTTCACTTTGAAAGGGGAGAGGAAAATCATGAAACAACACAAACGGCTTTATGCCCGATTGCTGCCGCTGTTATTTGCGCTCATCTTCTTGCTGTCTCACTCTGCAGCAGCGGCGGCAAGTCTTAATGGGACGCTGATGCAGTATTTTGAGTGGTACATGCCAAATGATGGCCAACATTGGAAACGCTTACAAAATGACTCGGCATATTTGGCTGAACACGGTATTACTGCCGTCTGGATTCCCCCGGCATATAAGGGAACGAGTCAAGACGATGTAGGCTACGGCGCTTACGATCTGTATGATTTAGGGGAGTTTCATCAAAAAGGGACGGTTCGGACAAAGTACGGCACAAAGGGAGAACTGCAATCTGCGATCAACAGTCTTCATTCCCGGGACATCAACGTTTACGGCGATGTAGTCATCAACCACAAAGGCGGCGCTGATGCGACCGAAGATGTAACGGCTGTTGAAGTCGATCCTGCTGACCGCAACCGCGTAACATCAGGAGAACAGCGAATCAAAGCGTGGACACATTTTCAATTCCCGGGGCGCGGCAGCACATACAGCGATTTCAAATGGCATTGGTACCATTTTGACGGAACCGATTGGGACGAGTCCCGAAAGCTGAACCGCATCTATAAGTTTCAAGGAAAGGCATGGGATTGGGAAGTTTCCAATGAAAACGGCAACTATGATTACTTGATGTATGCCGACATCGATTATGATCATCCTGATGTCACGGCAGAAATAAAGAGATGGGGAACGTGGTATGCCAATGAGCTGCAATTGGACGGATTCCGCCTTGATGCCGTCAAACACATTAAATTTTCTTTTTTGCGGGATTGGGTCAATCATGTCAGGGAAAAAACAGGGAAGGAAATGTTTACGGTAGCTGAATATTGGCAGAATGACTTAGGTGCGCTGGAAAACTATTTGAACAAAACAAACTTTAATCATTCAGTGTTTGACGTGCCGCTTCATTACCAGTTCCATGCTGCATCGACACAGGGAGGCGGCTATGATATGAGGAAATTGCTGAACGGAACAGTCGTTTCCAAGCATCCTGTGAAAGCGGTTACGTTTGTTGATAACCATGATACACAGCCGGGGCAATCGCTTGAGTCGACTGTCCAAACATGGTTTAAGCCGCTGGCTTACGCTTTTATTTTGACAAGAGAAGCAGGCTACCCGCAGATTTTCTACGGGGATATGTACGGGACGAAAGGAGCCTCGCAGCGCGAAATTCCTGCCCTCAAACACAAAATCGAACCGATCTTAAAAGCGAGAAAACAATATGCGTACGGAGCACAGCATGATTATTTCGATCATCATAACATTGTCGGCTGGACGAGAGAAGGCGACAGCTCGGTTGCAAATTCTGGTTTGGCGGCGTTAATAACAGACGGACCCAGCGGGACAAAGCGAATGTATGTCGGCCGGCAAAACGCCGGTGAGACATGGCATGACATCACCGGAAACCGTTCCGATTCTGTTGTCATCAATGCAGAAGGCTGGGGAGAGTTTCACGTAAACGGCGGATCGGTTTCGATCTATGTTCAAAGATAGAAGAAAAGAGTGATAGGACGGATTTCCTAAAGGAAATCCGTTTTTTTATTTTCTCCTTCTTATAAAATTTCTTTGATTCCATCTTATAATTAATTTTAACAAGGTGTCATCAGCCCTCAGGAAGGACTAGCTGACAGTTTGAATCGTATAGGTAAGGCGGGGATGAAATGGCAACGTTATCTGATGTAGCAAAGAAAGCAAATGTGTCGAAAATGACGGTATCGCGGGTGATCAATCATCCTGAGACTGTGACGGATGAATTGAAAAAGCTTGTTCATTCCGCAATGAAGGAGCTCAATTATATACCGAACTATGCAGCAAGAGCGCTCGTTCAAAACAGAACACAGGTCGTCAAGCTGCTCATACTGGAAGAAATGGATACGACTGAACCTTATTATATGAACCTGTTAACGGGAATCAGCCGCGAGCTGGACCGTCACCATTATGCTTTGCAGCTTGTCACAAGGAAATCTCTCAATATCGGCCAGTGTGACGGCATTATAGCGACGGGGTTGAGAAAAGCCGATTTTGAAGGGCTGATTAAAGTATTTGAAAAGCCTGTCGTTGTATTTGGCCAAAATGAAATGGGCTATGATTTTATTGATGTTAACAATGAAAAAGGTACCTATATGGCAACACGCCACGTCATTGGGCTGGGCGTCCGCAATGTCGTCTTTTTTGGAATCGATTTGGATGAACCCTTTGAACGGTCAAGGGAAAAAGGCTACCTTCAGGCGATGGAAGGCAGTCTGAAAAAAGCGGCGATTTTCCGGATGGAAAACAGTTCGAAAAAAAGTGAAGCACGCGCACTGGAAGTGCTGGCATCCCTTGATGCACCGGCAGCCGTGGTTTGCGCTTCCGACCGCATCGCACTCGGGGTCATCCGCGCGGCGCAATCGCTCGGCAAAAAAATTCCGGAAGATGTCGCGGTTACCGGCTATGACGGGGTGTTTCTCGACCGGATCGCTTCGCCTCGCCTGACAACGATCAGACAGCCTGTTGTTGAAATGGGAGAGGCTTGCGCCAGAATCCTGCTGAAAAAAATCAATGAAGACGGAGCGTCGCAAGGCAATCAATTTTTTGAGCCGGAACTTATTGTCCGGGAATCGACTTTGTAAGGGTCTCATTCTGTTACCGGTAACAAGCTGAAAATGATTGTTCCTGTTATGCCGTCATGATAATTTCAGAATAAAAGCCGGTTTATCACAGCCGGACAACCAAAAAGGGGGAAACATGATGGAATATGCAGCGATTCATCATCAGCCTTTCAGCTCTGATGCCTATTCTTACGATGGAAGGACATTGCACATCAAAATCCGTACAAAAAAGAATGATGCCGATCACGTACGCTTGATTTGGGGAGATCCTTACGAATACACCGGCGGCACATGGAAAGCGAACGAGCTTGCGATGGCGAAAATTGCCGCGACAGGCACGCATGATTACTGGTTTGCCGAAGTGGCGCCTCCATTCAGGCGTCTGCAATACGGGTTTATCCTTACAGGCGCTGATGGTCAAGACACTTTTTACGGAAGCAGTGGTGCCTGTCCGTTTGCCGGAAAAGCGGCAGATATGGCCAAGTACTGTTTTAAATTTCCGTTTGTTCATGAGGCAGATGCGTTTAATGCACCTGACTGGGTCAAATCAACCGTCTGGTATCAAATTTTTCCGGAGCGCTTTGCCAGCGGCCGAGAGGATTTGTCTCCGGAAAACGCTTTGCCGTGGGGAAGCAAGGACCCCGAGGTGGACGATTTTTTCGGAGGGGATTTGCAGGGGATCATAGACAAACTGGACTATCTGGAAGACTTGGGGGTAGGCGGCATTTATTTGACGCCGATCTTTGCCGCGCCTTCCAACCATAAATACGATACATTGGACTATTGCTCGATCGATCCGCATTTTGGCGATGAGGAACTCTTTCGCACGCTGGTCAGCCGGCTTCACGAGCGGGGAATGAAGATCATGCTTGACGCTGTTTTTAATCACATCGGCAGCGCTTCGCGAGAGTGGCAGGATGTCGTCAAAAACGGTGAAAAGTCCCGTTATAAAGACTGGTTTCATGTTCATTCTTTCCCTGTTAAAGAAGGCGGCTACGATACATTTGCGTTTACGTCCGAGATGCCGAAGCTCAATACCGCCAACCCGGAAGTTCAGGCTTATTTACTTGATATCGCGCTGTACTGGATACGCGAATTTGATATCGACGGCTGGCGTTTGGATGTGGCAAATGAAGTCGATCATGCGTTTTGGAAGAAGTTCCGTCAAGCCGTTACGGCAGAAAAGCCCGACATTTTTATATTGGGCGAAATCTGGCATCAGGCTGATCCGTGGCTTAGAGGAGACGAATTTCATTCGGTTATGAACTACCCGTTCACAGAACCGATGATTGACTATTTTGCAGACGGATCGATTTCAGCTTCGCAAATGGCGAGCCGCATCAATTCGCATCTCATGAGCGGGATGAAGCAGGTCAATGAGGTGATGTTTAATTTGCTGGACAGCCATGACACGAAGCGGATTTTGACAAGATGCGGAGGAGATGAGAAAAAAGTACGCTCTCTTTTGGCATTTATGTTTGCTCAGACAGGCTCGCCGTGCATTTATTACGGAACCGAAATCGGGCTGGACGGCGGGGATGACCCATTGTGCCGGAAGTGCATGGTTTGGGAAGAAGAGAAACAGAATCAAGAGATGCTCACATTTATGAAACGGCTGATCGCTTTGCGAAAACAAGAAAATGATGTATTGACGTATGGAGCGCTCGAGTGGAGGCTGGTTGACGACGAAAACGATTTTGTCAGTTTTTCCCGAACGGATGAAGGAAAAGAGCTGATCTACTTCTTCCACCAGGGCAGCGAGGTGCGCCGTGTCAGATTGCGGGATTTGAAGATTGCAAGCGACAAAAGAATATATGATGCGTGGTCGGAAGAAGCGCTCCATCATGATGATGCGGTCGACATACAGCCAGGCGGGTTTTTCATTTTGGGGGCGGTTTAAATTCTGTTACCGGTAACAGAATTTAAACTATTGTAACCGCTTTCTATCGAGGATTACAATTGTCTCAGATTCGAAGATAGAAGGGGGAAAAAAGATGCAACATTTAAAAAAAGGATTTTTAGCGATGCTGGCGACAGTTCTGCTGTTCGGTCTTGCCGCCTGTTCAAGTTCAAAGGAAACGGGGGGCAACGGCGGGAAAAAAGTGCTGACCGTGTCTGTAGAAGAGGTCTATAAACCTTACGTTGAAAGCATAAAGGAAGGTTTTGAAAAAGAGAATGATGTGACAGTCAAAATTGTTGAAAAGCCAATGTTCGATCAGCTTGAAGCGCTTCCTCTTGACGGCCCGGCAGGCAATGCGCCCGATGTCATGCTTGCGGCATACGACCGTATCGGCGGCTTAGGACAGCAAGGGCATTTGCTGGAAGTCAAACCGTCTGAGACTAAAAGCTTCGGCGACAAAGAAATGCAGCAAGTAACAGTTGACGGAAAAGTCTACGGAATCCCGCTTGTTATTGAAACTCTCGTACTCTATTACAATAAAGACCTGTTAAAAGCGCCGCCAAAAACCTTTAACGAGCTTGAGGATTTAACAAAAGACAAGAGGTTCGCTTTTTCTTCGGAAAAAGGAAAATCGACCGCTTTTCTCGCAAAGTGGACGGACTTTTACATGTCATACGGTTTAATGGCGGGATACGGGGGATATGTATTCGGAGCTGACGGCACGGATTCCGGAGACATCGGTCTGAACAACAACGGGGCCGTGGAAGCGGTGGAATACGCCGAGAAATGGTTCAGTGAATATTGGCCGAAAGGCATGCAGGACAATACGAGCGCTGACGATTTTATCCAGCAGACCTTTATGGACGGAAAAGCAGCTGCTGTTATCGGAGGTCCATGGTCGGCTTCCAATTATAAAGAAGCCGGTTTGAACTACGGTGCCGCGAAAATCCCGACATTGCCAAACGGAAAAGAATATGCCCCGTTTGCAGGCGGAAAAGGCTGGGTCGCCTCTAAATATACGAAAGAGGCAGAGCTTGCTGAAAAGTGGCTGCAATATGCCGCAAATGACGAAAATGCTTACCGTTTTTATGAAGATACGAACGAAGTTCCGGCCAACCTCGCCGCACGAAAAAAAGCAGGGGAGCAAAAAAGCGAGCTGACGTCGGCGGTCATCACACAATACGAAACGGCGACTCCGACTCCGAACATTCCGGAGATGGCCGAGGTGTGGACAGGTGCAGAAAGCCTGATATTTGACGCGGCAGCAGGGAAAAAATCGGCACAGCAATCAGCGGATGATGCCGTCCGTGTAATTAAAGAAAACATTAAAGAAAAGTATGTGAAATAAAACGGCGGTTTTAGCGTCCGGAAGAATAGAGGGCGAAAAAAATGAACAAAGACCAAACACTTGCAAAACGGAGCCGGAAGGCAGCGCTGTTATCGATTATTCCCGGTGCTGGCCAGATTGCAAACCGGCAGTTTTCAAAGGGGATCCTTTTTCTTGTCATCACAGGCTTGTTTATTTGTGAGTTAGCGGTTTTCGGTTATCAGGCGCTGATCGGCCTCGCGACGCTGGGGACTGTCCCGGGAGAAGATCACTCGCTGTTTCTGTTGATAGAGGGCACGCTGCAATTGATATTGACGCTCGTTTTTCTGATGTTTTACATCTTTAATCTGTATGATGCCCGGAAGACCGCCGCGATGAAAGCGGCGGGTTTGAAAATCAGCGAGACGGCCGGGGACATGATCAGAAATGCAGGTGACAAAGGGTTTCCGTATTTATTTACGCTGCCGGCATACCTCATGATGGTGTTTGTAATTATTTTTCCGGTGCTGGTGACTCTGTTTATCGCGTTTACAAACTACGATTTTTATCATATTCCGCCTAACAGTCTCATCGACTGGGTCGGCTTTAAAAATTTCATGAATATCTTTTTCCTTGGCTCATATCGGCAAACATTCGCCGATGTACTGGGCTGGACGATCATCTGGACGATCTGTGCGACAACGCTGCAAATTGTTCTCGGCATCGTGACAGCGTTGGTCGTCAATCAAAACTTTATTAAAGGCAAGCGGATGTTCCGGATCATCTTTCTGCTTCCGTGGGCCGTTCCGGCATTTATTACGATTATGAGCTTTGCCAACATTTTTAATGACTCGGCGGGCGCGATGAACGTCCAAGTGATCCCGCTTTTGAACCAGCTCCCGTTCGTCGATATCCCGGCTGTCGCATGGAAGACCGATCCGTTCTGGACGAAGACGGCTTTGATTATGATTCAGACGTGGCTCGGTTTTCCATACATTTATGTCATGGTGACAGGGGTGCTTCAGGCGATTCCCGGAGAGCTTTATGAAGCGGCAAAAATTGACGGCGCGACATTTATTCAGCGCTTTAAACACATTACGCTGCCGATGATTTTATTTGCGACCGCACCGGTGATGATTACCCAGTATACGTTTAATTTCAATAACTTCTCGATCATCTATTTATTTAATGAGGGCGGTCCGGGGAGTGCGGGGGCCGGAGCCGGGTCAACCGACATCTTAATATCCTGGATCTATAAGCTGACGACGGGAACGTCGCCGCAGTATTCCGTGGCGGCTGCTGTCACACTGCTCATTTCTTTCATTGTCATCGGGGTTTCCCTGATTGCTTTTAAGAAATCGAATGCCTTTGGCAATGAGGAGGTCATGTAGATGAGAGGGATTTTCAAAAATACGCGGTTCACCGGGATGCTGAACAAGGTTTTGACCTATATATTTTTAACGTTTTTAAGCATCGTGATTATTTATCCGCTTTTGATTACGGCATCATCCGCATTTCGGGTCGGGAATGTAGCGGCTTTTACACTCGATTTTTCGGGCCAATGGACATTGGACCACTTTAAGCGGCTGTTTGAAGAGACGCTTTACCTCAACTGGTACGGGAATACGCTTGTGATCGCGCTGTCTGTCATGGTGTTCCAGGTGACGATTGTGACGCTTGCCGGCTATACGTACAGCCGCTACCGGTTTGCGGGCCGAAAAAAGAGTCTCATTTTCTTTTTGATCATTCAAATGGTGCCGACGATGGCGGCGCTGACCGCTTTTTACGTCCTGGCCATGCTGATCGGAGCTTTGGACCAATATTGGTTTTTAACTGCAATCTATATCGGCGGCGGAATTCCGATGAACACATGGCTGATGAAGGGCTACTTTGATACAGTGCCTAGAGAAATCGATGAAGCGGCGCGGATTGACGGAGCGGGGCACCTGCGGATCTTTGCTTCGGTCGTTCTGCCGCTTGTGAAACCGATGCTTGCTGTCCAGGCGCTGTGGGCGTTTATGGGGCCGTTCGGCGACTATCTGCTGGCGAAATTTCTGCTTCGCTCGCCGGAAAGCCTGACCATCGCCGTCGGTTTGCAGACATTCATCTCCAATCCGCAGCAGCAAAAAGTCGCGCTGTTTGCAGCGGGCGCGATTCTTGCGGCTCTGCCGATTTGCATCTTGTTCTTCTTTCTCCAAAAGAACTTTGTGTCCGGTTTGACATCCGGCGGAACGAAGGGATAAACCGATGAACGACATGAGACACGAAAAGCTGATCGTCCGCTTTCTTAAAGCAGCGGCATCACCGGCGGGCGTCATGCGCTGCAAACATACATTCAGCTGGCTCGAAATTTCTTTTCTGTTTATGTTTTTGACAGCTTGCTTAACGGCGCCCGTGTCGATTGCGTTGATGAAAATGGACCGCTTCAACGCCGGGAATTTGCTCCCAAACGTTGTTCAAAAGGCTGACGCGCAATTCATCAAACAATTAAAAGGCTACCAATTGACAAACGGGAGATTGACAGGCACAGACGAGCTGTACCGTGTGGAGAAAGAGAAAACCTTGCTGGCGGTCGATTTGAAGCATGAATTGAAAACAAGCGGTGAGAACGGCCGGATAAAGGCGGAAGGCGGCTATCAAAACGCGCTCATCTTTCAGTCAGATCATCTGATTATCAGCGATCAAAGCGGAGCGGGGTTTTCTGTCCGCTATCCGGCAAAGGCCGGGCTGAATGATCTGGATGCCGATCATGTAGGGGATTTTATCGGTGCCATGTGGTTTGCCCAATATAAGCCGCTTATCATCATGCTGGCCTGTTCCGCGGTTTTCATCATTTCGCTTTTTGTAACGGCCGTTCTGACGGGAGGCATCTGGATCTCCAAAAAATCCAACATGACCGGGATAAGGTCGTTTAAGGAAGCGGCCGCAGCGGCGGTGTGCGGATCAGCGCTTCCGGCAGCGGCTGCAATGGCTTTTGGTATGATCCGCTTTGACTTCATCATGATGCTGCTCATCCATTCGTGCGGAAGCGCTTTGATGGTCTCTTTCATCTTCAGACATATATTCAAAACCCGCCATCACAACGAAAATCTTCAGTCAGGAGGAAATCATGGTAAATCAGCGGCTATTTGAGATCGACCAGTGGAAAATCAAAACAAACCAATTTGAAAAAGAACATAAGCGGCTTCAGGAAAGTCTGACATCCTTGGCGAACGGCTATATGGGGATCAGGGGGAATTTTGAAGAAAGCTATTCAGGCGAAAGTCTCAAAGGCACATATATCGCAGGGGTTTGGTTCCCGGACAAAACGCGTGTCGGCTGGTGGAAAAACGGCTATCCCGAATATTTTGGGAAAGTGATCAATGCGATGAATTTCATCGGAATTGATGTATATGTAGACGACGAAAAAGTCGACCTCAATCAAAACGGCATCGAATCGTTTGAATTGGAGCTCAATATGAAGGAAGGCATCCTGCGGAGAAGCGCTGTCGTTCGCGTGAATCAAAAGGCTGTCAAAATTTCGTCGGAGCGCTTTCTTAGTCTTGATGTCCAGCAGCTGTGCGCGATTCATTATGAAGCGGAATGCCTGACCGATGAAGCTGTTATTACACTTGTCCCTTATCTTGATGGCCATGTCGCTAATGAGGATGCCAATTTCGAAGAGCGGTTTTGGCAGGAAGAAGCGAAAGGCGCCGAATCTCATCGCGGTCATCTTGTGACAAAAACGATTGAGAATCCGTTTGGAACGCCGCGTTTTACGGTGGCTGCTTCAATGTGCAATGTGACAGAAGGATATGTCAGCGAGCATTTTCAAACGGATGCGATGTACGCGGAAAACCGCTTCTGTTACGAAGTGAAGCCGGGAACAAAGGCTTCTTTAAAAAAATTGATCATTGTCACAACGTCCCGGGACTTTGAAGAAGCAGAGCTTTTAGTAAAGGGCAGGGCGCTTTTGGCTGATGTTCTTCAGCAGGGATATGAAGAAGCGAAGCGGAGGCATACCGAACATTGGATGGAAAGGTGGGCAAAGGCTGACATTGAAATTAAAGGGGATGATGAGCTTCAGCAGGGCATCCGGTACAACCTCTTTCAGCTTTTCTCGACATACTACGGAACCGATTCGCGCTTAAACATCGGGCCGAAAGGATTCACGGGCGAGAAATACGGAGGAGCCGCCTACTGGGATACTGAGGCGTACGCCGTTCCTGTGTATTTGGCGACGGCCGAGCCGGAGGTGACAAAGAATCTGCTTTTATACCGATATCATCATTTGGAGGCAGCTAAACGGAATGCGGCCAAACTGGGGCTGAAGGGAGCCCTTTATCCGATGGTGACCTTCACAGGCGATGAATGCCACAATGAATGGGAGATCACCTTCGAAGAAATTCACCGCAATGGCGCAATCTGTTATGCGATCTACAATTATGTCAATTACACAGGCGACCGTGACTATATGAAAGAATACGGGATAGACGTTCTCGTCGAAATCAGCAGATTTTGGGCTGACCGTGTCCACTTCTCAAAACGTAACAACAAATATATGATCCACGGCGTTACAGGGCCGAATGAATATGAAAACAATGTCAACAACAACTGGTATACGAATTTGATTGCGTCGTGGACGCTTGAGTACACGCTCGAAAACCTCGCTGTCCTCCCGGAGGAAAAACGCCGCCGGCTTGATATACGGGAAGCCGAAATCGAGAGGTGGAAGGATATCATTGCGAAAATGTACTATCCATACAGTGAGGAATTAAATGTTTTTATTCAGCATGATACATTCCTGGATAAAGAGCTTCAGGCAGCGGATGAGCTTGAACCGGATGACCGCCCGCTCTATCAGAATTGGTCATGGGACAAAATTCTCCGCTCCAGTTTTATTAAGCAGGCGGATGTTCTGCAAGGCATTTATTTCTTTAATCATCGATTTACGATGGAAGAAAAACGGCGCAACTTTGAATTTTATGAACCGATGACGGTTCATGAATCGAGCCTTTCGCCGTCTGTCCATGCGGTGCTGGCGGCTGAACTCAAAATGGAAAAGAAAGCGCTTGAACTGTATAAGCGTACAGCGAGGCTTGATCTGGATAATTACAATCATGACACAGAGGAAGGGCTTCATATTACATCGATGACCGGAAGCTGGCTCGCGATCGTGCAAGGATTTGCCGGCATGCGGACCCAAGATGAGACGCTGTCGTTTGCTCCGTTTTTGCCGAAGGAATGGGACGGTTATGCGTTCAACATCAATTATCGGAACCGGCTAATCAATGTGCAGGTAGAGGAAAACAGCGTCGCCTTCAACCTTGTAAAAGGAGAATCGCTTTCCATGACAGTTTATGGAGAGCAAATCGCACTGAACGGACGGTATGAAAGGAGGATGCCCGATGAGCCAATGGTGGAAAGAGGCAGTCGTGTATCAAATTTACCCGCGGAGTTTTTATGATTCCAACGGAGACGGATTCGGTGATTTGCAGGGCGTGATTCAAAAGCTCGATTACATTAAAAGCCTCGGAGCCGATGTTATCTGGCTGTGTCCTGTGTTTGATTCCCCGCAAGATGACAACGGCTACGACATCAGCGACTACAGAAGCATATACGAAAAGTTCGGAACGAACGATGATATGTTTCAATTGATTGATGAAGTGCATAAACGCGGAATGAAAATCATCATGGATCTTGTCGTGAACCACACGTCTGATGAACATGCCTGGTTTGCCGAAAGCCGCAAGTCAAAGGACAATCCTTACCGTGATTATTATTTTTGGAAAGATCCAAAGGCGGACGGTTCAGAACCGAATAATTGGGGATCGATCTTTTCAGGATCGGCGTGGACATTCGATCAGCGGACAGGGCAGTATTATCTTCACTACTTTTCGAAAAAGCAGCCTGACTTAAACTGGGAGAATGAAGCGGTTCGCCGGGAAGTATACGATTTGATGACGTTTTGGATGGACAGAGGCGTGGACGGCTGGCGGATGGATGTGATCGGTTCCATTTCCAAATACGTCGACTTTCCCGATTATGAAACAGATGACAGCCGTCCTTATGTCGTCGGCCGCTATCATTCAAACGGCCCCCGTCTGCACGAATTTATACAAGAGATGAACCGGGAAGTGCTGTCCCGTTACGACTGCATGACGGTCGGCGAAGCAAACGGCTCAGATGTTGAAGAAGCGATAAAATACACGGATCCAAGCAGACATGAGCTGAACATGATTTTTACATTTGAACATATGGACATCGATACAAAACAACATTCGCCGAATGGGAAATGGCAGATGAAGCCGTTTGATCCGATCGCTTTAAAAAAGACGATGACGAGGTGGCAGGCCGCTTTAATGAATGTCGGCTGGAACACGCTTTATTTCGAAAATCATGATCAGCCGAGGGTCATATCCCGCTGGGGCAATGACCGCGAACTGCGCAAACAATGCGCCAAAGCATTTGCAACGGTCTTGCACGGGATGAAGGGAACCCCGTTCATTTATCAGGGAGAAGAAATCGGCATGACAAACAGTGAAATGCCGCTCAAGATGTATGATGATCTCGAAATCAAAAACGCATACCGAGAACTTGTCATTGAAAATCAAACGATGACAGAGGAAGACTTTCGAAAAGCAGTGGCGAAAAAAGGGCGGGATCACGCGAGAACGCCGATGCAATGGGATGACGGAAAACACGCGGGCTTCACAGCTGGAGAGCCTTGGCTGGCGGTAAATCCCCGCTATCAAGAAATCAATGTGAAGGAATCGCTCTCAGATGAAGATTCGATTTTCTATTATTATCAGAAGCTCATCGGGCTGCGCAAACAACATAAAGTTATCGTACACGGAGATTACCAGCTGCTGCTTGAGGATGATCCGCAAATCTTTGCGTATATCCGTGAATACCGGGGCGAAAAGCTGTTAGTCGCCGTGAATTTGTCAGAAGAAAAGGCGCTGTTTCATGCTCCGCCGGAATTGCTTGAAGACAAGTGGGATGTGCTGTTATCCAATTACGCCCGCGAGCGGCTTGATATAAGTGGCAGCATGGACATGGAACCCTATGAAGCTTTTATGATGATCAGCCGGGTAAAGGGTTCGACATTATGAAAGCGGTCATTTTTGACTTGGACGGCGTGATCACGGATACGGCCGAGTATCATTATCTCGCTTGGAAACATACTGCCGAACAAATCGGCATTGAGATTGACCGGAGCTTTAATGAACGGCTGAAAGGCATCGACAGAGAGCAGTCGCTTAACACGATTTTGATTCACGGCGGTGCGGCCGGAACGTATCGGGAGGCGGAGAAACAAGAGATCATGCGCCGGAAAAATCAATACTACCAACAGCTGATCCAAAACTTGACACCGCATGACCTGTTGCCGGGAATCGCCGGGCTATTTGCCGAATTGAAAAGGGAAAATGTAAGCATCGCGTTAGCTTCGTCAAGCCGAAACGCGCCCGCTATTTTGCAACGGCTCGGGCTCATGGACGAATTTCATGCTGTCGTTGACCCGGCTGCGCTTGCTCGCGGAAAGCCCGACCCCGAAATCTTTTTGACGGCCGCAGCGCTGCTCGGTGTGCCTCCGTCTCAGTGTGCAGCAATCGAAGACGCTGAAGCCGGGATCGCCGCGATCAAATCCGCAGGGATGTTTGCGGTGGGAGTCGGTGATGAGACATCGCTGAGCGGGGCTGATTTGATCGTGCACAACACAAACGAGCTGACATTTGAGCTGCTGAAGGAAGGATGGCAGCGCTGTTGCTGCATAAGAGAAGACAAATGAATCGTAAAATGGCAGGCCGCCGCTGGCGGCCTTATTTGCAATCAGAGAGGAGAAGGCAAAAATAAGATCAAGGTGTTCGGGAGGCCGTTCGGATATGCTTTTCGAATCGAAACCATCAGGCGATTGAATACCGACCTGTTGCAAATTCTAACGCCTGCGCTTTTCATGAAAAACAGCCTAATCGATCCTTTTAAAAGGATGATTAGGCTGAATGTTTATTGAGGCATTTGCAATTTGACAAACTTCCGTTTGCCGACTTGGATAATCATACCGTGTTCGACTGCCACATCCGCATGAATCGATTCTGCTTTGATGCCGTTGATTTTAACGCCGCCGTTTTGGATCATTCGGCGGGCTTCGCTTTTGGAAGGGAGGAGTCCGAGCGTCACCAATAAATCGGTGACAGGCACCGTTCCGTCACCTTGCCAGTGTACAGACGTTATATTGTCCGGCGCGCTGTTTTGCTGAAAAACCTTTTTAAACTGCTGTTCGGCCGCTTCGGCCGCCTCGCTTCCATGATACATGTTGACGATGATTTTCCCGAGAAGCATTTTCGCATCTCGCGGATGAACGGCCCCCGTTTCCAAATCTTTGACAAGTCGTTTTTTATCTTCCGCCTCCAGGTTGGTCGCAAGATGGATATATTTTTTCATCAAACTGTCCGGAAGCGACATCGTTTTTCCGAACATTTCATGAGGGTCTTCATCAATGCCGATGTAATTGTTCTTTGATTTCGACATTTTTTCAACCCCGTCAAGTCCTTCGAGCAGCGGCATGAGAATGACGACCTGTTTTTCTTTTCCGTACTTTTCCTGAAAGTGTCTGCCCATGAGCACGTTAAAATGCTGATCCGTTCCGCCCAGTTCGATATCGCTGTCGAGAACGACCGAATCATATCCCTGCATCAACGGGTAAAAGAATTCATGAAGCGAAATCGGCTTTTGCATGGCCATTCTTTCTTCAAAATCATCGCGTTCCATTAAACGGGCGACGGTAATTTTGCCCGCGAGCGCAATGACGTCTTCCAAGGTTAATCGTTTCAGCCATTTTGAGTTGTAGTGAAGCTCGACTTTGTTCTGATCAAGCACTTTTCCAAACTGTTGAAAGTATGTTTCGGCATTGCGGCGGACTTCTTCGTCCGTCAGCTGTTTCCTTGCGGCGGATTTTCCTGTCGGATCGCCGATTTTTCCTGTGAAATCTCCGATCAGGAGCTGGACGATATGCCCGTTTTCCTGAAATTGGCGCAGCTTATTCAAGACGACAGTGTGGCCTAAATGAACGTCAGGCGCCGACGGATCGAGACCAAGCTTAATTTTCAGCGGTTCGCCGGTCAAAATCGATTTGGCCAGCTTTGCCCGCAGTTCTTCCGGGGGAATGACCTCCTCCGCTCCGTTCATATATAAGTGAAGCTGCCTTTCGACTTCCCGCTTCTCGGCAGTTGTCAGTTGATCAAATTGTTGTTGCTGCATGATAACTCCTCCTTTTTTGTTTAAAAAAAGAGCCTCATCCCGATAAGGGACGTGGCTCAAATGCACGCGGTACCACCCTGGTTGAAGACCTCCGTCTTCCGCTCTATTTCAGATAACGGTTTCCCGTTCTTTGCTACTTGAAGGTTCACAAAGAAAGCTCAGGGAGGTAATTCGCGTCTGCCTTTGTACCGGCTCGCACCAGCCGCCGGCTCTCTGGAACAGGGAGACAGCCCGCTACTTGTTCCCGTCGTTGCTTATGGTTTATGAAGATTGTCGTTCACTTTTCGAAGGAGCTCGATCAATGTATTCTGCTCCTCTTTTGTCATGCCTTTGATCAGCATTGTTTCCCCTTTGTGGAACGCCGGATAGAGCTCTTCAATAGCGGCTTTTCCTTCAGGGGTGATCTCGGCGTATACGTGTCTGCGGTCTCTCGGATCCGTGCTTTTTCCGCAAAAGTTCTTTTTTTCAAGCGTTTTAATGACATTGCTCGCAGTGGCTGTTGAAATGCCTGACAGTTCAGCGAGTTTTCTCGTTTCAAGCCTGCCCCATACCCATAGATCGTAAAGAATCGAAAAAGCCGTCCATGACAATTGATATGAGGAAAGGATCTCGGTCTCCATTTTGACGCGGAGCTTTTGCGCTGACCGGTAAAGGTTGGTGGCAACCGAAATGGCTTCAAGATTCAAGGACTCGATCGGCATGCGTTTCAGCTTGATGAGTGTGTCGTGTTCTTCCTGTCGAAGATGGGGGGATCTATCCAAATCGTAACGCCTGCCTTTTTATTTTCAGAATCATTAGCTATGAAACGAATTTTAACAGATGGTTTTCATCCATGCAAGCCCTTTTTTGATATGACGAGAAAAGCCGGCATCATGATGATGACCGGCTCTTGTTTCAGCTATTTTTTGGTGATCTGTTTGCGGCGCACTTCAACCCGATCCCCTTTTTGAATGTTGTCATACTGTTTTTTCGAGACGAGGACGGCATGTTCTTTTCCGTTTTGATCTTCAATCAACAGCCAATATCTTTTTTCATTTCGTTCAGAGAGCGCTTTTTCTTTGATTCCGGCGGTGCGGAGCATGCTTTTTTGTTCTGCTGTATATCCGCCCGCGTGGAAGATCATCCAGTATGGAAAGTAGTAATTCAAAAAGGCTGATCCAGCAGGATTTTGATTGAGTGTTTGCTTGATGCTCCCTTTGTACAGGGTATTGGACGGCAGTGTCCGCTGGATGGCGTTGAACTGACTGCTCTTGTTTAAATATTGTCGGCTCGCAGACTGATTCATATAACTGCGCATTCTCTGGTTGACTGAACCCGGACGTGTTTTTAAAGAGCTGTTATTAGCCGAGGAACTCGAAGCCTTGGTTCCGGATGTTCCATTGCTGCCTGTTGCCTCTGCTTGAGCAAAAGGCAGCAAGAGAGACAGCGCCATGATCAAAATAAGAGGAGCGCTTTTTTTCTTCATTGTTCATCACTGCTTTTTTGTTCCACTTTATCTTTGACGACGCCCTCAAGCGGCTCCTGGTCATATTTGATGTATGGGGGACGGTAGATGAAGGCTTCATGATCGCGGATTTTAATATAAGGCTGTTCGACATTTTCCACATTTTCCACATATTTTTTGAAAGTCTCCGTCTTTTCTTTCCCATTTTTCACGTATGATGCTTTCAGTAAAGGTGCTTTGTCGGATTCGCTGTCATTCACGTAATCAAACCATACGAGATCGTATTTTTGAATGGAATGGTCTTCTGAGACCTCCTGTGAACGGTCTGAAGCGGATGATGAACATCCAGATAGGGGAACGGCGAAAAGCATCGCAGCCGCGGATAACGAGATCAGTTTCGATTTTTTCACTGTGATCATCCTATTCATTTTGGTTTCTCTTTTATATACGAACGATCCTGGCAAAGGTGTCATCTGTTCTTGATAGTTTGGTAGAAAACTGGGCGTAATAATTGCATTTTAAACGTAAACAAACTGTAAAATACCATTTCTATGAAAAAAGGTATAATTTGAATGTCAGAAAAAAATCCCATTCACGGAGGATATTTTTATATGAAGAAGATACTTTTTTCTGTTTTTGTTTTGGCAGGCAGCTTGCTATTGGCATTCAATTTTGCCGGTGAGGCGAGTGCTAAAACGAAAAAAGTCAGCGGCTACATCACTTGGTACAACGGCGTGGGCAAAGTCGGCGCTGACGGCAAAAGGCTCGGCCATTGGGACTGCGCCACAAAGATGGGCTTCGATGTTCCGAGAAAAGGCACAAAAATAAGAGCCTATTCTAAAGCAAAACCAAAGAAAGTCATTACAGTCTATAAATATGATGTCGGCAGAATGCCGGGCGCTGTGTTGGATGTAAGCCCGAAAGCTTTTAGAGCTTTGGGATTTCCGACAAGCAAAGGAAAGGTAGCCGGACATTATACATATAAAAAATAGGAGAAAAGAAGCAAGGAAAATCGTTTTCTTGCTTCTTTCAATTGGCGGGGGCGAATATGAAAAAAGTCTTTGTGTTTTTGTTGGCGGCCGTCATTTTAGCCGCAGGCGCATTTGCGGCCTTCCGCTATTTCGTCCCGGAAAAAGCGGAGCCGGCAAAGGGCGGCGGTTCGGACCTGCTCGTATCGATAACCGATCAGAAGCTGATGACTGCTTACTATGAAAATCAAAATAAGCTGTATGAAGAAAAGATGACGGATTACCCGGCTGCGGCATTAGACCGGAAAAAACGCATTCTTTATTATACGAACACCGATAACAGCAATATGAAGCATTTGATCAGGCTGGATTTGCAGTCGGGCGAAAAAACAACCCTATATTCAGGGGATGAATATGTCGACGGACTCAGTTTATCGGCGGACGGTTCGAAGCTGTTCATGCGATACAACCTTGCGGAGGAGAGAAATTTTCACCTCGCTTCCTTTGATTTAAAACAAAAGGCGTTTCACGTCATTTATCCATCGTTAAACAACAAGGACGAGAGCGTCAGCTACTATCAGTACAACAAAGCGAACAATCAATTCGTTATGCTGCATTATTCATTGAAAGAAGACTATCAAAAAACAGATGAGGCGAACAGCAAAGGAGTGCCGCCCAAACCGACGAATATGAACATTTCCCTGACGGATGAGAAAGATCAGCACCAGGTGAAAACGATCGCAAAATTTATCAATGACACGGCAATTTCGCCGGATGGCAAAACGATCGTCTTTACAGAATCGGCTGATGATCAGAAGTCGATTTATGCGATGGATGCTGAAACGAAAAAATATAAAGCGATCATTTCAGATCAGCGGGCATTTTCATTAGTCGACTCAGCACAGCCGCAATTCTCGAAAGACGGGAAAAAACTCTACTTTCTCGCTGAAGCAAAAGATGCGAAGCTGCTTGAAGATGAAACGGGGAGCGAAGCAAGGGTGAGAACGATTTATTCGTATGATATGGATACGAAAAAAGTGAGCAAAGCCTGGGAAAAAACAAACGGGATTATCAACACCTTTTCCGTTATTGACGAATAATGAGCATCAGCCGGCACAAACAGTCTGTGCCGGCTGATGTTTTATCATGAGCCGTTTGCCTGAGACGCCGCAGCCGAGCTCGTCATAATGGCGATTGCTGCCGTCTGTTGTGCTTGAATAACGGCTTCAAGCGTTTGATAAAGTCCTGTTTCCAGAAGCGTCGGATCTTCCGTTTTTTCGCTCATGAACAAATTGACAGCCGTTTTCAGATTCATGTCTTTCTGCCACCTGAACAGTTTATCGCTGTTCAATGCGCCTGCCATGATTGTGATGGCATCTATGTCTTTTTCACCGTTCTCAAGCAATGCAAGCAGTCCGATTTCCGGGTAATGGACAGGCTTCGGTCTTCTATGCTTTTTTGTCAATTCATCGTATATCCGAAGGGAGCGGGCGACAAGCTGATCGGAATCCCGCTCCGGCAAAAGCGAGAGGATGTGGCTGAGAAACTGCAAATCGTTCCCTTTGCGAAAACCCGCTTGGTTCAGCTTTTGGTAAAACGCTTCGATATAGTCGATCAGTTCACCTGTTTCCATGTCTGAACCGGCCAAAAGCACGGCGAGCGGGTAATCGCCGGCCGATGTTAAAAAGACGTGCTTGTCCTTCATTCCTTTGTAAATAGACAAAGCCCGATTGATTTTGTCTTCATGATCATGCTCATCAGGATATTTTGTCAAAAGGATAAGTGCGGACAAGTAGGTGAAAATGCTTTTTTTGAATCCGTTGCCGGTCAGTTTTTCGTAAATAATGAAAAAAGGTCTGATATGCGTTTCAGGTTCTTCGAAGCGCACGTCAAACATAGCGGCGAATGTATAGCGATGGGCCGACTTTAACGGCGAAAATGTCCCGGCGGCCTGTTTGACGGCCTCACTAAGCGTTAAAAACCGTTCTTTATTAAAAGGCCGCTTGTTGACGACATACATGGAAGCAATCATCATCAATGTCCGCTGATCTGTGACTTTCCATTTTAAATCGCTTTTTAACTCAGAGTAAATTGCTTTATATTGATCCAATCGCTGCTGCAGTTTAGCAGATGCCATTTTATCTGTCTCCTTCCTCGGTTTGCGTCGTTTTTGTATATACGAAGCAAAGGAAAATAAGTTTCATGGATTTGGCATCATACCGGGCTTTTGCTTAATAATATGGAAAAGGATACAGCGCGGTAATAATAACAAACGGGAAGATCCTGCTCCTGAACCGTCGGAATCGCCGGCGCGGATATCCGTATCCGCCGTAAAACTGCCTTTCATCTGTCACGTCTTCGGGAATGAGGAGAGATGCTTCCTGACGGTTCACCCCTTCAAGGATCCCGTGAACGGAACGGCCGTCCTTCATTTTCAGCACGACATGATAGTGCATGTATTTGCGGCATAAATCGTGCAAAGACCTTTGATGATCATGGGGCATTGAGCAAACGGCATCTTTCGGAACACTCATATTCATTTCCATCTCCTTTTAGATTTATGGTATTCATCTAATGGATGAATGTTCCGGCTTGGAACGGTGAAGCCGTGGTATATGTAAAAAAGCCGATATGAATCGGCTTTAAAGATCAATGGTCAGCACTTCTTTCTGCGGCACTTGAAACGGTCGTCATCATCATCAGAAAAACACTTTCTTTTTCTGCATTTGAACCGGTCATCGTCAGAGCTGCGGGTTTTATCCGTTTTATCCGTTTTATCGGTATCCGCCGAACGCAGCGCTTTCCTTGACTGTCTTTCTTTTTCCCGCTCAGGGCTGTATGGATCGTAATTGTCATAGTACTCTTCGTAGCTGCTCATTTTGAGGCAATCACCGCCTTTGGGTCATGATATGATAATGTATTATAAAGAGGGGCGTTTTGCCTGTGCATATGTAATGGTTTGTTGTGCCGTAAATAAGCTGATCAACTGACAAAATTCAACATTGAATAAAAGGATTTTTCGTTTCAACCGCTAATATTATTATGTATCAACTATTTTTTTTCGGCTGCGCCTGCCGATGCTTGCGAGAAAGCATTCAGGCGGACAGTCTGATAGGATAGAAGGAGCGGAATGCCGATGAAACGATCCGAAAGTGAAGGAGAGTACTTATGAAAAATAGTAGAAAAAAAGAAATCTTATCGTGGGTGAAAACACTTGTCATAGCCGCCGCGCTTGTCATGGTTTGCCGCTATTTTCTGTTTACGCCGTCAACTGTTTTGGGAGATTCAATGTATCCGACTTTAGAGGATGGCAACATGGTCATGGTTAGTAAAATCAGCGATATTCAGCGCTTTGATAAAATTATTTTTCACGCGCCTGATTCAGATGAAAACTATGTGAAAAGGGTGATCGGCCTCCCGGGGGATACGATCGAAATGAAGGACGATGTCCTTTATATTAACGGAAAAGTATATGATGAGCCTTATTTAAAGAAAAACAAACAAAAGCTGACGCTTCATGAACATTTAACAGATAATTTCACACTGGAGAAATTAACCGGCAAACAAAAGGTGCCGGAAGACCACTTGTTCGTGATGGGTGATAACCGTCAAAACAGCAAGGACAGCCGCTTTTTCGGATTTATTACAATGGACTCCGTTGTCGGCAAAGTTGAGTTCCGTTATTTTCCTTTCAATGAGATCGGCGGAATAGAATAGAAACGAAAAAGGCTTCCCATGATACGAATGGGGAGCCTTTTTAGCATTCGCACATTTTGGAGAGCGGGCGGTTTGAAACATTGTCTGTACAGTGAAATAATGAAAAAAGAAACTTGACAACAAGGAGGATGAGCAGATGAAAGTGTTTGTAGTGGGGGCGAACGGACAAATCGGGCGCCGTTTGACGAAAAGCTTGAATGAGAGCGATGAACATCAAGTCAGAGCAATGGTGAGAAACGAAGAACAGGCGCAGGCTTTGAAACAATCGGGAACAGAAACCGCGCTCGCTAATTTGGAAGGCACTGTGGAAAGCATCGCAGAAGCGGCGAAAGGCTGCGACGCGATTGTCTTTACCGCCGGCTCAGGCGGCAAAACGGGTGCTGATAAAACGCTTTTGGTGGATTTGGATGGGGCGGTTAAAACGATCGAAGCTGCCGAAAAAGCGGGCATCCACCGTTTTATTATGGTCAGCACATTGCAGGCACACCGCCGTGAAAATTGGAGTGAAGCGTTAAAACCGTATTATGTCGCCAAACATTATGCAGATCGGATTCTTGAAGGCAGCGGATTAAACTACACGATTATCCGTCCGGGAGGCCTGTTAAACGAACCGGGTACAGGCCGGGTGAAAGCGGCGGAAAACCTTGAGCGCAGAACGATTCCGCGAGAAGATGTGGCTGATACCATCTTGGCGGCGCTCACCGAAGAGCATACATTCCGGCGTTCATTCGATTTGGTTTCGGGTGATCAAACGCCCGCCGAGGCGCTTAAATCGATATGAAAGTGAATCGGGGAACCTGTGGTCAGAAGGTTCCCCGGCGTTTTTACAGAAGCGGAATATAGATGGTCATCTTCATCTCGTTCGGCGGCACCGAGCGGCACACATCAGTCACTTCAAAGTCCGGTCCTTCTGTTCTCTCGTAATTGGTATTCATCAGCCATGATCCATAGATGTATCTTCTTGTGTTCTGCACGGATTCGGTCGATCCGTTCACATGAAATACGGCGTATTTGCCGCCGGGAATTTTCATATACATAAGCGGCTCCGGCACTTCTCCGGCTGCTGTTTCGCGAACGGCTTCCCCGATGATAAATGAGAAACCTCCGTCATCCTGGAAGCGGCATGACAGCCCGTAACACATATTCGGATCTGTTTTTTGAGGGATTTGCATAAAGTATCCATTTCTGCCGAAATCGTTGTAGAATTTCGGGATATCTTCGAAATACTTTTCCTCGTTTAAATTTGTCCGGTACTCATATCCGATCATATGTATATCGTTTAAATGAGTGATGTGCGGCTTTGGGATGTTCATATCTCCAGTCATCCTTTCTTTATATTCGAGAAAATTCATTTTGGTTTGAAAATCAAGCTTGACCTTTGCTTTGCGGTACTTGGCCGGAGTGATGCCGAAATACTGTGAGAATGCCCTGCCGAAAGCTTCCTGTGAGCCATAGCCGAAATCGATTGCGATATCGAGAATGGAACGGTCCGTTTTCTCAAGCAGAAGCGCAGCTTCAGACAGACGCCGGTTGCGAATGTACTGATAAACGGAAAAACCGGAGATCGCCTGAAAAAGCCTTTGAAAATGAAACGGGGAGAAACATGATTTAGCCGCAATATCCGTAATGTTTAAATCGTTTTGAAGGTGTTCTTCGATAAAATGAACCGCGTTTTGAATTCTTTCGTAATCATCCATATTCATCCACAGCCTTTACGATTTGATGATCTTATTGTACAGGATCAAGCGATGGTTTTTTTGATGATTTGTGCTTTTTTAAAAGCCTCCAAATGCGGAGGCTTTTTCTTATTGATGACGAATATCCGTTACTTCAAGAGGGCGCATCATATCGTAATCTTCGTGCTCCAGAATGTGGCAGTGCCACACATATCTGCCGCTGTACGGCGCGAAGGTTGCGATAATCCGCGTCACCGAGCCAGGAGGTACTTTGACGGTGTCTTTCAGCCCCTTTTCATTCTGTGCCGGTGGAGCTGCCGGACCTGTAAAGACTAGTTCTCCGTTTTCCTGATACCGTTCGATATCAAACGGCCGGCGGTCGAGAATCAAAAATTGGACAAGATGTAAATGGATCGGATGGATCGCTCTTCCGGCATTTATGATCGACCAGATCTCAGTGCTGCCGAGGGCGGGAGTTTCAGTTACCGGTTCATGCCATTTTGTGTTGTTTAAAAGCAGAACAGGTCTTCCATATTGGTCAAGGGACGCGCCCAACGACAGATTTCTAAGGGTATTGATCTTGTGTCTCCGGTAAAATGGGCGTTTTCTCAATATTCTCGGCAATGAACTTGTATCTTTTTGCTTCAATGGTTTTGAGATGCGGAATTGCATGATGTCGGCATCTGTATCGGGATCCGCGTCTTGTCCGCCGCAGCCGATCCGGTTTTTCAATGTCACGGTTTTTCCTTCAGCTCGTGAAAAATCAACGATGATATCGCATCTTTCAGCCGGTGCGATCACCAGTTCATTGACTTTAACCGGATGCTGCAGAAGACCACCGTCCGTGCCGATTTGGTGAAATGTGATGTCATGATCGAAATACAGCTCAAAGATTCTCGTATTGGAGGCGTTCAGTATCCGAAAACGGTATTTTCGGGGTTCCAGTTCATTATAAGGCCATACCTTGCCGTTGACTAAAATGGTATCACCGCAAAAAGCCGGAACAATCGACGGGTCGGGAAGATCCGGCGAAGGGTTGTCAGGCTGCCGCGGATAAAACAATGAACCATCTTCATGAAAGGACTTATCCTGAATCAAGAGCGGAATTTCATATTCTCCCTTCGGCAAGTTCAATGACCGCTCTTCCCTGTCGCGGATAAAATATAAACCGACAAGCCCCGCATATACATTCAGCCTTGTGATGGCCATTGCATGATCGTGATACCAGAGAGCCGTAGCATCCTGCTCATTCGGATATTCATACACCTCCCTTTCAAAAAAAGGGCCTTTGACTTGAAAATCTTTAGTGTACCAGGCTTCCGGGTAACCGTCGCTATCAGGCGGTGTCCGGCCTCCATGCAAATGAACGACCGTTTTGACTTCATGTTCATGATGGCCGTCGTCATGAATTGTATGGTCGACGGGGAGAAAATGATGATCCGGAAGCTTATTCAACCATTTTACCGCGACTTTTTCGTGTTTTTGCACTTCAAAGGTGGGGCCGGGATAGACCCCGTTATATCCAAACAGCCGGGTCGGCGGCAGATCGCGGTGGAGCTGCTGCTGAAATTCTTTCATCGTGACTTCATAATAGGTCATTTCCTTGCTTTTGCTGTGGGGTTTAAGCACTTTCGGAATGGGGAGTTTGTCAACGAATTTTTCAAGTTTCATGTTTCACCTGTCCTCTTTTGTTCTAATGAAAAGATCATTACATTATAAGACGGGTTGCATGGTCTGGTTCCTCATGATGAGAATAAGAAATGTAATTTGTGCTGAGAATGTTAAAAAAAAGAATCGATCATGACAAGAAGATGAACAGAATATTTCCTAACGATTAAAAATCGCCTTAAGGCATGCTTCGCGGAGGAAGAAAGGCGGGGATGATGATACATTATGTGTAAACCCTTTCTTATGGGGCGAAGCGGTCTGAAAGGAGATACCCGTATTGCAGAAAAGAATAGAGTGGATTGATGTTTCGAAGGGCGTGGGAATTATATTGGTCGTGTTGGGCCATACACCGACGCCGGATTGGCTGAAAACGTTCATTTTCGCATTTCATATGCCGCTGTTTTTCTTTCTGTCCGGCCTCGTTTACCATGATGGGAAGATGACTTTTACATCATTTCTTCTTAAAAAAATAAAGACGCTTCTTTTGCCGTACTTCATTTTTTCCGTTCTTGCCTATTTATTCTGGGTTCTCGTTGAGAGGCATTTTACGTTTACCGGGAGTTCGAATGTCGATCCGGTTGTACCGTTTAAAGGCATTTTTTATTCGATGCCTGATGACTACATGCTGACACACAACCCGGCGCTCTGGTTTTTAACATGCTTATTCCTCGTTGAAATGCTTTTTTTTATCGTGAAGAGATGGGGGAAAGGAAGGCTGTTTATCGTCATTGCCGTAATGGTGTCGGCCGCCTTGGGCTATTTGAATGATCAATTTGTGGGCATCAAGCTGCCGTGGAATATTGAAGTGGCCTTGACCGCCATCGTATTTTATTCGGCCGGTTTTCTGTCGAGAAATAGCCTGAGGGAGATGAGAGACAGAAGAACGCTGCTGCCAGCGCTTCTCTTATTCATCGCGGTCGGCTTTTTACAGACCCTGAACGTCAGAGTGGATATGAGGGCCAATGAGTATGGAAACATGGCGGTCTTTTATCTGACCTCATTTCTGGGAACGGCAGGCGTCATTTTCAGCAGTTTTAAACTCGAAAAAATGAAGCTACTCCAATTCCTCGGCAAAAACTCGCTGATCATTCTCGTACTGCACTACCCGGTCATCAGGATGCTGAAAGCCGTCGTCTACTACTTTACCCAGGTTTCCCTTGATGAGACATACGGTTCCCTGTTATGGAGCGCGCTTTACACCGGTGTGACATTGCTTGTTATGGTGCCTTGCATCTTTTTATTGAACCGGTATCCGATCGTGCTTGGGCGGAAGAAATGCAATTAAAAAACTTGCAAAGGAGACTTTGCAAGTTTTTTTGAATTATTGAAGGTTAAAAGTGATTTTTTCATCATTCCAAAAATTAGAAGTGAAAATAACTTTATATGTTTTGCTCTTTTTTGTCTGAAAAGCGATAGTTCCAGAAACCTTACCGTCTTTTGTCAGATTTCCAGATGATAATTGGTTATCATCTGAAAGTGCATAAGTATTATGCGTAATTTGTCCATCTTCGTTTTGAATTTGAAAATCAAGCGGGTTGTAAGAAATATCTTTATCGCTTTTATTTTCTATGTTAACTGTTACAATTACATATTCATTACCTTTTTTTGGTTTGATAAATTTATTGCCCATCGATTTTTTAACGTTGGTCACTGTGATTTGGGTGCCATCCAGATCAGCTGTTTCATTTAAACCAAATTCAGTTTTTTCTTCTTTGGCATCGTCATTGCTTTTTTCTTCGCTAGTTTTTGCGGCTGTCGTCTTTGCACTGCTACCGGACGATTTGCTTTCTTGAGAAGAAGAGCCGCTTGAAGCGAATATCATGACGAATACGATGGATCCAATAATCGTGACATAGAACCACCATTTTTTAAAGACAAGGCCTTTATTCTCGCCGCTGAACAATGCTTTACATCCGCCGATTAATAGCAGAATAAGCGGAACGATATATGCCAGGCTGACGCCGACAGTTCCTCCTATTGCAGCCGCGATATAAAAAGTACCCGCTAATTTAGTATGTTTTTTTACGATACATGCACCGACGATGGCCAGTGCAGACAGCAAAATAACCGCCCAGGATGATCCGATAACTTCTCCGGCGCCATCCGCTTCTAAAGCGGCGCCTAATCCTCCGAATAATAAACCTGAAAATCCTGCAAAAATCCCGAAAATACCGCCTAGTAACCCCAGTACAAATTCTGCTGTACGTTTGACAGGGGCTTGAAAATTCGTTTGTTCTGACATGTAATGTCCCCCTTATAAGCTATGTCATAATGTCTAAAACATATTAATCCAAAAAAGGAAAAAAGTCCATATATTTTTCGTGACTATTTTACTATTATTTTATATTGTCAGAGTTTTAAGGACTATTTTCGACTTTTTTTAATATCGTTTAAATTTTGGGTTTGTTTAATGTTTTTTAGAAGAATCATGCAGGGGAACTAAAGAAAAAATATTCAGAAAGAAGATACCGACCTTTTAATCCTATGCAGCGTGAATAAATTGAGGTTTTCGCAAAATCCTTATACAGAGCGGGTTTTACCGGTTTTGACCCAACTGAAATTTGTTTCCTTAAATAAAAAAAGTTCTACTCTGACTATATTTCTGCAAGAAGTGAATCATGTTTCTATAGACTCACTCAAGTTTTGCTTTGTATGATTAAAAGCGAAAACACGGATGGGAAAGGAAGCTTTTTATGGAACGGTATGATGAATTAAAAAAAGGTGAAACCGGGGCATGGGTCAGCATCATCGCTTACATTGTACTGTCGGCTGTTAAATTGGCCGTCGGCCTTCTATTTCACTCCGAAGCCCTCAGAGCCGACGGACTGAACAATACAACAGATATTATTGCCTCAGTAGCGGTGCTGATCGGCCTCAGGATTTCTCAGAAGCCGCCTGATGAAGACCATCCGTACGGACATTTCCGCGCTGAGACGATCGCCTCGATGATCGCTTCATTTATCATGATGGTGGTCGGTCTTGAGGTGCTGTACAGCTCGGGTGAAATGCTGTTTAATCCGAAAGAAACGACACCGGACATGATTGCGGCTTGGACGGCGGCAGGCAGTGCCGTCGTGATGTTTTTGGTTTTCCTCTACAATAAAAGGCTGGCAAAAAAGGTAAACAGCCATGCCCTCTATGCAGCCGCCGCCGATAATAAATCGGATGCCTATGTCAGCATCGGAACGTTCGCAGGCATCTTTGCTTCGCAATTTAACCTTGCCTGGGTCGATACGGCAGCCGCATTTATCATCGGATTGATCATCTGCAAAACGGCTTGGGGGATTTTTAAAGAGGCGGCCCATTCTTTGACGGACGGATTCGATATTAAACATATTTCAACGTATAAAGAAACGATTCGGAAAGTTCCCGGCGTCGGCAAAATCAAAGATGTTAAAGCGCGTTATTTGGGCAGCACCATCCACGTGGAAATCATCGTGGAAGTGAGATCCGACCTCAACATTGCAGAAAGCCATGATATCGCCGATGAAATTGAGAGAAGAATGCAGGAGGAACACTCGATCGTTCATTCCCATGTTCACATCGAGCCATCTGGAGAAAAATAAGAAGCGGTCACTGACCGCTTTTTTTGTTTTTCACTCTGAAATTCGAAATAAAAAAAGACAAAACTCTATTTTCCTCCAGTTAGTTGTTTTCTGAGAGTACATCGTTTATGGTAAAGTTAAATAAATTCGATTCGTCAGCAATGAGGAGGAAGAGGATGGCATACGAAGAAACGCTGCATCCCGTTTTGGGAAAAGTAGCTGATAATATTGACAAAGTAATGGTAGGAAAGAAAGATATTGCCGTTTTAAGCCTGACTGCCATTCTTGCAAACGGACACGTCCTGCTGGAAGACGTTCCAGGCGTCGGAAAGACGATGATGGTTCGCGCCCTGGCAAAGTCAACCGGCGCTGAATTTAAGAGAATCCAGTTTACGCCAGATTTACTGCCTTCAGATGTAACAGGCGTTTCCATATATAATCCGAAAACACTGGAATTTGAATACCGTTCAGGCCCGATTATGGGAGATATCATTCTCGCAGATGAAATCAACAGAACGTCGCCGAAAACGCAGTCGGCGCTTCTGGAAGCGATGGAAGAAGGAAGTGTGACAGTAGACGGAGTGACAATGCCGCTTTCAAAACCTTTTTTTGTAATGGCCACACAAAACCCCGTCGAGTATGAAGGGACATATCCGCTGCCGGAAGCTCAGCTTGACCGCTTTTTATTCAAGCTGAGAATGGGATATCCGACAGTGCGCGAAGAGCTTCAAGTGCTCGATCTTCAGGAAAACCGCAGCCCGATTGAGGAAGTTGAGCCTGTCATAGAGAAAGAAGAGCTTGCCGCATTTCAAAAAGAGGCTGAAAAGGTGTATGTAGACGCTGCGATTAAAGAATACATTGTTGAGATCGCCCAAAAAACGAGGAGTCATTCCGCCGTTTATCTCGGCGTGAGTCCGCGCGGCTCAATCGCCTTGATGAAGGCTGCTCAGGCGTTTGCATTTTTATATAACCGTGATTATGTCATTCCTGATGATATTCAGTATTTGGCGCCTTTTACCCTTGCACACAGAATGATTCTACGGTCAGAGGCGAAATTTGAAGGAAAGCGGCCTGAAGCTGTTCTTCAGGACATTATGTCAAAAACGGAAGTTCCGGTCAGAAGGCCGATGAGCAACTGATGAGAGAGCGCATCGGTCTTGTGAAGTACGGATGGAAGCTGTTTATCGTGTTTCTTCTGTTTGCTTCAACGTTTTGCTATGCGATGTTTCAAGGGGGATTTGTCAGCTGGTTTTTGTTCTACTCATTTCTTCCCTTTGTGCTTTATGCTTTCATGCTTGCCTTTTATCCGCTGAAGAACATGACAGCGGAGCGGAGGCTGAGCCGCGGGCAGTATAAAGCCGGTGATCAATTGGAGGCTTTTGTCGTGCTAAAGAGAAAATGGCCCTTTCCGATCATGTTTATGATCGTGGAAGACTGTCTGCCTGATTCGCTGGGGAGAAACGGGCGTTCGGCAGAAGCCAAACAGTTTCTCTTTCCTTGGTTTAAAAAAGAAATTAAGATGACGTACACGATCAATTCGGTCCCGAGAGGAGACCACCGTTTAGCAAAAATCAGGGTCCGCACAGGTGATCCGCTCGGACTGCTGGAAAGAGAATGCGAGATTCAATTGGAAGACTCCTTTCTCGTTCCGCCTTCCTATCAAGAGATTACTTTCCGCGCCAGCGGAAGCTCTTATGATGAACATGCAGGCCGCGTTTCAGAGCTTCGCCGAAAGGACAGCACACTGGCATCAGGTATCAGGGAATACCAGCCGGGCGACCGGTTTGCATGGGTCGACTGGAAGACGTCAGCACGGCGCAGCCAGCTGATGACGAAGGAATTTGAGCAGACGAAAGGGGATGACCTGCTCGTCTTCATGGATCAGTCTCCCTCTGATGCTTTTGAAGAGATCGTCGCGTTTACCGCTTCTATCATTCGTTCTGCCATGAGGAGCGGGATGAATGCAGGGCTTGTTTCCACAGGAAAAGAGCGGAATGTCTTCCCGGTTCGGCAAGGGGAGGAGCATCTGAGAAAGCTGTTTTACTACTTGGCGCTTACCGATTGCGATGCGGTCCAGCCGTTTCACAGTCTGCTGGAGGGGGAATTTGGCCATCCCGATATGAGAAAAGCCGTTAAATATATTGTGACAAGCCGGATCACCAACGAATTGGTGCAGGTTTTGAAGAAACCGCTCTCCAGCGGACTGCCCGTCATTTGTTTGGTGAAGAAAAAAGGCGGAGCTCTCTCAAGTGAGGAAAGCGCCGCTGTCCAACAATTAAAAGCGCGGGGGATTGAAGTGAACGTCATTTACGGGGAACATTTTTCCCGGGGTTTTGCTGAAGCGAGGTGAGAAAATGTTGTCCGGGGGAAAAAGAAACAGTTTCGGTTTATTGCTTTTTTATGTCCTAACCTTTTTGCTGCTGTGGGAATGGCTGCGTCCTTTGCAGTATTTTACCGATACGGGGCACACCGTCTTTTTTATTTTGTTTATTGCCTTAGTATTCTTGCTTACATTTTTTAAGGTCCCTTGGTTTATCAGATTTCCGGTCAGCCTTGGCTTCGTTCTGTTTGCGCTGCACACGATTTTTTACGAAGGATCGGTGTTTTCACCTTCATGGATTGCCCTGCTTTTTCAGGATTTAAATCAAAATTTCTCCTATATTTTCTCCGGCATGTGGCGGGATATGTCGCCGTTGTTTCGGACGCTGCTCTTTTACGTCCTTCTTTGGCTGCTTGTATACTTGCTGCATTACTGGGTGATCTATCAGCGCAGAATTTTATTCTTTTTTATCATGACCGTTGTTTATATCGCGGTGATCGATACATTTACGCCGTTTGACGCATCATATGCGATCGTCCGGATCGTGCTGATCGGCTTTTTGCTTCTCGGCCTGCTGTATTTGGAACGGATCAGGGAATCAGAAGCGTTAAAATCCTCAAGATCGCGGTTTGCCATATGGTTTACACCGCTCTTATTGATGACTGCCGCCGCCGTTTGCATCGGCGCGGTCTCGCCGAAAGCCGATCCCGTCTGGCCTGATCCGGTGCCGTTTCTGCAGACGGCTGCGACAGGCGATTTTGCTTCCTCAGGCAAAAGCAAAGTCGGCTATGGAACGAATGATGAGGCATTGGGCGGGCCATTTTCAAAAGACGATACATGGGTATTTACGTGGCAGGGAAATGAACGAAGCTATTTCAGGGTGGAAACGAAAAGCCGCTATACAGGTAAAGGCTGGATTGAAGACGAAAAAACGGGCGCGTCCATCCAGCTTGACAAGGGTGAGCTGGATTACCAGTGGTACGACGAAGGCGTGAAGACCGAAACGCGCAAAGCGATCGTCGATATCGATCCGGCTTATCGGTACGATCACGTCCTGTATCCGATTGGGACGACTGAAATCAAGCTCAACAATTTCTTTGTGCCGCTCCGCATGAACTTAAACACAGAGAAAATAAAACCGGCCGGCAAGACAGGCGCGGACATTCAGAACCTGGAAAGCTATTCGGCCACCTATAAATCACCCGTCTTTGATGTTGATCAGCTGAGGAAGGTCAGCTTTGAGTCGGAGGGAAAATGGAGCAGAAGCCATGAGAAGTATCTACAGCTTCCCACTTCCCTTCCCGACCGCGTGAAAACATTGGCGCACGATTTAACGAAAGACGAAGATAATATATATGACAAAGCGAAAGCGATTGAGAAGTATCTCGGTTCTTCCGAGTTTTCTTATGAAACGGAAGATGTGGCTGTTCCTAAAGGAGAGCAGGATTATGTCGATCAGTTCTTATTTGAGACGAAAATCGGCTACTGCGACAATTTTTCCACAGCTATGATCGTGCTGCTGCGGTCGGCCGGAATACCGGCCCGCTGGGTGAAAGGCTATACATCCGGTGAATATGCAGGAACGACGGCAGACCGGAAACGGACGATTTACGAGGTGACAAACAACAATGCCCATTCCTGGGTTGAAGTGTACTTTGAAGGACAAGGCTGGGTTACGTTTGAACCGACGAAAGGCTTTTTAAATCCGGAGCAGCTCGTTGAAGAGTCCAGCGGCCGGCAATCTGGCGCGGCTTCTGATAAAAAAGAAGATGATAAGAAAAACGACGGAGGTCAGCGTTCGCAGGATGTAAAAGAACAAGACAACAAAGAGAAGCCCGAACCTCAGACAAAGCGTGATGCCAATGGCGGTTCTCATGCCGGCAGCGGGGATGCAGACCGTACCCTTTTGACTGGTGCGGCCGTACTCGGTCTGTTGCTGGCGTTGACAGCGGTGCTTTACTTTACAAGGGCAAAATGGATGCCGCACATCATCATCAACAGGCTGAAAAAACGGCGTGATGGCGCGGTTTTCTTCAAAGCTTACGAAGAGCTGCTCCGCCAGCTGAAGCGCCAAGGCATGCAAAAAGAAGAAGGACAGACGCTGCGCGAGTTTGCGAAGACGGTTGATGAACGCTTTCAAAACGGTGAAATGACAGCTTTGACCCGGCAATATGAACGGGCTTTGTATCGAAAGGAAGACGCCGCAAAGCTGTGGAATGATTCGGCGGAGTTATGGGAAAATTTAATTAAAAAGAGATAGTCTTGACCGCTTTCAGTCGTATTGTTAGAATAAATGAATATTAAAAACCCTTATATATTCTTGCTGGCAGGCTCGGCGGCTTATCTATCGGACAAGCCGGGCCTTGTCCCGTGAATGGGGGCAGGACGGCCTTGTGTCTGCCGCCATTTTTTCTGTGCAAAAAGACAATTTGATAAAGAGGTGACACCATGACGAAGTTAGTAAATGAAATGATTCTTGTGTTGGATTTTGGAAGTCAGTACAACCAGCTGATTACCCGCCGCATTCGTGAGTTTGGTGTATACAGTGAATTGCATCCTCATACGTTGACGGCAGAGGAAATTAAAGAAATGAATCCGAAAGGAATTATTTTGTCCGGCGGTCCGAACAGCGTTTATGACGAAGGATCTTTCCGCTGCGACGAAAAGATTTTCGAACTGGATATCCCTGTTCTTGGCATTTGCTACGGCATGCAGCTGATGACGCATTACCTTGGCGGAAAAGTAGAAGCTGCGAGCCAGCGCGAATACGGAAAAGCGAACATTCATATCGAGGGTGAACCGGATCTGTTTAAAGATCTTCCAAACGAACAGGTCGTCTGGATGAGTCATGGTGATCTAGTTGTTGAAGTTCCAGAAGGCTTTACCGTTGATGCGACAAGCCATCATTGCCCGAATTCAGCAATGAGCAAGAAGGATAAGAAATGGTACGGCGTACAATTCCATCCGGAAGTCCGCCATTCAGAATACGGAAACGACCTTTTGAAAAACTTCGTTTTCGGTGTTTGTGAATGTGCCGGCGAATGGTCAATGGAAAACTTTATTGAGATTGAAATGCAAAAAATCCGTGAAACAGTCGGCGACAAGCAAGTGCTGTGCGCCTTGAGCGGAGGGGTTGACTCCTCTGTCGTTGCGGTTTTGATCCATAAAGCGATCGGCGACCAGCTCACTTGTATTTTCGTAGACCACGGGCTCCTTCGAAAAGGCGAAGCGGAAGGCGTGATGAAGACGTTCAGTGAAGGCTTCAACATGAACGTGATCAAAGTTGATGCGAAAGACCGCTTCCTGAACAAGCTTAAAGGCGTCTCAGACCCTGAGCAAAAACGTAAAATCATCGGTAATGAGTTTATCTACGTGTTTGACGATGAAGCGGAAAAACTGAAAGGTATTGACTTCCTTGCACAGGGAACGCTTTACACCGACATTATCGAGAGCGGAACGGCGACAGCTCAGACGATCAAATCGCATCACAATGTCGGCGGACTTCCGGAAGACATGCAGTTTGAACTGATCGAACCGCTGAATACGCTCTTCAAAGACGAAGTGCGTGCGCTCGGTACCGAGCTCGGCATCCCTGACGAAATCGTTTGGCGCCAGCCGTTCCCGGGGCCAGGCCTCGGCATCCGCGTTCTTGGAGAAGTGACTGATGAAAAGCTTGAAATCGTTCGCGAATCAGATGCGATTCTCCGCGAAGAAATCGCCAAAGCTGATCTTGAAAAAGATATTTGGCAATACTTCACTGTTCTTCCTGATATCCGCAGCGTCGGCGTCATGGGAGACGCAAGAACTTATGACTATACGATTGGCATTCGCGCCGTGACATCGATTGACGGCATGACATCCGACTGGGCGAGAATTCCTTGGGATGTCCTTGAGACAATCTCGACACGGATCGTCAATGAAGTGAAGCACATTAACCGTGTGGTTTACGACATTACGAGCAAGCCGCCTGCAACAATCGAGTGGGAATAAGACAAATGCCCCAGCCTTTATGAGGCTGGGGCGTTTTTTATTGGGAGAGGAATCAGTTATATTCATTGCTTTCATCACCGCAACAGCTCTGTTTCTGCTCAAGAAAAAAATAATTTCCCGAATGGCCTTATCAGGCGTCCTCTGTCTGTTCGCCGTACTTGCGTTCATTTTTTATTTTGCTGCAACGGTGAACTTTACATCCGTCAGTCTGGAAAACGAGAGTATTGCAGGCTTAAAAATCGGCGACAGCGTTAAAAATGACCATCGATTTGTAAAAAGTGGAACAGGGGTTGTGGAATATAAAGCCAAAAATATGTCAGGCGTAAAAGCAGAAATAGATAAACAGGAGAAAATTGTGCTATTGTTCAATATTTCTTCCGCTCAAACCGTGACTATTGCAAAAGGCATCAAAATCAACGATACACTTCAAACAGTGGTATATGGAAAAGAATATAAAGAGCTTTGGTTTGTCGAAGGGTATGAAACCGGAATACAATATCAGGATAAAAAAAGAGACGTGGTGCTTGAATTTTATTTCAATGATCACAAGGTGCACTTGATTGAATTGAAGAAAACAGGGAATTAACCCGCTGCAGACCACGGTCAGAATCTGGAAAAAACAACGAACGAAACGAACATTAAAATCATTAATGTTCGTTTTTTTGTATTGTGTTCAGCGTTAGATATTGCTACAATAGTATAGTAATTCAAAAAAGACTTGTCGTATAATCATGGGGATATGGCCCATAAGTTTCTACCAAGCTACCGTAAATAGCTTGACTACGCTTGTATACAATATTTTGTCCGTGAAAAAAACATTTTTTCAGTATGAAATATGCCGTAGTCAAGCGTCCCGCCAATTGGGGCGTTTTTTGTTTAAAAGCAAAGGTTTTTGAAACAATAAAAGCGACAGACAAACGAGAGGAGTATACCATTTTGAAGCGTTACTTTCAGTTTGAAGAATTGGGTACAAACTATCGGAGAGAAATGATCGGCGGACTTACCACATTTTTGTCCATGGCATATATTTTGATCGTCAACCCGCTTACCCTTTCTCTGGCGTCGGTGGAAAATTTCCCGGATGCATTGAGAATGGATCAAAGCGCGGTCTTTACGGCAACAGCGGTTTCAGCAGCTGTCGGCTGTTTTATCATGGGGCTTCTTGCGAAGTATCCGATCGCCCTTGCGCCCGGAATGGGGCTTAACGCATTCTTTGCATTCTCCGTTATTCTGAACATGCAGATTCCATGGCAGACGGCCCTTTCCGGCGTTATGGTTTCCGGACTAATTTTTATCGCTCTTTCGCTGTCCGGTTTGAGGGAAAAAATTATCAATTCGATTCCTTATGAGCTAAAAATGGCTGTCGGTGCGGGAATTGGTCTGTTTATTGCTTTCGTCGGTTTGCAGGGTTCCAAAATCGTCGTATCCAACCCGGATACCATTGTGTCGTTTGGAAATATTCATTCAGGTCCCGTTCTTTTGACTGTTTTCGGACTGATCATTACTGTCATTTTAATGGTATTGCGCGTGAACGGCGGCATTTTCTTCGGTATGCTGCTCACGGCGATTGTCGGCATGATCTTCGGTCAGATTGATGTTCCTGACAAAATTGTCGGTGCTGTTCCCAGCCTTGCACCGACATTTGGACAAGCCTTTATCCACCTTCACGATATCTTTTCGGTGCAGATGCTTGTCGTTATTTTAACGTTTTTATTCGTCGACTTTTTTGATACGGCCGGTACATTGGTGGGGGTTGCATCACAAGCCGGTTTGATGAAGGATAACAAACTGCCGCGCGCTGGCAGGGCTTTGCTTGCCGATTCTTCCGCAACTGTTGCCGGAGCGATCCTTGGTACATCGACTACGACCGCTTATGTTGAGTCAAGTGCCGGGGTAGCGGCCGGAGCGAGAAGCGGTTTTGCGGCGATCGTAACAGGCGTTTTGTTCTTGCTGTCGCTGTTCTTCTCGCCTGTCCTCAGCGTTATCACTTCGCAAGTGACGGCGCCTGCTTTAATCATCGTCGGCGTGCTGATGGTGGCGAATCTCAACAAAATCGACTGGACGAAGTTTGAGATTGCGGTGCCCGCATTCTTCACGATGATCGCGATGCCGCTGACATACAGCATCGCCACCGGAATCGCGATCGGATTTATTTTCTACCCGATCACGATGATCTTTAAAGGCAAAGCAAAAGAGATCCATCCGATTATGTACGGATTGGCTGTTGTATTCATTCTTTATTTCATTTTCTTGAAATAAGGTGTGCTGTGCAAAAAAGGCTTGTTCATTTGGACAAGCCTTTTTTATTTTCAAATCATTAAAAACGGAACCTTCCGCCTTCGTTTTTCGTCATATATAAGGGCTGCCGCATCTATGATAAAAAGAGGTTTGTCTTGACTGTTTCACACAGCTTATGTAATTTATAAAAGTGCTTTTCATTTATGTAAAGCTTTTGAATAGAATAGGAGTTGCTTATATGATTGAAGAACATCACAAACGAAATGAAGATGATATAGAAGAACCTGCTTCGAGGATGTCGAGGAATTCCCGGAAAAAAGCGAAGAAAAGCAAGGAGACGAATCCGTCTGCGGCGAAAGTCAAATCGGTGATGGAGAGCGTGATTGCCGCTTTGTTCCGCTATTTCAGCTTTGTGCTCGATATTTTAAAATCCCCGGTGCGCAGCGCACTTGATTTTGACCGGTCTTATTTTAAGTATTCCGTTATTTCAATGACGCTTTTAGCCGTTTTCTTTTCGCTCGGCAACTTTTATCAGCTGCTTGCGGGCAGGGGGAGAATTCTCGGGTTCGGCGTGTCAGTGCCGTTCCTGGAAGTGTTTTTGGTTGTGTTTATCTATTGCATGGCTTTCATGTTTTGGATGGCAGCATCGAGCTGGGTTGTATCGAATTTTATGCTCAGGTATAAAGTTTCATTTTTCGATATCACGGCAAAGTACGGTTCTCTATTGGTTCCGTTTATCGTCCCCGCCGCTTTGTGGATGATATTCGCGATTATCAACTTCACGGCCGCGACGGTGATTCTCTCGATCGTCATCTTTATGGGATTGACATTCGGGACTTTTACGCTGATTCAATCGATTTATGAAAAAAGCGAAAAAGCGCGGTTTGACCTGATGTACTGTGTGTTTACCGTCTTTTTGCTTGAATTGGTATTCGTTGCGGCAACATGGAAGCTGGTAGGCGGATACTTGTTGTCGTCGCTTATTCCTGTTTAAGGAGATATTGCCGGTTCTTCTTGAAGAACCGGTTTTTTCTCCGCATTAATTCTGATTTGACTCATAAGAATAATATATATTTTAACCAATAAGATGGGGGAGTGATCGATGGCTAACTTTCTTCGAAAAGCTGTAAAACAAAAAAAGGAGTATTTAATCAGGCAGCTTGCAAAATCAGGGCGGCTGGACAATTTGAAAGACCTCTCGTCATACACGCTGAGCGATTTGGAAAAGGAGCACCGCAAACTGAGCGAATCCGTTGGAGATCGTCAGCGGGATCATAAGCACCAGCTCTGAAAGACGTTCATTTGAACGTCTTTTTTAATTGCGTTTCAATGCTTTGAAACCGGTAGAAAAAGGGTAAACTGATGGGAGTGAGCAATGTCGAAAAATTTTGTGGTGAAGCAGGGCCATTACAGGATTGTGTATGGAGAATTTCTCTAGTAGAATATGATTGCTTTGCATCTAAAGGAGGGATTTCAATTGCTTCACTCAGCACTATTGAATGGTGTGATCATGGTTGGAATTATTCTGGTTATCAATATTATATACGTAACGTTTTTAACCCTTCGAATGATACTGACTCTTAAAGGCCAGCGGTATCTCGCCGCTTTTATCGGGACAATCGAAATGCTTGTCTACGTCGTCGGGCTGGGGCTCGTTCTAGATAATTTAAATCAAATCCAAAACGTGATTGCTTACGCGGTCGGATTTGGAATCGGAATCATCGTCGGCACGAAAATTGAAGAAAAGCTCGCTTTGGGCTATATTACCGTTAACGCCATTACGAAAGAGCTTGATTTGGATTTGCCGAAACAGCTCAGGGAAAAAGGCTACGGCGTCACCCACTGGGTCGTCGGCGGACTTGAGGGAGACAGAACGGCGATGCAGATTTTGACGCCGAGAAAATACGAACTGCAGCTGTACGAAACGATTAAATCAATCGATTCAAAAGCATTTATCATTTCCTATGAACCGAAGACGATACACGGCGGATTCTGGGTGAAAGCCGTAAAGAAAAGGAGAATTAAAGAATAATGACAAAGCCGAAAAAAAAGCGCTTTGAAGTAACGGAAGGCGAAACGATCGAATCCGTGTTGACGAAGATGCAGGAAGAAGGCTATACACCGGTGCGTCGAATGGAGGAGCCGGTCTTCAAAGAAACAAAGGAAAATGGAACGATTCAGGTTGTTCCGTGCGGAAGAAAAATTATATTCGAAGGGAAATTACTCTAAACCCGAACATTAGAACAACAAAATATACTATCGTTCGATAATGTCGTTGACATTATCACAGTCCGTTGTTAAGATAAACATGACATGAAAACACATCCTCATATAATCTTGGGAATATGGCCCATAAGTCTCTACCCGATGACCGTAAATCATCGGACTATGCAGGAAAGTGGACAATAAACTGACATGGAGATCGCGAGAAGCGGACTAACTGACGATACACGCGCCATGCCCGGTTTGTGTTGCTTCCTACAAATGCAATACATGCCGGGCTTTTTATATGCGAAGAATAACAGCTAAAGGTGGGACAAAAAGATATGCAGCCTCTTCTTGGTGTTATCATGGGAAGCACATCTGACTGGGAAACGATGAAACATGCCTGCGGCATCCTCGATGAACTGGGAATTCCGTACGAAAAAAAGGTCGTCTCCGCACATCGGACGCCTGATTTAATGTTCGAATATGCCGAAACGGCGCGGGAAAGAGGCTTGAAAGTCATCATTGCCGGAGCGGGCGGAGCCGCTCACCTGCCGGGAATGGTCGCAGCCAAAACGACGCTGCCCGTCATCGGTGTGCCGGTTCAGTCAAAAGCGCTGAATGGTCTCGATTCGTTGCTTTCAATCGTTCAAATGCCGGGCGGTGTACCCGTTGCGACCGTTGCCATCGGCAAAGCGGGAGCGGTCAACGCCGGACTGCTTGCGGCGCAGATTTTGTCTGCTTTTGACGAAAAGCTTGCCGGAAGATTGGATGAACGAAGGGAAAGCATCAGAAAAACCGTGTTGGAAAGCAGTGATCAGCTTGTATAAACAAACGATATTTCCGGGAGCGACAATCGGCATTATCGGAGGCGGACAGCTTGGCAAAATGATGGCGGTCGCGGCCAAACAAATGGGCTATAAAGTCGCTGTTGTTGACCCTGTCCCTTCATCACCGTGCGGACAGGTCGCAGACCTTGAAATTACGGCTGCTTATAATGATCGCGAAGCGATACGGAAGCTTGCCGAAGCGAGCGATGTGATTACTTATGAATTCGAAAACATCGATTATGATGCGCTGAACTGGCTGAAAGAGCACGCTTACCTTCCGCAAGGGAGCGAGCTGTTGCTCCTTACGCAAAACAGGGAAACCGAGAAAAAAGCGATTGAATCAGCGGGCTGCAAAGTCGCCCCGTACCGAATCATTCACGACCGGACGGAACTGGAAGCGTCAGTAGCGGAGCTCGGTCTTCCGGCGGTGCTGAAAACTTGCCGCGGCGGGTATGACGGAAAAGGGCAGTACGTCCTGAAACAACAAGCACAAATCGGGGAAGCCGCAGCACTTTTACGGCACGGCACATGCATTTTGGAAAGCTGGGTTCCTTTCAAAATGGAATTGTCCGTGATCGTGACGAGATCGGTTCACGGAGAGACAACCGTTTTTCCGGCGGCAGAGAACATCCATAAACAAAATATTTTATTCCAGAGCATCGTCCCGGCACGGGCCGATGAAGCGGTTCAGGAACAAGCGGCAGCACTTGCCCTCAGGCTTGCCGAAAAGCTTCAGCTTGTCGGAACACTGGCCGTTGAGCTTTTCCTGAAAGAAGACGGCGAACTTCTCGTCAATGAGCTAGCGCCGCGGCCGCATAATTCCGGCCATTACACCCTTGATCTTTGCGAAACGAGCCAGTTTGAACAGCATATCCGTGCTGTCTGCGGACTGCCGCTCGGCAAAACGGACCTTCTGAAGGAAGGAATGATGGTAAACCTTCTCGGAGATGAAGTGTACATGGCTGAAGAAGATCCCGAACTATTAAAAGAAGCGAAGCTTTATATATACGGAAAGCATGAAGTCAAACCGGGCCGCAAAATGGGGCATATCACATTTTTAAGAACACCCGACAATGAATGGATCGGGAAGCTGACAGAAAAGTGGATTGAAAGAGATGGAGGACGAAAACAATGATCGAACGTTATTCAAGACCGGAAATGGCTGCGATTTGGACGGATGAAAACAGATTCCAAGCATGGCTGGAGGTTGAAATACTGGCTTGTGAAGCTTGGGCTGAGCTCGGCGTCATTCCGAAAGAAGATGTGAAGGTTTTGCGGGAAAAAGCGTCGTTTGACATCAACCGCATCTTTGAAATCGAGCAGGACACGCGCCACGATGTCGTCGCATTTACCCGCGCCGTATCGGAAACGCTTGGCGAAGAGAAAAAATGGGTGCACTACGGACTGACATCAACAGATGTGGTCGATACAGCTCTTTCCTATCTATTAAAACAGGCGAACGATATTTTGCTCAAGGACATTGAGAGATTTGTTGACATCTTGAAAGAAAAAGCAAAGGAACATAAATATACGGTCATGATGGGACGCACACACGGCGTGCATGCAGAACCGACGACATTTGGCTTGAAGCTCGCCCTTTGGTATGAAGAAATGAAGCGCAACCTGGAACGCTTCAAGCAGGCGAAAGAAGGCATCGAAGTCGGTAAAATTTCAGGCGCAGTCGGAACGTACGCGAACATCGATCCATTCGTCGAGCAGTACGTATGTGAGAAGCTCGGCTTAAAACCGGCGCCGATTTCAACACAGACGCTGCAGCGCGACCGCCACGCCGATTATATGGCTGCACTGGCGCTAGTTGCGACAAGCATCGAGAAATTCGCCGTTGAGATCCGCGGCCTCCAAAAAAGCGAAACCCGCGAAGTCGAAGAATTTTTCGCAAAAGGCCAAAAAGGTTCTTCTGCCATGCCGCATAAACGCAATCCGATCGGTTCGGAAAACATGACGGGAATGGCGCGCGTCATCCGCGGCTACATGCTGACCGCCTATGAAAATGTACCGCTTTGGCATGAACGCGACATTTCGCATTCATCAGCAGAGCGCATCATTCTGCCTGATGCGACGATCGCGCTGAACTACATGCTGAACCGCTTTGGCAACATTGTGAAAAACTTGACCGTGTTCCCTGAAAACATGAAGCGCAACATGGACCGTACACTCGGATTGATCTACTCTCAGCGCGTTCTTCTCGCTCTCATTGATACAGGCATGGCGCGTGAAGAAGCGTATGACACTGTTCAGCCGAAAGCGATGGAAGCATGGGAGAAACAAGTGCCGTTCCGCCAGCTTGTCGAGGCTGAGGAAAAAATTACGTCCCGACTGTCTCCGGAACAAATTAACGACTGCTTTGATTACAATTACCACTTGAAAAACGTCGACTACATTTTTGAACGTTTAGGCTTAGCGTAGAATCGACCGCCCGCTTTAACAGGCGGGGGTCTAAAAGATGAAATATTTCCAACATTCGGGTTAGGAGGCCTTCTGTGAATATTGTGAAAAATGAACTTTTATATGAAGGAAAAGCGAAAAAGATATACCTGACGGATGATGACAACACGTTGTTTGTCGAATACAAAGACTCGGCGACGGCTTTTAACGGAGAAAAAAAAGCCGAGATTGATGGAAAAGGCCGTTTAAATAACGAAATTTCCAGCCTGATTTTCACAAGGCTTCACGAGAAGGGAATCAACAACCACTTTGTTGAACGAATTTCAGAAACGGAGCAGCTCATTAAAAAAGTGACGATCATCCCGCTTGAAGTCGTTGTCCGCAATGTCGTTGCGGGAAGCATGTCCAAACGGCTCGGCATTTCGGAAGGCACGGAGCTGGAGCAGCCGATTATCGAGTTTTACTACAAGGATGACGCGCTCGGCGATCCGCTGATCACAGAAGACCATATCCGGATTTTAAACGCGGCTGAGCCTGAACAGGTGGAGAAAATCAAATCGATTACGAGACAGGTAAACGAAGAGCTGCAGACGATTTTCGCGGCTTGCGGTGTCAGATTGATAGATTTCAAGCTTGAGTTCGGGCGCGATAAAGACGGCGAGGTCCTGCTGGCCGATGAGATTTCCCCGGATACGTGCCGGCTGTGGGATAAAGAAACGAATGAAAAGCTTGATAAAGATGTGTTCAGAAGAAACCTGGGCGGATTGACGGATGCATACGAAGAAATATTCAAAAGACTTGGAGGCATGTAATATGTACAAAGTGAAAGTGTATGTCAGCTTAAAAGAGAGTGTTTTAGATCCTCAGGGGAGCGCCGTTCAGCATGCTTTGCACAGCATGTCCTACAAAGAAGTTCAGGACGTCCGCATCGGCAAATACATGGAGCTCACAATTGAAAAATCGGACCGCGACCTTGACGTTCTCGTCAAAGAAATGTGCGAAAAACTTTTGGCCAACACGGTGATTGAAGATTACAGATACGAAGTCGAGGAGGTTGTCGCACAGTGAAATTTGCGGTGATTGTGCTGCCGGGCTCAAACTGCGATATCGATATGTTCCACGCGATCAAGGATGAGCTTGGCGAAGAAGCTGAATACGTCTGGCATACAGAAACAAGTCTTGATGAATATGACGGTGTCCTCATTCCGGGGGGATTCTCATACGGGGATTATTTAAGATGCGGCGCGATCGCCCGCTTCGCAAACATTATGCCGGCCGTCAAAAAAGCGGCTGAAGAAGGGAAGCCGGTGCTCGGCGTCTGCAACGGCTTTCAAATTTTGCAGGAGCTCGGTCTTTTGCCGGGCGCGATGAGACGCAACAAAGATTTGAAATTTATTTGCCGTCCGGTTGAACTGGTTGTCCAAAACAATGAAACGCTTTTTACATCTTCCTACGGCAAAGGCGAATCCATCACGATTCCGGTCGCGCACGGCGAAGGAAACTTCTACTGTGATGAAGAAACGCTTGCCGGATTACAAGAAAACAACCAAATCGCTTTCACATACGGAACGGATATCAACGGAAGCGTCGCCGGCATTGCAGGCGTCGTCAATGAAAAAGGCAATGTATTAGGCATGATGCCTCACCCTGAACGCGCAGTCGATTCTCTGCTCGGAAGCGCCGACGGTCTTAAACTGTTTCAATCTATCGTGAAAAATTGGAGGGAAACTCATGTCGCTACTGCTTGAACCAAGTCAAGAACAAATTAAGGAAGAGAAGCTCTATCAGCAAATGGGTGTCAGCGATGACGAGTTTGCCATGATTGAATCGATTCTCGGAAGGCTTCCAAACTATACGGAAATCGGGATTTTTTCGGTCATGTGGTCAGAGCACTGCAGCTACAAAAATTCCAAGCCGATCCTGAAAAAGTTCCCGACAAAAGGCGAACGCGTCCTGCAAGGGCCGGGGGAAGGCGCAGGAATCGTCGATATCGGCGACAATCAGGCGGTTGTCTTCAAAATCGAATCGCATAACCATCCGTCAGCGATTGAGCCTTATCAGGGAGCTGCAACAGGTGTGGGCGGCATCATCCGCGACGTCTTTTCAATGGGCGCGCGTCCGATCGCTGTTTTGAACTCTCTCCGGTTTGGTGAACTCACTTCACCGCGTGTGAAGTACTTGTTTGAAGAAGTAGTCGCGGGCATTGCCGGATACGGAAACTGCATCGGCATTCCGACCGTAGGCGGTGAAGTTCAGTTTGACAGCTGCTATGAAGGCAATCCGCTTGTCAACGCGATGTGTGTCGGTTTGATCAACCATGAAGATATTAAAAAAGGGCAGGCGAAAGGCGTCGGCAATACGGTCATGTACGTCGGTGCGAAAACGGGGCGCGACGGCATCCACGGCGCCACGTTCGCCTCAGAGGAAATGTCTGACCAATCAGAAGAAAAACGCTCGGCTGTGCAAGTCGGCGATCCATTCATGGAAAAGCTGCTTCTTGAAGCGTGTCTGGAAGTCATCAAATCAGACGCCTTGGTCGGTATTCAGGACATGGGTGCGGCAGGACTGACAAGTTCAAGCGCGGAAATGGCATCCAAAGCCGGATCGGGCATCGAGATGAACCTTGACTTGATCCCGCAGCGCGAAACAGGGATGACGCCGTACGAAATGATGCTTTCCGAATCTCAGGAGCGCATGCTTTTAGTCATCGAACGCGGCCGCGAACAAGAGATCATCGATATTTTTGACAAGTATGATCTTGAAGCTGTGGCTGTCGGTCACGTGACAGACGACAAGATGCTGCGCCTTTTCCACAACGGGGAAATGGTTGCCGATCTTCCGGTTGATGCGCTTGCAGAGGAAGCGCCGGTTTACCATAAGCCGTCAAAAGTTCCGGCTTATTATAAAGAATTCCTTGAAACAGACGTCCCTGCACCAAAAGTCGAAGATGCGAAAGAAACGCTTCTCGAGCTGTTAAAGCAGCCGACTATTGCGAGCAAAGAATGGGTTTATGACCAATATGACTACATGGTCAGGACGAACACGGTTGTCGCACCGGGCTCTGATGCAGCCGTCCTGCGGATTCGCGGCACGAAAAAGGCGCTTGCCATGACAACGGACTGCAATGCCCGCTACTTGTACCTCGATCCGGAAAAAGGCGGGAAAATCGCTGTCGCGGAAGCGGCCCGCAATATCGTCTGCTCCGGAGCAGAACCGCTTGCCGTTACGGATAACCTCAACTTTGGGAATCCGGAAAAGCCGGAGATTTTCTGGCAGATCGAAAAAGCGGCAGACGGGATCAGCGAGGCGTGCAACGTGCTCAGCACACCGGTCATCGGCGGAAACGTCTCTCTTTACAACGAATCAAACGGAAGCGCGATCTACCCGACGCCTGTCATCGGAATGGTCGGACTGATCGAAGATACAGACCATATTACGACACAGCACTTTAAAGTAGCGGGCGATTTGATTTATGTCATCGGCGAAACATTCCCTGAGTTCGCCGGAAGCGAGCTGCAAAAACTGTCCGAAGGAAAGATTTACGGCAAAGCGCCTGCCATCGACTTGGAAGTCGAACAAGCGCGTCAAAAAGCGCTTCTGAAAGCGATCCGCACAGGGCTCGTGCAGTCCGCGCATGACGTCTCAGAAGGCGGCATCGGCGTGGCGCTGGCGGAAAGCGTCATATCTTCTCAAGGACTCGGCGCCAATGTAACGCTTGCAGGCGAATCTGCATTGTTATTCAGCGAAACACAATCACGGTTTATCGTCTCTGTGAAAAAAGAGCATCAAGAAGCGTTCGAAAAGCTTGTCAAAGACGCCGAGCTCATCGGCGAAGTAACGTCAGACAGCGCGCTGTCTGTTCAAAGCCAGGAAGGACAACAATGGATTCATGCGCAGACAGAAGAGCTCGAAAGCGCATGGAAAGGAGCTATCCCATGCTTGCTGAAATCAAAGGCTTAAATGAAGAATGCGGCGTATTTGGGATTTGGGGGCATGAAGAAGCACCGCAAATTACGTACTACGGCCTTCACAGCCTTCAGCACAGAGGCCAGGAGGGTGCCGGCATCGTGGCGACAGACGGCGAAAAAATGTCTGCCCACAAAGGCCAGGGGCTGATTACTGAAGTTTTTCAAAACGGCGAGCTCAAAAAGGTGACAGGAAAAGGAGCGATCGGCCATGTCCGCTATGCAACGGCGGGCGGCGGCGGCTTCGAAAACGTCCAGCCGTTCCTTTTCCATTCGCAAAACAACGGCAGCCTTGCGCTTGCGCACAATGGAAACTTAGTGAATGCCACTCAGCTGAAACAGCAGCTTGAAAACCAGGGCAGCATTTTTCAAACGTCTTCTGATACGGAAGTGCTCGCCCATTTAATTAAAAGAAGCGGCCACTTCGAGCTGAAAGATCAGATCAAAAACGCTCTTTCCATGCTGAAAGGCGCTTATGCTTTCCTGATCATGACGGAAAAGGAAATGATCGTGGCGCTTGATCCGAACGGACTCAGACCGCTATCTGTCGCAATGCTCGGCGACGCGTACGTCGTCGCTTCTGAAACGTGCGCGTTTGATGTGGTCGGCGCGACATATTTGCGAGATGTAGAACCGGGCGAGATGCTGATCATCAATGATGAAGGCATGAAGTCTGAGCGGTTCTCCATCAACATCAACCGTTCGATCTGCAGCATGGAGTACATTTATTTCTCAAGGCCTGACAGTAATATTAACGGCATTAATGTCCACAGCGCGAGAAAAAATCTCGGTAAAAAGCTTGCTGAAGAATCAGGCATTGAAGCAGATGTGGTGACAGGGGTTCCGGATTCAAGCATTTCAGCGGCCATCGGCTATGCCGAAGCGACGGGAATTCCTTACGAACTCGGACTGATTAAAAACCGCTATGTCGGCAGAACGTTCATTCAGCCGTCACAGTCGCTCAGGGAGCAGGGCGTGAGAATGAAGCTGTCAGCCGTCCGCGGGGTCGTTGAAGGCAAGCGCGTCGTCATGGTGGACGATTCTATCGTGAGAGGCACGACAAGCCGCAGAATTGTGACGATGCTGCGCGAAGCCGGAGCGACGGAAGTGCACGTCAGAATCAGTTCCCCGCCTATTGCCCATCCGTGCTTTTACGGAATTGACACATCAACGCATGAAGAACTGATCGCGTCCTCCCATTCAGTGGAAGAAATCCGTCAGGAAATCGGCGCCGATACATTGTCATTCTTGAGCATTGAAGGACTCCTTTCCGGGATCGGAAGACAGTATGAAGACGAAAACTGCGGGCAGTGCATGGCCTGCTTTACAGGAAAATACCCGACCGAGATTTATCAGGATACGGTTCTTCCTCACGTGAAAGAAGCCGTTTTGACAAAATAAACCGGCCGGCGCTCTTGAAGCGCCGCGCCTCCTGAAATGAATAAAGGGCAGCAGAAGCGATGCGGCTGCTCTTTTGATTTTGAATATTACGAATGGACAAGCGCGGAATAAGGAGTGGATTGTGTTGTCTGAAAGCTATAAAAACGCCGGGGTTGATATTGAAGCCGGATATGAAGCCGTAAAACGAATGAAAAAACATGTGGAAAGAACGAAGCGAATCGGCGCAATGGGCGGTCTTGGCGGATTTGGCGGCATGTTTGACCTGTCAGAACTGCCGTACAAACAGCCGGTTCTGATTTCGGGAACGGACGGTGTCGGCACAAAGCTGAAGCTCGCTTTTGCGATGGACAAGCATGACACGATCGGCATCGATGCCGTCGCTATGTGTGTCAACGATGTGCTCGCTCAAGGAGCGGAGCCGCTGTTCTTCCTTGATTACCTTGCGGTCGGAAAAGCCGACCCCGTCAAAATTGAAGAAATTGTAAAAGGTGTCGCAGAAGGCTGTGTACAGTCAGGATCAGCGCTAGTCGGCGGAGAAACGGCGGAAATGCCGGGTCTTTATACAGAGGATGAATACGATATTGCCGGGTTCTCGGTCGGAGCCGCTGAAAAAGATGGCATCGTCACGGGCGAAAACATCAGCGAAGGGCACCTTTTAATCGGACTTTCTTCAAGCGGACTTCACAGCAACGGCTTCTCTCTCGTTCGTAAAGTTCTTCTTGAAGATGCCGGTCTGAACCTTGATGAGACGTATACACCTTTTGAACGGCCTCTTGGCGAAGAGCTTTTAGAGCCGACGAAAATTTATGTCAAGCCTGTCCTTGAAGCGGTGAAATCAGGTAAAATCGCAGGCATGGCGCACGTGACCGGCGGCGGTTTTATTGAAAACCTGCCGCGCATGATGCCTGAGGGTCTCGGTGTTGAAATCGACATCGGCTCCTGGCCCGTCCCTCCTGTCTTTCCGTTCATTCAGGAGAAAGGCGGCCTGAAGTCCGAGGAAATGTTCAATGTTTTCAATATGGGAATCGGGTTTGTCCTTGCGGTGAAAGAAGAGGATATGACAGACGTGATTCAAACGCTCGAAAACAACGGTGAAAAAGCCTATCTCATCGGCAGAGTGAAAGCCGGAAGCGGCGTTGAGTTTGGCGGTGCCGGTCTTTCATGAGAAAATTCGCGGTATTTGCATCAGGAAGCGGAACGAACTTTGAAGCGATCGCAAGAAGAATGAGAGAAGAGAACTGGGATGCCAAAATCGTTTTTGTCGTCTGTGACAAGCCCGATGCGAAAGTGCTTGAAAGAGCTGAAAAAGCCGGAATTCCATCGTTCGCATTCCAGCCGAAATCGTTCGAAAATAAAGCAGCTTTTGAACAAGTGATCGTTGAACAGCTCCGCCTCCACGGAGCAGAATGGATTGTCCTGGCGGGGTACATGAGACTGATCGGCGATACGCTTCTGTCGGCTTACCGGAATAAAATCATCAACATCCATCCGTCGCTCCTGCCGGCGTTTCCCGGCATCGACGCGATCGGACAGGCGTACAGAGCGGGTGTGAAAGTGGCGGGCATCACGGTTCACTATGTTGACGAAGGCATGGACACCGGTCCGATTATCGCCCAGCGCGCCGTCGAGCTTGAAAAAAGCGAAACACTCGCATCTCTTGAAGAAAAGATACACAAATTGGAGCATGAGCTTTATCCCGAAGTAATCAAAGAGCTTCTTGAACTAAATGGCAGAGGTGAAAAGGAATGACGATCAAACGCGCATTAATCAGCGTATCAGATAAAACGAACATTGTCCCTTTTGTAAAAGAATTGACAGAGCTTGGCGTAGAAGTGATTTCAACAGGCGGCACAAGCAAACTTCTTCAGGAAAACGGCGTTGACGTCATCGGCATTTCTGAAGTGACGGGCTTTCCCGAAATCATGGACGGCCGTCTGAAAACCCTTCATCCGAATATTCACGGCGGGCTTCTTGCCGTCCGCGGCAACGAAAAACACATGGCGCAGCTCAATGAACAGGGAATTCAGCCGATCGACCTTGTCGTTGTTAATTTATATCCGTTTAAAGAAACGGTTTCTAAAGAAGACGTCACATTCGAAGAAGCGATTGAGAATATCGACATCGGCGGTCCAGGCATGCTTCGCGCAGCAGCGAAAAACCACCAGGACGTGGCGGTCATCGTCGATCCCCGCGACTACAGCCCTGTACTGAACGACTTGAAAGAAAACGGCAGCGTCTCTCTTGAGAAAAAACGCGAGTTGGCAGCGAAGGTGTTCCGCCACACGGCAGCGTATGACGCGTTGATCGCTGACTATTTAACAAAGGTAACCGGCGAAAAAGAGCCTGAACAGTTCACCGTCACTTTTGAGAAAAAGCAATCGCTCCGCTACGGCGAAAATCCGCATCAGGAAGCAGTCTTTTATCAAAGTGCGCTCCCTGTCAAAGGGTCAATCGCTTCAGCTGAACAGCTGCACGGAAAAGAGCTCTCTTACAACAATATCAAAGACGCGGATGCAGCACTTCAAATCGTCCGCGAGTTCACGGAGCCGGCTGCGGTTGCCGTCAAGCATATGAACCCTTGCGGCGTCGGGACGGGCAACACGATCGAAGAGGCGTTTAACAAAGCATACGCCGCTGACGAAACGTCAATTTTCGGCGGCATCATCGCTTTGAACCGGGAAGTGGATAAAGCGACGGCTGAAACGCTTCACAAAATCTTTTTGGAAATCATCATCGCGCCAGCATTCAGCCAAGAAGCGCTTGATATTTTAACATCCAAGAAAAACCTTCGCCTCTTGACCCTTGATGTCAATCAGCCTGTGAAAAACGAAAAGCAGCTGACATCTGTTCAAGGCGGGCTTTTGATTCAGGATCTGGATATGCACGGTTTTGACGACGCCGACATCACAATTCCGACGAAAAGAGAGCCGACCGAACAGGAATGGGCTGACTTGAAGCTCGCTTGGAAAGTTGTGAAGCATGTCAAATCGAATGCGATTGTCCTGGCAAAAGACGATATGACGATCGGCGTCGGCGCTGGACAAATGAACCGAGTCGGCTCCGCGAAAATCGCAATTGAGCAAGCCGGCGGGAAAGCGAAAGGAAGCGCGCTCGGATCAGATGCGTTCTTCCCGATGCCTGATACGGTCGAAGAAGCGGCTAAAGCCGGTGTGACGGCGATCATTCAGCCGGGCGGATCGGTTCGTGATGAAGATTCGATTCAAAAAGCGGATGAATACGGGATCGCGATGGTGTTCACCGGAATCCGCCATTTCAAACATTAAGGGAGTGACCAGCGTGAACGTATTGATTATCGGCAGAGGCGGCAGGGAGCACACGCTCGCCTGGAAAGCGGCGCAAAGCCCTCTTGTCGGCACTGTATATGCGGCGCCCGGCAATGACGGAATGGCCGGGACCGCCGTACTCGTTGATCTTGACGAAGGCAATCACGAAGGGCTTCTCGCTTTCGCAAAGGAAAACAATATCGGACTGACGATTGTCGGTCCTGAGGTCCCTTTAATCGAAGGGCTTGTTGATGCATTTGAAGAAGCGGGCCTTCCGGTGTTCGGTCCGTCGAAAAAAGCAGCGGTGATTGAAGGAAGCAAGCAGTTTGCCAAAGATCTGATGAAAAAATATCAAATACCGACAGCAGAATACGAAACGTTTACATCTTTTGAAAAAGCAAAGGCGTATGTTGAGGAAAAAGGCGCTCCGATCGTCATCAAAGCTGACGGGCTTGCCGCTGGAAAAGGCGTCACAGTCGCGATGACAGCCGAAGATGCGGTTCAGTGTCTGCATGACTTTTTAGAAGATGAAAAGTTCGGCGATGCAAGCGCCTCTGTCGTTATCGAGGAATTTTTGAACGGTGAAGAATTTTCGCTGATGGCTTTTGTCAAAGGTGAAAAAGTGTATCCGATGGTGATCGCGCAAGATCACAAGCGGGCATTTGACGGAGACAAAGGCCCGAATACAGGGGGAATGGGCGCATATTCCCCGGTGCCGCAGATTTCGGATGCGGTCGTTGAAGACGCCGTTAAAACGATTTTGGAGCCGGCGGCCGAAGCGATGGTTAAAGAAGGCCGTTCGTTTACGGGAGTCTTGTATGCCGGCTTAATGCTGACCGAAAAAGGAACAAAAGTGATCGAATTCAACGCGAGATTCGGAGATCCGGAAACCCAGGTCGTACTGCCGCGTCTTGAATCAGACCTTGTACAAGTCTTGCTTGACCTCCTCGCGGACAAAGAAGTGGAGCTGAAGTGGAAGGATACGGCGGCAGTCACCGTTGTTCTTGCATCTGACGGCTATCCGGAAAGCTATGAAAAAGGCACGCCGATCGGCATGCTTGAGCCTGATATGGAACAGACCGTCGTCTTTCACGCTGGCACGAAAAAAAGCGGCGGTCAGTTTGTGACAAACGGCGGCCGCGTCGCCAATGTCACGGCGTTTGCCGAGACGTTTGAAGCGGCCAGGGAAGCAGCCTATCAAGCGGTGGAACGAGTAAGAAAACCGGGGCTGTTTTACCGGACGGATATCGGCGCGCGTGCGCTCAAGGCAGCGCAGAAATAACCGGTGAAGAGACAGAGCGGAAGCACCCGTTTTGTCTCTTTTTTTGCCGTCAATTTTTTTGGATCATTTTAATCAACGATTCAGCCATCAATTCGGGCGGATAAGGCATGCCGTTTTCAAGCCACCATGCGGCTGTGCCTGCAAAGGCGGAAATCACAAATCGCCGCTGGATATCAAGAGGCACTGAGCGGTTAGTATCGGCAGCTGCCGTTTTTTTGATTCCCGTCAAAAAGCTGTCATTCCAAAAATCATTGAGCAGCTCCTTAATGTTCAGCTCATATCTTCTGTTGATGATAATCGCAAAATCATCGCAGTTCTGTTGTAAATGCTGATAAAAGCGCAGCACATACCAGTACGCTTCAGGCTTTTCCCCGCTGCAATATATATCAAGCGGCGAAAAAATATCCTCTTTCATTACTTCAAACATGTCTCTCATATTTTGATGAAGCAAATCGTATTTATCTTGATAATGCTGATAAAATGTCGTTCGATTCAAGTTTGCCCGTTGCGTAATATCCTGTACAGAGATTTTTCCCCATTCTTTTTCAGCAAGCAGTTCAAACAAGGCTTTTTTTAAATTTGTTTTCGATTTTGTAATCCGCTTGTCCCCGCGATAGCTGTCAGCCACTTCAGCCGCCTCCTCAAACACTTTTTCGACACTTCTTTTCCACTTGTTGGTTGAATGATCCGGTGGATTCTTTTAATTTTAAACTAACATATTGAACTTCATGAATCAGCTGACAAGAACCGAGGGAGTGAAAGCGAATGAGTCAAACAAAACAGCAGAACCCTATTCAGAAAGCGCTGCTTAACGGAAAGAACAGACAAGACCCTTATGATCCGTTTCCATGGTATGAAAAAATGCGCACCGAATCACCGATTCACTATGATGAAGACAGCAAGGTGTGGAGTGTGTTCCGTTATGACGATGTCAAAAGAGTGATCAGCGACAAAGACTTTTTTTCAAATCAGTTCCATCAGCTTGGAACCGGCAATACGTTTGCGAAAACGTTGATTAGCATGGATCCGCCGAAACACACGAGAATCAGATCGATCGTCAACAAGGCTTTTACTCCGCGTGTCATGAAAGAGTGGGAGCCGCGCATTCGCGAACTGACGAATGAACTGCTCGCTCAAATCCGCGGCAGGGAAGAGATCGACCTTGTACAGGATTTTTCATATCCGTTGCCCGTCATCGTCATTTCGGAATTGCTCGGCGTTCCTTCAGTGTATAAGCACCATTTCAAAGAATGGTCCGACGTGTTGGTCAGCCTGCCGAAGAGCGATCGGCAAGAAGATGTGAACGAGTGGAAAAACATCAGGGATCAAGGGGAAGAAGAGCTGACCGCGTTTTTTGAAAAGATGATCGAAGAGAAAAGACAAAACCTCGGCAATGACTTGATTTCGCTCTTGATCAAAGCCGAACAAGAAGGGGACAAGCTTTCTCCTGATGAATTGGTTCCGTTTTGCAACCTGCTCTTGATGGCGGGGAATGAAACGACGACCAATTTGATTTCAAATGCGGTCTACAGCATTCTCGAAACACCGGGTGCGTATGACGAGCTCGCCAGGCATCCTGAACTGATTCCGCAGGCCGTCGAGGAAGCCGTCCGTTTCCGGGCGCCTGCGCCGATGATCGTGCGCTTCGTTAAACAGGATACCGAGATCAGAGGAGTAAGTTTGAAAAAAGGAGAAGGCGTCGTCGCTTTTCTTGCTTCTGCCAACCGTGATGAAGCGAAATTTGAGAGGGCGCACGAATTTGATATTCACCGTCATCCGAACCCGCATATCGGATTTGGCCACGGCATCCATTTCTGCTTAGGCGCTCCGCTCGCGAGGCTGGAAGCAACGATTGCCCTTGAGGGGCTTCTGAAGCAGTATTCCTCGATGGAAAAGCTTGCGATCGCGCCGATGGCGGACAGCAGCATGTACGGCTTGAAACAATTCCGTCTGCGGGTGAAATCAGCAGGGGAAACGGCGCCTAACTAATTAAAAAAGCACCCGTGAAAGGTGCTTTTTTGTTATCGATAGAAAAATCGTACAACCAATTTTATTTAGACAGTGATAGAAAAGGAGATAACATATGAGTCATGTAACCTGCAAAAGGTGTAAAAAACAAATATCAAAAGACGAGACATTTTATTACGTAGACAAGCCCGTCGGACTATCAGGATTCGCCCATGTCAAAAGGTTTTTGGAGAGCAACGGCTTGATTTTATGTGAAGATTGTATAAGAGAGCATTTGCAAAAATGACATCATTCAATATCAAAAAAGCCCCTATAAAAGATGACGAAATCCTAAAACTTTAAACCGTTTTAGGATTTCGTCAACAATCTGCCACTTTCATTCCCAAGAAGGTGTTTTTTTACGGACAGGGCATTTCTTTCATAAGCCGGCCAGCAGGAATTTGACTGGATAAGCCTTGTGCCTTAAAATGAAAGTAATAAAAATGAATACTCCAAAGGGGAGTAGCTGTCACAGTAAAGTCGTCATTACGGGATGTCCTAGATCCTCGGCTTTGCTGGCAATCTAATTGTTAGCGAGACCTTTGCCAAATCTGATTTGGTGAAGGTCTTTTTGTTTATCCACTTCACCAAATCGGTGGAGTTTTTTCATTTTTATCAAAAGGGAAAGGAGACTGACCGTGTCTAAGCTCGGGAAATGGCTGAAGCGTGAATTGGTGAAGAAAGGTCTGCCTTTGGCGAAAGAAAAATTAATTCCGATTTTGAAAGAAAAAATGAAAAAGAAACGATAAGGAGGCAAACAATGAAAAGAATTCTTATAGTTCTTGCCGGAATGGGCCTTTTAGGTGCAGGCGGATGCGGAATGCTTGATCAGGTGAATGACGGATTGAACTATACAAATGAAGCGGCCGGCTATATCCAAGAAGTGAAGACATTTGCGGAGGAGGCGCCTTCCTTGGCTGAACAGGCTGTAAACGACACGGGTGCAAAAGAAAAGCTGGAAACTCAGCTTGAGTCTATCCAGCAGGCTGCAGCCGATTTTAATGAATTAACCCCTCCCGATGCCGCAGCCGAGATTCATAACACCATCGAGAAGCATAATGAAACACTGCAAAAAAGCGCTGAGGATGTTTTGAAAAGTGTTGAGGAAGGAAAATTAACAGTCGAGAAGCTGGAGCAGTCAGAATTGGTGCAAAGCGCTCAGCAGATCAGCGATGTGATGGGCCAGATTGAAAAATTGACCGAATAGAAAAAAGCATCCCGGTTTGGGATGCTTTCAGCTTGTCGACAAAGCATAAAAAGTGGCTTCATCGACAAGCTTTTTTAAAAAAAATGTGAGTGGAATCTAGTTTTGGAGGTTTTACTATGTTGTCCAAGCACTCAAAAGATCAGCGTGAACAGCTTGAAGTCGTTGCCTTAAGTGAACTTGTCCTTGAAGATGATCTGGTCAGGAAGATGGAAGAAGTTCATGGATTTTTCATTTATTTATGAAAAAGTTGCCCCTCTTTATTCTTCAAAAGCACGTCCAAGCATTGATCCTGTTGTATTGATCAAAATGGTTCTGATTCAATACGTGCTTGGGCATCGCTCCATGCGCGAAACCATCGAACGGGTTTTTTGCGGCATGGCCTGCGCTGGACAACCCTGTGGGGAAAGAAAAAATTGTCCATGCAGGCGATGCTTGTTTTCGCTGACATGAATGGACATGGAAAGGCCCTAACCGCCGGCTTTTTCATCGAAAAAACAAAATAAACTTGACAAAAAATAGGTAGGACCTTAGAAATCCGACCTATTTTGTCAACGGTCTGAAATCACCTATAAAAGGTGCTTTTTACGATTGTTCGCCAGTCTCTCCCTGCTGCTTCATATAAGTTTGGCAAACATATGTCATGGGACAAAATCGCAAGATGCCGGAAGCGGCCTTCATCGCCCCCATAAACATGCAGAAAAGCGTCATTCTGCACCACGGTTTTCTCGTAAACTTTGCCGCTGCCGCCGACAGGATCGTCAGTCCGCAGGCAATGCGAAAAACGGCGTCAAACAGTCCGATGTTTTGCTTCATGCTTCATTCCTCCTATTTAAATAATTAAATAAAGTGTTTTTTCGAAAAATTGTAACGGATTGGTAATGCGTGACGATAGTAAATGTGTTAACATAGGATCATTACATGTAAAGGAGAGTATGTGAATGTCCGAACGCACCTTAATTTGGAAAAACAAACACATCAGATCGCAAGTTGATGTTGTAAGTTCAAGGCTGCAGCCAACGCTCCTTTTACGAAATGCCTCTGTACTGAACCCGTATGTAAAGCAATGGATTCTGGCAAACGTATGGATTCATCATGACAGAATCGTTTACGTCGGCCGTGACTTGCCGAAGACGGCTGTTAAAACTACAATAGATTGTGAAGGAAAATACATTGTACCCGGGTATATTGAGCCGCATGTCCATCCTTTTCAAATTTATAATCCCCAAACTTTGGCTGAATATGTGTCACAGTTTGGAACGACGACATTCGTAAATGACAACTTGTTTCTGCTTTTGCATTGCGGAAAAAAGAAAGCGTTTTCTATATTGGAAGAACTGAAAAAACAGCCTGTCCACTACTATTGGTGGTCAAGGTATGACTTGCAGACTGAAGTGTTGAATGAAGATCAAATTTTATCGATCGATTACCGAAAACGTTGGGGAGAACACCCGGACGTCATCCAGGGAGGAGAAATGACAGGCTGGCCGCGCCTCTTGGACGGCGATGATCTGCTCCTTCATTGCATGCAGTGCACGAAAAGAAGGAGAAAGCGGATCGAGGGTCATTTTCCGGGAGCATCGGAAAAAACGCTCACGAAGATGAAGCTTTTCGGCGCTGATGCAGATCATGAATCCATGACTGGAAAGGAAGTGCTGAAGCGGCTTGAACTTGGATACCACGTCGGCTTGAGGCAGTCTTCCATCCGTCCTGATTTGCGAAAGATTTTGCGCGAGCTGCACGAAGACGGCTTTCACCATTATGACCATATGTTTTATACAACGGACGGTGCAACGCCGAACTTTTATAAAGAAGGCATGACAAACAAGCTGATTGAAATTGCCATCGAAGAGGGCGTGCCGCTGATCGATGCCTATAATATGGCTTCGTTTAATATCGCTAAGTATTATCATATGGAGGATATCCTCGGTGTGGTGGCACCGGGCAGATACGCAACGCTCAACATTTTGAATAGCCCTGATGAACCGAATCCGGAGACAGTTTTGGCAAAAGGGCGGCTGATCAAATCAGGCGGCGTAAATATGAATGCGTTTTCAGTTCCGGATTGGCAAAAAGGGGGTCTTGTCCCTCTGAACCTTTCATATGATCTAACGATGGATGACTTGCAGTTTTCCATGCCGCTCGGCTTAAAAATGAGGAATTCCGTGATTATGGAGCCTTATACGATTGAGATTGACAACTCTGTCAACCAGCTTTCTTTTGACCATGATGAAAGCTATCTCTCGCTGTTCGACAAATACGGAAAATGGCGTGTCAATACGATGCTGAAGGGCTTTGCAACCCGCGTCCAAGGGTTCGTCAGCTCCTATTCGACAACGGGAGATATTATCGCGGTCGGCAAAAACAAGGAAGACATGCTTTTGGCCTTCAAGCGGATGAAAGAAATCGGGGGAGGTATCGTATTAGCGGAAAACGGAAAAATCCTGCACGAAATTCCTCTTCATTTAAGCGGCGGCGCATCAAATGAGATGTATGAAAAGGTGCTTGAAAGGGAAAAGACGTTAAAAGAGCTTTTGTTTGAAAGAGGCTATACGTTTGACGACCCGATCTACACCCTGCTCTTTTTGCAAAGCACTCATCTGCCTTATATCAGGGTGACGCCGAAAGGGATCTTTGATGTGATGAAAAAAACTGTACTCTTTCCATCGATAATGCGTTAAAATATAAAAGAGCGGGAGCTAATCTATGGTGAATCGATATGTAAGAGTACTGCTTTGTTTTGCTTCTCTTTTACTGCTTGCATCGTGCCAGTCGCAGGAACAGCAGGAAAAGGAAAAGAACATTCATCCGCTGACAGGATTGAAGGCGGACGGAGATATTCGGCAGCGGCCCATTGCCGTTGTGGTGAACAATCATTCAAAAGCACGGCCGCAGTCGGGATTAAGCAAGGCTGACATTGTCATTGAAGCTCTCAGTGAAGGACCGATCACACGATTGTTGGCGATCTATCAAAGCGACATGCCTGAAGCGGTTGGCCCAGTCCGCAGCGCCCGGGAGTATTTCATTGATTTGGCTCTCGGTTTTGACAGCCTCTTGGTGCATCACGGCTGGAGTCCGGGTGCAAAAAGCCGCCTGTTGAACGGCGACGCCGATCATATCAATGGGATGGATTACGACGGCAGCCTGTTTTGGAGGGCCGATTTTCGGGAAGCGCCGCATAATTCGTACACGTCATATAAAAATGTAAAGCAAGCAGCAGATGACAAAGGATATGCCATCGAAACCCGCACAGAACCGCTCACTTTTAAAGCAAGCCCTGACAAACCTTCGGATGCGCTTTATTCTATACGGTTAGATTACGGAACAAAATCCGTTACAAACCGTGTCGAATATGGTTATGATAAAAAGGTTGAAGGCTATGTGAGAAAGTCAGACGGTATTTTGACAACAGACCTTGAAACAGAAGAACCGGTTGTTCTTCAAAACATTCTAATAGCGGAAGCCGAACATCATATGAAAGATGCGTACGGGAGAAGGGATATTGACCTTCGTTCAGGCGGAAAAGGACTCCTTTTGCAAAACGGGGAAGTCCATCGGATCAGCTGGAAGAACGAAAACGGCCGGATCATACCGAAGACGGACGGCAAGACCGTTCCGTTTGTGCCGGGAAAAACGTGGATCAATGTCGTTCCCGATCTCAGCAAGGTTTCTATTAGCAAAGGAGAAGGTGTGTAAAGATGCAGATCGATAAATTGCGCGGGAGAGAGCTGGACCAGCTTTTTCAATCCATACTATCACTAAAAGATCTCGAAGAATGCTATCGTTTTTTCGATGATTTATGCACAATAAATGAAATTCAGTCATTGGCTCAGCGGCTCGAAGTAGCCAGAATGCTGCGCGACGGTAACACGTATCACAAAATTGAGACGGAAACCGGAGCGAGCACCGCGACCATTTCCAGGGTGAAACGCTGCCTGAACTACGGAAATGACGCTTATATCATGGCGCTGGACCGCGTCAAAGCAAATCAATCTGAATCATCTTCATGATGTCATGAAACCGCCTGGCTCAGGGCACTGAGCACCGGCGGTTTTTTTGTGCTTTCTGCACGTTTATCGTTTATTCGTTATCCGTTTTTCGAAAGGGGCTGAATTTGTTATAATATTTAAATGGTAAGAACGAATGGAGGAGCTTTTTTCATGTACGATATTACCGAGTGGAAGCATGTCTTTAAACTCGATCCGAATAAAGATATTACGGATGATCAGCTTGAACAGCTGTGCGAATCTGGAACAGACGCGGTTTTGATCGGCGGAAGCGATCATGTCACAGAAGATGATGTCCTTCGGCTGATGTCAAAAGTGCGCCGCTTTTTAGTGCCGTGCGTCCTGGAAGTGTCGACGATTGACGCGATCGTCCCGGGATTTGATCTCTATTTTATTCCGACTGTGCTCAACAGCAGAGATACCGACTGGATTGCCGGCTTACATAAAAAGGCGATGAAAGAATACGGCGAGCTGATGTCACCTGATGAGATTGTTGTTGAAGGGTACTGTATTTTGAATCAGGACTGCAAGGCTGCCGCTTTAACAAACGCAGATACCGAGCTTGACATTGAGGATATTAAAGCATACGCCCGCGTGGCAGAACATCTTTTCCGCCTTCCGGTCTTTTATCTTGAATACAGCGGCATGCTGGGGGATTCGGAGATCGTTAAGGAAACAAAAGCGGTGCTTCAGGAAACGACGCTGTTTTACGGCGGCGGCATCAAAGATGCGGAGACGGCGGTAAAAATGGCTGAGCACGCCGATGTGATCGTCGTCGGAAACGCGATTTATGAGAATTTCGAAGATGCGCTGCAAACGGTAAAGGCCGTAAAAGGATGAGCACAACGAACCGGATTGGTTTATAATAGAACATATGTTTGAATAGGCGGTGAACGGAATTGAATTACATTAGCGACCAATTATTAAGCGGATTAAACAAGATGCAGCAGGAAGCGGTCAAAACGACGGACGGTCCGCTTTTGATCATGGCCGGAGCAGGAAGCGGAAAGACGCGGGTATTGACGCACCGCATTGCGTATTTAATGGCGGAGAAGCGCGTTGCCCCGTGGAACATTTTGGCGATTACATTTACGAACAAAGCGGCCAGAGAAATGAAAGAACGTGTGGAACGCATTCTCGGACCGGGAGCGGACGACATCTGGATTTCGACGTTCCACAGCATGTGTGTGAGAATTTTGCGGAGAGACATCGACAGAATCGGCATCAACCGGAATTTCTCGATTCTTGATACGTCAGATCAGCTTTCCGTCATTAAAGGAATCTTAAAGGAAAGAAACATCGATCCGAAAAAATTCGATCCCAGAAGCATACTCGGATCGATCAGCAGTGCGAAAAACGAATTGATCGACCCGGAAGAGTACGAGAAAACAGCCGGCGGTTTTTTTGAACAAGTCGTCAGCGATGTCTACAAAGATTATCAGAAAAAACTGCGGAAAAACCAGTCGCTCGATTTTGACGATCTGATCATGACGACGATCATCCTGTTTGACCGGGTGCCGGAAGTGCTCGAATACTACCAGCGGAAATTCCAATACATTCATGTCGATGAGTATCAGGATACGAACAGGGCGCAGTATTTGCTCGTCAAAAAAATGGCGCAGCGCTTCGAAAACATCTGCGTCGTCGGCGACTCCGACCAGTCGATCTACAGATGGCGCGGAGCGGACATTGCCAACATTCTGTCGTTTGAAAAAGACTATCCGAATGCAAGCGTCATTCTGCTCGAACAAAACTACAGGTCGACAAAGCGGATATTGAACGCGGCCAATGAAGTGATTCAGAACAACTCCAACAGAAAGCCGAAAAACCTCTGGACCGAAAATGACGAAGGAGCGAAAATCTCCTACTTCAGAGGCGACAACGAATTTGGCGAAGGCCAATTTGTCGCGGGCAAAATCAGGGAGCTCGTCGGCTCGGGAAAACGATCTTACTCTGATATCGCGATTTTGTACCGGACGAACGCTCAATCGCGTGTCATCGAGGAAACGCTGATGAAAGCGAACATCAACTACAACATTGTCGGCGGCACGAAGTTCTATGACAGGAAAGAGATCAAAGACATCCTTGCGTATTTGCGCCTCGTCGCAAATCCTGACGACGATATCAGCTTTGCGCGGATCGTAAACGTGCCGAAGCGCGGCGTCGGTGCGACTTCAGTCGATAAAATTGCGGCTTATGCCGATATGAACGGAATGTCTTTATTTGAAGCGCTCGGACAGGTTGACTTTATCGGTCTCAGCGCAAGAGCGGCGAACGCGCTTGACGAGTTCAGACAGACGATCGAAAACCTGACGAACATGCAGGAATACTTATCTGTCACAGAGCTTACGGAAGAAATCCTTGAAAAAACCGAATACCGCGAAATGCTGAAAGCGGAAAAATCCCTGGAAGCGCAGAGCCGTCTTGAAAATATCGACGAGTTTCTCTCCGTAACGAAAAACTTTGAACAGCAAAGCGAAGATAAATCGCTCGTCGCCTTTTTGACGGATTTGGCCCTTATCGCCGATATCGATCAGCTTGATCAAAAGGAAGAAGAGACCGGAAATCAAGACGCGGTCATCTTGATGACGCTTCATGCCGCAAAAGGACTCGAATTCCCGGTCGTGTTCCTGATGGGGCTTGAAGAAGGGGTATTCCCGCACAGCCGCTCCCTGATGGAGGAAGCGGAGATGGAAGAAGAACGGAGACTCGCATACGTCGGCATCACGAGGGCTGAGGAAGAACTTTATTTAACTAACGCGCGGATGCGGACATTGTTCGGGAGAACGAATATGAACCCGGAATCAAGGTTCATTGCGGAAATACCGGAAGAATTATTGGACAATCTAAACGAGAAGAAAAAAGATCTGAAAACGCCGTTTGGAAGAAAGCCGGAGCGGAGAGGCCCGGTTACCCGGCCGGCTGCATCGTACAGCAAAACCGGCGGCGACGGTGTCAATTGGGCAGTCGGCGACAAAGCCTCCCATAAAAAGTGGGGCGTCGGAACCGTTGTCAGCGTCAAAGGATCCGGCGAATCGACTGAGCTTGACATCGCCTTCCCGAGCCCGACCGGAGTGAAGCGTCTTCTCGCGGCCTTTGCGCCTATTGAAAAGCAATAAATGGCAAAAGACCTGAAATGAAAGGACGAAACCAATGGAAAAAGAAGCAGCTAAACGCCGTGTGGAACAACTGCATGCATTGATTAACAAATACAACTACGAATATCACACCCTTGACGACCCAAGCGTGCCTGATTCCGAATATGACAAGCTGATGAAGGAACTTATTGCTCTTGAAGAAGAGCACCCCGACCTGAAAACGCCGGACTCTCCTTCTCAGCGCGTCGGCGGAGCCGTTTTGGACGCCTTTCAAAAGGTGCAGCATAAAACGCCGATGCTGAGCCTCGGCAACGCGTTTAATGAAGAAGATCTACGCGACTTTGACCGCCGCGTCCGCCAGGCGGTCGGAGATGTTGAGTACAACGTCGAATTTAAAATAGACGGTCTTGCTGTTTCACTGCGCTATGAAAACGGCGTATTTGTCAGAGGTGCGACAAGAGGCGACGGAACAACGGGCGAGGATATTACAGAAAATTTGAAGACCATCAGAAACATTCCCCTCCGAATGAAGCGCGATCTTTCAATTGAAGTGCGCGGCGAGGCTTTTATGCCGAAGCGCTCCTTTGAATTGCTGAACAAAGCGCGGCTCGAACGGGATGAAGAGCCGTTCGCCAACCCGCGGAACGCCGCTGCCGGCTCATTAAGGCAGCTCGATCCGAAAATCGCCGCGAAACGAAATCTCGACATCTTCGTCTACAGTATAGCGGAGCTTGACGAAATGGGCGTTGAAACGCAAAGCCAGGGACTTGATTTCCTCGACGAACTCGGCTTTAAAACCAATCATGAAAGAAAAAAATGCAGCACGATCGAAGAAGTCATTGAGATCGTCGAAGAGCTCAAGACAAAACGCGCCGACCTCCCGTATGAAATCGACGGGATCGTCATTAAAGTCAACTCCCTTGATCAGCAGGAAGAACTCGGCTTTACGGCAAAAAGCCCGCGCTGGGCAATCGCCTACAAGTTTCCTGCCGAAGAGGTTGTCACAACGCTTTTGGACATTGAATTAAGCGTCGGCCGGACGGGTGCAGTAACCCCGACTGCGATTCTCGAACCTGTAAAAGTGGCGGGAACGACCGTCCAAAGAGCTTCTCTCCACAACGAAGATTTGATTAAAGAGAAGGATATCAGACTGCTGGACAAAGTCGTCATTAAAAAAGCAGGAGACATCATTCCCGAGGTTGTCAACGTGCTCGTCGAACAGAGGACGGGAGAAGAGAAAGAATTCAACATGCCGAAGGAATGCCCGGAATGCGGAAGCGAGCTTGTCAGAATTGAAGGAGAAGTCGCGCTTCGCTGCATCAATCCGGAGTGCCCGGCTCAGATCAGGGAAGGCCTGATCCATTTCGTTTCCCGGAACGCGATGAATATAGACGGTCTTGGCGAGCGCGTCATCATCCAGCTGTTCCGCGAAGACCTCGTCCACAATGTCGCCGATCTGTATAAGCTGACGCGCGAGCAGCTGATCAATCTCGAGCGGATGGGGGAAAAATCGACCGACAACTTATTGAAGTCGATTGAAAAATCGAAGGAGAATTCATTGGAACGGCTTCTCTTCGGACTCGGCATCCGCTTCATCGGCGCCAAAGCGGCCAAGACACTGGCGATGCATTTTGAAACGCTTGACAGGCTCAAAAAAGCGACAAAAGAAGAATTGGTCGAAGTCGATGAAATCGGCGAGAAGATGGCGGACGCCCTCGTCACTTATTTTGAAAAAGAAGAGATTTTAAAGCTGTTGGACGAGCTTGAAGAACTCGGGGTGAACACCGAGTATAAGGGCCCGAAAAAAGCGGCCGCTGAAGCGAGCGATTCGTATTTTGCGGGGAAAACGATCGTCCTGACCGGGAAGCTCAACGAAATGTCGCGGAACGACGCGAAAGCGGAAATCGAAGCGCTCGGCGGAAAAATCACAGGCAGTGTAAGCAAAAAAACCGATCTCGTCATTGCCGGCGAAGCGGCAGGCAGCAAACTGGCGAAAGCTGAAGAGCTGAACATCGAAGTATGGGATGAAGCAAGACTGATCAGTGAGCTAAAGAAATAAGAGGAGTGTTTTCTATTGAAAAAGATATTATGTTTGGCGGCTGCTGCGGGTATGCTCATGCTCTCGGCCTGTGCGCCGAATTTTGGGGGAGAAGAAGAGCAGGAGATGGTGCAGAAAACGGATAAGTCGAAAGAAAAAGCCATCATTCCGAAATACAACATCTCCGATTCTTATTATAAAATGGTTCTTCCTTTCAAGGCGGGGAAAGCCCGCGGCTTGACGACCGAACGCCTGAATACGCGGCTGGATATCGATGAATTTGAGACAGGCATGATGCGCCTTGCGCAAGATTCATTTTCTACTGACGATTACCTTTTTCAAGAAGGACAATACCTGGATGAGGATACAGTTACGAGCTGGCTCGCCCGCAAAAAAACGGGAGACGACCTGAAAAAAGCGGAGAAAGACGATAAAAACTTCAAAAACCTCGGACTGAACCCCGCCCTTTCCGGAAGCGGGTCAACAGAGAAGCAAAACGAAGAAAGCCCGGTATACCTCGCCCATATGCTTGAGCATGACTACCTCGTCCGCAAAGACAAGGATACGATTGAGCTCGGCGGCGTCGTGATCGGCCTTGCGCTGAACTCTGTCTACTACTACCGCGAAAATGTCGGCGACCCGCAAAAAGAAGTGACCATCAGCGACAAAAAGCTGAGGCAGGAAGGCGAAAAAATTGCCGAGGAAGTGGCGAAACGGATCAGAAACATGGATGATTTGAAAAACATTCCGCTGACCATCATGCTCTACAAGCAGGCGCCTAAGTCATCGATCGTCCCTGGAAACTTTATCGCCAAAACCGATGTGAAATCAGGGACAAGCGAGCTCGGCGGCTGGGATAAAATCAATGAAGAGTACACGTTCTTCCCTTCAACAGAAGGTTCAGAGAAACATCCGGATGACGCGGAGCTTTTCAAACGCTTTAAAAACAAAGTCGACACGTATTTTCCAAACTACACAGGGGTTGTCGGCACGGCTCTCTATAAAGACGACCAAATGCAGGACATGAAAATCAACATCCCGATGCAGTTTTACGGCAAAAGCGAAGTCATCGCCTTTACCCAGTTCTTGACCGGTGAAGTGATGGATTACTACGGCAAAAGCGGACTGAACGTTGAGATCAACATTAATTCGTCAGCCGGGCAGGAAGCCGTTATCCTGAAAAAGCCGGGAGACAAGGAACCGACCGTCCATATTTATGATTCATAAAAAAGAAGCAGCCTTCTAGGCTGCTTCTTTTTGTCACGCGGAAACAGGAATAAGGAGACCTATCATTCATTCACGGTGCGCCAACAAAATATTTTTTTATAGTATTCTGAATAAAATACTATTGCAAAATTAGGATACAACTCTTATAATTGATTATACAGAATATAGTATATTGTTTTGAGGAAGATGAATTATGTGGGAAAAATTTTACTCTAAAAATGGTTTGGCTGCTAAAAATATTGCTAAAGAATTGATGAATATCAAAGCAGGTGAAAAAATTCCCCGCATCTCAGACTACTGTCATAAGTTATCCATCGGCAGGGGGACTGTCCAAAGTGCGCTGAATTTATTGGTTGATATGAAAGCGATTTATTTGGAGGCTAGAGGCCATTTAGGAACGTTTTTGGTAAGTAAGGATAACAATTTATTACTTGAGATTGCAGGTATTGCACCATTAATCGGCTCAATGCCACTTCCGTATTCAAGGAAATATGAAGGGCTGGCAACAGGGATTGTGGAAGGGTTTGAATCAACCGGAAAAACAGTTAACTTGATCTATATGCGTGGCGGAGTGAATCGAATCGAAGCAGTCCGAACAAAAAGAAGTGATTTTGCAATTGTTTCTAAGATGACGGCAGATCATATCATAGCAGAATATCCAAATTTGAAAATTTTTAAGAAATTCGGGGAAAGCAGTTATGTATCTTCCCATAAAATCTTCTTAGCTCATCCAAATGAGGAAATAGGTAAGGATGTTGTAAGAGTAGGTGTTGATTTGGAGTCCCTGGATCAGAAACAATTAACATTGGCTGAATTTGAAAATGAAAATGCTGAGTTTGTCAATGTGAATTATATGCAGCTTTTCGATATGCTTCTTGCAAAACAAATTGATGCAGCAGTTTGGAATGCCGATGACAAAAGAATGATTCAAACGTTTAAAGCAATCGATTTTTTTTCACCGAAAGCCAAGAAAATTTCCAAGGATACAACTGAAGCCGTTATTGTTATTGAAGGAGACAGAGAAAAAGAAATAGCAGAAAAGTGGCATTTGGTTAATGAGAAACAAATATTAGACACTCAAAAAAGTGTAGAAAAAGGAGAGAAAATACCGCGCTACTAAAATGCCGGCCCATCCGACTTGTCATTCAATACATGAGGCGATGGGTCAGCATTTGAAATTTAAAATACTAAATACAGTATATTGGAGGGACTGTCGTGAACCAAATACAGCTGGAAGAAAAGTTGTCTATTTTACTAACGAGTCGAGTGATTACAAAAAATGCTTTCAACACAACTTTGAACACATTTGTTTTCTTATCAAAAAAGCTGAAAAAGGAGGTGATCAAAGACTCTGAAATGTTTTGGACGCACATGGCGATGGCTTTAACTAGAATTGAGAGGGGAGAAAGCGAAGAAAGTCCTGCAATTGCCATCATCAATGAAGTGTACGAAACACCATATAAAAATGCTATAGAAGAAGTGATAGATTTTATACATTCACTGGCAGGTTTAGAACTTCCAGAAGGTGAGCGTGTCTATTTTTATCTTCATCTTCATAAAGTCATAGAATCTAATGAATAGGAGGGTTTTATTATGGTGAGAATCGTAATAGGCGGACAGTTGAAAAAACAAGCGATTGAAAAACTTGTTAAAGAAATTGGGGGAAGCAATGTAGAAGTTTTGGTTAAAGGTGATTTGGACGCTGTTATGGCTGTGAAAAACAATAAGGTAGATTATTATATTGGCGCCTGTGAAACAGGATCCGGTGGTGCGCTTGCAATGGCAATTGCATTATTAGGCAAAGATAAATGCGTCACCTTGGCTTCGCCAAGTACCATAAAAAACAAGGAAGAGATCGAGAAGGAAGTAGAAAGCGGCAAAATTGCCTTTGGTTTTACAGCTTCGTCTTCACAAAATATATTAAACATTTTAATTCCTTATTTATTAAAATAAATGAATTTTTTTCTTTATATTTTGTTACACCGGCTTCAACTGTATACATTTTTTTCAGTTAAAGAAAGCGCTTTCCTGGATGATTTAAGAAGCACGGATGACATGATGTACAGAAGATGAGAAAAATCATAGAGGTGAATAATGAATGGACCTTTCTTTAATTCAATGTCTTGTCATAGCGGCTGTTGGTGCATTAGGTTCTATACTAGTAAATCGCGGAGTAGCAGTGTTTAATGATGGTTTGCGACCGATTATGCCCGAATACCTTGAGGGGAGAATGACAAGAGGGGAGCTTGCTGCAACAAGTTTTGCATTAAGTTTTGGCTTAATCATAGGGTTTGGTATTCCGCTTTCAATAGGAGCAACAATCATTATTGGACACAGCATTTTATTGGCGTGTGACATTATTGGCATTTGGACTCCGGAAAACAAAATAGGCATGATAACTGCAGGGGTTATTGGTGCCGTTTATAGTATTGGAATCGTTTTAGGACTGCAATTTGTAGTAGATTTATTTGGCATGTTTCCCGTAAATTTTATAGATTCTTTAAGTCTTATTGGTCAGCCTATTATTATTGCATTTACAGTATTTCCAGCTGTAGCGGTTGGATATCAGCACGGTTTAAAAAAAGCCGCCGTCACTGCAATCGTCACTTTGGCTTCGTTTCTCTTATTCGAGAAGTTTGGAACATTTCAAGCTGCAGGATATAAAATTTCGCTCAGTCCTGAAGGAATGGCTTTATTAGCAGGAATGTTAATGATGATTTATTATGCTGCGAGAATTAGAGGCGGAGATGAATCTACTAATGCAAATTTAGTGAATATATTTAATGAGCGTGTAAATCGAATTAAAAAAAACCGCTGGTTATTAGCTCTTATGGGAGGACTTGTTTCTTTAACATCATCCATGCTGATTTTAGCAGTGGATGCAATGCCTCAAGCATTGATTAATAAAGAGCTTTACACAGAGGCGGCAATCGCTACATTTGCACGTGGAATTGGCTTCATCCCTTTAGTTTTTTCAACTGCGATCGTAACAGGAGTTTATGGTTTAGCTGGTACCACTTTGGTATTTGCAATCGGTCTTATTTTCAGGGATATACCGATTTTAGCATTTCTGTTGGGCTTTTTAGTCATGTATTTAGAGGTCGTATCATTATCCGCAGTATCAAAAAGTATGGACAAACTGCCTGGTGTAAGGGAGATGGGGGAGCATATTCGCACTTCGCTGTCAGATGTTCTAGGAATGGCTATATTAATTGGCAGTGCGATGGCAGGGGAAAAAATTGCTCCCGGTATTGGCTTCTTCTGGGTGATTGGATTTTATTTAATAAACCGAATTGCATCAAAACCACTTGTTGAATTGGCTGTCGGCCCTATTGCAGTTATATTGTTGGGGATTGTTGCCAATCTTCTCTATGCAGTCGGTTTATGGCAGGTTGGCTAAATCATCGAAAGAGGGGAAGTTTCCGAATGTTGAAAGACGGAATGACCTATATGCATGAACATACAACGATAGACCTTTCCGAAGTAAAAAACAATGAGGATTGTAAGTTGGATGTATTTTCTGAAACCGTTAGAGAATTTAAAAGTTTATACGAAAAGGGCGTACGCAATATTGTGGATGTCACGAATATTGGAATGGGGAGAAATATTACATACGTTCAAAAAGTAGCAGAAGAAACAGGCATTAATATTGTCTTTTCAACTGGTTTCTACCAAGATACTTTTTACCCGATCCATGTGTTTCGCGAACCAAAAGAAAAGTTGGCAGAAAGAATGGTAATGGAGATTGTTGAAGGAATTAGAGGAACAGATGCTAAAGCCGAGCTGATCGGTGAAATTGGAACAAGTTACAATAAATGGACGGAAACCGAACAAAAAGTATTTGAAGCGGTTGTTGTGGCGCATAAGCAAACAAAAAAACCAATATCAACCCATACTTCCATAGGAACATTAGGGCATGAACAAGTAGAATTTTTCAAAAAACATGAAGTTGATTTAAACCGAGTGGTGATAGGGCATGTTGATTTATCAGGAGATGCCGATTATATATTGAAAATGCTGAGAGAAGGTGTGTATGTAGAATTCGATACAATAGGTAAAGAAAATTATATGTCTGATCGTGTTCGGGCAGAAATGTTGAAAAAGATACAGGCTAAAGGGTATATAGACAAGGTTCTGCTGTCTATGGACATCACCAGAAAATCACATTTGGTATATAAAGGCGGGGTGGGCTATTCATATTTGATAGACACGTTTATCCCTCTCTTGCAAACCTATGGAATAACTGATGAATCAATTGATAAGATGTTGATTAAAAATCCTCGCGCTTTTATGAAAGGGGGAGAGTGAATAAGCATGGAAACTTATCCTCTATATAGTCTATCTATTGAAGAAGCCATGCATAGACAATTTAAGTTGGTTGATGTCATCACAAGACATTTTCGAGGAGAGGAATTGCTTTCACTTGGCGATTTAGGCGTTGTAAAAGGAATGAATAAACCGCGGTTCACAAAAAAAATAGAAGAGACACTAGCCGATTTCTTTGGCACAGAGAAAGCAATGTTAGTTCGTGGTGCAGGAACAGGGGCATTGAGATTTGGTTTTATGAGTTTTTTAAAGCCAGGTGACGAGATCCTTGTCCATGATGCACCTATATATCCAACAAGTAAAACAACGTTAGAGTCGATGGGGGTCTTGCCAATATACGCGGATTTTCACGATTCTGAACAAATAAAAAAAGCCATCCTCAAACACCCGAAGTTAAAAGGTGTATTGATTCAGCATACGAGGCAAAAAATAGATGACCATTATGATTTGGCTGAAACGATAAAAAAAATTCGTTCCATTCATTCTAGTCTAGTCATTATTACGGATGACAACTATGCTGCGATGAAAGCGGAAAAGGTTGGAGCGCAAGTCAAAGCCGATTTGTCCACCTTTTCATTGTTCAAGCTACTAGGTCCGGAAGGTATTGGAGTCATTTTAGGCAAAAATGCTTTAATACAAAGAATAGAAAATTTAAACTATTCAGGCGGAAGCCAAGTTCAAGGTTATGAAGCTTTAGAAGCTTTAAGGGGCCTGGTATATGCGCCAGTTATGCTGGCAATTCAAGCAAGTGTCAATGATCAGTTAGTTCACTCGCTTAATAATGGAGCCATTAAAGGTGTTAAAAAGGCTTATTTGGCAAATGCACAATCAAAAGTCTTACTTGTAGAGTTTGTTAAACCAATTGCCGAAAAAGTGCTCCATCATGCTAATGAATTGGGAGCGGCACCCCATCCGGTAGGTGCTGAATCAAAATACGAGTTTGCACCAATGTTTTATAGAGTGTCTGGCACTTTTTTATCTGCAGATCCATCACTGGCCAAAAAAATGATCCGCATTAATCCATTAAGAAGCGGTCCTGAGACCATTTTAAGAATTCTAAACATATCCGTTCACCGAGCAACAGAAAATCTTAGTGTAAATCCTTCAATAGGGGATGATATAAATGAATAAAAGAGTCATTATCATAATATTAGACAGCTTAGGTGTCGGTTATATGGAAGATGCAAGCGATTATCACCCTTTAGACGTTGGCGCTAATACTTTCTATCACATACTTGATACGGTGCCTTCTTTAAACATTCCAAATCTCGAAAAATTGGGTATAAACAAAATCTTGCACCATCCTAAATTGAAAAATGTAGACCATATTGCCAGCTATGGTGTTTTGAACCTGATGCATCAAGGAGCAGACAGTTTTGAAGGGCATAATGAAATCATGGGGACAAAGCCAAAAAAGACATATTTAGCTCCTTTTGCAGAACATATCAATCATGTTAAACTCGCTTTGGAAGATCAGGGTTATAAAGTTAACATACCAAATTCAGATTTGCCGTATCTATTAGTAAACGATTTAGTAGTCGTGGCCGATAATATCGAAACAGATTACGGGCAAATTTATAATGTAAGCGCTCCGCTGGATAATATTCCGTTTGATGAAGTGTTGAAAATAGGAAGATGCGTCCGTCATCATGTTAAAGTAAATCGTGTGATTGTTCTTGGAGGAGAAAATGTAACACCCGAACACTTGCAGAGGTCAGTTGAAAGAAGAGAAGACGGATTAGTAGGAGTGAATTCGCCTAAATCTAATGTATACAAGCAGGGGTATCAAGTCCGTCACTTAGGTTTTGGTATCTCTCCCGAGAAGCAGCTGCCAACATTGGCGAAAAATGGGGGAATGGAAGTTTCTCTTATCGGAAAAATGCAGGACATCATTTATTGTAAAGGTGCAAATAGGTTTCCGGGTGTAGATACGGAACAAGTTATGAAGGATATTATACAGGAGATGGACCGTGTCAAAAAAGGCGTGATTGCTGCCACAGTACAAGAAACCGATTTAGCCGGACATGCACAGAATCCTGTGCGTTATGCGAATCGGATTGAAATGGTAGATCAATATTTGCCGGAAATTCTCCGTAAAATGACAGATCAGGATCTGCTGATGATTAGTGCAGATCACGGGAATGACCCTACGATCGGCCATAACCAACACACACGGGAAAAAACGTATTTGCTGGCTTATCACCAAAAGTTATCCCCCGCAAATATCGGGGAAAGAAAAACGCTATCCGACATTGCTGCAACTTCTGCTGATTATCTAGGGCTTCGCAATACTGAAAACGGCAGTTCATTCCTTCATTTAATGCAAAAAGGAAAAGAGGAGACAGACTGATGTTTTTGGAATCTACATTAAAATATAATAAAAAATTAATAGAAGCTGCATTGGATTTTCATCAGCGGGGAATCATTTCACCTAACACTTATGTATTAGATTTGGACACTGTCAAGAAAAATGCAAAAGTTTTAAGTAGAAAAGCCAAAAAACAGGATATTGAACTGTTTTTTATGACAAAGCAATTTGGCCGTAATCCGTTGGTAGCACAAGCTATCGCCGAAAGCGGAATTGACAAAGCGGTTGCTGTAGACCCGTGGGAGGCAATCACACTCAGCCAAAATGGAATCAAGATTGGGCATGTCGGACATCTTGTTCAAATACCTATTCATATGATTCCGGCTATATTAAAGCTTCATCCTGACTATGTTACGGTTTTCAGTCTTGCAAATGCTCGAAACATTAGTAGAGCAGCTAAGGAAATGGGAAGAAAACAAAAAGTGTTTTTACGTATCGCAAACAAAGAGGATTATATATATAAAGGTCAAGAGGGAGGGTTCACTTTTGAACAAATCGTTAAGGATATCGAATCGATTGAACAGTTAGAAGGAATTGAAATTGCAGGTTTAACAAGCTTTCCTTGTATATTGATTAAAGACGGCCTTCCAACAGTTACTCCGAATGTAACATCCATGCAAACCGTAAAATCTTTTTTAATGGAAAGAGGGTATAAAAGGCTTGAGATGAATATGCCAAGTGCAACATCTTGTGGAACAATCAAATTGTTGAAGGAAAATGGTGCAACTCAAGGCGAACCCGGTCATGCTTTAATTGGAACGACGCCCATTCATGCAACGAAAAAACTCGCAGAAAGACCTGCAATGGTATATGTAACTGAAGTATCCCACATATCTAATCATCATGCTTATGTTTTCGGCGGTGGATTCTATCCGCGTTCACATATGAAAGCGGCGCTGGTTGGAACAAACAAAAATCATCTTAAGAAGGTTCAAGCTATTGAAATGACACCTGATCATATTGATTATTATGGCGCATTAAACACAGTTGAAGCAAAAGTCGGCGATACGGCAATATTTGCTTTTCGTACACAAGTCTTTGTCACGAATGCGCATATTGCAATCTTAAAAAACGTTTCTGAAGATCCTGAACTTATCGGTGTATTTGATTCTAAAGGAAATGTAATCGAGTAAATGATCGTTATCAGCGGAATATCGGAGTTCTTGAATAATGGATTGTCTTACTGAGGTGTAGCGAAGATGCCTTGTCTTTTTGAAGTGCAGTTTAATACAGTAGTCCGTCTTGGACATGTTATTTTGCGGAAAGGAGAACGACGTGAAAATTATTCATGTATCAGGTTATGAAGAAATGAGTGAAAAATCAGCTGATTTAATGACTGAGCTCATTAACAATTCAAAAAATCCTGTTATCGGTTTTGCAACAGGTTCGACACCGCTAGGTTTGTATAAATGCCTGATCAAAAAGTATCGGCAAAAGGAAATATCATTTAAGAATGTTACTGCTTTTAATTTAGACGAGTACGTTGGACTGGCTAAAGAAAATAAAAACAGCTACCATTATTATATGAATGAAATATTATTCAAACATCTGGATATTAGGCAAAGGAATATCAATATCCCAAATGGGATGGCGGAAGATTTGGAACAAGAATGCATCAGTTACGACAGACTTGTTTCCGAAAAAGCAATTGACATACAAATATTAGGGATGGGATTGAATGGTCATATCGGTTTTAATGAACCGGGGACAAGCTTTAAAAGCAGAACCCATATCGTTGATTTGGATAAATCAACCCGGCAGGCAAATTCCCGGTTCTTTCGTTCCTTGGACGAAGTACCGACAAAGGCATTGACCATGGGAATTGAAACAATAATGGAAAGTAAGCGGATCCTTCTGCTCGTGTCTGGAAATGAAAAATCTGAAGCATTGGCACGGCTGCTGAACAGCACCCGTGTCTCCCAAGAGTTCCCTGCTTCAATTTTAAGGAAACATAATGATGTGATTGTGATGGCAGATGATGCGGCCTTAAATAAAATTCAATAACAGACATCGGCTGATGACATTAAAAAAATTTCAAGAGATCTCCTAGCGATCAATCAGTAAAAAACGACTGAATATAGCAAATTTCCACCCTGCTGGTAAGAAATTACATATACGCTTGTCCTCATATTATTTATTCGAACATTTGAAAAGGGGAGAATAGAGGAAATTGAATAAATCCTCTAGGCGAGAGAAAGCATCATCCTATAGAACCGACCGTCCATATTTATGATTCACAAAAAAAGCAGCCAAAGGGCTGCTTTTTTTAAAGCGTATCGCATTTTACGCCGACGACGCCGTCGATCGCTTTGATATCGTAATAGACATCGGTGACATACCGTTTCTTATGAACCATGATTTTCGTTTCCATGACCGGAAATTCATTATCGCGCATATCATCGATCCGGACGGAATGAATCCGGATTTTTTTCGCTTTCATTTCCTTGAGGATATCCGTCAGTTTATCCTTGTCATTCAGAGACATGCGGACGCGGATTTCTTTTTCCTGCAATCGGTTCGGGCCGATTTTGCCGACGATCCACGGCAAAAACTCGACGCTGATTAAAATGAAAATGAGACTGACAAATGCTTCTTTATAAAAGCCCGCTCCGATGGCGACGCCGAGGCCGGCTGCTCCCCAGATCATCGCTGAAGTGGTCAGGCCGGAAATGACGTCGTTGCTTTTGCGTAAGATCACGCCCGCTCCGATGAAGCCGATCCCCGATATGATTTGTGCGGGAAGCCGCAAAGGGTCCATCATAATTCTGTTCGACTTTGGAAAATGGTATGCCGCATCAATGCTGATCATTGTCAGAACACAGGAACTGATCGCAATCACGATGCACGTTTTTAAGCCGAGCGGCTTGTTTTTCAGCTCCCTTTCGAGACCGATGACCATTCCGATTAATGTTGCGATGCCAAGCTTCAATAGTGTTTCTGTTTCAATATGCCAATCCATGCCCATGATCTCCTTTCCGACAATATCTTATATGATTGATATGATTTTCTCACAGACGCTATGGATCGACAACTGTTTTTGAAGGGGATGTCGCGGAACCATTCATCAGCAAGAAAGCCCAATACTCCTACCATTATATTGCCGGTGTGGCATCAAAAGAATTCCGTCTGAGCAAAAAAGCCGCCGGATATCGCCCGGCGGCTTTCATTGCCTGATCATTTAAGAATGTTCTTCCTCATGCGTCTGTTCCATTTCTTCAAACATATCTCTTGCTTCTTTTGCCGGCTTGTTCGTGATCATGCTGACAGCGTAAACGACAATCAAGCTCAGGAAGAAACCAGGGATCATTTCATAGATTCCCGTCTTCTCCTGCAGACCGGTCAGAATGCAAATCAGCACGGTCACGGCTCCTGTGATCATACCGGCCAATGCGCCCCACTGGTTCATCCGCTTCCAGTACAAGCTGAGAAGGATGGCGGGTCCGAATGCGGAACCAAACCCGGCCCACGCATAGCCGACCAAATCAAGGATCGTGTTGTTCGGTGTCAGAGACAGAAGGATCGCGATGACGGCGACAAGCAGAACGCTCAGACGTCCGACAAGAACGAGTTCCTTATCCGAAGCTTTGCGCCGGAAAAACGTCCGGTAAAAATCTTCCGTCATGGCGCTTGATGTGACAAGCAGCTGGGAAGACACCGTACTCATAATCGCCGCGAGCAAAGCGGAAAGCAAAAATCCGGTAATCAGCGGATGGAATAATACTTTTGAGAACACGATAAAAATCGTTTCCGGATCTTTAAGCGCTGTACCCGTTTCATGGACATACGCCACACCGATCAGTCCGACAAGCAGTGCGCCGATTACGGAGATGATCATCCAGCCCATTGCGATGCGGCGCGCAGGCTTCAGCTCTTTTACGGATGAAATCGCCATAAAGCGGACGATAATATGCGGCTGACCGAAATAGCCCAGTCCCCAGGCGAGAAATGAAATAATGCTAATGACGGTCGTTCCTTTGAAGAAATCGAGCAAGCTTGGATTGATTTCTTCGATCACATTGAAAGTCGGCGTAATTCCGCCTAATTGAGTAAAGGCAACGATCGGCACGAGCACTAAAGCGATAAACATAATCAAACCTTGCACAAAGTCAGTGAGACTGACGGCCAAAAACCCTCCGAACAGCGTATAAGCAATCACGACTGCTGCCGTTAAGAAAAGACCCATTTTATAATCGAGGCCGAACGCCGTTTCAAACAGTCTTCCTCCGGACACCATACCCGCCGACGTGTACAGTGTGAAAAACACCATGATGACGATGGCTGATGCCAGGCGCAAGATTCTCGTCGTATCATTAAACCGATTTTCGAAAAAATCCGGAATTGTAATCGCATCGTTTGCTACTTCTGTATATGTGCGCAGCCGGGGAGCGACAACCAAGTAGTTCACATAAGCTCCGATTGTTAAACCGACGGCAAGCCAGGCGCTCGAAAGTCCTGTCACATACATGGCTCCGGGCAGTCCCATCAGCATCCAGCCGCTCATGTCCGACGCGCCGGCCGATAAAGCCGTAACAGCAGGCCCAAGACCTCTGCCGCCGAGCATGTAGTCATTCAAATTGGATGTCTTTCTGTAGGAATACCAGCCGATTAAGAGCATCGCGGCAAAATAAATCCCTAACGAAATAAATATTTCAACACTCACGTTTCATATCTCTCCTCTTTAAAATAATGTGGCATCACCTCTTTAAAATTTTCGACAATACTGACTTGCGGTACGAAGAAAATTGCAGGGCCCCCTCTTTGAAAAATCAAGTATTGGAATTAAGGCGCTGCCGATTAGATCGTACTTAGTTACCTAACCTATCAAACTATTCCCCATCAATCAACCGTGAAAAACATCCGATTTTATTGAAAAAGAGCGTGATGGTTCTGATAAGCATCATAATGAAAACGCTTACAAATATTATATAAAGTAAAAATATTCTGAATATTAGTACGGGCTATTTTACTGAATTTTTCATGTGCGATAAAATAAAAGCCGCCTAATGGGGCGAAGATCGTGGTTTTGTTGATTTAGAAGGCTAAAATTTGATATGATCAGTATTATGACTAAGCGAGAATAACCTTGGAGGTGTTTTTAGTATGTCGCGTATTTCTATAGAAGAAGTAAAGCATGTCGCCCATCTTGCCAGACTGGCGATTACGGACGAAGAAGCGGCGATGTTTACCGAACAGCTTGACAGCATTATTTCATTTGCAGAAGAGCTGAACGAAGTCGATACAGAGAATGTTAAACCAACAACGCACGTATTGCAAATGAAGAATATCATGAGGGAAGATGTCCCTGATAAAGGCCTTCCGGTTGAAGACGTCGTCAAAAACGCGCCTGATCATAAAGACGGCTACATCCGCGTGCCGTCAATCTTGGACTGAATAAAGGAGGGAGCGAGAAAACATGTCACTGTTTGACCATAAAATATCTGAATTAAAACGTCTCATACATAATAAAGAGATCAGCATATCAGATTTAGTCGATGAATCTTACAAACGGATTCACGAAGTTGACGGAAAGGTACAAGCCTTTTTGCAGCTTGATGAAGAAAAAGCCCGCGCATACGCCAAAGAATTGGACGAAGCGCTAGATACCCGTGATGAGCACGGCCTTCTTTTCGGGATGCCGATCGGTATTAAGGACAATATCGTAACAAAGGATCTGCGGACAACGTGCGCAAGCAAAATTCTCGAGAACTTTGATCCGATCTATGATGCAACCGTTGTTGAGCGTCTTCACGAAGCTGAAGCGGTCACCATCGGAAAGCTGAATATGGATGAATTCGCGATGGGTTCTTCCACAGAAAACTCAGGCTTTAAAAAGACAAAAAACCCGTGGAATCTCGAAACTGTTCCGGGCGGATCAAGCGGAGGCTCTGCGGCTGCGGTTGCGGCCGGGGAAGTGCCGTTTTCACTTGGATCTGACACGGGCGGATCGATTCGCCAGCCGGCATCTTTCTGCGGCGTCGTCGGCTTAAAGCCTACATATGGACGCGTTTCCAGATACGGCCTTGTCGCATTTGCTTCTTCATTGGATCAAATCGGCCCGATCACAAGATCTGTCGAAGACAACGCCTACCTTCTTCAGGCGATTTCAGGCGTCGACAAAATGGATTCGACGAGCGCCAATGTGGACGTGCCCGACTATCTGTCAGCGTTAACAGGCGACATTAAAGGACTTAAAATCGCCGTGCCGAAAGAATACCTCGGCGAAGGAGTGGGAGAAGAAGCGAGAAATTCCGTGCTTGAAGCGCTGAAAGTGCTCGAAAGCCTTGGCGCGACATGGGAAGAAGTATCGCTTCCGCACAGCAAATACGCGCTGGCGACTTACTACCTGCTTTCTTCATCTGAAGCATCGGCAAACCTGGCGCGCTTCGACGGCATCCGCTACGGCTACCGCACGGACAATGCCGACAACCTGATCGACCTGTACAAACAAACGCGTTCCGAAGGATTCGGAAACGAAGTGAAACGCCGCATCATGCTCGGCACGTTCGCGCTCAGCTCAGGCTACTATGATGCGTACTATAAAAAAGCGCAAAAAGTCAGAACGCTGATCAAAAAGGACTTTGAAGACGTATTTGCAAACTATGACGTTATCATCGGACCGACAACGCCGACGCCGGCATTTAAAATCGGCGAAAAAACGAGCGATCCGCTGACCATGTACGCCAATGACATTCTGACGATTCCTGTCAACCTTGCGGGCGTACCGGGAATCAGCGTACCGTGCGGCTTGGCGAACGGCTTGCCGCTCGGCCTGCAAATCATCGGCAAACACTTTGACGAAAGCACAGTATACCGCGTCGCCCATGCATTCGAACAGGCGACAGACCACCATAAAGCAAAACCTGAACTGTAAGGGGTGAAAAAACATGAACTTTGAAACGGTAATCGGACTTGAAGTCCACGTGGAGCTCAAAACAAAATCGAAAATTTTCTCCAGTTCTCCAACGCCATTCGGCGCGGCGGCCAACACGCAGACAAGCGTTATCGACTTAGGCTATCCGGGTGTACTGCCTGTGTTGAACAAAGAAGCCGTTAATTTCGCGATGAAAGCCGCGATGGCGCTCAACTGCGAAATTGCGACAGAAACGAAATTCGACCGGAAAAACTATTTCTACCCCGACAACCCGAAAGCTTATCAAATTTCTCAATTTGATAAACCGATCGGCGAAAACGGCTGGATCGAAATCGAAGTCGGCGGAAAAACGAAGCGCATCGGCATCACCCGCCTTCATTTGGAAGAGGATGCGGGAAAACTGACGCATACAGGCGACGGCTACTCCCTTGTCGACTATAACCGCCAGGGAACACCGCTCGTTGAAATCGTCTCCGAGCCCGATATCAGAACGCCTGAAGAAGCTTACGCCTACCTTGAAAAACTGAAATCAATCATTCAGTATACAGGCGTTTCCGATTGTAAGATGGAAGAGGGCTCGCTCCGCTGCGACGCCAACATCTCCCTCCGTCCGATCGGACAAGAGGAGTTCGGCACAAAGACAGAGCTGAAAAACCTGAACTCATTTGCCTTTGTTCAAAAAGGCCTTGAGCACGAAGAAAAACGCCAGGCGCAAGTTCTTTTGTCAGGCGGTGTCATTCAGCAGGAGACGCGCCGCTATGATGAAGCATCCAAAACGACGATTTTGATGAGGGTCAAAGAGGGATCTGACGACTACCGCTACTTCCCTGAGCCTGATCTTGTCGAGCTTTACATTGACGATGAGTGGAAACAGCGCGTGAAAGACAGCATCCCTGAGCTTCCGGACGAGCGCCGCAAGCGCTACATCGAAGAGCTTGGCCTGCCTGCCTATGACGCGAAAGTGCTCACTTTGACAAAAGAAATGTCCGACTTCTTCGAAGCAGCCGTCGAAAAAGGCGCAGATGCGAAGCTGGCGTCGAACTGGCTGATGGGTGAAGTGTCGGCTTACTTGAACGCTCAGCAACAAGAGCTTGCGGATGTCGCGCTCACGCCTGAAGGCCTTGCCGGATTGGTCAAGCTGATCGAAAAAGGCACGATTTCATCGAAAATCGCGAAAAAGGTCTTCAAAGAATTGATCGAAAAAGGCGGAGACGCAGAAAAAATCGTCAAAGAAAAAGGCCTTGTGCAAATTTCTGACGAAGCGACGCTCAGAAAGCTTGTCACAGAAGCGCTCGACAACAATCCGCAATCGATCGAAGACTTTAAAAACGGAAAAGACCGTGCGATCGGCTTCCTTGTCGGCCAAATCATGAAAGCCTCAAAAGGACAAGCGAACCCGCCGATGGTCAACAAGCTTCTTCTTGAAGAGATTAATAAACGATAAAAAAACAGACTTATGCTACTTAAATGGAGGTCCTCATATTGGGGACCTTTTTTTATTTGATGTAAATAAATAAAATTAAAATTTATTTGAACTTTATTTAGAAATATATTATCATTAATTTGAGTTTTGTTTTTAAATTTATTGATAAGAGGGGCTGTCTATGGAAAGAAAAGATGTACCCGAGTGGATATTGGCTTTAGAAGAAGAGGATGTAGAATTTATTAAAAACTTTATGCTGAAATCTGGTTCGTTAAAAGAAATTGCAAAGAGTTATCAAGTATCTTATCCAACAGTTAGAGTTAGATTGGATCGGTTAATACAAAAAATTCAACTCATTGATGAATTGGAAAATGAGACTTTTGTTCATTTTATTAAACAGTTAGCTATCGATGATCAGATAAGTCTGGAAAATGCAAAGTTAATCATTGAGAAATATAAAAAAGAGCGGGGTGTTCATAAATGAATACTATATATATACTACTGATCGGATTTGCAATACTGGGAATTCAATATTTTTTATCGACCAGAAATCGTACTTTTTGGGGAGCTATACTGCCAACAGCTTATATCATTTTTCTCGTTGCATTATCCATTCATGAAGGAAAATCTTTCGCATCATTTTATCTTCCTCTTATTGGCGGACTGGCTTTATTGCTGGGGGAATGGATTAAAGGCAGAGAAGCTTTGAAAAAAAAGCAGGAAAGAGAAATGAGAGTTATGAAAGCCATGGATATTAAATAACAGGACCAGCCTCAAAAGGACAGAACAAGCTGCTTAAAAAACCTTGGAGAATAAATTCTCCAAGGTTTTTTCGTTATTCCACAACAGGCGTCAAAGAACCGCCGTCCCAGATGTCTCCCTTATTCAGCATCCATGGATGAAGATAGAGGGTGTCCGCTCCCTTATTCACAGCAGGGCTCCACCCATCGTTCCACGCCAGGAAGTACGTCGTATTCGGGTATTTCTCTTTGATTGCATGGATAAACCGCGCGTAATCCAGCCCGCCGTTTGTCGTCTGTGGCCCGACCTCTGTAAAGGCAAACGGCTTGTTCAGAGATGTGAGCTGATCGTAGCCATCAATGGCGTGCGGGTCATCAAAATAAGCGTCAAGCCCGACGATGTCAACATATGATGCGCCCGGATAAAAGTCTGTTTTAAAGTCTCTGTTGGCATCAGGCGCATACACCCACAACAGATGATCCAAGCCTCTTGTCTTTGTCATATAGTCATAGATTTTCACATAGAGCCGTTTGTACAAGGAGATTCTCGCGCTGTCTTTTTGATTATATTGCGTCAGTCCCCACCAGAACCATTCGCCGTTCATTTCGTGAAGGGGTCTGAACAGAACGGGCACACCTTCATTTTCAAGCTCCTGAAGGCCATCGGCGATTTTGCTCAGCATCGCCTCAAGCCGTTTTCCTTCGGGTGTGGAAGAATCTAAAATTCTCTCATACTGGCTGTTCGAAATCTGAGTTTTATAATGACCCGAAGTAAACGCGGGGTTTGCGAGGTGCAGGCTGATTTGCGGTATGCCTCCGCTTTTCCAGTATGCGATCAAATCGCTGTTGCAGCTGTAGTCAATCGTATCGGCGATCTCCTCCGGCTCCAGCCATCCTCTTGCATAATCGCAGCCGTATACGGCTGGCAGCTGTCCTGTTGCCTGTTTGATCCGGTCGGCTTCAGCCAGCGAGAATGTGTCGAGGCTGTATCCTCCGAATGCCCCGGACATTACCCGATTTTCCGTCCGATTGGGCAGGTGGGCAAGCCAGTTCATCACCGCTTTCGTCGTCGGCTGGGCATTCGGGTTTACCGGAGAAACGGTGTGTGCGTAGCTCGGTTGCGAAACGGCAAAAGCAAGGAGCAGCGCGAAGATGGAGCAAACGATGCTTTTTTTCACTAAGGTAAAACCCCCTAAAAATCTAGATTGTCTTAAGCGATCTTATTATACATGCTGTTTCCAAAATATTCATGGTCAGATCGTCGTATTGTAAGGAAATAAAAAAACAGCCATCAGGCTGTTTTATGAATGAAGGAAACGGGTGATCATTCCATAGAGATGCTGGACATTGTCCTGATGCTCCAAATTTGTCAGCATGCCCTGGAGCACGGGGACGCGGGGCGAATCTTTTCTCAGCTCTTCCTCGATCACATCCAGTGTAATGAGAATGTCTTCCGGCAGCGCCGGCTGACGTTTGGCATCTTCAAGCTCCCGCAAAATCGTATGTTTATCGGCCGTATTGCCGGCGTTCCGGTAATAGCTGTACGTCCGTCCGGCCAGGATCGGCTGCTCCCCGTTTTGAACCATGCCATCAATCATGTCATCGATTCTTCTCATAATAAAATCCGCAAGTTCGTAAAAATCGATATCCAGTTCATTAAAGATAAACAAATTTTGATAAGACTGCACGATGCCTTGAACGATCACGGACAAGTCTGACAGATAGGGCTTCACAATGTCCCCGTAGGCTGCTGACAGCGCGTTTTTATACGTCTCGTGGAATTTTTGGCTGACATTTTTAAAATATTCTTCGATCTTGCTGTTTTCCGGGATGCTGTGTTCGCTGATCATCACGAGAATAAAGTCGCGGTGCTCCTTGCTCTCACTGAATTGATAAGCAATCTGCTCCTTGAACGTTTCCTTCGGAGGAAAATTCTTTTGCTGAATGATCTTCATATTTTCCATCGTTCGATCGATATAATACTTAATGATCGCAAGCAAAAGCGCTTCTTTCGACTTGAAATGCAGGTAGAAAGCTCCTTTTGAGATGTTGCATTCATTGGCGATGTCCTGAATCGTTGTGGAAGCAAACCCGTTTTTCGCGAACAGGTGCAGGCCTGCTTTAATGATTTTTTCTTCTTTTTCTGTCATGAATGTACCCCTTTAACACTTCTTTAAAATTGAATAAATTTTAACATATATAAGTTGACGCTGTTTACTTTTGAAGTTTATTATTGTATAGAATGACCAGTCAGTCAATCTGTATTCTGAAAATGATATACACAATGGAGGTCGTAATGAATTCTATCATTAATTTTGTACTAAAGAACAAGTTCGCTGTGTGGCTGATGACGATTATTGTTACGGTTGCCGGCATTTATGCGGGTTTAAATATGAAGCAGGAATCAATTCCTGATGTAAACATGCCTTATTTGACCGTCAGCACGACATACCCCGGAGCCACTCCGAGCCAGGTAGCTGATGAAGTCACAAAGCCTGTTGAACAAGCCGTGCAAAACCTGGACGGCGTCAGCGTTGTGACGTCCACTTCGTATGAAAACGCATCATCGGTGATGATTGAATACGATTATGAAAAGGATATGGACAAAGCGAAGACGGAAGCCGCTGAAGCATTGGCGAATCTCGATCTGCCGGACAATGCGAAAGAGCCGAGCATTTCGCGCTACAGCATGAATTCCTTCCCGATCCTCGCGCTCAGCGTGTCCAGTGATAAAGACGATCTTCAAAGCTTGACGAAAAAAGTGGAAGACAGCCTCCTGACGAAGCTTGAAGGCCTTGAAGGCGTAGCTTCCGTTCAGCTTTCCGGACAGCAGGTTGAAGAAGTCGAATTTTCATTTAAAAAAGACAAATTGAAGCAATATGGGCTTGATGAGGATACAGTCAAGCAAGTGATTCAAGGATCTGATGTGACGACTCCGCTTGGGTTGTACACATTCGGGAAAGAAGAAAAATCGGTCGTCGTCAGCGGCGATATCGAAACAATTAAAGACTTGAAAAATATGAGAATTCCAGCGGCGTCTGCCGGAGGCGCAAGCGCGCAAGCCGGAGCGCAAAGTGCGCAAGCGGCCCAGGGCGCGCAGGCTCAAGCCGGAGCACAGAGCGCCGGACAAGCTCAGCAAAGCGCGGGAATCCCGACGGTTAAGCTGTCTGACATCGCAACGATTAAAGATGTCAAAAAAGCCGAATCCATTTCACGAACCAATGGTAAAGACAGCATCGGCATCAGCGTCATTAAAGCAAACGACGCCAATACCGTCGAGGTAGCCGACAACGTAAAAGCTGAACTCGAACAATTCAAAAAAGACCACAAAGGCTTCAAATACAGCTCGACATACGATCAAGCCGAACCGATCACCGAGTCGGTCGAGACGATGCTGAGCAAAGCGATTTTCGGAGCGATCTTTGCGGTTGTGATCATTCTCTTATTCCTAAGGGATATTAAATCAACATTAATCTCGGTCATTTCGATTCCATTGTCATTGTTAATCGCACTGCTCGTCTTGAACCAGCTTGATATCACGCTCAATATCATGACGCTCGGCGCCATGACGGTCGCCATCGGACGGGTTGTCGACGACTCGATCGTCGTCATTGAAAACATTTACCGCCGCATGAGGCTGAAAGATGAGCCGCTGCGCGGAAAAGCGCTCGTGCGCGAAGCGACGAAGGAAATGTTCATGCCGATCATGTCATCAACGATCGTGACGATCGCGGTATTCCTGCCGCTCGCACTCGTCGGCGGTCAAATCGGCGAATTGTTCCTGCCGTTTGCCTTAACGATTGTATTCGCGCTTGCCGCATCCCTGCTGATCGCGATCACGCTCGTGCCGATGCTTGCGCACACCCTCTTCAAAAAGTCGTTGACAGGTGCGCCGGTGAAGGCGAAAGAACACAAGCCTGGGGTACTGGCCAACTTCTACAAAAAAGTGTTGAATTGGTCGCTCAGCCATAAATGGATCACTTCGATCATCGCGGTTCTGATGCTGGTCGGAAGCTTGTTCCTCGTGCCGCTAATCGGAGCGAGCTACTTGCCTGCTACAAAAGATAAAATGGTGCAAATCACATACACTCCTGAACCGGGAGAAACGAAAAAAGAAGCGGAAAAAGAAGCGCAAAAAGCTGAAAAAGTCCTATTGGACCGCAAACACGTCGATACGGTTCAATATACGTTAGGAGCGGGAAATCCGTTGATGGGCGGAAGCTCAAACGGCGCGTTGTTCTATATCAAATATGAGGAAGACACACCTGATTTTGATAAAGAAAAAGACAACGTCCTAAAAGACATTCAGAAGCAATCCAAACGCGGAGAATGGAAAACCCAGGATTTCAGCTCTTCAGGCAATAACAATCAGTTAACGTATTATGTGTACGGAGATTCAGAAAAAGAGATTAAAGGCACTGTAAAAGAGATCGAAAAGATTATGAAAGACCAAAAAGACCTGAAGAACGTAAACTCAGGCCTGTCCAGCACATATGACGAATTTACTTTTGTCGCTGACCAGGAGAAATTAAGCAAACTCGGGTTAACGGCATCACAGATTTCTCAGGCGCTCATGAAAGAAACATCGCAGGCGCCGCTTACAACCGTGAAAAAAGACGGAAAAGATCTTGATGTCACGATTAAAACAGAAGAAGAAACATATAAAAGCGTCAAAGATTTAGAAAACAAGAAAATCACAACTCCGACCGGCCAGGAAGTAAAAATCGGCGATGTCGCGAAAGTGAAAGAAGGCACGACATCTGACACGATTTCAAAACGCGACGGCAAAATCTATGCCGATGTCACGGCGGAAGTTACATCGGACAACGTCACAGCCGTATCAGTCGACGTACAGAAAAACATCGACAAGATCGAGCTGCCTGACAACGTCACAATCGATACAGGCGGCGTATCCGCTGATATCGAAGATTCCTTTACAAAACTCGGACTCGCGATGCTTGCGGCGGTCGCGATCGTCTACCTTGTGCTTGTGATTACATTCGGCGGAGCACTGGCGCCATTTGCGATCCTGTTCTCGCTGCCGTTTACGATTATCGGCGCCTTGGTGGGACTATACGTATCAGGAGAAACGATCAGCCTGAACGCAATGATCGGAATGCTGATGCTGATCGGAATCGTCGTCACAAACGCGATTGTCTTAATCGACCGCGTCATCCATAAGGAAGCGGAAGGGCTCTCAACGAGAGAAGCGCTCCTTGAAGCCGGCTCTACAAGGCTCCGTCCGATCCTGATGACGGCCATCGCCACAATCGGCGCCCTGATTCCATTGGCGCTCGGATTTGAAGGCGGCAGCCAGGTCATTTCAAAAGGACTCGGCGTCACCGTTATCGGCGGTTTGATCAGTTCGACGCTCCTTACCCTTCTGATCGTACCGATCGTATACGAAGTGCTGGCGAAATTCCGCCGGAAAAAACCGGGTATGAAAGAAGAGTAAGTCGATAAAACATGAACCCCTTGGAATGCTCCTTTCCAAGGGGTTTTTTCTTTGATGAGACGATCGTCGGTGTTTAACAAATATATCCTGTGTTATGCTTTGTTTAAAAAAGGCAACAGAGGAGGCAGTGAATGGAATCGAAAGGAAACAACGAACCAAGCCCCAATGCCGTAAAGCGGCTCACCTGGATCATACCGATCGTGTTGATCGGAGTCATTTTTCTCTTGAAAAATATAAGAAATCCTGTGACTGATGTTTTATTTTATATTGTATGTGCAGGTGTTATCGCCTTAGTCATTTTCAGCATCATGAAAGAGACAAAAAGCAGATGAAAGCATGTTATGAGCTTGTCGATAAAGGTTGAAATGATCTTCATCGACAAGCTTTTTTAATGCTGCTGATTTCGTTTTCCAGCCCCGCAAAGAAGCGGTTAATCATGCGGATTGATTACCGCCAGCAGCTGATGGTCTTCCCATTTTCCGTTGATCTTAACGTTTTTCCGGGCGATGCCTTCTTTGTGAAAGCCCGCCTTCTCCAGCACCCGGATCGAGGCAAGATTACGGGGCATGACGCCGGCTTCGATGCGATGGAGCTTGAGATCTTGAAAGGCGAACTCGACCATCAGCTTGACGGCTTCTGTCGTGTAGCCTTTGCCGTTGTGTTTCTGATCCAAAAAATAGCCGATGAAGGCGCTTTGCAAGGAGCCGCGCAGTACCTGGAAAAGGTTGATCGTTCCGATCAGCGTATCGTTTGCAGGATCAAAGATGCCAAAATAATAATCTACATCGTTCTGCATATTTTCATATAACCTTTGAAGCCTCTTCTGTTGTCCTTCGATTGTATAAAACTCTTCGTTCCGCTCCATTGAAAACTGTTCAAAAAACGGGCGGTTTGCGTTCTGCAAGTCAAGGCAAGCCTCGGCGTCTTCAGCCGTGAGCGGCCTGATATAAATGTTTGTCCCTTTTTTGATCATGGAAAGTCTCCTTTTATAAAGATGGAATGTGGTCGGCTTTTTTCATCAACTCTTCAAAATACGCAAAAAATTGATCCCTGTCGACTTGATCGACGACTTCGACCATTCTGCCGTGAGGATGCTCTTCTGTCGTTCCTTGGCGCGGGCTTTCCGTATGGACAACCGCCTTGACGCTGCGCGAGCGTGTCATATCGACTGTGCCGAGTGTCAGCGTCGTCAGCACATCCCAAAGGTAGTATGTCGAATTCGTCTCGTTATGGACAAGCGGCGGACACATCGCATAGCACTGGCCGATAAAATCGATCCCGACATGCTTTCTGAGGCTTGCCCAATGGGAGCGGATATCGTTTGTCAATGGCACCTGGTTCGTGCTTTCAAGCGCGACCATTTCGATCTGAATATCGCGTTCAAACACCGTCTTGACGCTGTAAGGGTCCCAAAAGGCGTTCCATTCCGCCGTCCCGTCGTGCTCAGGCTCTTCCACATTTCCTTTCTCAAGGAAGGTACCGCCCATCCAGACAAGTTTGGCAATGTGCTTGATGATCGCCGGTTCTTCCTCAAGCGCCCTCGCCAAGTCTGTCAGCGGGCCGGTGAACAGCAGCGTCACCGGTTCCGGGCTCTGTTTGACGCATTCAATGAGATGGAGGTGAGCGGGCAGGTCTGACACAGGGGTCCGGACTTCGCCTTTTTCATTTAAAAGCGGCAGGGCGTCGACATAAAAAGCGTGCATGCGCCACTCCTTCGGGAACGGATGCACCCCTCTCGAATCGGATGCCGCAGTCTCGACCTGGTACGAACCGAAGCGGTCAATGATTTTTCGGCTGGCACTGAGAGCCGGCTCCAAATAGCAATCCGCCGGTATGACGGATGCTCCGATCAATTTGACATCTTCCATCTGCAATAGCAGAAATAAAGAGACGAGATCATCGACGCCTCCGTCATGGTTAAAATAAACGGGCTTTTTCACAGCAACATCTCCTTTTTTCTTAATATTAATTATTTTACATCAATTAGATCCCGAAGTCTTTTTTACCATGAATTAGGGCATTTTATCTAAAATTAAACAAATAATAAAACCCATTTTGTTGCGATTTTTTCAACAACTAGTATAATTAAAGGTTGTTGGTAAAGAAATGATACGGATACTCTAATAGGATGATGAAAACATGAAACGTGCACGAATCATATACAATCCGACTTCCGGACGCGAAATTTTCAAAAAAAACCTTGCCCAAGTTCTGCAGAAGTTCGAGCAGGCAGGCTATGAAACGTCTTGCCATGCGACAACAGGGGAAGGGGATGCCGTACAGGCCGCCAGAAACGCCGCTGAGCGGGAATTTGACTTGATTGTTGCGGCCGGAGGAGACGGCACATTAAATGAAGTCATCAACGGACTGGCGCCGTTGGAACACCGTCCCAAGCTCGGAGTCATTCCGGTCGGAACGACGAATGACTTTGCGAGAGCGCTCGGCATTCCGCGCGAGGATATTTTAAAGGCGGTAAACACAATACTAGAGGGAGAAGCCCGTCCGATTGACATCGGCCGCGTCAACGGCCAATATTTCATCAATATTGCCGGCGGCGGACGCCTCACCGAACTGACATATGACGTACCAAGCAAATTGAAGACGATGCTCGGCCATCTTGCCTATTATTTAAAAGGAATGGAAATGCTCCTTCCTTCGCTAAGGCCGACCGAGGTCGAAATCGAATACGACGGCAAGCTGTTTGAAGGAGAAGTGATGCTGTTTCTCGTCATGCTGACGAACTCCGTCGGCGGCTTTGAGAAGCTCGCTCCAGACTCAAGCTTGAATGACGGCATGTTTGACCTCGTTATTTTAAAACGGGCAAACCTCGCCGAATTCATCAGACTTGTCGGACTTGCCCTCCGCGGCGAACATATCAATGACGAGCATATCATCTACACGAAAGCAAACCGCGTCAAAGTGACGGTCAAAGACAAAATGCTCCTCAACCTTGACGGCGAATACGGCGGCGAACTGCCAGGCGAATTCGAAAACCTCTACCGCCATATCGATGTCGTCATGTCAAAAGAAAAAGCGAGAAAATTGGATGATTGAACTTGGTCTAAAGAGCTGGCCAAGTTTTTCTTATAGCAGGTGAAAAAGATGAAACAAAAAGCCCCCGTTCAAAAAAATGAATATTACAATGTCGTATTTGAAGATTTAACACACGAAGGAGCCGGCGTCGCCAAAGTCGACGGCTTCCCGATTTTCGTGCCGAACGCACTCCCTGAAGAAAAGGCTCAGATCAAAGTGACCCGGGTCAAAAAAGGCTTCGCCTTCGGCCGCCTTATCGACTTGAAAGAAGAAAGCCGCTTTCGTACAGACGCGCCGTGCCCGATCTACAAGCAGTGCGGCGGCTGCCAGCTTCAGCACATCAACTACGAAGGCCAGCTTCTCTACAAGCAGAAGCAAGTCAAAGACGTGCTTGAGCGAATCGGCAAGCTCGATTTAAGCCGGATCACCGTCCACCCGACCCTCGGCATGGAAGACCCGTGGAACTACCGAAACAAAGCGCAGGTCCCTGTCGGCGAAAGAGAAGGCGGTCTGATCGCAGGCTTCTACCAGCAGCGCAGCCATGAAATCATCGACATGAACGAATGCCTGATCCAGCAGTCGGAAAACGACCGCGTCGTTCAAGCGATTAAAGAAATCTGCGGCAAATACGGCATCAAGGCGTACAACGAAGAACGCCACAAAGGCTGGCTCAGACACATCATGGTCAGATACGGCGCCGTCACAGGCGAAATGATGGTCGTCTTCATCACAAGAACAAACGACTTCCCGCACAAAGCGAAAATCGTCGAGGAGATCACCACGGCATTCCCGCACGTCAAATCGATCGTCCAAAACATCAACCCGAAAAAAACAAACGTCATCTTCGGCGACGAAACAACCGTCATCTGGGGAGAAGAATACATTTACGACACCATCGGCGGCATCAAATTCGCCATCTCCGCGAGATCTTTCTACCAAGTCAACCCCGAGCAAACGAAAGTGCTCTACGACAAAGCGCTTGAATACGCCGAATTGAACGGCGAAGAAACAGTCATTGACGCGTACTGCGGCATCGGCACGATTTCGCTGTTTCTGGCGAAGCAGTCGAAAAAAGTATACGGCGTCGAAATTGTGCCGGAAGCGATTGACGACGCGAAACGGAATGCTGAGTTGAACGGCATTGAGAACGCTGAGTTTGAAGTTGGCGAAGCTGAGGTCGTGATTCCGAAGTGGTATAAGGAAGGCATTAAGGCTGATACGCTTGTGGTTGACCCGCCGCGCAAAGGCTGCGATGAGGCATTGCTGCGGACGATTTTGGAGATGAAGCCGAAGCGTGTGGTTTATGTGTCTTGCAACCCGGGAACCTTGGCGCGCGATTTGCGGGTGCTTGAGGATGGCGGGTATGAGACGCTTGAAGTGCAGCCTGTTGATATGTTTCCGCATACGAGCCATGTGGAGTGTTGTGCGTTTATAAAATTAATTAAATAATTAGCAGAAGGGTCCGAGAATCGATAGAGAATTCTCGGACTTCCGTCTGCCTTTATTTCAATCCTTTCTATTTAAGTAAGCGGTGTAAAAGATTAGGTGTTAGTTCTTGGGAATCAACGTATCCGTCAAAGCTGTTGTTTAGTTCAAGTAATGCTAATGATCTTATTTAGTTTCAAGAGCTGTTCTCATTAAAAAACGCTCAACTTTCATATTTCATATGAATATCCTCCTTAATTTATAAAGAGGTCTAGACCAAATTTTGAATGATTTCCTGTAATCTCAGCTGATTTTTAGTAGTAATTATAAAAACAATCTGAAAATACGACTATATTTTTACTTGGTTGTGAGGAGTATTCACAAATGATTAAAGGTGTGACGATACCAACTTTAAAGTTCACAAAGATAAATCCTCTAATTTTCTCCATTATTCTTAAAAATTCCTTGTATAGATAAAAAAATTTCTGGGGTACTAGGTTTTTTAGTGCCTTTGGCTAATTGCCTTTTGTGCCCCCCAAGAAAATAACAGGTGGTAGCAGTTGCGTGGAGGAAAACCAGAGTACCTCAGCGAGGCGGACTGAAATCGTTATAGATAGCTAAAATAATAACTTTATAGTGGGGAGAAATCTCAGTTAAAAAACGCTACAAGGAAATTGGCACAATTGGTCTGTTCTTCTAATATACATATAGAAGTACTCTAATTCTGTTGGTATAATAGTATTATGAAATTTAAGTTTTTTGTAATTTGTATGGTGAATCCAACGATTTTACAAATGAGAGAAGGAGATAGATGTTGTATAGCACATCAGACAAGTCTTTAGTACATTGTAGTGTACCTCAGCAGATATTTTATCGAGCCGAAGAGTGTATGGGTGATGAAATTGTTGGGTCCCTGTTGTGCAAGGAAAACATATTGCTCTGTACACCGAGAAAGTACATATTTCCACATCTAGTATTGAGAGCGCTTAATATGGATGAAACAATGGGGTTTCAGAAAAGAGAGAATCCATCTAAAAGGGCGGAAATCTTGGTGGTAACCAATCGCTTAGAGATGCTGGCCTTCTTGGAGACTTGCCGTGTGAATGCGGAGAGGCTCTTTCAAATATGCAGTAATATTCATCAATATATTGGGTATTGCAATATGGGGGATACCTACTTTGCTCGAGTGTATTGGAGGCACATTCTTTACCATTACTACGAAGGCAAGTTACCCCAAGATGTTCCCTTGCACTACATATATCCTGTTGCATCAGGCTACCGCAAGTTTAATGCCCTTTCAAGGGGGAACAGAAATATATTGGGGAGGAAGGATAGTCAAAATCCCACAATTTATGTAACGGAGAATTTGGACATGCTCAATGAGCAGGAACATAGTTTTGATTATATTTTTGTGGATTGTTCTTACATTAAAAAGGGCTTATCGAACTTACCTAAGGGCACTTTGTTGTTCTTTGACAACCTTTTAGATGACCGCATCCCATATCTACAGAAAAGTGCTGTTAAGAATTATATAGTTGATGGGAATTGTCTCCAGAATATTGATGAAAAAGAAATACAGCAACCTATGATTAATATAGAAGAATTGCTACATAAAGTGAGCATTCATTCGCTGGATGTAGAGTATGTTAAAAGTAGTTTTGAGCAGGAAATTGAGCGACTAATCCACCTATTGGATAAATTAAGAAAGGGGAAATTTTCAAGATATGATACGAATGTTGCGGCAAAGCTGGTGTATATTTTAATCCGACTTCCTATCGGTGCTGGACTTTACGATTTAATTGCATCAATGCAGCCATATTGGGACACTGTTCTCGGATTACTCCAAGAATTAAAGGATAGCGAAAGTCGTTATGAAAATGATTCTTTTGAGGAAATGGTGTCATTATTTGAGGATATTTTGTACAAACATTCTCTTGACCGTTCTAACCCTAAGGGGGATGAATTGAAGGCATTCATTCTAAACGAAGTAAAGCAAGGCAAGAGTGTTTGTGTGGTCTCCAATAGTCGAAAGAACCAACTTGCTCTAAAAGAGTTCATCTCGTTGGCAATGGGAATGACAATAGAGGAATTGGCTGAATACGATTTGCAATTCTTTGTGTCTAAAGATATTTGGGCCCAAGATATTACTGTACATTGTGATTCTCTTGTCATGTACTCTGCAATAAATTTTAGAGATTTACAGTCATTGTTGAAAATTTCTTATAAGAGAGCCAAATTATATTTGTACAGTTCAGAAATTAACTTAATTACTCAAAAATTGAAAACGATATTGGAAGCGGAAAATTATGCATTAAGGCATTTTGTTCAGAACTCAACTCAACAGGATAGCACTAACTTTTATAGGTATCTCTATAATCGATTCAACAAGTTTGCTCGTCAGAAAGTCATTGGTTTAAATAGTGCTGCTGCTGATTTGTTAGAGAAGAGTACAACAGTGTCCCCTGCTGTTTACCGTGGAGAGAAGGATTATAAAGGTACAGATGCTGTTAAAGCAACTTTGGTTCATTTTACAGATGGAAGCGTATCCTTCTTTACAAAGAACAGTGCAGTTTATGTGCTAGATAACAAGAATAAACGAGTTACACATAAACATTTTCACGAAATAGGATTAAAAGACACTATTCTTTTTGTCGATAACGATGCTAGGAAAGATTTGTATAGGATATTCATTCAATCTGTTGACGCGAAGGACACTAGTAAACAAGCATATCTGTCTATTAAAAAGTGGAGAGAATTATATGAAGAAAAGTTTATGGAAAAACGGATGGACGATGATAGGCTTTTCCGATTGATGCGAACTGCAGGTTGGAATAAAACTACAAAATCCGTTCTGCGAAACTGGAGAACGGGATATAGCTATGGCCCTCGGGACAGGGAGGACATTATGGTATTGGGTGAGGTACTTGGAATAAATACTTTTGTGGAAGATGTCCAAACCTACTATAATGCAATGTCGAAAATTAGGGTGGAGCGACGCAAAGCTTCTAGAATTTTAAATAAATTGATTTATTCCTCAAAACAAGTACTTGGTAATGAGGACTCAGCTATATTGGCCAGATACAATCTTACTTTAGAGCAGTTAAATGAATCGTTAGTTACCAAAAGCATTAAGGAAATTGTTTCAGACAGGATGTATTACATAAAACCTGCGGAAGTTGGCCTTTTATACAATGTAGATGCCAAGGAGTGACAGTATGAGTAAAGCAGAACGTGAAATGTACAAGAAAGTTCGCCGTATTATGGTTAGTGATTTAAAAAGGGATTTAATTGGACCAGCACATGACGAGTCTGATGTGATTTATGAAGCACCATCCCAGGCATATATTACGGGAATTTTATATCCTCTCGAATCCGAGGTAGAAACAGAAGAATCTTTAGAAGATGTTCAATTTGCTGACGTGTACGATGAACCTGAGTCGGGAATGGAAGAAGATGTGGAACAACAAAGAAATTCTGAACTTGAACAAGAAGCTGAAGAAGAGAAGATTACACCGAACAAGAAATTCAAGCATCAAAACTCTCTGGGAATAAGGTGCTATGTGCGAGAAACAACTGATCATATACGTGCATCAATCGCATGGGGGCGATACACATCATCTAAGAAATTTGATTCCGAAAGGAAAAGAGAAGTTATTTTGTGGACACGTCAAATTGAGTGTTTTGAGGAGTATATTTCCTTGTCTTCATTCGATCAGAATATTGATATCCCTATTACACAGGAAGTATCACTTGTTGTTAGCAAAAAAAAGCTTTCAGGTACAGATGTATTCCTTGTTTCAGTTTTCCTTGTAAATAAACGAGTTGATAAAAATAGCAATAATGCCATGTTCCAGTGTGAGCTTACTCTAACTCATGAAGAAGGTAAAGGTATTTTCCTATGTGAAAACGAAGCAAGGAAGGATAAAAATGACTTTAGTGAGTTCCTATATCGGAATAAACCTGTGTTTGCAAAAGGGTTTGGCTGTGCTGTTACCTGGAAAGCAGAGAGCAGCAACTACGCAAGTGAATTAAAGTCAGCCTTTATCCCAGAACATGAAGTCGAGAGTATGAGCACAGACTTACCGTACGATGAAAATTATGGTGAACTCCCTAAAGGTTATTTTTCCATTAAGCAATTTGCAGAGGCTGATGACCAACGTGAGACTATAGACAAGCTGAATAACCTAGCGAATAGGTATGAGAGCTGGATCAACAAGTTGCCTGTTGATAAGGTAGCAAATAAAGAAGCAACTGAGCGAGTTATTAAAGATTGTCAAGCAACTCTAACACGTATCAGAAGAGGCATTCAGCTGTTAGCGAACGAAGAGAATAATAAGGCATTTGTTGCTTTCAAATTTATGAATACAGTCATGCATACACAGGATGCCATGAAAAGATATTCTAGGAATAATAAGACCACCACACTCGAGACAGAGATACGCAAGGAAAATCTTGAATGGCGGCCTTTTCAGTTGGCGTTTATTTTGCTCAACTTAGAAGGGTTAGTAGATTTAAAATCAAAAGATCGTAAAATTGTAGACCTTCTTTGGTTCCCAACAGGTGGAGGAAAGACAGAGGCATACCTAGGCATTTGTGCTTTCCTATTGGGATATAGACGACTATTTGCTTCTACTAGCAGCGCCTATGAGCGTGATGGCGGTGTGACGATTCTTCTAAGATACACTCTCCGCCTTTTAACTACTCAGCAACGTGATAGATTAATGCGTATGATAAGCGCATGTGAGTATACACGTCAAAAAACCAATGCCTTTGGACAGTCAGAGTTTTCGGTTGGCTTCTGGGTAGGGGCACAAGTGACGGTAAATAAGCTAGATGACCTTACTGAGAACGAGTACTACCTTGACAGGGACAAGGTGCTGAAGGAATATGAAAAGATTGAAAAGCAAGTAATTGAATGCCCTTGCTGTGGGACAAAGGGCTTAGAGTATAAGTTTTTGCCAAGTAGAGACACCAAGACAAAAAAGACCGGAATTAAAATCTTTTGCACAAATGAGTCATGCTTCTTTTCAAAAACACATATCCCAGTCTACTTAGTGGACGAAGAGATTTATCGTAAATTGCCTACTGTGGTTATATCTACAGTTGATAAGTTTACGCGGCTACCTTGGGATGAAAAGACCGCAGCTTTATTCGGAAAAGTAAATAGGTTTTGTGAACGCTGTGGCTATATTGCTGAGGGGGAAAAGCATGAAAAATCTCATCGAAACCCTAAGGCTAGTGTTCACGATGTTAAACCATTTTATCCACCAGAACTTATAATTCAGGATGAGTTACATCTCATAACTGGGCCACTAGGAACTGTGTACGGCGGGTACGAAACGGTTATTGAAGAGCTAAGTACAGCTCATGAGGGCGAAGATTATCTCAAGCCTAAGTACATTGCTGCGACTGCTACAATTAAGAATGCTGAGGTGCAAGTCGAAAAGGTGTTCGGAAGGAAACTCACACAGCAATTCCCGCCTCCTGGATTGAAGGTAGAGGATTCTTTTTTTGCGCGAGAAAGAAACTTAGATGAGTTTCCCTTCAGGCTTTATGCAGGTGTTTGTGTATCTGGTCACTCAATGAAGACAGTCCTATTACGGATATATGCGGTGCTACTTCAAACAACAGAGCACCTTTTGGAAGATGAAGAACTTTCAAAATATATTGATCCGTATAGAACCCTTGTTGGTTATTTCAACAGTATCAGGGAACTAGGTGGTGCAGTGCGTTTGTTAGAGGATGACATAAAAAAGAGAATTCAAACCCTGCAGAAGAAGTATAAGTACAGTAAGCAGAGATACATCAGCCGTAAGCCAGAACTCACCTCCCGTGTGCCATCAAGTAGAATTCCTAAGGTATTGGAGCAGTTGGAAAAGGAGATAGGCAACGAGGAACTAGATGTGGTTTTGGCTACTAATATGATTTCTGTTGGGATGGACGTTGACCGTTTAGGACTTATGGTAATTACAGGTCAACCAAAGCAAACTTCTGAGTATATACAATCATCTAGCCGTGTGGGTCGTAGTAAGCCAGGACTCGTAATTACTGTGTACAACCCTTACCGGGCTCGTGATATGTCACATTATCAGAATTTCAAGGGTTATCACCAGCGATTATACCATTTTGTAGAGGGAACTACAGCAACTCCATATGCTTCTAGGGCTAGGGACCGCTTTTTGCACGCTATTGCAGTTGCTTTGCTGAGGTTGAGCTATCCAGAGTTGGCAAAGAACTTGGATGCAAAGAATATAAAGGATATGGACTTGAACTATCTCAAGGATGTAGTTAAAAAGCGTGTATCCACTGTGGAATATCGAAATGTCTCGGATACTATGGAGTATTTGCAACATTTCCTAGACGAGTGGATAAGTCGGGCCGCATCGGAAGACAATTTGCAGTATTACTTCAACCCTAAGACAAGAAGCGCAAGAATAGTAAACCAACGTCGTTTATTAGCACGTTTTTCTGAGGAAAAAGACCATGGCGGAAAGCCAACTCTCGATTCAATGAGGCAAGTAGAGGGGACATCTTCCTTGTACATCTATGAAGGGTGGAATAGCAGTGAAGAATGAAGTAGGGGAAGTCCGACCAGGACAATTAATTACAACATACGGTCCAGGAGCAATTATGGATTCCGTAAATGACTCACTTGTGGTTTTGGATATAAAGTACTGGACTAATTGTAATGAGAAGATATATGATAAAAACTTGATGAAGTTCCTGAAAAAGGATTATTTTAAGAAAATCCCGTCTACGAAATATAAGGATTTGCCAGCAATTCCGTTTCCAAACTACCACGTGTGTAGCAATGTTAAATGCTCACGTCTCTTTGATATTAGAGATAATTTTGTAATGAGCGACTATCTTAAAGGTGGTCCCAAGTGTCCTGATTGCTCACGGAAATCGTATCCTGCCCGTTTCGTGGTCTCGTGTCAAGAGAACCATTTAGATGATTTTCCTTGGAGATGGTGGGCGCATGGTAAGCAAGATACGGAATGTAAAGGAAAACTGCGTCTGTGGAGTACAGGGAATACATCTAGTTTGGATTCTCTGTTTGTAGAGTGTGAATGTAAAAAGAAGAAGAGTCTTAGAGGAGCAATGCAAGACAGTTCTTTTGAAGGCTACAAGTGTACAGGGAATCACCCTCATAAACTGAATAAAAAGTCGAATTGTAAGCAGCCTGAGCCTGTAATTCCATTACAACGCGGGGCATCAAATGTATATTTTCCTGCTCTAAGAAGTGCTATTGTTATTCCTGACAACACCAGTAAGGATAACAATCTTGATGATTTTTTTACTTCAGTTAAGGAAGTTATCAATATTTATGCTGACCTTATAGGTGAAAACTGGCATTATAAATTCTACAGTGATCGTTTAACCGGTCATAGTGAGTTCTCAGATGCTGAGGATTTCATCAGAAAGTGGACTGCTTATCTTAACAATGCTGATTCAGGTGAAGAAATAGAGTATAACCAGATTAAGGAGGCTGAATATAGGGCTTTTACTGCGTTTGATAGGAAGATAAAGATAGGAGACTTCGAGGCAGAAGTTGAAACAGTTCCAGATGATTTTCAGCCTTACTTCAAGAGAATTGTAAAGGCTCATAAATTAAAGGAAATTCTTGTCCTTCTAGGGTTTATGAGGAATGACAGTCCTGAACCGGATGTCAATGAACCGAAGAGGATTGAATGGTTAGAGTCAGATGGGTATGAAAACTGGTTACCAGCAATTGAAGTTCACGGAGAAGGGATCTTTATTGAATTTAACCATACGACTATAAGCAAGTGGCTCGAAGAAAACAGCGAACTTCCTAAGCGATCAGATAAGTTTTCATCCTTGTACGCAAGTTGGATAGAAAGTAAAGGATGGGAAGTACGTGATGAAAAAGATATTGTGTACGTTATGCTACATACATTTGCCCATCTATTGATTAAACAGTTATCGTTGCAATCGGGGTACTCGTCAGTGGCAATTAAAGAAAGAATATATTGTGGAAAGAACATGGCTGGTGTTCTCTTGTACACTGGTAGTACTGATCAAGAAGGTTCCTTAGGTGGTCTTGTCGAAATGGGCGGTATAGATAAACTTCGACCACTAATTGTAAATGCACTTGAAGAGGCAGTATTCTGTTCTAACGACCCATCTTGTGCGAGCTTAGAGCCGAGTGAGGATAACCAGTTAAACGGCTGTGCCTGCTTTGCTTGTTCAATGGTTGCTGAAACTTCTTGCGAAACAGGAAACCGATTATTAGACCGGTCACTATTGGTAAAAACAATAGACAGCAAGTACTCACCATTCTTTAAGGGGTTATTGTAGATGAGGAATGTGACTCGTTCGCATATGGTACTTCACCAAATTCAAAGCGTACTAAAAAAGTATGAGGAAGTTAGTGCACAAGAATTATATGAGTCCTTAGATAAAGGGACTGTACAAAGAGAATTTGGAGTACGATCAGTCGATTTATCACGCTTGAGTGTTTCCGAAGAGCAGTTTTCAGAACTGCTCTTGCTTTTTAAGCTCTACAGTGACCAGCAACAACAGAGTAGCATAGAGTTTGTTGCAACAGTTCCAAGTGAAGTAGACGTTAGGCTTAGAAAAACTATTGCTGTCATTAGAGAAATGATTCACGGTGCACAAAATACTATTCTTGTTACAGGATATGCAGTGTCAGAGTATGTAGATGAAATTATGGAAAGGGTTTTAGAAAAGGCACTTGCTGGAGTTAATGTTGATATTTTTCTTGACCGGAATCCCCAGACTGATCGCTATATAGAAAACATAAGAGGGAGAAATCTTCCGAGTAACTTTAATGTGTATGTATATAAAGGTTCTCAAGGATATTAATCTCTGCATGCAAAAGTAATTATGGTTGACGAAGAAAAAGCCTTTGTCTCATCCGCAAATCTTTCCTATAATGGGATAGTAAATAATATAGAAATAGGTACATTGGTTGACGGAGAAAAAGTTTTGGGAATAAAAAGTGTTCTACTAGAATTGGTTAAGAATAATTATTTCGAAAAAATTATATGGTTTGCATAAGGGAGATTGAAAATGATTGTAATTGATTTATTTTCTGGAGCAGGAGGGCTGAGTGAGGGATTTCATACGCACGACTTTAAAATTGTGTCGCATGTTGAAAAAGAATACTGGGCTTGTGAAACAATTAAAACGCGTTTGTTCTACCATTTTCTAAAAGCACAGAACGATTTAGAATTATATCATGAATACTTAAGGATATCAGACAATTACCGCAATATTGAACAATCGAGAGCTTTTGTCTTTCAACGTTATCCTGAGTTGAGGGAGAAGCTTGAGATGGAAGTACTAAACCGGAAGTTTGGCAATCCCCATAATGACCCAACAGCGACTTCTTCAACACAGATGATACAACTTATTCAGAATTCGCTACAGTATAGCTGTGCTACAAGTGTAGATTTAATTATTGGTGGACCGCCATGTCAAGCTTACTCTTTAGTTGGGCGAAGCAGGATGAAAGAGAGTGTAGATAAGGACTCAAGAAACTATCTATTCCAGTATTATAAAAGAATTGTCGATGAGTTTAAACCCAAAGCGTTTGTGTTTGAAAATGTTCCGGGGATACTTACTGCTAAGCAGGGGAAGGTGTACCAAGAGATTAAAGAGTCGTTTGATCAAATTGGTTACACAGTGTTATCGGGAACAAGCCAAGAAGACAGGAGTAATGTAATCGATTTTGCTGATTTTGGTGTACCTCAAAGAAGAAAAAGGGTTATCTTGTTTGGCTTTCAAAAGAAATTAAATTATGAGTACCCTAACTTTGAAAGACATAAATTATCTTGGAATAGTCCTTTAACCACCCGAGATGTTATTTCAGACCTACCGGTCTTGAAGCCAAAACAAGGTCATGATCTTCGACTTTTCGAGTATGATACGACACAGGGTGTTGATCATTTGTCGCCTTATGAACTGATGATGAGAGAGGACAGTATTGGATTTACTAATCACTTTGCAAGACCTATTAAAGAGCGTGATGCAGAAATATATCAAATTGCTATAGAACATGCCACCCAAGGAAGACAAATCAAGTACAATGAGTTGCCCGAGAGATTGAAGACACATAAGAATGAGAAGGCATTTCTAGACCGATTTAAGGTGCATTGGTGGGATATTATTCCACACACTGTAGTTGCTCATATATCAAAAGATGGTCATTATAACATTCACCCTGACATTAAACAGTGCAGGTCTCTAACGGTAAGAGAAGCTGCCCGGATACAGGGTTTCCCTGATAACTATAAGTTTGAAGGTCCGCGTACCGCTCAGTATACACAGGTCGGAAATGCTGTGCCGCCTCTCATGTCTGGAATAATTGCGAGAGCAGTGAAAGATGTTATGAATGGTCACCATTAAAAGACTGACTAGTAATTCTTGTACCTGCAAAAGTAGATGTCTCATGAAATTGGAATAGACCCAGTAACGTGACTTAAAATTGTTAAAATAGTTTTCTTATTGAAAAGATGAAGTGATACTGGAAGACACTTAGCCTTTTGGCGAGTGTTTTTTACTATGTAAGAGTAAAATAATCCCCACCAGAATTTTAGAAAATGAGAGACAGACCACAGGATCTTATAAATGAGATGTAAGTAAGGAACGGACACAAGAATATTTTTGGATTGTGACTGATTCTTGGTCTATCTTTTAGTGGTTTTAATAATTCATCTCTAGTATGAAATTTTTGTAATTGAAATCAAAACAAGGAGCTCTAAAAATGAGTTCCTTGTTTTAAAGTTGGGGTAAATTTTGCATTGTTTTCAGGTGATTAACGGCATGGGTGCGAAAGATGTTGTTGAAAGCGATGGATCGATCCATGATGATTATCGTATTAACTATTTCAGAGAACATTTCCGTCAGATGAAAGAAGCCATTGAAGAAGGTGTAGATCTCTTCGGATATACCAGCTGGGGATCCATTGACATTATTAGTGCGGGAACATCTCAAATGTCCAAACGATATGGATTTATCCATGTTGATCAAGATGACGATGGCAACGGGACATTGAAGCGCTCACGTAAAGATTCATTCTACTGGTATAAGAAAGTGATCGAGTCAAATGGAGAAGTATTAGACTAAAAAACCGCATTCATGAAAAGGTGATGGCGATGTTTAAAATAAAAAAGGTTTTAAACTCGAGTGTGGTACTGGCTGAAGATCAGAACCGACAGGAGATGGTTTTATGCGGCAGAGGCATCGGTTACGGACGAAAACCTGGGCATATGATTGAAGAAAAACAGGCTGATCAAGTGTTTATGCCAGTGGACAATATGAAGGCAAAAGAATTTCTCCAACTGTTGGATTCAATACCGCAAGAATTTATTGAATTGACACAGCAAATTGTTCATTATGCAGAAGAAAAATTAAAAACAAAGCTAAATTCCGGCGTTTACTTTACATTAATGGATCACTTGAATTTTGCAGTAGAGCGTTATAAAAAGAACATCAATATTACGAATCGCGTCTACTGGGAAATTAAAAACTACTATACAGAAGAGTTTGAGGCAGGGAATTATGCGCTGCAGCTCATCAATGAAAAACTGGGGATCCAATTACCGAAAGAGGAAGCGGCAAATATTGCGTTCCACTTAATTAATGCATTAGGAGAAGAAACAGAATCAAAAAATGGAATGAAGTATGCAAAAATGATCGGGAGCATAGTCAATCTTGTCCGGTAAACATTAAATATGAAATGGGATCAAGAAAATATCCATTACAGCCGATTTATCACACACGTTAAATTTTTTGTTGAAAGATTTTACGCTGATAAATTGCTGGCAGATCAGGAGAATGAATTGTTTGAACAAATTGCTAATTTATATCCGCAAGCAATGGATGTAGCTTTCAAAATCAAAGATTATATCAAACAGGTACACGGAATCGTCATTCCGAACGATGAACTAACATACTTGGGAGTCCATATTCATCGCTTGATTTCTTATCAGCAATTAAAATAAATGAAGAACCACTTGCCTTTGTGGAAGGCGAGTGGTTTCTTGTTTTTGAAAAAGAAGGAGCATTTCTGTTTATAGGCCAGATGAGTTGATTGATCTATACCAACAGTTAAAAAAGGCTTTTTTCTCAGTCGAGAAAAGTCTCATATTGAATTGTTGACAAAAATCTCTCACTAATTGACAAAAGGTCATTACAAAAATTTACACATGTGATAAGATCATTTTACAGATAGAGAACAATCTTAAAGAGAAAGAGGGGGGTTCGGCATGAGCAAGGTCGCTTCAGAAGTGGTTGCGGGGGTGTTGAACGAATTCCATTTGGCAATTAAAAAGCATGATATTGAGCAGGCAAAGCATCTTTTTGAAGAGGCGAAGTCGATGTTTTCCGGGATGGAAGAGGATCAGAATGTGCTGGCTTATTTTTCGCTTCTTGAGGAGCGGTATCGGATGATGCTTTATGATGCGAGAGGAGAGCGGCTGCCGCGGGAGTCTTACTTTAATGATTTGCAAATCGAGTGCATCGAGCAGACGGATCATATGATCGATTACTATTTTTATTTTTTTGAGGCGATGCATGAAGCGTACAACAAGAATGTTGAGCGGGCGATCAGCCTGTACAAGGTTGCCGAGAAAAAGCTGGCGAAGGTGCCCGATCAGATCGAAGCGGCCGAGTTTTATTTTAAAGTGTCTTGGCTGTATATGTCTCTCCGGCAAAATGCGGTTTCTCTCAATTATGCGAGAGACGCGATGAATATTTATAAAATGCATGACGGGTACGAAAAAAAGCTGGCGATTTCCCAGGTTGTGATGGGGACAAATTACATGCAGATGCAGCGCTTTAAAGATGCGGAGAAGTACTTTGAAGAATCGATCGAAATTTCCAAAAAGATCGACGATTCATTTTTAGAAGCGATGCTTCACCACAATATCAGCATTCTATATTCCAATTCCGGCCGGTCTCAGGAATGCATTCTCGCCGTCCAGCATGCGTTGAGCAACGCCGAATGGTGCGAGTCAAGCTATTATATCAACTCGCTTTACATGCTGATCAGAGAGTTTTTCAAAATCGGCGAAACAGAAGCGGCCCTGTTCTATTATAAAAAAGGACAGGAGGAATTAAAGAAAAACGGGAATAAGCATTATGAAAAGAAAATAAATATTATGTATGAGCTTTATTGCCATGAAAACGTTAAAAGCATCAAAGACGACATCGATTCCTTGGACGAGATGAATGATTTAGACGGTGTCTGTGACCTTTCATTGCTCATCTCAAGCTATTTTGAGAAAAAAGGAGATTTCAAGGAAGCGCTGGAATTTGTTAAAATATTCATGAAAGCCGAAAACAAAATGAGATCATTAGGGAGTGAGGTATTGTCATGAAAAAATTGATTCTTTGCTTATCGTTAACTGCTATGGTCTTAGGCGGAGCTGCTTTATCCCAAAGCCACAATCAGGCGTCAGGCGGCGTTCAAACAGCTGAGCTGCCGGTTGGGGGTTAAGTTTCTGAAGTCCTTTTACAGGCTTCTTTTTTAAAGCCATGAAATGGGGTGCGATTACAGTGAATCTGCAAGAGCATGAAATATAAAAACCTTCCAAATTCGCGAGAGGCCCTCCAATCGTTTAAAACATATTTAAACATTAAAATTGGAGGGGGATACTATGAATGACAAAACATTTCTTTCATATTTAAAACACGCAGATAAGCCTTTCAGCGGCTGGGATTTTTCTTTCATTGACGATACGGGAAGAATGAAAAGCGACCTGCTTTCATGGTCATACGGAAGCATGGCTCTGTCTCTTATTCAAGATTCCAAATCCATGCTCGATATGGGGACAGGCGGCGGAGAATTTTTATCGAAATTGGGGCCGTTTCCTTCGTCAGCATACGCTACTGAATGCTATTTGCCCAATGTGCCAGTTGCAAAGGAACGATTGACGCCTTTAGGGGTTCAGGTCGTCCAAATTGATGATGATGAAGATCTTCCATTTGAATCCGGCCAATTTGACCTGGTCATCAATAAACACGAGTCATATTCAGCACAAGAGGTGAGGAGAATCCTTTCAAAAGGAGGACTGTTTCTCACTCAGCAAGTCGGCGGGCATGATTGCGAAGAAATCAATGAAAAACTTGGTGTACCGCTAAATGAAGAATTTAAGGACTGGAACTTGGAAAAAGCGTTAAAAGAAATAGAAAAACATGATTTTAAGGTTTTAAAAAGCAGGGAAGAGTGTCCGACTCAAAGGTTTTATGATATTGGAGCTCTGGTCTATTACTTAAAAGCCATTCCCTGGCAGGCGCCCGGTTTTGAAGTGGATCAATACATGGATGAATTGTACGCGATTCATAAAATGATTGAAGAAAAGGGTTATTTTGATGTCACACAGTACCGGTTTATGATTTTAGCGGAAGCGATTTAGAGTTTGATCAAAGATTTGCCTATGAAGGGTGTCTCATATTATATGGTGACATCCTTTTTTATTTTCCTATATTTTTGTAAAGCCAGTTATTTATCCATATATTCATTTAGGATATAATTGTTACTACTTAATGTTATTACCAGTATTATGTTTTTTTCATACATCAGGAGGAAAAGCGATGGCATCCCAAACTGTAACCAAGTATTTTCGCGATAGTGTCGCTGCGAAACTAAAAATCAACTTTAAAAACAGTCGTTTTATGATTTCAGATTTGAATAGCCTTATACAAGGAAAGATAGACAGTAAGTACTACGCGGTTCTTTCAGACCACAAAAATGTCTCCGGTAAACTCGATGTTATCGTTGTGGCAAAGACGATCAAGACGAAATTCGACGTGCAGCAAAGGGTTGAGACAAATATTGAAGATATGACCGGAATTCTTTATATCCCGGCAGTTTTGACTGCCAATGGTATGTTGTTGCCTTCAGAAGACAAATATCCATGGATTCCGAGAGAGCATCTTCATCCAATCATTGACGAAGAGCTTGCGATCGGCTATGTCAATGACTTTGATGAATATATGAGCAACAATTATCAGAGGTTGGAAAGCAACCTCACTTGGAAAAGCTATTTTGAGTTTGCAAAAGATATGTATGAGTCAGTTACAGAAACCGAAATAACTTCAAATACAGTTAAAGAAATAGAATTAGAGAAAAATGTTTATATCTTTAAGGATGATTCCATCAATGCAACCAGAAATATATTAAAGTTATATGATCACCTTTTATCCAGCCAGCCGAATCATCTGCAGCTTTATCAAAATTTTATCAACCAAAAATTCACTTCTTTATCGCCGCTTATTCCAAACCGGATGTCAGAAATGCAGAAGCATGTCGGACAAATGGGCGGGGAATATCCTTTGTCGCCATCGCAAAGGGAGTGCCTGAACCATTTCAACAATATGGAAGATGGAGAAATTCTTGCAGTCAACGGTCCGCCGGGTACGGGGAAAACGACGTTATTGCAGTCGCTCGTTGCCAATCTTTATGTCGAACGAGCATTAAAAAAGGAAGATCCTCCTGTCATTGTCGCTTCATCAACAAACAATCAGGCAGTAACCAATATTATTGAATCATTCGGAAAGATTAAACCAAAATGGGAAAACAATCATTTAGAGCAGCGATGGATCGAAGGAGTCGACAGCTTTGCTGTTTATTTTCCGTCCGGCAGCAAGGAGAAAGAGGCGCAAGAAAAAGGATTTCAATATACGAACCCTCGGGGAGAAAACTTTTTTGACGAAGTTGAAAGCAACGAGAACATTGAGCGATCAACCGAAAAGATGCTCAAAGAATGCAGTCGATATTTTGAAACAAACCATACTGATATTAAGCAATGTGAGCAAACGATTTCAAATCGGTTAACAGCGCTTGAAGAAATCAGACAAAAAGTTTTATCCTTATTCTCCGAATATGATCAAATAGCTCCCAAAGGCGTTTCTTTAGATACATACATGACGCAATTGACCGAGGAAAAAACCGAGTGGGAAAGCACGTTTCAATCGATACAACAAAGAATAAAAGAGTGGCAGACGCACTTTTCAAACTTGCCGTTCTTTGTTCGCTTATTCAAGTTTCTGCCGTTCTTCAAGAGCAAATTAGTCAGTCGTGTCAGATATTTTATTCAGCCGGATGAAGAATTTATTGATGAGTCAATGAATCTCGATAAAATTCTCTCTCTGTATAGCGAAAAAGCAAAAGAGACGAGAGAAAAAATAAAGCAGGTCGATGCGACATACCAACAAGTCAGCAAATTGAACACAAAATATAAACAATTAATGGTGGAACTTATATCACTGAACATTCTTGAGAAATATCCTGGTTCATTTTCTTCTTTTGATAAGGCGAATGAATTTTTAGATACAACCATAAAATACGCCTCTTTTTGGCTAGCAGTTCATTACTATGAGTGCAGATGGCTTTTAGAGAAAAGACTGTCGGAAAAACAAAGAGGCACAAATTTCGATAATGTGTTAAATCAGTTTTATACAAATTTAAGTATGTTGACCCCTTGTTTTGTGATGACTTTTTATCAGCTTCCGCGAATGCTGCTGGCCTATAACAATGGGAAGGAGCATTTTCTCTACAATTATATTGATTTACTAATCGTAGATGAAGCAGGACAGGTGACTCCTGAGATTGCGGCATGTTCATTTTCGCTTGCGAAACGGGCAGTTGTTGTCGGAGATGTTTATCAGATTGAACCGGTGTGGAATATCAACGAAACATTGGATATTTCATTAGCTCTTTCAAATGATGTTATTACTTCGATCGAACAGTTTGAGAAGCTTCGCGAACTCGGCTTGAATACGTCAGAATCTAGTGTGATGAGGGTAGCGTGCAAAAGCTGTAAATACGAAAAACATCAGCAACGCGGTTTGTTTTTGAGCGAACATAGGCGCTGTTATGATGAAATTATTGAATACTGCAACAATCTGGTGTATAGAGGAAAACTTGAGCCAATGAGAGGTAAAGCGGCAGAGGATAAGAAAAATCCGCTTGTTCAATTATCGATTCCACCTCTTGGTCATATGCAGGTTGACTCATACCAGTCAAGCAAAAAAGCGGGCAGCCGATATAATGAAATAGAGGCAAGGGCCATCGCCACATGGATCAATGAGCATTTCTACAACATCCGAAATGCATATCATGAAGATGATCCAAAAAGTCTCATTGGCATTATCACCCCTTTTAAAATGCAAGTCGGCATCATCAAGCGTGCGCTATCACCCGATGTTAAACCGTTTATCGACGTAGGAACGGTCCATACCTTTCAAGGCGGCGAAAGAAAGGTCATCATCATGTCGACGGTGTACGGGAAAAATGACGGCTGCTTTTTCATAGACGCCAATAAAAGCCTTCTAAACGTCGCAGTTTCAAGGGCAAAGGACAGCCTCCTTGTCATGGGTGATATGAATTGTTTATCAGACAGCGCGAATAAACCGAGCGGATTGTTGAAGAGGATGCTTTTAGAAAATGACGTTGTTCATTCTTAATGAAGGTAAGGAGCGCAGCCATGAATCTCTTTCAATTACACCATCAAGATATGAAAGAAATCCGGGAAATACCGTTTGAGAAAGAAAAAGACATACAGCACCTATGTGAAAAAAATTTAAAGCAATTATTAGGCCTCAAGTTCATTGCCTCTGAGTTTCGAGTCGCCGGATTTCGGATTGATACGCTAGCATTTGATGACCAGACACAATCGTTTGTTATTATTGAATATAAAAACAAGAAACATTCCAGCGTAATAGATCAAGGCTATGCTTATCTGTCCATCATGCTTAATAATAAAGCTGACTTTATTCTTGAATATAATGAAAATCAAGAAAAACTTTTAAAAAGGAACAGTGTCGATTGGTCGCAATCAAGGGTCATCTTTATTTCGCCTGAGTTTACTACACACCAAAAGGAATCCATTAATTTTAGAGATTTGCCGATGGAATTGTGGGAAATCAAAAGGTATGAAAATGACCTGCTACAAATGAATCCTATCAGACCAAATGGGGCATCAGAGTCGATAAACACAATTTCGAATCAAAGTGAAGCAATTGAACAAGTGAGCAGGGAAATCAAAGTTTTCACAGAAGAAGATCATCTAGTCCGTAAGCCTGGTGAGGTGATTGATCTATACCAGCAGTTAAAAGAAGAGATTTTAAATGTGGGTGACAACATATCTGTCAAAGCAACAAAGCTGTATATCGCATTTACTGTTCATAAGCGTAACATGGTAGACGTTCTTCTCTTAAAAAAGGGCTTAAAAATTTGGATAAATGCCAAAAGAGGCGAGTTAGATGATCCCATGGATTTATTTAGGGATGTCGCAAACACCGGCCACTGGGGGAACGGTGATTATGAAATTCAAATCGATGATGAAAAACATATCGAATATATCGTTGATTTGGTTAAACAAGTTTATGAGAAAAATAAAGTTTAAGAGCCTTTTCCATATAAAAAGGCTTTTTTCTAATGTGAAACCATTCTTTGCCTGACAACTGATCGATTAAAAAATGAAACGAGATTGCAGCATCCATTGGGAAATTTTCGTTTTCGCAAGCGGCGCCCATTCCATTGAAAAAGGATGCCCCCGGGTCTGGACATCCTTTCTAGTTTTCTTGGAGATAAGCAGAATTAAATTATTCGAGTTTGTAAATGCTATTTTTCGTTCCTCTGTATGTAAACAGTACACCGCCTATCGTTATGATTCCCCCGGCAAGTGATAGGAAAGCGGGAATTTCGCCTATCCATACCCATGATATGAAAAGTGTTGCGGCTGGCGTTAAATAAAGCGAAATCGCGGCCTCTGAAGATCCTCTGTACGAGGTGATATAAGCAAGCGCAAAATATGGGACAACTGTAGGGAGCAATCCTAAATAAACAACACTTGCAGTAGATTGAATGGAAGCATGAGAAAGCTCTTCGAATAGCCCGGGCAAAAAGAACAGCATGGGGATGGTTCCTCCCCAAATCGCGTATGAAACAAAAGGGATAAAACCGTATTTTTGAATGTAGCGCTCTTGAAAAACGAAATAGATGCTTTCACATATCGCGGCCAGTAAAATGAACAACATCCCAGCCGCCGTGTTTTCAAAGTTTCCGACGCCGAGTGATATAAGCATGACGCCTAAAAAGCTGATCCCTGATCCGAGCCATTTCGCTGCACCAAATCGTTCTGCGAAAAACAGCCTCGCTAACAATGCTGAAAAAATAGGCGTTGTCGTGACCAGGAGGCTTGCCATTCCGGCGCTGACCGTTTCCTCGCCTTGATTGAGCAATGTGTGGTAAGCGGAAAATCCTAAAAAACCGAGCAGCAAAATGATGGGGATGTCCTTTGCTTCCGGCAGGCGCATCCGGACGGCAGCAGCCAGCAATATTAGAGCCGAAGAACCTGACAGCAGCCGAAGCAATGTGAGGTGCTGAGGCTTATAATCCTCCAGCCCGACTCGAATCCCCGGAAAAGCCGAAGCCCAAAAGCCGATCATCAGGCAGTATGACAACATGATGTACATCCTCTGTTTCTTCATCATTTTTCAATCTCCTTTTTAAAAAAACCAACCGGTTTAATTGTGTGTATCCATCTTAATGGACGTTTGGTAAAATGGCTTCAACCAGTTTTGAGAATATAAACCCAACCACTTATCGATAAAAGGAGATCCATTTATGCCCCACGCGCCAAAATACAAACAAATCATTCAATTTATAAAAGAGAAGATTGCAAATGGAGAATGGCCGATCGGCACCAAAATTCCGAGTCAGCGTTCATTGGCCAAACATTTCGCTGTGAACAGAAGCACGGTGATTACAGCTTTGGAAGAATTAATAGCCGATGGATTAATAGAAGGCAGAATGGGGAAAGGCACGATCGTTATAAACAATACATGGACATTGTTGGCCAAACATTCGACCCCTGATTGGGATAAATACGTGGCAGCCGGATTCCAGCAGCCCAGCCGGAAAACGGTTCAGGAGATTAATCAATCTGAATCGAATTCAACATTGATACAGCTCAGCAAAGGCGAACTTTCAAATGAATTGTTTCCGCTGGACATTATGAAAGAGATGATGGAGAAGGTTGCTCATAACATGGATGCCTTTGGGTATGAGGAGCCAAAAGGCTATCTTCCTTTAAGAGAGGCGTTGAGCAGCTATTTACAAACGGTCGGCATCCACGCTTCCCCGTCTTCCATCTTAATTGTTTCCGGCGCGCTGCAAGCATTGCAGTTAATCGCAATGGGGCTTTTGCAAAGCGGATCAACCGTTTTTCTTGATCAGCCGTCTTACCTTTATTCGCTGCATGTCTTTCAATCTGCGGGAATGAGGATGGCCGGATTGCAAATGGATGAAGAAGGCCTCATGCCAGAAAGCATCAAGATGACGCCAAACATGCGGACGAGAGCCATTTTGTACACCAACCCTTGTTTTCAAAATCCGACCGGAGTGTTAATGTCCAAAAAGCGGAGGGAAGAGATTCTGGCTTTCAGCGAACAACAGCACCTGCCTATCATTGAAGATGATATATACCGCGAATTATGGATTGATGCACCGCCGCCTGCTCCAATGAAAGCGATGGACAAAAACGGCCGCGTCTTATACATTGGCAGTTTTTCGAAAACGTTGAGCCCGGGATTAAGAATCGGCTGGATCGTCGGCCCGGAGCCGGTCATTGAACGTTTATCAGATATTAAAATGCAGACGGACTACGGCTCGAGTTCACTGTCTCAGAGAGTCGCAGCCGAATGGCTGACATCTGGGCTTTATCAGAAACATTTGGAAAACGTCAGAGAACAGCTAAAAATAAGAAGAAACTTTGTGTTGCATGTGTTAAAAACAGAGTTGGAAGGACTCGCGGAATGGAGCGTTCCAGCAGGCGGCTTCTTTATTTGGCTGAAGATATTGCCGCCGGTATCCATGAAAACTCTTTATGCCAAAGCACTTTCAAAAGGAATTCTCTTTAATTCCGGCGTCATATACGGGCAGGAAAGAGGCGATTACATGAGGCTGTCATATGCATTTGCTTCCTGTGAAGACCTGAAGAAAGGGATTACGCAATTAAGCGGACTGATTAAAATGCTGTCTGGTTGATGTGCATGAGTTGAAAATATTTATTCCAAAAGAAATAAATTTTACCTTATTTTTGTTAAACTTAAAAAGGATTTTAAATACATCATGACAGGAGAAACCTTATGCGGAACCCAATTTCAGTTTATTTTTCTTTAGCTCTCGCCATGGCGATCGTCGGGAGTTCGGTTGTTGTCGGCAAGCTGATGGTGAAGACGATTCCGGTGTTTTTGTCGTCGGGCATTCGTTTTTTTATCGCGGCTGCCGTTTTAATGATCTTGCTTTTTTGGATTGAGAAAGGCATTCCCGCTCTATCGAAAAAAGATGTCTTTGTTCTTTTGCTGCAGTCTTTTACGGGTGTCTTTCTGTTCAGCATCTGCATGCTTTACGGGGTTAAGCTGACGACGGGGATGGAGAGCGGCATTATTACGAGCACGACGCCGATGGCTGTCGGTGTTTTGGCTTTCTTTTTATTAAAAGAAAAAATAGAAAAAAGAATGGCTGCCGGTATCGTACTTGCCGTTATCGGCGTGATGGCGATCAACCTGTTCGGGGCCGGCGGCGAAGCAGGGAGCCCTTATGCATTGATGGGAAATCTGTTAATCGCGGCCGCAGTGATCGGTGAAGCGATGTTTACGCTAATGGCAAAATTATTGTCGCCTCATATTTCCGCATTGGCGATTTCGGCGTTTGTTTCGTTGTTCGGTTTTTTGTTTTTTCTGCCGTTTGCGGTCATTGAGGCTGTCTCGTTTGATTTTAGCGGTCCCGGACTTCTTGATTGGTCATATGTCCTTTATTACGCGCTGATTGTTACGGTGCTTGCTTTTTACTTATGGTACAATGGCGTGACGAAAGTGCCGGCGAGCGTTTCCGGGATTTTCACTTCGGTTCTCCCCGTATCGGCCGTTGTGCTGTCAGGCGTCATTTTGAAGGAGCAATTCTCACTGGTTCATTTGACCGGAATCGTGTTTGTAATTGCAGGAATTTTCATTACTGTTTTGAAAAAAGAGCAGAAGAAAGACAGCGGAAAACTCGCATCTTAAGACGGATTTCCAAAAAAATGTCGTAAATTCGATGCATCAATTTGATGAAATCGCCTGGCCCTGCGGTATAATAGATTTTGTGAATGAAAGATTCAATGTTGAAAGAGAGTGGTTACATCATGGGCCGTAAATGGAACAATATAAAAGAGAAGAAAGCGTCCAAGGATGCGAATACGAGCCGAATCTACGCCAAGTTCGGCCGCGAAATCTATGTGGCGGCAAAGCAGGGAGAGCCCGACCCCGAACTGAACCAGAACCTGAAATTCGTGCTAGAGCGCGCCAAAACATACAATGTCCCGAAAGCGATTATTGAGCGGGCGATTGAAAAAGCGAAGGGCGGTTCTGAAGAAAATTATGACGAACTGCGCTATGAAGGCTTCGGGCCGAACGGAGCGATGGTGATCGTTGACGCGTTGACAAACAACGTCAACCGCACGGCTGCCGATGTGCGCTCCACATTTGGCAAAAACGGCGGAAACATGGGTGTGAGCGGATCTGTCGCTTACATGTTTGATCCGACGGCCGTCATCGGCTTTGAAGGCAAAACGGCTGATGAGACGCTCGAATTATTGATGGAAGCGGATATTGATGTCCGTGATATTTTAGAAGAAGACGATGCGGTGATCGTCTATGCCGAGCCCGATCAGTTCCACGCCGTACAGGAGGCGCTGCAAAACGCCGGCATCACAGAGTTCACGGTGGCCGAGCTGACCATGCTCGCGCAAAATGACGTCGCCCTTCCTGAAGATGCGCGCGCGCAGTTTGAAAAACTGATTGACGCGCTGGAAGATTTGGAAGACGTTCAGCAAGTTTACCATAATGTCGATTTAGGGGCGTAAAAAGAAATCGTGAAGTAAAAAGATAGATGAACAGGCGAAAGTCTGTATTGTCTATCTTTTTTTATTTGTAAAGTTAACTTGACACCTGATTTTTTGTTAAGTATACTTTACGTATAGTAAACTTTACATTCCGATGGAGGAAAGATGAAAACGTTAATAAAGGAAAAGCGCACTTCGCTGAACATGACACAAGAAGAACTGGCTAAAAGGCTCGATGTGTCAAGGCAAACGGTGATTTCCCTTGAAAAGGGGAAGTATAAACCTTCACTCGTTCTGGCGCATAAACTGGCTCAAATTTTTGAATGTCTGATTGAAGATTTATTTATTTTTGAGGGGGATGAAAATATTGACTGAAACGATGACAAACACACTGATCGCTTTAGCAGGTTTAGGAATAGGCGTGCTCGGGATCGTAATTATATACAGTGTGAACAAACGGATTGGAAAAAAAGAGAGGCTGTTCGATGAACGCCAGCAGAAAATTAATTATCAGGCTAAGGCGCTCTCCTGGAACATTACAATGGCGGCTATTTTAATGGCCTGGACATTGGCAATTATTTTCCAAGGGATTTCCTTTTCATTTTTCTTAATAACAGGTTTATATATCCTGCAATGTTTATCAATGCTGATCACAACCGTTTACCTTGCGCAGAAAAACTAAGATGGTGCTGTTCCCCTTGTATCCGGATTTTACCGATTTATCGGTAAAATCTTTTTTTGTGGAAAAGAAAACCCGAGGCAAGGCCTAGGGTTCCGATCGACACGCAAATCTGAAATACAGATACGAGTCGGTATTTTCGGTGTGCTGGATATTACGTAGATAAAGTAGGAAGAAACAAAAAGTAATAGAAACATATATACGAAATCAGATCGAAGATAATATCGTCGCGTGGGGATTTAAGGGATATATGGAATCCTTTGTAGATGAAAAGGTCAAGAAAAGGAAGCAAAAATAAGAAAAGACCTTTGAGCTTGCCACTAAAGTGGTACATTAAAACGAACCATTAAGCCCGTCACCCAATCAAGTCATTCAGCTGGATATCATCTTGAGGGGAAGATTATTGCAAACAAATCCCCATCATACAGATGACTGAATTGGGAAAATTTTTATTCTACGTCTTTTAGTATGGCTTCAATTTTCTCAAGCCGCTGCTTGATATCCTTTATTTCCTCGTTTTCAAGTCTCAATTTCTCTTCGGCCAATTTGCCGTTCCTTAAATATCTTTTGACAACCTTTGTTAAGGCAACGATACCCGCAATGACAAGTGCTGCCATTACAAAATAGTATACTGGTATTAAAATTGTGATAATATCAACTGTCCCCATCTTTAGTCTCCTTACATTCTGTAGATTGTTGTTTCCCAAAATTCTCGATTAAATCATTATCAATCGTAAAGGAAAATTCTTTTAGATAATAGTACTTAAGAGCTTTACCATCTAATGAAACTTTCATTTCACTAAATATAATTCCTGTCTCCTCGAGCTTGGTTAGATGCAAATAAAGTAATGTCCTATTGATTTCTAACTTGCGTGCAAGCTCACTAACATAGCAACCTCCTTTTGATAAGATGGTTAGAATTTGTAAGCGAATTGGGTTTCCAAGTGCCTTTGCAATTAAGATTAATTGGTTTGGTTCATTTATTTTATTCATATGTAACAATAATTTAACACATGTGCATCTAAAAAAAAAGGTGTTTTTCAAAAAAATGATTCATTTGTTATATTATGTGAATCATAAAAAGGAGCATTATCTTAAAACACATTTTAATCAAAAAATAAATTTTATAGAGAAGAAAGATAAAATTAAAAGTATATTTTAATATAAATGCAATTAAAGTATATTTTTTCCGATTTGTTATTGTCTCTAAGTATTATACATGATAATATTAACAATAGTTGAATAGACTTCCAGTTAAATACACCTAAAAAAATTACTTTATTCGGAGGGTGATTTAAATGAAGAGATTCTTATTATTAGTATCCTTTTTGCTAGTGTTCCCTACTGCCTATGGGACTGCAATTGCAAAGGAAAAAACGCAAGGTTTAAGTTTGGAAGAAAAAATTTTTGAAATTGATAAAAGTGATGATTTATCAAAACAAGTTAAAAAACAAAAGTTTATCCAAGCTTTGGAGGATTCAACTGATGAGGAGAAGACTGAATATCTTGAAGAAGTAGGAGAGCGAGTACAAAATACTTTAAGTGAAGTTGATGTTCAATTAGGTGAAAATAAAGAAATAGATTTAGGCATGGGGACGACTATTGAATTAGAGTCTTCCGATGTTATAGAGTCAACTGAAGATGAATTAGTAAAGACTTCTGGATATGATTTTTCAAAAGGAAATGTACTCGAAAAAAAATATGGTGCTAGAAGATTTACATGTAGGGTTAGTGTGAAATCCCTTGGCATCACATTAGGATCTTTAGTGCTACGAAACCACTATACAGTGGGGAATTTTGGATTGAAAATGAGGTATGCATCCGATAGTGGAACATCTGGAATAGATCCTTTAATGATTATCACAAGTTCTTCTACATCGGTTCCTGACGGTAAAGCTGAAAAGGTAGGGTATGATATGAATGCAAGAGGTTCGTATAAATGGAAACTAGGTATTTCAGGTATATATGCATCTTTTACATCAGAAATATACAGTACAATCAAGTTACATAAGCTAAATAAGAAAAAGAAATTTGCTGTTGTATATCAAAATTACAAATTTACTGAGTGATCATGCCTTAAACATCAGCTGAAAAAAGATGAAAAGACAAATGTCAGACTGTTTCAGATTTATGAAAACAGAGTTTGATGATCGATTCCGGATTTTACCGATTTATCGGTAAAATCTTTTTTTATATCCAAAAGACTCATGAGATTGAATTTTCTTGAAAGACTGCCGATACATAAGATGTAGTCTAACTTTTCCCAAAACTGATTGATAGGAGATGGACTGAATGATTCAAATAACTGACCTCAACCGTCAATACATAGGAGGGGAATGGAGAGACGGCCAAAGTGAAAGCGTCTTGGCCGATCTGAATCCTTTTACCCATAAAACGATTACCTCTTTTCGGAAAGCGACGCGGGAGGATGTCGATGCGGCGTACAAAGCTGCGCTTGAGGCGAAAAAGAAATGGGATAACGTCAATCCTTATGAAAAAAGAGCGATTTTAGAAAAAGCCGCGGCTTATATTGAAGACAATAAAGAAGCGATCGTGTACCTCATTATGGAGGAACTTGGCGGAACACGGCTGAAAGCGGCTTTTGAAATCGATCTTGTCGTCAATATGATCAAAGAAGCGGCAGGTTTCCCGCTCAAAATGGAAGGTAAAATTCTCCCTTCACCGGTTGATGGGAAAGAAAATCGGATATACCGCATTCCGGCGGGAGTGGTCGGTGTCATCAGTCCGTTCAACTTTCCGTTCTTTTTATCTGTAAAATCGGTTGCACCTGCGCTTGGCGCAGGGAACGGCGTTGTCTTAAAGCCGCATGAAGAAACACTAATTTGCGGCGGCACGCTGATTGCAAAGATTTTTGAAGAAGCCGGTCTTCCGGAGGGACTTCTGAATGTTGTCGTCACGGATATCGGGGAAATCGGCGACAGCTTCGTTGAGCACCCGATTCCGAGAATCATCTCGTTTACCGGATCAACGAAGGTCGGCAGCTATATCGGGCAGCTGGCGATCAAACATTTTAAAAAACCGTTGCTTGAACTCGGCGGAAACAGCGCATTGATCGTTCTTGAGGATGCCGATTTGGAATACGCTGTCAATGCCGCGGCTTTCAGCCGCTTCACACATCAGGGGCAAATCTGCATGTCGGCCAACCGGATTCTCGTTCAAAAAGAAGTGTATCCGGAATTTTTAAAGCTGTTCAGCCAAAAAATCTCCGGGTTTAAAACGGGTGATCCGCTGGATCCTGAAACTGTGATCGGCCCTGTCATTAATGAACGCCAAGCTGAACATTTAAGAAAATCGATTGAGAAAGGCATCGAAGAAGGCGCCACACCGCTTCTGAAAGGCGATATTAAAGGCAATCTCGTCGAGCCGACGATTCTTGCGGATGTCACGTCTGACATGTCTGTCGCCAAGGAAGAGCTGTTCGGCCCGGTTGTGTGCGTCATGCCGTTTGAGACCGAAGCAGAAGCGGTTGAGATCGCGAATGACACTTCGTTCGGACTGAGCGGAGCCGTACACACGGGAAATGTGGAGCGCGGCGTTGCCATCGCGAAGCAAATCGAGACGGGCATGATCCATGTCAATGACACAACGATCAACGACGAGCCACATGTCGCTTTCGGCGGTGAAAAGCAATCTGGAATCGGCAGGCTGAACGGTGAGTGGAGCCTTGACGAATTTACAACGTTAAAATGGATTTCCGTCCAGCACCAGAAAAGGATTTTTCCATATTAAAAGGAGGATTTGATACATGAATGAAGCAGTAAAAACGGACATCCACCCGCTGCTGGATGCTTTTGTGAAAGTGGCGCCGTTTCTGAATCAGCTGATTCAGGACGATGTGACAGTGGGGATTTACGATACTGAAAAGCTGATCGTCAACATTCCGGGAAAGACATTTTCCCTTGATGTCAAAGCGGGTGATCCTTTGCAGGAAGGCGATATTATTACAGACGCCATCCGCCAAAACAAAAAGAAAGTGAGCATGGTGCCTAAGGAACTGTTCGGCTTCCCTCTTGCGGCGAGAGCGATCCCGCTCCATGACGAGAACGGAAGGGTTATCGGCGGAGTCGGACTCGGTACGAGTCTTGAAAAATCGGATCAGCTTCACCGCGTCGCAGAAAGCCTGTCGGTCATCGTCGAGCAGACGGCCTCAGCCATTCAGGATATCGCCGAATCTGTCAGCGGGTTTTCCGGACAAATGTCCGACATTTCCAAGCAGGCGAAAGAAGTCAGTGAAAGCGCCGGAGAAATTGAGAAAATTTCAGTTACCGTAAAAGGCATTTCAGATCAAAGCAACCTGCTCGGACTGAACGCGGCGATTGAAGCGGCGAGAGCCGGAGAGTCAGGAAAAGGGTTCTCCGTCGTCGCCGACGAAATCCGCAAGCTCGCGACACACTCAAAAGAAAACGTCGGGCAGATTGACCAAATCACGAAGAAAATCCACGCGTTATTGAAAGACCTTGAGCATTCGATCGAAGTCATCAATGAACATACGAGCGGCCAGGCCGCCGGCGTTGAACAAATTTCCGCCACGATGCAGGAGATCAGCAGCAACGCGCAAAACCTCGCCAAGATGGCGGAACATCATTTTGAAGACTAGATATATAGAAGAAAAAACTGCCTGACAATGTGTCGGCAGTTTTTTTACTAACACTACTACACTAGCGATTGAAATGACTGCCGTAAATATGGCTCATGAGTATGCTCTTTCCCGTCACACTGCAATTCCTTCAAACGTGTAAAAGAGACGAAATCAAATAACTATATATTGAAAATAACTCCGATAAGAGAATAAATAATGACAGTCGAAAAAAGAATTGTCATATGAATCAGAGAGTAAATAAACATGGATTTTGCCCATTTCTCTGAATCCATTTTTTTGTAACCATACACACTAAGAACCAACCATATGACACCTAATATAAGGGAAACAAGCATAATGCCGAGGCTCAAAGAAATAAAAAGGAGACTTGTCCCGATAAGGATGATTAAATAAATATTAGTTTGTATATATGTTCTTTTAACTCCTTTGATAACAGGGAGCATTGGAACTTTCGCAGCCTTATACTCATCATTTTTTCGAATGGCTATAGCATAGAAATGAGGCATTTGCCATATCACAGATGTCACAAAAAGACCGAGAACAGCAGGATGTGTGATGTCCGGATAAACAGCTGACCATCCAATAAGAGGCGGCATAGCTCCGCCGATACTCCCGACCTCTGTATTGTAAACTGTTCTTCTCTTACTCCACATGGTATACGGGACAATATAAAAAAACAATCCTAGAAACCCTAGGAGTGCTGCCAGAGAGGTGGTGAAACCAAGGATTATTACACCAAAAATCATCATAAAGATACCGAGCCATAGAACTGTTTTAGGCTTTATTTCTCCTGTAACGGTTGGTCTGTTTTTGGTTCTCTCCATAATAGAATCTATATCCCGGTCATATAAGTTGTTAAAAGCTCCTGCCGCTCCCATTACTAAAATAGACCCAATTAATGCAAAAAATATTTCTGGTAATTTCTCAGAAAGGCTGATTTTATAAGTATATAAAGATAATGTTAATCCAGAAAACATCGGAATAAGGTTAGATTTAATAATTCCTGTTTTAATGGTTTTTGACAATATGATGGACACAGGTCGTTTATCCGTTTTGATATTATTTTCAATTTGCATGATTCTTCTCCTCTTTTTAATGGCCACACGTTGATTTAGTGAAGTGCTAGTGATACCTTTTAGAATATACATACTATATGGTATGTTAATTCTGAACAGTATGATTGTCAATAAGAGGAGGAAGAAGAATGCTTAGAAGAAGGCTAACCCAAAAAGAGCGAAAAGAGGAAACACGTCAATTGTTGTTAGAATCGGCTGTTGAGATTTTTTCGGAGCTTGGCTTTCATGGGGCTTCTGTTGAAAAAATTGCTGAACATGCCGGATTTAGCAAAGGAGCGGTTTACTCCAATTTTAAATCTAAGGAAGAGCTCTTTCTGGCCTTATTGGAACAACAAATGAATTTACAAGTGAATAACATCGATCAAATCATAAATAATCAGCATTCACTTTCATATTTTATTGAAACAATGAATGATCATTTTGTCTCAGTGGTGAAAGAAAATCAAAAGTGGATGATTTTAAATATGGAATTTCTTCTTTATGTGATGCGTAATGAGTCAGTGCGCTACAAATGGTCTTGCATGATCAGGGAGTCTGTGGACCGGATCTCCAAGTCTGTCGCGAAACTAATGTTGAAAGAGAATCATGAGGTTACGCTATCTTCGGAAGAAATCGCTTGGACTATTTTTTCACTCGAAAATGGTCTTGCGATATTCAATTTTATTAATGGAGAAAGCGTCCCGATGAATTTATATGGAAAAGCGCTAAAAAATTTGCTTTCAGCCTCTGAGTGACTTTTTAATAGAAAAGTTGTACTTTTCAATTTCTAGGCTCAGTGTCATACATTAATTTAAATTTTATTTTAAATTTTTTAGAGGAATTTTCCCCGGGCAAAGCGAAAGTGATGAATGGGAAATCGCTTTCAAAGGGGGAAGGGGTAAATGAGAGTATATACACCGACTAAACTGACCGGATTGTTATTGGGGCCGATCAGTTTTTTGCTGATTCTCGGCTTGATACCGGAAGCTGAGTTGGCTTACGCGCCGCGGATCGTTCTTGCGGTTACAGCTTGGACGGCCGTCTGGTGGATTACGGAAGCCGTGCCGATTCCGGCGGCATCGCTCTTGCCAGTCATTTTGCTGCCGACATTGGGCGGTTTAGATATGGAAACGACGGCCAAAGCATACGGCGATCCGATTGTGTTTATGTATATGGGGGGATTTATCATTGCGATCGCCATCGAAAAATGGAATCTTCATAAACGGATGGCCTTGCATATTTTGAAGCGGATCGGGGCTGAAAGCCATCGAATCGTGCTCGGCGTGATGGCGGCGACGGCATTTTTATCGATGTGGATTTCGAATGCTGCCACCGCTTTGATGATGCTTCCCGTAGCGCTTGCAGTTATTAAAGAAGTGCAGGAAAAAGAAATTTTAAAAGGCGAATCGCTGCAGAAGTTCAGCAAAAGCATTTTGCTGGCTGTCGCGTATGCGGCTTCGATCGGCGGACTTGCCACATTGGTCGGTTCCGTCCCGAATGCGGTCTTTGCCGCGATGTCAAAACAGATGCTCAATCACGAAATTATGTTTTTTGAGTGGTTTTTATTCGGGTTCCCGGTTTCCGTTCTGTTTCTTGCTATTTTATATGTTTATTTAACGAAAATAAAATTTAAAGTGAGCGCCTTTCAAGGAAAAAAACCTGATTTTATCGATCATGATTTAAAGGCGCTTGGCGCAATGACGAGGGAGGAAAAATCGGTTTTTGCCGTTTTTTTGTTGACCGCATGTTTGTGGATGTTCAAATTCATCCTGCCGTTTCAAATTTCAGATACGTCGATTGCGATTTTCGGAGCGGTTTTGCTGTTTTTAATTCCGAGTACAAAGGATGAACGGATTTTGGAATGGAAGGATATGCAGACGCTGCCATGGGGGCTTCTTCTGTTGTTTGGAGGCGGCTTGTCGCTTGCGGCCGGTTTTTCGGCGACCAATCTGACGGCATGGATCGGCGGCAAGCTAAAGCTGTTGGAAGGCCATCCTTACTTATTTGTACTGATCATTTTGACGGCTGCGATTTTATTTATGACCGAAATCATGTCTAATACGGCTGTCGCCAATATGGTGATTCCGATGACGATCGGTCTTGGCGCCGCGCTTCAGGTCGAGCCGTACGGGCTGATGGCGGCAGCTGCGCTTGCTTCATCATGCGCCTTTATGCTCCCGATCTCTACCCCGCCGAATGCGGCCGTCTTCAGCTCCAATCTGCTGACGATGAAGGACATGGTCAGGGCGGGCTTTTGGCTCAATATCGCAGGTGTCGTCTTGATCGTGATCAGCGTATATTTCTGGCTTCCGGCCGTCTTCCTGTAATGTCCGTGAAAAAGCTCTCACTAGTTTTCTTGCATCATCTGCATTAAAATAAGGTTATGACATTACGTTAGGATTGGTAGACAGATGAGCATTTTTAAAGCGGAAGGTTTATATAAAACTTACGGAGATAAAACATTATTTGACCATATATCGTTTCATATTGAAGAAAACGAACGGATCGGCTTGATCGGACCGAACGGAACGGGAAAAAGCAGTTTGCTGAAAGTGATCGCCGGCCATGAATCGACCGAAAAAGGAGACATCACCAAGCCTGGCAGCCTCCATATCGAGTACTTGGATCAGGATCCTGATTTGGACGGTCCGGAAACCGTACTTGAGCACATTTATTCGGGAGATTCCGTGATGATGCGGACGATGAGGGCGTATGAGCAGGCGCTTCAGGAGCTGAATGCTTCGCCTGATGATCCGAAGAAGCAGGAAAACCTGCTGGCGGCACAGGGGAAAATGGACGAACACGGCGCCTGGGACGCGAATACGGCGGCAAAAACGATTTTAACGAAGCTTGGCGTCGCGGATGTGGCAAAAGAAGTGAGTTCCCTTTCCGGGGGGCAAAAAAAGCGGGTTGCGATTGCGAAAACATTGATTCAGCCTGCTGACCTCCTCATTTTGGATGAGCCGACAAACCACCTTGACAATGAAACGATCGAATGGCTTGAAGGCTATTTGAGCGGGTACCCGGGCTCGGTCGTTCTCGTCACCCATGACCGCTATTTTTTAAACCGGGTGACAAACAGGATCTATGAACTGGATCGCGGGCGCCTATACACATACAAAGGGAACTACGAAGTGTTTTTGGAAAAGCGGGCCGAAAGAGAAGCGCTCGCCGAACAAAGCGAAACGAAGCGGCAAAACCTTCTCAGAAGAGAACTTGCCTGGCTGAGAAGGGGAGCTAAAGCCCGTTCGACAAAACAAAAAGCAAGAATCCAGCGGGTGGAGGAACTAAAGGAACAAGATGCGCCTGAAACCGGTTCTTCCCTTGATTTCGCCATCGGCTCCCACCGTCTCGGCAAGCAGGTGATTGAAGCTGAAGGTGTTGACATCAGCCGCGGCGGCAATCAGCTTGTCCGTTCATTCGATGAACTGATTGTGCCGGGGGACCGGATCGGCATCATCGGACCGAACGGGATCGGCAAAACAACGCTTTTAAACGCGCTTGCCGGCCGCGTCAAGCCTGATGGAGGGCAGATCACGATCGGCCAGACTGTAAGAATCGGATACTATACACAGGATCACAGCGAAATGAACGATGCGCTGCAGGTCGTCGAATACATTAAGGAGACGGCTGAGGTCGTCAAAACGGCCGACGGACAAGTGGTCACAGCTGAGCAGATGCTGGAAAGGTTCCTTTTTCCGCGGAGCATGCAGCGCAACTTGATTCGCAAGCTGTCAGGCGGAGAAAAGAGGCGCCTTTATCTTTTGAAAGTGCTGATGGAAGAGCCGAACGTCCTGTTCCTTGATGAGCCGACAAACGACCTTGATACCGAGACGCTCGGAGTGCTGGAAGATTATTTGGAACAGTTTCCCGGCGTTGTCGTGACCGTTTCCCATGACCGCTATTTCCTTGACCGTGTCGTCGACAGGCTGCTTGTATTTGAAGGCAGCGGAAACGTTTCGCGTTTTCAAGGTTCATACAGCGAATATATGGAGAAGCAAAAGGAGACCAGCCGTCAAAAGCCGGCGCCTGAAGCCGCAGAACCTGCCAAACCTGAGAAAAAGAAAAGAAAGAAGCTGTCTTATAAAGATCAGCTGGAATGGGACGGCATCGAAGACAGAATCGCCGCTCTGGAAGAAAAGCATAAACGGCTTGAAGAGGAAATCGCCGCCGCCGGCAGCGACTTCGCCAAGATTCAGACATTGATGGAAGAGCAGGCGCAAACAGCCGCAGAGCTTGACGAGGCAATGGAGCGCTGGACCGAGCTGTCGCTGATGATCGAGGAGCTGGAACAATTGTAATGGAAGCTGCCGGGAAATCCCGGCAGTTTTTAATTTGTCGGGCTTTTTTCAGCATCGTTACAAAAATAGCCGATTAATTTTTCCTTTAATAAAGACGCCGCCAGACTCAGCTCTCTGTCTTGATGGACGATGAGCCCGTGGGTGGAGACAATCGGGGCAGTCACAGGCAGCAGTTTGAATTGCTTGGCTTCAAGTTCTTGTTTGACGGCGATTTCAGGAATGAAGGCAAAGCCGATGCCGCATTTTACCGCCTCTTTGATCATGGCGATGCTTGGGTACTCCAGGGCGCTGTTTCCTTCAATCCCGGCATCTTGCAATAATCTGCCCGCTTTTGTGTGGTAGACGCAGCTTGTGCCGAAGCTGATGAATGTTTCACGACTAAGAGCGCCAAGGCTCTCAGTTTCAACCTTTTCAGCGAGATCATTGGAAGCGATGAACACCAGCTTTTCTTCGAGCAAAGGGGTAAAAAGGATGTCGGGCCTATTCGGATTTTGCGGTACGATTCCGAAATCGACGGCATGATTTTGCACCTGCTGAACGATATCGTGCTGAAACCCGTTTTCCAATTGCAATCTAATCTTTGGATATTCTTTAATAAAATCCCGGATCAGGAGAGACGTGCGCGTCAGAAAAAACGATTCCTGCATGCGGATGCGGACGGTTCCTTGCGGCTGATCCAGTTCATTCATCGCTTCTTCCAAGGTGCTGCCTAAATGAATAAATTGATAGGCATATTTACTTAGCTTCAAACCGGCCGGTGTCGGCTTCACACCTCTTGACAGCCGGTGAAACAAACGCTGTCCGCAAGCCTGCTCCAAAAGCTGAATATGGCTGGTGACTGTCGACTGTACATACCCCAGCCGATCAGCGGCGCGGCTGAAGTTTTTTTCTTCCATGACGGCGATGAAGGTTTTAAAAAATTTACCCTCTAAAAGCTCAATCATAGCTTGTCATCTCCTTGACATCGAAAATCAAAATGATTTCTATCGTAATCATTCATAAGTAAAATGTCTCTCCCCATGATATCGTAGGTTTTGCAAGAATAAAAGAAAAATTGAGGAGGAAAACAATGAAAAGAACGAGAGGATTCAGACTTGGCGTGTACATTTTCAAGGATGCTGAAATCATCGACTATGCCGCCCCATACGGAGTGTTTTCAGTGGCGAGGAGGCTCGATCCTGAACTGGACGCCTTTCTTGTGGCGGATGCGATGAAACCGGTTCAGACGCAAGCCGGGCTTACCGTTCATCCGAATTACAGCTTCAATGACCAGCCAGATATGGATGCTTTCTTAATTCCGGGCGGTTTCGGTACACGACAGGAGACCAACAACAAACGGCTGCATCAGTTTATCCGCTCTCTGCCTGAGTCGACGCTTTTGGTGAGCGTATGTACAGGTTCATGGATTTACGGGCGCATGGGGCTCTTAGACGGGCTTTCCGCCACAAGCCGGAAAGAGCCGGATCGGCTTGAGGCGTCAGAGATGGGGCAAGTACCGATCGACCGCTTGGCGGACATCGCGCCGACCTGCCGCGTCAGCCGGGCGAGAATCGTCGACAGCGGACGGATCATCACCGCCGGGGGAATTGCTTCAGGCATGGAAATGGGCTTTCACTTATTGAGAAGAGCGGGCTATGATGAAAGCTTCATAGAAGAAACAGCGCGTGTTATGGAATATCAAGAGGGGTACAGCCAGTATCAGGATGATATTGAATACGTGCGGAAAGAGAAATAAGTCGAAGCTGCCGGGGAGAACCCGGCAGTTTACAACGGTTCGTCTGCCTGTAAAACGATTTGAAGCAACCCCGGAAAACGGCTGTCCAAGTCCTCTAGGCGAAGCCTAAATAAACCGTTGTGTTCTTTCTATTCTTGTATGAATGACTCCCGATTCCCTAAGGACTTTAAAGTGATGAGACAGGGTTGATTTTGGAATGGGAACGTTAACAGCGCTGCACGATTGTTCGCCGGCTTCTGCAAGATTTTTTATGATTTGAAGTCTGATTTGATCACTGAGGGCGTAAAGAACAGCGGATAAACTGATGTCAGGGCGGTTTGTCTGTTTGCATCGGTATTATACATTTCTTCAATGCTCCTGTTTAAAAACAGCCGGGCGCTGAATCAATCAAAAACTGCATAAGGATCGAGTCTGCCGGAAAAACCGGCAGCTCTTTTTGATTTATATTTTGGAAAACGACAGCCGCGCCACCGCATCATGCATGTGAATCGATTCTTCGTTCCGGCATTCGATCTCAAAGGTGGAGATCCAGTTCATTTCGTATAAGTCGGCAGCCGTTAAGCGGATGACGTCTTCTACAAATCTTGGATTTTCATAAGCCTGTTCAGTCACTCTTTTTTCGTCGGGCCTTTTTAAGACGGGATGGAGCTTTGCGCTTGCGTTCGTTTCCGCTGCGGCAAGAAGCTCGGTTTTGAAATCGTCCGGCATCTCCGCCTGCTCATTGATATGTGCGGTGATCTTGATTATGCCGCGCTGGTTATGGGCGCTGTATTCGCTGATTTCTTTTGAACACGGGCAGAGCGTCGTCACATGGGCCGTGATGCCGACGGTTTGTGAAAAGCCTTTGTTTTCATGATAAGAGACTGTCATATGGATATCGGCGTGCATCAATCCTGACAGTTTGCTTTCCGGGCTAAGGCGCTCGAAATACCATGGAAAACTGACAGAGACGGATGCGCTTTGCTGTTCCATATTGTCGGCTAAATCCTTTGCAAAATCTTTCAGTGTATGGACATCAATCGTCCAGTTTGCTTCGTGATAGCGCTGCAGCTGTTCTGTCAGGCGGCTCATATTGATTCCTTTGCGGCCGCGCGCAAGGCTCGTCGTAAAGGAAAAAGCGCCGATCGTCGTTTGTGTAAACGGCTTGAGCGAGGATGCAATCAAAATCGGATGCGAAACGTTTGAGACACCGACATGGTCAATGTCAAAAAAATAGTCGTTCGGTGTATTTTGAATATCCTTCATCTGTTCTTTATCGTTCGGTTTTATTCCTTTCACGGCTTCGACAGATCCGAAGCGGCGGTGGCGTTCGGGTTTTGCGGGCAAATGCAGTATACGTTCCATTGATGAGACCCCTTTCTGTAGTAAATCGAAATAGTTCCTATTTATTTTGAGGGAATGCTGTGATAAAATCAAGTGGTCATGTCTAAAGCATGCAAATTAAATCGAAATGATTTCGTTTAGGGAGTGGTTGTTTTGCAGCATAGCGAAATCGTCATTGTTGGAGCGGGACCCGCAGGTATTGGAATGGGAATCGTTCTGAAAAAACTCGGTTTTCAATCGTTTACGATTTTGGAAAAAGACCGTGCAGGAGCTTCATTTCGAAGCTGGCCTGAAGAAATGAAACTGATAACACCGTCCTTTACCGGGCAGGGATTCGGGGCTTTGGATTTAAATGCTGTTGCTCCGGGAACATCCCCTGCCTTTACTTTTCACCGCGAGCACTTGAGCGGGCAGGAGTATGGAGATTATTTGGCGCTTTTGGCCGATCATTTTCAGCTTCCAATTCAAGAAGGCACATCGGTTCGCAATGTTTATAAAGACGACGGCGGTTTTTCAGTTGAAACTAATAAAGGCACGATGAAGGCCAAAGACGTTATTTGGGGAGCCGGTGAATTCCAATTCCCGAAATATTCGTTTCATGGTGCAGAGATTGGCATCCACAATAGCAAGGTCGCCAGATGGAGCCAATTTGAAAAAGCCCATTATTACGTGGTAGGCGGCTATGAAAGCGCAATGGATGCGGCGGTTCAACTGGCGTCCTATGGCAGCGATGTGACGGTTGTGATGCCGAATTCGCTCCGCGAAAACGCTGAAGCCGATCCAAGCCGGTCGCTTTCACCTTATACATGGGAGCGTCTTGAAGATGCATATGAAAAAGGGAAGGTTCAGTTTTTGGAAAAAGCCCTGGTAGAAAAACTGGCGAAAAATGGACCAGCCTATGATTTATATTTGTCAGACGGGAGGAAAATACGCTCGGAAACACGGCCGATTATCGCGACAGGCTTTCATTCCGGGGCAAAACAAATCGAGCATTTGTTTGAATGGGGAGAGAACGGCAAACCGTTTTTAACGAATGAAGATATGTCGACCGTGACGGACGGTCTTTATTTAATCGGGCCGAGCGTTCAGCACCAAAACGCCGTCTTTTGTTTCATTTATAAATTCAGGCAGCGATTCGCCGTCATCGCCGAGCATTTGTTGGAAAAACGAAAGTTTTCGATTGATGAAAAGGTGCTGACAGAATACAGGGAAAATCAAATGTTTCTCACGGATTTGAGCTGCTGTGAGGTGCAGTGTGAATGCTGAAAGAGCCAACGCGGCGGCAGCGCATGCTCTTTATCGGACTCGAATCGGTCGGAAAAACAACGCTTTTTTCCGCGATCACAGATCAGAGAGCAGGCGAAGCAGCCAATGTGAAAGGATCGACGATATTTGCGGCTGAACGGGAGATCAAAAGCCTTCCGGGCTGGCAAGCCATTGATACACCGGGCATTCGGGAGGATGACAGCGTGTCGAAAAGAGCGCTGAAAAAAGAGATCGAAAAGGCCGATGAGGTGGTTGCCGTCTTGCGCGGCACCCATTTTTCAGAAGAGCTGAACGCGGTCTTGGACCTGATTCCGCCGGATGCCAGGCGCGTCTGCTTTATCGTTACGTTTCAGGATAAAATGACGGACGCCATGCGCCGGACGCTTTCTGAGCAAGTGGCCAAGCACAGTCTCCCGGTCCTGTTGGTTGATACGAGAACTGTGACAGACGATAAAAAAGAGCATATCATCGCTTTTTTAAGAAAAGAGGCTGAATTTCATCCGCTGAAACGGAAACGGATGAAACAGATTGAACTTGAAAGTGTGGCTGTTCAGCAGTTTGTGTTTCATCGTCCCGTAGTTGGGCCTGTTGTGAGCACTGCACTTTTATGTTTGTTATTTATGGCGCCGATCATATTGGCTTATCATACATCAGAGTGGATGCAGCAATACGCGGACGAATGGGCGGTTGAACCTCTCCAAAATGCGGTCGGAGGCTTGCCGTCATGGCTGAGCGCGGCATTGGCGGGGAATTATGGCCTGTTATCCCTTGGCATGTACTCGTTTGTTTGGGCGTTTCCTGTCGTTTTGTTTATGTCTATAGCAAATGCGGCAGCAGATGATTCGGGTTTAAAGGACCGGATCGTCGATTCACTGGACCCGCTGATGCGGAAGATCGGTCTGAACGGCCGCGATTTAGTTCCGCTTTTGACCGGATTTGGCTGCAATGTCGTTGCCGTTCAGCAGACGCGGTCGTGCAGCATGTGTACGAGAAAGCGTTGTGTATCATTTATTTCTTTCGGATCAGCGTGCAGCTACCAAATCGGCGCGACGCTGTCGATTTTTCATGCTGCGGGACGGGAGTGGCTGTTTATCCCTTACCTCGCTGTTCTTGTTGCCGCAGCAGCCGCTCATAACCGGATATGGTATCGCATCGATCAGAAATGGGCCGCTTACTTCGAGCGCCGGCAAACGTTTTTACAGATGCCGTCCTGGAAAGGGATCGTCTTTCGAGTAAAGGAAGTGCTTCAGCAATTTATCTTTCAGGCGATGCCGATCTTTCTCATCATTTGCCTGGCGGCGACAGTATTGAATGAACTCGGTGTCATCCGTCTTGTGACATTGCTTGTCTCGCCTGTTTTAAGCCTGTTCGGTGCTCCGGAAGATGCGGCGCCGGGCCTTGTTTTTTCTCTGATCAGGAAAGACGGTATTCTCTTGTTCAATGAAGGGAATGGAGCGCTTCTTGATGTGCTGCCGGGGGCAACGCTCTTTCTGCTCATTTACTTGGCATCAACCTTTACTCCATGCATGGTGACGGTTTGGACAATTGCCAAGGAACTGGGGATGAAAACGGCGGCAGCCATTATGGGAAAACAGATGGCCACTTCAGTCGTGTCAGTTTTGATCATCATGATCATCTGGAAGCTGACACTTTGCATTTTTAAATAAATTGTGGTGAAATAAAATATAAATCGTAATAATTACGATTTGATAAGAGGAAGGAGAATGAAAAAATGAGTAAAAAGATTCCTGTAACAGTGTTAAGCGGATACCTGGGGGCGGGTAAAACGACGCTGCTGAATCACATATTGCAAAACCGCCAAGGGCTGAAAGTCGCCGTTATCGTTAATGACATGAGCGAAGTCAACATTGATGCCGGGCTTGTCAAGCAAGGCGGCGGCCTGTCAAGGACGGATGAAAAGCTGGTCGAAATGTCAAACGGCTGCATTTGCTGCACACTCAGAGAGGACTTGCTGGTTGAAGTCGAAAAACTGGCGAAGCAAGGAAATATCGATTATATCGTGATCGAATCGACCGGTATCAGCGAACCGATCCCGGTCGCTCAGACGTTCTCTTACATCGACGAAGAATTGGGTATTGATTTGACGCGGTTCTGCCGTTTGGACACAATGGTCACGGTGGTCGACGCCAATCGTTTTTGGCACGATTTTCAGTCGGGGGACAGCCTGCTGGACCGGAAAGAGGCTGTCGGTGAAGAGGATGAACGCGACATCGCCGATCTGCTCATCGATCAAATCGAGTTTTGCGATGTGCTGATTTTGAATAAATGCGACCTTGTCTCCGAGGAAGATCTGGAAAAGCTTGAGAAAGTGCTGAAAACGTTGCAGCCTAAAGCAAACATCATCAGAGCGGTCAAAGGAGAGGTCGATCCGAAGGTCATCTTAAACACCGGTCTTTTCAATTTTGACGAAGCAAGCGGCTCAGCAGGCTGGATCAGGGAATTAAACGAAGGACACCACCAGCATACGCCTGAGACTGAAGAATACGGAATATCTTCGTTTGTATACGAAGCGCGCCGTCCTTTTCATACCGAGCGGTTTTATAACTGTATTCATTCGCTGCCGGAAAACGTCGTCAGGGCGAAAGGAATCGCCTGGTGTGCGACGCGCAACAGCCTTGCCCTTTTGATGTCGCAGGCAGGGCCATCCGTGTCGCTGGAACCGATCTCTTATTGGGTGGCCGCGCTGTCCAAGGCGGAACAGGAGCAAATCCTCAGACAGAATCCAGAGCTATTAAAAGAATGGAATGAAGAATTCGGAGACCGCCACACAAAGCTCGTCTTTATCGGATTGGATCTGTCCCCGTCAGAAATTACCGCCGAAGCGGATCGATGCCTTTTGACAGATTCGGAGATGGCGGACGACTGGTCGCTTTTATCTGACCCGTTCGATTGGCAGATTGAAAGAGCTAGATAAATGAATTTCCACATTAAGACAAAAGAGATATCTCTTTTGTCTTTTTTTATTTCAAACAAACCGGTGTTTTGTACACCATGTTGACATATCAGGAAAGGAATACTAATATTTTATTGTAATGTTAACTTAAATTATTTAAAGGTTAACATATGAGTGCGGTGTTTAGAGGGGGGATGAAAGCATGAAGGGAGAAGCGTATTACAGTGTGAGAATGAGAGCCTCCGAGAACGGTCCCCATGAAGAGGGGGGAAAACACATATCCGGAGGAGAGCGGCTTGCGCCTTTCATCGGTGTAAAGGATGCCGTCAGCGATTTATTGGAAAAAGCATTGTCTCATTCGCGGGGCAAGCCGGACTTTATGCAAATTCGCTTCGATCTTGTAAATGAACCGATAAAGTTTGTCCAGCCTCTGCGCATTGAAACGAATGAAACAAAATCAGCGGAAGAAGGACAAGCGCTTGCCCGTGAGCTGATCAGCCGCGCCGGCGTACCGAAAAACGCGGTAGACAAAGCGTTTCAAGGCATTGCCGAATACTCGGACGTAAGGGGCGCCGTTTTGTTTGACATTCATTCAGGCCGGAGGATTGACGGAAGAAAACAAAAAGGAGTGCGCGTCTCACGGCTCGATTGGCCGGAAGCCGATTTTCAAATGTGGGCGGCTTTGTGCGGAATGCCGCCGAATCCGCGGTTGAAAGAGGCGCTTGCCATCGCTTCTAAGGTATGTGAGCATCCGGCTGTCGTCGCCGAATTATGCTGGTCAGATGACCCTGATTACATAACGGGCTATGTTGCCGCTAAAAAGCTGGGTTATCAGCGGATAACAAGGATGAAAGAGCATGGAGACGAGAGCGGCTGCCGGATTTTTTTTGTTGATGGATTAACAGATATCAAGAGCTGTATAGACGGCTTGGAAAAACAGCCTGTATTCATTCGGTCGGGAGGTAAAACATGAATCAATCATTCGTTGAAAAAAGCAAAAAATATCTTTGGCTGCCTTTTACCCAAATGAAAGACTATCACGAAAACCCGCTGATCATCGAAAGCGGGGAGGGCATCAAACTGAAAGATATCGACGGCAGGGAGTACTATGACGGATTTTCTTCAGTATGGCTCAATGTCCACGGCCATCGCAAGAAGGAACTGGATGAAGCCATCAATAAACAGCTCGGCAAAATCGCTCATTCGACATTGCTGGGGATGACAAATGTTCCGGCGACAGAGCTTGCCGAGGTGTTAATCAAGATCACGCCGGAAAAGCTGACGCGTGTTTTTTATTCGGACAGCGGCGCTGCAGCAATGGAAATCGCGCTGAAAATGGCCTTTCAATATTGGAAAAACATCGGCAAGCCGGAGAAACAAAAATTCATTTCGATGAAAAACGGCTATCACGGCGATACGATCGGCGCTGTCAGCGTCGGTGCGATCGAGCTCTTCCACCATGTATACGGGCCGCTTATGTTTGAAAGCTTTAAGGTAAATGTTCCTTACGTATACCGCTCGAAAAGCGGCAACCCGGACGAGTGCCGCGATGAATGCCTCGCAGAACTCGAACGGCTCCTGAGCGAGCGGCACGGTGAGATCGCCGCGCTGTCGGTCGAATCGATGGTCCAAGGGGCATCGGGGATGATCGTGATGCCTGAAGGATATTTGGCAGGCGTCCGGGAGCTTTGTACGAAATATGACGTTTTAATGATTGTCGATGAAGTGGCGACAGGATTCGGCCGAACCGGGAAAATGTTTGCCTGTGAGCATGAACGTGTTCAGCCTGACTTGATGGCGGCTGGAAAGGCCATTACCGGAGGCTATTTGCCGATCGCCGTCACTTTTGCGACAGAGGAAATTTATCAGGCATTTTATGATGACTATGACAAACTGAAAACGTTTTTCCACGGCCATTCGTACACGGGGAACCAGCTTGGCTGCGCCGTTGCGCTGGAAAATTTGCGCCTGTTCGAATCGGAAAAAATCGTCGCTCAAGTTGCGGAAAAGTCGAAAATAGTGGAATCGCTTTTTCATGATCTTGCAGCGCTCCCTCATGTCGGCGACATCCGCCAGCTCGGTTTAATGAGCGGGATCGAACTCGTTCAGTCGAAAGAAACGAGGCAGCCTTATCCGCCTGAAGAGCGAATCGGATACCGGGTGTCTTTGAAAATGAGGGAGCTTGGCATGCTGACGAGGCCGCTCGGGGATGTTATCGCATTTCTTCCTCCGCTCGCCAGCACCGCCGATGACCTGAGCGCCATGGTGTCCATTATGAAAGAAGCGATTCAAGAGGTTACAGGCCGTGCCCATTGACGAATGGCTCAGCAGTCGGCTCGCCAGGACGAAGGCAGCCGGGCTTTACCGCTCGCTTAAACCGCCTCAAGCTGTCGCGGAAGCGAAACGTACGAATTGGGCGTCAAACGATTATTTGAGCCTGGCGAACGACAAACGGCTGATTCACGCCGCAGAAACGGCGCTTCGCCGCTTTGGAGCCGGGAGCACAGGGTCAAGGCTGACGTCCGGCAATACCGAATGGCATGAAAAACTTGAGCGGAAAATCGCCGGTTTTAAGCAGACAGAAGCCGCTCTCTTGTTTTCAAGCGGATATTTGGCCAATATCGGCGTGCTTTCGTCTTTGCCTGAAAAAGGAGACGTCATATTAAGCGATCAATTGAACCATGCGAGCATCATCGACGGCTGCCGCCTTTCAAAAGCTGATACGGTTGTTTACCGCCACACGGATATGAATGATCTTGAAGAAAAACTCCGCACCGCACAGAGCCGTGCTCGCCGTTTTATTGTGACAGACGGCGTGTTCAGCATGGACGGCACAATTGCACCGCTTGACGAAATCATGCTCCTTGCCAAGCGGTACCGGGCCTTTGTCATCGTTGATGATGCCCACGCAACAGGGGTTTTGGGAGATGCCGGTAGGGGAACGGGCGAGTATTTCGGCGTCTCCCCAGATGTTGTGATCGGCACGTTAAGTAAAGCTGTAGGCGCGGAAGGCGGCTTCGTCGCGGGCTCTAAAGCATTGATCGATTTTTTGCTGAATCATGCGAGAACGTTTATCTTTCAAACGGCTGTCCCGCCCGCAAGCTGTGCGGCGGCATGCAGAGCTTTAGACATCATTAAAGACAGCCGGGATAAACGCCGGCTTTTGCAATCATCGGTGACCACGATCAAACGGGGTCTCGAGGATATCGGGTTTACGGTCAAGGGAGAAGATACGCCGATCATACCCGTTATGATCGGAGACCCTCAAAAAGCCGTTCGATTTGCAAACGGCCTCAAGGAGAAAGGGATTGAGGCCCCGGCCATCCGCCCGCCGACTGTTGCGGAAGGAGAGAGCCGAATCAGGCTGACCGTCACCGCAGATCGCAAGTTAAGAGATATTGAAGCTCTATTAGAGGGGTTTAAATTAGTGGGAAGAGAGTTGAACTTGGTGAAATGAAGGGTTTTTTTGTAACGGGAACTGATACGGGAGTAGGGAAGACGTTTATCGCTTGCGGCCTTGCCGCTTTGTTGAAAGAGCAGCATGTTGATGTCGGCGTGTTCAAGCCGTTTTTGAGTGGAGAGCTTAGCAGCGATCCGCAGAGTGATACAGCACTTTTGAAGAACAGCTCTGAAACATCTCTCGCTGATGAGGAGATCACACCTTTCGTGTTTAAAGAGCCGCTTGCACCTTACACAGCAGGGAAGCTCGAAGGGAGGACCGTCGGGCTGGAAGATGCCGTGAACCATTGGAAAAAGATTAAGGATCGGCACGATTGCTTCATTGTTGAAGGGGCAGGCGGGATTGCGGTGCCGCTCGGAGAGGATTATTTCGTCAGCGACTTGATCAAAGCGCTCGATTTGCCGGCTGTCATTGTGGCCCGTCCCAATCTTGGAACGATCAACCATACGTATTTAACCGTCCAATACGCGAAACAAATGGGGATACGCGTGATCGGCATCGTGATCAACGGCATCAGCAGCCGGCCCGGACTTGACGAACAGACGAATCCGGACATGATTGAAAGATTTTGCGGTGTGCCGCTCCTCGGCGTTACGCCGAAGCTTGAAGACGTTTCACCAACACAAATTCACCACATGATCAAGGAGCATGTCGATGTTTCCTTGATTATGAATCAAATGCAAATGGGGGCAGAAACATGAATCAGTGGATGGAACTTGCAGAACGGGTGTTGGATGGCGGAGAAGTAACTGAAAAAGAGGCGCTTTCCATCTTGGAATGCTCGGATGACGACGTTCTCCTGCTTATGCATGCTGCATTTCAAATCAGAAAACGCTACTTTGGAAAAAAAGTAAAGCTCAATATGATTATGAATGCAAAATCCGGACTTTGTCCGGAAAACTGCGGCTACTGCTCGCAGTCTTCGATATCAAAAGCGCCGATCGACAGCTACAGGATGGTCGACAAAACGACCCTGCTTGAAGGTGCAAAGCGTGCACACGATTTAAATATCGGAACGTATTGCATCGTGGCGAGCGGCAGAGGCCCGTCCAACAGAGATGTCGATCAAGTGGTCGGCGCCGTTAAAGAAATTAAAGAAACGTACGGCTTAAAAGTCTGTGCATGCCTCGGACTGCTAAAGCCCGAACAGGCCGAGCGGCTGAAGGAAGCCGGAGTGGACCGGTACAATCACAACATCAATACATCAAAAAGCAATCATTCAAACATTACAACGTCCCACACGTATGATGACAGAGTAAACACTGTGGAAACAGCCAAAAAATCCGGAATGTCCCCATGCTCGGGCGTCATTGTCGGGATGAAAGAGACGAAGCAGGATGTCGTCGATATGGCGAATAGCTTAAAGGCGCTTGATGCAGACTCAATTCCGGTTAATTTTTTGCATGCGATCGACGGAACTCCGCTGGAAGGGGTCAATGAATTAAATCCGCTTTATTGTTTAAAGGTTTTGGCTTTGTTCCGCTTTATCAACCCGACAAAGGAAATCCGTATTTCAGGGGGGCGCGAAGTCAACCTCCGTTCCTTGCAGCCGCTGGGGCTGTATGCCGCCAATTCGATCTTCGTCGGAGACTATTTAACAACGGCAGGGCAGAATGAAACAGAGGACCATAAGATGCTCCATGATTTAGGATTTGAAGTCGAATCGGTGGAAGAAATGAAAGCCAGTTTACAGCGGTAACACGGGGGAGATATAGCATGACGACAGAACTGCACGAGGCAGGGCCGCGTCTGAAATCGGATTCGGATTTTTGGAGAGATCCATATCTGTTTTACGATAAACTGCGGTCCGTTCATCCTGTATATAAAGGAACCGTTTTAAAGCATCCGGGATGGTATGTCACCGGATATGAAGAAGCGGCGGCGATTTTGAGGGACGCGGTATTTAAAAACCGCGTTCCTCTCCCTGAAGCCTCTACAAAATATGAACAACTTCACGAATTGCAGCGGAATATGATGCTGTTTCAAAATGAGTCCGGCCATAAGCGGATGCGGACGATTGTCGGCAAAGAATTCATGCCGCAGAAGACGGCATCTTTCCGTCCTGTTATAGAAGAAATCGTCCATGAATTGCTCGATCAGCTTGAAAACAAGAAGACGGCGGACATGGTATCCGAATTCGCCTTTCCTTTGGCAAGCCTTATCATTGCCGACATGCTCGGCGTCCCCGCAGAGGAGAGATATCAATTTAGGCAATGGACGGCGGATCTCATTCAAACGATCGATTTGACCCGCACACGAAAGGTGCTGGCAAAAGGCGGGGATACCGTTGCCAAGCTGACGGCGTATTTTAAAGATTTGATTGAAAAGCGAAAAGCTCATCCTTCTCAAGACCTGATCAGCACATTCGCCGGTCATGAGCAGCTCGCCGAAGATGAAGTGCTTGCGACGTGCATTCTGCTTGTGATTGCCGGGCACGAGACGACGGTCAACCTTTTGACGAACGGATTGTTTTTGCTCATGAACCCTCCCGGCCAGCTCAGCGCGCTGAAAGAAAGTCCGCTGCTGATTGAGTCAGCTGTTGAAGAATGCCTGCGCTATGAAAGTCCGACACAGCTGACAGCGCGCACCGCGTCAGAGGACTGCGAAATCAACGGGAAGATCATCAAAAAAGGAGAGCGCGTATACATCCTTTTAGGCGCCGCCAACCGCGATCCGAAGATATTTCAAAATCCGCATGTATTTGACATCACGAGAAAACCGAATCCGCACCTTGCCTTTGGAGCCGGTGCACACGTATGTTTAGGCTCGGCATTAGCTCGGCTAGAAGCGCAAATTGCCATTCCCGCATTGTTGGAGCGGCTGCCTAAGTTGAAGCTTGCTTCAACAGACGTTCCATTTCGCAGGTTAATCGGCTTTAGATCGCTGGCTGAGCTGCCTGTCATCCTCAATTAAAGACAAAAAAGGGCTGGCTTACAGGTGCCGGCCCTTTTTAATCTTTCTTTTCATTTTGCGTGATATAGGTTTCCAGAAGCGCTTTTAATTCTTTAACCTCCGCGCGCAGTTCTTTGATTTCTTTTGTATCCTCTTTCAGCTCGCCTGTCTCATCTTCTATTTCCTGAGAAATTTTTTGTGCATTATTCACGATTTCCCCGACGATCAAGTTGATCATAATGAAAGTCGCAATGATGATAAATGAAACGAAATAGAGCCATGACCAGCCGCTCTCGGCAAAAATCGGCCTGAATATGCCGCTTGCCCACGATTCGAGCGTAAAGGTTTGGAACAGTGTCAGAAGGCTGAGCTGCAGGTTGCCGAAGTATTCCGGCGCGATAGCAGAAAAGAACATCGTACCGATGACGGCGTACACATAAAAAATGATGCTCATCAGAATAATGACGCTGCTGATAGTCGGAATCGCCATAAACAGCGCATTGACGATCCTTCTTAATGAGGGAACGGAAGTGATCGTCCGCAGCACCCGCAGCACCCGGAAGATACGGAGAACGCTGACGAAATTCGTATTGTAAAGAATCAAACTGCCGGCGACGATTACGAAGTCAAAAACGTTCCAGTTGTTTTTAAAAAAGTGCTGTTTTTGAACGAATAGTTTAAGAGATAGTTCGATGACAAATATCGTTAAAAACAAACAATCCACAATAAAAAATACTTTTTGATAAGGTTTAAAGAAAGCGTAAGTTTCCAAACCGATCGAGATGGCATTCAACACAATGACCGTCGTTATGAATGACTGAAACAGCCGGCTTTCAATCAATGCCGAAACTTTACTTTGAACTGAAAATCGATTTTGATGAGTGTTCACTCTGATTATTTGTCCTCCTGTTTAGTTGTCCATTCTATGATACGTTACAGCAGCAGGATGATGTCAAGTCAGTTCTTTTTTTTGTATCGAAAAAAACTTAACGTTTACGTAAAAGTATAATAGTAGTATAATAGAAAAGAAGAAAAATCTCGGGGGGATATGGACGTGGAGTGGATGAAGATTGATCAAATGGCCAAGCGAAGCGGCCTGACGAAAAGAACGATCCGCTTTTACGAAGAAATCGGTCTGCTTTCTTCACCGAAGCGGACGGAAGGCGGTGTCCGTCTTTACTCTGAAGACGATCTTGAAGAGCTTGAAAGAGTGATCAGCGCGAAGGAAGTGCTGGGATTCTCGCTGCAGGAGCTCCAGCAGTTCATGGAAACGGGCAAGCACTTGGAGATGAATAAAGAAGGATACCTTTTATCGCTGGACAAACGGGAACGAAAAGAAAAGCTCGAAGACATTCAGAGGATGCTGAATGAACAGATGAGAATGATTGATGAAAAAATTGAAAAATTTCAATCATTCAAGAAGCGCTTGGAGGGTATGCAGGCAAAAGCCGAGAATGCGCTTCAATCAATTGATTAAACAAGAAAAACGCTATTTTTATAGCGTTTCTTTATTTGCAAAGAAAGGTTTGATAGATCATGAATGAACAACCACCTGAGAACTCAAGTATGTTTAAACAGCCAAAAGCGGTCTGGGCCGTGGCCTTTGCTTGCGTGATCTCGTTTATGGGGATCGGGCTTGTCGATCCGATTCTGCCGGCGATTGCGCGGCAGCTGCATGCTTCCCCCAGCCAAGTTTCGCTTTTATTTACAAGCTATCTGCTAGTCACAGGTTTCGCCATGCTTTTATCAGGCGCCGTATCGAGCCGGATTGGGGCAAAGCTGACGTTAATCAGCGGCTTGATCCTGATCATCGTTTTTGCAGGCTTGGGCGGGCTTTCGCATTCCATTTCTCAGCTCGTCGGCTTTCGCGGCGGCTGGGGACTCGGAAACGCCATGTTTATCTCAACTGCGCTTGCCGTCATTGTCAGCGTGGCATCTGGCGGAAGCGCAAAAGCCATTATTTTGTATGAGGCGGCTTTGGGATTGGGCATTTCGGTTGGACCGCTTGCCGGTGGAGAGCTTGGCACAATATCGTGGAGAGCGCCGTTTTTCGGCGTATCGGTTTTAATGGCGGCCGCTCTTTTGGCCATCTTTTTTCTTTTGCCGCCTGTCCAAAAGCCGCGGAAGAAAATTTCCGTCAGCGCGCCGATCAAAGCGCTTCGTTATAAAGGGCTATTGACGCTTTCAGGCGCCGCATTCTTATATAACTTCGGTTTCTTCACCCTGCTTGCATATTCGCCGTTTGTTCTTGACTTAAATGAACGGGGCCTCGGCTACGTCTTTTTCGGCTGGGGGCTGTTTCTTGCGATCACTTCCGTTTTCATCGCTCCGGCCGTACAGCGGATCTTTGGAACCGTCCGCTCGCTGATCTTTCTGTTTTTGCTGTTTGCAGCTGATTTGCTCGCGATCGGGATTTGGACGGAGCACATGGCGCTCGTCATCGGGGCGATCATCATAGCCGGAGGGATTCTGGGCATGATCAATACGATTTTGACAACAGCGGTGATGGAAGCTGCGCCTGTCGAACGGTCTGTCGCTTCATCTGCCTACAGCTCCATCCGGTTCATCGGCGGGGCCATTGCGCCTTGGATTGCCGGTGTGTTAGCCGATCATTTTACTGCGCATACTCCCTATTTTGCAGGATGCATCGCCGTGCTTGCCGGCATGGCCGTTTTGACTGGAGGCCGCCGTTATTTGGCAGGCATCAAAGCCGGTCATTAATGAAAACAGCGTGTCGAGAAACCCTCGCATTCGTTGTCAGGCCGGCGCGTCGGTGCTCACGAATAGAGGAAGGATCGGCGACTAACCGCCCAGGCGTCCTGCCTGAACGTCGCCGTCATCACCTCCTGTGAAAGTCCGCTCCGATGCTCGGCCTTCCTAGACTGCAAAGGTTTTCAATCACGCAGAAAGGATGACAAAATCCCAAAACAAAAAGCCGTTTTGGGATTTTGTCAACAATCTGAAAGCTTGTTTCCCTAAAAGGAAACAAGCTTTTTTTGTTTATAAAACTTTCGTTGTCCATGACTCGCAATTCCATGTTTCTGTCGCGATATCCATATAGAATTCAGGTTCGTGAGAGATGAGCAGGACGGAGCCTTTGTATTCTTTCAAAGCTCTTTTTAATTCTTCTTTTGCTTCAACATCAAGGTGGTTTGTCGGTTCATCGAGTACAAGCAGGTTCGTTTCCGAATTGATAAGCTTGCATAGTCTGACTTTTGCTTTTTCCCCGCCGCTTAATACGGATACCCTGCTTTCGATATGCTTTGTCGTCAGTCCGCACTTCGCCAGAGCCGCGCGGATTTCGTACTGTGTAAAGGACGGAAAGTCGTTCCACACTTCTTCTATGCATGTGTTGTTGTTGGTCTCTTTGACTTCCTGCTCGAAATAGCCGATATGAAGGTGTTCGCCGCGTTCGACTTCTCCCGACAGTGGTGAAATTTCACCCAGAAGGCTTTTCAGCAATGTCGTTTTTCCGATGCCGTTGGCTCCGTACAGAGCGATCTTTTGGCCCCGCTCCATTCTCAAGTTCAGCGGACGGGACAGCGGCTCATCATAGCCGATGACGAGCTCTTTCGTTTCAAAAATCAGCTTTCCGGATGTTCTTGCTTGTTTAAAATGAAATTCAGGCTTCGGTTTTTCCGAAGGGAGCTCGATCATATCCATTTTATCGAGCTTTTTTTGCCGGGACATCGCCATATTTCTTGTGCTGACGCGCGCTTTGTTGCGGGCGACGAAATCTTTCAGCTCCGAAATCTCCTGCTGCTGTTTCTTGTAGGCTGCTTCAAGCTGCTGTTTTTTCACTTCGTATACTTCGCGGAATTGGTTGTAGTCGCCGACATAGCGGGTCAGCTCCTGGTTTTCCACATGGTAGATCAAATTAATGACGCTGTTTAAAAACGGAATGTCGTGAGAAATCAAAATAAAGGCGTTCTCGTACTCCTGCAAATAGCGTTTCAGCCATTCGATATGCTGTTCGTCCAGATAGTTTGTCGGCTCATCGAGCAGCAGGATGTCGGGCTTTTCCAAGAGCAGTTTGGCAAGCAGCACCTTTGTCCGCTGGCCGCCGCTCAAATCCGCGACATCCCTGTCAAGGCCGAGATCGTTAAGCCCGAGGCCGCGGGCGATTTCTTCGACTTTTGCGTCAATCGCGTAAAAGTCGTTGTTGGTCAGGGCGTCCTGGATCGTTCCGACTTCTTCGAGAAGCTTTTCAAGCTCATCGGGGTCAGCCTCGCCCATTTTTGTGTAGATGGCATTCATTTCTTCTTCCATCGCAAATAAATAATGGAAAGCGTTTCTGAGCACGTCGCGGATTGTTTGTCCGCGCTCAAGTGATGTATGCTGGTCAAGATAGCCGACCCGGACCTTTTTGGACCATTCGACTTTTCCTTCGTCAGGCTCAAGTTTGCCTGTAATGATATTCATGAAGGTCGATTTTCCCTCGCCGTTTGCTCCGATGAGACCGACATGTTCGCCTTTCAGCAATCGAAAGGATATATCATGAAAGATCGCCCGGTCGCCAAAACCGTGGCTCAGCTTTGTGACTGTAAGTAAACTCATGTTTTGCACCTCAAAAAATATAATCTGTATTCTATAAGATTATATCGAACTCAGAGGGAACAATAAAAGAAAAATTGCGCAGCCGCTTTTGTTTTGAGATACTAGGAGCAGAATCAACCTGATAAAAGGAGAAAAACATGACAGAAAGATGGCCATTTTTAAATAAAGCAAAACCGTTTATTCAAGAAAACTGGAAGGCATCGGGCTTTCAAGAGCCGACGAGTGTCCAAAAAAATGCAGTCGATCTGATTTTGGACGGGCGTGACGTGATCGCCGAGTCGCCGACTGGAACGGGCAAAACGCTCGCTTACGTCCTGCCGATTCTGGAAAAGCTGGAGGCGGATCAAAAGAACGTGCAAGCTGTGATTTTGGCTCCGTCCCGCGAGCTTGTCATGCAGATTTTTGATGTGATCGTCGAATGGAAAAAAGGCTCGGATATCAGAGCCGCTTCCCTGATCGGCGGCGCCAATGTCAAAAAGCAGCAGGAAAAGCTGAAAAAACACCCGCACATCATTGCGGGCACACCTGGACGCGTATTTGAGCTGATTAAAATGAAAAAACTGAAAATGCATGAAGTGAAAACGATCGTCCTTGACGAAACCGATCATCTGCTTACGCCGGAGCATCGCGGGACGATACAAAGCATCATCAAATCGACGCTCCGCGACAGGCAGCTCCTCTGTTTTTCGGCGACTTTAAAAGACGACGCCGAACGCGAGCTCCGCAGCATGACGACAGAAGCGGAAGTTCTCAGGATCAAGAGGTCGAAAGAAGAATCTGCAAAAATCAAACACCAATTTCTCGTATGCGACCAGCGGGATAAGGTGAAGATCCTGCAAAAATTCTCGCGGCTTCCGGGCATGCAGGCGCTCGTCTTTGTCAAAGACATCGGCAACTTAAACGTGTATGCCGAAAAGCTCAAATTTCATCATGTCGACATCGGCGTTCTTCACAGCGAGGCGAAAAAAATCGAGCGCGCCAAAATATTGCAGGCATTTGAAGCAGGCGAATTCACGCTGCTTCTCGCGACCGATATCGCAGCGCGCGGAATCGACATCGAAGATCTCCCTTATGTCATCCACGCCGATTTGCCAAACATTGAAGGCTATATCCACCGGTCGGGAAGGACGGGAAGAGCGGGGAATGAAGGAACCGTGATCAGCCTTGTCAACCGCATTGAAGAGGAAAGGCTGAAAAAGCTGGCGAAGAAGCTTGAAATCCCGCTTCAGCGGATCGTGTATGAAAGAGGACGGATTATTGAAAGATAAGAAAGAGGCCTGCTGCCGGCAGGCCTCTTTTTTATATGAATGCTCAGGCATTGTCGGAATCGGCGACTTTGATCAGCTGTTTGCCGAGGTTTTTTCCTTCAAACAAGCCTAAAAATGCCTCAGGTATCCGCTCGAAACCTTCTGTTATCGTTTCCTCATATTGAAGCTGCCCGCTTTTTACCCATTCGGCGAGCTGTTTGGTTCCTTCAGGAAAGCGGTCCCTGTAATCGTTGACAACAAATCCTTTCATCAGGGCGCTTGTTTTAATTAAGGCCGTTTGTACACGCGGCCCCATATCATCTTCTGCGCTTTTGACGTTATAAGAAGAAATCGCCCCGCAAACCGGAATTCGTGCAAACTTATTGAGCAGGGGGAAGACAGCATCTGAAATCGTGCCTCCGACGTTGTCAAAGTAAACATCGACACCGTCCGGACAAGCTTGTTCAAGCGCTGAGGCCATATTTTCCGTTGTTTTATAATTGATTGCTTCATCAAAACCGAGCTTTTCTTTTAAGTATGCCGTTTTTTCGTCAGAGCCTGCAATACCGACGACTCTCGCCCATTTGATTTTGGCAATTTGTCCGACGGCGGAGCCGACTGCTCCGGCGGCACCGGAGACAACAACCGTTTCACCGGCTTTTGGCTGTCCGATGTCCAAAAGTCCGAAATAAGCCGTCAAACCGGTCATGCCGAGAATCCCAAGAAAAGCGGTAACAGGCGCGAGGGACGGATCGATTTTCTGCAGATTGTCTTCGCGAACCGCTGAATACTCCTGCCAGCCCAAGCGGCCCAAAACAATGTCCCCTTTTTTGAGCTTGTCTCCTTTTGCAGATATCACTTCGCCGATCACGCCTCCGGTGATTACTTTATCAAGCGGAAATGGCTCGACATAGGATTTCGTGTCCTGCATTCTTCCCCTCATATAAGGGTCCACTGAGACATAAAGCGTTTTTACAAGCACTTCACCGTTTTTTGCTTCCGGAATTTCCGTTTCTTTTATGCGAAAATCGTCCATAACAGGTATGCCCTGCGGACGTCTTGCGAGTTCAATTTGTTTTTGCGACATAATGATTCCTCCTTTTACTTATAACTTACCACGTAAAAAAGAGGTTTAGCAAAAGATCAGCGGGTTGCATGAAAGGTTTTTTTCAGCACAGAATCGGGCAGAAAAAGATGAAAAACATCAGCATTTCTTTCATTTAAAAGATATTGATTGGCATTTTCTCTCGAAAATTGAAACATGTCTTTTGTGATAAAAGGAAGCAATGACAGGAGATATGAAGAGAGGAGGTCTTCGGTGCTGCTTGCCGTTCTCCTTTCTTCCGGATCGCCGATGTTCATGATGATTGAAAAGACGTAATCGATATTAATGCCGAATCGTCTGGCGGCAAAAGATTCAAATCGATGAGTATCAACTTCTTGATGACCTTCCCTTGAAAAAATCTGCTTGACCAAATCGCTAATGATCCATGCGTTATATTGCTGTTCCGGTGAAAAATAATACACGCTTCAATCACCCCATCTCAAAGCCTTGTCTATTTGTAATGTACCTGAATTGGCAATCCTTTCAAACGTTTTGTCTGAAAATTTATAACAATTGTAACATTGAAATGAAAATGTCATGACAGAGCATTCATCCGTTTAGCCGCGCAAACAAAGGGTAAGTGTTAAATACAACATGAAAAAAGGGAGGAGATTCATATGAAACCAGTAGTAAGACAATATACTAATGATGAAAAACTGATGAAGGATGTTGAGGAACTCAGGGAAATCGGAGTTGCAAGAGAAGATATTTACGTTCTGTCACATGATGACGACCGTACTGAAAGACTCGCAGACAACGCGGATGCCAATACGATCGGAGCCGAAGAGACAGGCCTTAAAAATGCCGTGGGCAATATCTTCAACAAAAAAGGGGACGAACTTCGCAATAAAATTCATGAGATCGGCTTTTCAAAACAGGAAGCAGAACAATTCGAGAAGCAGCTTGATGAAGGAAAAGTCCTCCTCTTTGTCACGGATCATGAAAGAGTGAAATCCTGGGTATAAATTGAGACTGCCGACAAGGTCGGCAGTTTTTTTAATAAAATAAAATTTGAATGATAGCAGGAAAGGAGTAGAATAATAAACGAAAACGATATGAATAGGAGGAAAAGGTTTTGGCTAAAGAAAAAGATGCAGAACAAAAATCGGCATTGAACATCATTCCTCTTACGGTCACGATTTTAGTCGGAGCGGTGATTTGGTTTATTCCGTCGCCCGCCGGATTGGACCCGAAAGCATGGCACTTATTTGCAATCTTTGTGGCAACGATTATCGGCTTTATATCAAAACCGCTGCCGATGGGGGCAATCGCCGTATTCGCATTGGCGGTCACGGCGCTGACCGGAACGCTGTCGATTGAAGAAACGCTCAGCGGTTTTGGAAACAAGACGATTTGGCTGATCGTCATTGCCTTTTTTATTTCACGGGGATTCATTAAAACCGGTTTAGGTGCGCGAATCGCCTATTTATTTGTGCGGATGTTCGGCAAAAAAACACTCGGACTCTCGTATTCACTTCTTGTCAGCGATTTGATTTTGTCGCCGGCGATCCCGAGTAATACCGCACGGGCCGGGGGAATTATTTTTCCGATTATTCGTTCGTTATCCGAAACTTTTCAGTCAACGCCCAAGGACGGCACGGAACGGCGCATTGGCGCTTTCTTGCTGAAGGTGGGCTTTCAGGGGAACTTGATCACTTCAGCGATGTTCTTAACGGCTATGGCGGCAAACCCGCTGATTGCCAAACTTGCCCATGATGTGGCAGGTGTGAATCTGACCTGGACAAGCTGGGCTGTGGCGGCCATCGTCCCGGGACTTGTCAGCTTGATCATCACCCCGCTTGTCATTTATAAACTGTATCCGCCTGAGGTGAAAGAAACGCCTGATGCGGCGAAAATCGCAACAGAGAAGCTGAAAGAAATGGGCCCGTTCAAAAAATCGGAACTCTCGATGGTCGCGGTCTTTTTGCTCGTCCTTTTTTTATGGATTTTCGGCGGAAACCTGAAAATTGACGCAACGACAACGGCATTGATCGGTTTAGCCGTCCTGCTTTTGACACAGGTTCTGACGTGGGACGATATTAAGAAAGAGCAAGGCGCATGGGATACGCTGACATGGTTTGCCGCGCTCGTCATGCTGGCGAGCTTTTTGAATGAACTCGGCATGGTCGGCTGGTTCAGCGATGCGATGAAATCGTATGTTTCAGGATTCTCCTGGGTCAGCGCATTTCTCATTTTAATTGCGGTTTACTATTATTCGCATTATTTTTTTGCGAGTGCAACCGCTCATATCAGCGCGATGTATTCGGCCTTTCTCGCCGTGATTATCGCTGCAGGCGCTCCGCCGCTCCTCGCAGCATTAAGCCTTGCGTTTTTCAGCAACCTTTTTGCTTCGACGACACACTACGGAGCTGGAGCGGCACCCGTCTTTTTCGGGGCCGGCTATATTCCACAAAGCAAATGGTGGTCAATCGGCTTTATCCTGTCGATTGTTCATATTGTGACATGGCTTGTTGTCGGAGGGCTATGGTGGAAATTGTTGGGTATATGGTAAAATGAAGGGCAGGAGAGATCCTGTCCTTTTTTATGTTTATTTTGAAGCAGTTGATTTGAAATTCCACAATTTATGGTCGAAAAAGTGTGCATTTCAGTCAGTTATAACTGGTATGCACTGAACGATGGTGACGTAAGGGGGATATTAATGTTTTGGTCAGTTGATTTAATGCTGCTCGGTTTCATGTGCGCAATCGTCTACTTTTTGTACGACATTGTGAAAAACCGAAAAAAAACAAGTTTTTTTAGAAAAATGGTGTTTGCCAGTTTTATTGTTTATTTGAGCGTCGTTTATCACTATACGATAGGCGGAATCAACATTCCGCCGCAGCCGGCATACGCTCAAATGAACATTCAGCTCATTCCGTTTTATTTTGTCGCTGAATGGGTGCAAATGCATCAGCAGAGCGGGTTTGATTGGTTTTTTTGGAATTCTGTCAAGCTTACATTTTTTAATGTTTTATTGCTCATTCCTTTAGGTGTGTATCTTTCCGTTCTATGGAGAAAAATTTCGCTGAAAAAAGCGACGGTTTTTGTTTTTTTGACGAGCTTTTTGATTGAGAGTCTCCAGCTTGTGCTATCTGTGACTGGATTCATAATGGCGAGAACCTTTAATGTGGATGATTTAATTTTAAATACGGCCGGCGGAGTAATCGGTTTCTGCCTGACGTCTTTCATGTTCGGAGCCAAAGGCTCAGCTTCCCGCCGAAAAGGTCTGCATTTTTGAAGAAGTGCGAAAGATGGTTCCCGCCAGGGCAATCATCTTTTTTAGTTAAAATTGAAAGCTCAGATTCTTGAATCGGTGCATGCCTGTGCCGTGTTTTGCCAGCCCGTGTTTCTTTAAGTGCAGTGCCGCATGCCCGGCTTCCTGCAAAATGTCAGGAGCAAGACCGAGCTGATGATGCCCGCCGAAAACCTTTTTCACGCGCCCGATAGCCGAGATTTTTTCAAGTGACTGAATCAATTGGACCGGATCAGTCGTCGGGTAGAATGCATAGATGGGGGCTCCGGTATACAGCAGGTCGCCGGTAAACAAGTAGCCTGACGCCGGATCAAAGATACAGATATGCCCCGGGGAGTGTCCGGGCGTATGATAAATAACGAGCGGCCTTGAATCGCAGCCGACTGTGTCGCCGTCTTGCAGCGTTCCCGACGGTTCACCTCTGAACGGGGTGTATGTTTCAGCGGAAAAGCCGGCCGGTACAGGTTTAGTGATATCTCGAGAGACATCGCGGCGAATGTGCTCGATCGGAAGCCCTTTGATTCCATCCGTCAGCCAGTCTTTCTCGGCTTCATGAACGTAAATGCGCTGATATTCACCGTGGCTTCCGATGTGATCCCAATGGACATGGGTTGTGATGACGCTGACCGGCAGATCGGTCAGACTATCCGTTACCGTCTTCATGCTGCCGATACCAAGACCTGTATCAATTAAAACGGCTTCCTTCGCCCCAATCAGCAAGTAAGAGTGCACATTTTCCCAATGCCCGTATTCGCTGATCGCATATGTGGATTCATCAAGCTCTGTTACAGTAAACCATTGACCATCTCCCATTGGTTTGTCCCTCCTTCATTTTTTCAAAGGTGCTCATCCATGCATATCCTCAAGTCAAATGTGCAAAGTAATAAAATATATGATAAGTGAGTGTGGTGAACATAATGAGTGATCCTTACATGCCTTTGACATCCATCAACAGCGGGGTCCTGGAAGAGTATGCCGAAGGCGTATTCGGTTTGACGGTGCAAATCGTCAATGTGTATTTTATTTTCGATCCCGATTCGCGGGAAGCCGTTTTAATCGATGCCGGAATGCCCAAGTCCGCTCCATTTATTTTAAGAGAGGCAAAGGAGCGGTTCGGCGATTTTAGCCTAAAAGCAATCGTTTTGACGCACGGACATTTCGACCATGTCGGCGCTTTGGAAGGTCTTCTCGAAACATGGCCGGTTCCAGTTTACGCCCATGAAAAAGAAATGCCTTATTTAACGGGAAAAGCCGATTATCCGCCTGCCAAACCGCAAGTAAAAAGCGGGCTGGTTGCAAAGATGTCTCCGTTGTTTCCGAGGCACTCAATCAACATTTCGTCCCATGTAAAGCAGCTTTCTGAAGATGGTTCGCTTCCGTTTCTTAAAGGGTGGAAATGGATTGAGACGCCGGGACATACACCGGGTCATGTTTCGCTTTTCCGGCAGTCGGACAGAACCTTGATCGCAGGCGACGCCGTTACAACTGTAGAGCAGGAATCTCTGTTTGAAGTGGCGATTCAAAAGCAGGAGCTGAACGGACCCCCGGCTTATTTCACAATGGACTGGACAAAAGCGGCAGACTCGGTTCGGAAGCTGTCGGAATTAAAACCGGCTGCATTGTTGACGGGACACGGTGTACCGATGAAAGGAAGCGATTTTTCCAAAGAGCTCCTTGATCTGTCAGGCCGCCTTCCCGCTTCTGATTCGTAAAATGCCATATGCTGCCCTTAAAACATTCAGCCAGGCTGAATGTTTTTTTATAGGGAAAAACTAACCATTTACATGTGATGATGGCCATCCATCGTTCTATATTTCGGATGTTGTTGTATACCAAAGGAATCATTTTCTGAAATTTTAGACAAAATAAGCTGATATTTCATTTATAATGCAGGTATGCCTGAAAGGAGCTGAGAAAAGATGAACATTCAAAAAAGGGTCCAAGCTTTGCTGGCAGCTGCGGCAATGTTTGCAGGACTGATGGTGTCTGATGCGGTTCACGCTGCGGAAACCCCTTACTATGGAAAGAACTATACTCAGCCAGAGCAAGTGTCATCATTATATCCGGAACCGGAAGAAACTTTCTCGACCCCTGCTTTTGTGAAAGAAGGGGAAGCCTTTACGACACAAGAAGAAATGATGAAGTTTATAACCAGTCTGACAAAGAAAAGCCCGAATGTCAAAATCGGGAATATCGGTTTTTCAATTGAAAAAAGAAATATTCCCGTGCTTTATTTCACAAAGGATAAGCAAATACGTTCCATATCAAAAAAACCGACCGTCTGGCTGCAAGGACAGATACACGGAAATGAGCCGGCGGCGGGAGAATCGGTCCTGGCGATGGCTGAAAAACTGGCCGGGCCGTACGGCGACAAAGTGTTGGACAAGATCAATGTCATCGTCGTTCCGCGGGTCAATCCCGACGGCTCGTATCAGTTTAACAGACGGCTGGCGAGCGGAATCGACGGAAACAGGGATCATGTTAAGCTTGAATCTCCGGAAGTCCGCGCCATTCACCAGGAGTTCAATCAATATTCGCCTGAAGTCGTTATTGATGCCCATGAATACGGTGTCGGCCAAAACGAATTTCAAAGCGTAGGCGAAAAAGGGTCATTAAAATACCATGATATTTTAATTTTATCAGGAAAAAACTTAAACATTCCCGAATCGATCAGGTATGCGTCTGACAGCCTTTATGTGAACGGCGTCAGAGCTAAACTTGATGAAAAAGGTTTTTCTAATGATGCATATTATACGACAGGAAAAAGCAAGGACGGAAAAATCGAAATCTATGAAGGCGGTACTGAAGCGAGAATCGGGCGTAATGCATTCGGCCTCCAGCCTGCTCTTTCCTTCCTAGTGGAAAGCAGGGGGATAGACATCGGACGCGAAAATTTTGCAAGAAGAGTCGCGGCTCAGGTTGCTACGCATGAGACGATCATCGACACGACAGTGAAGCATGCAGCCGAGATCAAGCGCCTTGTCGCCAAAGAAAAATTAAAGCTGATAAAAAATGGTGCAAAAGTAAGCGATAAAGACCAAGTGGTCATCAACAGTGAGTTTGCAGGGCCGTATAAAGAAACGCTGAAAGTCGCTGATATCGCTTCAGGACAAGCAGTTGACGTTCCTGTCCAATATTACAGCGCTTCGGAAGCCGTCCCTGTGCTGTCAAGAACACGTCCGACCGCTTACCTTGTCCTTCCGGGCCATCAAGATATTGAGCAGAAGCTGAAGGATCAGGGATTAAAAAGCGTGACACTTCCTTTCAAACAAAAGCTCACCGCTGAAGCGTATGAGGTTTTATCGAAAGAAACATCGGGAGAATCTGAGGGCCGGCCTGTGATCAAGGTGGAAACGAAGCTTAAAAAACAGAAAAAAGAGTTTCCAAAAGGAACAAAAATCTATTTTACAGCACAGCCGCAAAGCAATCTGCTGTCGATTGCGCTTGAGCCGGAATCGGTTGACAGTTATGTAAGCACGGGTTACATCCCTTCTCAAACAGGCAAACAGCTGCCGGTTTACCGCTTCATGCTGAACACCAAAACGCTTAACATTAAGGAATAATCATCAGGCATCCGTCTTTGACGGATGCTTTTTAGCGGTTTTTTGTCTTTTCATACATAATGGTTTTAAACTAAGATTGAAACCTATACAATAAATATCAGTCTGAAATCTGGAAGGAGAGAATCCGGTTGGAATCATATGAAGAATTATGGAGGGAAGCCAAGACCTTCATCGAGCTCTGCTACGGGGAACTGTCGAAGTCCGAAGAAGAAACAAGGATGCGCTTACATAAAATAGACGAAGAAATCAGAGAAACCGGAAGCTATACACATACATTAGAAGAAATCGAACATGGCGCGAAAATGGCGTGGAGAAACAGCAGCCGCTGCATCGGCCGGCTGTTTTGGCACTCTCTTACTGTCATCGATCAAAGAGGCGTTCAAACCGAGGCAGAGGTGCGGGATGCGCTTTTTCACCATATAGAGCTTGCGACAAACGGAGGGAAAATCAGACCGTTCATTACGATTTTTCCCCCGGAACAAAGCGGGCAAAAAAAAGTGTCCATTTGGAACCATCAGCTGATCAGGTATGCGGGGTATGAAACGGAGCAAGGTGTCATCGGCGATCCGGCATCATTGGAACTGACAAAAGCGTGTGAAGCGCTCGGCTGGAAAGGCGAAGGTACGCCTTTTGACGTTTTGCCGCTTGTTTTTCAAATAGATGGCCATCCCCCTGTGTGGTATGAGCTGCCTCGTGAAATCGTCAAAGAGGTCAGGATTGAACATCCGGAGATTGAAGGCTTTAAAAGTCTGGGGCTGAAGTGGTACGGTGTGCCGATTATAGCCGATATGAAGCTGGAGGTCGGAGGAATTCATTATAATGCCGCCCCGTTTAACGGCTGGTATATGGGAACGGAAATCGGAGCGCGCAACCTCGCGGATACAGACCGCTATAATGTACTCGAAAAAGTGGCAGCCATTATGGGACTTGATACGGAACGGAATACTTCGCTGTGGAAAGACAAGGCGCTTGTTGAATTAAATACGGCGGTGCTTCACTCTTATAAAAATGCCGGCGTCAGCATTGTTGACCACCATACCGCGGCAAGCCAATTCAAGCGGTTCGAGGAGCAGGAAGCTGAAGCGGGAAGGGAGCTTTCAGCAAGCTGGACATGGCTGATTCCGCCGTTATCTCCGGCAGCGACCCATATCTTTCACAGCTATTATGAAAATAAAACGCTTAAACCGAATTACTTTTATCAGGAAAAGCCTTATTCGAACGATTGAGAGGACGAATAGACAATGAGAAAAATCTACTTGCTATGCAGCGTATTCGCTGTATGTTTAACGATGCTTACATATACAGAAACAGAAGCAAAAGCGGCCAAAATCGTACTCGGCTATACAACAGGGGAAGCAGCTTCCTATCAATCGCTGACGGCATACCATCACTATATCAATGCCGCAGCTCTCGACACCTACGCGTTTAATCAAAAAGGAGATATCATCGGAGACACTCCGAAAAAACAATTATCGTTTGCAAAGAAGAAACGCCTCAAGACGTGGGCGGTCATTTCAAACTACAACGAATCCATTCACGATTTTGACGGGAATCTGGCATCAACGGTCATGTCCGGCAAAACGGCGCGGCAGCACTTTACAGAACAGCTTATTACGCTTGCGAAGAAGCAGTCGTTTACCGGAATTAATATTGATTTTGAAGCTGTAAAGCCGAACGAGAGAGCTAAATACTCAAGCTTCATCCGTCATGTCGCAGCCGCTTTGAAAAAACACAAGATCAAAACGATGGTTTCGGTACCGGCGAAGAGTGCAGATGACCGAAAAGATGGTTGGAGCTGGCCGTATGATTATGCGGAAATCGGAAAATCAGCTGACTATGTTCAAGTCATGACTTACGATGAACACGGGATCTGGAGCGAGCCGGGCTCTGTTGCCGGAATGAACTGGGTCAAAAGCTCATTAGCATATGCGGTGAAAACGATCAAAGCCGAAAAAGTCATTATGGGCATCCCCTCATACGGGAATGATTGGGATTTAACATCCCGAAAGAACAGCAAATTGAAGCAGTGGAACGACGTGAAGGCGCTTAAGAAAAAAGTGAAGGCTAAGCCTGTATATGATAAAAGATCGGGGTCGATGAGATTTTCTTATACAGATCAACACAAACACCGCCATGTCGTTTGGTATGAAGATGAAAAAACGATTGCGGCGAAAAGCCGCCTGGCCATGCGATATAAAATCGCAGGAGTTTCCGTCTACTCGATGGGACATGAATCGGCCTCTTTTTGGCAGGCGGTGCGGAAGGGAATAAAATAAAGGCTCCAATTCGGAGCCTTCTTTTTCATTTATTCTCATGTCAGCTTTTCATATTGATTTCTTTCCGGTACAGGACATAAGAATAAATATAGGGCGCGAAAACCGTTGCCAAAATAACCGGAAGCATGATTTCTGGGCTGATAGATAACAATCCGTCCGCAATGATCAGCAGTCCTGCTAAAGTAAATACTTTCGCCGCAAATCTGTGGGTTTTTTTCCAGATTGAATCGCTGCTCAATGTCCAAGGGTTTTTGATCCCGAAAAAAAAGTTGGAGCGGATTCTCGGGAGGTAATTGCCTATGACAATGAGTAGAGCGCCTACTAGAACCGGTACAATGCTGCCAGCGGGCAGATCATACCCGAGCCCTGTCATGATTACAAGCACGTTGATCAGGGAAAATAGAATCAGCATGGCATTGATGAGAAGGTAATAAGTCTTTGAAAAAAGCTGATAGTTTTTTCTGCGCGGATCGATTTTTGGCGTTAAGAACATCAACACATACACAAAAACGAGCAGCCCGGTCATGATAAGCATTGCTTCCATTTTTGAAGCATAACTGTCGACTTCTCCCGAAAATGACCAATGAATTGGAACTTGATCGGAAATGTGCGGATAAGCGATGGCCCACATGATTAGATTTATGGCGATTATAGCGAGTGAAAAGATGTGTTTTCTCATTTGGCATCCCCTTTATCTTTGCCGGCTTGCTCAGTAAAACTGAAAGCCCAGCCGATGATTTCTTGAAATATTGTGGTGTTCAGCGAGTAAATGATGTATTGGCCTTTTTTTTCATCTTGAATTAATTCAGCCTGTTTTAAAATTTTTAAATGCTGAGATATACTTGGTTTAGACATTTGAAACTGGTCAGATATTTCACCGGCGGTCATATCCCGATCCTTCAGCAGATTTAAAATTTTTCTTCTCGTCGGGTCAGCTAGAGCTTTAAAGGTTTGATTCATATTCAGCATCCTTGGAATTAAGTATTTAGCTATTTAACTAAATACTAAAATAAAAGAGGAATTTAGTCAAGATACGTTTGAAAAATCCGCCATCTCCGGCGGATTTTTCAATAGCTGATATTAAACTTGTGGAATCCGTCAATCTCTTTTGTTTCTTCGACATTCACGTCCGTTACTTTTGAGAAGGGACTTCCTTTTTGAATCGCTTTTAAAAATGGCTTCAGACTTTCCTCGGGTCCTTCGGCGCGGATTTCAACTGTACCGTTGTCGCGGTTCCGGACCCAGCCGGTCAATTTGTGCTTATCTGCTTCCATTTGAACAAAATAGCGAAATCCCACGCCCTGAACGCGTCCGTCTACAATGATTCTGTATTGAAGCATCGGGAACACTCCTTTTCTTTTATGCTACCATATTTCTCATTTTGAGATCATGGGATAGACATGTTTCGGATAAATCGTTAAAATATGAAAATAAAGGAAGGGCGTGAGGTTTTGGAGCATCAGGAGTATGAAATTTTATCTATTCATGTAGGCCGTCCGCACACATACGAATTCGACGGAAAACAGGTGGAAACGGCAATCGTGAAGGAGCCTGTCGGCGGACCCGTATATTTGAGCCGTACGAATTTTGAAGGGGACGGGCAGGCGGATCTGATTCACCACGGAGGAGTGGATAAAGCGGTTTGCGTCTATCCGGCGGACCACTACATGTATTGGGAAAGCGTCTTGAAGCGGAAGCTGCCGGAGGCGGCATTTGGAGAAAACGTGACGGTTAAAGGGCTCACCGAAAAAGATGTGTGCATCGGTGATATCTTCAAGCTAGGGGAGGCTCTTGTTCAAGTCAGCCAGCCGCGCCAGCCTTGTTTCAAGCTTGCCAAACGGCTGAATCAAAAAGATATGGTGTTACAGGTGAGGGACACCGGGTTCAGCGGATTTTATTTCAGGGTTCTCGAAGAAGGAATCGTTGCGCCCGATTCCGGGCTGCAGCTCGTTTCAAGAGATGCGCATGAAGCCACAGTTTCGTACGCTAACCATTTGATGTACCATGACAGGGGCAATCACCCCGCCATTCGGAAGATCCTTGAGGTTGAAGCGCTGTCGGAAAGCTGGAGAAGCTCATTTTTAAAGGAGCTGAGCGCATAAAAACAAGCCGTGTCCGAAAAGGAGCACGGCTTTAACATGTTTATTTTTTGACGCTTTCAAGCAGGTTGGCCAAAAAGTGTTTTTTATAGCTTTGAAGCTTTCTTCCTTCATACTTTGTCATTCCCAGCTTTTTCAGTTCTTCTACATACCAGCCTTTGCTTCCGTAATGCATGGCAGAAAACTCCCTTCTATAATTCGATGCAATTGGCATTCTAACATCTATAGAAAAACGCTGAAAAGGGATAGGCGGCAATTTTTAAAAACTGAGTCTTTCGTCGTAGTTTGGAAGTTTGAGGAAGGCTTCAGCCGTGTGTCAAACTGGTGACGATCATCACAATGATCGAGATGCTGAGGACGATTCCGATATATTTTAAGAAGCCGTTCTTTTTTTTATGAGCATATACGATTAACAGGATGCTCTCGATGAAAAAGATCAGCCCGATGATGGCAAACAGCATGCGGTAAAGCTCCTTTCGGCACAGTTTGTCTTTTATTTTAGCATAAAAGCCCGGACTTCTATGAGCCGGGCTTTTTCACGTAATCAGTCAAGCTGTGTTAAAATGATCGGTTCGTTTTTCGTAATGACGATCGTATGCTCGATCTGTGCCACAAAGCTGCCGTCAGGCGTTTTGAATGTCCAGCCGTCTCCGGCTTCGATGGTATGCTCGGCTTTTGTGGAAACAAACGGCTCAAGGGCGATGACGGTTCCGTTTTTAAAGAGCGCATTATCAAACGGGTCATAGTAATTTAAGATATGGTTGGGCGCTTCATGGAGGTTCTTTCCAATCCCGTGTCCCGTCAGGTTTTTAATGACGGTAAATCCGTTTGCTTTTGCTTCATTGTATACGGCTCTGCCGATTTGGTTTTGTTTCTTGCCGGCGCGCGCCTGCAAAAGTCCCTTTTGAAATGCGCTTTCCGCGCTTTGGCAAAGCTTGTGCAGCGTTTCATCGCCTTTTCCGAGTACAAATGAAATGCCAGTATCAGAATAGTAGCCGCCAAATTCAGCGGAGATGTCGATGTTGATCAAATCCCCTTCTTTTAAAATCGTGGATTCGCTTGGGATACCGTGGGCGACTTCATCGTTCACACTGATGCACGTCGTTCCTGGGAAATCGTATTCTTTTTCCGGAGCCGATGCGGCGCCATGAGCCTCAAGCACTTCTTTACCGATGAGGTCCAGCTCTTTTGTACTCATGCCGGGTGCTGCTTTTGCCTTCATTTCCTCCCTGGCTAAAGCGACGATTCTGCCTATTTTCTTGAGCCCTTCCAGCTCTTGGTCATTTGTTACAATCACAATTCATTCCCGCTTTCTTTTTTTATATTCCATTTCAAGCTTACCATATCTGCTTGCGAAAAAGGAACAGAGCGGCTTCAAGACAAAAAAAAGCACCCGCTTATAAATAAGCGGGTGCTGTCTGTTTATTGTCCGGAATCTGATTTCGTAGTTTGCGCCGCATCAGATTCTGATGTTTTCGGATTGTGGTTGGTGTAGTCGTAGTCGCTCGGGTTGATCGCTTTAAAGCCTTTCGGTTTATAAAAACGCAGCAAATCTCCGTCGACGATTTTATCCGACATTTCGAGTTCTTTTTTCACGGACTCATCGATGTTCGGATCGATGTCTTTTTCGTTCAGAAGCTCTCCTGTTTTCGTGTCGTAGTAGTTTCCGTTCGTTTTCGTATATTCCGGAGAAACGAAATCGCCGTTGCGGAACGGAATAACTTCACGGTGTTCCGGTGACAGAAGGTCTGAACCGCTCATCAGGTAATCTTTCGTATTCACGCCCATCAAATGAAGCAGGGTAGGGGCTACATCGACTTCGCCGCCGTATTTATTGGATTTGATTCCCTTGACCCCAGGCGCGTGGATGAACAGCGGAACCCTTTGCAATTGGGCATTTTCATTCGGTGTGATGTCTTTGCCCAATACTTTGGCCATCGCTTTGTTGTGATTTTCCGAAATACCGTAGTGGTCTCCGTACATGACGACAATCGTATTATCATACAGTCCGGATTTTTTCAGATCGTTGAAAAATTGTTCAATGGCCTGATCCATGTAGTTGGCCGACTGGAAATAATGGTCAACGACGCTGTCGCCGGTATCGCCGGCAGGGAAGTCTGTATCGCCTTCATCCATCTCGAACGGAAAATGGTTCGAAAGGGTGATAAACTTCGTATAGAACGGCTGTTTCAGGCTTTTCAACAGCGGCATTGATTCTTCAAAGAACGGTTTATCTTTCAATCCGTAGTTTTTCGTTTTATCTTCGCTCATATCGTAATACGTAGCGTCAAAGAATTTGTCATAACCGATGGCTTTATACATTTCATTGCGGTTCCAGAACGTTTTGTAGTTGCCGTGGAATGCCGCTGATGTATAGCCTTGAGACTTCAAAATGGCCGGAGCCGACTGCAGCGTGTTTTGCGCTTTATTAATGAACACTGACCCTTGTGATAAAGGATACAGCGAGTTGTCCATCATAAATTCCGCGTCAGACGTTTTACCTTGTCCTGTTTGGTGGAAAAAGTTATCAAAATAAAACGTTTCATTGTCATGCGCCAGTGAATTTAAGAACGGCGTGACTTCCTTGCCGTCGATCTTATAGTCGATCGCGAACGTCTGAAGTGATTCCAGTGAAATGTAAACCACGTTCATGCCTTTCGCTTTTCCGAAGTATTCGGCATTCGGCTTATCATGATTGGCTTTAATATAGTTCTCTACTTCCGTCACGTCGCTGGAGCTTGCCAGTGCGCGCTGGCTGTTTGACTTGATATTCTGCACCGCATCATAGATTGTGAAGTTGTAGGTCCCCAAATATTTCACAAGGTAGTTGCGGTCAAAAGAACGGGTCAGAAGCTCCGGACGATCAATCTCGGCAACGGCCAGGTTGACGAGGAAGACAAGGACGCTTGTTCCCAGCACAATTTTAAACGGGCGCTTCGTTGTTGTTTCAGAAGGTCTGTTATAGAATACAGCCAGCCCGATTAAAATAAAGGTATCGATGAAATACAAAACATCAAGCGGGTGCATGAGCGAGAAAATGCTGTCCCCGAGCTGCCCCCCGTTTGTTTTTGCCTGCATGATCGTAGGCAGCGTGATAAAGTCGCTGAAAAATCTGTAGTATACGACGTTTGCATATAGCAAAAAAGACATTAAAAAATGAATCACTATAATCGCTGTCTGCTGTATTTTTTTCTTGAACAAGAGTCCTAATCCAAGAAAGAACAAGCTTGAGCTAATCGGATTCACAAAAAGCAAAATCTGTTGTACTGTGTTGGTTATTCCTAAATTAAATTCAATTACATACGCAGCATAAGTTTTCAGCCATAGCAATATGGCGGCTATCAGGAAGAAGGCAAGACCTCTTTCCTTAATAAATCTTTTCAATTGTTACACTCCTTTTTTCCGGATCAGTAAAAAACCATCGGAACGAAAGAAAAAAACGAATGTATAAAATATACCATGAAATACCGATTTAGAAAAGCGGAAATCAACCTTGTGAAAAGAAGCTCAAACCCCCTGGTAAATCAGGGTTTTACAGTTTTCTAAAAAACATTTGGGAATATTTTACGCTTGTCTTGCATTGGCGGGAACGCATCTTTATGGCAGACTGTTGTTAGTATATGAACAAAAGGGGAGGATGTAGACCATGGATTTTTCGAGCATTGTTTCTGAAGATAAGATTAAGCGGGCCATTAAGGACGGCGAATTCGAAGGGCTTCCGGGAATGGGGAAACCCTTGAAAAAAGACGATGCCGCCCATGTTCCAGAGCATCTCCGCATGGCTTACCGGGTGATGAAAAACGCCGGAATGACGGGGGATGAAGGGGCTTTGAAGAAAGAGCTGATGACAATTGACGACTTAATCGCAAAGTGCACGGATGAAGACGAGCGCGATCGTTTAATTGAGAGAAAAACAGAAACGCGGCTCAGGCTCGACAGGCTCGCCGACAAGAAAGGCATGTTTTCCAAACCTGCCTCAGCGTTTTATAAAGAAAAAGTGTACCGAAGGCTCAGCGGGAAATAAAAAAGCGCTGAGCAGGTTTATTTCTGTCCTATAGTGGTATTGACCCATAAACGAATAAAAGGGTGATAGGATGGAACGATTGTTGAACTGGGTTGAATACATATCAGATTGGCTTTGGGGGCCGCCGCTCATCATACTGCTGACAGGGACGGGAGTCTATTTAACGATCCTGCTGAAATTTTTTCAATTTCGCTATCCTCTCTATATCTTTAAGCAGACGATCGGAAGCGTCGGCAAAAAGCCGAAAGGAGAAGGGACGGTTACACCGTTGCAAGCTTTGACATCGGCTCTCAGCTCAACAGTCGGCGCCGCCAATATCGTCGGTGTGCCTGCGGCGATCATGTTCGGCGGTCCGGGAGCCGTGTTTTGGATGTGGCTGGTCGCTCTGTTTGCCATGGCGATCAAGTTTTCGGAAAGCGTCCTCGCCGTCCACTACAGAGAAAAAAACGAAGAAGGCGAATATGTCGGGGGGCCGATGTATTACATTACAAAAGGACTCTCTATGAAATGGCTCGGCGTCTTTTTTTCGGTCGCGCTGATGATTGAGCTCGTTCCGAGCATCATGGTGCAGGGAAATTCGGTTTCCGCATCATTAGCTGAGTCGTTTTCATTCAATCGTTTATACACCGGAATCGGGATTGCTTTTTTGATCGGTTTAGTGGTGATCGGAGGGATTAAACGGATTGGAAAAGTGACAGAGCTTGCGGTTCCGCTTATGGCAGGGGCGTACATCGGGGCCGGTTTCTTGATTGTCGTCATGAACCTTTCTTCTGTACCCGCATTTTTCTCTCTCATCTTTTCGAATGCGTTTACATCTTCTTCGGCATTCGGCGGCTTTGCAGGTGCGGCGGTTGCTGAAACCGTTCGTTGGGGGTTTGCACGTGGACTTTATTCCAACGAAGCCGGGATGGGGACGGCCCCGATTGCGCATGCGGCGGCGATGACCGACCACCCTGTGAGACAGGGATTCTGGGCGGTGATCGGCATTGTGGTCGATACGCTGCTGATATGCACGACTACAGCCTTCGTCGTGCTCGCATCAGGCGTCTGGACCGGTGAAAATGCGTCGAGCAATCCGGGAGCACTGGCGGCAGCCGCATTCCGCAGCTATTTCGGCCCTGTGGGCGGATACTTCGTCTCCGTCTCGCTCGTTTTCTTTGTCTTATCAACGATCACAGTGGTTATTTTTTACGGAGTAAAACAAGCTGAATTTCTGTTCGGACGGCTCGCGGGGCATATGATTAAATTCGTCTATCTGGCCGCCGTCATCATCGGGGCTGCCGGAGGAGCAAAGGCAATATGGGGATTCCTTGATCTTGCGCTCGTTTTCATTCTTATTCCGAATATTTTGGCGGTGCTGCTCTTGAGCAAAAAAGTAAGGTCTTTATATGATGAGTTTTTTACATCAGAAAAGTATTATTTGAAAGACATCGGTCAGCAGGACGGCGCTGATGAACGTGATGAAAAAGTGAACAATTTATGATCTCAGCCGGTTGTTCCCGGCGTATAAATCGGAGGAAGCCTTGCTATCCTTCGTTTTATGAAGGGAACGGCCGGGCTTTTTTTATTTTTGAAAGCGCTATAAAAATATGTTGACTACTTGTATATACAGGAATACAATATAGATATAACATGTATATACAAGTTATAAGAGGAGAAGGAGGGATTGGAATGACTGATTTAAATCAATCAGCGCGACGGATTGTCGATGCTGTCGGCGGTGCGGACAACATTGCAGCGGTAACCCATTGTGTGACGCGTCTGCGATTTGCACTGCTCGATGAAAGCAAAGTCAATCAAGAGGTGCTGGAGCAAATAGATGTTGTCAAAGGATCGTTTTCAACGAACGGCCAATTCCAAGTGGTGATCGGCCAAGGAACGGTCAACAATGTATACGCGGAGCTGGTGAAGGCCACAGGAATCGGCGAATCGTCAAAAGATGACGTCAAGAAAGCCTCAGAGAAAAATATGAATCCTTTACAGCGTGCTGTGAAAACGCTTGCAGATATTTTTATTCCAATATTGCCGGCGATTGTCACCGCCGGACTGTTGATGGGAATCAACAATATCCTGACGGCTCAAGACATTTTCTTCAGCGGAAAATCGATCGTTGAAGTCTATCCTGAATGGGCGGATCTCGCCAATATGATTAACTTGATTGCGGGAACGGCTTTCGCATTTCTCCCGGCATTAATCGGCTGGTCGGCCGTCAAGCGGTTTGGCGGAAATCCGCTGCTCGGCATCGTGCTAGGCGTCATGCTTGTGCATCCTGATTTGTTAAACGCTTGGGGATACGGGGCTGCCGAGCAAAGCGGAGAGATTCCTGTCTGGAATTTATTCGGTCTGGAAGTGCAGAAGGTCGGCTATCAGGGGCAGGTGCTTCCTATTTTGCTCGCATCTTATTTGCTTGCAAAAATTGAGCGCTTTTTGACAAAGCGGACGCCTGAGAGCATTCAGCTCCTTGTCGTGGCGCCGATTACGCTGCTTGTCACAGGTTTTGCTTCATTTATTGTCATTGGACCGATTACATTTGCCATCGGAAATGTCTTAACATCAGGCCTTATTGCTGTCTTTGAACAATTTGCCGTACTGGGCGGACTGTTATACGGCGGACTTTACGCCGCTCTCGTCATTACCGGAATGCATCATACATTCCTTGCCGTTGACCTTCAGCTGATCGGATCAAAGCTCGGCGGAACATTTTTATGGCCGATGCTGGCGCTGTCCAATATCGCACAAGGTTCAGCCGCGCTTGCGATGATGTTTATTGTCAAAGATGAGAAGCAGAAAGGTCTGTCCTTGACATCCGGCATTTCAGCTTATCTCGGAATTACCGAACCGGCGCTGTTCGGGGTGAATCTCAGATACAGATTTCCGTTCGTGATCGCGATGATCAGCTCGGGGATTGCCGGAATGTTCATTTCCTCGCAAGGGGTTTTGGCAAGCTCTGTCGGCGTCGGCGGTGTACCCGGAATTTTCTCTATCATGAGCCAATACTGGGGAGCGTTTGCAGTCGGGATGGCGATCGTGCTGATCGCGCCGTTCGCCGGAACATACCTCTATGCAAAATTAAAAATGAAATAAGAGAGGGAGAGGGGCGCGCATATTTGTCAGCCCTTTTCCCATTTCATAAAGAAGAAAACGGTGGTGTTGAAAAGTGGAAACGAAAGAAAATCCATGGTGGAAAAAAGCAGTCGTCTATCAGATTTATCCGAAAAGCTTTAAAGATACAACAGGTAACGGTGTCGGCGACATTCGCGGCATCATCGAAAAGCTCGACTACATCAAGGAGCTCGCCTGTGATGTCATTTGGCTGACGCCGATTTATCAATCGCCGCAAAATGACAACGGCTATGACATCAGCGACTATTACAACATTCATGAAGAATATGGAACAATGGCCGACTTTGAAGAGCTTCTAGAAGAGGCTCACAAGCGCGGCATAAAGGTGATCATGGATCTTGTCGTCAACCATACATCAACAGAGCACAAATGGTTTAAAGAAGCAGCGTCCGGAAAAGAAAATCCGTATCGCGACTTTTATATTTGGAAGGACATGAAGCCGGACGGCGCTCCGCCGACAAACTGGGAATCGAAGTTCGGCGGCTCGGCGTGGGAGTTTCAAGAAGAGACCGGACAGTATTATCTCCATCTCTATGATGTGACACAGGCGGATTTGAATTGGGAGAACGATGAAGTCAGAAAAAAAGTGTACGAGATGATGCATTTCTGGTTTGAAAAAGGAATCGACGGCTTCAGACTTGATGTCATCAATGTCATCTCAAAAGACCAGCGTTTCCCTGATGATGACGAGGGGGACGGGCGCAGATTTTATACGGACGGGCCGAGGGTTCACGAGTTTTTGAATGAAATGAACAGGGAGGTCTTTTCAAAATACAACAGCATGACGGTCGGGGAAATGTCATCGACGACAATCGCAGATTGCATCCGGTATACAAACCCTGAAAGCCGGGAGCTCGATATGGTGTTTAACTTTCACCATTTAAAGGCCGACTATCCAAACGGGGAAAAATGGGCGCTGGCGGATTTTGATTTTCTAAAGCTGAAGAAGATTCTTTCTGAATGGCAGACTGAAATGCATAAAGGAGGCGGGTGGAACGCATTGTTCTGGTGCAACCACGACCAGCCGCGGATCGTCTCACGTTACGGCGACGACGGAAAATACCGCATAAAATCTGCGAAAATGCTGGCAACCGCGATTCATATGCTTCAGGGGACACCATACATTTACCAGGGAGAAGAGCTCGGGATGACCAACCCGAAATTCGATGACATCTCTCTTTATCGGGATGTCGAATCTCTCAATATGTACCGTCTGCTGAAAGAAGCAGGAAAGCCGGAAGCCGAAATCATCGAAATCCTGAAAGCGAAGTCCCGTGATAATTCAAGGACGCCGGTGCAGTGGAACGGAGAAAAAAATGCCGGGTTTACGACGGGGACACCGTGGATTCCGGTGCCTGCCAACTACAAAGAAATCAATGCAGAAAAAGCGCTCAGCGATCCTGACTCGATTTTCTACCATTATAAAAAGCTGAATAAGCTCCGCAAGGAATTCGATATCATCACAACCGGAGATTATCAGCTGATTCTGGAAGACGATCAAGCACTTTATGCGTATTTGAGAAACGGAGCGGATGAAAAACTGCTGGTGATCAATAATTTTTACGGGAAAGAGACCGAGTTTCAGCTCCCTGATGATATTGATATTGACGGCTATGATGCCAAGGTTCTCATTTCCAATGACACCGATCTTCCCGAGTCATTTACACGCTTTAAAGTGAAACCGTATCAATCGATTGTTTATCATCTCGCCAAACCATGCTAAACTAAGCGTGGTGGTAAAAAAATGAAGATCAACAAGTATATGATGATTTACAAACAAATTGCAGAACAAATCGATCAAAGCATACTGAATGCCGGAGATATCCTGCCGTCTGAAAACGACCTTGCCGAACAGCACGACACCTCGAGGGAAACGGTTCGGAAAGCGCTGAATGTGCTTGCCCAGAACGGATATATTCAAAAGATCAAAGGAAAAGGGTCAGTCGTGCTGCACAGGGAGAAAATGCAGTTCCCGGTTTCCGGTTTGGTCAGCTTTAAGGAACTTTCAGAAACGCTTGGCAAAGAGACAAGCACGACGGTCCACGAGTTCGGCTTGACGCATCCGGATGCATATATTCAAAAGCAGCTTCGCACTTCTGGAGATGAAGAGGTATGGCGGGTCGTCAGATCGCGGAATATTAACGGAGAGCGCATCATCCTGGATAAAGACTATTTTATCCGCAAGCATGTGCCGCTCTTGACGAAAGAAATATGCGAGGACTCGATCTACCAATACCTTGAAGGTGAATGCGGGCTCGTCATCAGCTATGCCCATAAGGAAATTGTGGTCGAGCCATGTACGGCTGAGGATCAAGAATATTTGGATTTGAACGGATACGAACACATTGTGGTTGTGAAGAATTTTGTTTTCCTTGATGATACAACCTTGTTTCAATATACGGAAAGCAGACACCGCTTGGATAAATTCCGTTTTGTCGATTTTGCAAGAAGAGAAAAGTAGCACGGTGCGCCTGACGGCGGCCGTGTTTTTTTATGCAGCCGTTTCTCATCACGTCCGCATTGAATATGCTACAGCAGGTGTAAATGAGAAATGGAGGATGTAATCAATGATTCATGAAACCGTAAAGATCGGAAAGAACGTAGTATTGGGAGAGCACGCTGTCATTGAAGAAAATGTGGTCATCGGGGACAACGTAACAATCGGTCATCATGCCATTATTAAAAAGGATACTCAGATCGGCAGCGGGGTGAAAATCGGCGATTTGGCCGTCCTTGGCAAAGCGGCTTCTTCAAATAAAAAAATGGCCCGCCAGCCGAAGCAGGCGGGAGCGCCTTTGCGGATAGAAGATGATGCCGTAGTCGGTGCGAGTGCTGTTATATACCGGGACGTGCTGTTGGAAAAAGGCGTTTTTGTGGGAGACATGGCGAGCATTCGCGAAAATGTTGCGATCGGAAAAGAAAGCATTATAGGACGCAACGCGATGGTTGAAAACAATACCAAAATTGGAAAGAGAGTGACGATTCAAACGGGCTGTTATATCACCGCTGATATGACGATCGAAGATGAAGTGTTTATCGGTCCTTGCTGTTCCACATCAAATGATAAATATATGGGAATGGGAAACTACCCGTATCAAGGTCCAACTATTAAAAGAGGAGCGAAAATCGGAAACAACGCAACATTGCTGCCGGCGGTCGTCATCGGGGAGCATGCGGTCATCGGAGCGGGCGCCGTCATCACAAAAGATGTTCCCGCAGGCAAAACGGCTGTGGGCAATCCAGGCCGGTTGCTGAAATAACGGTTTTTCAATCTTAGCCGTGTTATATAACGTGTCTGCAAAAAAAGAGAGATCATAGGATATAGAGCTTTAATATCTTTTAAAGATCATTGCAGCCAGAAAATGAAAAGAATTGGGGGTGGAAAAATGTCCATTCAAAACGCGGTGATGAACGGTGGTTTTGAGACAGGTGCTTTCTCGCCTTGGGTAGGTATAAACGCATCTGTTACAAGCCAGTTTTCGCATTCAGGGTTTTTCTCTGCGAGATTTTTGGGCGGAACAGCCACATCATATATTGCCCAATTTGTTCCGGCCAGGGCTGGGGAAGGAAGCGAATTTCTTGTTTCTCTTGCGAAAGCGGGATTTCTCCCAGCACCTTCTATAACGATACAAGTTACTTATTTTGACAGTCAATTTAATTTTCTCGAATACGGGCTGTTTGCCACTGTGCCGTCAAGCAGAATACCGGCAGCCGAAAATGGGACATGGCTTGAAGTCTATCAAACAACTTCACCGGCTCCCCCCGGCACCACCCAGGCATTCATTTTGATCAACAACATTCCGCAGGCGGGAACTGCAAGTGTGCTTGTGGATGATGTTGCTCTATTGAGTGTTGAGGGTGGAGGAGGTCCAACCGGAGCGACAGGTCCGACGGGAGCAACAGGTCCGACAGGAGCAACAGGAGCAACGGGAGCGACCGGTCCGACGGGAGCAACAGGTCCGACAGGAGCAACAGGAGCAACGGGAGCGACCGGTCCGACGGGAGCAACAGGTCCGACAGGAGCAACAGGAGCAACGGGAGCGACCGGTCCGACGGGAGCAACAGGTCCGACAGGAGCAACAGGAGCAACGGGAGCCACCGGTCCGACGGGAGCAACAGGTCCGACAGGAGCGACAGGTCCAATAGGAGTGACAGGTCCGACGGGAGCAACAGGCACAACAGGAGCGACAGGTCCGACAGGAACGACCGGTCCAACGGGAGCGACAGGTCCAACAGGAGTAACTGGTCCGACGGGAGCAACAGGCACAACAGGAGCGACAGGTCCGACAGGAACGACCGGTCCAACGGGAGCCACCGGCCCGACCGGAGCGACAGGTCCAACAGGAGTGACAGGTCCGACGGGAGCAACAGGGGCGACGGGAGTGACAGGTCCGACGGGAGCAACAGGCACAACAGGAGCGACAGGTCCGACAGGAACGACCGGTCCAACGGGAGCCACCGGCCCGACCGGAGCGACAGGTCCAACAGGAGTGACAGGTCCGACGGGAGCAACAGGTCCGACAGGAGCAACAGGTTCGACAGGAGCGACGGGTCCGACAGGAGTGACAGGTCCGACGGGAGCAACAGGCACAACAGGAGCGACAGGTCCGACAGGAACGACCGGTCCAACGGGAGCCACCGGTCCGACGGGAGCAACAGGCCCGACCGGAGCGACAGGTCCAACAGGAGTGACAGGTCCGACGGGAGCCACCGGCCCGACCGGAGCGACAGGTCCGACAGGAACGACCGGTCCAACGGGAGCCACCGGCCCGACCGGAGCGACAGGTCCAACAGGAGCAACAGGTTCGACAGGAGCGACGGGTCCGACAGGAGTGACAGGTCCGACGGGAGCAACAGGCACAACAGGAGCGACAGGTCCGACAGGAACGACCGGTCCAACGGGAGCCACCGGAGCAACAGGCCCGACAGGCGCAACGGGTCCGGGAAGTCTGTTGGGAACACCGGCGCAGTCAACTGACCCTGTTTCACTCACAGTTGGCAGCGAAACACCAATTCTAACGACAACTGTTACCTCTTCAGCTGGACAGAATATAAAAGTCGATTCTATGGCTGAAGTTGATATTATCATAGGGCCAGCTACTACTTTTGAATACAGTATAATTTTTACATTGTATAGAAATAACGGCGCTATCGCACAAGTGTCTGTTGATTCTCAGGATGAAAAATCGGCAGGTTCGGTTCGTGTATATGGTGATATTCCTAACCTTACATGGGTTGATACACCAGGGGCAGGAACACAAACTTATGAGGTTAGAATTAATGTAACAGGGACTAACCTTTTGGCAGCCAATGTTAATACAAGAGCGCTAAATGCTGTAATCTTTGATTGATTGTAAAATGGAAGAGTCCCCTTTAGGTTTTCATAAAGCTTAAAGGGGGTTTTTGTTTAAAAGATTCTAATGATAAATTATAAAATTTATCATTTATAGTGATTGGCGTTATAAAAATTCAAAGAAATAGAGTTTTATCCAAACGGTATACATAGATATTTCATATTTTGTTTGAGGGATATTATTATCTCAATTTTTGAGAAAGGGTGGTGAAACTTGATTGACCATTGAGAATCGAATAATAAATGGAGGGTTTGAAACCGGTTCTCTGCCGCCTTGGACAGGATTTAATGCCGTAGTTACTTCTAATTTCAGCCATTCAGGGATTTATAGTGTTAACTTGGTAACTTCGTCGATTGGAATCTTAGCTCAGAGCTTTCTGGTTAACCCGGGAGAGAATTTTGAATTTGTTATATCTATTTCAAAAGCTAGCAGCGCTCCTAATCCTGCGATTGTAATAACAGTAGATTATTACAACTCCTCTTTTGACTTTTTGTCGCAGGGATTAAGCTTAACAATTCCAGTAAACCGTCTATCTGCAGTAAATGTGTGGAATGAAATTTATGCTACAACGAATAGTGCTCCTCCTGGAACCGTTATAGGAGTGGTAACTATTCAAAAACTCCCTCTTAGTGGGGGGGCACCGATACTAATTGATGATGTTTCAATGATAACAATTGATCAACCAGGAGCGACGGGAGCAACCGGCCCAACCGGAGCAACTGGTCCGACGGGAGCAACAGGCGCAACCGGGGCAACGGGTCCAACCGGAGTCACAGGTCCGAGGGGAGCGACAGGTCCAACAGGCCCGACGGGAGCAACGGGTTCAACCGGAGCAACTGGCCCGACAGGAGCGACAGGCCCAACAGGTCCAACGGGAGCGACAGGCGCAACAGGAGCAACCGGGGCGACGGGAGCAACCGGCCCAACCGGAGCAACCGGCCCAACAGGAGCAACTGGTCCGACGGGAGCAACAGGCGCAACCGGGGCAACGGGAGCAACGGGTCCAACCGGAGTCACAGGTCCGACGGGAGCGACAGGTCCAACAGGCCCGACGGGAGCAACGGGTTCAACCGGAGCAACTGGCCCGACAGGAGCGACAGGCGCAACCGGGGCAACGGGAGCAACGGGTCCAACCGGAGTCACAGGTCCGACGGGAGCGACAGGTCCAACAGGCCCGACGGGAGCAACGGGTTCAACCGGAGCAACTGGCCCAACGGGAGCGACAGGCCCAACAGGTCCAACGGGAGCGACAGGAGCAACCGGAGCCACCGGCCCGACAGGAGCGACAGGCGCAACTGGCCCAACGGGAGCGACAGGCCCAACAGGGGCAACAGGCCCAACAGGAGCAACGGGTCCAACAGGAGTAACCGGGGCAACCGGAGCAACGGGTCCAACAGGGGCGACAGGCCCAACGGGTCCAACAGGAGCCACCGGCCCGACAGGAGCGACAGGCGCAACAGGCGCAACTGGCCCAACGGGAGCGACAGGCCCAACAGGGGCAACAGGCCCAACAGGAGCAACGGGTCCAACAGGACCAACGGGTCCGACGGGAGCAACAGGCTCAACAGGATCAACAGGCCCGACAGGCGCAACGGGAGCCACAGGCCCAACAGGCGCAACGGGAGCCACAGGCCCAACAGGCGCAACGGGAGCCACAGGCCCAACAGGTCCAACGGGAGCGACAGGCGCAACGGGAGCGACGGGTCCAACAGGAGCAACCGGAGCCACAGGAGCAACAGGCTCAACCGGTCCAACAGGAGTAACCGGGGCAACGGGAGCCACCGGCGCAACAGGAGCGACGGGTCCAACAGGAGCCACCGGCCCGACAGGAGCGACAGGCGCAACTGGCCCAACGGGAGCGACAGGCCCAACAGGGGCAACAGGACCAACAGGAGCAACGGGTCCAACAGGGGCGACAGGACCAACGGGTCCAACAGGATCAACAGGCCCGACAGGAGCGACAGGCGCAACAGGCGCAACTGGCCCAACGGGAGCGACAGGCCCAACAGGGGCAACAGGCCCAACAGGAGCAACGGGTCCAACAGGACCAACGGGTCCGACGGGAGCAACAGGCTCAACAGGATCAACAGGCCCGACAGGCGCAACGGGAGCCACAGGCCCAACAGGCGCAACGGGAGCCACAGGCCCAACAGGCGCAACGGGAGCCACAGGCCCAACAGGTCCAACGGGAGCGACAGGCGCAACGGGAGCGACGGGTCCAACAGGAGCAACCGGAGCCACAGGAGCAACAGGCTCAACCGGTCCAACAGGAGTAACCGGGGCAACGGGAGCCACCGGCGCAACAGGAGCGACGGGTCCAACAGGAGCCACCGGCCCGACAGGAGCGACAGGCGCAACTGGCCCAACGGGTTCAACAGGAGTAACCGGGGCAACGGGAGCCACAGGCGCAACGGGAGCGACGGGTCCAACAGGGGCAACAGGTCCAACCGGAGCGACAGGCGCAACCGGAGCAACAGGGGCGACAGGATCAACGGGTCCAACAGGAGCGACAGGTCCAACAGGAGTAACCGGGGCAACCGGAGCGACAGGTCCAACAGGAGCAACAGGTCCAACCGGCCCGACAGGAGCAACAGGGCCAACAGGTCCAACCGGAGCCACGGGAGCGACAGGTCCAACGGGTCCAACAGGGGCGACAGGTCCAACCGGAGCCACGGGAGCGACAGGTCCAACGGGTCCAACAGGGGCGACAGGTCCAACCGGAGCCACGGGAGCGACAGGTCCAACGGGTCCAACAGGGGCGACAGGTCCAACAGGAGCAACAGGTCCAACCGGAGTGACAGGCGCAACTGGCCCAACGGGAGCGACAGGCCCAACAGGGGCAACCGGCGCAACGGGAGCGACGGGTCCAACCGGAGCCACGGGAGCGACAGGTCCAACAGGAGCAACGGGAGCAACAGGACCAACAGGAGCAACAGGACCAACAGGAGCAACGGGAGCCACAGGCGCAACGGGAGCGACAGGAGCAACGGGAGCGACAGGAGCAACAGGAGCCACAGGCGCAACCGGGGCAACCGGAGCAACCGGTCCAACGGGAGCGACAGGAGCAACCGGAGCAACCGGCCCGACGGGAGCAACCGGCCCGACAGGCGCAACGGGAGCGACAGGCCCGACAGGCGCAACGGGAGCGACAGGCCCAACCGGTCCAACGGGAGCGACAGGAGCAACCGGAGCAACCGGTCCAACAGGAGCCACGGGAGCAACAGGACCAACAGGGGCAACGGGTCCAACAGGAGCAACTGGTGCAACCGGAGCGACAGGTCCAACAGGAGCAACGGGAGCCACCGGAGCGACGGGTCCAACCGGGGCGACAGGTCCAACGGGTCCAACCGGAGTGACAGGCGCAACAGGCCCAACCGGCCCAACAGGTCCACAGGGTCCAACGGGTCCGCCGGGTGAAGTAGGAGTAATGGTAGTAGCTGGTCCAACCGGCCCAACAGGACCAGCTAGTCCACAAACCGCTATATTCTTTAACAATCTATTTGGGTCTACTACTGTTTACAATCCGTCAACGATTCCTTTAAATACAGAAGTAACTGTTGTGTCGGTTCCTAATGTATCGGTCACTAGTGGGCAAAATATTAAGGTGGATTATGCATTGGCGATAGAAGCCGTAAATACTGCAAACAGTAATATAATTTTTGAAATAAGGCTATATAGAGGCGGAACTTTAGTTCAAACTAGAATATTTAATAGAAGTCTTGCGGCTGCTGGTACTCAAAGATTTCCATTAGCCAGCACAATTGTTGATACAGTTCCTGCCACCGCAACAGTTGAATATTCCGTTAGGGTAGCGGTAACAATGGCTTCAAACGTTACTTCTGCTGCAGCATTCAATAGAAATTTAAATCTCATTCGGTTCCCTTAAAGGGATGGGGGAAAGCTAAATGGAGCTTTCCCTTTTGAAGTTTCATATTAAGTAAAAGGACGTTGTTGTTAAAATTAATATATTTTGCTTCTCTCGATTTTAGCTGCTATAAATGTGTTTTAATCATATGGAAAATAACGTGACCGAGCTTAGCAAGGAGACATAGTATATGTTAGCTTCATTCTCGAAAAGGGAATTGAAGCTAATCTAATGAAAGGGAGGTAAAATCCTAGATGTCGATCCAAAATTTGGTTGTAAACGGCAGCTTTGAAAACGGGGCACTTCCACCCTGGGTAGGCCAAAATGCAACCGTCACAACTCAATTTTCCCATTCAGGTTTTTGGTCGGCAAGATTACTGGGCGGGGCTGTTACTTCTTTTATTGCACAATTTGTTCCAGTAGATGCAGGAGAAGGTTTGGAATTTTTAGTTTCTCTAGCTAAAGAAGGTTTTCCTGCTCCATCGCCTCAGGTGCAAATTCAAGTGTCTTATTTTGATAGTTCATTTAATTTTCTAGGCCAAGGTCTCTTTTTAAATATCCCGTTCAACAGACTACCGATTGTTCAAAATAATACATGGCTTGAAGTCTATCAAACGACGACCCCAGCTCCAGCTGGCTCTACTATGGCTTTCATTTTGATTAATACTTTGCCGCAGGCAGGTACAGCGAATGTCATTGTAGATGATGTAGCACTATTAGATGTAGAAGGCGGAGGAACAGGTCCAACCGGCCCGACAGGTCCAACCGGCCCGACAGGTCCAACCGGCCCGACAGGTCCAACCGGTCCAACAGGAGCAACTGGTCCAACAGGTCCGACGGGAGCGACAGGCCCAACAGGAGCAACCGGTCCAACAGGAGCGACAGGCCCAACAGGAGCAACCGGTCCAACAGGAGCAACAGGTCCGACAGGCCCAACAGGCGCAACGGGAGCAACCGGCGCAACGGGAGCAACAGGCCCGACAGGAGCAACCGGTCCAACAGGAGCAACAGGAGCAACGGGAGCAACCGGCCCGACAGGTCCAACGGGAGCAACAGGCCCAACAGGTCCGACGGGAGCAACCGGGGCAACAGGAGCAACGGGAGCAACCGGTCCGATAGGCCCAACTGGAGCAACCGGCCCGACAGGAGCAACCGGTCCGACAGGCCCAACTGGAGCAACCGGAGCGACAGGAGCAACAGGTCCAACCGGAGCAACAGGAGCAACCGGCCCGACAGGAGCAACCGGCCCGACAGGAGCAACCGGCCCGACAGGAGCAACCGGCCCGACAGGCGCAACAGGTCCGACGGGAGCAACGGGAGCGACAGGAGCAACAGGAGCAACAGGAGCAACAGGAGCAACGGGAGCAACAGGTCCAACCGGAGCAACAGGAGCAACCGGCCCGACAGGAGCAACCGGCCCGACAGGAGCAACCGGCCCGACAGGAGCAACCGGCCCGACAGGAGCAACCGGCCCGACAGGAGCAACAGGTCCGACGGGAGCAACGGGAGCGACAGGTGCAACAGGCGCAACAGGTCCAACCGGAGCAACCGGCCCAACTGGAGCAACAGGTCCGACGGGAGCAACCGGAGCGACAGGAGCAACCGGCCCGACAGGAGCAACCGGCCCGACAGGAGCAACGGGAGCAACAGGTCCGACGGGAGCAACAGGTCCAACCGGAGCAACGGGAGCAACAGGTCCAACGGGAGCAACCGGAGCGACAGGTGCAACAGGCGCAACAGGTCCAACCGGAGCAACCGGCCCAACTGGAGCAACCGGAGCGACAGGTCCAACCGGAGCAACCGGTCCGACAGGAGCAACCGGAGCGACAGGCGCAACCGGTCCGACGGGAGCAACCGGAGCGACAGGAGCAACCGGTCCGACGGGAGCAACCGGAGCGACAGGCGCAACCGGTCCGACGGGAGCCACAGGCGCAACGGGAGCAACCGGCCCGACAGGTCCAACGGGAGCGACAGGCGCAACGGGAGCAACCGGAGCGACAGGCGCAACAGGTCCAACCGGAGCAACCGGCCCAACTGGAGCAACCGGAGCGACAGGTCCAACCGGAGCAACCGGCCCAACTGGAGCAACGGGAGCGACAGGCGCAACCGGAGCGACAGGCCCAACAGGTCCGACGGGAGCAACGGGAGCGACAGGCGCAACCGGAGCGACAGGCCCAACAGGTCCGACGGGAGCAACGGGAGCGACAGGAGCAACCGGCCCAACGGGAGCAACGGGAGCGACAGGAGCAACCGGGGCAACGGGAGCAACCGGCCCGACAGGAGCAACAGGTCCAACAGGCGCAACCGGAGCGACAGGCGCAACAGGTCCGACGGGAGCAACTGGCCCGACAGGAGCAACCGGGGCAACGGGAGCAACCGGTCCGACAGGCCCAACCGGAGCAACGGGAGCAACCGGCCCAACGGGAGCAACCGGCCCGACGGGAGCAACCGGTCCGACGGGAGCAACCGGGGCAACCGGGGCAACGGGAGCAACCGGCCCGACGGGAGCAACCGGTCCAACCGGAGCAACTGGAGCGACAGGTCCAACAGGTCCAACCGGAGCGACAGGTCCAACTGGCCCGACAGGTCCAACTGGCCCGACAGGTCCAACCGGCCCGACAGGTCCAACTGGCCCAACAGGTCCAACCGGCGCTTAATATTTAACGACTATTAGCAAATATTTTCCGTTTGTTTTTCCGGAACTTCGCTGGAATGCTATGCGAATGATTCAGGGGGCAGTAAACCTATGGTTTACTGCCTTTTTTCTATTGCTTATTTCTAAGAATAAAAAAACATCCCTGTCACTATTTTGTGAAAGGGATGTTTTTGATTGATTAGACTTTACGTTGGCTAAATGATTGAATGGCTGAGACTACCTGCTCCACATTGACTTGGTCATGACAGGGGAGGGTGATCGTATTTTGTTCAAGAAAAATGGAATTGGGTTTAATCTGTCTGTATTTGCGGCGGTAATAGGTAGTGCCGCTTAAGCAATAGGTGCCGAAAGTCGACTCTATATGGCAGTCGCTCAAATATTGAATCAATTGGTCGCGAACGATGTTTTTTGGAATTTTGAAAACGGCGGATTGTGTATTGTATACAACGTCAGGTCCGATTTTTTGACTTTGGAATCCGAGGGGTTCAAGCTGTTCACTATATGCTTTCTGCTGAAGGTTTCTGCGATGAATGATGTCATCTAGTTTTTGGAGCTGTTTGATTCCAAGAGCGGCTTGGATATCAGATAATCTGTAGTTGTAGCCGAAATCCATAAAATCCAATTGGCCGTCAGAGATAGCGGCGCCATGGTTTAACTTGACTGAAAACCAATCTTTCAACTCTTCCCGGTCGGTTGTAATTGCTCCGCCTTCGCCTGTCGTAAGCAGCTTTCTGGGGTGAAAGCTGAAACAGGTGAGATCGGCAATTTTTCCAGATTTACAGCCGTATTCACTGCTGCCGATCGCACACGCGGCATCATCCACGAGTGGTAAGCCGTACTCTTCACAAATGTGTTTGATGTTTGTGATGCCTGTCGGGTTTCCAAGGGCATCTACAAAAAGGACGGCTTTCGTACGGGATGTAATTTGACTTTCCAGCTCTTCTGGAAGCATGTTAAATGTTTCAAGATCAACATCGGCAAAAATCGGCTTGGCACCTAAATCTTCTATTACATTGACAGTGGCGGGAAACGAAAAGTCTGAGACGATCACTTCGTCTCCGGGTTGGACGTTAAGGCTTTTAAGGCACATCGATAAAGCCGTTGTAGCCGATGTTGTTAAAAAAGTATGCTTTGCACTTACATACTGTTTAATATGATCAGCAAATGTTCTGACATAAGGGCCTTTTGTCAGGATGCCGGAAGAAAATATTTCTTTTAATTCTGCTTCCACTTCTTCAAACGTAATATACGGCTCGATCAATCTGATCATGAGCGCTCCTCATCTTTCATCCTTCGGTTTTTGATCACCTTTGCCGGCACGCCTACCGCTATGCTGTACGGGGGAATATGACGATTGACGACGGCATTTGCTCCGATTTTGGAGTGGGCGCCTATCGTAACGCCTGCTAAAATAGACGCACCGATCCCGATGTTGCAGTTTTCTTCAATATGAATGGGAGCAAATGTAAGCGGCGAAAACAAAATGGTACTATCGGGTATATCAGGATCGGTATGGTAGGCGGCGTGTATCTGGACATTCGGACCAATTCCCGCAAATTTTCCGATTGTAACCCCGCCGGCACCGTGTATAAAACATTGCTGACCGATCCAGCTGTTTGAACCGATGATCAGGTCATGCTTATAATAGCCTTTTAAAATCGTGTCATGGCCGATATAAACGTTATCTCCGATATAGATGTTTTCCGGATGAAAAATGCGGACTCCGTCTTCAATAACGACATTTTCGCCGCATCCTCCGAGCTGGGAAAGGGTGAATTCACCTTTTCCTTCGCTTTTCCATTGTTTCAACAAAAGCGCCTCCTTTCTTATTGATCCAAATTTTTTTGAATGCTTTCAGCTGTTCTTGTGATCCCTTCTTCCAGATCTACTTTTGCGCTGAAACCGAGCATTTCTTTTGCTTTATTGACCTGAGGGATGCGAAGTTCAATATCGGCTTCTTTTTTCTCTCCAAAGATGATTTGCGATTTTGATCCAAGAACTCTGATAATCGTGCTTGCCAATCCGTATACAGTGATCACAGTCCGTTCATTGCCGATGTTGAAAGACTCTCCGATGGCTTCTTTCATCGTCAAACAGCGCAATATTCCGTCGATCATGTCATCTACATAACACCAGGCCCGGATTTGCGTTCCGTCGCCGTGAATATAAATCGGCTCATCTAACAGAGCTCTGTGAACCATCGTTTTGATGGCGCCTTCCCCGACTTGTTCCGGTCCATAAACATTAAAAGGGCGGACGGTGACGGTCGGGAGCCCCAATTCTTTAAAATAGGCATATGCCATATGTTCCTCGGCGAGTTTGCTGACAGCATATGTCCAGCGAGCTTCTCCCACTGCTCCTAAAACAGTATGACTGGTCTCTCGCGCCCTGAAAGCGATTTGGCCGAACACTTCACTCGTACTGAAACAAACGACCCTTTTGCATTCGGTTAAACCTGCAGCCGCTTCAAGCAGATTGGCTGAACCGATCATGTTGACCTGCATCGTTTTAACGGGATTTTGAATGACCGTGTCAATCCCTGCGATGCCGGCGGCGTGGACAATGTGGCTGGCCCCTTGGATCGCCTTTTTAAGCGTGTTCACATCCAAAATGTCTCCCTGCACCACTTTTAAGTGAGGATGGTCCCGGTAAGGTTTATACCGGAGGGAGTCTCTTGAAAAATTGTCGTATACGGTGACGCTGTTGCGCTCTATCAGCTTTCCTATTAAAGAGGATCCGATAAAGCCTGCTCCGCCAGTTATGAAAATATGCTGGCCGGATAACTCTGTCATATCGCTCATCAATTGTTCACCTGCTTGTTTCGTTTTTTTTGAATTACAAATCCCGCGACGCGAAAGGTGTTCAACATCATCCCGAAAGTAGCGCCTGATAAACAGCTAGCGTTTTTTTGCTGTTTTTCACCATATCATGATGAACTTCTGCATACTTTCTTCCTTTCTGGCCGATTTCCGGTAGCATATCCCGGTTTTTCAGCACATTTTCAATCACTTCTGTAATGTTATCGGGATTTGCTCTTATGAGAGGCAGTTCGGAAGGATAGTTCTCCTTCATAAAATCACTGACCCAACAGATAACGGGTTTCCCCATTGCCATCGATTCGACGGCAAATAATCCATAGCTGCCGATATGAAGCTGATCAATGATCAAATCCGCCTTTTGATAGATTTTCTTTGCCTGTTCATGAGAAACCCCTCGTACTAGTTGAAAATGAAAGTCGTATTTTTCTTTTAAAGACTCCACCGCCTTAAGGATGTGGCGGGTTCCTTTTATTCCTGGAGAGGTGGGGGCATGAACGATGAGCGGCTTTTCATTTGATCGGTAGTCGGGAATATAGCGGTCAAGCTGGATCATGGTTGGAATCATGTGGACATGCTCATAATAGTCTTTTACATACTCGTAAAGTTCCATATCGGCAACGATGCAGTGCTGGACATATTGTGAAATTCGTTTGAGGTGATATCGAATTCGCGCTTCGTTTTTCGTTTTGACAACGGCGTATGGATTTGTTTTAGCCAATGTTGAATAAAGCCTCACATCGCTGCCCCAATGATGCATGATCATTGGTTTACCTGCCTGTTTTAAAATGGGATAATCCGACATGTCCAGCGTAAAGCTTGTGCCAAAATGAAAATGGAACAAATCATAGGATGGCAAGAGATCACTGGCAAGCCTTCTCAGCTTCGCATTCATGGCGGGCGTATTGCGTTCTTTCAGCAATGACCAGGTGTAGTCGGCAGCGTAATTTAAATAATAAGGATAGTAATTTAAAGTGTGGGCAAGCGCGCCATGCTGTGAGAGCCCTTTAGCCAAGGTGTTCATTTGGTTGGCGATTTCCATTGTGCCTTGCAAAACGCGGATTTGCCCAGCCGGAGGCTCGGTTGTTTCATGAACAGGAAGATCAAGCTTTGGCCCGCTTTCGGTTTCTGCTCCATCTCCTTTTTGAAGATAGGCCGCGCTCTCTTGTTCCCTTCCGGTGCGCAGGCACACTTTTCCCATCAGCAGATTTAAAGATCTGTTATCAGGAAAAAGGTCAAGCCCCCTCCAGAGCCATAGCCAGGCGTTATGGTCATGGCCGAGATAGACAGAAAGAGAGGCTTGAAAAAAATAAAAATCGGGCTCGTTATGCGAGCCGTCGGCTTCCCACTCTTTTAAGCGCTTCATGGCTTTGTTCCAATCTTTTTGTTCCAGACAATGAATGATGTCTGACTTGAAATCTTTCATGATGACCTCCCATCGATCACGCTGCTTTCAATTTCTCCTTTTAATGGCAGAATAAAAACGCTTTGTGCGCTCTATCATACGTATAAATGAATCTATATGACTGTGTATTTGTGCGAGAGTATAAGAGAAAAACCTTCCACAGAGCGGAAGGTTTTATATCAGCTGGATTTTTTTAATATTTTTCATATATCGTTCATACTGATTGTCTGAAGCGAGGCTTAATTGGAAGTATTCATCCATTTTATCCAGGAGCGGCTGAATGCATTCTTTTTTGGCGTCTTGATCTAAATGCCGGGTATATCCGTTTTGTGCGTATCTCCGGGCCATTCTCCAAAAGGTTTTTCCGATGCTGAAATATTTCAAGGACTGTCTTTGATTTTCCTCAAGCTCCTTCCATTTGATATGGGGAAAATAGACGCTTTCGTCAAATTCTTTCACAATATAGTCGATGACGTACACAAGCGATTGAATCCTTTTATGCAATTGGTAGGAAATATTGTTTTGATGGCGGCGGTAGCACAATACAGGTTTTCTTAAATAGCGGCGCTTCCAGCCGCGCTTCGTGTTGGCCAAACAATTCAGCACATCCCCTGCAAGCGGCTTTTGCGGATCAACCAGCCAAGTAAAGCCTTTTTGCTGATAATAAGATGCTTTAAACATGCCCACCATCGGGACAATGCCTGAGCCGCCCCTTTGAAAAATAGTCCTCACCAGCTCCTTATCGCCATACTCTTGATACGTCCACAGCCCCGCATTTTTTCCGTGTTGATCAACAAGCAAAAGGTCCCCGTACACATAATCTAATCCCTCTTCTCCAAAAAAGCACTGCATAAAGTCATGGAGCACCAAATTGTGCGGAAGGAAATCATCTGCGCTTAAAAGCAAAACATATTCGCCTTTTGCCTCTTGGAAGATTTCCTTAAAAGCGAGATCAGGAAGTTTTGTATTTTCGCTGTGGCATATCGTTCGAATGTGCGGATGCGTTTTTTGATAGCTGCTGATTTTTTGCATCGAGTCGTCAGTTGAGTGGTCGTCAACGATCAGAATGTCGATATTAGGGTAGAGTTGATTTAAAACGGATTGAAGGCATTCATCAATAAAATTACTGTAATTATAGTTGATGATGCCTACCGTAATCAGCGGCGGATTTGGCATAACCGTCAACTCTGACTGCTTTGCAAAGCCTGAAATCATCTCTTCAATTTTGCGCATGCTCAGGTCATATGAATAATGCTCTTCAATAAACGACCGATAATGGAGAGATGTATAATCACCGCTTGTGATCATGGCCACGAATTCATCTATTGTATTCCAAACAACTGATTCATCGTATATCGTCTTTGCGCCGTAAAAGTTGTGGATCAGCGGTTTAATGCCTTTAGCCATCGCTTCCATGGCCGACATATGCTGACTTTCAAGAAGGCTCGTGCAAATCAGGTAATGCTTATCTTCCAAGTATTGATTCATATCATCCTGCCATCCGTCAAATTGGACGTTGTCAGTCAGCCGGAGTTCATCAATCATTTGCTTGAAGTACAACTGATAGCGGGCGTCCTGAAACGTCCCGGCGATGAACAGTTTGTATCTTGGGTCTTTGTCAATCAGTGCCTTGAAAGCCTGCAGCAAAAGCATCGGACCTTTTTTATAGTTGATATAGCCGACATATGCGATATGAAAGCCTTTTTGCCTTTGCTGAAAGGTGTATTCGTCTAACTTGATTCCATTTGGAACGACGGCCGTTTTCTCTTTTTTCAACGATTTAACTTGATCTAATACATATTCCCGCATGTGTTCCCCGTCAAAGATCACTTGATCCACCGCTTGCCAATATACCTTTTTAATATAAAAAGTAAATGCTTCATAGCTGTGGAGCCTGCATATTAATGTTTTGGCCGCTGCAGAAGGGACTTTGCTCCCGTGGATCAATAAATCATCGCACCATTCAAACCAGCAAATATCCGCCCATTGCATACCAGTGTCGATTTGATTCAAATCATGAACCGCGATTTTTCTGGTCCGGTAAGTTTCGGAAAGGTGCTCAACGACAGCATTCAAAAACCGGTCCAAATCCGGTTTAACGAAAAAAATGATCTTTGGACGCCTGACCATTTTTTTGAAAAGGTCCGCTTTCTCCTTCATGAGGCGATGTTGATGTTCGCGCCTGACAAACAGGAGGGCATCATCATATAATTCAGACGCTCTCTGAACCTGCTGCTTTTTTTCATAAACAAAAGCAGCGCTTATCAGTAAGCCGGGATCGAAGGGAGCGGCTTCCAGCCTCTCTTCCAGCTTCTGCGCAGCATCGTGCCATTTGTGTTGAAATATCAGTTGGGATATTTCGGTTTCTCTCCAGCTAAGCCCAACAGAGTCTAGCAAATATTCCAATTCATTATCCATCTGAAACCTCCTGGTTAAACACATTTTCGCTAGTAGTATCTATATTCAAGCGAGAAAAGAAAGTTCTATGAAAAATACTTCGGAAATGGCACAGCCTGAAAAGCTAAAACAGTGACAGCGGCACAAACGCGATCAGCTGCTGGTTCATATTTTATGGGTAGATTTTAAAAAAGAGTCTCAGGGAGTGAAGGCTTTGGTTACAATCAGTCTATGTATGATTGTCAAAAATGAAGAAGAAGTATTGGCGAGATGCCTTGATACAGTGAAAGACATTGTAGATGAAATTAACATTGTGGATACGGGATCGACAGATCAAACCGTAGAGATTGCGAAGCGCTACACAGACCGCGTCTTTTTCTTTGAATGGATCGGCGATTTTGCGGCTGCCCGCAATGAATCGTTCAAGCACGCCACTAAGGATTATATTCTCTATCTGGATGCGGATGATGTGTTGCTTGAGAAAGATCAGAAAAAATTAAAAGAGTTGAAGGAAACGCTTGATCCTTCCGTTGATTCCGTGTCCATGTACTATGATGCGGGAACTGACGAATTCGGAAATGTGACCTTAAGGTACCGCCGCAACCGCCTGGTGAAAAGGGAGAAAAACTTTAAATGGAAAGGCGACTGCCATCAATATTTGGAGGTATTCGGGAACATTATCAATGCCGATATCTCGGTGACGCATAAAAAAATCCGCCACTCTGTCGGACGAAACCTCAATATTTACCAAAAGAAGATCGATCGCGGCGACACGTTTACCCCGCGCGACTATTTTTACTACGGAAATGAATTAAGAGAAAACAGACACTACGAAAAAGCAATTGAAAGCTACAATAAAAACATTGAAATGAAAGAAGGATGGATTGAAGACAAAGTATACGCCTGCATCAACAAAGCCGACTGCCACCGCTTTCTCGGCGACTTGGATAATGAGCTGAGATCGCTCTTCCAGTCATTTGAATTTTCCAAAACGCCTCGTGCTGAAACATGCTCAAGAATCGGCTATAACTTTCAGCGGCGGCGGGAATACAATGCCGCTATCTACTGGTATGAGCTGGCGACAACACTGGTGCCTGATTCGAATAAATGGAGCTTCACCTATCCGGCATATTACACTTGGTACCCTCACTTGCAAATGTGCGTGTGCTACTACAATTTAGGAGACTTTGAAAAGTCGTATCAGCACAATGAAGAGGCGAGAAAATACCGTCCCGATGACAAATCCGTCCTTCATAACAAACAGCTGCTGGAAGGGAAATTAGGCATTAACAAATAAGCATGGTCAAGACTTACTGAACAAGTAGGTCTTTTTTTATGAAAAAAATCAAGCCGTGCCAAATTACCGGCAGGCATCATAACTTATTTTGGAACTTTTTGATTTTAGAGGAGGAACAGAGATGATCCCGTTAATCAATTTAAAACGCCAGTTTCAAACGGTAAAACAAGATATTTTACAAGAGTTTGAGCATGTGTTGGACAGCGGCCAATATATATTGGGGCCCAAGGTTGAAGAGCTGGAGAAAAGAATAGCCGAAAAGCTTGGTGTAAAAGAAGCGGTCGCAGTCGCCAACGGAACGGATGCATTAGTGCTGACGCTCGAAGCTTTCGGTATCGGCAAAGGGGATGAGGTCATTACGACGCCGTTCACTTTTTTTGCGACCGCCGAAGCTGTCTCAAGGGTGGGGGCTAAGCCGGTGTTTGCTGATGTTGATCGTGAAACCTGCAACCTTGATCCGGAAAAAATAGAAGAAAAGATCACCCCTGCTACTAAAGCGATCATTCCCGTCCACATTTTCGGACAGCCGGCTGATATGGACGAGATCATGGCGATTGCCAAAAAACACGGACTGCTTGTGATTGAGGATGCCTGTCAAGCGTTCGGCGCTTCATATAAAGGGCGTCCTGTCGGCAGCATCGGGGATGCCGCCTGTTTTTCATTTTTCCCGACAAAAAACTTAGGAACGTTGGGAGACGGGGGAATGGTGACGATTTCAGATCCGGATGCGGCCCGGCAATTAAGAACACTCAGAACCCATGGCACAAGCAAAAAATACTTCCATGACAAAATCGGTTTCAACAGCCGTCTTGATGAATTACATGCCGCTGCTTTGCTCATTCTTCTTGAGAAAATCGACGGCTGGAATGAACAAAGAAGAAAAGTTGCCAGCCGCTACAGGGAAGGTTTGAAAACGGCGGAGCATCTCACACTGCCGGCTGAGAAAGAAGACCGCACACATATCTATCATCTCTATTGTATCGGCGCGAAAGACCGCGACGAATTCATTCAATCGCTGAAAGAGCAGAACATTCATTCTGGCGTGTATTATCCTTGCTGCCTTCATTTGCAAACGGTCTATTCTTCATTGCAGTACAAAAAAGGCGATTTCCCTATAGCCGAGTCCTTGTCCGAAACCCTTTTCGCGATTCCGATGGATCCTTTTCTAGCCGCTGAGGAACAAGAGCAAATTATTTCCGCGCTGCTGAAAAAAGGAGGAGGGGGAAAGTGACGGTTCATTTCGGTTTAATCGGCTGCGGCTATATGTCAAGAAAACATCTTCAAGCACTGGCCGGGTGCGGTGATGCAAAGTTGTCGGCCGTCAGTGATTTGCAGGAAGAACGGATGAAGGAGGCGGAACAATACTATGCTTCCTTCGCCGGAGATGAAAGCCGAATGACCCGTTATCAGCAGTATCAAGCGCTGCTTTCAGATTCTAAAATAGAAGCGGTCATTATTGCGGCGGTTTCGGGACTGCACGCCGAAATGGCCAAAGCTGCGCTGCAGGCAGGCAAGCACGTCATCGTCGAAAAACCGATGACCTTGTCATTACAGGATGCCGATGAGCTGATAGAACTGGCGGAACAGAACGGGCTGAAGCTCATGGTCTGCCACCAGATGCGCCACCGGCCGATCATGAAAAAACTGAAGGAAACGATTGAGAGAGGAAAACTGGGAAGGATCTACTTAGGCACAGTATCGCTTCGCTTAAACAGGTCACCCGCTTATTATGAAGCGGCAACCTGGCGGGGAAGCTGGGAAAAAGACGGCGGGATGCTGGTCAATCAAGGGATACATCTGATCGATCTGCTGCAATGGTTTTTAGGTGATGTAAAAGGCGTTTACGGAGATATACTGGGCGGTTCCGGAGCAAAAGAAACGGAAGATGTTGCTGTCGGTGTTCTGACGTTTGCCAGTCAGGCGAAAGGAGTAGTAGAAGCGAATATCGTCACACAGCCAAACAATATCGGAAGCTCTCTCTCGATTTTTGGAGAACATGGAACGATTTCATTGGAAGGCCCGGCATTAAACCGGATCAGCCGCTGGTATATCCACGGGGAGAAGGATGCTGCTGAAGAAGCGGCGCAGCTGATTGATCTCAGCGGCGAACAAACCGCTATGTATCAAAACTTTATAAGCGCCGTCAAGCGCCAAGACACACTATTGGTTGACGGCTATGAAGGGAAAAAGGCGATTGAAACGATTTTTGGAATCTACCAGTCTGTGCTGCAGAAGCAGCCGGTGCAGCTGCCTCTTTCTTCGTTTCAAACATCTGATATGAAAAATAAATAGGTTTTGATTTGGTAGATCGTCCCTTTCAAAAAAAGATTTAAAACATAGTTTATTAAAGGAATGTACAGAAGGGGCGATTTGATAAATGAGCAAACAGGAAATGCATAACGAAACGATAGCGGTCATCGGCTTGGGGTTTGTCGGTCTGCCCTTGGCCATGTTGTTGATATCAAAAGGAATTCGGGTTATCGGTGTTGATTTGGATAAAAAGAAAGTCGAGGCATTACGGAAAGGGAACAGCTATATTTCAGATATCAACGATCAAGCGGTGCAGGACGGAATAGGCACCGGTTTCTTTCGTCCTGTTTCGGACTACGGTTTAATCGGCGAAGCGGATGCCGTCATCATCTGCGTACCGACGCCGCTGAATGATGATGCGGGTCCTGATTTGACTTATGTGAAAAGAGCGGCGCAATCGATTGGAGGGCACTTGAAAAAAGGGCAGCTCGTTGTGTTGGAAAGCTCGACATATCCGGGTACGACAAGGGACATCGTCAAACCGATCCTCGAAGAAAGCGGCCTTGTATGCGGAAAGGATTTTTATTTGGCTTATTCTCCAGAACGCGTTGATCCGGGCAATCAATTCCCGATTGAAGTCGTGCCGAAGGTAGTGGGAGGCGCGACGGAGGCATGCCTTGAAAAGGTGCATCAATTATACAGCGGCATTTATGAAGAGGTTGTGCCTGTCACATCGCCTGAAACAGCGGAGCTGACAAAGCTGCTGGAAAATACGTACCGGTTTATTAATATTTCATTCATTAATGAATTCGCGATGATATGCGACAAGCTCGGGGTGAATGTATGGGAAGTCATCGAGGCGGCAAGCACGAAGCCGTACGGCTTTGCGGCGTTTTATCCAGGTCCCGGCATCGGCGGCCATTGCATCCCCGTCGATCCGCTGTATTTGCAGTTTGTCATGAAACAAAGCGGTTTATCGAGCGACTTTATCGAGCTGTCGGAAGCGACAAATGATAGAATCGTCCGCTATATCGCAGAGCGTTCCTTGCAACTGGCAGGGAAAGATAAGGCGACAGACGCCCGCATTTTAATCTATGGCGTCACCTATAAACGTAATATAGCGGATGTCCGCGAATCAAAATCGCTTGATATTATAGAGAAGCTGATCGGCATGGGGGCTGATGTTTCCTACCATGATCCGCACGTTCCGGAACTCGACCTCAGCGGCAAAAAAATGGCAAGCATGCCGATAGATTCAGAGATGCTGAAAGCGTACGACTGTGTTGTCGTTTTGACCGATCATGACGCACTTCCGAAAGAGCTGTTACTAAACCATGCAACCGTGATATTTGATACAAGAGGCGTGTTGAGAGAAGCAGCAGGAAAAGCGAAAGTCATCCAGCTCGGAAACGGGTGCTCTTGACGCCAATTTTTTTCCGCGACTCACGCCCAGACCCGTTCGGAATACAATAAGTTAAAACAAGAACGTAAAGGGTGAGGGCCGTGTGGATCGGAGTTTTGTTGATGGTCTTTGGAATTGGGATCAGTATTTTTGCCGTCAGTTTGATTGTCAGCTATTTGTTTGTTATGCCGAACAGGAGCACATATGAAGAAACCTTTTTCAGCGGACTCAAACACGGCGAGATCATCGATGATGTGTTTGAGTCACACGACAAAGAAGAGCTGTTTTTGACGGCGGGGGATGGATGCCGGCTGCATGCGCTGCTTTTTCCCGTTCAAAAGAGCAGGAAAGCCGTCATCGTTTCCCACGGCATCAAGTGGTCGCTGTTTGGAGGGTATAAATACGTCGAGCTGTTCCAGTCCATCGGCTACAATGTTCTGCTTTGCGACAGCAGGTGCCACGGATTGAGCGGCGGTTCACACGTTTCTTACGGATTTTACGAAAAGGACGATTTGGCGAGGTGGGCTGACGAGCTTGAGAACAGGTTCGGCAAAGACCTTTGGATCGGAGTGCTTGGCGAATCGCTAGGAGCCGCGGCTGCCATCGAGCTGATGAAACAGGACAGGAGAATCAAGTTTTGTATTGCCGATTCCTGCTTCAGCGATTTAACAGAGCTATGCCGCTTTCAGCTGAAAGCCGCCGTCAAATTGTCCGTGCCGTTTCTCATCCCGTTGGCAAGCGGGCTGATCAAACGGCGCCATGGCTGGAGCCTTGCCGACATATCGCCGGTCAGCAATCTTGAGCAGTCAGACACGCCGCTGTTTATCATCCACGGCACAAATGATCAGCTTGTTCCGCCGGAAATGGCCAAAAGCCTGTATGACCGGAAAAAAGGGATAAAGAAACTGTATTTGATTGAAGGCGCGGGACATGTCGGCGGATTCCGCCACGATCCTGAAGAATACTTAAGCAGAATCAAAGACTTTCTCTTGAAAATCGAGCCGGCCAATTAGCCTTGCGATTCCAGCATTTCAGCGGCAGCCGATCGTTGGCGCGCTTCCTTGATTTTGCCGGCATAGGAAGCTCCCCAATTCATCATTTGACTGATGATCGGAATCAGCGTCTTGCCGAACTCAGTTAAACTGTACTCGACTTTCGGGGGAACCTGCTTATAAATCGTGCGGCAGACGATGCCGTCGCGCTCAAGTTCGCGAAGCTGGAGGGTCAGCATCCGCTGTGTCACGGCGGGAATTAAACGACGCAGCTCATTAAAGCGTTTTTTATCATCGGTCAAATGATACAGAATGACGCTTTTCCATTTGCCGCCGATGATATCGATCGTTGCTTCCACCGGGCATGAATAACCGTCCGGTGTTTCGCATGCCTTCGGATTCTTGTTCATTTTCCTCTCTCCTTAGTATAAAAAATGATACTATGCCACAAAAATGTGCGTACTTTCTTATTGCTATTATAATGATTAGAATGAAATTAAGAAAGGAATATAAACTATAGACAAAAGGAGAGAACAGAACATGACACAGCAATCCAAGAAGCAGGAGATTCTTGACGCATTCCAATTTAGACACGCGACAAAAGAGTTTGATCCGGACAGAAAGATATCAGACGAGGATTTTCAGTTCATTTTAGAAGCGGGCAGACTGTCGCCAAGCTCTGTCGGCCTCGAGCCGTGGAAGTTCGTCGTCGTCCAAAATAAAGAGCTGCGTGAAAAACTGCGCCAGGTCTCATGGGGCGCACAGGGACAGCTGCCGACAGCCAGCCATTTCGTTTTGCTGCTCGGACGCACGGCTAAGGAAATGCGGCATGATTCCGGGTATGTTGCAGATCAGTTAAAGCATGTGAAAAAAATGCCGGAGGACATCATTGAAAATATGCTGAAAGAAGACGGCGTTCTGAAAAGTTTCCAAGACGGCGATTTTCATTTGTACGAAAGCGACAGAGCGATGTTTGACTGGGTATCAAAGCAAACGTACATCGCGCTAGCCAACATGATGACGGCGGCCGCCTTGATCGGTATTGACTCCTGCCCGATTGAAGGCTTTAACTACGACAAAGTCCACGACATCCTTGAAAAAGAAGGATTGTTGGAGGACGGCCGCTTTGACATCTCGGTCATGGCCGCTTTCGGTTACCGCGTGAAAGAACCGCGTCCGAAGACGAGACGGGCGCTTGATCAAATCGTGAAATGGGTTGAATAAAAAAAGTGCGGTTCTGCCTTTAGCAGACCGCACTTTTTTATTTAGATTTGGAGTTTGCGCCGCTTCCTTTGGTAAAGGTACAGACCGCTTCCGGATATAAGCAGCAGCAGGCCGAGCATCAGCCAATGATAGGCGTTTGAAGCGGTGTCAGGCAAAAACCCGCCGTTTGAACCATCTGAAGGTTCATTTCCGTCATCTGACCCGCCGCTGCCATGACCGCCTGATCCGTCTCCGCCGCTTCCGGCGCCGGGCGAAGCAGGGGGTTGACCGCCGCTGCCGCCATCCGGACCGTCATCATCGCCTGAACCCGGCGGAAGTGAAGGAGACCCGGCATCTTTGTCATTCATCACGGTATACTCGCTGAAATGGTCGACATAGCCTGCAACGGTACGGCCTTTCGTATAGCCGTTTGTCACTTTTGTGAAGCTGTTGTTTTTGCGGTCGACATAATAGACGCTCAAATGTTTGTCAGGAGCCTCGACTTGGAAAAACAGTCCGACAGGTTCTTTAAATGTGCTGACCGTTTTTCCATTCTGCTGAATGTTGAAATCATATACCTTTGTGACCGCCTGTTTGATATTCTTGGCGATTTTGATGCTGATTTTAGTCTTTTCGCTTGCCAGATTAACGGCTGGAAGCTGCATCGCAATGCGATCGTTTTTCAGGGTGATACTTGGATCATCAGTTCTTTCTTTGACAAGGTCAGTCTGTGCTTTTGTCATATTCAGCTTGATGTGGTCTTTTTCTGTGTCAGGGAAATAAGCAATCACCTGATTTGCGTTTTTCGCGTATGTTTCGAACGGTTTTTCCGCAAGCGTCCAAGTGCCGTCTGTCTGACGGTCAGGAAGGAACACTTCTGTGATTCTGTTTTCGATGTTCGGTGAAACAGAATCGTACAAGGCAAGCTGCTCTGTAAAAATGTCGTAATCGGTAAAACCGAGATCGACACCGTTTTTCGCTTCTTTAAAAACGGAATAGCCGTCTCCGCCGCCGCCCATGAATTTATTTGTAGCCACACGGTAGGTTTTGTCCAAATCGAGCGGAACAGCATCCCCTTTGTCATTGACAAGGTTCACATCAAGGATGCGCTCACCTTTTGGCTTGCTCAGTGTAAATGTGAAGGATAAACCCGCGACATGCGGAAACGCGCCTCCGCCTTCTTCGACTTGGCTCACCCCGTGCTCAAGCGCTTCTTTGATTTGCGCACCCGTCAAATCAGCGGCATAAAGGGTGTTGCCGAACGGCATGACCGTCAGCACATCGCCGAGTGTGATGTCGCCTTTGGCAATACCGCTTCTGATTCCGCCGCCGTTTGTGATGGCGATGTCAGCCCCGCCGGCTTGTTTTGCTTTCTTCAGCATGCCGTCCGCGATAAAATTGCCGAGGTTGGTTTCTTTTGAGCGGACATGCTCGCGTTTTCCGTCAAGCGGGACATCGGCATAGCCTACTTTTTTCTTCTTCAGTTCGTCAATATCTTCTTTAAAGCCGTCAAGCACTTCTTTCGCTGGAGGATCTTCGTCCACTTTGCCGTCAATCGCGATCAAATTGAACCTTGATTGATCCGTTTGAACGACGCCTTTCTCATCAAACACAACATCGACCCGTCCTAAAAACTGCCCGTAGTCTTTCACTTGGGCGACGATTGTCGGTTCTTCGCTCTCCACCACTTTTAAATGATCGACGAGTGTATGCGTATGCCCGCCGATAATCAAATCGATGCCCTTCACTTTTTTGGCCAGCTCCAGATCCCGGTTGTAGCCGAGGTGGGTGAGGGCGATGATTTTGTTGACCTTTTCTTTTTCTTTCAGTTCCTTGACCGTTTTCTCCGCTGACAGATAAGCGTCATGGAACGCAATGTTCGGTCCGGGGCTTGACGTATATGACGTATCTTCCGTCGTCAGGCCGAATACGCCGACTTGCTCGCCATTTACATCAAGCAGAATATAAGGATAGATGCCGCTTTCTTTCTTTTCTCCTGCTGTTAAGAGTGCAGGCTCTTTTTGAAAGCTTCGCAGCTGAGGCTCCTTTGATACATCGACATTGGAGCTGACGATTGGAAAATCGGGCTTTTCCAGCTGGTGTCTGTTTAACGGATCGACGGCCGCATTGTTTCCGCTCAGAAAGTCTGCGAGCACTTTCGGCCCTTTATCAAATTCATGGTTGCCGAAGGTCATGGCGTCATAGCCCATCATGTTCATCAGCTTCAAATCGGCGAGTCCGTTCCATTTTGTAAAATACAAGTCACCGGAAAAGACATCGCCGGCATCGAGCAGCACATTGTTTTCTGCTTCACTGCGGATTTCTTTCACTTTGGCAGCGCGCCTTGCCGCTTCATCAAGGTGGGCGTGCGTGTCGTTCGTGTGCATGACTGTTAACGTCCAGTTTCCATTATCAACCGGAGGCTCTGTACCTTCAAAGTTCAGCTTATAGACGCCATATCCGCTGTTTTCGGATTCTCTGACAAAATCGATGTCCTTCGCATTTTCAGCAAACGGTTTGGCGAGGAGAGAAGATTCGAATGTCACATCGGCTCCTTTAATCGGAGCGATCGACCAGTTGTTATCGGCGGCAGGATTGACCGTTTTCTTTTCCATGATGTAGTTCATGAGCACCTGCCTGTTTTCATCAGCCGCCGCATAAACGACTTTGTCCTGCGTCAGATGCGGGAATCCGCCGCCCCCGGACGCGCGGTAATTATTTGTGACCACAAGGAATTCCTGATCGTCGCGGACGGCTTTTCCGTTGTAAGACAACTGTTTGACGCGGTTGGCCTGCGGATTTTTCACCCCGCCTGACGCATTGTATTTTGCCGGTTGTGTGACATCGATCTGGTAGGTCACACCGTCAATGACATCGAAATTATACGACCTGAAATCGGGGTTGAGGAGCGCCTGTTCACCCGATTTTGAAGGGTCGATCTGGTTGAACTGCCCGGCCGACATTTCGATCCAGTCCTTCACTTCGCTTCCCGTCAGCTTGACGATATAGAGCGTATTGTCGTACAAATACAAATCGCCGATGTTTTTGATCGCAAGGTTTCCTGCTTTAATGTTTGTATAATAATCAGCACCGTTGCGCCCTCCTGCTTTAAATGGCGCGCCCGCTGATAAAATCGGCAGGTTTTCGTATTCCGTTCCCTTCATGACATCTTCCGCATACCATTTTTGTGCGTCTGTGACAATCTGAATCGAAGGATCGTCTTTTACTTGTGCGAAAAAGCTGTTAATATCGGCTTCCGTTTGGCCAACCGGCGCGCGGACGTATTCAAGCGTTTTTTCGTGTGTGTCTTTAATCGTGGAAACGACGGTTTCGTGTCGTGACGTCACATTTCCGGCAATCGCTTCCGTTTTTGCGCTGGCATCTTTCACTGTCCATTTGCTGCCGTCCTGTTCAAGCTGCATATCGATGATTCCTAAATGGCTGCCCCAGTTTTTCGGCATGACGACAGGGATGCCGTTGATCGTTCCTTTTTGATTGTCGATCACGCCATTTCCTGGATAGTCGGTACCGGGGAACAGACCGTGCTGGTGTCCGGAGATGATCGCATCTATTCCTTCCGTCTTGAGAGCCAGGTCATATACGGCGTTTTCTGCTCCCGCCGCCTGTTCGCCATTTTCAATTCCGGAGTGGGCGATCGCAATGATCACGTCGGCGCCTTCCTGCTTCATTTTCGGAATCGTTTGTTTCGCTGATTCGGTGATGTCCTGCACCGTGATTTTGCCGTCCAGATGCTTTTTATCCCATGTTAAAATCTGCGGCGGAACGAAGCCGATGTAGCCGACTTTAAGCTGGTGCTTTTGGCCGCTTTCATCCGTCAGCGTCCGCTCTTCAATATGATATGGCGTATATTTGTTCTTTCCGTCCGATGTTTTTATATTGGCATTGACGATGGGAAATTCGGCGCCTTTTATCGTGCCGTCAAGGAATTCAAGGCCATAGTTGAATTCGTGGTTTCCGAGCGTGCCGGCGTCATAGTGCAGTTTGTTCATGACATCAATGATCGGGTGTGTTTTCGTTCCGGAGATAATTGCTTCACGTTCATGTTTGAAGATATATTCCCCTAGAGGGTTCCCTTGAATTAAGTCGCCGTTGTCGACAAGAATCGTGTTCGGATTCCGGCTCCGGTGCTTTTCGATCAGCTGAGTCGTGCGGGCCAGTCCGAATTCTGCCGTTTCTTTGTCGGCATAGTAGTCATAGTCCATGATATGGGCGTGGATATCTGTCGTACCCAGGATGCTGAGGTTGATCAGCGGGTGTTCATTTGGTTCTTCTGCATATGTCTGGGTGTTTGGAATGAGTAAACTGAGTATCATCACTGAGGTTAGCAGAATACGGAGAATGTTTTTCCTTGAAAACCGTCTTTTCTGTATTCCCACCATTTCTCCACCTTTCAGATTAGAGTAACAATTTCTATTGTAAGAACTTTTTGTAAAGTTTTGTAGAACTTTCGTTGCGAATATTGTAAACACTCAGAAAATGATTCCAAAGTCTGTCCCTGTCTGCCGGGTGACTTAGGTACTTTGTCGCGAGGAACGTGCGGATGTTTTATTTAGTGTGGCAGGGGGAAATGGATTTATGTAGACAGAAGCTTTTGGGAGGGTGATCAATATGAGCAAAAACATTGCAGTTGTTCTGACAGATTACTTTGAGGATTCGGAGTATACCGAGCCTGCGAAAGCGTTCAAAGACGCAGGGCACCAGCTTACGGTTATTGAAAAAGAGAAAGGCAAAACGCTGAAAGGCAAGCAAGGCGAGGCGCAAGTGGAAACAGATGCGTCCATTGATGAAGTCAGCCCGGCCGATTTTGACGCGCTGTTGATTCCGGGCGGATTTTCGCCGGATATTCTCAGAGCCGACCAGCGTTTCGTATCGTTTGCGAAATCCTTTATGGATGACAAAAAACCGGTGTTTGCGATCTGCCACGGCCCGCAGCTTTTAATCACCGCCAAGGCTCTGGACGGACGCAGTGCAACAGGCTACACATCGATTCAAGTCGATTTGGAAAACGCCGGGGTTCAATTTAAGGACGAGGAAGTTGTCGTCTGCCAGAACCAGCTTGTCACAAGCCGGACGCCTGACGACATCCCTGCGTTTACACGCGAATCTTTGAAGCTGCTCGGCTAATGAAAAAGACCGGAATAGATTTCCGGTCTTTTTTATGTTTATTTTCGGAGTGCAGCCAGTTCCTCTGCGATTGCCTGCATTTCGCTCGGACTGAAAGATTTCTTTTTCATCACCATTTTGTGCAGGTATTCAAGATCTTCAAGCTTTTCATTGCTGAAGGCTTCAGCTTTGATGACGCCGATGTTCAGCATGTTTAGTTTTTGCGAGATCTCTTCGATCATTTTGTTAAGCTCGGCTGTTTTCTGCTCTGACAAGAAGGCACATCCTTTCTCACTGATTTTGTAGTCTTTATTGTAACAGAATTAAGCGAGAAGAAAAGGACGGCTGTCAAAAAGCATCTCCGGCTTAAACGGATACGCTGTTTTGCTTTTCCGCTTTTTCGGCTTTGATTTTGGCAAGGATCTGTTTGGACTCATAGATGACAATCCCTGTCAAACCGAGCAGGCCAATCAGGTTCGGTATCGCCATCAGACCGTTCAGCATATCGGCGAGCGCCCAGACAAAGTCATTTTTAAAGACCGCTCCGAAAAAGACGGCGATCACAAAGATGACACGATAGACGATCGCATATTTTTCATTCAGCAGGTAGGTGAAGCATTTCTCTCCGTAGTACGACCAGCCCAAAATCGTCGAATAAGCGAACAGCAGCAGACCGATCGCAACGATTGTCGATCCCGCAGGGCCGAGAAAATGTGCGAATGTCATCGATGTCAGCGCGTCGTTTTTTTCTGTCAGATACATGTTTCCCATGACAATCGATATCCCCGTAATCGAGCAGACAATCAATGTGTCGATGAAAACCTGGGTCATAGAGACAAGTGCTTGGCGAGCCGGCATATCAGTTTTTGCCGCGGCTGCCGCGATCGGCGCCGAGCCGAGCCCTGCTTCATTTGAAAATACGCCCCGCGCCACGCCCCAGCGGATCACGGTTCCGATCGCGCCTCCTGCCACGGCCTGGCCGGTAAACGCGTCAGAAAAAATTAAACCGACCGCGCCTGGGACAAGTTCAAAGTTTGTGACAAGAATGATCAACCCGGCGATGACATAAAATAAAGCCATGATCGGCACGAACAGCGAGGTGACTTTGCCGATGCTTTTAATCCCACCGAGAATGACAAGTGCTGTAAAAATCGTGACAATGATTCCGGTTACCCAGGCAGGCACGGAAAATGTGGAGCTCATGACTCCGGATACAGAATTTGACTGAACCATATTGCCTATTCCGAAAGCGGCAAGCGCCCCGAATATGGCAAATAACACACCAAGCCACTTTTGCTTGAGGCCGTGTTCCAAATAATACATCGGGCCGCCTGACATTTCGCCGTTTTTGTCTTTCACGCGGAATCTGACAGCAAGCACCGCTTCGGCATATTTCGTGGCCATTCCGAAAAAGGCGGCGAGCCACATCCAAAACACGGCGCCAGGCCCTCCGGCAATGACCGCTGAGGCGACACCGACGATATTCCCGGTACCGACCGTAGCGGCAAGGGCAGTCATCAACGCCTGAAAGTGGGAAATATCGCCTTCGGAGGATTTATCCTGACGTCTTGAAAAGGCAAGCTTTAATGAGTAAGGCAAAAGTCTGATCTGCAAAAAAGCCAGCCTGAAAGTCAAATAAATACCTGTTCCAACAATGAGGATCAAAAGCGGAGGTCCCCATAAAAAACCGTTCATTGTATCTACAATATGTGAAATAAAATCCATAGGCGAAATATCCCCCTTTAATTTTGTGTCTAACTAGAATATTCTGAAAGTTTGTTAGATTTGTCAATAGCATTGTCATCTTTTCTTCCCAAAGTTGAAAAAAACAAAAAAATCTTTAGTATAAAAGCAAAAGTGTTTTTTCTTTCTGAAATGTGGGGAAAGAATAGAGGAGGCTCTTGTTTGATGATCAAAGTGCTATTTGTCTGCCTCGGCAATATTTGCCGCTCTCCGATGGCAGAAGCTGTATTTAACGACATGCTCAAAAAAAGCGGACTGGAGGACCGAATTGAAGCCGATTCGGCGGGGACGGGGAACTGGCATGTCGGAAAACCGCCTCATGAAGGCACACGGTCGCTGCTATCTGCAAAAAAGATAAGCTGCGAAGGCCTTTACGCGAGGCAGATTACCGACAAAGACCCGGAAGCGTTCGATTATATCATCGCGATGGATGCCGAAAACGCTGGCCATGTGAGAAGCCTTGCCGGCTACGGGAGCAAAGCCGTCATCCGGAGGCTGCTCGACTATGTCGAGGACTGTGAGACGGCAGATGTTCCTGATCCATACTACACCGGGAACTTTGATGAGGTGTACGAACTCGTCGCGAAAGGATGCAGCGAATTGCTAAAGGACATTCGAAAAGAACACAAATTATAAAAAAACGAAGGGAGAGATTTTTTATGAAAAACGACCGCGTTTTCATCAGAAATATCCTCCTCGGCGCTTCGGTCGGGGCGGTTATGTCACTGCTGCACAAACCGACCAGAGAAGCGTGCGGCGCAAAGCTTGACGCGTGCAAAAACAAAGTCCGCCTTTACCGCGCAAATCCCGGAATGTTCACCGAATGCGTGAAAGAAAAAATGGACGAAGCCAAAAAACTGACCGCTTCCATATCGGACGATTTAAGCTTCTTAAATCAACAGATGAAAGAACTGAAAGAGACGACGCCAAAAGTGATCGGTCTGATCGAGGAAACGAGGGATCACTTCACAGCTAAATCCAAAGGGCTTACGGAGCCGGAAAAAGAATGAGCTTTTTGAAAGAGCTGGCTTGGCGTTTTTTCCTTCATGAAGGGCCGAGCAAATCGGCGGAACTTGCCTACTTTTTCCTGCTGTCCCTGTTTCCGTTTATGATTTTCCTATTGACTTTGATCGGCTACCTGCCTGTCAAAACGGGCGATGTCATCGGGCTGATTGAACAGTATGCTCCAGAAGACACGATGTCCGTTATTGAAGAGACGCTCAATACAGGAAACAGGGGCCTGCTTTCTTTCGGGATCATCGCGGCGCTCTGGTCTGCGTCAAACGGATTGAACGCGATTGTCAGGGCCTTTAATCATGCTTATGAAGTGGAGGAAAACCGCTCATTCATCATGGTTCGGCTGACATCACTCCTCCTGACCGCCGCGATGGTTTTCACCATATTGGTCGCGCTTCTTCTTCCGGTATTCGGGAGGGCCATCGGCCATTTCATCGCCAATCTGGACGGTACGCCGGAAATGTTTCTAGCGGCATGGTCAGCGCTCCGCTGGGGAATCAGCCCGCTTGTGCTGCTGATCGTCTTTACGGCTTTATACTTTTTTGCCCCGAATAAGCGGCTGTCATTTAAATTCGTGCTTCCGGGAGCCGTTGCAGCGACAGCCGGCTGGATCCTCGTCAGCATGCTGTTTTCATACTACGTCAGTGAATTTGCAAACTACAGCGCAACATACGGAAGCCTCGGCGGCATCATCGTCCTGATGATCTGGTTTTATTTAAGCGGAATGATGATTATTCTTGGAGGGGAGATCAATGCCCTTTTACATAAACGTAAAATCATTCCTGAAGAAAATCCGCGGAAATGAGCAATCTATAAAAGAACGTTTCATGAGTTCAAAAGCGGAGGGATCATCATGACAAAACACACGAAAAAAGGCGGCAGCCATAATAAACAAAATTCAAAGCAAAGTTCGAAAAACAAAACGAGCGGAAGCGCCAACGGACAAAACGGATATCATTAAAACTGCCTGACGTTTTCGAAAAGGCCGGCTGCCTATAGTAAGCAGCCGGCCTTTTTTACATTGGCGCCGCCTCAGATTGTTCGAGAGCGCCGTTTTTCTTCGTTCTGCCAAAGAGCACCCCGATCCAGATCAACACCATCACGATTGTAATCAAATAAAACAGATTGCTGTTATGAAATGTCTGCATATACCAGCCGCCGGCAACCGGGCCGAAAATGCTTCCGAAGCTGAAGGTGATTCCGCACATCAAGTTTCCGGCCGGGAGAAGGCGTTTTGGAAGCAGGTCGGCCATAAAGCTGATGCCGAGTGAAAAAGTTGATCCAACAGCCATTCCGGCTATGAAAAAACATGCCGCAAGCAAGGGGACGGAATCGGAAAAGCCCGCCGCAAAGAAGCAGCCTGCCCCGACAGCCAATATAACAAGGAGCACATTTCGTCTTCCATACTTGTCGCTCAACACGCCGAGCGGATACTGAAAGACGATGCTTCCGATCGCAAAAGCCGGAAGAATAATTGATAGGCCTTCGACGGAAATGCCCGAGCGGAGCGCGTAGACGGGAAAATTGCCGTTCAGGGCGGTTTCCAAAAAGCCGTAGCCGAATGTCGGCAAAAACGCGACCCATCCTAGCAGAAAGGCTTGGACGAAGCGCTTCAAGCTGTTATCGCTGCGGCTTTCAGAGCCGCTTTTCTCAGGAAAATCGTTTTGAAGGCAAAAAATAAACAGCCACGCCAGCAGGCTGAATGCACCTGAGACGATAAACGGCAATGACGGGGCAATGTTGACAAGCGGCGTTAAAAAAGGACCGGCAGCAAATCCCAAACCAAACGAAAGGCCGTACAAAGAGATATTGCGGCCGCGGTTTTTTTCAGACGATAATGTGGTCACCCAAGTTTGCGTTGAAAAGTGCAGCATATGATCCCCGATTCCAATCAAGAGCCGTAAAAAGAACCAGACGATAAACGACTGAATAAAAACAAAGGCGAACAAACTCGCGCACACCATCAACCCGCCGATGACGATCAGCGGTTTAAAACCGAGCCTGCGAAGCGGTGCTTCCATAAACGGCGAAGCGATCAGGACGCCGATGTAGAGGCCTGTCGCATGTAGACCGTTCAGCGCAGCCGAATGGCCTTCCTGTTCGAAAATAACAGAGATGACAGGAAGGAGCATCCCTTGCGAAAAACCTGATATACTGACAATCAAAACGAGAATGAAAAAGTGAAATCTAGTCATCGGCCGATTCTCCTTATCCGTAATCCTTCTTTGATCGTACAACTTTCACAAGTTTTTAGGCAAGGCAATTTTTCTTTTTCTGTCAAAAGAGGTGTGAATCATGGAAATCGTGTGGAATCAGAACGGCTTTGAGGCTGATCTGGAATATGGAAAGCTTAAGATATCAGGCAATGAAGAAGCAGGATTCAGGCCTTATCAATTGCTGGCCGCTTCGATTGCGGCATGCAGCGGTACCGTTCTTCATAACATATTGGAAAAGAAAAGGATACAGCTGAAAGATATGACCATCGAGACAAAAGAAGAACGCATTTCCGAAGAGGCGGGCCGCATCAAAAGCATTCATCTTCACTTCATATTGAAGGGAGAAAACCTCGGTGCAGAACAAATTCAAAAGGCGCTGAAAGTAGCGATGAAAAATTGTGCCATGGTGAGGTCTGTTGAAAACAACATCAAGATCATCGAAACATTTCAGATTCGCTGATGTTTAAAAACCTGCGTTAATGCGGAATAGATCAGTATGCTGTATATAAACTGAAAAGTTCGCACAAAAATAACCTACACCAAAAAAGAAAAGAGGAATGAAAAATGGGCCGTTTTTTCTTTTGGATGATGGCTGCGGGAGTTCCCCTTTCTGTCGCAGGGAGCATGTTGCATTGGCCGCAGGTTTTATTGTTCATCATATACTGCCTGACGATTATCGCGCTTGCAAGCTATATGGGAAGAGCCACCGAAAGCCTTGCGATTATTGCGGGTCCGAGGATCGGGGGCCTTTTAAATGCGACGTTCGGAAACGCCGTTGAGCTGATCATTTCGATCTTCGCGTTGCGGGAAGGACTGACCGGCATTGTGCTCGCATCGCTGACAGGATCTGTCCTCGGCAACCTTCTTCTGGTCGCCGGCCTGTCGTTTTTCATCGGGGGCCTGAAATATAAGCGCCAGGAATTCAACGTGTATGATGCGAGACACAATTCAGGTTTGCTCATGTTCGCAGTGATTGTCGCTTTCGTCATCCCAGAAGTATTTTCAGCCGAAATGACAGAGCCGAGGAAGCTGTCGATGAGCGTCGGCATCAGCATCATCATGATTTTGCTTTACCTGGCAGCGCTTTATTTCAAGCTTGTCAGCCACCGCGGGGTTTACCAGACGAATCAAAATGAGCGGGAAGAATCGCATGAAGAACCGGAATGGTCGGGAAAGAGGGCAACATTGATTTTATTTTTGGCGACCGTTGCCGTTGCCTACATTTCCGAGCACCTCGTCCACACATTTGATACGGTGGCCGAACAATTCGGCTGGTCGGAGCTTTTCATCGGGGTCATCATTGTCGCGATCGTCGGAAACGCGGCAGAGCATGCTTCCGCCGTCATTATGGCCTATAAGGACAAAATGGATGTCGCAGTTGAAATTGCGATCGGATCAACGCTGCAGATCGCGATGTTTGTCGCACCCGTTCTTGTGATCAGCTCTTTGTTTTTTCCAGTGAGCATGCCGCTCGTCTTTACCTTGCCGGAACTCGTCGCCATGGCTTCCGCCGTCCTTTTGATGATCGTCATTTCAAACGACGGGGATACGAACTGGTTTGAGGGCGCGACATTGCTGGCTGCTTATATCATCATGGGAATCGGTTTTTTCCTTCTTTAAAAAAATTGGGATAAACGGAGAGCATCCGGAAAACAATAAGGGAAAAGAAACAGAAAGAGTGATAGTATGAAAAAGCTTTTGTGTTTTACGCTAACTGCGTTTTTATCCTTTAGTTTTTTCGCTGTACAGGAAGCAGATGCAGCCAAGCCGATCAAGATTCCAAGCTCTGTCACGAATATTTCCAAAGAGAACACATACCCTAACGCCTCCCAGGATCAGCCGAGGCTGCAGCCGAGCGAACTGGCCGAAGAGCTGCTGAAAACAACCGATATCGCAATTGAAAATCCGCATCTCATCAAAATGCTGAATGAGTCAAGCATTTCCGGCACACCGCTGGCAATCGGCTACAGAGCGACGATCTATTTGGGCAGATGGGCGCTCGGGTATACCTCGAATGAAACCGTTGCGAACTGGGAATACCGCAAAATCAACACGAACCGCTTTGACAACCGGGGCGGGAAAGCACCTGCCGAACTCACGTATTCCCAGGAACAGACGAGCAAAATCAAAGGCGGCTTAACAGCGAAAGTCCCGAAAGCGGACGATGTCAAAAACATGATGATGCTTGAAGCCATGGAAAAAACAAAGCTGCCGCTCGCCTTTGAAACAGTCGTCGGCGCCGGCACAAAACGCGATCAGATTTATAAAGTGCAGCCGAAAAAGCTGGGGAATTTACACGCCTATGCACCTGCCGTCAATGAAAAAGGGAAGGTCACCTACGGTGAAGTGTACATTGTATTAAAAGGCAACAAAAGAAAGCTGGTCGTCAAAAATATCACCTCGCAAGGAATCGGCGCCTGGATTCCTGTACAGGATCACCTCACATTCGGCTTTCAGCTCAGCCATCAGCCGAAATAAAAAAGCAAGCCTTTTGCGGCTTGCTTTTTCATACTCTTGCTGTTCTGGAAGTAAAATCAACATCTTGATAATAGCTGTTTTTGACGAGCACATTCGGCCCGAGGCATCGGACGTGCGGGCAGTGGCAGTTGAGCTCCTTGGCAAGCTCTGTTTTTCTCCACTTCGCATAGGCGCTTGGCAGGCTGTCGGTTTGAATGTTGCCGAGCGGCGGAGTATCTCCGAAATCGGTCACGATGATATTGCCGTCAAAAATATTGACGTTCAGGCGCGATCTGCCGTCAGGGTCGTTTCTGACCGTGACATTTTTCGCTTCGCGCAGCCGCTGTAAAAGAGCGTGGTCTTCAGGATCAGGGCTGCACGCGTAAAACGGCAGGGTGCCGAACAGCATCCACGTATTTTCGTCGCGAATGTCAAGAAGGCGGTGGATCGCTTTCCTCATGTCTTGTAAGCTTAAAGATTCAAGCGCGCTTGCAAAATCGCTCGGATACATCGGGTGAACCTCATGGCGCTGGCATTTCATGTCTTCGACAATTTGCCGGTGAATATGCTCGATGTGAGGAAGCGTCCGTTTGTTGAGCATCGTCTCGGCGGATACCATAACCCCTTCATCAACAAGCGTCCGGCTGTTTTCGATCATTTTTTCGAAATAGCGCGCCCGCTGGGCAAACGTCGGCTTTTTATCCATCATGGCGAAGCCGATTTCTGCAAAGTCTTCGACTGTTCCCCAGTTGTGGGAAATATGAAGCACATCAAGGTAGGGGATGATCAGCTCGTAGCGCCCGATATCGAGCGTCAAGTTTGAGTTGATCTGCGTCCGCACGCCGCGTTCATGAGCGTATTTTAATAAAGGAACGACATATTCCTTTACGGATTTTAATGAAAGCATTGGCTCGCCGCCCGTAATGCTTAAAGAACGAAGGCGGGGAATCTCATCAAGCCGTTTCAACAGAAGGCTGACGGGCAGCGCGTCCGGGTCCTTCGTCTGGAGCGTATACCCGACGGCGCAGTGCTCGCAGCGCATATTGCAAAGAGTCGTCGTCGTAAATTCAACGTTCGTCAGCTGTATATCTCCATATTGGTCAACGTCCATGTAGGCTTCCCAAGGGTCATATTCCGGGGTAATCGGACGAACCTGCGTTTTTTCTGTCATGACATATCTAACTCCTTTATGATAGGACATACTAATATAGCCCAACTATTCATTTTAGACCTGATCCTTGAGGCGTGCAAGTCATGGATGATTGAAAAAAGGCCGTTTATAGGCTACGATAAAGGAACAAAAGGAGGAGAATCATGGGTAACGCAGTACATGACAAAGAACAGCAAGTCAATTATTTAAAAAACAGATTGGATATGTTTATGTCAGTCATCGATTCTTTAGACCCGGAATCGACCGACCTTGAAGATATTGACAGACTGATCAGCATGCTCGACGACTTGGAAGCCAAATACGAGCGCTTTAAAAAAGACTGGAAATAAAACCGCCGCATTCTTTGCCGCGGTTTTTTTGTTTTCCAAGTGTTGCTTGGTATGAAAAGCTCAGCCCTTCTGCACAATAAGAAAAAATAAAACTGGGAGCGAGAAGATGATGAAACGATTCTATGCCTTATGCTGCGGATTCCTGCTGATGCTGGCCTTCAGCGGCAATGCTGAAGCGATTTCCAACAAGGCGATCCATTGGGGCTTTTCAAAAAGCAAAAACCATCGGCCGGCAGATGCGGGACAAGAGCTGAACAGCCTTTTGCAGCAGTACGACGCCTTTTATTTGGGCAACACAAAGGAAAAAACGATCTATTTGACCTTTGATAACGGCTATGAAAACGGCTACACCCCTAAGGTGCTTGATGTTCTGAAAAAACAAAACGTCAAAGCTGCCTTTTTTGTAACGGGCCATTTTGTCAAAGATCAGCCGGAGCTGATCAAGCGAATGGCCGAGGAAGGACATATCATCGGGAATCATTCCTATCACCATCCGGATCTCACGACGAAAACAAGCCGCGTGATACAAGAGGAATTGGAATCGGTCGATGAGGAGGTTTACAAAATCACAGGCGAAAAAAACAACCTCTACCTGAGGCCGCCTCGGGGCGTTTTCAGCGAGCGGGTGCTTGCAGAAACGAAAAAGCTCGGTTATCAAACGGTATTCTGGTCTGTTGCTTTTGTCGATTGGAAAATCAATGCCCAAAAAGGGTGGCGCTATGCGTACGACAATATGATGAAACAGGCCCATCCCGGCGCCGTCTATTTGCTTCACACCGTCTCGAAAGACAATGCCGAAGCGCTTGATCAGGCGATCACCGACTTAAAAAAAGAAGGCTATACATTTAAAAGCCTTGATGACCTGATGTTTGAAAAATCTATGATGCTAAAGCCCTTTTGAAAGAAATGCCCCGGACGCTGAGACGGGGTTTTTGCTTTGAGCGGAAAAGTTGATGGTTCAGGCTCTTTTATTTCCCCTAGTCAATTCCATAGAATAAAAATCCATTCTATATACATATATTACTAGATTTAAAAAGAAAATAGGTATATCATTGATAGTGAAGGGGGAATTACCATGTCAAAATTAGTAAAATCAGTCACATCGCCTAAAAAATTTATTACAGGAAAACGACTCCTTGAGAACTTGAACGATTACATTGAAGATTATGGTGATCACGCATATATCATTTGCGATGAATTCATTTTGGGACGCGCTCAAAAAGAAGCGGGGAATTCGATTCAGAAAGCCGGCAATCAAGCTGTTTTTGAAAAATTCAATTACGAATGCACACAGGAAGAAATCGATCGTAACCGGGAGCTTGCACGCAATGCAGGCGCTAATATCATCGTTGGGATCGGCGGGGGAAAAACGCTTGATACAGCAAAGGCCACCGCTTATTACGAGAAGCTGCCGGTTGTGATTTTCCCGACAATTGCTTCAACAGATGCTCCATGTACGGCCCTTGCTGTCATTTATAAACATGACGGATCGTTTGATCGATATCTGTTTTTGCCGACGAACCCAGATGTCGTTCTCGCGGATTCTGACATTTTGGCATCCGCGCCGCCGCGCTTTTTCGCAGCCGGTATCGGAGACGCCTTGGCGACGTATTTTGAAGCGCGCGCCTGCTTTAAAGCAAACGGCGACAACCTCGTGCTGATGAAGCCTTCAACAACTGGATTGGGACTTGCCCGCCTTTGCTATGATACGCTATTGGAAAACGGCGTAAAAGCGATGCAGGCGATCAAGCATGGCGTTTCTACACGCGCCGTTGAAGACACAATTGAAGCGACCATCTATTTAAGCGGCGTCGGCGCCGAATCAGGCGGTCTTGCCGCCGCACATGCGATCCACAATGGAATGACAGCCGTTCCTTCTCTGCACAGAGCTCAGCACGGCGAAAAAGTCACGTTCGGCCTTTTGGCACAGCTCGTTCTTGAAAACGCGCCGGCCGAAGAGCTGGAGACCGTGATTGACTTTATTAAAGGCGTCGGTCTGCCGTTGACATTAAAAGACCTCGGAGTCGACGAATTTGTCGAAGAAGAATGGCGCCAAGTCGCTCAAAGCGCTTGCGCAGAAGGCGACACAATGGGCAACATGCCGTTCCCAGTCACCCCTGACGATGTCTACAATGCGATCGTCGCCGCCAACGCGATTGCAGAATCTTATCGCGATTAATAGACGAAAAGCCGCTTCCGTGAAGGAGCGGCTTTTTTCTTTGAGGTTTGTCTATTAGTTTGTGAAGCGGCTGTTTGCAGTTCGTTTTTTCTGTATACCTTTTACTTCTAAACCTTCTCTTCCATGTAATATTTTTAAAAGTTTCCAAAAGCGTGCTGCTTGACTCGAGTGAAGTCGCTCATTTCACCACTTCAACCTTCATCCTCGGCTCTTCTTCTATCCCTGATTCATACACATCCTCATTTCCCGGAGCCTTAAAGGTGACGCTGTACGTCTCTTGTGAATGCGGAGACAGTTCCAGCTCTTCCGGCTGAAAGTCAAATTCGCTCGTTATATCAGGGATGAGCTGGATGCGTTCGGTCTTTTTTCCGTAATTGTTCACTTTCACCTCACAGTCCATGTTTCCTTCCTCCATATCGCTCTGATAGCTGCAAGTGCTTCTCTTTTTCATATATTCCACGGCATCATCGCCTTGTGCATTCCATTTTTGAAAGAGCATCAGCTGTTCTGTGACCAGCGGGTAAAATACTGAAATGCCGATAATAAACAAAAACAGCTTAAAGCGGATCCACGGTACTTCATAATAATGGCGCCACGCCATAATGAAGCCGATGATGAGCATCAACATGCAGATCAGAACCACTAAATTGCGGAAAGGCAGTCTGAAAAAGTCCGAAAGCGCGTCTGCAGCAGACACGCTTTGATGATTCTCGGCGCTAATCAACAAGCCGAGAACGATCAAGAAGATGCCGACAAGCCCTGTATGTACCTTCATTTCTTTCCCCCCCTCAGTTATAGAAATAGTCGAATAGAGAGGAAAAAGGTTTCCGGTTTTACTTGAAAATGTCAAACCATCCTTTATGCCGGAACCAGAAGATCATGCCGGCGACAACGGCTCCCATCATGCCGAGGATGAAAAAATAGCCGTAGCGCCAATGCAGTTCAGGCATGTTGTCAAAGTTCATGCCGTACACACCGGCAATGAAGGTGAGCGGAATAAAAATCGTTGAGACGATCGTCAGCGTCATCATAATGGCGTTCATCCGGTTGGAGTTGAGCGTCTGGTAGCTGTCCCTTAAATCGGCGGTCATGTCGCGGTTGTTTTCGACGATTTCGGTCAGCTTCAAGAGGTGGTCGTAAATGTCGCTGTAATACGCTTTTCGTTCGCGGTTTTCTTTTGAGATTTCAATGTTTAAAATCCGGTAAAGCAAATCCCGCATCGGAATGATTGTTTTCCTAAGCTTTAGAAGGTCGCTCCGGATATCAAACACTTCATTCATCAGCGTTCCATACGTTTTTCTGCTGTCGCTTTCAGCAATTTCATTGAGGCGGTCTTCTATTTTGTAAAGAATCGGGAAATATTCGTCCACAAGCAGATCCATGACCATATAGGCGATATGGCTCGGTCCTTTTTTCCACAACTCGCTGTTTTCCGAAAGCTGTCTTCTTACTTTTTCAATAACGTCTGAACGATGAAAGTGAAATGTGACGATAAAATCTTTTCCAACGAATAAGTCAACTTCTTCAGACGCCAGCGTCCTTTGATTCAACGCGTGTATGACGAAAAAAAGATATTCTTCGTATTGATCAAGCTTCGGACGCTGCAAATGATGAACGCAGTCCTCAACTGCTAAAGGGTGAAAGTGAAACTGGCTTTTGAGTAAAGAGACTTCTTCATCCGAAGGCTGATCGAAGTCCGTCCAGTACCACTCAATATCTTGATCTGTCAGCCTTTCTGCTTTGATGTCGGTAGATAAAAGTTTTCCGTCCTTTGTCATCGCAAAATGTTTAATCATCGGCACCCCTCCGCTTCCATAGGATGCTGCGATGCCCTGTGATTCATTCGGTGAAAAAATAAAATGTTGTTCTTTTTTAAGAGAATTTGAAACATGGTATACTGTGGACAAAGAAGAAAAAGGGATGGGAAGCGATGTGGAAGGAAACTGTAAGCGTATCACCGCCGTATCATTTTGACCGCGTCTTGGACAGGCTTTCGCTTGATCCGCTCAATGCGGTCAACCTCGACAAAAGGGAGGTCAAGCTGCCGCTCCGCAATCAAAACAAAGAGCCCCGGATTGTCGCTGTGCAGGCGACGGGAACTGTCGAAGCCCCGGCGTTTGCCGTCAGCGGTACAGACGATCGAGACGCCATGATGAAAGAAGTGAAACGGATCTTCAGATGGGAGGAAAGTCTTCAGCCTGTACTGGATCACTTTTCACAATCAAGCTTGTCATCAATTTTCGCAGAGCATGCCGGAACGCCGCTGGTGCTCGATTTTCATTTGTATCATTGCTTGATGAAATGCATGATCCACCAGCAGCTTAATCTGTCTTTTGCTTATACGCTCACAGAGCGGTTCGTTCACACTTTTGGAGAGCAAAAGGACGGGGTCTGGTTTTATCCGCTTCCCGAAACGATTGCACAGCTCGACTATAACGACTTGCGCGAACTTCAGTTCAGCATGCGGAAGGCTGAATACGTCATCGATACATCAAGAATGATCGCAGACGGCCGTTTAAATCTTGATGAGCTTGATCAATTATCAGATGAAGATATTATGGAAAAGCTGGTGAAAATAAGAGGCATCGGCCCGTGGACCGTCCAAAACGTTCTGCTGTTCGGACTCGGCCGTCCCAATCTGTTTCCGGCCGCCGATATCGGCATCCAAAATGCCATCAAACGCCATTTTGGCTTAAACGATAAACCGACAAAAGAACAAATGCTTGAAATGAGCAAAGAATGGCACCCTTATTTAAGCTATGCTTCCTTGTATTTATGGAGGAGCATTGAGTAGAAATGGAGAGAACATCAGTGAAACGTGACAAAAAAGGATCATCAGCAGAATTAAAAGTCGGACAGCAATTTCCGCTGACGATCAAGCGCCTCGGCATCAATGGCGAAGGCGTCGGCTACTTCAAGAAAAAAGTCGTCTTCGTCCCCGGCGCACTGCCGGGTGAAGAAGTCGTCGTCGAGGCGACAAAGGTTCATCCGAAATTTTCCGAAGGGCGGGTCAAAAAGGTGCGCAAGCGTTCAGAGCACCGCGTCAAGCCGCCCTGCATCATCTATGAGCAATGCGGGGGCTGCCAGCTCCAGCATCTGGCTTATGAAGAGCAGCTGAAAGGAAAACGGGACATCGTCATTCAATCGCTCGAACGGCACACCCGTTTTGACATCGGCAAAATGGACATCAGGCCGACGATCGGCATGGAAAACCCGTGGCACTACCGGAATAAAAGCCAGTTTCAACTCGGGCTTTCGAAAAATGGAAAGATGGTAGCAGGGTTGTACGGCCTTGACTCACACCGGCTTGTCCCGATTACGGAATGCATCGTTCAGCATCCGGCGACGAACAAAACGACACAAACCGTCAAGCAGATTCTTGAAGACTTCGGCATTTCCGTCTACAACGAACGGAAGCGAACGGGCGACGTCCGCACGATCGTGACGAGGGTCGGCTTTGAGACGGGGGAAGTGCAGGTTGTCATTGTCACGTCAAAAGAAGACCTGCCGCGCAAGGAGCTCATTGCAGAAGAAATCAAAAAGCGTCTGCCTGAAGTGACATCCGTGATTCAAAACGTCAACAAAGCCAAGACATCGGTTATCTTCGGCGATGATACAAGGCTCCTAGCCGGCAATATGGTCATTCAGGAATTTCTCGGCGAGGTTACGTTTGAGCTGAGCGCCCGCGCTTTTTTTCAGCTTAATCCGATCCAGACGGTCAAGCTGTATGACGAAGTGAAAAAAGCGGCGAAACTGAGCGGGCGCGAAAAAGTCGTCGATGCCTACTGCGGCGTCGGCACAATCGGAATGTGGATCGCCGACGGAGCAAAAGAAATCCGCGGCATGGACGTTATCAAAGAATCGATCGATGACGCCAACCAAAATGCCAAAAAGCACGGAATTGATAATGCGCGTTATGTCACAGGAACGGCGGAGCACTGGCTGCCGAAATGGACTAAAGAAGGCTTCAGGCCTGACGTCGTCATCGTCGATCCGCCAAGAACTGGCTGTGACCGCACCTTCCTTGATACGATCAGGCAGGTTAAGCCGAAGCGGTTCGTTTATGTCTCATGCAATCCGTCAACACTTGCGAAAGATTTGCAGTACTTAGCGAAGGATTACCATGTCGAATACATTCAGCCTGTCGATATGTTTCCGCAGACGGCGCACGTCGAATCGGTCGTATCGCTGAAGCTGAAATAAAACGCCTTTTTAAAGGCGTTTTTTAGCGGAACCAAAAGGGGGGACATATGATGAAAAGACTCTGCATCATCCCGTGCGGGGCGAAGAAAATCTGGGATGTCGATCCGGGCATCGGCCCGTCCGCCGCAAAGGATGTCTATCTGAGTCCGTTTCATCGGGCGTGCGGCGCATATGCGCAGACGTTTTTTGCGGATTGGGTGATTCTTTCAGCAAAACACGGTTTTTTAAAACCGGAAGATATCGTTCCTGAAAACTATGATGTCACATTCGGGATGGACCACCCGGAGATTATGGCGGATGATGAGCTGAAGGCGCAAGGTGAACGGAAAAACTTGATGGATTATGACGAAATCGTTATGCTCGGCGGGAAAAAATACAGGCCTGTTTTGAGGAACGTGTTTGGCAGCCGCCAGCAGATCACTTACCCGCTGGCGGGCTATCGGGGAATCGGCTATATGCTGCAGGCGCTGAAGCGGGCTGTCGATGAAGGCCGGGAGCTTAGTGAACCTGAAAACAACTGAAGAGAAAGTGAGTTTTTTAAAATCGCTGGCGGGTTTGCCTAAATAAGGGCAGGGCATGATCTGGAAGGCATTTGTTTGGCGGCTGGGATATCTGGAGGCAAAATGAAATATTCATTTTTGCCTCTTTTTTTATGCAATTTTTTGTAACAAAAAGAGGTTCAGCGGTACTAATAAGTGAATGGAAAAATAGCGGCAGCCCAGCCGGGGAGGGGCTTTATGAAGCTTGAGGAAGTCTACAAGAGTATTCAGCCTTCCGTTTATGCCTTTTTCTACGTTAAGACATTTCATAAAGAAACAGCGGAAGATTTAACACAGGAAGTATTTTATCAGGCTGTGAAAGGCTATCATACATTTTCGGGAAAGTCGACAATCAAAACATGGGTGTTTGCGATTGCTAAAAATGTGTTGAAAAAACACTTTCGTTCAGGAGCGTCAAAAGCCGGGACAAACACGATATTTCAGCATGAGGAAGCGGCTTGCTTATCTCCTGAAGAACACCTTCTGAAAACCGAGAAAGAGCGGCGGCTTCTCGAGGAAATCAACCGGCTTGATGAGACTTCAAAGGAAATTGTCACCCTCCGTATCTACGGAGAATTATCATTTAAAGAAATCGGCATGCTCACAGGCAAAACCGAAAACTATGCCAGGGTCGGGTTTCACAGAGCAAAGCTCAAGCTACAGCAAGAAATGGAGGGCTATGATGAAGGATAAGGAACGCAGTGTATTCAAAGATTTGCTTCCTTTATACCATGAGGGGCTGTTAAGCAAAGAGTCGGCTGAATGGATTGAGGAAGCGGCCGAAAACGATGAAGAGCTTCAAAAGCTTTTGAAGATGACGGAGGCCGAGCTTCCGAAGGAGCATATCGAATCGACTGTTCATGAAAGTCAAATGTTTAAAAAAATCAATCGGAAGCTCTCCTTGTACCAATTGATGTTTACAGCCATTTCGTTTTTTCTCGCGATTCACACATCCCTGTTAAATGAGAGCTTCGGCTTTATTTTGTGGTACGCCGTGCTTGGGCTTGCGGTGTACTTGTTTTACCGGGATATGAAACTTGTGATGCTCCTCTCCTTTGCGCCGATTTTCATTTGGGGGATGGGGGATATTCTGGCCGGCTGGGATGCAGCCGACGGTACAGGGGTTGTGGAGCACCTGCTGTATTCTGTCTTTGGCGCTTTCATGCTTGCTGTTATTCACTGTTTTTTCGCCGCGGCCGGGATGATGATCGGATGGCTGTTCTTAAAGCTGAAAGAAAGTAGTTGATATGATGAAAAAGAAAATCTTGTATAGCGTATTGATCGTGCTGCTCGTTTCTTTTGTGCTTGCCGCATATAACGCCTTCAACGGAAATCCCGTAAGCAAGAAGCTGTCTCAAACGGCGCTTGAGCATTATTTGACTGACCGCTATCCTGAAAAAGACTTGCGGATCGACAGCGGGCTTTATAATTTCAAGTTCTCCGAATATGTATTTGAAGTCACTGATACCGGCGATCAAAAGCGCAAAGATCCCTATCTGTTTTCTTTGAGAGGGTTTGTTCAACCAGAAGTACACACGGACGGTATCTATGAAGAGAACCTCAACGAACCGCTGATGGAGCGGCTTGGAGAAGAAGCCGGAAAAGAAATCAAAACGTTTTTATCGAAAAGCATAAACCATCTGAAAGACGTTGACGTGCATGTGGAAGTATTAAAAGGAAAGCTGAAAGAGGACGCAAAATGGGAGAAAAGCCTCCGCTTAGAGCGGCCGATGGAGATTCATATTTTACTTGATGCCGCAAATGCCGACCGAAAAGACGTATACAAAACGGCGCAAAAGATTCAGCGCCTGTTGAATGAAGAAAGGTACGACTATGAAAGCGTGACGATTAATGCCAACATTTTTGAGGGGGAAGATATCAAAGACGACGAGACCGGCTATGTCAAATACAGCACCTTCTTTGAAAAAAATACGGATACCAGGCTGAAGGATGTTGAGGAGCTAAATGAGTAGCGATCCATCCTTCAGTCTGAAAGGTTTGATCAGATGTGCAAACCGCCGCAGAAAGCGGCGGTTATCTGTTTAATATAAGTGTCTTTAGCGACTTTTTGAAACCGGCCGTCAGCCAATGCGCCAGAAGAGAAGTATCCGTATAAAGATGACAGAAAAGCGAAGGCCTGTGAATCCGCATCTCCCTTTTTCATCAGGCTTTTGTCCTGCATCGTTTGAAAGTAGTCTGTTAAATAACGAAGGAGTTCTTCCATATGCTTTAACAGAGAACCGAAAAGATCAGTCATCCTTCCGCCGTCTTGAACAGCGATAAGGTAGAGGGGCTTGTTTTTTTCCATATGAAGCAAATACGATTCTGCAATCAATGTTAAGTCATTCTCCAGGTTCCAAGTGATATCATTTTCAAATACGCGCTGAAAGGCTGGTATATAAGAAAATTGCTGAACGGCCGCTTCCAAAAGTCCGAGCTTTGTGTTGAAGTGGCGATAGACCGTCATCTCGCTGACGCCTGAATGGAGCGCGATATCCTTTACCGTCACCGACTTGAAACCGTATTTTTGCATTAAGTCTAAAGCAGCAGATATGATCCGTTCGTTCGTCTCTTGCAAAGGTGTTTACCCCCATTTTATGATAGTTAGTAGTAACTAACACCAGTCTAATCAGGCGCTGAATTGATGTCAACCCGTTTCAAAAAGGATAAAAAGGAGTTTTAATCATGAAAAATATTTTAATCGTCAATTTTCCGGCGGAAGGGCATGTCAATCCTACATTAGGGATCACCAAAGCATTTGCTGACAGAGGCGACAATGTGCACTATCTTTCAACAGAAAAGTATAAAGACAGGCTGGAGGGCGTCGGGGCTACCGTCCATTTATACGAAGATCTGGTGAGAAACGCGCATATTGATCCGAATTCACCGTCCGGCCTTCTTGAATTTTTAAAAATTCATCTCAAAACCTCGCTGTATATTTTAGACATTGTAAAAGAGCTGTCCAAAAGCATTTCGTTCGATGCCGTGTATTATGACACATTCGGTGCGGGTGAATTGGTCAGGGATTATTTGAACATTTCGGGAATCGCTTCGTCGGCTTCATTTCTCTTCGGACAAGAACATATGAAGATTCTGCCGCTGCATCCGGATTCAGGCGCGGAGCTGCAATTGGATAAAGAATGTGAAGACATGCTTAGTGAACTGAAAGAAAAGTACGGCGTCTCACCTAGGCATACAGGACAGTTTATGAGCAATCAGGCGGAGCTGACGGTTGTGTATACAAGCCGGTATTTTCAGCCTGACAGCGACCGTTTTGGGGATGATGTGCTGTTTATCGGTCCACGTTTTCCGAAGCGTCTGGACAAGACCGATTTTCCGATAGAATCGTTAAAGAATGAGAAAGTCATTTATATTTCAATGGGAACCGTACTTGGTAAAACTGAGGATTTTTTCAATATGTGCATCGATGCATTCCGTGATTTCGACGGCAAGGTTGTCATCGCCGCCGGCGAAAAGTCGAACTACGCGGATATAAAAGAAGTGCCGGAGCATTTTATCATTGCACCGTATGTGCCGCAATTAGAAGTGCTTAAAGAAGCCGATGTGTTCATCACCCACGGCGGCATGAACAGCGTCAATGAAGGCATTCATTACCGTGTCCCGATGGTCGTGCTCCCGCATGATAAAGATCAGCCGATGATCGCCCAGCGCCTGAAAGAACTGAATGCTGGATATCCGCTGTTTACAGAAGAGGTCAATGCTGAAAGATTAAGAGATGCAGCAGAACAAGTACTCACTGACGAAAAATATCAGGAAGGTATTCAAAAAATTGATGAAAGCTTCAGCAACTGCATGGACATGAAAGACGCATTAGCGCGCATTGATGAATATACTGCGCGGAAATCGCTGCAGCCTTAATAGAAAGCCCAGCCGCTTTACCAAGCGGCTTCAGCGTGTCGACAAACCCTCGCATTCGTTGTCAGGCCTGCGCGTCGGTGCTCACGAATTCCAACATTCGCTGTGCTCCGATGCTCGGCCTTCCTAGACTGCAAGGGTTTTCAATCACGCTGAAAGGATGACAAAATCCCAAAACTAAAAGTCGTTTTGGGATTTTGTCAACAATCTGAAGCCGCTTTACCAAGCGGCTTTTTTTTATGCATAAACTCCGCAAAACAGATAAAAATAGAATGAATCATAGATCAGAAAGGATGTTGCATGATGCGCAAACTGTGCGTTTGCCTGCTTCTCGTCATTCCGCTGTCATGTACGGCTGTCATGTCTTCTGCCTACGGGGAAACACGCGTTTATCAAGAGTTGACCGACAAGCAAAAAAATGAACTGGCTTCTTTGCAAAAGGACATTGTGGAAAAGAAAAAACAGCTGATCAATAAGTATGTGGAGTACGGAATCCTTGATCAGGAGAGGGGTAAAGAAATCAAATCTCATATTGAGAAGCGCTATGAAAAAGAGCGGGAAAACGGGTTTCTGCCAAAGTTGAGGCACCAAGAAGAAAAGTTTCACAAGCATCATATTCATTAAACTGAAATAGACGGCGCCTCATTTTCTTCGTGACAAAAGTGTAAAGACAGGTGTAAACTAATACTCATGTAAACTGCTAAGAGAGTAAAGAGGTGTAGTGAGTATGAAGAAGAACCGTCCTGTTTCAGAGCGCAGACTGCTTGGCATCGCCGGTCTCGGCTGGCTTTTTGATGCTATGGACGTTGGCATATTATCGTTTATTATCGCCGCTTTGCACGTGGAATGGAAGTTGACGCCGCAGGAGATGAGCTGGATCGGCAGCGTCAACTCAATCGGCATGGCAGTCGGGGCGTTTGTCTTTGGCCTTTTGGCTGACCGTGTCGGAAGAAAATACGTTTTTATGATTACGCTGCTGTTTTTCTCGATCGGCAGCGGGTTATCCGCTTTGACGACGACATTGTGGGCATTTTTAGTCCTGCGCTTTTTCGTCGGTATGGGGCTTGGCGGAGAGCTTCCAGTCGCATCTACGCTCGTATCCGAAACGGTTGCGCCGGAGCGGAGGGGAAGAGTCGTCGTCCTGCTCGAAAGTTTCTGGGCATTCGGCTGGCTGGCCGCAGCGCTCATTTCGTATTTTATTATTCCGGCCTACGGCTGGCAGGTTGCTTTATTAATAACCGCGATACCGGCTATTTACGCCTTATATTTGCGGATCGCCCTGCCGGATTCTCCGAAATATGAGAAGCTTTCGCAGGAAAGGAAGCCGACCGTCGTGGAAAATGTGAAAAACGTCTGGTCCCGCAAATATGCCCGGCCTACGGCCATGCTGTGGATTGTCTGGTTTTGCGTTGTCTTTTCCTACTACGGCATGTTTCTTTGGCTGCCGAGCGTCATGGTGATGAAAGGATTCAGCATGATCCAGAGCTTTGAGTACGTCTTGATCATGACGCTGGCTCAACTGCCCGGCTATTTCTCCGCGGCATGGCTGATTGAAAAAGCCGGCCGGAAAATGGTGCTTACCGTCTACTTGTTAGGGACGGCTGTCAGCGCCTACTTCTTCGGATCGGCTGAATCGCTGGCGCTTCTGCTTGCGTCAGGTATGTTTTTATCGTTTTTCAACCTTGGTGCCTGGGGCGCGCTTTATGCTTATACGCCTGAACAATACCCGACATCAATCAGGGGGACCGGCGCAGGAATGGCAGCCGGCTTTGGCCGAATCGGCGGCATCCTGGGCCCGCTTCTTGTCGGCTATCTCGTCGCCCGGGGAACAGAGATTTCAATGATCTTTTTGATCTTCTGCGTCGCCGTTATTGCGGCTGTCGCGGCGATCTTCTTTTTGGGGACGGAGACGAAGCAGAAAGAGCTTGCCTAATGTCCGAATTCTCCTTCATAATGGACGGGACGCGAGAATTTGGAAAGAGTTGATTGAATTGAAAAAGAAAGCCATCATTACTGGTCTCTCGTTGTTGATTCTTGTGACAGGCTGTTATGTGTATAACGCCTTTTACGGAAATCCGTTCAGGCTGAACAAAAGCTATCGGCATACTTGCAGGAAGCACACGCCGGTGAAACCTTAAATATGAAAGGGAGCTCCTATAATTTCAAGTTTGCTGAATACCTTTTTCGTGTGTCAGATGAGCGGAATGATGAGTACATTTTCAGCGTGAAAGGCGGATTGCACCCGGCTGTCACAAACGATGGCATCAAAGAAGCCAGACAGGAAAAGACGAGAGCCAGAATAAGCAAAGAAGCCTCAAATGAGATCAAGAGAGAGCTTGAAAAAAAGCTGAAAAACGTAATTGACGTCCAAGTTTCTCTATCAGGAAACTATGATGTCAATACAAATTGGAAAAAACTGAAGCAAACAGAACCGATCGCTGTTACAGTTACCTTGAATTCAGGCCGGGACGGCCGGAGGCAGGTCTATGACCAGGCAAAAGTGGTGAAAAAGTTATTGAGCGGCTACCATTATGAAAACATTGAGATTGACAGTATGGGCTTAGACGGGGAAGACCGGCCAGGCTATGTGAAGTACAGTGTGCATGTTTTAAAGGACCGTGCGATAGCCATTGAAGATGTAGAGAAGACGCTTTAACGCCTTCTCTTTTTTTATACGGGGGATATATAGGCGGTTTGCACTATTGATGTCCAAGGCCGAAGCGAATAGAATCATATTAAGAACAAATATTGACGGGATTGTTACTGGTAAGGCAGGCAAGACCTAAAATGTGCTAAAGGAACTACAGACCTTAGTGTGCTTTTTTTGCGCCTATCGGCTGATGCTTTCGCATGTTTTAGGTCTTTTTTTATTCCTTTCGCCGGGGGTCTTTGGATGTGATGGCACATTTTTCATTTTGATCGTCTTCTGTTGATTTGATAGGATAGAAAAATTGGAGGAGGTAGATCCGGGTGCTGCATAAAGAGATTGCAAGAGTTCTCTTGCCCCTCATTGGAGGCGCGGAGAATATCATCAGCATCAGCCATTGTACGACAAGGCTGCGCTTCAATGTCAGAGATGAAGAAAAAATCGATATAGCTGCTATTGAAAAGATGGAGTCTGTGCAGGGGACTTTTTTCAGATACGGTTTGTTTCAGATCATTTTCGGTACAGGTGTAGTCAATAAGATTTATAAGGAAATGATTCAATACAGCGATCCGGCTCCTCTTGAAGAAGCCCGGCGGGAGGCGCCGCCAAACATGAACGTATTGACGCGATTTGCCAAAACGCTGTCAGACATCTTTGTGCCGATCATTCCGGCAATCGTTGCGAGCGGATTGCTCATGGGTCTCATCAGTGTGCTTAAAGAATTCAGCCTCGGCGCTTATGGCGGCCCGCTGATGAAAATGCTCGATATTTTTTCAAGCTCAGCGTTTGTCATTTTGCCTGTGCTGATCGGGTTCAGTGCGGCTAAACAGTTTGGAGCGAATCCGTTTTTAGGCGCTGTCATCGGCGGAATTCTGACCCATCCCGATTTACTCGATCCTTCATTGCTCGGCAGCCAAAAGCCGGAATCCGTCGAAGTATTCGGCCTTGAAGTCCCTTTGATCGGATACCAGGGGACAGTCATACCGATTCTCTTATCCGTCTACATAATGAGCAAAATCGAAAAATTCTTAAAAAGAATCGTCCCCCGTTCTTTAGATTTGCTTGTCGCACCGTTTATTACAGTTATGGCTTCCGGATTTGCCGCGCTGTTTATCATGGGGCCGCTCTCACTGATCATCGCTCATTTCGTAAGCGACTGTCTCGGGTTTGTTTATCATTTTGCGGGGGCCTGCGCCGGATTTTTATTTGGCGGGCTTTACTCCTTACTCGTTTTGAGCGGCCTGCACCATAGTTTTTATGTGATTGAAGCGTCGCTGCTTGCAGATCCCGAATATGGGGTCAATTTTCTGCTTCCAATATGGTCGATGGCCAATGTCGCGCAGGGAGGAGCGGGGCTCGCCGTATTTTTGAAAACAAAGAATGCCGCTATCAGAAAGATTGCGATTCCGGCTTCTCTCACCGCTTTTTTGGGAATCGTCGAACCTGTCATGTTTGGCGTCAATCTGAAGCTCGCGAGACCGTTTATCGGCGCATCGATCGGAGGCGCCATCGGAGGGGCATACGCCGTCTTCACACACGTTGCGGCAAACTCTTACGGATTGTCCGGCATCCCGATGATTTCAATCATTCTCCCTCTTGGCACCGCCAATCTCATTCATTATTTAATCGCTTTTGCGATTGCGGTGATTTCAGCATTCATTGCGACTTTGTGTCTTGGCTTTAAAGATGAAAAAGAATAATTCCGTTTTCATTCATTAAAACAGGATGAAAGGAAGGCAGCTATGAAAGTAAAAAAAATCTTAAATAACAATGCGCTCGTCGTCAAGGATGGCGGCGAGGAAAAGATCGTATTAGGTTCCGGAATCGCATTTCAAAAAAAGAAGAATGATATTGTCGATAGATCTAAAATTGAAAAAATATTTGTGATGAAAGATTCAACAGAATACCGCCAATTCGAGGAGATCTTAAAAACGTTGCCGGAAGATCATATTCAGGTGGCGGAGGACATTATTTCTCATGCGGAAAAAGAGCTCGGGATCAAAATCAATGAGCGAATCCATGTCGCTTTTTCAGATCATTTATCATTCGCGATAGAACGGTTAAGCAAGGGAATGGTCATTAAAAATCCGCTGCTTCAGGAAGTTAAAGTCCTCTATACGAAAGAATTTCAAATCGGCCGCTGGGCAAAGGCCCTCATTAAAGATAAGCTGAAGATCGATATTCCGGAGGATGAAGTCGCCAATATTGCGCTTCATATTCATACAGCGAAAACAAACGCGGGAGATATGACAAAAACGCTCGATCTCACAACGATGATCAAGGATATTATCGAGATTATCGAAGATAAACTCAACATTAAAATAAAGGATGAGACGATTTCGTATGAGCGGCTTGTCAACCATCTCCGTTTCGCCATTCAGCATATTGAATCGGGAGAGACATTTTACGAAATGGATGGTGAAATGATCAGCCTCATTAAAAAGAAGTTTGGACAAGCGTTTATGTGCGCAGAAGAAATCGGGGCATTTGTGAAGCGGGAGTATGGCTTTGAATTTCCGGAAAAAGAGCTGTGCTATATTACCATGCATATTCAGAGATTTTATCAGCGGTCTGCTGTTGTGTAAAGAATGCCTGTGTTTAAGACAAAACGGAGCCCTGTTATCGGGCTCCGTTTTTGTTTAAGGTTTCAATTTCCGTTAAAACCGAATTTTCGATTAGAAATCCTTTTACATTGACGTGCGAAGGGATTAACGGGTGCTGTCGGATGGAGGCGACGCTTTTTTGGACGCCTTCGGCCGCATTTTCGCTCGGTGACAGCCATTCATCGATGCTGCCGTACGGAAATTCCGGACTGCAGTTTTGGAAAAGGTACTCTAAAGTTTGCATTCTATCGCTTAAATCTTTGTTTCTATTTAAAAGGTCAGAAATATCTTTATCTGCCGTTTGCTCGTATTTATCGCGGACAATCCAAATTTCTTCCGCTTTGTTCCGGTGGACAAGGGTAATGATATCCCTCATCATATCACCGTAGGGCTGTGAAATATCAGGGAAGACGCTTTTTAAAACAAGGGCGTTCTCAGGCTGAATATTCCCTGCCCGGCAGATGGTCTGTTCAAGCTGTTTCTCCATTCCGATAATCATCAGTATTTTTTTGTTTTCTTCCATGACATTTCACCTCATTCATTTATCGTGTTTGTCCAGTTCTTCCATTTTCCCTCCGGGTTAATAGATGCCAGGTGGATCCATCCGTTCTCCGCCTTTTGCCGGAAGCTGTGATCGCGGTCAAGGAGACGTTCGATAGCATCATCCGGTGCTTCGATCACGATCAGGAGTCTGAGAGGCGCATGATATATTTCGTCATCCGACCGCATGACGGACTGCCACGGGAGACCGGCCAAAAGATCGCTTGCATTTCCTTGCATGACGCCGAGGCCTGAAGTGACGGTTTGAGTTGCCTTATTTCCGCTTCCATAATAATGCGGTGCGACGGTTGACGCGTAATATTGCAGATTGATCCATTGGGCTACTGTTCCAGGCCCTGAAATGATGCCGCTGAGGATGGAGCCGTCCTCGTCATTCCGCCAGTCATAGCTGTGCAGAAAAGCTCTTCCTTCAAGATCAGCTTCGCGTGTAAGCCGGCGTGTGCCGATGATGAATGAAGCATTTCGGGCCAGCCCCCATTCTGGACGGATTTCGCTCCAATCTTCGGCGAAGCGCTCAACTTCATTCCGCGGATTTTGGTAGCCGAGCTGCGGCAGCTCTTCTAAGCGTTCGGCTCCGACAGTACGGCTCACATCAGGAAGCACCGAGTTGATGCGGTCGAACGCTTGTTGAGCTTTAGCCGGAAGCTCAGGTACATAGAGCCACTGCAGTTCATCCAATGTTGTAATGTGCTCTGCGGCGGCGAATACCGTATCTTCCGGAATAAAAATGCCGTCGGAGCGGAGCCTCTGTCTGACGCTCGGAAGGTTGCATAAAGCGGCTAGGACGCGTGCGTTAAAAGCGCCTGATGCGCCTCCGCAGGCGCCGCAGTCCAATGCCGATGCATAAGGGTTATTCGTGCTTCTGCTGGCGTGCCCGCAAATGACAACCAGCGGAGCGAACCGATCTGTGATCCCCATCATCTTTAATGCCTGTCTGGCATAGGCGGCTTTTTCTTCATCCGTAAATCCGACCGGAATACCGGCATCAGATGTTTCCATACGATCAAGCGAGAGCTTTGCCTGAGGCTTTTTCAGCCATGTTTTCCGCGCATTCCGGAAAGTTTGCCCGGCTGTGCGGGGGACCAGGCTGCGCGCGGCCATTTGCAGGCTCAGCCATGGCCCGCTCACTTCGGGAAGGAGCATACCCGCCAATAGATTCTGTTTCATCTTTTTAAAGGCGGAGCTCAGCGAAGCTGCTGCTTTTTTATGTTCTTGATACGATTTAAAGCTTGATTCATCGGCCGTTTCATTTACTCGATGCTGAGGTTTAAGGATGACCGGCAGAGAGCTGTGAGTGTGCTTAGTGCCAAGTTCGCACGTTTCGATTGCCAGATTGAAAAAGCCCGCTGTTCCATACGTTTCAAAAGGGCCTGACTTTTCCAATGCCCGTCGGAACGGCTCTGAACGGACATCAATACAAAATGCAAGCTGGGCCAGCGCCGCTTCACTTTTGGCGGCAGCGGCAGGTTTGTTTGCCGTGATGAGGTTCCTTACCTCAGCAGCGTATGATTGTTCCCATGCTTCCAGCCAGATGCGCCTGCGCGTTAGATCATCAAAGCGGCGGGCGAGTGTTAATCTCGCTTTTTGCTCTGCTGCTGAAAGTTTGAGCCATTCGTCAGGCGTCAGGCCGCCCCAATGCAGCCAGGCCGCAATCAAAGGAACGACCTGCATCTCTTTTTCAGGTTTTGGCTTAGACAGCGGCAAATAAGGTTCAATAAGCATCCATTCCATTGAAAGCCGGATGGCCAAATACTCGAGAAGCAGCCCTTGTTCGTCCTGCGATTGCTGGGAACGCCAAAGCATCATCCCGGCCCATCCCGGAAGAGAGAGCAAATGAGCTTCAAGGTATGCCTGAACGTCTCCATCAGAAATATCAAGCGCTCGGAGTGCTCTTTTCATCGCGTCCCGAGGCTCTTCCGGCCACCCTTTCAGTCGTTGGCGTTCCGCTCGCGCCAGGGCGGGATCATGTTCAACAAGCTGCCGCCAAGCGCTGTAAAACCCTTTCTCACGATGCGGAAGCCGCCATGCCGATTGTGATTCATCGAGAAACAGCTTGCACCATTTAATCACATGATGATCAAGAAGGTGAGCGGTTTTTTGTCCGGCAAAAACGCTGAGCGGTTTGATCAAGCGTGTTTTTTGATCATCGATTGTCCCGCGCGCTGCTTGTTTGGCAAGCTTTTCGACTTGCCGGGATCTCAAGAGCTGTTCAGGGATTTCATCCAGCTTGAGCGCGGCTTTGCAAAACGCTTCCGCTGTTTCCCTCTGCATGCCGGGCTGATGTGAATCGAGCCAATGCGTCAGCTTTTTTTCAAGAATGGCCTCATCGATTTCTCCCCTTTGTTTTGCGGAGCGGAAAATGGAGGACTTTGGGTATATATCAACCTGAAGCTGCTGTTTAAGCTGCCGGGCCGTCTGTTCAAATGTCTGTTCTTCAAGACCCATCCACGGATGGCGCGCGGCAAAGGTTTCAATCGGCCAAAGCGGCGCAATGACTCGTGCTGCTGATTGAACCGATTCATCAATATTAAAGTCCGCTGTCTGATGTTCATATTTGAAGATCAATTGTTTAGACAATGTGGGTGCTGCTTTCATGATTGACGACCTCCTTGAGTAAGATATTGGTCAAGATAATTCGGCCGTTCTTCGACCGATTCAAAATGAGGCTCACCCGTTTTTACAAGACGCAGATAAAGTGCGCCGGACCATGCAAACCGCTGCCGAACGATCAAGGCGCCGGCCGCAGTGCCAGCTAACAAAACGACTACCGTTAAAACGGCCGCCATGACGGGTGGTTGCGCCCCCTGTACAACAGCTTCCTTCAGGAGCCCGTGTAAACCGGAATGAATGATGGCAAACGCGAGTGAAGCCCCCGTTAAAATGAAAAGCCCGGCCATTCGTGTGACGCGACCGTCATTGGCTGTGACAAGCTGTCTCCAAGCAATGAACAATGCCCAGCCTAAAACAAGGGCGCTGATCAATTGATAGCCATCGTCCGCAGCTGAGACCCAGATTCCGATGACGACAGTAAGAGCAAAGGCGCCGCCTATCATGTCCCAGAAAAGAGCCGGTCTGCCCCGTTTAGAGGCGAACGATTCATAACGGCGCACCGCTGATCCGGCTTGCAGGAAAAGGGCGGCTTTGAACAGGCCGTGCAAAATGAGGTGAATAACAGCCGCAATATAGGCTCCTAATGCGCATTGGACGAGCATAAAACCCATCTGCGCGACCGTTGAAGCTGCGAGCTGCCGCTTGTAGTCCGTCTGGACGATCATCATGCCCGTTCCGAGCAAGACGGAAAAGACGGCGGGAACAAGCAGAATAAGCTGCAGACCATCACCGCTGAACATCGGTGCGAAACGGGTCAGCATGACGCCGCCTACATTTACGAGTCCGGCGTGCATGACCGCGGAAACGGGAGTCGGCGCGATTGCCGAATCGAGCAGCCAGCGATGAAACGGCCACTGTGCCGCAGGAATCATCACCGTTAAAATGATAAGGAGGCCAATCCCGGTTTTCTCCCATGAGCTGAGCTGTACAAGGCTTTCCTCCGCTATGGCGGATGATAGCTGCCAGTGTCCTGTCGCGAGAGACAGCCAAAGAGCGGCTGCTGCTATCGCCAGCCAGCTGAGTGCAAAGATTCGGCCCGCATACAAAGCGGCATTTTTGGCCGGTTGCCACGCGCTGTTTAAGCCGATTAGCGCGGTCAAGCCGAAAAGCGTGATACCCCAGCATAAGAGGAGCCAGCGAAGATCATCGTTCAGCCAGGCGCATGAAGCGCCTCCTGTTGTAAGCGTCAGCAGCACAAAAAATTTACGGTAGGAGCGGTCGCCGAACAAATACCGGACAGAGTAGCGCTGGACGATGAAGCCGATTGTCAAGACAAACAAGGCGATCAGCCAAGCCAGCGAATCCAAGCGCCAAGGAGCTCCAGCTTGCCCGGGATTTGCCGTTATCAATGCTGCCAGCGCGGCAAGCGGCGGCAGGGCGATGATCTTGGCGTGAATCCGTACATATGCCAATGGAACCTTTCGATTCAGGACGAGCAGTGCGCTGAACAAACAAAGCGTAAGCGACGCGAAAAATATTTTCAGCCAAAATAAAGAATCTAGCAGATCAAACATCCGGCATCCCTCCGTCGGGATGATGGAAAAGAACATACTGTTTCATGTCTTGCCTTCCTTTCTGAAAACGTAAAAAAAGCCGGTATATTCAGGATCGGCCCATTTCAGCCAATCTTTCTGAATAATACCGGCTTATCTTTAACTCATGTTCATGCTTTAAAGATCTTCCGTTTTTCTATGCCAATTTTTTTTGCAGGTCGTTTGCCAATTTAAATACCATGATCCGCTCGCCAGTGCGGGTGCTGATATCCGTGTGAAAGCTGATCGTCTCTTCACCGGTCAGCTCCTTCATTATGCGGCTCAGTTGTTCTATACCCGATTCCACCAAACCGGAGCGGGTTCTTTTAATTGACAGCAGGCCTTCTTTTGTACTGCAAAGTTCGTATTCGGCGGGTGTCAAAATACCGTTCAGGGAAATGATGACCATATTTCTGAGAATGTCTGTTTTAACAGACACGGAGCCGCGGCCCAAATAGTCTTTTTCCCATTGGGTTAAGGTTTTGCTGATCTCCGCCTCCAGAGACCCCTTTGTCACTTTCTGTTTTTTCAATGTTATATCCTCCTGAAAAACGGTATATTTCTTTTCCTTATACATGAGTATAGGGAAAATGAAATATACCGTCCTATCAAAATGTTAATGTCATACATGGTAAAGGGTGCTTTTTCACGCGACCATAGGGATTATAGCCGAATGCTAAAGCTCTTTTGCATGAGATTACAATTATTGATTTTACGGAATTACTTTTTAAATATCATATCTTTTAAGATTTATGATGTCAATACCGTTCTTTTATGGATAAAAAAGAGGAATACCGTCTTAGCAGACGAGCATTCCCTTGGCAACTGCATCGGCTTTTTCTTTGCCGTTCAGCAATTCGGCAAGCTTGAGGGCAAATGGAATCGTGGTCGCCGGGCCTCTGGAAGTAATGATGTTTCCATCTACGACAACATTTTCATTTGCAGTGACATCCGCTCCTGTTAAATGTTCTTCAACCCCGGGATAGCAGGTCGCTTTTTTCCCGCTGACAAGCCCCGTTTTTCCGAGCGTCATCGTTGCGGCGCAGATAGCGGCGACATATTTTCCTGCATCCGCCGCTTCTGTCAGCGTCTTGTGCAAAGCTTGGTGTTCCAGCATTTTTTTGCTGCCTACATTTCCGCCCGGAAGTATCAGCATATCCGCTTTTTGAAAATCAGCATCCTCAAACATGACGTCTGCCTCGACGACAATGTCATGCCCGCCTTTCACGCTGCGCGATGGATCAAGCGAGACGGTGACGGTCTCGACTTCAGCTCTCCGTAAAATATCAATCGTTGCTATCGCTTCGATTTCTTCAAATCCGCCGATTAAAAAAACATACGCTTTCTTCATGAAAAAAACCTCCTTCGTCTCTACCGTTCATTCTAACTGCGGCAAAGACATTTCCGCAACTGATGAAGTAGACAAATTGAGACACCCGTCTCGTTTTGTCTCTTGTTTTGGAAGGATGTTCGTCTGAAAAGAGCTTCATGTTCGCGTCGGAGAGCTGGCACGATTTTTGCATCATAACGTGTGAGTAAAAAAAGACAGGAGGTTTTTTCATATGGAAGAGGCACTGACAAAGGAAAAGGCGGTATGGATGTATCAAAAAATGCTGGAAATCCGCTATTTCGAAGATCGGGTTCATCAGCTGTTTGCTAAAGGGATACTGCCGGGTTTTGTCCATCTTTACGCCGGGGAAGAAGCGGTCGCTGCGGGCGTCTGCGCCCATCTGAATGATGAAGACACCATCACGAGCACACATCGCGGCCATGGGCACTGCATTGCAAAAGGGTGCGACTTGAAAGGGATGATGGCCGAGATATACGGGAAATCTGCAGGACTTTGCAAAGGAAAAGGCGGATCGATGCATATCGCAGACTTTGACAAAGGGATGCTAGGCGCAAACGGAATCGTCGGCGGGGGATTTCCCTTGGCCTGCGGAGCTGCCCTCACTGCAAAGTATAAAAAGACTAAAAATGTAAGCGTTTGCTTTTTTGGCGACGGCGCCAACAACCAGGGGACGTTTCACGAAGGGATCAACCTTGCCGCCATCTGGAAGCTCCCTGTCATATTTGTCGCCGAAAACAACGGGTATGGCGAAGCGACGCCGTTTTCCTATGCGTCAAGCTGCGAGTCGATCGCAGATCGTGCGGCCGCCTACGGGATTCCGGGCATTCGCGTGGATGGAAAAGATGCAGCCGCGGTTTTCCAGGCTGCGGGCCGGGCGATAGAGCGTGCCAAAAACGGTGAAGGACCGACGCTTATTGAGTGTATGACATACCGGAACTACGGCCATTTTGAAGGAGATGCCCAGCGCTACAAAACAAATGACGAAAAAGCGGTGCATCAGGAAGAAAAAGATGCCATTGCCGTGTTCAAAAGCGAATTGCTGGCAAAAGGGCTGATGAGTGAAGAAGAGCAGTCACGGATTGAAAAAGAAGTTGAAGAAGCGGTCGAGCAAGCGGTCGCATTCAGCGAAAAAAGCGCTTATCCGGAAGAAACCGAACTGCTGACAGATGTATATGTATCCTATTAATTCATGAAGGGGGAAGGAAACATGACGAGGGAAATCAGCATGTCAGCCGCATTGAATGAAGCGATCAAACTTGCGATGAGAAAGGACGATCACGTCATTTTAATGGGGGAAGATGTCGCAGGAGGAGCGAATGTCGATCATCTGCAGGATGATGAAGCATGGGGCGGTGTGCTTGGCGTCACGAAAGGGATTGTTCAGGAATTTGGACGGGAGCGCGTCCTTGATACGCCGATCAGTGAAGCGGGGTACATCGGCGCAGCCATGGCGGCGGCTTCAACAGGTTTAAGGCCGATCGCGGAATTGATGTTTAACGATTTTATCGGCACGTGTCTGGACCAGGTGCTGAACCAGGGAGCGAAGTTCCGCTACATGTTTGGCGGAAAAGCGGAAGTTCCGATTACGATCCGGACGACCCACGGAGCCGGCTTTAGGGCAGCCGCCCAGCATTCGCAAAGCTTGTATGCCCTATTTACAAGCATTCCCGGCTTGAAAGTGATTGTGCCGTCGACCCCGTACGATGCGAAAGGCTTATTGCTCGCTGCGATTGAGGATCAGGACCCGGTTATCTTTTTTGAAGACAAAACGCTGTACAACATGACAGGCGATGTGCCGGAAGAATATTACACGCTTCCGATCGGAAAAGCCGATATCAAGCGGGAAGGCGCTGATGTAACGATTGTCGCAGTCGGCAAACAGGTTCATACGGCGCTTCAAGCGGCGGAACAGCTCTCACTGCGGGGAATCGAAGCCGAAGTCCTTGATCCGAGGAGTCTTTCACCGCTTGATGAGGAGGCCGTCCTTACATCTGTTGAAAAAACAAACAGACTTGTGATCGTCGATGAAGCCAATCCGAGATGCAGCATCGCCGCGGATATCGCATCATTGGCGGCAGATAAAGGATTTGATTCGCTTGATGCACCGGTTAAAAAGGTAACGGCTCCACATACGCCGGTGCCATTTTCACCGCCTCTTGAAGACCTGTATTTGCCGACGCCGGAAAAAGTGGTGAACACCGTGCTGGAGATGCTCGGAGAAATCTCAACACATACGGTATAAAGATTGGAAAGGAGAGGAGAACATGGCTGTCGAGGTTGTCATGCCGAAATTGGGAATGGCGATGAAAGAAGGTACGGTTTCCGTCTGGAATAAAAAAGTCGGTGAAGCCGTTGAAAAAGGAGAAAGCATTGCCAGCATCAATTCCGAAAAAATCGAAATGGAAATCGAATCTCCGGCAAACGGAACCGTGTTGGACATCAAAGTGTCCGAAGGAGAGGGAGTGCCGCCGGGAACGGTCATCTGCCAGATCGGGAATGAAAACGAACAAACGCCGGAAAGTCAAACAAAACAGCCGGATTCCCCGAAAGAACGGATTAAAATTTCTCCGGCTGCACGCAAAATCGCGCAAAGCGCAAATATAGACATCAAAACGCTGAAAGGCACGGGGCCCGGAGGGAGAATTACGAAAGCGGATGTGCTGCAGGCGCTTCCCGACAGGCCGAACAAGCAGGCGGATAAGGCTGAAGATCGTCCGCCGGCAAGCCCGATGAGGAAAACGATTGCCGCAAGAATGACGGAAAGCCTGCAAAACAGCGCCCAGCTGACGATTACGATGAAGGCGGACATCACGAAATTAACAGCCCTGCAAAAACAGCTTAATGAAACAGCTCAATCCAGGTATGATACAAAGCTGACGATCACTGATTTTGCCGCCAGGGCAGCTGTTTTTTCGCTTTTGGATCATCCGGCCATGAACAGCGTTTATCAAGACGGAAGGCTTGCGACCTTTGATCATGTTCATTTAGGAGTGGCGGCGGCTTTGGACGAAGGCCTGGCCGTTCCCGTCATCCGTCATGCCGAGCGGCTTCCGCTGATCGAACTGGCCAAGAAAATCAAATGGTACGCCAAAAAAGCGCGGGAAGGTAGGCTTCTGCACGACGAAATAGAAGGATCGACATTTACGATTACAAATCTCGGCGCATATGGTGTCGAGCACTTTACACCGATCTTAAATCCGCCAGAAACCGGGATACTTGGAATCGGCCAAATGTATTCGGCCCCCGTCTATCAAGACGGAGAACTGACAAAGGGCGCCATTCTGCCGCTCAGTCTGACTTTTGATCACCGCGCGCTTGATGGTGCGCCTGCTGCAGCATTCCTTTCAGATGTAAAAAAATATTTGGAAGATCCTGCATCGATTCTTTTATAGAGAGAAGGTGGATAGACTGTGACACTCGCGATTATAGGAGGGGGACCTGCGGGTTACGTAGCGGCAATAACAGCCGCCAAGAATAGCAGAGAAGTCATCCTGATTGAAGATGGCCCCCTCGGAGGGACGTGTTTAAATGAAGGGTGCATACCGACAAAAGCGCTTCTTGAGAGCGCCGATATGTTCGAGAAAGTAAAGTCCGCCGGTGCATTCGGCATCGGGCTGGCAGGCGAAAGCCCGACGGTTCAGTGGGAGGCCGTCCAGAGCCGTAAGAGAGAGATTATTCAGCGGCTCGCCGGGGGTATTAAATATTTGATGAATAAAAACAAAATCAAGGTGCTGCAAGGAAAAGCATCGTTCTTGTCGGAACACGACATAATTGTTGAAAAGGACGGAAAACAGGAGGTCATCAATGCCGGGCATGTGATTATAGCGGCAGGAGCGGAACCTGCCGCACTGCCTTTAGCGTCTTTTGACGGGAGCTGGATCATCGACAGCGGAGATGCCATGTCATTGCCATCCATTCCTGAAACAATTTTTATTATCGGCGGAGGAATCATCGGTTGTGAATTTGCCAGTATATACAGCAGGTTGGGAGCAAACGTAGTGATAGCCGAGCAAGCGGAACAGATTTTGCCTGAGGAAGATCCGGATATTGCCGCCTTTCTGCACACAAGTCTCGAAGAGTCCGGCGTCCGTGTTTTCACATCTGTACAAGTGGAGCGTCTTGATCCTGCCCGGCAGCGCGTCTTTCTGAAAAATGGCGATGACAGCTTTAATATTCAAGCGGATCGATGTCTGGTCGCCGTCGGCCGAAAACCGAGAACTGCTGATTTGAAGCTTGAGCATATCGGAGTCCGATATGACAGGAAAGGGATTCAAGTCAACAAGCATATGCAGACAAACATTCCGCATATTTATGCGTGCGGGGATATCACAGGCGGAGTTCAGCTAGCGCATGCCGCCTTTCACGAAGGAATCGTCGCCGCATCCCATGCCTCGGGCAAAGACATGAAGGTCAACAGTGAAATCATTCCGCGCTGCATCTATACCTCGCCTGAGATCGCAAGCGTCGGCTTAAATGAAAAAAAGGCGAGGGAGCGCTACGGGGATGTTCGTATCGGTGAGTTTCCGTTTTCTTCAAACGGAAAAGCACTTATTTTAAATGAGGCTGCCGGAAAGGTCAAAATCATCACAGAGCCGGAGTATCAGGAAATTGTCGGGGTTTCGATCGTGGGTCCGGGAGCAACCGAACTGATCGGCCAGGCAGCCGTGATGATGCACGCTGAGCTGACGGCAGACGCAATGGAGCACTTCATCGCGGCCCATCCGACTCTTTCGGAAACGATTCACGAAGCTTTGCTGCAAGTCGCAGGCCAGGCGGTTCATTGCTGAATAATGGAAAACTTCGCACAGCAGGTAAGTGCGGAGTTTTTTTTATCGATATTGAAAGCGCTTTTATAATATAATGAGGAAAAAGCATTAGGAGAGGATGGAATGAATCCGACGCCCTGCTATTTAAATACGTGGAAACGTTTTGTTCAGGAGGGGCTCCTTGACCAGGCCCGCTTGAACAAAAGAGTCATGGAATCATGGTACCGCTGCAAAAGCCGAAATGTAAATCCGTATTTAGATAAAGGACAGTCAATTTTAAAAAAGGATTTATTCAACGCTCAAAAAAAGAAACATTCGTTATTCCTCGATATCGCCCTGCCTTATTTACACAATATCAGCCGTGAATTAAAAGAGTCGGAAATGATGGCGCTCTTGATCGATGCCGACGGGTACGTATTGAGTTTGGCCGGATGCCTGAGGACGCTTGAAGAGGCGAAAAAAATCAATTTTGTTGAGGGTGTGCGCTGGACGGAAACAGAAGTCGGTACGAACGCCATCGGAACCGCACTTGAAATCGGCGAAGCTGTCACCATTCACGGGACCGAGCATTTTTCGGTGGCATCCCATCATTGGAGCTGTTCTGCTGCACCGATTCGCGATGAAGACGGCACCGTTATGGGTTTGATTGATATTTCCTGTCTCACGGATAGAAGGCATCCCTTTATGCTTGGGATGGCTGCTACTGCCGCACACGCCATCGAGCGCGAGGTCAGCGTACACACGAAAAAAAACGAAGCCGAGCTCATCAGCCATTGTCTTGAAAAAATCGATTCGGATCAGCCGTTTATCGTCTGCAATGAAAAAGACAAAATCGTAGCTGCGAGCAGATCGGTGCGGGAACGTTTTTCCGACTGGAGGAGAATGGATGTCAATGATCTGTATGAGCGCGGGTTTGCCGGCGTGCACAAGCAGACGATTTTCTCCGCAAAAGACGGGAGGCCCCTCGGAAAGTCGATGGCACTGGCTGAAGTCTCCCGCAAAAAAACAGCTCCATCACTCGCATCCGGTTTCATCTATCCAGGAGAAACCGGAACAAGCCGGGCGTTTCAGCAGGCGCTTAACGACATGAGGCTTGCGGCTCAGACTGATGCGAATGTATACATATGGGGGGAGACAGGCTCCGGAAAGGAACTTGCCGCAAGGGCCATTCATCAGGCAAGCGCCCGGAGAAACGGGCCTTTTATCGCCGTCAACTGCGGCGCCATTCCTGAAAGCCTGATGGAGAGCGAATTGTTCGGCTATGCCGAAGGTGCATTTACAGGAGCAAAGCGCCGCGGTTCAAAAGGGAAGTTTGAACAGGCTCACCGCGGTACGATTTTTCTCGATGAAATCGGTGAGATCCCTTATCAGATGCAAGTGGCGCTCTTAAGGATCATCGAAGAGCGGAAGGTCACCCCGATCGGCGGAACCCGTGAAGTTCCCCTCGACATCAGAATCATCACAGCAACACACCGTGATCTGAAAGATCTTCTCCAAAAAGGAAAGATACGTGAAGATCTGTATTACCGCCTTCATGTTTATCCGGTAAAAGTACCGCCGCTCAGAGAGCGCAAAGAGGACATACCTGATTTGTTCCGCCACTATCAGCAGCAACACGGGTGGAAGGCCGATTTTCCGCCGGTTTTTTTCAATCGGCTTCAAGAATATCACTGGCCGGGAAACGTCCGTGAGCTCTTTAATACGTTTGAAAGGCTCAGGGTTTTATTTCCGGACGGCGGGCTGATCGCCCCGTCCCAATACAGCGCGGTGCTGGACGGACTCCATTGGAAAAGCGGCGCACCTTCTGAAGAAGACCGGCTCACATTCAGAGAACGTGTCCAAAAACAAACGATGATGGAAGCTTTGCAAAAAACGAAAGGAAATGTGTCCGAAGCGGCTAAGCAGGCCGGAATTCCAAGAAGCACATTTTACAAGCGGCTTCGAAAGTATAACCTTTAACCTCTCGGCGCCCAAAGCATGACGCTGACACCGGCTAAACAGATCACGGCCCCGGCCCAATCATAGAGGTCGGGGGTTTTTTTGTCCACCAGCCAACCCCAAAGCACAGCCAGAATAATAAATACGCCCCCGTACGCGGCATAGACGCGCCCGAACGATGGAAACGCCTGAAAAGCCGGGATTATGCCGTAAATGATTAAAGTCAGCCCTCCGGCTACCCCGTACCACAGCGGTTTGGCTTCCCTCAGCCACAGCCATACGAGATAGCCCCCGCCGATTTCAGCCAAGCCCGCCAGCAAAAATAAACCGATTGCGATCAGCATCAACAACACACTCCAATTCAGTGAATTGCCTTTATTCTACACGACATAAAACGGCCGGGAAAGTTCCCGTTTTTCGGGAAAATAAACAGAACGCGAGTATAGGAACTGTCTTTCCCGAACCTGTTGGAACGGCTCCTTCAGCATGATATAAGTAAATTGTAAACGCTTATAAGGGGGCTTTAAAAATGGATAAAACGTATTCGATTGTCATTGCAGGCGGAGGAAGCACATTTACCCCGGGGATTGTATTGATGCTCTTGGACAATTTGGATGATTTCCCGATCCGACAGCTGAAATTGTATGACAATGATGGGGAGCGGCAAGACAAGATAGCCGGCGCCTGTGAAGTGTTGGTTCGAGAAAGGGCTCCGCACATTCAATTTTTAGCGACAACCGATCCGGAAGAGGCGTTTTCCGATGTTGATTTTGTCATGGCTCATATCAGAGTGGGCAAATATGCGATGCGCGAGCTCGATGAAAAGATCCCTCTGAAATACGGAGTCGTCGGCCAGGAGACGTGCGGACCCGGAGGGATTGCGTACGGAATGAGGTCGATTGGCGGCGTCCTTGAGCTCATTGATTATATGGAAACTTATTCACCTGATGCGTGGATGCTGAACTATTCAAACCCGGCTGCAATCGTTGCCGAAGCGACGAGAAGGCTGCGGCCGACATCAAAAGTGCTGAACATTTGCGATATGCCGATCGGTATCGAAGACAGGATGGCTCAAATTCTCGGGCTGTCATCACGAAAAGAGATGGTCGTCCGTTATTACGGTCTTAATCATTTTGGCTGGTGGACGTCAATTTGTGATAAAAACGGCAATGATCTGATGCCGGAGATCAAGGAGCACGTCGGGAAGTTCGGCTATATTCCTGAACACGAACATGAAAAGGCTGAGGCCAGCTGGAACGACACGTTCAAAAAAGCGAGGGAAGTATATGAACTCGATCCTGAGACGCTTCCAAATACGTATTTGCAATATTATTTTTATCCCGATGACATGGTGAAAAAATCAAACCCTGAATTCACGCGGGCGAACGAAGTAATGGAAGGGCGGGAAAAATTCATTTTCGGCGAGTGTGAAAAAATCGCAAAAGCCCAATCCAGCGCCGGCAGCAAAATCAAAATTGATGATCATGCTTCATATATTGTCGACCTTGCGCGCGCCCTTGCTTTTAATACCGGTGAACGGATGCTTTTAATTGTTGAAAATAACGGAGCGATCCAAAACTTCGATTCATCGGCGATGGTTGAGGTGCCTTGCATTGTCGGCAAAAACGGTCCGGAGCCGATCACAATCGGCAAGATACCGCAGTTCCAAAAAGGGCTGATGGAACAGCAGGTGTCTGTTGAAAAGCTTGTCGTTGAAGCCTGGATTGAAAAATCGTATCAAAAGCTTTGGCAGGCTCTGATTTTGTCGCGCACCGTGCCGAATGCAAGAACAGCCAAACTGATTCTCGATGATCTGATTGAAGCGAACAAAGCATATTGGCCGGAGCTCTCCGGGGAACATCTTCAGCCGTCGCTTTAAGGATAAAAGCGCCTGGGCTCCTGAGCCATACCGGCCAGCCCAGGCATATCTCCCATTTATTCTCGTATTTTATATAATAGAGACAGAGAATAAATGGGGTGAAAATGATGCAGTTGGAAGAATTAATGAACAAGCATTATAAAAAATTGAACGAAAACGACTTTCATGTTTTGAAATATATTTTGAACCATCAAGACACTTGCTACAAGCTGGGCATCAACGAATTAGCAAAGAAATGCAACGTATCCCGCACATCGATTTTAAGGCTTTCTCAAAAATTGGATTTCAGCGGGTACAGTGAGTTCAGGGTGTTTCTGAAATGGGAGGCCGAGAAACGGGAAGAAGAGCGGGAAGATTGCCGTTCCTTTGAATGCCTCATGAGGGATATGGAAGCAAGCATGAAGTATTTGAAAAATACGGATTTGCGCAAGATGTGTCAGCTCATTGACGAAGCAGACCGCATTTTTGTCTATGGTTCAGGTACCGCTCAGACCACGTGCGCTTATGAGCTGCAGCGAATGTTTGTTTCTCAGCACCGTTATTTGACGGTGATCAAAGATCAAATCGATTTCGACCTCATGTTTCCTGATTTTAGCCCGGCCGATCTGATCATCATCATTTCGCTGTCAGGAGAAACCCCGTCGCTGATTCCGCAGGCACAGTCTCTGTCGGCAAAAGGCATTCCTTTTATCTCTTTGACTAATTTGAAAAATAATCTGCTCGCCCAGCTCACGCCTTACAATCTCTATGCGCCGAGCCAGACGGTGACGGTTTATCCAAAAACGGAGCTGACAGCTTTTGCGCCCTTTTTTCTCGTTGGGGAAGCGCTGTTTCGCAGCTATGTCGACTATGCTGAAGAAAAGAAAAATCAGGAATAACAGGGGGGATTCGCATTGATGCAAAAAGTACAGCGATTCGGAAGCGCCATGTTTGTGCCGGTTTTGCTATTTGCCTTTGCCGGGATCGTCGTGGGCCTCAGCACATTATTTAAAAATGAGCAGCTGATGGGAGCGCTTGCCCGTCAGGACACCTTTTGGTATCAATTCTGGTATATCCTTGAAGAAGGCGGCTGGACTGTCTTCAGGCAAATGCCGCTGCTGTTTGCGGTCGGAATTCCGATCGCACTGGCGAAAAAAGCGCAGGCGAGGGCATGTTTGGAAGCGCTTACTACCTATCTGACCTTCAATTATTTTGTCAGCGCCATTTTGACAGTATGGGGCGATTTTTTCGGTGTTGATATGACACAGGAAGCCGGAGGAACAAGCGGACTTGCGGAAATCGCCGGCATCAAAACCCTTGATACGAACATTATCGGGGCGATTCTGATTTCATCGATTGTCGTTTATATCCACAATCGCTACTTTGATAAGAAGCTGCCCGATTTTTTAGGAATATTTCAAGGCTCTTCATTTGTCGTTATCATTTCATTTGCGATCATGCTTCCGGTAGCGCTTGCGACCGCGTGGATTTGGCCGATGGTGCAGGGCGGCATTGCGTCGCTGCAAAGCTTCCTTGTCGCCTCAGGAGCATTCGGTGTATGGGTTTACACATTTTTGGAAAGAATTTTGATCCCTACAGGCCTGCATCACTTCATCTACACGCCATTTGTTTTCGGCCCGGCCGTAGTTGAAGGCGGAATTGTCACCTATTGGGCGCAGCATCTCAGCGAGTTCTCGGCAAGCTCTGAGCCGTTGAAAGAGCTCTTTCCTCAAGGCGGATTCGCGCTCCACGGAAACTCTAAAATCTTCGGAATTCTGGGGATCGCGCTCGCGATCTATGTAACAGCCAGAAAAGAAAAGAAGAAAATCGTTGCCGGTCTGCTGATTCCGATCACGCTGACAGCGGTGATTGCGGGGATCACGGAGCCGATCGAATTTACGTTTTTGTTCATTTCGCCGCTGCTGTTTTTCGTACACAGTCTCTTGGCCGCGACGATGGCAACCTTGATGTATGCTGCAGGGGTTGTCGGAAATATGGGCGGCGGTTTAATCGAGATTTTAACGCTCAACTGGATCCCTCTGTTTCATCAGCATGGCAGCACTTATATTTTTCAAATTTTGATCGGCTTGTCTTTCACCGCCATTTACTTCTTCGTATTCAGGTTCTTGATTGTAAAATTGGATATCGCCACACCGGGGCGTGAAAAAGACCAGCAGCAGGAGACCAAATTTTATTCGAAAAAAGAATACAAGGCGAAAAAAGAGTCCGAAAAAGAGGTTTCTGCTGCGCAGGAAATGGATGAAACCGATCAGGCGGTTCTTTGCATCAAAGCGCTCGGCGGAAAAGAAAACATAGCTGAAGTGACGAATTGTGCGACAAGACTGAGAGTCAGCGTGTATGATGAATCGAAAGTGGAGCCGGACAGTACGTTTAAGTCATTTGGCGTTCACGGTGTCGTCAGAAACGGAAAAGCCTTGCAAATTATCATCGGTCTTTCGGTTCCGCAAGTCCGTGAAAGGGTTGAGAAGCTGCTGGATCAATCATAATTGTGCCGGGGAAAATAGCATCTCCTGAAACGACAAATGCAAGTTGCGGAGACTTGCATGTACGATTGGGGGATGCTCTTTTGATGCAGAGACAAGCTAACGCTTCACAGGTTATCCGCATTAGCTCGCTGCATGCCAATTCCCGTTTATTATCTTTTTTTGCAGTTCAGCACGTAAATTTCATTCTTCAGCTGTTCAGATGTTTTAATGACGACTTTTTCGCTGCCCTGAAAATCCAATATGCCGTCGTATCTTTCGATGACTTCGTCAATATGTTTGAAGTGGCGGACATGGGCGCGAGAATCATAGTTAGGCACAGAAATCACCATATCGCTCCCTTGAGGAAGACTTGATAAAAACGCCTTGTCTTTCTCGATATGCTCTAACACTTCCAGCAAAACAAAAACATTGTATTTTTGCAGCATCCGGACGATCGCCTCGTCATATACATTCCCTTCGATGAAAGTAAACGAGGGATTATACCTTTTGGCTTCTTCAAGCATTCCTTTGGAAAAATCGATGCCTAAATATTTTCTGTATCCTTTGTCATATAAAAGCTTTGCGAATCTCCCTGTGCCGCAGCCAATATCAACAATCGTTTCATCTTTGGATTCCGGCAATAGACGTGCAGCTTCTTCATACACCTTTTTCCAAGGACTTTTTTCAAGCGGAATCAGATGTCGGTCAATAAATTGATCATAAAACTCAGCGGGCATTTCCGTTCCCATGTTTTTCACCTCGAAATCTTTTAAATCATCAGTAATAGAAATATATGTCCGAAAAGAAAATGCGTGCGGGAACAATCCCGCCGGATAAGAAAAATGGATCCATTCATCACCGTTTCCGCTGCTCCAAAAAATCTATTATCGCGTCTGCTATTTCTTGTGCGCGCGCATGATAGGTATGCCGCGAATGAACGAGACGGTAGCCGTTGTCTGTGATACGCTGCCTTTCTTTTTCGTTTTGAAGATAGTATTTTACTTTATCATAAAAGTCTTCAACTTCACAAGCAATGAAATGGGTGCCGTCTTTAAAACCAAGATCGTAAATATCTTGATTTGGTTCCGCCAGCAACAACGTTCTGCAGGCAGGAGCTTCAAAAAATTTCAACAACGGGTAGCGAAGGGTGCTTCCGCACGTGAAAAATATCTTGGCCCTGTTCAGTTCCTGGGCATACTTTTCATTCAAAAAAGCCTGCTTGATTTCTTCTTCATCAGTTATGACATTGCCGGGATGGGGGTGGTGAACAAACCCTTCTTCATGCTTCATGGTCTGCAGTACAGCCTCCCTAAAAAGGTATTTTCCTTTTGGGGGGTATCTTTTGTTTCCTTCATGCACGAGTCCCATGAGCAAATAGTCTATCGTTTTTTTCAACTTCCAGTCCTTGAATATTTCTGGATCAACTGCCCATGGAACCCATCTGAATTTTTCTTCATACTGGGGATATTCATTTAAAAAATGCTCTTTTGTCACTGAAAAAATTAAATCAATTTGGTTTTCTTCGAAATAGCTGCTTCTGATCTGTTGATTAAAATGAGAATCGATCACAAACGCGCCGGTGGGGATGTTTGTATCCTTGAGCCCCCTTATGTTTGGGGATAATGAGAAGCCGTAGGCAATGTCGTAGTGGAAAATGAAATCAGGGCGAAATTGGATTTTGTCCAAAATATCCGGAAGATAGCCGTCTGTATGCCAGTACATGACTTCGGCAAACTCCTCCAGAGATTTCATCATTTTATACTTTACTTCATGTTTGGGCATGGTCTTCCAAAACGTTTTAATCAGAACTAATATTTTCAAGCATCTCCGCATTTCTTTCTCCTCTCAGGAAGTAATCTTTCCCTATTTAATATATGAGGATTAAAAATTGATGTTCAGGCAAGCATGAAAAAGGCGGGGATCTGAAAAATATGCGGAATAAAACGGCAAAACAAAAAGGCGATGCACCTGAGATGCACGCCTTTTTTAATGATTTTCCCGTTCATTGGCGCCGTCCGGATCGATCCATTCCTGCGACCATTTTTCCATTCCTTTAAGGACCGATTCGAGCGCCTGTCCTTTTTCAGTCAGGGAGTATTCGATCCGTACCGGAGTTTCTGGATACACGTGCCGGTGGATGATGCCTTCGTGTTCGAGTTCTTTTAATCTTTCGGATAACAGCCTTCCGCTGATGGGAAGGGAAGATTCTATATGGCAAAACCGCTGCGGGCCGTTAAGAAGCTGGTGAATGATGAATCCATTCCAGCGCTGACTTATCATTTTCATTCCTTTTTCGAATTTCGGACATAAAGATGATAGGCTCATATTTCTCACCTCTCTAGGTCTATTATAACGGTATATCAATGAATGAGCAAAGCTCATAAAATGTCTTGACGTAAGTTTCTTATTTATATATACTAACTTACACAAAGTAAGTAACGAACGAAAAAAGGAGGACACTGCAGACTTCTTATGCGGATGATATGTTGATAGATGGATAAAGTTGGTGTACGTCATTGGTCTTTTAAATAAAAAATAAACTAGAGGAGAAAATAATGAACAACAAATACGAATTAGGTGCATTTATTTTACGTTTGGTTACCGGTCTTACATTTTTGCTTCACGGTCTTTCAAAATTTCAAGGCGGGATTGAAAATACTGTAGGATTTTTCAGCAGTGTCGGAATTCCGGGCTTTCTCGCCTATATCGTAGCGATTATCGAATTGGCCGGAGGGGCTTTAATGATTCTCGGGCTCGGTACGCGTGTGATTGGCCTTTTATTTGCGATTGTCATGCTGGGGGCCATTTTCACTGTTAAGCTATCCGCCGGATTCATGGGAACGGATGGAGGCGCAGGCTATGAATTTGATGTAGCGCTTCTTGCAATGTCTATATACTTGGGCTTGAGCGGAAGCCGCATGCTGTCTCTTGATGGTTTATTCCGTTCCAAAGGGCAGGAGAAACCAAGGAAAGAAGGAAAAACAGATGACGCAGCAAATCCACCCGGGCACTGAGCTCGGATATGTGAAGCTGAAGGTGAGCCGTCTTGAAAGATCGGTTTCTTTTTACAGGGATGTGATCGGTTTTCAAGTATTAAAACGTGACGGAAAAACGGCGGAGTTCACAGTTGACGGGAAAAATCCGCTTCTGATTATTGAGGAAATTCCAAATGCTGTTGTGCTGCCTGAAAGATCGGCAGCAGGCCTTTATCATTTTGCCATTTTGCTTCCAAATCGCAAGCAGCTCGGCATGGCTGTGAAGCATTTGCTCCGCTCCGGCATTGAACTCGGCCAGGGAGATCACCTTGTCAGCGAGGCGCTTTACTTGTCAGATCCTGATCAAAACGGAATTGAAATCTACCGGGACCGCCCGTGCGAGGGCTGGAAGCGTGATGAACAGGGGAACTACGTGATGGGTACGGAGCCGGTTGATGTCCAAGGTCTTCTTGAAGAAGCCGATGGTCACGAATGGCAAGGTCTTCCCCCTGAAACAAAAATCGGACACGTCCATTTTCACGTCAAGGATTTAAAGCTGGCGAAAGAATTTTACCACTCTGTGCTGGGATTTGATATTACAGGAGATTATCAACACATGTCAGCGCTTTTCGTCTCTGCCGGAGGCTACCATCACCATATCGGCTTAAACATCTGGGCCGGACAACATGCGCCATTTGCTCCACTTAATGCGGCAGGCATGGCATATTACACGGTTCTTCTCCCGAGTCAGGCGGAATTGGACCGCATCGTGAAAAAACTGAAAAGCTCAGGTTATGCCGTTGAGCATCAAGAAAACGCATGGTTTGTTAAAGACCCGGCTTCAGGCATTGATATCAGGTTGACTGCTTGAAAAGGCGAAACTTTAGTTTCGCCTTTTTTTTATGCCATTCAATCAAAGGACAACAATAGCAAAGAATGAGAATAAACAGACATTAATAACAAAGATTCAGGGGCGGCAGCTGTGCTAACATGAATTTGAAAAATTGGAAATGAAACAGGGGTGAAGGTTGATGGCAAAAAGCCTGACTGGCAAGGCGAAACATCCGCCTGTCTGGAATCCGAATGTTGACGGCGGGCGGTTTTGCAATCCCGTTCTTTTCATGGACTACTCAGATCCCGATGTCGTTCGGAAAGGCAGCGACTTTTTTATGGCGGCCTCGAGTTTTTCCTGTTTTCCCGGAATTCCCGTTTTGCACTCGACAGATTTGGTGAATTGGTCTTTGATCAGCCATGTGTTTGACGAGCTCCCCTTCGGCGAATACGAGGCCCCTGCTCACGGCAAAGGAGCATGGGCGCCGAGCATTCGGTACCATAACGGGGAATTCCTGGTGTATTTCGCTACGCCTGATGAGGGAATCTTTATGAGCAAAACATCAGATCCGTTTAAAGGATGGGAGCCTCTCATACACGTCAAAAAGACAAAGGGCTGGATTGATCCTTGTCCATTTTGGGATGACGACGGAAATGCCTATTTGATCCACGCCTATGCCAACAGCAGAATCGGAATCAAGAGCAAGCTGAATCTCTGCCGAATGAAAAAAGACGGAACGGCATTGGAAGACGATGGCGAGATCGTCTTTGACGGTACGCTGAACCACCCTACCATTGAAGGGCCGAAACTGTATAAAAAAGACGGCTATTATTATATCTTTGCCCCGGCTGGAGGGGTGAAGACAGGCTGGCAGACGGTTTTGCGGAGCAAGCAGATTTACGGTCCCTATGAAGATAAGGTTGTCCTCCACCAAGGAAATACAGCGATTAACGGTCCGCACCAGGGAGGCTGGATTGAGCTTGATTCCGAAGAATCATGGTTTATCCACTTTCAAGATCGCGGAGCATTCGGCAGAGTAGTGCACCTTCAACCTGTCCGGTGGATCGACGGCTGGCCGTTGATGGGCGAAGACATAGACGGCGACGGGATCGGCGAACCTGTTTTGCAATGGGAAAAGCCGAAGACAAACGCCAAAGAAGTGAAACAGCCCTTTGACCATGCCAATGATGATTTTTCTTCAGATCGCCTAGCGCTTCATTGGGAATGGGAAGCGAATCCGAAGCAAGACTGGTACTCTCTCAGCGCCAGTCCCGGCCGGCTTCGCTTGTACAGCCGCGGCATCCCGCATCCGTTCAAACTGAGCCGTCTGCCGAACCTTCTGATGCAGAAATTTTCGGGCCCAAGCTTTACAGCAACGGTCAAATTGTCGCTAATCGCCTTCTCGGACACTATGCTGGCCGGCTTGGCTGTAATGGGAAGGGAATACGCCTATCTCGGCTTTTCGAAATCGGAAAACGGCTATCGGCTTTCTGTATACAAAGGCCGTATGGAAGGTGAGCAGGAAGATGTCAAAACAGAAGAGCACGGTGTACAGGCGGAAACGGTCTATTTGCGCGTGACTGTTGATGAACAGGCGGTGTGCCGTTTCAGCTACAGCATGGATCAGCGTCATTTCACACAGATTGGGGATTCGTTTCAGGCTGTTCCCGGGCGATGGACGGGTGCCAAGGCAGGTGTATATTGCACGGATACCGGAGGAGCAGACGGACAGGACGGCTGGTGCGATATCGATTGGTTCAGGGTCGAACCGGCAGGAGGGGAATGTCATGAATGGTGAACACACATATACGAACCCGGTGTTGACCGGTTTTCACCCAGATCCTTCAATTATCAGAGTCGGGGAAGATTTTTACATGGTGAACTCAACGTTTCAGTATTTCCCGGCAATCGTTATTTCCCACTCTAAAGATTTAGTCCATTGGAAGATCATCGGCCACGGAATTACGGAGAATGACGGATTGGATCTGTCTGATATCAATGATTCACACGGCATTTGGGCGCCCGATATCTCGTATCATGACGGAACCTTCTACATTTTCGCGACACACAGGCTGAACGGACCGACCGTCATCAATGGACGAGAGCTGATCCGCAGACAGATCATGATCAAGTCCAGCCGTCCTGAAGGCCCTTATTCAAAGCCCGTTTTCATTGATGAAGGAAGCGGCATCGATCCGTCTCACTTTGTTAATGACGACGGGAAACACTATATGCTGCTCAGTCCTGCTTGCACGCTCTTTCCTTTAAATGACGAGTGCACAGAAGTTTCCGGCGAGCCGGTTCAGATTTGGGAAGGGACCGGGAGAAGGGCGCCTGAAGGGCCGCATGTGCTGAAAAAAGACGGGTATTACTACGCGATATTGGCGGAAGGAGGCACCGGATATTCCCACTCGATCACGACAGCCCGCTCGACGCATTTGTACGGTCCTTATGAGCCCTGCCCGTATAACCCGATATTAACGCAGACAGACCCGGATGCTCCGATTCAAAGAGTGGGGCACGGCAAGCTCGTTGAAACCCAGAATGGAGAATGGTGGGCGGTGTATCTATGCGGGCGGCCCAATGAGGGAAACTATACAACGGTTGGCAGAGAGACCGCTTTGGATCCCGTCGAATGGAAGGATGACGGCTGGTTTGTCATCAACGGCTTGAACGGCCCGAGTCTGATCCAGCGCGCTCCCAACCTTCCTCCGGTCAAATGGGATGAAAAGACTTTCGACGATTTTGACGATGATACGCTCGGTCTTGACTGGCAGTTTGTCAGAAATCCCGACCATTCAGGCTGGTCTTTGACCGAAAGACCGGGATATCTCAGGCTATGGACAGGTGATTGGGATTTACACGACATCCGCGCAAAAAATACGGTCGTCAGAAGGGAAAAGCACCACCAATACAGCGCCGGCGTGAAACTCGACTTTTCACCTGCGGCGTCCGGCGAGCAAGCGGGGATCGTCTGCTACTACAGCACGCATAATTATTTGAAATGCTGTCTGACCTATGAAGAAGGATTAAAGATCAAGGTCATGGAAAATCGCTCCGGCTTCCAAAAAACGCTTGGGGAAAAACATGCCGAAGCCGGCCCGCTGTATTTAAAAGCCGTCATCAATAAGCAAAAGAGGGATTTTTACTACAGTTATGAAGGGAAGCATTGGCATCACGCAGGCGGTACTTATGATGCCCGTTTCTTAAGCGATGAGGGGGCGCGTGACGCAAAAGGACATACGGGAACGATGGTGGGGGTATTCGCCAATAATGGCGGAAGCGGCAGAAAGGCCGTCGCTGATTTTGACTGGTTCCGTTATACCGCATATTAAATGTCTCTGCTTTTTTTCCTGTATTGAAGCGGCGGGATGCCGACGATTTCTTTAAATACTTTATTAAAGTGGCTGATATGCTTAAAACCGGTATCCGCGGCGATGTCCAATATTTTCTCGTCTGTATCACGAAGCCGTTTTTTCGCTTCGCGGATTCTGATATGCCGGATATACTCCTGAAGATGAAAGCCGGTCACTTTTTTAAACACTCTGCTTAAATATGATGGGCTGATATAAAATTGTCCGGCCAGCCCGTTTAATGTCATCGTTTCTTGAAAGCTGCCATTGATATATGAAGCGATTTCCGAGATTTTTTCATCCATCGGGTGAAGCGGCCGTGTTTGATTGCGTCCGCCTCCCGCAAGGCTCCGGTAAATGGTAAAAAGCAGCTGAAACAATAGCGCCCTCACGACATCTTCGTGTCCTTCTTTTTTCAGCTTGCACTCCTTCTTCATCTCCATCAGCAGGTGTTCGACTGCCGCCTGTTCACGGAGGGAAAATGCGATGAAATTTTGATGTTCCGGAAACGGAAGCAGCCGATAATGGCTGCACTCAAGCAATGGTTCAATGAAATTGTGCGAGAAATTAATCAGGATGCGTTCGAACTCTTGAACTTCCGTGCTTGACGTTCGGTGGAGGTCGTGGGGGTTGATGATGATCATCGAGCCTTTTTCCGCGGTATAGACGCTTTGGTTAATAAAATACGTGCGTTCTCCGCTGAGCAGATAATACAGTTCATAGCCTTCATGAACATGCGGCGCGTTCATCTCGGTAAATCCTTTTCTCTGCATATATTGAATCGAAAAAGAATGCTCGGCTATGAAATATTTAGGATGGAGCATGTCGGGCATTCCTCCTTGAAAACGTTTTCTTATCAAGCGGGAGGGATCATATGAAAAAGTTATGTTGCCTGATCTTGATCTTGGTTTTTTCAGCGGGCTGCACGCAGCAAAAGGCGTCAACAGAAGAGGGCGGGGCGCTTGAAATCGATTGGCTCGTACCGCTCCACACGCCGCAGCCTCCGAAGGAGAAGGCGCTTGATATCATTGAAGACAAAACGAATACAAAGCTGAAGCTCATTTGGGTTCCGGATTCAACAAAAGAAGAGCGGATCAATACAACGCTTGCTGGCGGAAGCATGCCTAAAGTGATGACATTGCCTGATCTTGAAGATTCAGCGGTTGTCAGCGCGCTGCGTTCGGGAATGTTCTGGGAAATCGGTCCGTATTTAAAAGACTATCCGAATTTAAGAACGCTTGATAAAACCATTTTAAAAAATATCTCGGTTGATGGCAAAGTTTACGGGATCTATAGAGAAAGGCCGATGGCCAGACAGGGAGTCGTGATTCGGAAAGATTGGCTCGACAATCTCGGCTTGGAAATGCCGGAAACCGTTGATGACCTTTATAAAATAGCAAAAGCGTTCACAGAACAGGACCCCGATCAAAACGGAAAAGACGATACGATCGGTCTTGCCGACCGCAATGATCTCACCTTCGGAGCGTTTAAAACCTTGGCTTCGTACTTTGGCGCACCGAATGAATGGGGGACCGACAAAGACGAAAATCTGTTTCCTTATTTTAAGCATGAGGCCTATAAAGACACAATGGCATATATGAAAAAGTTTTATGAAGAAGGCCTGATGAACCGGGACTTCGCGGTGACAAGCAAAACGCAGCAGCAGGATTTAGTGATTCAGGGAAAAGCGGGAATCTACATCGGCGCAATGAGCGATGCCATGAACTTGCGTGATCAGGGACTCGCTTTGAATCCCGAATTTCAGCTTGAGATCGCAAACCGGATCAAAGGCCCCGACGGCAAGGAGCGCACATGGGCGCTCGGCGGTCATGGCGGGATGTTCGCCATTTCGAAATCAAGCGTCAAGACTGAAGAAGAGGTCAAAAAAATTCTCGCATTTTTTGACAGAATTGCTGAAGAAGACCTCAACAATTTAATGCTGTATGGAATAGAAGGCGTACACTATGAAAAGAAAGGCGACAGCGGCTATTTTCGAAAACAGGAATACTACCATCTGTGGGAAGCGGAAATTCAGCCGTTAAACCAGCTGATCGGCATCAATAAACAAGCTTTAAAAAGCGCTGAAGATCCACTGCGCGCCAAAAATGAAAAGCTTGAGGAGGACAACCGGGCAATCGCAGTCCAAAATCCGGCCGAACCGCTGTATTCCGCCGCACAGATGGACAGGGGAACAGAATTGAAGAAAATCATCGATGACGCCACATTCAAATTTATTCTCGGGGAAATCAATGAAAAAAGCTTTGACAAGGCAGTCGTAAAATGGGAGAAGCATGGCGGCGGAACGATGATGAAAGAGCTGAATGAAGATCTGAAAAAGGCAAACTAAACAGAAAAACCCTTTCCGTTTTTTCAAAAGGAAAGGGTTTTTCATCATATTTGCTCCAAGTTCATTTTCTTTAAATTCTGCAAAATAAACAATATAATTCCATCAAAGGACGAAAAGGAGGAAGCGGTATGCAGACTGCCGTTATATATGCACACCCAAATCCAAAGAGTTTCAACGGAGCCATTTTAAATCAAGTCATAAAGGCGCTTGAGGACGGTAAGCATTCTTATGACGTCATTGATTTGTATAGAGACCGGTTTGATCCCGTTCTATTATTTGATGAAAAGAAAAGGCGTTCTGATATGAAGCGCGACCCGGAAACCGCCGAATATCGAAGAATTGTCAAAAACGCCGACCATCTGATTTTCATTTATCCGCTTTGGTGGGGCGGGATGCCGGCGATCATGAAAGGATTTATTGACCGCGTTTTTGTAGCCGGAGAAGCTTATACATATCAAGGAAAGCTGCCAAAAGGCCTGCTGAAGGCGCCTACGGCTTCGGTTTACTACACGGCTGACGCCCCATCATGGTATTTGCGGTTTTGGCGGCGGGATGCCGACTGGGTGACGGTTAAAGATGTGATGTTGAAGTTTTGCGGCGTACGGCGGGTAAGGCGACTGCTGTTTGCCGGTGTGAAAGACAGCTCCGACGGAAAACGAACGCAATGGCTTGACCGTGTCTACCGGTCTATAGCTCCTGCAGATCGGGGGATCAGCGAATGAAAAAGGATCTGAAATGGCTGGATTGGGCAAAGGAAATTCAAGCCATCGCCCAGGCGGGGCTTGCCTATACAAAAGATGACTTTGATCGTGAACGTTTTGAGCGGCTTCGCGAGTTGAGCTGTGAAATTATCGCCGATTATGCGGAAACCGATTTCTCAAAAGTGAAAGAGCTTTTTGCCGGAGAATCGGGCTATCAAACACCTAAAGTCGATGTGAGAGCCGTGATTTTTAAAGATCATAAGCTCCTCCTTGTCCAGGAAAAAGCAGACGGTAAATGGGCGCTGCCAGGCGGATGGGCAGACATCGGCTTTACGCCGAAAGAAATTGCGGTTAAAGAAACGCTTGAAGAGACAGGTTTGAAAGTCAAGGCGCACAAACTTTTGGCGGTCATGGATAAAAAGCGCCATAACCACCCTCCTTCCGCCTTCCACATCTATAAGCTGTTTATTGCCTGTCAAATTGTCGGAGGCAAGGCGGAAGCGGGGATGGAAACGCAAAACCTTGGTTTTTTCCCATTGGAGAATCTGCCTGAATTATCTGAAGCAAGGAATACGTATGAACAGATCGAATACCTTTTTGGAAAGCATGATGCAGTGTATTGCGACTAGGGGAGGAACAGACAATGGATCAGTTGAAATATCCGATCGGCACTTTTTCAAAACCGCTTGAAGCGGAAGAAAGGGAACGGAAAAAATGGATCGGGGATCTGAAGCAAGCGCCGCATCTCCTGAGTAGCGCGGTGGCGGGACTAAATGAAGAACAGCTTGATACGCCGTACCGGACCGGAGGCTGGACTGTCCGGCAAGTCGTTCACCATCTTGCCGACAGCCATATGAACGGCTATATTCGAAGCAAATTGGCACTGACTGAGGAGGCGCCTTTGATCCGCACGTTTGACGAACAGAATTGGGCCGGACTTACCGATGCCAGAACGCTCGATCCGGCTTTGTCGCTGGCGCTTTTGAACACGCTGCATCTGCGCTGGACCGCTTTTTTTGAATCTTTAACAGAAGCGGATTTTGAAAAAGCGTACATTTATCCTGACACAGGAGAGGAAATGAAGCTGTATCAAGCGCTCGCTCTCTATGTGTGGCACTCACACCACCATATTGCCCATATTACAGAGCTTCGAAAAAGAATGGGTTGGAACTGAAAAAACGCGCCGCTGCGCGTTTTTTGTTTACCGTTTGTTTTCAGGGGGGATGGTTAACACTAACATAACAGCAGAATCGTTGGTTTTTGCTTTTTCTAGCCGGTAAATTAAGGTAAGATATATGAGTTATCACTCAAAACGTGATGGATTTATCCTGTGATTAGAGAGAAGTGGTTTTTCATGAAAAAAAATGCGCTGGCGATTTTAAGGATTGTAATTCCGGCGGCTGTTCTTTTGTTTGTCTTTTTTCAAGCGAAAAAAGAACTGGCCGGGCTGTCTTTTAAAGCAACATTTTTGATTATCGATCAAATTAATCGGGTTGACCTGTTTATCCTTGTTTTTCTCGGACTTGCCGCCATTTTGGCGATGACATTATACGATTTTGTTCTGGTTCGCTCACTCGGAATGAAGGTTTCGAAATGGAAGACGATCAAGGTGTCCTGGATCGCCAACTCGCTTAACAATGTTCTCGGGTTCGGCGGATTGTCCGGTGCAGGATTGAGAACGATCCTTTACAAAGAGCATGTTGATGATGTGAAGAAGCTGATCAGGGGGATCGCATGGCTTGCGTCTTCGATTCTTCTCGGGCTGTCTGTCCTCTGCCTTCTCGTCCTTGCCGGGATTCTGCCTGCCGGAGATCTGTTTACAGAAAAAGCGTGGGTGCTGCTGGCTGTTACCGGTACGGCGATAATCGCTCCCGGTACGGCCATCATTTTAATGATCAAAAAGAGGAGAAGCGCAGGAGCCGAAAAAGGCATGCGGCTTTCGGTCTTCTTTTCTTATTTGGGTGCATCTGTGATCGAGTGGTTTGCCGCTGCAGCGGTTATGTATTATTCCCTTGTAACGATGGGGGTCGATTTAGATGCGAAAACCGTTCTCGGCGTTTTTACAATTGCATCTGTAGCCGGAATGATCAGTCTCGTTCCCGGCGGATTCGGTTCGTTCGACCTGCTTTTTTTGGTGGGGATGAGCAAGCTTGGGGTTGATCAGGAAATCACTCTGACGGCGATTGTGCTTTACAGGCTTGCCTATTCGTTTATCCCTTTTGTATTCGGCCTTATTTTTGCAGCAGCCGATTTGACTGGGAATACAATGAAGAAGCTCGAAGAAAAGCCGATTATTGCCCCGGCAATAGAAACGACCAATATTCTGTTGATTTTACACAGAGCGCTGTTATTCAGACTGCTGAACGGTTCGCTTTCAGTCATCGCGTTTTGCAGCGGAGCGATTGTGATCGCATCCGTGGCGCTGCCGATTGACAGGATTACATTGATACCGAATATTCCGAAGTACATGCTGGTGTTTTTTAACGGCTTGTCCCTCAGTTTCGGCTTGATTTTGCTGATCCTGCCGCTGGAGCTTTATCGGAGGACAAAGAGATCTTATTATATGACGCTGACCGCTTTGGTTCTTGCCTTTCTGTTCACGCTTTTTAAAGGTTTTAATATTAGCGCGGTCTTCATGATTCCTGTGGTATTTGTCCTGTTTGTCCTGCTGAGGGGGCAGTTTACAAGGGAGCGGGCTGTCTACACATTCGGGCAAATCGCATGGGGAGCTTTTATCTTTCTCTTTACTTTGCTGAATTACAATATTATCGCTTCAAACATTTGGGAGGCGCTCGGCCATATTCTCGTAAAAGATTATTTCATTCACAGTGAACGCCATGTCGACTTCGCGACGTTTTTTGCATTATTTTTCGTTCCGCTGTATTTCGTTGTTTTCATCTGGACGTTTAACAGGAAAACGAAAGAGGTCGGTGAAGCTCCTGATCCGGAGAAACTGGAGGCATTCTTAAAAGAAAAAGGCGGAAACGCTTTGAGTCATTTGGGCTTTTTAGGTGACAAGCGGTTTTTTTATTCAAGCGACGGGAATGCGCTGATTCAATTCGCCAAAGTCGGCCAGCGTCTCGTTGTGCTCGGCGACCCGTCCGGCCTGGAAGGCTCGTTTCCGCTCGTGATCAAAGAATTTCTTCATACGGCTGACCAAAAAGGGTATCTTGTCATTTTCTATCAGATCGAACGAGAAGACATGGGGCTCTATCATGATTTCGGATACCGTTTTTTCAAGCTTGGAGAAGAGGCGATTGTCGACCTTGACACCTTTACAATCACCGGAAAAAAGCGGGCCGGGTTAAGGGCGATTCACAACCGCTTTGAACGGGAAGGGTATACATTTCATGTCGAACAGCCGCCGTTTTCGGCAGAATTCCTCAACGAGTTGAGGCAGGTATCTGATGAATGGCTCGGCCGAAAAAAAGAAAAAGGTTTTTCGCTCGGGTTTTTTCATGAAGATTATTTGCAGAAAGCGCCGATTGCCGTTTTAAAAAGCGAAGAAGGCGAGATCGTCGCGTTTATGAATATCATGCCGATGTACCGCGAAGGGGAAATATCCATCGATCTGATGCGCTATTCGAAGAAAGCGCCGAAAGGAATCATGGATGCGCTGTTCATCTATTTATTTCAATGGGGAAAAGAACAGGGCTACACGGCCTTCAATATGGGAATGGCCCCTTTATCGAATGTAGGGACATCGTTTCAGTCATTCTGGACGGAGCGATTAGCCGCTGTGATTTTCAACAATGTCAGCTACATGTACAGTTTTAGCGGACTGCGGTCTTTTAAAGAAAAATATAAACCGGTTTGGCGGGGAAAATATTTAGCCTACCGGAAAAACCGATCTCTCCCGGTGACGATGATCCTTGTGACGAGGCTGATCGGAAGGAGAACGAAGTGAGGCCGTTTTTTAAAACGGTCTTTTTTAGATTGCCATTGTAAGAAGCAATGAAAGGCGGTATACTGCAAATGATTGGAAGGAAAGGATCGAACTCGACAAATGGGGGATCAAAATGAAGCAAATTGAAGTATTAAGATATGATGCATTTTCAAAGACGGCGGGTCTGGGAAACCCGGCGGGCATCGTGCTTGAAGCAGACGGATTGACCGATCGTGAAATGCAGAAGATCGCTGAACAGGCAGGCTATAACGAAACGTCTTTCCTGCTGCCGAGCGAGTCGGCCGACATAAGGATCCGCTACTTTACGCCGGGCCATGAAATGAATCTATGCGGACATGCGACTGTTGCTTCACTTTATGCGCTTCTGGAAAAAGGCGCGATCGAAGCCGGGGCGGAGTTGAAGGTCGAAACAAAAGCGGGTGTTCTTTCCGTGTATACCGCTTCTGACGGCAATCAGCGGTTTTTGGTGACGTTGGAGCAGGCACCACCGAGTTTTCAGTCATTCACAGGAAGCAGAAGCCAACTGGCGGAAGCGCTGGGGATCAGCGAAGCGGACTTTCATGAAGCATTGCCCGTTGTTTACGGCAGCACAGGGATATGGACATTGCTTGTGCCGGTGAGAGATTTGGCCGCAATCCGCAGGATGAAGCCCGTTCAAGCTGAATTCCCCAACATTTTAACCGAAATGCCGCGGGCATCAGTCCACCCGTTTTGCCTGGAGACGATTCATCGGGATTGCCAGCTTCACGGCAGGCATTTTTCATCGCCTTATTCCGGAACGAGTGAAGATCCTGTCACAGGAACAGCATCAGGAGTGATGGGCGCTTATATGAAAACGTACGGAAAGGAATTCTGTGAAGAGGGCCGGACTGATTTTCTAATCGAACAGGGCCAGGAAATGGGAAAAGACGGAAAAGTGAAAATCGAAGTTGCGGAACAAAACGGCATCATGAAAGTGCGGATGACAGGAACCGCTGTATTTGCTGAAAAGCAGAGCTTCGAGGTGTAAAACAGATACCGCCTTTTTTTAACGAGTGATGATCATTGCAAACGCCAGCGGTAAACATTATAATCAACAATGATAATCATTTTCATTTGAGGGGGCGGCCACATGAACGACACGCTGGAAATTCAAAGTATTCGCGATTGTGTCAGAAATAGAAGAACGATTCGAAAGTTTAAACAGGATCCGGTGCCGAAAGAAGTGGTGCTGGAACTCTTGGAAGATGCGGTTTATGCGCCGAACCACAAGCTGACAGAACCGTGGCGGTTCATTTATATCGGGACGGAAAGCGGGAAAAAGAAGCATGCCGACAATTTAAAAGCGGCGTTTAAAGAGCTCAAGCCGAATATGCAGGAAGAACAAATCAATAAGTTCAGAGAGCATATTCTCAGCGTTCCGGCTTTTCTCTTCGTTATTATGAAAGAAGACGAAAACGAACGGGTCAGAAGAGATGATTTTGCAGCCGTCAGCTGTTTGATCCAGAATCTTCAGCTTCTCGCTTGGGAAAAAGGCATCGGCATGGTATGGAAGAGCGGGGAAGTTCTTTCTCATGAAACATTGCACAGGTTAATGGGGCTGAAGCGCGATGAGCGGGTAGCAGCTCTCTTGCAGATCGGATATCCTGCGGAAATTCCTGAAGCGAAGCACAGGACCCCGGCAGCACAGCTACTGACCGAATTAACTTAAAGAATGAGGCCCGGGAATCCCGGGCCTCGATTATTATTTTGACTGCCGCTTTTCCGCGCGCTTATCAGCCGCCTGCATGCGGGCTTGTGCTTCGCGGTCATCCTGATCGGCGAGTTCAGCAGAATATTCCTCGTATACTCCGTCAGCTTCTCTCTTATACTGATCAGGAACTTGAGGGAGCTTTTGCTTGTTTTTGTCACGGTTTTTGTGGATTGCATTTCTGCCCATATGATCACTCCTCATCAATAATCGGCCGGTCAAGCTTTATTGTTCGCTGATCAGGCTCCCGCTATGCATTACGATTTTTCCCTTGCGGCGCGCTCAGCCCTTTTAAATTCGCGCGAATATCTGACTTCCTGCGTCTTGTTCAGAGAGGATTTAAAATGCTCTCGTTTTTTCTTGTCAGCCATCTTTTCAAGCCTCCTCAAAACCTCAGTTATTCACAGGCTGTCCGTTTCAACGGCATTTATACAAGTTTTAAGCTTCTTTTAACCGGCGGTTTTCCTCTTCGAATGTTCTCATGCTGTACAGCGTGTACATATCTTTCGGAATTTCATACAGGTGAAATGTATCGCTGCCGGCCCAGTCAAGATCAGTCTTGACGGCATAGGGGAGCTTTTCCGCCGCTTTGAGGGAGCGCATATTTGTTTTTCTGATTTTCATAAAAACGGCTTCGATTTGCTTTTCATAAAAAAGCTCGCAAAAAAACGTGTCTTTCGCCCGTTGATTCAAGCCTTTTCCATGATAAGGTTTGCCGAGCCATGTGCCAAGGAAGCCTTTTTGATCTTCGATTTCATACAAGCTGATGCAGCCGACCGGGTTTTCCCATTCATCAAGTATCGTTCGCGATATCAGCTTTCCCTGTTCTTCTTCTTCGATCATGTTTTTGACATGAAACATATACTCTTCAATCGTCTCCGCTTTATTTCTGACAAAAGGGAAGACATCCGGATGAATCATCAGTTCAAAAAGTGCATAGCAGTCGGTCAGTTCCCGTTTCTTCAGCATGGCAGCCCCTCCTTAGTTTGAGGGCGGCTTTTACAGCAGAACGGGACGCATAAATCCACCCTCGGAATTTTTTAATTTGCGGAAACAGTTGTCCGCGTATCTTGCACATCCATTAAAAAATTCGGGGTGGGAATCGAACCCACTAAAACCAGAGACCTGGTGGCGCACCATTTGCCTTCCCTGTATTGTATGCTGCTAAAAAGATACTTACATTTTACGCAGCTGGGAAAGGAAAAGCTACAAGGCTTTTGTTGGGAAAACAGCTTTTATGTCAAAAGGTGTTGCAGGGCATCTTCCAGTTCGGGATATATGAAATGATAGCCGTTCTGAAGCGCTTTTTTCGGGAGGACGCGCTGCCCTTTCAGCACGAGCATACTCATTTCTCCGAGGATGCCTTTTATTACAAATTCGGGAACCGGAAGCCAGTGGGGGCGCTTTTCTACTTTCGCGACGGTTTGTCCGAAGGTTTCCATCTGAACGGGATTCGGTGCCGTGACATTGACAGGGCCGGACAGCTGAGGCTGCTCAATCGCTGATAATATCATGCCGACGACGTCTTCGATATGAATCCACGGCACCCATTGCTGCCCTGAGCCGACGCGTCCGCCTGCAAACAATTGATAGGGGAACACCATTTTTGGGAGCGCCCCTCCGTCTTTTCCAAGCACCATGCCAAAACGCATCCAGACGGTGCGGATGCCAAGCGTTTCAATTGGTTCGGCTGCTTTTTCCCACGAAGCTGTCGTTCTGCTTAAAAAATCCTCAGCTGAGACGGGAGATTCCTCTGTGAATGTCTGTTCAAGACTCGTTCCGTAAATGCCGACTGCGCTCGCCTGAATGAAGGTGTTCGGCTTCTTCCGAAGACTTTGTATGATGCGGGCTGACTCCTGCACGGAGCGGAGGCGGCTTGCCGCGATTTCCGCCTTCGTTTTTTCATTCCAACGGCCGAAAAGTGATTTTCCGGCTAAATTGATCCAAACATCGATATCGGTCAGCTCTGTTTCAGGGCGGGTGCCGTTTTTTTGCCAGAGAACGTAAGAAGTGTTTTTTTGTTCGGTTTCAGCCGGTTTTCTTGTTAAAATATAGACGTGATGTCCCCGGGCGGTTAAGGCGTTTGTCAAATGCCTGCCGATAAAACCCGTCCCGCCGGAAATCGCAATCTTCATCATGATTCCTCCCTTTCATGATCATTAACCTTATTGTAAAAGAAGAAAACAAAAGAAGGGAGTTATTTATGCCATATATTACAAAGATTTCTGCCCAGAAAAACAATGAAGAGCGGGTCAATATTTTTCTGGATGAAAAGTATGCGTTCAGCGTCGACCTGGACGTGCTCGTCAAGTTTGACCTGCGAAAAGGCAAAGAGCTTGATGAGCTTGATATCATTGAGATTCAGTACGGAGACGACGTTAAAAAAGGGTTCAAAAAAGCGCTCGATTATTTGTCATACCGGATGCGCTCGACAAAGGAAGTTAAAGACCATCTCAAGAAAAAAGACGTCGCAGACTCCGCGATCACAGAAATCCTGCATATGCTTAAAGGTTATAAATATTTGGACGACCGCGAATTTGCGGCTGCATATGTCAGCACCCACAGAAAAACGAGCGGCAAAGGCCCCGATGTCCTATTCAGAGAGCTTAAATTGAAAGGGATCGATGATGAACTGATTCAGGAAGCGCTCAGTTCGTTTTCGTTTTCCGATCAGGTCGAGGCCGCGGTCAAGCATGCGGAAAAAGTGCTGAAAAAAGAAAAAAAGCTGTCCTCCAAAGAGACGAAACAGGCCATCGAACAGCACCTTGTCAGAAAGGGGTTCTCCTTCGATGTCATCTCGGCCGCGCTTCAGGAAACGGATTACGAAAACGACGACAGCGCTGAAAGGGAAGCGCTTGAGAAGCAAGGGGAAAAAGCGATGAAGAGGTGCGGTTATGACGGATCATACGAAACGAAAATGAAGGTCAAACAGCATCTGTTCAGAAAAGGCTTTTCAATCGACATGATTGATCAATTTTTGGATGAAAAGGGATGAGAATATGGAGAAAAGATACAGTGAAATGACTGCACACGAACTGCACCAGGAAATCGCGGGTCTGACCGAAAAGGCAAGAAAAGCGGAACAAATGGGGATTGTGAATGAACTGGCCGTCCACGAACGAAAAATCGCGATGGCGAAAGCTTACCTTCTTGATCCGGCCGATTTTAAAGCCGGCAACGTATACGAAATCGAAGATGGGGGCGACGATTTCCATATCCGCTATATAAACGGCGTGTTCGCTTGGGGATACCGTCTTTCGTCACCTGATCATGAAGAGGCTCTGCCGATTTCTTTATTAAAGGAAAAGGGCTAAGCCAAAAGCTTAAACCCTTTTCGCAAATGTTATCTTGTCCGGATGCGCGTGTTGCGCTGGAGAATGATGAGGTCCTGGGTCTGCTGCGTTTCTCCGTTTACCTGCGCGCGCGCATGCTTTGTGTTTGCCCATGGCTGCGGATAGTTTTGCGTTTTCATCTGGTTAAAATCGTTTGTATACGGTTTGCGATTTGCACACAAAAGAAATCACTCCATCCCAGAAAAGTTTAGCGTTTGCCGGAAGCCCTCATTCTTTCTTGCGGATGAGTATTTGTGCTTCCGTCAGGGCGCTTTGAAGCAAAATCATCTTTGGCCCGGGGCTCGCCTTCAAATTTATTGTTGTTCATGTTCGGAAAGCCTCTTGATTTATTTCGCATCTCTTTTAGGCTCCTCCAATCAAGTCCATAATGTTTGCGTCTTCGGTTCGGAAGACGTAAGGTTAGTATATGAAAAGGACGACGTTTTCAAAAAGAAAGTTTTTTCCTTAGGGAAAGGGGGAAAAGCCAAGTGGAAGAGTACTTTGAAAAGCTGACAAATGCGCTTCTTGAAAAAAATCATATGCTGAGTTACGCACAAGCCAGAACATGGGTTGAACTGCTGTGGGGGGATTTCGAGGCGACATTTGCAAAGGCCGGCCACCCATACAGAGGAAAAGAGCTGACAGAGCGTGTCGTCAAAGAGTGGATTGAGCACTATGGCAGCAAGTTGCATTTATTTCAAAATGATAAGCCTTCTTACAAGGATCTGTTCTCCGGAGGCCGCGGGCTGCTTCATTAAGCATTTCTTTCGAAAAGAATGATTGGAGTGAAAGCGATTGTCATTGGTTCCGGATTGCCGGTGCCAGCACCGCATATCAAAAGGAGCACGAATGTCGTGAAGGCAAGGCGAGGCCGGAGCGGGAGCTGTCTGTCCGTTGAAGCGAAGACTGGTGTAAGCTTGCCTGATCAATGACCATTACATTGTGTCATTCGCCGATTCCCGGGTTGTCGGGAGGAGCCGCAAGAGGAGCGGGGTCACGGTTTCGACTGCAGCATAACGGCGTGAAGTCATGAAAAAAGCTCTGTCTGCAGCGTTCGGTCTTCCATCATGGAACAGTCGGAGAAATCAAATCCGGTTTTCACCCGATGACAAAGGGCATATTAAGGGGAAGGATTTGATTGCGGCGGCGGGCTTTGACCTCCGGTTTGACAAGCGGTCCTTACGAGGTTTTCCCTGCGGCTTCTTTGGCTTTTGGTGAAGAGCAGGGGTTTAATTTGGAAAAATATGATTCAATGCGAAAAATGTCGTAAAATGGGAAAACCATTAGGCTATCGTGTTTGATTCTAAAGCAATATCATTTTTTTACCACTTGTTCATAGATGTCTGATATAATGACAAAATAATCTTGTAGAAAATAGTACAGCGTGCCCACAGTTTTCCTTTTGTTGTGTGGGAAGCGGCTAGATGCAAGTATCCTGCCAAACGGATGCCGGATGCAATTTTATTATGTCCAAAAGAGGTGCCTTTAAGTGAAGAGAGGATTCGTTTCAATCATTATTCCTTCATACAATGAAGCAAGCAATATTAAATTGATTTATGAATCGTTGAGGAACGAATTTCAATCCATTGATTATGATTATGAAATTTATTACATAAATGATGGAAGCACTGATCAAACATTGGAGGAAATTAAAAAGCTAGCCGAAAAAAGCGAGCGTGTGAAATATATTTCGTTTTCACGGAATTTCGGCAAGGAGGCAGCCATCCTTGCCGGTTTTCAGCATGCCCGCGGCGATGCCGTTGTGGTGATGGATGCGGATTTGCAGCACCCGACATACCTCCTGCACGATTTTATTAAAGGGTATGAGGAAGGCTATGATCAAGTGGTCGCCCAGCGCAACAGAAAGGGAGACAACCCTGTGCGCTCCTACTTGTCGTCCCTTTATTACCGCTTTATCAATAATGCCGTGGAAGTCGATTTAAGGGACGGCGTCGGCGATTTTCGTCTTTTAAGCAGAAAAGCCGTCAATGCGATGCTGAAGCTGAGCGAAGGCAACAGGTTCTCAAAAGGGCTGTTTTGCTGGATCGGTTTTGACCAAAAGATTGTTTATTACGAGAACGTCGAAAGGAAAAACGGAAAGTCCAAGTGGTCGTTCCGCCACTTGTTGAACTATGGAATCGACGGGGTTGTGTCGTTCAACAACAGACCGCTGAGAATTTGTTTTTACGCCGGTATTTTTATCCTTTTTCTATCGCTTATTTATATCGCTGCGACATTCATCAGAATCTTAAAATACGGTGTGATCGTTCCCGGCTATTTTACGATTATTTCCGCCGTCCTGTTTCTCGGCGGCATCCAGCTTCTCAGCCTCGGAATCATCGGCGAATACATCGGGCGCATTTATTATGAGACGAAAAAGCGGCCTCATTACTTAATACAGGAGGCAAACATCGCTCATGGAGAAACTCATGAAAATCGTGAATCCTGAATTTATTCGCTTCGCCGTCGTCGGTGCAGTGAATACTTTGAATTACTATGCGGTGTATTTGCTGCTGCATGTTTTGCTTCAGTTGAATTATATGGTTTCTCATATTGCCGCTTTTTTCGTCAGTCTTGTGATTTCTTTTTTCTTGAACTGCTATTTTACATTTAAAATCAAGCCGACGCTGGCAAAGTTTTTGCAATTTCCGCTGACACAGCTGTTTAATTTGACGGTATCTTCTTTGTTCGTCTACACGTTTGTGAATTTTTTCAAGATGAACAGTGAGGCAGCTCCGCTTGCCTCCATGTTTTTAACCGTTCCTCTGACATTTTTAGTGACAGGGAAGATTTTGAAAAAAGACAGGGGAAGAGTATGAAGAAAACAGTTTTTTTATTTGTGATCGCAAGCGTTGCAGTTTCCTTGGCCGCCCATTCCTTTTTTCTGTATGAATGGGCGCATGACCGCTACATGACTGGGAACGGCGACGGACTTGCACAAATGATTATTTTTAAGTCGTTTCTTTTTGAACAATACAAACAAGGGAACTTCTTTTATTCGTATTCTTTCGGTCTCGGAGGCGGGATCTACAGCCAGCTTGGCTATTATTTCACGACGTCTTTTGTCTTCATCGCTTCATCCGCAGCCATTTTTCTGATGCAGCTTTTGCATTTGGCCGGGGATGCGGACCCTTTGTTCTGGGCGCAGGCCTCTGTATTCATCAGTGTCATTAAGCTAAGCCTGATCATTTTAGCGGCAGCGTATGCGTTAAACGGCATGGTGAAAAACAAGCTTGCCGCCTTTACAGGTGCGGTCTTGTACGGTACGTCGGTCATCTATTTCAGGCACACGGTGTTCTGGGAATTTTTCAGTGACGCCATGCTGTGGCTGCCGCTGCTTGTCGCCGGAGCCGAGAAAGTTATCAGGGAAAAGCGGACAGGACTGTTTATTACGGCTTGTTCTTTAACGCTGATCAATAACTTTTATTTTGCCTATATCAACTTGATTTTCATTGCGATCTATATCATCTTCCGCTGGCTGATCCGGCTAGACCCGGAAAAGGAAGCGCCGAGGTGGAAGCAATTCGGGATGTTCGCCGCTTCATGCCTGATTTCTTTCGGAATCAGCGCGGTTTCCTTTGTGCCTGCAGTTTACGGATTTTTAAACAATTTACGGCCGCCGTATGAACAGGCTGTCGCTGTATACGATCTGACGGACAACATTCTGTTTTCCAGCCGCATTGTCTTGCTGCCGGCTGTCTTTATGCTGTTCTTGTTCGCGTTTTCGTTCTATAAAAATAAAACGTTCAGGCTGTTTGCCTCAATCAGTGTGCTGCTTGTGCTTTTGCACTACAGCCCGCTTGCGGCAAGCGCGTTCAACGGCTTCTCCGCTCCGCAGAACCGCTTTGAATACCTGCTCGCTTTTACGATCGGGGGAGCGGCGGCCGCAGGAATGACCGAACTGAAAAACATCAGGCGGAAAGAGATGATATGGTCCATCCTGCTCGCCCTTCTGGTTTATATCGCGGTCATTTGGCGAAAAGACGTGGATTTATCACTGATGCAAAATTGGAGCATGCTCGTGCTTCTGTTCCTGACAATCGCCATCTTTACGGCGGCGGGGTTTCAATATAAGAAATCGCAGCTTTTTTTGCAAGCCTGCATTTTATTATCGTCCGTTCTCGTGGCGAACACGTATCAGAAATATGTTCTGTCTGAGTCAAGCGGCATTAAAGACGTCACAAAAAGCTATTTGACCAGCAATGAGTACAATGGCGAAGAACAGCGCCGCCTCTTAAACAACATTCGAAAAGACGATGACGGTGACCCGTATACAAGAATCGACTGGATGAACGGCGTGCGCAACAATACTCCGCTGATGCAGGATTTTAACGGCTTCAGCGCCTACTCAAGCATTCTCAATCGCGATCTTCTCCTGTTTTATTGGGAAGACCTGCAAATCGATATGGGAAGGGAAAGCGTCAGCCGCTACGCATCGATGGGCGACCGGGCCAACTTGTACAGCTTGCTGTACGGCAAGTATTACATGACGGAAAAAGAGAATGCCGCCAATGTTCCGTACGGGTTTATCAAAACGGATGAATCAGAGCACTACGCGGTCTATAAAAACAAATACACCATGCCGTTTATCCGGACCGCGCGGACAGTATTTACGGAAAAAGATTTAGCGGATGCGCCTGTTTTAGCGCGGGAGCATGCGATGCTTGAAGGAATCGTGCTTGAGAATGGCGATGATGGAAAAGTGCAGCCGCCGGACGTTCCTGATTTGATGAAGCAGACGAAGCTGAAAACCGAAGGGGCGAGCTATCATAACGGCGTCCTCGACGTCACCGCCGAAAATGGCGGCATCGATCTCATTCCCGAAGGCGGGCTCCCGAAAGAAGGCGACTATTATGTCGGATTTTATTTAAAAAGCCTTGCAAAAGACCAATTCTTTAACTTGCGGGTCAATGATTATGTAACATCAAGAAAATCGAACGAGTCGATTTACAAAACAGGTGTTTACGATTTAACGATCAGGGTCCCGAAAACAGATAAAATTTCAATCAGGCTGCCAAAAGGGAAATATCAATTGGACCATTTGAGCCTGCACCAGGAAGACTATCAATTGCTGAAAAAAGCGGCCGCCCAAAAAGCGCCGGCCGCCGACTTGGACTGGCGGAACAATCAAGTGTCCATCAGCTTTGACAATCAAAATGGAGACCGCTACATGGTCCTGCCGGTTCCGTACGAAAAAGGCTGGGAAGTCACTGTAAACGGAAAACCGCAAACCGTCCATAAGGCAAATTACGCGTTTATCGGATTTTCAATAGAAAAAGGGAAAAACGACATCCGGCTCGTTTATTACCCGCCGTACTTCAAAGCTGCCTTGGCCGTGACAGTCATCAGCCTCATCATCGGAATCTGGTACGGCAGAAGGAGAAAAAAGCTTGGCTCTTAAACAGAGCCAAGCTTTAATTTTTTCTGAAGTTTTTCCTCGCTGAAAATCCATCCCGTATAGGAGGTGATTAATTCGAGCGTGTCTCTGTCGATGTGCGCGATCGCCACGAAAGGGTAGTGTCCTTTGCTGCGGTATCGCAGGTCGATAAAGCGGACTTCGTAGTGATCTTTATACGTATCGATCTCCCATTTGTAAACCGGTGAGAATGAAAGAAACGCCGAAATGTTCTTATCTTGTTTCGCCGCTTTCATCACGTTCGTATCCGGCACAGGCACCCTGTTGAAGGTGTCGACGATGACGACGTTTCCGTCCATGCTTCGTCCGACGTAAAAAGCCGATTTTGCTTTGACGGCAATTCGCCACTGCCTGAATTTCATCGTAGGCGAAATAATGATTTCTTCAATATCTTCGATTTTTTCACGGAGCTCATGCTTGATGTTCCTCTGCATGAAATACCTCACCAGATAATAACCGGCCAAGACGATGTAAAGAGCCAAAAATGTATAGCCCTGATGAGCGCCTGCCAGCCAAAAGGCGATGGCTATGAGATGGCTGACGAAAATAAACGGATCAAATGTATTAATCAAGCCGAGCGCTACCCATTTCCTTGAAAAAGGTCTGATCGCCTGTGTTCCGTATGCATTAAAAATATCCACGAACACATGAAGCGCGACCGCGGCAAAGGTCCAAAGCCACAGGTGAAGCAGATTGGCTTCGGGATAAAAGAGCATGAGAATGCCCGGAATCATCAGCGACCAGGCGAGAACAGCGGGGATGGAATGGGTGAATCCCCTGTGGTGCCTAATATAAACAGCGTTGTTTTTCAATTTCAAAACGGTATCGATATCCGGAGCCTGAGATCCGGCGATTGTCGCAATCATCACGGCTTGAGCCATTGATGGGTCCATTCCGACAACTGGATCAAGCGTCGCAATGCCTCCGAGTGCAACGCCCATGACAACATGTGTGCCAGTATCCATTGGTGACCTCCCCTAATGGTGCTAGAAAATCATTTTATTTTCCAAAAACAGAACGAACGAACGACGGACCTTGCCTGAAATATTTAACGCTTTTGCTTTCTTCACTTTTAATGTAACATGTTATCGTATATGCATATAGTTTACAACAAAAAGCCGAAGTAACAAAAGATCGGTATGCAAATGTGACGTGCACAGGCAAGGAGAAGTTTCATGATGGATCTGCAAAAGAAATTACAGCAAAAAAACATCAAACAATTTCAAGAAGATTTAATTTCTTGGTATGAGCAAGAAAAACGGGATCTGCCATGGCGCTCAGACAGCGACCCTTATAAGGTATGGGTGTCAGAAGTGATGCTTCAGCAGACGAGAGTGGATACGGTGATTCCTTACTTCAACAACTTTATCGAAAAATTCCCGACCGTTGAAGCGCTCGCTGAAGCCGACGAAGAAAAAGTGCTTAAAGCCTGGGAAGGACTGGGATACTATTCAAGAGTTCGGAACTTGCAGAGCGCTGTCAGGGAAGTCCACGAACGATACGGAGGAGTGGTTCCTCCTTCAAAAGAGGAATTCGGCAGCTTAAAAGGTGTCGGCCCTTATACAAGAGGCGCGGTGCTAAGCATCGCCTACAATCAGCCGGTACCCGCGGTGGACGGAAATGTCATGCGGGTCATGTCACGGATTCTTTCCGTATGGGATGATATCGCAAAGCCTAAAACCAAAACCCTGTTTGAAAAAATTGTCGAAGCGTTTATTTCTGAAGAAAAACCGTCCGAATTTAACCAGGGGCTGATGGAGCTTGGCGCTGTCATCTGTACGCCGAAATCGCCATCCTGCCTTCTCTGTCCCGTCCGAGAACACTGTTCCGCTTTTGCAGAAGGCTGTGAAAAAGAGCTTCCGGTTAAAAGCAAAAAGAAAAAACCCTCGGTAAAAACTCTTGCAGCCGTTGTCCTGACTGATGAAGAAGGATACATCTATATCCATAAAAGACCGGCATCAGGCCTTTTGGCAAACCTTTGGGAATTCCCGAACACAGAAACGCAGAAAGGGCTGAAGCACGAGCGCGAGCAGCTTGCGGCTTTTTTGAAAGAAGCAGCCGGAATAGAGGCCGAAATCGGTCCGCTTGAAGGAATCGTAGAACACGTGTTTACACACCTTGTCTGGAACATTTCTGTCTTTTTCGGGAAAACGCTCGATCAACCGGATGATTCATACTTTAAAAAGGTCACGAAAGAAGAGCTCGCTGAATATGCCTTCCCGGTTTCGCATCAGAAAATATGGAATATGTATATGAAATAGGCAGCTTGACTGTGCATGCTGCCCGTTAGTCGTACTGGATGGTGGTGCCGTGCGTATAATCGGCTTCCTGGCGGCGCAGTCCGCCTCTTGCTTGAATTTCTTTCACAACCTCCAGGTATTCGGCATGCCCTTCTTCATTAAGGAATGGCATGATTTGCTGGAAGGCGCGGTGAAAATAGAGAAGCTCCGCATCTTTCCACTCGTTTTTCGGCGTGTGGTCGAGCTCGCTCATATCGCGTCCTACGTACATAAGGCGAATGCCTCCTTTTTGATCGTGTTATGAGCTATTTTTTATCAGATTTTTAATCACTATACTAGGAGATGAATGACAAATGGAACAAAGAAAATGTGCCCTTATTACAGGAAGCAGCCGCGGCGTCGGCAAAGCAGCCGCCCTGAGGCTTGCCGAAAACGGCTACAATATCGTCATCAACTATGCAAGAAGCAAAAAAGCGGCCCTTGAGACGGCTGAAGAAATCGAAAAGCTCGGTGTCAAAGCATTGGTCGTCAAGGCGAATGTCGGGCAGCCGGCGAAAATAAAAGATATGTTTCAGCAAATCGAGGAAGCCTTCGGCAGACTGGACGTGTTCGTCAACAATGCTGCATCCGGCGTATTACGCCCCGTCATGGAGCTTGAGGAAAGCCATTGGGACTGGACGATGAACATCAATGCGAAAGCTCTGCTATTCTGCGCGCAGGAAGCGGCAAAGCTGATGGAGAAAACGGGAGGCGGCCACATTGTGAGCATCAGTTCGCTCGGTTCGATCCGTTATTTGGAAAACTATACGACAGTCGGCGTTTCAAAAGCTGCGCTTGAATCATTGACAAGATATCTCGCTGTTGAGCTTGCGGCGAAAAACATCATCGTCAATGCGGTTTCCGGAGGCGCGATCGATACAGACGCCCTGAAGCACTTCCCGAACCGCGAAGAACTTTTGGAAGATGCCCGGCAAAATACGCCTGCCGGCCGCATGGTTGAGATTAGCGACATGGTCGATGCGGTGGAATTTTTAACGTCAGGGAAAGCGGATATGATCCGCGGACAGACGATCATTATTGACGGCGGCCGTTCACTGCTCGTGTAAATTTTTCGCGTTCAATGAATAGGATATCATCCTCCTGCACAATCTAATGGTCGTGGAGGTGATATACAATGGCTAACCAACAATCCAAAACAAACGCACAAAAAGTAAGACAACAAAACCAAGCTTCTGCACAAGGTGGTCAGTTCGGCACTGAATTTGCCAGCGAAACTGACGCGCAGCAAGTAAGACAAAATAACCAACAAGCTGAGCAAAAAAAACAGCAAAACAGCTAATCACTGAAACAGGAAAAAGCACTTCACCATCGGATGAGGTGCTTTTTTCTTTTCGTTTTTTTGATCCGACAAAACATCCGAATCTTAGCCACAATCAGTCAAAGGACATCCGGCATGTATAGAGAAATGTTAGTTAGGCAATAAATGGAGTAGAGCATAGAATGGAGGATCCCGAATGCCGGAATTTGAAAACTTGGTTCAGGGGCAGATGGAGATTATGGATAAGCTGCTGTATCTGCAAGCGGAGATTGAAAGATGCCAGAAAATTGAAAAAGAATTGGCTGCCCTTGAAAAGAAAGCCCAGCTTTTATCGATCCGGGAAGATATATCCCAGAAGCGGAAAGATCTTGCTCAAATTCAGGATTTATTCCAAAAGCAGACGGAGCAGGTGATTCAGGCTTATCAAAGAATCGAAGCATGAGCCTCTCTTTATCGTTTTTAGAAAAGAGCCATTCCTGTTCGGGAGTGGCTGTTTTATTTTCATTTTTTATTTTCAAACGTTATAATAAATAAAAGAACTGTCGGACAGGCGATGTGACACACTGACTTGTAAGGCTTTTGCAAAGAAAGTAGGGGAGAAAAACATGGGCTTTCCCAAGGAAGGAGAAACCATTCAAATTCATAGCTATAAGCACAATGGACAGATTCATCGGATTTGGAATGAAACAACGATTTTAAAAGCAACGGAATTGTGCATCATCGGCGCCAATGACCGGACAATGGTCACAGAATCTGACGGCCGGACATGGGTGACGCGAGAGCCCGCAATTTGTTATTTCCATGCAAAGCAGTGGTTTAACGTCATCGGCATGCTTCGCGAAGACGGGATTTATTACTATTGCAACATCAGCTCGCCGTTTGCTTTGGACGATGAAGCCATCAAATACATCGACTATGATTTAGACGTGAAAGTCTTTCCGGATATGACGTATCATATTCTTGATGAAGATGAGTACGCGGATCATAAAAAGGCGATGAATTATCCGAAGGAAATCGACGGCATTTTAAGGTACCACTTAAATACGTTGCTGCATTGGATACACCAAAGAAAAGGCCCGTTTGCATCTGAATTTATTGATATTTGGTATGAACGGTATTTGCATTATACAAAATAAACCTGAAAAACCTGTTGAGACCAACAGGTTTTTTGCGGTGTACTCACACATCAAGATATAGAGGGGGGAAGACGTGTGGGGGTAATCAGAAGGTACATGGAATTTGTGAAGCCGTATAAATGGAAAATCGTTTTGACGGTTTTAATCGGTATTATTAAATTTTCTATTCCGCTGGTCATCCCGCTTCTGCTGAAATACGTCGTTGACGACATCATCCAGGGGAGCGGAACCACTGAAGAAAAAACATCCACATTATTCATGGTAATGGCGGTTATGTTCGCCATTTTTTTGGTGCTTCGGCCGCCTGTCGAATACTATCGGCAATATTTCGCACAGTGGACGGCAAGCAAGGTGCTTTATGATATCAGGGACAAGCTGTTTGCACACATTCAAAAGCTGAGCCTCAGGTATTATGCAAACACCCGCGCAGGAGAAATCATTTCAAGGGTCATCAACGATGTCGAGCAGACAAAGGAATTTGTCATCATCGGGTTGATGAACGTATGGCTTGACGTGATGACGATTTTTATCGCCATCGCCATCATGCTGACGATGGATGTGAAGCTGACGCTTATTTCGATCGTGCTGTTTCCGCTTTACGGACTGTCTGTTAAATTCTTCTACGGCAGGCTCAGAAAGCTGACGAGAGAACGTTCCCAGGCGCTGGCCGAGGTGCAGGGCCACCTTCATGAAAGGGTTCAGGGGATGCCTGTCATCAGGAGTTTTGCGATCGAGGATTATGAACAGAAGCAATTTGATCACGAGAACGCGAATTTTCTCGGCAAAGCAATCCGCCATACGGCCTGGAATGCCAAAACGTTTGCCGTCGTCAATACGGTTACAGACCTCGCTCCGCTGATCATCATTACGGTTGCGGGTTACCATGTGATTCACGGGTCCCTTACTGTAGGAACGATGGTGGCGTTTTTCGGATATATTGAACGCCTCTACAACCCGCTGCGCCGCCTGATCAATTCATCGACAACATTGACGCAGTCGATCGCATCGATGGACAGGCTGTTTGAATTTATTGATGAACCGTATGAATTAAAAGATAAACCCAATGCTGTAAAAGCAGAGCGGTTAAAAGGAATTGTTGAATTCAAAAATGTTTCCTTCCAATACGAAAAGTCGGAAGAAATGATTCTGCAGAATCTTTCTTTGAAAGCGGAACGGGGCGAAACGGTCGCACTCGTCGGGATGAGCGGAGGCGGAAAATCAACGCTCGTCAGCCTCATTCCGAGATTCTACGATGTCTCAGCCGGAAGCCTGGAGATCGACGGCATCGATGTGCGCGATTACCAGGCGCAGAGCCTTAGAAACCAAATCGGCATGGTGCTTCAGGATACATTTTTATTCAGCGAATCGGTACGTGAAAACATATCGATCGGAAATCCCGAAGCTTCGATGGAAGACATCATTGAAGCGGCAAAAGCCGCGAATGCCCATGATTTTATTATGGAACTGCCGCAAGGCTATGATACAAAGGTCGGAGAAAGGGGCGTCAAGCTGTCCGGAGGCCAAAAACAGCGGATATCAATCGCCAGGGTGTTCCTGAAGAATCCGCCTCTCTTAATTTTGGATGAAGCGACATCAGCGCTTGACCTTGAAAGCGAGCACTATATTCAGGAAGCGATGGAAAAGCTCGCGAAAGACCGGACGACCTTTATCGTTGCCCACAGATTGTCGACGATTACCCACGCTGACAAAATCGTCGTCATCGAAAACGGACGTGTCGCGGAAGTCGGCACACATGACGAATTAATGAGCCGCGACGGCCACTATAAGCATTTATTTACCATTCAAAAATTAAACTAAAACCGCCAAAAGCCTGACTTTCGTTTGAAGCCGAACGATTGTCAGGCTTTTTCTTTCCATGCAAATTTCGTACATATTTCCTATCCCGTCTAAATACAATTTAAAAAATACAAGCTCCGGAGGTGTATAAGTGACAAAAGAAAAATTGCTTGAAGTATCGGATTTGTCGATTTCGTTTCACCAGAAAAAGTCTGAAACCCCGATTGTGCAAGGCATTTCTTTCGATCTCCATCCCGGAGAAATCATGGGAGTCGTCGGAGAGTCCGGCTGCGGCAAGAGCGTCACCTCTTTGGCTTTAATGGGGCTGAACGCAAACACCCGGACGACGGGCCGGATCAAGTTTCAAAACAAAGATCTTCTCATGCAGTCTGAAAAAGAATGGAGACAGATGCGCGGCAATGACATCGCAATGGTTTTTCAAGAGCCGATGACCTCCCTCAACCCCCTTTTCACAATTGGCGATCAATTAACAGAAGCACTCTCCAGCCATACCAATATTCATAAAAAAGAAGCAAGAAGAAAAGCCGTTCAAATGCTGGAAACCGTCGGCCTGCCGAGGGCGGACCAGCTGATGAAGCAGTATCCCCACGAACTGTCGGGAGGCATGAGGCAGCGGGTCATGATCGCAATGGCATTAATTTGCGAACCGAAGCTGCTGATCGCCGATGAACCGACAACAGCTCTCGACGTCACCATCCAGGCCCAGATTCTGTCCCTGCTGAAAAAGCTCAATGCCGAATTTAACACAGCCATTCTCCTCATTACCCACGACCTTGGCGTCGTTCACAATACATGTGAACGCGTGATGATCATGTATGCCGGCCGGATCGTTGAAGAGGGCGGTGTCACCGCTGTTTTTGACAGTCCGAAACACCCTTATACAAAAGGCTTGTTCGCCTCTATTCCGGCATTCACAGACAAATCCGAGCGGCTGTCTTCGATTGAGGGGCAGGTGCCGAAGCCGGGATCGATTAAAAAAGGCTGTATGTTTGCGCCGCGATGCCCCCATAAACATGAACGCTGCATTGAAGAAGCGCCTGGATTGAACAAGCTGAAGGATGATCATGCTGTAAGCTGCTTTCTCTATGAAGAGGAAGGTGTTTTCACATGAATCGCGAACTGCTGAGCGTTCAAAAGCTGAAAACGTATTACCGCGTGTCCCGTAAGAAAATCGTGAAAGCGGTAGATGATGTTACACTGTCAGTTGAAAAAGGCGAAATCTTAGGGGTTGTCGGGGAATCCGGCTGCGGAAAATCGACCTTAGGAAAATCGATATTGCGGCTGACCGAACCGACTTCGGGAAAGGTGACTTTTCTCGGGCAGGAGATGACAGGCCTTGATGCAAAAGATCTTCGCAATATGAGAAGGCATATACAAATGATTTTTCAAGACCCGTACGCTTCGTTAAATCCGCGCATGAAAATAAAGGATATTTTGGAAGAACCGCTGATCGTTCATCAACTCGGAAAGAAGGCGGAAAGGAGAGAGGTCGTGCGCTCGATGCTTGAAATTGTCGGCCTTGATGCTTCATACGGCGACCGGTACGCACACCAATTCAGCGGCGGTCAGAGGCAAAGGATCGGCATTGCAAAAGCGCTGATCACTAAGCCAAAACTAATCATTGCCGATGAACCTGTCTCCGCGCTTGATGTATCCGTTCAGGCGCAGATCTTAAATCTGCTGAATGATTTGCAGGAGGCATTCGATTTAACGTTTCTGTTTATTTCTCATGATCTCGCAGTCGTTCGCTATATCAGCGACAGGGTGGCCGTGATGTATTTCGGAAAGATCGTCGAGATGGCGGACGCCGAATCGTTATTTAGAGAGCCGAAACACCCGTATACAGAAACGCTGTTAGCGGCAGTACCGGTCATCGGCAAAGGCGAAGCGGTTCATACGGCACCGGATATTGCCGCGCCCCGCATGAGTGAAAAGGGCTGTCCTTTTTACAGCAGATGCATGAAGCGGGCAGCGGTTTGTCTGGAAGCGGAGCCGCCTCTTGAAGAGACTGCGGACGGGCATTATGTCGCATGCCATTTTACCAATAAGGAGGCAGTACGATGAAAAAGAAAAGCTGGCTGATCTGTTTGGGAATGATTCTGTCTGTTTCCGCTTTTTTAATGGGATGCTCCGGTAACGAAAGCGGAAAAAACGACGGAGAGACGAACGGGGGAAAAGATACGCTGATCATCGGCAGAGGCGGTGATTCAACATCGCTTGATCCGATCACAACGACAGAAGGCGAAGCGTTTAAAGTGACGATCAATATGTTTGAGACCTTGCTGAATTACGGAGAACAAGACACTACGCTGAAGGAAGGCCTCGCGGTCAAATGGGACGCTTCAGATGACGGTTTGACCTACACACTGGAGCTGAGGCAAGGCGTGAAATTCCATGACGGAACGGATTTTAATGCAGAAGCCGTCAAATACAATTTTGAGCGGTGGATGAACGGGGATGAAGAAAAATTTCCTTACTACGGCATGTTCGGAGGCTATAAGAAAGATGAGGGGCATGTCATCAAAGATATAAAAGTGCTCGACGACCATAAGATTCAGTTCATTTTAAAACGCCCGCAAGCGCCGTTTTTAAAGAACCTTGCCATGACTTCATTCGGGATTGCGAGTCCTGCCGCCATCGAAAAATACGGCGAAAAATTCAGGGAGCACCCCGTCGGCACGGGCCCTTACAAATTTGTCGAATGGAAGCCGAACGACCGGATCGTTCTTGAAAAAAATGAAGACTATTGGGATCAAGGCAAACCGAAATTGCAGAAGATCATTTTCAGAGCCATTCCTGAAAACTCAGCCCGCTTAAATGCGTTGAAGACGGGCGAAATCGACCTAATGGACGGCGTCAATCCGTCTGATATCGAAAGCATCAAAGCAGACGCCAATCTGAAAACATTTGAAAGGCCTTCAATGAACGTCGGGTATCTCGGAATGACGACGACAAGAAAACCATTTGACAATAAGCTGGTCCGCCAGGCGCTGAATCATGCTGTTGATAAACAGGCGATTATCGATTCCTTCTACGGAGGCCTCGCCGAATCTGCCAAAAACCCGCTCCCTCCTTCACTTGAAGGATACAACGATCAGATAAAGGAATATCCGTATGATTTAAAAAAGGCAAAAGAACTCTTAAAAGAAGCCGGATTCCCGGACGGGTTTAAAATGAAGCTTTGGGCAATGCCTGTTCCGCGGCCATATATGCCGGACGGTATGAAAATAGCCGAAGTGATTCAATCAAGCTTCGAAAAAATCGGCGTCAAAGCGGAAATCGTCACTTACGACTGGGCGACGTATTTGGATAAGGTGAGCAAAGGGGAAGCTGACGCGTTTTTGATGGGCTGGACCGGAGACAATGGAGATCCGGACAACTTCATTTATACCCTGCTTGATAAAGATAATATCGGCGGTAACAACTATACGTACTTCAGCAATGACGAGCTTCATGACATCTTAATCGAAGCGCAGTCAGACCCTGACCAAAAGAAGAGAAATAAACTGTATCAAGATGCGCAGGAGCTCCTCCATGAAGAATCGCCTTGGATTCCGCTTGTCCATTCCACGCCGATTTTGGCCGGTTCAAAAGATATCGAAGGATATGCTCCGCATCCGACAGGGAGTGAAGTATTGTCCGGCGTAGAGTTTAAATAGGTGGTGACAGCCATTGCTTGCGTACTGTTTAAAACGGACGGGGATGCTGATCCCCGTTCTCATTGGCATGACACTGGTCGTTTTTTCGATCATCCGCTTTATTCCCGGCAACCCCGCCCAGGTTATTCTCGGCCAGAGGGCGACAAAGGAAGCGGTGCAGCAGCTGACCATCCAGCTCGGCCTTGATCAGCCGTGGTATGTGCAATACGCCAGATATATCGGGGATTTGCTGAAAGGGGATCTCGGGACATCAATCCGCACGGGAGCGGCGATTACGCAAGAAATAAAGCCGTATTTGTTCGCCACTCTCGAGCTTGCTTTTTTCGCGATGCTGATCGCAGTGTTTGTCGGTGTGAATGCCGGAATCATCAGCGCGTGGTTTAAGAATTCGGTATTCGACTATATTGCGATGCTGGTTGCTTTAATTGGCGTGTCGATGCCGATTTTTTGGCTTGGTCTGATGGGCCAGTGGTTCTTTTCGATCGAGCTCGGCTGGCTGCCGACAACGGGAAGGGAGAATGTCAGAAATCCGGTCGAAGCCTTTACTTACATTCATACACTGGACACCCTTTTACACGGAAGATTTGATCAGTTTGCAGAAACCATCCGCCATTTAATTCTGCCGGGAACCGCTCTTGCCACCATTCCCGCCGCGATCATTGCGAGAATTACAAGGGCCAGCATGATAGAGGTGCTGCAGTCCGATTATATCCGCACGGCAAAAGCAAAAGGCGTGCATATGTTTTTCGTTATCTATAAGCACGGTTTAAAAAATGCGTTCATTCCGGTGTTGACCGTCATCGGCCTGCAAACCGGACTTTTACTGGGCGGCGCGATTTTAACGGAGACGATTTTTGCCTGGCCCGGCATCGGCCGGTACATTTATGATGCGATCAGCTACCGCGACTACCCGGTTATCCAATCGGGCATTCTCGTGATCGCCTTCATCTTCGTCATGATTAACTTCATTGTTGATCTGCTGTACGCTGTCATCGATCCGAGAATTAAATATTAGGAGGCGGGAAATGTGGTTGTGCTTCAAAATGAACAGCAGAGGGAGGACGTGAAGGTGCGTTCGCCTTTGGCGGAACATATTCGGCGGTTCTTTGAGCATAAACTGGCTGCCGCCGGCACGATTTTAGTCGCGCTGTTTATCCTGCTGGCCATCTTCGCGCCGCTCATCGCACCCTATGGAATAAACGACCAGTCACTGTCAGACAGGCTTGCCGCTCCGTCTGCTGAACACCTTTTTGGAACGGACGATTTTGGCAGGGATATTTTTTCAAGGGTGCTGTACGGCGCGAGGCTGTCTTTATGGGTCGGCTTTTTCTCCTGTCTGGCATCGGCCTTGGCGGGGACGCTGTTAGGGCTGATCGCCGGTTTTTACGGCAGATGGGCTGATGCGTTGATTTCGCGGCTGTTTGATATCATGCTCGCGTTTCCCAGCATTCTGCTGGCGATCGCCATTGTGGCGATTCTCGGGCCTTCCCTTGAAAATGCCCTGATTGCCATCGCCATCATCAACGTTCCGACGTTTGGCAGGCTCGTTCGTTCAAAAGTGCTCAGCATCAGGCAGGAGGAATATGTCTTATCTGCGCGTGCTGTCGGGATGTCCAATATGAGGATGATGTTTAAACACATTCTTCCCAACAGCATGGCCCCGGTTATCGTTCAAGCGACACTGAATATTGGAACGGCGATTATAGAAGCGGCCGCGCTCGGATTTTTAGGGTTGGGGGCGCAGGCGCCGAACCCGGAGTGGGGAAAAATGCTTGCAGATGCCCGGCCTTATTTGGCGCAGGCCCCGTGGACATTATTTTTTCCGGGATTTGCGATCATGCTGACCGTGCTCGGCTTTAATCTGATGGGAGACGGCCTGCGCGACACCCTTGATCCGAAAATGAAGGAAGGAAAATAAAAAAACCGGTTAACGTATTCGTTAACCGGTTTACTCTTCCTCAACTTCAAGCTCACTGTCTTTTTTGTGGTACGTCTGAAAGCTTGTGAGCAAGGTTTCCAAATGTTCAAGCTGTTCTCGGTATTCTACGGTGCTCGCCATAATGGTCAGCATATTGTAGTCCAACAGTTCTTCTTTCAATTTGTCCTGGTTTTTCAGGAATGATTCGGTCAAGTGCTGTTTGTACACGTCTCCTTCTTCGTGAAGGTCGACGTGATCCTGCGTTTTAATCCTGCCGACGAATCTCATTAAAATTCGCTCGTGCCAATGGAGAAGATAATCAAGCTCTTCGACCAGCGTTTCTTGAAATTCTTCAGGCATATGACAAAACTCGTTTTCAAGCCGGTGCAGTTTTTTCAAAGCATCAAGCGCGCGGTTTGATGCAATGATCGCCTGTCTGAACAGCACGAGCTTTCGCTGTTTTACATATGTGGAACGTTTTAAATAGCTTCTTTCTTCTTTGTAAAGCAAGTAAAGGTGATCGACCTTCATCATTTTTTCTTTCAGCTTTTCAATGTCTTCTTTCAGCATGGAGTGTTCCGTTGTCTTCCGCGTCAACAATCTGATCCATTTAATGACTTCATCTGTATTTTCAACAACATGGCTGACGAGCTTCGTTTCATATTTAGGCGGCAGAAAAATCAGGTTGACCAGGAACGCAGACAATACGCCCAAAATAACCGTTCCGGTTCTCACCAAGGCAAACCATAAAAAGTTGTCGCCGGAGCTCTCCAATATGGCAATAACGGTGACGAGAGCGATCGAAATTGTATTCTCGATCTTCAGCTTCAGGTTGATCGTAATGACGATTACCGCCGTCAATCCGATGATGATCGGACTGGGTTCAAAAATAAGTCCAAAAATAATGGCTGTGGCAGCTCCGATTATGTTCGCCTGCACTTGATCGACAATCGTCAAAAATGAACGATAGATCGAAGGCTGTATCGCGAAGATAGCCGCGATTCCCGCAAAGACAGGAGTCGGAAGGCCGAGCCAAGACGCGAGGTAAAGCGCAAGCGTAATGGCAATGCCTGTTTTGAAAATACGGGCACCAAGTTTCATTAGGCTGTACTTGCATCCCTTTCTATAATAAAATTCGTTCTTTACAGAAAATGAATTGTATTGAACATTCCCTCTCTGTTAATTTGCCAAACAATAAAGTAATATACAGCGATCTTCCGAAATATTCAACCCATTTTTAAGAAAAAACAAATCATTGACAAAAAAGAAAAACAAGCCGGCGGAAAGTGCCTGTTCACCGCGTTCTCAAAGTGCTCCGCATTTGATAAAAAAGAGAGCGGACCCGCTCTCTTTTTATATGCGTTGTTTCAATTGTTTAAATGAGTCATCCACGGCTTTAAGCGTCGCTTTAATGTCCTCTTCCGTGTGCGCGGTGGTGATAAACCATGCTTCATATTTTGAAGGCGCAAGATTGATTCCGCGCTCAAGCATCAGTTTGAAAAAGGCAGCGAACATTTCTCCGTCCGTATTTTCGGCTTGCTCATAGTTTTCGACTTTTTCGTTCGTGAAGTATACGGTGAGCGCGCCTTTTAGACGATTGACAGTGATATTGATGCCATGGGTCTCGGCATGTCCCAGGATACCTTCTTCAAGCATAGCGCCGAGGCGGTCAAGCTTTTCGTATGTGCCTTTTTCTTTCAGCACTTCAAGGCAGGCGATACCTGAGAGGATCGAAGCCGGATTCCCCGCCATCGTGCCCGCTTGATAAGCAGGTCCGAGCGGTGCGACTTGTTCCATAATCTCTTTTTTGCCTCCGTATGCGCCGATTGGCAGGCCGCCGCCGATGATTTTGCCAAGCGCCGTTAAATCAGGTTTGACGCCAAGCAGATCCTGGGCGCCGCCGTACATAAAGCGGAAAGCGGTGATAACTTCATCATAGATGACGAGCGCCCCTGCGTTATGCGTCAGTTCATTGACCTGTTCGAGGAATCCGCTCTTCGGTTCAACGATCCCGAAGTTTCCGACAATCGGTTCAACGAGAACTGCCGCAATATCGTTCCCCCATTTATCGAGCGCTTCCTTATAGCTGTCGATATCATTGAAAGGAACGGTAATCACCTCGTTTGCGATGCTTTTTGGAACCCCGGCGGAATCAGGCGTGCCGAGCGTTGACGGACCTGAACCGGCCGCCACCAGCACAAGATCGGAATGGCCGTGGTAGCAGCCGGCGAACTTGATGATTTTCGTCCTGCCTGTATAGGCCCGGGCGACGCGAATCGTCGTCATCACAGCTTCCGTTCCCGAATTGACGAATCTTACTTTATCCAAGGCAGGCATCGCTTCTTTAAGCATCTTGGCAAATGTCACTTCATGCTTTGTCGGCGTGCCGTAAAGCACCCCGTTCTCAGCAGCTGTTTGAATCGCTTTTGTGATATGCGGGTGAGCGTGACCCGTAATAATCGGTCCGTAGGCGGCAAGGTAGTCTATGTATTTGTTGCCGTCCACATCCCAAAAATAAGCGCCGCTTCCCCTTTCCATCGCGACGGGAGAACCTCCGCCCACCGCTTTATAAGACCTTGAGGGGCTGTTGACGCCTCCGACTATATGTTGAAGAGCTTCTTCATGAAGCTTTTCAGATTGAGTATGCTGCATAATATCCTCCTCATTTCTGCACCTTTTATCTATTTCTATATTGTAACACGAGGCGGACAGAGCGCAAAAAGAAGCCGCCGAACATTTGAACAAGACGGCGCTGTTTTTTATAATGGGGGAAAGCAAGCGATTAAACATAACAGGAGGCAAAACAATGACTGTTGAAATTGGACAAAAGGTGCCTGATATTGAACTGCTGGGTGATCACGGAGAAAAAGTAAAGCTGTCGGATTTTGAAGGAAAGTATGTCGTGCTCTATTTTTACCCGAAAGATATGACGCCGGGATGCACAACGGAAGCGTGCGATTTCAGAGACCGACATGAAAGCTTTGCTGAACTTGATGCCGTCATCATCGGAGTCAGCCCTGACGACCAGACAAGACATGAAAAATTCAAGCAGAAACACGATCTGCCGTTTCTGCTGCTCGTCGATGATGAACACAAGCTCGCTGAAAGCTTTGACGTATGGAAGCTGAAGAAGAATTTCGGCAAGGAATACATGGGTGTTGAACGGTCGACATTCCTGATTGATAAAGAAGGCCGCCTTGTGAAAGAGTGGCGGAAAGTAAAGGTAAAAGACCATGTCGCAGAAGCGCTTCAAGCAGTAAAAGAAATCGCGGAAGCGTAAAGCTCTGGGGGAGGCCGGACTGTATGTTAGTTTGGTCTCTTTTTACGCTCATATTCGTCTGTCTGACCGGACATGCTGATCATATCGGCCTTTTTCGCCTTAAAAATAGCTTTTTCACAGGGATTGGAATTGACAAAGATTCTGATCAGGAGTTACACTAATTATAAACGTTATAATGTAAGAATTTTTTTTAGAAGAGAGGTGCATGACGATGGCTGAACATAACCTGAAAGAAGCGTTGGAAGCGTTGAAGGAAACCGGGGTTCGAATTACTCCTCAACGTCATGCCATTCTGGAATTTCTCGTGAATTCTATGTCTCATCCAACTGCAGATGATATATATAAAGCTCTGGAAGGGAAATTTCCAAACATGAGCGTAGCAACGGTTTACAACAATTTGCGGGTTTTTAAGGAATCAGGGCTCGTTAAGGAATTAACGTACGGAGATTCCTCCAGCCGGTTTGACTTCGTGACATCCGAGCATTATCACGCAATTTGCGAACGCTGTGGGAAAATCGTCGACTTTCATTATCCCGGCCTCGACGAAGTGGAGCAGCTGGCTTCACATGTGACAGGATTCAAAGTCAGTCACCATAGACTGGAGATATACGGTTTATGTCAGGAATGCGACAAGAAAGAAAGCCATTAAAAAGAGCTGGCCGCTTTTTTAACGGTCAGCTTATTTTTGTTGCAGCATTTACTGAGACTTTCGATTATACGATTCGTTAAACTCTTTTCCTTCGAGGTTTTTATCCAGTGTCAGAGGCTCCCTGCAATGCATGCACATATCGACCCGGCCTAAAATCTTGGTCGGTTTTTCACAGTTTGGACAGACGACTTGAACCGCTTTCGTTGAAAGCATGCCGATCCAAAAATAAACCGCTGTGCTCAACAAGATAGACAATACCCCCAAGATCATAAACACCGACATCAAGAGGATCGAGGACCTAAAGAAGATCCCGACATACATAATAATGAAGCCTATAAATACAAGGCTTAACGCAAACGTTCTGATTTTGTTGATTTTGCTAGAGTATTTTGCCATATCCATCCCCCTGTCTCTAATATAGCATAGAAAAGATGTGTTATTCTTTAATTAAAACGAATCAATTGGAAAATTTCTATAGAGAGTTTTGGGGAAATTGATTATAATAATTCAATGTGTTTTCAAAATAAAGGAGTTTTTATTGGCTCGTAGAAATAGGTAGAAACAAAGAGAGAAGCTTTTAGAGCAACGCATTTACATCGTATTGGAGGAATGGTGATGGAAAATCTTCTCCGTCCGATTTACCAAGAAAGAGCAAGCCGCCCTGACACACTCGCTGTCATGCTGATTGAGAGGAGAAATCAAACCTCATCTGCGACAGATAATTTTGATGCGGCATTGTTGATTATCGTTAATAAGGCTGAAGACCCTGTATTCGTGAAGCATTATGAGTTCGACGGAAAAACGGCTTCTCTTCATATTATTTCTGTTGAACAGCTTCAGGAATGGATTTTGCTCGGAACAAATAGAAGAATCATAGACTGGGTCCTCAATGGAAAGGTGCTTTTCGACCGAAACGAATTTATCGCCAAGCTGATTGAGCAGCTCAATACATTTCCGTTTTCAGAAAGAAAACTAAAAATCGGACTTGAATACGGGAAATTAATCAGAAGATATATAGAAGGAAAATCGTTTTTTGAAGACGGTCAATTTTTGGACGCCTACAATTCCATCGTGCACGCCCTCCATCATTTGGCCAGAATCGAAGTGATCGATAAAGGTTTTCACCCAGAAGTTACGGTATGGAACCAAGTCCGCCACATGGAGCCTCAGGTTTATAAATTGTATAAGGAATTAATTGAGAGCAATGAAAGCTTGCAAAAACGGCTTGAGTTATTATTCCTCGCAAGCGATTTTCTCATTCATTCAAAAGCCGAAATCGGGGCCGCACATATTCTCAATGTCATGGATGAAAAAGAGGTTTGGCAATTTGCCGATCTTCTCAAGCATCCGGATCTCAAGTATTTCACGGCAGACCTGGGAGTCATACTGGAGTTCTTGGCTGAAAAGGACTTAGTCGGAGTCAAGCCGATTGAGACAAAGGGCCAAAAGATTTTTCACCGAGGATATTTTATCAAAAAAAGTGTTGACACTAATTTATAACGGTGATATATTATTAAGCGTCGCTGTTAGCGGAACGGTTTTTGAACTGAAAGCAGCAGCGACGAAAAAACAAAAAAACATTTGACACTCCTTGTTGAAAATGTTATACTAATAAAGTCGCTTCGGACAGGAGCGGAAATGATCTTTGAAAACTAAACAAGACAAAACGTACCTGTTAATTCATTAAATAAATCGCACATTTTGTGCGTAGTCATTATCAAACTTCATGGAGAGTTTGATCCTGGCTCAGGACGAACGCTGGCGGCGTGCCTAATACATGCAAGTCGAGCGGACAGATGGGAGCTTGCTCCCTGATGTTAGCGGCGGACGGGTGAGTAACACGTGGGTAACCTGCCTGTAAGACTGGGATAACTCCGGGAAACCGGGGCTAATACCGGATGCTTGATTGAACCGCATGGTTCAATTATAAAAGGTGGCTTTTAGCTACCACTTACAGATGGACCCGCGGCGCATTAGCTAGTTGGTGAGGTAACGGCTCACCAAGGCGACGATGCGTAGCCGACCTGAGAGGGTGATCGGCCACACTGGGACTGAGACACGGCCCAGACTCCTACGGGAGGCAGCAGTAGGGAATCTTCCGCAATGGACGAAAGTCTGACGGAGCAACGCCGCGTGAGTGATGAAGGTTTTCGGATCGTAAAACTCTGTTGTTAGGGAAGAACAAGTACCGTTCGAATAGGGCGGTACCTTGACGGTACCTAACCAGAAAGCCACGGCTAACTACGTGCCAGCAGCCGCGGTAATACGTAGGTGGCAAGCGTTGTCCGGAATTATTGGGCGTAAAGCGCGCGCAGGCGGTTTCTTAAGTCTGATGTGAAAGCCCCCGGCTCAACCGGGGAGGGTCATTGGAAACTGGGGAACTTGAGTGCAGAAGAGGAGAGTGGAATTCCACGTGTAGCGGTGAAATGCGTAGAGATGTGGAGGAACACCAGTGGCGAAGGCGACTCTCTGGTCTGTAACTGACGCTGAGGCGCGAAAGCGTGGGGAGCGAACAGGATTAGATACCCTGGTAGTCCACGCCGTAAACGATGAGTGCTAAGTGTTAGAGGGTTTCCGCCCTTTAGTGCTGCAGCAAACGCATTAAGCACTCCGCCTGGGGAGTACGGTCGCAAGACTGAAACTCAAAGGAATTGACGGGGGCCCGCACAAGCGGTGGAGCATGTGGTTTAATTCGAAGCAACGCGAAGAACCTTACCAGGTCTTGACATCCTCTGACAACCCTAGAGATAGGGCTTCCCCTTCGGGGGCAGAGTGACAGGTGGTGCATGGTTGTCGTCAGCTCGTGTCGTGAGATGTTGGGTTAAGTCCCGCAACGAGCGCAACCCTTGATCTTAGTTGCCAGCATTCAGTTGGGCACTCTAAGGTGACTGCCGGTGACAAACCGGAGGAAGGTGGGGATGACGTCAAATCATCATGCCCCTTATGACCTGGGCTACACACGTGCTACAATGGGCAGAACAAAGGGCAGCGAAGCCGCGAGGCTAAGCCAATCCCACAAATCTGTTCTCAGTTCGGATCGCAGTCTGCAACTCGACTGCGTGAAGCTGGAATCGCTAGTAATCGCGGATCAGCATGCCGCGGTGAATACGTTCCCGGGCCTTGTACACACCGCCCGTCACACCACGAGAGTTTGTAACACCCGAAGTCGGTGAGGTAACCTTTTGGAGCCAGCCGCCGAAGGTGGGACAGATGATTGGGGTGAAGTCGTAACAAGGTAGCCGTATCGGAAGGTGCGGCTGGATCACCTCCTTTCTAAGGATATTATACGGAATATAAGACCTTGCGGTCTTATAGACAGGTGCGTTTAGATCTTGTTTAGTTTTGAAGGATCATTCCTTCAGACATAGGAGACACCTGCTAAATGCGCCACATCCTGTGGCAACGCATGTGTTAGCACCTCCTGTGCGTTGTTCTTTGAAAACTAGATAACAGTAGACATCACATTCAATTAGTAAGCAAGATATCACGTAGTGATTCTTTTTAACGGTTAAGTTAGAAAGGGCGCACGGTGGATGCCTTGGCACTAGGAGCCGATGAAGGACGGGACGAACACCGATATGCTTCGGGGAGCTGTAAGCAAGCTTTGATCCGGAGATTTCCGAATGGGGAAACCCACTGCTCGTAATGGAGCAGTATCCATATCTGAATTCATAGGATATGAGAAGGCAGACCCGGGGAACTGAAACATCTAAGTACCCGGAGGAAGAGAAAGCAAATGCGATTCCCTGAGTAGCGGCGAGCGAAACGGGAACAGCCCAAACCAAGAGGCTTGCCTCTTGGGGTTGTAGGACACTCTGTACGGAGTTACAAAAGAACGAGGTAGATGAAGAGGCCTGGAAAGGCCCGCCATAGGAGGTAACAGCCCTGTAGTCAAAACTTCGTTCTCTCCTGAGTGGATCCTGAGTACGGCGGAACACGTGAAATTCCGTCGGAATCCGGGAGGACCATCTCCCAAGGCTAAATACTCCCTAGTGACCGATAGTGAACCAGTACCGTGAGGGAAAGGTGAAAAGCACCCCGGAAGGGGAGTGAAAGAGATCCTGAAACCGTGTGCCTACAAGTAGTCAGAGCCCGTTAACGGGTGATGGCGTGCCTTTTGTAGAATGAACCGGCGAGTTACGATCCCGTGCAAGGTTAAGTTTGAAAAGACGGAGCCGCAGCGAAAGCGAGTCTGAATAGGGCGCATGAGTACGTGGTCGTAGACCCGAAACCAGGTGATCTACCCATGTCCAGGGTGAAGTTCAGGTAACACTGAATGGAGGCCCGAACCCACGCACGTTGAAAAGTGCGGGGATGAGGTGTGGGTAGGGGTGAAATGCCAATCGAACCTGGAGATAGCTGGTTCTCTCCGAAATAGCTTTAGGGCTAGCCTCAAGGTAAGAGTCTTGGAGGTAGAGCACTGATTGGACTAGGGGCCCCTACCGGGTTACCGAATTCAGTCAAACTCCGAATGCCAAAGACTTATCCTTGGGAGTCAGACTGCGAGTGATAAGATCCGTAGTCGAAAGGGAAACAGCCCAGACCGCCAGCTAAGGTCCCAAAGTATACGTTAAGTGGAAAAGGATGTGGAGTTGCTTAGACAACCAGGATGTTGGCTTAGAAGCAGCCACCATTTAAAGAGTGCGTAATAGCTCACTGGTCGAGTGACTCTGCGCCGAAAATGTACCGGGGCTAAACGTATCACCGAAGCTGCGGACTGTTCTTACGAACAGTGGTAGGAGAGCGTTCTAAGGGCTGTGAAGCGAGACCGGAAGGACTCGTGGAGCGCTTAGAAGTGAGAATGCCGGTATGAGTAGCGAAAGAGGGGTGAGAATCCCCTCCACCGAATGCCTAAGGTTTCCTGAGGAAGGCTCGTCCGCTCAGGGTTAGTCGGGACCTAAGCCGAGGCCGAAAGGCGTAGGCGATGGACAACAGGTTGATATTCCTGTACCACCTCCTCACCATTTGAGCAATGGGGGGACGCAGGAGGATAGGGTAAGCGCGGTATTGGATATCCGCGTCCAAGCAGTTAGGCTGGGAAATAGGCAAATCCGTTTCCCGTAAGGCTGAGCTGTGATGGCGAGCGAAATATAGTAGCGAAGTTCCTGATTCCACACTGCCAAGAAAAGCCTCTAGCGAGGTGAGAGGTGCCCGTACCGCAAACCGACACAGGTAGGCGAGGAGAGAATCCTAAGGTGATCGAGAGAACTCTCGTTAAGGAACTCGGCAAAATGACCCCGTAACTTCGGGAGAAGGGGTGCTCTGTTAGGGTGCAAGCCCGAGAGAGCCGCAGTGAATAGGCCCAGGCGACTGTTTAGCAAAAACACAGGTCTCTGCGAAGCCGTAAGGCGAAGTATAGGGGCTGACGCCTGCCCGGTGCTGGAAGGTTAAGAGGAGCGCTTAGCGTAAGCGAAGGTGCGAATTGAAGCCCCAGTAAACGGCGGCCGTAACTATAACGGTCCTAAGGTAGCGAAATTCCTTGTCGGGTAAGTTCCGACCCGCACGAAAGGCGCAACGATCTGGGCACTGTCTCAACGAGAGACTCGGTGAAATTATAGTACCTGTGAAGATGCAGGTTACCCGCGACAGGACGGAAAGACCCCGTGGAGCTTTACTGCAGCCTGATATTGAATGTTGGTACAGCTTGTACAGGATAGGTAGGAGCCTTGGAAACCGGAGCGCCAGCTTCGGTGGAGGCATCGGTGGGATACTACCCTGGCTGTATTGACCTTCTAACCCGCCGCCCTTATCGGGCGGGGAGACAGTGTCAGGTGGGCAGTTTGACTGGGGCGGTCGCCTCCTAAAAGGTAACGGAGGCGCCCAAAGGTTCCCTCAGAATGGTTGGAAATCATTCGCAGAGTGTAAAGGCACAAGGGAGCTTGACTGCGAGACCTACAAGTCGAGCAGGGACGAAAGTCGGGCTTAGTGATCCGGTGGTTCCGCATGGAAGGGCCATCGCTCAACGGATAAAAGCTACCCCGGGGATAACAGGCTTATCTCCCCCAAGAGTCCACATCGACGGGGAGGTTTGGCACCTCGATGTCGGCTCATCGCATCCTGGGGCTGTAGTCGGTCCCAAGGGTTGGGCTGTTCGCCCATTAAAGCGGTACGCGAGCTGGGTTCAGAACGTCGTGAGACAGTTCGGTCCCTATCCGTCGCGGGCGCAGGAAATTTGAGAGGAGCTGTCCTTAGTACGAGAGGACCGGGATGGACGCACCGCTGGTGTACCAGTTGTTCTGCCAAGGGCATCGCTGGGTAGCTATGTGCGGACGGGATAAGTGCTGAAAGCATCTAAGCATGAAGCCCCCCTCAAGATGAGATTTCCCATTCCGCAAGGAAGTAAGATCCCTGAAAGATGATCAGGTTGATAGGTCTGAGGTGGAAGTGTGGCGACACATGGAGCTGACAGATACTAATCGATCGAGGACTTAACCTAAATGTTTGTGAATCGTCTGACCGTTATCTAGTTTTGAGAGAATAATTTCTCGAAAAATGCACTTGCATTTTTTCAAATACATAGTATAATGATCTTTGTCACTAAATTGTCTGGTGATGATGGCGAAGAGGTCACACCCGTTCCCATGCCGAACACGGAAGTTAAGCTCTTCAGCGCCGATGGTAGTTGGGGGATTCCCCCTGCGAGAGTAGGACATCGCCAGGCAGGCATTATTCCGCAGTAGCTCAGTGGTAGAGCTATCGGCTGTTAACCGATCGGTCGCAGGTTCGAATCCTGCCTGCGGAGCCATTTATTGGAGAGCTGTCCGAGTGGTCGAAGGAGCACGATTGGAAATCGTGTAGGCGGCCAACGCCGTCTCAAGGGTTCGAATCCCTTGCTCTCCGCCACTTTAAATACATCTGGCCCGTTGGTCAAGTGGTTAAGACACCGCCCTTTCACGGCGGTAACACGGGTTCGAATCCCGTACGGGTCACCATTCTTTTTGGACAGCACGCTAAAAAGCATCAGGTTTACACCGAAGCTTTTTAAAGGAAGGCATGCTAAGATCGCAACGTCCTGTTGCAACGCATGCACTTGTACGTCCTGTACTTCGGAGGATTAGCTCAGCTGGGAGAGCATCTGCCTTACAAGCAGAGGGTCGGCGGTTCGATCCCGTCATCCTCCACCATTTCTATGAAAATCATATTATCGCGGGGTGGAGCAGTTCGGTAGCTCGTCGGGCTCATAACCCGAAGGTCGCAGGTTCAAATCCTGCCCCCGCAACCAAATTAAATTCATTGTCAAAATGGTCCGGTAGTTCAGTTGGTTAGAATGCCTGCCTGTCACGCAGGAGGTCGCGGGTTCGAGTCCCGTCCGGACCGCCATTTAAATAAAGGCTCGGTAGCTCAGTTGGTAGAGCAACGGACTGAAAATCCGTGTGTCGGCGGTTCGATTCCGTCCCGAGCCACCATTTGCCGGTCTAGCTCAATTGGTAGAGCAACTGACTTGTAATCAGTAGGTTGGGGGTTCAAGTCCTCTGGCCGGCACTGTTTTGGAGGGGTAGCGAAGTGGCTAAACGCGGCGGACTGTAAATCCGCTCCCTCAGGGTTCGGCGGTTCGAATCCGTCCCCCTCCACCATGTTTTTAGGGGCATAGTTTAACGGTAGAACAGAGGTCTCCAAAACCTCCGGTGTGGGTTCGATTCCTACTGCCCCTGCCAATTTTAATTCACAATTTATGGCGGTTGTGGCGAAGTGGTTAACGCACCAGATTGTGGCTCTGGCACTCGTGGGTTCGATTCCCATCAATCGCCCTTCATATTGGGCTATAGCCAAGCGGTAAGGCAACGGACTTTGACTCCGTCATGCGCTGGTTCGAATCCAGCTAGCCCAGTTTTCATCTTTCTTTATCATCCTGCATATGATAAGATGAATATTAGTTAAAATGCGGAAGTAGTTCAGTGGTAGAACACCACCTTGCCAAGGTGGGGGTCGCGGGTTCGAATCCCGTCTTCCGCTCCAATTCTTAAAATGATGGCGGCATAGCCAAGTGGTAAGGCAGAGGTCTGCAAAACCTTTATCCCCGGTTCGAATCCGGGTGTCGCCTTATTTGCCTCGTGCCGGGGTGGTGGAATTGGCAGACACACAGGACTTAAAATCCTGCGGTAGGTGACTACCGTGCCGGTTCAAGTCCGGCCCTCGGCACCATTGATCACACACATGCCGGTGTGGCGGAATTGGCAGACGCGCACGACTCAAAATCGTGTTCCTTCGGGAGTGTCGGTTCGACCCCGACCACCGGTATCACTAATCATCGTATTGCCAAACGATGAAAGAGCGTTCCTTATAAAGGGAACGCTCTTTTTATTTATTCTTTATCTTTGAACAAGTCCGTAAGAATTTTTTCTTAAGGACTGCGAGCTCTGGAAGCTACGAGAACATACCGTGAGATATTATCGAAATGAGCTTAATAAGGTGCAGAAACTTTTACAGGAGCAAAATGTATGTGGCGACCCCTAGTCGATGACAGAGGAGCATATAATGCTATCTTATTCTCTCGAAATAAACTGTGTAAGTAAAAGTTGTGTCCGCTCTTTTACTCACACAGTTTATTTTACATTCCTAAAAAAGACGCAAAATCGGCGTCTATAAATTAAATTTTATTCCAAGTATCGGTATTGATTGCTGCTTATAATTTAATTCTATACTAAACAGCTTACTTTTCTGTATCTAACTTCTTCATTTCTTCAAACCATGACTCAAAAATATCATCGGGTAACAGTTCGTCATCATTTGAATAAACTAAATCATATCTGTAATTGCCTTTCAAACTGTTTTGTTTAACATTGTAAATTAACTTTATTTCTGTAGGCATCTCCTGACTAAATTCAGTACATACCTTATGGATTTCCTTTAAATTTTTTAACCCGATATCTAAAACAGCTTCTTGACGATTTTCTGATGTATCGTATTTTTCATTCTCTTTTACCGCGTCGTTAAGTTTGTGCTTGTAAACCAACTTACCATTTATTTTATAAAATACATCAAAGGAATACATTTCAGGTTCATATGAGCAATAAATATAAATGGCATCAGCCTGATTTTCGACATACTCAAGACAAATGGCGACCATATCTGTTTGTAATTCAGATAAATAATCTTCAAATGTTTTAGTCATATAACCACTCCTAGTTCTCTAAAGTTACTTTCTTCAAGTTACCATCTATACTGTATTTTATGTCAAAACTCTTTGGTCTAGGATTGTTCCCATCATAATTAATTTTAACATTAACGGCTACTTTTTTCTTTTCAGATATCGCTTTAGCCCATTTGTTTTCTAATCTCTTGTATTTACTCTGGTTAATGTTACTGGACTGCGAAACGAGATTGTCTAATTCAGGAGAGCCACCAAATCTATCGGCAGCTAAGTGTCCGGCATGACCCTTAAAGACCGGAAGCAGATCATCGCTACGTTCAGGCGGAAGCAACTTTTAAGCCAGCCAAATCTTAGAACATTCACAGGTATTCGAGACTATACGATGATGTTGCTTCTATTGGAGACGGGTATTCGGACGAATGAGTTCGTAAGCATAAATTTAAAAGATGTAAAAATCGAAGAATCAGTCATACACGAAAGAAATGCAAAAGGGAATCAAGAAAGAATTGTTCCGATTACATCCGCAATGATGAAGCAACTTAAAAAGTACATTTCTATCCGAGGGTATGTTGAGACAGACGCGCTGTTTATTACTCTCGATAGAAAGCCTGTCATTGAAATAAGAAACATTCGAGAAGAGGGCGGATAAGTTTGGCCGTAACTTCTATCGGGCGGTATTCGCACAGTTAATTAGCATGCCCTTACTTTTTATTAGCCATTTATAGGACGAAAAGTAAATTATTTATACAAATTTCTTTGCAAACATTGGTAACTTTCTGTAAAATGTTCTCATAGCGATAGAGGCAGTAAAGTGTGGGAGGTTTGACAATGAAAACAGTAGCCTCTGTGAACGTAGCCAATCTCATCAATCAGTGGTATGTTCACATAAAAAAAAGAGATGTCTCAAATGCCGTAGAACTTAGGGGCAGAATAAAAGGCCTTTTAAACGTAATGGAAGAAGATCAGGACGTTTTGCTTTACTTTAATCTACTTGATTACAGGTTCAGAGTATTAATGGAAGACGTCGCGGGGGAGCCGCAGCTTCCGCCTATTGCTGAGGATAAGGCGAAGACAGACGGTTTGTTAAGATACTATCACTTTCTCTTTAAAGGAATGTATGAAAGTGCGAGGAGCAACTACTCTAAAGCGCTTAATTGTTTTAGAGTTGCCGAGCGGCAGCTCGATAATGTCGAAGATGAAATCGAAAAGGCCGAGTTTCATTATAAGCTTGGAAATCTCTATTATTTTACTAAAACAACTCTACTTTCTTTTCATCATCTTTCAATCGCGAAGAGCATCTATAGGGCTTATGAAGAATATAAGACACAGTCGATAAACTGTACGGTGCTGCTCGCACTCAATTATATAGACGACGGACGTTTAACAAGAGCTGAAAATATGCTTAATAGTTGCGCAGAAAGACTGATCAAGATGGGCGATAATCATCTGCTGGCGGCTGTCTACTATGATCTCGGCTTTTTAAAAATTCAAGAGGATAAACACGAAGAAGCACTCAAGTATTTCGACCTCTCATTTAAAACAGATGACATCGAAAAAAATGCGCCTATTATGTACATGCAGTGCATATACGAGTCAGCTAGATCGACTTATAAGATAGGTGAGGTTGATAAGGCGCTTAAGTGGGTTCATCTTGGTTTTGAGTTTGCTCAGAAAACGAATAATATCAACTTTTCGCTCAAATTCTCGATTTTAAATATATGCTATAGCGCTCCCCTCGAGGGTGTACCGCAAGTAAAAGAGTTTATCGAAATGCTCGAGGAGAGGGAGGCTTACGTAGACATTGAGGCGCTTGCTGAGGATGTGGCCAACGTCTACAGCTCATTAAATAATTACAAATATTCCACATACTTCTTGGAAAAAGCAATAAAATCAAGTAAACTAACAGGAAAGGAGGTTCTTTAAATGAAAAAACTTATTGTAACTGCTTTCCTTACTGCATCGCTTGGACTCGTTTTAACCAGCGCAGCAGACTTCCTCGCAGAAAGTATTCAAACAGCAGACTCAGTAACATTACTTGCCTCAAGAGGAGCGGGCTCATAAAACAAAAATACAACAGTAAGAGGGCGGCTATTACAGCCGTCTTTTTTATGATTTCCATCGCATTGAAAGAGGAAGTGTATGTGAAGGGAAGTGCTTCATAATGAACTTTGTGCAGCCTATCCGGGATATGGACCAGATTTATTATATAAAAAAATTCCTGAGAGAACGGATTGAAAGAAACTAGCTGCTTTTCGTCACCGTCATAAACTCAGACTTGCGTATATCCGATTTACTTCGTTTAAGAGTCCGCAACGCCAAACGAATGTACATCGATTTACGCGAGAAGAAAACCTGCAACCAGAAACGGATCAAAATAAATAAGGCCCTAAAAAAGGCCCTGGCCGATTACATTAAAGACAAGGATGACCAGGAATTTTTGTTTAAGAGCCGTGAAGGGCTTAACAAACCAATCAGCAGAAGCACGGCATATAACATATTGAAAGAGGCGGTGGAATTCGTCGGGCTTAATGGCATCGGTACCCACACCATGAGAAAAAATACTCTTTTAAGGCTTCTCATTATTATTGATTTTGTCTTTATAAACTTTTAATATTGTCGTGTTTAAATCACTGATTTCTGAGAAATGCCATTCAAACGTCGTTAGAATTCTATGAAGTTCAAATAACATTTTCTCTATTTCATCACCATCGTTCTTATCCAATGAACTAAAATTGTTTAATATAACATCTAAATCTCCAGTTAACATCCTAAAATCCTCAAGGTTCTCGTACTGTTCATCTATATCTTCTTTATTTACAATAGTAATACTTGAATTAAGTTTATCTAATATGTCCAATATTCCTTCTAACTTTTTATCCATATAAATTCCTCCACAATTATTTCCAGCCCTTAACTACTCGTCCAAGTGCTTTTTTAGTCTTATCAGAGTTTAAAGCACCATCTAAATTCAATACGTATTTCACATTACCTGTCTTATCTATTACTTCTAAATGGTCTTTATGTAATGCGTCAAGATAAACTCCATAACCCTTTTTCAGATATGGGTTATCCGTCTTCTTTTCTACCTTATAAATTGATTGTCCATCGTACTTTACTTTTGATTTTGACAAGGAATTACTTATTGATTTTCCAAATTCCATATCAAAAAACTCATTCATATTTGAAACAGGTTTAACACTACCCTTAGAGCTTTTCTCAACCTTCGCAACTTTCTTTGCCGTCTCTTCGCCTTTAAAGAACTTAAATCCTTTTCTACCGTATTTCAGCAGCCGTCCAACAGGTGTTAAAGAAGTTCCGGACGCAGCACGCTCGACATCAGAGACTTTTTCACCTGTGTCCGGATCTCTGCCTATTATGACTCGAACCGCATCATTTCCGCCCGCTATTTCTTTTGCAACAAAATCCCCTATATCATTTACTGGTTCTAAAGGAGTTCCTTCAAAATCTCGCTTAAGATTCCCTTGGCTTCGACTTTCTGGAATACGTTTAACAGCTTCCATCTCTACTTTGCCGTTTACAATGTACTCTCTTACGATTTGACCATTTTCATATACATGGTAACGCCCACCGATATATTTAATGTCTGACGGATTTTGAACTACTTCATCGGCGACATCAACTGTTTTGACCTTTTTCCATCCTTTATGATTATATAGTTTACCATCAATGACCCGAATATCTCCATAAACCTTCGGATGTTTTTCTGCTTCTTTTTGTAACGTATTCAAATCAAAATCGTTCGCATAAACGTCTTGATTGATATTTTCTTTATTGTCTGCCCTCATCACCGTATACACATTGGATCGTTTATTTTTGTTGAGCTTTTCAAGCATCATCTCCATCGGAGACGGCTCGGCATTCTCCAGTTGGCCCTGAAGTCCGCCAGGTAGTCCGTTTGCTTTAGTGTTATCATCCGGCTTTAAAATCGCGCCTTTTTGATAACCGGTGATTTCAATTTTGGGGCCGGTATACATCTTTTCGAGCCGCGCTATGTATCTCTGCATCGTCTCAAGATCATTTTCAGCCGTTTTGAGCGCGTTTGTCTGTTCGCGGTCAAACGCATGCAGCTTTTCAAGAGTCGTGCTGATTTCCTTTAACGCTTTCTGATTCTGTTCATGAAAACCGCTGTCATTCAAATCCGGTAAATCAACGATATGACTAACTTTTGCGATCGTGGCGTTGGTCTTGGAAACCAAATGTTTCGTTGTTCGATCAGCCGCATTTAAGCCATTCTCAAGTTCGTGTTCGAGAAAGGACTGGGAAATAAATCCGTTATGGTTGGGTTCCAGGGAATTCAGCGCGCTTTTCATTTTCTTCAGCGTGGAACTGTATTCCTCTATAAAGGTATCATAGAACTGTAGAAAAGGGGTGTGACATTCCTCGTAAAAGGCGCGGATCGCGTCGCCGCCTTTTCCTTTTAAAGCATCATCAAGTGATGTGATGCCCTCAACGGCCTTTTTGGCTTTAGCGAATTCGTCTGATTGTTGTTTTAATTGTTCGAGCGTTTGATCAATTGCATTGTGTAACGCCTGAACATCCAGAGTCTTCATGGCATTCTCCTCTAATCCTTTTGGTTACAATCAGTATAGAGTTTACCACTTTACGGAAAGGGATTGGTGAATAAATCCTGTTTATCCATGAAAATGAATCTTATTGATTAGGTCTATAAACCTAAATGTTTTTGTTTTTGAGGATAAACCGATCTTGATTTTTTAGAAGCTTTAATAGCTTAAAAGATCTTAATTGGTTTTCGGTAATGGAAAACCATGATATAATTGCCATTAAAGGATTTTTAATGGTTCAGGGGGTTAACCTGTGATTTATATATATTGTGATGAGAGTTGTCATTTGGAAAAGGACAAGAGTGATGTAATGGTATTAGGTGCAATAGGAATTGATTCTCGATATCTTAAAGAAATTTATGAAGATATACGTCAGATTAAGATTAATCATGGGTTAGATTCTTGGTTTGAGATTAAGTGGACCAAAGTTTCTAAGGGAAAGATTGATTTTTACATAGAATTGATTAAGTACTTTTTTAACACACCATCTTTATCTTTTCGGGGTGTTGTTGCTACAGGTAAAGATGAATTAGATCACTCCATTTATAACGGAAACGATTATGACACTTGGTACTATAAAATGTACTATTTATTGCTTGATCCGTTTACCTTGCCAAATAATAATTATCGAATTTTTATTGATATAAAGGATAGTCGTGGAGGAAAAAAAGTAAAGAAACTTCACGAGGTTCTTTGTAATAATAAATATGATTTCAACAAAGAAATTATAGAAGACATAAAGCAGATCCATTCCCATGAATCTGAAGTTTTGCAATTATGCGATTTATTTATTGGAGCACTTTCATTTTTCCATAGAGGCTTATATTTACACTCGAATTCGAGTGTAGCTAAAAAAGCAATGATTGAGAAAATAAAAGAAATGTCAGGCTGGTCCTTAAATCATAGTACATCTAGAGCAGAAAGCAAATTTAATTTATTTATTTGGCAGCCAAGAAGGAGCTTTTAAAAATGTATTCAGAAAAGTTATCTCCTCCTATAGATATCACAGGGTTGACGAAACATTCTGATATTGAAAATAAGCTTTATAGAGTTTTTCGAGAAAAGATTATGGATAAGGAAGGCAGAAGTAAATTCAAAGGTAAATTTATTTTTGTGAATTTTGAAAATTGGATAGAAGGAAAAAGTGAAACATTTTGGCACTTAATCAGTTTGAATAGTGAAGAAAAATTCAATATATTGCCATGTAATAACTGTTTATCCATAACCAAGTGTTATTCTAATTGTATTGAAAATGAAAGAACAATTCTTATGAACAATAGCGATGTTCGAAACATTTGTTATTATAGGGGAATAAGAATCCATTGGATAAACGAAATAATAAATCTAGCAAATAAAGGTGATCCGGACATTAAGATATGGAAAGTGAATAAAAAGAAAGGGCGAAAACAGACATATATTAGATTTGTCAATGGGGCTGTTGATTATGTTGTAATACTTGATGAATGGTATAAAGAAGGAAAACTGAAGAATTATGTATTGACTTCAGCTTATCCGGTTTTTTACATAAATGCTAAGATGAATTTTGATTCTGAGTATTCTAAATATATAAAGAGTTTAGTTCATGATCCTAAATAAATAAAAACCGGTAATCGCTGTGCGAAAACCGGATTCTCCTTCTACACGTGGCAGATGAGCTACATTTAAATTACTATAAAAGTAATCTGTTGTCAACAGACCGTACAACATTGTCCACTTATTTAATTCCAGAATGGGATTCATTTAAAGTATTCCCATTCTGTTTTGTTTTAAAACCTTAAATAATTTGTTTTAAATGAAGCCCTCTTATCAAAAATATGTGCTTACCTAATTTCTATGTCAACAACATCCTCAAATTTAATGAGATTGGTGTCTCTTTTTGAATCCACAACATGGAACAGCTTGCGCAGCTGGTTTATGTAATGGATATGGCCCTCTATTTGAACGATCTCCCCGGTTTCCGGTCCGTTAAGCATTGGCATTGGCTTAAATAAAGAAAACTGAACTGGATTATTAAACTCCATTGCTTCACTTTTGATCATTTCCATATCTTCGATCTGTGACATGTCAAGAACCGGCCTTTTAACCTTATTCTGGTTGCTTTCTAATTCGCGGAGCAGGCTGACATGCTCCGGCAGCATCATAGCTGTCCATTTGATTGATCCCCGATCTTTCAAGTTGTCATCTTTCATGGTGTTCATCTCCTTGAGATGATTATAAGGAAACGTTTGTTCTGTTCTCGACAAGAAAAATTAGCCATTAAAAAACTTCTTTAAGAGAAGGGCTTATTTCGGTTCGATTTTTGTATCTGGGAGTTTGGCCAGATGTACAGAGTAATCCTCATCTTCTATATCCAGCATATCTTGATCGCTTTTTAAAAGGTCATTTAAATGCCCAATATCAATTCCAAAAATTTGAAAAACTACGAGTGTATTAAAGAGACCCATATCGGATGCCATATTATCTGAGCCAAAAGTGGATAGATTTAAACCGTTGAAATTTTGATCGTTATCATACCATGCATTCAAAGTAAAACTGCCACCGGAGTCATCACTTTCACTTATTAGCTCTCTAGTATAAATATTTTTATTTTCGTCATATTCAAAATCCCCAATATCATCAAAAATAATTCGATTGAGAATAGGAGAGTTCATTTCTTCATCGTTTTCAATTTCCTCAGCTTTTTCATTGTATGCCTGTGCAAACTCTTCAAGGCTAAAATTAAATGCTTTTTGGCTACTCTCAACGTTATTTGTTTGGATGTTATTGTCTTCACTCTCAGCGTTCTTTGTCTCTTTTTCTTCAGAAGACGTATTTTCACTGCTGCACGCGGATAAAGTGAAGGATAAAAGAAAAATGAATAATAAAAAAATAAAGTTCTTTATAAAAAAATCCCCCTCTTGTTTTAAAACGAACATTTACATTTTAAAACAAATGAGGGGGGGTTTCTATATAGACTCGTTTGAACAGCTTGTTAAATAGTTGGTTTACAGCAGCTCTTCTCACTACGCTTTTTCCTAATTATAAGAAAGTAAGTTCTTATTATCTGATTTTGTTGATACTCATTTTCTTCTTCCCTTTTGTGTTGGTGATTTTATTATAACAAAATTCGATATACGGCTATCCGTAATGCAGAAAAACCTTCCTGAAATTTTTTTGCACAAATTTTGCACAAAGGTAAACAAAAACCTTGATAAATCAATGGTTTAAAGGGTATGTTCGACCTCGCCCACCGGTATCACTAAACACCGTATTGCCAAACGATGAAAAAGCGTTCCCTTTGTAAGGAACGCCCTTTTTGTTTATTCCTCATCAACGTGGAGAACCGCCAACATATTCGCAATGACCAACTGTTGTCCGCACTCTTCATTCATCGCACCGTGAAATGAAGCACCTTATCATCAGCAAGGTGCTTTTCTTTATGCAATGATATGTTCCGATCCACCTTTTTACGTTTTGTTTACAAGTTGATCAAACTTTAGCGACATCTGCCCGCTATATTGAATACAGCCAGATCTCATCCAAATATAGACAAAGGATCATTTTGAGGAGGAATACAGTTGTCAATTAGCATTAAATTGCCTGACGGGTCCGTCAGAGAATTTGAGGAGGAAGCAAGCATTGAAGATGTCGCTGCTTCTATTAGCTGCGGTCTGGAAAATGCGGTTGCAGGTAAATTAAACGGAAAGCTTGTAGATTTATCAACTCCGCTTCAGGACGGTGCGCTCGTTGAAATTGTCACCCGGGACTCGGCTGAAGGTCAGAAGTTCAAGCGTGAAAAAGCGCGGGGGACAGGGCGTATTGTGGCACTTGATGCAGCTCGGGGGCTGGCGGTCATCGGGATGTATTTGCAGCACTTCGCCTTGAACGAAACGAACGGTTCAATCGTTTCCGGGAATACGACGCTTCTATTTGTGCTTTGCGGCGGCATCTCCTATTCGATCATGGCCGGGCGCATGTTGGATCGAGGAATGGAGCCGGCCGCATTTCGGACGCGGATGCTTGCCCGCGCGGTATTTATCGATATTATAGGATACCTTCTCATCATGCTGAATACTCCGTTCGGGGTGATTTTGCCAGCTTATGCGGCACTGTTTGTGCTGGCGTTGGTGCTGATTCGTCGTTCGACACGTGTGTTAGTTACAACAGCAGCTGTTTTGCTTGCAGTGAGCCCGCCGCTGATGATTCTCGGAGGCAGCGTCCTGTCGAAAGCATACTTACTTGGTGATATGGCAGGCGGCCCGATGTCGGCGCTCGCACTTGCACCCGCTTTTGTCGCCGGTATGGCAATCGGGCGCTTCGATTTGACCAGGATGCGGACCGCACTCTCGCTAGTGGGCAGCGGCACAATCATGGTTATCGTCTCTAAAGTTTTGGGCACTTTCGTTCTTCCGGGGCTGAGCCGTTCATTCGAAGAGTGGCTCGTAAGTGTTCAAGGCACCGCCGGCGCTGAGCCGGATCAGTATGCAATCTGGCCGCACAACGTGGCACCGCCGTTGTGGCACAATCTTCTTTCGATCGCTCCGCACAGTGCGTCAACTTTCCAGACGATGCTGGGGCTTGGGGTTGCCTTTCTGGTGCTTGGATTGGTATGTCTCGTGCCGCAGAAAAACTCTGCCGTGTTAAAGCCGTTCGCGGGAGTCGGACGTGTGGCGTTGACGATGTATGCAGCTCAGTTTGTTGTTATATGGACTCTTGAAATCTCGGGGGCCAAGTATGATATCGGGGCCATTCCATTCAGTGATCTGTTCGTCGCGGCCATGGTGACGGTGACAGGGTGGCTGATTGCACGGCTTCCTGCCGGTCCGCTTGAGACAGCGATGCGCCGCTTTGACCGGGCCTTCAGCACCTTGGGACCCGTCACGGGAACGACGACATCCAGGTAGGCGGTCTTTAACATTTTACCAGAAGAAACCGTCTAAGGAGGCAGTTCCTTCAGGCTGTTAGCCTGTCGGGAGCTCCGGAAGATATTGGAGGAGGAGGGCATGCTGAATCAGAGTGTGAGGCAGGCAAATGAAATGCAGCCAGAACTCCTCACTCTTGTAATGGTTTTCTCTTATCAAGTTTGCAATTTGAAAATATCACGAAATGGGGATGGCATTTTTCTATGTTTAAGAAATCGTTCACAAAGTGTTATCTGATCTTGGTTTTGTCGTTTATGATGCTGCTTGGAGCGATAACCCCCGGTGTTGCTATGGCGCAGACTGGCAAGGGGACGGCGTCCGGTCAGCAGACAAAAGTAAAGACTAAAAAATCTCAGAAGCTAAAACTGGACAACAATGTTGCTTCGATGACAGAGAAACGAACGCTTCATGCTGCGTTTAAGCTTCCGCAAGGTGTTGATGTGAAGAGCTTAAGCTGGACGTATGACGGCAAACCGCTGTCTCAATGGAAAAAATATAAGGTCCGGGATTACAGCGGTGCACCTTTCATTACTGTTAGCCATGTAAAAGTGACCAACGGCAAGGTTCATGCTAACATCAATTTCGATCTTCCATACGATACAGACAACCTGTCAGAGCCGCGATTGCAACGTCCGCTATACGCATCGCTGATGGGCACATATGATTTGGCGGCAACAGTGAACGGACGAGTGGTTGCCCATGCTCCCGTAAAATTGACGCCATATGACAGCTTCCGCACTTACGATGAGCTGAAACCGGAGATCGATGCCGTTACAGCAAAAGCTGCGCAAAAAAACAACAGATATATCAAAACGACTTCTATTGGAAAATCGGTCGAAGGCCGTGATATCTATTTGACAGTGCTTGCCAAAGATAAAGCCGCTGTCGATAAGTATCAGAAGGTGACTCACCCTGCCATGCTCAATGACCCGAAGAAATTGCAGGCCGACATTAAATCCGGCGCATTTGGCGACTATCAGGTGCCGATCTGGTTGAACAATATTCATCCGAATGAAGCGCCTGGCGTCGATGCGATCATGAATTACTTTAAGTCAATGGCATTGGATAAGAGCATGACGTACGATACAGTCCTGCCGAATGGCAAGAAAAGCAAGACAACGTTGAATATAGACGATGCATTGGAACATGTTTTTTTCCTGTTCGTTTATACGGACAACCCGGATGGCCGGGTTCATACAACACGTTCCAATGCTGAGGATTTCGATTTGAACCGGGATAATTCTTATCAAACCCAGCCTGAAACGCGCAGCGTAACGGAACAAATCGCGAAGTGGTCGCCGCTGTCTTTTCTGGATATGCACGGGTTCGATGCCAATTTCCTGATTGAGCCTTCTACTCCGCCTCATAACCCGAATGTTGAGTATGACCTTTTGATTGACCACATGGTGGAACAGGCAAAGGCTATGGGTGAGGCCGGGATTGCTAATACGAAGTATGACTACTATCATATTCCTTATGAAGAACATCGGAAAACTGCGAAAGATCCAAATTATGTGTCAAAAGGCACGGCTTCGGGATGGGATGATGCATCTGCAGCATATACCGCTGCATTCGCCATGTATCACGGTGCGATGGGTCACACGCTGGAAACGCCCGAGTCGAATGAAGAGTCTACCAAAGCTCTGTATTACAGTTCTGCGGCAGCTGCAAAATATGTAGCGGAAAAAAAAGAAGAGCTGTTCCTGAACCAATTAAAAATATTCGAGCGCGGCGTGGACAATATCGATGATCGCGCTGTCGATCATTACTTGGTCAACGCCAAAAACGAAGAGATCGGCCGACCGCGGCAGGGCAATCAAAACTTCTTCCCGGAATATTACGTACTGCCGGTCGATAAAAATATTCAAAAGAATGTGTTGGAAACCTATAAGATGGTTGAGTACTTCCTTCGCAACGGCGTAAAGATTGAACGATCAACAAAAGCGGTAACCGTTGACGGAAAAACATATCCGGCAGGATCATTTATTGTAAACATGCACCAGGCAAACCGCGGCCTCGCGAACTTGGTCTTGTATGATGGAATAGATGTATCTGATTATGAAATGATAGCCGGTGAGATGATTCAAAATTTCCATGATATGCGAGGTTTTGACCGTTATGTAATTCGAGATGCCGGGGTGTTCAAAGGCAAGACTTCTGCCATCACCTCCGTGTCGTTTCCGGGGACTAAAATGCCAAAACGCTCAGCTTATGTGCTAATCCAGAACACAAACAATGATGCGATAAAGGCAGTCAACGAGTTACTGGCAGCCGGCAAGACCGTTACAATGCTCACCAAGAGCGGATCAGGCTATCAAGCGGGCGACTTCGCGGTTGCCTACAAGGACCTGGCCCCGTTGGCTTCCAAGTACTATCTCGACGTGAGCGCATCCGGCCATAAGAAACCAAGCGGCAAAGTCCTCAGGGCTTCTACTGTAGGAGCACTGGGTGAAGCGGCATATGTACTGAAAAATCTGGGCTTTAACGTCACCTCAGAACAGGCGGGCGCAGATGTGCTTGTCAATACGTTCGACTCTTCTAAATATGTTAATAAAGGAAAGCCTTACATTGCATTTGGAAACATGGGGATGACGAATGTTCAGAAGTGGATCCCCGGATTTTCTTTTAAAGGACCTGAATGGGAGAGATACGAAGGCGTCTTCTTGGCAAATGTCATGCAAGATCATGCTATTACAGCTCCTTACAATAAACAGGAATATTTCTACACAGTCACTGGTTCTTATATTACCGCTGTTCCTAAAACGGCAAAAGTGCTTGCGGTGATTGCTGATGAAGATCACTTCTTCAAGGCAGGCTGGTGGCCTGGACATGATGCTGCCAAAGGAAAGATTATGGCTTTCACGTATAAAGATAACAACAAGAACTTAACTGTTTTCGCTAACGATCTAACCAATGACGATCATCCGCAGCATCAATATCGGTTGCTGGCGAATTCGATTTTCAATGCCGGTCCCGGAAAAACCGAAAATGCTCCATCATCAAAACGATGAGAGGCTGGACAGCTGAAGTGCAAGCGGCTCCCGCAGTGGAGGCGCCTCTAAACAGCTGGATAGACAAGCTTTGGAACGAACATTGAACCATCGTTAGCAGTGCCATGATTTTAGATCATGCTGCCTTTCTTTTGAAGGGCAGTTTTTTCGTGTCTGACGGGTCTCCATCGTTTGCTTTGCTTCTAGTCAAAGGGCCGGAAGCTTCCGTAAGTGCCTGCTTTTCATGTGCGGCCATATGCTTCCAGCCTTTCTTGAATCTTTCCCATTTTTTTATGCAGAAACTTAAGGTTAAAAAAGACGATAAGTGTTCCGGATATGGCTGATAAGATCATTGCAGGAAAACTGAATTTTTCTATCTCTGCGGCAGCGGTCAGCAGATAGCAACAAAATGGCAGCATAAAGATCGACGTTAATATGCCGGGTACATAATGTTTAAATGTGAACCATAGGACGATATGAACAAGGAAATGAACAGTAAAAGCAAAAAAGAAACCAAACCAGATAATATATTGATTAAAATAAATACTGAGAACAGTTACACCAACAGCTAGAATAAATTCTTCGAGCACAGCGCAAACAAAAGAAGCGGTTTTGGCATGGCCGAATGGAGCTTTTTTCAGTTGTTTCAGCTTGCTTCGATATCTTTTGCCCCATGCCTCGACCATCACCATCTCTTCAAAATCATGCAGTATAAATAAGATCGGCAGCATCCAAGCCATAAATTGCATGTTTTCCATTTACATTCCCCCCTCTTATGTGCCACAATTGTGACATTTCATAGAGAACAAAGTCAATGAGCCAACGAAAAGTGCTACATTGCCATAAAAAGTGCGACAGGAGAGAGAATATGAAGCAAATGCCCTCAAAAACAGCTCAGCAATCTAAAAGCTGGCTGACGCTATCATTGTTGGAGCTTATGAAGGAAAAAAGCTTTTCAGACATCACCATTACAGAGATAGCGGAAAAAGCGCAGCTTGACAGAAGAACATTTTATCGGCATTTCCATTCAAAAAAAGATATATTAGACCGCTATTTTGAGCAGCTTTGCAGTGAGTATTCCAATTACATTGTTCAGGAAAAACATATTGACTTATCCAGTCTTGGACATGCATACTTCAACTTTTGGAGCCGACATGCCGATTTTTTACAAGCCCTTTATCAGAACCATTTGTTTTATTTGATTGTTGAGAAATATAATGAACTTCTACCGGATCTTCATAAAAAATTTAAAGAAGAAACCTTTCATTTTAAAAGCAAAATCGACTTGGAGTACGGGCTTTCATTCAGCGCAGGGGGCTTTTGGAACATCCTTTCAAAATGGTTTGAGAGAGGCCGGAAGGAAACTCCTGAAGAAATGAGTCATATTCTGCAAGGAATAGTAGATTCATTTTTAAACAAGCAAGCTATCGAAAGGTGATCTCATGTTGGTATATAAGTGCTTTAAGTGTTTAGCCTTCTTTCTTAATTTCTGCTTGTGCTTACGGCCAATCTTCGGTACCGTTAATGCAAAGACCCTTGTAATATAGAGAACAGGAGTGAGGCCGTTGTTGAATACGGTGAAGATCAGAGGGGTGGCCATCGGAGAAGGAGCCCCGAAAATTTGCGTGCCGCTCATCGGAAAAACGCATGAACAATTGAAAGAAGAAGCTGCTTTTCTTCTATCGATTAATCCGGATCTTGCCGAATGGCGGGCGGATTTTTTTGAGGATGTCGAAGACGTTGACAAAGTGAAAAAGGTATTGGCTGACATCCGGGAGATCTTAAAGGATATCCCGTTGATATTTACATTTCGCAGCGCGGAGGAAGGCGGCGAAAAAGAAGTCAGTAAGGAATTTTACTTTTCCTTGAATCATGCCGTAGTCAAAACAGGGCTGGCAGATGTGATTGATGTCGAGCTGTTCAATGAAGAGCATCATGTGGAAAAACTGGTTCAAGCGGCTCATATGCAACATGTCTTTGTCATTATATCCAACCACGATTTCGGGAAGACGCCGAGAGCGGAAGAGATCGTTTCCCGTCTCCGAAAAGCCCAGGATCTTGGCGCCGATTTCCCTAAGATCGCGGTGATGCCTGAAACACCGGCAGATGTGCTGGTGTTGCTTGAGGCGACTCATATGATGCATGAGCGGTATGCGAAGCGGCCGATTATCACGATGTCGATGGCCGGAAAAGGCTTGATCAGCCGGCTCGCCGGAGAGGTATTTGGCTCGGCCGTGACGTTCGGCGCAGCGAAAAAAGCATCCGCACCTGGCCAAATTGAGGCGACGGATTTGAAACATATACTTGATGTGCTTCATCGCAATTTATAATAATTGGGTGTGCCGCTATAGTGAAAAAGATTCATATATTTTTCCATCCTTTTCACTTGCTAAATCGGTGTGTTACGATAAAAAATGAATTGAATAGCTTTACTAGGGGTGCCCGACTGCGGGCTGAGAGAGAAACATGTGTTTCTTAACCCTTTGGACCTGATCTGGTTCGTACCAGCGTGGGGAAGTAAAAAGGATTCGGGAGAAGATGGGGAATGGGTATGGTCCGTCTGTCTTCCAGTGATTTTACTGACTGTAAAACCAGGTTCATCATATGAGCCTGGTTTTTTTGTGCTGGTGCTGTTCCGGAGTTTCGTCCTGATCAATTTTTTAGAGGGGAAGGATTTTTACATGAAACAGGAGTCAGTACAGCAAAAAAACATCTCGATTATGTCAAGTTTTTCAGGGAGCCGCAAAGTGTATGTCGAAGGGGCGCGACCTGACATTCAAGTGCCGATGAGAGAAATTTCGCTAAGTCCGACGACGGGTTCATTTGGCGCCGAAGAAAATCAGCCTGTCCGCGTCTACGACACGAGCGGTCCCTATACGGACGCGAATGCAGAGGTTGATATTCTGAAGGGGCTGAAACCTTTGCGGGCGACCTGGATCAGGGAGCGCGGCGATACCGAAGAATATGAAGGCAGAGAAATCAGACCGGAGGATAACGGCTATAAAAGCAAAGAGAAAGCGAGCAACAGCTATCCAGGGTTGAAACGAAAACCGCTGCGCGCGAAAAAAAGTCAAAATGTCACCCAGCTGCATTACGCAAGAAAGGGGATCATTACGCCCGAGATGGAATTTATCGCGATCCGAGAGCATGTATCTCCCGAATTTGTTCGTGATGAAGTGGCAAGCGGACGGGCGATTATTCCGTCAAATATCAACCATCCGGAAAGCGAACCGATGATTATCGGCCGCAACTTCCACGTGAAAATCAATGCCAACATCGGCAATTCCGCTGTCACCTCTTCGATTGAAGAAGAAGTAGAAAAAATGACATGGGCCATCCGCTGGGGCGCCGATACGATGATGGACTTGTCCACAGGTAAAGATATTCATACAACGAGGGAGTGGATCATCCGCAATTGTCCAGTTCCTGTAGGGACTGTGCCAATTTATCAGGCGCTTGAAAAAGTAAACGGCGTCGCGGAAGATCTCACTTGGGAGATTTACCGCGATACATTAATCGAGCAGGCTGAGCAAGGCGTTGATTATTTTACGATTCATGCCGGCGTCCTTCTTCGGTATGTGCCGCTGACGGCAAAGCGCGTCACTGGAATCGTATCCCGCGGCGGGGCAATTATGGCGCAATGGTGTTTGGCTCATCATGAGGAAAGCTTTCTGTACACTCATTTTGAAGAGATTTGCGAGATTATGAAAACATACGATATCGCATTTTCGCTCGGGGACGGCCTTCGGCCCGGCTCGATTGCGGATGCGAATGATGAGGCCCAATTTGCCGAATTGGAGACGCTCGGCGAGCTGACGGAAATCGCCTGGAAGCATGATGTTCAAGTGATGATCGAAGGACCGGGACACGTGCCGATGCATAAAATTAAAGAGAATGTCGACAAGCAGATGGAAATTTGCAAAGAGGCGCCGTTTTACACGCTCGGCCCGCTGACGACCGATATTGCACCGGGCTACGATCATATTACATCAGCAATCGGAGCGGCGATGATCGGCTGGTACGGCACGGCCATGCTTTGCTATGTGACGCCGAAGGAGCATTTGGGACTGCCGAACAAAGACGATGTCCGCGAAGGCGTCATAACATACAAAATCGCGGCCCATGCGGCTGACCTTGCCAAAGGGCACCCCGGCGCGCAAATCCGCGATGACGCGCTTTCGAAGGCGCGCTTTGAATTCCGCTGGCGGGACCAGTTCAATTTGTCGCTCGATCCGGAAAGAGCGCTTGAATACCATGATGAAACCCTTCCGGCGGAAGGCGCCAAAACAGCACACTTTTGTTCAATGTGCGGGCCTAAATTTTGCAGTATGAGAATTTCCCAGGATATTCGCGACTATGCCAAGGAAAACGGCCTTGATGAACAAAAGGCTATTCAAAAAGGATTGGAAGAGAAGGCGAAGGAATTTAAAAAAGCAGGCGGCAGCATTTACAGTTAAAAACGGGCAATACTGCAGATGAAAGGGGAACCTTTCATCTGTTTTTTTATAATATGGGGTTGACAGGTCGGAATAATATGAATTAGTATGTTGTTTAATATTTCGGAAAATTTCATCAGCGCTGATCGGTCAACCGAAGGCTCTTATCTCAATTGGGATAAGAGTTTTTTATTTTCAGTTTAGAAAAGAAAGGGGAACAAGATGTCTTTATCAATTCGTGTAAATGAAAAAACATTTGGAAACGGCAGCCTTAAAACAAGCGTGCTTCAAGACGTGAAACTGACGGTCGAAAACGGCGAATTTCTGACTGTCATCGGTCCAAGCGGATGCGGGAAAAGCACGCTCTTAAAAATCGCTGTCGGTCTTGACGGGAATTATGAAGGGCGAATCAGCATGAACGGAAGAGAAATCAAGGGCCCGGGGATTCAGCAAGGTTTCATCTTTCAGGAGCATCGGCTTTTTCCATGGCTGACGGTCGAGCAAAATATCGCCGCAGATTTAAGCCTGAAAGAACCGGCGGTGCGAAAAAAAGTCGATGAATTGATTGAAACGGTGCGGCTGAAAGGCGCGGAGAAACAGTATCCACGCGAGCTGTCCGGAGGTATGTCGCAGCGGGTCGCGATTGCCAGGGCTTTGCTCAGGGAGCCTGAGATTTTGCTGCTTGATGAACCCTTCGGCGCCTTGGACGCCTTTACGAGAAAGCATCTCCAGGATGTTCTGACAGACATTTGGCGAGAAAAGAAGATGACGATGATCCTCGTGACGCACGATATTGACGAATCGGTTTATTTAGCCAACCGGGTCGCGATTCTTACCGCAAAGCCGGGGAGAATCCACAAGCTGATTCCGGTCGATCTGCCATTTCCGCGCAGCAGAACATCGCCCGTTTTTCAATCAATCAGACAAAAAGTGCTGAAAGAATTCGAGACAACGGAAACATTCAGCTTTCAGGAAGGTTCAGGGATTTGAGCAGAAAGGAGCGGAAAAACGTGAAAAAATGGCCGTTGTATATGCTGGGCTGCCTGATGCTTCTTGCGGGCTGTTCAGCAGCCCAATCAAGCGGAGGGGGCGGAGATTTAAAAGAGATCAACATCGGAGTGCAGCAAAGCTTAAGCCCGTTGCTCCTTGCGAAAGAAAAAGGCTGGTTTGAAAAAGAGTTCGCAAAAGAAGGGATTCAAGTGAAATGGACAGAGTTTCAAAGCGGTCCGCCGCAGTTTGAAGGTCTTGCCGCAGGTAAACTTGATTTTTCCCAGGTTGGAAATTCACCGGTGATCGCAGGGCAGGCGGCTGGCATTGATTTTAAAGAAATCGGTCTTTCGCAAGACGGTTTAAAGGCGAACGGCATTCTTGTGAAAAAAGGGAGCGGCATCAATGACATAAAAGATTTGAAAGGAAAGAAGGTGGCGGTGGCAAAAGGCAGCAGCGGGTTCGATTTTCTGTATAAAGTGATCGATAAAGCAGGTCTGGAGCCAACAGACGTCAACATCATTCAGCTTCAGCCTGACGAAGCCATGCCGGCATTTGACAGCGGCGCGATTGATGCATGGTCGATTTGGGAGCCGTTTTTGTCCCTTAAAACGATCAAAAGTGATGCGGCAATATTGGTTGACGGGGAACAAATCGACAAGTATTCCCCGGGTTTTACGCTTGTACGAAGCGAATTTGCTGAGAAGTATCCGGATGAGGTGATCCGTTTTCTGAAGGTGTATGACAAGGCCGTGAAATGGCATAAAAACCATAAGAAAGAAGCGGTTGAAGCGTATGCGAAAATTAAAAATCTCGACAAAAAGGTCGTTGAAAACGTGCTGAATAACACCGAACCGTTAAATGAGCCGATCACAGACCTCATTATTGAAACGCAGCAGGAGACTGCCGATTTTCAATTCGAATTAAAAGCGATTAACAAAGAGATTGATGTAAAAGAAGTGGTTGACAATTCATTTATTAAAAAAGCGCTGAAAGGAGGAGATGACAAATGAGGGCTGTTTCATCAAGCACCCCCTCGATCCAGCCGAAAGCAGGCGCAAAACTGAGACCGGCCGCTTTTCGGCTGGCATGGGGGAAGGGAATTGTATTACCTGTGATATTGATTTTATTATGGCAGCTTGTCGGGTCATTTGAGCTCATATCAAAAACCGTGCTTCCGGCTCCTTTAGGTATATTGCTTACATTTCGGGATCTCATCGTATCAGGAGAGCTTTTCACTCATTTAGGCATCAGCATTCAGCGCGCCGCGCTCGGCTTTTTCCTGGGAGCCGGACTCGGGCTCCTGCTGGGGCTTGTAATCGGCTTTTCAAAAATCGCCGAGGATTATCTCGATCCCTCTCTGCAAATGCTGAGAACCGTTCCGCATCTCGCCGTCACGCCGCTGTTTATCTTATGGTTCGGTTTCGACGAACTGTCAAAGGTGCTCTTGATCGCGCTCGGCGCCTTCTTCCCGGTATATATCAACACATTTTCAGGAATCAGGGGCGTCGATTCGAAACTGTTCGATGTGGCGAGAGTATTGGAGTTCCATTGGCTGAAGCAGGTGACTAAGCTGATTCTTCCCGCGTCGCTTCCGAACATCCTCTTAGGCATCCGCCTGTCGCTCGGTGTTTCGTGGCTGGGCCTTGTTGTTGCCGAACTGATGGGATCAAGCGCGGGAGTCGGCTATATGATTATGGATGCCAGACAGTTTTCACAAACAGATAAGGTGTTTGTCGGAATTTTGATTTTCGCTGCCGTCGGCAAGCTGACGGATTCATTCGTCAGAATTCTGGAGAAAAAGTGCCTTGGCTGGAGAAACAGCTATCAAGGTAATCAAAAGTAAAGGGGAGATCTTTTTGGACATTTTATGGTTTATTCCTACTCATGGGGACGGACGTTATCTCGGCACAGACACGGGAGGCAGAGCCGCAGATCACACCTATTTTCAGCAGGTAGCGCAAGCGGCTGACCGGCTTGGGTATACAGGGGTTCTTTTGCCGACGGGAAGATCGTGCGAAGATCCGTGGATTACCGCCGCCGCTCTGGCGTCAGTCACGAAAAATCTGAAGTTTTTAGTCGCTGTAAGACCCGGTTTGATGCAGCCGTCGGTTGCGGCGCGGATGGCTTCCACATTCGACCGGCTTGCAGAGGGCAGACTCCTCATCAATGTGGTCGCCGGCGGTGATCCGTATGAATTAGCCGGCGACGGCCTGTTTATCAGCCATGATGAACGGTATGAAGCGACAAATGAGTTTCTCGACATATGGCGGTCGCTTTTAAAAGGCGAGACTGTCAGCTATTCGGGGAAACACTTGAAGACCGAAAACGGCCGCTTACTCTTTCCGCCCGCCCAACATCCTCATCCGCCGATCTATTTTGGGGGCTCGTCAAAGGCCGGGCAGGAGACTGCCGCCAAACACGCGGATGTCTATTTAACATGGGGAGAGCCGCCCCATCTCGTTAAAGAAAAAATCCAATCTGTCAAAAGACAGGCTGAAAAAGAAGGGAGGAACGTCCGTTTTGGAATTAGACTGCACGTAATCGTCAGAGAAACGGAACAAGAGGCGTGGCAGGCGGCAAATAGACTGATCAGCCACTTGGATGATGAAACGATTGCCGCAGCCCAAAACGCGATGAAACGGACGGATTCATCAGGGCAAAAGAGGATGGTTCAGCTTCATCAGGGAAACAGAACCAATCTTGAGATCAGCCCGAATCTTTGGGCGGGCATCGGACTGGTCAGAGGCGGAGCGGGGACAGCGCTCGTCGGTGATCCGGAAACGGTGGCCTGCCGGATAAAAGAATATGCTGATCTCGGCATCGAATCCTTTATCTTCTCAGGTTATCCTCATCTTGAAGAAGCGTACCATTTTGCCGAAAAGGTCTTTCCGCTCCTTCCGTTTCGCCCGAAACTTCAAAGAAAAGCGTCTGGCGAAGTCATCGGAAATGACCATTTTCCGACGAGGCAAAAGGAAAAAACGATTTAAATAAAAAAACTCCAGACATTCTGGAGTTTTTTATCTGTTTTTATAAAATGAAAACATATACGAAAGATGCTGAATAATGATCAGCACAAAGATGACGATGATCGGGAAATACGGGATCCTGGCTTGGAAAAACGGGTAAAAGATCAATAGAAGCGCTGCGACTGGCATCGCCACATACAGCACGATATAAGATGTTCTGCATGCTTTTGCGGTAATCATCTGTTCTCTTTCATCCTGTTCTTTAAATTCGTCAGGGACGAGCATAAAGCGCTGCTTGCGTGAACCGCTTTTTTTCTCCAAGTATGTGTAAATCGAAAGCACGAGCCCAAAGAGAAGGATGGGAATCAGGTTAAAAACAAAATGGAGCTCTGAAGCGTTTGTTTTCAAGCTTTTGGCGATTTGTTCCGATGTGTGAAAAAAGGTTATAAACGTCCAGCATGCGAGTCCGAACAGAAGGATGTGAAAGAAAGTCCGTGTGATCATATTCATTCGTGTTTGCCTCCCTCTAACCAAAATACGTCTTCCATTTTTAATTGAAATTCCTCGCAAATTTTCAAAGCCAAAAGAAGCGACGGGATGTAATTGCCTTTTTCAATGGCCGCAACTGTCTGCCTTGTAACTCCGATCGCGTTTGCAAGGGCTTCCTGTGAATACCCGTACCTTGCTCTCAATTCTCTAACCCTGTTGTTCATCCTACCACCTGCAATTCTTCGTTTATATAGTATATTTGACATATTGTTAAATGGGTTTGACATAATGTTAACTTGATTTTACAATGTAATCAACATCTTTTGATCTAGGATCGGCAGGTTATTAACTGTAACATTTAAATTTATACATAAAATTAACAGAAATGGAATAGAGAAAATAGAATTATCTCACTTTTTAAAAAAAGGGACTTTGAGGGTATTTTGGGGTTCGGATTTCAGGAGAAGGAGGGTCTTATTAGCTGGTTCTTTTTCCTTAACATCCTTGAAAGACACGAGATTTATAAAAAGAAAAAATGAGAGAGAAAGAAGGAGGAGAAATAAGACAAAAAGATTATAAAGACATCATAAAGTGGAAACGGGGCTTTCATCTTCTCTTCCAAGCCGAAAAGCGTGGGCCATTAGATTGAAAAACCGCGAGATCCTTAAATAAATAGTTGGAACGTAGTGTTTATGAAATAGGAAATTTCATAGATTTCAGTATGATTTTGGATATGTTACTCTTTGGTTACTTGATAGAAAGGAGGGGGAAAAATGACATACGCAGCACCTCAGGTTGACTATTCTGTCAATCCGTCGATCGAAGATCAGGCTTGGTTCTTGGTGTTTGTTGCAGTGCTTTTGGCACTTGGCGCAACTGTTGTTCTTGGCGCCGCTGTATGGTGTGTAGTTAACGGAAACGGCAGCTTCACAGGATCCGTCCAATGGGTCAGCGGTTTGAAAGTCAACATTGAATGTAGGAAATAGCCATACTTAAAGTATCTGTTCACAACAAGAGACATATTTGATGAGGCTTAACCGTCTGTGGGGGGCGGTTAAGTCTTCCTGACATTAATCATACCCTGGAGGCATTATGTTTATTATAGATAACCTATCTAAAACATATAAAAACAATGTGACTGCCGTTAGCGGGTTTCATATAAAGATTGAAAAAAACCAGATTGTCGCGATAGCGGGTCCGAACGGTTCAGGAAAGACGTCGATTATTAATTCCATTTTAGGAATCATTACGCCTAGTGAAGGAACCATTCTTTTGGATGATCTGCAGAACACGACGGCGGAATTCAAGCAAAAGCTGGCGTATGTTCCCGATGAACTGCTTTTGCCGGATGCCCTTTCAGCTGCCGAATATTTGGATTTTGTTTCTTCTATGTATAATTGTACATCAAATGAAAAGCGGAGACAATTAATTGAGCTTTTCGATATGAAAGAGGCTTTGCAGGAGCCGATTGAAACGTACTCACACGGAATGAAAAAAAAGACGCAGCTGATCGCTGCTTTTATGCTGGAGAGCAAATTTGTCATCATGGATGAGCCGTTTCGCGGGCTTGATATTGAAGCGGTCATCAATACGAAAAAGCTGATGAAGCGCTATGCGGCCACACAAGGGTCGATACTGCTTGCGACTCATGACATGCTTTCTGCGGAAGAATTGTGCGATAAGATTGCGATTATTTCCAAAGGCGTCAAGATGGATGAAGGAAAAGTCAAAGAATTAAAGGTTAAATACAGCTGTAATTCGCTTGAAGAAGTGTTCTTGAAAGCTTCGATGCTGAGTGATAGGGGTGCGCATTTTGATCAAATCATTCGAAATTTCTAAAATGATGCTGAAAATGTGGCAGAAGGAAATGGGCAAGCTCTTAAATACCGGCACCAAAAAAATGATCGCCGCCCTTTTTTTAATTTTGGCGATTGCGATGGGGAGCATCATTGGCTACAGCTTTACGGGGATGTTTTTAAGCGCTTTTCTGAATGGAGAAATTCGCTCACTCGGGTTGTTCGTGATTTCAATGTTCATGAACGTCTCGATTTTTACGTTTGTTTTCTTCATTTTATTTAAAGTAAGGACGCCTGAACAGAACAGCTTCTCCATGCAGCTGAGCTGGTTCCCGCTGACGGCTTTCGAGAGGAGTCTCGGATATTTTATTCCGTTTGCCGGCGCGGTTTCATTCCTTGTCCTGTTTATCATGTCTATTCTGCTGATTCCGAATTTTGTCGCCAGCGGTGTAGGCTTTTGGTTTGCTTTTACGTTTTTTGCCCTGCTTTTTGTGCAGATCATTTTTTTCTTTTCGCTTCTCAACCTTGTTTATAACCTGGTGTATATGGTGATCTTGAAATTCGGTTTTCCGCTGCAAAAATTTTTTTCAATGTTTGTTCTTGTCGTATTAGCTGTTATTTACGGATTCACCTCTTTTGATCTGGGGAAGATTCAGAACGCTTATTCAACCTTTGATTATAATCTGACATATTTTGCAGCGCCGCTGTTTCTCGTGCTGAACGGTCAGTCGGCAGGCGCCGGAATCATACTGGTGGTGCTGATCTTGGCAGCCGCAGTAACTGCTTCGTTTATGTCGCTGAATGTTGTGCCGATCCTCACTGAAAAAAAATCATCCAAACTGTTTTCATTTATTAAAATCCCGTCGTCAAAACCGCTGTCTTTGGCGGTGAAAGAAATAAAATCACAGGCCAGAAATGAAGAAAATATTTTAAACTTCATTTTTTTACTTTTGGCTCTATGCTTTTTAAAATACAAATTTCAGTTCGGATTTACCGGGGAGAGCTATTTGGTGCTTGGAGGCGTGACGGGCATCATCGCCTTCAATTCATATGGGAATGATCTGCGGATGATGCAGGTGTACAAGGCGATGCACTTGAAAATAACAACGGTTTTGTGGTCAAAGTATCTCGGGCTGTGTGTGCTTGGCCTCATTCAACTCTGCTTGTTTTCCGTGTTGACGTGGACTTTTCCTGAGAGCTTTGCGGTCTTCGTAAAGACGATTGCCGTGCTGTTAAACGCAATTGCGATGTTCTATTTAGCGGGCATTATTTTTCCGCTTGACCGCAACAACCCTTATATGGGGATCTTCTCTTTCGGAATGCTCCTCATCTTTATGATTCCGCTGTTTTTCATCGTGAATTATGCGGTCGATAAAGTCACGGGCGAAGCGCTGCTGTTTCTCATACCGTGTCTCGAATTACTGCTGATCCTGCTGTTATACGGAGGGTTTAAATGGAGGTACCATTATGATCATTAGGATGTTGAAAGCACTGGTCGGAATCAAAAAAATTCCCTATTTTCCAGAGCATGTGAAGCTGGATCGGAAGCATATTTCAGATCGCGATCTCGATGCGGATTTTCCCATCAATCCGACAGCCTATCAAATGCTGAAAGAAGTCGACGGAAAAAAAGACGAACTGGAGATAGCCGGGGATCTGGCCGGCGTCTTTCGCGTCAGTGAAGAGGTGTTGCTAAAGGATTTGCACCAATTGCTGACAGGGCTCAACCGCAACTATTTAATCAATTGGAAGTACGGTGAACGCCCGTCTTTCCTCGGTTTTCTCTATCAGTTTTTCGGCCAGTACCATATTCGCTACAAGGAAAGGTTTTCAAGCGATTCTGATTCATTTCTGTTTTTGTACATGAAATTTCTTCATGTGATTTCTAAGAAAATTATTGTTTTCTGGCTCGTCTTTTTGATGCTGTCGCTTTCGGCTTACATTTTCGTTCCGGACGGTTCAATCATCAGCATTGCCGCTTATTTTTCCGTCATCTATTTCGGGTTGATCACCGGCACAGCGCTTCATGAAGTGGTGCACGGCATCGCGCACCGGAAATTTGTCGGAAAAAACGGGCCTCAAGGGTTTTTAGCGGCTGATATGATGTCCGTCAAATTTATCAGGCCTGTCATATCGCCGTATGATAAAAAGTCGATTTGGATTACGGCGTTGGGGCCGCTTATACCAGGGGCGCTCGGAATAGCCGGCGTGCTGTTTACGATCTTTTTTCTTCAGGAAAACGCGGTCTCGGTCGGCATGCTTCTGTTCTTTTCCACTTATGCTCTGCATATGATGTATCTGCTTCCGTTTATGGGTGACGGAAAGTCGATTATGAAACAGCTGATGATCAGAGGAATTGGAGGTAAATCATCATGAATACAAACTCTTTAAAGCAGGGACTAATCTTTGCCAGTTTCTCAAGCTTTCTCGCATTTCCGATGCTTGCGGCTGCGCTTTTGTTTTATCATCTTTTTTCAAATCAAACGAGCAACGATATCCTGTTTAACAGTTTGTCGTTTGTCATGGAGAGCGAATCGGCTTTTTCATTCCAGGTGAAGCCCAACTTTTTCTTCATTATGATCGGGCTGTTTATCGGCATTTTTATTATAACGGCCGCGATTTCATCAATTTATCAGAAAAAAAAGGGTGAATCTTAAAAGAGCTTGCTACTTGAGGCAGGCTTTTTTTATTTGCATCGGAAGACGGGTTGTGATAAATTTAAATCGTAATCATTACGCTTTGTTGAGAAGGAGGATACTCAGAGTGGCCAAGAAATCAAAAATTGCTAAAGAAAAAAAGCGCCAAAAGCTTGTTGAACAATATGCGGAACTCAGAAAAGAACTAAAAGAAAAAGGCGATTACAGAGCTTTGAGCAAGCTTCCGCGCGACTCGGCGCCATCAAGGCTGCATAACCGCTGCGAAGTGACCGGAAGGCCGAGAGGATATATGAGAAAGTTTAAAATGTCGCGGATCGCGTTCAGAGAGTTAGCATATAAAGGCCAGGTACCAGGTGTGAAGAAATCCAGCTGGTAATCTGTCAATGTCCGGAAAAAAGCTGCCGATGTTCATATCGGCGGCTTTTTTTCGACAAATTTTTAATATACCCTTGACGAAATTTTAATAAACGTGTAACATAATAAAAGTCAAAACGATGATGTTGTTTTTAGAGATCATATGCGGGTGTAGTTTAGTGGTAAAACCTCAGCCTTCCAAGCTGATGTCGTGGGTTCGATTCCCATCACCCGCTCCATACATACTGTTTATAACGCAGTGTTTCGTTTCTCAGATTAAACGAAGCATTGCGTTTTTTCATGTATGAAATCATCGTAAAAAACCTGCTCTCTTTAAGAACAGGTTTTTAAGGAAAGACGGTTGAGATATGTTCGCCGCCGTGAATTTGTTCGAACATTTTTGTTAAAGACTCGAGCAGGCGGCGGGATTCTTCTATAGATAATGAGGGCCTGAAAAAGACGAGCTGCAAGGCATCTTTTGTATCCGTTCCTGCATGATGAAGGCTGAGGTTTCCGGTGATCGTGCCGAATGCTCCAGCATCATCGGAGAACGTGATGATCTCGCCGGGACTTCCGGGTTCGATTTTGATCGGACCGTTTAATTTCCGGGCATCATATATATGAACCGGTATCAAATATTTGAGGGAGAAAAAACGGCTCAGATCAATCGCTGAATTTTCCGGCTCAACAAAGCGTTGTTCTTTGATATCTTTCAGCATCCGTTCGAGTCCGCTTTCCCGTCCTGAATAAGACGGGTTCAGCTCACGGAAGGCATCATGCCATTCTTTAACGGCCGATTCATCTTCGGGACTGCGATCGGCATAGTCAAAAAACAGCGATTCCTGAAAAAGGCGGAGCCGGCCTTTGAGCATTTGCGGGGAGCCGGTGATCTCAATATCTTGATATAACACAGCGCCAACCTTAAATGAAGGAATGCGGTTTAAAATAGCAGGCGCGATTTGCAAACGAAGTTCCAATTTAAATTCATCTCCCGTGTCATGGTACACTCTATTATACAGAGAGCGAAAACGAAAACAAAGAAAGGAGGCTCTGCACGATGGATGTGAAAAAACTGAAACAGGATGTCATCGAATTCGCACAGGAAATCGGCATCGATAAAATCCGGTTCGCCAGTGCAGATACTTTTGAAACATTAAAAGAACGATTGATTGAGAACCGGACCCTCGGCTATGAATCAGGCTTTGAAGAACCCGATCTTGAAAAGCGGACGAACCCGGATCTGCTTTTGCCGAAGGCGAAATCGATCATCGCCATCGCCCTTGCTTACCCTTCAAAAATGAAAGATGCGCCGAGAAGCAAGAAAGGCGAACGGAGGGGCATCTTTTGCAGAGCTTCCTGGGGAAAGGATTATCATCATGTTCTGCGGGAAAAGCTTGATCAGTTGGAAGAATTTTTGAAAGCGCAGCGCAGCGATGTCAGAACGAAATCGATGGTTGACACCGGTGAGCTGTCGGACAGAGCTGTCGCAGAGCGCGCGGGCATCGGCTGGAGCGGAAAGAACTGCATGATCATTACGCCTGAATTCGGGTCTTACGTTTACTTGGCGGAAATGATTACGAATATTCCGTTCGAGCCTGATGAGAGAATCGAAGATCAATGCGGCTCATGCAACAAATGTATCGAGGCATGCCCGACCGGTGCGCTCGTCAACCCCGGGCAGCTCAACTCCCAGCGCTGCATCGCTTTTCAGACGCAGACAAAAGGTTTTCTGCCCGACGAGTTCCGTACGAAAATCGGGAATAGGATCTACGGCTGTGATACGTGCCAGATGGTATGCCCGAAAAATAAAGGGGTCGATTTTCATCTGCATCCTGAAATGGAGCCGGACCCTGAGATTGCCAAGCCGCTTTTAAAACCGCTTCTGACGATGTCGAATCGCGAATTTAAAGAAAAGTTCGGCCACGTGGCCGGCTCATGGAGAGGCAAAAAGCCGATTCAGAGAAATGCGATTATCGCACTTGCCCATTTTAAAGAAACGGACGCTCTCCCTGAACTGATTGAGCTGATGCACAAAGATCCGCGACCGGTCATCAGGGGAACCGCCGCATGGGCGGTCGGAAAGATCGGCGGAGCAGATGTGATGGGTGAATTGGAGCGCGCGCTCGCGCACGAGCAGGATGAAGAAGCAAAAGCTGAAATCCAAAAAGGCATCGCTCTTTTAAAAGAAACGAGTGCGACTAATTAAGGGCTGTCCTGACATATGTTTAATGATGAGAAATGAATTAACAAACATATGGTGGTGTAGCCCTTGAAACAGATCATCGAGCAGCTCCTGAAAGCCAGACTTCATTACTTAATCAACGGAAAAGATGAAACAAACTGGCGGGATGCCGGGGGTTTTAAAATCATTGAACGGAAGCGGAGGCTTTTTCAAAAACGCGGCGTGCAGATCGTGAAGGCCAATATAAAAGCAGCTGTAAAAGAGCACTGGCTTGATGAAGACGGCGCGTCGCATGTGAACTATCAAACCCATACCGCATACTTGTGCAAAGACGGGGATGATATGTATATGGAAGAACATATTGAAGACAGAAGCGCCATTTTGTATGATCAGATGGTCATCAAAGACTCCAAGGCCCCGCGTCCAGCCGCACAGTCTTATCCTGAGCCTGAAAGCGGCGATGATGAGATGCGCGAATTGCTGGGAAGGGCGTTCCGCTATGACCGGCTGGCCGCGGTGCGCTATGCGGAAACGTATTGGAATAAACGAAATCCCGCTTACAAAAACTTTGAAGACAATTGCACAAACTTTATTTCCCAGTGCATAAGGGCGGGAGATGCGCCGATGCGCGGCTATCCGAACAGAGGAAAAGGCTGGTGGATGCAAAACCATTCCTGGAGTTACAGCTGGACTGTCGCTCATTCGCTCAGAACCTTTTTGAAGCAGTCAAAAGCCGGCCTCCGAGCGGTTCAAAAGCGGGCCGCGAAAGAGCTGATCGAAGGCGATGTCATCTGCTATGATTTTAACGGAGACGGAAGATTTGACCACGTGGCTCTTGTGACGGCAAAGGATAAAAGCAATATGCCGCTGGTGAACGCGCAAACGCACGACTGCCGGATGAGGTACTGGTCTTACGAGGATTCGCCTGCTTATACTTCATCGATTCGATATGCGTTTTTTCATATATCAGATGATACGACAAAATCGTAATGAGTGGTATAATAAACAGCGGATCAGAAAAACAGAGGTGAATACTTTTGGCATTGCATGTCGTACTATATCAACCAGAAATTCCTGCAAACACAGGAAATATCGCACGGACTTGTGCAGCAACAGATACAACGCTTCATTTAATCAGACCGCTCGGCTTTTCAACCGACGATAAAATGCTCAAGCGGGCAGGTCTTGATTATTGGGAATTCGTCAATGTCGTCTACCACGACTCATTGGACGAATTGTTTAATGCCCATCCTGACGGCCGTTTTTTCTTCATTACAAAATTCGGTCAAAAACCGCACACTTCATTTGATTATTCAGATCAAAACGAAGATCACTTCTTTGTCTTCGGACGAGAGACGAACGGCTTGCCGAAAGAGCTGATCGAACAAAACATGGATCGCTGTCTGCGCCTGCCGATGACAGAGCATGTCAGATCACTGAACTTATCAAATACTGCAGCAATCCTCGTGTACGAGGCGCTTCGCCAGCAGAATTACAGAGATTTGACTTAAGCTTTATCAGGAAAAGAGCCCTTTTTAACAGAGGGTTCTTTTTTTTACTTTCTAATGTAACAGTGTTATGTTACAATGTGTGTAAAGGAGCTGAAACAGATGGTTCAGGATGATTTAATTTCAAAAAAAGAGCTGCTGGATTTGACTTCGATCTCATACGGGCAGCTCTATAGATGGAAACGGAAAAATTTAATACCGGAAGAGTGGTTTATCCGGAAATCGACGTTCACCGGACAAGAAACGTTTTTTCCGAAGGAAGACATTTTAAAAAGAATCGAAACCATTCAAAGCATGAAAGAAAATCTTTCCCTTGATGAAATGGCGGAAATGTTTACACCCGGTCTGTCCGAACTTAGCGCGAGCCGCGGGGAACTGCTTGAAAAAGGCATCGTTTCACAAGCGGTCATGACGTTTTTTGAAGAATGCACCGGAAAGCGCGATGATCCATTTCATCTGACAGAAGCGCTTGCGGCTTATGTGCTGGAAGGCCTGCTCCAATCCGGCGACATCAGCCTGGATGAAGGAAAAATGGTGCTGGATGTCATCATGTCACACGAGGCGGAGAACAAAGGGAGGCTGATTGTGCTTCGGAAGCTCGGCATTGCAACATGTCTGATCACCGAGGGCAGCATCGTGTTGGAAAAAGGAGTCAAGGTCGCCGCTGACATCAATCTGGCAGCGAGCAGCGAAGAATTGAAAACAAAATTCATGTAAATGGAGGATCAAAAGATGGAGAATTTATTGATAAACGGATTTGGCAGTTCAGGCGGAGGCACGTATCAAACGGTTGAATTAAACGGCAAAGGAACGATTAACGGCGATATTGACTGCGAAAGGTTCAGCTGCAGCGGCACCGGGACTGTAAACGGAGACGTGAAAGCGGGTGAGCTGAGAATCAGCGGCCACGCCAAACTAAACGGCGCAATCGCAGCTTCCAAGGTCAGAATCGACGGTTCTGCAAAGGTGGATGGCGATGTCGAAGCAGAACAGCTTAAAGTCTTAGGCTATGCCGGCATTAGCGGACATGTGAAAGGCGACGAAGCAATCGTTCGCGGAAAAACGTCAATCGGCAAAGACTGCGAAGTGGAACATTTTACTGCGGAAGGCTATTTTACAATCGACGGGCTTTTAAACGCGGAACAAATTGAGATTAAGGTTCACGGCGGTGAAAGTAAAGTGAAAGAAATCGGGTGCCGGCGGATCGTCTGCACTGCACATCAATCGAAGCTGTTCTCGTTTTTAACGCCGCTTATTTCTCCTCCGAGACTGTCTGCCGAGCTGATTGAAGGGGATCAAATTGAACTCGCCAATACGGCCGCGAAAGTTGTCCGGGGCAATTCGGTTATCATCGGCGAAAATTGCGACATCGACCTGATTGAGTATAAGGAAGATATCCGGGTGGCGGAAACGGCAAAAGTCGGAGAGAGAAGAAAAATATAGCGGAGGGATAGGACATGAAGAAACACGACTTGAAAATACACGGCTCCGGAAATGCCGGAGGCGGATCATTCCATCATGTTCTCATCAGAGGTGAAGGAACGATCACAGGAAACATTGAATGTGAAAAATTCAGTACACACGGCACAAGCGAATTGTCAGGCGATGCGACAATCAAAAACTTTAGTGTACACGGGGAAACAGAGATCCGAGGGAGGCTGAAAGCTGACAAAGCCAGAGTGTACGGGACGGCGGATGTTTCTGAAGACGCCGACATCAGCGATGCAGCCGTAAAAGGCATTATCAATATCGGGGGTAATATGGCGGCTGAAACGTGCGATGTCAAAGGCGCACTGAACGTAAGAGGCGATTGTGAGGCAGAGGATTTTACACTGATGGGCAGCTTGGACGTAAAGGGTCTGCTGAACGCCGGCGCGATTGACATCGGCTTAAAGTTCGGAAACAGTTCGATTGGCGATATCGGCGGCACGCATATTAAGATTGTCAAAAAACGCGGGCTCTTGTTTAATAGAAACGGAGGTTTTCTCTCAGCAGGGACAATCGAAGGAGATGATATTTACCTGGAAAACACGGAGGCCCGCATGGTCAGGGGAAACCGCGTGCATATAGGGCCCGGATGCAAGATTGAGAAAGTTGAATACAAAAGCAGCTGCCGGGTATCTCCTAAGTCTGAAGTGAATGAAGATCAACAAGAATAAAACAGTGTTATGTTACGAAAAAAGGATGGCTTCAAAAGTGAGCCATCCTTTTTCCTTTGAATTTTATTTGCCGGGTTTGCTTTCGTATCCGGCAGTAAAAATGGATACGAGGAACGCGAGGATGACCCCCATCATGATCAACGTTCTCATTAAAATCCCTCCTCATCCTTATTCCCTTGTTGTCATCTGCACCGATGCCATCAGCCGTACCGCAGGAGCACTTGCGGACGGAACTTTTCTGCTCTTATTATGAATGGTTTGCTCCATCCTTGTCAATTCGAGGAAAGTACATTTCATTTTTTATATGAAAAGCATCTAAAGGGACATCTCCGCATAGATTGAATGTAACAGTGATTCACTTGGCACCTTGCATTTATCATCATATAGGAGGTTCTTATGGATATATTAAAAAAGATTGAACAGTATAGAGAGGAAGAGCAGCGTCTGAAATGGGAAGGAACCTTCGCTGAATATTTAGAAATCGTAAAGGAAAATCCGACTGTCGCGCAATCTGCTCATTCCCGCGTTTACAATATGATTAAAGACAGCGGCATTGAAGAGAAAGACGGGAAAAAAGTATACAGCTTCTTTGACAAAGAGCTGTTTGGTCTTGAAGAGCCTTTGGAACGCCTAGTTGAAGAATACTTTCATCCGGCCGCGAAGCGCCTTGATGTCAGAAAAAGAATCCTGCTTTTGATGGGGCCTGTTAGCGGGGGAAAGTCGACTTTGGTCACCATGCTGAAAAGGGGGCTTGAAGCATACTCTCTTACAGATGAAGGGGCTGTCTACGCCATTCAGGGCTGTCCAATGCACGAAGATCCGCTTCATCTAATTCCTCAGCATCTGCGGGACGATTTTTACAATGAATACGGCATTCGTATTCAAGGCAACCTGTCCCCGTTGAACATGATGAGGCTGGAACAGGAATACGGCGGAAGAATAGAAGACGTGAAGGTTGAAAGAATCTTTTTTTCAGAGGATAAACGGACGGGGATCGGTACGTTCAGTCCGTCGGACCCTAAATCGCAGGATATCGCTGATCTGACGGGAAGCATTGATTTTTCGACGATTGCCGAATACGGATCGGAATCCGATCCGCGCGCATACCGGTTCGACGGAGAATTAAACAAAGCGAACAGAGGAATGATGGAATTTCAAGAGATGCTGAAATGCGATGAAAAATTCCTCTGGCATCTTTTATCGCTTACACAGGAAGGGAATTTCAAAGCGGGCCGGTTCGCGCTCATCTCAGCGGATGAATTGATCGTAGCCCACACGAATGAAACCGAATACCGTTCATTTATATCCAATAAGAAAAACGAAGCGCTCCATTCGCGGATTATCGTCATGCCGATTCCATATAATTTAAAAGTATCAGAAGAAGAAAGAATTTATGAAAAAATGATCGCTGAAAGCGATGTGTCTGATGTTCATATTGCGCCGCACACGCTAAAAGTGGCTGCGATGTTTTCGATTTTGACGAGGCTGAAAGAGCCGAAGCGGTCAGACATTGATCTTGTCAAAAAAATGAGGCTGTATGACGGAGAGAGTGTTGAAGGCTACAATTCTGTCGATGTCGAGGATTTGAAAAAAGAATACACTGACGAAGGAATGAGCGGAATCGATCCGCGCTATGTCATCAACCGGATCTCGTCGACGATCATCCGCAAAAACATGGAATCGATCAATGCGCTTGATGTCCTCCGTTCTTTAAAAGAAGGGCTTAGCCAGCATCCATCGATTTCGGCAGAAGACCGCGAGCGTTATTTGAACTTTATTTCCGCCGCCAGAAAAGAATACGACGAAATGGCGAAGAAAGAAGTCCAAAAAGCGTTTGTGTACTCTTATGAGGAATCTGCGAAAACGCTGATGGACAATTATCTTGATAATGTCGAAGCGTACTGTAATAAAATTAAGCTTCGCGATCCGCTGACGGGAGAAGAAATGAATCCGGATGAAAAGCTGATGAGGTCAATAGAAGAACAAATCGGCATTTCCGAAAATGCGAAAAAGGCATTCCGCGAAGAAATTCTCATTCGCATTTCTGCCTATGCAAGAAAAGGGAAACGGTTTGACTATAATTCGCATGAGCGGCTCAGAGAAGCCATTCAGAAAAAGCTGTTCGCAGACTTGAAAGATGTCGTCAAAATCACGACATCGACAAAAACGCCGGACGAACAGCAGCTCAAGAAAATCAACGAGGTCGTCGCCCGTCTCATTGATGAGCACGGCTACAACTCGACTAGCGCAAACGAACTCTTAAAATATGTAGGAAGCTTATTAAACCGGTAACTTGAAGACCCGTCCGGAGAAGGGCGGGTCCTTTTGTCCCATTTTCAAAATTGTTTGTCAAAAGTTATTTGCACCTGCATAAGATAACAATAAACATTTTAGACTTGCATCCGCAGGGCTATAAACCGAAGCCATTTAAGGGGATTATCAATAAGGAGGGGAATTCATGTCCCATAAAGACAATGGCCATTTTATTATTTCTCAGGAAGACTGGTCCCTCCACCGAAAAGGGTATGATGACCAACAGCGTCACCAGAAAAAGGTGCAGGACGCGATCAAAAACAATCTGCCTGACCTGATTACAGAAGAAAGCATTATTATGTCCAACGGCAAAGATGTTGTCAAAATTCCGATTCGATCGTTAGATGAGTATAAAATCCGCTATAACTATGATAAAAATAAACATGCCGGCCAAGGAGACGGCGACAGCGAGGTAGGAGATATCGTCGCAAGGGACGGTTCGGATAAACGGGGCGCCGGCAAAGGCCAGGGAGCGGGCGATCAGGCCGGTGAAGATTATTATGAAGCTGAAGTTTCGTTAATCGATTTGGAAGAGGCGCTCTTCAGCGAAATGGAACTGCCGAATTTAGAACAAAAAGAACGGGATGATATCGTTGTCGAAGATATTGAGTTCAACGATATCCGCAAAACGGGTTTGACCGGTAATATCGATAAGAAAAGAACGATGCTCAGCGCTTTTAAGCGAAATGCAATGACGGGAAAACCTTCATTTTATCCGATCTACCCCGAAGACTTAAAATTTAAAACGTGGAATGACTCCGTAAAGCCGGAATCAAAAGCCGTTGTGCTCGCAATGATGGATACGAGCGGATCGATGGGCGTTTGGGAAAAATATATGGCGCGAAGCTTTTTCTTTTGGATGACACGTTTTTTACGGACAAAGTATGAAACGGTCGATATTGAGTTTATCGCCCATCACACTGAAGCCAAAGTGGTATCAGAAGAAGATTTCTTTTCGAAAGGGGAAAGCGGGGGCACGATTTGTTCATCTGTATACCGCAAATCCCTCGAACTGATTGAAGACAAATACCATCCGACACGCTATAACATTTATCCGTTTCATTTTTCGGACGGCGATAATTTGACATCCGACAATGCGCGTTGCGTTAAGCTTGTCGGAGAGATTATGGAGAAAGCGAATATCTTTTGCTATGGCGAAGTCAACCAGTACAACAGACATTCAACGTTAATGTCAGCCTACAAAAATATTAAAAACGAAAAATTCAAGTATTATGTGCTGAAACAGAAAGCCGATGTTTTTCAGGCTCTGAAGAGCTTCTTCAGCAATGAAGAACGGCATCAATATACATGAAAAAACGCGATTGAAACCTCCGGCAGCGGAGGTTTTTTGTTTGGAAAATATTTAAATCAAAATTTTAAGTGCAAGGTTATTGACATTCTTTATTACTTTAACTAATATTTAATCTTGTTAACTATTTATTTTGTTGTGCAGAGGTAAAAACAAATTTACCGCTTCCGATCTTTCTTGCTCAGTTTTGAACAACTTTTTCAGTACACGTCCCGCAAGTTGCTGGGCAGGAAATAGGAAAACGCAAAACCGCGGAAGCCGATCAAACCGGCTTCATCCAAAATATAAGGATATGAAAGGAGAAATAAACATGAGCAAAGGACGTTTAATTGCGACGAACATTATCGGACTCATCATCGTGCTTGCCATCTTAGCAGGAGGTGCGTATTTCTATTATGACAGCATCAGCTATGTGAAAACCGACGAAGCACACGTGACAGGCGAGATGGCCGACATTACGGCGCCTTCATCAGGGAAGCTCTCAGATTGGGATTTGAAAGAAGGATCAAAAGTTTCAAAAGACGAAAAAGCAGCGAAAATCAAAGGGGAACAAACGGTTGACGTGAAGTCGATCATGGACGGAACGATTGTCAAAAACGAAGCGAAAGAAGGCCAGATCGTACAAGCCGGTCAAACGCTTGCGAAAACCATCGACATGGATCATCTGTACATTACAGCTAACATTGAAGAAAACGACCTGAAAGACATCGAAAAAGGGGACAAAGTCGATATCGTCGTTGACGGTGATTCAGGCACTACATTTGAAGGAAATGTCGAAGAAATCGGCTATGCGACAAACTCAACATTTGACTTGCTTTCTCAAAGCAATTCAAGCGGAAACTACACGAAAGTGACGCAGAAAGTACCTGTGAAAATTTCAATTAAAAACCCGTCTGACAAAGTGCTGCCGGGAATGAACGCATCCGTGAAAATTTCAAAATAACCGGGGGAAATAAAAACGAGCGAAAGGAGGATGTCATAAGTGGCTTCTCAGAAAAAAGGAAATATGTCACTGCTCATCATTTTAATGGGCGGCTTGTTTCTGGCCATTTTAAACCAAACGCTACTGAATGTGGCGATGCCTCATCTCATGACAGAGTTCAATGTGAGCGCCACAACGATTCAATGGCTGACAACCGGATATATGCTTGTCAACGGCGTTTTGATTCCTTTATCAGCCTTCCTGATTATGCGGTTCGGCGGACGGAGCTTGTTTTTAACGGCGATGCTGCTGTTTACGGTCGGAACGCTGATATGCGGAATTGCGCCTAACTTCTCGACGATGTTAACCGGACGCCTCATTCAGGCAGTCGGCGGAGGCATACTTCAGCCTTTGGTCATGACCACGATTCTCTTTATCTTTCCTCCGGAAAGCCGCGGGAAAGGAATGGGAATCTTCGGGCTTGCGATGATGTTTGCTCCTGCTGTCGGTCCGACGCTATCCGGCTGGGTCATTGAAAACTACAGCTGGCGGATCATGTTTTACGGCCTTGTGCCGGTTGGTTTGATCGTCATCATTTTCGGTTTTTTCCTATTTAAAAATATGACGGAACCTAAAAAAATCAAATTGGACACAGCGGGCGCGGTTCTTTCAATTGTCGGATTTGCGGCGTTGCTGTATGGTGTGAGCGAAGCCGGCTCAGACGGCTGGGATGATCCGCTCGTACTTTCCACAGTTGTGATCGGTGTAATCGGCATTGCCGCTTTTATCATCCAGCAGTTGAAATCGAAAGAGCCGATGCTTGACTTCAGAGTGTTCAAATACGATATGTTTTCACTGTCAAGCGTGATCAACGCCATCATTACAGTTGCTTTGTATGCAGGAATGTTCCTGATTCCGATTTACTTGCAAAACCTGGTCGGTTTTACAGCGCTTCAGTCGGGGCTTTTGATGCTGCCGGGCGCACTTGTCATGCTTGTGATGTCGCCGATCTCAGGAATTTTATTTGATAAAGTCGGCCCAAGGCCGCTAGCGATTGTCGGATTATTGATCACTGTTGTGACGACCTACGAATTTACGACGCTTACGATCGATACACCGTATATGCACATCGTGTTGATCTATGCGATTCGGGCGTTTGGGATGTCCATGTTGATGATGCCGATCATGACTGCCGGCATGAACCAGCTTCCGCAGCATTTAAACAGCCACGGAACGGCGATGTCGAATACGCTTCGCCAAATCAGCGGTTCGATCGGAACGAGCTTGATCACGACGATTTATACAAATCGCACGACATTCCACTATGCATCAATGGCCGATCAGACAAATACGGCTGATCCGTCATTTATGAGCACATTGCAGTCAACCATTCAGTCAACAGCGCAATCGATGCATATATCTCTTGAACAAGCACAACAATATGTCGTGAAATATTTGACCGGACAGGCTCAGCTCAACTCGAATGTCATGGGCATCAATGACGCATTTATGTGGGCGGCCGGGTTCTGTGTCATCGGCCTCGTTCTCAGCCTGTTTTTGAGGGATGTCAGAAAAGACAAGCTGCGCAGGAAGAACAAGGCGGAGGAGCTGACATTGCTTCCGGCTCCTAAAGAAGCGAAAGAATCTTAAAATGAGGAGGTTCTGACATGAAAATTTATGTTGTTTACGACAGTGAAGGCGAGCATACGAAAAAGCTGGCTGAAGCCATTGCGGAAGGCGCAGGGGAACATGAGGCTGCAGACGTGCTGATCGATCATGTCAGCCAGGCGGATATTAGAAAGCTCGAAGAAATGGATGCTATCATCTGGGGCTGCCCAGGTCATTTCGGTACAATCAGCTCCGGATTAAAAACTTGGATCGACAGGCTGGGCTACCTTTGGGCGGAAGGGAAGCTGATCAATAAGATCGGCGCAGTCTTCTGCACAACAGCGACAACTCACGGCGGTCTTGAGGCGACAATGCTCAACTTAATAACACCGATGCTTCATCAAGGCATGATGGTCGTCGGCTTGCCTGGAAATGTACCTGAAAATGCTTTATACGGGTCTTATTACGGTGCAGGCATCACGTGTCCTGTCGACAGTGACGAACTGATCGGCGAAGAAGGCCTGGAGCTGGGCCGGGCTTTAGGCAGACGCGTCGCCCAAGTGACAGACCGCTTTACAGCAGGACAGTGAGGAGCGATTTGACATGACCATTATATTGACCATCATCGCTGCTGTCCTCGTCATTATCGGTCTGGTGGTATTTAATGTGCGGTCGGCGTCTTCACAGGATAAACCCGAACATGAGGATAACGCGGCAGCTGAAGCTGGCATTCCTCATGTTCAGGAAGAAGAAGTCGCTGAGCAAGTTGAAGCCGATCAGCAAGATCCGTTCGAAATGAATGATCAAACCTATCGGGCGATTCTGCAAAAACTTCAACATCCAAAAGAGGAAAAAAACCATTCCGAGAAAACGGAAATGGACGATATGGATTACCGAAAAGCATTAAAATCCATGAAAAAGCGGGAACAGGATTAAAGGCAAATTCGCTGGGAACCAGCGGGTTTGCTTTTTTTATTTGCGCTTTTTTGCAATATTACTTGTGATTTCCCTCGTACTACTGATGCAGTACTCTGATACAGCTCGGTCTGGAAGGAAAGACGCAGCTTTGGTTATATAATCCGAACAACAGTGCGTTATTGCTGTTGTATACCAATTGATTTCCCGCGCTAGTTTATTCATTTTCGGGCTGATTGTCAGAAGCGTTCTGCTCTCAAGCAGCAACAGCCTGTTTTCCGCGTCATTTGCTTCTTGTCAATATCGCTGTCTTTTTAGGCTCCGTGTTTTTTCCACATGAGGTGATGTTCTTTCGAACGATAGATGAAGCGCTCAGAAAATATTCGGCTATCAAAAATTCATCCGGGAAATTTCCTTGTTGATCTACAATGCTTATGGATTATTCGAGGCGCTGTTCATCAAGTGCAGAGATTCTGGAGCATTTCTTTAAAAGCTGATTCAGCCAGAAAGGAGACGAAGAACATCGCCTATTTAACAGAGCTCGATATGTTCTACGATCCATTTCGGGTCAAGGATATGATTCACTTTTATGAAACCCAGTTTTCCGATTTCCGTATAAATAAAGCGTGGGACCTGTTAAAGGACATGAAAATCGACGGGGATAAAAAAATCGGCAAGCTTTCCAAAGGCAACCGGGGCAGGCTGAAGCTCGCGCTCACATTGGCGCGCGATGCAGCAGTCGTGCTGCTTGATGAGCCGTTTTCCGGTCTTGATCCGATGGTGAGAGAATCGATCGTCAAAAGCCTTCTTACATATTTGGAGCTTGATAAGCAGACAATCGTCATCGCCACCCATGAGATTCATGAAATTGAACAAATTTTGGATGAGGTCGTCGTCGTCTTAAATGGCCGAATTGAAGAAAAAAAGGATGTCGAACAGCTGCGCGAGGAATCCGGAATGTCGCTTTTGGAATGGCTGAAACGGTTTATTGAAGAAAAAAATTGAAAAGGCTGGAGGAGAAACAGTGGAAACACTTTTGGAATTAAAAAATGTATCAAAAACGATCAGGGGGAAAAAGATTATCGACGGCTTGAGCTTTGACGTGCGGGCAGGCGAAATATTCGGCTTCCTAGGTCCGAACGGCGCCGGAAAAACGACGACGATCCGGATGATTGTCGGGCATATGAACATCACCGCCGGTGAAATCGCCGTGTGCGGCGTCAGCGTAAAAGAAAATTTTGAAAAGGCCGCGCGGCATATCGGAGCGATCGTTGAAAATCCGGAACTGTATAAATTTTTAACGGGCTATCAAAACCTTCAGCAATACGCGCGCATGACGAAAGGCGTGACGAAACAGAAAATTGACGAAATCGTCGAGCTTGTCGGATTGAAAAACAGGATCAACGATAAGGTCAAAACGTATTCTTTAGGAATGAGACAAAGGCTTGGCCTGGCCCAAAGCCTTTTGCACGATCCGAAGCTCTTGATTCTCGATGAGCCGACGAACGGGCTTGATCCGGCCGGTATCCGGGAAATTCGCGATCATTTAAGAAAGCTGACGAGAGAAAGAGGTATGGCGGTCATCGTTTCAAGCCACCTGCTTTCAGAAATGGAGCTGATGTGCGACAGGATCGCCATTATCCAGAACGGAAAGCTCCGGGATATTCAGCATGTGCACGGACCCGCTCGGGATGAAAAGAAGCGCTATTATATTCAAGCGGATGACAATCAGGCTCTGATGCGGGAAGCGGCTGCCTTCAAAAAGATGAAGGTTGACGAAGCGGAAGGCGGGATAGAGCTCAGTCTTCAAAAGGATGAAGTGCCTGATTTGATCAAACACTTGTCAGACAACGGTGTCCGCCTATATGAAGTGAAGGCTGTGAACAAATCGCTGGAAGACCGGTTCCTGGAAATCACCGCAGAGAAGGAGGAAGCTCAGCATGTTTAATCTCATCGTAAATGAATGGATCAAAATTTTTAATCGAAAAGGCACATATGTCATGATTGCGATTTTGCTGTTATCTGCCATCGGGCTGGGCGTTCTCACAAAGATGATCGGAGAGACAGACCAAAACCCGGACTGGAAAAAAGAATTGATGCAGGAAAATAAAGATATGAAAGAACAACTTAAAGGGGTCAATAATCCGGCACTTGAAAAAAGCTATGAACGGTCGACCGCCATTAATGAGTATCGAATCAAGCACGATTTGCCGGAAGACGGGGACTATTCGGCCCTGTCGTTCATCAGCGACGCGAGCGGCAACATTCCTCTCCTCGGTCTGTTTGTGATCACGGTGGCTGCGGGAATCGTTGCGAATGAATTCAACTGGGGAACGGTGAAGCTGCTTGTCATCAGGCCGATCAGCCGCTTTAAAATTTTGCTGGCAAAATATTTTACAGTTCTGCTTTTTGCATTGGCTTTGCTTTTCATTCTGTTCGCAAGCGCGGGTATCACAGGCCTTGCTTTATTCGGGGCAGGCGACGGCAGCCAGGTTCACTTGGCGTACGCCGATGGAACCGTTGAAGAAAAAAGCCTGCTGCTGCACTTGGCCGGCAGCTATTTGCTGAATTCAATATCGCTTTTGATGATGGCGACAATGGCCTTTATGATTTCAGCTGTTTTCAGAAACAGCTCGCTTGCCGTAGGTATTTCAATTTTCCTTTTGGCAATGGGCGGAACGGTGACAAACTTGCTCGCAACGAAATTTGATTGGGTGAAATACATCTTATTTGCCAACACTGATCTCACTCAATACTTTGACGGATCTCCGCTTGTTTCAGACATGACGCTGGGATTCTCGATTGTGGTGCTGGCTGTCTATTTTATCGTTTTTCATGTGCTCGCCTTTGGTGCATTCACAAAAAGAGACATCGCTTCATAAGCGGTTTTCGCAAAAAAAGCCTGACGCCGGTTTTCCGGGCGTCAGGCTTTTTTTAAATATAAAAAGACTGCTGACATTCGGTCAGCAGTCCTGTATGAAGATCAGCGGTTCACAGCTTACGCTTTTGTTACGTTAGCAGCTTGTGGTCCGCGGTTTCCTTCAACGATTTCGAAAGATACAGATTGGCCTTCTTCCAAAGTTTTGAAGCCTTCGCCTTGAATAGCAGAGAAATGAACGAATACATCGTCTTGTCCTTCAACTTCGATGAATCCGAAACCTTTTTCAGAGTTAAACCATTTTACTTTACCTTCTAGCATGAAATTTCCTCCTAAAGCGATAACGCTTAAATTCACTATTCTTGCTCTAAAACAAACTTCCAAGACGAAAACTCTTACAAAACTTTCTTCTTAAAGATAGTTCGAACAAAAATAATTACCTTTACTTTACCAGTGTTTAAGCGAAATTACAACTGCTAAACACAATTTTTTTAAAAAAAGTGAAATTTAATAATCAGGGCGAAAAATAAAGCATTGAAAAGCGGGTTTTTGAAATTTTCACAATTCTGATTGACAACATTTCAAAGAAGCTGTAAAGTTAGGTAAAACTTCATGCATCAACACTTCTTATTTAGAGAGGCGGAGGGAATTGGCCCTATGAAGCCTCGGCAGCGGGTTCTGCATACAGCAGAATACTGTGCCACATCCAACAAGCCGTACGGGCTTGGAAGATAAGAAGAGAGCGGACCACTCTATTTACTTCGTGTCGTCTAAGGCTTCTTCTTATTTTTTAAGAGGGAGCCTTTTTTGTTAGCCAAAAAGAGGAGGAAGATCATCATGATTACATTTGAAGGCGTTGAAAAGGTCTATGAAAGCGGCGGACAGAAGGTTCATGCGCTCAATGGAATCGACCTTCATGTAGATAAAGGGGAAATATACGGCGTCATCGGATTCAGCGGCGCAGGGAAAAGCACGCTGATCCGCTGTGTGAACTTCCTTGAAAAACCGACGGCCGGAAAGGTATTCGTCGGCGGAAGAGACTTAATGTCTCTGTCGAAAGCTGAGATTCGAGCTGTTAAAAGGAAGATCGGCATGGTATTTCAGCATTTTAACCTGTTAAATTCAAAGACGATTTTCGCTAATGTCGCTGAGCCGCTCGCGCTTGTCAAAACACCGAAAGCCGAAATCAAGCAAAAAGTGACGGAACTGCTCCATTTTGTCGGACTTGAGGATAAAGCCCGCGATTATCCGGATCAGCTGTCGGGCGGCCAAAAGCAGCGCGTCGGCATTGCCCGGGCGCTGGCGACAAATCCGGAGGTTCTGCTCTGTGATGAAGCGACATCCGCGCTTGACCCGCAGACGACCGGCGATATTTTGAAGCTGCTGAAGCGCGTCAACGAACAATATAACATCACGATTTTGTTGATCACTCATGAAATGAATGTGGCAAAAGAAATCTGCGACAAAGTCGCGGTCATTGAAAAAGGAAGGATCATTGAATCAGGCAGCGTGTTTGACGTGTTTTCCGCGCCGGAAACCGAAACGGCCAAAAGCTTTGTCAAATCAGCCATCGACCACGAGATACCTGAATCGATTCAAAAATTAAATGTGAAGCATCTCTACCAGCTTCAATTTGTCGGCGAATCTTCCGGGAAGCCATTTCTTTCGCAAGTGGCAAAGCGGTTTGACGTAGAAGTCAACATTCTGCACGGAACGATTACAGAGCTTCAGGGAATTCCGTTTGGCAGTATGACGGTTGAACTGCAGGGGGAAGACGGTGAAATCGGGCGGGCGCTCGAATATATCCGCAGAGAAAACATTCGCATCAGGGAGGTATAAGCATGCTTGTTACATATGACCAAATCATTGACGCACTGGTTCAGACGATTCAAATGACGGTTTTCTCGCTTTTATTTTCAAGCGTGATCGGCATTCCGCTCGGCATTTTGCTGGTTGTCACAAGGAAGGGGCATCTGCTTGAAAATCCGGCAGTTTTTACGGTTGTCAATATGATCATTAACATTTTCCGGTCCGTTCCGTTTATCATCTTGATGGTTGCTTTAATTCCGGTGACAAGGCTGATTGTGGGGACGTCCATCGGCACATCGGCAGCGATTGTTCCCCTGACTTTTTATGCGGGGCCTTACATCGCAAGGCTCGTCGAGAACTCTCTGCTTGAAGTCGATCCGGGAGTCATTGAAGCCGCTGAAGCAATGGGAGCGACTCCGCGGCAGATCATCTTCCGGTTTCTGATTCCGGAAGCGCTCGGTTCGCTTGTGCTGAGTTTTACGGTGGCAACTGTCGGATTGGTCGGAGCGTCGGCGATGGCTGGTGCGATAGGCGCCGGCGGTCTTGGGGATTTGGCGATCACATACGGCTACCAAAGGTTTGACACGCTGACGATGATCATCACGGTTGCAATTCTCGTCATCGTTGTGCAGGGATTGCAGACATCCGGAAACGTTCTGTCCAAAAAATTGAGAAGAAGATAAACAGAGAGGGAGACAGCTATGATGAAAAAGTTCACATTTGTTATCATTTTACTGCTGCTTGCGGGAGTGATCGCGGGGTGTGCGGCAGACTCTGATGCGAAAACCATTAAAATCGGCATCAGCGGAACGGATACAAGAATCTGGGACTATGTGAAGAAAAAAGCCGAGAAAGAAGGCTTAAAGCTTGAAATCGTCAAATATTCTGATTATGTTCAGCCGAACCAGGCTTTGGCAGGCGGTGACATTGACGCCAATGCATTTCAGACGATATCTTACTTTAATGCATTCAAAAAGGAACGCAATCTTGAACTATCGCCGATCGGCACAACGATCATCGCTCCGATGGGCATTTATTCCGAGAAGTATGATTCGCCTGACGATATACCAAACGGCGCGGAAATCGCTGTTCCGAGCGAAGCGACGAACATGGGCAGGGCCTTGCTCCTGTTGGAGTCCGCCGGCCTGCTTCAATTAAAGGACGGATTTGACGGAAACGGAACGCTTGATGCGATTAAAGAAAATCCTAAAAAACTCAAAATCACAACGGTGGCCGCAGAGCAAACGCCGCGCGTGCTTCCCGACGTCGCTGCATCTGTTATCAACAACGGCATAGCGGTTGACGCTGGCTTCCATCCTGTCAAAGATTCGATTAAACTGGAAGACGAAACAGCGACACCGTACATCAACATTATTGCGGCCAGAACAGAAGACCGGGACCGTGAAGATTTGAAAAAAATCGTTGAGCTGTACCAATCAGACGATACCGCTGAATTGATCAAAAAAGAGTTTGACGGTGCACAGCTGCCGACTTTTGTTCCACTGAAAGACATCGGCGAATAAAATGTCAGTCGCGCAATTGATTCCCGGGTCATATATTGAAATACATCGATAATTCCTACTTGACCAATCAGGTTTGTTGTACTATAGTTTTTAAATGTAAAAAATTCTGGGGGTGCTTTTGTTACCATGACATTATTTGTTGTTATTAATATTATCGTCATGCTCGGCCTGATGGCGCTCCTTTATATGATGCAAAAAAAACATGTTTCGTTTTCTAAGCGGGTATTTACCGCTCTGGGAATCGGCATTGTTTTTGGATTCGCTTTGCATTTTATATATGGTTCGTCTTCAGAAACGATTACGCAGACATCTGATTGGTTTAATATTGCAGGCGGCGGCTATGTGAAGCTTTTGCAGATGATCGTTATGCCGCTTGTATTCATCTCGATTTTGGGTGCTTTTACAAAGCTTAAACTGACGCACAATATCGGAAAAATCAGCGGATTGATCATCGGCCTCTTGATCGCGACGACAGCTGTCGCTGCTGCGGTGGGAATCGCGTCCGCACTTGCTTTCGACCTGCAGGCTGTCCATGTGGATCAAGGCCAGGCAGAGTCAATGAGAGGGGCGGAACTCGAACAGAAATCGCAGGACATGGAAGCCAAAACACTTCCACAGCAAATTGTCGAGCTTCTTCCGGGGAATCCGTTTTTAGATTTTACGGGAGCAAGACCGACATCAACGATCGCCGTTGTTATTTTTGCGGCTTTCCTTGGAATCGCGTATCTCGGGGTCAATCGAAAACAGCCTGAACAAGCTGAGCTTTTCAAAAAGATGGTTGATGCCGTGTATGCGATCATTATGCGTGTAGTGACGTTGATTCTGAGGCTGACGCCTTACGGTGTATTGGCGATCATGACAAAAACGATTGCAACGAGCGATCTCGACAGCATTGCCAAGCTCGGCAAATTTGTCATCGCTTCATATGTGGCGCTGATCGTCATGTTCATCATTCACCTGCTGCTCATTACATTCAGCGGTTTAAATCCTGTCACATACTTGAAAAAGGCGTTTCCGGTCCTTGTATTCGCGTTTACATCTAGATCAAGCGCAGGCGCTTTGCCGCTGAACATTAAAACACAGCGCAGCCTCGGTGTTCCCGAAGGCATTGCAAACTTTGCCGGTTCCTTCGGACTGTCCATCGGACAAAACGGATGTGCCGGAATTTACCCTGCAATGCTCGCGATCATGATTGCGCCGACGGTCGGACAAAATCCGCTTGAGCCGTCATTTTTGTTCACGGTTATCGCTGTTGTTGCGATCAGCTCTTTCGGAGTGGCAGGCGTCGGCGGAGGTGCGACATTTGCAGCGCTTCTCGTCCTTTCGGCGTTAAATATGCCCGTAGCGCTTGCCGGACTGCTGATTTCGGTTGAGCCGCTCATCGACATGGGGCGTACGGCTCTTAATGTCAGCGGCAGCATGACGTCAGGACTTGTCACAAGCAAAGCAACAAATGAACTTGAAAAAGACACGTACCAAGACCGTACTAATATCATTGAAGCAGAAGTGTAAAAGAAGAACGGCCCGCACAGCTTGATTGCTCGTGCGGGCCGTTTTTTATGAATAGTTTTGGTCGTTATCGAACATCGTCTGGTTTGCAGTCTGATCGTTCATGACATTAACCGGGGCAGTCATATGGCTTGATTGATGCTGGTCGTTTGCCGTATGGCCTGACTGGCGATGTTCCTGTGACTGTCCTCCGGAATTGAAAGCCTGTTTGATCATGTCAGCCGGATTCATCATCATCTGGTTTCGGCCGTTACCTTGCTGTCGACCTCCCATGCCCTTCGCGAACATGCCTGTCAATCTTTTGCGGATTTCGGGAGAAAAAGCCGCGGTCAATGCAGCTGATCCTAAAACCAATACAGCGGGATGGATGCCTGATCTTCTTCTAAACAAAGGGTCAACCTCCTTTTTACGTATACCATCCCCAGTCCTGATCGGTTTTATTCTTCAAGCTGTGCCGCGAGATATAAGCGGTTACTTTCGAAAAATTCGAAAATTTTATGATAGGCTTTTATTTTATTTTCTCTTTTAGAAAAACCGTGCCCTTCATTTTCCAAAACAAGATACTCAATATTCCGCCCCATGGCTTTTAACCGATTGACGACCTGATCGGACTCTTCCTTTACGACGCGGGGATCGTTTGCGCCTTGGATGATCAGCATCGGCTGAGTCATATTCTCCAGGTATGTAACAGGAGAATCGGCTTTCAGTTTTTCATAATCCCGCTCAGGGTTGCCGACCCATTTTTCCATCATCGGCTGCCAGAAATCCGGTACGGATTCGACAAACGAAAACAGATTGCTGACTCCGCATATATCGACGACGGCGTGGAAATACTCTGGATGCCTTCCGTGAAGCAATAGCGACATATACCCTCCGTAGCTGCCCCCCATTAAAAAAAGTTTTTCGCGGTCCGCAAGCTTTTGATCGATAAGCCAGTCGATGCCTGCAGTCATATCGAGGCGCGGTCCGTCTCCCCAATCTTGTTCAACCATTTTAAAGAAGGAATAGCCGTAATTCGCTGATCCCCTGAAATTAGGGGCGAATAACTGGTAGCCCATTTTCGCAGCGAGTTGAAAGAGATCATAGAACATAAAGGTTTCTGCATCTTGCGGTCCGCCGTGCGGCCAAATAATCGTCCAGCCGTTCGCTTCTTCCGGGCCCGGCTTAAACAGCAGCCCTTCTATTGCGAGACCGTCAAAAGAAGGATATGTCACAACCTCCGGATATGACAGCTCCTGTTCGGAGAAACCCGGAACCGAATGTTTCGTTAATTGCCGCCATTTCGTCTGTCCTTTCGTTAATACATAGAGATTAGCCGGCCTGGTCGGCGTTGAGCCGAGAATGTACAGCGTGCCCGAAGAGGCGCAGTGTATTTTCGAAATGGATGTGCAAGGGCAGTCCACCTGCCGGCTTCCTCCTGTTGCTGTGTTGTACTCATACATCACCTCTTTGACGCCTTTTTTTCCAATCAGATAAAGGAAAGTTCCACTCGGATCAGCGTGGATGGCTGTTAAATCAGTTTTGTCAATCGAAAGCACCGGCGCAAAAATACCGGATGAAACGTTGTACAAGGCAAGGTATGAAAACTCGGCTTCGTAGTTTGTCGTGACGAATAACCGATCATCAGATGCAAAGCGGGAAGAATAAACCATATGAGGCAGCGTCTCATCGGGGACGATTCCTGTCGTCACACCTTCAGCGGTATGGATCATGCAGACATTGTGGCTGTTGACATAGTAGACATGGATGCTGACGGCTTTCTCGCCCGGGCTTACATCAGCCAGTATTGAAGTTCCGTCTTTTCCTTCAAAAATAAGCTCTTCTTTTTCAGCGAGACAATCGTATCTGTATGTATTTAAAAATGTCGGATTGTCCTTTGTGGAGGAGTAGTAAACGGCGTTTTGGACAGGGATGGGCTCGAAGTGGCGGTCCGTTTGATTTCCGTTTAATGAATGGAACGACCCGTTTTTTGACGAAAGCTTGTACAGTCCGCTTTGTTCGTTTCCGTCATGGTCAAAACCGGCATAGAGAATAGAGCCGTCGGGATTGTAGGCGATTCCTTTTGCATCCTGATTCAAGAATGACAGCTGGTACGGGTATGCATCGGGAAGATCCATCGCCCACAGGTTTGATGTTCCGTTGAGATTTGTATCAAAAACAAGCTGCGTCTCATTGGGATGTACCGCAAAGTCTTTAATTCGCAGCACATGCAAAATGCTTTTTGCTTTTTCCATTTTATATACACCTCCGGATTTATTTGGGTATTTTTACATTCAATAAGATCATAACAAAAGTCGCGTATAAAAAATATGCTTTAGACAAATAAATAACACGAAAAAGAAAAACCTATACGTCAATCATTAAAGGAGGCAATTTTAATGTTCAGTATGAAAAAAAGCGCGATTGTTGCTTTGCTCCTTCCGTTTTTGTTCACAGCCGGATGCGGCATGGCAAACCAGGGGGCGGATAACAACCGTCGCAACCAGGACAATGCGCTTCAAAATGTAACAAACAGAGATAACGACCGCACGAATGTCAATGACGGCAGAAACGTCAACGACCAAATGAATGTGACAGACAACCGCGATGCCAACCGGGATAATAATAATATGGAAGTGGCGGATAAAGCTGCAGACAAAGTGACGGAACTGAAAGAAGTAAGAAGTGCAAACGTCATTACGACAAACCGCAACGCTTATGTAGCGGTCGTTTTGAAAGGCAATCCGAAAGGCGACGTAACGAATGAGCTGAAAGGGAAAATCTCGAAAAAGGTTAAAGAAGCAGACAATAACATCAACAATGTATTCGTTTCGGCAAATCCTGATTTTGTTGACCGGATGACAAATTATGGCGACAGAATCCAAAATGGCGAACCGATCGAGGGCATGTTTGAAGAATTCGGTGAAACGATCAACAGAATTTTCCCGAATCAAAGATAATGAAAAGCCGCAATGAGCGGCTTTTTTTGTTGGCTGCTTTTCATACAGGCCACTTCCTGAACCTTCCCGCATAGTGTGTAGTACAGTGAAGCACATTGCGGATGGAGGGATGATATGTGACGGGAGAGATGAAAGCAGCCTTTATTTTAATTATGGCGGGCACTCTATCCGCTTTGTTATTGGCCGTTTTTGTCGTGTTCAGCCAAGAGAGCCCTGAGGCAGCTGTTCTTTCTGGGAAAAAAGAAAAACTGAAAGAATCGCTGAAAATGCTTAAATATGAAAGTGTCAGCATTTATTACGCTAAAGAAGATAGGACGATCCTGGAGCTGACAAAGGAGACGCTTCGGGATGCAGCTGACTTGAATCGGGAACTGTTTGCGAATCCTCTTCAAGACAGCGTTGATTTGATCTTTTTTTCAAACCGCGATGATATGGAGTCATTTTCAAAATTAAAGGATATCACCGGATTTTACTCAAATGATATGCGGATGATCGGGCTGTTGCTCGAGGAGAAAAAGCATCTGAATAGCAGCGAGGGATTCGCCGTCTTCCTGTACAAACGGGTGCTGATACATGAGTATACCCATTATGCTTTTCACGTCAAGCTGAGAGAACTGAATGCCGACCCGGCAGCTTATCCGCTTTGGTTTCACGAGGGAGTGGCGGAATGGGTTTCTGCGCATGACGCCGTAGAAATCCGGACTTTGCCGTCAGCCGTTCCTTTAAGCAAGCTGAAGACCGACCGGCAGTGGCAAAAAGCACGCATTGGATATGAAACCGATATTTATTTGCAAAGTTATTATTTGATCGAAGAGCTCGCGGAGAAAAAAGGAAGGGGTATCATCCTCGACATTATAGAGGAAACGGCTGCTCGGGGAAGTTTTGAAGACGGATTTAAGGCCGCCGTCGGTCAGTCTTTACCGGGCTTTGAAAAAGAATTCAAACGGAAATATGAAGCGAAAAAAACGGCACGGAACGTTTCTCTTCCGTGCCGTTTTCATTATCAATGAATAGGTCTCTGCTGCCCGTTCGGAGGCATTTGCGGCTGACCTTGCACCGGAGCGAATGCTGAAGTCATCTTCTGCATGTCTTGCGGTGCAAGCTGAGGAACTTGATAGTACCCGTGTTTGTTCTGATAAAGGAAAATTTCATAAGCCATTTCGATATAGTGAGGAATCTGGTCTGCGAGAACCCTTCTGCAGACAGGGTTTGTCACTTCGGGAGCCGCCATGGCCAATGCCGAACAATTGGTTTTCATCAAGCCGAGCATAAAGCTGCTGATACAGGCGTCATCAATCGCCTGCACGGATTGCTTCGGCTGTTTTGGCTGGGCATCTTTTAACCCGTAGACAAATTGGCGATCCTCTTTCATCATATATGTTGCCGTTTCCTGGCTCGGCTTTTGCCCCGTTCTGAAACATTCTGTTGTGATGTTGTACTGAGACGAAATAAACCGGTGCTGCCTGTCCAAAATATCGAGCAGCTCCGGATCTTTGACATGCTCTCTGAACATCATATATTGCTCAAGAACGCCGATCATACCGGACAACACTTCATGCATGTCAAACACTTCGTGGCCCCCGTGATTCATATGCTGCATTCCTTCATTGCCTTGATTGATTTGCATTTGCGGCTGGTTTTGCTGTTCCACTCTAACGTATCCTCCTTAAATGTAATTCAACTATTATATTTCGTTTTTGCCGTCATGTTTATTCAAAAAAGGAATAATCGATAAACTGGATTTAAAGGGATTTTATTCTAACCGTCGAATAGTTTAGTTCAGAGAAAATATTATGGGGGTCTTGTGTTCAAAGACAATATATCATCTCATTGGTCGAAAGTGGAAATGAGGTCATTTTGGCGTCAAACTGAAAAAAACTGAGGATCAGGAGAGGAAATTCTGGCCGGTTTTGAGATCCCTCGTACCTTTGTAAACGGAGCACATATCTGCCGGGCGATGATGAAATGTTCATGCATGCTTCCGGCAGTTAAAGGAATTCGATGAGTGGATGGATGTCTGATATCCAAAAAAACAAATGAGCCGAAACAGGTCGGATTCAAATAAAGCCTGCCGGAAGAAGAATAAAAGACGGATGTCGGTCTTGTGTTCATGCACTTTTGTTTAAATATGGACTGAAAAACAATCGATTTGCAATGCCCGGGTGGATATCGGCATGAAGAACTTTGGCATTTAAAGAAGGTGCCTGGAAACTTTTTATTGCCCCTGCGCGATCTGTAAAGGATTCTCCCTCCGTAAATGATTTCAGCTGCCAATCATCATGAAAATGCAAAAAAGGTGTTTTCCTTTTTGATTTTGCACTTAGAAAAGGAGGAGTTTTGTAATGCTGGGCTCAAGTGAGACGGTTGGAAAAATGTCAGGTTTATTTGGTAATGATTCTGTGTATCCGAAGGTGCAAACAGAAGTATATAAAAAAATCAATGAACTGAGTGGTTTTCATAGGCTGGATGATATTTATCTTTCCTTGATCGACCAGTATATGTTTCCTTGTCTGATCCTGAATGACCGGGGAGAAATTGTCGCGTCCTCAGAAAGTGCCGATCAATATTTGAAAAGTTCAAAAGGCAACATTCATCAAGCTTTTCCCGCGAGCTTATCCGTGCAGGTCAATGCCGCTTTACAACGGGCAAAAAAAGAGAAAAAAGTGTCGTTTAAAAACGTTCCGATTTATTTAAGCGGAGAACTATCCTTTGTTCATTTGACATTAAAAAGTTTCTTCCGCCAGTATCACAAGCTTTATGTGCTGTTTATCGAAAAAGCAAAAGAAGAGGCTGCCCGCGCGCCGGTATCCGGCGGAGAGGACGGCCAGCTTCATCTCCAACATCTGTACCGGACGGTAAAAGAGCTCGAAGCGTCCAACGACGCTTTGGTGTCCGCCAATCAAAAGCTTCAGGAAGAAAACAAAAAATTAACAGCGCTAAACAGGGCGTTTGAAAAGAAAGTGAATGAGCTGAACACCCTTAAAAATGATCTGAACAATCTGCTGACGAGCACGAACATCGCCGCCGTTTTTTTGGATCAGGAATTGAAATTGAAATTATTTACGCCAGAAGCCGCCAATATGTTCGACCTGAAAAAGGAGGACCTTTCAAGGCCTGCCGATAAGCTGACAGAGAGGTTCAACTATGAGGAGTATGCCGATGACTTAAAGCGGACGCTTTATGAAAACAAGACGGTCGTAAAAGAGTTCGAAATGCCAAACGGCGGCTGGTATGCCGTGAAAATGATGCCTTATTATGCTTCGGGGAAAAAGATTGAAGGCATTGTTGTCACGTTCACGAATGTCACTGAACTGAAAAAGACAAACGAGGCCCTGCACATCAGCTCACAGGCTATTGATCAAAGTCCGGCCAACATATTGCTCACTTCGGTCGACGGTTCGGTTACTTATGCAAACAAACGCTTCTGCCGGATGCTCAGAAAACAACAGGATGACATCATCGGCAGGGATGTATTTGACATTTACCGCAAGCATTTTCACTGTGATGATCTCCATCGCTACTGGAAGCACGTCCTTGATAAGAAACCATGGTCAGGGGATCTTCATTACCAGGATGGGGAGCAGCAGGACAGGTGGGAGCAAACCTCCCTTGTTCCTGTGGAGGACAGCGCAGGGAACGTGCATCAGGTGATGCTGATATCCGAGGACATTACAAACCAAAAGCGGTCTGAAAAAATGCTTATGAAATCGGAAATGCTGTCAGCGGTCGGGCAGCTCGCGGCCGGGATCGCTCATGAAATACGGAATCCCCTCACATCTCTGAAAGGGTTCCTCCAGCTGATGATCCAGTCTAAAAAATATCAAAAAGACTATGCGGAAGTGATGATGTCCGAATTCATCAGGCTTGAAGCGATTATCAACGAATTTCTCGTATTGGCCAAAACAAAATCGACTACATTTGATCCGGTTCAGGTCAACTCGATTGTTGAAGATGTCTGCATGGTATTGGAGTCGCAGGCCGTGCTGAACAATGTGCGGATCGAGAAACAGCTGAGCGGAGATCTCCCTGAGATTCTTGCTGTATCAAATGAACTGAAACAGGTTTTCCTCAACATATTAAAAAATGCGATCGAGGCGATGGAGGATGTTGAAGGCTTTATCACAATACGTTCCTACTTTGAAAAAGACAGCGTATTCATCACCTTTGAAGATCAGGGAAAGGGCATCTCAAAAGATGTGCTTGAAAAGCTTGGGGAGCCATTTTATACAACGAAGGAAAAAGGAACCGGGCTCGGATTAATGGTTACATTTAAAATTATTGAAAATCACGGCGGAAGCATTCATTTTGAAAGCGAGGAAGGAAAAGGAACGACCGTAAAATTGAAGCTTCCGATTAAAGAATGAGAATGCGGTCATCCCTGTTCTCATTCTTTTTTGAAAATTTTACAAAAAAATTATATGTTCTTTATCATCATCAGATAAACTTGACAGGAAGCAAAAAACGGGAGGCGAATATATGGTCAATGTTCTAAAGTGTCGTTTTTTAGCTGGTTTGACGATCACCCTTATGATGATTGCGTCTTTTTTAGCGCCGTTTGCGGACGTATCGCGCGCTTCAGAAACGATTACCGTAGAAGAAGCGATTAAGCACAACGAAGGGCATGCAGCCGTTGAAGGGTATGTCGTCGGGCATACTGTGTCGAGCGGCCATTATCGTTTCAGCGGAAATTTCGCCAACGATTATAACATCGCAATCGCAGATAAAAAAGAGGAAACATCACCTGAGAACATACTCCCCGTGCAGATACCCGCATCTTTCAGAGACCAGTTCGGTTTAAAGACAAACCCTCATCTCATCGGAAAAAAACTCATCATTGAAGGCGAACGCTCTACATATTTTAATTCCCCCGGTTTGAAATCCGTTCAATCCATCACATTTTCCGGAGGCGATGCGCCGCCAGTCCAGCCGGAGATCAAAACGATAGCCGAGGCGCGCAAGCTTTTAAATGAAACGGTCAAAATCAAAGGAATCGTCACTGCGGATCAAGCAGCTGTCGGAGGAGGAAAACTGTCCACATTTATTCAGGACGACACGGCGGGAATCAATATTTATTCCGCTGTACAAGGCGATTTTCCGGAGCTGAAAGAGGGGATGTCTGTCTCGGTCACAGGGAAGATCACGACATTCAAAGGTTTGACAGAAATTGTTCCTGTACCGTCAGGCATTGAAGTAACCGGAGAAGGAGCGGCACTGCCTGACCCTGTTCCGTTGACCATTAAAGATGTGCTCGATCACGGAACGGCAGCTGAATACGAAGGCCGGCTTGTGAAGATGAAAGGCTTTATTGAAACAAAGCCGGATACGCCGGCAGGCGGCGGCTATAATATCACGATGATCGATGAAAACTATCATCCGCTCACACTAAGGGTGATGGAACAAACGAATGCCGCCGAATCGATAGAACAAGGACAATGGTACGAAATTACCGGCGTGTTAAGCCGTTATGATACGGTGCAGCTTCTGCCAAGAAAGCAGGACGACCTTCAGATATTAGACGGCGTCGGGCATCCTCCCCCCGCTGCTGAAGGGGAATACGAAAGTGTTGTCGAACGAGTTGTTGACGGGGATACGATCCACTTAAAAGAGCCGGTTCTCGGATCTACAAAAGTCCGCTATGTCAACATAGATACAGCCGAAACTTATCATACACCGAAAAATGAATTAGATGAAAACCAGCTGAAGCATGGAAACAAGGCGAAGGAATATTTGCAGTCTATATTGGCTCCGGGAGACAAAGTCACTGTGAAGGTGGGCAAAGAAGCAAAAGACAGCTACGGCCGCCTGCTTGCCCAAGTCATCACTGAAGACGGCGTCAATACGAATTTGCAGCTTGTCCAAAAGGGGATGGCTGTCACCTATTTCATTTGGCCGATTGGAAGTGATGAAGACTATCAATTGTTTCAAAGCGCCGTCAAAAAGGCGAAAGACGAGAAAATCGGCATTTGGAATCCCGCTGATCCCCTCCTCGAAATGCCGTTTGAATTTCGTGCCAGGGAGCAAGGCAAAGGGCTGACGCGGCACGTCGGAGACTCTGCGGAAAAAACGTATGTCGTGCCTGAAAAGTGGCGAGAGATTCCGGTGGAAAGACGAATTTTCTTTGCGACGGCTGAAGAAGCGGAAGCTGCAGGCTATTCGAAAAAAGAGCAAAGCGGCAATATTCCGCTGCGTCTGTTAAGCATGAATGATCTGCATGGAAAGATCGATCAGCAATATGAGCTCGATCTAAACGGCGATGGCCGGACGGATGGAACATTCGGCAGGATGGATTATGCAGCAGCATTAATCAAAGAAAAAAAATCCGAACGTGAAAATACGCTGATCGTCCATGCAGGCGATATGATCGGAGGAAGCTCGCCGGTTTCTTCCCTGCTTCAAGACGAACCGACAGTTGAAGTCATGGAGGAAATCGGATTTGACATTGGAACCGTCGGGAACCACGAGTTTGATGAAGGGACCGAAGAGCTGCTGCGCATGTTGAACGGCGGCGAACACCCTGAAGGGAAAGGGACAAGTGGTTATGACGGACAGAATTTCCCGCTTGTCTGCGCCAATTGCAAGTTGAAAACAAGCGGGGACAGCTTTCTTCCTCCATATGAAATCATTGAAGTTGAAGGAGTGCCTGTCGCTTTTATCGGCGTCGTGACACAGGCGGCTGCCAATATGGTCATGCCCGAAGGGATTCGCTCAATTGAATTTACAGATGAAACAAAGGCCGTCAACCAGGCTGCAAAAGAATTGAAAGCGAAAGGGGTCCGGGCGATAGCGGTGCTCGCCCATATGACAGCTTCCCAGGACGGCGGAGTTGTGACCGGTGAATCAGCCGAACTTGCCAAAAAAGCAGATCCCGAGATCGATGTTATCTTTGCCGGCCACAATCATGAAGTGGTCAACGGCCAAGTCAATGATATTTTAATCGTTCAAGCATACGAATACGGGAAGGCAATCGGTGTTGTCGATCTTGAAATCGATCGGGAATCGAAAGACATTGTTCAAAAGAAAGCGGAAATCGAATATGTGAATCAGGAAAAGCTCAAGCCTGATCCGGCGGTCGGTCAGATACTGGATAAATATGAGCAGATGGTTGCGCCGATCATCGGTGAGAAAGTCGGTGAAGCAGCGCGCGATATGGCAGGAGGCTATTCAAATGACGGAGACACCCCTCTCGGAAATCTGATTGCTGACGGCATGCGGCACGCGATGAATTCAGATTTCGCATTGATGAACGGGGGCGGGATCCGCCAAGATTTAAAAAAAGGAACGATTACATGGGGAGACTTGTTCAATATCCAGCCTTTCGGCAACGTACTCGTCAGGCTTGAAATTAAAGGAAGGGATTTATACGATATTATAGACGCGCAAATATCCCCATCATACGGTCCGGATTACTCGATCAGCGGCTTTACCTACACATGGAACCCGAAAACAAATAAAACCGCGGATATCTTTCTTGAGGACGGAACGCCAATTGATTTAGACCGGACATATACGCTGACCGTAAACAACTTTATGGCATCTGCTTCGGGCAGCAAGTATTCGCCGATTTCCCGGCTTGGAAAAAATTCGGTCACAGGGCCGGAGGATATCGAAGCCACAGTAGAATTTGTCAAAAGCTTTAAAGAACCGATCGCTTACGCTGCCGAAGGACGAATCAAAAAATTAGCAGAAGATGATTCGCGTCCGGGAGAAGAGCCAGCTGATCCTGATGATGAAGAAAAACCCGGAAGCGGAGGCGCTGATCCGAATGACGAAGAAAAACCGGCTGGAGATAAGGGCGATGGAGAAAAGCCCGGCAATGACAGCGGAGAAAAGCCGGTTCATGGCGATACGTCAAAGAGCGGAGCTGCTCCTGTTGCAGGCGTGACGATCGGTGAAGGGGCGGATGCGCCGGAGGAGAAGATGGACGGTCTATCAAATGATGCGTTTCTGTCAGATTCGCGTGAAGAGCACAAGCTGCCCGATACGGCGGCCTTTTACGGCGGTTTCCTTTTGTACGGCTTCCTGACGTTTATGTTTGGAGCGATTCTTTATATGCGGAAAAGGGGTATTGCAAAACTATGAAAGTCAAGATGTTATCGTTTCTGCTTATGACGGCGGGGCTTGCCATTTTTGCATACGGCGGCTGGAAAATATTCGATATGAACAGACAGACCGATATTTCTTTAACTGCAGCAAAAGAAGCCATTGCATCGAGTCAATCCGTCCGTTCAGCAAAGCATCCCTCAGCGCCCGCATCGTTTAAACCCGACAACGGCGAAGCGGCAGGCATCCTCCATATTCCCAGACTGGACGCTGAGCTTCCCATCGTTGAAGGAACCAGTCCCGATGATTTGAAAAAAGGCGTCGGTCATTATAAAGACAGCTATTATCCAAAACAAAACGGGCAAATTGTTCTTTCGGGGCACAGGGATACGGTTTTTCGCAGAACAGGAGAGCTTGAAATCGGAGATAAGCTGAAAATCGAGCTTCCATACGGAAGCTTCGAATATGAAATCACACACACGAAAATTGTTGATCAAGATGATACATCCATCATCACGCTGCAGCACGAAAAAGAAGAACTGCTGTTAACGACATGCTATCCGTTTTCTTATGTCGGAAATGCGCCTGAGCGCTATATTATGTATGCAAAACCGCTTTAAGGCTGTCCTTAATGGACAGCCTTTTTTATGTTTAATCAATCGTGCCGAACAGTCGTCCGATTTCGTCTTTCAAGTCATCCGGCAGCGGTGCTGTGACAGTGACGGGTTCTTTTGTGATCGGATGGGTCACATTGATTTCGATCGCGTGAAGAGCCTGCCTCGGAAAAAGCCCCTCTGAACCGCCGTATAAAGTGTCGCCTGACAAAGGATGGCCGATGCTTGCAAGGTGAACACGTATTTGGTGGGTTCGGCCTGTCTCCAGCTGCAGCCTGCATAGTGTAACATCGTGCCGGCTGTCATACTCTTTCGATTCAAAATGGGTCACGGCGGGCTGTCCGGAATCGGACACCCTTCTTCTGACGGGGTGGTACCTGTCTCTGCCGATCGGCGCCGAAATGGTTCCTGTTCTTTTTCTGAATTTCCCTTCCGCTACAGCTAGATATGTACGCGACAGTTCTTTTCTTTGCAGCTGTTCGTCTAAAAGGGCGTGGGCGAGGCGGTGCTTTGCAAAAACGACAGCGCCGCTCGTATCCTTATCAAGACGGTGGACGTGCCGGACTTTCCGCTCCTCGCCGTTCATTTGAAAATAAAACGCCACAAGGTTGCTCAGCGTACCGGTCTGGCCAGCTTCATTCGGATGTGTCGCCATTCCCGCCGGCTTATTGACAATGAGCATATGATCATCTTCAAACAGAACGGGAAGTTCCCCGTATTCAGGGACGATTCCGCTTTCTTCCTCCTCCCTGAGATCGATCATCACGCTGTCTCCGCTCTCCAGCCGAACGTTATGATCTACGGGTTTATGATTCACTTTAATTTTCTCGTTTGCGACCCAGTATTGAATGACAGGCTTCGATGCTTTCGCTTCTCTTTTTAGAAATGCAAATAAATGTTCGCCGTCATGCCGGCTGCCTGCACTAAAGATTAAGCCGTGGTTTTTTTGGTTCATTTTTACTGCTCCTTTCTGTAAAAAGCGTTCAGCCATTAGGAAACACTTACCTTCACAGCCCATTGTTTATGTATGATATTCTGATTGAAGAGATTTGAACAAGGGATGAAGGGTGATCAATTTGCGAATTGTAAAGGCAGCAACTGAAGAACAAGAAATTTATATAGAAGAGCTTGTATCAGAGCTGTATCAAATATTTCCATTGTACTTGAATAAACAAAAAATAAAAGAACTTAAAAAGCAGGGCATGCTTGAATTGAAAGAGGATGAATACAAAGGAACGCTCGATGAGGCGTTTCAGATTATGACAAGCCTGCAATTGATCCATGCCTTATTAACTAAGGCGAAGCGCCGGTGGATGCTGAAAGACCGTGATTTGTTCGATAAAAACTGCCGCAAGCTGAATGACTGCGGTTTGTACTTCCCTCTGACATCCGCCGACTTTCATATCGTGAATACCGAGAATAAAATGCTGATGTAAAATCGGCTTTTGCCTGAATTGAAAGAGCTTGTTCCGTTTTCGGAAAAGCTCTTCTTTTTATGAAAAGATGATATAAGAAATAAGCGGAAAACACAATGAAATGGTGCCAACTTCCTTTTTAGCATGTGCGCGACCTGTACATACTAACAATCGAAAGGGGTGCAGTCTATTGACGACAATCAGCAATGCAATGTCTAAGCAAGTGGCGACAATTTCTTCCAATCAAACGGTTCAAGAAGCGGCTGAGTTGATGAGCCGTCATAATATAGGGGCGATCCCGGTCGTAGATCAAGGCGTGTTAAAAGGAATGATCACAGACCGTGATATCACACTCAGAACGACAGCGGAAGGCCAGGATGGACAGACGCCTGTTTCAAACGTGATGACAACCAATGTTGTTTCAGGGAATCCGAACATGAGCCTTGAAGAAGCATCACAGCTGATGGCTCAAAGTCAAATCCGCCGTCTGCCGATCGTCGATAACAACCATTTAGTTGGGATTTTGGCGCTCGGGGATCTGGCGGTAAACGAAATGTCCAACGAATCTGCCGGACAGGCGCTTACGAACATCTCCACTCCGGCGCGGACTCAGTAAGAACGGAAGAGCTTGCCTCTTACAGCAGGCTCTTCTTCATTTATACATACCGGTTTTTAGTGTCTTCTCTTTTCAAGGGGCGGCAAGAAGGATACAATGAATGGTGCAAACAGTCAAAAGGAGTTGGGCTAAAGCGCGATGATTAAAGCAGTGATTTTTGATTTTGACGGTCTTATTTTAGATACAGAAACGCATGAATATGAAGTGCTCCAGGAAATTTTTGAAGAACATGGCTCAGAGCTGCCTATGTCGGTTTGGGGAAATGTCATCGGCACGGCCGCCGGATTCCAGCCGTTTTCTTATCTGGAGGAACAGCTGCAAAAAAAGCTGGACCATGAGCAATTGACGAAATTGAGGCAAGAGCGTTTTACGAAAAGAATGGAAAGCGAAAAAGCGCGTCCCGGTGTGGAAGCTTATTTGTCCGCGGCGAAAGAGCTCGGTTTAAAAATCGGCTTGGCGTCAAGCTCGGATTATAAATGGGTGTCTCAGCATTTGAAACAAATCGGCCTGTACGATGATTTCGAGTGCATCAGAACGGCCGATGATGTTGAGGAAGTCAAACCGAACCCGGAACTCTATTTAAAAGCGGCGGAATGTCTCGGTGTGAAGCCTGAGGAGTGCATTGCATTCGAAGATTCTGTCAACGGATCAGTCGCCGCGAAAAGAGCCGGAATGAAATGTGTGATTGTACCGAATAAAGTAACGAAAAGCTTGCTGTTCGAGCATTATGACCACCGTTTGGAATCAATGGCGGAAATGGAGCTGGAGCAGCTGATCGAAAAAATTTCCAATCCATCATAAAGAAGGCAGAGGAGGAATGGGACGTGTCTGAAAAACTGGATCTTTCCCGCTTTGAAAAAAAGATTGTCATCCGCAATATTGAAGAAAAAGATATCGACAGCATCATCGGGCTTCAAGAGCTATGTTTTCCGGGAATGATCCCATGGAAACGGGAACATCTGGAAAGCCATTTGGAACACTTCCCGGAAGGCCAGTTTTGCGCAGAGCTTGACGGAGAAGTCATCGGTTCCTGTTCAAGCCTGTTGATCAACTTTGATGAATATGATGACAGACACACATGGCAAGATATTACAGACGACGGGTATATTACGAATCACAATCCCGACGGTTTAAACATGTACGGGATCGAGGTCATGGTTCATCCTGAATACAGACGGATGAAGATCGGCCACCGTCTCTATGAAGCGCGTAAAGATCTGGCAAGGCGCTTGAATTTAAAGAGCATTATCATCGGCGGCAGGATTCCGAACTATCATAAGTACGCTTCCGAGATGACGCCGAGGGAGTATGTCGAACAAGTCATCCACCACCAGATCTATGATCCGGTTCTTTCGTTTCAACTGTTGAACGGATTTACGATGATGAGGATCAATCCGAACTATCTCCCGGATGACAGAGCATCAAGCAAATATGCGACATTGATGGAGTGGAATAATGTCGACTACTTGCCGCAGACGAAGCGCTATTACAAATCAGCTTTTCCGGTAAGAATCTGTGTGATTCAATATGAGATGAAGCAGATTCATTCCTTCGAGGAGTTTGCCAACCAAGTCGAATACTATGCAGACGTGGCTTCAGACGCGGGAGCGGATTTTGCCGTCTATCCCGAAATCTTTACGACGCAGCTGATGTCGTTTCTTGAAGAGCGTTCACCGAGCCTGGCTGTTCAGCGGATCACCGAATATACAGAAGACTATATCAGCCTGTTCACAGATCTTGCCGTTAAATACAATGTCAACATTATCGGCGGTTCCCACTTCGTTGAAGAAGAAGGGAAGATCTACAATATCGCTTACTTGTTCAGAAGGGACGGAACTATCGAAAAGCAATATAAGCTTCATATTACCCCGAATGAACGAAAATGGTGGGGCATCAGCAGGGGGGACGAGGTGCGCGTCTTTGACACAGACTGCGGCAAAATCGCGATCCAGATCTGCTATGACATCGAGTTCCCGGAGCTCGGCAGAATCGCAACCGAAAAAGGGGCCAAGATTATTTTCACCCCTTTCTGCACGGAAGACCGCCAAGGCTATTTGCGAGTCAGATACTGCGCTCAAGCAAGAGCGGTTGAAAATCAGGTGTACACGGTTATTTCCGGTACGGTCGGCAATCTGCCGCAAACCGAAAATATGGATATCCAATATGCACAATCCGCGATTTTTGCTCCTTCAGATTTTGAATTCGCAAGGGATGGAATCGTCGGAGAATGCAATCCGAACATTGAAATGGTGGTCATCGGCGATGTCGACCTGGAAATTCTCAGAAGGCAGCGGCAGGACGGAACCGTCCGGCAGCTCAAGGACAGACGCCATGACATCTACCGGATTCATTATCAAAAATAGCAGATTCGTGTGCCGGCCGTTTTAGGCCGGCTTTTTCATGTTGACTTTTATCTTTATTTTTCATATATTGTAACTATTAAAAGGAGGTGGAAAAGATGAATCAAACTGGTAAGCGTATGACGGATATGCAAGCTCATCTGTATATTTGTCGCGCGATTTTTTCCGGGGAATGCGTATTACGGGATCAGTCTGCCCTTTTTTACACATTCAATTGGAAAAAATACCAGTGAGAGACATCTGCCCACAATCGGATTTTTGATGCTGACGGCGGGGTGTAAGCTCTGCTGTCTTTTTTATGCTCGGTGTCTCTTTACGGAGTGCGGAGGAAAAATAGATGATGATATGCAGTTTGCAACATGTCGGGCAAACATACGGAGGACATACGATTTTCAGCGGGCTGTCATGGGACCTGCACCAAGGGGAGCGAATCGGTCTGATCGGACGAAATGGGGAAGGAAAAACAACGTTGCTGAAGCTGATCGGCGGCCAAGCGAAACCTGATGAAGGCCTTGTGACTTGGAAAAAAGGATTATCAACGGGGCTCTTGGAGCAGAATCCCGCATGGGACGGCAGCCAAACGGTAAAAGAGCTGCTGTATGATGTTTTTTCGTCATTATGGGACACACAGCAGAAGCTTTCCCGGATTGAACGGCAATTGGCCGTTGAAAAAGACGAGGAAAAACTCAGTCTTCTATTGGAAAAGTACGGGGCTTTACAAGATGAATTTCAACGGAAAGGCGGCTACGGCATCAGTGCGCAAATCGAACGGGTAGCGCACGGCTTAAATATCGAGCGGCTACTCGATGCCGAGTGGCGGGAGTTAAGCGGAGGAGAACGGACGAAAGCGGGTCTTGCCAGGCTTCTCTTGTCAGCTCCGGATCTGCTTTTACTGGATGAACCGACAAACCATTTGGATTTGACAGCGATCGAATGGCTGACGTCTTTTTTAAAGCAGTACAAAGGCACAGCAGTCATTGTATCGCATGATCGCTATTTCCTGGATGAATCGGTCACCTCAATTCTTGAAATCGACCAGGGAGAGCTTCACTTTTCCAAAGGCGGCTATACACATTATGCCGATGAACGGGAAGAGCGCCTCATGAGAGAATTTCATGACTATCAGGATCAGCAGAAGAAAATCAAAAAAATGAAGGAAACGATCAAGCGGCTGAAGGAATGGGCGAATCGCGCCAATCCTCCGAATGATGGCCTGCACCGGCGAGCCAAAAGCATGGAAAAGGCTTTGGAGCGCATGGAGAAGGTGAAGAAACCCGTACTGGAACGCAAAAAGATCGATTTAGCTTTCAGCATGGATGAACGAAGCGGAAAAGATGTCGTCAGGCTTGAGGATGTCTGCAAAAGCTTCGGTGAGCGGTTGCTTTTTGACAATCTCAGTATGCATGTCCGTTTTCAGGAGCGCGCCGCCATCGTCGGAGAGAACGGCAGCGGCAAAACGACGCTGCTCAACATCATTAGCGGAAAGGAAACACCGGACAGCGGTGACGTGCAGCTTGGCAGCAATTTATCGGCCGCATATCTGACGCAGCATGTCGGCGAAATGGAGGAAGAGCGCACGGTTTTAGCCGAATTCCGTGAACATGTTTCTGCATCAGAAGGCGAAGCCAGAATGTTGCTTGCAAAGTTTTTGTTTTTCGGCCAATCCGTCTTTCAAAAAGTGAAAAATTTAAGCGGAGGCGAACGGATGCGGCTTCGCTTGGCCCAGCTCGTTCACCAAAACCATAATGTGCTGATCCTCGATGAGCCGACAAACCATTTGGACATCGAATCGAAGGAGATGCTTGAAGAAGCATTAAGCCAATTTCAAGGGACGATTATCGCGGTTTCGCACGACAGATACTTTCTTGACCGGCTTTTCAATGTCACCTGGTGGCTTGACGGCAGAAAACTCGTCAAGTATGAAGGGAACTATACATTCGCAAGAGAGAAGCGGCGGCAGGGTTGACACATTTTTATCACATTTGATAGGATATTGCTACAGTTATAGAAGGCAAAAGCAATGGAATGTATGCACGGACTGTATATATTCTCTTTCGATATCTTAATTCTGCTTGATTTTGTTGTATGGGTATGCATACAAGTTAGGCAGCATTCAAACGCCTGGTTGACACAGGTTATTTGAGTGCTGCCTTTTTTTATTGTCTTTCTGCCATAACTGTGAGAAAAGAAGAAATAATGGAGGTTTTAGTATGGCTTTTCGAAAACCGGATGAAATAGCGGAGGCGGCAATTGAAGCAGGAATGAAAAAGATACAGCTCCCGCTGCCGTCTCTGCTTGTATTGGGGTTTTTAGGCGGCGCATTTATCGCGCTTGGGTACTTGCTTGATATCAGGGTAATCGGCGACCTGCCGAAAGAATGGGGAAGCCTGTCCAGCCTGATCGGAGCTGCCGTATTTCCTGTCGGTCTGATCCTTGTGGTGCTCGCTGGCGCTGAATTGATCACAGGGAATATGATGTCCGTTGCGATGGCTTTATTTTCAAGAAAAATATCACTGAAACAATTGGCGGTTAACTGGGGAATCGTTACGATTATGAACTTAATCGGGGCACTGTTTGTTGCTTACTTTTTCGGACATTTGGTTGGATTGACTGAAACAGGTCCTTATTTAGAAAAAACGATCGCCATTGCACAAGGGAAACTCGATATGAGCTTCGGCAAGGTTCTCATTTCCGGCATTGGCTGTAACTGGCTTGTATGTCTTGCTGTATGGCTTTCTTTCGGCGCACAAGACGGAGCAGGGAAGATCCTTGGCATCTGGTTCCCAATTATGGCTTTTGTCGCAATCGGATTTCAGCACGTTGTCGCCAACATGTTTGTGATTCCCGCAGCCATTTTTGCAGGCTCGTTCACATGGGGGCAGTTTATCGGAAACATCATTCCGGCTTTTATCGGCAATGTCATTGGCGGATCCGTGTTCGTCGGTCTCATTTATTTTATTGGATACTACAAGAAAGACCGCTCCAGAAAAGAAATGAAGCGGGTATCATAAACAAAGGGCAAACATACAAATGCCGTCCGTTTTTGGAAAAAGATGATGATGAAATGGGATTAGGCGGGTGTACTTACAAAGTAAGAAAAAAGCAACGGAGGCTGAACAGCATGACAATGAGACAGCAGAATGTGATGCACAAGGAAAAGCTCATGGCTCATTCAGCCTGTGGAAGAGTTCGTGTCCTTCCTTAACCAATGCTTTTCGCACGCATTAAATCGGAATAGACGGACATCCGCAACTTCCCGCAGGCAGTAGAGACAATGTATGTCTTCTTTTGTCTGCGGTTTTTATTTGCCTGCGGCAGAAAAAATGATGCCCTTTGAAAGGACAGTGAAAAGACAGTTGCATTTGCCTAAACCAGCAAGACCGAAAGGCTGCCGGTCATATAAAAATCCTGAAACATGCCCATTGCTTGAGCACTGCCAAGATCAAAGAACCGCCAGAAAGTCATCATCCGACATGTAGGGGAGGCCCGCAAAATCGTTTGTCTGTTTCAGGGGAAACGGAATGTGAGTGAACAAGTTCTCCTTACAGCCGCATCCCAGTACATGAAGAAGATTGCCGCATACCTAGCCAAGCAGGGCCGGGTATGCGGGAGCTCTTTTACTGCAAACGGGCTGGAAACACCGTTGAAAACAAACGGAATTTTCTATATGATTGATAGTATTAATGAGAACGGTTATACATAAAAAGAAGGTGCATCATGGAGTTTGTGCTTGTTTTACTGCCGGTTTTCGGGATATTTGCGATCGGGTTCATCGGACAAAAGCTGCTTCATTTTGATATTCAGAACCTATCTAAAATGTCCCTGTATTTAATGTCTCCGTTTTTAGCGTTTGATACGTTTTATGAGAACAAGCTGACGATGGATTATATCTATATGTCTGTCTATTGTCTCGGCCTCTGTTTCATTTTGATTCTATTTGTCTACCTCATTTCATATGTTCACGGGTATTCCAATCAGGAGCGGTGCGCTCTCGTTTTATCATCCGCTTTCATGAATAACGGAAACTACGGCACTCCCGTCGTCCTGCTTGTCTACGGCACGGCCGGGCTTGATATCGCCGTTGTGCTGATGGTGCTTCAGCAGCTTGTCATGAGCACGATCGGCATATATTATGCAGCGAAAGGAAGCCCTGAAGCGGGCGGATTTAAAATTGTGATGACAAGGGTTATCCGGATGCCGGTCGCATACGGTGCGCTGCTCGGCATATGCTTTCAGCTGGGGCATATTTCGATTCCCGAACAGTTAATGACGGGAATTAAATTGGTGGGGGACGCCGCGATTCCGACGATTATGATTATTCTCGGCATGCAGCTTGCGGTGATTTCCTTTCAACATATCGAATACCGGAAAATTTCTTACTCGCTTTTGCTGAAACTATTCGTGTCTCCGCTCATTGCCTTGGGGTTTGCGCTGATTCTTCCCGTCGACGGGCTGGTTAAACAGATCATGGTGTTGGCGGCGGCCATGCCGACAGCGGCGAATACGACTTTGATGGCGGTTCAGTTTGAAACAAAGCCGGAAATCGTTTCAAGCGCGACGTTTATCAGTACAATGCTCAGCATCGTCACCCTTCCGGTCGTGCTGTGGCTGCTTTCATTATGGGGCTGACCTCTTTTTTCGGTCAAAACCAAAAAACGGCGGCTGATGACTGGCAAGCCGCCGTTCCCCAGAGGTTACCCGCCTATTTGCAAAGCGATATTTCCAAACTGCTCCCCGTCTTTCATCCGTTTAAAGGCTGCAACCGCTTCTGATAAAGGAAACACTTGATCAAGCACCGGCTTAAGGGAATGGCGTTCGATAAAATCAATCATTTGCCGAAATTCTTCGAGGCTGCCCATCGAAGTGCCGATGATGCTGATCTGCGGGAAAAAGAGCGAGCGCAGCGGAAGCTGGATGCTGTCTCCCGAGCTGGCGCCGAAATTGATGATCCTTCCGTTCGGCTTGATGACATCGAAATAATTCGCAAAAGTTGCCGGACCGATGCTGTCGAGGATTAAATCAACCCGTTCCCCGCCCAAGCTTTCTTTCCACAGACCGCGGCTTTCAATTGCGAGATCCGCCCCATAGCGGAGCGCTTCTTTTCTTTTTTCTTCGCTTCGGGAGGTTACAGTCACCCGCGCGCCTGCTGCCTTTGCCATGAGCACTGCGTTTGTGGCGACGCCTCCGCCGACTCCCGGTATTAAGATGTGTTCGCCTTTTTTTAAATGTCCTTTCGTAAATAAAGCCCTGTAAGCGGTCAGAGCGGATAAAGGCAAGACGCCTGCTTCCTCCCAGGAAAGGTGCGCCGGTTTTTTCAACACGTGCTTCGCCGGGACGATGACATGGTCTGCGAAGGTTCCGTCAGATGGGCCGCCGAGAATGTCGGGTACTTGCGGAACAGAATCCGTATATTCCCAGCCGATGCTCGGATTGATGATCACCTCTGTATGAACGGCGAGGCCCTGAACGCCTTCGCCTGTCTCTTCGATCGTGCCTGCTCCGTCGGAGCCGGGTATAAATGGGGCATCACCCGCCTCCCTGGATTGAAAGAGGAACAAGTCACGGTGGTTCAGTCCGGCCGCTTTCAGTCTGATTTTGACTTCACCCGGACCGGGCGTTTTGTCGGAAACGTCTGTATATTTCAGTCCTGAAAGGCCCTTGATTCCTTCATGGATGATCGCTTTCATAAAAAATTCCCCCATTCGAGTTGGTTGTGTTAAATTATGGACATGACTGAAGGTAAATGTAAAATGATTTGCCCGGGCACCGTGAGAGGCTTCTGTTTATAAAGGATTGCAATGAGGCGGAAATTCCATTAGTGTAATACAGAAGCAAGATAGCAAGTGAAGGAGATGGAACATGAGTTTTCACGATCAACAAATTTTACCTGCGGTACGTAATATGAAGCAGTTTGATACATTCCTGGACAGCCCGTTTTCATACGGGGTCCTGCTTGACATCCACCTTGGACAGCTGGGAGGCGTCATCAGCGCGGCCAGATCCCATGGGAAAAAAATGTTTGTGCACGTCGATCTGATCCAAGGAATTAAGCATGATGAATACGGGGCGGAATTCATTTGCCAGGAAATGAAGCCGGCGGGCATTCTCTCTACAAGATCAAGCGTTATCGCAAAAGCAAAGCAGAAGAAAGTATATGCGATCCAGCGCATGTTTTTAATAGACACAAGCGCCATGAAGAAGAGTATTGAATTGGTGAAAAAGCACAGACCCGACTATATAGAAGTGCTTCCCGGAGTGGTGCCGGAACTGATCAAGGAAGTCAAAGAAATAACCGGCATTCCGATCTTTGCGGGCGGGTTTATCCGTACCGAAAAAGACGTCGAGCAGGCGCTTGCAGCAGGGGCGTCCGCAGTCACCACCTCAGACACTGATTTATGGAAAAAATACTGGAAGTAAAAATTTAAAATGTGAAAAATTATTGACAACGCTTTCACTATACGATACGATCTTACTAAGTTAATACATTGTGACGGAGACCCGGAGACCACAGCAGTTCTTTACTCAGTATGATGTAAAGAAAGTTTGCTGTGTTTTTTTATGGTCTTTTAGACACAGTGAAGAAGGTGAACCCATGGTGTTCATCTTAGAATAACACTTCATAATAGATTTTAGGAGGGATAGCCTTGACAGCATTTTGGGGGGAAGTTATCGGAACGATGCTGCTCATCGTCTTTGGAGCTGGAGTTTGTGCAGGAGTTAATTTGAAAAAATCGCTGTCCCATCAATCCGGATGGATTGTGATCGTCTTCGGCTGGGGGCTTGGCGTGGCCATGGCGGTATATGCCGTCGGCGGCATCAGCGGAGCGCATTTAAATCCCGCCGTTACATTGGGGCTGGCATTTGTCGGAGATTTTCCTTGGAAAGAAGTGCCTTCCTATATTTTGGGACAGATGATCGGCGCATTTTTAGGAGCGGTGCTCGTTTTTCTTCACTACTTGCCGCACTGGAAAGAAACCGAAGATCAAGGCGCGAAGCTGGGAGTATTTTCGACAGGGCCGGCGATTCCAAATACATTTGCAAACCTGTTCAGTGAAACATTGGGGACTTTTGTTCTCGTTCTCGGACTTTTAGCGATCGGTGCAAACAAGTTTACTGACGGACTGAATCCGCTCGTTGTCGGATTTCTGATCGTGGCGATCGGGCTCTCGCTCGGCGGAACAACAGGCTATGCGATTAACCCTGCCCGCGATTTGGGGCCGAGAATCGCCCACTTTGTCCTTCCGATTGCAGGCAAAGGAAGTTCAAATTGGAAGTACGCGTGGATTCCTGTTTTAGGACCGGCGCTCGGCGGTTCATTTGCAGGCGTTTTTTACAACGCCGCATTCAAAGGGCACATCACCAACACATTTTGGATTGTAAGCGTTATACTAGTTGTGATATTGTTAGGTTTCTATATTCATATGAAAAAACAATCGGTTGATCAATCGGTCAACATTTAAAAAAAAACGCAAATCTTAACAGACATATAAGGGGGAGTTTCCAAAAATGGAAAAATACATTTTGTCTCTTGATCAAGGCACCACAAGCACAAGGGCGATTGTTTTCAACAAAGCAGGCGAAATCGTCCATATTGCGCAAAAAGAATTTCAGCAATATTTTCCAAACCCCGGCTGGGTTGAACACAATGCAAATGAAATCTGGGGCTCCGTTCTGTCGGTGATCGCTTCTGCGCTTTCAGAATCGGGAATCGAAGCCGCGCAAATTGCCGGAATCGGGATCACCAACCAGCGGGAAACGACCGTTGTTTGGGATAAACATACCGGTAAACCGGTCTACAATGCGATTGTGTGGCAGTCCCGCCAATCGGCGGAAATATGTCAGGAATTGAGAGAACAAGGCTATGAAGAAACGATCAGGGAAAAAACAGGCCTTTTAATCGATCCTTATTTTTCAGGCACGAAGGTGAAATGGATTTTGGATCATGTGGAAGGGGCACGGGAGAAAGCGGAAAACGGCGACCTTCTCTTCGGTACGATCGATTCTTGGCTGATCTGGAAAATGTCCGGCGGAAAAGCGCATGTGACAGATTATTCAAACGCCTCAAGAACACTGATGTTCAACATCTATGACCTCAAATGGGATGATGAACTTCTCGATATTCTCGGCGTGCCGAAATCGATGCTTCCTGAAGTCAAGCCTTCATCGCATGTATACGCTGAAACGGTCGATTATCATTTCTTCGGCAAAAACATTCCGATTGCAGGTGCAGCCGGCGACCAGCAGGCAGCATTGTTCGGGCAGGCTTGCTTTGAAGAGGGAATGGTTAAGAACACGTATGGAACAGGCTGCTTTATGCTGATGAACACCGGCGAGAAAGCGATCAAATCAGAGCACGGCCTGCTGACGACAATCGCTTGGGGCATCGACGGAAAGGTGGAATATGCGCTGGAAGGCAGCGTCTTCGTCGCTGGTTCCGCTATTCAATGGCTCCGTGATGGGCTGAGAATGTTTAAGGACGCCAAAGAAAGTGAAAAATACGCTGTAAGAACAGAATCTGCCGATGGTGTTTATGTGGTTCCTGCATTTGTAGGTTTAGGCACGCCTTATTGGGACAGCGATGTCCGCGGCGCTGTATTCGGACTGACCCGGGGTACGACGAAAGAGCATTTTGTTAGAGCAACGCTTGAAGCGCTTGCCTATCAAACGAAAGATGTTCTTGACGCAATGATGGAAGACTCCGGGATCTCGGTGAAAACGCTGAGAGTCGACGGCGGAGCTGTCAAAAACAACTTCCTGATGGATTTTCAGGGCGACATTTTGGATGTCCCTGTAGAACGTCCTGAAATCAATGAAACAACCGCGCTCGGTTCAGCCTATTTAGCGGGTCTTGCCGTCGGGTTCTGGAGTGATCGTTCCGAGATCAAAGACCAGTGGCAGCTTGACAAACGTTTTGAACCGAAAATGGAAGAAAAAGAGCGTGAGAGTCTGTACAGCGGGTGGAAGAAAGCTGTAAATGCAGCTAGGGCTTTTAAATAAGCCGCATGTATGTTACAATCTAATTAAGTTAATAGAAACGGTTGGAGAAGAGGAGAGACCGCAGGCACCAAAGCAGTATCAGCGCTTTGGATGTTTGTGGTCTCTTTTTCTATTTTTTTACCGTGACAACAAGGGAGGACATGAACATGGAATCATTATTTTCAAGCCGCAAACGGGACGATATTTTACAGAATATGACGAAGCAGAAGTATGACGTGTTTATTATCGGCGGAGGTATTACAGGCGCAGGGACGGCATTGGACGCCGCATCTCGCGGAATGAAAACGGCGCTTTGCGAAATGCAGGACTTTGCGGCCGGAACGTCAAGCCGCTCCACGAAACTCGTACACGGCGGACTTCGCTATTTAAAGCAATTTGAAGTGAAAATGGTAGCCGAGGTCGGCAAAGAGCGGGCGATCGTCTATGAAAACGGTCCGCACGTGACAACGCCTGAATGGATGCTGCTTCCGATGCATAAGGGAGGCACTTTCGGCAAATTCAGCACTTCAATCGGACTGCGAGTGTACGACTTTTTAGCAGGTGTCAAAAAAGCTGAGCGGAGGAGCATGCTGAATGCCGAGGAAACGCTTCAAAAAGAGCCGCTCGTGAAAAAGAACGGCCTGAAAGGCGGCGGCTATTATGTCGAATACCGGACGGATGACGCCAGGTTGACGATCGAAGTCATGAAAGAAGCGGTTAAATTCGGAGCCGAGGCCGTCAATTATGCGAAAGTAAGCGATTTTATTTATGAAAACGGCAAGGTCACCGGCGTGGTCATTGAAGACGTCTTCACGAAAAAAACGTACCGTGTCCACGCGAAAAAAATCGTGAATGCCGCGGGTCCGTGGGTTGACCGTCTACGGGAAAAAGACCATTCAAAAGAAGGCAAACACCTTCAGCATACAAAAGGCGTGCATCTTGTTTTTGATCAATCGGTCTTTCCTTTAAAACAAGCCGTTTATTTTGATACGCCCGACGGCCGCATGGTGTTCGCGATTCCGAGAGACGGAAAGGCATATGTCGGCACAACGGACACCGTCTACAACGAGGATCTGGAACATCCTCGAATGACGACTGCAGACAGGGATTATGTCATTAATGCAATCAACTATATGTTCCCTGAACTGGGAATCAAGGCCGAAGATGTCGAATCAAGCTGGGCGGGGCTCAGACCGCTGATTCATGAAGAAGGAAAAGACCCGTCCGAGATTTCCCGGAAAGATGAGATCTGGACTTCTGAATCCGGACTGATCACGATTGCCGGCGGAAAGCTGACCGGCTACAGAAAAATGGCTGAGCATATCGTCGATCTTGTCAGAGACCGATTAAAAGAAGAGGGCGGCAGAGACTTCGGTCCTTGCAGAACAAAAACGATGCCGATCTCAGGCGGCCATATCGGCGGCTCCAAAAATCTGGAGGATTTTATTCAAGTGAAAGCAGCCGAAGGGATCAAAGCTGGACTGTCCGAAGAGACGGCAAAACAGATTGCCGCACGATACGGTTCAAACGCAGACCGCCTGTTTGATCGTGTCCCATCCCTGAAAGATGAAGCAGCAGAACGCCGCATTCCTGTCCATGTACTGGCAGAAATGGATTACGGGATCGAGGAAGAAATGGCTGCCGTCCCGGCAGACTTCTTCGTGCGCAGAACGGGTGCGCTGTTCTTTGATATCAATTGGGTCCGCACTTACAAAGACAGCCTTACCGACTACATGAGCGAGAAGCTGAACTGGGATGGCGAAACGAAGGCCCGGCATGTCCAAGCATTGGAAGGACTTCTTCACGACGCTGTTGTCCCGCTGGAAAGCAGATGATGTATCAGGTCAAATGCCCTTGATGGAATTTCGTTAAAAATCAACCGAATGGCCTAACGTGAGGCTGTCTTGATCAGGCAGCCTCATTTTTTTCGTTCGGCATGCTAAATTTGGACAAAGCGGCTGTTTGTCGATATGATAAAAGAAAAGCTGCAATTACTTAGCTAGAACATTGGAGGTAATCATGAGCTGGAGAACGAGCTATGAACGCTGGAAAAACAAAGAAAACTTAGATTCCGAATTAAAATCGCTTCTTTTGGAAGCTGAAGGAAATGAAAAAGAACTAGAGGATTGCTTTTATAAAAAACTTGAGTTTGGTACAGCCGGCATGCGCGGAGAGATCGGACCCGGTCCGAATCGCATGAACGTTTATACGGTTCGCAAAGCATCGGCGGGCCTTGCCGCATACATAGGAGCGAACGGCGAAGAAGCAAAAAAGCGCGGTGTTGTGATCGCGTACGATTCCCGCCACAAGTCGCCTGAATTTGCAATGGAAGCTGCTAAAACGCTCGCGGAAAACGGCGTTCAAACGTACGTGTTTGACGAACTGCGCCCGACACCTGAACTTTCCTTTGCGGTAAGAGAACTGAATGCGTTTGCAGGTATTGTCATCACGGCGAGCCATAACCCGCCTGAATACAACGGCTATAAAGTCTACGGAGAGGACGGCGCGCAGCTTCCGCCTGCTGATGCCGACAAACTCATCGGCTTTGTCAATGCGATTGAAAATGAATTGGAAATCGAAGCAGGCGATGAAGCTGCCTTAACCGAAAAAGGGTTGATCCAAATAATCGGCGAGGAAATCGATCAAGCGTATCTCGATAAACTGACATCGATTTCTGTCAATCCTGATCTGGCAAAGGAAACTGAAGTCAAAGTCATTTTCACCCCGCTGCACGGCACGGCAAATAAATCCGTGAGACGCGGCTTGAAAGCTCTCGGGTATGAGCATGTCACAGTCGTTCCGGAACAGGAGCTGCCTGATCCTGACTTTTCGACCGTGTCTTCTCCTAATCCGGAAGAGCACGCCGCTTTTGAATATGCGATCAGGCTCGGAGAAGAAAAAGGAGCCGATATTCTGATCGGAACCGATCCCGACGCGGACCGCCTCGGCGTTGCTGTAAAGGATCAAGAAGGCCGTTACGCGGTGCTGACAGGAAATCAAACCGGCGCGCTGCTTTTGCATTATCTGCTATCGCAAAAACAGCAGAAAGGCACGCTGCCTGATAACGGAGTCGTTCTAAAAACGATTGTGACAAGCGAAATGGGGCGCGACATTGCCGCTTCTTTCGGACTTGACACGATCGACACGCTGACCGGCTTTAAATTCATCGGAGAAAAAATCAAACAATTTGAAGCATCGGGCGAATATGCTTTCCAATTCGGTTATGAGGAGAGCTACGGTTACTTGATCGGCGATTTCGCAAGAGACAAGGATGCCGTCCAGGCAGCACTGCTTGCGGTTGAGGTATGCGCCTTCTATAAAAAGCAAGGAAAATCGCTGTATGATGGGCTCCTCGAATTGTATCAAACGTTCGGCTTCTATAGAGAAGGCTTGAAGTCCCTGACCTTAAAAGGAAAAGAGGGAGCGGAGCAAATCGCAGCCATCCTCAGCACATTCAGAGAACAGCCGCCTCTTTCCATCGCCGGAAAAGACGTTGTATCCGCAGAAGACTATTTGACAGGGAAGCGGACGCTGCTGAAGGAAAACAAAACAGAAACGATCGATCTTCCGACATCCAATGTTTTGAAATATTTCCTTGAAGACGGCTCATGGTTCTGCCTCCGTCCATCTGGCACAGAGCCTAAAGTGAAATTTTATTTCGCAGTCAAAGGCCCAACCAATGAAGACAGTGAAGCGCTTCTCCATCAATTGACAGATGAAGTGATGAAAAAAATCGATGATATTGTAAAAGCGACTTCAAATTGATAATCGCTGAAAACCCGCCTTGCTACACGGCGGGTTTTCAATTTTTATTGATAAGCGGCCATAAATGATGTAATATATATTTAACAATAAGTTAGATATAAATTGCATATGAAAGGGGAAAATGGCTGACATGAAATGGATTAAAACCGGGGATGAATACGTAGAAAAGAAAATGACGCAATTTTTTAGCGAAGCCGGTACGATTGTCGCTGCTATCTTATTTTTGGATATGATCATCCGGGGCCTCATTTTAGGGCGACCGGCATCCGAATACATCGTCAGTGCCATCGGTTTTGCAGTCTATGCAGGCTGGATATTGTTCCGCTATCTTTTGTCGGGGTTTGAATATCCGGAGATTGCAGGTCAAGCGGCGTACAGGAAAAAAAGAAAAGAGATCACGGCTCTCAGCCTCGCTTCCGGCATCATATTTGCCATTTTAGTGCTTATTTTTACCGGCATACCAAAACACCCCGGCAGTTGGTTTGACTTTATTATGATGGTGATGTTGTTTGTATTTTTTCATTTTCTGATCAACTTTATCTCGTTGCGCAAATCCTTTCGGAAAAATCAAGATCTATTAGATGATTAAATGAAAATGGCGGGTGAGCATATGGTTAACCGGGTCAAACTCGCCCGGGTCGAAAAGTCTTTGACACAAGCCCAGCTTGCCGAGCGGGTCAATGTGACAAGACAGACGATCGGGCTGATCGAAAAAAATAAATACAATCCGACATTGCACCTTTGCCTCGCGATCGCAAAGGCGCTGGACAAAACGCTTGATGATTTGTTTTGGGAGGAAGAAGCTTAACGATTCGCTTTGTCCCTTCTCGGTCAAAAGTCTTAGAAAAGTTCATCTCATGAGGTGGCCTTTTTTTTATCAAATATCGATATAATAAAAGAAACTCCGGGTTAAGGGGATGAATCTTTTGCGGGAAGACACGCAGTTTGAAAAATTGAAAACGCTCAAAGAAATAGCGGAAGCTTTAAACGAAGGGAACCATCTAAAAGAAACGCTTCATGCTGTTTTAAAAAAGCTGCTCAGCTTAACGGGACTCAAAACGGCGTGGCTTTTTCTGATCGATGAAAAGGGGCGCTTTGAACTGGCCGCTTCGGTCTGCCTGCCTCAGGCGCTTTCTTACCGGCACAACCGTTTATTATGCGAAGGAAGCTGCTACTGTCTTGAACAATATAGGGACGGAAAGCTGGACAGGGCGAAAAATATCATTCATTGCCGGCGAATTACGACGGCCATGAGACAGAAGACCGGAGATCCGGAAGGCATCACACATCATGCAACCGTCCCCCTCAGCGATCAGAAGAAACGGTTCGGTTTGCTGAACGTTGCGGCTCCGGACAAAATTCATTTCAGCCGCGGGGAACTGGCGCTCCTCGAAGCTGTTGCTTTGCAAATCGGGATGGCGATCAAACGGATGCGGCTTGCTGAACAACAGCAAAAACACATGCTGCTGACCGAAAGAAACAGATTGGCTCAGGACTTGCATGATTCCGTCAATCAAATGCTTTTTTCGCTCAGCTTGACCGCTAAAGCGGCGGGGGAAATGACAGACCAGCCTGAGATCAGGGAAATGCTCGAGTTTATGCAACATCTTTCTCATGAAGCACTGCTTGAGATGCGGGCGTTAATATGGCAGCTGAGGCCCCAAGGCCTTGAAGAAGGGTTGGCGGCGGCTCTTGAAAAATATGCGGAAGTGCTCGGCCTTCAGGTGATCTTCACGCTCAGCGGTGTGCTCCGGCTGCCGCCTCCTGCTGAGGAATTGATGTGGCGGCTGAGCCAGGAAGCTCTCAACAATTGCAAAAAGCATGCCAGTGCTAGCCGCATACAAGTGAAAATCGATGTATTCCAATCGTCTGCCGTCTTGGAGATCGAAGATGACGGCAAAGGGTTTCAGTACGATCCTGACGCGGGGCTTCCGACGCTTGGGCTGAAAGGAATGAAGGAGCGGACGGAAAAAGCGGGCGGCACGTTTTTGATCGACTCCGCAATCGGTAAGGGGACGAAAATCCGGGCGGTTTTGCCTTTGAAGGAGAGGGGGGAGGCAGGATGGAAAAGGTGAAAATCATCATTGCCGATGATCATCATATTGTCAGAAAAGGCCTCTTATTTTTTTTCAAAACAAAAAGCGATTTTGACGTTGTCGGAGAGGCATCAACAGGAATTGAGGCGCTCGATGTCTTGCGAAGACGGGAGGCAGACATCGTATTAATGGATTTATCAATGCCTGAAATGGACGGAATTGAGGCGACAAAGCGAATAAAAAAGGAATATCCGTCTGTCAAAATCATAGCGCTGACAAGCTATGCGGATGAAAGCTATGTGATTCCCGCCATCCAGGCTGGAGCCTCTGCCTATCAGCTCAAAGACGCCGAACCTGATGAACTTGTCGAGACGATACGTGCTGTTTATGGAGGGAGATATTCCTTGGATCCAAGCATCATGTCCCACGTCTTTCACCATATGTCACAGGCTGATGAGAAAGAAAAAATACATCAATTGACAAAAAGAGAAAAAGATGTTTTATTGGAAATTACAAAAGGGAAAAGCAACAAGGAAATCGCCGCTTCTTTATTTATCAGCGAAAAAACAGTGAAAACTCATGTATCCAATCTGCTGTCAAAGCTTGGCTTATCCGATCGCACGCAAGCCGCGCTCTTTGCAGTTAAACATGGACTACAACAAAATGACGGGAGATGATCAAATGAAAATAACCGTAGTCAGCGGAACCGCAAGAAAACAGGGCAGAACGCGGATCGCCGCTTCCTATATCGCCCGCACGTATCAGGCCGAGCTTATCGATCTAAGCGAGTTCATCCTACCGATTTTCAACGGAGATGAAGAGCAGAGCTCGCTGGAGAATGTTCAAAAACTGAAAGCTTCGGTCAAAGAAGCAGACGCTGTCGTTTTATTATCTCCCGAATACCACAGCGGTATGAGCGGCGCTTTGAAAAATGCGCTCGATTTTTTAAGCAATGAACAGTTCTCGGGCAAACCGGTGGCGCTTTTTGCTTGTGCAGGAGGCGGCAAAGGCGGGATGAACGCGCTCGCCAATATGCGCATTGTCGCGCGCGGAGTTTATGCGAACGTCATCACAAAGCAGCTTGTGCTCGATCCGATTCATATTGATGAGGAACACCATACGGTTACTGAAGCAGCCAAAGCCAATATCAAAAACGTAATGGAAGAGCTTCTGCTCTTTGCCGAATTTCAAAAAGCCTGACGCTGATTAAAGCGCCAGGCTTATTTTATTTTACGTAAAAACGAGCACGCCGTTTTCGTGTTCTTGTCCCGAAAATGAGGCGTGATCAATGTATTGCAGCAGATCATAAAGCCTTTTTTCGACAATGGCGTCATCTCTTTCAAAATTGTAGGCGTGCAAAAAATGCTCGATCCGCTTTGATAATAAATCGTCTTCTGTCCGCACCATCAGGATCAGCAGGTTGTCCCACTGCGAGCGGTGCGTATAATACAAAGCTTTGTCATAGTCAGCGTAATTCAATTTCGCCACTCTCCCTTCTTTCTGAGGAGTCATGATTATTTTATGTGGCGGGGTGTTTTTTTCTCCGGGCAAAACTTGGTCTCCCTTGTTTGACGGCCTAGAAATATGAGGATGGTATACGCTATACCGCGAAAAAATGTCTGCATGACATTCTCCGTTTCCGGTCAAGCTAACGTATGTACAATACATGCGGAGCGAATGGAAATGAAAAAACGATATTGCACGTACTTTTTTTGCATATTAACGCTTTTGTCATTCCCGGCGAAGAGCCACTTTCAAGCAGGTGTTTCCGATGCGCCAGAACGGTGGGAGAGAATCGCCTGGAGCGCCCTTGAAGAAAAATACGAAGGTGCAAAGCTTGAGGATTATGAATATTTAGGGCGCACTCAAGTCAATGATGAAGAGACAAAAGATGTCTTCAGGGTAACCGTCAATCAGGAAGGCAAATCATTTTCGGCGCACGCCGAGGTGTATTTTCACCCGGTGACCAATGCGATCATCAACGTGAATATTTTTACTCTATAACAAAAAAAAACGAAGGAAGCAGCTTCCTTCGTTAACTCAATAATTTACGTATATGGTCCTGATTAACGATAATATCCTGCAGAGTGTATTGATCCAATACGTCCAAATAGGCGGAAAGGGCTTTGTTTAAAACATGCTTTAATCCGCAGATCGGAGAAAGTATACAATGGTTTTTTTCTCCGTTAAAACACTCGACAAGGTTAAAATCATCTTCTGTATTTCTTATGACTTCACCGATATTAATCAGTTCAGGCGCTTTTCCGAGACGAATCCCGCCGTTGCGGCCCCGAATCGTTTCAACGTAGCCAAGCTTGCCAAGCTCGTAAATCACCTTCATAAGGTGGTTTTTTGAAATGGAATAAGATTCGGCGATGTCTTTTATATTGACAAGCTCGTTTGAGTTTTTGGTTGCTAGAAAAATCAGTACTCTCAATGAGTAATCCGTATAATTTGTTAATTTCATCGCATTACCTCAATCAAACAAGTTTCCATTATCTTATCACATTTGCCTTCGGTTATGAGGGTGAAGCGGAAATTGTTACAAAAATATAAAACATTCATTGAAAATATTGCTTTAATTCCATTAAAAGTCTAGTATAAAGATGTATTCAAAATACATCTTTAATCAAAAGTAACAGTCCCATTTAAAAAAAGATCTTATTGCACCTTTAAAGATGTATTTTAAATATATCTTTAAAGTGACTGGAGAGGAGAAAGCGTTATGCTATCTGAAAAAACCATGCAAATTGTCAAATCGACCGCCCCTGTTTTAAAAGAAAAGGGAACAGAGATCACCACTTGTTTTTACAAGCGGATGTTTAATGCGCACCCTGAATTGAAAAATATCTTCAACATGTCCCGCCAGCAAACCGGCGGACAGCCGAAAGCTTTGGCTTTTACTGTTTTGCAGGCGGCTGAGAACATCGACCGGCTCGGAGACCTGCTGCCGGTTGTCAAACAAATCGGACATAAACACAAAAGTTTGCATGTGAAACCAGAGCACTATCCTATTGTCGGTCAGCACCTTTTGGAAGCCATTGAAATCGTGCTCGGCGAAGCTGCGACAGAGGACATTCTCCAGGCATGGGCAGAAGCCTATGAAGAGATCGCCCGCGTATTTATTGAAGTCGAAAAACAAATGTATGAAGAAGACAAAAAGCAGGATGGAAACTGGGAAGGATTTAAACCGTTTGTCATCATGGATAAGCGGGTCGAATCCGCTACGATTACTTCCTTTTACTTGAAGCCTGCCGATGGAACGGATTTGCCCGCTTTCAGTCCCGGACAGTACGTATCTGTCCGCATTAAAATTCCCGGCGAACCATATTTCTTAACAAGGCAGTACAGCTTGTCAGATGCCTGGAATAAAGACTACTACCGCATTTCAGTCAAACTGGAAGCGGAGGAAGGGCAACCGGTCGGAAGGGTATCAAGCTATCTGCATGAGAACATGGTGATCGGGGGCAGCTTGGAAGTGAGCGCTCCGGCCGGAGATTTTACCCTTTCCGAAGGAACGGATCGTCCGGTTTACTTCATCAGCGCCGGATCAGGCATCACGCCTGTCATGAGCATGGTGCAAACATTGGCTCAAAAAGAAAGCAGCCGCGAGATCACATTCGTGCACGCTGCGAAATCTGAACAGCACCACGCTTTCAAGGAAGAAACGGAGAAGCTGCTCGGCGCCAATCCGGCGAACCGTCTCCTGTTTGTCTACAGCAGGGGTGCTGAAGCGACGGAAGATCATATTGTAAAAGGCCGGGTGAATGAAGAGCTTTTGAAATCGATCGTGAAAGATCCAAATGGCGAATTTTATGTATGCGGTCCGCTTTCATTTATGAAAAGCGTGATTGAAGGATTGCAAAATCTTGGCGTTCAGATGGAAAACATCCGCTATGAGAGCTTTGCTTCATCCCTTGACATGCAAATAGCGAACTAACCAAAGAGGCAGCTGTCAAACCGACAGCTGCCTTTCATCTTTTCAAATCCCGGCTCATACAATAAAGAGAAGTCCAACCGGGGGGGATTTGAGTATTGAGCATACGGGAGCAAAAAGAGCTGCAGCGGGCGATAGCAGAAATTACGGAGATCGCGGAAGGATTCGGCCTGGATTTTTATCCGATGAGATATGAAATTTGTCCGGCTGAAATCATTTATACATTCGGCGCATACGGGATGCCGACAAGATACAGCCATTGGAGTTTCGGCAAGCAATTTCACAAAATGAAGCTTCACTATGACTTTGGCTTGAGCAAAATATATGAGCTTGTCATTAATTCAAATCCGTGTTACGCGTTTTTACTGGACAGCAATTCATTGATTCAAAATAAGCTGATTGTCGCACACGTTCTGGCTCATTGTGATTTCTTTAAAAATAACTGCCGTTTTCAAAATACGAAGCGCGATATGGTTGAAAGCATGTCGGCGACAGCAGAGCGGATTAAACATTATGAGACGGTCCACGGCTCAAAAGAAGTCGAGGCATTTCTCGATGCGGTGCTGGCGATTGAAGAACACATTGACCCTTCGCTCGTGAGGCCGAAGCTGTCGTGGAGCATAGATGACGAAGAGGAAGAAGAAACAGACGCGTCGCCCACTCCTTATGACGACCTCTGGGAACTGGATCACAAAGGATCGAAAGAGAAGAAGAAAAGGACGAAAAAAAAGTTTCCGCCGAAGCCGGAAAAAGACATTCTGCTGTTCATTGAAGAACATTCGCGGGAGCTGGAGCCTTGGCAGCGCGACATCTTAACGATGATGAGAGAGGAAATGCTGTATTTCTGGCCGCAGCTTGAAACGAAAATCATGAATGAAGGATGGGCGTCCTATTGGCATCAGCGAATCATCCGCGAGCTTGATCTGACATCAAGTGAAGCAATCGAATTCGCCAAGCTCAACGCGGGAGTGGTTCAGCCGTCCAAAACGGGCATCAATCCTTATTATCTCGGATTGAAAATATTTGAGGACATAGAGGAGCGCTACAACAACCCGACAGAAGATATGAAGAAGATGGGTGTAAAGCCGGACTCGGGGAGAGAAAAAATATTTGAAGTCAGGGAGATCGAATCAGACATTTCATTTATCAGAAACTATTTAACGAAAGATCTCGTAATGAGGGAAGATCTCTACTTGTTTCAAAAACAGGGAAGGGATTATAAAATCATCGACAAGGATTGGAAGGCTGTGCGCGATCAGCTTGTCAGCATGAGAGTCAACGGAGGATTTCCTTATTTGACAGTTGAGAATGGAGATTACTTAAAGAACAATGAATTATACATTAAGCATTGGTATGAAGGGATCGAACTCGATTTAAAGTATCTTGAAAAAGTTCTGCCTTACCTTCACCAGCTATGGGGAAGAAGCGTGCATGTCGAAACCGTGCTCGAAGATAAGCCCGTCATGTTTTCCTATGATGGAAAGGCTGTCCATCGCAGATATTTATAAAAAGTTTCAGGCTGCATTCGGGCAGCCTTTTTTTATTTTAAAGCGCAGCGACGTCCGTCACTATGCAGTTTTACGAGTTAATAACAAAAATGTAAAATAAAGTATTTGACACTCTTTCTAAAATTGTAATTTTCGCTGCAGGAAAGTGCGAAAATGTAGTATTTAAGTTACCTTTGAAATGTAAATGAAATATTATCGACCCTTAAAAACTTTTTTTAAAAACGAATAATTAAGGAATTTGACTTAGTAAGTCAAGACTATACCTGATGGAAACCCCTCCTTATAATAGAAGCAGAGGAAGGCTGAAGCAGCCGTTCTCAAAAATCATGAAACTGCTAATTTTTGCCTTTAAAAATATAAAGAATTCTGCTAGTGGGAGGACAACATGAAAAAACAAGTAATAACAGCAGCATCAGCGGTTGTTTTAGGATCGACTTTATTTGCGGGAGCGGCTTCCGCGCAAACCATAACGGTGAAAAAAGGGGATACGTTATGGGGATTTTCGAAGAAGTACGGTACAAGTATCAGCAAGATTAAACAGGAAAACAAGCTGAAATCCGATATCATTTACATAGGGCAGAGGTTGTCGATCAATGGAAGCAGCTCATCGTCTGCAAAAGTGTCGCAAGCTTCATCAGCTACGCATAAAGTGGTCAAAGGAGACAGCCTTTGGAAAATTTCTCGGTCATACGGCATGACCGTCAATGAACTGAAGTCTCTGAATGGTTTAAAAACAGATTTAATCCGGATCGGACAAGTATTAAAAGTTAAAGGGACGAAAAGCGTAAAAGCTGCATCAACGACAAAGCCTTCTTCTTCAAGCGGGACAAGCAAAACAAGTAAGGCACCTGCGCAAACCTCTTCAGCGCTGAATACGTCAAAGCTTGTTTCAGATGCAAAAGCCCTTATCGGAACGCCTTATAAATGGGGCGGAACATCTACATCAGGATTTGACTGCAGCGGATTTGTCTGGTACATCCTCAATAAACAGACAAATGTGGCGAGAACGAACACAGCCGGTTACTGGAATTCGATGAAGAGCGTATCAAGCCCTGCAGTAGGTGATTTCGTATTCTTCACGACATATCAGCCGGGACCTTCGCATATGGGGGTTTACATCGGAAACAATCAATTCGTTCATGCCGGTTCTGACGGCGTAACGATCAGCGATATGACAAACAGCTATTGGAAGCCCCGCTATCTTGGAGCAAAACGCTTCTAATGTTGCAGGGACAAGCCCGTTCATCATGATGAACGGGTTTTTTTCCGTTTAGAAACGGAACTCGGCTAAAAACGCTAAAAAGTGTTCGACCTTCTCATTATCTTTCAGACTAATTGCATATCCCCCTGCAACAGGAAGCTTCATGAAATCGCACGGCACCTCTATTAATCTTCCTTCCATCAGCTCGCGGCGCACAGTCGACAGCGGCAAAAATGATATACCGAGTCCTTCTGAAATAAATCGTTTCGTAATATGCGTCTGGCTTACGAGCATTGTTCTGACAAACGGAAATTTGATCCTCAGCTGCCTGACGAGGTCGTCCCAGTATTCGGGGTGATTATGGGTCAACAGCAAATATTCTTCAAGCAATTCTTCGACATCGAGCGGCGGCGCTTGTTCTGAATCGCGGCCGTCATGAGGGGCAACCAAAATCACGGGATCGCTGTACATGGAATAGCAGTTCAGGTTTGACGATTGCACGTTTAAGCAGCTTAATCCGATATCTGCATGGCCGGCTGAAATCAGGGGAGCGATTTCAGCTGATTCGGCGATCTTTACTTTGATCTCCGAATTCGGATGCAGCGCTGTGTATTTTTTTAATACAAATGGGAGAATCGTATCGGCGATAAGCGGTGAAACCGCTAGATTCAATGTCTGCGAATAGCCCTGTCTGATTCTGTGAAGCTCTGCCATGCTCGATTCATAGTCTTCCAGCAGGCGAAGGGCGAAAGGAAGGTAAGCGCGGCCTTCTTTCGTTAAATGAATGCTTCTTCCTTTGCGGGTGAACAGCTGGCACCCGAGTTCTTCCTCAAGCAGTTTAATTTGAACGGTGACGGTCGGCTGAGAAATAAATAAGGTTTCCGCCGTCTTTCTGAAATTTTCGTATTTTGCGGCAGTAACAAAGGTATGAAGCCATTTAAAATCCATTGCAGTCCTCCTGATTAATTTTGTTAATCAAAGACATCAATATAATTCAATATTTTTTAAATATTATATCAACTATAATGATATTTACAAAGGAAAAAGGAGGAATTGATATGGTTTATCATGGATTAAAAGGGATTACTTGTGTTGAAACAGCCATCAGCCGCATTGACGGTGAAGAGGGAAAGCTGATCTACAGAGGGTACAATGCTGATGAACTGGCGCTTACATCCACATTTGAAGAAGTCGCTTATCTGATACTCAACGGGTCATTTCCGACGGAAGCGGAACTCAGCCAATTCAATGAGATGCTCGCTTCATTCCGTGTGCTGCCAGAAGCATGCGAGCGATTGATCCGCAGCCTTCCTGCCGAATTAGACGATATGGCGGTTCTTCGCACGGCCGTTTCTTCATTCGGGGATAAATCGTTTGCGTTCAAGCCGACAATGGAGCAGGCTCTCAGACTGATAGCAGCCGCCCCGTCAATTATCGCCTTCAGAAAAAGGCTGACTGATGGCAAAGAGCCTGTTCAGCCGCTGGATGAGCTTGGCTTTGTGGAACATTATTTTTACATGCTGAAAGGAAAGCGCCCGACAGAAGCTCAGAAAAAAGCGCTCGAAACGTACATGATTCTTGCGATGGAACACGGCATGAACGCTTCAACCTTTTCGGCAAGGGTTACGGTGTCTACGGAATCCGATCTTGTTTCTGCCGTCACATCTGCACTTGGCACAATGAAAGGACCTTTGCACGGCGGAGCGCCGTCAGCGGTTACCGATATGCTGGAAGGCATCGGGGAAAAACAGCACGCAGAAAGCTATATAAGAGAGAAGCTTGAAAAAGGCGAGAGACTGATGGGATTTGGACACCGCGTCTATAAAACGCATGATCCGAGAGCGAAGGCTTTAAGGGTGAAAGCTGAGGAAATTGCCGGGGGCGACCGGGATATCGACCTTGCTCTTCATGTTGAAAATACGGCGATCCGCCTTTTGGAAGAATACAAACCGGGGCGCAAGCTTTATACGAATGTCGAATTTTACGCAGCGGCTGTCATGAAGGCGATCGATTTTGATGCCGCATTGTTTACCCCTACTTTTTCGGCAGCGAGAATGGTCGGCTGGTGCGCCCATGTGCTGGAGCAGGCTGATAACAACATGATTTTCAGGCCGTCGGCTAAATATATCGGGGAATTGGTTTCTCAGTAATGCGGACACACGCCTTCTCAGCGAAGGGCGTGTTTTTTAATAGATTTTTGTATGTTTAAGTAGGGAATTATGCCGGTGTTCTTGAATGTATTCATCAAGAAAATCCTTTAAGGGGGAGACGATGAAAAAAGGATTCCTGATGTTGATCATGCTGTTTTTTCTGTGTGCATGCTCGGAAGGCCGGGATTTTGATGCTGAAAATGAAGCGGCGGCGACAAAAGAAGGCGGAAGCGGCGCCGAGGTCATCGCAGAGCGCTTGGATGTACCTTGGACGATCGCTCACACTGGCGGGATTTTTTTCATTACCGAAAGAAACGGGGGAATCGTATCCATTGCCGAAGGCAAAAAGGAGCGCATGCAGCTTCAGCTGAAAAAGCCCGTTCATCAAGAAGGGGAAGGCGGGCTGCTCGGATTTGTGCTCCATCCTGATTTTAAAAACAATCAGGAGGCATACGTTTACCATACATACAAAGACGGGAGCCATCTGAAAAACCGGATCGTAAAATTGACGCTTGACCGCCTTACTTGGACGGAAACGGAGGAGCTGCTTGCCGATTTGCCAGGAGGCGTGATTCATAACGGCGGCCGGATGGCGATCGGGCCCGATCAAAAGCTGTACATCACGACAGGCGATGCGGGGGAAAGGGAATGGGCCCAGCAGCCTGAAAAGCTGGCGGGTGTGATTTTAAGGATGGAGCTTGATGGTGCGGTCCCTGCTGATCAGCCTTTTCGCTCGTCTTATGTATACAGCTTTGGACACCGCAATCCGCAAGGCCTCGCATGGATCGGCCGGCAGCTTTACAGCTCCGAACACGGGCAGTCTGGACATGATGAAGTGAACAAAATTGAACCCGGAGCCAATTATGGCTGGCCGGTGATTGAAGGAAGCGATGAGAAGCGGGGAATGAAAGCGCCGCTCATCCATTCGGGAGAAAAAACGTGGGCCCCATCCGGTTTAGCGCAGAAAGGGGATGTCCTCTATATGGCCGGGCTGCGGGGAGAGGGGGTTTTCCGGGTCGATCCTGCGGAAGCCAAAGCGGTCAAGTGGCTTGGCGGATACGGCAGAATCAGAGATGTAAAAGTAATCGGAGATGATCTGTATTTCATTACGAACAATGGCGACGGAAGAGGCGAAAAAAAACAGACAGATGACCGGCTCATCCGCGTGCCTCTGTCTGACCAGTAAACATGTCTCGTGAGTTCTTGCGTTTAAGGATGCCGGAATCGTGGTAACTGTGCACTAAACAATGGTGAAGAGGTGAGACGAATGAATCCGGCAAACAGACAGACGGATGGACAGAAAGCGCAAAAACAAGAAAAACAACCCGGGGCTGAGCACAAGATGGTGCCCCTTCCGCTCTCGGAAGATCGCGACTACAAAGGAAGCGGCAAATTAAAAGGAAAAACCGCCATTATTACCGGAGGAGACAGCGGAATCGGCAGAGCGGCCGCCATTGCATACGCCAAAGAAGGTGCCGACATTGCCGTCATGTACTTGGACGAACACAAGGATGCCGAGGAAACGAAAGAACGAATCGAACAGGAAGGCGCAAAATGCCTCTTGATTCCCGGAGATGTCGGGGATGAAGCACATTGCAAAACATCTGTCGAAAAAGCGGTGAATCACTTTGGCGGACTCGACATTCTTGTCAACAACGCTGCCGAACAGCATCCGCAAAAAGGGATCGAAGATATTTCGATCGAACAGCTTGAACAAACGTTCAGAACGAATATTTTCTCCATGTTTCACATGACAAAAGCCGCGCTCCCGCATTTAGGGGAAGGAAGCGCGATTATCAATACCGCATCGATCACAGCTTATGAGGGCAGTCCGGCGCTGATTGACTATTCGAGCACAAAGGGTGCGATTGTCGCGTTTACCCGTTCGATGGCTGCATCCCTTGTCAAAAAAGGAATACGCGTCAACGCGGTAGCGCCGGGGCCCATTTGGACGCCGCTCATTCCGGCTACTTTTTCGCCGGAAAAAACGGAAAAACACGGTACAAATACGCCGATGGGAAGGCCCGGACAGCCTTCTGAACACGCTGCGGTATATGTTCTGCTCGCTTCAGACGATTCTTCTTATATGACAGGACAGACGATCCACATCAACGGCGGAAGATATGTGACGACATAATTTCAACCGGCTGCCTTACAATTGCAGCCGGTTTTTTTCTGTTTGTTTTTTTCGGAAAAATAAGAATTTGAAAGATCACTTTCAAAAAAGCTGCCCCGTAAGAGATAATAGAAACAGAAAGAGAAAGGATGTGTATGAATGAGCGATCGCAGAATGACAGCAAAATGGGCATCCAAACTTGGATTTGTTCTCGCTGCAGGGGGATCCGCCATCGGCCTGGGGGCGATTTGGAAGTTTCCCTATGTGGCTGGAACGAGCGGAGGAGGCGCATTTTTCCTTGTATTTGTCCTATTTACGATCCTGCTGGGATACCCCTTGCTTTTGGGGGAATTTATATTAGGCCGAAAAAGCCAATCGGATGCTATCGGCACCTATCAAAAAATAGCGCCGGGGACGCCTTGGGTGATCACAGGCTGGATCGGAATCGCCGCCTGCTTCCTTGTTCTGTCGTTTTACAGTGTGATCGGCGGCTGGATTTTGCTTTATATCATCAAAGCAGTAACCGGTTCATTGTCGGGTCTCACGCAGGACGGATACGGGGAGCTCTTCGGTTCGATCATCCAAGATCCGCTGCAGACACTGGCAGCGCAGCTTGCGTTTATCATCATGACGATCCTCGTCGTGGCGAAGGGTGTGCAAAAAGGAATCGAGCGCGTCAGTTCGATTATGATGCCGCTATTATTTATTTTATTTATTGCGCTCGTTTTAAGGGCTCTGACGCTTGAGCATGCGATCGACGGCGTGCGTTTTCTGCTTGTGCCCGATTTTGGCAGCCTGACGCCGCAGGCGATTCTTTTTGCGCTCGGACAAGCTTTCTTTACGTTGACGCTTGGCGTATCTGTGATGGTAACGTACAGCTCCTATTTGTCAAAGTCACAAAACCTTCCGAAGTCGGCGGTCTCGATCGTGATCATGAACCTTGCCGTCACGCTGCTTGCCGGTTTGGCGATTTTTCCGGCCGTCTTTTCATTTGGGCTTCAGCCCGATCAGGGTCCGACTTTATTATTTACGGTTCTGCCGGCAGTTTTTGACCGGCTTCCATTCGGGATGCTGTTTTTTATCGGATTTTTGACGGCCTTTTTATTTGCTGCCCTGACTTCGGCTTTTTCGATGATTGAGATCATTGTTGCCGCTATTACAAAAGGCGATCAAACAAAAAGGGGAAAATGGACGTGGGCGATCGGCCTTTTGATTTTTGCCGTCGGCATTCCTTCCTGCTTGTCTTACGGAGTGCTCGATGAGCCGTTCATTTTTAAGAAGACGTTTTTTGATGCGGCGGATTATGTCGTCAGCAATATTTTGCTGCCGCTTGGCGCGCTTTTTATTTCGATTTTTATTCCGCTGAAATTGTCCAAACACGATCTATATGAAGAAATGAAGAGCGGATCAAAAGCGGGGAAAGGCTTTTTTATCGTGTGGTTTTATCTTCTCCGTTTCCTTGTGCCGCTTGCAATTGTACTTGTCTTTTTAAATTTAATCGGAGTGTTTTCATTTTAAAAGATCAGGAGATGGGTGAATATGGTGTTAGACTTTCAACAGATGTTTCCGAGCGAGGATGGCAATCACGAGGCGCGGTATCAGCTGCTGGCATTGCTTGAAGCGGTATTGGCCGGAATGGACAGGCTGAAGGATCCCGCCCGGATGACGCTTGGCCGCGAGTCTGAAGTTTCCTCTGACTACTATCAAAGCGTCATTGAAGAGGCCGCCTTGCCGGAAAAAGGCTTCGGGGCGGAAAAAAGCGTTGAAGAGCTATTGAAATTGCTTGACGGCCACCGTTTTTTAAACAGGCATTATGTGGCCAACGCGACACCTTTGCCGAACACCGCCAGCATCGCCGGGAATCTTTTAATGGTTCTTTTAAACGGAAACAATTTATGGGATGTAGACGGCACGGCTGCAGCAAGGACGGAAGTGCAGATCACGGCGATGCTTTCGGACATTGTCGGCTATGACAGGCACAAGAGCGGCGGTTTTACCACATGGGGCGGGCAGGGAGCTGTTTTTCAGTCGCTCAGGCTGGCGATCGCAAGCGCGTATCCTGAAGCGAATCAGCAAGGAACGCCGCATCACCTGTACGCGTTCTGTTCAGAGCTTTCGCATTTCAGTCTTTACAAATCGATGGAAGCTTCCGGAATCGGGACGGACCATTTGATCAAGGTCAAGACGAATCGCGATCATTCGATGGATCTGGCCGATTTGCGGGAAAAAATGCAAGCCGTGATTGAAAAAGGCGGACATCCGATCTATGTATTGGCAACGCTTGGCACAACCGACTCATTTGGCATCGATGATTTGGCCGGTATCAAAAAAGTGACTGAGGAAATAGAGGCCGCCTACGGTTTGCCTCCTGTCTATATTCATGCCGATACGGCGATGGGCGGGATGTACGGTTTTTTTAACGGATACGATTTCATCGGAAACCCGCTTCATCTTGAAGATGAGGTGCTTGAGACGCTTGCCCGCTACAAAAAACATTTTCAGCATTTGCACCTGGCGGACAGCTTGGTCTTTGATTTTCATAAACTTGGACAAACGCCGTATATCACAAGCCTTTTCTTGGTGAAAAACCGTGAGGCACTGAAAGTCGTTGATTTGGATCCGGATGAGACGCCTTATGTCGGTAACAGAGGGTTTGGCAGCTATCATACGAGCTATACGCTAGAGTGTTCGCGAATGGGAAGCAGCATACCGATTTATGCTTCTCTGCTCGCATTCGGAATCGAAGGCTACCAGGAGATCTTGGCCAATTACATCAGAGTTAACCTGGCATTTCGAAAAAAACTCCTGCAGGCTTTTCCGAATGCAGCCGTCACCAATGATGTATCACCTGTAACGACATTCCGCTTCTATCCGGGAAATGTCCACTATCACGAAGAAATCAGCGGCGCCATCACGGAGGAAGAAGTGCGGAATATTAACAAATTCAATGAAAAAATCGCCGAAACATTGGGAAGGCACCGCAGTCACACCTATTTTGGCAGCACGAAAAAGCAAACATACGTTTATCCTGCTGACAGCCGTTTGCCCGTGCCGCTTTATGTCCAGAAATTCTACAGTGTCTCGCCTTACACGACGGTTGATACAATTGACCATTATATCGCCTTTTTAAAAGCGCATGTTGAACCGTCCGATGTAGCAGCCGGATAAAATTTAAACGGGAGGGTTAAACCTCCCGTTCTTTCTTTAGTCTTTATATGCGGTTCTTTTTTGGACAGGTATCCATATTTCGCTTTTAAACGTTGGGGAGCTGATATCTTGATCCTGATTCCAAAGGATTTCCGGCCCTTTCGTTTGCTCGTAATGTGAAGACGGGAACCATTCAGCATAAATGCGTCCCCAGACATTTTGAAGGGTGTCCGGAAACGGACCGGCCGCTTCAAAGACAGCCCATGTCGAGGCGGGAACTTCAAGCTGTTCATATCGGTCCGGGCATTCCTTCGTTGTCGCTGCACCGATATAATGGTCAAGTTCTCCCTTCTCTTCCATCCGGCCTTCGGAAAAGTTCGCTGATGCTTGAATCAGTCCAAGCGGCTCGACATTTGACAGCTCTTTTAATTCAGCGATGTTTTCACTGCTTAAAGCTTTCCACATCGAGGCGATTTCCGGATTGATTCCGTGAAAGACGACAGGGACCCTTTTTTTGATTCCGACGATCCGAAATGCCTTCTTTTCTACAATACGGTAGTTCATTTCGTTTCCTCCTCTAATTGTTAACTGGAAGGTCATCGGAGGATATGCTTTCAGTGTGCTGATATCGTGCCTTGCCTCTGTCGGCGTGATGCCGTGCAGCTTTTGAAATGCGCGCGTAAAAGCATCCGGCGAGTGATAGCCGTATTTCACCGCAATATCGATCACTTTTCGATTCGTGTTCTTCAGTTCAAACGCTGCAAGGGTAAGCCGCCTGCGGCGAATGTATTCGGACAGCGAAATCCCTGCAAGAAAAGAAAACATCCTTTTAAAATGATATTCAGAGCAGTAAGAAAGCTTCGCAAGCGTTTGAAAGTCGATTCTGTCCGTCAGGTGTTCTTCAATATACGCCATGGCTTGATTCATGTTCTTCAGCACATCCATTTGATGACCTCCTCTGTTTACAAAAATATCAGAATCAGAATCCCGGGATCCGACTTTCCATGCCCGATTGTGCAGGATCATTCCCGAGACTGTCCGCCGCTCAACCATGCTGTCTTCAGCTTTTTGATGCCGTCTGCGATGCTTTTTTCAGAAAGTCCGCCAAACCCGAGGAGCACCGCGTGGGTTTCAGGAGGAGTCACATACGAGACTGAGGCTGGATATACTTTGACCCCTTTTTCCAGCGCTTTCCGGGTCAGCCACTCTTCGCTCGGGGCGTCTTTCACCTCAAGGATGATGTGAAGGCCGGCGTTCTCTCCTCTGACTGCGGCATGATCGCCAAATTCACGCTTGATGGCATCAAGGAGCGTTTTTCGCTTTTTTCGGTAGAGTGTTCTCATTCGGTTCAAGTGTTTTTGATAATCCCCGTTTTTCATAAAAAGAGCAATGGCTTGCTGCACATGGCGGGAAACCGTTTGTTTAAATAAGGATGCCATGTTGAGCCCTTCTTTGACGAGCGAAAAGGGGAGAACCATATAGCTGATCCTGAGGGAGGGAATCAGCGATTTTGAAAAGGTCCCTAAATAGATGACCCGGTGGTTCCGGTCGAGTCCCTGAAGGGAAGGAATCGGCTGTCCTGCATAGCGGAATTCCCCGTCATAATCGTCTTCGATGATATAAGCTCCGGTCGATGCTGCCCAGTCAAGCAATTGCAGCCTGCGGCCGACCGGCATGATCATTCCGAGCGGAAACTGATGGGACGGGGTGGTGTATGCGAGCTGCGGCTGATTTTGCTCAAGATCTTGCACGGAAATCCCGCTCTCGTCGATTGCTATAGGCATCACATTGAAGCCGCCGGTTTTCAGGACCGTTTTCGAGCGATGAAATCCGGGATTTTCAAATCCGGCGGTTGTGCCTTTAGGAAACAGATGGCACAGCAACTGCAGTAAAACCGGTGTGCCGGCTCCGATGATGATTTGCTCGGGTGAACAGACCACGCCGCGAGACTCTCTGAGATAAACCGCAATCATTTTCCGCAGTGGAATGTCTCCGGCCGGCGGGCCGCTTTGAAAAAGGTCGTACCCTGATTCACCAACAGTTTTGGCGAGCGTTTTTTTCCATTGGGAAACAGGAAATGACGCGAGGTCTACATGGCCGTGGTGAAAATCGATCATGTCCGCCGCCGTCTCATGTTCTTCCATTTCTTTTTCGGCAGGAGGAGGTGCAGCCTGTGCAAAGTCTCCTTCCGCTTCGGCCGCATACCAGCCCTTTCTAGGCTTGCTGAGCAGATATCCTTCTGCAGCCAGCTGTTCATACGCGTGTTCAACGGTTGTCAGGCTGATATTTAAATGTTTGGCAAGCATTCGTTTGGAGGGAAGCTTTGTTCCAGGCTTTATGTACCCCGAATGAATGCTTCGTTTGAAAAACGCGTACAGCTGCTGATAAAGCGGCTCGCTGCCGCTGCGGCTTAAAAAGGGGGTTATATCCATTCAATCATCCCTTTCAATTCATCTGGTATGTTTTATTTTATCAAAACTGGCCATTTTAAAAAGGTCAGTTTCCGGGTTAAAGTAGTTTCATAACCAACAGAAGGGAATGACGATGTTGCTCGATTGTAGGGAATTGCATTGTGAAACAGAGCTCAAGGAAGTCTATCCGATTATGAGACAGCTCCGCCCCCATTTGGATGAAACGTCTTTTTTGGAGCTCGTCAAAGAAGCTCGGGAGGCTGAAAGCTACACATTATTTGCGCTGTACGACGGTGATATTCCGGTGGCTTTGGCCGGCTTTTTGCCGAGGGTTTCTTTGAACCAAGGCCGGCATGTTTGGGTAGCGGACCTGGTGACGTGTGAAAAACACCGTTCAAAAGGCTATGGAAAGAAGCTTTTAGGCACTGTTGAAGAGTGGGCCAAAGGGAACGGATTGGCTTCAATCGCTTTATCCTCAGGCTTGCAGCGGGCAGACGCTCACCGTTTTTACGAAGAGAAAATGGGGTATGAAAAAGCGAGCTACCTATTTCGCAAGGCTCTGAAATGAAAAACTCCCCGGTATAACCGGGGAGTTATTAAAAGCCGAGCTGCAGATTCGTATCGATGGAGACGATGGTCCATACGCAAACGAGAATGAAAATGTTCAGGACGACGCCGAGAAATCCGAGACCGGTCCGTCCTTTTTTTATGAACAGCTCGATAATTCCGAGCGGAACGGCGGCCATCGCAAAAGGAAGCATCTTATACGAATATGCGATCGTGTCGCTTAAAATGGCCAAGTTTAAGACGAACAGGGACAGAATGGCCGTGCCGACAGACACCCATCCAAATACGTTGTGCTCCTTAAAGATTCTTACCAGTTCCATAATTCCACCTCACCTACTTTAGCTGCTTTGACAGGCCCTTTTTTGATCAGCCGTTCAACCTCTTTTGACGGTCCGGTAATGACGGCTCCATACACGTTCACACCATTCTGTTCCACATAGTCAAGCCGTTTGGAAAGCTTCAGGTCTTTCCTGCCTGAAATGGTTTCAGCCCATTTCTTGTTCTTGATCATGTAGGAAAGCGCCGCTTTAAACTGCTCGTCATCGTTTTCGGCAGGTTGCTGAATTTCAAAAATCCGGTTTGAATCTTTTCCGGGAAATCCGATCGGCTCTGCGTATGGATGATCTTTTAAATCGCCCTCTGTTTCAATCGCATTCCACAGAACGCGAACATCATAGCCTTTTAATTTTTCATACAGCTCCTTTGTCGGGTATGCTTTTTCAAAAGAAAGGAAAGCTTCGGTTACGGTTCCGTCAGGCAGCTGTTTTAAAATCGACTCGGCTTTGGACACTGATTTTTCTTTGATGCCGTCAGGGTAGACAAAATGACGTTCTTCTTTTGAAAGCTCCTGATTGTATTGATGAATCTGCGGAGACTTCAGCTGATCGAAGAACATTTCCACTTCTTCATTTCCAACTACTTTTGTGACGTTTCCGATTTGCTTCTTTAACGGGAACTGTGTTTCGATTCCAAAGAGTTTTACTTTGTTGACAAGGGCTTCAGTATCGACTTGAATATTCGGGTTTGTGACGGCAACTGTCATTGAAGCGGTTTGCACCAGTTCATTCCCTTTGCTTTCATGCCCGCCCAACCCGTAGTATAGATAGCTGCCGAGTGTGCAGATCGGCAGAATAATAAGCGTAGAAATAACAGCAAGGGTGGAAATCCGCATATATGATTTATTTTTTCCGTATCTTAAAATCGCTTTTTGCTTTTCAGGACTGATCGCCAAATCCCAGTCTTCGTCTTTCATTTCCTGTTCCAGCATGTCCTGGTATTCTTCAAGCTGTTCAAGCTCTTCTTCGACCCGGAGCATTTCCGATTCGGAAAGTTCGCCGTTTTTATATTTTTCCCAACGTTTTTTAAAATCTTCATTCATCGTTAACACCTCTGTTGTAAAGTGCTTTCAGCCGCTGTCTGGCACGAAATAAAACACTTTTAAAATTAGCCTCTGAGATATTCATCAAGCTTGACGCTTCCTTGTAGTTCAATTCTTTTAAATAGTACAGCGTAAGCGCTTCCCGGTAGTTATCGGGGAGCTGGTTCATATATAAGGTTAACACTTCCTTGATTTCGACCTGGTGAGCAGGGCTTTGCACCGCGTTTTGAAACAGGTTTCCGATCATGTCGTCAGAAATCGTCACTTCCTTTTTATGCTTTCTGACATAGTCGATAAACGCATTGCGTGCCACTTGAAAAAGCCATGGCTTCACTTTGCTGTGGTCGTAAGAATGGATGTGTATGTAAGCTCTCATAAAGGTTTCCTGAAGCAAATCCTCTGCTAGATGTTTATCTTTCGTCATGGAGAGCAGGAACCTGTAAACATCATTCATATACATTTGGTAAATTTCGTCGATAGTCACTGCCTTTTCTCCCCTCTATGTTATAAACGCATAAGAAAGGTTTGAAGTTGCACTAAATATGCCCACGGCTCATTTTTCCTCCAATTTCTTACCTTTAAAATCATCTACCCTATATAATAACTGAACACGTTCAAAAAAACTAATCTTCATGGCGATTTTAACGACTGAACGGCCGAAATATAAAGCACAGCAGCAAAATAAGCCTTTAAGCATATCAGATCTTTATTATATGCTAAGAGGCTATTTGATTAGAGGATATCCTTCATTATCAGCTGTTTTTATCGTCTGTCAAAAATATTGGCCGTGACCGCGGCGGCCTTCTGCGGCCAGCGCATCGGCTTTCGTTCGATGGACGGTGCCGAATGGGTGGTTGGGCGGAGCATAGATTGAATAGAGTTTCAGCGGAGTATTGCCTGTATTGGTGAGATTGTGCCATGTTCCGGCAGGGACGACGATAGCGGTGTCATCGTAAACATTTCTTTTAAATTGCAAAAGATGTTTGCTCGGCCCCATTTGCACGATTCCCCTGCCTTGTTCAACACGAAGGAACTGGTCAACGTGAGGGTGCATTTCTAATCCGATGTCTTCGCCGGGGTTGAGGCTCATCAGGGTAACTTGCAAATGCCTTCCTGTCCATAAAGCGGTCCGAAACGTTTTGTTCTGTTTGGCCGCTTCGTTGATGTTCGCGGCAAACGGCTTTTGTCCATAATCTCTTAATACGATGCGTTCTTCGCTGCCGGGTGTTCGAAAAGCGCCTGCATAGTCTGATTCGTGAAACCAAACCGGGTTATAAGAAAAAGGAATATAATATGGGTATTGATTTGGATGCATTTGTTCTAGGTCCCTTCATTAGCTTTATTGGGATCATCGTATGCAATAGGCATATGAAGTGTCCCGCTGTAAGATGGTTTTTAGTCAAAACACGTTTTTTAAAAAAAGCTTCCGGGAAAATATGATATCAGACTCACAACAGGAGGGAGAGGAGCATGGAATACATCAACATATCCGGTACATCGATCGAATCGTCGCGCATCGGTCTCGGAACATGGGCCATCGGAGGTTTTATGTGGGGCGGAAGCGATGAAAAAGAAGCGATTCAGACGATTCATGCTGCGCTTGATGAAGGAATCAACCTGATTGATACCGCTCCGGCATACGGTTTCGGGCAGTCGGAAGAAATCGTCGGTAAAGCCGTACAGCAATACGGAGAGCGCGACCGAGTCATTCTCGCGACAAAATCAGGACTTGATTGGAAGCAGGAACAGCTGTATCGCGACGGATCGAGGGAGCGGATCATCAAGGAAGTTGACGATTCGCTGAAAAGGCTCAATACGGATTACATCGACCTGTATCAAGTGCATTGGCCCGATCCGCTCGTCCTGATCGAAGAAACGGCGGAAGCGATGAAAGACTTGTATGATGCGGGGAAAATCAGAGCGGTCGGCGTCAGCAATTTTTCCCCGGAGCAGATGGACACATTCAGAGCTGCGGCGCCGCTTCATACCGTACAGCCGCCGTACAACATGTTTGAAAGGGAAATCGAGCAAGACATTCTTCCGTATGCGCAAGATCAAGGGCTGACGACGCTATTATACGGAAGCTTGTGCAGGGGGCTCCTGTCAGGAAAAATGAATGAGGACTACACGTTCAAAGGGGACGACCTTCGAAAGCGGGACCCTAAGTTTCAAAAGCCGCGCTTTAAAGAATATCTTGAGGCCGTCAGGAAACTTGATGAGTTTGCAAACGAGCGGTTCGGCAAATCGGTTCTCCATCTGGCAGCAAGATGGGTGCTTGATCAGCCTGGCGCAAGCATTGCTTTATGGGGGGCAAGACGCCCTGATCAAATCCGTCCCGTCAGCGAAATCATCGGCTGGAGTTTAACGGAAAGTGATCAAAAAGCAATTGACGACATATTGGACAATACGATTTCAGAACAGATCGGGCCTGAATTCATGGCGCCGCCGACAAAAGAAAAAGTCTGAAAACCGGGGAGAAAATTCCTCGGTTTTTTTTGTGAAAAATCATTTTTTAGTACCAGGTAATAAAAAAAATTGTTATAATAATAAAGGGAAACCTCATACGACTACATCAATAAAGGAAGTGCCATATGTATAAATTTACTGGTTATGCTGCAAAAGCGATTCTTTCTTTGCGCGGCGGAATTAAAGTATACAATAAAGAAAATCTTCCTAAAGACACAGGTTTCGTTATTGCGTGCACACATGCAGGATGGGTGGATGTCGTCGCACTGGGTGTCGGCATTTTGCCTATGGAAATTCATTACATGGCGAAAAAAGAGCTTTTTGAAAATAAATTAAGCGGTTCTTTTCTTTCAAGCATCAACGCATTTCCCGTCGACAGGGAAAATCCCGGGCCAAGCAGCATCAAAACCCCGATCAAGCTGTTGAAAGAAGGAAAAATCGTCGGCATTTTCCCAAGCGGAACAAGATCATCTGAAGATGTTCCATTGAAAAGAGGGGCTGTCACGATCGCCCAGATGGGAAGAGCGCCGCTTGTGCCGGCCGCATACAGCGGTCCTTCCAACGAAAAAGAGCTTTTCAAGAGAGGCAAAATGAAACTGGTCATCGGCGAACCGCTCAATCAGGAAGATTTCGCTCAATATTCGTCAAAAGAAAAGCTGGTCAAGATGACGGAGGCTTTGAATGACAGTATTAAAGCTTTAGAGAAAAAGCTGGAGCAGCTATAATTCAAACATACGCAAGGAAAAACAGCTTCTCACGCACAGAAGCTGTTTTTTAATTTTTTGGGCAGTATTTTAGAACGATATTTATTGGTGAGGAGCTTATATATGAAATGGTATTTGAAAGCAATAAAAAACTATGCAGGATTTACAGGAAGGGCGAGACGAAAGGAATTTTGGCTGTTTTGCTTTTTCTCATACATGATTTTGGTCCTCTACGGTTTTTTTAAAGCCATTCTGCATCTTCCGGAATATGAAATAGAGACATTTTTAGGGATGGTTTATTTGCTTGCCATTCTTGTGCCGGGCTTGGCTGTCACGATCCGCAGATTGCATGATACGGGTAAAAGCGGCTGCTGGATCTGCATCGGTCTGATCCCTCTCATTGGGCAATTTACTTTGCTGATCATGCTTTGTCAAAACAGTGTAAAAGAGGAAAATCAATACGGGCCGAACCCGAAGGGAGCTATCTAAGCGAAAACCGCCTGTCCCCAGGTGGTTTTTTAGTTGTTTGTGGCAGTTGATTTTTCTAAAAACAAAAGCAGTTCCCGCCAAAATGTTTGAGCTGCAATGGCATCGGCTTCAGTTTTTCCCCCATAGGCTATTTTTCGGCTTTTCCGCCCGGATGTCGGAAAGTATGGAGGCCTGATATTATGGCCGGCATCTTCGAAATATAGATGTTTAACAGAATAGGGAAATCTCTTCTTTTTCAGCCGTTCAACGATTTTCTCGTTCATAGAGGCGGAGGGCCATACCAAATCATCCGTACCTGAAGTTAACAGAATAGGCCCATTAATATGTTCCGCTTTTATAATTGCTGGATGATCCTCTTTCACTTTCCGTAAAGCTTTTTTGTAAAGATCAGTAAAAGCATGAGGCTGTCTTGTGAGCTTATGTGTCACCATATTCCACAGCTGAGAAAGCGAAAACAATGGCAGCGGGGCAAAGGCGAGCGGTGCGCCGTCCAGACTCCAGGAAGATGTCTGCCGAAATTTTTTTAATCCAACGCCTTGAAAGACGACCCCGCCGCCTACATGAGAAACCGCAAAACGGATTTCAGGAAAATGGGAACCTATCAGCAGCGCCAGTTCGCCGCCTTTTGACCTTCCGCATATTCCGATCTGACGATGATGAAGTCCTTCTTGGCGTCCGAGCCAATCGATCGCTTTCCGGAAATATTCAAGCGGGATTTCAACCAGTTTTTTAGGAAGCTGTTTGTATTGAAAATAAGGGATTGCAAATGTTGCATATCCGTAATTTGCTAACATGCCTGCCATTGTTTCATCAAGACCGCCGTCAGATCCCCCTAATACGATGACTGCGGGAGGCCGGTTGACAGCAAGCGGACGAAAAAATGTGCCGGACAACCCATTTTCGCTTACTTCCTGTCTCTCTACTGTTTCAGAAAGCAGCACTCGTTTTATTTCTTTACTCAGGATCGTGCGTTCTTTTTGCTTCACCTCAATCCTGTAAACGGAGGAATTAACCGATTTTTTATGGAACGAGCAGGAGGATTCAACCGCCTGCATTGACCAAAAAAGCCCCATTTGATCTTTAGACTGGTAGGTTCCTTTTATTGGGGCTGCTGCTGCAGGGTCGACTTCTCCCAATCGATTCGCTTGAAAAACAGCATGTGATCTCCACTCTGCGTCAGCTTCATCTTTCACAGTCAAGATGATTTCAATGATATCAAACGGTCGGAGTCCGCTTATCTTCAGGTTTATTTTTTCATCCCATTTGGAAACTGCAGGTATGTGCAAAACCGGTTGCAGAGTAATCAAGACGGCACTTCCTTTTCAAGTTTTGTATAAAATAAATCGACGCACTCCTCAACATAGTCATCAATACGATCATCGAACGACTCCTTGAATGCGGGCAAATGTTGAAACATAATGTATTGATTCAGCAAACCGAAAAACATTTGGCTTAAAATTTGAAAATTGCCGCCTGAAATTTTTTTTTCGGCATAGAGGTTCGCAAAATAAGTCTCTAAAAAGCGATTGAGACGGCGGGGAATATCCATGATTAATTCGCAAACTTCCTTATCCTGTACTGCATCATTAAAGTAAAGTAAAAAAACAGTACCTTTTTCCAGGTTTTCTTTTAGATATGCTTTCGCAATGAATGAGAGGTCTTGTCGTAAATCGCCGCTCAGTATTCCTTCAAGTTCTCCAATAAAATCTCCTGATGACACATGTTGAATAACACTTTCCCGAAATAAATTCTGTTTATTTCCGAAGTGTCTAAAAAGGGTCAAATGATTGACGCCTGCTTTTTGGGCAATTTCCCTGGTGGATGCGGCTAGATATCCTTTTTCTTTGAAAAGGACAAGCGCCGCTTCGATTAATCGATCCCTTGTAGATTGTGCTGACATAAGTCCCTCCTGAAATGTAATCACTTGATTACATGATAATTGAATTTTGCTCTGTAATCAAGTGGTTACATATTTTGAATGCAAAAAAAAGAGGATACAAATTCATTGTATCCCCCGGTTTGTTCACAATGTTATTCCGCTTCCTCAAGCAGCGGCGTTTCCGCAGCTTTTTTCACCTCAACGTATGAAACGTGGTGGCCGTCGATTTCGTTGATCGTGAATTCAAATCCCTGATCGGTGATCATGTCGCCTTTTTGGACGTCATATTTTTGTGTCAGGAACCATCCGCCGATCGTGTCAATTTCCTCATTGTCGAGCTGAATGCCGAGCAGATCGTTGACTTGGTTGACGAGCACTTTACCGTCGAGAATGTAATGGTTTTCGCCAATCTTGCGGATTTCATTAATTTCATCGATATCGAATTCGTCACGGATTTCGCCGACGATTTCTTCAATGATGTCTTCGACCGTCACGAGTCCGGCCGTTCCGCCGTATTCATCAGAAAGGATCGCCATATGAACGCGTTCTTTCTGCATTTTCAGAAGCAGATCGTGGATCGGAACAGTCTCGATCACATGAATGATCGGATTGATAAACTGTTCAATCGTGTCTTCTTTGGAGCATTCTCCGCTGATGCAGGCCGTTAGTATTTCCTTGACATTGATGACGCCGACGATGTTGTCCTTATCTCCGTCTTCGACGGGATAGCGGGTATAGCCTTCGACCTTCGTGATGTCGATCATCTCGGCGATTTTCATATCATTTGGAAAGCTGACGACTTCTGTTCTCGGGATCATGATTTCCTTGGCAAGACGGTCATCGAATTCAAAAATTTTGTTGACATATTTGAACTCAGATTGATTGATTTCGCCGCTTTTGTAGCTTTCTGACAGAATAATTCGCAGCTCTTCCTCTGAGTGCGCCATTTCATTTTCAGAAACCGCTTCAAGGCCAAACGCTTTCGTCAGCAGCCTTGCCGATCCGTTCAGCGCCCAGATGAATGGGAACATGATGCGGTAGAACCAGATCAACGGTTTTGCAAAAAGGAAGGAAACGGCTTCCGCTTTTTGGATCGCAAGCGTCTTCGGAGCGAGCTCGCCGACAACCACATGCAAAAACGTAATCAAGCTGAAGGCGATCACGACTGAAACGATGTGTGATACAGAGCTCGGAATGTTCCACTTCACAAATAGCGGTTCAAGCAGCCGGGCAACTGTCGGCTCCCCGAGCCAACCGAGACCGAGAGCCGTCAAAGTGATGCCGAGCTGACAGGCCGATAAATATTCGTCTAAATGCGTAATGACTTTTTTCACCGAAACCGCTGTTTTGTTTCCTTCAGCAATCAATTGATCAACCCGCGAGCTTCTGATTCTGATAATCGCAAACTCAGACGCTACGAAAAATGCTGTTAAAGCAATTAATACAGCAACAAAAACCAAATTAACTATTTCCAATTAGGACCTTCACTCTAGCGTGAGAATGAAGGTAACACCTCCTGTTTAGTAAAAGATTAACTAAAGCAGCAGTAAAAAGGACTGGATGACCGTCATTTTTTCAGGAGAAAGCCGGCTTTTCAGAATCTTCCGTTCATCGGGATTCAGCCGTTTCAATCTGTTTATGAGCACGGAAATATTGTCATTGACATGATCAATTTCCGTTGTCAGGCTTCCAATTTCATCATCATTCACAGTTGAAGAGGGAAACTGGTTTTCCAGCCTTACTTTAATGTCGGACAGGGCCAATCTCTGCTGCTTGCAGTCCATAATAAACTTCAGCCGTTTGAGAGCGGCTTCATCGTAATAACGGTAGTTTGAACATGATCTGTCAGGCGTTAACAGCCCGAGATTCGTATAATAATCGACAGTCCGTTTTGTTACGCCTGCAGCAGCTGCTAATTCGCCAATGCGATATTTCTCTGCCCCATCTGCATCCCTCCTCAACCATCACGTTATAGTTATAAAACATTTTAATATATTAGAAGCTGTTTATACAAGTTAATTGATCAAAAAAAGGCGTAAAATTGATGCGAAAACCTTTATTTATCTAAATATTCGAGAAAATATTGTTAGATTTAAAGTTTAGACATTTGACTGACTCTTTTTTAATAAAGTAAGATAATAGTATATATTTGGCTTGGAGGTGGTTAGATGGGGCCCTCTGCATAGTCATTTTTACAGAACGCACATCAGCCTTATTAAGGGAATTTGAATTCATCAGGAGGTGACTCCTTGTCCTTTGTGAAGGATAAGGTTAAATGGACGATATTGTTAGTCTGATAATCATCGGGATTCTGATTGCATTAACCGCTTTTTTCGTGGCATCGGAATTTGCGATTGTCAGAGTCAGAAGCTCCCGCATTGATCAGCTGATTGCTGAAGGAAACAAAAAGGCGGTTCGCGCAAAACAAGTGGTGTCGGATTTGGATGAATACCTTTCAGCTTGCCAGCTCGGCATTACGATTACAGCACTCGGACTCGGCTGGATGGGGGAGCCTACGGTTAAAAAGGTGCTGCATCCGGTCTTTGAAAGCTTGCATGTTTCTGGCGCTGTATCGCACGCTCTTTCAGTTGCCATTGCATTTTTAGTGATTACATTCCTGAACGTCGTGGTTGGAGAACTTGCCCCAAAAACCATCGCGATTCAAAAAGCCGAACAGATGACACTGTGGCTGGCGGGACCTCTGCACTTTTTCAATGTTGTGATGTTCCCGTTCATTTGGACGCTGAATGCCTCAGCCAGAGTGCTGACCGGGTTATTCGGTTTGAAGCCTGCTTCGGAAAAGGATGAATCCCATTCGGAGGAAGAGCTGCGAATCCTGTTATCAGAAAGCTACAAAAGCGGAGAAATCAATCCGTCTGAATATAGATACGTTAATAAAATCTTTGAATTCGACAATCGGATCGCCAAAGAAATTATGGTGCCGCGCACTGAAATCGCCTCTGTCCCGGTGGATATGCCGATCGATGAGGCCATTTCGGTCATGCTGCAGGAAAAGTATACGCGCTGGCCTGTCTATAAAGGCGATAAGGATCATGTCATCGGCTTGATCAATACGAAACAGCTGTTTACGGATATGCTCATGATGTCAGAGGCTGAGAAAAAGCGATTGTCCCTTGAAGCCTATGTCCGTCCGGTTATTGAAGTCATTGAAACCGTGCCTGTTCAAAAGCTGCTGATCAAAATGCAGCGGGAGCGGATTCACATGGCGATCTTAACGGATGAGTACGGCGGGACATCTGGTCTTGTGACGGCCGAGGATATTCTTGAAGAAATCGTCGGGGAAATCAGGGACGAATTCGATGAAGACGAAAAACCGCTTATCGAAAAAGTCTCCGATCATGAATACATCATGGACGGCAAAGTGAGAATCGATCAGGTCAATGAGCTGTTTGAAGACGATCTCGAGGAAGAGGAAGTCGAAACAGTCGGCGGACTTGTGCTGAAAGAAAACATAGATATCGCGGAAGGCCAGGCGGTGCATATCGGCTCTTACACGATAACGGTTCTCGAAATGGAAGGGCGTCTGATTAAGCACGTCGAAGTTAAGCGGGAACAAACAACAGAACATGTAGAGCTGGCACCGGCAAATCCGGTCGTCGTTAACGAAGTCACCTTGAGCGAAAAATAGCTCAAGGTGATTTTTGATTTTAAGAAAAAAGTCATTTGAACAGGAACTTTTGTTCGTATATAATGGGAACAAACGTTCTGTTTGAGAGGTGATTGATTTGCTGTGGTACGAAATCATTTCGGAGGAAGAGAGGAAAACGTATATTAAGCGGATCGAATTTCATTTGCGGAATTGGAAAAATTACAAAGCCGCCGTGCTCAATTTAGAAAGGAGGATGGAGAAGGAGCAAAAGAACGGGCTCACCGTCAAAGAAAGAAACGCTGAATATCAGATCGACGCGGAAAAAAGGCTCTATCAATTTTTGCTTGATTCGATGGAAACGGCTGTCTCCGAATTGGATGAGCTCGAGCGGAAGTTGGTGGAATGCCGGTATATTCATAATTGGAGCATGGGAAAATGCGCGATGGAAATCGGCTACAGCGAAAAAACGCTGTTTTTAATGAAGAAATCGCTGCTGGACAAGCTGCTTGTCAGCTTGGCGGCGATCACGAATATTTAACGGATGCGAGGGCTTGTCTCAAACAAGCCCTTCTTTTCTGCGCCGCTTCAGTTTTTTTTCAGGTTCTTGACGCGATGATGACACGGGAGAGGGCAGCTTTTCTTTTATGATAAAGACAAGCTTTAAACAGCGGGGAGGTTTGACACATGTAATGAAACAAATGCCGGTCATTTTTTGAGACAAACGCTTCAGGAAAGGAGAGGAAGAACATGGATTTTTCTGAAATTGCGCTCGTTCCGCTGATTACGGGATTGGTGCATACGGTAAAGCTTGTCGGCATTCAGAAACGATTTCTCCCCATCTGTGCAATTGTCTTCGGCATCTCGCTTTCTCTCTTGTTTACCGCAGGGGACTGGAAGGAAGATATGATGATCGGAACTTGGCTTGGCTTGTCATCAGTTGGATTTTACTCCGGCTCAAAAAACGTCTTGAAACCATTATCAAAGGAGGAGATTGAACATGAAGATTTATTTGGATCCGGGACACGGCGGAAGTGATCCGGGAGCATCGGGAAACGGTTTGCAGGAAAAGGACGTGACGCTTGCGATTGCTCTCAAAATGAATGACATTCTATTAAAAGAGTATGATAACGCAGAGACGAGGCTGAGCAGAACAACAGACAAAACGGTCACGCTTCAGGAGCGCACAGATGATGCCAATTCGTGGGGGGCCGATTTATTTGTCTCCATTCATACAAACGCTTTTGACGGTACGGCGTACGGGTATGAAGATTATATCTACAGCGGCTTGACCGATGAGTCGGTTACTGCTCTTTATCAACGGATCATTCACGGCGAAGTGATCAAGCAGAACGGACTCAGGGACAGGGGAATGAAGAAGGCGAACTTTCATGTTCTTCGGGAAACAGCGATGCACGCCATATTGACGGAGAACGGCTTTATCGATCATCCCGAAGATTCGGCAAAAATGAAAAGCGCCGCCTGGATCGAACAGACGGCGCGGGGACATGCAGCCGGCATCGCACTCTGCCTCGGTCTGACACACAATGAGTTTCCCCTGTATAAAGTGACGATGGACGGGGGACAAATTGGAGCTTACCAAGAAAAAGACGATGTTTTGAACGTTATTTCTGCGAATTGGGACAGCTTTCAAACAGCGGCCATTGAAAAAGGATAAAAAGGGAAGAATCCATTTTGAAGCATTCAAAATGGATTCTTTAATGTGTTTGTATCTTTTTTAGTTGTCCGTGGTGTTCCTTTCTGAACAATGCCATTCAAATCAGGGCACAGCTTTTGCGACGGCGGGCGCAAGAAAAATGACAACCGGAAGTACATGTGCAAGCGCCTGTTCATAGCCGAACGAGCATCATTGTTTCATCATCTTCACAAAATCAGCATGCTGCCGGCCCAGAACCCCCCGAGTGAGCATGCCATTGTAAGCAGCATGTAAACCGCTGAATCCTTTACACGTTTTGCAGCCAAAAGCTGAACCGCTTCGACGCTGAATGTGGAAAATGTTGTGAAGCCTCCGAAAAATCCAGTTCCGACCAAGATAGAGACCGTTTGATTGTCAATGCCGAGGCTGACGAATATGCCGAGGGCGAATGAGCCGACAATATTGACCGCCATCACGTTGACAGGAATGCGCGGGCGCGGAAACATCGCCATGAGCATATTGCCGAGCCAAAATCTTAAAACGGAGCCGAATCCTCCGGCGATCATAAATCCAACTGCCATCATGATTGATACCGCTCCTTTTCTTTCCCTGACGCTCCGCTCATCCTTTTGCCGATCATGATGCCCAAAAATGCGAAGCACACCCCGCAGGCAAGCGACACGATCAAGTACAGAACCCCGATGTGCGGAGCGGCCGATTGCAGCAAAAATACGGTCTCTTTAGAAAAAGCGGACATTGTCGTATATCCTCCGCAAAACCCCGTTCCTAAACATAACTGGACGAGCGGCTTTTTTGCCCGAGCCGCAAAAAAACCTGTCAAAAGGCCGAGGAGAAGGCTTCCAGACGCATTTTCAATAAAAGTCGGCCAAGGAAAACCGGCGGTGCCGCCATGCAGATTGACGAAGTAGCGCAGCAGCGAGCCGAGGGCTCCTCCGATAAAAACGGCAACAGATGATTTCATACTCTTCCTTCTTTCTCAAAAATAATCCGGGTAGTCGGTAATGATCCCGTCGATTTTCCAGCTTTTCAGGCGGCGTCCCGTTTTCTCCCCGTTGACCGTCCAGGCCAGCGCCTTCAAATCACAGCTGTGAATCGATTTGATCAGAAAAGGGCTGACCATCGTAGCTTTCAGGCTGACGTACCGGGCAAACTCCGCGATTTGCCGCAGCCGGGCGCGCGGCAGCATTCCGAATCGCGGCCTGATCAAAACGGCGGTCGGAATCGAAGGATACATGTGATGAAGCGCCCTCATGGCGCCTGCGTCAAACGACTGGACAATCGCGTTCATCGAATGGCCGAACCGGCTGATCAGTTGTCCGGCCGCTTTTTCGATTCCGGGCTGGGTTTTGGACGACTTGATTTCGATGAGAAGGCCCGTCTTGTTGTGATATTTCCCTAGAACAGCTTCAAGTGAAGGGATTTTTTCGCCCTGAAATTCCGGGCTGAACCAGCTTCCCGCATCAAGCTTTTCGAGCTCATTCATCGTATACTCGCGAACGAACCCGGTACCGTTCGTCGTTCTGTCAACTTTGTCATCGTGGATGACGGCAAGTCTGCCGTCTTTTGTCAGCTGTACATCGAGTTCGATAAAATCAGCCCCGAGCTCCACCGCTTTTTCAAAAGCGGCAAACGTATTTTCAGGGGCGTAAGCCGAGGCTCCGCGATGTGCGATAATATGCAAGCATGTCAGCTCCTCTTGATAAAATCTTTCCATCACAAGGATACCCGATTTTGACGATGCAAGTAAATCATTTGACTGAAGCGGACAAAGGGCAGGGAGAAGAGACAAGCGACAAATTTCGGCAAAATGGTACAAAAGGATCATTTACTAAAGATTCTGATATTTTATAATGGACAAAAGGAGGCGAGATGATGGGTAAAGGGAGAATTAAAGTGGAAGAACGGATTAAGATCGAAACCGATGCTGAAATGTTTAAAGCGACTCTCCTTGACCAAACACAGTCTCAGAAGAAGAAATAGCGGTGTTGGCCCGAATCACGTTGTCTCTGGAACAATAAAATATGATGATCATCAGGCTGCCGAAGTGTTCGGCAGCCTTTTATGCGTGTCGACGGTTATTTTTGGTGCACAATAAAATGAGAAATTTTTTTCTCGTTTTAGTATAATTAAAGCTTGATGAGTGAAATAAGGGAGAGAAAGCAATGTTCGAAAAGTATATGACAATGGATTTCGCTGTCGATATCGGAATCAGCATCGGTATCCTTCTTTTATTTTTCGCGTTTCGAAAAATATTTACGAAGTACTTGTTCAACTTAATACTGAAATTGACGAATAAGACGAAAACAGACTTTTTCAATCAGGTGGTGCTGGCGTTTGAAAAGCCGGCCCGGTGGTTTTTTGCGATACTCGGTATTTATCTGGCCATCATATATTCCCCGTTTTTTGATGGGCATATGGCGATCGTTCATAAACTGTACAGAGTGTCCGTGATTTTGGTTATTGTAAGCGGCCTATACAACTTAACGGCGGCTTCGTCGGTTTTATTCGATAAAATCAATAAGCGGCTTGAGCTTGATATGGATGATATTCTTGCGCCGTTTTTGTCCAAGATTCTCCGCTTTATCATTGTAGCGCTCGGAATCAGCGTCATCGCCGGAGAGTTCAATTATGATGTCAACGGATTTGTTGCCGGACTCGGGCTCGGTGGCTTCGCTTTTGCTCTTGCGGCAAAAGACACTGTCGGCAACTTTTTCGGCGGAATTGTCATTATTATGGAGAAGCCCTTTACAATCGGCGATTGGATTGAAACAAATATCGTCACCGGATCTGTTGAAGATATATCGTTCAGAAGCACGAAAGTCCGCACAGCCGGAGAAGCTCTCGTGACCGTCCCCAACTCGGTGCTGGCTAACGAAGCGATCATGAACTGGACGAAAATGCGAAAGCGTCAGGTCACCTTTACGCTCGAAATCGATCCATCCACCCCGCGCGAGAAAGTCGAACGATGTGTGGAGCGTTTCAAAGAAATGCTCAAGTCGCACGAAGGGGTCAACCCGGATGTCATTATGGTCAATTTCGACGTCCTGAAGGATACGCATTTAAGCATCTTCTTCAACTACTATACCAATACGACGGTCTGGGCCGAAAACTTGGACGTCAGACAGGATGTCAACTACCGAATTCTTGATATTATGAAAGAGGAGCAGGTTGATTTTGTTTCTCCGGGTCACAGCCTCTTTGAGTTGAAGAAAATGAAAGATCAGCAAGGAGATGCTTAGGTAATGCTTTTGGAAGGGAGACAAGCCAAATGGAGGAAAAAGCCCTGAGATTTGTGGAGATGATCGAAAATGCCGAGCGCATTACCGTTTTGACAGGCGCCGGTATGAGCACGGAATCAGGTATTCCCGATTTTCGTTCAGCCGGCGGCATATGGACGGAAGATCTGTCGAGAATGGAAGCGATGAGTCGTGATTATTATGAACGATATCCAAAATTGTTTTGGCCGAAGTTTAAAGAGCTTTTTCAAATGAAAATGACCGGAACTTATCAGCCGAATGACGGGCACCTTTATTTAGCCGATCTCGAGAAAAGCGGTAAGGATGTCAAGGTGTTCACGCAAAATATCGACGGACTGCATCTTAAGGCGGGAAGCCGCCATGTATATGAACTGCACGGTTCGATCCAAACAGCCGCATGCCCAAAATGCGGGGCGCGCTATGGTCTTGACCACATTCTTCAAGAAGAAGTGCCAAGATGCCATCGCGTCAATGGCAAGGGGAGAGAATGCGGATTCATATTAAAAACGAATGTCGTGCTGTTCGGCGATGCCGTTCAGCATTTTGACACGCTTTTTGAAGTCCTCAACGAATCCGACCTGCTTTTGGTGATCGGCACTTCACTTGAAGTGGCGCCTGTCAGGTTTGTTCCTGAAGAAGCGCACTTGATCCTAGGCTTGAAGAAAGCGATGATCAATCTCGATAAGACACCTTACGATCATTTATTTGATATTGTCATCCATCAAAAAATCGCCGAGTTTGTTCGGAAGCTTAACTGTTAAAAAGGCGCTCCAGACCGGAGCGCCTTTTTCTGAGCTTCATCACAATTTTTTATAATAAAAAACGGATGTATCGAAGCTGCCGTCTGCAGATTCCGCGTATGCGGGAATGCGGCCGGCTTCGGCAAAGCCGAGCGAAGCGTAAAGAAGGTTGGACGGGTCTTTTTCCCTTGTATCCAGCACGAGAAGAGATCTGCCTTCCTGTTTCGCCCTGTCGATCGCTTTTTCCATTAACGATATGGCGACGCCCTGCCGCCTGAAGGCGGGATCTGTCATTAACTTGCAGATTTCCGCTCTGTGGCGGCCGTTTTGTTTTGTGCATAAGTGCAATTGAACACTTCCTGCGATCCGGCCGTTTTGTTTGGCAATCCATAACACCGAATCCGGTGTGACGGCTGTTTTCCAATAAGCCTCCGCCAGCTGCTCATCAAGCGGGGGCAGAAAGCCGATCGATGCCCCGTCATCGACGACCCGGATGAGAAGCTCGGCCAATTGATTGGTATATTCGGCAGTCGAATGCAGCTCTTCAATTTTCATTTATTCACCCCATGATATAAAGATAACTGCATCATAATCAGAAAACGGTTTGTTTGGCAACAAGTGTGTCAGATAATCACACTTGCGGGAGGAAATAAAAAAATCCCCTTCAGCAGGGGATCAGGCATGGGGGGTTATTCATGAACGGGTGTCATCGATTCATCAAGCGTTGCAAATGAATACCCCATGTTTTTTAAATTTGTCAGCAATAACGGCAACGATTGAACCGTTGAAGGAATATCGTGCATCAGGATCACGATCGGCTGTTTTGTCTGCCGCTTTTCCAGCGTATTCAGCTGGTTCATGACTTCCGGAACGAATTTTTGGCTTCTGTATTTCCAGTCCATGCTGTCAATATTCCAGTCCCAATAAACAAATCCGTTCTTTTTCAGCACTTTTTTCTGCGCTTCGGTCAGCGAAGGTTTGCTCCCGTAAGGCGTTCTGATTAAATGGGTTTCAACCCCGGTGATAGACTTCAGCGTTTTTTGAGCCTGCTTCATTTCCAGCTGAGGAGAATTGGCGCCTTTATAAAATTGCTTTTGGTCATGGGTCACTCCGTGAAGTCCAAGTGCATGGCCCTGCTGCTTCATATTGAGAACGGCTTTTTTGTGAAGCTTCATGTTCGGTTCGAGCATGAAGAACGTCGCTTTAGCGTCATGTTCGGATAAAATTTGCAGCAGCCTTTGGCTTACGGCTGAAGGCCCATCGTCAAACGTCAAATAAACCGTTTTTTCCTTCAATTTTTCTTGCTTTTTTTCGGCGGCAGCTTTTTGCTTCTCTTTTTCCTGCTTGCGCTTTTCGATCTGCTGTTTTGTGCTCAAGTGATCGAGAAGTTCGCCTTGCGTTGCTTTTTTGAGCGGAACGCTGTCTCCTTCATGCCTCATTTGGCTGTTTTCCGACACCGTAAGCTCTTTTTTCTCAGCGGCGGCAGAGGACTGTGAAAGGTCCCACACGTACAGGAGAATCAGACACAAAACAAAAAAGCACGCTGTTTTCGTCAACAGATAAGCTACAGATGGGGCAGTTTTTTTTGATACTTGGCGCATGTCACTCTCTCCGTATCATTTTTCTCGTTCCAATGCCATTATAGAATGCTAGTCTCATAAAATAATGGATCACAATGTTTAAGTATACAGGATTGGAAAGAAGATGAATACAGGATGAAGGGAAAAAGATATCAAATTTTAATAGAAAATGCTGAACGATGGGGAATGCTGTTTTTTTGATCATGAAGGCGGAGAAAAGTTTTTGGAAATATTGCACTATTTTGAAGGGCAGGGTCGTGTTAGAATGGAATGGAGAAAATTCAGAAGTCAACAAAAAACAAGGGGATGGAGAAATGAAAGTTCTTTTTAACGGCCGGCTGATGGAACGGAGCGAGTGTGCGGTTGATATTGAAGACAGAGGCTACCAATTTGGAGACGGCGTCTATGAAGTCATCCGCATTTACAATGGAATCTTGTTCACGCTTGATGAACACATTGCCCGCTTATATAAAAGCGCAGCCGAAATCGGAATCGACTTGTCTTTTTCAGAAGCCGAGCTGAAAAGCCAGCTAAAAGAGCTCGTCGACATCAATCAAATGCGGGACGGCGGGCTGTATCTTCAAGTGACAAGGGGAAAAGCCCCGAGAAAGCACCAATACGGAGCAGGGCTTACGCCTCAGGTGACGGCTTATACATTTCCTATTCAAAAGCCTGAAAAAGAACAGCAAAACGGCGTTTCAGCTATTACTGCGGACGACATGCGCTGGCTGAGATGCGACATTAAGAGTTTAAATCTGTTGTACAATGTAATGATCAAGCAAAAAGCGCATGAAGCTTCTTCATTCGAAGCGATCTTAATTCGCGACGGGTTGGTGACGGAAGGGACGTCCTCAAATGTTTACGTCGTCAAGAAAAACGTTATCTACACCCATCCTGTGACAACGCTCATCTTAAACGGCATCACGCGGAAGAAAGTGCTTCAGCTGTGTGAGAAACACGGCTTGAACTATGAAGAAAAAGCGGTGACAAAGGATGAATTGCTGAATGCAGATGAGGTGTTCATCACGTCAACGACAGCCGAAGTCATTCCGGTCACATCGATTGATGGGCAAACTATCGGCTCCGGAGCGCCCGGACCGCTCACCAAAAATGTGCAGACCGCATTGCAAAACAGCATTTTGTCAGAGACAGCCAAACCGGTTTAACAAAAGAAAAACGCCGCTTCCAAGGGGAAACGGCGTTTTTTTTACTTGCGGAAACCGAACAAAATTGAAAAGAGCGGCGATAAATATAGGAAAAACACAAACGGCAAATATTCAATAACGGGAACGCCGAGCGCGCTGGACATGAACGCGCCGCTGACTCCCCAAGGAATCATCGGATTGATTAATGTCCCTCCGTCTTCAAGCGATCTCGACAAATGTTTTCGGTCGATTCCGAGCTTGTCATACAGCTTTTTAAAGGACTGTCCGGGAATCAAGATCGATAAATACTGTTCGCCTGTCGCCAGGTTCATGCCGATGCTTGATGAAACGGTTGAGAACACAAGCCGGCCTTTCGTATGAATGCCCTTGATCACACCTTCAAGCAGGCTTGTAATCAGGCCGATCTTTTCCATGAGACCGCCGAGCGCGAATGCGATGATAATCAGGGAAACAGAGCCCATCATCGATTGAAGGCCGCCGCGGTTTAAAATTTTCTCAACGGCTTCAGTGTCGGCTGAGAAAACAGGACCATTCTGCATCGCTGACAAAAACGATGAAATGCTGGCGTCAGGCTGTATCAACGCGGCAAGAATTCCGGCGGAAACGATCCCCGCTGCAAGCGACGGAATGACGGGCGTTCGTCTGACAGCAAGTACAATCACAAGAAGAGGCGACAGAAGCGCCCAGACGCTGATGTTGACTGTACCTTCTATTCCGTTTATGATCGCTTGAATGTTTTCGGTAGAAGCCGGTGCCGCCGTTAAAGAACGGCCCATGAAAAAGAAAAGCAAAATCGTGATCAAAAGAGCGGGGATCGTCGTTCCCGCCATATGTCTAATATGCTTGAAAATGGGAAGCTCTCCGACTCCTGCGGCAAAATTGGTCGTGTCAGACATCGGAGACATTTTGTCGCCGAAACAGGCGCCGCAAATCACAGCTCCCGCCGCCCATGTCAGTGGAACGCCGGCCGCTGCGGCCACGCCGATGAGGGCGACGCCGATCGTGCTGACCGTCGTAAAGCTGGAGCCGACCAATGAACTGATCACAAGACAGCTGAAAAGTGCGGTGAGCAGCAGGTGCTGCGGTTCAATCAGATTCAACGCGTAAACCGTTACCGTCGGAATCGCGCCGCTGTACTCCCAGACTCCGATTAAGATGCCGATTAAACAAAGGACGATAATCGGCTGAACGCCATTCCGGATGCCTGAGACAATGCCGCTTTCAAGGTCTTTCCAGGAATGGCCTTTCACCGCGCCGACCGCAGCTAAAAAACCAACGCAAATCAACAGCGGTATGTGCGCTTCTGCTTTAAATATGAATAAGCAGGTGAAAATAATGAACAATATGGCTAAAAACAATAGAGCCGATATGGAAAACGATAGACGTTTTTCGTTTGACAAGTCACACACCTCATTAGAAGAAATATCTCTCTTTAATACTTTGATGCTTTTGTGCATAAACGTATTATAACAGAAAAATAGATTATATACTTAAATTAAAATATTTCAAACATTTTTCAAAGGTTCGCCCATTCTCTTTTGAAAGCGCTGACTTTTTTAAGATATAATAGATTGGAGATAGGCATGTACTTGATACACGTTTCACTGATCCTTTAGCCAAAATAGGGGGAAATGCGAATGTCTTACACTGTTCAGAAAAGCCGGTTTTTAGATGAGGAAGCGATCTGGTTGGAAAATGATGATTTAGAGGCTGTACTTGTGCCCGGGTGGGGAAGCAATTTAATTTCACTGAAGTGGAAGCCGAGCGGTTTGAAATTGTTGAAAACGCCTGAAACAAAGGAAGAATATAACGCGAATCCGTTTTTATTCGGAATTCCTGTTCTTTTTCCTCCCAACCGGATCGACCACGGAAGATTTACATATGCGGGAAGAACGTACGAGCTGCCGATCAATGAAAAGCCGCTCGAAAACCACCTGCACGGATTTCTTTACGATAAAAAATGGACGGTCGAAAAAGTGGAGGCAACAGAAGAGATGATCATCGTGCAGACGAAGCTGGACTCTGATGATCATCCCGATATTAAAGCGATCTTTCCGCACTCGTTTTCCATCACCATCACTTACACGTTAGAAGGACAGCATCTGAAAATCGATGCATCGGCTGTCAATCGCGGTCAAGACCCGATGCCGATCGGATTGGGGTACCACACATCTTTCCGCTATCCTTTAAACGAAGCAGGAGATAAAGAAAGGTGTCTGTTTACTCTTCCTGCCTCAAAGCGATGGACGCTGACAGACCGCATGCTGCCGACAGGCGAGTATCGGGTGACAGAGGAGTTCAAAGCGGGAAAAATGGCAGCGGGAGAAAGGCTTGACGATATATTGGCAGCTGAACAAGACCAGGAAGGAAACAGCGCGGCCGTCATTGCGGACAGCCTCGCCGGCATTCGCGTCCGCTACCAATGCGACGGTCATTTTAAGCACTGGGTTGTGTTTAACGGTACATCTGATCAGGATGACCTGCTTTGTATAGAGCCATATACTTGGATGACGAATGCACCGAACCTCAACCTTCCGAAGGATGTGACCGGATTTCGGGATTTGGGGCCGCAGGAAGAGCTGACGATGCGAAGCAAAATTGAGGTGGGCGGAATATAATCGATATTCCGCCTTTTACCATGAGCTTTTATCAAGGGTAAATGCTGTATGGGACGCTTGTTTGCCCTCTCTCCAATCCAATTGAACCGTGATCTTGCGGCCGGCGAATTCGGCTTCTTCAAGCTCTTCCAAAAAAGAAACGGATTGTTCTTTTGACCCTCCGCCGGGGAATTCGCCTCCCGCGTAATCTTTCATCGGCGTCTCGACTTGGGAGTTCAAAACGATTTCATCACCAAACTTTACGACCAACTTTTCCAAATATATATCGTCCAGCTCCCCGCGGTCGCCTGTCCAATAGAGGTCTCCGCCAAATAGCGTGCGGCCTTCTATCTTTTTGATCACGGCCTCCCAATTTCCATCGGCGCTTTGTCCGTTCCATTTCGGGTATTCCGTCATATAGAAACCGATCAGTCTGCCGCCGAAATAAACGGTGCAAAAGGCCGTGAAAAGGGAAGCAATGAAAAGAAGCGGCCGCTTGTATTCCTGTTTCATATTATCCACCGCCTAAAAAGTTCTGCTTTATGATCATAAAGCAGAACAATCGGGAAAAAAAGTCATTCTCTTAAATTTTAAGGGAACGGGTGCGGATGCAGGTTCAGCTGTTCTGGTGTTAACGGCTCTTCTGCAAAGCCGAGCTCCTTCGGCACCGTGAAAATTCTCTCAAGTCCTTCTAGGCGGATGAAGCGCTGTCCGAATGTCATCGGAATCAGGCCCGGGATAAGCACTTTCACACAGTAAAGTCCGTTCCGTTTGATAACAGGGGAAGTCTGGTCAACGACAATCACTTCAAGATTGAGACTCCGGAAAGCTTCAAGCAGGTCGCAGAGATCTTCGGTTAAATCAAGGTGTTTCTTTCTTTTTTTAAAGGCATCGTCGAATGTTTGTAGAGGCCGGCTTTGATTCAGCAAAAACCGGAGTCGCTCTTCAGCTTCAGGCAGTCCGTACATGAAGCTGTGATCCTCCATTTCCTGCACTAAAGCAGGATTGCGGAGCATCTGGTGATATTTGCTCCTTTCAGATTCAAATTTGCGGTCGTGCTTCAACATCATGCCTGCCAGCTCATGAAGGGCGCTTTTCACCGCTTTTACGGGATCGGGGTGGGCCCCTGCGGAACAAATCAGATTCAATCCTTCCCGTTTTCTGTTTTTGGCGATCGCCCAAACGCTTGGAATGCCGTATTCCATCGTTGAATTAAAGACATGCAGATCATATCCCGCCACACTTCGCACCCTCTCTGTCATGAGGCGTAATTCCGGATCTTCTGAAGAGCCGAGATCCAGCTGCCGAAGTGGGAGCCTGGCGTACCAGGCAAGCAAAAATGAATCGCGCTCAGCGGCTTCTAGTATGGCATGGAAAATCGCTTCCTCCAAACTCCCTCCAAGTGCACAGCCGTTCGATGTTTCATAGACGAAGCTGTCTTCGCGCCCCAGGCTGTAATAGGCGAGCGATTCAGGAATGAGAATCGGCCGTTTCTGCAAAAATGAATAGCCCCATACCCAGTGAAGAGGACGGGCCGGGTGAAATGGCTGAAAAGGAAAATCGGGATGCATGTATTGTTCCGCTTGATGGAGCCCGACTTTTGCCGGGTTGAGCGCACGATCCTTTACATTTTCATAGGTGTCATGTACGACCGTCCGTTTGCCGCGCGGTTCAATTCCGGAATAACGTTCCAAACCCTCTAAAATGGCGGTCAATTCGCTGTCTTCATACGAATGGCTCCGCCCTCCGACACCTTCATTTCCCGTCCATAAAGGCATATTGACGATCATATCGGCGAACGGCAGAATCGCGTCATAAATTTTGGCGTTGAATATCCCCGTTCTATGATCCAGATAGTCTTTGGCGAGCGTTTGTTTTAAATCGTCCGTGTTTCGCACGCGAAAGCTGTCCGGGTTCGTTTTCAGACTGGGCCGAAGCGATATCCGTGCGGATTCCGCTCCGTCTTCAGGCAGACTCCCGCATATAGGGCATGTCGGTTCCGGGATGAAAGCGTGGAGCGAACTTTCTAACGTTTTCAAATTGACGATGTAAAGGTTTTTTATCAACCGGCCGCACCCGCCGTTCATGATGTTGTCGACTTCTGTGCAGATCAGGCTGACCATTTGGCGGCAGCCGGTCTTTGAAACCCACGGATCGCGGCTTATGCCATTGCTTTTTTGTTCCAGTTCAAGGGTCTCTCTGCTGTCGGGGCCGGAGATATACCGCCTCATATCGGCGCATTGGGAACATCCTGACGCTGACGAAATAACGAGCGGTCCGATGACCCCTTCGCCAAAAGATGCAAACCCGCGAAGCCACGGAATCCCTGCCGCCCTTAGCACCTTTTCCGCCTCGCGGTATAATAAAGGCCGCCAAGCATCGTGCAGCACAAGAGCGAACGCAGTCTCCTCCGGTATGCTGTTCTCAAAATCAGACCTTCGGATAATGTTATATTCAGCAGATAATTGTTGTGATGCGTCTTCTGCCATCAATCCTTCGCCAATGACCAAAATGCAGCGGTTCATCAAGATTCCTCCTTTCGCAACTGCACGCAGTAAATGCCTGCCAGTTTTTCTTTGAAAAATGGTTCAGCAGGCAGCTCATAGACATAAAGCTGCAAGTTGCAGTTGTTTTTCAAGGCGGAAAGCAGTGTTTGCTGCAAATCAGCGGAAACGGGGGTAGCAAGCTTAAGGTCACTAGACTCCAGCAAAACATCCGCGCCTTTCACAGGGTCTTTGTCTGTCAGCGCCCGTTCGAGCGCTTTTCTGAGAGCGAATGTGATGTTGAGTCCAGAACTTCCGTACCAGCGGCCGCGAATTCCTGCCCATGCGACAGGGAAGCCTTGTATGTTTTTTCCTAAACCGATTTCCGGTTTGCCGTACAAGACTGTCAGCGCTTTTAAATAAAATGCGGTATGCCGGTCTTCCATTCCGCCTAGCTGAACGAGGGAAATCGTTTCTTTTCCGCTTTTGATCCGTTCTCGCAACCGGTGTTCCAAGCATTTCTCCAATCCCCTTAATACGCCTTCAGCCAGCGTTTCCCCGGCGGCGATCGCGAACAACTCCCCGTTATTCGGATAAGAACGGTTCAACCTTGATGCATACATTTCAATACCCGTCAGCCCGGCTTCCCGCCGCGCCTCTTGATGGGTCAAACCGACCGACTCCGTCTTGGGCAAAAGCTCCGCAGGTCCGGAAGAGAGCGGGTCTGCTGTCTGAACAAAGCATTGTGCTAAAGGAAGCTGCCGCAAATGTTTCTCTTCCCACAGATGAAAAATGCCCGTTACAGGTGAGGTCAGTTCACTGAAACATTGAAATAACCTGCTTTCTGCTTCTCTTCCGGGGCGCTCCGAAAGTTTCGCTTCAAGGTCGCAGATGAGTTCAGGCGAATCCTTGCCGCATTCGAAGTCCGGATGCGGAAGAAACATATGCCAGCCGCCTTCGAGCGTTGCCAAATCAATCAGATACACTTGATTCTTCTTAGATAATGGTGCAATCTCAGCAGTTGCTTTCATCAATTCGAACACAATAACGTTTGCCAGCATGTCTTTCCCTGCCGAAGGAAAAGTTCGAAGCGTCCGTTCTTCATGGAGCGCAGACCGATGGAGGCGCCTCCAGGCATCCTTCAGGCAGCCGTCTCCTTGTTGATGAAAGACTGGGCCTGCCAGTCCGACTTGTTTCAGGCAGATCCCGGGTATGAAGCCTTTGTTCTCTTCGAGGCAAAACGTTTGAAGATCGCGGAGCTCATCTGTGAAGCCGCGGTCAGAGACATACAGAACCCAATCGGCAGATCGCACCGCTTCTCGCCAGTGTTGCGTTTCGGCGCAGCCAATCTCCAGTCCGCTTTCGGTTTGCCCTGATATTTCTGCCAGTTCGTCTAAAGCGCGCCCGGATGCATCCGTCACGATCGCACGGATTCTTGAAAAACCGGAATCGATCAGCGACCGGACCAATTTTGTGAGAAAGGAGCCGGCCCCTATAGCCAATATTTTGGTTTGACGCGACAGCTGAAAGCGGTAAGCGCCGGAATCGGCAAAGCTCTCAATAAATTCGATTTGGGCTTCAAACGTTTGAAGCACTGAGCTTTCCAGTTTGTGCGGGTGATCCCGGCTTACGTCGCGAACGAACCCGTTTTTATAAAGCATTTCTCCGATTTCATATACTCTCTTTCGGTACTGAGCCTGCAGCCCTTTTGTCAAGTCTTCAAGCGAATGTTCCCCGTTGAACATCGGCAGAAGTTTTTCGATCCATTGAGCAATCGAAGATCCTTTTATGCGAAACGACCCGGAATTATTTCTAAAATATGCGCCGCCGTTCGGATCAGGGAGAAACCATGTATCCTGGTTTACTTTCAGGCGAGCGGAAGCAGTCAGGTGTGTCATGCTCTTCCTCCTTCTATGTTTTAAAAACAAGACATACCATTATATGTAATTTTGTTTGTCCTTTATGCAATAGAAGACCCCTGCGGCAAAAGAGGCAGGGGAAGTCTTCTTTTTTATAAAAAAACTACATGCCTCCGCGCCAACAGCTCCAACAGCAATGGCCCGCGCAGCTCCAACAACTGTGGCCCATGCAGCTCCAACAGCTGTGGCCCATACAGCTCCAGCAGCTGTGGCCCGCACAGCTCCAGCAGCTGTGACCCGCGCAGCTCCAACAGCTGTGACCCGCGCAGCTCCAACAGCTGTGACCCATGCAGCTCCAACAGCTGGCACAGCTTCCGCAGCTCCAGCAGCTTGCGCAGTGTTTAACATTGGCGTGATGACGGTCCGCATCCCAATGCGTCATATCTTCTGCCTGGAATTGATCCATCTCCAACGACTGCAGTTCATCATGGAATGGTTGCATTTTAATATCCCCCTCATCGATAAAATTTTTTGACCAAAACAATAAAAGAAGAATGAAACATAAGCAAAGTCAGATTAAGTCAAATACCCCGGGTACTCACAAGATCAAATTATGAGGTCTGTTAGGTGGTTGTTACTAATTTGAACGCCTATTTTTCCTGTTATTGGATTTCGCTGGAGAGGGGCTTTTATTTTGCGGCAGTTTATTGATATAAAGATCGTTGGGACTGTAGAGAGGGGGGACAATAAGTAAAACCAAGAATGCGGGGCAAGGCGGAGAAAGAAATCAATTGTAAGTCATGTGGAGTGAAAGTCAAATTTCAAGGGAAACGTCTAAAGTGAAGAAAGTCTAGAGGATAAAGGTAACCATTCGGCTTAGCAGGAAAAAATCAATTGGCGTTGTATATAGCAGTAGAGGATCATTCGCGGGAACAGTGCCCTTGCAGTTTTATACTGATGCAAATGCTTATGTATGACTGCAAAAACAGGTTCTTTCTACAAGTATGTTTTCATAGAGAAGGAGAGATTGCATTGATTCAATAATAAATGCGGTCATAGTATTAGGAGTCTTCCTATCCATTGTGTGGGGCATGATCTATATTATGAACAGGAGAAGATCGTAACATGATGAGAGGCCGGACATTTGACCGGCCTCTTTTAAAATCGTTATTTTACAATTAGCACAGGGATCTCCGATTTTGTCGATATCTTGTCACTGACACTGCCAAACAGGAGCTTTTTCAGGCGGTTTTGGTCGCGCGTACCCGTGATGACAAGGTCAGCGCCGATATTTTCCGCATGTTGTAGAACTGCGTTGGCCGGGTCGCCTTCCAACACCTCTATTTCCGCGTCGTACTGGTTTTCGCTCAATATGATTTTCGCTGCCGCAATCGCTTCTTCCGCGCTGTCCTCATAGATCATGGGTTCACCGGCCAAGTCTGAATCGTGGGGGACCCGGGGCACGGCCGGGAAGCCGCTGTAAAGGTATGGCGCGCCGGCAGCGGGTCTTTCAGTCGCAGCCTCTGTTCTCACTTGCCTCGGTTCATGGACATGGGCGACGGTCAATTGCGAGCCGAGCCTTTTCGAGAGGTCGATCGCTTTTTTCAGCGCTTTTTTGCTTTCCTCTTTTCCGTCAAACGCGACAATGATCCGGTCAGCTTTAAACAAATTGATCATTCCTTTCAGAATGGATTTACTTTTATATTACCCGTTTTCCCAACAAATCTAACGAAATATGAGAATATGAATCAAAAGCCCGCCATTCGCCAAAAAAACAAATTGACAAATAAAGGGCCGTACTATAAGATGGAAAATATTAATAAGATTGGAGGGTATCGTCATGTTTAGAAATATCAAAGCATCAGTTCAACAACAAAAGCACCTTAACGTGACATTTTTATACCTTCCTTACGATCAGGGCTCTGTTTCACTTTAACAATTTTCAAAAGGAAGGCGCATGTCGCGTGAACAAGCGTACATGCGCCTTTTTATATGAAAAAAGGCATGCTGGTACACAGTGTGCCTTTTTTTTCTGAGAAAAAACATTCTGTTCCCGATGCGGAGCAGCATGTTTTTCTAATAAATAAACCGCACATAAGGAGGAATTTTTTATGCCGAGTATCAGAAAAAACGAAATCAAAGATTGTAAGGAAAAACTTGAAGGCGGCTAAAAAAGGAGAGGATATTAGATGTTTTCTGTTTTATGGAAGCTGGGCTGGTTTTTTAAAGCCTCTTGGCGGCGCTACACGATAGCAGTCGTCCTATTGATTATTGTAAACGTATTGGAAATGTTTCCGCCGAAGCTGCTTGGCAACGCGATTGACGACATGCAGGCGGGCACTTTTTCAAAGGCCGGCATGCTCGGCTATATCGGTTTATTTCTCGCGCTTGGCGCAGTTGTTTATATCTTGTCCTATTATTGGATGTATCAGCTGTTTGGGGGAGCGAACCTTGTCGAAAAAATCCTCAGATCCAAGCTGATGGGCCATTTGCTGAAAATGACCCCGTCTTTTTACGAGAAAAACCGCACAGGGGATTTGATGGCGAGGGCGACAAATGATTTAAAAGCGATTTCCATGACGGCGGGCTTCGGCATTTTGACCTTGGTCGATTCGACGATGTATATGCTGACGATTCTTTTGACGATGGGTTTTTTGATCAGCTGGAAGCTGACGCTTGCTTCGATCATTCCCCTTCCGCTGATGGCGGCTGCCATCAGCATTTACGGGAAAAAAATTCATGAGCGTTTCACGGAAGCGCAGGATGCGTTTGGCGCTTTAAATGATCGAGTGCTTGAGTCCGTGTCAGGGGTAAGGGTGATCCGGGCCTATGTACAGGAGAAAAATGATGTCAGCCGGTTCAACAGCATGACGGCTGATGTGTACAAGAAAAATATGAAAGTCGCTTTGATCGATTCGCTGTTCGAACCGACGGTGAAGTTTTTGGTCGGGATCAGCTATTTAATCGGTCTTGGCTACGGCGCCTATCTTGTTTTCCGCAGCCAGCTGACATTGGGTGAACTCGTCTCTTTCAACGTGTACCTCGGCATGCTGATCTGGCCGATGTTTGCGATCGGAGAACTGATCAATGTCATGCAGAGGGGAAATGCTTCGCTTGACAGAGTAAATGAAACATTGGCATATGAGCCTGATGTGAGAGAGCCCGCCGAACCTGAAGCAGCGGAACCGGGCGATATTGTGTTTGACGGGGTCGCTTTTACGTACCCGAGCTCCGCGTCGGAAAACCTGGCCGATATTTCATTTACCGTATTAGAAGGACAGACGGTCGGAGTCGTCGGAAAGACGGGAAGCGGCAAAACGACGTTAGTCAAGCAGCTGCTGAGGCAGTACCCGAAAGGAAAAGGAACGATCACCATTTCGGGCGTGCCGATTGACCGCCTGCCGCTTGATCAGCTTCGCAGCTGGATCGGGTATGTGCCTCAGGACCACGTGTTGTTTTCAAAATCGGTGAAAGACAATATTTTGTTCGGCGGACGACTCGCCGAGGAACGCGATTTATACGATGTCATCTCTGCAGCACATCTGAAAAAGGATATTGAGATGCTTTCAGACGGCTTGGAGACAATGGTCGGAGAGAAGGGCGTCGCTTTATCCGGGGGGCAGAAACAAAGGATTTCAATTGCGAGAGCGATGATTGCGGAGCCCCATATTTTGATCTTGGATGATTCGCTGTCCGCCGTCGATGCAAAAACGGAAGCGGCGATTATTGAAAACATCCGCAGCAGGCGGAAAGGCAAAACGACCTTTATTACATCACATCGGATGTCGGCCGTCGAACACGCCGATTTCATTCTCGTCATGGAAAATGGAAGGATCGTTGAAAGAGGGACGCATCAGGAACTGATCGGCCGGAAAGGCTGGTATTTTGAACAATACGAAGCACAGCAGCTTCCTTCGGGAGAAGAAGGGGGGACTGTAGCATGACAACAGGAAAAAGGCTTTTCCAATATGCGCTTCTTTACAAAAAAATTCTCATCTGGGCGCTCGTCATGCTGACGATTGCCGTCACAGCCGAGCTGACGGGACCGATGATCGCCAAAAAGATGATCGACGATCATATTCTTGGAATTGAAAAAACGTGGTATGAAACAACAGAGAAGACGAAATATACCGTTTCCTATAAAGGAAAGGAATATATCAGGGAGGACAGGACAGACTCTTCAGCTGAAAAGCTGCAGGAAGTTCACATCTTTCAAGTCGGCATGAACTACTACTTTGTGGAGGAACCGGTTTCCTTTGACGGAGAGCGGACGGTATCCGGAGAAGAGCTGAGAATGACAAGCGGAGACCGGACGGAAACCTACAAGGCCGATCGCCTGTCTTTGTCAGAAGTGTATGCTTTTTACGAGCCTGAAATAGGAGGGCTGATTTCACTCGTTTCTATTTATTTCGGCCTTCTCGTCTTCTCGATCTTTTTCCATTACGGCCAATTCTACCTCTTGCAGATGAGCGCAAACCGCATCATTCAAAAGATGAGGCAGGATGTATTCGCCAACATTCAAAGGCTACCTATCCGCTATTTTGATAATTTGCCGGCAGGAAAAATCGTTGCAAGGGTGACGAATGATACCGAAGCGATCCGCGACCTGTATGTGACCGTTCTTTCGACGTTTGTCACAAATATCATTTATATGGCCGGAATATTCGCCGCGCTGTTTTTCCTTGATGTCAGGCTGGCCGGCGTCTGTCTGTTGATTTTGCCCCTGATTGTCATTTGGGCGGCCGTTTATCGAAAATTCGCTTCTGGCTACAATCATAAACTCAGGTCAATCAACAGCGAGATCAACGCCAAAATGAATGAATCGATTCAAGGCATGCCGATTATTCAGGCATTCCGGCGCGGACAGGACACAAAAGAAGAATTTGAACAGCTGAACGAGAGCCACTTTCATTACCAAAATAAAATGCTGAAATTGAATTCGCTTATGTCCCACAACTTGGTCAACATTCTTAGAAATGTGATGTTCACCGCTTTAATCTGGTATTTCGGGGGAGCTGCCCTGAACGCGGAAGGAATGATTTCAATCGGCGTCCTTTATGCATTCGTTGATTACTTGAATCGTTTATTTCAGCCGATTACGGGCATTGTCAACCAGTTTGCCAAGCTTGAATTGGCTCGCGTATCATCGGAGCGGGTTTTCCGCCTGCTGGATGAGCCAGGCGTCGACGTCAAAGAGCCGGGCAGCGAAAGAGCGCGGGGGCGAGTCGTATTTGAAGATGTATCTTTTCGCTATCATGACGGTGAAGATGTGCTGAAAAACATCTCATTTGAAGCGAAGCAAGGGGAGACCGTTGCATTGGTCGGCCATACAGGCTCAGGAAAAAGCTCCATTTTAAATGTACTTTTCCGCTTTTACGATATTGAAAAGGGCGATGTCAAAATCGACGGCAGAAGCATATACGATATGTCAAGGCAGGAAATCAGAAAGCAGATGGGCATCGTTCTCCAGGATCCTTACTTATTTTCCGGCACGATTGCTTCAAATGTCAGCCTTGACAATGCTGATTTGACCAGAGATCAAATAGAAGCCGCCTTGAAACAGGTTGGGGCACTTGAAATGCTCGCCCGCCTGCCGAAAGGTCTTGACGAGCCGGTCATCGAAAAAGGAAGCACCCTTTCGTCAGGGGAAAGACAGCTGATCTCGTTTGCGCGTGCGTTGGCATATGATCCGGCTATTCTTATTTTAGACGAGGCAACGGCCCATATCGATACGGAAACAGAAGCGGTCATTCAAAAAGCGCTTGATGTTGTTAAACAAGGGCGAACGACCTTTATCATCGCCCACAGGCTGTCAACGATCAAAAACGCCGACCAGATTCTCGTTCTTGAAAAAGGCCGGATTATCGAAAGGGGAAATCATGAAGAGCTGATGAAGCAAAAAGGACAATACTATCAAATGTATGAACTGCAAAAGGGAAAAGGAACCCTGACAGGGTAAGCCGGATCTTCACCCGGCTTTAATAAGCAAGCCCCACCCTTGCCTTGACAAACTGGTCTGATTCAAGCTGTTTGAAAAGAAAATGGGCGGTGTCGCCGGTCGATATTTCTTTTCCGCCGTCCGGCAGAACATCCTGTTCAAAACGGTATGTCTTCAATGCCGGCCCGTCGGGGAGATATGTCGGGCAGACGATCGTCCAATCCAATTCAGACTCGCGGAGACGTTCGTACACACGGGCATGTTCTTGCGCTGCGCGCGCCGAGCGCCGTTTTGATTCGTTTGTTTCAAAGCGGTAAAGGTCCGGGTTCTGCCTCGCGTTTAAAATACCGGCCGTTCCGATGGTAATCAGCCGTTTAATCCGATGTGCGTTCATGGCATTTATCATATGTTCGATGGAGACGGTCAATGTATCGTCTCCATCTGTGTTTAAACAGCTGACAACGATATCCGAATCTTTTATTAAAGACTCGACGTCATGCTGGTTCCTGGCGTTCCCTGCAAGCGCTTGGCAGCATTTATCCGGAATGCGGGCGCCTTCCGTCCTCCTAACAAGTGCGTAAACGGAATAACGCCCATCCTCTTCAACAAAATTGAGAAAGGCCTGTCCGACACGGCCTGTACCTCCAAAAAGCGCAATTTTCAACATAATCACTCCCATCGGATCTATCATACGTCAGATCGTCCGGAAGAAAAAGCCCCGCGAAAGCAAAAAGTTCCATGATAAGGGTGGACATTTGAGACATACTCATTCAATAGAGAAATCCCGACAAATTGAATCAATTCCCAATTGATGCTCAACATCAGCTGCATGCCGACTCCTCCTTTATATCAGCATATGAAAAAAGGAGAAGCGGGTGCGGGCTTTCATAAGATATGCCAGAGGTGCGGGCCGCCGCCCCGGCAATGAATGTGAAAGTTTGTCGACACGCTAAAGAAGGTGCAGGATATGCACCTTCTGTTATCCATGAATATGAAGTTGTTTAAAATTGTTGACCGCCCATAGATGCTTGAGCTTGGGAAACTAAACGTTTTGTAATTTCTCCGCCGACAGAACCGTTTGCACGGGAAGTCGTGTCAGCGCCGAGGTTTACGCCGAATTCAGAAGCAATTTCGAATTTCATTTGTTCGATCGCTTGAGCTGCTCCTGGGACAACCAGTTGATTTGAAGAATTTTGATTAGCCATTTGTATCAAACTCCTTTATAAAAATGGTATGGTTGGGCTGACTGGAGTTGCACCAGCTGCCGGCTTTCACCAAAAGAAAACCGCTGCCTTCTCGGCTAAAGCCCAATGTTGGTTTGTACTACGTATTATGGTGGATTCGATAAAATAAATGCGTGCTTCAATCTGGTAAATGTTGAAAGGCGAAAAGGCCGGGAATGGGGCAAGCTAAGGAAAAAAGCAGGAGGATGAAGCAGATGATGTGTCCAGTGTGCAATGGGATTCTCGTCCAGACAAGGCATTGTCCGAAGTGCGGCGGGGAAATGGCGGACGCGGGGAGAGCAACCGATTTTTTCGGTCCGTACAGTCCGTATATGGAGTTTGATTCATTTAAACAAACGCAAACCGTATGCGTTCATTTATATACTTGCCAGGACTGTACTTATGAAGAAACCGTTGAAATTGAAACGACCGAAGCATAGCAGCACGGAGGGCCGCAGCATGCTTCGGTCATGGAGAGTGTTTAAATCCGCTATTCTTCAGAACGGATGCGAAGCTCCGTTTCTTTATCAAAGAAGTGGGCTTTATTCATGTCAAGCGCAAGAGGAAGCGTATCGCCGGCCTGGACGTCGGTTCTTGAATCGACTCTGGCGATGAACGGCTGCGTGCCGGCTTGCGAATAAAGCATCGTTTCGGCGCCCATCAGCTCAGCTACCTCAATTTTCGCATCGATTTTTGAGTCTTTTGACGCTTCAATGAAAACAGGCTCGTCATGGATATCCTCAGGTCTGATTCCCATGATGATTTCCTTGCCGGCATAGCCCTGGCTGCGCAGAACTTTCATTTTTCCTTCCGGCACGCGAACCGAAACGCCGTCAAATGTAAACAAGTCTTCTTTTAGAGTGCCGGTGAAAAAGTTCATTGCGGGAGAACCGATAAAGCCGCCGACAAACACGTTTTCCGGATTTTCATAGACTTCCTTCGGCGCGCCGACCTGCTGGATGATTCCGTCTTTCATGACGACGAGCCGCGTAGCCATCGTCATCGCTTCAGTCTGGTCGTGGGTGACATAGATGGTCGTCGTCTGCAGGCGCTGATGAAGCTTTGTGATTTCGGCGCGCATTTGTACGCGCAATTTGGCATCAAGGTTTGATAACGGTTCATCCATCAGAAACACCTTTGCGTCCCGAACGATTGCCCGGCCTAAGGCAACGCGCTGGCGCTGTCCGCCGGAAAGCGCTTTTGGCTTTCTGTCCAAATATTGTTCAAGGCCCAGAATTTTGGCCGCTTCATGGACGCGCCGTTTGATTTCATCCTTCGGAAACTTCCTCAGCTTTAAGCCGAAAGCCATATTGTCATAGACGTTCATGTGCGGATAAAGGGCATAGTTTTGGAATACCATCGCAATGTCGCGGTCCTTGGGAGCGACATCATTCATCCGTTTCCCGTCGATTGTGAATTCGCCATCCGTAATTTCCTCAAGTCCTGCGATCATTCTGAGCGTTGTCGACTTGCCGCAGCCTGACGGTCCGACAAAGACGATAAATTCCTTATCATCGATATGAAGATTAAAATTATCCACAGCCGTGACTTTGTTGTCATACACTTTGTATATCCGATCGAGCACGAGTTCCGCCATTTTTTCTCCCCCTCTTTTATGTAAGCGCTTTATCTGGTCTTAGTTTATAAAAAACGGCAGGTCGGTGTAAATGGACATGGTGCACAATTTCTTTTCGTGCAAGTTGCTAAAGCCGCTAAAGGAGATACATCATCAAATAAACAGCGGCTGCTTCTTCAAACTGTCTGATGTCAATCCCGGTCCGTTCGATGAATTTATCAATTCTGTACTGCAGGCTGTTTCGGTGGATAAACAAACGTTTTGCTGTAAGAGAGGCATTCAGGTTGCATCTCATATACGTTTTGATGGTCAGGGATGTCTCGGGATCAGACAGCGCCTCTCTTACGGCGTCCGAAAACGAAGAAGCATGAACCCGCTCGGGTTTTGCCGTCAAAAAAGACGGGAGACACTGGCAAAACGTGGCGACGTTTCCGATGTCACCCGCTTCCAGCATATAATGAAACATTTGTTTTTCAAAGCGGATTTTGCCTTGAAGCGATCCGTTGACTGGATGAAGCTGGCCGCTGAAAAACACAGGGTTTGCCATGAAATCGCTTGTCAGTGCATGCGCAAGCTCGGACAGTTCTTTTTTGGCGAGAAACGGCGAAGGATTTTCGTGGACGATGACAGCTTCGTGCCGGTCGTACCATACCACAAGCGGGTCTTTAAAAAAGCCGCTGACCGCTTCTTTGATCGCCTGTCTTTCTTCAGGTACATGCTCCATTTTAAAAAAATGTCCTTGCATCAGCTGAATGTTCCCCGGGTTTGGAAGGGGGGCATTGCGAAAAAAATATTGATGCCATTCTTTCTCCCGCTTTGTCAGCTGCTGTTCGGGACGCGGTTCTGAGAAAGGCCGGAACAGGCAATGGAGCAGCTCTTTTTCCCGGTCGGTGACCGCGTTTTTCAAAACGCCGAAGGTCTCGCCTTCGTCCGTTTGAAACCATAATGCATCGTGTTTTGAAACAGCCTCAGATACAATCATCCGTTCACCGTAAAGCGTCTTTAATTTCTCCAGCATACGACAACGTCCTTTTCTTTATTCGTAAATATGGAAGAGCATTAATTCATGAATTTCGCTTTTCAGGGAAGGCTCGTCATCGTGCGGGGGATAGGTGCTGCCCCACTCGATTTCCCCTGATTTATGATAGATTCCTTCATAGTGAATCCCTTTATGATAAAACGATATTTTCCAGCCGGGAAGCCTTTCTTTTTTAAACAGCGGCTTCCATTGAAAATGAGAAATCATAAACGCCACGCTCCTTCATTGATTTCAGGTGGGTCAAATCCAGCGAGCTGTCTACACGTTGATTTGTTATCATTGTATCTCATTCACAGAAAAGATCATAGATTCTTTTCAAGTGGAGCTTTTTCAAAAAAATACCGTGAAGAAGCAGGTTCTTCACGGCTTGAGGTCATGCCACATGTCCTCCGGATTAAGGATGGACTGTTCAGTTAAATAAGAAGCATATTCGAAGCTTCTTTTCTTCGTTAAGCTGCTGACAGATGCCAGACGGGGATGGGTGAAGATCCCCCTGCCGGGCCGGGAATTGGCTTCAAACAGCCACACTTTTCCCGAACGGTCCAATCCGAGGTCAAAGCCGATTTCCCCGATGAAACCGTCAAGCTTTTCGTCAAGGACCCGGCTGAGGAGGAGCGCCGCTTTTGTCAGTTTTTGCAGAGTGTGAAGCCTTTCCTGAGGATCATCATATAGCTCTGCAAGCGTTTTGACGGCACCGCCGCTCGACATGTGGGTTGTAATTCCGTCTTTTCCAGCGATTTTGACCGCGATGGCTGTGACGGTCCATTGGCCTTTTCCGTTTTTGTTTGTATGAACCCTGAAGTCTGCCGGATGATGATCCACTTCGATCCGTTCGATGCCCTGCTGGGCGAGATAAGAAGTATGTTTGTGCAGTCTCTGCCATTCATCTAAACATTCAGCAGCGGACGAATAAGATGTGACGCCTTCGGCATGTCTGGCGAGAATTCCGTTTTCTTCCCGTTTTGAAAGCTGGAGTATGCCTTTGCCCAAACTGCCGCCGGCGGGCTTTACATAAATGAAGCCGTATTGACCGATCATGTCTTCGATTTTACCGGCATCGGGCTCGAATGCCGAAAATGGAAGCAATTCCGCTGTCCTCTCGTCTTGCTGCAGACATTTATAGATCTCCCATTTGTTAAAGAAGCCCGGGTTGAACCACGGAATCCGGTATTCATCCATAAGGCGGGTTTTTGTTTCCCGCAGAGCGGCGGATTCTTCCGCTTTGCGGTTCGGCAGTCTGTCGTAAACGACGTTGGGAAGGGGGACTGTGGCCTCCTCCCAGCCGTTTTCCCTGAAAATGAGAGCCTGCACTGTACCTTCTTCCCAATCTATCTGGTGCGCTCCGAACAGATAGCTGTAGCCTCCTGCCGGGAGATCCATTGTCAAAAGCTTCGAAAAAAATAAAGACCTCCCTCTGACAGGGTCCAGCTGCGATTTTGTAAAACCGGCCGTGAAAATCCCGATTAAAGGTCCGATATAGACGGTATTGTCGCGGAAAATCAGGGAGGCTTTGCCGCGGTACGGAATCCGCAGGTTTTTGTACAGATTTTCAGATAATAAAACGGTGCGCTTCAAATGGCTGTCAAATGAGACGTGGCAACGTTCAACACTTGTACCGAAAGCCGCGAATAACAAACCGTCCTGTTTAAAAGAAGCGGGCAGGAGCATCGTGTTTTCGCTCGTCTGGTGGATGCCGACGGTCAGCGGTTGACCGGTCATCTTTTCTCAGCCCCTTTCGCGCCGGCTGAAGCCGTTAAGAATGAGCAGTACTCCAAAGGACCTTTATACAAAAGCTCCCTTTTTTCAGGAGAGTGCTTAATAAAAGCGTGCTTTCCGGGCTTTGAATTGACATCCAGAAGCCAGACTTTTCCGTCTTTCGTCAGGCAGATATCAAGGCCGAGCTCGAATAATGGTCCGTGATTTGATTCAAGCACCAGGGGTACGGCCTGCGCCATTGTCTCTAAATCATCGAGAAGGACGGCCTGGCGCTTTTTCGGCACGGATAAAAGCCAGCTGTCAAAGCTCACCGCCTCTGAGCCCCCGGCCAGGTTTGCAAGCAGTCCGTGCTGATAGCTCCGCCTTACCGTTTTGCCGGCTGTTTCCCATTCTCCACTGCCGTTTTTCTGAAGCAGCAGCCTGATATCGCACGGAAAACCGTCTTTGTCTTGAATATCGAGGAACGATTGCAGCAAATAGCGGTGCTGAAGAACTTTCTGACACCACGTTTCAAATGAAGCCTGTTTCGAAAATGACTTCAGCTGTTTGTGTTTTCCGGTTTGGTAGGCGGCCTTGACCGTTTTTCCCGTAAGCTCGAGGTGAATGATGCCGCGGCCTCCTGATCCGGATGCAGGCTTCAAGATGCACGCTTTTTCTTTTGCAAGCTTGCGCAGGATATCCTGGGCGTTTTCTGCAATCGATGTGGCAGGAAGGTAGGACTTGATGACGGGATCGGCATTCAATGCTTTGAAAACCGTCCATTTGTCAGGAAGTCCGAGTCCTAAAAATGTTGTTTTAGGATACTTTTTGAGCCATTCGACAATCGGTTTTGCTTTTTTCGATTGCTGATCTCTGCCGTAAAAGCAGCGGTCATAGATCAATTCCGGGATTTCTCTTTCAATTTCATTCCACTGTCCTGACTTCGGGTGAAAGGAGAGCCCTTTCACAAGCAGGGAACCGGGGGAAATATCCAGGGGCGTGAAACGGATAAACCGGATTCCATAGTCCGAAGCCATTTTGGCCAGTTCTTCGGCATAGGCTTTTTCATGTTCGTGTGACAGCGACATAAATCCAAGCGTCATCATGATTATACCTCCTTCATGAAAAACAAGGCTTAACAGGCTGAGACTGTCAAACTTCGGGCAAACTTTAATATATAGACTTCTGTTTCATGATACGCTTGAGATTGCAGAAATAGGCTTTTGTAAATTGGAAATGATTAAAAATTTTAGAGCGCCCTTCATACAATTGCCATCTGACCCATTGTATTTTGAAGCGGCTTGCTCCATTCCGTTATTTGCCCGTCTTTTATTCAGCTACTATAATAACGTTAGGCAAGACGGTGAGGATCGACCATAAGGCCCACGCTGTGCAGCTAAGATGTCAGGTAAAAAGGAAGGCAGTTGAAAAGAACATGTATGTATTTGGGGTTTTTGCCGTTATGATTGCAGTCGGTGCACTTATCGGCGCTGTAACGAACCATTTTGCGATTAAAATGCTTTTTCGCCCATATAAAGCCGTCTACATATTTGGAAAGCGGGTTCCTTTTACACCCGGATTAATTCCGAAAAGGCGCGATGAATTGGCGAGACAGATGGGACAGATGGTCACAGGCCATCTGCTGACAACAGAAGGGATCAAAAAAAGGCTTGCATCCGATGCGGTTAAAAGCCAGGCGGTGCAGGTTGGGGAGCGGATCTTGGCGCACCTCTCGCAATCAACGGCCACCGTTGAAGAAGCATTGGAAAGCATCGGAATTTCAAATCCCGCCCAAAAAGCGGATCGGGCGGTATCCAGATGGACGGATGAGAAGCTGTCCGCATTGTTAGAGGCACATGAAAATGAACCGCTCAAAGAGCTTATCCCTCTTGAGGCCCAGAAAAAGCTGAAAGAGAAAATTCCGATGGTGTCCGGCTATATTTTAAGCCGGGCTGTCACCTACTTTGAAAGCGGCGAAGGAAAGGAACGCCTCGGACATATGATTGACGATTTTTTGAAAGAACGGGGCATGCTCGGCAGCATGGTGCAGATGTTTTTAGGCAACAGCAGTCTGGTTGACCGCGTTCAGCCGGAGATTGTGAAGTTTTTAAAGAACGGCGAGACCGCGCGTCTTTTAACGGATCTGCTTGAAAACGAATGGGACAAGCTGAAAGAATATACGTTCAAGGAAGCGGATGACAAATGGAATCTCAAATCTCTCATTTTCGATTTGAAGGAAAAGTTTTTGAAACGATTCTCGCTTCAGCCGTTTTTCGAAAAAACGATCGGCTCCTCTATTGCCAGTGTTGAGCGGGATATCGCTTTGCGCCTGCCGCAGATCGCCGACCGGCTTCTCGAAGAGGCGGGCCGCCGCCTGGATCAAGTGCTCAAGCAGCTGGAGCTCGAGCAAATCGTCAAGGAACAGGTGGACAACTTCCCTGTTGAACGTCTTGAAGAAATGGTGCTGTCCATTTCCAGGCGGGAGTTCAAAATGATCACGTATTTAGGCGGTCTGCTTGGCGGAATTATCGGAGCCGTGCAAGCCATCTTTGTAATTTTGATCTGAGGCTGAAGACGGCCTGTTCAAACGGAATTATCGTATAACTGTGAAAAACGCTCCATAGTTTGTTATAGTGGAGTGGTGCCGATTCCATAAGAAGAATACAGGCAGGAAAGGAGCGGATCAGGATGACGGTCAATTTACATGACTCGGCTTATGACTTGGGGCAAGCCTTGCGACAAAGCGATGAATATTCCCGATTGAAAAATCTTTATGATGAGGTGAATGGCGACCCATCTGCTAAAAAGATGTTTGATAACTTTCGCGATATTCAAATGAACCTTCAGCAAAAACAGATGAACGGCGAAGACATCACACAGGAAGAAGTCGAACAAGCGCAAAAATCCGTGGCGCTCGTCCAGCAGCATGATAAAATCTCGCAGCTGATGGAAGCGGAACAGCGGATGAGCATGCTGATTGCTGAATTAAACAAAATCATCATGAAGCCTTTGGAAGAGCTTTACGGAAACCCAGAGAGCTGATAAAAAATCCCCCCTTGTCAAGGCAAGAGGGGATTTTTTCACTAAGTGAACAAATAACGTTCATAAAGATTTAAAAAAAGACTTGTCAATTCATGAAATAGTTGCGATAATATTAAATGTAAGTGCTTTCATTTTTTTGCCGGGATACGATCATGAAAAACGGACTGGCGGCAAAATGATAAGGGGTATAGAGGAAATTAACAGACTGAAAGCACGTCTGCTGGTCAAATAAAGGGGTTATCAATATACGGTGAATTGAACGAAAGGGGCGTTGAATTCACTGTTTTGAATATGAGGGAGAATCATGATCGTATCCACAAGATGCGAAGTAAAAAGTCTGTGAAAACAGGCTTTTTTAGTATGTGCATCAAGAGGGCTGTTCTAAAAAAAGAGATCGGGACATATCCTCTATAACAGATTCAGTCATCAAAGAAGGGGGACCTCCTGGTGTCAAAACAAATGCTTGCGCTGAATATAGACGGAACGCTGCTTCGGACAAACGGACGGCTTCATCCCGCAACGAAGGAAGCGATCGAATATGCAAAGAAGAAAGGTGTATATGTTACGCTTGTGACGAACAGACATTTTCGCTCCGCTCAAAAAATCGCCAAATCTTTAAAGCTGGATACGAAGCTGATTACGCACAGCGGAGCGATTATAGCGGACAAAATCGACGAACCTTTATTAGAAAAAAGGATTTCCGAAGAACAGACATTTAACCTTGTTCAAATACTGGAAAGCTATGATTGCAATATCAGAATCCTCCATGAAAAATATTCGATTGGAAACCGGAAAAAAACGAATTCAAACCTGCTGGGGAAAACGATGATTCACCCGTCTGACCCGATTTTTTATCCCGTCCAGTTTGTCGATTCGCTGAGCGACATGCTGATGGATGAACCGGTCAGCGCACCGGTGATCGAGGTTTATTGCTCAACAGGACAGTCCGAAGAAATCAGGCAGACGATCACAAATGCATTTCCTCTCGTCGACATCATTGGAGCGGGGGAAAAAATGCTGATTGTCCATAAAGGGGTTTCCAAAGAAGCAGGCTTGACGATGCTCGCCGCCGACCTTGGTCTAAAAATGGAAGATGTCGTTGCGATCGGCCATGAAATCGACGACCTCCCGATGATCGAGCTTGCCGGACTCGGAGTCGCAATGGGCAATGCTCCTCAGAAAGTCAAACAAAAAGCGGATTGGGTGACGCGCTCCAATGATGAACAGGGCGTCGCTTATATGATTAAAGAATACTTCAGAATGCAGCAAAGCAAAGGGTTTCTTAAAAAATTCCATATTAAAAAAGTCTGATTCTGATAGAATCCCCGCTTTCAACTCGAATGCGGGGATTATTCATTCATCGCTGCCACGTAGGAATGTTTGTTTCCCGGATTGATTTTGGCCATTTATTTTTGTACACTAAAGAAAGTTTTGAAACGAAAAAGGTGATGACATTGCGCATTTATATAGAAGGGCTCCAAGATGAAAGGTTCCAGAGACCGCTTGAGCATATAGCCAACTTATTCTTTGAAGAAAGCGAAGTCGCTTTTGGCGAAGAAGCGCCGGCAGACCTTGCGATCGTTCTCGGCTACGACCGGGAAGAGAACGGCGTCAAGGCTTCGGGTATGATAAAAGATACGGACATTAGAGCGGAATATGCAAAAAACATTGACCCCAAACTGACGGAAAAGGAAGCGTTTAAGCAGGTGAAAAATACCGTTTCCTACGTTTTTTTGAGCATGCTTCAGGAGCATACCGGAATCATTCAGAAATGGGGGATTCTCACCGGTGTTCGTCCGACAAAGCTGCTTCATAAAAAGCTGGAGAGCGGCATGCCAAAGGAAGAGGCACATGCCGAGCTGAAACGGGATTATTTAATTCACGACGAAAAAATCGAACTGATGCAAAACATCATTGACCGTCAGCTGAAAGCGGTACCCGATTTGTATGAGCTGAGTCAAGAAGTCAGCATTTACATCGGCATCCCGTTTTGTCCGACGAAGTGCGCCTACTGTACGTTTCCGGCGTATGCGATCAGAGGACAAGCCGGACGGGTCGGCTCATTTTTGTGGGGGCTTCACTATGAGATGCAAAAAATCGGCGAATGGCTCAAGGAGAACGATGTCAGAATAACGACCGTGTATTTCGGCGGCGGAACGCCGACAAGCATTACCGCTGAAGAAATGGATCTATTGTATGAAGAAATGTACCGTTCATTTCCCGATGTAAAAAACATCCGCGAGGTCACAGTTGAGGCTGGACGGCCCGATACGATCACAGAGGAAAAGCTCGCAGTCTTAAAAAAATGGAACATCGACCGAATCAGCATTAATCCCCAGTCTTACGAGAATGAAACGCTGAAAGCGATCGGACGCCACCATACGGTCGAAGAAACGATCGAAAAGTATCATCTGTCGCGAAATGCCGGCATGTCGAACATCAATATGGATTTAATCATCGGCCTTCCGGGCGAAGGGGTAAAAGAATTCAGAAACTCTCTTTCCGAAACCGAAAAATTAATGCCCGAATCATTGACCGTCCATACGCTGTCATTTAAGCGCGCGTCTGAAATGACGAAAAACAAACATAAGTATAAGGTGGCTGACCGCGAGGAGATTGTCGCGATGATGGATGACGCTGTCTCGTGGACGAAACAGCACGGCTACCATCCCTACTATTTGTACAGGCAGAAAAACATTCTCGGCAACCTGGAGAATATAGGCTATTCCCTTCCCGGCCAGGAAAGCATCTATAACATCATGATCATGGAGGAAAAACAGACGATTATCGGGATCGGCTGCGGAGCTGCGAGCAAATTCGTCGATCCGGAAACGGGAAAGATCACACACTTCTCCAACCCGAAAGACCCGAAAACGTACAATGACAGATTTGAACACTATACAAACGAAAAAATCCGCTACTTGTCTGAGCTTTTTCAGAAGGAGGCAAAAAGCGGTTCTCAACAGGAATAGAAGCTGCTGCCGGTATCGCCGGCAGCTTTTTTATTGCGGAATCAAACCGGAATCGGCAACAAAAAAAGGTTTTAAAGGGCGAAGGTGGAATAGTTTAAACAGTATCAATTGTAAACGTATTCACGGAGGTGCAAGATGGAGTATATCAAATGGAAAGACGAAGACGGGATTTTTGAAATTGTGCTGAATCGCTCTGAGGCGTACAATGCCTTGAATGAAAAAATGCTTGAAGAACTGAATGAAGCTTTGCGTATTGCAGAGGAAAGCGAATCGCTGCTTCTCCTTGTGAGAGGCAGCGGCAAAGGATTTTCGGCAGGCGGAGACATTAAGATGATGCTGTCTTCCGGAGATCAAGACAGCTCTGCCCGCGTCATTGACACAATTTCTGAAATTGCGGTGAAGCTTTACAGCATGCCGAAGATGACGACAGCGGCTGTCCACGGGGCGGCCGCAGGTCTGGGATTAAGCCTCGCGCTCAGCTGCGACCATGTGCTGGTCGAAAAAGAGGCGAAGCTGGCGATGAATTTTATCGGCATCGGGCTTGTTCCCGACGGAGGCGGACACTTCTTTTTAGAGCGGAGAATCGGTGAAGCTGCGGCCAAAGAATTGATTTGGAGCGGGAAACAATTGACGGGGGCCGAAGCGCACGAACTTCGGATCGCAGACGCTGTATTCAGCGGGGACTCCGGCCGTTTTGCGCGCATCTATCTTGAAAAGCTTCTGCACGCTCCGCTGGCAGCGATGATTGAGACAAAAAAGATCTATCAGGCGCTGAATGGCGGTAGGCTGCAGAAAACGCTTGAACTCGAGAAAGCGGCCCAAATGAAAATGAGGCTGACAAGCGACCATCAGGAAGGAATCCGCGCATTTTTAGAAAAGCGCCAGCCGCAATTTAACCGTCAGCAAGTATAACAAGAGGGCCCGACAGGAAATTGACCTTGGGAAATGATGTGCAGAAGCAATTGTAAAAAAATTTAAGTTTCTATAAAATGATTCATAAGGACACAGGTCTGTACGAAGTCTTGGGAGGCGGGGAAATTGAAACAGAAGATTCCATCTGAATACGTTGCTAGTAAGCTGAATGATTGGTACAACGCCATTCGGAAAAATCAGATCGCCGCCAGTGAATCATTGAAAGCGGAAATTTTAAATGATTTTCAAGACATGGAAGAAAATCAGGACGTCCTGCTCTACTATTCGCTGCTCGAATTCAGGCATAAGCTGATGCTCAGCTATTTGAAACCACAAAAGACTGAAAATATTGAAAAAAACCTCCGCGACTTAGAAGAGAAAAAGGACCAAATGACAGGTTTACTAAACTATTATTACTGGTTTTTTAAAGGGATGTATGAGTTCAAACAAAAGCGGTTTGTCAAAGCAATCGGCTGCTATAAAACGGCTGAACAAAAAGTCAGCGCCTTGGAAGACGAGGTTGAAAAAGCGGAATTTTATTATAAGCTGGCGGAAATCTACTATTATATCAGCCAGAGATATTTATCGATCAACTATGCGACGCTCGCTTCCGACATTTTTAACCGGTATGAGACGCTAAAAGAAAAAAAGATTTTCTGCGATTTTATCATTGCCGGCAATTGGGTTGAATCGATGACATACGGACCAGCGCTGAAAAGCCTGGCCAACGCGCTTGAAGACGCCGCGAAAATCAAAAACAGCCATTTGACGGCAGCCGCTCATTTTAATTTGGGAAATTGCTATTTCCATCAAGAATCGTACCGGGAAGCCTCAGATCATATGGAGAGCGCCCTTTCCATTTTTGAACAGGAAAGTTCATCATATATTCCAAAAGTGCTGTACAACTTAATGTACGTCCGTCTAAAACAGGGAAATCATGTCGGAGCGGCCGACTGTTATGAAAAAGGCATCCGAAGTGCGGCATCGCTCGGAGATGAAGAACACGCGGCCAAGCTTAACATTCTATCCGGGCTGTATTTGGACGGCGGGGATCGGAAAGCCGTGGAAATCGGATTTGATTATTTGGAGTCAAACCATTTATATGCCGCTGTTGAAGAGCTGGCTTTAGACGCAGCCCAGTACTATAATCAAATGGAGCGGCTTGAAGATGCCATTTTTTACTATGAGAAGTGCGCTCAGGCAAGACGAAAAATCAAAAGGGGAGATGCGTTGTATGAAAGCTAAACTGTTGTTCGTCGCGGTGTCGCTGGCTGTTGTGTTAACGTCTTCAGGCTTTTTGGCAGATGCGGGAAAAGCTCCTTCCTTGTACGCGGACAAAATGATCACGACTGACAAGGAGGCCCGAGTTTAAGAACATGATTTCATCTGAGAATGAGCGGGCTGACGCAGCGAAAGAATGGACGATGTATATTACAGTTTCTTGCCTTTTCATCCTGATCGTCTCTGTGATTTGTTTTTTCGCTCCAGCCTACAGCTTGCAGGATCTGCTGTTTCGACTGTTTGATGCCGTCATCATCTGTGTGCTGGCGGTCAATGGCCTTTATTTTCTGCGAAAAAATAAAGGCGTCGCTTGCTTATCGTTTTTACTCTGTTTCATCAACATGGGACTGCTCATTGTTATGATGATCCACTAGTGTTTGGCGGATTAAAGGGCAGGCGGCAGCGGGAGACCTTCCCCAAAAGAGCCGCCTTGCCCCGTATTTTAGTCAGCTCCGGAAAACAATGATTTTACCGGACGAATGTACTACCCGGTGTGTATGCTCCAAAAATTGCTTTTCCTTCAGCATTCCTCTTCCTTTCTCTTTCGCTTCTTCATCATCGGCCGCTTCAAATCGCTCATTCAAAAGCGTTTCTCCACCAGTATCGAAAACGGTTACATAATAATTTTCCATTTCTCTTCCCCTTTCTCAAAATATGATCTATTTGTTTAAAATTATATAAAAATCAAAAAAATCCTTTTTAAAATGGTATGACTAACGTATGATTGTAAATTGGAAGGAGGAGTTATTATGCTCAAAATCGATCACGTCACGAAAAAGTTCGGTTCATTTACAGCTGTAAACGATCTGACGCTGGAGATTCCAGACAAGCAAATGTTCGGTCTGCTCGGCGCCAACGGAGCAGGGAAAACGACGACATTCCGAATGATATTAGGCCTTTTGAATGCGACAGAGGGTACTGTCACATGGAAAGGACAGCCGATTAACTACGGTATCACAAACAGCATCGGCTACTTGCCCGAAGAGCGCGGACTGTATCCGAAGCTGAAGGTGAAAGATCAGCTCGTATACCTTGGCCGCCTGAAAGGCATGACAAAGCAAAATGCGCTCAAGGAAATGGAGAAGTGGCTCGAACGCTTCCATATTACGGAGTACGCCGACAAAAAGGTTGAGGAGCTCTCCAAAGGGAACCAGCAAAAAATTCAATTCATCACGGCCGTGCTGCACAAGCCGGAGCTTTTGATTCTTGACGAGCCGTTCAGCGGTCTCGATCCGGTGAATGTCGAGCTTTTAAAAGACGCGGTCATTTCTTTGAAAGACGACGGCACTTCGATTGTATTTTCAAGCCACAGAATGGAGCATGTCGAAGAGCTGTGCGAACACGTCTGCATTTTGCAGCGCGGGACGCCTGTCGTTCAAGGGAAATTAAAAGAAATCAAACGTTCTTTTGGAAGAAAGAATGTCACGATTCACGCAGACGGCGACTTGAGCTTCTTGAAAGAGGCGGACGGCATCGTCAAATGGCGGGATCATTCCGAAGGAGTCCGCCTGCAGGTCGAAAATGAAGAAGTCTCTCAAGAGCTGTTTACAATGCTTCAAGGACGCGGGTTTATCAGAAAATTTGAACTTGAAGAGCCTTCTTTGCATGATATTTTCGTCGAAAAGGTAGGTGCCCGTTATGAATAAGTTTTGGATTGTTCTTTTTCATACATATCTCAGCAAGCTGAAAACAAAGTCGTTCATCATTTCAACGGTGATCACGCTTGCGCTTGTCGTGCTCGTCACAAATCTGGGATCGATTATTTCCATGTTTGATGACGGCGGAGAGGGTGATAAAATCGCCGTCATTGACCGTTCAAATCAGCTGTACGACACGTTTGCCCAGCAAGTGAAAGCACTCGACACTGATGAAGCGCTGGAAGTCGAAAAAGCGGATAAACCGGAAAAAGAGCTTGAAAAAGACGTCAGAGACGAAAAGCTCGAAGGCATTTTAATCCTGGACAGAGATAAAAAAGGCGTGCTGAAAGGAACGTATAAAGCGCTCGAAATCGCTGATTCCACAGCTGTCTCCACGATTGAACAGGCGCTCTCACAAGCAAAGGTTGCCGTTGGAACGGCTGAATTGAACGTACCACAGGAAAAGCTGAGTGAACTGTTTACACCGGTAAAAGTCAACAGTGTCGCCTTGAAAGAAGGAGCGAAAACCGAGGAAGAGCTTCAAAAGGCGACAGGGCTTGTATATGTTGTGCTGTTTGTCATCTATTTTTCGGTTTTGACGTACGCGTCAATGATCGCGACAGAAGTTGCGACGGAAAAGTCTTCCCGCGTGATGGAAATTTTAATTTCCAGCGTGCCACCTGTCCAGCAAATGTTCGCCAAACTGTTCGGCGTCGCTCTGTTGGGATTGACACAGATTGCCGCGCTGTTTCTTGTCGGCTATCTTTCGCTCCAGTCCAGCCAGGAAAAGGGAGGGGATGCAGCCGATATGATTAAAGGATTTCTTGACATTTCCGGCGTACCTACTGCAACGCTTGTGTACGCGGCCATTTTCTTGATGCTCGGCTACTTCCTCTATGCAACTCTTGCGGCATTTCTCGGAAGCGTCGTCAGCCGGATTGAAGATGTTCAGCAGATGATTTCGCCGATGATTCTGCTGGTCGTCGCAGGATTCGTAATTGCCATGGTCGGGCTAAGCACACCAGATTCAACGTTCATTACCGTTACTTCATTCATTCCGTTCTTTGCGCCAATGATCATGTTTCTCAGAGTCGGCGTGCTTGATATTCCGTTTTGGGAAGCGGCACTCGGCATCGGCATTACCGCTCTCACCATTGTGATTCTCGCCGTCATCGGGGCGAGGGTGTATAAAGGCGGCGTGCTCATGTACACGAGCGGCGGCGGATTGAAAAATATCAAACAGGCACTTCGTCTGTCGAAAGATCGATAATGAAAGAGAAAAGCAGCTTGAAAGAAAAGCTGCTTTTTTCGTGCAAAGAGTAGAACGTGCATTCGCTTTCAACCCGTGATAGAATGGGAGCAGAATATTTTATGAAAAGGAGCAGAAGATTGACAAACATCACTTTCATTCATGCGGCCGATCTGCACCTGGACAGTCCGTTTCACGGCATCAGCCGGCTACCCGAAGAGGTTTACCGGCGGATCAAAAACAGCACATTTAAAAGCGCTGAAAATGTGTTTAAGCTTGCGATTGATGAAGAGGCCGACTTCATTTTGCTTGCCGGCGATCTTTTCGACGAAGCAAACCGCAGTTTAAAAGCACAGATGTTTTTGAGAAAGCAATTTTTAAAGCTGAAAGAGAACAACATCCAAGTCTATGTGATTTTTGGCAATCACGATCATCTGGGCGGCGATTGGACGCCGATTGATTGGCCGGACAACGTCCACATTTTCTCGTCGGAAGACATTGAAGAAAAATCGTTTTACAAAGACGGCCGGCTCGCCGCAAGCATCTACGGCTACAGCTATCCCGAGCGCTCTGTTTTTGCCAATAAGGCTGCTGAAATCAAAAAAACGACCGACGCGCCCTTGCATATCGGCATGATTCATGGGACGCTTTCCGGGGAGAGCGGCCATGATCCGTACTGTCCTTTTTCCCTTCAAGATTTAAAAAACGGCCGGATGGATTACTGGGCGCTTGGCCATATACATAAAAGACAGGTCATTTCAGCCTCCGAACCGGCGGTGATTTATCCGGGAAACACGCAATCGCGGCACATGAAGGAAACGGGAGAGAAAGGCTGCTATCTCGTCAATGTTTGCGGCGGAGAACTGTCCTTCGAATTTAAAGCCTTATCGGATGTTCTGTGGGAAACGGCCAGCATCGATATCTCAGAGACAAAGCAGATGACAGAGCTGATCAGCCTGATGCAGGATGCCCTTCAATCTTTCAGAAACAGAGGCAAGCCGGCATGCGTCAAGGTGGTATTGACAGGAGAAACACCCTCTTATTTGGCGGAAGGACAGGCCGGCATCGTGGACGAGATCCTTGACATCTTCCATGAAGAAGAGCGGGAGGAAGACGCGTTCATCTGGCTTACCGCGATCGAAGATCAAACAGATGCCGCCTTGTCTGGAATTGAACGGGACGCTTTTTTTCAGGAGCTATTGCAAGAAATGCAGGAATTTCAGGATTTCAGCCTGATTTTTGACGATTTGGAGCGGCATCCGGTCTTTAGAAGGCACGGAGAGCGGTTTCATGAAGAAGACTTCCGGGACATTCGCGCGCAGGCGGAAAAACTGCTGCTTCATGAACTGAAGACATTGAAAAGATAAGGGAGGGTGCAGGGTGAATATACATGCGATACATATATACGGATACGGTAAATTTGCCAATCAGACATTTCGCCTGTCTCCTTCAAATCTGCATTTGGTCTACGGGCTCAATGAAGCCGGGAAAACGACGCTCATGTCGTTTATTGAAAGCGTGCTGTTCGGTTTTCCGAAGACGAAACGGTATGAGCCGAAAACGGGCGTTATTTACGGGGGGATGCTTGAGGTCGGGCACCCTGATTTGGGGCAGATCCGGATCGAACGAACGGCCGGAAAGCCTGAGCGGGTCACCGTTTATCTGGAAGACGGCAGCACGAAGCCGGAAGGTTTTTTAAATGAGCTGCTGTCAGGCGTCGACAGACAGCTGTATAAAGCGATCTATTCATTTGACGTGTTCGGCCTTCAGGAAATTCATAAATTCAACCGCGACAAAATCGGCCGTTTTCTGCTGTTTTCGAGTCTGTTCGGCTCTGATGCGATTTCAAAGATGGATGCCGGCCTCGTGAAAAAGCAGGAAGAGCTGTTTAAACCGAACGGCCGGAAACCTGAACTGAATCAGGAGCTCGACCGGTTAAAAAAGCTTTCCGAAGATTTGAAAAAAGCGAAAGCGCGGGAAGGCGACTACCACCGCCTGTTAAACGAAAAAAAAGGCGCTGAGGCCTCAATAAAGGACAGCGGACAACTGCTAAAAGATCTTGAGCATCTCGTCTCACAAATCGAGCAGGCGATTGAGATTCTGCCGGCAGCCGCGGAAAAACGCCAGCTGGAAGAGCAGCTCGCATCTTTCGGCGGCTCAGGGGAAAGCCGTTTCCCCGAAGGCGGACTTTTTGAGCTTGAAAAGCTCGAATCCCACCTGCATCCAAAAGCGGCTCAGCTGAAGGCGCTGGAAGAGAAAAAGCGCCGTTTGGAACAGCGGGCCGCCGCTTTTGCACCGGCTGAAGACTTTCTCGAGCACGAAGCGGAAGAGCTTTTAAAAACATATCCGTTTTACCAGTCGTATTCCGAAAAAATCGCGTCTTTGACTGATCAGCTTCACCAGATTAACGGACGGGTTCAAGCGGGGCTTAGGCGCCTGAAAATCGAGGAATGCGATATCCTCAATGCGGACACCGCGTATGAATATGAGTGGAAGCTGCAGGAAACCGCTCAGGCATACATCGAGCTGCGTGAACTGAAACGGTCGCTTGACGAACGCTTTGAGCAGGCGAGAGCTGATCTGGAGGAAGCTGAACAGGCCCACGCCGCTCTCAGCAATGAAGTGATGCCGGAAGATGTCCGCAAGCAAAAGGAGGAAACCCTCAGCCGGCTTGCGTCCGCCGGCGGCCATGCCGGAAGGCGGGAAGAGCTGCTCCTTCAGCTGTCCTATCTGAAGCAAGAACAAAAGGTTCGGATGAAAAGAAGAAAGACCGCTTTTGCAGTAGCGCTTTGTGCTGCTTTTGCGGCAGCTTGTGCGGCGCTCTTTTTCAAGGAGTGGTTCCCGGGCGCTTTACTCGTGCCGATCTTGCTCATATTTGCCGCTGTTGTTCTAAAAAAGCCCGAGCCTTCCGCGGCAGCGGCTTTTATTCAAAAACAGCTGGACGACATTGATCGCAGCGGTACAAAAAGCGGAGTGAGTGACAACGCTTTGAGGGAAGAGCTGTGGAAGGACGACCAAACCCGGCAGCTCCTTATCGCAAAACAAGCAGAGCTCAGACAGAGAGAAGCGGAATATGAAAGAGCGATTCAGAAGTTCGAAGCGTGGGAAAAGGATATCCGTCCGTATCAGGAGAAGACCGAACGCTATTTGAGAGAGCTGAACCTGTCAATCGACCCGTCATTTTTAGCCGATGCGTACGCTTTGATCAAGGAACTCCGAGAGGAAATGTTGAAAAAGCGGGATATCGAGCAAGAGCTGAGCCGCCTTCAGGCTAAAAAAGCATCCTTTGAATCGGAATTGAGAAAGCTTGTCTCATCTCTCGGCCGCGCTGGCGAAAGCGTCCAAGAGCAGGTGTTTCTACTGAAAAGCGCGCTTGGTTCCCAAAAAGAAAAACTTCGGCAAAAACAGGAAGCGGACGTGTCTTTAAAGCATACCGCCGAACAAATCAAAGAGCTGACAAAAGAGACGGAATACTTCCAATCCCAAATTGGCGAACTCTTTCAAAAAGCAGGGGCGGACGGCCGTGAGATGTTCATCGGTCTGGCGAAGCGCGACCAAGCCAAAAAAGAATTAACGGCAAGGCTCGGGCAGCTCAAAAGAGAGCTCGGCAGGCAGGACGAGAAGGCCGTCATGCTTGCATCAGAACACTCTCTTGCAGAACTGAAAGGAAAGCTGGCCGAGGCGCAGGAAAAAAGAGCCCGTATAGAAAATAAGCTTGCAGAAGAAAGACAAAAGGCGGCGAATGTCCATGCGGAACTGGTCAGACTTGAGGAATCGGGAGCGGTATCCGAGCTCGCCTATCAGACCGGAATGCAAAAAGAGCGGGTCGCCGAACTGGCCAAAAAGTGGGCTGCCGTCAAGCTGATCCGGCAGGCGGTCAAAAACAAGATCGATGAACATAAGAAGGTTCGGCTTCCGAAGCTGTTACAGACGGCTGAAACATTACTAAACCCATTGACTGCCGGGCAATACGAAAAAATTTATTTTTCTGAAACAGATGAATCCATGATGGTCATGCGGAAAGACGGGGCTGTTTTTTACGCCCACGAACTGTCCCAGGCAACTTGTGAACAGCTCTATTTAGCGATCCGATTCGCTCTGGCCCTCTCCCATCAAAAGGAAGTCAAATTGCCGTTCCAGCTGGATGACAGCTTTGTCCACTTTGACCGGGAGAGGTTTAAACAAGTGCTGAACATCTTAAAAAAGCTTTCAGGCGAAGATCAGCAAATTTTGTATTTTACGTGTCATGAACATGTAAGAGAAGCTTTTCACGACGAAGATGTGATCCTGCTGCCTTCCGTCATGAAAAAGGTGGAAGTGAAGGGTATAACTAACAAATAAAAGTGTGTGCTATAATGATTTTATGTAGGAAAACGGAGGGAGCTTTATCATGGCAAAAGGTATCATGCTGCACGAAGTTGGCGAGCAGGTTGATTTGTATTTGCTCATTAAATCGTCAACGAAAGGAATCGCGAGCAATGGGAAACCGTTTTTAACGCTGATGCTCCAGGATCAGTCCGGAGATATAGAAGCGAAGCTTTGGGACGCCAAACAGCAGGACGAAGTGACCTACGGCCCGCAGACGATCGTGAAAGTGGTCGGCGACATTCATCATTACCGCGGGCGGAATCAGCTGAAGCTGAGAAACATCAGACCTGCGGGCGACAATGACAATGTCAAAATCGATGACTTTCTTGAGACTGCACCGATTCCCAAAAACGAAATGATGGATGCGGTCACTCAATATATTTTTGAAATGAAAAACCCGAGTATTCAGCGAATCACGAGGCACCTCGTCAAAAAATACGGCAAGGAATTCATTGATTTTCCAGCTGCGACGAAGAATCACCACGAGTTCGTATCAGGTCTCGCATACCATGTTGTCTCCATGCTGAACCTGGCCAAATCGGTCGCAGACCTGTATCCGTCGCTCGATCGCGACCTATTGTACGCAGGTGTTATTTTGCATGACCTTGGAAAAGTAAAAGAACTATCCGGACCGGTGTCCACGACCTATACTGTCGAAGGGAATCTGCTGGGGCACATTTCGATTATGGTGACAGAAATTGCAAAAGCAGCCGAAGAGCTTCAAATTGATTCAGAAGAAGTGCTGATTCTCCAGCATTTGATTTTAAGCCATCACGGCAAACCCGAATGGGGCAGTCCAAAGCCGCCGATGGTCAAGGAAGCGGAAATTCTTCACTATATCGACAACCTTGACGCGAAGATCAATATGATGGACAGAGCGCTCGAACGGGTCAAGCCGGGAGAGTATACCGAACGCGTCTTTGCATTGGATAATCGTTCCTTTTACAAGCCTGTTTTTCACAAATAAGCGTCATAACTTGTCTCCCTTTTGCATAATGTCTGATATACAGTTTATTCAAAAAAGGGGGAAAAGCCGTGCTGCTGTTTCCGTGGTGGGTGTACCTTTGCATCGTCGGCATTATTTTCAGCGCCTATAAGCTGATGACGACGGCAAAGGAAGAGGAAAAGATCGATCAGGCTTTTATCGAAAAAGAAGGCCGCATTTATATCGAACGGATGGAAAAAGAAAAAGCACAGCGCATGAAGCGTTCATTGGATGAAGATCAAGAACAGCATGAAAAATCGGCTGATAGTCATTCCATCGCATAAAAAAAGCTGTCCGGCCCCGCGAGGGGAGGACAGCTTTTTTGGCGTCAGCTGCTGCTGCTTGTCTGAGCTTGGCGCTGGTCGACTTGTTTTTTCAACTCTTTGTCTTTTACTTTTAGATCAGCATCTTTGACAAGTTTGTCGATAACAGATTGCAGTTCAGTTTGATCGTTTTGTTTTTGTTCTTGGACCTCTTTTTTGAGATCTTTTTTCATGTCTTCATATTTGCCGCGCTCTTCGTCTTTCTTAATGATGTGATAGCCGAATTGCGATTTCACAGGGCCGCTGATTTCGCCGGTTTTCAAAGCAAACGCAGCTTTGACGAAATCCTTGTCCATGTTATCTTCCTTGCCGACCCATCCGAGGTCGCCGCCTTTTTCGGCTGTTCCGTCAGTTGAATACTCTTTTGCAAGGTCTTCGAATTTTTCGCCTTTTTTCAGCTTTTTCTCAACTTCTTCAGCCGTTTTCTTTTCCTTCACAAGAATGTGGCTCAAGTGGATTTTGCCTTTCAGGCCGTCATAATATTCTTTTACGTCATCATCGGTTACTTTTATGTTATCCTTTGCGGCTTTTTTCATGAGAAGTTCGTATTTGATCTGTTCTTTGACGAAGTCTTCGCCTTTCTGCTCAATGAGCTGGTTGAGCTGGTCACCCATCGACTTTTTGTACTCGTTCAGCTTTTTGTCGATTTCTTTGTCGGAGACATTGTATTTATCATCGAGTACTTTTTGCTGAACGAGCATGTTCAGTGCGTCCGCTCCGGCATTGTCTTTTAATGTTTGATAAAGGTCTTCTTTTGTAATATTTCCAGCTTTTGTTTCTGCAACAACCTCAGAGTCTCCTCCGCTGCATGCGCTGAGAGCCAGCACACTTGTCGCTGTAATCGCCGCAATTGCAATCTTCTTCATAAATGCAAACACTCCTAATCATAACAGTTTAAACTTTCCTTTGAATTGTATCATATCATATTCTGACATGCTGTAAAAAGATTTTCAACAGAGGGGCATCCGTCTAGTCAAATTTTCTTTCCGCTCATACAAATATATTGATCAAGAAAAGGAGGTCAATAACATGAGCGGAGGATACTCAAGCGGTTTTGCTTTATTGGTCGTGTTGTTCATTTTATTAATCATCGTTGGTGCAGCTTATCTGTACTAAAACCTTAGAAAATGAGAAAAGAACCGTCATTTTTTCAGGCGGTTCTTTTCTTTTGGACGATAGCCTAATCGTTTCATGACATTCGTGCATACACTAATGTAACGACTGGGGCAGAGGAGGTGTCAATATGGGCGACGGTTATACAGGAGGTTTCGCTGGCGGCTTTGCGCTGCTTGTGGTACTGTTCATCTTATTAATTATTATTGGTGCTTCTTGGATATGCTAATCAACAAAAGGATAGCTGCCGGATCAATACGATCGGCAGCTATCCTTTTTTTCTTTACACCGTAAAGGAAATCTCAATGAATGATGAGATCAATAAAATTAAGATCAGCACATTAATCATTCTAAACACCTTATCCTGCCGTTCTTCAGGAATCTCTCTGACAAGGCATAAAGAGTTTGTAAGCTTGTTTATGTTGAAGACAGTAAAAACCGCAAACAAGATGAAATAAAAAAGGATGATAGGAGATCCCCCTCTCTGTTTCTGCTCCATACTACATTACCAAATATTTATTAAAAAAGATAGAAAATAGACTGAAAAAAAGGATTTTCCAAGTGCCGAGCGGCTGGATTATTTTTGTATTAAAATATCAAAATCGTCGGCTTCCTGATCGACATAGCAGTTTTTAGGCGCTTTGATCAGTTTCCAGGCAAACAGAAAATCAGGCAGACAATAGCCGAAATGAATGCTTGAAATGATGCAGAAATAATGAGCAAAGCTCGGCATCACAGCCCCCGCGTAAAATAAAGCAGGCGTGATGACGAAAAAAGGGCAGAGAAGAGAGACAAGCATCGTGTTTTTTGGAACTTCTCTCCATGTTCTCATTTTCAACCAATAAATCTTTTTTTCTATTTTTTTCTTGCTGATCAACGGCAAGATATGAAGAATTTTATGGGCAATTATAGCCGCAACCAATAGTCCTGCAAACAAAAGGGCATGATCGCCTCTCTGAACAGTTTGCGGATGAATCAGCTGCATCGCTAAATATTCGGGAATAAAAAATAAAATCATTAAACTGACGGCAGTGAGCACGATGCGCATGCCTCCATAATCTTTAACGAGATTGATGGTTTTCCAGCAACTCATAAATGACATCCTTCCGTTTCAACAAACTGTTATATGAAATCCTCAGAATAATTTACTCCTCTGGATGAGAAAAATCAATCCCTTTTTCGAAAAAAATTTCGTCATTTTCCAAAGAATTTAGAAGGGTGTAAAAGGAACAGAAATCTCCCGTGTTGAACTTTCATCAGAAGGGAATATCGGCTAAAATAAGAGAAAGGGAGAGAAGGGACAAATATGAACTCTATGGAGCAACGCCTTGAGCGGCTGGAATATTACATCAAACTGTTATTGAACAATGCGGATATGGAAGAGTATCCGTATTATAAAATGTTGATCGAAAAGGGCTTATCAGAGGAAGAAGCAAAGGAAACGGAAAAGCTGTGCGAAGAGCTCTCCAAGGAGCTTGAAGAACAAAAAGCGCAAGGATATGTGATGTTCGATCATCTCCTCACGCTTTTTGCGGGACAGTTAAATGAAAAACTTGAAGTGCACGAAACGATTTTCGCCCTTCACAGACAAGGTCTGTACAAACCGCTGATGAGCGAATTCATCAGCATTATCAGGCAATACGATCTGGCTTAGTTTTTAAGAGGCTCAAGCGGTTTGTCCATCTCTATCGATTCCCCGGCTTCTTTTGCTTCTTGTTTTTTCTTCATTTTGCCCTCTTCGCTCGTAAATTCACTTTCGATGTTTGAAAACGATTTTTCGAAAATTTCCATGAAATCATCGCCGTAAATATGGCGGATGATCGACATCATCTCGACGATTTCTGGAAACTTCCCGTACAGCTGATGAAGGGGCTGAGCGCCTTTTAAGACGGCATTCCGGGTCGGATCGTAAGACTCGAGGATTTTAAGGAAAACGTCTTCACCTTTCGGAGTCAGCTGAATGTAAGTGTTTCGTTTGTCATTCAACTTTTTGGAAAACTCCAGGTAACCTCTTTCCTCAAGTTTTTTTGAAAAATTAAACGCTGTGGATACGTGCATGACGCCGAACTTGGCGATTTCCGAAATGGATGCACCGTTCAGCTGGTAAGCGATCCACAAAATATGATGCTCGTTAATGTTCAGATCATAAGGTTTAATCCACTGCTGCCAATCCTTTTCTATTGACTTCCAAAGCGCCTTGCTAAGCTGTGCCATTCTTTGACTGAATAAAAGGGCTTCTTTCACCGTATAGGGCTCTTCCGCTCGATTCATTCACTTCACCTGCTTCTCTTTATCTTATAATTTCTATTATGCCAATAAAATAAAGATTAATAAAGATGTAAATTTACGAAATTTTTAAAAAATCCAGCTTTACGGTGTGAAATCAGGATTTTACCCAAAAAAAGAGCGTGAAAATTTTCCATTCACACCCCTTTTTTAAGGTTCATTTTTTTCGCTGAGTATATTAGTTTTGTAAGGTTTTCTCCAGCTGTTTTATCTTTTCTTCAATCTCAGCGATTTCCTTTTTTAAGTCCTGCTGGTGAGGTTTGATTTCCTCGCGCCATTCCTGGATGGACGTTTGCAGTTCGCTGCCGACGTCTTTGATGATTTCCGCGCCTTCTATGGCGGTTTTGACGAATTGCTCTTTTAATGCGATTCCGTCGTTTTTCAGCCTTTTGACGGTGTCTTCCCATTTACCGCAGTTGGCTTTTAGCTGTCCTCTCAAGTTTTTTCCTGAAGTCGGCGCGGTCAGCAATGCTGCAACACCGCCAATAACACCGCCTACAATCAGTCCAGCTGCTAAAGATCGGCCTTTTGACATGTACATCACCCCGGTTATATTTTTAAAGATCAGGCTTGGCAGGCGCCCGTCTTCTCATGATTAGATACTGGCGTTCGAGCCGGGCCATCCGTTTCTCTTCTTAGAAACTTCTGCATAGCTTGCTTTATTTTAGCATACTTTTAAAAAAAGGAGGGAGAGGGTTGTCTGTCATTATCATTGTTTTGACAATTTTAAGCGCTGTGTTTACCGCCGGCTCCTTTTATTATTTAAGGCTTCTCGGATATTCTGCATCTTACCCGCCGAAACGCATTCTTAAACAAAAAGCGCTTTTTTGCACGGGAAGCGCAGGATTGGCGCTCCTGCTCCTTTTTTTTATTCAGCTTCTTATATAAAATATCGGGCGGATTCCCCTTTTTTTGACCATCAAAATGAAAAAAACCTCTTCAAAAAAAGGATAACCCTTTTCAAGAAGAGGTTCTGGTTTTATTTGACTTGTTCAATCAGCCTTGAGCGCTTCATGATCGACTGCACGATCGGGAAGATGACCGCCATGGCGATCGTGTTGATCAAGGCAGCAGGTAAAACGACAACAGAAAACAGGGTAATGAACCCCTGGTTTCCAGGCAGGCCGACGATGAACAGCGCAGCCGTAAGGAAAATGGTTCCGGAAAGAACCGTTCCTGCAGCAGTTAATCCGGCGGCGGCAAGCGTTTTGCTGTTCAGCTTTTTCACAAGCAGAAATACGCCGAAGAACATCAAGGCTGTTAGCGGTTTGTCGATGATGTTGGGCAGCTGTCCTCCCGGAAAAGCCGTCGTCAACGCGGAAATGACGCCTGTCACGATTCCGATGACAAGAACATTTTGCAATCTAGGGAACAAAAGGATTCCCATAAACATCATGATCAGCATCATATCCGGCTTCATTCCGTAGAAAAAAGGCGGAATCACAGCGTGAAGCGCCGCTCCAATGGCGACAAACAGGGCCATAGCCACTAATTCTTTTGTTTTCATGTCTATTCTCTCCTCATCTAGGCTCTTTTTACGCTTTCCAATAATATGCTCGTCATTTATTGCGAAAGCTTTCTAGTAGTATATCAAACTTTCGAAGGAATGGGGAAGCCTTTTTCGCCATCTTCCATCATCAGGATAAACCATCAGTTTTCTTCGCGGAATTTCTTCATAAAGGCCGCCAGCTTTTCGCAGTCTTCAACAGATACGGCATTGTAAATCGAAGCGCGGCAGCCTCCGACCGAACGGTGTCCGCCAAGCCCTGACATTTTTTCTTCCTTTGCCTTTGCGATGAATGATGCTGTCAGCTCATCATTTTTGAGCGTAAAGGTGACGTTCATGTTTGAGCGGCTGTCTTCTCTCGCATGGCCGCGGTAGAATCCGCCGCTTTCGTCGATCGCGTTGTATAAAATACCGGCCTTTTCTCGATTGCGTTTCTCAATGGCATCGAGGCCGCCTTTTTCCTTGAGCCACTCCAGCACGAGAGACAGCATATAAATCGCAAAAGTCGGAGGGGTATTGTAGAGAGAATCCGCTTTGGCATGTGTTGAGTACTTCAGGATTTTGGCAACTTGCTCGTTTTCTTTGCCGAGCCAGTCTTTTTTCATGATGACAACGGTCACCCCTGACGGTCCGAGGTTTTTCTGAGCGCCGGCATAGATGATGTCAAATTGGGAAACATCGATTTTTCTGCTTAAAATATCGCTGGACATATCAGCGACAACCGGAATCGGAGCGTCAGGGAACTTTTGCCACTGCGTTCCGAAGATCGTGTTGTTGGAAGTCAGGTGGAGGTAAGCACCGTCTAGCGGAATCTCCGGTACTTCGGGAATATAGCTGTACGTATCTTCTTTACTGGACGCGATGATCGATGTGTTTCCGAAGAGCTTCGCTTCGGCGAGCGCTTTTTCAGACCAGGCGCCTGTCATTATGAAGTGCGCCGTTTTGTCTTTGGAGAGGAAGTTCATCGGAATCATTGAGAACTGAAGGCTTGCTCCGCCTTGCAGAAACATGACTTCATAATCATCAGGTATGTCCATCAGTTCCTTTAACAGAGCTTTCGCTTTTTGATGAACGGCGTCATACTCTTTGCTGCGGTGGGACAGCTCCATCACGGACATCCCCGCACCGTTGAAATCAAGAAATTCGTCTTTCGCCTTTTGCAGTACTTCTAAAGGCAGTGCTGCCGGTCCTGCGTTAAAGTTCGTTGTACGTATCATCACAATCGCTCCCTGTTCATGTATAAAAATATAAAACCATCCTAACATAAAAGGTTCCGGTTATACATAAAAAATTTGAATTGTGTGAAATATAGAACAAAGTCTATTTAGTCGTGCCGGGCGATCTGATAAATGTGGAGTTTTTTTGAACGAAAAAAAGACGCCGGCAGCTGCCGGCGCCCTTGGACAATGTCTCGATTACAGGTGCTTGTTGATGGAAGCTGCAATGTTCTGCAAGTCTTCCGGTGAATAGTCGTCCGCATGTGTTTTCCAGACGGCTCCGAATCCGTCTCCTTTGCCGTAGCGGGGGATGATGTGCATGTGATAGTGGAAGACGGACTGCCCCGCTTTTTCGCCATTGTTATTCAGAAGGTTTAAGCCGATCGGCTCGTATTCGTCTTTGATAGCTTGGGCGATTTTCGGAACCGCTTCAAAAAATTCCCTTGAAACATTAGGTGTCATTTCGTAAATATTGGTTTTATGAACTTTTGGAATCACAAGCGTATGCCCTTTTGTGACTTGGCTGATGTCGAGAAAAGCCAGTACATGTTCATTTTCAAATACCTTTGCACAAGGGATTTCTCCGTTTATGATTTTGCAGAAAATACAGTCGCTCATACTTTTCCTCCTTTTTCCATCAGGGAAAGGTTATGTATAAGCAACATATTACCACAATTTGCGCGAAAACACGAAAAACAGGATGAACGGCTCCAACGTTCACCCTGCCTGAAGAAGGTACGCTTTAACGAAGAAACGTTAACTGCCTTTTGCAAGCACCCCATTTTCGTCAAAATGAAAGCTTGTAACGCCTATACATTTCCTGCGACAAACACCTCATTTGATCGTCACACCTTTTTTATATGACGGAGATGTCAAATAAAGCAGGTGCTTTCTCAATTCAGTGGATGAAAGAAATTTCTAAGCTTGACATGTTTCATACTCAGGAACTCTTGCCGATTTTGTCTTTGACAAACACCTCATTCGCCAGAGTTGATAAGCTTTCCCTTCTTCAAGAATTAGAATGTCCTGATGCGCATTCGATTATTCGTTTTATTTTAAGGCCGAAAAGCGGGAGGGAAAACGTTTCAAATACATTCTTGTTTTTGGTACTATTAAGAAAAATGCAGGAAAGGAACGAACGTATGTCACTACTGACTGTTAATGAGTTAACTGGAGGGTATACAAGAAACCCGGTGCTGCGCGATGTTTCATTTGCGATTGAACGGGAGCAGATCGTCGGGCTGATCGGTTTGAACGGAGCGGGGAAAAGCACGACGATCCGGCATATCATCGGCTTAATGGAACCGCACAAAGGATCGGTTGAATTGAACGGCAAAACGTTCATGGACGATCCGGAAAGCTATCGTTCCCAATTTACGTTTATTCCGGAAACGCCGATTTTATATGAAGAGCTGACATTGAAGGAGCATTTGGAGCTGACGGCGATGGCGTATGGCCTTTCGAAGGAAACGTTCGAGAAAAGGCTTCCGCCGCTTTTGAAAGAATTCAGAATGGAGAAGCGCCTGAAATGGTTCCCTGCCCATTTTTCAAAAGGTATGAAGCAGAAGGTTATGATCATGTGCGCTTTCCTTGTCGAACCCGACCTGTACATTATAGACGAACCGTTTCTCGGTCTTGATCCGCTGGCGATCAATGCCCTTCTCGAGCGGATGAACGAAGCGAAGAAAAACGGCGCGGCCGTTTTGATGTCGACGCATATTTTGGCAACGGCAGAGCGGTATTGCGACTCCTTCATTATTCTTCATAACGGCGAAGTGCGGGCGAAAGGAACGCTTGATGAGCTCAGAGAGCAGTTTTCGATGGAAGAAGCGAGCCTCGACGACCTGTATCTTGAACTGACGAAGGAAGAGAGCTATGAATAGCATTCTGGGGATTTGGAAGACAAGAATTGAGGAGTATGTCAAAGAAACAAGATCATATTTGAAATACATGCTGAATGACCACCTTGTCATCGTCATGATTTTTTTCCTTGCAGGAGCTGCGAGCTGGTACAGCAAATGGCTGAAAGAGATGCCCGAAGGTTTTCCCGCCTATTGGGTGATGGCCGTCATCTTTTCGTTCATTTTGACAGGCTCATACGTCCGCACGCTAATTAAAGAAGCGGATCTCGTCTTTTTGCTGCCGCTCGAAGCAAAGATGGAGCCGTATTTTCAGCAGGCTTTCCGATTCAGTTTGTTGACGCAGCTTTTTCCGCTGGCCGCCGCGGCCCTCGCTTTGGCACCGCTCTATTTTGAAGCGAGCGGCCAGGCATTTTCCGCGTACTTCATCTTGCTGATTCAGCTGCTCGTCTTAAAAGGATGGAACACAGCGATGCAATGGCGGATGACGTTTTTCGGCGAAAAAAACATGAGGGTCACCGACTGGATTGTCAGACTGCTTCTCAACACGATCGCGATCTATTTCGCTTTAGCGTCTTCATACGGATTTGCAGCAGCTGTCTACCTGATCATGGCCGCTCTGTATGTGTATTTTAAAATGATCGATAAGAAAAAATCGTTTAAATGGGAGCTGCATATTGAAGACGAAATCAGAAGAAAGCAGCGGTTCTACAGAATTGCGAACCTATTCACAGACGTTCCCCATCTTAGAAAGCAGGCGAAAAGAAGAGCATATCTCGATTGGATGCTCCGGTTTATTCCGTATGAACAGCGCCGGACATTTACATATATGTACGGAAGGGCCTTTATCAGATCAAACGACTATTTCGGTATCGTCGTCAGGCTGACCGCAATTTTTGGTATCATCATCGCTTATTTTTCGACATATGAGTGGGTTTCTGCGGCGCTCATCGTCTTTACCATATTCATTACAGGAATTCAGCTGACACCGCTGTTTGATCATTTTTCACATTTGTCCTTGCAGGAGCTTTATCCCGTCAAAGCTGCAGAAAAGCGGAAGAGCTTTTTCGGTCTGCTTCACATTGTTCTGAGCGTCCAGGCGCTTGTTTTATCTGCCGTTGCCGGAGCCATGATGCAGTGGACCGGGATGCTCGCCGGACTGGCCGGCTCCGCATTGCTTATATTTGTAATTTTGAAGCCTTATTTCAACAGCAGATTGAAGAAAAATGCCAAGAGATCATGAATCCTTTTCTTTTTAAGCAAGTATGATGAAAGAAGAGGTGAGAGGCGCATGAATGAAAACCAGCTTTATTTGGAGGAAGCAATCCGCTGGAAAATGAAGTTTCTCAGAAAGCCGTCGATGGCTGAGCGGATGTCGAAAGGCGTGCAGTCGAAAATCAACGCCCGCATTCCCGCCAAAGTTCATAAAGCGATAACAGAAAGCATTAAAAAGATGGTCGAGGCCACTTTGCTCGGCTCGAATTTGACGACTTTTGACAAGAAAACAGGCACGCTTTCGCTAAGGGAAAAAGATGAGCTGGCTCAGAAGACGATCGCCCAGTATCAAAAGGCGGCTGCCGTTGAAGGGATCGGAACAGGCGCAGGCGGGATTTTTCTCGGACTGGCGGACTTTCCGCTTTTGCTCGGCATCAAAATGAAATGCCTGTTTGAATTGGCGTCGATTTACGGATACGATATCAAGGAAAAAGAAGAGCGGATGTTTCTTCTGTATATTTTTCAGCTCGCCTTCTCAGGGGAAGCTCACCGAAAAGAAATTTTCCGTATGATTGAACATTGGGAAACCGAAAAGCGCGAAATCGATTGGCTGGCATTTCAGCAGGAATACCGGGACTATCTCGATCTTGTAAAGCTGTTTCAGCTTGTGCCGGGCTTCGGCGCGGTCATAGGCGGAACGGCTAACTATAAGCTGCTTGGGCATCTTGGGGAAACAGCGAGACACGTTTTCCATATGAGGTTGATACATGAGACAGCCGGATATTGATGATCCGGCTGTTTTTTGCTTTTTCGGTTGTTACATTGCAGGCGTTTCGCGGAGCGACTGCTCTTTCTCCTGATAGGAGACAGCGGCATTTGCCAGCACCTTGGCTGCGATCAGCAGCGCTTTTTCATCAAGATCGAATTTCGGATGGTGGTGGGGAAACACCGCGTCCGGATTTTCAGGACGGGCGCCTGTAAAGAAAAATGTCCCTTTGACGCGCTCTAGGTAGTAAGCGAAATCTTCCCCGCCCATTTGCATGCCGCTTTCCTCAACGTTTTCGACGCCTTCTGTCTGTTTAGCGATTTTTGCGAGAAAAGCCGTTTCTTCCGGATGATTGCAGACAGGCGGATAGCCCCTTTCGAAGGAATAGTCACAGTCAGCGCCATGCATGCCGCATATACCTTTTGCAATCTGTTCAATTTCGTTTTCAATCAAGGTGCGGATTTCATCATTGAAGGAACGCGCCGTCCCGATTAAAACGGCTTTATCAGCGATTACATTAAAGGAGTTTTCGGCAACAAATGAACCTATCGAAACGACTGCCGGCTGAGTCGGATCGAGCCTGCGGCTGACAATCTGCTGGAGTGAAGCGACGATCTGCGATCCGATCAACACGGCGTCTTTTGTTTTATGAGGCTGTGCGCCATGCCCGCCTTTGCCTTTAATCGTAATCGTAAAACGGTCCGCAGCGGCCATGATCGGTCCTGTTCGATATTGAACGGTTCCCGTCGGCTCAGTAGCCCACAAATGGGTTCCGAAAATCACGTCAACACCGTCAAGACAGCCGTCTTCAATCATCGGCCTGGCTCCGCCCGGGGAATATTCCTCGGCGTGCTGATGGATGAGGACGATCTTTCCTTTTAAACGGTCGGCATGTTCGTTCAAAATTTTCGCGAGGACGAGCAGGGTGGCCGTGTGCCCATCGTGTCCGCAGGCATGCATCACTCCCGGCACCGTCGACCGGTAAGGCACATCTTTTTCATCATGAATGGGCAGCGCGTCAAAATCGGCTCGAAGCGCAATGACGGGGCCGGACGATCCGCCTTCGATGTGCGCGAGAACACCGCCCCCGCCGACATTGGTGCGGATAGGAATACCGAGCGCTTCATAGTAAGAAGCGATAAATGCGGCTGTTTTCTTTTCTTGAAAAGAAAGCTCCGGGTGCTGATGAAAATGACGCCTCAATTTGACCATTTCATCGTAGTGTGCATCAAGCTGCTCATTAATTTGTCGGATGAATGCGGATGCGCTCAAAAAAATTCCTCCTTTTAGGAATGACAAGTTTTTATAATTTTATGACAACTGAAGCCGCTGTTCAACCTTGCTGTCACGTTTTATAGAAGAAAAATGGCGGCAATCGTTGTGACAGTTAATCCGGCTGCTACAGGAATAAAGTTTTTTCTGGCAAGATCGAACGGGTCCACTTTACAAATCGCTGCTACCGGAATGAGCGCCCATGGCACAAGCGTAGCGATACCTATGAAAGACATATAGTTATTTCACGGACAGAATCAGGATCTCCCGGGGCTTTCCTGTACCTCTTTTGTATTCATCTTTTGTATCAATAACCATTTGAGAGAACAGGGTTGTCATCATTTGTTTTCGTTCATATTCATTGGCGATTTCCCATAGTGAGCTAATGTTTTCCGCAATGTAAGTTATGTCTTCGGACTGATCGGCGCTTTTTTTGTATGCTCTCAATTGTGAAGTGATCTCTTTCTCTTCTTCCCTAAGTTTTTCTGTTTTTGTTACTAATTCATCTATATCAATGATATCTCTTTCATACATATTTTTTTGTTTTTCTAGCTTCTTTTCGATGTTCGCTAAGTTATTTTCCAGCTCTTTGATTTTTTCATCTAATGGATTTGTCGCGACGTCTGCCTGCGGGCTGAGCTCGGAAATTAGGTCATCGAAAGACTCGAAAACTTTTTGTACTAAATACTTCTCAAGGACGATATGGCTAGTGCAAGATTTTCCTGCTTTTTTGCCTGAGCATCTATAGGTTTTTCCTGCCGGTGTTTTATGACCAGACATTGAGCTCCCACATCGGCCACATTTCAAGATTGATGAAAAATAGTAATTGCTTGTCTCTCGTTTTCCACCGGCGCCCCGTCTTTTCTCTAAAATCTCTTGTAGTTGCCAAAATTCATCTCTTAGAACTATTCTTTCGTGCTCACCTTCGTATAAAGCCTGTTCCCTTGGCGGTTTTTTAGCCGCTTTAGGGCTATCATTATGTGTGAGGTATCCGGCATATACGGGGTTATTAGCAATCCCTCTCACAGTATCCACATGCCATTGGCCGCCATTCTTAGTGCTATACCCTGTTTCTGTTAGCCTTTTTGCAATAGTGTAGAAGCCGAGGGTCTTTGCCATGCTAAATATCAATTTGACCACTTTGGCTTCCTCTGGATTTATTATGAGCTCATCGTTTTTATAGACATACCCATATGGGGGGAGCCCGCCAGGCCATTTACCAAATTTCACTTTTTTCTCAATCCCCATTTTTACCCGCTCAGCAAGATTTTCTCTTTCCCATTGAGCTATGGCCGCAATGAGGGTAATAAACAGCCTCCCCATTGCGTTTGTTGTGTCGTAAACTTCTGTGGCACTCTTGAATTTACAGCCATTTTCATCGAGCATTTTTAATATTTCGTACAGATCAATTACAGATCTTGTTAAGCGGTCTAAGCGATAGACAAGCAAGACGTCTATCGTTCCCTTCTTAATAGCGTCTTTCATTAAGTTAAACTTTGGTCGGTTTAAATCTTTTGCCGAATATCCATCGTCTATGTAGGTTTCATAGTTTTCCCACCCTTGGGATTTACAAAAAGCCTCAAGTTTTTCTTTCTGAGCATCAAGCGAGTAGCCATGCTTAGCTTGTTCATCCGTACTCACTCTTATATATAGTGCAATTCGCATAATTTATGGGCTCCTTTGTATTTCTGATAAAATTGGAATAGAACATATGTTCTAATTGTGGTAATATAAAGAATATCAAAAGGTATTCGTTTCTTCATCTGCTAAATGGTTTCAAAAGCTTCAAATTTTTTTCAAGATCAAGGAGGCAGTAAATTGAAAAATGACATGGGATCTTTAAAAAAAGAATTGCACTTATTAATTGACAAGACCGACTCCGCGGAGCCTTTAAAATTAATACTTGTCTTTGTCAAAAGGATTTTATTAAATGCCTCTTAAAAAAAAGCAGCCTTTTTGCTAGGTTGCTTTTTTGTTTACCAATATTTCCACCATGTCTTTTACAACTTCAAACTCCTTCCCCTCTAATTGAAACAAAGCCATAACCAAATCACGAACTTCTTTTTTATCATCCTTGAGTAAGTCCGCAAGCTTCTCAACAAATAACTCTTCCTCAGTTGTGGAACTATACATCTCTCCTGTGCCATCCCTCAGCCATTCTTCATTCACATGGAACTGTTTGCAAATTGACTTAATGTAAACATCTCTTGGGGCAACTCTGTTGAGCTCAATGTTTTCTATCACGCCTCTGCTTACTCCGATACGTGCTGCAAATTTTTCGCGGGATAAATTTTCATTCTCCCTGATATTTCTAATCCTTTCAGCTATCACTTTTTTAACACCTCCTTCACAAAGATTACTAACACAAGACAAGTATACATTAGTTGAATTACGTTGACAACGTAAAAAAATAAAAAACTACGTTGACAACGTAAATTAAGGGTGCTAAACTTACGTTGTGAACGTAATTCGAACCGTGAGGGGGTGAATCGTATGGGAAAAGAGCTGACTGAAGTCGATCTGACATTAATTGACAAAATTCGAGAACTAAACGATGTCGAGCTTGGTTATTTGAAGGGCTGGGTCTATGCCAAATTGGACAGCGGGCAACGGCAAAGTCGCCCTACAGAAAAGGAGGTTTCATAAAAAATGACAGTAGGAAAGATTGAGATTACGGAAGAAAAGGTTCGTAAATTGAAGCCTATATTTGAAAGTATAGTCTCTCGTAAGTATGGAAGGGATATCAGATTCACGACATTAACAATGGGCGGCATTACCATAGAGGCGCCGCCTCCTGGAAAGCGGGTGTAAATGATGAAAATTGTACCTAGGCAATGGCTGGCTTTAAGCCCGGCAGCCAAAGCAAACCTGATCATCGCAGAATTCCGAGAAAATTGCAGGCATGAAAATAGAGAAACAATTCCTATTTCAGGATCATATGAGGCATACACCGTCTGCCATGATTGCGGAGCTGAAATCTAGGAGGGTTGAAGGTAAATGCACAATCCATACGACTACTACATTTCGCCGGAAGAGTTTGCAAAAGCCGAAGCCAACGGAATAAGTAAGGATACCGTTGTGGGGAGAATCCGCCGGCAAGGGTGGGATAAACAGCGCGCCCTATCCGAACCAGTCAGATTTGCCGACCGGTCTAGATTCGCCGCAGATTGGGCTATTTATGGGAAGGTTGCTGAAAGAAACGGGGTATCGAGGGCGGCTTTCCGTGTGAGGGTGTATCGAGGGTGGAGCGCAGAAAAAGCGGCCTCAACTCCAAAAGTAGAGAAAAAGGAACAAATAAAGCGAATGACTGAACGATCACCAAGAACGAAATATCGTAAATTCCCGGAAGAAGTCATAAAGCTGGCTGAATCAAACGGAATCCGGTACGGGACTTTAAGGAGCCGCGTGACTCGTGACGGGTGGGATATGCAAATCGCAGCGACAACACCCGTTATGACGCAGCAGGAGATTCAACGAAAAGCCGTTCAAGCCTTTAAGCGTAAATACGGAGATAACCCGATGGGGGCGTTATTTCCAAAAATTAAGGGGGTGAAGGCATGAATTTAGACAAATTCCTTAAAAATGACCGCGAAAAAGCGGAAGAGCTTCTGAAAGCAACCCACACTCTTGTTATTGAATCTATGTTAAAGGCCTGGATTGATAAAGACTACACTGCATGTGTAAAGCACGCAGCCTTGATCATTTCACATTGTCAAGACCTTAAACGCATGGAGACTTGTAAAGCGCTACAAGAGACATTAGATGCTCTTTCAGGAAAAGAAATAAGCCGCCTTGGCAGAGGCGACCTAAATCAAATCAAATAACGTCGTAATTATACCATGCGGCTAAAACTTACGAAACAGGAGGTTTTACCAATGACAGGGATCATGACGGTATCGCAAGCGAACGCGTATTTTCAGGAACTAAACCAAGCAAAGAAAGACCGTACGGCACTAAGCTCAAATATTAGTACCCGGACTGCAGCCCTTATTGCTTTTCTTAGACAGAGCGGCCCAATTCTTGTCTATCGAGAAGACAAAGCGACCATTATTGAAGCTGTGAAAAAGGTTTCAGTTAAATTTGATAAAGCTCAGCTTGGCGCAGCTGTAGGGCTTCCGGCTTCTGCATTAAACCCTATCAAGATCGCAGAGCTTGTGGAAGCAGGGAGGCTTTCAGCAGCACAAGTTGAAGCCTGCCGGTACGAGGAAGAAGACTACAAGCTGAAAACACGTAAAGCAAAAAAGAAAGAGATTGCGGCATTCCGCAATAAAAAATAGGAGGTTATTAATCTATGGATATCAAGGTGAAAATCGAAGTGCCAGGACTGCCTGACGCTATCCACGCATTAGCCCAGGCCTTATCCGGAACTCAAGTTAGCACAATTAAAGAACCAGCGGTAAGGGCAACAAAGGTTGAACCCGGGTCAACTGTTACGGCGGAAAAAATTGGGCCCCTTCCAGACAAAGCACCAACATCGACAAAGAGTGAAAAGGCAGATGTGGAGCCGGAGAAAACAGAGCCTGCAAAGGTAGATACATCCCAGGAAATTGATATCAAGGTAGTTCGTGAGAAGCTGGCCGCAAAAACGCAAGAAGGCAAACAGGCTGAGATAAAAAAACTGTTTGCGAAGTTTGGTGTCAAGAAGCTATCCGAAGTCCCGAAAGAAAAATATGCGGAATTGCTTGAGTTGGCGGAAGAGCTATGACAAAAGCACACGCTGATAGATCTCATGCCCTACTGTCGGCGTCGGGCTCAAAACGTTGGTTAACTTGCACGCCTAGTGCACGACTAGAGGAGCAATTTGAAGAAGAAACAAGCGCGTATGCAGAAGAAGGAACGCTGGCCCACGAGATATCAGAAGTTTTGCTTGAGTATCACACTAGGCAGATTGCAAAAGCAACCAGGACGCGCCGGCTAAACAAACTGAAAAAGAACGATCTGTATTCTGATGCCATGCTGGAATACGTCACAAATTATGCAGATATTGTGATTGAAAAGTTTAATGAGCTTGCAGCGGAAAAAGGAGAGGCAACGATCCTGCTTGAACAGCGCCTAGATTACAGTAAATGGGTACCTGAAGGTTTCGGGACGGGTGACGCTCTGATCATAGCAGATGGGGTTATAGAAGTAATTGATTTGAAATATGGCAAGGGCGTCCCGGTGGAAGCAGAAGAAAATACGCAAATGATGTTGTACGCATTAGGCGCTATTAATCAATTTGAAATGCTTTATGACATTGAACAAATTCGTATGACAATTGTTCAGCCGCGCCTAGATAGCGTGTCGTCTTATGAGCTTTCTATTGAAGAGCTTATGACGTGGGCTGATGAATACGTCAAGCAGCGGGCAGAAATGGCCTGGAAAGGCAAGGGAGCGTTTAAAGCCGGTGAACATTGCCGGTTCTGCCGAGCCAAGGCGACATGCGCTGCAAGGGCAGAAAAGAACCTTGAACTGGCAAAATACGACTTCCAAAAGCCGGAGCTCCTTTCTAAAGAAGATCTGGGACAGATACTCCTAGAGGCTGAAGAACTGAAGCGATGGGCCAAGGATGTTCAAGATTATGCCCTAGCCCAAGCGGAACACCACGGGGAGAAAATACCAGGCTGGAAGCTTGTTGAGGGTCGAAGCAACCGGAAATATGCGGACAGAGAAACTGTAAGAAACACCCTTTTGGCTGAAGGTTTTGAGCCAGACCAGATCCTTACACCAAGGGAAGTCTTAGGGGTATCGGCTCTTGAAAAGAGCATAGGCAAAAAAGCTTTCAATGAAATATTGCAAGATCTCATCATTAAGCCGGCGGGGAAACCGACGCTAGTCCCTGAATCGGATAAGCGTCCGGAATTAAATTCAACGGAATCGGCAATTGCTGACTTTCAATAAAAAGACGGAGGGTTAAAACATGTTCACATTAAATATTGAGCGGCGCCCTAAGCTCCGTAAAACAGAATCGACATTAAACGCAGATTTTTGGATGAACGCTGACGGTGAAATCCTTCCGCTTGATGGATTAGAAAAAGACTACTTACGAAACATCTTGCACTTCTTATACAGAAAGCGGGATTGGTATTGGCTTAATTGCAAAGATACAGATCTTATGGAAAAGTTTCGAGACGGTGATGAATTTTTTCAGCATGTTATCAGGAAAAGCAGATTGTGGTCATCTATTATTAATCAATTAAAAGTGCCAGACGATAGTTTCAATTTCAACTTCAGTACACCTGAATAATTCTGATGTCGATCAAAATTGATCTCAATAAAAAACAAAAACAAAGGAGACATGCAAAATGGCAGTTAACACAAACACAAGCACAAAGGTAGTTACAGGAAAGGTTCGTTTCTCTTATCTTCACGCTTTCGAGCCGCACGCAATTGAGGAAGGGCAGGAGCCAAAATACAGCACATCAATTTTAATTCCTAAAACAGATAAAGAGACTTTGAGAAAAATTAAAGCCGCAGTAGAGGCGGCAAAGCAAGCAGGGGCCGGCAAGTGGGGCGGCAAAATCCCAGCCAATCTTAAAACACCGCTGCGGGATGGCGACGAGGAAAGACCGGATCAGGAAGAATATGCGGGGTGTTACTTCTTGAATGCTTCCAGCAAAACAAAGCCGGGAGTTGTTGACAAGCAGCTTAACAAAATTATTGACTCAGAAGAGCTATACAGCGGATGCTATGGACGCGCTTCAATCAATTTCTATGCATTTAATACGGCTGGAAATAAAGGGATTGCTTGCGGCTTGAACAACATCCAAAAGCTTGAGGATGGGGATTATCTCGGCGGACGTTCCCGCGCTGAAGATGACTTTGATGCTGTGGACGACTATGAAGATGAAGAAGAAAGCTTTTTAGACTAAGAGGGGCTTTGCCCCCTCACTTAATAGAATAGGAGGGCTTATGATGCGGAAAATCATCTTTGTAATATCTGAATATAAAGACCTTTATGATGATGAGGGCGAAGCTTTGGCAACATTCACCGAGAAAGAGGAAAAGGGGCTGCTGAATTATGTAGGCGACCTTGTGACCTCTGATGAGCGTTCATTGAAACAGATATTCGAAGTAGATGTACAAAAAAGTGTGCTGTTTGAAATGGAGCCGAAACTCTCCAATGGAAAGTTAAAAATCGAATACGTGGATCAATAAACGGTTTAGCGGGGGAGGCCAATATATGTTTAATCCTTTGGACTGGTATATCACACCTAAAGAATACGAACGTGCAGCACAGAACGGTGTGAGCAAGGAACTGCTTGAGCGGAGGATAAGGCGATCAGGCTGGGATAAAAAGCGGGCCATCACTACGCCAGCATTAAAGCGGATGCCATTATCTGAATGGGCCGATGTAGCAGAATCAAATGGGATATCAAGAAAACGCTTCTCTTGTCGGATCAACAATCTAGGCTGGGATGAAGAAAAGGCCGCAACTGTTCCCGTGGCCGAAACTAAAGAGAATATGAGAAAAGCACAGAAAAAATCTCCGCGAAACAAATACCGAATCTTATCCCGTGAGTTAGTTGAACTTGCTCAGGAGAATGGAATCAAATATGACACTCTGCTTTATAGGGTTAGAAAAAGAGGTATGAATCCGCATGAGGCAGCAACGATGCCGGCCAGATCAAGTGCAGAAGTTGCCGGGATCGCTCTCTCAGCCTATCTCGAAAAATACGGAAATACAAACTCTTTATTTTTCCAAAAAAGGCGGCAAGCAAATTGAACACATTATCAATTGACATAGAAACATATTCAAGTGTTGATCTATTAAAATCAGGCGTTTACGCCTATACAGAAGCACCGGATTTTGAAATTTTACTGTTTGCCTATGCTTGGGATGATGAGCCTACAAAAATTGTAGATCTGGCCCAGGGCGAAAACCTGCCGTATGAAGTCATGTCGGCCCTAGTCAGTTCCAAACTGATTAAAAAGGCTTTTAACGCAAATTTCGAAAGGGTTTGTATCGCGAAACACTTCAATTTATTGCTGCCAATTAATCAATGGCGTTGTACAGCTGTGCATGCGACTACATTGGGGCTACCGGGAAATTTGGACGGGGTTGCTAAGGTGTTAAAACTTGAAGCTCAAAAGGATGCATCCGGTAAATCATTGATCCGTTACTTTTCCGTTCCTTGTAAACCGACAAAGACGAACGGCGGACGGACTCGAAACCTTCCTGAACACGATCCGGAAAAATGGGAGCAGTTTAAAGCGTACTGCGTCCAGGACGTTGAGGTGGAAAGGGCAATAGGCAAGAAGCTTTCAAAGTTTCAGCCTATGGAGTCTGAGCAGCGCCTTTGGGTGCTAGATCAAGAGATAAATGATAGGGGCGTCCGGGTAGACGGTGATCTTGTAAGGCATGCAATAGCCTGTGATGCCGCTTATCAAGAAAAGCTGGTGTCAGAAGCAAAGGAGCTTACCGGGCTTCCCAACCCGAATAGCGCAGCTCAATTGAAACAGTGGCTTGAAGATCAAGGGCTTACTGTCACAAGCTTAGCCAAAGACAATATACCGAAACTGATTGAAAGTACGGAAGATGAAGACGTCAAGCGAGTTTTGCAGCTTAGGCAAGAAATGTCCAAAACGTCTGTGAAAAAATATCAGGCGATGGAAAAGGCACTTTGCCCTGACGGGCGCATTCGTGGCCTCCTTCAATTTTACGGTGCAAGTCGTACAGGTAGATGGGCCGGTCGATTGGTGCAGGTTCAAAACTTACCGCAAAACAAAATCGCTGATCTGGATACAGCGAGAGAGCTTTTAAAAGGCGGCTATTATGAAGCGATTGAACTTTTATACGGCCAGGTTCCTTTTGTACTGTCTCAGCTTGTCAGAACAGCCTTTATACCATCGGAAGGTAATGAGTTTTACGTCTCTGACTTCTCTGCCATTGAGGCGCGTGTGATTGCCTGGCTTGCTGGTGAAAAGTGGCGCCTGGATGTATTCAACACACATGGGAAGATATATGAGGCGTCAGCTGCCCAAATGTTCAAAATCCCGATTGAATCAATCACAAAAGGCAGCCCGGAAAGACAAAAAGGTAAAGTAGCTGAATTGGCGTTAGGCTATCAGGGAGGAAAAGGGGCCTTAATTCAGATGGGCGCCCTAGATATGGGGCTTTCAGAAGATGAGCTTCCGGATCTGGTTGAAACCTGGCGGACAGCAAATAAGAAAATCGTGAAGTTTTGGTATGACGTTGAGGCGGCAGCAATCAAGGCAGTCAACGAGAAAACGATTGTAAAACTTCAGCACGGTCTGTGTTTCTCTTGCGAATCCGGTATTTTGTTTATACAGCTGCCATCCGGCAGACGGCTAGCTTACGCAAATCCAAAGCTAGAAATTGATAAGAGGTTCGGAAAAAAAGCCCTCACTTACGAAGGAAAAACAACCACAGGAAAATGGGGCCGCCTAAACACATACGGTGGCAAGCTTGTCGAGAACATTGTCCAGGCGGCGGCCAGGGATTGTCTAGCGGTCGCGCTCATGCGATTGGATGAAGCGGGTCATAAAACAGTTATGCACGTACATGACGAAGCTGTCCTAGATGTCCCAAAAGGCAGAAATGAACTTGAACAAGTGGAAGCGATCATGGGCCGGCCTATTTCCTGGGCGAAAGGGCTCCCGCTTACCGCTGACGGCTTTGTCACTAATTACTATAAAAAAGATTAATAGGGGGGCAGTGGGATGAAAGAGAAATACGCGATGTATGACACATTCACAAATGGAGTGGAGTTTTACGAAAGAGAAGAAGAGGCCCTGAAAGATTATGAACAGTTGGAAAAAGACATTTCTGGCATTTGCGATGAAGACACACCCGAACACGTCTTTCTATTCCAGGTCATCAAGCAGGGGGAAGTCAAATAATGCAAAAGATAAAAAGGCTCTTTTGCCGGATACGGGGTCACAACTACGGTCTATTTAATATCTGCGACACCTGCGGGAAGCTGAAGGAAAAGCAATGGTGGAGAGATTGCGGATGACCAGGCGCGTCATACAATGGTCGGCTATAGATTCCGATCGAAAGCGTCTACAGGTTATTACCATCTTTGAGGAAGGTTTAAACAAACAGGACGTAAAACGGGAAGTGCCATTTAGCAGATGGCACAGCGTACTATACAGGACGGAAAGGGGTAAACGCTATGAATTCAAATAGAGATGCTATGATGTCGGATAAAAATTCAAGGTTTGATAGTGAAGTAGTTACCTGGAAGATGACGGAGGAAGAGCGGCTAGCCTACATCAAAAAACACCCAATCATTCCGGAAGAACAGCCATCACCTACTTACGAATGGAAAACAAAAGAAGGGAAGTTATTGCCATGAAAAAACTATTAAAAACCATTGTTACACTGTCACTCTTGCTTTCTGGAACGCTTTTATTCTCACAATCTGCGGCGGCTGTTTGGTCGCCGTGGCAAAAGGAAGCATTCGGCCATACAGCGAGGGTTTTTACTGATGATACCTATTACTATTCGGGAGCGAAAACGGTTGACTGGCGGGCTGAAAAGAAAGGATCAGGGACGCTTTATTATACGGCGGGCGTTTATAAAAAACGTTCTGGCGGCGGATTAACTGATACAAACCTGGTACAGCGCGGATATTTCAAGCATTCAACACCGCTAAAGTCTTTCAGCGTTACAGAGATCCGGAAACGTACCGGGAAAGGGGCATACGTGATCCAGATTGATTGCTACACAGATGCAAAGAAAAACAATTATATTGGCACGTTTGAATCGAAAAAGTTTTATATCAAATAACTTAAAAGGAGCTGTTAATAATGGGCTTTTTGGAACTGTTGACATTAATATTTATTCTTTTGAAGGTGTTTGGGCAAATTGATTGGAGTTGGTGGCTGGTGTTCCTGCCTGTCATCGTTTCCTTCTCTTTCTATATCATTTGGATCTTGTTTGCGGCCGTCGCCTACAGAAAAGTTAAAAAGCGAGTCAATGAAGAGTTTGGAGATTGAAAATATAGCGGCCGTCGCTCTGGCGGCCTCTAATTGAAAGGGGAAACGTTCAATGTGGGGCGTGCACCAAAGACTTGCGGAGCTGTGGAGCCTTAGCAAACAACGGAGGTTGACAGCCGAGGAAATGAGTGAATTTAGGATCTGCCTGGATGCAAACCTGAACAAGTGCTGGAAGGTGGCCGTCTTAAAAAATCAGTCCTTGATTGCACACATGACAAAGGATGACGATTGGCAGCACGATGTATGCAGTCAACTTGAAGAAGTGTATGTGGATTTCCATTGATTATTACAGGAGGGATCGCCGTGTCTGTTCAATTCAGCAAAGCCCGGGGCGCCGTAGTAGATTCCCAAAAAAGGGTTGTTGTTATAAATGGTAGGGTAATACCTTTTCATCCTGAAATGAAGGGCGAAAGCATAACGATGGTTGACGGAAAGCCATTCATTGACGGTTATGAACTGAAAAGGGGCAAATGGAAAAAGACATTAAGGGCTGCTTGTCACAAATATTCTTAAGCGGCCAGCCGGGAAGGAGAATGACCAATGCATTTGATGTCCAAGGGATTAGTTGAGCTTGGCGATCCGTTCCGCGTAAGCGACTACGAGAACGGCGAAAAGGACGGAGCAATCATAATCGGAGGCGTTGATGTTATCAATGCTTTAAAGGGCTCAGAGTTTAACGGCAAAGTGACGGTCGGTGTTATGGATGAAACATTTGACGGCGATTTGTTTATTGAAACTGGCTGGGGGTATTCGGAATGGACGCCAGTTGATCCTGATAAGTTATGTGTGGGCTCGCACGACATCATAAATATTGTTTCACGATATGAAGGCCAGTCAATTAAGCTTGTGATTTCGGATGAACCCATTGATATTTTAGCAGATTCAGATCCGGAAAAGAGGTGAATAGATATGGGTGTTATTGATGATATGGGGTTCACGCCCGCGCAGTATCGGGAATTGAAAGAGACAATGACAGATATGGAAATCGCAGAAGATCATCTTTATTGCTCAATCTATACATTGAAGGCCTGGAAAAGAAGACATGGGTTGGGCCCTAAATACAACAAATCGGCCAAGAAATTCACGGTTGAAGAATGGAAAGAGATGAAGAAGCTTGGCATGTCCGAAAATGAAATTATGAAGGCATTCGGCTATAGGACTTACCGGCATTACCTGAATCATAAGAAGAAGATCGGCATTCCGTCTTTGAAAAAGAGAAACGGGAGGGGCTAAGAGTGGGAAAACTAGAAGGTGAATTCTACGGGATTATATGTGGGATAATTCGAGAGAAAGAAAAAGAAATGTTAGAGACAGAGGCGAACAGCCCTGAAGCTTTCCACCGCTCAGGGGAATTATGCGCCCTGAAAAAGATCGCTGGGCTATATAAAAAGACCTTCTTGTCTGAGGAACGGCGGCTACTGATCAAAGAAGCATCAGCTTTTCATGCCCCAGATAGGGGGCCTGATTTTAATAATATGTCCAACGGACAGATCGCGCAGCACATCGCAAAACTCGAAGGAGCGTTCAAACTTGAGAAAGTTGGTGCAGCGAAGTGAAAACGTTAACGATTGAAGCGGATAGCACAATAGAATTTTCAGAAGTCGCTTATATAAATGGGAATCTGATACCTTTTGACAAGGGTTCCGATCTATTTGACACGTTTGCTCTTAAAGGGCTACATGGAGAAATTTCTTTCGAGGGTAAGGAATATATCATCACAGATATAGACTTTGGCTTATATTATAGGCGACTTGAGGCGGTCGAAAAACAGGCCTATTTAGAATCTTTAACAATAGCGTGGAGGGCAGCAGAATGAAGGCACGGTGTATGGAATGCGGAAACGAAAGGTTCTTTTATCAGGAAGTATCGGTGCCGGCAAGACGGTTGATTGATGCAAACGGTGGCGCAAGAAACGGCAAGATTTTTGCAGCTAGCCGAGACAAAATAGATCGCATTTTTAGCGACGGTTACATTTGCGACAGCTGCCATTCCGATAATGTTCAAGTAAAAGGGGCGAGCCCTGCCGGGAAGGTTGAGTAAATGGACAATAAAAAACGTTTAGAAGAAATAAAAGAATCTTATTCAAATTGCATTGATATAGCTTTGTCTGAGGGTGAAACGTTGCCCTATTACGATATAGAAGTAGCCGATCTGAATTTTCTTATCGAACAGGTTGAAAAAGGGATGGTGGAAAATGCCGCGGTCATGCGTTCTTTACATGAATGCATAACGCGCATGCAAAAAATTAAATTCATATGCCAAAAGGCAAAGTGGCATTACATCGAAAAAAAGGACATCGATGAGATTTTGAAACTGCTTGAAGGGAAGGTGTAAAAATGAATTGGAAAAAAGCAAAAGAAATTTCTAGCAAGCATCCTGACGAACTGTCACAAGAGGACATAAAGTGGATCAAATCAAACCAGGAAGAGGTCAAGCGGAAAACCGTTGAGATTTGGGAGCAAATAAAAAAAGGTTAATTCGCAAAGCAGCGGCCGCCAGCCGGGGAGGAGTATGAGAAATGCCAAAGAAGCACATCAAAACTCTTTATTTCGTATCAGGGAAGGATGCAGTGGAAGCTGTCCAGGAAGCTTGGAGCTTGAAGTTTGGGGCAGACATCGAGAACGTCCGTCCTGGCCCTGGAGAAGTTGAACTGTTTGGTATACCGGATGAAGAAAAAAGCTTTCGAGTGCATATATTCGAGTTTGTCGAGAAGGAGAAATGAAACATGAAAAAAGCTATCGCAACAATGGCAGTCTTGCTGCTAGTCGCAATTATAGCCGGCTGCCAATCAGAATCATGGGACAGAACAGCGAAAGACATTGAGTCCGCGCATAACGGGCTGGATCGAACAGCGACCGTGTATGACCAGAAAGGGAATGAGATCAAAACCTACAAAGGGAAATTTGATGTTGAAGTTAACGAGTATGGGAACAAAGTGAAATTTGACCTGGATGGAAAGCGAATCTTAATTAGCAACGCCGTTGTGATCGTTGAAGAAAATTGAGGAAGATTGGGGGTGCCGGTGATGGAAACAGCTTTAAATCATAAAGTGCAGCATGATGGGTCTATCACCATAGCAACAGGGCGCAACCGATGGGATAAGGCTTGGAAAAATAAAGATCTGCTATGGTCTGACTTGCTGAAAAAGCTATCAACACCAAACTATACCAACGAAACTTACGCAGAGTATAAAAAGATGTCAAAGGCGCAGCAAGATCAGATCAAAGATGTCGGCGGTTTCGTTGGTGGATCTTTAAAAGGTGGGCGGCGGAAAACAGATTCCGTCGCCTGGCGCCAAGTCGTCACACTGGACGCTGATTTTATTAAAGGCGACCTTTGGGCCGCTGTTGAAATGATGTATGACTTTGCATGTGCTGCCTATTCAACGCACAAGCACAGCAATAAGACGCCGCGGCTACGCCTAGTGATTCCGCTTAAACGGCCTATTACGCCGGATGAGTACCAGGCTGTATCCCGGCGTTTAGCCGCTGATATAGGAATTGACTTTTTCGATGATACGACCTATCAGGCCCACCGTTTGATGTATTGGCCGTCAACTTCTTCAGATGGTGAGTTTGTTTTTAAGTTACAGGACGCACCCTGGCTTGATCCTGATGGAATACTGGCAAGTTATGAAGATTGGACAGATCCCGTTAATTGGCCTGAATCGTCCAGAATCCAAAAAAGCCGTCAAAAGCTTGCGGACAAACAAGGTGACCCACACGAAAAAAGTGGTATGGTTGGGGCCTTCTGCCGCACATATTCGATCCCAGAAGCCATTGAAACCTTTCTGACTGATGTATACGAAGAGGCCGGGCCCGGTCGCTATACGTATAAAGAGGGTTCGACAACCGGCGGTCTAATTCTCTATGATGACGAGAAATTTGCCTATTCCCATCACGGTACAGATCCGATAGGCGGGCAACTAGTCAATGCTTTTGATTTAGTCCGAATCCATAAATTCGGGATGCGCGATGAGGACGCAGCACCAGGGACGCCGGTTGTCCGTCTTCCTTCTTTTACAGCTATGTCTGATTTTGCGATGGATGACAAAAATGTCAAACGTACAATCGGTCAGGAGAAGCTTAACCAAGCTGCTGACGAATTTGGGGCGGTTGTAGACGAAGACATGAACTGGCTTGAACAATTAGACGTCAAGAAAAACGGTGATGTCCTTTCTACGGCCAAGAATATTATATTGATACTCAAAAATGATCCGCGGCTTGCCGGGAAGATTGCCTGGAACGACTTTGCACATCGTGCAGCGGTCTTAGGTGATTTACCTTGGCGCAAGCTGTCAGAGGGGGACTACTGGACAGACAGGGACGATGCTTCATTGCGTAACTACCTGGAAACCGTTTATAACATCTCAGGTCAAGGCAAAGTCCACGACGCGCTTATGGAGGTTCAAGGGAAGAACAAATTCCATCCGGTGCAGGATTACCTGAACAGCCTGGAATGGGATGGTCTACCACGCCTTGACACGCTTTTCATTGAGTATCTAGGAGCCGAAGATTCTGAGTATGTCCGGGCCGTTACCCGTAAGATTTTCACGGCTGCAGTCGGACGTGTACTCAAGCCAGGGGTGAAATTTGATAACGTCCTTGTCATGGTTGGGCCGCAGGGTGTCGGGAAAAGCTACATTATCAAAAAACTTGGAATGGATTGGCATTCTGACTCCATCACAACCGTTCAGGGGAAAGAAGCCTATGAACAATTACAAGGAGCCTGGCTCATTGAGCTGGCTGAGCTGTCTGCAACTCGGAAAGCTGAGGCGGAAGCCGTTAAGCATTTCATATCTAAACAAGAGGACAGCTATCGGGTGGCATACGGCCGTCAAATTTCTGTTTTTCCGCGCCAGTGCGTCTTTTTTGGTTCAACAAATGACGTGACGTTTCTGAAAGACCGAACAGGAAACCGACGTTTTTGGCCTGTTGTTGTAGCAACGCAAGAACGGACTAAAAGCATATGGAAAGACTTGAATCAATACGAAGTTGATCAGATATGGGCTGAGGCGGTTAATTGCTGGATTGAAAAAGAGCCGCTTTACCTGTCAGGGGAGCTTGAGGCCGCGGCCAGGGAAGCCCAAGAGGCGCACACAGAAGAAAGCGCAAAAGCCGGCTTAATCGAGGAGTATTTAAACACACTATTGCCTGAAGATTGGATGACTAAAGACATTAGTGAAAGACGTCGCTTCATCCACGGCAGCGATTTTGGGGATGCAGAAAAAGGCACCGTTAAGCGCGACAAGGTTTGTGCTATGGAGGTATGGGTTGAATTGTTTGAAGGAGATCCAAAGCAAATGAACCCGATGCAGGCCAGAGAAATCAATGATATTTTGAGACGCATCCCGGGGTGGAAGGCATATTCAAAAAGTCGAGGGCGGCTATATTTTGGGAGGAGCTACGGGAACCAAAGAGCGTTTATAAGGGTCTGAAATTCATATGTCCATGACCTGAATCATATGTCCATGTAAAATGTGGAAAATTTAAAAGCGTATGTCCATGTGTCCATGGTTTATGTCCATGTTTTCAGACCATGGACATATCGTAAAGCCAGGCATACCAAGGGGTTATCTATATATATGTCCATGATGTCCATGAATTCTATATAAAAGATATATTAAAGAATATAGCGTATATACGTATGAAAATCTCTATAATCTCTTTATTTCAATAGTCTATATAGGGGCATGGCCATATGGACATCATGGACATAAGCATAAAAGGAGTGAGGCCGTTTTGCAGGAAAGTCAAATAGAGCGATTCTTTAAAAGGGAGGTTGAAAAGCAGGGAGGCAAAGCGATGAAATTCGTATCACCCGGATTATCAGGTGTGCCGGATCGCCTTGTCCTGTTACCGGGAGGAAGAGCCGTCTTTGCCGAAATGAAGGCACCAGGTGAGCAGCTGCGGCCATTACAGGAAAAGAGAAAACGGGATTTAGAGGCTTTGGGCTTTGAGGTTCATGTTTTAGATTCGCATGAATCCGTAAAAGCCTTTGTGGGGAGGTTTTTCAGTGAGATTCACACCGCATAAATATCAAGAACACGCCATCCAGCACATTATTGACAGTGAAGCTGCCGGGCTTTTCCTTGATATGGGTATGGGGAAAACGGTAAGCACATTAACCGCCGTGCAAGATCTACTTTATGATTATTTTGATGTATCGAAGGTTCTTGTCGTAGCACCTTTGAGAGTGGCGGAAGACACATGGGGCCGAGAGACAGAAAAATGGGATCATACGGCAAATTTGAAAGTCTCAAAAGTTTTAGGCCCTGAATCTTCACGGATTATGGCCCTGCATGAGAAAGCCGACATATACGTTATTAATCGGGAAAATGTCGAATGGCTTGTAAACTTCTACGGCAAGAAATGGCCTTTTGACATGGTTGTGATAGATGAGCTTTCGAGTTTTAAATCTTCTAAGGCTAAAAGATTCAGAGCCTTAAAGAAAGTCCGGCCTTTCATCAAGAGAATTGTCGGGCTAACGGGTACGCCGGCACCAAACAGCTTAATTGATCTATGGCCGCAAATGTATTTATTGGATCAAGGTGCGCGCCTGGGTAAAACGGTCACAAAATACAGGGAAACCTATTTCCAGCCCGATAAACGAAACCGAACCATTATTTATAGCTGGAAATTAAGAGAAGGCGCCGAACAGGCTATACATGAAAAGATTTCAGATATCTGTATCAGTATGCAAGCTAAAGACTGGCTGGATCTGCCTGAAAGGATCAACAACATTGTAAAAGTGAAAATGCCGGAAAAAATAAAAGCAAAATATAAGCAGCTAGAAAAGGATTTACTTCTCCCGTTTTTAGATGGTGATATCGTGGCCGACACAGCTGCCGTTCTATCAAATAAACTGCTTCAGCTAGCAAATGGCGCTGTCTACGATGAAAACGGAGAAATTCGAAGGTTGCATGATGAGAAATTGAATGCGCTTGAAGACATAGTGGAAGCAGCAAACGGGAAACCCATCCTGGTTTTCTATAACTATAAGCATGACAAAGACCGCATCCAGCAAAAGTTTAAAAAGGCCAAAACCTTAGAAGATAGCAGCGACATCGAAGCCTGGAACAAAGGGAGAATTGAAATGCTATTAGCCCATCCAGCATCAACGGGTCACGGGCTCAATCTTCAAGATGGAGGGCATATCATCGTCTGGTTCGGCATGACGTGGAGCCTGGAACTGTACCAACAGGCAAATGCGAGATTAGACCGGCAAGGCCAAAAACACAGTGTTATTGTTCATCATCTTGTGACTGAAGGGACAGTGGACGAAGACGTCATGAATGCTTTGGAAGGGAAAGCAGTTGGGCAAAACGCACTGATGGAAGCAGTTAAAGCGAGATTGGAGAAAATCAATTGAATAAGAGAAATTTTGGGCTCCCAATAAAATTGGGGGCCTTTCTTAATTGGAGCTTAAAAGCATATCTATTGATAAGTTTTACTTATGTTGAATTTACGGGAGAAGCGCCTTTCCCTTATCAAAGGCGAATCCGGATGCGGAACAAAGGTGTTGAGGAATGAAGCCGAACGAGAGGAACATTCTGAGCCTGGATAGCAGCCAGTCTGCGGCAGCCGCATCGGGGGATAGTATTTTCGTTTTACCAAGCGATCTTACTATATTTGGCTACCTCTCGGAATATATGAAGATTGCAACAAATAATTTAGTGCAGGAATTAAACCCTTAAATGTTGAAGTGTAGATACAAAAAGGGGGTTTATAGATATGGGAATGTTTAGCCCGAAAGGTAAAAGCTTAACGAGTGAGGAATACATTGAGAAATATGATTTATCTGGCTTGAGTCAGCAAGATGTAGTTCAGAAGATAGCTAACGATCTTACAGCTAGTGGATTAACTAAGGGGAGCTTATCTAAAGCAAATGTTAATTTAGAGGCACAAGTTTTATATCTGGAAACGATAGTAGAACAAAACTGGTTAATCTTGAAACAGCTCGAAAAGCTTAATAGTAAATAAAGCACCCAGTAAAGGGTGCTTTTTATATTGTCTGCAAACTGGCTCCAGTGAATCTCAGACAAGACTATTGGCGGCCGAATGCCTCTGAGTGTGGGGCCAGTTTAGAGACAATAAACTCAGGCGCTTTCCCAATCGGGGAGGCGCTTTTAATTGTGAGGTGGGGGATATGAAACAGACTAACCCATTCTATAAATCTAAGCGGTGGGAGGATAAGAGGAGGAACATCTTACGCCGTGATCAGTATGAATGCAGAGAGTGCAGGAGGTATGGGAAGGCAACAGCTGCCACGATGGTTCACCACATCTACCCACTGGAGCAATACCCTGAATATAAATTATCATCTGTTAATCTAATCAGTTTGTGTAGCAAGTGCCATGAGAAGATGCACACAAGAACCAACAATGAGCTGACCGAACTTGGAAGGCAATGGATTGAAAGAGTAAAAGATAAACTTGAAGGGGGATGAAAGGGATGGAGCCTGTAGATCTATTTAAAAAATTAAGAGATGTTAGCGATGATGTTGTTAATGTGCTTGAAGGTGAAGGTGCAGATGATGAAAAAGAGCTTGAAAGAGTACTTGGAAGATTTTTTATTTTGATGATGGAGATTGAAGGACTCAAGTAGCCCCCCACCCTCAAGCTGAAAAAATTTTCGTCTTGGGGACCGAGAGGGGGAACTTTTTCCAAGGGAGCGGCTCTCCAAAAACTTTTTTTTGGGAGGTGAAGACGAGTGTCAAAAGTACCGACGAAAGAAACAATCAAAAGGCGCACAATTGCAGACATGAAATCTTTGGGAGTCCACAAAAGCGCGTATAATCGCTTAATTGACATATATGCTGATGCTGTCCATCAGTATTTACTGGCGCAAAAAGAGTTTGAAGAAGGTGGCTACCAATATGAGACGGAAACAGCCGCAGGGGGCACTAAAAAATCTGCAATTGTCGCAACTATAGAAAATCTCAGGAAAGACATTCTGGCATACTCCGACCGTCTTTGCCTAAACCCTAAATCTACCCAGACAGGGAATAGCAGCCCCGGGGAGAAAAAATCAAAATTAGCAAATGTGTTACGCAGACGTGAATGACGAATACAAAAACTATACCGCGATTATGGAGTATGCTAAAAGCGTTGTATCTGGGGAGAAAATAGCGGGCCGTGAAATTATCCAGGCTTGTGAGAGGTTTTTAAGCGATTTAGAAAATGATAAATATGATTTTAAGCCTGATGATGCTGAATATGTCATCGAGATTATCGAAAATACATTCGTTCATGATAAAGGAGAGCGCTTAGACGGCACGCCATTAAGGGGCGAGCCTTTTTTATTGGAGCCTTGGCAAAAATTCATCATATATAACTTATTAGGGTTCTTTTATAAGGACTCAAGGATTAGGCGCTATAAAGAGGCGTTTATTTTTATACCACGAAAAAACGGAAAGACAAGATTTGTGGCCGCTTTATCCTGGGCGCTTGCACTACTTGAGATGAAATCAGGATCGACCATTTATATTGTAGGTGCTGCATTGCGTCAGGCGCTTCAAAGCTTTGATTTTATCAATTTTAATTTGGCGCAGATGGGCGAGAAAGGTACCTTTCGGGTGAGAGACAATAACCAAGAGCATAGTATAAGCGGCGAGCTGGAGGGCGGGTCTTTGCATATTGAAGCGCTGGCCGCTAATCCGGATACGCAAGATTCTTTGAACAGTAATATTGCGATTGCGGACGAGCTTCACGCCTACAAAACGCCGAAGCAGTACAACATTATCAAAGAATCGATGAAGGCGTACACGAATAAGCTTATGATTGGCATTACAACCGCCGGAGATGACATGACAAGCTTTTGTTTTCAGCGGCTTCAGTATTGCAAAAAGATATTGGATAAGACGATCACGGCGGAACATTACTTCATATTCATTGCAAAGGCTGATGAAGGGGAGCGCGGTGAAGTCGATTACACAAACCCGATACAACATGAAAAAGCAAACCCAAATTACGGGGTAACAATTAGGCCGCAGGACATTTTAGACGATGCCCTGGAGGCGCAAAACGATCCGCAGCAGCGAAAAGATTTCTTGGCCAAGTCTGTAAATATTTTCACCTCAGCCATGAGAGCTTATTTCAATATTGATGAGTTTAAAGCGTCTGATCAGCAATACAAATGGACATTGAAGGATTTAGCAAAACTTAAAATTGATTGGTATGGCGGGGCCGACTTATCGAAAATGCACGATTTAACCGCGGCCGCATTGTACGGGACGTATAACCATAAGGGAAAAGAGATAGATATTGCTATCACGCATGCCTGGTTCCCCGTAGTTACGGCACACCAAAAGGCTGAAGATGACGGCATACCATTGTTTGGCTGGAAAGATGACGGCTGGTTAACCATGTGTAATACGCCGACCGTAAATCATGACGATGTTATTAAATGGTTTCTAGAAATGAAAAAACGAGGGTTTCGGATTAAACAGGTCGGCTTTGATAGAAAATTCGGTGCTGAGTTTTATCTAGGCATGAAGCAAAAGGGTTTCAAGATTGTGGATCAACCGCAGTATTTCCATAGGAAGTCTCAAGGCTTCCGCAGGATCGAAAAGAAAGTAAAGGATGGGCTTTTCTACTATCTGCATTCCCAGGCCTTTGAATATTGTGTTCAAAACGTACATGCGATAGAAAAGACAGATGACATGATCCAATATGAAAAGGTTATGCCTGAACAACGAATTGACATTTTTGATGCGGCGGTTTTTGGAGCCGTTCGAAAAATAGAAAACATGGAAAGGGCCACGTCTGCTTCTGATTGGCTCGGGAAAGGTTAAAGGAGGTGAGACAGTGAAATGGTTTAGACGGACTTTTGGACGAATGCGGACAAGATCTGAGCCAAGCAGCGTCATGAGCTGGTTTTTAACACAGGATGCCAATGACACGCTATGCGTACCAGGATATACAAGGCTTTCAGACAATCCAGAAGTAAGAATTGCGGTTGATAAAATCGCAGATCTTATTTCCTCTATGACAATTCAGTTAATGCAAAATACAGATGATGGTGATGTAAGAGTAAAAAACGCACTATCAAAGAAGATCGACATAAACCCATACAGTCTCATGACTCGTAAAGCCTGGGTTTACAATATCGTTAATACGATGCTATTAGAAGGTGACGGGAACTGTGTTGTTTTCCCGAAAATGAAAAGTGGCTTGATAGATGAGCTTGTCCCTTTGGCTCCCTCTAAAGTCAGTTTTACGGATACAGACACCGCCTATAAAGTGTTGTATCAAGGCAAGCCTTATAACTATGATGAGGTGCTGCATTTCACCATAAATCCCGATCCGGAAAAGCCCTATATGGGAAAAGGGTATCGAGTGGTGTTAAGGGATATTATTGATAATCTAAAGCAAGCCACAAAGACAAAGAAAGGATTCATGTCTGACAAATGGAAACCAAGCATTATTGTTTCCGTAGACGCCATGACAGAAGAGCTTGCAAGCGAAGAAGGCCGTGAGGAGATACTCCGGAAATATATTTCGGAAACCGGCGGTGGGAAACCTTGGGTTATCCCTGCGGATCTTGTGAAAGTTGATCAGGTAAAGCCTTTGTCATTAAAAGATTTGGCGATTAATGAAGCGGTTGAATTGGATAAAAAAACAGTTGCAGGCATCCTCGGGGTTCCTGCTTATTTTCTTGGCGTTGGCGAGTATAAAAAGGAAGAATACAACAACTTTATTAATTCCCGGATTCTCCCGATCGCTCAGGGAATGGAACAGGAGTTAACGCGCAAGCTGCTAATTAGCCCTGATATGTATTTTAAATTCAATCCACGGAGCTTATATGCTTATGACTTAAAAGAATTGGCCGATGTAGGATCATCTCTTTACGACAAGGGTCTGATGTGGGGTAACGAGGTTCGGGATTGGATCGGCCTTTCACCAAAAGAAGGTTTGAATGAATTGGTCATCTTAGAAAATTACATCCCAGCTACACAGATTGGGGATCAAAACAAACTGAAAGGCGGTGATGACAATAGCGAATAGAGAGGAAAGGCAAATGCGAAGCATAGCCGCAGATCTCAAGACAAGGGCTGAAGAAGATGAAATGACCATCGACGGATATTTTGCCGTATTTAATTCAGTCACAGAGTTGTTTCCAGGAGCTTTTGAAGAAATCGCGCCAGGGGCTTTTGATAAAACTTTAAGTAATGATATTCGGGCGCTAATTAATCATGACACCGCTCTTGTTTTAGGGAGAAATAAGGCGGGGACGCTTGATCTAAAAGTAGATAGCCGCGGCCTTTGGGGCAGCATTCGTGTAAATCCAAATGATACTGACGCAGTCAACCTCTACGAGCGAGTTAAACGTGGCGACGTTGATCAGTGTTCACTTGGATTTAATATTTTGCAGGAAGAAACGGACTTCCGTGAAGACGGAACTGTTAAATGGATTCTCAAAGATATTGACCTACATGAAGTGTCTGTAGTCACTTTTCCAGCTTATGATGCTACAGGTGTACAAGCAAGGAAAAAAGAAGTGCGGCAGCACGAAGCACGGAAAATGGAGAAAAGAAAAAATCAGTTAAAGGAGCGGTTAAAAAATGGCGTTAAAACAGCTAATGATCCAGAAAAAGATTGAGCAGAGAAAATCTTTGCTGGATGGCTTGAAGAAGCAAGAAGAAGAGTTTGCAACACGTTCGGCCGAATTGGAAAATGCAATTAATGAGGCGAAAACGGACGAAGAAGTGAGCACGGTTGAGGAGGAAATCAATAAACTTGAAACCGAAAAAACGGATGTAGACAGCAAAAAAGCAGGACTTGAGGAAGAAATTTCAGAGCTTGAAGGGGAGCTGGAAAGCCTGAATGAAGCTGCACCAACAAATCCAAATGCTGAAGAGAGGGGATTAAAGAGCATGTCAAAAGAGAAAAGAAATTTAAAGAGCGAATATTTCACTAGAGAGGTGCAGGATTTTTATAGCGAATTGCGTTCACGCTTAGAAGCGCGCGCAAACGGTCAAGTGCTTCCTCCAGGTGAATCCGGAGCTGAGTTAATCATTCCGGACATTGTTGTAAACCGTATCCGTGAACGTATTGGAGACTTTACAACGCTTTATCCACTGGTTGATAAAGTTAAAGCAGGCGGCCGAGTAAAATTAATTCTCGATGTTGATGCGGGGGAAGCTACTTGGCTAGAAATGCGGGGGCCGCTGCCAGAAGAAGATGATTCAAAACTTACTGCTGTTGAGTTTGATGGATTCAAAGTTGGTCGTGTGGTTTATATTGACAATTCATTACTTGAAGATTCTATTATTAACCTAGATGAATACTTGACGAAACGTATTGCACGATCTATTGCGAAAGCAGTAGACAAGGCCATTGCAGTTGGTGAAGGGGCTCCGGCAAAACAGCCAGAAGGGATTATTCCAGCGATTCCAAAGGCTAACAAAGTAACTGCACCACCAACCTACGCCGATATTGTCCCGCATCTTGGGAAAATTGATACAGGAGAGGATGCAAGCGGCGAAATTATAGCTGCTATGCACCGCCAAACTTATTATGCTAAGGTTGCTACACTCACACTTCATGTAAATTCAGAAGGCCAAGACGTGGTGCAACTGCCTAATTTGGCACAACCAAATTTTCTAGGATTAAGAGTAGTTTTTAACAACTATATTCCAAAAGATAAAATTATTTTTGGGGATTACGAGTATTACACACTGGTTGAACGTGAAAGCACACGTGTTGATATGTCAGGGCATTATAAATTTAGAGAAGATCAAACAGCGATTCGCGGCGTTGGCCGTTATGATGGGAAACCTGTTAAGCCAAAAGCATTTGTGGAAGTCACTTTACAAGACGGAGGTGTGGAAGGCTAATGGCTACATTTAAAGCAATCGTTACAGAAGATATCCCAGCAAATAGGCTTTTGAATAAAACCAGTGGAGAAGATGGCATTGAAATTGCTGTCGCTAAGGATGGCGACACTCCGGAATTTAGATCTACTGGAGAGTTAACAGCTGGTCAAGAAGTTACAGTGAATGTCTTGGACAGCCCGATCTGGAAAGTGGAAGCCGGAGCCGACATTAAAGCCGGTGAACAGGTAAAGGTTGGCACCGATGGCACGGTTGTCCCTGCGGCAGAAGACACAGGCCTTGGCTATGCAACTGCTGCCGTAAGCAAAGGGGATCTTGCTAGCATTGTATGGGGTGCCGGCGGTTCAGGTGGAAGCGTCGGGCCTGGTACAGTCGGAACTGATGATCTTGAAGACGAGGCAGTCACCCACCAGAAATTAGGAGTTAATGCCGTACTCAATAAAAATATTGGTGATGGCTCTGTTCAAAACAGAAATATCGGAACCGGAAGCGTGCAAGAAAATAACATCGGGGCCAAGGCTGTGCCTTTAGACAAGCTGGGGGATGACGTGACATCCCTTTTAGACAAAAAGCTTACAGCCTCCCAAGCAGCCGCACAAGATGACAGCACGGCGAGCGATGTTGAAGGCCTTGTGGCTGATCTCAATGCCTTGCTGGCAAAACTCAAGACGGCAAAGATCATGGCATCATAAAGGATGCGTTTAAATGGACAAGGATCAAGTTTTACAGCTCGTCAAAGCACGCCTTGGCATAAGTATGGCGGTTAGGGATACGTACCTGGCCGCCATTATTGATGGTGTTATAAAAGAACTGACAGATGAAAAAGGGATCATTCTACAAGATGATAATGCTAATCACCTGATGTTTGTCGTTGACTATTCCGCATGGAGATATCAAAACAAGGACAGCACAGGAGCTTTGCCACGTCATCTACAGTTTAGACTGCACAATCTTTTTATTCATAACGGTGGTGGCGCTGATGGCGACGTATGATCATGAATTAACGCTAATTCAGCAGGATTTTGATAGCGATAAAATCGGTAATCAGATCCCAACTGAAACTAGAACTACCGTTTTATGCAGTAAAAAGTCTGTCACCCGAACTGAGTTTTATAACGCTGCTAACAGCGGGGCGAAACCGGTTTTAGTGTTTACGGTTCACAGCTACGAATATAACGATCAGCAAAAGGTTGAATTTGAGGGCCGGCCATATTCCGTTATTCGAACATATGAGAATGACTTTGAAGAGATTGAATTGACTTGCGAAAGGGTGATTGGGAATGGCAAGAAATGATATCGCGCGGGAGATTTCGCAAGCCTTGAAAGGGTTCACTACGGAAGTTGAAGAGGGTTTGGAGCGGGAGAAAGAAAAAGTGGCAAAAGAAGGAGCCGGAATTTTAAAAAGAACTAGCCCGAAGGATACAGGGAAATATGCCAGGGGCTGGCGTGCCAAAAAATACGGCCGTGCCTGGGTAGTTCATAACGCGACGAAGCCGCAGCTCACGCACCTTTTAGAAAAGGGCCACGCAAAACGGAACGGCGGAAGGGTTGCTGGAAAAGAACATATTCGTCCAGTTGAGCAGAAAATGATAGAAGAGTTTGAGGCAGCAACAGAAAGGCTGATCAGGGGATGACATTAGCAGAATTAAAGAAATTGCTTGAGGCCACGGGATATCCTGTGGCCTATTCCCATTTCAATGAATCGGCTTCAAAATCGCCGCCTGACCCGCCTTTTATTACGTATTCAGCTCCCGACACATCAAATTTCATGGCTGATAACAAGGTTTATAAAAAAATTACAAACGCTCAGATTGAGCTGTACACAAATATCAAGGATCTGGAAGCGGAAGCAAAACTGGAACAGCTGCTAGACGGGAGCAACATCCCTTATGAAGCGGACGAAACGTGGATTGAATCTGAACAACTGTTTCAAAGAATATATGACTTAGGAGTGATTTAATAATGCCAGAAAATAAGGTTAATTATGGCTTACAAGATGTGCATTATGCACCTTTTACTGTAGAAGATGGCATAGTCACGTATGATAAGCCAATCCCTATCCCGGGAGCGGTTGAACTATCACTAGAGCCACGCGGCGACATGATCGAATTTTATGCAGATAACATGCTTTATTACTCTGCAAGTAATAACCAAGGTTATGAGGGTACGCTCTCTATTGCGAATATCCCTGAACAGTTTGCAATTGATGCCCTGGGCGAAGAAAAAGACCCTGATGATGGGGTCATTAATGAGCTAGCAAACGCAAAACAAAAACCATTCGCGCTGCTATTTCAGTTTGAAGGAGATGTGAAAGCGACAAGGCACGTCATTTATAACTGCACAGCTAACAGGCCAACCGTCTCCTCATCTACAAAAACAGATTCTGTAGAGCCTACACCAAACGAACTGACATTTGTTTCGGCCCCGCGCCCCACAGATTCAGCAGTTAAAACCAAGACCACGCTATCTACTCCGGCGGCGATTTATGATGCTTGGTACGAAAAAGTTTATCAAAAAGCCGGTACTGGCGGCGGGGGAGTTGAAGGTTAATGGAAAAAACACTGACAATTGATGGCCGTCAGGTTCGATTTAAATCAACGGCGGCTACCGTACTAAGATATAAAGCACAATTTGGCAGGGATTTCTTTGCTGATTTACTCAAAATGGCTCCGTTGACGAAACTACAGGAACAGGGCGTTACCACTGAAAATATGAATGCGGAAATTATGAAATTGGTTGATTTTGAAGTGCTTTACAATATTGCCTGGGTTTTGGCGAAGACAGCAGATAAAACAATAGCTGAACCGGTTGAATGGCTCGATACATTTGATGAATTCCCTTTAATGGATATTCTCCCGGAACTGCAAGAATTAATTGAAAAAGCTTTAGGCACTAAAAAAAAGTAGAAGATGAAGAATCGGACGGTGAACCTCTCACCACCGATTCTTTTTTGTTTATGTGCAAAAGAGTCGATCTGACTTTACCGGAAATGGAACTGATGACCATAGGCATGTGCCTTGACTATATGGATGAGTTTATTAATCAAAGCAACCCAGACAAAAAACCAAAAGCGCGAAAAACAAGAAAAGCCACCCAAGCAGATTATGACAGCTTCTAAACATAGGGGGTGAGGTGATGGCAAAGCGGATAAAAGGCATCACAATTGAAATTGATGGAGAAACAAGAGGATTAGACAGAGCGCTCCAAGACGTAAATAAACGCTCTCAAGATGTTAACAAGGAATTGCGCGAAGTTGATAGGCTATTAAAATTTAATCCCGGAAATACAGAACTCATCGCCCAAAAACAAAAATTGCTTGGTGATCAAGTGGCTGCAACCAGGGATAAATTAAATCGGCTAAAAGATGCACAAGCGCAAGTACAACGCCAGTTTGAAAATGGTGATATTGGTGCTGAACAGTACCGGGCCTTTCGGCGAGAAATCGTAAAAACAGAAAGTCAGCTTGAAAAATTTCAAAGAGAACTGGCTTCCGTGGATGACGGCCGGGATCTTGAGAATCTACAGCAGGACATGCGAGGTGTTGAAAAGGAGACAGACCAGGCAAAATCAGCAATCGGAGATCTAGGAACCGCTTTAGCCGGTGCTGCTGCTGCTGGTGTTGGCGCAGCGACTGCAATAGATAAAGCCCTGGACTTTTCCACCTTGGATACTCAAATAGATATATCGTTTAACGTTCCGGAGGAATCAAAAAAGTCGGTCAAACAAGCTGTGAAAGATGTATCTGCTTATGGCGTAGACGCAGAAGAAGCGCTGGAGGGTATTCGCAGGCAGTGGGCTTTGAACGCAAAGGCAAGTGACGAATCAAATGCAAAGGTCGTTAAAGGTGCGGCCGCTATTGCGAAAGCCTATGCCGGTATTGATTTCACAGAACTCATTCAAGAGACAAATGAAATATCAAAAGCCTTGAAAATCTCAGATAGTGATGCTTTGGGGCTTACTAATTCCCTGTTAAAGATCGGATTCCCGCCAGAACAGCTTGACATTATTTCTGAATACGGAACACAACTGAAAAATGCCGGCTACGATGCCGAAGAAATCCAGGCTATTATGGCCGCCGGTGTCGAGACTGGAACGTGGAATATTGATAACTTACTTGACGGTTTAAAAGAGGGCCGTATCCGGGTTTCTGAATTTGGGCAAGAAGTGCCGAAAGCCGTTAAGGGGCTTCTTGAAGGAACAAACATATCAGCTAAACAATTGCAGAAATGGGGCCAGGAAGTTGCGAAAGGCGGCGAAGGCGGAGCACAAGCCATGCAAGAAATCGCAAAAGCACTTAATGGCGTAGATAATGAAACGCAAAAAAATCTATTGGGCGTACAGATTTTTGGAACGATGTATGAAGACCAAGGGCAGAACATTATTGATACGCTTTTAAATGCGGAAAATCAAACGGTCAGCCTTAAAGAAAATACAGACGGTTTAAACTCCTCTGTGCAGTCATTAGATTCTTCACCCGCTGTTTTAATGCAGCAAGCCTTTAATGACATTCAAACGGCGCTTGGCCCATTGCTAGAAAAGATTGCGGGTTTTGTTGCAAATGTTGCAAGTTGGGCATCCAAAAATCCGGAACTCACAGCCACCATTGTTGCGGTTGTATCAGCAATTGGAATCTTACTGGGAGCATTAACGGCAATCACTCCAATCATAACCGCCTTGGCGTCTTTGGCGGGTGTTCTTGGGGTGAGTATTGGAGCAATTTCGGCCCCCGTCCTAATCGTAATCGGAGTCATCACAGCGTTAGTGGCTATATTTGCTACACTTTGGGCGAATTGGGATTCGATAAGTAAATTTTTGGTTAATAGCTGGAATTGGATCGCGCAGCAATCCAGCCAAATTTTTGGCTCCATCGCTAGCTGGTTCAGTTCGATTTGGTCAAGCATAGGCCAAACTTTTAATAATGCTGTCAGCAAAATTAAAGAATGGGTAATTGGTAAATTCCGCGATATCGTTAGAGGGATGCAAGAAAAAATGAACTCAGCCAAAAGTACGATATCTAGTATTTGGAATGCTATAAAATCCTTCTTTTCCAATACGGTTGGTCAAATTTGGAGCAATACGGTTTCAAAGTTTACAAGTCTTGTATCTTCAATAGGCTCAAAAATGTCCGCAGCAAAAAGTAAAATATCTAGTATTTGGAACTCGATAAAGGGGTTCTTTTCTAGAATCGTCGGAAATATCTGGTCAGTCGTGAGCAGTAACTTTGGAAGAGTTGTCAGCACCATAGGATCAAAAATGGGGAGTGCCTATTCAACTGTAAAGACCATTTTGGGTAATATCAAAAGCTTTTTTAGTGGCATCAACTTATACAAAAGCGGAAAAGCGATCATCCAGAGTGCCATAGACGGCCTTATGGCTATGAAAGACAAGATACTCAGGAAAGTTAACGACATTGTCGGCGCCGTTCGTGATTTCTGGCCCTTCTCTCCTGCAAAAAGAGGCCCGTTAAGTGATATTGACAAAATGGATTTTGCTGGGCCCATTGAGACTTCACTAAAAAAAGCAGAAAGTCCATTAATCAGATCGACAGACAAGTTGGCAAATGATGTTCTTCAGTCCCTTTCTAACATGAACGCTCCCGTCGGAATCAACGGCGAATTGGGTACCGGTTTAGCCGAAGTCAATGCCGCCGGCGACATGTCCGCAGTTGTCCAAGCCATTCAACAGTTGTCAAAAGCTGTTTTAAATCAGCCTGTTGAGGTGGCCGTCCAAAGTGTCCAGGCCAGTTTGGATGTTAATGGACAAAGGCTTGCTCAGACAATCGAAAAAGACGTGACGAAGGCGCAACAGCGGCGAAATTTCAGGGATCTACGGAGGTATAAATAATGTTTACCTTCAATGGAGTAAGTAAACCTTTTGTACGCATGATGTATGACGGAAATCAGCGCCCGATGTGGGCAGAAGTAGACCGGGATTTAATAGAAATTCCAGGCCGTCCAGGAGCCTTCCTGAGACAAACAAAAACCAAGGTGCGAGAACTCTCAATACCCATAATGATTGATGGCGTTTCTGATCTTCAGAAAGCAAAAGAAGAGGTAGCGGAGTGGTTGGTCACAGATAAGCCAGAGGCGTTGATTTTTCCGGATGAACCGGACAGAACATACTACGCCATGGTTAACGGGACGGCAGAGCTGGACGAAATATTTAAATTTGGAAAAGGGACAGTTACTTTTATATGCCCTGATCCATACAAATATGGTGCGGAACAATCATTCACTATTGGCGCGCCTTTAGACCCAGATACAAACCAGATCAAAAACGGCGATTTCAGAGAGGGAAAAGATTATTGGTATTCTACCAACAATATAGGCGAGGTTGTCCCTGTGTCTTCTGATCAGATTGAATTTAAACACGCTTTTGAAATCAAACAACCCAATGTTTATCTAATATATTATCTTGATGATCCAATGTGGTGGGTAGGCAAGAAAGGATATGCCTCATGTTGGGCAAACGTACAAAATTCTGCTTTTGATACAGGAAACGGCGCCGTTTTGTATTTCAGAGCAAGAAAAAAGTCTGATCAATCCTATATTTATTTTCAAAGTGATCAAAGGCTTAATGGCGACACTAACGGATGGATACAAATTTCTTTTCCTTTCGATTTCTCAACCATCACAGAAGAAATTGACCAGCTGTATTTTGCCATTAGCACGGCCGGGGGATTTACAGTCGTAGAAGCTCAATTTACCGGGTTCATGGTGACTTTCACTGACGAATTAACACCATGGATACCGGATGGGACTGGACATGTCAAGAGTAATGGAACGGCTCCGACTCATCCAATAGTTGAATGTACATTTACAGAAGCGGCTGAAGGGTATGACGTGCAGCTCTTAAATAGCGATACAAGCCTAAATAAAGGGGTGTCCCTGGCTTTTGATTTCATAGCAGGGGACAAACTTGTTATTGACTTTTCAAAGCGCCTGGCGACACTAAACGGTGAAAAGAAAAACACCGCTTTTCTTATAAAATCCGATTTCTATCAGATTCCGCCAAAGAAAGATACGTTAATACGAGCGACACAGCCAAGCACCATAAAATTTAAAGACAGATACTTATAAAGGCAGGTGATCTCATGGCGGATTTATGGATTTTAGGCAAAAATGATAAAACGCTGGCCGTCTTATCTAGCGAAGCCGAAGGCGCCTGTACTTTTTGGGGGGCACCGTTTAGAGAAGAATTAAACCAGGGGTCAACCTTTAAGTTTACATGTGACCGAACGCATTCTGATAGTAAATATGTTGCGCAAATGAACCAAGTCGTCTTTAAAGATAAGGACGGCTTTTTTCGTCTCTTTAAAATCCGTGAGATTGACCGGGACAGTGGGCCGGACGGGAAAGAGAAGACAGCCCATTGCGAGCCCGCAGAAATGGAATTACTTGAAAAAATTATTGATGATGTGCGGCCGCAGAATACAACACAACAGGATGCACTTAATCGTGCGTTAGTGGGCACAAGATGGAAAGGAAATGTAACAGCGGACTTTGGCATTAACTCAACAAACTTCTATCACATAAGCGTGTATGAGGCTATAACAGAGATCATTAAAGTTTGGGGCGGCGAATTAAGATTCACTATCGAATTTGATGAAAAAGCTAATACTATCACGGAACGTGTCGTAAACATCGTACCGCGTCGCGGCGAAGATGCGGGTGACCGTTTTGAGGTCGGATACAACATCGACAGAATTCATGAAACGGTTATGGCTTATCCGGTAACTGCTTTATATGGCTGGGGTGCAAGTGAAGAAACGGAAAACGGTGGACATACCCGCTATCTTAACTTTGCTGATGTCGAGTGGAAGGTTTCAAATGGAGATCCAGTTGATAAGCCGAAAGGCCAAAAATGGGTTGAATACCCGCCGGCTAAAGAGGAATACGGAATAGAAGAAGACGGCACTATTCTAAATCTGGAAGGTCAATGGCAAGATGAAAACATAAAAGATGCTGAGGAGCTTCTTCAAAAAACTTATGAACAGCTGGTTAATGCAGCATCAAAAATACAATCAAATTATGAACTAGAAGTCGTTTTGCAAGATGAGTCTGTATCATTGGGTGACACGCGTCTTGCACTGGATCGCACTACTCCTGATCCGATTGAATTTTCTGGCCGAGTGATCGCTTTAGAATACGATGTGTCAGATCTGGCTGTTCCGGCCAAGGCTGAAATGGGGCAGTTTTTGGACGTTTATGAGCCTGATAAACGCATTGATGACATTGAAGATCAAATAAAGAATATCGACCGTGACGTGACGGTGACGGATGAAAATTTTCCGGATACAAAGCCGCCAACACCTACCAATGTAACGGCCGAAGGACGTTTTGCAAAAGTTTCGCTTTCATGGGATTTTGAACCCTATTCATATATTGCGAAATATGAGGTTTATGGCTCCCAAGTAAAGGATTTCACGCCGGATACCACGAATAAAACCAACCTATTATGGGCCGGTAAAGAGGGCGGATGGGTTCATGAAGCTGATGTAAATCAAGTTTGGTACTATCGTATCCGTGCCGTTAATACTCACGGAACAGCGAGTGATTTTACCGCTCAGTATTCGGCTGCCACAGTACGGATCGGAACGAAACATATTGAATATCAGTCGATTACAAACGCATTAATGGGTGTTGCGGCCATAGATACCGCAAATATAGCTGACGCAGCTATCACTAATGCGAAAATTGATAGTCTGATAGCTGACAAGATCAAAGGTGGCATCTTGTCCGGTGTTATCGTTCGAAGTGATAATGACCAGGGCGACACAATCGAATTAAAGGACGGAACGCTCATATCTAAAATAAACAGCCGAGATATGATAAAAATGGCTAACTTTAACCTTTATTTTTACGATTCTGGCGAGCAAGCACCTTCACCTGATTATAGGGAAGTTGGGAGATTAGCGAACGCTTGGGATACCTCCGACCCCTCAACGCGTGGATTCGCAGTTAATGGGAGAAAAGATTATTTGAGTCTCGGAAGGCAAACAGCAGAGAGCACTTCTCAACCTGCTTATCGCTTAGATTTTAACGACAGATCTACTATTTTAGCCGGTGCTATTAAAGAAGACGGCAAATGGAATGGAAGGTTATCGCTCCGCTCAACCTATCTTGCTGATTGGGGCAAAATCGGAAAAAATTCATATGTTCCTCAAGTGGCAATAAGCAATTACAATGAAGGCTCAACAAAATGGGGCGGCGTGTACGTTTACACTGGTCGATCTTCTGATGCCCCCGGCGGTTCAAATAAACGTTTTGGTTTTGAGGTTTGGCAATATCAAGGGACAGGGTCTGCTGTGGAGCAACTCTTTAAAATTGATAGGTCGAGCACTGGCCAAGGGAATTTCATGGCATTTTATGGGGATACCGCCTATCTACCCTATAATGTTCGTTTAGAATCTGGGGATTCGTCAAAAAATGGTGTTCAGGGAATGGGCCTTTCTTTGAGCAACACAACTGCGGATGTGAGGGGGGATCTTACATCCAATGCAACTATGCGTATTTATTATTGGGATGGTTTAACGCTCAATAATGGTAGTGGTTCCACCGCATGGGCGGAGGCAAAGCTTGATATAGGAAGCAACGTTGAAAAGATATATTTTGCTACCGTTATCCCATACGGAAACCTTAATGATGGAATTGTATGCGGGATCCAAGGGATGTCAGCCGGGAACCATTTTATAAATGCAAGAGTGCGCGGAACTGGCGCGTATAATGTAAAAGGGTATACGGTAACACGTTTGATGTTTCTTTATATTTATGAGCCGAAATAGAAAGAGGGATAGAATTGCTTCATATTATTAATTTGTTTGGCCGAGATCTAAAAACGTCCGGGTTAGAAGTTGAAAGTACAAATGAGACCGTTGTTTTCCATGATTATGCCATAACGCTGAATGGGAAAAGTCAGCGGATGGAGGCTATTGGCTTTAATCTTGAAGGAAGTACAGATAGACGCATTCTATATAAACTGTATTTAATTAAAAAAGATGATGAGCCTTTAAACTACCATTTGACAAGAGCTGAATTAGATTCGGACGGATTTAGCACAATTGATGATCCACCAGATGTCATCTATCTACTGGCTGAAATCTATATTGAAAGAGACGGAACAGTGGCCGGCGTCGTCTATAATTCTACAGATGAAGTCCCATATTCCAAAAATGCAGATCTTATGAAGCTGCCGACTCAATTCAACATAAGGATTGACGAAAGTATTTTTGATCAAAATGATCCAGGACAGGAGCGTGATGAAGATGTTCCGGAAATTAGAACCGGAGAACATTAAAGCAACTGAACCTAGGGAAACAACTAGCGAAAAATTGATACGGCAAAACATCACATTACAAAGGGTGATGATCAGCCAGTTATTGAATGACGGAAACCCACTTCCTGCTTATGAGTTATTTTGTGATTGTTGGGAGAACGGCACAATAACCACGGCTCAGTTAAATAAAGCTTTGTCTGACGGCCTGGTCACCCAAAGCGATTATAACCAAATTACAGCATCCCCGCGTGGCGATGCAATTCCAGATGAAACGGGGCAAATATAATGAGTCAAAACAAACCAACTTATGAGCAATTAGAAGAAAGGGCAAGATTTGTTGAATATAAATGTTTATCCTTACAAGAAGAATTGTCAAAGGCTTACGATTTAATAACGAACGTCCAGGCTTTATATAAAATGGAGCACGAGACAGTCGAAAAACTTCAACAGGAATTAAAACGGATGGAAGATGAACTGATGAAAGTTAAACAAAAGCCTAAACCAAAAGCGGCGAAATAAGCGGCTTTTTTTATTTTGCCTAAAAGGAGGAAGTAAATTGGATCAATTTTATAAAGGTGTCATTGCTGTTGTGGGTGGAATTGCCGGATTTCTTTTTGGAGGTTGGAGCGTGCTGCTTACTATTTTGAGTGTACTTGTGATCATTGATTATGCAAGCGGTCTGGTAGCTGCCGGAATAAACGGGGAAATGAAAAGTAAAGTCGGATATATCGGCATTACTCGTAAAGTATTTGTTTTTGCTATCGTTGGGGTTGCTCATATGATTGATTTGCTACTTATTGAAAACGGGATTGAAATGGGCTTTCTTGTCATGACGGTAACGATCGTATTCTACTGTGTCAATGAACTGATTTCCATTACTGAAAATGCTGGTAAAATGGGCGTTTATGTACCGGAGCCGATCACTAAGGCGATTGAAGTTTTAAAACAGCAGAATAAAACGAAATGAGGTTGCTGTCCGGCAGCCTTTTTCTTTTGCATTAATATTAAGAAGGGATTGATCAAATATGAAAAAAATATGGTTGGATGCAGGACATGGCGGCACAGACCCGGGCGCAAGCGGCTACGGACTACAAGAAAAAGATGTCGTCCTGAAAATCGTGAAATACGCAAAATCTTATTTAGAAGCCAATTACAAGAATGTACAGGTGAAGATGACGCGTTCGTCTGATGTCTTTTATGGATTGTCGAAGCGGGCAAGCATGGCTAACCAGTGGGGCGCCGATCTGTTCGTTTCTGCTCACGCCAACGCCGGGAACGGAAAAGGAACTGGATTCGAGACATTCCGATATAATGGAACAGGCGGCAACACTTTAAAATTTCAGGAATGTCTACACAAAGAAATTCTGTCAACAATGAAAGCTTTTGGGCAAATTTCCGATCGAGGATTGAAACAGGCGAATTATGCAGTTCTCCGCGAAACCCGTATGCCAGCAGTCCTCACGGAAAACCTGTTCATTGACCGCAAAGAGGATGCGGACAAACTCAAGGATTCCGGCTTTCTAAAGGCAGTCGGTGAAGCCCATGCGCGCGGTATCGCGAAATATCTCGGCTTGTCTGGCGGAACGAGCAAGCAGCCAGCAGCATCAAAACCGAAAAAAGAAGCACCGAAAAAGAAATCATCTTCCAGCGGTGGACGGGCAATCGTCAAAACCATCCAGTCTACTTTAAACAAGCGGTACGGATTAAAAATTAAGGTGGACGGTTACCCAGGGCCGGAAACACGAAAAGCCTTGCTAAAGGGGTTCCAAACTGAATTAAACAAACAATTTAATGCCGGTCTTGTCGTTGACGGACTTTGGGGGCCGAGAACTCGTGCAGCTGCCGTTAATGTACGTAAAGGGGCGAAAGGAAACCTTACCTGGATTTTGCAGGCGCTCTTGATTTGCAAAGGGTATGACGTGAACGGCCTTGATTCTATCTTTGGTAGCGGACTTCAGAAAGCCGTCAAAGCCTTTCAGAAAGCAAGCGGGCTTTCCGCTGATGGTGTTCCTGGAAAGGCAACCTGGACAAAACTATTCAATTAATTGGGCTCTCTGATAGAGGGCCCTTATTTTTTTTTTTATGTTCTTTCTCCCTTCTCTCATCTAGTAAAATATGGTTGTCAAAAAATGATTCTTTTTGTAAAATAATTACCATGCTATCAAGAGAATGTAAAATATTTTAACTTATCTGAAAAATTAAAATCTTGCGAGAGAGGAAGGAAGAAGGGTGGAAAAAATAGCTTACGAAAAGATGGGGCAGAGGATTAATGATTGGTACAAGATAATTAAACAAAACGACATCCCCAAAGCTGCTGAAATGAGGGAGGAAATTAAAAGAAACTTGCCTCGTATGGAAAAGAACCAAGATGTGTTGATCTATTTTAATTTGATTGATTCCCGCTTTAAGCTTTTAATAGAAAAATATCATGAATCGGGGGAGTTGTTAGCAGAAATCAACCTGGAATCCTTAGAAGCTAAGACCGATCACATGATTCAATATTATTTTTATTTTTTCTCAGGGATGTACGAGTATTACAAAAAGAACTTCACAAAGGCAATCAACTTTTACAGAATTGCTGAAAACAGATTAATTAAAATAGATGATGAAATCGAAAAGGCAGAGTTTCACTACCAAATGGCAATTGCATATTATGAAATAAGGCAAAATTTCTTTTCTTTAAACCATGCAGAAAAAGCGTTAGAATCATACCAAGCTCATGAATCTTATACAAACAGAGTCCTTAAATGCAAAATGATAATTGCCGCCAATCAGGTTGATTTGGAGCGATTTGAAGAAGCTGAAAAACTTTATAAGGTTGTGTTGTCGGCAGCTTCTTCATCCGGTGATCTCCTGACAGAAAGTTTTGCGTGCTTTAATTTAGGGGTTTGTTATGAGCGGAGGAGCCTATTATCAGAGGCTAAAAGGTACTTTGAGCAAGCAGCAGATATTCATGAGCGTGAAAATTCGGTTTTTGGTATCCGCAGCATGTACATGTTAAGCCGGGTTAACTACAAACTAAATTTAGCTGAGGAAGCCCGTAAGTGGTACAGCAAGAGTCTTGAAAGGGCTATTAAGGAAGACGACAATGTTTATAAAGCCAAACTTAAAATCATACACTCATTATATGATCAGCATGATTTGCTTTCCATTGAAACTGCACTGGAGCAGTTGAAAAATAAAAAGCTATGGTCAGATGTTGCAGACCTCACGTTTAACATTGCAATTTATTACAAAAAGCAGGGGGATAGCGATATTGCGGCGAAATACTTTGAGGAAGCATGTCATGCTAAAGATCAAATTCTTAAACTAACGGAGGAGTTATGATGAAAAAAGTAAAAGCGTTGATTGCTATTGCTATTCTTGGAAGTGTTGTGGCCTTTGGTCTTTCAAACACCTCAACCCTTACTGACGAGCAAGCAACAATGAAGGTTGCTGAAAATGCAATCTTTGGTTAGATTATAATTGAGTCCCTTCTCAAATTGGGAAGGGACTTTTTCTTTTAAAAAAAAACGGCCTTAGTGAATGAGAGGGGGGAGTTGTGCCCCTTCTCTTATTTAATGTGTTTTTTAAATACATATGTCTATTATCGGTGGAGGCGTACCGCCGCCGACCCAAATGGCTGAGATTTGGCCGAGTGCGGTCAGAACGGCCGGGTTGCCGTCAACGGCCGCAGCAAACATCGAAGCAGCTGATCCGGCTAGAGATATTCCTGAAAAACCGGAGCCGTCAAGACCGGTCACCGCTCCCGTGACAGTGAGCGCCACTGCGGCGAGCTCTGGAGAGAGCGGGACGCTGTGGGCAAAAGCTGAACCGAGGTCCTGCACGATCCTATTAGAAAAACCGGGTATCTCGGCTGTCAGTACTTTTTCGAAACCCGCGTCGCCCAAGTAAAAAAAGGCGGCGATCGGAATGACGGGGGCAAACACTTTAAAGCCGAACTGAAATCCGCGAATGAAATAACCGGTGATTTTCTCAAGACGACGGTGTTTGTGGACGATAAAATGAATGAGAATCATGACGAAGACAGCTGTTCCTCCGACAAGCGCCGTCGCTTCGTCTCCTTGCAATTCCAGGATCAGCATCGCGGCGATATCCCCTAAAAAAATGACCGGAATCATCAGTGCGAGCCATTTTCTTGGGGCTGGGGGAAGAAGCCATTCAGGCTCGCTTTGCCGCCGCTCACTGTTTGCGGCTGCTTGATTGTCTTTCTCTTTCCTGAGCATAAAAAAGGCTGCCGCCGTTGTCGAAATGCCCATGATCAGGACGAGCGGAACGCTTGCAGACATCACTTCTGCAACGGACAGTCCGGCTGCATCTCCGGTCAATTTAGGCGCCGCCTGGATGATGTAATCGCCTGATAGAGCGAAACCGTGGCCGAACAAATTCATGGCGCACGCTACCGCTATCGGGGAGAGGCCGGCTTTCAGCGCGGCAGGCAGGAGGACGGCGCCGATCAATGCGACAGCCGGGGAGGGCCAAAAAAATGAAGAAATGATAAACATTAAAGCTCCGGTGATCCAGTAGGCCAAGGCAGGACCTTTCATCCATTTGGCGATCGGAGTGACCATTGCTTCATTAACGCCGGTCTTTGCCAGCAGTTCGCTCATCGAAACGGTAAAGCAGATGATGAAAATGGTCGGGAGAAGTTCTCCGGCGGCGTAGATTAAGCTGTTGAACAGGCCCATCACAGAGGCAATGGCAGAATGGGTCGCCGCTAATGAAATGAAAAAAACCCCGGCAAGCGATATAAAGGTGGTATCAAGACGAAGAAGCATAAATGCGAGAATTGCAGCGATAAAGCCCAAATATATAAAGTGAACGGACGTTAATTCAATTTCCATTTCCCGATCCCCCCGTTAACATAACCTCATACAGCTTATTCCTGGGCTGTCAGAGTGTGAAGGAAGGGCTCATTTCCTCGGAAATAAAAAACTGCCTTAAAAGGCAGTTATTCGACAGAATGATACGAAGAAATATAGGATGGGCGGGAAAAAATCGTTCCGCCTTGGTTGATTCCAGCTGAAGATTCCTTCTTTTGATGGGCTTCGCCGAACGATTTGGAGCTTTTCCAGTCCTGAAACGACTGTTCTGTGTCCCACAGCGTCAGTACGATATACGTATCGCTGTCTTTCGGCCTCAGCACCCTGAGGGCTTTAAAGCCAGGCTGATTTTCGATTTTTCCGGCTCTGTTTTTAAAACGGGTTTCGAAAAGCGGTCTTCCTTCCGGTGTGACAGGGATGTTGTTGAGGACGGCGAATCCGGAATGTTCCAAAGTTCCCGACTGATCGATGATTTCGTAGCGGTGAGGAGAATGAAAGACGCTTTCTCCGTCGGTTTCGTGAAAGAGAATGGCGGAATCGTGGCTTTTCATAAATAACATGTTTTCAAGACCGTGCTGTTTGGCGAGCTTTTTTAAAAACTCGACAGTTCCGTATGTAATGTAAAAATTCAATTTTATCACCCCTTTTTGATAGTATAACAAAAGGACGATTTAAAATTCTATCTATTACCCGCTATAAATGCTGCAACATAATTTGAAGAAAAAATTCCCATACTAGCTATAGAAAGGAATGAGGTGACCATATGAGAAAGAGATTTTTCATTCCAATCATCATTACAGCGGCGATATTCCTTTTATCGTTAATCGGATATATTACGATTTTGTTTCTGGGGGATTATGTGATTGATGAAAAGAAACTGATTTTCCATGCTTCTTCTAAAATCGTCGACCAAAATGGAGAAGAAGTCACAAGCCTCTATACTGAAAACAGAAGACCTATTTCAATTGCCGAGGTGCCGGACGGCGTAAAAAATGCCTTTATCGCGGTTGAAGACAAGCGCTTTTATGAGCACCACGGCATCGATTTTAAATCCGTGAGCCGTGCGGTCTATAAAGATATATTAGCGGGAGGAAAAGTGGAAGGTGGAAGTACGATCACCCAGCAGCTCGCAAAAAACACTTTTTTGACACACGACAAAACGTTTTTAAGAAAAACGAAAGAAGTCATAATCGCGATCAACTTGGAGCGGGACTACAGCAAAGACAAGCTTTTGGAAATGTATTTGAACCAGCTTTATTTCGGGCACGGCGTCTATGGAATCCAAGCGGCTGCAAACTACTTTTTTAGCAAAGATGTGAAAGACTTGACGGTCAGTGAGGGAGCGGTGCTGGCTTCCATTCCTAAAGCGCCGTCCACGTATTCGCCCATTCTCAATCCGGAAAAAAGTCGTGAGCGGCGCAATGTCATTCTCGGCATGATGAACGAGCAGGGATATATCAGCTCAAAGGAAACCGTCAGAGCCCAAGGCAGCACATTGGGCCTCCACGTGAAAGAAAAATCAAAAAATCCGTGGCTTGACAGCTATATTGATCTGGTCATGAAAGAAGCGGAAGACAAATATTCGATTTCGAGTGAACAGCTTCTTCAAGGCGGATACACAATCAGTGTTCCGCTCGACGTTTCGATACAAAAAGCGGCTTACACGCTGATGAAGCAGGACGGCTATTTTCCCGGAACAGACAATAAAGCTGAAGGGAGCGCCGTTTTTATCGATAACCGGACAGGCGGCGTAGTGGCCGCTCTCGGAGGTCGGGAATACGCTCCGAAAGGCTACAACAGGGCAACAGCCCCGCGTCAGCCGGGTTCGACTTTTAAACCGCTTGCCGTTTACGGCCCCGCTCTTGAAGAAAAGCGGTTTAAGCCGTACTCCATGCTTGAAGATAAACAGCTGTCATACGGCGGCTACTCGCCGAAAAACTATGACGGCCAGTACGAGGGCAAGGTCTCTATGGTGGATGCGCTGACCTACAGCAAAAACGCGCCTGCCGTATGGACGCTAAATGAGATCGGAATCGAAACGGTGAAGCCTTATCTCAGCCGCTTGGGCATGAACGTGCCGGATGAGGGCCTGGCATTGGGGCTGGGCGGCTTAGAGAAAGGAGTGTCGCCGCTTGAGATTGCCGGGGCATACCGGACCTTTGCAAATTCAGGACAATACACCGAGCCGTTCTTTATTAAAAAAATCACGGACGAAAACGGGGATGTCATATTCCGCCGCGAGGAAAAATCAGAAAAGGTATTCAGCAAACAAACCGCTTGGAACATGACGCGAATGCTAGAGGAGGTCGTGAAAAGCGGAACGGGAAAAGCCGGTGATTTTTCCGGAGAGATTGCAGGAAAAACGGGCTCGACCACGTATACCGGAAAAGAGGGCGGAACAAAAGATGCCTGGTTTGCGGGGTATACGCCCGAAGTGACGGGAGCTGTCTGGATGGGCTACGATAAAACGGATGAATCCCATTATTTAAAAGGCGGCAGCGCTTATCCGACAAGGCTGTTTAAAGACATTTTAAAACGCTCCAACCATAAGCCTGAACGATTTAAGGCGCCTGAAGGTGTAAAAGATCTGGACAGGCCGATCCGCCTCGAAGATTTGGAAAGTGTTAAAGCAGACTATTCCTTTACGCCGATGGGGCTGATTACGGTGTCATTAAAATGGCATGAACAAGAGGATAAAAGGGTTGAATACCGAATATATGAAAGGAAAAACGGAAAAGAAACGCTCATTGATACGGTTAAGGGGAAAGGAAGCTATTCAATCCCTTATGCAAACATCTTTTCCAATGCTTCCTATAAAATTGTTCCGTACAATCCGCAGACGAAAACAGAGGGGAAAGGGACTGATTATATCGAACCGAAAGTGTTTCCTTCGGGTCATTAGGTACCCGAAATTCATCAATTTCTTGAACAATAAGTCTCATGAGTATACCGTTCAATAAAAAAACGGTATATTGGAAGGAGTAATTTTGCGAACGTATGGTTGCAGCTTGAAAGGTGGATATCATGATGAAAAACGACAAGGCTTTTAATGACACATTCTTAAAAGCGTGCCGAGGAGAAAAAGCCGCCCATGTACCGGTATGGTACATGAGGCAGGCTGGAAGATCACAGCCTGAGTACAGAGCGCTCAAGGAAAAATACGGACTGTTCGAAATTACGCATCAGCCCGAACTGTGCGCTTACGTGACAAGGCTCCCCGTCGAACAGTACGGTGTCGATGCGGCAATACTTTATAAAGACATAATGACACCGCTTCCAGGTATTGGCGTTGACGTCGAAATTAAAAACGGCATCGGTCCTGTCATCGATCAGCCGATCACATCTCTCACAGATGTTGAAAAACTCGGCGAACTCGAGCCGGAGGAGCATATACCATATGTGCTGGAGACGATCAGGCTCTTGACAGAAGAACAGCTGAACGTTCCGCTGATCGGTTTTACTGGGGCGCCGTTTACACTGGCCAGCTATATGATCGAAGGCGGCCCGTCCAAAAACTACAATAAAACAAAAGCGTTTATGTACAGCCAGCCTGCTGCATGGGACCTCTTGATGAAAAAGCTCGGGAAGATGGCGGCTGTATACGTCAAAGCCCAAATCCGCGCCGGCGCCAAAGCCATTCAAGTGTTCGATTCCTGGGTCGGCGCGTTGAATGTCGGTGATTACTGCCGCTATATCAAGCCGACGATGGACATTCTTTTCAAAGAGCTGAAAAAAGAAGGCGTGCCGCTGATAATGTTCGGGGTCGGCGCAAGCCACCTCGCGACTGAATGGCACGATCTTGACCTTGACGTCGTCGGGTTGGACTGGCGGATGAGCGTGCAGGAAGCCAGGGATAAAGGGCTGACAAAAACGCTTCAGGGGAATTTGGATCCTTCGATCCTCCTCGCCCCGTGGGAAGTCATTGAAGAGAGGACGAAAGCCATTCTCGATCAGGGCATGCAGACGGACCGGTTTATTTTCAACCTCGGTCACGGGATTTTTCCCGAAGTGAGTCCTGACACACTGAAAAAATTGACGGCATTTGTTCATGAGTATTCCGCCTCAAAAAAATCGAGCCTGATGACATGAGCATTTCAGTTGGTCTTTTCAATATAAACTGTCAAAATACGTATAGATCATGATCTTTAAAGAGGTGTTCACGTTGGGTAAAAAGAAAATGGGGCTTCTTGTTATGGCGTATGGGACGCCGTACAAAGAGGAAGACATTGAACGTTATTATACACACATCAGAAGAGGCAGGAAGCCTGAGCCTGACATGCTTCAGGACTTAAAAGACCGCTATAAGGCGATCGGCGGAATTTCTCCGCTTGCAAAGATCACGGAAGAGCAGACGAAGCAGCTGGAAAAACACTTAAACGAGCTTCAGGATGATGTGGTATTCAAGTCATATATCGGTCTCAAACACATCGAACCTTTCATCGAGGATGCCGTTCAGGAGATGCATAAAGACGGGATTACAGAAGCCGTCAGCATCGTGCTTGCGCCCCATTTCTCCACCTTCAGCGTACAGTCGTACAACAAGCGGGCGAAAGACGAGGCTGAAAAGCTCGGCGGATTGTCGATCACATCGATCAACAGCTGGTATGATGAGCCGAAATTCATCGCATATTGGGCGGATCAAGTGAGAAAAATCTATGACGAAATGCCTTCGGAAGAAAGGGAAAACGCCGTCTTGATTGTATCGGCGCACAGCCTTCCCGAAAAGATCGTCGAAATGGGTGATCCATATCCTGAACAGCTTAAAGAATCAGCGAAGCTGATTGCCGAAGCGGCGGGTGTAAAAGATTACGCCGTCGGCTGGCAAAGCGAAGGAAACACCCCTGATCCGTGGCTTGGGCCGGATGTTCAGGATTTGACCCGTGACTTGTCAGAGCAAAAAGGGTACAGCGCTTTTGTTTATGCTCCCGTCGGCTTCGTAGCTGACCATTTGGAAGTTCTTTATGACAACGATTATGAATGCAAAGTCGTCACAGACGATATCGGAGCAAGCTATTACAGACCTGAAATGCCTAACGCAAAACATGAGTTTATCGATGCTTTAGCAGATGTTGTATTAAAACAATTGGAGAAAGAACAGTAAAGAAGGCGATTGTAAATGAGTGGAGAACGCAGGCAGATTGTCATCATCGGCGGCGGTATTACCGGATTGGCCGCCGCCTTCTACTTGGAGAAGGAAATCAAAAAGAACGATCTCCCGGCCGAAGTCACGCTTGTTGAAGCAAGTCCGAGACTGGGCGGAAAGATACAGACGGTACACAAAGACGGCTATGTGATTGAACGAGGGCCGGATTCATTTTTGGAACGGAAGCAAAGCGCACCTCAGCTCGTGAAGGATCTCGGGCTGGAGCACTTGCTCGTGAACAACGCGACAGGCCAGTCTTATGTTCTTGTCAGCGAAACGCTCTATCCGATTCCGGAAGGAGCTGTGATGGGGGTGCCGACAAAAATCGGACCTTTTCTGACAACCGGCTTGTTTTCCTTGCCGGGGAAGTTGAGAGCCGGAATGGATTTGCTGCTTCCAGCGAGCAAGCCGCAGGAAGACCAGTCGCTCGGAGAATTTTTCAGAAGGCGTGTCGGCGGTGAAGTGGTGGAGAACCTGATCGAACCGCTTTTGTCAGGCATTTATGCCGGGGACATTGACCGCCTCAGTCTGATGTCAACTTTCCCGCAATTCTACCAGACAGAACAGAAGTACAGAAGCTTGATCATCGGGATGAAAAAATCGCGCGGCGCCCAGAGCGCCAAAAAGCCTGCGAACAAAAAGAAAGGCCAGTTCCAGACGGTGAAAACCGGCCTGCAGACGATTGTTGAAGAACTGGAAAAGCAGCTCGATATCACAAAGGTTTATAAAGGCACAAAGGTCGTCAGCATTGAGCGCGCGGGCTCGGGCTACAGCATGAAGCTTGACAACGGCAAGGTGCTTCACGCTGATTCGGCCGTGGTCACCGCTCCCCATAAAGCAGCTGCCGCGATGTTTCCAAAAGCGGATTGGCTGAAGGGTTTAGAAGATATGGTGTCAACATCTGTCGCCAATGTGGCGCTCGGATTTCCGGAAGAAGCCGTCCAAATGGAGCATCAAGGAACAGGCTTTGTCATTTCAAGGAACAGCGACTTTTCGATTACGGCGTGTACTTGGACAAACAAAAAATGGCCGAGCACAACGCCTGAAGGAAAAGTTCTGTTAAGAGCTTATGTGGGGAAAGCCGGCGATGAGTCCGTTGTCGAACAGTCAGATAACGAAATGGTGAAAATCGTCCTCGACGATTTAAGGCGGATTATGAAGATCGACGGCGAGCCGGAAATGACCTGCATCACAAGATGGCATGAAGCGATGCCGCAATACCATGTCGGCCATAAGAAAAGAATGAAAGAGATCAGGGAAGGGTTACAGGCGTCATATCCGGGCGTTTTCATGACGGGGGCCTCTTTTGAAGGGGTCGGCATTCCGGATTGCATCGACCAAGGCAAGCAGGCCGTAGCCGATGTACTCTCACACCTTTTCGAATAAAGAAGAGCAAATAAAGCTGTCCGAATCCATTCGGCGGCTTTTTTTTATTTCACTCTTTTTACAGCTTTCATCATTTTAAAGTTTGTTTATGGAAAAGATAACATTTAAATTATTGCATTTTATATTCAGGTGTGTTACATTACTTTTTGTACTTACTGACCAAAATGTTCAAATAGTCAATTTCGGGGTGAGAAACCGTGAGCAAAGATCGAAAAGCACTGATTTTAGAAGCGGCGACAAAATCGTTTACACAATTCGGCTACAAAGCGACGACGATGGATCTGGTGGCGAAGCTTGCCAATGTCGGCAAAGGTACGATTTATACTTTTTTCAAGAATAAAGAGGAACTGTTCGACGACATTTTTTCTTCGCTTCTGATTGAGATGAAGCAAACGGCTGATCAAGCGATTGATCCTGATCTGCCTTTTCACGAAAATGCCCATCGCGCGATGATGGCGATATTGGAGTACAGAAAGAAGCACCAGCTGACCATTAAGATCTTTCAGGAAGGTGCGGAGCTCGGCACACCGGCGGCCCGCGAAGTGATTGAAAAGCTGGAACGCATGGTCATCAGCTATATTAAGAGAAAGATTAAAGAAGCGATTAAAAATGACGATATTAGACCGTGTGACCCCGAGCTGAACGCGTTTGTCATCTTCAAGCTTTACATCGCGCTCATCTTTGACTGGGAAAAAAACCATGAACCGCTGAAAGATGAAGAGTTGGCAGAGATGCTGAAAATGTATATTTTAAAAGGATTATCTCGTTAGATTGTCCTTTCTTTGTTTAAAGGGGTGCTTATCCGCATAGAGAGCGGCTACTAACTAGGAGGCGTATCAACATGAATGTTTTCAAAAACCAGTGGAGAGAACTGATAACCAATAAAAAACTACTGATATCCGTGATCGGGGTTCTCTTTATACCGCTGATTTACAGCAGCATATTTTTGGCGGCGTACTGGGACCCATACGGAAACGTCGATCAGCTCCCCGTAGCGGTTGTGAATTCCGACAAGGGAACGACATATGAAGGAAAAGACCTTCACATCGGCGACGACCTTGTCAAAGAACTGAAAAAAAACGATAAATTCGACTGGCATTTTACGACGAAGGAAAAAGCGCTGAGAGGCTTGCAAAATGAGGAATACTACATGGTTGTAGAAATTCCTGAAAACTTTTCGAAGGATGCCAGCACGGTGATGGATAAACATCCGAAAAAGCTGAATCTGATTTATCATACAAACGCAGGACGAAACTATGTCGGCGCCCAGATCAGCGATAAAGCGATTGAACAGCTTCAGCATTCAGTAGGTTCTGAAATCACGCAGCAATATGCCGAAGTCATCTTTGACAATTTCGGCAAAATCGCAAAAGGTCTCGGTGAAGCCAGCGAAGGTGCCGGAAAACTGGATAAAGGACTGAAAGATGCGAAAGAAGGAAGCGAAAAGCTGAAAAAGAACCTTGAAAAGCTTGCGAAAAGCCAAATTCAGTTCAACAAAGACGGAATGGAGAAGTTCGGCGCGGCATTCAATACGCTGAACGACAAAATTCATGAACTTGATTCAGGGCTTGCGCAATTTTTAGAAAAAAGCGGCCAGCTGCACAGCGGTGCTCAACAGCTCCAACAAGGCATGCCTCAGATTGTGGCGGGATTGGAGCAGATGAATGAAAAAGCACAGATGATAAGCAAACTCGAAGAAGCCATTTCAAATGAAAAGATTCAGCAGCTTGAAACGGCACTTTCAAACGCCGAAAAGGCGAAAAAAGAAATCAGTCAGATTTCAAAAAATATTGATGAGCTTGAAGCGGCATTGAAAAACCAGCACAGTGAAGTCAAACAAATTATTGAATCCAGCAACATGCTGACACAAGAACAGAAAGCCGCGCTTATGAAACAAGTCGATGAAAAAATGGGAACGGTGAAGCTGCCTGAGTTTGACAAGTTGAAAGCGCAAATTCCCGATGTAAGCGAACTTCCCGATTTATCCGGGCTGAAACAGAAGCTTGAGGAATTGAAGCGAGTTCCTTCGGATGTGAACAAGCTTTATAAAGGATCGCAAAAGATTCAGCAAGGGCTCGATGCGCTGACAAACGGTTTGGGTGCTTACAACGAAAAATTCGCGGAGGCGAAAAGCGGATCATCCAAAATCGCCGAAGGCAGCCAGACGTTAGTCGGGAAGTTCGGCGATCTGCAAAGCGCGGCTGATAAACTGAAAGACGGTTCTTCCAAGCTTGCAGAAGGGGCTAAATCTCTTGATGAAGGTCTTGGCAAGCTGTCTGACGGAAGCGGGGAGCTGTTTGACAAGCTGTCTGACGCTGCCGATCAGACCGGCGATATTCAAGCGGGAGACGAAAACTACAATATGTTCTCAGATCCCGTCGATGTGAAAGGCGATAAAATCGATCCGGTTTCCAACTACGGAACAGGATTAACCCCGTATATTTTGTCGCTCGGCTTATTTGTCGGTGCATTAATGATCACCGTCGTCTTTGATGTGAAAGAGCCGGCCGTCCGGCCTGAATCAGCTTTCGGCTGGTTTATGAGCAAATTCAGCGTACTTTTTGCAGTGGGGATTCTTCAAGCGGCGATCGCCTGCACGATCATTCTCTCTGGCATCGGGCTTGAAGTGCAAAGCGTCTGGAGATTTTATGTGTTCAGTATGATCATGAGCATTACATGTCTTGCGATCATTCAATTTTTGGCTGCGACCATGGGAAATCCGGGACGTTTCATTGCCGTCATTCTGCTCGTGCTTCAGCTTGGAGGAAGCGGAGGAACATTCCCTCTTGCACTTGTTCCTAAGTTCTTCCAAGTCATCCATTCCGCACTGCCGATGACCTACAGCATTGCGGGATACAGAGCGGTGATTTCAAGCGGAGACTACGCGTATATGTGGGAGCAGGCTGCCGTGCTCGGCGGTGTTGCGATCGTCATGATGGCCTTGACGCTGATTTATTTTAAAGTGCTGCTGAGAAAAGGAAAAGTTGAAGAGCAGCACGCATAAAAGAAAAACATCTTTTCAAGCCCGGCAAGGGCAAGAAAAGATGTTTTTTTTTGAAATCAGGAAGCTGGCGCGCCCCATTTTACAATCAGTCCCGTATATGTAAGACCCCCGCCGAAACCGAACAGAATCAAGTTATCGCCCTCTTTCAACTTTCCGTTTTTGACGGCTTCATCAAGGGCGAGAACGATTGATACGGATGAGGTGTTGCCAAACCATTCGACGCTCGTCAGCGCTTTTTCGAGTGAAATTCCGGTTTTTTCGCAAATTGATTCGACCATTCGCAAATTCGCGCTGTGCGGGACGAACCAATCGATATCTTTCAGCTCCATTTCAGCTTGGATAAGCAGCTTTTTGACGCCTTCGGGAATGGATCTGACCGCCCATTTATACACTTCGCGGCCGTTTTGAACCATTTTTCCTTCACCTGAGAGCGGCTCCCCTTTAAGGTCGCTGCGCAAGCCGGTTCTGTATAAATGGCGGGCTCCGTCACCTTTCGTATCCTGGGTAAAAGTAATAAAGCTTGGGGAATTGTCGTCCCGTTCGACAAGCAGGGCGCCCGCGCCGTCGCCGAACAAGATGCAAGACGCGCGGTCTGTGTAGTCGGTTGTTTTGGATAAGGTTTCACCGCTGATCACAAGAATTTTTTTATGCAGTCCGGAAGTGATCAGGCCGTTGGCGATATGCAATCCGTATGTTAATCCCGCGCAAGTCGCATTTACATCCACCGCGCCGACTTCTTTCCATCCGAAGTGCTCCTGAACCTGGCATGCCGTGCTTGGAAAAGCATAGTCCGCCGTTGTGGTAGAGACGATGATCATGTCAATATCGTCCAGCGTGCCGTTGTATCTGCTTTGTAGATTTTCAACGGCCTTTATGCAAAGATCTGATGTGAATTCGTGACTTCCTGCGATTCGCCTTTCTTTCATTCCTGTCCGCTGAACGATCCATTCATCAGAAGTATCGACGATTTTTTCAAAGTCTTTGTTTGTCATGCGCTTTTCGGGAACATAGGTGCCGATGGCGGAAATTCGCGCTTTTGATAAAGTTTTCATGAAGTTCACTCTCCTTTTTTTTATTATAACACCTAGTATTAGTATCTGGTACTAAAATATTGATCTGATGTATACTATAAACATCACAAGTTGGGAGGAATGAACAATGTCAGGACAGAAAACGCTGGAGCTCATCAAGGAGCTCGTCTCCATCCCGAGCCCTACCGGAAATACGTATGACATCATAGACTATATCAATCGCCTATTACAGGAAGAAGGAGTCGAAACAAAGTTTAACCGTAAGGGCGGCCTGATCGCGACGATACCGGGCCGCGACAAAGCCCGGCACCGGATGCTCACCGCTCATGTCGATACCCTCGGAGCGATGGTGAAAGAGATTAAGCCGAACGGAAGGCTGAAAATTGACTTAATCGGGGGGTTCAATTACAACTCGATTGAAGGCGAGTATTGCAAAATTGAAACAGCATCAGGGAAAACTTACACCGGCACGATCTTAATGCATCAGACATCAGTGCATGTTTACAAAGACGCCGGAAAAGCCGAGCGGAACCAGAAGAATATGGAGGTCCGCATTGACGAACCGGTCCGCAGTGAAGAAGAAACCCGGGCGCTCGGCATCAATGTCGGTGATTTTATCTCCTTCGACCCGCGCGTTGAGATCACACCGAGCGGGTTTATCAAATCGCGTCATCTTGATGATAAAGCAAGCGTCGCCCTCCTTATTGAGCTGATCAGAACGATCAACACAGAAGGGATGACACTGCCTTACACAACACATTTTTTAATTTCCAATAATGAAGAAATCGGTTATGGCGGCAACTCCAATATCCCGCCTGAAACGGTGGAATATTTGGCTGTTGATATGGGAGCGATCGGCGATGGGCAGTCAACCGACGAATATACGGTATCCATTTGTGTGAAGGATGCCAGCGGGCCATATCACTACGGGCTTCGCAAGCGTCTGACCGCTCTTTGTGAAACATACGGAATCGAGTATAAGCTTGATATTTACCCGTACTACGGCTCAGATGCTTCAGCAGCCATCAGAGCGGGCCATGATATCGTCCACGGGCTGATCGGCCCGGGAATTGACGCATCCCACGCGTTTGAAAGGACGCATCAGTCGTCCCTGGAGCAGACGGCAAAGCTGCTGTATCATTATGTCCTGTCTGACATGGCATAAAAAAGCTCCCAAAGGACCCCGGTCCCTTGGGAGTAAAAAAAGAGTGGAAGTCATCCATCCGTAGAGGATGGCGTTTACTTACCAGTAATCATAGTGTTTTTTCTTTTTGCAGTGATCAAAGTGGTCAAACTTCTTGTAGTCATAGTCATAATCATACTTCTTATAGCATGGATAATAGTAGTAATAATAGTAGTAGTAGTATTTCTTGCAGTCGTGGTCTTTCTTGTGGTAGTCAAAGTCATAATCTTTCTTGCAATGGTCATGGTAAAAATACATTAAACTTCCCTCCAGTTTTCTTTTCTAATTTAACTACAGTACATCGTATGTAAACGAAAGGAAGTTGTTTGGACAGGTTTCTTGAGCAAATTGCATATTTTTAAAAAAACGTATGTTTCTCCAAAAGCGGGAAACATACGTTTTTTTGCGGGCTGTCAGCCGGACATTTTCATATCTGCCGGCTCCCTTTGATTTAAGACGGTCTGTCCTTTAACGGCGTCATATTCACCTTCCCATTTTGACATGACCACAGCGGCAAGAGCGTTTCCGGTCAGGTTGACGACCGTTCTCGCCATATCCATAATCCGGTCGACTCCGGCAATGAAGGCCAGCCCTTCAGCAGGAACGCCGATCGTGCCCAGAGTCGCGAGAAGAACGACGAATGATGTGCCGGGAACGGCAGCCATTCCTTTAGAAGTGACCATCAGGACAAGGATGAGCGTGAGCTGCTGCCCAATGGACAGATCGATGCCGTAGACCTGCGCCAGAAACAGCGCCGCGATTGCCTGATACAGGACAGAGCCGTCAAGGTTAAATGTGTAGCCGATCGGAATGACAAACGACACAATGCCTTTCGGACAGCCGATTTTCTCCATTTTTTCCATGACGCGCGGAAGCACAGTTTCAGAGCTTGATGTACTGTATGCAAGAAGAAGCTCATCTTTCATATAGGCCAAAAATTTAAATATATTGATACCGCACAGCTTGCCGACGATCCCAAAAATGACAATCAGAAAGAAAGCAAGAGCAAGATAGACAAGCAAAACGAGCTTTCCCAATGATAAAAGCGAAGAAAAACCAAATTTTGAAACCGTTACACCAATTAAAGCAAAAACGCCGAACGGCGCGAATTTCATGACGATGTTCACGACGTGGAACATGGCTTGAGACGTTGCCTCAAAAAAGGAAAGCACAGGCTTGCCTTTTTCGCCTATGGCTGACACTCCGAGTGCGAACAGAACAGTGAAGCAAATGATCGCAAGCAGATCGCCTTCAGCGAGCGATTGGAAAAAGTTTGTCGGCACAATGTGCAGGAACGTGTCTGCGACAGATTTGGTGCTTGCCTCTTTTTCTGTTTCTACATATTGGCTGATATCCTGTTTTTCAGCACCAGAAAAGTTTACGCCGTGTCCAGGCTGAATGATATTTCCAAGGAGCAGTCCGAGCACGATCGCAAAAGTCGTAATGATTTCAAAGTACAGAATCGTCCGAAAACCGAGCCTGCCGACCTTTTTTCCGCTGCCGGCCCCTGCAACCCCGACAATCAAGCTTGAAACGACAATAGGAATCACAATCATTTTGATTAATCTTAAGAACAAATCACCGACGGGCTGCAGATACGTTGCGACCGCAGGGTTTCCGAACCAAATCGCTCCTGCTGCAACACCTAAAATCAGCCCGAGGAAAATTTGTGTGGCTAATCCGAATTTAAGTCTTTTCATAGATGCCCTCCCAACGCATGCTTAATTTATACTAGAATATTAAACTTGAGATCGTAAATTAAGTATAGCGAAAGAAAATACAGCTCGTCCATTAAAAAAATAACGTCTGAATATATTGAAAATTCAAATATGAGATGATCATCCCAGCTTAAATTCAAATCGGGACGTTCATCGGTGTATATTTCCCTAAGTGAAATAGTAAAATGTTATTAAAATAATGAATTTTGACAAGAATCTCTCTCTTTATAACTAACTTTATGACAAAAAAACGCCCCGGGGAGATCCGCCGGGGCATTTTTTAATGACGTCTATATATCTTTTACATTTAAGCATTTAGAGCAAGTGTTTCCGTAGCATTCGTGCTGCTCATCAATATCGTGGCCGCATTTTGAACATTTTTTGGAAGGCAAATTTCTGAAGAACTCGGTGATTTTAGCGAGCATGTTGATTCCCCCAATTCGTTTGTTGTCATCATTGTATTATAACAGTATCCAGGAAATCAATGTCTGTTTTATGACAAAATATAAAACATGCAATTTTTAAGAAAAATGGGTATATTGAATAGGGGGACGATAGACACAAAAAAGAGGTGTGTATATATGAAGATGACAGTCATCGGCTGCTGCGGAGGATTTCCGGCTGCAAATGAAGCGACTTCAGGCTATCTCTTTCAATCCGGGGATTATTCCGTTTTAATCGACTGCGGCAGTGCCGTTTTATCGAAGCTTCAGCTGTTTCTGCCCGTTGAGGAGCTTGATGCCGTTATATTATCCCATTATCATCACGACCATATTGCGGATGTCGGCCCTTTGCAATTTGCCAAACTGGTCGGCTCATTCCTCGGCAAGGGAGCGAATGCCCTTCCGATATATGGACATCCTTTTGATGAAGAGCAGTTTTCAAAGCTTACATATAAAACGCATACCGCTGGATTGGCCTATGATCCGAAAGAGTCTTTGGCAATCGGACCGTTTACGTTCACGTTTTTAAAGACGGTTCATCCTGTTGACTGCTTTGCTATGAGGGTGACGGACGGTGTTCATTCTGTCGTTTATACAGCCGATTCGAGCTTTCAGGAAGCTTTCATCCCGTTCAGCGCAGGAGCCGATCTATTGATCTCGGAGTGCAATTTTTATGCGGATCAGGATGGGAGAAGCGCCGGTCATATGAACAGCCTCGAAGCGGGACGCATCGCTGCAGAAGCGGGTGCGGGACATCTGCTCTTGACACACCTCCCGCATTTCGGGGAACATCAAAAACTAGCAGAAGAGGCCAAAACCGTTTATAAAGGCGCGGTTGATCTGGCGCACACCGGTTATGTGTGGGGAGAATAGAAGGAGGAACTGACAAACATGCTGTTTATCGATAATCAAAATATTACAGATCCGAGGATCAACTTGGCGATTGAGGAGTACTGCTTAAAGCACCTCGATCCTGAAGAGACGTATCTGCTGTTTTATATCAACCAGCCGTCGATCATCATCGGCAAAAACCAAAATACGATTGAGGAAATCAACACAAAGTATGTGGATGAAAACGGGATCATTGTCGTTCGCAGGCTGTCAGGCGGCGGAGCTGTCTACCACGACCTCGGGAACTTGAACTTCAGCTTTATTACGAAAGACGACGGCAACAGCTTCCATAACTTTAAGAAGTTTACGGAGCCCGTTGTGGCCGCTTTAAAGCGGCTTGGCGTCGATGCGGAGCTGAGCGGCCGAAACGACTTGATGGCAAACGGCCGGAAAATTTCGGGAAACGCCCAGTTCTCAACGAAAGGGAGAATGTTCAGCCATGGCACGCTGTTGTTCGATTCTGAGATAGAACATGTCGTATCGGCTTTAAAAGTAAAAAAAGATAAAATCGAATCAAAAGGCATCAAATCGATCAGGAGCCGGGTAGCCAATATCAGCGAATTTCTCGATCAGAAGATGATGACAGTGGAATTCCGAAGCATGCTTCTCCGCTATATTTTTGATACCGAAGGGGAAATACCGGAGTATAAGCTGACTGAAAAAGACTGGAAAATCATCAATCAAATTTCAAAGGAACGCTATCAAAACTGGGATTGGAACTATGGGAAGTCTCCGAAATTCAATCTTCAGCATTCAAAACGATTTCAAGCGGGATCGGTCGACATCCGCCTGGAAGTGCAAAAAGGCGTGATCCGCGAGTGCAAAATATTCGGTGACTTTTTCGGAGTCGGCGATGTCAGCGATATTGAAGAGAAGCTGACAGACGTACAGTATGAAAGAAAAGCGATTGAAGAAGCCCTTCAAGGCGTCGACATCAAGCATTACTTCGGCAATATTCAAAAAGAAGAATTTTTGGATCTTGTCTACTAAAAGAGAGGCTGCGGTTTCCGCGGCCCCTTTTTAACTTGAGAGGAATGGAAGATATTTCCCAACAGCCCTTGAGTGTTTTCTGTTCATTTACTATAATGGGAATAGATTTTGATTATCACAAAATGAATGGTCATTCATTCATTTTTAAGGGGTGGGAGAATGAATTTAGTTTCAAAATTAGGGGAAACAGCTCAATCAAAGCCTGACAGAACCGCTTATATTTTTGGGGAACAGACGGAAACATACGGGGGATTACAGCAGAAAATTGATTGCTTTGCAGAAGGTCTGCGCGAAATCGGGGTGGAAAAGGGAGATCATGTTGCTTTGCTTCTCGGCAATACCCCGCATTTTGTGATTGCGTTTTACGGTGCGCTGAAGGCCGGAGCCGTTGTCATACCGATCAATCCGGCCTATACGCCGACTGAGATCGGCTATATGCTGACAAATGGCGACGCAAAAGTGATCGTGGCTCTGGGACAGCTGCTTCCGCTTTACGAAAAGGTGCATGAATCCCTTCCGAAAGTCAGCTGCGTCGTGCTTTGCGAAACGGGAGAGCCGCTTCGCGAACCGGAAAGCACTGAGGTTAAGATGAAATTGAAATCGTTTACAAACATTATGAAACCTCCTGTCCGGCCGTTTCCTGAAATCGACGCCGAAGATACGGCCGCCATCCTTTATACGTCAGGAACTACGGGAAGACCAAAAGGGGCGATGCTCACACATCAAAATCTATTTTCGAATGCAAATGATACAGCCCGCTATCTAACAATGAATGAATCTGACCTTGTCGTCGCCGCCCTGCCGATGTTCCACGTTTTTTGTTTAACGGTCTGCATGAATGCGCCGCTCATGAACGGCGCAGCGATTTTGATCGTGCCGAAATTCAGCCCCGCCGAAGTTTTCAAGCTGATTAAAAAGCATCAGGCGACGATCTTCTCAGGCGTGCCGACAATGTACAATTACCTGTACCAGTATGAAGGGGCGGATGAAACCGGTTTTCGATCCATCAGGATTTGCATCTCAGGCGGAGCAGCCATGCCTGTCGCTCTCCTGAAAAGTTTTGAAGAAAGATTCGGCGTTCTCGTTTTAGAAGGCTACGGTTTGTCGGAGGCTTCTCCTGTTACATGCTTTAACCCGTTCAGCACCGGCCGCAAGCCAGGATCGATCGGCACGAACATTCTCAATGTGAAAAACAAAGTCGTCAATGAAATCGGGGAAGAGCTGCCTGCCGGTCAAGTCGGGGAGTTGATCGTTAAAGGGCCGAATGTTATGAAAGGGTACTACAACATGCCGGAAGAAACGGCCCATACGATTAAAGACGGATGGCTGTATACAGGTGATTTGGCAAAACGGGATGAAGACGGTTATTTTTATATCGTCGACAGAAAAAAAGACATGATTATCGTCGGCGGCTATAATGTCTATCCGAGGGAGATCGAAGAAGTGCTCTACCTTCATCCGGAAATCGCAGAAGCGGTGGTGATCGGAGTGCCAGACCCGAATACGGGAGAAGCCGTCCAGTGCTATGTCGTTCCGAAGAATAAAACGCTGACAGAGGATGATGTCTTGTCGCATTGCAAAAAGCATCTTGCCAAATACAAGCGCCCGGCGGCAATCGTCTTCATGGATGAAATACCGAAAAATTCGACCGGCAAAATTTTAAGGCGCGCTTTAAAAGACATTTTGACAAATCAATCTTGACACGTTAAAAGGGACGCCTGCCGCGTCCCTTTTCTGCAGTTCTCTGAGAAGAGCGTCTTTTTCCTTTTGTCGGAGAACAAAATATGTGCCCTCCTCTTCTTTCAGGATGACGGCTTCATCTTTCTTCAGCCAGACGGTGAAGTGAACGCGATGTGTGTCGGTCATGCTGATGTATCCGTGATACGCCGGAGAAGGCAGGCTATGCGCCGACTTTTCTTTCATTCTTTTCCCTTTGTTAAATGTATCAAGCAGAACGCCTATGTTGTGCCTATCTTTGATGCTGACCGTTTTTTCGCTGTCATCTGCCTGCTTCAAGATGATTTCTTCGGCATTTCTTGAGTCGAAAGGCTCCGCCATCAAGTGGAATACATAAAAGACAGTGATAGATAAAATACCGAAAAAAAGTATGATCCCCATTATTTTTTTCAGAATGATCACCTCAGGCTATTTATTTTCTCCGTTTAATGGCTTTTCATCCTAAAAAATTATGCTATAATGTTCAATAAATTATACAAATGTTCAATTTATTGAGAGGAGGCAGAAGATGAATTCGATTGAAAAACAAGTCGCAGAAAACATAAAGAGGCTGCGAAAAGTCCGCAATTACAGTCTTGATCAATTGTCATCGATGACTGGCGTCAGCAAAGGCATGCTCGCGCAAATTGAAAAAGGCTCTTCAAGTCCGACGATCACAACTTTGTGGAAGATCGCAAACGGGCTGCAAGTATCATTTACTTCCTTGGCAGAAAAGCCCGCGGGGGAGCCGACGGTCGTCAGAAAGCATGAGAAAACGCCCGTTTTGGCCGGAGAAGAAAAATACGCGGCATTTCCGCATTTTCCCTTCGACCAGAAAAAGAAGTTTGAAATCTTTTATATTGAACTTGCGCCCGGCTGTGTACACGAATCAGAGCCTCACCACGGAGGGATTGAAGAGTATGTGCTCGTCTCTAGAGGAGCGATCGCGGTGACGGCGTGTGATTACACCTGCAGCCTGAACGAAGGCGATGCGATGCATTTCACCGCAAACACCGTGCATACGTACGAAAACAACACGGAACAAACGGCATCATGTTATACACTCATTTATTATCCGTAAAGAGGTGTCAAGATGGAAAAGCACGATTCACTCAACTTTCTAGACGGGCTTCGTTCAGGGGTTTCCCTTGCCGTCGGCTACATTCCGGTCGCTTTGACATTCGGGCTTTTGGCGAAAACAACGGGGCTGTCGCTTTTTGAAACGTTTTTGATGAGCGCCCTTGTTTTCGGAGGAGCGTCCCAGTATATGTCTTTAAGCATGCTCGCCGTTCAGACGGGAATCATCGAAATCGTTATGACGACGTTCATTGTGAATATCAGACATTTTTTATTTTCGGCGACTTTGAATCAATTGGTAGAAAAAGATTCGCCTTGGAAAAAAGCGTTTTACTCATTTTTCGCGGTGACAGATGAATCGTTTGCCGTCGCTGCTCTAAGAAAGGAAAAGCTAACGACCGGGTATATGATCGGCCTCGGTTCGATCGGATATGTAAGCTGGGTTTTTTGGAGTGCGGCCGGGCATTTTGCAGGGGCCGCCATGCCGGCTGTTCTCCAGGAAAGCATGAGCATCGCCCTTTATGCCATGTTTATCGGATTGTTGGTGCCGCCTTTGAAAAAACAGCGAAAAGTCCTGCTGCTGGCGGGGGCGGCTGCGTTATTCAATACCGTTTTCCAAATGAACGGAATATTGTCGGCAGGATGGTCGATCGTCTGCGCTACGCTTTTATCCGCCGTCCTGATTGAATGGCTGTACCAATTTAGAACAGAGGGGAAGAGAAACTATGTTTAGCCCGATCATCTGGATGATTATCGGCATGGCTGCCGTTACATATGTGCCGCGGATGGTGCCGCTCATTGCTTTTGAAAGCCTGAAGCTTCCCGGATTTTTGGAGCGCGTGCTGAAAAATGTGCCGTACGCCGTCTTAGGGGCTCTCATTTTTCCGGGAGTTTTTTTGGTGCAAAGCGGTATGCTCTACGGACTTGCCGGCGCTCTTATCGCATTTTTATTTTCCTATTTTGGAGCAAGCGTCATAGTCGTCGTGATGGGGACGATTTTGACGCTCGCAGGCGCCGGCCTCTTGCTCTCATTGTAAGGCTTGGTTCTAACTTTCGCATGAAAAGCTTACAATAGAAGTAACTGCTATGTGAGAGGAAGTGATTCGCCATGCGGAAATGGATCGCGGGAGCCGGTCTCCTGTATGTGCTGTACGGCCTTTTTTTCTATTGGTATCTCTTTATGGCCGGTGAACCCTCCGTTCCTGAGGCGCTGAAAGGGACAAGCGCAGACCCGGCGGCATTTATGAACGAAAGAGAACTCATGCTGACGGAAGAGTACTCGAAAATAAAGGACTTTATGTTTTTTATCCGGATTCCGTTTGAATGGTTTTTATTTTTTATATTGTTGATTGCCGGTTTATCCAGGAAAATGAAAAATTGGGCGGAGCAGACCTCGAAGAGGAGAAGCATTCAAATCACGGCATATGTTTTTGCTTTGTTTCTGATCGTCACGATCGTTTCTTTGCCGCTTGACTGGATCAGCTATCAATATTCGCTTGACTACGGCATATCAACCCAGACAACCGCGAGCTGGATCAAAGACCAGGTGATCGACTTCTGGATCAGTTTTCCGATAACGGCTGCGGCGGTGATCGTCTTTTACTATTTGATCAAAAAGCATGAAAAACGCTGGTGGTTTTATGCCTGGTGTCTGACGGTTCCGGTTACGCTGTTTTTATTTTTTCTCCAGCCGGTTGTCATTGATCCTTTATACAATGACTTTTATCCGCTGAAAAATAAAGATCTTGAACAAAGCATTCTGAAGCTGGCCGATCAGGCGGATATTCCTGCGAATCACGTCTATGAAGTGAACATGTCTGAAAAAACGAATGCGTTAAATGCCTATGTAACAGGAATCGGCGCCAATAAAAGGATTGTGCTCTGGGATACCACGCTGAACAAGCTGGATGAGCCGGAAATTTTATTCATCATGGCGCACGAAATGGGACATTATGTGATGAAGCATGTTTACATAGGACTTGGCGGGTATCTGCTTTTATCCCTTGCTGTCTTTTATGTGATCGACAAGCTGTACAAGCGGATCATCGGCCGCTATGGAAGAAGCCTTCATATTGCGGGAAAATCCGATCTAGCCGCACTTCCGCTTCTTCTGATGCTGATGGGGGTTATCTCTTTCGCGTCGTCTCCATTTACGAACGCAGTTTCGAGGCATCAGGAAAAAGCTGCTGACCAGTATGCGATTGAACTGACGCAAAACAGCGATGCAGCGGTTTCGACGTTTCAAGAGCTCTCAAAAGCCGGGCTGAGCGAGGCAAACCCGCCGTTTCTCGTCAAGATTTTTAAATACGGCCATCCGACGATCATGGAACGAATTCAAAATATTGAACAACCCTCATCAGAATGAAGAAAAAGCTAGTGCTAAAAACACTAGCTTTTTCTATATGCTATTTGTTAGAATATGTTATTGAGCGGCAGCTTCGACATTGATCAGACCTTTCCCATAGTAGAAGGAGCTTCCCAAATAAGTCGCCGTGCTGGAGAGACGGTTGCGGACTTGTGAAGCTGAAAGGTTCGGATGTTTTGACAAGATCAAAGCTGCTGCTCCCGCTACATGAGGAGAAGCCATTGACGTTCCGTTCAATGTTGCATAAGTGTTCGTTGGGTAAGTGCTGTATACGCCTGCGCCAGGAGCCATGACTTCAAGCTCTGCTCCCACACTGGAAAATGAAGCTCTGTTGCTGTTAGAGTCTACCGCACCAACTGCGATGACAGAATCGTATTTCGCAGGATAGCCAATTGTATTCGTGTTTCCTGAAGATCCGCTGTTCCCTGCTGCAGCTACAACGACAACCCCTCTTGCATATGCATTGTCGACTGCCTGTTTCATCGCTGTCGAGCCTGATGCTCCCCCAAGGCTCATATTGATAACATCCATGCCGTTTGTTGTCGCCCACTCGATTCCGCTTACAATGCCGCTGTATGATCCGCTTCCGCTTGAATTCAGTACTTTAACCGCGTACAAGGATACGCTTGGCGCAACGCCTAATACACCCGTTGTATTGTCAAGCGCAGCTACTGTACCGGCAACATGTGTGCCGTGTCCGTTGCCGTCGGTGTTATAAGCTTCGCCAGCCACAAAGCTTGCTCCGCCGACTACGTTCAAGTCCGGATGAGAAGCTTGGATTCCTGTATCCAGGACGGCTACTTTTACATTCGCTCCCTTAAAGCCTTGAGCCTGCACTTTGTCCGCTTTAATGAGAGGAATGCCGTAAGGAACGGTTTGCGCCAAGGCATGGGCCACATGATCCTCTTCCACATAAGCGACATCCGGATCATTTTTGACTTCCTTAAGCGCTTCTTTGTCTAGCTTCGCTTTTGCCGCGTTGATGATTCTAAACTGCTTGTCCACTTTTCCGCCGCTCTCTTTGATGATGTCCTTTTTGACAGATGCGGTTTTCACTCCTGACTTAAATCCGACAATATAATCCTTTTCAACATTTTTCGCCGGTTGAGCAGCAGAAGCGGAATCGCTGAATGCCATCGTGAACACGAGCATGAAGGCCGTCAGCATCCCAAGCCAAAAACTCTTTTTCCTCATCATTACTCACTCTCCTCCTCTTTATTCAGAATAATTGAAATAGAAGGATAATATAATCTATTCCAATTATTCTGTTAATTTATTATAGAAAAAAAATGAATTATATGGTAGGCCTATTTTTTTGGAGGACCAATTTAAAATTTTTTGGTTATTAATAACTGTTTTAGAAAAATGTTCAGTTCGAAAGTATGAATAGACCGCTTCAGCCTGGCAGGGAAAGAGGTCCCGAGGGCCGCGAATGACAGGAGATTGCTCCATCTGATTCATTTTATGAAAATACTATTCATTTATTTTATGAGATCATTTTTTGCCGAAGGAGGTTGCGGCCTTGTCGATCATCTATTAAAATATGCAATATATCGCATACAGAAACGGGGTGAAAGATATGAAATCAGGTCATGTGAAAGGCGTATTGATGGTGCTTGCAGGGGCTTCATTGTGGGGATTATCGGGAAGCGCTGCACAGTACATATTTGAAAGGGGAGCGGTTGAAGCCGGCTCGCTTGTCTCTGTCAGGCTTCTGGCATCGGGAGTCATTCTCTTGTTATATGTTTCAATGAAAAACGGTTTTCAACATGTGTGTCGGATATGGAAGAAAAAAACAGATATTTGTTCGATTTTAGTATTTTCCATTTTTGGAATGCTTGCTGTTCAATATACGTTTTTTGCTTCAATCGAAAAGGGTAATGCCGCGGCTGCTGCAATTCTTCAATACTTGGCGCCTTTTTTCGTATTGTTTTACCTATATGTTAAAAAAGAACTTCCGCCTAAGTGGAAAGATGCCGTACTTACTTTATTGGCGCTTTTCGGCGTGTTTCTTCTTTTGACAGGCGGAAGGCCGGACAGTTTGTATATTCCGGCCGAGGCCGCCGTTTGGGGCATTTTGTCCGGTGGAGCGCTTGCTTTCTATACGGTTTTTGCAGGAGGATTAATTCAATCGTTCGGTGCTTTGACGGTTACGGGATGGGGTATGCTCGTCGGAGGGGCCGGAATTTCTTTTTTGTTTCCGCCGTTTCGGTTTGACCTTTCGCACATTGGGGCAGGGGAGGCGGCAGCCATTCTGTTTGTTGTATTGTGCGGCACAGCTTTGGCGTTTGCCCTATACATCGGCAGCCTTTCTTATCTTTCCGCAAAAGAAACGAGCTGCCTGAGCTGCGTCGAACCGCTAGCGGCTGTTTTGTCGTCGGCGGTCTGGCTGGGTGTGCCGTTCAATGCCTTTCAAGGTGCCGGTACGGTAATGGTGATCATCACGGTCATCATTCTTTCCCTCAGCAGTGAAAGCAAAGCGGGGGATTCCGTGAATGAACGGGTGTAGAAAGGAGAAGGAGGCTCCTTTCTTTTTTTATAATGATAATGATTATCGTTGTCATTGGTATGAAGTGTTGCTATAATAATTTCGTCTACTACCAGAAAAGGAGATACATATGAAGCACAAGTATTTTGCTATTTTATTCCTATTGATGATATCAGTGTTGACAGCCTGCTCGGGGGGAAGCGAAAGTACAAAAACCTCCAGTCAGGATTCCGTGACAGTTAAGCACGACTTAGGAGAAACGAAAGTAAAGAACAATCCGAAAAAAGTTGTGGTTCTTGAATTGGGTTTTATTGATGCGCTCCTTGATGCGGGCATTAAGCCTGTCGGGATTGCGGACGACGGCAAACCTAAGTTTATTAACGAGAAGGTCAGAGAAAAAATCAAAGGGTATACTTCAGTCGGTTCGCGCGCCCAGCCAAGTTTTGAAAAAATTGCTTCTTTAAAGCCCGATTTAATAATTGCCGATTCGAGCAGGCACAGCGGTGTCTATGATAAACTGGCGAAAATTGCGCCGACAATCGCGCTGAAAAACTTGAATGCAGATTATCAGGACACGCTTGACGCGTCTCTTACGATTGCGAAAGCCGTCGGCAAAGAAAGCGCAATGGAGAAAAAGTTGGCTGAACATAAACAAAATCTGAACGAATTGAAACAGAAATTCGGGAGCCGGAAACAGAGCATTCTTCTGCTCGGAAACACAAATGAAGCAATCACTGTGCGCGACGAAAACTTTTTCACGTCTCAGCTTCTGACGAAAATCGGCTATACATACGGTGTCAGAGACAGCAGCAAAGGCGATGGCGAAAACGGTGAATCCGTCAATATTAAAATGACGCTTGAGCAGCTGCTTGAGAAAGACCCCGACACCATTGTCCTGATGACGGGAGAAAAAGATAAAGTCGATGAAGACGGGAAAAGACCGATCGAAAAAGACCCTCTTTGGAAAAAGCTCAGCGCTGTCAAAAACGGCAAGGTTTATGAAGCCGACAGATTCGCCTGGTCGCTCCGCCGCAGTATTGACGGAGCAGATGCGCTGATAGATGAAATCGGTCAGCATCTTCTGTCTGAGGATCAAAAGAAATCTTAAGAGCCTGCCGGCTTGCTGGACCGGATGACGCATGCTTTTTACAAAAGCATGCGCTTGTTTTTTTCTAAAGGAGTGACCTGTTTTGATATATATGAAACGTTTTGCACCACTCATTTTTGTTTTTCTTTTGCTCGCGGGTTTTGCGCTTTCTGTTTCAATCGGTTCGTCAACGATTGCGCTGCCCGACATTTGGGCAGCTGTGTTTATGTACGACGGTTCAAAATTGCACGCGATTATTCAGTCCATCCGAATTCCGCGCGCCTTGGCCGCCGCATTCATCGGCGCGAATCTAGGGGCCGCGGGCGCACTGATGCAGGCGGTGACAAGAAATGCGCTGGCATCTCCGAGCATCTTCGGAATCAATGCAGGGGCCTCTCTTGCTGTCGTATGTTTGACGGTGATGTTTCCTGCGCTTGCCGCTCCCCAGACAGCGATGGGAGCCGCTTTTGCCGGCGGTGCCGCGGCCGCGCTGGTCGTGTACGCGGTTGCCTCAGTATTCAGCGAACACGACAGGGATATCAGCTTTGCCTTGATCGGTGTCGTCATTCAGGCGATCATTGCTTCGATGACGCAAATGCTGCTCATTTTTCATGAAGAGTCGACGGAAACGCTATTGTTTTGGCTTTCCGGTTCTTTAGCGGGGAGCTCGTGGGATAAGCTTCATTTGTTGATTCCGGTAAGCATTGCAGGTTTGTTGACGGCTTTGGCCTTAGGGAGGGCGGCTTCCGTCATGAGTCTCGGAGATGATGTGTCACATGGGCTGGGACAAAATGTATGGCTCAGCAGATTGTTCATCGCTTTCACTGTTGTCGCGCTGGCAGGAGCATCGGTGTCCGCTGCCGGACCGATTGGTTTCATCGGTTTGATGGTTCCTCATATGATCCGGTATCTGATGGGGGCTGACTATCGGTTCGTGATTCCGTATTCGGCATTGCTTGGAGCCGTTCTTTTGCTGTTTGCTGATATTCTGTCCCGCTTTGTTTATTTTCCGTACCAAACGCCGGTCGGAGTTGTCACGGCAATGATCGGGACGCCGTTTTTTATCTATTTGGCGAGAAGACGGAAAAAGGGGGCGGCATGATGAACAATGCGGAAAGAAAAATGAAAAGACGGCGCGGGCAATCGGCGCTTGTCCTCTCTGCGTTATGCGCCTGTTTGTTGATGCTCATTGTACTCAATTTGGCGATCGGCGATGAAAACATCGGACTGTGGGACGTAATGAAATCACTGGCAGGGCAAGGGGATGCAGGAGTCCGCTTCTTGGTGATGGAATTTCGAATGCCGCGCATCCTTCTCGCTGTGCTTGCCGGAGGGGCGCTTTCAATCGCAGGTGTAGTCGCACAATCGCTGATGAAAAATCCGCTGGCCGCCCCTGACACGCTTGGCATTACAGGAGGAGCGGGATTGGGCGCTGTGATCGTTACGGTCTTGTTTTCACAGCAAAGTCCGCTTCTGCTGACAGGCGCCGCCTTTTCAGGAAGCGTTTTGGCTGCGGCTCTCGTCTATTTATTGGCTTATCGAAACGGGATTTCTCCTGTGCGGCTGGCGCTTGTCGGTATCGCGGTCAATGCTTTTTGCCATTCGGGTATTCAGCTACTCATTTCAAGGGGGAGCCCGAATGTCAACAACGCATTAATTTGGCTGAATGGAAGTCTGTGGGGGAGAGACTGGGATGATGTACTGTCTCTTTTCATATGGTGTTGTCTGGTCATTCCTCCGTTATGGTTTGCGGCAAAACCGCTCGATATCATCAAATCAGGGGACGGGATTGCCGTCGGCCTCGGCATCCGGCTCGAAAGAACGCGATTTCTGCTGCTTGCCGGTGCGGTCCTGCTGACAGCTGCGGCTGTGACCGCCGTGGGAACAATCGGTTTTATCGGGCTGATGGCGCCCCATATCGCAAGAAAGCTGGCAGGGGCTGAAACGAGGATCTTGATTCCCGTTTCAGCGCTCGTCGGCGGCATCGTTCTTTTGATAGCCGATGCCGCCGGAAGAGGCCTTGTTCCGCCGCTTGAAATACCGGCTGGATTGATCGCAGCCATTATCGGCGGTCCGTATTTTATCTATTTACTGCGCCGCGAAGCGAGGCAGGGGAGAGCATAAAAAAGACGGCATCAACCTTGCCGTCTTTTTTTAATTTGACAAATGGTGTGAAAGATTGTAATCCTTCACATGCCATTTATTTTCATGGAATTTGATGTTGCTTAGGCATGCATTGACGAGCTTCGTATTTTCCAGGTTGATGTCGCCGTTTGAGATTTTTGACAGAAGGGCGTGTATCGCGGCTCCGTGTGCGACGATCAGCACTTTTTTGTCCGGATACCGCTCGCTGACCTTTTGAACGCCGGCCATCAGCCGTTCGGCAAGCGCTTCTTTTGATTCCTGATTCGGATATTCTTTATCGGGGTAGAGCCTCGTTCTTTCTTCGAATGGCATCCCTTCTGCATCTCCGTAATTCCTTTCGATGAAATCTTCCATTTCGATGATTTCAAGTCCCAGGTATTGATTGATGATTTCAGCGGTTTCTTTCGCTCTTCTTAAAGGGCTTGTAATGATGACGTCCCAGTCGGACCCTTTCAAAAACGCCCCGGTTTCTTTTGCCTGTTTTTGACCGGTTTCATTTAAAGGGATATCGGTTCTTCCCTGCAGTTTTCCTAAAACATTCCAGTCTGTCTCGCCATGCCGGATCAAACAAATCGCAGTCATTCTGAAAAATCTCCTTTCGATGTCGGCTTTCGCGTTTTTCGGTGATATGGCTATTATACTAAATTTAAATACAATGACTACGAATGATGACTGGAACAGAGAAAAATTCAAACGTTTTTTTCAAAAAGGAGCGCCATACCGACTCCGCCGCCGCTGCCGATCGCCGCGACGGCATACTTCAAGTTGTCTCTTCTTGCCGCTTCGTAAAACAGGCGGGTTACCAACACGGCTCCTGAAGCACCGTACGGGTGTCCAAGCGCCAAAGCGCTTCCCCTGACATTCAGTTTGTGATAGGGGAGGCCAAGCTCTCCGGCGCAGGCCGCGATTTTGACGGCGAACGCTTCATTGATCTCAAACAAATCGATGTCTTTGACAGACAGGTTTCGTTTCTTTAAGAGTTTTTGAATCGCGGGCACCGGGGAAATTTGCGGAACGTTTGGGTCGACGCCGGCGACCGCGCTGTCAACAAATCGGAGAACAGGCTGCAAGCGGAGCGCTTCCGCTTTTTCTTCGTTCATCACGACAACCGCGCTTGCGCCGTCGTGAATTCCGCAGCTGTTTGCGGCTGTTACGGTTCCTCCTTTTTTAAAGACTGGTTTTGCTCTTTCGATGATGTTTTCCAGCGGTCGTTTGCGAATCATGCTTTCATCGGCCGCCAATCCTTGAAATGGCAGAATCTCGTCGTCATAATAGCCGTTTTCAAACGCGGACTCGCTTCTTTTATAGCTTAACAGGGCATAGTCGTCCTGCATCTTGCGGGTAATGCGGTACCGATCCGCCGTCAGCTCAGCGGCAATTCCCATATCCGGATCACCCCATTCATCGGGAGAAAACCTCGCTCTTCCCGGAAAAGGGGAGAGGCTTGCACTTTCTGTTCCTCCGGCAATATAGCAGGATCCTGCCCCAGCTTGCACGAAACAGCAGGCGGTCCGGATCGCTTCAAGTCCAGCGCTGCATTGACGGTCTATCGTCATTCCTGAGACGGAAGCGGGAAGACCGGCGGCAAGCGCGGATAAACGGGCGATGTTGCCGCCCGGTCCGACCACGTTTCCGAGGATGACCTCGTCCAATATCCCGTTCAGCGGCTTTGCGAGGTGCTTGATCAGGGAGGCGGCCAGATCATGGGGCTCAGCATTTTTCAATAAGCCGTTTTGTCTGGCGAGCGGCGTTCTTTTGGCGGCCGTGATGACAGCTTTCATCTGATCACGTCCTTCAGCTGTTCTTTCAGAAGGTGACGGGCGACTTTTCCTCCAGAAGTATGCGGAATCTGTTCGAGATAGTGCCACATTCTCGGCACTTTGTACGGAGCGAGTCGGCTTTTGCAATATGTTTTAAGCTCTTTAACCGGGGCTTTACCCTTAATGACGGCTGCCGCTTTTTCTCCCCAGTAATCGTCGCGGATGCCGATTACTGCAGCTTCTTCCACTTCCGGGTGTGACAGGAGAACACCTTCAACCTCTTCGGGGAAAATATTGATGCCGCCGTAGACGATCATGCTGTTCTCCCGTCCTGTTATGAAGAGGTAACCGTCTTCATCCATCCAGCCCATGTCATCGACTGTCATCCAGCCGTTTTCATCAATCGGGGAGGCGGCGGCAGCTTCTTGGAGGTAGCCTGAAAACAGCATCGGGCTTTTCACGAAAATTTTGCCGACCTCCCCGGTTCGGACTGCTTCCCCTGAGCTTGAACGGATGGCAACGTCAACATTGTGAAAAGGCCGTCCGACAGAGTCCGGCTTCACATGAAAGTCTTCCGGAGCGGACACAGAGACGAAGCTCATCTCAGAAGTTCCATAAAAATCGAATAAAGAAAGATGCGGATGCGCTTTTTGAATCGCTTTTTTTGCCTGCCTGCTCCAATTGGCGCCTGAAGAAATGACCTTGACCGGTTTATCGATTCGCCTGTTCTCCGCTCTCAGGGCTTCAGTCATCGTCGGCACCGTGAACAGCGTTGTCACGGGATTCCGGGCGACTGCGTTTTCGAGCCGGGACGGTGAAAATTTTTTCAGAAGGTAGACGGTTCCGCCGAGATACAGCGTTGTCATTGCTCCGTATAAAAAATGCGAGAAGAAGAGCGAGCCGGGTATCACGACGCTGTCTCCGGCTGATAGCTGAAAATCCCTGCTGCTGATGCGGAAGCTTTCGATCCAGGAGCGATGCGATCTGATAAATGCTTTCGGAGCTCCGGTAGACCCTGATGTAAAGCCGATGTAAAACGGTTCATCATCAAATGTGCGAGGTTCCAGGACCAGAGCGTGATTGATTTCATCAAGGCATTCGTTCAGAAGCAGTGTTTGTTCAAGATCAGGGAACGGCTGATCCGAGATGAACAGTTCGGCTTTGCAAAGAGAAAGCTTTTCCCGGCATTCAGACGGGCTCCAGCGCGGATCAAACGGAACGGCCGTCCAGCCGGCCATCGCCGCTCCCGCGAACAGCTGCAAAAAAGGCAGTCCGTTTGGAAGCGAAAAGGCCATCCTTTTATTCTTTGTTTTTTTCGCGCTGAGCCAGCCTGCCGTCCTGCATACTAACTGGTGCCATTCCAGATAGCTGACAGACATTTCATCTATTTGAACAGCCGTTTTCTGAGGATAGCGATTGGCATGGTATTGATAAGTCTCAGTAATTGGCACGGTTTCATTCCTCCTAAGCTGCATTCCTGCTTACGTCGTTTTTGAGCGCTTTTCTTAATCTTTGCACGAGAAAGGCGGCTGCGGCGGATTTTAGCAGGTCTCCGGGTACATACACCAAGCAGAGCTTCATCGCTTCGGTGAGAGGAATTTGCATCAGAAACGCCTGGACAGGGACGCCTGCCGTGTATAACAGCAATACGCCGAATAAGAGATGAATGAAAAAGAGGTTTCGAACATGTAAAACTTTAAGTTTGCCGACGGCCCATGAGATGCAAAAAGCTGCGACAGGGTAGGCGAGCAAGTAGCCGGCGCTTGGTCCCATGAAGACGCCGATTCCGCCCCTTCCTCCTGATAGGAGAGGCAGCCCGCTTGCGACTAGCAGCAAAAAGACGATAAGACTGAGTGCCGCGTTCCGCGGTTTGTTGACTCCGCCGGCGAGCATGACGCCAAGCGTTTGAAACGTAATCGGTACGGGCGTGAACGGCAGGGAGATCGGCGGGAAAAAGCCGAGCACTGCCATGATGGCTGTGCTAAGCGAGATAAATGTCATATCTTTGACTTGCATAGTAGACTCGATTCCTTTCAAATAACGTAATAGAATCAAAGTATCACTTGAAGCTCTATAATGTCAACTTTGTTTTTGTTTAGGTTTACAAAAAGGAGATCGAAAGAAAAAACACAGGCCATGAGTTGACCTGTGTACAGGAATGATTTATTTTTTTGTCAGCTCTACGAGAGAATCGACTGAAACCGCGACTTGTGACACGGCGGCATTCACATCTTGAAGGCCGCTTAAAAATGCCTGCAGATCGCCTTCGATTCGGCCGCTTTGCTCTTTGCTCGTTTTCATATTGGAGACGATATCATCGAATAGATGATTGATCTCCGACATCTTGTCTTTGCTTTCGTTCACGAGCTGGTTTACATCTGTAATATGCTTCGTGACGATCGAGATTTGCGCGTTTGTGTTATTGACGAGCTCAGATACGGTGGAGACGGTTTTTTTCGTATCATCGGACAGCTTTCTGACTTCGTTTGCGACGACTGCGAACCCTTTGCCGTGCTCCCCCGCTCTTGCAGATTCGATCGAGGCGTTGAGCGAAAGTAAATTCGTCTGCTCGGCAATGCCTGTTACGATTCCGAAAATCTTTTCGATCTGCAGCGCGATTTCTTCCAGCTTTTTAATTTCCTGCTCGATTTGCGTCATGCTGCTTCCCATTTGATTCAGCTGGTGTTCCTGCTCCTCAAGCTCCTTTTTTCCGCCGATCGATTTTTGTTCGACAGAAACAGCTGTCTTCGTTCCGGCTCTTGACGTTTCGGCGATTTCGGACGATTTGTCGACCAATTCCTGTACAGCGCCCGTTGTTTCGGCAAATAAAGCGGCCAAAGAACCGGAAGTATCTTTGATTTGCCGGTGAAGGTCATTTTTGCTCTCTTCATCAAGTCTTCGGAGCCTTGCATGCTCGTCTTCAAAGGCCTCGAGGACGATCTGCTGTTCGATGTTGAGAATTTTGGTAACGGCTTTGACTGACCGCCTGTATTCTTCATCGGATAATGCGTTTTCAAAGATTGTCAGCATGGAAAGAAGGAGATCTTGAAATGCCCCCAGATACCATTTTGGCAAGAGCCCAATCCGAAGATGAACGTGGGCGATCCGGATTCTTTTTTCTAAAAAGGCTTCGTCGATGACACCTGAAAACATTTCCTGGATGTGGATCGTCAATGTCTTTTTGAGACGGTCAACTGAGCTGTGGTCATGGATGATCTCCATCAAAGAGTTTTCATGCTCAAGGTTTTGGTAAAACCGGGTGACGATGGTTTCGATATGTTCAGTGACTAAAGGCTTCAGCCTGCTCAGCACCCAAAGATCCTCATCCGTCAAATCGACCATTGCCAGCTGTTTTTTAAATTCTGCGTGCTGATTGAGCCTGATTCTTTTTGTTTGGTCAGGACCTTCTTCAGCAAAGAATGATCGTTCTGTCTTTCTATCCTTTTTGAATAACACGATCGTATCCCCCTGTAATCGTTAATGATAAAACTGCCGTTTTTATGAAATTTCCAGCATTTATCTTTTTATCGGCAATTTTTCATTACTTTTTAACTTGTACACCTCAGCTTTCCGGATCTTTCAAAGGTTCTACGGCAGGACCCTCGATGACATCGCCGTCGACCGAAAACCTTGAGCCGTGGCACGGACAGTCCCACGTCTTTTCTCCGTCGTTCCACTCGACTTCGCAGCCCATATGGGTGCATGTTGTGTCAACCAGATGAAGCTCGCCTTTTTCATCGCGATAAGCACCCGCACGTTTCCCGGCATGTGACACGACCGCACCTTCTCCGTTGACAAGGTCTTCCGGCTTCCTGATCGGCTGTTCGAGTTTTCCTTCGGCAAAGTGTTTTGCAACATCCGCGTTATAGGAAATGACTTTTTTGATGCTTGGATCCGGGTGGAAACGGGCCGGCTGAAAGACGGCTTGATAAGGATTGTCTTCGCCTGCGATATGGTCTGTCATCAGCTGCGCGGCGAGGGTGCTTGTTGTCATGCCCCATTTTCGAAAGCCAGTGGCGACGAGAATGCGCTTTTCTTTCGGATAGATCGGCCCGATATACGGAATTTTGTCAAGCGTGATTAAATCTTGCGCTGACCAGCGGTAAGGGATCGATTCAATGCCGAACACGCCTTCTGCAAATGATTCAAGCGCCTGATAATGCCTGATTGTATCCTCTCCCTGGCCGGTTTTGTGGCTTTCACCGCCGACAAGAACCATTTCTTCTCCGTCAATCGTCACCGAACGGAGCGAGCGTGAAGGCTGATCTATACTTAAATACATGCCGCCTGGATACGGCGTTTTCGGCTTGACGGCGAGCACGTATGACCGGCTCGGCTCAAGCCTTGCAAAATAGAAGCCTTTTTTATCATGAAACGGAAAGTGCGTGCAGCACGCGACATAATCGCTGAAGATTTGATGCCCGTTTCTTGTCAGCACTTTTGGCCGGTCGCCTTCTTTGATTTCTTTAGCAGCCGTGTTTTCGTAAATTTTTCCGCCGGCTTCCAGGACGGCCTCTGCAAGGTGTTTCAAATAGTGGAGCGGATGAAACTGGGCCTGGTTTTTCATAACAAGTCCTGCTTTCATATCGATTGGAACGGGGAGATCTTTGATGAATTCCCTGTCAATCCCGAGCTTTTGGTATGCCTCATATTCCTTTCTGATTTTTTGGACCGATTGTTCTTCAGTTGTGTAAATGCACGCGTCCTGTTCTTCAAAATCGCACGGGATCTTTTGCTCAAGCACGAGGTTTTTGATAAAGGACAGCGCCTTGAGGTTTGCTTCATAATACAGTCTCGCATTTGGCATTCCGATGTGCCCGATCAGCTCATCATAGATCAGATCATGCTGTGCAGTGATTTTGGCTGTCGTATAGCCGGTTGTTCCGTCGAGTATCCGCCCGGATTCGATCAAGATGACGCTGTAGCCTTTTTTCGTCAGTAAATAAGCAGTCGTCAGTCCGGTCATGCCGCCGCCGATGACGGCGACATCTGTTTTGACATCTTCAGACAGTTCTTCGAATTTAGGAAGATTTGTACTGTTTCTCCAATACGATTCAGGCGAGTCCGGCAGTTTTTGTTCTTGATTGCTCACAAGGTTCCCTCCATCATCCATCTGTTTTGTTCTTAAATTTTCCCAATTGAGAAATATTCATGCATGTGAAACGGCTTGTCATAAAAAAGGGGCGTTTTCATAAAATAGTAAGGTTGAATCGATGTGAAGGAGGGAATCGTTTTGAGCAAACAGCCGAAGAAAGTACTGCCTCCCCAGCACCAAACACAGCGTCCGGGATTGGAGTATTTGATGGATCCCCGGCCCGTTTTCGACCGGCCGAAACGAGAGCGGAAACTGGCCGGGAAAACCGCGATTATTACGGGAGGAGACAGCGGAATCGGCCGTGCCGTATCCGTTTTGTTTGCGAAGGAAGGCGCGAACATTGTCATTGTCTACTTAAATGAACACCGCGATGCAGAAGAAACAAAGGGGTATGTGGAAAAAGAAGGGGTCGGATGCAAGCTGATCGCAGGAGACATCGGAGACGAGGCTTTTTGCAACGATATTGTGCGCCAGGCAAAGGAAGCATTCCCAACGATCGATATACTCGTCAATAATGCGGCTGAACAGCATCCGCAAAAGGGAATCGAAAAAATTACAAGCCATCAGCTGATCCGAACGTTTCAGACGAATATTTTTTCAATGTTTTATTTGACAAAAGCTGTGCTGCCGCATTTGAAAAAAGGCAGCTCAATCATCAATACCACTTCGATTACGGCTTATGCCGGCAATGAAAGGCTGATCGATTATTCTTCGACGAAAGGAGCGATTACATCATTTACGCGTTCGCTCGCTTTGTCGCTTGTCGATCAGGGCATCCGTGTGAACGGGGTGGCACCGGGTCCGATTTGGACGCCGCTGATCCCGTCGACGTTTACGGAGAGAGAGGTCGAAATATTCGGTTCAACAACGCCGATGGAACGGCCCGGACAGCCTGCTGAAGTGGCGCCGAGCTATTTGTTTCTAGCCAGCGACGATTCTTCCTACATGACGGGCCAAGTGCTCCATGTCAACGGCGGAACGATTATTAACGGATAAAAAGGCCGGGACTATTTCATAAGCCGGCTTTTTCCGCGTAAAAAAGCCAATCCGGGAGGGATTGGCCGTTATGCGTGCTTTTTCAGCGCTGTATATTCTCTTGAAAGCTCAAGGAAAGATTGCTTATCTCCTTTGTCTAATGCTTCATTAATCTTCTTGTTCAGCGTGTGCAAACGCCGTTTAAAAAGCGATTCATCAAGGACCATTTGAATGTAGATATCCGTGATGGTTACATCAAGTTCTTTCACCTTTTGGGTATTGCGGGACTTCATGAGCTCAGCGTACGACTTTTTCTCTTTCATAAAGATTCCCCCTGATGCCTTTTTTATAGTATATGGATTACGCAACAAAAAATCAATAAGTATTTATAATTTTTAGATAATTATTCGAAGATGCGTGTTTATGAGAATAAAAGTTTGTATATTTGGACAAAGAAACACGGATTTAATCGAACAAAATATAAAAATTGCATTTTAAAAACATATTTTCAAATTAATTGGAAAAAATCCTGTCGTTTTGTAAAGGATAATGTTAGATTAATAGTATAAATTTACTAACGATTAGGAGGATCATGATGAGCACAGAGGATATGACAAAAGATACGTATGAAGTAAACAGTTCGACAATGGCTGTCCTGCCTCTGGGAGAGGGGGAGAAACCCGCCTCAAAAATACTCGAGACCGACAGGACTTTCCTCGTCAATATGAAGCCGTTTCAGATCATCGAAAGAAGCTGCCGCTATTTCGGGTCGAGCTATGCGGGGAGAAAAGCGGGCACATATGAGGTCATTAAAGTTTCCCATAAACCGCCGATCATGGTAGATCACTCAAACAATATTTTTCTTTTTCCCACATTTTCCTCAACTCGTCCTCAGTGCGGGTGGCTTTCCCATGCGCATGTTCACGAGTTTTGCGCGGCAAAGTATGACAACACGTTTGTCACGTTTGTCAACGGGGAAACGCTGGAGCTGCCCGTATCCATCACATCTTTTGAAAACCAGGTTTACCGAACGGCATGGCTGAGAACAAAATTTATCGACCGGATTGAAGGAAACGCCATGCAGAAGAGACAGGAATTTATGCTCTATCCGAAGGAAGACCGGAATCAGCTGATATACGAATTCATCCTCAGGGAGCTGAAAAAGCGCTATTGATCGGGAGCGGCTTTGAATAAATAGTACTCAAGAAGCGCGGATACCTGATTGCGGATGCGGGGATTAAAATAGTTATGCTCTTCTTCGTATCCTTCATATATAAAGGAGTACATCGTAAAGGCTTCGTCCCGTGACACTTCGTGCACCTTGATTTTCCGCCGGCGCAGTTCATTTTTCACGTCGTACAGATCGCGCTGGGCAAGCTTTAACGCCTGTTCGATCAGACGCTGATAGGGGTCTTTCAGCTTGAATGGCCCCTGCTGGATGATTTTCATGTCCCGGTTTAATATGCTGACGGTCATCGGGAGGTAAATCGCCTTTTCAATCATATCCCTGGCTTCAGCGGGAATTCTTGTCATGGCTTTTCTCCTCATTTCTTTTGTTGATAAGGAACGTTTGTTCTGTTTTTATTTTACACGAAAGACGGCCTTTTAATCAAGAACGGGAAAAAATGACTAAAATGATCAAGTTGTTTCAGACTAATACAGAAAACACCGAGACGGATGATTTAAAGTTTTTGATTTAAAGTGTAGAATAGAAGTAGACAACCGCCCTGAGGAGAATCAATGTTGGAGCAATTATTCAGCTATTTTACAGAAGAGAATTTAACAGAGTTTTTTCAGAGCTACAGGGCTTTTGGTCCTTTTGTAGCCGTTCTGCTGCCGTTTATTGAAGCGCTGCTCCCGTTTTTACCCCTGCTCGTGTTTGTTGTCGCCAATGTAAATTCGTTCGGTTTATGGCAGGGGTTCTTGTTGACGTGGATCGGGGCATCTTTAGGCTCTATAGCAGTTTTTCTTTTTATCCGCCATTTCGGCCAGCAAAGAGCACTCGGTTTTATCCGCAGGCATCCATCCGTAAAAAAACTGATGATCTGGGTGGAAAAACGGGGCTTCGGTCCGCTGTTTCTCCTGCTTTGCTTTCCATTCACGCCTTCGGCAGCGGTAAATGTTGTGGCAGGACTTTCGAGAGTCAGCCTGCTGCCTTTTTCACTGGCGGTGCTTTGCGGCAAGTTCGTGATGATTTTTATGGTGAGCTTTGTCGGCCATGATCTGAAGGCGCTTTTTACCCAGCCTTTGCGGACAGCTGCCGTGATCATCGTTATGCTGATCTTATGGTACGCCGGAAAACGGGTTGAACATCGTCTGAACGTGAGATTCAGCCAGAGAGAGAAAGACTAGGGGGACACAGAATTGAAAAAGCGTTTTTTGGTCATAGCCGGGGTGCTGCTTGTCATCGTCGTCGGAATTCAGGTCAAAAATGCCGTTTTCATTGAATATAAAGTAGAAGGCGTCAGCATGAATCCGACCTTTCAGGAGGGCAACGAACTTTTGATCAACAGGTTCGCCCACCACTTTAAAACAATCAGCCGATTTGACATCGTGCTGTTTAAAGGACCTGACAAAGATATATTCATTAAAAGGGTGATCGGGCTTCCGGGCGAAACCCTCCGGTATGAAGATGATCAGCTGTATATCAACGAAGAAAAGATCAAAGAGCCTTATCTGGACGATTTAAAGGCCGTCACCGCCGGAGGGGACTTGACAGGGGATTTTACGCTGAAGGAAGTGACCGGAGAGGAAAAGGTGCCTGAAAATGAGTACTTCGTCCTCGGGGACAACCGGATCCACAGCTTTGACAGCCGCCATTTCGGCTTTGTTTCAGACCGGGACATCGTCGGGATTGTGACGGAAAGAATTGATAAAAAGTGATTGGAGAATGCGGCGGAAAGCAAGCGGCCGGCCGAAAGGAATACGATGTCGCAATTGTCGTGTCCGAAAATGCCAAATTGCAGAACAGCATCAAAAAAGACGTATTCGCAAGAAAAGCCCGGGATTCCGGGCTTTTTTCTTGCTATTTCAGTTTGATCGCATTGATTCGTTTTTGCAGCTTCGTTTTTTCGGCGGATGCTTTCAGCTTGCTGACCGCTGATTGCGCTGCCGATTTTGTTTTTTTCGTTCTCTTTTGTTCGGCCGTTTTAACTTTGGCTTTCGCCGCTGCCACTTTTTTGTTATAGGCTGACGCGGCTTGCTTTTTCGCGGTGTTCAGCTTTTTTTGCAGATTTGATTTGTCTTTTCCGGCAGGCAGCTCATTAATCGCTTTTTGCGCTTTGCCGAGGTTTGAGTCTGTGGCCGCTTTTTCAGCTTTGGCAACGGCCTGCTTTGCGGTGTTCAAGAGGCTTGAGCGGACCGCGTTGATCCGTTTTTGCAAATTTGTTTTGAAAGTGCCGCTGTCGAGTTCATTGACCGCTTTTTGGGCTGCGTCGGCATTGGTTTTCTTTTTTTGCTTCTCTGCGAGTTTTACTTTGCTTTCGGCTGTCTTTTTAAGCTGCTCTTTAACAGCATCGAGCCTCTTTTTCAAAGCGGTTTTATCGGCGTTTACAGGCAGCGGTTCGATCGCTTTTTGCGCGGTTTGAATGTCCGCTTTTTTCTTTGTCTTTTCCGCTTGTCCGACTGCTTTTTGCGCTTTCTCCAACGGCTGTGTGATCTCTTTGAAGCGGATTAATCCGTAGCCGAACAAATGATCACGGCCGGGAGCGCCCAAGTCGCTTGTATAAATCTGCATTTTCTTGCGCAGCTCAGCATTTGAAGCGGTTGGGTACAGCTGTTTCAAAAGAGCAAACATTCCGGCTACGTGCGGCGTTGCCTGTGAAGTGCCGCTTCCGATTGCATAGCCGCGGTCGGAAGATGTACTGATAATCGATGTGCCGGGAGCGGCAAACTCGACGGCGCTGCCGGTGTTGGAAAATGAGGCGATCTGATTTTTTTCATTGGCGGCCGAGACGGCAATGACGCTGCTGTAGGCGGCCGGGTAATAAACGGATTTTCCGTTTCCGGCATTTCCGCTTGCACCGACTAAAATCATTCCCCGTTTGTATGCTCTATCTACTGCATCGTGGAGAACTTGACTGTCGCCTGAAACGACGAGGCTCATATTGATGATATCGATTCCGTGCTGGATCGACCAATCGATGCCTTGTAAGATGCCTTTCAGATCCCCCGAACCATTCCGGTCCAGCGCTTTTACGGCATACAGCTGCGCGCCGGGCGCGATGCCGTCGATCCCCCGTCCGTTATGCTTCGCTCCGATGATTCCGGCAACATGAGTTCCGTGGCCGTTATCATCACGGTATGAAGCGGTATAGCCAACCATCGATGCACCGCCTGCGATTGACAGCTCTTCATGGGGGGAAATCCCGCTGTCAATAACCGCAATTTTCACCTGTTTCCCGGTCAAACCTTTATTCCAAGCCAGTGTGGCTTGAATCGGCTTGATGTTCCACTGTGAAAACGCGGAGGCGGTTTGCGCTGTGCTGCTGGAGACAGCTTTTAGAACGGTGCTGTCGGCAGCAGCTACCGGGAGGTTGTCTTCGACATACAGGACGTCGGGATCTTGTTCAAGTTCCCGCACTGTTTTGTCGTCCGCAGTAACAGCAGCTGCGGGAATGTGCCGGTAAACGTGTTCTACCGTGTCTGCTTGTTCGATGACGTTTTCTTTTCCGCTGGCATTTTTATATACGACAATGACTTCGTTTTCCTGCTTATTGCTTTCCGCTTGAATGCGGGGTGAATTTGCGGAAAAACCGACGAACATTGCAGCGGACACCGCGATTTTCCATAACTTTCTCATCCGGCTCTCCTCCTTATTTAGCGGCATTCGCTATATATATCGGAGAATTTTTGAATTTTCAAAGAGAAAGAAAGCCGATCTTAAGGGCGCCCGTCGTGCAACTCAGTTCTTGAAATGTTAAGAACGCTGCTATATCAACGTTTGGGGAGCCTTCCTGTTTATTTGGGAAGTGCTTTTTTTAATAAATTGTAGGTTTGTTTAAAAAAAGAGCCATCTTTTTTACCTGATTGCTTTTATAGAAATGAGAGAGCTGGGAAAAATAGGACTAGCTTCTATCGATGAATCTTTCATTGATATTTTTAAGCAGATGCCTTTTGTCTAAAATGTATAATGTTACTTTTGTTTTTGTTGAAAGTGAACAATGTTATTGACTGGCTTATAACCTACAATTTAATTAAATAATAAAAAGGGAGCGTGTCATACCGTGGAAAAAACAAAGAAACATGACCCCGATTATTACAAAAAGATCATTATTGCATTGTGTTTAGGGTGGGTAGCTATTTGGATTTATCGTACAATCCTTACGCCAATATATCCACAGATTCAAGAATCATTAGGACATATTAGTGATACACAAATGGGGTTGGTTGCTTCTATTTATTTCTTTGCCTATACGGGTATGCAAATTCCGTCAGGAGCACTTGTCGATAAATTTGGACAGAAAAAGGTGTTAATTCCTGCATTTATCGTCTTTGCGCTGGCTGCATTTGTAATTGGCACAAGTTCAACTATCATGCAAGTATACATTGGTTCGTTATTGGCTGGTATTTCGACTGGTTCATATTACGGTGCAGCCTTTTCCTTATCAGCCAAACATACGCCAAAAGATAAAAAAAGCTTTTCCAATGCGATAATAAATAGCGGATCAGCATTAGGAATGGTAATTGGACTAATCGGATCATCGGTTTTAGTAGGCGGTTTTGAAATTCAATGGAATTATATGCTTTTTATAACAGCTATCGTTATCGTAGCTGTAACATTTGTGTTTGTGTTGTTTATTAAACAAGATAAAACATCAGACAAGGAAGTGGCTGAAGAGAAGAAAGACGCCGTACAAAGCACAGAGATTCTAAATGAAAGCTTATTTTCTCCAAGACAATTAGTTGTATATTTTGTGTATTTTGCAACATGCTATGGCTATTATATGATTGTCACTTGGCTGCCATCCTTCCTTGTAGCAGAAAAAGGATTTGCTCAAGGCTCAGTAGGATATGTAGCTGCACTAGTTGCAGTCACTGCAGTGCCTGGTGCTTTGATATTTACTAAATACATAGACAAACATGCACATTTGCGTCTGCGTTTAATTTTATTTCTATTAATTGCTGCGGCAATCACAATTAGTTTGACAGTATTTGCACCAAATCCTGCAGTGCTGTATATTGCATTAATTTTATATGGCTTATTAGGTAAACTTGCGATTGATCCAGTTTTAATAACCTATGTATCTGATTCCGTATCAGGAGATAGAGTGGCCAGAGCATTAACTCTCTTTAACTTCTTTGGAATGAGCTCATCTGTTATTGCACCAACACTTACTGGTTATATTGGTGATGTAACCGGCTCGCAAGTATTAGCATTCTATATTGCAACCATCCTTCTCGCAGCAGCAGCGTTGCTATTTTTCCTTGTGGTTATGTTAAGACAGAATAAAACAGTAGCTAACTAAATAAATAGAAAAGAAAACTTCCGGTGGTTCTACTTTTGATTTACAACGATATTTTCTCTGAAGCAAATAATGCTAATCGAATGCTCAGGGATGTATCAGGAGATTCTACAGATTGACCTAATATTTCTTCGCATTTTTTAATACGATATTTCACAGTATTACGGTGAATGAAAATATCCTCTGAGGTCTTTGTAAGATCACATTGGTTTGCCATATAGACATTTAACGTAAACCTTAGTTCTTTTTCCTTCGTTGTTTGGGGATAAGCTAATGGACCGAGTGTATAAATGATAAATGGTTTTAATTTATTCGTTGGAATGAGTTGTAATAATTCTTCTACGCTTTTAGATTTATAGGGCTCTACAAATTCTATTTCGCCTTGTTCATATTTATTATCATAAGCCTCATTCGCTTCGAAAAAAGACAGTGGTAATTGTGAAAGCTCGGAGACCTCATTACCAATGCCAAATGAAAGGGAGCTATTAAAAAATAGCTGATACTCTTTTTGGATATATCTGCAGTATTCCAAATAATAATGATGTCTTCTTTGTAAAAGTATCGTAAATCTGCGTTCACCCTGAGACATATATATACTAATGGAAGGGTCAATCCCAGTAAACTTATGCGTTAACCACTCAAAAGTCATCTGATATCGCTCATTTAAGTAGGCGCTATTTTCTACATTCTTTTCTTTGTCTATCCCGCAAATCATCACTTGGTAGAATTTAGAGGGTTGAATGTGATATTTTTTTAAAAGGTCGGTGTGTTGTGTTAGTGATACAAGGTTATCAGGATGTTCGGACATCAGAGATGTAAAAAAATGGTTCGTATCCTGCTGCTCTGCTTCTTTAATTTTGCTATTTTTGTAAATTGCGAGACTAAGTGTGTTAACTGCTTGTTCTATTGTTAATAAACTAAACGGATAGTTGAGCAAATTAACATTTGAAATCATTAGATAATACGGAAAATATTTAAATGCAGGAACCTTAAATATAGCATATTCTTCCTGGAAAACACCATTGTGATTTGGTTCGATTTGCTCTGAATTTAAATATCTTCGGAAATAATTGAGGTTTTTTTGAACATGTTCTGAGTGTTGATGAAAGTGATGACTCGCTGACTCAACTTGATGAAAAGAATTTAGCAGCATGACAGGAACCTTTATAAGTCTACTTAAACGTTCAATCATCATGTTCAGGCTTAACCCTTGCATAAGCATAGCATTTAACTCTTGTTGGATATCTAATGCGAAGTGTAATTTTTCTGTTTCTTCATCCAGGATAAATGACGATATATGATGAGTAATGGATCCTAAATTCCAACTTTCCGGAATTTCAATAATTGGGAATTTTAATTTGTTTGCAAATGCAATAACCTCATCATCTAATTTTTTTAAAAATCGGGATAGCTTGATACCTAGACCAGCAACTTGTATATCATTTAACTCACTAATAAGACTGATTAGTCCGGATTGATCATCCTGATAGCTCATTCCTGTTGTGACGATAAGTGAGTGCGGCGTTGTAAAATTTTTAATATCAGGCGTTTCTGTAATATCAACCATTTCTACCACTCGTTCCAAATCGCCCTGCTCATTTAGCAATGTTAAATCTGAAAATTGTAGTACAGATAATATTTCTTTTAATGTTGTCATAAAGGCTGCCTCCTTATCTTTGTTAGAAAAAGATAAAATAAAAATGAAATATGTCAGATGTTACAAGGATAACTTTTCAATCTGATCGTACACTGTTTTTGAAGGTAATTATACGTATAATCCTTTAGTTAAAAATATTAAAGGAGAATCATTAATGCTTGAACATGATTCTTCGTTTTTTGAAAAGTGTGATTATAACAAAGATATCATGCCGAAGATCACTTGAACAAAGAATTTCATCCTCATTTACTTTTTTTAACGTTGGGGGTGGGACTAGTGCATAATATTCCGGATTATATAGCTGTTGGTGATGTTTTACATCACCATTTCAAGCAACGATATCACTTGTCGGATAGCCTTATGACTTGTTGCGAACGGATACACAGGTTCAAAATATGGCGTCCCATTTTCATTGATAGTGGGGCGGGGCTGCCATTTATTATTCTTGATCATTAACTTTGCTATCGGTGAAACATTAAATAAGTGCTATCTTAAATCTAATGATTTGCATTTTTTGGTATTTTGGCTATCCGGGGGACTCATGCTGGCGGTTGCGAAAGGCAGTATTTTATATCCAACCATTAAAAGAGGAGGATGATTTTAATGAATTTTGATTCAATTATCAAAAATGGATTAGTCATTCTGGAAAATGGTGAACAAGAAGTCGAAGTAGGGATTAAAGATGGCAAAATCGCAGCAATCGGTCAGGATTTGGGTACAAGTGCAAAAATTATCGATGCAAAAGGATCGATTGTATCTCCGGGTATGGTTGATGCACATGTTCATATCACAGAGCCGGGCGGCGGCTATCGTGATGAATGGGAAGGCTATGACACAGGAACACGTGCCGCTGCAAAAGGCGGTGTCACGACGATCATCGAAATGCCATTAAATCAAGTGCCAGCAACGGTAGATGAGGAATCTATTCAAGTAAAATTTAAAGCTGGGAAAGGAAAATTATCTGTAGACGTTGCGAGTTACGGCGGTTTAGTACCATTTAACTTGGATGGGGGTATTCAAGAGTTAGATAACAATGGTGTTGTTGCATATAAATGTTTTTTAGCAACATGTGGTGACCGTTCTATAGAAGGAGATTTCATGAATGTGGATGACTATTCCCTTTACGAAGGTATGAAACAAATTGCGAAGACAGGCAAAATATTATCTATACACGCTGAAAATGCTGCAATTACGGACAAGTTAGGGGAAATAGCATCTAAAAATGGTGAAACCTCCTTACGTGCTTATGTAGATTCTCGACCCGTATTTACTGAAGTAGAACCGATTAGAAAAATAATTCTATTTGCGAAAGAAACGGGATGTCGTGTACACATCGTTCATATAGCTTGTGAAGAGGGCGTAGATGAAATTGTCAAAGCACAACAGGAAGGGGTCGATATTACATGCGAAACATGTACACACTATTTATATTTCTATAAAGAAGAACTGGATCATATCGGACCAGTTGCAAAATGTTCTCCGCCAATTCGTGAACAATCACGCTTAGAAGGCATGTGGAATCGGGTATTAAACGGAGATATTTCATTCGTAACATCAGACCATTCACCATGTACCCCAGACTTAAAAGCTACGGATAATGCATTTGAAGCTTGGGGGGGTATCGCAGGTATACAAAATAATGTTGACATATTATTTGATGAGGGGGTGCAAAAACGTAATATGTCATTATCCAAATTTGCAGACATTATTGCTACAAACCCTGCGAAACGTTTTAATCTAACGTCAAAAGGCAGTATTGCAGTAGGGAAAGATGCGGATTTTGTATTTATTAAGAAAGATGCACCTTATGAATTAAAAGCTGAGGACCTAGCATATCGACACAAAATTAGTCCGTATATTGGCCGCAAAATTGGTGCTCAGGTAGTGAAAACAATCCTTCGTGGTGTCGAAATCTATGATAAAGAAAAAGGGATTTCAAATGAAAAAGTAGGAAGATTTATTCCTTGAGTGACGGAATAGCTAGCCCGTCAGGAATTTGAGGCATAGGAAGATGTGAGGGGACCTGAGATTGTGTTACACTCGCAAATTCAGTGTGTCATCAGCATTTCTTATGGCAGCTAATACAGCTGAAGTGAGCATGGCAAAGTTGACTTCATCACAATCTTTCGCTATTACAGCAGCAGTTGTTAATCAATATGTATCCTGACTCTTGGCATATCATTTATGAAATAGATAAATGACCCTATAAATCAATGTTTTTTATTGATTTATAGGGTCGTTTTTTTATTTGCACCTTATTTATTTGATTGGTAAAAGAGAAGTTTCGCTCTTTTGAAGCGAGCGATCTGTGATTTTCTTTAGGAGACATTCAATGCAAATTTGATTTGTTATAAAGCGTATTTTTTTATGTAATCGAAAGCCAACAGTTTCTTTTTATATCTGGCATTAGCCCATTATTTAGATACCGTAAATTGATTAAAAGGTGTCTTTGTTAAAAGTGCATAAAATGTTTTTCCATTATTGTTGGTTATGTCAATGAATGGTTGTAAATAGGGCTCTATGATGAAAGTAAATAAAAGAAAGGGGGAGAAAAAGAATGGATATTCAATCAACCTTTGAAACGTTGGATAAGAAATTCACAAGATTTGGCGGTTTAGAAAAAGGGGGAATTACGCGGCTGTTATACTCTCCTGAATGGATTGATGCAGTTCGCGAACTGGAAGCAACATTCAAGGAAGAAGGTTTAGAAGTAAGCTTTGATGATGTTGGGAACTTATCTGGTCGTCTTGTTGGAAGTAAATATTCTGAAGAAACTATTTTAACAGGATCACATATCGACACAGTTGTTGAAGGCGGTCATCTAGATGGACAATTCGGTATCTTATCTGCACTGGTTGCTGTGAAATATTTAAAAGAAAAATATGGTCAACCATTACGAACAATAGAAGTATTATCGCTCGCAGAAGAAGAAGGAAGCCGATTTCCATATACATTTTGGGGAAGTAAAAACTTTTTTAACCTAGCCAAAAAAGAGGATGTTGACACAATAGAAGATGCTGAAGGAATTAAATTCGAAGATGCTATGCATGAATCCGGTTTTGATTACCGTAAAACAGATGATGTTCGTGACGATATTAAAGCATTTATTGAAGTACATATTGAACAAGGGAAAGTATTAGAGACGGAAAATAAAGCGATTGGTGTTGTAACTGGGATTGTCGGTCAAAAACGTTACTCAGTTAACTTGAAAGGTGAAGCAAACCACGCTGGCACAACACCGATGTCATTACGAAGAGATACAGTTGTTGCATATAGTGAGATTGTAACAGACTTAACGAAACGAGCTAGAGAAATTGGGGAGCCTCTTGTATTAACGTTTGGACATGTCACTCCTGTTCCAAACACGGTAAATGTCGTCCCTGGAGAAATTACCTTTTCGATAGACTGTCGTCATATTGATCAACAACTATTAAATGATTTTGCGAGAGAAATTGAAGATAAAGTTAAAGCGGTGGCAGAAGCAAACAGCATGGCTTATGACATTAATTTATGGATGGATGAAGCACCGTCATTGATGGATAAAGAAATCATTCAAATAATTGAACAAGCAGCTAAGGATAATGTGGGGGACAGCTATAAATTGATGCCATCTGGTGCAGGTCATGATGCACAAATTTTTGCGGATTTTGTCCCTACAGCAATGTTGTTTGTACCTTCTATTGGCGGAATCAGCCACAATACCAATGAAGAAACGAAGATAGAAGACCTTGTGAAGGGGATTGAAGTATTGAAAGATGTATTGTTTGAACTAGCTTATAAGGAATAATAATGAAAAGGAGCCAGATACTCATGAGTTACTTAAATCATAATCAAGGATACAGAGAAGGTTTATTAGAAACACGTTCAGTAATAAAAAAGGATAATTATGCGGTAATTACACCCGATGGCTTGGTTAATAATGTTGTACCTGGCTTTGAAGATTGTGATGTAACCATTTTAGGATCCCCGCGTTTAGGTGCAAGGTTTGTAGATTATTTGGTAACAGTTAAAAACAAGGGCGGAAACAAAACCGGTTTTGCCGGTGATGGTATCCAATCATTTGTGTACGTTGAATATGGTAAAATCAACGCTTTTGTGGATGGTAAAAAATACGAATTGGCAAAAGGCGGATTCTTATATGTACCTCCACACTTACAATTGACGTTTGATAATCATAATAATGGTGAGGACAGCCGTTTGTTTTTATACAAAAAGCGTTATCAGCCGCTTAAAGGACATACGCCAGAAATTGTTACAGGTAATGTGAATAACATCAAACAAGAACCCTATGAAGGGATGAAAGAAGTATTAATTCAAGATTTACTGCCAAAAGAAATCGCATATGACATGAACATTCATATTCTTTCATTTAAGCCGGGTGCTTCGCATGGTTACATTGAAACGCACGTTCAAGAACATGGTGCTTATATATTAAGTGGACGAGGTGTTTACAACTTAGACAACGAGTGGATGCCAGTTGACAAAGGTGACTATATTTTTATGGGAGCTTATACGCCGCAAGCAACCTATGCAATTGGTTTAGATGAACCATTCTCGTATATTTATTCAAAGGATGCGAATAGAGATATTAATCTATAAAGAGGGGCAATTTTAATGAGTGAACCATTAGTGTATGTAGAAAGTAATCGTCTCCGGCAGCTAATGAAAGATAAATTAGTGAAAGCAGGCTTACCTGAAGAACATGCGGATAAAACAGCTGACTTACTCATCTTTGCAGATGAACGAGGTGTTCACTCACATGGTGCAGTGAGAATGCAATACTACTCCGAACGTACATTAAAGGGTGGATATAACCTGAACCCCGACTTAAGCTTCGTAAAAACGGGTCCAGCATCAGGGATTTACCATGGAGATAATGCGTTAGGACATTATGTGAGTTATCAAGCAATGAAAAAGGCAATCGAATTAGCAAAAACATCAGGTATCGGTGTTGTCGGTGTAAAAGAAATGGGACACAGTGGTGCGATTGGTTATTATGCACGTCAAGCAGCATTAGAAGGTATGGTGGCATTAACAGTATGTCAATCTGATCCCATGGTTGTGCCATTTGGCGGTACCGAACCGTACTTTGGCACCAACCCAATTGCTTTTAGTGCGCCTCGAAAAGATGGCAGTCCAATACTGTTTGATATGGCAACAACGGTACAAGCCTGGGGGAAAATCTTAGATGCAAGAAGTAAAAACAAGTCTATTCCAGACTCATGGGCAGTGGATAAAAATGGAGCACCAACAACAGACCCGTTTAAGGTAAATGCATTATTACCAATGGCTGGGCCTAAAGGATACGGGTTAATGATGATGGTGGATATTTTATCGGGGAGTTTACTCGGCTTGCCATTTGGCAAGCATGTCACTTCCATGTATAAAGATTTATCAGAGTACCGTCGCTTAGGGCAGCTTCATCTCGTGATCAATCCTGAATACTTTGGCGGGAAGGAGCAATTCCTGGAAAAAATATCTCAAATGGTTGAAGAATTACATGATAACCCGCCTGCTGAAGGATTTGACAAAGTGTATTATCCCGGTGAAATTCAAATAGATGTGATGAAACAGTATAAAAAAACAGGTATCCCAGTTACAAAGGAAATTTTAGATTATTTAGAGTCAGACAACATTTACTAATCATGTAATGGAAGGGGGAGAATCAGATGCGAGTATCTAAACAGGAGCTGTTTCATTTAATCAAACAGAAGCTAATCAAAGCTGGATTAAATGAAGGAGCCGCACACGATGTTTCAGATGTATTGACATTCGCCGATCATAGAGGGATCCATTCCCATGGAGCAGTACGTGTGGAATACTATGCCGAACGAATCGCAAAAGGCGGTATTACAGCAAACCCAAACTACACATTTGAACAAACAGGACCTGCATCCGCTGTCTTTAGCGGAGATAATGGTCCAGGTCACCAAGCAGCAAAACAAGCGATGGAAAAAGCAATCGAAATGGCAAAAAATTCAGGTGTGGCTGTTGTAGGCATGAAGAATATTTCGCATAGTGGTGCATTGGGTTACTTTGTTGAAATGGCAGCAGAACAGGACATGGTTGCTTTAAGTATGTGCCAATCAGATCCAATGGTCGTACCGTTTGGAGGAACAGAACCATACTTTGGCACCAATCCGATTGCTTATAGTGTACCATCGGCTGATGAACGCATAATCACATTTGATATGGCGACAACTGTTCAGGCATGGGGAAAAGTATTGGATGCCAGAAGTAAAAATGAATCGATCCCGGAAACATGGGCAGTAGATGCAGCCGGTGCACCAACAACGAATGCAAGAGATGTTCATGCACTTGTGCCAATTGCTGGTCCAAAAGGTTATGGATTGATGATGATGGTGGATATTTTATCGGGCAGTCTTCTTGGAGTACCTCATGGCGTACATGTATCCTCCATGTATCAAGATCTGACAAAAGGCCGCGATTTAGGGCAAATTCATATTGTTATCAATCCCGCATACTTCACAGATTTAACTGCTTTTAAACAACAGATTTCGACGATGCTCGATGAATTAAAAGCACAACCGGCAGCTGAAGGCTATGGAGAAATTTATTATCCGGGTGAGCGCGGTAAATTAAGAAGTGCCAAATATGATAAAGAAGGAATTGAAATTGTAGACGATATTTATAACTACCTCGTTTCAGGCGATGTTCATTACAATCGCTATCATGGAAAGAATAGATTTGCAGAATAACAAAATGGAGGATCATTATGTTATACACAATTATAAAAGAAAACACCTATCAAGATTCTATCGTGTTAATGCTTTTATCAAACAAGTTATCTGCAATAGATGGTGTAAACAAAGTATCGATCATGATGGGAACACCAGCTAACAAAGATATTTTTAAATCTTCGGGTTTAGGCACAGATGAATTGGAAAAAGCAAATCCAAATGACATTGTTATCGTTATAGATACAAATCAAGAAGAAAAAGTAGCGGCAGTGAAAGAAGAAGTAGAAGCAGCTTTAAAAGGTGATGCCGCTTCACAAGACGCATCTAAAGGCCAAGAAGCACATAACTGGAAGCGCGCAATGGAACTTGCGAACAACCCTAATTTGGCATTGATCTCCATTCCTGGTCAGTATGCAGCAATGGAAGCGGAAAATGCATTGAATGAGGGGTTACATGTATTTGTATTCAGCGACAATGTATCTAAAGAAGATGAGGTTAAGTTGAAACAAAAGGCGCATGAAAAAGGATTATTAGTAATGGGACCAGACTGCGGGACCGGAATTATCCATGGTGTGCCACTTGCATTTACAAATATCGTGAATGAAGGAGATATTGGCGTTGTGGGTGCATCAGGTACAGGAATTCAGGAAGTGACAAGCATCATTGACCGTTATGGTAAAGGTGTAACAAACGCAATTGGTACAGGTGGTCGGGATTTATCGACAGAGGTTGGTGCTATCACGGTTTTAGATAGTATCAAAGCATTGAACCAAGATCCAAAAGTAAAAGTGATTACAGTAATTTCCAAACCGCCTGCAGAGGAAGTGCAGCAAAAAGTATTAAACGTATTAAGAAATATTGAAAAACCGGTTGTTACGTTATTTTTAGGAGATCAACCAACTTATCAGGAAGAAAATATTTATCATGCGTATACACTTGAAGAAGCAGCGGTTGTATCTGTTCAATTATCCAATGGTGACAAACCGAATTTTAAACCGACATTGGCTGAAGATGTAAATGTGTCGTTAAAAGATTCACAAGTTGGTATTAAAGGTTATTACTCAGGTGGTACTTTGGCATCTGAAGCAGCTATGTTATTGAAAGAGGCATTTAAAGAGGAAGTACTTGAAGAGAAGAAAGAAGCCTATATCCTAAAAACAAAACATCATGAAATTATTGACTTAGGCGATGATATGTATACCCAAGGGAAGCCGCACCCGATGATTGATCCTGAAAAGCGTATCGAAATGCTTGAAACATCGGGAAACGACCCTGAAACAGCAGTCATCATGATTGATAACGTTATTGGCTATGGCAGTCATGATGATATGGCAAGTGAATTAGCACCAGCCATTAAACGTATGTTAGCCAATGCACATCAGGGAGGCCGCGAACTTGCAGTTCTTGTAACAGTTGTAGGTACAACTAAAGATCCTCAAGGTTATGAAAAGCAAATTGAAACCTTAAAAGAAAGTGGTGCAATCATTTGTGAGACAAACGACCAAATGGTTCGTACCGCGATTAAACTGGCACGAGGAAAAGTGGAACAGCCAGTCCTTGATATACAAAAATTTGAACATACCCAAGAAGACTTAACAGTAGACGAAAAAATTGTGTCCTTAATTAACAAGAAGCCAAGTGTCATCAATATTGGGCTGAAAAGTTTTACAGCAGCTGTTCAGAACAGCGGATCAGAGTGTGTTCAATTTAACTGGCGTCCAATTGCTGGCGGTGATGAAAAGTTAATGAAAGTACTTCAATTTCTAAACTACTATGAAGGAGAGACAATCTAATGGGGTACAAAACAATAAATGAAGCGAACGAAGCTGTTATCCAGAAGATCATAGCAGCTGAACCATTCTTAACGGATGTTGTACCTGCCAAGTCTGTGATTCCTGAATTAGAAGATTACGTGTTATTACATGCCGGGCCTCCAATTAAATATGAAAATATGACAGATCCTATGCAAGGCTCTTGTGTTGGAGCGATTCTTTTTGAAGGATGGGCAGAAGATGAAGAGGGAGCGCGTGAACTACTTGAAAACAATAAGATTACATTTATTCCATGTCATCATGTGAATGCAGTTGGACCAATGGGAGGCATTACATCACCTAATATGCCGGTTCTTGTTGTGGTGAACAAAGAGAGCGGCAACGAGGCGTACTGTCAAATGAACGAAGGCATCGGTGCAGTATTACGCTTCGGTGCTTATCATGAGCAGGTAATCAATCGCCTGCACTGGATGAAAGATGTGTTGGGTCCGGTGTTAAGTAAGGCATTAAGAAAAATTGATGGAGGCTTAAACGTTAATGTATTGATGGCTAAAGCTATAGCAATGGGGGATGAATTTCACCAGCGCAATATTGCAGCGTCATTGGTGTTTTTAAAAGAAGTTGCTCCAGTAATTGCAGCATTAGATGATGTTGAAAACGAACAAAGAACAGAAGTGATCCAATTTTTAGCTGATACAGACCAATTTTTCTTAAACATTGCCATGGCGACAGGAAAAGCAATGATGGATGCAGCGCGTACAATCAAACATGGTACAGTCGTTACCGCAATGTGCCGAAACGGTGAAAACTTTGGCATCCGTATTGCAGGTATGGGAGATGAGTGGTTTACAGCACCTGTTCATACACCACAAGGGTTATATTTTACCGGCTACTCAGCGGAAGATGCAAACACAGATATCGGAGATTCAGCGATTACAGAAACAATCGGTGTTGGCGGTGTAGCAATGATTGCTGCCCCTGCAGTAACACGTTTTGTTGGAACAGGCGGATTTAATGATGCGCTTGAAACAAGCAATCAAATGGCTGAGATCTGTGTTGGAGAAAATCCGAACTTTGTGATTCCGACGTGGGACTTCAAAGGTGCGTGTTTAGGTATTGATGCACGTAAAGTTGTTGAAACAGGCATCACGCCGGTAATCAACACAGGCATTGCACATAAAATTGCCGGATATGGGCAAATTGGTGCTGGTACAGTTCATCCTCCAATCGAATGTTTTGAGAAAGCAATCACAGCATATGCTGAAAAACTGGGTTTTCAAGAATGATTTTACAGGCAAGTGCGATTGGTTCAATCGCACTTCAGCTATTAATTGAGGGAAAAACATTTACTGTGCACAGCATTTTTGAAAAAGGTATAAATATTGTTGATCAGAATGATGAATTGATATTTATCGGCACAAATGAAAATGGGACCTTTCCATTTGGAATTTTGCTTGGTTCACAAACGAAGCAAACATTAAAAGCAGGTCTTGAGGTGGGAGATTCATTACACGTTCGCAATAACCATCTTTCCCACAACTGCTTTAAACTCAATTTTAATGCGAAAATACTTCCGTTATATACGGATTTTAAACATGCAAACATCAATAAGTTAAAAGAAAACATGAAACAGATTTCATTTAAATCGTATGAATCTACTGATTTTGAATCAGTTCATGTGTCGGACTTGATAAATAAATTACACGATCCAACTGAAAATTTAGAAGAGGAGTTTCGTTACTTTATCGGACGAGGCCAAGGTTTAACCCCAACAGGTGACGATATACTGGTCGGTATATTATATGGACATTTCATCAACTCTTTTATCGCACAAAACCACCTCGAAACATTGGGGAATCTCATTAGAAAACCCTTAACAACCCTTGTTAGCACGCGCTTTTTAACTTGTGCTATAGAAGGTTTATTTAGTTCGAAAATTACAAGATTACAACATGATCCATCTTTGAAAAGTATGAAAAGCCTTATAAAAGTAGGTTCTTCTTCTGGGATGGATACTTTATACGGAATTTATATGGCTTTAACAAAGGAGTGAAAGAAATGGGGAAAAGAGTAGTACTGGCACTAGGAGGTAATGCAATTTTACAGCCAAAACAAGAAGCAACTTATGCCAATCAACTCAAAAATGTAATCTCTGCAACACGTCATATGATTGAAATCAAAGAAGCAGGACATAAAATTGTGATTACACATGGCAATGGTCCGCAAGTGGGGAATATTATTGCTCAAAACGAAGCTGCCAAAAATGTCGTTGAACCACTGCCAATCTATGCTTGTAATGCAGAATCACAGGGATTCATTGGTTATATGCTGGAAAAAGCTTTGAAAAACCATATGAAAGAACGGGGCATTGCTGCGAATGTAGCTACATTTCTAACCATGGTCGAAGTGGACAAGGATGACAAAGCATTTGAAAAACCAACGAAACCAATAGGAGTATTTTATTCAGAGGAAGAGGCGAAGCAATTAGAAGAGAAAGGGTTTACGATGTCAGAAGATGCAGGGCGAGGCTACAGACGAGTTGTGCCTTCCCCGGAACCGAAAGTGATCCATGGAATAGAAGAGATTCGGCGTTTAATTGATGAAACGATTGTTATCTCCTCTGGCGGCGGCGGTATACCTGTATATCGTGATGAGAGCGGTCTATTACACGGTCTTGAAGCAGTTATAGACAAAGATCGTTCAGGATTAAAGCTTGCACAACAAGTAAATGCTGACGTTTTCATGATGTTGACAGACGTACCAAATGTATTTATCAATTTTGGCAAAGAAAATGAGCAAAAACTAAGCCGAATTACAGTAGAAGAAGCTGAACAATATGTGGCAGAAGGGCAATTTCCTGCTGGCAGTATGCTGCCAAAGATCCAAGCGGCTATAGAATTTGCAAAGTCAGGTAAAGAGGCAATGATTTGTTCATTGGATCAAGCGGTAGCTGCGCTAGATGGAAAAGCGGGGACACGCATAACAAAATAAGACAATCCGTGTTGTTCATAAGGAGGATAAAAAGCCAAAATTCCTCCTTTTTTCAGATATGACCACAGACAGATTTCGAAAAGATACAATCTATGAAGTCTAAATCGAAAGTCAAAGGAAGAGTAGAAAATAATGGATCATTTAAAAGTTGAAGGAGGAAGTTTGATGACAAAAGAGACGGGATCAGTTGAAGGTAAAGGAAAACAACCACTGATTCCCTATTGGGTTAAAGTTGTTATCGTATTTTTCTTCGGTTGGGTAGCTCTTTATGCAACGCGAACAATATTAAACCCGATTATGGGGGATATTGAATCAGCGTTTTCATTAAGCAAGGCACAACTTGGCTTAATTATGAGTATATTTTTCATCGGTTATGCAGGTATGAACGTTCCTGCAGGAATATTAGGAGATAAAATTGGAAAAAAACGAGTGTTGGTTCCAGGTGTTATTCTATTTGGATCGCTAGCAGCAGTTACAGGAATGATGCCTACATTTTTTCTATTTATCTCTGCATGGCTTATGGTTGGTATGGCTCAGGGGGTATATTATGGGCCGCAATATGGAATATCATCCGAAATGATCCCGAAGAACCGTTTAACATTAGGTAGTGCTGTAATTAATGCAGGGATGGCTTTCGGTACTTCAATTGGCTATTATATCTCCAGTTATGTTGTAGGAGAATGGGGATTCGGATGGAGAATTCCATTTTTTATCATCGGAGTGCCGGTTGTACTTATTGGTATTGCAATGGCAATTGTAATTAAAGACAAGCCCAAAAATGATAAAGAGGTTAAAGGCACCGCTGAACCGTTTAAGTTTTCATCTTTATTTAATAGAAACTTAATTTTGGCTTATATTATTATTTTCTGCTCTATTTACGGATTCTTTATGATTATTACTTGGTTGCCATACTATTTAGAAACAGCACGCGGTTTAACCGGAGGAAATATCGCCTTTGTTGCATCACTTGTTCCATGGGCCGCGATTCCAGGTTCATTATTTTTTAGTTGGCTGTCAGATAAGCTAGGCCGGCGTAAACCAGTTTTGCTTATGATGTTACCGTTTGGTATTTTATCAACAGCTGCAATTGTTTACTTTGATAGCTTACCAATTCTGTATATGACACTAATTGTGTATGGAATTGTAGGGAAAATTAGCGTTAATCCCGTTTTAATTGCGGTTGTAGCTAATAATGCACCAAAGCAATCATTAAGTACAGCATTTGGATTCTACAACTTTGTTGGAATGTTAGGTTCCATTTTAGCTCCGTATATTACAGGCTGGCTTACAGACGCTACAGGAAGTATGAATATAGGATTTTATTTTGCAGCAGCTCTGTTAGTCATCGCATTGATTGCAACATATTTAATAGATGAAAGTAATTTGCCCTCTGTTGATAAAGCAGCTAAAAATCATTAGTCAGTAAAAGCTTATGACTTCTTCACTGTAATTGTGATTCAAGCAGCATAACAAAGGCGACAGCCAGACTGATAGATGCAAATAATAAACAATTCGGGATCGCGGTGTAAAAATTGGGCTGCGTCTGCAAAACAGCATGGGCTAAAATGACGCTGGACAAAGCAGCGCGCTCAGGCTTGGAGGCAAATGCATATGTGAAAAGAAACAAGACGGGAAAGAACTGAGCGGCAGCTCAGCTGGAGGAAACGGAAAAGTGCTCCCGGGTCAGACATCCTGTTATACACCGATGGTTTATGTTCTCGATCCGCGTTCTTCATATGCGATGTGGAAATATTATCATTCATCAAGCGGAACCCTCGCTTATGCCTAGATAAGTTCGTATTTATATTAAAGCAATGAAAGCACCCTTTCAGCAAGGGTGCTTTTTGCTGTCTTATCAGTCCCGGTTTCTCATTTCTTGAAGAGTCATTTGACCTAATGAAGGGGCAGAAATAGCGGGGGATTCAAAAAAACTGTGCAAAATGAACTATTACTATTAATTTATATAGGGGGAAAAATATAGTATGATAAGAAATGAATAAAATACAAAAAAATTGAATATCGGCAGAAAGGAGCTCCATATGAACAAAATCGCCGCGGAAGAAGTCGCCAACATGCTCAATACATGGTACCGCGCCATTAGAAGAAGCGATGCTGAACAGTCGATCAGGCTGTTTGAACAAATCAAACCGCTGCTGGCAGACATGGAGGAAGATCAGGAAGTTTTGATCTACTATTCCCTGCTGGAACTGCGGCATAAAATTATGCTCTACGATTCGAGAGGCAAAAAGATAGAGCAGCACGACGTATCGGCCGGCGACAGTGCTGCATCACATATGACATCCTATTACTACTACCTGTTTTCAGGAGCTTATGAAGTGTATAAAAAAAATTATGAGCAGGCAATCAGCTTCTATAAAATTGCCGAGAAGAAGCTTGCTCATGTACATGATGAAATTGAAGTTGCCCAATTTCACGATAAAGTCGGAAAGCTCTACTATTACTTGGGCCAGAATATCGTCTCTTTAAACCATACCCGGCAGGCGATGGAAATTTTCAAAGGACATGGCGACCATGACATGAACCTTGTCTCAACTTATATTACAATGGCCGGAAATTATACTGAGATGGGGAAATATACAGAGGCGGAAGAATATTTAACAGAAGCAATCCATACTGTCAGAAAAGCCGGCGACCATTTTAAAGAAATGCAGCTCCTTCATAATTTTGCCTTGCTTTATGCGGCGATGGACAAATCGGACAAGAGCATTCAATTTTTGGACATCGTTTTGAATGATCATGCATATGCTGCATCTGATTATTATTTCAATGTCGTGTTTTTAATGATCAAAGAGCTGTTTAAAACCGGAGACTATGAACGCGCCGCAGCCTTTTACAAAGAAGGGAAGGAAAGGTCGCAATCTGCGGCGAATGAAATATTTGACGCTAAAATCGATCTTTTATATGCGGCTTATGCTGGATGTGGTGAACAGGCGGTTAAAGACTGCAAAGACAACATAGAAATCCTCTTTCAAGCAAAGCAATACGACAGTGCCAGAGAACTATCTCTCTTAACGGCCAATGTTTACAGATCAAAGTCTCTTTATAAAGAGGCCGCACATTTCTTTTTGGAAGCGATTAAAGCGGAAGAAAAAATGAAAAAAGTGGAGGGAATGTGATGAAAAAACTGTTCATTGTTGCTGCGATTGCTGCCGTCGTATGTTCGGGATGGTTTGCGGCAGAAACTCATTCGCCATCCGGCGACATGCAGATTGCTGAAAAGATGGTTGGTTAAAACGAATACTCGGAACAAATATTGAATATCCGCTCCTCCAGCAACGGGGCGGATTTTTCTTCGGATAAAGGTAAAGGATTGGAGGATATGAACAACACATAAGCTCTAAAATATTTAAAATTATGGCATGATAAACGCGGCTATGGCCTTGAATACATCTTCACCACTACTTATGGTGATTGAACTTGGGTCAAATTTTATAACAAAATTGTATATTTAAATTACAACAAAAAGAGAGGAATAGTCATAAATGGGTGAAAAAAATAAAGGAAAAAACTACTCTATTGAGGATCATATTTTTTCAATTTTGGTTGTTCTTCTTATGTGTGTATTTCTTATTTCTTCCCCTTTTCTGATATTCTTCGGAGTCTTTAAATTGGTGGCTTTGGCACCAGATGTGTCAATCAATACAAAAGGTACTTTTGATTCTGTGATCGTTTTATTTAAGTTTTTTGTTCTCACTGTGGTAGTTGTAGGGATTGTAGACGTAGTCTTTTCTCAGATTTTATTGAAAAAAAGGAGATTTCTCAATTTTATTATTGAAGCTTTGTTGATGTTTTGTGTTTTTTATCTATATGTATTGATTTATTCAATGAATTCTCAGGAGATTGTTATACGGAATCATGGTGTATTCTTAGTATCTTTATTTTTGTTTATTTTGTATTTGCTAATAAATGTAGCATATATCGTTTCACGACGGCTATATAAGGCAACTATGAAAAACATACAGAAAAAAAACAACTAATAGAGCAGGCTGCTGTCTGCTCTTTTAAAATTCATCTATAATTGCCAAAAGTTCTGTGTCATTAATTTGAATAGGCTCTTAATCCGAACTACGTCAAGGATTTTAGAATCAAAGTTAATCAATGTTCAACCTCTTATATTTTGGTAAGTAATGGGTGATAAGGCGAAAGCAAAGATAAGATAAGATAAGCAGCTTCAGGAACAGCAGCAAGATCTAGAGAGGTCCTAAAAGAGCTTGGTTAAAAACTTAATTTTTTAAATATTGAAAACATTTACTTTGTTTGTTATGATGCCTTTAGTAAAGTTTAGTGAATATGGATCTTAAAGACAGGGCGGGATGAAAATGGCGACGATTAAAGAAATTGCGCTTCAGGCTAAAGTATCAAGCACAACGGTTTCAAGGGTTTTGAACCATGACCAGTCATTAGCGGTGGCACCTGAAACAAGGAAGCGGATTTTGGATATTGCAGACCGGCTCGGCTATAAAAACACGCGCAGACGCCGCGACGTATATGTCTCAGAAAGCGGGGAAAGCCCGCGAATCGGCATTGTTGTCTGCCAATCACAGGAAGAAGAGCTGAACGATCCATACTTTTATTCCATCAGGCAAGGAATTGAAAGCGAGTGTTTTGATAGAGGAGCGTTTATTACGAAGTTTATTCAGCTGAGCAGCATCCGCTCAAATCAGCTTGCAGGCGATGTCGACGGCTTAATCGTCATCGGAAGGATCGATTTTGCCGGCTTGCAGCAGTGCATGGGCGCGCTCAACAACGTCGTGTACATCAACCATACAGACAATGAAGAATTGCGCGACTCGGTTGTCGTCGATTTTGAGAAGGCGACGGGGAGGGCGCTGAACCATTTGAAATCGCTCGGCTATACAAGGCTCGGTTATATCGGCGGAAGAGAAAAAGAGCACTTTCGAATCAGCGATCAGGAGACAAACGTCATTGAAATTGAAGACAAACGGCTGACTGCGTTTCTGGAGACGGCCGGTTCGGAAAACGCGAAGCATATTTATGTCGGCGAGTATTCGATGCAGCAAGGCTATGAGCTGATGAAAAAAGCGATTCTTGAGAAAAACGTTCCCGAAGCTTTTTTTATCGCCAGCGATTCGATGGCCATCGGCGCGCTCCGGGCTCTTCGAGAATCGGGACTCAAGGTTCCCGAAGATGTTGCCATCGTCAGCTTCAACGGCATTGAAGCGTCCGAATTTGCTAATCCGCCATTGACTACCGTAAAGGTTCATACAGAAGAGATGGGCCGGACGGGTGTGAAACTGCTGCTCGACAGAATGAAAGGACGGGAACTCCCGCTGAAAGTGACCGTACCTTCAGAACTGATGATTCGGGAAAGCTGCGGATTCAGCAAGCGGGGCTAATAGTAAGGATCAGGCGCTTTTCAAGGAGGTGAGGCAAATAGGTTTACTAAATGACAGTAAATAATGAAAGTGCATTTTACCCACCGTCAAAATTTCATAATTGGAGTGAAATTGATGAAAAAAATTATTTTCTCTTTTATTCTCCTGATCATTTTGCCTGCACTAGCAGCGGGCTGCTCGGGAAAGAATGCCGGAAAGAACGGAGACGTCACACTCACAATGTTTTCGACAATGACAAAAGACAGTGAAAAACAGACGCTCAGAAGCATCGCAGATGATTTTGAAAAAGAAAATGAAGGCATCAAAATCGATATCAGCTTTCCCGGACCGGACTATGAAAATATGCTGCGTGTCAAAATGGCGGCAAATGACATGCCTGACTTGTTCGATACGCACGGCTGGGCGAAGATCCGCTACGGGGAATACACCGCAGATTTAAAAGACATGGAATGGGTGAAGCATCTCGACCCAAACCTCGATCCGATTTTGAAGGATGAAAAAGGCAAAGTATATGCCTATCCTTTCAATCAGGCAAAAGACGGGATCGTCTATAATGCCGGTTTGTTGCAGAAATACGGTCTCAAGCCTCCACACACGTTGGATGAACTGATGCACGCGCTGGAAACGATCAAAGAAAAAAGCAATGGGAATGTCATTCCTTTTTGGTTCGCAGGTTCAGATAAAGGCGCTTTAGCTCAGTTTTATGATCAGTTTGCCACCCCGCTTCTCATCACAGATGATCGCCGCAATGAAAAAAAAGCTTTGGAAAACGGCACATTCAACTGGTCCGGCTACACACTTCTCGCAGAAACCTTTAAAGAAATGCAGGAAAAGCAATTGATCAATAAAGATATCCTAACGGCAAAACCGTCGCAATTGGTCGAATTAATGGCACAAGGAAAAATCGGCTTTACTCTCTCGGTCACATCGATCGGCCCTGATACGAGAGAAGTCAATCCTGATATCCAGTTAGGCGTGATGCCGACGCCAGCCGTTTATGAAGGCGACAAACCGAGCTGGATTGGAGGAGAGCGCCATACCGTTGCTGTCTGGAAAGACTCTGAACACCTCGAAGAAGCAAAGCGGTTTATTCAATTCGCCGCACAGCCCAAATATGCGAAAAAGATCGCCGAAGCCACCTCATTTCCTCAAGCGTTAACCAACACAGAAGCCGAAAACTACTATTCTAAGTTTTATGATCAATATAAAGAAATCGAAATCGAACCGTACTTTGACCGTGTCTACCTCCCGAGCGGAATGTGGGACGTCATGGGGACGACGGGACAGGAACTTTTGGCCGGTACGTTAACGCCGAAGCAGGTATCGGAAAAAATGAAACAGGAGTACAGCAGACTGCAAGATCAATAGAAAGGATCGTTTTCATCATGATGAAAAAAGAAGGGTGAAATGATGAGCGAATTAGCTAAAGGAAAAAGTCTGACTATTACGAAAAGTAAAAGGGGATTTGTGAAGAAAAGCGGATCACTCTGGTGGATGTATCTTCCCGCCTTGGCGCTTGTATCCATTTTTATGATTTATCCGTTTGCCAGCGGCATTAAAATCACGTTTACGAACTGGAACGGTTTTTCACAGTCGTATGACTGGATCGGCTTTGCCCAATATAAACGGATGCTGGCCGACCCGGCCACATGGCTTGTCGTCAGAAACACCCTGCTGTATGGACTGGGCAGTACGATTTTGCAAAATGTCATCGGTCTTCTCTATGCTCTCCTGCTGTTTAAAAGCATCAGAATGAAAGCGCTGACACGTACGGTTGTCTATTTGCCCGTCATCATCAGCCCGCTGATCATGGGGTATATCTGGTATTTCTTCTTCTCCTATGAAGGAGGCGCCTTGAACGATGTGCTGAAATTATTCGGAGCAGCTCCTGTAAACGCTTTGAGCAGCCCGGAAATCAATCCGTGGATCATCGTATTTGTGAATTCGTACCAGTTTGTCGGTATTGCGATGGTCATTTATTTAGCAGGTCTCGGAAGCATTCCGAAAGATTTTTATGAAGCGGCGCAAATTGACGGGGCAAGCGGTTTTCAGCAGTTTTGGAAGATTACGCTGCCGCTGTTGATGCCTTCTGTCACAATCAACATGGTCATCAATATCATCGGCGGACTGAAGCTGTTTGATGTCATTTTAGCGCTGACAGGCGGCGGTCCGGGAAATGCTTCGCAATCGATGTCGACTTTTATGTACGATTTGTATTTTAAAAGGCAGGATGCCGGTTATGCAGCCGCACAGGGGGTTTTCATGGCGGCGTTGATACTGCTGATCAGCTTTACGGCTCTTATTTATTTTAAGCGCAAGGAGGTCGAAGCCTAGATGAATCACCAAGAGAAAAAGAAGCGGGCGCTGTGGACGGCACTGGCGGCATGCATTACCGTTTTTCACCTGATTCCATTTTATATTTTGCTGACGACAGCGCTGAAAGCAAAGGGGGATTTCAGCTCGAAATGGAAGTTCCCTGACGAAATCAGCCTCGGTAATTTCGCAGAAGCATGGGATAAAGCAGGTCTGGCCGGCTCGTTTTTCAATACCGCTGCGATCACTCTTGCTTCGGCGGCTCTGTTGATTATGATCGGCTCTCTGGCGGCCTATCCCCTCGCCAGACGAAGAACAAAGCTCAATCAAGCCGTATACTTTCTGTTTATCGGCATTATGATCATTCCGCCGCTGACATCAATGGTTCCTTTATACAAAATGGTGGTGGAGTTCGGCATGCTGAATACGCTCGAAATCGCGATATTGAATAATACGGCGGCTTATATGCCCTTGACAATTTTTTTGTATGCCGGATTTATCCGTTCGACGATTCCGAAAGAGCTTGAAGAGGCGGCAAGAATCGACGGGGCGAGCACGGCGGGCATTTTCTTCAGAATTGTCTTTCCTTTATTAAAGCCGGTGACTGCGACGATTTGCATTATTGCCTGCGTATTCATTTGGAACGACTATCAGTTTTCGATCTTTTTCCTTCAAGACAAAAGTGTGCAGACTTTGACTGTGGCGATTGCCGGATTCTTTGGGCAAAATGCGAACAACCTGCACTTGGTGGCTGCAGCTTCACTGATGGCGATGCTGCCGATGACGATTCTATTTTTATTCCTGCAAAAGTATTTTATAAAAGGATTATCAGCAGGAGCGCTAAAAGGTTAGCGGAAATTTCACGGGGAAAGGAAGATATGAATGACTAAAATTGCTTTTATCGGAGCCGGAAGCACGATTTTTGCGAAAAATGTGCTGGGGGACTGCCTGATGGTTCCGGCGGTCAACGGATTTGAATTTGCTTTGTATGATATCGATCCGCAGCGTCTCAAAGAATCTAAAGAAATGCTTGAACATTTAAAAAACCGCTATAACAACACGGTATCGATCCGCGCTTATGACGATAGAAAAGAAGCTTTGGCGGGGGCGAAATATGTGATCAATGCCATTCAGGTCGGCGGCTATAAACCGGGCACAGTCATCGATTTTGAGATCCCGAAAAAGTACGGCCTCAAACAGACGATTGCCGATACGGTCGGAATCGGCGGGATATTCAGGGCGCTGCGGACGATTCCCGTTTTATTGGATATGGCAAAAGACATCGAATGCGCGGCGCCCGACGCCTGGCTCTTAAATTACACAAACCCGATGGCTTCTTTAACCGGTGCGCTGCTTCGCTACACGGACGTGAGAACGGTCGGTCTTTGCCACAGCGTACAAGTATGCACAAAAGACCTTTTCAAATCCCTCGGCATGAAGCATGAACGAATCGAAGAAAGAATCGCCGGTATCAATCATATGGCCTGGCTTCTTGAAGTAAAGCAAGACGGAAAAGACTTGTATCCAGAAATCAAAAAACGGGCAAAAGAAAAGCAGAAAACGAAACATGATGACATGGTCAGATTTGAACTGATGGATAAATTCGGCTACTATGTGACCGAATCATCCGAACATAACGCGGAGTACCACCCTTATTTCATCAAAAGCCATTATCCCGAACTGATTGAAGAGCTGAATATTCCGATTGACGAATATTTGAGAAGGTGCGAGAAGCAGATTCAAAACTGGGAAAAGATGCGCGGCGAAATCGTCGGCAACCGGCATTTAACCCACGAGCGGTCAAACGAATACGGCTCAAGAATCATCGAAGCGATGGAAACCGGACAGCCGTTTACATTCGGGGGAAATGTCTTGAATAAAGGATTGATTCCAAACCTTCCGGAAAAAGCCGTCGTTGAAGTGACGTGCGTCGCTGAACGGAACCGGATCACTCCGTGCGCTGCGGGCGAGCTGCCTGAACAGCTGGCGGCTTTAAACCGGACCAATATCAATACACAGCTGTTAACGATTGAAGCGGCAATAACAAAAAGAAAAGAGCACATTTACCATGCCGCATTGCTTGATCCGCATACGGCTGCGGAATTATCGATGGATGATATTGTAAGCATGTGCGATGAATTGATCGAAGCACACGGTGACTGGCTGCCGGAATTTGAATAAAAAAATAAAGCCCGAGCGAAGGGATCAGCCTTCAGCTCGGACTTTTTTCATGCGGGGGTGTGAATATTTTTCCGACTTTTGATGAAGCAATCGGAAGAATGGAGGAAGCATCGCGATCACGAGCACCACCCGCAACACTTGAACGGCGACGACGAACGTAGAGTCGGCGTGAAGCGTGACAGATGTTGTCGCCATTTCCGCGATTCCCCCCGGAGCAAACGCCAATATGGCCGTTGTCAGGGAAATGCCTGCCGCTTTAGCGGTGACGGCGGCGCTTAAAATCATCGCAATGATCAGTCCGACGGAGCTGGCAAGTGCGACGATCAGCGTTTTTCTGACGCCGATAAACATTTCTTTGCTGATTTTTGAACCGATCGTCGCGCCGAGACAAATTTGCGACAGCACTGAAAAGCCGTGGGGCCACCAGGCTGTTGCGCTGAGCCCGGTCATTGAAGCGCCTGCGATTTGCAGAACGGCCGCACCGGTCATGCTTCCGAGCAGCCATGGCGCCGGAAACCGCAGTGCTTTCATCGCTTTGCATACCCCGAATCCGCCCAGCACGATCAGCGCAGTCCATGCGATATGAGGCGCTTCAAAAGCCGATGTTCCCGCGGCGATCACTTGGCTGCCGGCAGTATGGGCGTCAGGCTGCTTCGCATTTATGAAAAAAACGAAAAAAGGAATGGTCATGACGACCAGAAGCACACGTATCATCTGCACGAGACTGACGATTGCCGTGTTCGCTCCCACTTCCTGAGCGATGCCCGGCATCGCGGAAAGCCCGCCGGGGGCCGTTCCCACAAAACTCGTCAGCATATCGGTCTTGCTGAACCTCCATAAGACAAAGCCCGACAGCATGGCGAACACGACGGAAAGGAGGAGCATGACGCCGACAATCAGCCAATTTTCCTTAAAAATCGAAATCACGGACATATTGATTTTCTGGCCGAGCTCAATTCCCAATAGCATTTGGCCGAACTGAAGCCAGCCATGATGGATGCCGTTTTGTCTGACAGCAGCCTTTAACGGTGACGGGCGAAACAGCGACAGACAAGCGGCTGCTGTCATTGTGCCGACCATCCAGCCGATCGTCATGCCGGTCAAAGAGAGAAGAAATCCCCCAAAACTGCTGATTAATATCAATAATATATCCCGAAGGAAATCTCTTTTTTCCCTCAAATGAAAAACCTTCTTCCTGATTACTGCAATCATTTTGTTCACTAAGTAAAGTAATTCTATATATCACTATATAATAATTTTAGTGATTGGTAAAATACGAATTTATTTAAAAGATTAATAAGAAAAACTGATCGTTCATTTTTGAACATAACAGATGGAACATATGAATACATTAAATTAGATTCGATCACAAATAGAGGTGAACCGATATGAAACATTCCAAGGAATCATTCACCAAAGTCAAATCGTATCGTCCGTTTCACAGCGCTTTTGATCCGTGTCCTCCGATCGGTAAAAGATATTACAGAACCCCTCCAAATCTATATCTAGGTTTTCAGCCCCGCGGCCTTCCGCAGTTTTCCCCGATGGAGGCGCTGCAAAAAGGGACGCTTTGGCCCGTATTTTACGATCATTATGAAAATCCGTATGAAGATGGGAGGTAAGGGGGGTGACGAACTCTTTACCGCAAGACTATTATCAAAGGCTCCATGAAATTCAGGCCGTCGATTTTGTCATCGTTGAGCTGATGCTTTACCTTGATACACATCCCGATGATACCGACGCCATCAGACAATACAACCAGTATGCCGGGTATTCAAGAAAACTGAAAGCGAAGTTTGAATCAAAATACGGCCCTTTGACGCAAGGGAGCCCGGATCAGACGGAATCCTATTGGAGCTGGAAAAAAAGTCCCTGGCCGTGGCAAGTTTAATAGAGGAAGGGAGTCAGGTTCATGTGGCTTTATGAGAAAAAACTGCAGTATCCTGTTAGGGTGAGAGAATGCAATCCGAGACTTGCCAAATTTTTGATTGAGCAATACGGCGGAGCGGACGGCGAATTGGCTGCGGCGCTTCGCTATTTGAACCAGCGCTACAGCATTCCTGACAAAGTCGTCGGACTGCTGACGGACATCGGTACGGAAGAGTTTGCTCACCTTGAAATGATTGCGACGATGGTATATAAATTAACAAAAGACGCGACACCCGAACAGATGAAGGAAGCCGGGCTCGGCGATCATTACGCAGACCATGACAAAGCCCTGTTTTACCATAACGCTGCCGGCGTCCCGTTCACCGCTACATACATCCAGGCAAAAGGCGATCCGATTGCCGATTTATATGAAGATATAGCGGCTGAAGAAAAAGCGAGGGCTACGTATCAATGGCTGATTGACATGTCGGATGATCCGGATTTAAATGACGGGCTGGCATTTTTACGGGAAAGGGAAATCGTTCATTCACAGCGCTTCCGCGAAGCTGTCGAAATTTTGAAGGAAGAGCGCGACAGTAAAAAAGTATTTTAAACAGCAAAAAGCCGAAATACGATTGGTATTTTCGGCTTTTTGTTTACTGCACAGGGCTCGCAAGCAGCTCTTCTGCGCGGTCGCGAAGCACATACTTTTGGACTTTTCCGGAAGCGGTCAGCGGGTATTCGTCGATCAGAAATACGTACTCCGGAATTTTGTAATATGAAAGCTGTCCTTTGCAAAAATCTCTGACATCTTCAAGCGTCAGCTTTTTGCCCGGTTTGCATTTAATAAAGGCCGCCGTTTCCCCGTATTTTTCATCAGGAACGCCGACAACCTGTACATCGACAATATCCTCATGTTCATAAAGGAATTCCTCTATTTCACGCGGGTATATGTTTTCACCGCCGCGGACGATCATATCTTTTAAGCGGCCGGTAATCCTCACGTATCCGTCCCGGTCCATTTCGGCCAAATCGCCGGTATGGAGCCAGCCGTCTTCATCAATGACCTTTTTGGTGGCTTCGTCCATTTTATAGTATCCCTTCATGACGAGGTATCCTCTTGTGCACAGTTCGCCTTGCTCGTCCGGGCCGAGCGTTTCCCCCGTGTCAGGATCCACAATTTTCATTTCTACATGCGGATGCACTTTACCGACTGTTTCAACGCGGCGTTCGATCGTGTCGGTGACCGTTGTCTGCGTAATCACGGGTGAAGACTCCGTTTGTCCGTATGCGATTGTGATATCCGTCATATTCATTTGCTTCATCACTTTTTTCATCACTTCTTTAGGACACGGGGAGCCTGCCATGATCCCGGTCCGCAATGAAGATAGGTCATAGTTTGCAAAATCGGGGTGGGTGAGCTCGGCGATAAACATTGTCGGCACACCCTGCAGTCCTGTACATCGCTCTTTTTCGACCGTTTGTAGGACGATGTCCGGTTTGAATTCGATGATCGGCAGCATGGCCGCGCCTGACGCGACACAGGCAAGCGTGCTTAGCACACAGCCGAAGCAGTGAAACAGAGGAACCGGAATGCACAGCCTGTCTTCGCTCGTCAGCCCCATTCTGTCGGCAACGATCGCCGCATTATTGACGATATTGTAGTGAGTCAGCATCACACCTTTTGGAAAGCCTGTTGTTCCCGACGTATACTGCATATTGATCACATCATCGTGTGTGAGTGATTGCTCTCTTTCGAAAAGGTCGGCATCAGAGACCGTTTCGCCCAGTTTGGCGATGTCGGCAAAAGCCGTCATATGTTCAGGGACTTTATTCTTGCCAAGGTAGACGAGATTTTTCAGCTTCGGCAGCTTTTCCGGATTTTTCATGATCTCGTCGACCATATCGATATAGGATGTCCCTTTGTAGCCGTCCATTAGAAAGAGGGTGGTGGAATCGGAATGTTCCAATAAGTACTCAAGTTCTCTCGCCTGATAGCTTGTATTGACGGTGACGAGCACAGCGCCGATTCTTGCCGTCGCAAACTGGAGCAGAATCCATTCCGGTATATTGGATGCCCAGATGGCGACATGCTCTCCTTTTTGAATGCCGAGCGCGAGCAGCCCTTTTGCAATTTTAGAGGTTTCTTCAACAAGCTCCTGATACGAATATCTTAAATCGAGCTCAGAATATACAACCGCTTCATGATTCGGAAACCGGCCGGCGGTTGATTTTAAAAGCCCGCCGATCGTTTGTTTTTTTAATGTAATCATAATGCCTCCTTGCCTCCCGAATAAAAACTGTTTCTATTATAGCACTTTGTTCTAGTACCAGGTACTATAAAGAATTAGTTTTTTCTTAGCCGGGAAGATAATGTTAATACTGTTCGGTATTGTGCAATTCCGCCGGCAGCCACGATTCCTGCAATAGCAAGAAATAGCGCTGCCCCGCCGAACTTGATGAACATCATCCCGCCTAAAAAAGGACCGATTGTCCGGGAAATATCCCAATGCAGGCCGAAAAATGCAAAATATCTGCCCCGCATATGATCGGGAGCAAGGCGCGAGACAAAGGTTTGCATGTGATTCAGCAGCATGCTTTCTGCCGCCGTAAATAAAACGGCAGTCGAGAGCAGCCAAAAGATCGATGATGAAAAAGCGAAACCAATCGCTGCCACAGCGTAGCATACATATGATATGGAAACGACCGTTTGGATGTTCAGTCCTTCCGTCCATTTGACAAGCGGAATTTGCATCGTAATGCTAAGAAGGGCGCGGCACACTGTATAAACAGTCAAGATGAATAGGAAATCTTCAAAAAGAGTTTCGAGATAAAGGCGGTAGTTTGACTCCAGTTGAGCATAGAACAGGCTGACGGGGACCGACAAGAACATCAAGGACAGAACCGGACGGTGCTGAAAAAATACCTTTTTTGCGGAAAGAAGTTTTTCCCTCTCCAAAATCTCCTTTTGCCTTTTTGACCGCCATACCTCGGGCATTTTAAAATAAACAGCAAGCCAATAGAGAAAAAACGCACATGCCTGAAAGCCGAACATCAGGCTTGGCTGATAGGAATAGACTGCAAGTCCGGCGGCCGGACCGACCGCTGCGCCCAACCCTTCAATGGCATGAAGGACAGCGAACGCTTCAGAGCGACGCCCGCTTTCGGTGCTGTCCGTTATTTGGGCCCGCTGCGCAGGGATGTACAAAGCTCCCCCAATGCCGTTCAGCACATAAAAAAGAGCGAACAGCCAAATGTGATCTGCCATCATAAAACCGGCGGCAGAGACGGTCTGAAAGGCGAGCGCCGCCAGGATCACCTTCCGTCTTCCGATCCGATCCGTCAGTCCACCTGCGGCAAGCGTCACCGCGACCTCGGTCAGCGGTCTTGCTCCGATGACGAGCATCACCGGCAATATGCCAGTTCCAAGCACATCATACAGATAAAAAAGGAGGAAAGGGGCCAGCATGGCTCCCGTTATTCCGGTCAGGAACTCTCCGAAGAAGCAAATCAGCACGGGAGAACCGTACCTTTGTTTTAAACGGTTCATTTCATATCCTCCTTCAACATAGCAGTGCAATTAGTGTAAAATGGAAAATCATCAGTAAAAAGGACAGAAAACCAGGGGAGAAATTTCCCCTTTTATAAAGCGGGGGATAACGGAGATGAAATCGATCGAACATTACATGGAACTTACCGCGGGAATTAAATGCGAAAGCGAAGGGGAGGCAGAAGAGATTTCAGTCAGTGAAATCGCGGATATTCTGTATTGTACACCGAGGAACGCAAAACTGATTTTAGCGAAACTTGAAGGTTTGCAGTGGATTGCTTGGAAAAGGGGAAGGGGGAGAGGAAACAAATCAGAAATCCGCTTTTTAAAAGAACCTTGTGAACTGCTGCTTGAAACGGCGAAAAATGATACGAAAGAAGGTAAAATCGACCGGGCGAGACACCTTCTCGAAGCATATCAGCATTCGTGCCCGGACGCTTTGCCGTCATATAAAGAGTGGCTTGAGCGCGTTTTCGGCTTTCAGACCGAATCGGAGGGCAGCAAGCAAAAAGATGTGCTGAGGCTCATGACCGCGATGGAGCCAGAGCATTTTAAGCGTCTTGATCCGTGCCGTATTTATCTGCGTTCAGAGAGCCATGTCGTTAAGCAGGTATGTGATACATTGATCCGTTTTAATGAAAAGGAAGGAGGTTTTATGCCGCATCTTGCCCACCACTGGGAATGTGACGCCGACCAAAAAACGTGGACGTTCTATTTGAGGAAAGGGATCTATTTCCATGATGGCACAACATTGACAGCTGAGGATGTTAAATACTCGTTTGAGCGTTTTATGCTGGATGATGAAAATAAATGCAAATGGCTCGCAGAGGATATCGGAAATGTTGCGGTCAGGGATGAATATAGTTTTGATATTTGTTTAAAGGCAAAAAATTCGCTGTTTTTGCATCATCTTTGCGATGAAAGGCTGTCTATTTTAAACCGCCATCAGAATGACGGACTGTTGATCGGGACGGGTCCTTTCAGACTTGTCCGCCGGGATGACCGGATTCTCGCGCTTGAAGCGCATGAGCGATATTTTCAAGGGCGGGCTTTTTTAGACCGGATCGAACTATGGTATATGGATGGCAATTTTTCTCTTGTCGACTACGGTTTTTATATGGAAAAAGAAGAACAAAGTCGGGTTTTCGATGAATGGCACGAGGAAAGGAATGTTCAGTACATCTCGGTGAATGCAAACAAATCGGGGCCTCTCAAGCATAAGGCGTTCAGGAAGGCTTTGCGGCAAATCATTTCCCCTTCACATATGGTCAGTGAATTAGCCGGACAACGGACGGCTCCGGCGGGAGGCTTTCTAAACCGGGATCTTCCGCCTGAATCCGGGGACGACGACATCGGCAAGCTGCTTATGGAAGGCCATTACAAAGGCGATCCGCTTCGGCTTTATACGTTTTCCGAACCGGATCACCGGGAGGATGCGTCATGGATCCAAAAGAGGTGCAGGCGGTACGGCATCGCACTAGAGGTTTGTTATATGAAAGCGGATGAGCTCATGAAGGAAGAAGTGATCGCAAAAGCCGATTTGATTCACGACAGTGCGACATTCGGACGTTCGGAAGAAATGAGCTGGCTGCACCTCCTTTTAACGGAAAACAGCTTTTTACACGTCCATATGCCGGGGGAATGGCAGAGGAAGTCCGCCTTGATGAGGGATCAGCTTCGTTTCATTGATGAACATTCCAAGCGGATCAGCCTTCTGTGTGAGGCGGACCGCGCCTTGGCAGAAGAGGTTTACACGATTCCGCTATATCAAAACAATATTCGCGTTAAAGCGGGGGAAGCCATTCAAGGCATTGTGCTTAACGAAGAAGGATGGATTGATTTTTACGGCATCTGGTACAAAAAAGAGGCTCTTCTGTAAGAGCCCCTCCATTGTGTTTCTTAATGACCGGAATGTCCTCCATCCGCTGACTTAATTTCCAATATGTCATCAAGAACGCCTTGCGTTCGAAATGAAATCTCATTTTCTGATCCGAGAATGAATGCATGGTTATAAGGGCCGTCCTGCGGTCTGTCCCGAAAAGAAGGCTCGATCTCGGATAAATAGCTGTACATCGTACTGTCTGCCTGTCCATTTTTGAGTAAAAGCAGAGGAGCGTGCTTTCCCAAATGGGAAAATGGCGCTCCGGCAAGCGCCAGCTCGGGCGCGGCCGTTGATGCGAAGGACAGTCCGTGTCCCGGATCTGTGATTCCCCACCCAAAACCGGTGTTTTTATCGCTGAATTTCGCAAACGCAATCGAATTTGCGACAGGAGTATCTCCGGAAATTCTTTTGACTGTTCCATATTCCTTTAATGCATCCTCCGTTTTTTCTGAAACGGCTTTTTTAGGGCCGAGAATATAGATGTTTGCTTTGCCGTCCCTTTTCTTTAATGCTGCGGCCGTCTCTTCGGGAATGCCTTTTTTGTTCACGTACAGGATCGGCTCAGGCATGTGGGCGATCCAGTTTACAGCGGGGAGCGAATAAAGTTCCGCATCTTCCTCGGATGATCCGATGATAACGCTTTTCGGATACTCATCGGCTGCATCCGCGTATTCTTTGTCAATCTCTTTTGCCAGATCAGCCTCGTTCTTCCCTTTCAGCTCTTTTATTTTAAAAGAGTTCAAAGCTTGAAGTGAATCGAATTCTCCGACAGCCATGATTTGCGTTCCGTCTGAAGTGCCCGTCGGGTTCAAGCGCTTGATTTCATTCTGAATCTGCCCGGAGATTTTCCCTTTTTCCGCGATTAAAACAGGTCCGTTATTCGGGTGATGGATCAGATCAGCTGATGCAAGAGCTGCCTGCCATGATCCGCCCGAAACTAAAATCACTGCGCCCGGCCTGTTTTGTTTATGAGTGGCCGGCCATATCGTTTGAGAGGTTTTGATGCTCATTTCTTCCGGTGTATTCGCGTCAAGTCTTGTCGTGTTCTTTGTGTTTTTCACCAGAAGCCCTTCTTCCGCTCGCTTATTGAAATCATTCGGAAGAGAAACGGCGTCTTTTTCTTTCATCTCCGAATGATTCTTCGTATGATGCTCCTTATGTCCGTCCGTCTTTCCCGAGCCGGAATTTTGGCATGCTGCGAGCGGAAGCGCGAAAACAAGCATGACAAAAAGTAAACCGGATTTCAATTTCATGGTGTTTTCCTCCTTTTTGGTCCAGATTACTGAGTAGTATACCCGGGAAATGTGCAAAACTGGTGCAGACATCTCGACATTTGTTACATATTAGAAGGCAGCGTGATGATAAATTCGCTTCCTTTCGGGGTTCTGTTTTTTACTGCAATCTGACCGCCGTGAAGCTCGACGATTTCTTTCGCGATGGCCAGGCCCAGCCCGGTACCGCCGGTTTGTCTCGATCTCGACTTATCGACCCGGTAAAAGCGCTCAAAAATATAATCCAGTTCTTCTTCCGGAATGCCGCAGCCTTCGTCCGCTATCGTAATCTTGACCTGATCCTCTGCTTTTGTTGCGGTGACGGACGCTGTTGAATCAGGATCGGAGTATTGGCGGGCGTTGTTCAGCAAATTTGAGATCACTTGTGAAAAACGGACTTCATCGACTGAGACATAAAGATCCGCCGGGATGTCGAACGAAAGGCTGATTCGTTTTTCCGAAAAAGCGACCGCCGCTTTCTGAACTTCTTTTTTTATGAATGTGTGCAGGTGAACCTGTTTCTTACTGATTTGAAATCCAGGCTGTTTCAGTTTTGTCAGCAAAAATAAATCGTCAACAAGGGTGTTTAAATTGTCCGCTTCCTCTTTGATGATCGACAAGTACTGATTTCTGGCTTGTGGATCGAGTTTATCTCTCATCGCGACATCTGTGTAGCCTTTTATATATGTGATCGGAGTCCGCAGCTCATGAGCGACGCTTGACAGAAAATCGTTTCGTTCTTTTTGAAGCCTGCTGAGATTTGAAGAAAGGCTTTCGATTGATGCGGCGAGCTCGCCGAGTTCATCGTTCCGTTTGATATCAAGCGGAATCGAAGCTTGACCGTTTTTGATACTTTCGGTTGCTTCCTTCAGTTTAATAATCGGCTTCGCTAATACACGGCTGAACCAAAGAATAGCTGCGGCAGTTAAGACGCCGGTTAAGCCAAAGCTGAGGAAAAACCGCTTCGTAATGCTTGCCACCAAGGCTTTTATCGAGGAGGTCTCCAAATACATGAAGACGTAGCCGGCCGTTTCCCGTCCGTTCATGATCGGACTGATCGTACAAATATACTTTGATGTATTCCAATGGGACGATAAAGCGGTCCCTTTCCTCGGGATGTGTTTTTCTTCGAAATGAAGGTGTTCCGTCATGTCTCCCCGGGCAGACTGCGCCAATACGCGTCTATTTTGGTCCGTTATGATTACGTTTGTCCGGGCTTCGGTTTCCATCAGGGTGACGTGGTCTATCGTCCTTTTGTCAAAATGTTTTTCGAGGACGTCTCTGTGGCTGTTGCCCCTTAGTTGGAGCGCGCGGATTTCTTCGTTTATTCTTGTGTTGATAATCGTTGTATACAGCGCCGCAAAAAGGATGGTTTCGATGAAAAGGATTAAAATGAAAAATGAACCTGCGAGCTTAAATGAAATCTTTTTCATGCTCCGGTTCCTTTGCTTGTCCATTTGTAGCCGACGCCGTAGACGGTCCGGAGATGATCTTCAACCGGAAAGCCAGCTTTTTTCAATCGGTTTCGCAAATTTCTCATGTGTGAATCGATGGTGCGGGGCTCGATATCAGAGTTGAACCCCCAGATGTTCTCAATCAATTGGTCTCTCGAAAGCGCTTGATCCGTGTGGTTTAAGAGCGTCCCGAGCAGATCGAATTCACTTGGCGTAATGCCGATTTCCCGTTGATTGACATGCAGGGTATGATGCTGTTTATTCCAGATTAAACCGCGGAACCGGATTTCATGAAACCGACGGGTCCTGCGCAGGACAGCTTCTATTCTGGCAAGCAGCACTTTTTCGCTGAACGGTTTTGTTAAATAATCGTCTGCGCCGCAATTCAATCCGCGCACAATGTCATCCTGCCCGTTTTTGGCGGTGAGCATGATAATCGGAACGTTTGTCAATCTGTGGATCTCTTGGCACACCATCCATCCGTCCATCTCAGGCATCATAATATCGAGAATAACAAGATCAAAATTGTTCATTTTTATTAAATCCAGGGCTTCTTTTCCGGTGGCGGCTTTTGTGCACGAATAATGTTCTAAATAAAGCTCCAGCAGATCGAGCATCCGGATTTCATCATCGACAAGCAGCACGTTCAATGTTTTAGCACCTCTTTAGTCAAAATAAAAGTCCGCTATTTTAAAAATATACCCTATAAGGGTATATTGATCAAGGCGGATCATCTCTTTGTTAAGAAGTATAAAAACCAGACTGCATGGTTTTGTTCGTCAGCTGCCGCCCGCTTGAACGCCTCCCGTATCGCCCGGTCTTTCACATAGTCTGCGATGTCCAAATAAAAATCAACCGTTTCCTGTTCGTCTTTAAATGCGAACTCCAGCGCGTTTCGATACTGTTCCGGACAAGGCTCAGTTATGGAAATGTCAGGCTTTCGGCCGGTAAGAGACGTATAAAATGTTAGGAACGCATTAAAGTGGCGAATTTCATCTTGTCTGATTTCTAAAATCCGCTTTTTTGTTTCGGAATCCGGCGCCTTTTGGGCGATTTTTTGATAGCAGACGACCGCGCTGTGCTCTCCGTTTACCGCTTTTTCAAGATCCTTGATCAGCTTGTCGTTTTGCCTGGCGGGATAGGCGGGAAGATACGGCTGAACATACCACATCTTTTTCACCTCAACACTTTATATTTGACGTCCTGTCATTATATGTATGTGCTTGCATGCATGTGCCTATGGAAGGTTGAGCCTCGAACATGTGTCAAAATGATGTGCGGTGAGCACAATCTATTTTAAAAAAATGAAGTTTGACGTAAAATGGTTGTTAGTGCCGAATTAATGACATACATATCAAAATGGAGTGAGACTATTGAAAAAGGTAATATTGACGGCCGTGGCTTTATTGATGTCGGTTGTTTTGTTCGCCGGCTGCCAGGCGGAAAAAGGGGGATCAGCCAAGGGGAAGTCTGAAAAAGTTCAAATTACGGTTTCCGCGGCTGCGAGTCTCAAAGATGTATTAGCGGAACTTTCCTCTGTATATGAGAAAGATCATCCGAATGTCTCCATAAAGTTTAATTTTGGTTCATCGGGTGCATTGCAGCAGCAGATCGAACAGGGCGCTCCGGCTGACTTGTTTTTTTCTGCCGCCGAGGACAAATTTAATAGAGTAGTTAATCAGGGGTTAATTGACAAAAAAGACTCTGTCAAGCTGGTCGAAAACAGTCTGGTGCTGATCGTTCCGAAAGGGAAAAATCAGCATGTCAACAGCTTCAAAGATTTGGCGGAGGGCAAAATCGAAAAACTTGCGGTCGGCAAACCCGAATCAGTGCCAGCCGGAAAATACGCAAAAGAAACGTTGACGAACCTTGACGTATGGTCTAAAGTGCAATCTAAAATCGTCTACTGCAAAGATGTAAGGCAGGTCCTTTCTTATATCGAAACAGGCAACGCGGATGCCGGAATCGTTTACCGGACGGACGCCCTTTTATCAGATCAGGTCGAGACTGTCGAGACGGCGAAAAGCGATCTGCATACACCGATTGTCTACCCGCTCGGAATTGTAAAAAATACAAAGCACAGGGAACAGTCTGAGGAATTTTATCAATTCCTGCAAAGCGACCAAGCCGTTAAGGCAATGGAAAAGTACGGATTTAAGAAGGGCTGACCGCCGTTATGCTTGAGGAATTCTTTTCCCCGATTGAAATTTCAATTCAAGTATCAGTCGCAGCGGGCATCATCGCAGTTTTGCTTGGAACTGCTGCGGCGAGGCTCCTGGCGAACAGAAACTTTAAAGGCAAGTCTGTTATCGAGACGGTGATGATGCTGCCGCTCGTTCTGCCGCCGACCGTTGTCGGATTCTTTTTAATCGTGATCTTCGGAAGGCAGAGCGTGATCGGACGCTTGATAGAAAACGTATTTCAAGCACCGGTTATTTTTACCTGGTGGGCAGCCGTGATCGCCGCTGCGGTTGTCGCGTTCCCGTTAATGTATCAGTCAGCAAAATCAGGATTTTCGGCTGTCGACCGCGATATCGAGGATGCCGCGAGGGTTGATGGAGCAAGCGAGTGGAGGGTGTTCCTCTTTGTCACCGTTCCCCTCGCATCAAATGGAATCATGACGGGGATTGTACTCAGCTTTGCGAGGGCGCTTGGCGAGTTTGGCGCAACGCTGATGTTTGCAGGTATCATCCCGGGGGTGACGCAGACGGTGCCGACGGCGATATACTTGGCGATCGATTCGGGAAATATGACGCTGGCATGGATGTGGGTCGCCTCTATCGCGATCATCTCGTTTTTGATGCTGTTTTTTGTGCAGTTCAAGCAAAAATAGCCGTATGGGGTGCAAGTGCTCATACGGTTTTTTCCCAGTTTTGGAGAATGGTTATTTTGCAGATGTTTCGATAGAATAAAGAGTAAGAAACAGAAAGGAGACGAGCTTAGTGGGAGCAGTATTTTTATCAGGCAGATCCGGGAGTGGGAAAACGACCTTTATCCTGAATGAAATCAGAGAAAAACTTCGTGATGAACCGCTCGGAAAACCGATCATTTTTCTAGTCCCGGATCAAATGACGTTTTTAATGGAATACGAGCTTAGCAAAACACCTGATTTGGGCGGAACTATCCGCGCCCAAGTGTACAGTTTTTCAAGGCTTGCCTGGCGAGTGCTCCAGCATACCGGAGGCATGAATCGGCCGTTTTTGACGGGGACGGGCATTCAGATGCTGCTGCGGAGACTGATTGAAGAGCATAAGAGCGAGTTTAAAGTCTATCAAAACGCAAGCGATAAAAGCGGATTTACGGAGCAGGTGGAACGGATGCTGACCGAATTTAAACGGCATTGTCTGCAGCCTGAAAGGATCCGGGACATGATAGAGGGGACGGGCAAATCGGAATACGAAGATGAACGGATCCTTTCCGATAAATTGCACGACTTATATATTTTATACAGCAAGCTTGAGGAAAATCTGGAGAATCAATATGTTCAATCTGAGGATTATTTGACGCTTTTGGCCGAGCAGATTCCGTATGCGGATGAGATTAGAAACGCTGCCGTTTACGTGGACGGATTTCACCAATTTACGCCACAGGAGATGAACGTGCTGGAACAGCTGATGGTACATGCGGAGGAGATCACTTTTTCGCTGACGGCGGATCAGCCGTTTACGGCCAACAGCCCGAATGAGCTCCATCTGTTCAGAATGACCGGGAAGGCGTACTATGACCTTTACCAGAAGGCGAAGGAACTTGGCCTTGATCCGTCAGAAGTGCGGCTGGAAGAAACGAAACGGCACCAGCAACATTCGGAGCTCCGGCACCTTGAACGCTATTTTGACGAGCGTCCTGCAAAACCGTATCGCGGACGGACGGAATCGCTCCGCATCATGCAGGCGTCGAACAGAAGAACCGAGATTGAAGGAATTGCGCGCGAGATTCATTCTTTAATTCGCCAGGGCCGCTTCAGGCTTAGGGATATCGCCGTTATTGCCCGCAATGTTGAAGATTATAAAGATACGATAAAAGAAGTTTTTAAAGACTGCGAACTTCCTTTTTTCATAGACGGCAAGGAATCGATGCAAAATCATCCGCTCATTGAGCTGATCCGTTCGACGCTTGATATCATTAAAGGAAACTGGCGGTATGAAGCGGTGTTCCGCTGTGTCAAAACGGAACTTTTATTCCCGGAAGGACAGCCGAAGGAACGGCTGCGCGAACAGATTGACCAGCTTGAAAACTACTGTATTGCGTATGGCATTAAAGGAGACAGATGGACAAGCAAAGATCCGTTTGTTTACAGAAGGTACTCTTCTCTGGATGAGGATTTTGCCAAGACAGACAAAGAGATTGAAACGGAAAATATGCTCAATGAACTAAAGGGCTGGATCGTTCCACCGATCCACAGGCTGCAGAAGCGCTTGAAAAAAGCTGAAACCGTCAGGGAAATGGCCGAAGCCGTTTACCTTTATCTTGAAGAAGCCGATGTTCCGATGAAGCTTGAACAGGAAAGGCGGCTGGCCGAAGAAAGCGGTAGGATTGCAGAGTCGCGCCAGCATGAGCAAGTATGGGATGCCGTTATTCAACTGTTGGACGAGTTTGTTGAAATGATGGGCACAGAGCGGATATCGTTTGCTTTATTTCAGCAAATGATTGAAACGGGCTTGGAGTCTTTGAAATTCGCGCTGATTCCGCCCGCTCTTGATCAAGTGTTTATCGGCAATATGGACCTTTCAAGGATGTACGGCACGAAATGCACATTTCTCATCGGTGTAAACGACGGCATACTTCCGGCGAGGCCTTCGGACGACGGCGTGCTTTCAGACGATGACCGGGAGTGGCTGAAACGAAACGGCGCACAGCTGGCGGCGACGGGTCGAGAGCAGCTCTTGGATGAGAATTTTCTGATCTACATGACGCTTTCCAGCCCGTCTGAAAAGCTCTATGTCTCCTATCCGATCGCAGATTCGGAAGGGAAGACGCTGCTTCCTTCAACAGTGGTGAAACGGCTGAATGAGCTGTTCCCGGACGGCGAAGAGAAGATGCTGATTCATGAACCCGAGCAGCTGGACGACGAAGCCCAGCTTGAATTTCTCGTGAATAAAGGCGCCGCCTTGAGCCATTTGGCAGGGCAGCTCGGCATTTGGACGAGGCAGTATGCGATCAGCGATGTATGGTGGAGTACATACAACTTTTTAATGAATGAGCCTGACCGCATCTTTTCTCAAAATATCCTGTCCAGCCTGTTTTTCAGAAACAAGGTCGAAAACTTGAACCGGCATGTGAGCCGCGATTTATATGGGGAGCACATTCAGGGAAGCGTGTCGCGGATGGAGACGTTCAAAGCCTGTCCGTTTTCCCATTTTGCTTCGCACGGTTTAAAGCTGAAGGAACGTCAATTTTTCAAGCTTGAAGCTCCGGATATCGGTCAGCTGTTCCACTCGGCGCTGAAGCTGATTTCAGATCGGCTTCACGAGCTTAAACTGGATTGGCGCGACTTAACGAAAGCCCAATGCGAGACTTTGTCAAGCGATGCAGTTGAACGGCTCGCGCCAAAGCTGCAAAAAGAGATTTTGCTCAGTTCGAACCGTCATCATTACGTGAAGCAGAAGCTGCAAAAAATCATTGCCAGGGTATCGGGCATTTTAAGCGAGCATGCAAAAGCAAGCGGGTTTGCCCCCGTCGGCATCGAGCTCGGATTCGGGGGGAAAGGTCCGCTTCCTCCAATGCGTTTTACCTTGAAGAACGGCTGCACAATGGAGCTTGTCGGCCGGATCGACAGAGTGGATAAAGCGGAGAGCTCAAAAGGGCTGCTGCTTAGGATTGTCGACTATAAATCAAGCGATAAAGGCCTCGATTTGGCCGAGGTGTATTACGGCCTCGCCCTGCAAATGCTGACATATCTCGATTTGTCGATCACACATTCAACCGATTGGCTCGGCATGAAGGCATCCCCTGCAGGCGTGCTTTATTTTCATGTGCACGATCCGATGATCCAGGCTTCGGTGCCGCTCGGCCTTGATGAAATAGAAAAAGAGATTTTCAAAAAGTTCAAGATGAAAGGGCTGCTCTTGGGAGACCAGGAAGCGGTCAAGCTGATGGATACCACGCTGGAACAAGGCAGGTCGAACATGATCAGCGCAGGCTTGAAAAAAGACGGCTCGCTCCGTTCGGATTCTGACGTTATTGCAGAAGAGGATTTTCATGTATTAAGGCGCCATATCCGCCGGACATTTCAGAAGGCCGGCGAGGAGATCACAGACGGTAAAGTGTCGATCGAGCCTTACAAGCTAAAAGACCGGACACCGTGCACATATTGTTCGTACCGGTCATTCTGCCAGTTTGACGAATCGCTTGAGGAAAACGAATACCGGATATTAAAACCCGAAAAAGACAACGTGATTTTGGAGCGGCTGAAAAAGGAGGATGAGACAGATGGAGATTTCTAAACCGAAGGGCAGCAATTGGACTGATGACCAATGGAAGGCGATCGTCTCATCCGGCCGGGACATTTTAGTTGCGGCAGCGGCCGGCTCCGGAAAAACGGCCGTGCTGGTTGAGCGGATCATTCGGAAAATAACGGATCAGGAACATCCCGTAGATGTCGACAGGCTGCTTGTCGTCACCTTTACGAATGCATCTGCGGCTGAAATGAAGCACAGGATCGGCGAAGCACTCGAAAAAGAGCTTGCCGAAAATCCGGGATCGCTTCATTTGCGCAGACAGCTTGCTTTATTAAACAAAGCGAGCATATCAACATTGCACTCATTCTGTCTTCAAGTCATCCGCAAATACTATTATTTGATCGATGTTGATCCGGCTTTCCGGATCGCCGATCAGACGGAAGGCGAGCTGCTTGGCGATGAGGTGCTGGACGAGCTGTTTGAAGAAGAATACAAAAAGCAAGATCCGGCCTTTTTTGAACTTGTGGACAGATATACGACAGACCGTCATGACCTCGATTTGCAGCATCTCGTCAAGCGGGTCTACGAGTTTTCCCGTTCGCATCCCGATCCGGAAGGCTGGCTTCACACATTTGTTGATCTGTATGACGCGGCTTCAGATACGAAAGTTGAGGCTCTGCCGTTTTATTCTTACATTAAAGAAGACATCGCACTCGTTCTGGAGGGGATGCGGCAAAAGCTGACGCGTGCGCTTGATTTGACGAAGCAGCCAGGGGGGCCTGCGCCGCGCGCCGAAAATTTCCTCGATGATTTAGCGCAGATTGACAGGCTGATTCAGCAGCAGAATGATTTTTCGGCTCTGTACGAGCTTGTACCGGCCGTTTCGTTTCAAAGATTGAAGCCGTGCAAAGGAGATGCGTACGATCCTCGATTGGTTGATGAGGCCGCAGATCTCCGCAACAGCGCGAAAAAGCAACTTGAAAAGCTGAAAAGCGATTATTTTAGGCGAACTCCCGAGCAGCACCTTGAGAGCTTGAGGGAAATGAAGCCGGTCATTCAGACGCTCGTCCAGCTCGTGTTGGAGTATGGCAAGCGGTTTGCGGACGCGAAAAAGGAAAAAGCGATCGTCGATTTCTCAGACCTTGAACACGACTGCCTTGCGATTTTATCCGGGAAAAACCAAGCCGGCGAAGCCGTGCCGAGCGAAGCGGCGAAGTTTTACCGCCATCAGTTCCATGAAGTGCTTGTTGATGAATATCAGGATACGAACTTGGTCCAGGAAGCGATTTTAAAGCTCGTCGCCAAAGAGGAGCATGAGGGGAACCTGTTTATGGTGGGCGATGTCAAGCAGTCGATTTACCGGTTCCGCCTGGCAGAACCGCTTTTGTTCCTCTCGAAATATAAACGCTTTACAGACGATGGCTCGGGTTCCGGTCAAAAAATCGATTTAAATAAAAACTTCAGAAGCCGTTCAGATATTTTGGACAGCACGAACTTTTTATTCAAGCAGCTCATGGGAGAAAAGGTCGGGGAAGTCGAATATGACGAACAAGCCGAATTGAAGCTTGGCGCGTCTTATCCGTCGAACGAAGCGACAAAAACGGAGCTTCTGCTCATCGAAAACCAGAGCGGCGCGCAGGATGAAGAGGCTGAAGAGCTTGAGGCGGTCCAGCTTGAAGCAAGAGCGATCGCCGGACAAATCCGCAGGCTGATAACAGAAAAATTTCAAGTATATGATGCCAAAGCGAAAGCGTCGCGGAACATCCAGTACCGTGATATCGTGGTGCTTTTGCGGTCGATGCCTTGGGCGCCGCAAATTATGGACGAGTTTAAACAGCAGGGGATTCCGGTATACGCGAACCTCTCAACGGGTTATTTTGAAGCGACAGAAGTATCGGTCACACTGTCTTTATTAAAAATCATCGATAATGCTTATCAGGACATCCCGCTTGCGTCCGTTCTCAGATCGCCTGTTGTAGGTCTTGACGAAAATGAGCTTTCCTTGATCAGAATCAAGGATAAAAAAGCGCCGTTTTACGAAGCGATGAAAGCATACCTTTCTGCAGCAGACGGCGATGAGAGGCTCAGCGAAAAGCTTCGCCGCTTTGACGCCCTGCTCAAAAAGTGGAGAGCGTATGCGAAAAACCACTCTGTGGCAGAGCTGATCTGGGAAATCTACCGGGATACGAAGTATTTGGATTATGTCGGCGGAATGCCGGGCGGAAAACAGCGGCAGGCCAATTTGCGCGCGCTTTACGACAGGGCGAGATCCTATGAAGCGACATCGTTCCGCGGTTTGTTCCGCTTTTTAAGGTTTATTGAGCGGATGCAGGAGCGGGGTGATGATCTCGGAACGGCAAGAGCTCTGAGCGAACAGGAAGACGTTGTTCGGCTGATGACGATCCACTCAAGCAAAGGGCTTGAATTTCCTGTCGTATTTACCGCCGGTCTCGGACGAAATTTTAATATGATGGACTTGAACAAGTCTTATCTGCTGGATAAAGAACTCGGTTTCGGAACGAAGTTTATTCATCCGAAGTGGCGGATCAGCTATCCGACGCTGCCGCTGATCGCGATGAAGAAAAAGCTCCGCCGCGAGCTTTTATCAGAGGAGCTGCGCGTCTTGTATGTCGCTCTTACCCGGGCCAAGGAAAAGCTGTACCTGGTCGGGACGGCTAAGGATAAAGAAAAGCTGCTTGCCGACTGGCGGTCACAAGCGGCGGGGTCTGAGTGGCTGCTTCCGGATTATGAACGGTTTCAGGCGAAATCTTACCTGGATTTCATCGGACCTGCTTTGATGAGACACAGAGATATGGATGAATCCGGCGCGCCGCTGGTGATTGATGAGATCCGTGAACATCCGGCGCGCTTTCAGGTCAGCTGGCTGTCGGCCGCGGATCTTCAAGCAGAAGATATTGATCAGGCCGGTGAAGAAAGACACGGCCGGCTCTCCCAAATTCAAATGGGGCTTCCGATCGATGGTTCGTTTGAGTATGAGCAACAAGTCAGAGAAAGGCTGACATGGTCATATCCATACAAAGACGCCGCCAAAGTCCGAACAAAACAGTCTGTCTCAGAAATGAAAAGGCAGAAGGAGTATGAGGATGAGTACGGCGACCGCTCGCTGATTCGCCCAACCAAGGATGCTCTCCTGTTTAAACGGCCGTCCTTTATGATGGCAAAAGGCCTGACCGCTTCCGAACGGGGAACGGCGATGCACACCGTCATGCAGCATATTCCGCTGACCCGTGCGCTTGAAATGAATGAGCTCAGCCGCCTCCTAGACAGGCTTGTTGAGAAAGAGCTATTAACAGAAGACCAGCGGGCAGCGATTGAGGAAGACGATATTCTCGCATTCTTTGATACGGAAATCGGACAAAAGCTTCTCGGCGCCCGCCGCGTCGAACGGGAAGTTCCCTTTAACATGACGCTGTCCGCCAAAGAGGTTTATCCTGATCTTGAGTCAGCCGACGAACCTGTATTGATACAGGGAATTATCGATTGTTTATTCGAGACGGAGGACGGTTTTTACCTTCTTGATTACAAAACCGACCGGATACACGGAAAGTACCGAAACGGATTCGAAGGGGCCGAACCGATTTTAAGGAAGCGTTACGAAACACAAATTCAGCTTTATGCACGAGCCGTTGAAACGATGATTAAAATGCCGCTCAAAGGGCGTGCACTGTACTTTTTTGACGGAGGACATGTGCTCTTATTTTAATATGAAACCGGCGTCCCCCTGACGATTTCGGGGGGAGCTTTAATGAAAAGAGAGGTGAGGCACACATGCGAATTTTACATACAGCGGACTGGCATTTGGGAAAAACGCTTGAAGGGAGAAGCCGCCTGAAAGAACAGGCGGACTTTCTTGAAGAGCTCACAAGGATCGTAAAAGATGAAAAGATCGACGCCGTTATCATGGCCGGAGACGCATTTGACACAGTGAATCCGCCTGCACTGGCTGAACAGCTTTTTTATGAAAGCCTCTCCGCCTTGTCTGACAAAGGAAACCGTCCGGTCGTCGTGATTGCCGGCAACCATGATAATCCGGACCGCCTTTCCGCGGCCTCTCCGTTAACGACAGACCATGGCATCCACTTGATCGGGTACCCGAAGACTGAGCCAGTTGATATAGAAGTCGCTTCTAGGGGGGAGATCCTGTCAGTCGCAGCGCTCGCCTATCCTTCCGAGTCCAGACTGAATGAAGTGCTGTCGGAAACATTTGACGAAAAACTGCTGCGCGACCAGTATGATGAGAAAATCAAGCAGACCTTTCAGCGTATGTGCGGCAAGGCGAGAAAGGATGCGGTGCAGATTGCGGCAAGCCATATTTATGTGGCGGGCGGCAGCCAGACGGATTCTGAGCGGCCGATCGAAGTCGGAGGCGCATATACGGTGGCTGCGGAAAGCCTGCCGGAAAACGCCGCCTATGTGGCGCTCGGGCATCTTCATCGCCCGCAGACGATCAAACGGGCCCGCACGCTTGCCAGATATTCAGGTTCACCGCTTGCCTACAGCTTTTCTGAAGCGGGATACGCAAAATCGGTCACCATTGTCGAAGCCGCACCCGGTCAAACGGCATCATGGGAAGAGGTCCATTTGACGAGTGGAAAACCGCTCGTTAAATGGAAGGCGGAAAAAGGGATGTCCCAAGTATACAGCTGGCTGGAGGAAGAGCGGGACAAAAACGCGTGGATCGACCTTGAAATCCATCTGACAGACCAGCTGTCGATTGAAGAAATTCACCGTTTGAGAAAAGCGCATCAAGGCATCATCCATATTCGTCCGGTTTTTGAGGAAGCCGCCTCGGATGAAGAGAAGATCCGGTCCAGAAACGTTCCGATTGAAGAACGGTTTATAGCGTTTTATGAAAGACAAACCGGTGGAGCGGTTCCCGATGAAGAAACCGTCAAACTGTTTCTGGAGCTCGCCGCAGGATCGGAACAGGAAGAGGGTGATGAAACATGAAGCCGATTTCTCTGTCTATTAAGGGGCTGCACAGTTTCAGGCAGGAGCAGGTGATCGATTTTGAGCGCCTGTGCGATGCCGGTGTATTCGGTATCTTCGGGCCGACCGGAAGCGGCAAGTCGTCGATTCTTGACGCGATGACTCTTGCTTTGTATGGGAAGGTGGAGCGGGCCGCCAATAATACGCACGGTATTTTGAATCATGCCGAAGATGAGCTTGCTGTATCGTTTACGTTTAAGCTGCAGACAGGCCATGAGACGGCTTATAAAGTGGAACGGGTCTTTAAGCGGACAGATGCCGTCAAGGTCAAAACATCGATCTGCCGCTTCATTGAAATGAAAGAGGAACAAATCGTTCTGGCCGATAAAGCGAATGAAGTAAACCGGAAAATCGAAGAGCTGCTGGGCTTGACGATCGACGATTTTACAAGGGCAGTCGTCCTGCCGCAAGGTAAATTCGCCGAATTTCTTTCCTTAAAAGGAGCGGAGCGGCGGCAGATGCTTCAGCGCCTGTTCAACCTCGAACAATACGGGGACAGGCTCGTCAAAAAACTGAAGAAACAGGCGCAAACAGCGCAGGCTAGAAAAAATGAGATGCTTGCCGAGCAGGCTGGATTGGGCGATGCGGGGGAAGAGGCGCTGAAACAGGCGGAACAGCATCTCGAAGAAGCTGAAAGCCTTTTGCAAAGCAAGAAGCGCGAACGAGACGCAGAAGCGCAGCGCTTTGCGGAGTATCAGGAGATTTGGAATCTGCAGCAGGAAAAAGAAAGCTATCTAAAAAAAGAGGCGGAGCTTTTAAAGAAACAGGAACAGATTCGGGAAAAAGAAAGCCGCCTGCACCTCGCCGAAACGGCAAATACGCTCAAGCCTTATGCAGACGCCTTGCTGGCAGCGCGGGAAGATGCCGAACGCGCACACCGGGAAGAAAAACAAGCGCGGGAACAATTAGAACAATATGAAGAGCTTCATAAAAAAACAGAGCGCGAGTACGAGGATTTCAGGCGTCTTAAAAATGAAAAGGAACCGGAGCTTCTCAAGCAAGAAGAACAGCTCACCGCTTTGAAGGAAATTGAAAACAAGCGGCTAGCCGCACAGGCCGAGGCCGAGAAGAAGCAGCGCGAACAGCGTTTGAAAGAAGAGGAAATCAAGCATGCGGCAGACGAGCTGGCCAAGGTGAAAAGTCTGCTTGAACGCGGGACAGCCAAGCAGAATCAGCTGAAAGCGGAGCTGAAATCTGTCCAGGTATCTAGCGAAGAGCGTAAAAACTGCCGAAATGCCAATCAGCTTGCTTTTCACATTCAACAGCTTAACAACGATGCCGCTTTAGAAAAGGAACGGCTTGGTCAGCAGGAGACGCTGATTAAAGAGCTCCAGCAAGAACAGCAAGCGGTGGATCAAAAGGTAAAAGCTGAAACCGAACGCATCGAGGCATTGTTTGCCGCTGTCGAACGAGCGTACGCGCTCGTTTGCGAAACAGACAGATCGCTCTCTGAGACCATCCGTGTGGCATCTCAAAAAAAAGAAGAGATTGCGGCAAAACGGGAACAGGCAAACCGTGATCAGCTGGCAATCGAACTGGCAAAGCAGCTCAAAGACGGAGAGCCTTGTCCGGTCTGCGGATCTGTACATCATGAAATGCCCGCCCGCGTCGGCATAGAAAGCCTGTCCTTTAAAGAGGCGGATTCCGAACTGGAGAAAACGGAAGCCATCATCGCTGAAGCCGGTGCGCTGGCTCAGGAGTTTTTCTCGGCCAAAGTGGCACTCGAACAGCAATCCGACCACCTGGTGAGCGAATGCCCGTTTTTAGTCAAGAGCAAACATGAACTGCCTGAAACCGCTGCATCGATAGAAGAAGGCACCATTCCCGAACGGTACAACCGCATCAGCTTTGAATGGAAAGGAATCAGACAGGATCTCGCCGAGACAAAAAGCAGGATGTCCAAGCTCCTTCACACATATAAAGAGCTCTGCAAGAAACGCGACCAAATCAGCGAGCGACTCAGCCATGAAGAAAGGGAGCGTAACAGGCTTCAAAACCGCGTCCGCGAATTAAATGACCAGTTAAATGAACGCCGAAAAAGCTTCGGCGAACAATTCGACGGCCTCTCTTATGAACAGGCTGAAAAATGGCAAAAAACGATTGAAGAAAAAGATCTGGCCGCAGAGGAATTCGAAAAGCGTATCGAAACGAGCGTCGGCTTTCTCACAAAACATGAACAGCAAAAAGAGAAGCTCACCGAGCGCTTGTTTGCGCTTGATAAAGAAAAGCTCGACCTCCGCTATGCGGTCGAAAGCCTTAATAAAGAAATAAACGATTATCAAAAAGAGCTGATGGGCTATCCCGATACAGCTGCGATCGACAAAAAGCTTCAAGACGTGAAAACGCAATTGGCCAAGCTGCATGAGCAGGAACAGACGCTTTACGGACGGCTCAAAGAGACCGAATCCGAAGTCAGCCGTTTAAGAGGACAGACAAAAGGGTGTGAGCTCGCTTTGCGTGAAGCGGAAGCAAGGCTTGCGAAAGCGTCGGACATCTGGCAGGAAAAATCCGGAGGTACACCGTTTGAAAAGGCCTCTGAAGTGAAAGCGAGCATTTTAGACCGCGATGATCTTGCCCGGCTGAAAGAAGACATTCAAATGCATTGGGATCAGACAAAACAGTGCGAGTCCAATATCAAGCGGATTACGGAAAAGCTTGATGGGAGATCGGTTTCTGAGGAGAGTTGGGAAAAAGCCGCCGTCACGAAGGACAAAGCTGAGGAGGCATTCAGCAAAGCCTTGGAAGAAAGGGGCGCGGCCGGCAAAGCTCTCGCCGTCATCCGCGAGAACCATAAAAGGTTTAAGGAACTTGAAGCATCATTGGCTGAATGGCAGACATACATCGACCGTCTTGATAAACTCCAAGCCGTCTTTAAAGGAAACAGCTTTGTTGAATACTTGGCAGAAGAGCAGCTTGAAAGCGTCACAAGAGACGCATCTGCAAGACTCGGCGAACTGACAAGACAGAGGTATGCGATTGAAGTCGACTCAGAAGGCGGTTTTGTGATGAGGGACGATGCCAACGGCGGAGTCAAGCGTCCTGTTACGAGTCTGTCAGGTGGGGAGACGTTTCTGACTTCACTGGCGCTTGCGCTTGCACTTTCGGCACAGATCCAGCTTCGCGGAGAGTATCCGCTCCAATTCTTCTTTTTGGACGAAGGGTTTGGCACGCTTGATCAGGATTTGCTGGATACGGTCGTGACCGCATTGGAGAAGCTTCAGTCTGACAATCTGTCGGTCGGTGTGATCAGCCACGTTCAGGAACTTCGGGCCAGGCTGCCGAAGAAGCTGATTGTCCATCCGGCTGAACCGAGCGGCAAAGGCACAGCTGTATCGCTTGAAATGATTTAACCTGATAACCAAAAAGCAGCCTTCTTCTAGTGGAAGAGGCTGCTTTATGCATTTCCGACAACATTCTGGTCGCTTACATCCGGGTCTATATAATTTGTCGCGTTTATACCATTGTTGACGATAAGGAAATCTCCAGTATTACCAGCACCAGAACCGAGTGCAGACTTTGAAGAGCTTTTTGGAGATAGATAAAAAGAATCGCCGAAATTCACTACTCCTCCTGAGATTTCATTGATTTTAATGGGTCCGACAATGGCTGGCATGATTGATCGACATCCTTTATAGAAGTCTCTGAACCAGTATATGTCGGCCGGGCGGTTATTGTGAGTTCCTTGCAGGAGGAAGCTTTCTGATATGTTTGACTCTCGCCTCGGAAATCATGCGGCGCGTCGAACCAACCTGAAAAACTGAAGAAGAAGATACCCCGGCAATTTTTACAGCTCTGACTCGAATGACGGGAACCTCATGGAAAAAAGCTGATGAGACGCCGGTTTCCGGTAATAAATGTGGTATCGGCTGCTGAAAGAGAGGGAAATCTTCCTGATTAAATGAGCCTTCATTTCCGAAAAAAAGTGAAAGGTAGCGCTGAACAGCGAGAATTTTCACTTTAGGAATAATCTCTTCGACATCCCCGATTTGCAGCGTGCTGGTGATCCCTACTGAATGAACTTTCAAAAACTTTACTTTTGACGTTCTGATCATCTTGATTCCGGCGCCAGCGGGACAAACGGCCCGACAATGAGAGATTCAGGCGGTGTATCAAAAATTGATGACAGGGAAATGCATTCTGTATCTCCGATTAAAAAAACAGATGAGCTTGAAACCCCGGTAATGTTAATATTACCTACATCCAAACAGCGGTTCACAACGGTAAAATTCATGTGTTTTCATTTCCTTTCATTTCGTCAGGAATCGATTTGAGAAAGTGTTCGATTGCCCGTGCGATATCACGCTTCACATAATCGGCCAGCCGTTCTGCATGCTCGCGGGGCTGGATGTTTTCGTCAGGCTGCACATGTTTGACGTAATAGCGGATGCGGCTGTCGATTTGCTTTCTGATGTCTTCGATGATATGGTGGCGGTTTGTATCGTCCAGTTTACTGTCATACCGGTCTTCCAGCTGTTCCAGCAAACGAGGGGTTTCTTCGTTTAAGTAGGCATCGACGAGCTGTCTCGTTTGCTGCATCAGCTGGCCGTCGAGTTCCTGCTGCAGCATTCCGATACCTGGCGGCTGCTGGCTGATTTCAAAGTTTTCCACCTGGTCAGGATCTGTCGGATTAAGCCCGATGTTGAGCGTTCCGTCCAAGCGTTCAATTTTTAATTGATCAAATTTGTATTCGATCCGGTCAATCCGGGTACCGGGATTTTCTTTCAGCTGGTTCAATTCCGACTGCAATGCGGCAATCTGCCTTTCGAGGCGCTGGATTTGCGCATCCTGCTGCTGCAAATACCCATACCAGTTCTGTGGATTGCTTTGTTTCATGAGATTACACCCCCGTGTATCCTATGGTACTGTAACAGAAGGAGCATGAAGAGGAACGAGAGTTGGTTGAGTCCCGTCTTCAAAAGCGTCGTCAAAAACTTCGCCGCCGGCGACAGGCGGGGCTGCTTCCGTGTAGCTCCCTGTATTATAAAGGTTGGAAAGTGTTTTAATGGAGCCCGCGCTCCCGATCTGCAAGACGGAAGAGTTGCTGATGCCTTCGACTCTTAAATAGTTGATTTGAATCGATTGGTTGATATAAAAATTCATGCCCCCACCTCCTTACAGGTTGCCTGCGAGCGGCTGATCAATCATATCGTTGTCATATGTGTTGGTGATGCTGTTCTGGTTATATACGCTGAGTCCGTCTCCGGTATTGAAACTGCCGGCGCCTGCGAATGTTTTAACTTCTGCATAAGGAGAAATCGTGATGCAGTCTCCGACATGAACAACGCCGCTCGTACCGACGGCATTTACTTTAAAAGCTCCGACAATAGCTGGCATGATGGCACACCCTTTAAGTAATCACACGTTTTTTATGGGCTATACACCATATCCTATGTTGATTAGGCGCTTTTGTGATAAAAAAAGAGGTTTTGCCGTGAGTGCTGATCACATGCGGGTGAAACTTATCAGATTGGAAAACGTATGAATAAGAAAAACGGTGCGATAAGGGAAGGGGGAGGAGACATGTATTTTCAATTGAATGCGGTGTCAATTGCTGCAGCCCTGCTGTTCTTTTCAGCAGCCTATGCAGTCGGAATAAAAAAACAAACTTGGATATTGCGGGGATTTCGCCGGGAAAGAGTAAGGGATCAGGATAAGCTGGCCAAAATCGCAGGGTATTTCTTTTTGAACAGCGGATTTTTGTTATTCTTGAACGGGTTTGTTTATATTCCGTATCAAGAGTCCTTTACACCTTCGGTCATTCTTGCCTACGGTGTGTGCACGATGATTTATGTTCAAAAAACAATGGCCGAATAGCCAAAGCTGCGACCTGAAATCATTGGATGAGGAAACGGAGGAGAGGGAAGGCCGGGCATCAGGCGCAGCTTGCAGTCGGAGGTCATGATGTATGGCGGCCTTTTCTTTCTTCCGCATGTATCACGCAGTTCTCATCCTTTTGCATTCGTTGGTTCAGCAAGTTGTCCAATTCCTGACTGCATTGAATGGCCTCTTTGGAGTTGATGCCGAATTTTTCGGCAGCTTCAAATAAGGCCAGTCTTTTTGCTTCAATTTTATTGTTCATCATGGCAGTCTCCAACTTTCGATTTGTATTTTGAGTCGGTGATTTCAGGTATTCAGCAATGATGTTCCTTGATATTGCTAGTATACCTTATTTTGTGTTAAAGGGATTTTTTTCGCCAATATGACAAAAAATGTGACATTTTTTTTGAAGGAGAGCGCCCGTTTATAATCGGGAAAGCTCGAAAAGCAGAAACCGCTTCCTCTGTTCGATAAAATGGAAAATTTGTTTTTGCTCATCTTCGAGTCGGCTGTATGTGACGGTTGTATAAGGATCATATTCAAGAAAAGGCGCGATTGTCTCATGCCAGTCTACCGCAAACCGCGAAAGCCGACTGATTGTAAATTGGCGGTGCAAGACGTTTTTCATTAAATTGAAGTATTGGGACTGAAAAGCCGGGATGTCGAGCAGTCTCGCAGACAGTGTATTATAGCCTTTCGCCGGAATCCTGTTATGTTCCATTTCTTCCCCGTGAATATTCCGTCCCCATGTCGCGTCATAATCCCATGGAATAATTTGAAACGTTTTTGTGCGATCGTTTAAATAAAGCGCATAGTTATGGACGAAGCCGTCGAAGTTTTGGGTGCAGACGGCGCCGATGAGCCACAGCAAATATTGTTTGACATCGAGATAGCGTTTGATTTCCTTTTCAAATATGTCGTCTTTTGCGGTATTAATAAAGTAGATAAATTCCTGGAGGTAATCATCGTGGCGGCTAGACCCCGTTTTTCTTTCATATCCCTGCATGAGATTTTGCTTAGCCTTTTTATCGAAGGAGCTCAGCAGAGAAAAATTAGCATCGTCATCAACGGCATAATAAATGGCCCCCCTTTCTAAATTTCTCCTCTTTAAGAAATGATCGTCAACAGATTCGATTTTTAAATAGATGCCTTCTTTTTTTTCGTTGAGATAAAGGAAAGCGTGCGATGCTGCCGGCGCAAGAACGCCGATTTGTTCAAAAAAATGAAAGGATAGCCTGTTTCTGATGAAAGACGGGTCGTGATATTCGGCGTTCAAATGAAACGCAGCTTCTTCAGCCTTTTCTTTTCTGTCCGGATATTGAATGAAATAGGACTTCTTTGTCAGTTTGCGGGTATGGGCCCCTCTGTATGACACTGCGACAGGCGTCTTTGCTGAACCGGTCAAGAGCATGCCCGGAACGGCTTCATCACTCCAGACGTCTTTTTTCAACTCAAGCAGATGCTTCGGATGAATGTGCAGCCTGAAGGCCGGCAAGGCAGTGGCACTCATCATCATTTCCTCCTTTTTCAGCTGACATATCATATGTGAAAACAGCCAGTCCCGGAAGCGGACCGCCTAAGTTTGAACAAAAACAGTCATTTGCCTCAGTACACTTGTCTTTACGGTGCGTATGATAAATCAGGACATAAAAAAGGAAGAACAGGAGGTTACAAGATGAGTGGTGTCCATGATCATGACATTAAAGAGGCGGTAGATCAGCTGAAGAGCGAAGGCAGAGACCATTATTTAGACCGGGAACCCGAAGAATCCGCCGGCTCGGGAAAAGAGCGGCGTCCGCATAACATTTGGGATCTTTGGTGGGGGATCAAGCCGGACAGAAGCAAAAAACATCATAAAAGCAAGAAGCATGACGACCATGAAAAACCGGATAAAAGCAAGCACGACAAAAGCAAGAAACCCGACAAAAGCAAGAAACCCGACAAAAGCAAGAAACCTGATGACTGCAAGAAACCCGACAAAAGCAAGAAACCTGATGACTGCAAAAAGCCTGACAAAAGCAAGAAACCTGACGGCTGTAAAAAACCGGATAAAAGCAAAAAGCCTCACGATTGCAAAAAACGGGATAAATGCAGAAGTAAACGCCCCGATCATCATCGCTGCAAGAAGACTCACCATCATAAACGAGGCGGCTATGAAACCATTACAAAATGGTCTGACGGAAATCTGACCGAAGTCATCTACCGGAAAAAATAAGAGAAGCGGCTTACTGCATGGTGAGCCGCCATTTTCTTTTCCGGGAAGGAACGCCCGGGACTTTCGAAGCTGTTTGCTGAAAGCGAAAAGGAATTTTCGTTTTTTTAGAGAATATGTAGAATAGTTTTAAATCATACTGCGGGGGAATATTTATGAAGTTTGCGACAGCAAAGCTACACAGCCGTACATTTGTAGGGCTTGTCATGGATGAGAAGATAATGGATTTGCAAAAGGCGGAAAAAAAGCTGTTTGAGCTTGAAACGATACCTGAAACGCTTATCGAATGCGTAAGCGAGGGAGAGAAGTTTGTCCGCCATGTCGAACAGCTAGTGGAATGGTCAAAAAAGAAAAACAGCGAAGAGAGCGGTTCGTATATTTATCCGCTGTCAGACGTTGATTTGCTTGCGCCGATTCCCGAACCGCGGAAAAACGTGATCTGCATCGGAAAAAATTATCGGGATCATGCGATTGAAATGGGAAGTGAAGCAGATATTCCCGAACATATCATGGTGTTTACAAAAGCGCCGACTTCGGTTATCGGCCACATGGAAGGGATTGATGCCCACGAAGGCGTGACAGAGGCGCTCGATTATGAAGGCGAGCTCGCGGTTGTCATCGGCAAAACGGGAAAGAACATCCCGAAAGCTGAAGCCCTCGACTATGTGTTCGGCTATACGATCATCAATGATGTGACGGCGCGCGATCTGCAAAAGAGGCACAAGCAGTTTTTTATCGGCAAAAGCCTTGATACGACTTGCCCGATGGGGCCGTTTCTTGTACATAAATCAATGATTGAAGATGCAGGCGACTTGAGGGTTGAGACGAGAGTGAACGGCGAACTCCGCCAGTCGGGCAGCACAGAGGACATGATTTTTCCGATTGCGGACATGATCGAAACGCTGTCTAAAGGAATGACGCTTGAAGCGGGGGATATTATCGCAACCGGTACGCCGTCAGGAGTCGGCAAAGGCTTTAATCCGCCAAAGTTCCTCCGAAAAGGCGATCAAGTCGACATTACGATCGAACCGATCGGAACGCTTTCCAATCCAGTGAAATAAAAAACTTTTATAAAAATATGCGAGATTGCCAGGGGGCTATTTTTCGAATCAACGGCAAGTACACAGCCTGTTTTCGACATGTGTTATGGCTGCTCGCAGATTGTTTATCAATAATGATTGATGTTTGGGAGGAAAGAAATTGTTCTTTAGAAAAATGACGGAAAAGGAAAAGAAAAGTACTGAAAAAGCGACAAAAGTAGGATTTGTTTTTTATATGATTGCTTTATCGGTAAGTTCCGCATATTCATTTTTTATAGAATCAGGATTTAATATTTCATTTTTGATTTTAATGGTTGGTTTAATCGTATTTTTTACCAGTGATTTCATATTCAATAAAATCACTGGCTAAAATGAAATGGAAGACAGACAAGCCGCTCAGCCGATCTGTAAAATGATTTGAGACACTGGGTGAAATGTTATCCCTGCCTGATAAAGGAGGATCTCGAAGGAAGGTTCAGGCAGAGTTTTGGCTGAAACGCTTTCCAATCCAGTGAAATAAAGGATTGTCAAAAGATTGGCTTTAGCATATAATGAAGCTGTCAAACTTTTTAGAAATGAGGGATGTGTGATGAGAATGGATATTGTCTTTTTTGCCCAACAAACGATCATTGCACAGCCCATGTAATATTTCGACTGGTATTCTTCAAATGGATCTGGTGATATTTCCATGGGCTGTCGAAGCGGCTCATGGAGTGTTTATATGTTGAGAGAGCCGTGTATTTGCGGCTCTTTTTTTGTTTGAAAAATCATCAGATCTTTAGGAGGAAACCACATTGAATTTATCTGCATTAGGCATCAAATATATCATGGAAGCTTTAAAGGACGAGGAAGGTCTGATTTTAGGAAGGATCGCCCTTGAGCATAAAAGGTTGTACCGGGTATGGACGGAAGAGGGAGAATGGCTGGCCGAAATCTCAGGCAGGCTGCGGTTTGAAGCGGAGAGCCGCGGAGACTACCCCGCTGTCGGCGATTGGGTGTATATGCGTCCACGCGGTGGCGAAAAGAAGGGAATGATCACGGAGATCGTTCCCCGGTTCAGCAAATTTTCGCGCAAAGCGGCGGGGGAGCCGGCAGAGGAACAGATCACCGCAGCAAACGTCAACACGATCTTTCTCGTCAATGCGCTCGGTCTGGATTTTAATGTGAGAAGAATCGAACGCTATTTGCTGCTGGCTTGGGAAAGCGGAGCCAATCCCGTCATTGTCTTGAGCAAAGCCGACATCGCTGACCGGATTGAAGAAAAGGTGCGCCAGGCGGAATCCGTGGCATTCGGGGTGCCGATTCATGTCATCAGCGCTCATGAAGGCAATGGGATGGATGAGTTGAAAGCGTATGTGAAACAAGGAGAAACCGTCGCCCTTTTAGGGTCGTCAGGCGTCGGCAAATCAACGATCATCAACTTTTTTCTGAACGAAGACAGGCAGGCGGTCCAGTCTGTCCGTGAAGATGACGACAAAGGGCGGCATACGACGACACACAGGGAAATGTTCTTGCTGCCTGAAGGCGGACTTTTAATCGATACGCCGGGGATGCGGGCATTGGAGCTTTGGGAATCGGAAGAAGGATTCAGACAGAGCTTCAGCGATATTGACCAGCTTGCAAAAAACTGCCGATTTTCAGACTGCATGCATCAAACAGAACCCGGCTGCTCCGTGCAGGAGGCGCTGGCTGACGGCAGACTCGATGCCGGCCGGTTCCAAAGCTACCTGAAATTAAAAAAAGAGCTCGAATACCTCGAAAGAAAAACGGATAAACGGGCCGCGCAGCAGGAAAAAAAGCGGTGGAAACAGATAACGAAAAGCATGAAAAAGAACAAACGCAAATAAATGAAAAAGGCGCTGATGAATGATCTCAGCGTCTTTTTTGCTGCGGAAATGACAGCGTTCACATTGTTTTGTTTAATGGACCGGTTCATGATAAGATAAGAACGATACCTGATTTGATAGGGGGAAAAATGAATATGACGCATATGCATATCACGTCTTGGGTGATCGCGCTCATTTTAGTGTTCGTTGCTTACGGACTTTACTCTTCTGGAAACAGCAAAGGCGCAAAAATTACACATATGATTCTCCGCTTATTCTATATTATCGTTATCATTACCGGGGCGCAGCTCTTTTTAAAGTTCACGGCATGGAACGGAGAATACATAGCGAAGGCCTTGCTCGGCCTCATCACCATCGGATTCATGGAAATGCTTTTAATTCGCAGGAAAAACGGAAAAGCGGCCACCGGGATCTGGATCGGCTTTATTGTCGTTCTGCTCTTGACGGTTGTGCTTGGGCTCCGTCTTCCACTCGGCTTTAAATTGTTTTAATTAAAAGACATCGGTTCTTTATGAGAACTGGTGTCTTTTTATGTCGGCGGCTTGAAGGTTGAAATCATCACGATTCGTTCCCCGTCTGAAGCGGTCCATTCGAATCTGTCCTTCCATTCCTCTTTTCGTTCGTAATGATGCTGCAGGGCGCATTGTTTCATATCATGAGAAAACTGATAAAACGAAACGCCCTTCACATCCTTTTTCCCGGGCCAAAAGCTCAAGCCGTTATAGGCGAAGACGCAGTCAAAGACGGAAAAGCCGAGGCTGTTCAGCTGATCCAAAAAAGAATAGAACTGTCCGTCTTCCAGATCGTTCAAAAATTCGAGAAATGCCTGTTTTACCGTTTTCAGATAACGGATCGATTCTCCGCCTGTCAGCTTCACGGTCTCCGGCTTTTCCGTGACGGCGAATTGATCAAACAGTTCGGCTTTTTGCCATTCTCCGTCTATGCTGATGAAAACTCCGGGACTGTTCAGGCTTTCAACCAAAAATAAATCTCCTTCTTCGTTTTCAATCAGGCAGATCCCGTCTTCCATTAAAATTTTGCCGTAAATCCATTTGCGCTTTTCGGCGTAAATTCGTTTTTGGCGTTCGGTGTCCATGGGCGGTCTCCTTTCTTATTTCGTTTTTTCCAAAACGGGCTTGTCTCATACAAGACTCTGTTGGACAATTCAACTATTATTTTAAGGTGCATAAAATAGGTAAAGTGACAAAGGAAGTGAAGCCTAAAGCAGAGGAAGAACATTAGAATTGGAGCTGATCGACAATGTGTGGAATAACGGGGTGGGTCGATTTTAAGAAGCCGCTTGTTCAGGAGCAGTCTGTCATGGAGAAAATGACTGATACGCTTTCGAACAGAGGACCTGATGATACGAATATTTGGGGAAAGCGCCATGTTTTATTCGGACATAAACGCTTGGCAGTTGTGGATCTGGAAGGCGGCAGACAGCCGATGACCCGCACACACCAAGGGTACGATTATACGATTTGCTATAACGGCGAACTCTATAATACGGAGGATTTGCGGAAAGAGCTTAGGCAGCGGGGGCATCAATTCAAGAGCCACTCAGATACAGAGGTTTTGCTTCATTCATACATGGAATGGAAAGAGGAATGCATCGACAGGCTGAACGGAATTTTTGCATTTACGGTATGGGATGAAAAGCGCGATCTTCTTTTTGCGGCACGCGACAGGCTCGGCGTTAAACCGTTCTTTTACACCGAACAGGGCTCATCATTTCTGTTCGGATCTGAAATCAAAGCGATTCTCGCTCACCCGGAAGTGAAAGCAAAGGTCGACCGTTCAGGGCTGGCCGAAATTTTCGGCCTCGGGCCGTCGCGATCGCCGGGGAGCGGTGTTTTTAAAGGAATAAAAGAGATCCGCCCGGGGCATGCGATGATTTTCTCAAAAGACGGTTTAACGGTTTGGCGCTACTGGAATGTGAAAAGCGAGAAGCATACCGACAGCTTTGACGAAACGGTGGAAAATGTGCGGTCGCTGTTTCAGGACGCCGTCACAAGGCAGCTTGTGTCTGATGTGCCGGTATGCACGTTTTTATCAGGTGGGGTTGATTCGAGCGCCATTACCGCAACGGCCGCCAAGCATTTTGAGGAAGAAGGGAAGGGGCCGCTTCATACGTTTTCGATCGATTATGAAGACAATGAACAATATTTTACGTCAAGTTCATTTCAGCCAAACGCCGACGGACCGTGGATTAAAAAAATGTCCGATGCATTCGCAACGGTTCACCACAACTGCGTGATTTCCCAGGAGGAGCTGGCCGCTTATTTGGAAGAAGCCGTACTGGTCCGTGATTTGCCGGGGATGGCTGATGTCGATTCTTCTTTGCTGTGGTTTTGCCGCGAGATTAAAAAGGACTTTGTCGTGAGTCTTTCCGGGGAATGCGCGGACGAAATTTTCGGCGGCTACCCTTGGTTCCATTCGGCAGAAGATGTGAAAGGTTTCCCATGGATGAGATCAATGGAAGAACGGATCGCACTTCTGCAGGACGGCTGGCAGAAAAAACTGAACCTCGGCGAATATGTGAAGGCGAAATACGAGGAAACGGTTAAAGAAACACCGCTGCTTGAAGGAGAAACGGGTGCGGAGAAACGAAGGAGAGAGCTGTTTTACTTAAATATGCTCTGGTTTATGACAACGCTCTTGGATCGAAAAGACAGAATGAGCATGGGGGCGAGCCTCGAAGTCAGGGTTCCGTTTGCGGACCACAGGCTTGTCGAGTATGTCTGGAATATTCCGTGGGATGTCAAAATGCATGGCAGCCGTGAAAAAGGCATCTTCCGCAAGGCTCTTGAAGGCATTTTGCCTGATGAAGTGCTGTATCGCAAAAAAAGTCCATATCCGAAAACGCACCACCCCGCTTATACGAAAGCCGTCATTCGTTGGCTGGAGTCATTGCTGGAGCAAAAAGACTCGGCGCTTTATGTTTTCTTAGACAAGAAAAAACTGGAGCGGCTGATTGAGACGGAGGGCGCATCATTTCAAGTTCCCTGGTACGGACAATTGATGAAGGGACCGCAGTTGATCGCACACCTTGCCCAAATCCATACTTGGTTTGAGAATTATCGAATTGATATTGAGGAATAACATAAAACACCCGGCATAAGCCGGGTGTTCTGCGTTTTGGCAAAAGAAACGGCGGCGTTATTTGAACACCGCCGCTGATTTCAATGATCGGCAGACTGGATGGAAGAGAGTCAAACCTGTTCTGTTTTGGAAGACGGTCCCGGCTTTAAATTGTTGATCCGTGAGACAAGATCGGTTCCGAAAGCGGAGCTGACGTCAACATCGCCCTGTTCGATGTAGCTTTCTTTATACTCGTACGCCGAAGAACCGTGTTCGGCATAATCGAGTCCGGATATTTCCTCTTCTTTTGATACCCGGATCGGAGTGAAAGCTTTCATTACTGCAGTGACAGCCGATGTAGCAGCGAGGGTCCAGGCTGCGATCGCCAAAATGCCGACGGCTTGAATGCCGAGCTGTGCGGCTCCTCCTCCGTAAAAGAGACCGCTCGATGTATTGAAAAGCCCGACTGCAAGCGTCCCCCAAACACCGCAAACACCGTGAACGGCAATGGCGCCGACGGGATCGTCAAGCTTCAGCACCTGATCGATAAACTGAACGCCGACAACTAAAATGACACCTGCGATGCATCCGATTAATATCGCGCCTGTAAATGAAACGCCGTCCGCGCCCGCGGTAATTCCGACAAGGCCGCCAAGCGCGCCGTTCAGCGTCAGGGAAGGGTCGATCCTGCCGTAGCGGAAATAAGTGAACAGCGCCGAGCTGACGACTCCGCCCGACGCGGCTAAAAGGGTTGTGGTGATGACATGCGGGACGGCGGCGGGATCAGCCGCAAGCGTGCTTCCGCCGTTGAACCCAAACCAGCCGAACCACAGGATAAAGACGCCGAGTGCGCCCAGCGGAATGCTGTGTCCTGGAATGGCATTGACCTTTCCGTTTGCATATTTTCCAATCCGCGGCCCGAGAAAGATGACAGCCGCAACCGCGCCCGCAGCACCTGTCATGTGAACGATCGCAGATCCGGCAAAATCAACAAATCCGAGGTCATACAGCCAGCCTTCCCCCCAAGTCCAATGGCCGACAACCGGGTAGATGAGACCGGTCATAAACAGCGTCAAAATCATATAGCTACCAAGCTTCATCCGTTCAGCGACAGCGCCGGAAATAATGGTCGCGCACGTAGCGGCAAACACGGCCTGAAAGACGAAAAATCCGACATCCTGATCACCTGCTAAAGCAAAACCGCTTGTGCCGATGAACCCGCCGGCGCTGTCCCCGAACATCAACGCGTATCCGGCGAAGAAATAAAGGATGGAGCCGATAGAGACCGTCAGAAAGTTTTTCATTAAAATGTTTAACGTGTTTTTAGCTCTGGTAAAGCCAGATTCAATCATCGCGAAACCGGCGTGCATAAAAAAGACGAGCAGAGTGCCGATGGCCATCCATATCATGTTGACCGAATCATTGACCGATTGCGCCGTCGGTTCTGCGGCCAGAGCTGATGCTGCGAGGAAAAAACTGAGGAACAGGACGAAAGATACCTTGGTTTTCATAAGAATCATCCTTTCTTAAAGTATCGGCAAAAAGAGGCGGGGTGGAGCCGGTCGTTTTACACAATCGCTTCTTTTCCGGATTCCCCTGTCCGGATTCGAACCGCATTTTCAATCGGGAGCACAAAGATTTTTCCGTCGCCAACCGTATTTGTCGAACATGTGCTTTCGATGATTTGGATAATTTCATCAACGCTCTCCGATTCAATCACCATTTCGACTTTCACTTTAGGCAGCAGCTTGATTTCGTAGGAGGTGCCGCGAAACAAAGCCTGTTTCCCGCGCTGTTGCCCGCAGCCGGCAACCTCTGAGACCGTTAATCCGTTTATGCCAACCTCTTCAAGCTTTTTGCGGAGGCGGGGAAACTGTTCAGGGCGTATAATCGTTTCGATTTTTTTCACAATGTAAATCCTCCTTTTGGTGTAAGGTTTTATTACGTGTATTGTTATGTTTATTATCATACGTAATATCAAATTGAAAATCAATACGAATTTTCAAAAAAATTAATCTATTAGACCTATTATCAGAGAGATCTGTATTCACAGAATAAAATTCTTGTGATGTTTTATGACATTAAAAAACCTGCTTTCAGTTGAAAGCAGGTTATGCCGCAAAGCCTTTTTGTAGCCACATTTTAGATCTCCATCTTCTGTACATCAAAATTCCCCTGACCCACTCGTCGGCGATGAAGGAAAACCATATTCCCGCCAGGCCGAATCCGAGCTGAATGCCGAAAATATAAGCGATCGGAAGGCCGATTCCCCACATTGAGACAATTGCCATATAAACCGGATATTTCGCGTCTCCAGCAGCTCTGAGAGAATTAATGATGACCACGTTAAACGAGCGGCCAGGCTCCAGGATAATCGTCAAAAGGATCAGTATACTGGCCGTTGCGATAATATCGGGATTGCTGCTGAAAATGCCGATCAGCTGTTTGGAAAACACAGCGAAGAGAACGGAAGTAAATGTTGTAATGGCCAGAGCCCACCAGAGGCTCTTCAGACAGCGGCTGTACGCTTCATCAAATTGTTTCGCGCCGATATGGCGTCCGATTAAGATTTGCGTTCCCTGGCTGATCGCTGTGCCGAAAAGCATGATGAACATCATCAAATTTTGGGTATAGACCTTTGTCGTCAGCGCCTGCGCGCCCATCAGCGTGATAAAATAGGTGACAATCATCTGTGACGCGTTATACGAAAGCTGCTCCCCTGCTGAAGGTATCCCGATTTTCAGCAGTTTTTTCAGATGGCTTTTCTTTAAGACAAACAGCCGTTTGGACAACATCGGCATGCCGACGCGCTTTTTGACGAGCAGAGCGATCGCGAACAGGCCGATGATGCGCGCGATCGAAGTGGACATTGCTACGCCGGCCACGCCTAAAACCGGAAAGCCGAACGGCCCGAATATGACAAGATAGTTGCCGGCGATGTTCAGGATATTCATGCCGATGGTTACAACCATTGTGTCCTTTGTATGCCCGTAGCTTTTCAAAATGGCGCTGAACGTCATAATGAGCGCTTGAATAAAGGACAGTCCGCCGACGATCTGGAGAAAGATGCCGGCCTCGGCCAGCAGGTTGGCGGACAGGCCCATCATCAATAAAAGCGGTTTGGCAAATATATAAATCACCGCGCTGATGAATAGACTGATGATAAAATTGGCGCTGATAGAAACATAGCCGACTTCCATCGCTTCGGCTTTTTGCCGCGCTCCTAAAAATTGAGAAATAATAACGGTTGTTCCTGTGGCGATAAAACCGAACATCACAATGATCAAGTTCAGCATTTGGTTGCTGACGCCGACGGCTGCCACGCTGTCATCGGAATATTGGCTGAGCATCAGGGTATCTGCGTTGCCCATTAACATATATAATGAAACCTCGATAAATATAGGCCAGGTCAATGCGAATAAAGAGAGGTTTTGAGGTGCTGTTTTTTTCATGGCGTTTGACCCCTTTCTTTTAAAAAATCCGTTTTATAGTGTAACGCCATTTTCTTATAATAAGAAGAGACGAAACCGATACTTCTTGGAGAAATACGACTTGATGAAAAGGGGAGAGAACATGGAACATATCATCTTTACAATTCCGCCGCTCCCTGTGTTGATTACCGGCGGAGAAGGACTGTTCAAAAAAGGGGAAAAGCATGTGAGGCGTGAATATTCCGTGTTTGATCTCTTATATGTAATACAGGGGGAACTATTTTTGACTGAGGACGGCGACCCCCATCAGATCCGGGAAGGGGAATATATCATCCTTGTACCGGGGCTTGAGCATTATGGACACCAAGGCTGTCAAGACGATACCCGCTATTTTTGGCTGCACTTTCAGGAGCCGTCTTATGGCTTTGCACAGCAGGGAGGTGAGAACTGGACCGAGCTCAAGCTGAAGAAGGGGACGTTTGAAACGCCGACATTATATCATTTAAAGATTCCGAGAAAGGGAAAGATCGACCAAAAAGCGTTTATTGAACAGCAGTTTAGACGTTTGATTGACGATTCTGCCCAAAATTCCGACCTGCCTCTTCGGAAGCAGCTCTTGTTCGAAGAGCTGCTGATTCACCTGCAGAAGGAGGCGTTCCACATTCCTTCGGCGAGTGAGCGTGTGGCATCTGAAGCGCAGCATTACATCGACCGCCACTATAAGGAGAAGCTCAGCATGGAGCAGCTCTCGGCTGCCCTTCACTATCACCAGGACTACATTACCCGCTGCATGCAAAAGGCGTTCGGCATCACACCGGGCCAATACGCCAATAAGGCGAAGGTTTTTGAAGCGAAGCGGCTCCTTTCTTCGACAAACGACAAAATGTCATCGATTGCCGAACAAGTCGGAATCGATGATCCGACTTATTTCTCAAAGCTGTTTAAACAAATAGAAGGGATTTCGCCTGTTGAATACAGAAAGATGATGAAGAGAAATATTGAGTGATATTTTCAAAGCATAGGAGGAGAAAAGTTTGGCATCCATCAATGGTGAAAAAGTAAAGCTGCGCACGATCACAATGGATGACCTGCCCGGATTATGGAGAATGATTTACGGAACCCGAAACCCTGAATGGAAAAAATGGGATGCCCCTTATTTTCCGCTTCAGCCCGAACCGTTTCAATATTTTCTCGACTCTTTTGTGCCGGCTTTAAAAGAAAAACCGCCGCGCTATTTGGCGATTGAGATCGAAGGAGAGCTGAAAGGAACCGTTTCTTACTATTGGGAGTGCCGGCCGACACGCTGGCTGGAATGCGGGATCGGCATCTATGATCCGCGGTTCTGGAACGGAGGTTACGGCACGGAAGCCGTAGAATTATGGGTCGGCTTCCTATTTGAAAACGTCGATGTGCCGAGAATCGGAATGACGACGTGGTCCGGCAACAGGCGGATGATGAGGTGCGCCGAAAAAGCGGGGTTTAAGATGGAAGGCCGGATTCGCAAAGTCAGATATTATGACGGGGTCTATTATGATTCAATCAGATACGGAATATTGCGGGAGGAGTGGGAGCTGATTTGCGGCGGTAGCTGACACGCTCTATAATGTAATATTAGATATCTTTCATCAGCGGACTAGAGGGGACCAAAATGAAAAAAACCATTTATGATGTAGCGGAAGCGGCAGGCGTTTCGATTTCCACGGTTTCCCGGGTGATCAACAATACCGGGAGAATCAGCAGGTCGACAAGGCAAAGAGTGCATGCCGTCATGAAAGAACTCGATTATCAGCCGAATGTTCACGCTTCTGCGCTTACCGGAAAGCGCACGAACATTATCGGCCTGTTGACGCCCGATATTGCAAACCCTTTTTTCGGAGAGCTTGCCAAAAGCGTTGAAGAGCGGGCGGGCGAGCTTGGATTCAGCATGATGATATGCAGTACCGACCGCGATCCGAAAAAGGAGACAACGTATTTCTCGGTGCTCAAGCAAAAAAGCGTCGACGGCATCATTTTTGCGACCGGCATCGAAAATCAGGAGAGCATGGATGCGCTCGAGGATATTGCAAAAGAGGGCATACCGCTCGTGATGATTTCTCAGGACCGCGCCCTTGTTCCGCTGGATGTCGTGGTCATCGACGATTTTATGGGCGGATACTTAGCGACGCGGCATTTAATTTCGCTCGGCCATAAGACAATCGCCTGCATCGCCGGCGACGGATCGACAACCGGAGAAAAAGACAGGCTGAAAGGCTTCCAAAAAGCGATGGATGAAGCCGGCATCAAAGTGAATGAATCGCTCATCGCCGGTACCGGTTTTTCCCTGGAATGCGGCAAAAAAGCAGCCGCTCAGATTTTCGAAAGCAACATTCCGACCGCCGTTTTCGCCATGAATGATGTGCTTGCGTGCGGAGTCATTCAGACTGCAAGGGAATGGGGGCTCCAAGTTCCAACGGATTTATCTGTCATCGGCTTTGATAATACGTTTTTAGCCGAAATGACCGATCCGCCGCTTACGACAGTGTCGCAGCCGATTGAAGAAATGGGCCGCCGTGCGGCCGAGCTGCTGGCCGAAGAAATCAGCGGCGAGAAAAGTTCGAAAAACAAAATCATTCTCATGCCTGAACTTGTCGTCAGACAGTCGACGGCACCTCCATTTAAAAAAGATGCACATGCTGAAAAGAGCGGGTTTTGATAGAAAAAACGCTCTTTTTTTAAAAAATAAGAGCAAGCGCTTGCTCTCGTTAAATCCTAAAAAGCATTGCGGATAAAATAAATACAGGGTAAAATCAGAATTGAAATGAGCAAGCGCTTTCAATATGTGAGAAGGGAGAGAAGAAAATGACAGAACGAGTGAGATGCGCCGTATTAGGGCTCGGAAGGCTCGGCTATTACCATGCGAAAAACCTCAAAACCGAGGTGCCCGGGGTCCTGCTCGCCGCTGTGGCCGATCCCGCAGAGGGGAGGGCGAGGGAGATTGCCGCCGAACTGGGTGTTGAAAAGTGGTTTGAAGATCCGTTTGAATGTCTCCACGATCCAGAGATTGATGCCGTCGTCATCGTTACACCGACATCAACCCATGCCGAAGTGATCAAACAGGCGGCCGAATGCGGCAAACAGATTTTCGTCGAGAAGCCGCTGACATTAAATCTTGAAGAATCGATTGAAATCATTTCTAAAGTCAAAGAAACGGGCGTGATTTGCCAGGTGGGGTTTATGAGGCGGTTTGATCCTGCTTATGCGGATGCCAAAAGGAGGATCGATGCCGGAGAGATCGGCAAACCGATCTATTATAAAGGGTTTACGCGCGATTTTGGCTCTCCTCCGGCCGAATTCATTAAAAAAAGCGGCGGTATTTTCGTAGATTGTTCGATTCACGATTATGATATCGCGCGTTATTTAATGGGGGCTGAAATTACTTCGGTTTCCGGCCACGGAAGGGTTTTGAAGCACGCGTTCATGCCGGGATGCCATGATGTCGATCAAGCGCTCACCTATATGGAGTTTGATTCGGGGGCGGCGGGTGATGCGGAAGCAAGCCGCAATTCGTCTTACGGCCACGATATACGCGCCGAAATTATCGGGACGGACGGCAGCATCTTCATCGGGACGCTGCGGAACCCGGCGGTTACCGTGCGGACCGGGCAGGGGAGCAGCTATAATATCATTCCGGATTTCCAGGCGAGGTTCCATGAAGCGTACTGCTTAGAGATGCAGCACTTTGCCAAGTGTGTTCGCAACAAAACGAAACCGATTGTGACTGAAGTGGATGCGGCAGTCAATCTGGAAATCGCGCTTGCGGCCTCAGAATCCTGGTCAACAGGCAAGACCGTCAAGATTCAGTATCAGACGAAACAGCTTACGGTATGAAACGGGGCTCATAAACGGGCTGTGATAAAGACAAAGTATGCCGGAGATCATCCTGCGGTCAATAGGATCAACAGAAAGAAGGGCGGAAGAAAGCATTTCTCCGCCCGATGCCGCCCTTTCTCTCAGCGTTTTCAATCAACTGCAAGCCCCTTATTGCACATTCAGATTCGGTCTCAGATTCACCCGATAGTCCACCTCGACATCCATCTTCTCCCAACGATGCAGCCACGCTTTGTCGCTCATCGGCTTCGTAAACGGAAACAGCGCTTCACCGCCGACTTCAAGCGGATCAACCCGAATGTTTTGCATGTCCTTTATCATGTCCGTTGTTTTCTTTTCCAATTCGGATTCCACATCATGGACAAGTGCGCTGAACTCGCTTTGATCCTGCAGGTTTTTGTCGCCTGTGTATTCTTCAATGCCCGCGTTTATGCTGACTTTCATTGATAAAGCTGTATTGTTTTGATTTAAGTCAAATGTGACGGTTGAGCGGGCTTGGCCGATTATGATTGACAAGTTGGGAATCGTGAGGAACTTCAGATACCTGTTATTGTTGAGCAGCTGAAAAATTTGATCGTCTATGCCGGTCAGTGTCTTCACGAATTTGTCGTTTCGGAAAAGTCCTGTTCCTTCATATGTGAACTGGTTACCATCGGTTCTGAAAACAGGCACGTAAGGATCTGAATAGTGGGTGTACAGCTGGTTTTTGAATTGATGCAGGTTAACGATGCTCATTTCACCCTGGTTGGCTCTTTCAAAATGCCTTAACGTCTGATAAAGATAAAAGTCAAAATTCTCGCTTTGCTTCAATTCGTTCAGTATATATTTGTCAAAATCGCCGTTGACGACGATGAGATAAAGGCGAGGGCCGATTTTCGGGTCTGACAGAAGCGTGTTGATAATCGGAAGTATGCCTTTTTCAGCGAGATTTTCTTCGATCATCACCATTCTCAGCTGCCCGTTTTTCAGCTCGTTGTAATAATTTAAATTAAATCGCTTGCCGACTTGTTTGATCATATTGACTTCGGTGCTGAATAGCCGCTTCTTTTCAAGGCCCACCGGAGGGACGGTGGTGCTCATTGAGATCTTTCCTTTTTTCCCTTCTTTGATATACCAAAAGGTAACCGGTGAGATTTCTTCAATCTCATTGTTTTCAACAAATGGAGAGCAGCCCTCAATCGTCATGAAAATCACAAGTGCGATACAGCCGTTTAATATGAGGCGTTTCCCGCTGATCATTGCATGCGCCCCTTTCGTTTTCCGGCGATGACAAGAATAGCCGGAGTCAATGCGTAAGTGACGGCTCCGATGGATACTTCGATCAAAAACCACATATCTTGCTGCTTTCCGGATTGCCAAAACCAGGTGCTTAACACGAGCGAAAATCCCATGAGCAATAGGAAGCTGAACAGAAATCCTCTTCGCGTCACAGGCTTGGCCATTCTTTTAAACAAAATGCGGAGGCCTCCGTAAAAGCAGAGTAAAAAAATCGCGATTACAAACGCAAAATGAAACATATGGGCAGACAGTAGAAACGTATCGATCCGCTCCAAAATCGGCGACTGCAAATAGCGGAGCATGTTTATCACCGGAAAAATGGTTTCCAGCAAATAAGAGGAGCCGTAGAAAAATAATGCACCGATAAACAAAAACAAATATTCGAAGAGTGAAATCGCATTACCGACCGATAAACATTTCAGCACATTAGCTTCCTTGCTGAACCATGGAGCCAGACAAATCAAATACTCGGGACTGGAAAAAGAAGACCACATGACGAGCAGCGCCTTCCAAGAATGTTCAGTCCAGTCAAAAGGAATCAACGGATATAAATCGGTCAAGGAAGCGATCGGGGGGATATAAAACCTGATAAAAATGAACACGATCCAAAATGATGACATAAAGGCAATGATGACAAATCGCATCGTATTTTCCATGCCGTGGGAGGCCGCATATCCGCTGATCACCAGAATCAAGATCACAAGCCAGTTGATATTGATGGCGGGAAAGATGAAGTGTCTCACCGTTTCGGCGTAGCTTGTGATCATGATCGCGATCTTTAACGCGAGCTGAATTAAGCCGATCAGGATAAAAAAGCGCAGCTTGCGTTCGCCGAAGAGAGCGGCAAAGCCTTCATAGCCTTTTGCGGCCGCTGGAGAAGACAGCCATTTGGACAACAGGTACAAGTTGAACTGTGACAGCATTCCGACAGCGAGCATAACGAACATCATGTAAGGGTGAACCAGATACATCGGCAGAACCAAGATGAAAAAAAGAACTTGCATACGGTTGGCGATGAGGGCGATGTAAATTCCGCCGAGAGGCCGTGTCTTGTGAAATAATTGAAAAGAACTCAAGCCGCTTCATCTCCTTTTAACGTACCGCCATTTTTGCAAGGTATGCAGATATTCGGGGCGCTTTTTCAGCCAGATCAAAGGACTTCGTATAAAAAGATCGAGCCAATCGCGCCAATATAACGGAGTAATCGGCGCAAAATAAGGCTGCTTGAGAGAAGTAAGCCCGTTCAAATGAACAAACAGTCCGATCATTCCGAAGATCAATCCGAAAAAACCGAGGCAGGCGGAGAACACGAGCATCGTAAAATGAATCAAAGTGTGCCCTTTAGCTACGATGTAGTTAGGCACCAAAAATGACGCGACCGTTGAGATGCCGACCAAAACGATTAGCACTTTGCTGACGAAGCCCGCCTGCACCGCTGCTTCTCCAATCACAATCCCCGAGATAACCCCCAATGTTGAACTTGATTTTGTCGGCATCCGCACGCTGGCTTCCTTAATAATTTCAATGACGAGCAGCATAAGAACCGCTTCCCAAAACGGGGTGAACGGCACTTTGCTCCTTGATTCGATCAGCACATAAAGGATCTGGAGCGGAAACATATGATAATGATGAGTCGACAAAGCCACATAAAAAGGGATGAGCAAAATAGACAGAAAAAAACTGGCGTAGCGCAGCATTCTAAAAAAGCTGGCAACCGGCCAGCGCGTCGTATAATCTTCAGCGGAGTGAAAAAGGTGAAAAAACGTGATCGGTGCATGTAATACAAACGGCGTCTGATCGACCAAAATGGCGACTTTGCCAATGCTTAAATTGTATGCGGAAATGTCGGGACGCTCGGTCTGCTGGAACTGCGGAAAAATCGAATGATGATGATCTTCAATCAATTCAGTGAGCTGTGCGGAATCGAAGATCATGTCAAAATCGGTTTCCGCGATTTTTTTTCTGGCTTCCTCAATCAATTCCGGATTGGTTAATCCGGCAATATAAACGATAACAACAGATGTTTTGCTGAGCGAACAGACCGTCAGCCTTTCCGCTTTTAAATTGGTTAAAGGCAGCCTGCGCCGCAGCAAAGAAAGATTGACGTCGAGCTGCTCGGTAAAACTGTCTTTCGGACCGTACATCACCGTTTCGGTTTGAGACGGTTCGATCTGCCGGCCGACCCGATTTTCAATGGGAATGGCAAACCACTGCTGCCTGTCCGGATCATGGATGATGATCGAACCGGACATCAGCCACTCCTTTGCGGTTTCTAAAGATACGATCGGTTCAACGTGCAAAACAAAGGTTTTTAAACAGCGATATATTGACTCTTCTTCGGCGCTCATGATCAGAGGCCTGATGATCGACTGTTGGAGCATGACCCGATCAATGATGGTATGTAAATAGTAAAATACTGCTTTTTGTCCGCCTTTTGTTTCATGCTCTTCGATCACCGCATCAGCCATACCGGCGGTGGCGTCAAGAAGGGCATCTTTCGTAATGGGAGCGCTCCGCAATCCGGCTCCCTTTCTTTTATATTTTCGAAACATGGACATCCCTCATCAGCGATTGATCATTGCCGGGTTACCGGATGTCCTTATTGTGCTCGCTGCTTCTCAGGTTTATGCGGACAGAAGCCGCGTTCCCGCAGGATCAGGTAAACAGCGAGGCGCCGAGGTAGGCGGCAAGCCCCCACATGACAGCCGCAGATCCTTTATTGAACAAGGTCATGACGACCCCCTGTGAATCGAGCTGTTTGAGAAGTCTTCCCGCTGCGGCAAGTCCAAGGAACCATAGCCACGAAACGATCATACATGCACAGGTGAACAGCCAAAGATCCGCACCTTCATACGCTAAAGAGTTGGTGCCGATCACGCCGACGATATCGAGCAAGGCGTGCGGATTTAAGAGCGATACGGCCGCAGCAAAAGCGATTTGCTTTTTGGGCGGCATAGCTTCGGACGCGTTTCCTACCGCCGGTTTGCTCTTCCATGTGATCCATCCCATATAAATGAGAAACAAAAATCCTCCGGTCAAAAGGACAAATTTAACTTCAGGAAGGCCGGCGACAGCCGCGGAAATACCTGTGACTGCCAGTATAATCAGGAGGGAATCGCACAACGATGCGGAGATCACAAGCGGCAAGACACGCCAAATGCTCGATGATGCGGCCCCTTGCTGAAAAATCAGGACATTTTGCGCGCCGAGCGGCAAGATCAGTCCAAAAGCGAGAATCATTCCGTGAATAACTGCGTTCATGACTGTTAAAACCCCTTTCATTCAAAACATCCGTTTTATTGTAGAGTAAGAAGCGGGGAATGTCTCCGGCCATTTGGCTGGTCTAATTGCCCAGCCAAATGCTATCTTTTAAAAAAGGAGCTGAACATGAAGTGAACAGACAGCTGAACAGACATTCAGACATTCCGTTATACCAGCAAATCGAACAGATCATAAAAGAGAAGATTTTACAGGGCGAATGGCCGGCCGGGACGAAAATCCCTTCACAACGCAAGCTGGCATCTATCTTTCAAGTGAATAGAAGCACGGTTACCGCGGCTCTGGACGAGCTGACAGCCCAAGGATTTCTTGAAGGCAACCGGGGCGGAGGCACAAAGGTGGCCAATCAAACATGGTCACAATTGACGGCGGGGCCGCCGCTTGACTGGACGAGTTATGTACGTTCGGGAATTCACCGTCCCAATTCAATGACGGTTCAGGAAATCAACAGGCAGGAGTTTACAGAAGGGATCATCAGGCTCGGCACAGGTGAATTAGCGCCTGAACTGCTGCCCTATCAACAGATGGAAGAGATTCTTCGCCGCGCACCGTCTGATAGGCTGATGCTCGGGTATGAAGAAGCGAAAGGAAGCCGCTATACAAGAGAGGTGCTGGCGGAGCATCTGGGCCGGAAGGGTGTGCGTGTATCGGCCGACTCGATTCTGATTGTCTCCGGAGCGCTCCAAGCGCTGCAGCTCATATCGATCGGCCTTTTGAAGCGGAGAGCCGTCGTGTTGGCGGAAAAGCCGTCATACCTATACTCGCTGCACGTTTTTCAATCGATGGACATGCGGCTTTGCGGGCTTCCAATGGATGGCGGGGGATTAGACCCGTCCGTCATTCCGGCGGTAAAAAAACGGCATGGCGCCGATTTACTGTACACGATTCCGTCATTTCACAATCCGACGGGCAAACTGATGTCGGAAAACCGGAAGCGCGAGCTGATTCAAATGAGCAAAAGGCTGTCGCTCCCGGTTATTGAAGATGACGCATACGGCGACTTGCGGCTTGACGGTCCGCCGTCATCGCCGCTGAAGGCCATGGACAGAGAAGGCAGCATTCTTTATGTCAGTACACTATCGAAAACAGTCAGCCCCGGCCTTCGCATCGGCTGGGTCGCAGGCCCGGAGCCCGTCATCGAGAGGCTGGCCGATATTAAAATGCAGACTGACTACGGCTCAAGTTCATTGTCGCAATGGGTGGCTGCAAAGTGGCTTTCAAGCGGACTTTATGATGAAAATCTCAGCTGGATCAAAGGTGAACTGAGACGAAGGCGGGATGAGGCGCTCCGGTGTCTTGAGACCTATTGCAGAGGAATCGCCCGCTGGGAAAAGCCTTCAGGCGGGTTTTACATTTGGGTCACATTTCTAAAGCCGCTCTCGCTCAGCGCTTTGTTCGAACAAGCATTACAGAAAAACATCCTCATCAATCCCGGCACTCTCTACGATAAAGAAGCTAAATACAGCATCAGATTGTCCTATTCGTACGCCTCTTTGCCAGAGCTTCGCTACGGCATTCAAACGATCGCAGAACTCGCCGGGAAGCTCATGTGAGTCCCGGCTGTACCGGCTGCTGAAAAATCGACGTTCAGCAGCCGCCCCTTTTTATTTCAGGCCTCGGGTTATTTAAAAACAGTCCAAAAAATCCCATTAACATATCATTCAAGGAACTATTGATTCATATTAGCAGCTGGATTTGCAGTAGAGGAAATCTTCATGTTTCCTCATTGTGAGAAACGCCCTATTTTTCTGAATCTTATTGACATGCCGGTGTCACAAAATATACACTTTTTTTGTCATTGAAAATGATAATCTTTATCAATTGGAGGAATGCTTTCTATGCCTGTACAAACGAGTTCTAAAAATCAAGTGTTTTTGGAGCAGCAAAATAGAAGAGAGTCTAATGCGCGTTCATATCCGAGAAGATTTCCGCTCGCCATGCAAACCGCGGAAGGTGTCTTGGTGACTGATGCGGATGGAAAGCAATATTATGACTGCCTGGCAGGAGCGGGGACGCTTGCGCTTGGTCATAATCATCCAGTTGTGATTGAAGCGATTCAAAAAATGCTTGATGAAAAACGCCCGCTGCACACGCTTGATATCACTTCGGAAATCAAAGAAGAGTTTGTCAGCGAAGTATTTGCAAGCCTTCCTGAGGCGTTTGCCAAACGGGCGAAGATTCAGTTTTGCGGTCCGACCGGCGGCGATGCGATCGAAGCCGCTCTCAAGCTTGTCAAAACGGCAACGGGGAGAAGAACCATCTTGTCGTTTCACGGTGCCTATCATGGTGCAACTCATGGAACGATGGCGCTGAGCGGTAATTTATCTCCAAAGGAAAATGTCCAGGGACTTATGCCTGATGTGCATTTCCTGCCATATCCGTATGAATACCGCTGCCCGTTTGGAAGAGGAGGAGAGGCGAGCCACAAGCTGTCGAGCGCATATATCGAAAATATGCTGGATGATCCGGAAAGCGGAATTTTACAGCCGGCCGGGATGATCTTTGAAGCCGTACAAGGAGAAGGAGGCTCAGTTCCGGCTCGGGCTGAATGGATAAAAGAAATGAGAAGGATCACAAAAGAACGCGGAATCCCTCTGATCATTGATGAAGTGCAGACCGGCATCGGCAGAACCGGAAAAATGTTTGCGTTCGAGCACGCCGGCATTATACCGGATGTCATCGTCCTTTCAAAAGCGATCGGCGGAAGTCTTCCTCTGTCTGTCGTCATCTATGATCAAGACCTTGATCAGTGGGGACCGGGGGCGCATATCGGTACATTCAGAGGGAACCAGATGGCGATGGCGGCCGGAAGTGCAACGTTAAAATATATAAAAGAGCACGATGTACTGTCACATGTAGAAAAAGTCGGCGCGAAGCTCATGCAGGAATTGCAAGACATTCAGGAACACGTTCCTGAAATCGGTGATGTCCGGGGACGGGGGCTGATGATCGGCGCCGAAATTGTCGCACCGCATAAAAAACAAAACACAAACGGCAGCTATCCGGCTGATGCGGAGCTTGCAAGCGTGATTCAAAGAAAATGCTTTGAAAAAGGACTGATCGTTGAAACGGGAGGCCGCCATGGAAGCGTGATCCGCTTCTTGCCGCCGCTCATCGTAACAGAGGCGCAAATCGACGATATCATCACGATCTTCAGAGAGGCCGTCTATGAAGCAGTCAAGTAAACAGAAAAACTTTGATTCCCTGTTTATGCACAACGGCGAACAGGGGATCAAAGCATACCGTGACGCGGCCGAGGCCGCTGTAGAGACGCTGTGGGCCGATTGGAAAAATAAAATGAAGCCCTACAGCGGGAAGATGCCGAATGAATTAAAGCACGAAATTAAAAACTTGTTTTCGTTTAAGGAAGCGGGAGAACCGCTTGCGGATGTTCTCGCCGATCTAAAAGAAGCCTATTTGCCGCACCGGATTCATGTTGAAGATCCAAAATGCGCCGCACACTTGCACTGTCCGCCGCTCATCCCGGCACTCGCTGCAGAAATGCTGATCAGTGTGCTGAATCAGTCGATGGATTCGTTTGATCAAAGCGGAGCGGCTTCATTGATCGAGGAAGAAATGGTGCAGTGGCTTTGCCGAAAGTTCGAGTACGGAAAGGATGCTGACGGAACATTTACGAGCGGAGGCACACAGTCTAATTACATGGGGCTTCTGTTGGCCCGCGATGCTTTCTGTGAAAAGCAGTGGAACTGGAACGTACAGAAGGACGGACTGCCGCCGGAAGCGGACAGGCTGCGGATCCTCTGTTCAAAGGATGCTCATTTTACCGTGAAAAAGTCGGCTTCCCAGCTCGGACTCGGAGAGCGCGCCGTCGTACTCGTCGATACAGATGATGAAAAGCGGATGAGCCTTTACGATTTAAAGCGAAAAACAACGCTGCTTGAGGAATCGGGCTTACATCCATTTGCGATTGTTGCCACATGCGGTACGACGGACTTCGGAAGCATCGATCCGCTTTCCGAGCTTGCGGATGCCGCGCATGCCGGCGGGCTTTGGCTTCACGTTGATGCCGCGTATGGCGGGGCGTTGATTTTGAGCAGAACCCGCCGCTATAAATTGGCCGGTATCGACAGGGCCGACTCCATCAGCGTCGACTTCCACAAGCAGTTTTATCAGCCGGTCAGCTGCGGCGCTTTTCTTGTCAAAGACAGAAGGCATTTCCGCTTGATTGGTTATCATGCCGATTATTTAAATCCTGAAGAGGATGAAGCGGAGGGAATCGTTCATCTCGTCAATAAATCGATTCAGACGACGAGGCGCTTTGACGCTTTAAAGCTGTTTGTCTCGCTGCGTGTGCTTGGAGAAGATACATTCGCCGAGATGATTGACTGGACATTCGCATTGGCCGAAGCGGCAGCGGAAAAAATCTCAGCAAGCGATCGGTTCGAACTGCTGAATCCGCACCCTGAACTGAACGCTGTCGTTTTCCGCTGCCTCGCCTCAGAAGACGACGCAGAGAACGACCGTTTGAATAAATGTATCCACAGAGAATTGTTCAGAATGGGACAGGCGGTGATCGCCAAGACGGCAGCAGCCGGGAAAACGTATTTAAAATTCACGCTGCTGAATCCGCGGACGACGCTTTCGGATCTTGACGACATTCTCGGCAGGATTCAAGAGCTGGCAAGTCTTTATACGAATAGCAGGAGGGTAACAAGATGAGTTCATTTAAAGAAATAGCAGAAAACGCTACGATTCAAAGTTTTTTAAATTGCTATTTGCGTGAAACCGGCATCAAAACCCGTGAGATCGCGGACGGCTCTCAAAAAACGCTGATTGTTCCGCTAAAACGCCAGCAAATCGAGCTGATCGTTCCGATCAAGTACTGGTCGAAGACGGGAAGGCACCTTTTCTCATTTCCGCTTTACTATCAAACAACCCAAAACAAGCCGCTTCCGCTCGACTATGTCACGCTCGTCTCCCTCGCTTCAAAAGAATTGCTTCTTCAGCAAAACCGCGGGGGTGCCGAGGATGAATTCTTGCTCAGAGTCATTTTGAGCTGCCGCAATATCAGCCGTTATGTGGAAGAACGGGCCGGTGATCAAAATGAGCTTAGCCGCGCTGATTTTACGTTTATCGAAGCGGAGCAGTCGCTCTTGCTCGGTCATCTGATGCACCCGACGCCAAAAAGCAGGCAGGGCATGAAACCTGAAGAGGAAAACATTTTCTCACCTGAATTGAAAGGGGAGTTTCAGCTTCATTACTTTAAGGCGCATGCCTCGCTCGTTCTGCACGATTCAAGTACTGGAACAAAAGCGCCGCTAGTCATACAAGAGGAATTGAGAAACGACCCGATGATTGATAATGCGTGGCTAGACGAGCAAACGGCCGATCCGGATTTTGCGCTTCTTCCCGCACACCCGCTCCAGGCGAGAGCTTTGCTGGAGGAGCCGTATGTGCAAAAATTGATCGATCAAGGTCTCCTTACATATCTCGGTGCAAAGGGCAGGACGTTCACGGCGACATCCTCCGTCCGCACGGTTTACAGCAAGCACTCGCGCTATATGTACAAATTCTCGGTCCCGATCAAAATCACGAATTCGCTTCGTGTGAACAAGCAGAAAGAATTGGACAGAGGTGTTGAAATGGCCCGGCTGCTTCAGACAGAACTCGGTCAAAGGTTAAAACAGGAGTTTCCGGGCTTTCACGTTATCACAGATCCTGCCTACATCTCGATTCGGGGGGAGAACGGGGAGTCCGGCTTTGAAGTCGTGATTAGGGAGAATCCGTTTTATGAAGACGACCGTTCTGCATGTCTGGTCGCCGGGCTTTGCCAAGATCACGCCTTCGGGAAAGAGTCGCGGCTGTCCTCTGTTATCCGCGGGCTGGCGTTAAAAGAAGGGCGGACAACGGAAGAAGTGAGCATTGATTGGTTTGACAAATATTTATCCATTTCGCTAGAGCCTGTTTTATGGCTGTTTGAAACATACGGGCTGGCGATTGAAGCGCACCAGCAAAACGCCGTTATCCGCTTAAAAAACGGCTATCCGGAGACGTTTTACTACAGGGATAATCAAGGCTATTACTACAGCGAATCAAAAGCCGGGATTCTTTCCAAGCTGATCGAAGACTTGAGCGAAAGGAGCGAGACGATCTGCACGGACGGCGTGGCTGTTGAGAGACTGCGCTATTATTTCTTCTTCAACCATCTGTTTGGGCTGGTGAACGGGTTTGGCTGCGAAGGGCTGATCCGGGAAGAAACGCTCCTGTCCATGATCAGAGAGCGGCTTGAAAAAGCGGAACACATTTACGGCATCACTGAGTTGACGGACAGCCTGCTTCGGTTTTCGGAGCTTCCGTGCAAGGCCAATCTGCTGACGAGATTTTACGACATGGATGAGCTGACGGGCTCGCTTGAAACCCAGTCTCGTTATACGTCTGTCGGCAATCCGCTGTTAAAGGAGGCGGCGGCCGTCTAATGAACGACCGGATCACATTTCAAAAAGCGGACTATGCAAGAGACGTATCGCTCGTCTATCGCTGGATGCAGGAGGAGCACGTCATCCCGTTTTGGCATTTAAACATGCCGTTTGCAAAATTTGAAGACCATTTTCACAAGGCCATCACAGACCCCCACCAAACGCTGTACATCGGCTCTATCGACGGTGTGCCCATGAGCTACTGGGAGTCGTACTGGGTCAAGGGGGACGTCATTGAACACCACTATGATAATGAACCTTTTGACCAGGGCATCCACCTGTTGATCGGAGAAAAAGAGTACTTGGGAAAAGGGCTGGCCCTTCCGCTTTTAAAAGCGATGGTCTGTATGCAATTTGCCGAGCCTAACACAAAAAAGGTCATCGCAGAGCCGGATATCCGCAACAAAAAAATGATTCATGTTTTTGAAAAATGCGGGTTTCGCCGGATTAAACCTGTGAATCTCCCTGATAAAACCGGATTATTGATGTTTTGCGAACGAGAACGTTTTTTTGAAAAGGGGAAAAAAGATGAACTCTACAAAGAGAGCCACTGATTTATATGATGTCATCGGCGTCGGCATCGGGCCGTTTAACCTCGGTCTTGCCGCATTAGCCGATTCCGTGCCTGAGATTAATGCGCTGTTTTTTGAACGAAATGAAAGCTTTAACTGGCATCCCGGCATGCTGATTGAAGGGACGACACTGCAGGTGCCGTTTTTAGCCGACTTGGTGAGCATGGCCGATGTGACAAGCGAATACAGCTTTTTAAACTATCTCCAGCAGCATAACCGTCTGTATTCTTTTTATTTTCTGGAAGACTTTCATATTCCGAGAAAGGAATACAACCACTACTGCCGCTGGGTGGCAGAACAGCTTGACTCGTGCCGCTTCGGGATGAATGTTGAAAGCATATCGCTCATTGAATCGAATCCGGAGGCGCTTTTTAAAGTGCGGGTCGTGAATCGGGAAAACGGCGGGGAAGCCGTTTATTACACGAGGCATGTTGCGCTTGGCATTGGGACGGGCCCGCACGTTCCCGAAACGCTCTCAGACGCTTTGGGAGGCTCGGTGTTCCATTCAGCTGAGTATTTAATGAGAAAGCCCGACGGATTTAAAGGGAAAAGGGTGGCCGTCGTCGGCTCCGGTCAAAGCGCAGCCGAGGTGTTTTATGACCTCGTCGGTGAAGATGAAGCGGAGCATGTCAGCTGGCTCACCCGCTCAAAAGGCTTCTTCCCGATGGAATATTCGAACCTCGGGCTCGAATATTTTTCACCTGATTATATCGATTTTTTCTATCAGCTTCCACAGTGGAAAAAAGATGAATTGCTAACGCAGCAGGATCTCCTTTATAAAGGAATCAGCGCGAAGACGATCAGCGATATTTATCATCTTCTGTATGAGCGGACCTGCGGAGGGCGGGAAGCGGCTTTTGATCTTCAGTCCATGACAGAAGTCAAGCAGATCGAACAGCATGGAGAAACGCTGATTCTGCACTGCGCAAACCGGGTGAATGAAGAACGGTTTGAGCGGCAGGCAGATGTGGTCGTCCTGGCGACGGGCTATAAAGAGAGGCTGCCGGAGTGTCTGGCACCTGTTGACAGCCTGATTGAAAAGGACGCGGGCGGCCGCTATGTCATTACGCGCGACTATAGACTGGTGACAGCTGCAACAGCAAAAAACCATATTTTCGTTCAAAACGGAGAGCTGCACACGCACGGTGTCGGAGCGCCTGACTTGGGACTCGGCGCTTACCGGAACTCGGTGATCATCAATCAGCTAGCCGGGAGAGAAGTATACAACGTCAGCCACAAAACGGTTTTCCAGACATTCGGAACAGGAATCACCGAAAAAACCGCGGTGCCAAACGGCTAATAAAGGAGGCATTTTCATGTTGTTTCAAGATGAATTAAAGAGGGTCCTCAATCCGGACAGGTGGACAGAAGTCAATCGGCGATTACTGGCGAAGATGCTTTCTGAGTATATGTATGAGGATATCATCAAGCCCGATTTCATTGAAACTGAAGACGGCATCAACCGGTATGAGCTGAGAACGGCGGAGGATAAGGTGTACCGGTTTGCCGCCAAACCCCGCATGTTTGACAGTTTTGACGCGATGCCGGAGACGATTGAAGTCTTCAAGAGCGGACAATGGACAAAACAAGTGAGCGCGATTGAATTTCTCCTCGATATCCAGCCGCATATCCCGATGAGTCCGGAAACAGCGGGGCATTTGATCAAAGAGTTCAACCATACGATGCTGGCGGATGCTCATCTTTTGGCAAAGGATGCGCTTACGGCTGACGAGCTGACCGAAGCCGATTATGCCGTCATTGAAGGCGAGATGACAGGCCATCCGTGGATCGTCTACAACAAAGGAAGAATCGGTTTTGGCTATGATGACTACCTCCGGTTTGCACCGGAAAATCAGAGAGCCGAACGGCTGCTGTGGATCGCTGTACACAAAGAGACCGCGTCATTCCACTCAGTTGAAGGACTCGATTATGAAACGCTGATTCATAAAGAGCTTGATGAGCTGACTTTAAGGCAGTTCGCTAAAGTGATAGAAAAGCAGGACGCAGCCAGTGAAGACTATTATTATCTGCCCGTCCACAAATGGCAGTGGACAAATACAATCATTCAGCAGTTTCCGGAAGAAATTGCTTCAAAAGCGATCATTCCTTTAGGGGAAGGCGGAGACGAGTACCTGCCGCAGCAGTCGATCAGGACCTTTACAAACATCACAAACAAACACAAGCATCATATTAAACTGCCGATGAGCATTTTAAATACGCTTGTATACAGAGGACTGCCGTCGGAGCGGACGGTGATCGCGCCGAGAATTACTGAGCATATTAAAGGGATCGCCGAAAACGACGCATTTCTAAAAGATGAATGCAGGGTGATCCTGCCGGGCGAAAATGCCAGTCTGAACGTTGATCACCAATACTATCATGCTCTTGAAAAAGCCCCGTATCAATATTTGGAAATGCTCGGCGCTATTTTCAGAGAAAGCATTTATACGTATTTGGAAGATGGAGAGCAGCCTGTTACGCTCGCTTCTTTAACATACATTGATCAAGGCGGCGTGCCGTTTATCAGGCGCCTGATCGAAAAGTCGGAGCTGTCAGCGGAGGAGTGGATCGGAAAGCTGTTTAACACCGTGATGCCGCCGCTTCTGCATTTCATGTACCGCTACGGAACCGTATTTTCGCCGCACGGACAAAATACGATTCTCGTCTTAAAAGATTATCAGCCGCACAGGCTGGCGATTAAAGATTTTGTAGATGACGTCAATATCAGCGACCAGCCGCTGCCTGAACTGAGCGGTTTGACAGAAGATTTAAAAGTCGTTCTCAGAAGCGAGCCGCCGGAAGGGCTTGTGCAGTTTATCTTTACAGGGCTTTTCATTTGCCATTTGCGCTATGTGGCCAACATTTTGGAAAATGACGGTCTGCTTCCTGAAAAGCGCCTGTGGAAAGCTTTGGCTGATGCGATTTTGGAATATCAGCAGAGATTCCCTGAACTGCATGAGCGCTTCGAATTGTTCGACTTATTCAAGCCGGAATTGACGAAGCTCTGCCTCAACAGAAACCGGATGGTCGACTACGGCTATAAGGACGGAGATGACCGCCCGCATGCCTCCGAATTCGGAAAAGTGACAAACGCGCTTGCGCAATTTAAAAAAGAGGCCGCAAAGCTTTAATGCTCATGCGGCAGAGAATGCCCCGCTTCCGGCGGGGGTTTTTTATGTCAATTTCTTATACATCAAAATATGAGGTCCGATCGGCGGTATATCGTAGACCCCGCCTTGTTCGCTGAAGCCGAGCTTTTTATAGTACCCGCTCACAGATGTCCTGGCGTTGCACCATAAAAGGTCTGCGCCTTTTTTCCGAAGAAGCTCTTCGGCATGGCGGATAAGCGTACTGCCCGCTTTTTGCTCGCGGTACCCTTCAAGTGTCGCCATCCCTCTCAGCTGATACTGTTTTTGGCCTTCAAGCTCTGAATGTTCGGCTTTATGAAAGGAGGCGATGCTGATCAGCCTGTCCCGATAATATCCGCCGAGGTGAAACGTGCCCCCGAGCAAATCGGTTTCATACTTGCATGCTTCCAGCGGCTGATTCGGCCGGAGAATGCGGTGCCTGATCTCATACGTATCTTCCGCGTTTATAGGTTTGACTTCAATCATATGATTCCTCCTTCAGTTGCAGTTCAGATTGGGCGAACGAAATTCCGCGTGCTGTTGAAACCATGACTGTCATTCCATTATATAACGTTGGCGGAAACGATCAAAGCAGTATAAACACCTTCACCTGATCTGCCTTTAAAGAATCATTTCCCCCGAGAGGCGATCCCTAATCCCTATATCGTAAATGGCGGAATATACCGTCCGTCCACATCTGTAAACTGATATTCTTTGGCTAAATCACCAACTCTTAACGCACGTCCGCTTTTCTCCATCACATCCGGATCTTTGGCCAATGCTGTGATTCCGCGTCCGACATAATAAGGCGTTTCGGTTTTCCTTAAATCTTCTGACTCCTGCCAATCCGCCTCATCTGATTCATGGTACTTCAGCACAAGTTCGGTTCTCATAAATCCCGGCGAAACGGCAAGAACGGTAATGTTGTCCCGTTTTAATTCCAATGAAAGACCGTACGCCATCCGGACGATGGCGTTCTTGGCCAAATCGTAATAAAACTGTCCGGTGTATTTGTTCTCATCCCAAAAGGTCGTATGAATGATAAGAGCTTGTTTATTTTCGCGAAGGAGCGGCACGGCGAAGTGGTTCGTCGCCAGCTGGGCGCGCACCCCTGCGGTGAACATCGTATCCCAATTTTTTAATGACAATTCCCAAAAAGGCTTTGCCTCGACACCCAGATCGTGCGCACCCCATACATTGTTGATCAAGATATCCAGTTTTCCTTGTTCTTCGCGAATTTTAGCGATGACAGCCTCTGTTTCTGAATCGTTCGTATGATCACATCTTACAGCAATACCCTTTCCGCCGGAAGCTTCAATTTGTGACACGGTGTCATCAATTGTACCGGGCCATTGATTCGTGGAAGCCCCCCTGATGCTGCGGCCTGTCATATACACGGTTGCACCGGCTTTTCCAAGTTCGACAGCGATGGCGCGGCCGGCGCCTCTGCTTCCGCCTGTTACGAGAGCGATTTTTCCTTTCAGCGGTTTCATTCATCCCATTCCTTTCATTATAAAAGATATGCTCATTATAAAAGCTGAATCTTGACAACCATTGTCATATTTTATTAAATAAGTTCATCCATTGATAAAAAAAGGTGGTCATATGAGAGGAGATCGACTGATATCTATTCTTTTAATGCTTCAGGCGCAGGGACAAATGACGGCGAAAGAATTAGCGGAAAGGCTGGAAGTCTCGGAGCGGACGATTTACAGAGATATGGAAGCGTTAAGCGGAGCTGGAATTCCCGTTGTGGCCGAGCGCGGGATTAACGGAGGCTGGTCATTGCTTGATGATTACCAAACCACTTTAACCGGTTTAAAAGAATCTGAAATACGCGCATTATTTGTCCCGCTTTCTGAACAATTGCTGGACGATCTCGGATTAACCCGCATATCCGAAGAAGCCCGAAATAAACTGATAGCCTCGCTGCCTTCGGTATATCGTCAAAACGCAAAAGACGTGTGGAACCGAATATATATTGATACCCGTGCATGGCGCCATAAGAAAGAAAAAGCAGCATCCTTTGAAGTGCTGAAAGATGCCATATGGAAAGATCAAAAATTAAAAATCGTTTATCAGCGGGCAGATGGACAAACAGCTGATCGAATTGTAGCACCGCTTGGACTGGTAGCTAAAGGGTCAAACTGGTATCTGATTGCATCTAAAGAAAATGGGGAGATTCGAAATTACAGGGCTTCACGGATTCATTCTGCCGCTCCTGTCCGCGAAACATTTGAAAGGCCCGAAAACTTTGATATTGCTCACGTATGGCAGTCTTCAACAAAGGAATTTATCGAAAGGCTGCCGACGTATGAAGTGCGGGTGAAGGCGGCGCAGGACATCTTGCCGAGGCTGTCGTTTACCAATTATTTTGTGCGGATCATCGAAACAAATGAGGTCGATCAGGAGGGGTGGATACCCGTTACATTATCTTTTGATACGGAAGAAGAAGCGAAAAGGTATATACTCGGGTTCGCAGAGCACATAAGGATCATTGAACCTAAAGAACTGCACGGGAAGATACTCAACATGGCTGAATCCATTGTTGCTCATTATAAATCCTGAAGTATTCGCGGCATATGTTACGACCATACAAAATGAACCCTGCAGGCCGCAAACGGCAAGCAGGGTCTTCGGGTTAATGAACATTGAAATATCTGGCTTCCGGATGGGAGACAACGATCGCTGATACGGAAGCTTCGGGCTCCATCATAAAGCCGTCTGTTAAATGAACGCCGATTCCTTCGGGCTGGATGAGTCTGAAGAGTTTTTCCTGATCTTCGAGATTCGGACAGGCCGGGTATCCGAAGGAGTAGCGCTGTCCCTGGTATTTCGCCTGAAAACGCTGTTCCATCGTGAAGTCTGGTGCATCAGGGAAGCCCCAGCGGTCGCGGATAACTTGGTGCGTCCGTTCGGCGAGTCCTTCGGCCAGTTCAAGAGCAAGCGCTTGTACCGCATGACTTTTCAAGTAGTCGCCTTCCTCCTTAAAGCGGTTTGCGGCTGCTCTTACATGTCTGCCCGCTGTCACGGCAAAGAACGAGACATAATCAAGCTCTCCTTTCGGTCGGACATAATCGGAAATACAGCGGTACGGAAGCTTTTCCTGCCTAGGAAAAACAAACGTTTCAAGGATGCTGTCTTTGTTCCCGGGGTCTAAAATATGGAGCGAATCCCCGTCGCTGTACGCGGGGAAAAATTGATATACGACCGCGGGGTCGAACCAGCCGTGCTCTTTCCCGTCTCTCAGCAACTCGTCAATCAGCTCTTTCAGCTCCAGTGCTTTCGGATGCTGTTCAGCCAGGAGTTTTTTGACTTTTCCTTTCAAGCCGAGGTGATGGCCGAGCAGCATTTGTTCATTGACATACGGCACGATATAGGAAAGGTCGATATTTTTCAAATAGTGCCGCTTCAAGTCTTCCGGCTGAAAGACCGGCGCCTGCGGAACGTGCGCCCGTTTTTCAAGCATTTCAATCACGGCTTTCGTCTGCTTTTTTTCTGCGACGGCGGCGGGTGCAGCAGCTTCTTTTTTCTCGAGAAACTGCGACGGGTCCGTCCGCAGCTGATTGGCGAGCGATAAGCCGTCCATGGCGTCCTTCGCGTATAAAACCGGCCCTTTATATTCAGGCGAAATTTTCATGTTTGTGAACTTTCTTGAAAGAGCGGCTCCGCCGACCATAATCGGGATGGAAATATCCGCTTTGTCGAGGTCCTGCGCTGTAACGACCATTTGCTGCGCCGATTTGACGAGCAGGCCGGACAGACCGATGATATCGGGATTCTCTTTGCGGACCGCTTCAATTAATTCCTGCGGTGTCACTTTAATCCCAAGATCGACAACCTTGTAGCCGTTGTTGCTTAAAATGATGTCGACTAAGTTTTTGCCGATATCATGGACATCGCCTTTAACGGTTGCCAAAACGATCTTTCCTTTGCCGCTGTCGTCTTTCTTTTCCATATACTGTTCGAGAAAGGAAACGGCAGCTTTCATGACTTCTGCCGACTGCAGCACTTCAGCGACAATCAGCTCATTGTTGTTAAACAGCCGTCCGACCTCCGCCATGCCATCCATAAGCGGACCGTTGATCACGTCGAGCGGGGCGGCAAATTTTTTCAACGCTTGTTCGAGATCGGGAATCAAGCCTTCTTTTGTACCCTCGATGACGTACTCAGACAAGCGCTCTTCCAGGGAAAGAGATGTTTTCGGCTGTTTGTCCGTTTTTTTCTTTCCGCGGTAGAAGTCAGTGAAGGATGCGAGCGTTTTGTCATCAGTGTGAAACAGAAGTTTTTCAGCCATTTCGACTTCTTCTTTAGGAATGGAAGCGAACCGCTCAAGCTTTTCCGTGTTGACGATCGCGTAATCAAGCCCGGCCTGTGTTGCGTGGTACAAGAATACAGCATTTAAGATTTCCCGGCCGACGGGCGGAAGACCGAATGAGACGTTGCTGACGCCGAGAATCGTTAAACATTCAGGGAGCCGCTCTTTGATGAGGCGGATGCCTTCGATCGTTTCTTTAGCTGAGCCGATGTATTGTTCATCACCTGTTCCGACAGGGAAGACGAGCGGATCGAAGATGATATCGCTGGCCGGTATTCCGTACTTTTCGGTGAGCAGCTGATGCGACCTGACGGCGACGGCCAGCTTCTTTTCCGCGGTGACCGCCATTCCCTCTTCATCGATCGTGCCGACGACGAGTGCCCCTCCGAACTGTTTGACGAGCGGAAGGATGTCAGCGAACCGTTCTTCGCCGTCTTCAAGGTTGATTGAATTGATGATCGCTTTTCCCTGTGAGTATTTCAGCGCCTTTTCAATCACCGTTTTGTCCGTCGAGTCGATGACAAACGGGGCTTTTACTTTTTTCATCGCTTCTGTTAAGAAGCCTTCCATATCTTCCGCTTCATCGCGGTCCGGGTCTGCAAGGCAGATGTCGATGACATGGGCGCCGTTTTTCACTTGGGCTCTCGCGATTTCGGATGCTTCCTCAAATTTCTGTTCGGCGATCAGCCGCTTGAATTTTCTCGATCCGATGACATTTGTCCGCTCCCCGACAAAAAGGGGACGCATCGTTTCTTCATAAATTAGTCCGTCGATCCCTGAGACGGTGTGCGGCTTTTTTTCCGAAGGGACCGTCCGCGGCGGCAGCGAGGCTACTTCATCGGCCAGCGCTTCAATATGGGCGGGCGTCGTTCCGCAGCAGCCGCCGACAATGTTCAGCCAGCCTTCTTCTGCAAACGCCTTGATTTTTTTCGCGAGCGATTGCGGTGATTCATGGTATTGTCCCTCCTCATCGGGGAGGCCGGCATTCGGATAGCAGCTGACGGCCGTCCTCGCAAGGGAAGAAAGGGTTCTGATGTGATCTGTCATAAATTCCGGGCCCGTCGCGCAATTTAAACCGACGCTGACCGGCTTCATATGCTCGAGTGAGATATAGAACGATTCGATATCCTGGCCGGCCAGTGTCGTGCCCATCGGTTCGATCGTGCCTGATACCATGAGGGGAAGGGTTTTGCTGGTTTTTTCGAAGGCTTGTCTGATGCCGATAAAGCCCGCTTTAACGTTCAGCATATCCTGGCTCGTTTCGAGCAGCAAGAGGTCGGCTCCCCCTGTGATCAGCGCTCTTGCCTGTTCCTCGTAATTATCGATCAGCTCGTCAAAGGTCGTGCCGCCGGTGACGGAAAGGGTTTTTGTCGTCGGACCCATCGCGCCGGCGACAAACCTTGGCCATTCAGGTGTGGAAAACTTTTCGGCGGCCGCTTTGGCGAGTTTGACTGAAGCGAGGTTGACTTCATAGGCGCGCTGCCCGAGGTCGTACTCGTCCAGAACGAGCCGTGTGGCTCCGAATGTATTGGTTTCGATGATATCGGCTTTAGCGGCCAGATAGGCTTCGTGGATGCCCTGAATGATATGAGGTGCCGTGATGCTTAGAAATTCATTGCACCCTTCATAGGTCTCGCCGCCGAAGTCAGCGGCGGACAAACCGGCATTCTGGATCATCGTTCCCATCGCACCGTCAAGGACGAGGATTTTTTTCTTCAGCTGGTCATTGATGTTAGACATTTGTTTTCTCCTTTTCTTTCTGGTGGATATATGCCGTCAGTTCGGCGGTTAAATCAGACCGCAAAAACGGTGTGATCAGATAAATGCCGTTGAACAGGTCGCACGCCGCATCAAGCAGGGAGCGGGCGATCGCGAGCCCTTCCTCGGCCTGTTTTTGTTTGTCATTTCCCGCCAGCGCCATCTTTTCGCGGATTGAATCGGACAGTTTGATGCCGGGGATTTCGTTGTGGATGAATTCCGCGTTGCGGCTGCTGGTCAGCGGCATGACGCCGATATAGATCGGTGTTTCAAGATGCTTTGTTTCTTCGTGGATTTTGATGAGCTGCTCCTCTGAATAGACAGGCTGGGAAATGAAATAGTCTGCGCCGCAGGCGATTTTTTTCTCAAGCCGTTTCACCGCTTTGTCAATGTGTCTGACATTCGGATTGAAGGCGGCCGCCACTGAGAAATTTGTTTTCTTGCCGAGCGGTTTACCTGAATATGACAAGCCTTCGTTAAACTGTTTGATCAGGCTGATCAAATCGAACGATGTCAGGTCATAGACGGAAGTCGCTCCCGGAAAGTCGCCGATTTTCGACGGATCGCCGGTAATCGCCAGCACGTCTGACAGCCCCAGTGTATCGAGCCCCATTAGATGGGACTGCAGGCCGATCAGGTTGCGGTCTCTGCATGTAATATGGATCAGCGACCTCATATCGAGGCGCTGTTTTAAGAGCGCGCCGCAGGCGACATTGCTGATCCTCGGTGTGGCAAGCGAGTTGTCCGCCAATGTCAGTGCATCGATTCCGGCTGATTGAAGCTCTTTAGCGGCGTGCAAAAATTTCTCAAAGTTTAATTGTTTTGGAGGATCGAGTTCGACGATAATGGACCGTTTTTGCTTGGCCAGATCGTCGAGAACGGGCTCTGTCCTTTCGTTTTGAACAGCAAGCGCCGCTTTCTTTCTGATTTTCACGTGCTTTTCGGTGACTGGAGGAAGCCCTTTGACCGCCTCAGCCATCGCCCTGATGTGGTTCGGCGTGGTTCCGCAGCAGCCGCCGATGATCCGTGCGCCTTGATTGCGGAATTCCTCCGCGCTTTCCCTGAAATATTCATCATCTGTCTCATAAACAAGCCTGCCTTCGACAAGGGACGGGAGGCTGCTGTTCGGATAGACGGAAAGATAGGCGTCTTCTAAAAGCGGGACTTCTTCAAGCGCTCTGATCATATGATAAGGGCCGAGGCGGCAGTTGATGCCAACGACGTCTGCGCCGAGGGATGCCAGCTGCTTCAGGCCGTCCGCAAGCGGGGTTCCGTCCTGAAGAACGCCCTCTTCGTGCATTGAGACATTCAAAATGATTGGCAGCTCTGTTTCCTTTCTGGCAATCTTTAAAACTTCGCGCGCTTCTTCTAAATCATAATAGGTTTCGAGCAGAAGTCCGTCCAGCTGCTCATTTAACAGAAGATAGAGCTGTTCGCGGAAGCTTCTTTTAATGTCCTCGAGAGAATACGAGTTTTTGTTGAACGTCCGGATTCCGCCGAGCGTACCGAGAACATAAGCAGAACCGGCGGCGGAGCGGGCGAGACGGACCGCTTTTTCGTTGATTTGTTTTGTTTCGTCTTCGAGCCCGTATCTGGACAGCTTGATGAAGTTTGCGCCGTACGTGTTCGTTTGAATGATATCGGCGCCGGCCTGTACATATGCTTCGTGGACGCGTCTCACTTCTTCGGGCTTGGAGATGTTCAGTTCCTCAAAACACCTGTCGATCCCGTAGGAATACAGAAGTGTGCCCATTGCGCCGTCCGCGATTAACGTTTTGCTTTTTATATCCTCCAAAAAACCCATCGTTTTCCCCCTTAAGCATTTTTGATAAACAAAAAAGTCTTCTGTGAAGCAGAAGACTTTTCATCGACATTGTCCGTCTTCTTATCTTCCAAGCAGACTGCTTGCTGGATTTAGCACCTTGGTCATGAATATTCATTCACCGGTTGCTGAGGCTTCATCGGGCCAGTCCCTCTGCCTCTCTTGATAAGAACAGCTATTTAGTTTCTATTGATTACTTTTACTCAATTTACCGAAAATCGGGAGAATAATCAACAGTAAATTAAGAATTTATCGAAAATTTATAAATTGGACATCAATCGGCAGGTCGGCTTCCCTCACCATCGCGATGATTTGCTGAAGGTCGTCTTTATTTTTTCCGGTTACGCGGACTTGATCATCCTGCACTTGCGATTTAACTTTCAGACCCGATTTTTTTATCAGGTTATTGATTTTTTTCGCGTTTTCTTTGTCGATGCCCTGAACTAGTTTTCCGCGCTGTCTGACCGTGCCGCCTGAAGCGTTCTCAAGCTTTGAGTATTCGATGTTTTTCGTCGGGACGTTCCGCTTGATCAGTTTGCCGACAAGCACGTCTTTCAGCTGGTTCATTTTAAATTCGTCGTCCGATACGAGAACGAGCTCGTCTCCTTCGAGTGTGATGCTGCTTTTTGACCCTTTGAAATCATAGCGTGTGCCGATTTCCTTGAGAGCGGTCTGAATTGCGTTTTGAACTTCAGGCAGTTCAACCTTTGAGACGATATCAAATGAGCTTTCTTTCGCCATGTGAAAACCTCCATCCATTTTACTTATGAGTCAATTATAGTAGAATAAGGTGAAACTTCCAATATCGAGCGGTTTGCCTGGCCGCGATCCGGCAATAATTTTAACATTGGAGGAATAATAAGAAAAAGAAAAACAGGCGGATAAGAAAGGAAGAAACAGTATGAAACCAGGACAGCAGCTAACATTGAAAATAGATCATAAAGCCGATTACGGTTACTTTTTGACGGACGGCGAAACGGCGGTCCTTCTGCATCAGAGCGAGATCACGGAGGATATTGAAGACAGAGAAGAGGTCGATGTCTTTTTATATGTCGATCATGAAGATCGCTTGGCGGCTACGATGAGAAAGCCGATGATCAGCGCTGAACAGTACGGCTGGGTGGAAGTCGTTGATGCCGTCAGCGGCATGGGGGTTTTCGTCGATGTCGGGCTCTCGAAGGACGCCCTCGTTGCGACAGAGCATCTCCCGCCGTATGAATCAGTATGGCCGCAAAAAGGGGACAGGCTGTACTGTATGCTGAAAATCACGGGGCACGGAAGGATGTTTGCCAAACCGGCGCCGGAGGATAAGATCAGCGAGCTGTTTAGTGAAGCTTCACCCGGTCTGATGAATAAAGAGCTCACCGGAACGATCTACCGCTTGATCGCATCAGGCTCTTTTATGATTTCCGAAACCGGCATCAGAGGCTTTATCCATTCTTCTGAGCGAAAGGAAGAGCCGAGGCTTGGGGAAAAGCTGACCGCAAGGGTGATCAAAGTAAAAGAAGACGGTTCTGTTAATCTGTCGCTTCTGCCAAGAAAGCAGGATGCCTTGTCGGTTGATGCAGAACAAATTTTGACTTATATGAGAACGAGAAACGGCGCGATGCCGTTCTGGGATAAAAGTGACCCTGAGGATATCAAAGAGCGCTTCAACATGAGCAAAGCAGCATTTAAAAGGGCGCTCGGCCATCTGATGAAACAGGATAAAATCTATCAGGAAGAGGGCTGGACATACGAGAAAAAATAAATATGAGGCGGCGTCCGATGAGGACGCCGCCGGTTTTTTACAAGTGATCAGGCTTCTTTGATTCCTGGTGTTTACCGGCTTGTCTGTTCTTTTCAGCGAGCCGGTTTTTCTGCTGGTTGACGGCGTTGTTGTCAACTGGCTTTTTATCATCATCTTTCATGAGGAAGCACCTCCTGTCAAAATGTCGCTTTTAGCTTGCACACTGCCGGCGAAACTATGTACTCTCCCAACCGCGATGTTTTTTGCCGGGAAGTTTATGCCTCCTTGTACCGCCAGCATACACATATCATAAGACCCAAAAAAAGGAGACTTGGTATGAAACATTGCTGCTCAGTTTATATTCAAAGTGTTTCGGCAGGAGGAGTCGTCAATTTTGGCGGTGCGTTCAAAATTTGTCCGATCACAATGGAAAAAGTGGTCGAGGGGTCTGGAGGTCCTGATGTCGCGACAGCGGCTGCCGGTTTTCTTGATGGAGCGCTTACACCGGTCGCCGCTGAAGGAACAGTCACCGAAGACAGCTGACGAAGAAGGCCTGCTTTTATCAAGCAGGCCTCAGCGTGTCGACAAACCCTCGCATTCGTTGTCAGGCCTGCGCGTCGGTGCTCACGAATTGCAACATTCGCTCCGCTCCGATGCTCGGCCTTCCTAAACTGCAAGGGTTTTCAATCACGCTGATAGGATGACAAAATCCCAAAACTAAGAGCCGTTTTGGGATTTTGTCAACAATCTAAGGCCTGCTTTTATCAAGCAGGCCTCTGTTTTACCTTATCTTTTGTCTTTCCCCGGAAAAAAGACCGCCAATGTTCCGGGGCCGGAATGGGCGCCGACCGCTGAACCGACCATGTTGACGACGATTTCCCCCGGCTGAAATTCGGCTTCGATCATCCGTTTGACCTCTTCGGCCGTCTCTTCGTCATCTCCGTGGCTGATGCCGACCGTCTGTCCGCTCAAATCGACGCTTCTTTCTTTCATCAATTCGATCATCCGTTTGAGCAGCTTCTTTTTGCCCCGGATTTTTTCCAAGGGGACAAGCTTGCCGTCTTCAACATGCAGGAGCGGTTTAATATTCAGCAAACCGCCGACAAAAGCCGATGCTTTGCTGATTCTTCCGCCTCTTGCCAAATAAGTCAGGTCATCTACGGTAAAAATATGTTCAAGATGTTCGCAAAAGTCCTTTACAGACGATTCAATTTCTTGTATTGTATTGCCGTTAGTTGCGAGTTTAAGGGCGTGCTTAACCGCGAGCCCATAGCCTAATGAAGCGCATTTTGAGTCGATGATCCGCAGATCGAAATCAGGGAACTCTTCCTTGACTTCGTTTGCTGCCATCACAGCCGTCTGGTATGTTCCGGAAAGCTCTGAAGAAAAGGCGATATAGAGAGCGGGTTTGTTTTCGCCGGCCAGCTCGCTGAATGCATTCTTGAACCGCATCATGGACGGCTGGGACGTTTTCGGCGCTTTGCCTTCGCGCATCGCTTCATAAACGTCCAGAGGCTGAATCGTCAGAAGGTCATCGTACTCTTTTTCATCAAGCAGCACCTTTAACGGAATAAATGAGATGTGATGTTCATCATAAAAAGATTTCGGCAAATCTGCCGCACTGTCTGCTAAAAGGTGAACGTTCATTTGAACCCCTTCTTTCTAAAAAATGGTGGAAAAGGACGCCAAACTGTCCTTCGGTATATTTCGTTTTTTAGGTCAACTATATCATATATTTTTACATTGACGTTTTCAAAATATTGTTTTAAGGGTAAACCAAATATATACGAAAGTAGCGGAGGAACTAAATATGGTCATAGCTGAAGCAAAAAAATTGTTCATTGTCATCATCGGCGCCTTGTTAAATGCCATCGGATTGAATCTGTTTCTGATTCCCGCCGATGTTTACGCCAGCGGCTTTACGGGGGTGGCGCAGCTTTTATCGAGTGCGCTTGACCAGTACAGCCCGATTTACTTTTCAACGGGGACGCTATTGTTTATTTTAAACATTCCCGTCGGGATTCTGGGCTGGCTGAAGGTCGGGCGCTCATTTACGGTTTACAGCATTTTGAGCGTAGCCTTGACGACGGTCTTTTTAGGAATGCTCCCTGAGGCGAGCCTGTCAAACGATATTTTGCTGAACGCCGTGTTCGGCGGGGTGATCGCCGCGGTCGGAATCGGCCTGACCCTTAAATACGGGGCTTCAACGGGCGGTTTGGATATTATCGCGATGATCCTGGCGAAGTGGAAAGACAAACCGGTCGGCACCTATTTCTTTATTTTAAACGGTGCGATCATTTTAACAGCAGGATTATTGAACGGGTGGGAGAAAGCATTATATACGCTCGTTACACTATATGTGACAACCAGGGTGATCGATGCCATCCACACCCGTCACGCCAAGCTCACCGTTATGATTGTCACAAAGAAAGCGGAGGAGATCAAAGAAGCGATTTACGGAAAGATGGTCCGCGGCATTACAACCGTTCCGGCGAAAGGCGCCTTTACGAATGAACAGAAAGAAATGATGATCATTGTGATTACAAGATACGAATTATACGACTTGGAAAAAATCATTAATGAAGTGGATCCAAATGCTTTCACAAACGTCGTGCAGACAACGCAGGTTTTAGGGTTTTTCCGCAAAGATTAATGAAAGGGTGAATGAATGCGGCTGATTTCCATGATTGTAATGTTGCTGTTTGTCGGTGGATGCGGGCAAAACGGGGATCAAGTCCCCGATAAGGAGGTATCAGGGGAAGTGAATAACGGGAGTGTAACATTAACGGTTGAACCCGTTCAGAAGCAGGGAGAAATCGAATTTCGGATGTCGGTTGTCAACCATACGGATGATGTGGCAGAGTTTGAATTCAGCAGCGGACAGAAATTTGAACTGATCGTCAGCGACAAAGAAGGGAATGAAAGGTACCGCTATTCGAAAGGAAAAATGTTTACGCAGGCGTTCCAGACGATGACGCTCAAACCGAAAGAGTCTTACGATTTTACTGATGTATGGAAAGAGGTGCCTGAACCCGGCACATATGAAGTAAACGTGACATTTTTGGGAAGATCGGAACAGTTTGCAACTTTGAGGACCGGCAAAACGTTTGAAGTGAAATAGCCGTCAAAAAAGGCATCCCGGGAAGGATGCCTTTTTGTATGCTGTCAGGCAGAAGGGAAGGCGGCTGCCTGAACACCGCCCTGTGACCGTTAATATTGATCCCCGTTGAAAATAGAATTTTTAACGATAACGTAGTCTACGTTGCGGATCGCATCGAGCTTGTTTCCTCCCGCGTAAGAAATGGATGATTGCAGATCCTGTTCCATTTCTGTCAGCGTATCCATGATCGCGCCTTTATGCTCCACGTACATTTTTTTGCCTTCGACATTTTTCTTTTCACCTTTTTGGTACTCAGAAGCGGAACCAAAATATTCTTTGTAAAGCTTGCCGTCTTTTTCGATCGTTGCCCCCGGCGATTCTTCATGTCCGGCAAACAGCGAACCGATCATGACCATCGTCGCCCCGAATCTGACCGATTTGGCGATGTCCCCGTGAGTGCGGATGCCGCCGTCTGCAATGATCGGCTTGCTCGCCGCTTTTGCACACCAGCGCAGCGCAGCCAGCTGCCAGCCGCCCGTTCCAAAACCGGTTTTAATTTTTGTAATGCAGACTTTTCCGGGACCGATGCCGACTTTTGTAGCGTCGGCGCCGGCGTTTTCAAGTTCTCTCACAGCTTCGGGCGTTCCGACATTTCCTGCGATCACGAAGCTGTCCGGAAGATGTTTTTTAATGTGCTGAATCATATTGATGACGGCGTTCGAGTGACCGTGAGCGATATCGATCGTGATGTAATCAGGCGTGAGATTCTCTTTCACCAGCTCTTCGATAAACGCGTATTCGTCATCTTTGACTCCGACGCTGATTGAAGAAAACAAACCGCGCGCCTTCATGTCTTTTACAAAATCGATCCGTGTTTCCGGCTCAAAGCGGTGCATCACATAAAAGTAACCGTTTTCCGCTAATGAAACAGCCAGCTTTTCATCTATAATGGTCTGCATATTGGCGGGCACCACAGGCAGTTTAAATGTTCTTCCGCCGAACTGCACGGACGGATCACATTCAGAGCGGCTCTTGACGATGCACTTTGCAGGAATTAGTTGAATATCCTCGTAATCAAACACGTTTTCCAATATAAAAACCCCCAAAAACGAATATTTATTTATTTGTTATATAAAATGTTCGCCTTTTATAATGTACTTCCTTTTGCTTCCGATGTCAAATTTTTATGTTTTGAAATTTGAACATAAAAAAGGAGCCGTGCCGATGGCACAGACTCCTCTCCGGCTGTCAAAAAGCCGGCGTGTTGTTATGATCGTTGATCTAGCTGCTCCTGAAGATCGTGAAGCTGGCGCCGTTCGGCATCAGTTGAATTGGCGTATGCCGAGGAAAGGGCGTTTTTGGCTCTTGCAACGGCTTTCGCCTTTTCGCCTGAATCTGTCGAAGCTTCAGCTTCATGAACGGCTGCTTTGGCCATTTGAAACAGTTCGTTTCTCATGTTACAGCCCTCCGCATTCCGTCGGGCCGCTCTTTTGTTCAGCCTCTTCTAATGTGGAGCGGTAAGGGAACCTGGCGGCATGCTGTTTAAGCGAATCCTTGCCTTGCTGAATAAACCGTTTTGATTTGCTGCGTTTACCCATCTTGAAATTCCCCCTTAACACGAGTGACGGTCCGGTGCGGCCGTCTTCTCATAGTATTGCCGTTTTGAAAAGCCGTTTATGAATGGCAAATTATAATATTATAAAGCGAAGTAGTCCTTCAAAAAGACTGCGATTCCGTCTTCTTCGTTTGATTTTGTAACCTTGTTTGCAACGCTTTTTACCCCTTCGATGCCGTTGCCCATCGCCACGCCGCAGCCCGCGAACTCAAGCATTTCAAGGTCGTTGTCTTCATCGCCGAAGGCAATGACCCGCTCAGGCGGTATCCCGTAATAGTCCGTGATTTTCTCTAAGCCGACCGCTTTATTGATGCCGCTTTTAATCAGTTCGATCACATGCCACGGAGCCGCCCATCTTCGATGATCGACCATCTCCGCGTGAACGTCTGACAGGTAGGAGCGGATCGCCGGAACATCCTCTTCTTTTGCGTGGATCAGTACGCTTGTCACATCCTGGCCGAGGTTTGTCCTTAAATCTCCGACCGTAATATTCGGGCTGCCCATCGTAAAGACATCAATCAGTTTTTCGTCATGATAATGAAAATAAACATCATCGACAATTTCAGCAAGGATATTATGTACGTTGTATGTCTCGCTGACTTCAATAATCTGTTTGACCACCTCGAGATCAAGAGATGTATGGAAGCGTCCCCAGCTTTGATCTTTAGGATGATGGACAAACGCCCCGTTGAAATTGACGATCGGCGTATCGAGCTGGAGCTGATCATAATACACGGAGCTTGCTCGGAACGGTCTTCCCGTAGAAATGCACACGTAATGTCCATCTTCCCGCAGCTTGCGGATGACGTCGCTGGAGCTTTCCGAGATGGTCTTGTCGTCTTTTAATAATGTACCGTCTAAGTCCAATGCAATTAAATATGGTTTTGTCTCCATAAATGCTCCTTTGTTGTGAATTTGAAAGTTCTGACTACCTATAGTGTATCTTTTTACCTTCTTTATTGTCTACATGTTAAACTTATGATGATGGACATCCTAAAAGGAGGAAGAAACAGTCGTGATCATAATCGAGAAGCAACATATTTCAAACATTCCTCTTTTGCATATTGTAAAAGAGGAGAAAAAAGAGAAAGCTCTTCCTCTTGTTTTCTTCATACATGGTTTTACAAGCGCAAAAGAGCATAACCTTCACTTCGCATATCTGCTTGCCGAAAAAGGAATGCGCGTGGTCCTGCCTGAGGCTCTTTATCACGGGGAGAGGGAAGAACAGCTCACTCAGGAAGAGCTCGCCCCGAGGTTTTGGGAGATCGTCACGAATGAAATCAAAGAGCTCGAAGTGCTGAAAAACCACTTTGAACAGGAAAACCTGATTGAAAAGGGCCGTATCGGCGCCGCCGGAACTTCGATGGGCGGTATTGTCACGCTCGGCGCTTTGACACAATACGAATGGATTACAACTGCCGTCAGTTTAATGGGCAGTCCCGCCTATGTAGAATTTTTTGATCAACAGCTCGCTTTTATGCGTGAAAAGAAAATTGAACTTCCTTTCACAGAAGGACAAATCGAACAGCAGCGCGATAAACTGAAGCGTTTTGACTTGAGTCTGCAGCCGGACAAATTGAAGATGAGGCCGCTTTTATTTTGGCACGGCAAACAGGATGGCACCGTTCCGTTTGCTTTGGCGCGCCGCTTCTATGAATCGACGATTCCGCTGTATGAAACTCGGCCTGATTTGCTGCATTTTATCGAAGATGAGCGGGCCGGGCATAAAGTATCAAGGGAAGGCCTTTTGAAAACAGTCGAATGGTTTGATGCGCACCTTTAAGTGCTATCGGTTTAGAAAATGAAAGAAGTGCGTTATACTGATGAAAAAAGGAGTGAGGAAGAGTGGATGAAGCATTAAAAGAGAACATCATGGGCGCCCTTGAACAGGTCGTTGACCCTGAACTGGGCGTCGATATCGTCAATCTCGGCCTTGTATATGACGTGGATATGGATGAGAACGGCAAAACTGACGTGACTATGACTTTGACTTCAATGGGCTGTCCACTGGCACCGATCATTGTGGATGAAGTCAAAAAAGCGCTCGCAGATATTCCTGAAGTCAAGGAAGTTGACGTTCATATCGTCTGGAATCCGCCTTGGACACGGGACAAAATGTCGCGATATGCGAAAATCGCACTTGGCATACAATAACGTTTCCAGAGCCTGCTCAACCGTTGACAGGCTCTTTCTGTTTTGAAAAGGGAGCCGCTGTAATAGATAACACGGGCGTATCCAGGCAGATCGCCACTCCCGTTATAAAAAGAACGCTTGTACAAGCGTTCTTTTTTTATTGCAAAAACGCCAGCCGGCACATTCTCCGGTTTGAAAAGCGGAGAATCCGGGAAGAAGGGAACGGAGCACGACCAAGCCGCTGAAAAAGGACCGCCGGCGGGAAGAAAGAACCAATATGAAAGATGAAAAAAATATTAAATATACAATTGAATTAATTTTTATTCATGTTATAATGTTAAATAATTTCACAAAGACCAAGAAGGTGAACTTGTTTTGAAAATAGGTATTATAGGTGCTACTGGCTATGGAGGGGCAGAGATTATGAGGATTATGAAGTTGCACCCTTATGTAGATGAATGCATATTGTATTCATCGAGTGATGAGGGAGCCCGCTATGATGCCGCATACCCGCACCTTATGAAACTGACAGATCAACACCTGCAACCGATCGAAGTAAAGAAAATTGCGAACGAAATCGATTTTTTATTTATGGCTGCGCCTCCGGGGGTATCCAGCCGGCTGACGCCACAGTTTGATGCATATGACATACCGATCATTGACCTGTCCGGCGATCTCAGGCTGCAGAACCCGAGCGCCTATGAAAAGTGGTATAAAAGGGAAGCCGCCCCTGAACACGTGATTCAAAAAGCGGTATACGGACTGTCTGAGCTGAATCGGGAAGACATTAAAACGGCGCAGTACATAGCCAATCCAGGTTGTTTCCCGACAGCGGTTCTTCTCGGCTTGGCGCCGCTCGTCAAAAGCGGCAGCATCAACGAATCTTTTGTCATCATCGATGCGAAAACAGGGGTATCGGGAGCAGGCAGAAAGGCGTCGATGGGCACTCACTTTTCAGAGATCAATGACAATTTCAAAATATATAAGGTAAACGAACACCAGCATACGCCTGAAATCGAGCAGACTGTTAAACAATGGGACTCCGCATTTAAACCGATCACATTCAGCACGCATTTAGTTCCGATGACAAGGGGCATTATGGCGACCATCTACACAGAACTGAAAGACAGCATGGATGCCGAACAGCTCCAACTTATTTTTTCAAAATTTTATAAAGATTCATACTTTGTCAGAGTGAGAGAACCCGGTTCGTTCCCTGCAACTAAAGAGGTGTACGGCAGCAATTTTTGCGATATCGGCGTTACCGTTGATGAACGGACGAACAGAGTGACAATTGTGTCAGTGATCGATAACTTGATGAAGGGAGCCGCGGGTCAGGCTGTTCAAAACTTCAACATTATGAACGGCTGGAGCGAAACCGCCGGGCTTGAATTTACGCCAATTTATCCATAAGACGGGAGAGAACAAACATATGATTCAGGTGAGTCAAGACAGCATAAAAAAAACAGACGGAAATGTCGCTTCGCCTAAAGGCTATTTGGCAAAAGGGGTTCACTGCGGCCTCCGCTATTCAAAAAAGGATCTTGGAATTATCATCAGCTCAAGACCGGCGGTGAGCGCCGCCGTTTATACGCAAAGCCACTTTCAGGCTGCGCCGATCAAGGTGACGCAGGAAAGTCTCAAAAAAAGCGCGCATCTGCAAGCCGTCATCGTCAACAGCGCAAATGCCAACGCATGTACGGGAGAGCAGGGCTTAAAAGATGCATATGAGATGCGCCGCCAAAGCGCTGATATGCTTGGGATCGAGCCGGAACTGGTGGCCGTGTCCTCAACCGGCGTCATCGGCGAATACCTCAATATGGAGAGCATTACAAAAGGCATCAGCCTTCTCGCCGAGACTGAGCCTGCCGAAGGCGATTTCGAAGAAGCGATCTTAACGACAGACACGGTGATCAAACAAACGTGCTATGAACTGATGATCGGCGGTCAAAGAGTGACGATTGGCGGAGCAGCCAAAGGGTCGGGGATGATCCACCCGAATATGGCGACGATGCTCGGCTTTGTCACAACAGATGCATGCATCGAAGAAAGCGCGCTGCAAAGGGCATTAAGGGAAATTACGGACGTTTCATTCAACCAGATCACAGTCGACGGCGACACATCGACTAACGATATGGTGCTCGTCATGGCGAACGGATGCGCCGGAAATGAGCGCCTCCATGAAGAACACGAAGATTGGCCGGTTTTCAAAAAAGGCCTGCAGCTTGCCTGCACAGACCTCGCCAAACAAATCGCGAGAGACGGGGAAGGGGCGACAAAGCTGATCGAGGTTGAAGTGAACGGTGCGAAAAGCAATCTTGAAGCGCAAATCATCGCCAAAAAAATCGTCGGCTCAAACCTTGTAAAAACCGCGGTTTACGGAACGGATGCGAACTGGGGCAGAATCATTGTCGCGATCGGAGACAGCATGGCTGCTGTGACACCGGAGAAGGTAGAAATCTACCTGGGCGGCCAATGCCTTTTTAAAAATAACGAACCGCAGCCGTTTTCAGAAGAGCTGGCCAAAACATATTTAGAAAACAGCGAAGTGAAAATCGAGGTTCGCTTGCAGGAAGGTGACGGAAAGGGTACGGCTTGGGGCTGCGATTTAACTTATGAATACGTCAAAATCAATGCGAGCTATCGGACGTAAAAAGGGGATCACAATGGATAAAACAATCGTTTTTAAATGCGGCGGAAGCGTCATCCGCGAACTATCGGACGAATTTTTTCAAAATCTGAAAGAGCTGACCGAAAGCGGCTGGAAAATCGCACTCGTCCACGGGGGCGGGCCCGATATTACAAAGATGCTGAAGAAACTCAATATTCGAAGCGAATTCGTCAACGGACAGCGTAAGACGACAAAAGCGGTTCTTGAAGTCGCTGAAATGGTCTTATCCGGTTCGATCAACAAATTTTTCGTTGCCGAGCTGACAAAGCACGGCCTTCCGGCTGTCGGCGTATCAGGAAAAGACGGGGGACTGCTCCTTGCCGACTATTTAAATGAAAAAGAATACGGTCAGGTCGGGCGCATTAAAAAAGTAAACGGCCGAATGGCCGAAGCGCTCATGGAAAAAGGCTTTATTCCGGTTATCGCCCCCCTCTCGATGACGGATGGCTGTGAGACTTTGAATGTGAACGCCGATTTGGCGGCGTCGGCTGTTGCGGCAGCCTTGCACGCTGACAAATTAATGTTTGTGACAGACGTTAAAGGGATTATGAAAAACGAAGAAATGCTGAAAGAGCTGACGCCGGCAGACATCGAAAGCCTGATTGCTGAAGGCGTGATCTCGGGAGGCATGATACCAAAAGTGCATTCTGCAAAAGAAGCCCTCACAGATGAAGTGGATGAAGTGATGATCGTGAGCGGAAAAGGATCTTTCCTCACGAAAGACGATTTCATCGGCACGAAAATCATTAAACAAAAGGAGGCCGTATCGTGAGTCATTTATTTCAGACGTACAGCCGCTGGAATATCAATATTAAAAAAGCGAAAGGCACGATCGTTCAGGATGAGAAGGGGAACGCTTATCTTGATTTCGTCCAGGGAATCGCGGTCTGCAATCTCGGGCATTGCCCCGATTCAGTGACAGCTGCTGTCAAAAAACAGCTTGATGATGTCTGGCATGTTTCCAATCTGTTTCAAAATGAGCTTCAAGAAAAGGTTGCACAGCTTCTTGCCAAAAACAGTGCAGGCGATCTTGTCTTCTTTTGCAACAGCGGGGCGGAAGCGAATGAAGGGGCGGTGAAGCTCGCACGAAAACATACGCAAAAAACAAAAATCATAACGTTTCAGCAATCGTTCCACGGACGCACGTATGCGGGAATGGCCGCAACCGGACAGGAAAAGATCAAGCTCGGATTCGGACCGATGCTTGAAGGATTCCACTACTTACCTTACAACGAGCCGAAAGCATTTGCCGAATTGCAGGATGAAAAAGATATCGCGGCAGTGATGCTCGAGCCGATTCAAGGCGAAGGCGGCGTCATCCCTGCGAGCAGGGAATTTCTGCAGAGCGTTCAAGATTTTTGCCGCGATAAGCAGGCTCTCCTTATCGTCGACGAAGTTCAAACAGGAATTGGACGCACCGGTAAAGCTTTCGGATATGAACACGAAGGGCTGTCACCTGATATCATCACCGTCGCGAAAGGACTGGGCAGCGGTTTTCCGGTCGGAGCCGTGATCGGGAAAAAAGAGCTTTCAGAAGCGTTCTCTCCGGGTTCCCACGGCTCGACATTCGGAGGGAACATGCTGGCGATGGCTGCGGCAAACGCCACGTTGGAGACCATTTTTGAAAGCAGCTTTCTTGAAGAAGTGAGCGCCAAAGGAGCATTTTTGCATCAACAGCTGAAAGAAAAGCTTCAATTTCCGCTTGTAAAAGATATCCGCGGGAAAGGGCTGATCGCCGGAATCGAGTGCAAGGAACCTGTACAGCCGCTGATCGAAGCGCTTCAAAAGGAAGGTTTGCTCGTTCTTCCCGCGGGTCCGAACGTCATCAGACTTCTGCCGCCATTGACGGTTGCGAAAAGTGAAATCAAAGCGGCCGTGGAAAAACTGAAAGCTGTCATGGCAGATCATTCAGCTGTAAAACAGTAATTTTTTTTCGATATGTAAGTATAAAAATTCATGAATATCATTATTTATTCATCAAAGGTGGGCATAAGATGGAAGGATATTTAGTTCTTGAAGATGGTACATCCTTCAGCGGTGAACTGGACGGTCTTGACGGCTGCACCGGTGAAGTCGTCTTTTTTACGGGCATGACCGGCTATCAGGAGGTTTTGACAGACCCTTCTTATAAAGGCCAGATTATTGTCTTTACGTACCCGCTGATTGGCAACTACGGAATAAACGAAAGCGATGATGAAAGCAAACGGCCTCAGGTGAAAGGGGTTGTCGTCTATGAAGCGTGCGACAGGTTTTCCCATCATCAGGCGACAGAAAGCCTTCGGGAATACTTGGCGAAGTGGGATGTTCCGCTTTTATCGCACGTGGACACAAGAGCGGTTGTTCAGCATATCAGGGCAAAGGGGACGCTGAATGCCAGACTGACGAAACAAAAGGACGGCATTCCGGCTCCGCGCCAGCTGGAAAACTATGCGGCACAGGTTGCCGGACAAAACGAAAACGGCGCCTTTAGGGAAGGCAATACGCATATTGCGGTGATCGATTTCGGCTATAAAAAGTCGATCGCTTCATCGCTTGCAAACCGGGGCTGCAAAGTAACGGTCGTTCCCTATCAAGAGATGGACGGCATTTCAAAGCTGAATCCGGACGGGATCGTCCTTTCAAACGGGCCGGGCGATCCGAAAGCGATCCTTCCATATATGGATGCACTCCGGGATATCATCTCTTCCTATCCGACTCTCGGCATCTGTCTCGGGCACCAGCTGATCGCGCTCGCATTCGGAAGCGACACGTATAAGCTTCCGTTCGGCCACAGGGGAGCCAATCATCCGGTCATGGACAAAGAGACCGGACGCGTGTTCATGACAAGCCAAAACCACAGCTATGTCGTCGATCGGGACACCATCAGCGAAAATGAATTTTCCGTCAGATTTTATCATGTCAACGACGGTTCAGTAGAAGGGCTGATGCATAAAACACTGCCTGTCATATCCGTTCAGTTTCATCCGGAAGCCCATCCGGGACCGGCTGAAAGCGAGTGGATATTCGGCGAATATTTGAAGAAATTGAACGAAGCAAGGAGAGAGATCGCCCATGCCTAAAGATCAAACCATCAAAAGCATTCTCGTTATCGGGTCGGGGCCGATTATCATCGGGCAGGCCGCTGAATTCGACTACTCCGGAACCCAGGGCTGCATGGCGCTGAAAAGCGAAGGCTACCGGGTGATTCTTGTCAACAGCAACCCGGCGACCATCATGACCGATGAATCTTTTGCAGATGAAATCTATTTTGAGCCCTTGACAGTGGAAAGCCTCACACAAATCATCAAGCGTGAAAAACCGGACGGACTGCTCGCCAATCTGGGCGGACAGACAGCGCTGAATTTGGCTGTCGAGCTCGAAAAGGCCGGCATTCTTAAAACATACGGGGTAAAGCTGCTTGGAACATCTGTTGATACGATCGAAAAGGGCGAAGACAGGGAAAAGTTCCGCGCCTTGATGAAGGAGCTGAACGAACCTGTGCCGGATTCAGAAATTGTTGACAATCATGATGATGCGCTTCGTTTTGCGCTCTCAATCGGTTTTCCGATTATCGTGCGGCCGGCCTATACATTGGGCGGAAAAGGAGGCGGCATCGCGGCGACGAAAGAGGAGTTCCTGCCTTTAATCGAAAGCGCCCTCCTCGCAAGCCCGATTCACCAATGTCTTGTCGAAAAAAGCATTGCCGGTTTTAAAGAAATCGAATACGAAGTCATGCGTGACAGAAACAATACATGCATTACCGTCTGCAATATGGAAAACATCGATCCGGTCGGCGTCCATACGGGGGATTCGATCGTTGTCGCCCCGTCGCAGACATTAACGGATGCGGATTATCAAATGCTTCGTTCTGCCAGCTTAAAGATCATTTCCGCGCTCGATGTCGTCGGCGGCTGCAACATTCAATTCGCCCTGGACCCGGAAAGCAAAAATTATTATGTCATCGAGGTGAATCCGAGAGTAAGCCGTTCATCGGCCCTCGCCTCAAAAGCGACCGGCTATCCGATCGCAAAAATGGCGGCTAAACTGGCTGTCGGCTACACGCTTGCCGAGCTGAAAAATCCGCTCACAGATTCGACATACGCCAGCTTCGAGCCTGCTCTTGACTATGTCGTCGTCAAATTTCCGCGCTGGCCGTTCGACAAATTCAAACAAGCCGACCGTAAGCTCGGCACGAAAATGAAAGCGACGGGAGAAGTCATGGCGATTGACCGCAATCTTGAAGCGGCCCTGCAAAAAGCGGTCGCATCCCTTGAGCTGAAAACGTCAGGAACCCATTTGCCCGAACTTGGCGGCGCATCTTCAGAAGTGTTGTGGAAGCTGCTTGAGACTCCTGATGACCGCCGTTTCTTTGCGGTCATGGAGCTGCTGAGCAGGGGGGCTTCCATCAGCGAGATACACGAGAAAACGAAAATCGATAACTATTTCCTTCATGTGTTTTCTAATATCATTCAGCTGGAAAACATGTTGATGGAACAGGGAGACGCGCTGTCCGTCAGCCTTTTGAAAAAGGTAAAAGAAAAGGGATTTACCGACTTTACGATCGCTTCCCTCACCGGAAAGACGGAAGAAGAAGTGCGCGCGTTCCGCAAGAAAATGGGCATAGCCGCATCCTTTAAAATCGTCGATACATGCGCAGCTGAATTTGATGCGAAGACAAACTATTTTTACTCGACGTATTTTGGGAAAAGCGACGGAGACATCTCTCAAAAAACGAAAAAGCGCGCCCTGATCATCGGTTCCGGCCCGATACGGATCGGCCAGGGAGTCGAGTTTGACTACAGCGCCGTGCACGGCGTCATGACGCTGAAAAACCTCGGGTTTGAAACGATCATGCTGAACAACAACCCGGAAACCGTCAGCACGGATTATGAAATGGCAGACCGCCTGTACTTTGAACCGATTACACCCGAGCATATTCTCAATGTCGCTGAAGCGGAAGATATCGATTTTGCGATTGTTCAATTCGGCGGCCAATCCGCCATCAATGTGGCTGAAGCGATTGAAAAAGCGGGCATCACCCTGCTTGGGACATCATCGGAAACCCTTGACATACTTGAAGACCGTGATCAATTTTATCAGCTTCTTGACGAGCTCGGCATTTCTCATGCTAAAGGAGAAACGGCTTCATCAAAAGCGGAAGCGGTGCAGAAAGCAAACGAAATCGGCTATCCTGTGCTGATCAGGCCGTCATATGTGATCGGCGGCATGGGCATGATGATCGTTCACTCCGAAGCAGAGCTCAGAGAGCTGCTGGGCGGAGCGTCGCAAATGCCTTACCCGATTCTGATCGATCAATACGTATCGGGAAAAGAGTTTGAAATCGACCTTGTCAGCGATGGCGACGATCTCTACATCCCGACTTATATCGAGCATATTGAAAAAGCGGGCGTGCATTCAGGTGACAGCTACGCGATTTTGCCGGGGCCTTCGGTCACTCCGGAGATGAAAAGCGCCGCGCGGGATGCTTCCGCAAAAATCGTCCGCAAGCTCGGATTTAAAGGTATTATGAACATTCAATTTATAGCGGACGCGGATGAACTGCTCATCCTTGAAGTCAATCCGAGGGCGAGCCGGACGGTTCCGGTTGTCAGCAAGGTGATGGGGGTTCCGATGATCCCGCTTGCGGCGCAGCTGTTGGCCGGTTCGTCACTCAAAGAGTTGAACCCTGCCGCCAAAAACTCACGCGGCGTTGCCGTGAAGTTTCCGGTCTTTTCATCGCACGCTATTCAGGATGTCGATTTGAAGCTTGGACCGGAAATGAAATCGACCGGAGAAGGCATGTATGTCGGCTTCAATCCGGAAAGCGCCCTGAAGAAAATCTTTGCGGGAATCTGGCAAACGAAAGGCTGCATTTACATGGAAGGGGCCGGCGAGCTTCGTTCTCTCGCAGAACAGGCGGGTTTCACCGTACAGTCGGACGATTTTCCAGGCTGGATCAAACGGAAAGACAAAGCGCTGCACATCCATTTAGCCGAATCAAAAGAGGCGAGCAAGCAGCGAATGGAAGCCGTCACCCACGGTGTGGCGGTGATGACAGAGGAAGAGACGGTGCGGGCATTTTTGACGAGCGGGCATGGAACGACTAAAGCCGTGTCGCTTAAAGATTTATATAAAAAGGAAGTGGAGACATGTCTACTGTAAACATCGGGGCGACCCGGGAAATCAATCTGACGGGTAAGGATTTTTTAAGCCTGAAAGACTTTTCAAAAGAAGAGATCGTTTATTTGCTGAAAGAGGCAGCAGCGATGAAGCAAAATAAAATTCAAGACATCTTTAAAGGAAAAACATTGGCGATGATCTTTGAAAAGTCGTCGACGAGAACGCGCGTATCGTTTGAAGCCGGAATGGCGCAGCTCGGCGGAAACGCCCTGTTTTTAAGCAGTAAAGACATGCAGCTGGGCAGAGGGGAAACGATCGCAGATACCGCGAAAGTGCTTTCGGGTTATGTCGACGCGATTATGATCCGCACATTCGAACACGAAAAAGTCGAAGAGCTTGCCAAGCACGCCGAGATTCCCGTGATCAACGGATTGACCGATCTTTTTCATCCGTGTCAGGCGCTTAGTGACCTCTTGACGATTCAAGAGACGAAAGGAACATTAAAAGGGCTGAAAGCCGTTTATGTTGGAGACGGAAACAATGTCGCGCATTCGCTGTTAATCGGCTGTGCGAAAGTGGGATGCGACATTACGGTTGCTTCGCCTGAAGGGTATGAGCCGAATCAGGAAGTGGTAAGACTGGCCGAGGGATTCGCCGAAGAGTCCGGAGCGGCCGTCACAATCACAAATGACCCCGTGTCAGCCGTTCAACAAGCGGATGTCATCTATTCTGATGTGTTTACAAGCATGGGCCAAGAGAAAGAAGCCGAAGAACGGATGAATATCTTTGCTCCTTATCAGGTCAACAGAGCGCTTGTCTCCCATGCCAAACCGGATTACGTCTTTCTGCACTGCCTTCCTGCCCACAGGGAAGAAGAGGTCACCGCAGAGATCATCGACGGCCCGAATTCAGCGGTATTCCAGCAGGCTGAAAACCGCCTGCACGTCCAAAAAGCTTTATTAAAAGCACTGTTATCTTAAATAAAAAACAGCTGATCACAATTGATCAGCTGTTTTTTTAGGCGAATATCAAAACGGCGATGCCGATGACAAAGCAGTAAATCGAGAAATAAACCAAGTTTCCTTTCGCCATAATATTCATGAACCAGCGCAATGAAAAGTATGTAGCGATAATCGATGCGATGAACGCAAACAAATAAGGAAGGAAAAGCTCCCCTAAACGCGGATCATGAAAAATATCGGTAATGCTTAAAATGGTCCCGCCAAGACTGACCGGTATGTACAGTAAAAATGAAAACCTGAGCGCGGTTTCAGATTTGAGGCCGAGCGCCATCGCAGGGACGATCGTCGCTCCCGAACGGCTGATGCCGGGAACAAGTGCAACCATTTGCGACAAGCCGATGATCACGGCGTCTCTCAGTCTGATTTCGCCGTCGTTTTTGCAGCCGCGCAAATTGCGAATGAGAAACAATGCCAGACCCGTGATCAGCAAAGTAACCGCGGTGATCCGGACGCCGTCTTTAAAGAAAGCCGAAATCTCATCATCAAATAAAACACCGATGACACCGGCAGGAATCGTGGCGATGATCAGATAGATGATAAACCTGAAGTCCGCTTTTCCTTTTTCATTTTTTGATGTGACATAAGACAGTCCGTTTACCGCCAGCCTGAAAATATCGTTTTTATAGACGAGCAATACGGCAATTAAAGAACCGGCATTCATTAAAAGCTCAAAACTGAAGCCTTCAATGTTCAAGCCTAAAAAGTGCTGTGCCAGCACCAAGTGGCCGCTTGAAGAAACAGGAATCGGCTCTGTGAGTCCCTGAAGCAACCCTAAAAGGATATACTTGATCAACATTAAAAAATCCATGATACTCCTCCGTTTCCCACAAGTTGTGACGCCCTTTTAAAAGACGGAATGAACGGGCGGTTCGTTTTAATTTTCGGAACACTTTTCTCATTAAACTATACAAAGCAAACAGATGTAAAGATAAAATCGACATGTTTTTTGGGAGAGTGGGGCAATCTAATAATAAAAGGGAGTGAAGCAAATGGGACAGCAGCGTCAATTCCGGCCGGGCCAAAAAGCGCCCAATAATGGAGTGTATGTGGAGATCGGCGAAACGGGAAGCATGGTTCAGAACCCTCAACAAATCAAATTGAGCGCCGGCGAGTTCTTCCCTGAAACCTCCAACCATAACCGGCTCTGGACATATAAAAGAAAGCCTTAAAAAAACAGCCGTCGGACGGCTGTCTGTCTAAAGCAAAAAACCCCGCTTTCAAAAGCCGGGGTTTTAATGTTGACTTGCATCCTGTTTAACAGGCATAATTTCTCCAAGAACAATAACGGCTGCGGTGATGATAAAGCCCATAATGACACTGGTTTGAAGGTCATACCCAGCACCGTTCATGGCGCCGACAATATAGCAGGCCATCTGCGTCAAAAGAAATGTCCAGAAAAAAGCGACCACAAATCGCACGTTTCCCACCTCGTCCTTCTCATTCAATTCTAAAACTTATCATACCATATACATAGCCAGCTGGAAAAGACATTTTAGTGAACAAGACAGGGCTTTCAACTCTGTTTTCAGAAATATCAGAAAGGGTATTTCATTAAAGTTTACTTTTCATCATGAAGACTGGGACTTTTCCTTATTCGTTTGCTGCACGTACGACATAAAATAATGAGCAGATTACGGCAGGAAGGAGGCAGGCAAGTGATGAAAATAACCGAACGTTTTTTTCAAATGGATTCAGAATGGAACGTGGTTCATCTTCCGTACAAGCCGAACGGTTTTCTGGTGTTCATTTTCGGCGACCGGAACCATTTTGTCGGGGAAGATTCGAGCTTCTGGCTTCAGCATTACGGAAGAAATCAGCTTCTAACGAGCCTGAGAAACAAAGGCTATACCCTGGTAAACAGCAATTTGTTCGGCAGGCACTGGGGCTCCGAAAAAGCGGTTGCATACGCCAAACAGCTGATTCATTACGTGTTCAAACAAGAGATTTTAAATGAAAAAATTCATCTATTGGCGGAAGGCACAGGGGCCCTCATTGCAGATGAGCTCCTTCGCTCGATCCCGAACCAAATACGTTCTGCAGCGATGGTTAATCCTTGCCTCGATCTTCAGGCTCATCATAAACGAGAAAAAGAAAACAAGTTTTTCTACAAACAGTTTATTAAAGAAATTGCCGAAAGCTACGGAATTACGGAGCGGGAGGCAGCCGATTATCCGTTCAAAAGCATATCCCCTTATCACAATCTCGTACCCGTTCATATTTGGCAAAGACTGAACGGCTCACCGTATCCGTATATGATCCATGCCAAAACGTTTGAGGAGCGCCAGCTTAAAGGCCGTCACAGCGTGGGGCTTACCCTGCACCTGTCCGAACATCCTCAGCGCATTCATTCAGCAATCGCGAACTTTTTCAAAACGCATGAAAAAGTCTTATAGAGAATAGAATAATAGCAGCCCGAAAATGATGAAAAGGGCTGTTTTTTGCTTGGTAAAAAAAGCTGAAACGAAAGGTGGTCCATCGAATGAAGCCGGCACTTGTATATGGAGCAGATGAGTTCTTCGGCCTTTCATTTTGTGAACATCTACTTGAAGAGGGTGTTGACATAGATGTAAAGCTGGAACAGACAAGCGACGAAAAAAAGCTGATGTATCTCGAAGAGCGGCTGATGTGGCTGGGAAGAAACGAGCATTTCCGTCTCATCGAAAAAGAGCTTGAAGCCCCGTACGAACAAGTCTTCATCCAATACACAGGCTCAGTGCCGGAAGAAGCGCTGGCTGCAGGCGTTGAAAACAAGCCTGTTATTCTGTTTGTCTACCAGGAACAATTCGAAGATGATTTACGCGCCGGCATGGAGGAAAAGGGTGTTGAACTGATCGTGCTTCCGGATCTGTTCGGTCCGTGGGACGTCAGGGCAGAGGATAAACAAAACAGGGACGGAGCGCTTTTTGTGAACGACGCGGCCGCACAAGCCGCTGCCTGTGCTGTTGAAAAAGATTTTTCAGATTTGCAGTTTGTACAGAAGACGCCATACGATAAAGCCGATGAGATCATTGAAGAATGGATCAGACAAATGTCTACATTTTTCGACAAAAAATAAGAAAGATCTTCCTAATTTACACTTGAAAGGATACAATAAAGATAGATTTGAATTGCTGTTTTTTCGAAAGGGAGTTGAACATGGCATGGTGTACAGGCTTGTCGCGATTTTTTTCATTCTCCTGGCGCTAAGCGGCTGCGGACAATCGCCGCTGAAAGGGAAAATTGAAAAAGTCGGTTTGCTTGTCCCTGATACGATAAATGACCAAGTATGGGGAACCAAAGGATATAAAGGATTATTAAGAATACAATCCGTCTACAATGTCGACGTCTATTATAAAGAGGGAATCGATAATGACGCTGCCATTAAAATGGCTGTAGAAGATTTTCACAAAAAAGGCGTCAACCTCATCTACGGGCACGGAAGCGAATATGAAAAAGCCTTTAATGAGATATGCAAAGATTATCCTGATATTCATTTTGTTTTAATGAACTCGAAAGCCGACCACCCAAATGTGACAAGCATATCGCTTGAAGGAGAAGCGATGGGGTTCTTCGGCGGAATGACGGCGGCCCATCAGTCAAAAACAAAGAAAATCGGCGTGCTCGCAACGTATAAATGGCAGCCTGAAGTAGAAGGATTTTCCGAAGGGGCTAAATACCTCGATCCGGACATTGAGGTGATGACAGAATATGTCGGCCAGTGGGACGACAGCGAAAATGCCGTCAAACTGTATGAAAAAATGAAGAAGGCAGGCGCGGATGTTGTGTATCCGGCCGGAGACGGGTATAATGTCCCTGTCATTGAACAAATCAAAAAGGACGGGCTGTACGCTATCGGATATGTAAGCGACCAGTCGGAATTGGGTGAGAATGTCGTTTTGACAAGCACCATACAGCATGTAGACGACGCTTATGAACTCACCGCCGACGAGTTTAATAAAGGAACGCTTAAAGGCGGCAAGCGCTCATTTGACATTCAAGACGGCGTCATCGAAATGGGAGAATTCAGCCCTGTTGTCGATCAGTCATTTCAAGAAAAGATGAATCGGCTGATTGACGAATACAAAAAAACAAACAAACTGCCAAACGAACATTGAGGTGATCAAGATGCACGAAAAATCAATGGAATTTTTGCAAATTGCCATGAAATACGTTCCTGAAGCGAAAGCAGAGATGGAGAAAGCGGGAATCGAACTTTCCCCGGAAATGCTTGAGCCATTCATGAACTTGTTTACGAAAGTGATGGCCGAGGCTTACGAGCTCGGTAAAGCGGAAGCCGGTTCAGACGCCTGACTTAAACGCCCGCAAACGCTTAAAAAGCCACTTTTCAGAAGAAGTGGCTTTTTTATATGGAAATCTTATTTTTCAAAGCGCTGACCATTGAGCCGATTTCTTTAAACACAGGCTTCAGCTCATCGAGCGAATCCATAATTTCTCCAACCTGATTCAACACGTGCATATAATCGGCTTCTTGGGATACTTCAGCGTCTTCGGCGGTTTCCGCTTCCGCATCCGTCTCCGTCTCCGTCTCTTCATGCCTGCCGGGTGCGTTTGCGCCAAACATCATTTTTGTGAAAAAATCGTCGTTCGCCACTCTTCATCCCTCCTTTTTCATATATATCACTACTATATGAATGTTTTGGTCTGCTAGATTAGACGAATATATTGCCAACTAAAAAAAAATAGGGTAGGATTAGTACCAGATACTAATAATAACTCATAACATTAGTTGGAAAAAATCATGAATAAAGGAGTCTTTCCTATGAAAGCTGGAATTATTGGAATCGGCCGGTACATCCCTGAAAAGGTGCTGACCAATTTCGACTTGGAAAAAATGGTTGAAACTTCTGACGAGTGGATTCGTACAAGAACAGGCATAGAAGAAAGAAGAATCGCAGCTGAAGATGAGAAAACATCCGACATGGCTGTGGCCGCCGCTAGAAGAGCGATGGAAGACGCAAACATCGAGGCGGAAGATCTTGATATGATTCTCGTCGCCACCGTTACTCCTGACCAGGCATTCCCGACAGTGTCCTGCATGATTCAAGAAAAGCTCGGTGCATTCAATGCCTGTGCAATGGATATCAGCGCAGCGTGCGCCGGTTTTATGTACGGTTTAGTCACTGGAAAACAGTTTATCGAAGCCGGGACGTATAAGCATGTGCTTGTCATCGGAGTTGAAAAGCTTTCAGGCATTACGGACTGGGATGACCGCAATACCGCTGTTCTGTTCGGAGACGGAGCGGGCGCCGCAGTTGTCGGGCCTGTCAGCGACGATAAAGGGATTTTGTCTTTTGAGCTCGGTGCAGACGGCAGAGGCGGAAAGCACTTGTACTTGGATGAAAAAGATCATACAATCATGAATGGCAGAGAAGTGTTCAAGTTTGCGGTCCGCCAAATGGGTGAATCCAGTGTGAATGTCATTGAAAAAGCCGGATTATCCAAAGAGGATGTCGACTTTTTGGTGCCGCATCAAGCCAACATCCGGATCATGGAAGCGGCGCGCGAACGTTTGGAGCTTCCAGTCGAAAAAATGTCTAAAACGGTTCATAAATACGGAAACACATCAGCTGCTTCTATTCCGATTTCTCTTGTGGAAGAGCTTGAAGCTGGTAAAATAAAAGACGGTGACGTCATTGTGATGGTCGGCTTCGGCGGAGGTTTGACATGGGGAGCCATCGCCATGCGCTGGGGCCGCTAAAAGAAAGGTGAGGTGCAACTTATGAATAGTAAAAGAGTAGTCATTACCGGATTAGGAGCTTTATCACCTCTTGGTAATGACGTCAAAACGAGCTGGAACAACGCGGTTAACGGGGTTTCCGGAATCGGCCCGATTACAAGGGTGAACGCGGACGAGTATCCAGCTAAAGTAGCCGCGGAACTGAAAGATTTTAAGATAGAAGATTACATGGATAAAAAAGACGCGAGAAAAATGGACCGCTTCACACAATATGCCGTTGTGTCGGCGAAAATGGCCGTGGAAGACGCGGGGCTCGACATTAACGAGAGCAACGCAGACCGGGTCGGCGTCTGGGTCGGTTCTGGGATCGGCGGCCTTGAAACGCTTGAACAGCAGTTCGAAACATTTTTAACAAAAGGACCGCGGCGCGTCAGCCCGTTCTTTGTACCGATGATGATTCCTGACATGGCGACCGGCCAGATTTCGATTTCTCTCGGTGCAAAAGGGGTCAACTCTTGTACGGTGACGGCTTGCGCGACGGGTACGAACTCAATCGGCGACGCCTTTAAAGTCATTCAGCGCGGCGATGCAGATGTCATGATCTCCGGCGGAACGGAAGCCCCGCTTACAAGAATGTCGTTTGCCGGCTTTTCCGCCAATAAAGCGCTCTCCACTAATCCGGATCCGAAAACGGCAAGCCGCCCGTTTGACAAAAACCGCGACGGCTTCGTCATGGGAGAAGGAGCGGGAATCGTCGTTCTTGAGGAGCTTGAGCACGCGTTAAACCGCGGAGCGACAATCTACGCGGAAGTGGTCGGCTACGGATCAACGGGAGACGCCTATCATATCACGGCTCCTGCGCCAAATGGGGAAGGCGGCGTCAGAGCCATGAAAGAAGCGATCAAAGATGCGGGTCTGTCTCCTGATAGCATTGATTATATCAATGCGCACGGAACAAGCACGCCGTACAATGATAAATTTGAAACGATCGCCATTAAAGAAGTGTTCGGAGAGCATGCCTACAAGCTTGCCGTCAGCTCGACAAAATCGATGACAGGGCACTTGCTCGGGGCTGCCGGAGGCATCGAAGCGATTTTCTCCGTCCTTGCCATTAAGGAAGGCATCATTCCTCCGACAATCAATATCGAAACGCCTGATGAAGATTGCGATCTGGACTATGTACCGGATCAAGCCCGCCGCCAGGACGTAAATGTTGTGCTCAGCAACTCGCTCGGTTTCGGCGGACACAACGCAACGCTGATTTTCAAAAAATATGAATAACCGCAATATAAACGGCTGCCATTTTAGATGGTGGCCGTTTTTTTTAGCGTGCATACCATACAGATGAAAAAGGAGTGTGATCTAAATGAGTATAGCAAGCACGTATGAATGGCTTGAACAGGCTTCATCCGTGCGGGAATTGTCAAGCTTTCTCCTGCCGTATTTTAAAGGCGCTTCAAAAGCGGATGCGGCGGCGATTGTCAGCCACCTGCAGACCCACGGCATGTTCCGTTCGTGGACGGACGGCGAGCGTACGATGAAGCAGCTTAAGAAAAACAGCGTATTTCAGCATGTCAGACGGGAAGAACAGCTGCTCTGCAAAAGATGGAATGGGCCGGATGTTCCGATTTTCATCCTGCCGGTCGATGAAAGAAACCGCAAAATCCGCGTCGAATTCGGCTCGAAATCAGGCCTTGCGTTCAGCGACAAATTATTTTTGTTTTTATCGGCCGATCTTCCCCGGTCATCGATTTCTGCGATCATGACGCACGAATATAATCACGTTTGCCGGTTAGAAAATATGCCGAAAGAAGAAAAAAAGATGACGCTGCTTGATACAATCATTCTCGAAGGCATCGCAGAATATGCCGTTTTCGAACGGTTGGGGGAAGCCGAAACAGCTGCATGGACGTCATATTACTCCGAAAAACAGCTTTGTCATTTCCAGGACCGGTTCGTAAAGCCTCATTTCGAGCTGCGCCGACATGATAACCGACTATTCTCCAATATTTTATTTGGAAAAGGTCCTTACCCCGACATGGTCGGATATGCTGTCGGTTACAGTATTGTAAAAAAATATTTATCGGCTCGAAATTTGAAGGTTGCCGACGTTTTATCCTTCCCGTCAGAAGACTTTATAAAGCTATCGCTTTAAAATACTAAAATTATGGGATTAAATTAATATTATTACAAAAAATCAAAAAACTCCTTGCTTTTGTAATGATTATGTAATAATATACAACTATAAAATTTTAAGATAATTCAGTCATATTAAGAAAATTCTAAAAAAGTAATATATTAGTTTTTCGTAATATTTAACTTCTGGTCTATGGAAGGGGAATCTGGATGAGCGCATTGCTGGAAGTCAATGATTTAAAAACTTATTTTTTCAGAAAAAAACAGCCGATACCCGCAGTGGACGGCGTCGATTTTTCAATCAAAAAAGGAGAAACCGTGGCGCTGGTCGGTGAATCGGGATCCGGTAAAAGCATCACGTCTCTGTCTATCATGGGACTCGTCGAGGGCTCGGGCGGAAAGATCATGAACGGTTCCATCAAGCTCGAAGGACGGGATCTCGTTACATACAAAGAACAAGATTTATGCAAGATCCGCGGAAATGAAATCTCGATGATTTTTCAGGAGCCGATGACCTCGCTCAATCCGGTTTTGACGATCGGCGAACAAATCACAGAGGTGCTGATCTATCATAAAAAGCTATCGAAAAAAGAAGCTGCCAAAAAAGCGGTAGAATTATTAAAGCTTGTCGGATTTTCGAGGGCAGGCGAGCTGATGAAAGAATATCCGCACCGCCTGTCGGGCGGCATGAGGCAGAGGGTGATGATCGCCATTGCCTTAAGCTGCAATCCGAAGCTGCTCATCGCGGATGAACCGACTACAGCGCTTGACGTCACCATTCAAGCGCAAGTGCTGGAACTGATGAAAGACCTATGCGACAAATTCGATACCTCCATACTTCTCATTACCCACGATCTCGGCGTTGTGTCCGAAATTGCGGACCGCGTGATCGTCATGTATTGCGGACAAGTTGTTGAAAATGCCACAGTAGATGAACTATTCGATGAACCCCTGCATCCCTACACAAAAGGACTGTTAAACTCCATCCCTGTTATTGAAGGCTCCATTGAAAAATTAACAGCCATTAAAGGAAATGTGCCGACGCCTGACAACCTTCCGGCCGGCTGCCGGTTTGCTCCGAGGTGTCCGAGTGCGGGCGACAAATGCTGGGGCGCGCAGCCGGACTTGAAGACGCGTCCGGACGGCCGGTCTGTCAGATGTTTTTTATATGAGGAGGGAGAATAAGGGATGACTTCATCAGCTGAACCATTACAGCCCGGAGAGGAAATGAACCCGCAAGAATCCCTTCTGGAGCTGAAAGATGTCAAAAAGTACTTTCCGATCCGCTCAGGGATATTTCAGAAAAAAATCGGCGACGTCAAAGCGGTGGACGGCATTAGCTTTTCGCTTAAACGCGGCGAAACACTCGGCATTGTCGGTGAATCGGGCTGCGGAAAGTCGACCGCCGGACGGACGATGATCCGCCTTTATAAACCGACGGCAGGACAGATCTTTTACAAAGGTCGCGACATTTCAAGTTTGTCGGAAGAAGCGTTGAGAAAGAGCGTCCGCAAAAACATCCAGATGGTTTTCCAAGATCCGTTTGCCTCACTGAACCCGAGAAAAACGCTGCGTTCCATCATCAAAGAACCCTTCAACACGCATCATATGTACAATTTCAAAGAGCGCAACGAAAAAGCCGAAGAGCTTTTGGCTAAGGTCGGGCTGCACCCGTCGTTTGCGAACCGCTATCCCCACGAATTTTCCGGAGGGCAGCGCCAGCGGATCGGAATCGCGCGGGCGCTGGCTTTAAATCCGGAGCTTATTATCGCCGATGAACCGGTATCCGCATTGGACGTGTCAATCCAGGCTCAAGTGATCAACCTGATGGAAGAGCTTCAGGAAGAATTCAATCTGACATATTTGTTCATTTCCCATGACTTGAGCGTCGTCCGCCATATCAGCGACAGGGTCGGCGTCATGTATCTCGGCAAAATGATGGAGCTGACAGACAAGCATGAGCTGTACGACAACCCGCTTCATCCATACACGCAGGCGCTTCTGTCCGCCGTTCCCGTCACTAGGAAGAAAGGCGGAACAAAGCGGGAGCGAATCGTTTTAAAAGGCGAGCTGCCGAGTCCCGCCAACCCTCCGAAAGGCTGTGTCTTTCATACGAGGTGTCCGGCCGCAAAAGCGATTTGCGCGGAAGCCGAACCTGCTTTCAAGGAAGTGAAAACAAACCATTTCGTGGCATGTCACCTTTACGAATAAAGGGGAAGGCCGTCACATATTAAATCCTTGAGAGGGGGAATGTCTTCTTTAAAAAACGGGGGTCAATCGGGTGGAAAGAAGGACAACAGTTTAATAAGGGGGAATTCATAAAATGAATAAACGCAAAACAGGATTTTCAATTTTAAGCTTGCTGCTGATCTTATCGATTTTTCTAACGGCCTGCAACAGCGGCGAAGTCGGAGGGGATGAAAAAGAAGGCAAATCTGACGGGAAGCCGCAGCAGGGCGGAGATCTGATTGCTGGATCCACAGGTGAACCGACGCTGTTTAATTCACTGTATTCAACTGATACAGCAAGTTCAGATATTGAAAGACTGATCTACAACACTTTGTTAGACGTTAATGAGAAACTTGAAGTGGAAAACCAACTCGCTGATGAAGTAAAGGAATCGGAGGATGGGTTAACATTCGATGTGAAGCTAAAAGAAGGTGTCAAGTTTCACGACGGTGAAGAAATGACAGCCGACGATGTCGTTTTTACTTACAGCATTCCGATGAGTGATGAATACGTTGGAGAACGCGGCTCAAACTTTAAAATGATAGAGTCTGTCACGAAAAAAGGTAAATATGAAGTGCAGTTTAAATTAAAGAAGCAGGATCCGTATTTTTACAATGTTACACTTGCCAGTTACGGTATTCTGCCTAAGCACATTTTAAAAGATGTCCCAATCAGCAAACTCGGTGAACACGAATTCAATCGAAAGAATCCGATTGGAACAGGACCGTTTAAATTTAAAGAATGGAAAGAAGGACAATATGTAAAGGTTGAGGCTTTTGATGATTATTATGCCGGGCGTCCTCATTTAGATTCGATCACGTATAAAATTATTCCGGATTCAAATGCAGCGCTGTCACAGCTGCAAGCTGGAGATGTCGATTACTTGGTCGTTACACCAGGACCAGACTATAAAACGGCCGAGAAATTTAACAATGTGAAGATGGAAACCGATTTAGGTTTGAATTATACGTATATCGGCTGGAACGAAAGAAATGAGCTGTTTAAGGATAAAAAGGTTCGCCAAGCGCTGACACATGCGCTTGACCGCCAGGCGCTCGTTGACCAAGTTCTAGATGGAGATGGGGAAATCGCGAACATCCCGGAAAGCCCGCTTTCATGGAACTACCCGGATAACAAAGATAAGTTTAAAACGTTTGAATACGATCCAGAGAAAGCAAAAAAACTGCTCAAAGAAGCAGGATGGACAGACTCAGATGGTGATGGGATTTTAGATAAGGACGGCAAAAAGTTTTCTTTCGTTATTAAAACGAACCAAGGAAACAAAACACGGGAAGACCTCGCGGTTGTTGTTCAGCAGCAATTAAAAGAAATTGGGATTCAAGCAAAACCGCAGATTGTTGAATGGAGTGCTTTAATTGAACAAATGAACCCACCGAATTGGGATTTTGATGCGATGATCATGGGCTGGAGCCTTGCTACGTTCCCTGATCAGAGCAACATTTTCCATTCGAAAGAAGCTGAAAAAGGACTAAACTATGTTTGGTATCAAAATGAAAAGCTTGATAAACTGCTGGATGAAGCTAAAACGTTGAAGGACCGTGAAGAATATAAAAAGGCGTATGAAGATATTTACGAAATTCTGGCGGAAGATCAGCCGTATACATTCTTGTATTATACGAATTACCATAGAGCGATGCCTAAAAATATGAAAGGCTACGTATTCCATCCGAAAGAAGATTTCTATAAAGCCGAAGACTGGTGGCTGGATCAAAAATAACGAGAATCCCTTGAGGGAAGTGTAGCTTGCAGCTTCCTTCCCTTCCTTCTTAATGACTTTTAAAAAAGGGGATAAAAAATGATTACATATATCATTCGAAGGACGCTCATGTCGATTCCAATATTATTTGGTATTACAATTTTGTCATTTGCGATTATGAAAGCAGCGCCGGGAGATCCAATGGCATTGATGATGGATCCGACCATCAGCGCGGGAGACCGTGAAAAATTCATTGAAAAATACGGGTTGGATGAACCTGAACACGTTCAATATTTAAAGTGGCTCGGAAATATGGTTCAAGGTGACTTCGGTACTTCAATCGTTAGAAAAGGAACGCCAGTGACTGATTTGATTATGGCGAGGCTGCCGAATACGTTATTGTTAATGCTCGTTTCAACCATTTTGGCTCTCCTCATATCGATCCCGCTTGGAGTGCTTTCAGCTAGGCGGCCATATTCTAAATTGGATTATGGCATCACATTCACATCATTTATCGGTCTTGCTGTCCCAAATTTTTGGCTTGGACTGATTCTAATCATGTTTCTTGCTGTTAATTTAGGATGGTTTCCAACCGGGGGCGTTATGACTCTGAATGCCGATTTTAGTTTATGGGATCGCATTCATCATCTAATTTTGCCTGCATTCGTCCTGGCGACCGCAGATATGGCGGGACTCACCCGCTACACGAGATCGAGCATGCTTGATGTGCTCAGGCAAGACTACATGCGGACAGCGAGAGCAAAGGGTTTTAAAGAAAATCGTGTCGTGTACAAGCATGGGCTTCGAAATGGTTTGCTTCCGGTTATTACGATCTTTGGTCTGATGATTCCTTCTTTCATCGGCGGAGCTGTCGTTACTGAACAGATTTTCAGTTGGCCAGGACTTGGAAAGCTGTTTGTCGACTCTGCTTTCCAGAGGGACTATCCTGTCATTATGGCAATGACGGTTATTTCAGCCACACTTGTTGTCATTGGGAATTTAGTTGCGGATATTCTTTATGCAATGGTCGATCCGCGGATTGAGTATTAATGAAGGAGGGAATTGATTCATGACACAGACAAATCCATCGACACCTTCGCCGGAGATCACATTGCAGGAAAATGTCGCACCAAAGCCCGAGACAATGACAAAAATCTTTTTTGAAAAGTTTTATAAAAACAAGCTGGCGGTAATTGGAGGAGTTTTATTATTTATTATTATCCTATCAGCGATTTTTGCTCCGGTGATCGCTCCATACCCGCCGGAACAGCAAAACCTTCTGAATAAGCTAAAACCGCCAAGTGGTGAACATCTAATGGGAACAGACAAGTTTGGCCGAGATATTTTCAGCCGTTTACTTTATGGGGCTCGGGTTTCTTTACTTGTAGGCTTTGCCTCTGTACTTGGATCGATTACGATAGGTACGGTGGTCGGCGCAATCGCCGGCTACTTTGGCGGAATAATCGACGCTATTATGATGAGACTGGTGGATATTGTATTATCCATACCCGACATCTTTCTGTTAATCACGCTGGTCACCATCTTCCAGCCGGGCATAGATAAACTGATTTTAATATTCGCCTTGACGAGATGGACGACGACAGCGCGCCTTGTCCGGAGCGAGTTTTTGTCCTTGAGGTCGAGGGAGTTCGTCTTGGCGGCGAAAACGATCGGTACAAGAAATTACAAAATCATTTTTTCTCATATCCTTCCGAATGCGATGGGGCCGATTATCGTTGCCGCGACGCTTTCCGTCGGTACCGTAATCCTTGCGGAATCGGCATTAAGCTATCTTGGATTCGGGGTTCAGCCGCCGATGGCAAGCTGGGGAAACATGCTTCAGGATGCACAGAACTTTACGATCATGATCCAGGCGTGGTGGTATCCGCTGTTCCCGGGCCTGATGATCCTGCTCACTGTGCTGTGCTTTAACTTCTTAGGCGACGGACTCCGCGATGCGCTTGATCCGAAGAATATTAAATGATTTATGCAGTGTATTACAGAGGAAATATTTTAACAAAATGGAAGGTCAATAGATTTAGTTTCAATGAATGTATGTAGTGGACATTGAACGAATGTTTCCTGTTAGTCGATAAAGAACACTTTCATAAATGAGGTACCAAAGGGAATATCATTCGTAAATCTTTGGTATCTCACTTTGTTCAAACAGAAGCAGGTCTTCCAACTCCTGAAGATCTTTTGGAACTGTTAGATGAACAAATGGGCGCTGTAGCAAAAAAATAAATCGCTTTGTTAAATGAATAGAGGTTATAACGATGTTAAGCGTATTGAAAAATAAAAACTTTTTATTTTTGATATTAGGGCGTTTGGTAACCAATATTGGGGACAGTATGTATACAGTTGCGGCAATGTGGCTTGTGTTTGATTTATCAAAAAGTACATTTTATTCCGGATTAGCTGGTTTTTTGACGATGTTCCCAACTGTTTTGCAATTTTTAACAGGTCCGATTGTTGATAAAGTCAGATTAAATAAAGTTTTGGTTTGGAGTCAACTCATCCAAGCTATTTTGGTGTTGATTATTCCGCTTTTTTATTTCATTGGATATTTGAACATTTGGATCATCATGATGATTATGCCTCTTATCGTATTCATTGAGCAATTTACTTATCCTGCGCAATCTGCCGCACTGCCTAAAATAATCAAAAGTCAAGATCTAGTTAAAGCAAACTCACTTATGTCATTTTCATATCAAGGTACAGATATTATATTTACTGGTATTGCAGGTATTGTGATTGCTTCGGCAGGAGCTATAAGCATATACTTAGTTGACTCTTTCACTTTTTTGTTAGCGGCGCTGTTTTTTAAGTGCGTAAAATTAGAACAAAAAAATGAGATAGAACATAAGCCCCGATTCCACTTCAAAAAAGTCATACACAATTATACAACGGATATAAAAGAGGGATTTACACTCATTCGTCATTCCCTCATTCCAAAAATCCTCTTGGGCTCGATGATTTCTAACTTCATGCTTAGTGCGACGATTGTGATTTTGCCAAGCTTCTCTTCGATTAGAGGAGGAGAAGAATACTATGGATATTATTTGGCTTCCATGTCATGCGGTTTACTGTTAGGTTCAATATTCGCAACAGTGTTTGGCCGATTCGCGATAGGATCACTTACGATATACGGATTTTTCATTTCAGGGGTTTTATGGAGTATTTCGGCGATCGCCACCTCTTCATACATATCGATTATTTTATTTGGTTTGTCTCAAATATCCATCGGCGTGACAAACGTCATTTTCATGTCCATTTTGCAAAGCATACTGCCGGAAGAGTTTATAGGGAGAGTTTTTTCTTTTATCGCAAGTTTGACAAGCATAGCAGCTCCTTTTGGATCTTTGCTGGGAGGGTTTACCGCGTCATTGATCGGCAGCGATAAGGTTTTCTTTATAGGAGGAATTGCCATGCTGTTTGTATCTGTTTATTGGGTGTTTCAGTCTTCTTTAAGATCAATTCCTTCATCAGAAAAAATAAACGCTAAAGAATACAGCTTTTTTACAAACGTGTTGAATAAATAATGTGTGAATTGCTTCATTCAGTCATCATGATTTTGCCCATTGTCTGGACTCCGCGATACGCTTGATCCGAAGAATATGAAATAAAAAGCTGAGGGATTGCCGCCCTTGGCTTTTTTTTAACGGCAATTGCCATAATCTCATCCGCTTGGAATAAATTCCTGCCCCCTTGCCTATACTGTGGACAACAGTTTTTATTAAAAGTGAGGGGTTAGAAATGTTGTTTCTTCATGATGTGTGGGTGAATTGGTTTGAGGGAGAAGAAAATGGCTACAACGTCTGCCACTTTCATGAATGGCGGAAGGAAGACAGTGTTGAATTGCTTGACCAGGTGCCTTTGTTAAGGGTGTCGTCCGTTTTGTTTCACTACATAGAAAATGATTTGTCAGAGCTTCCGGCCGAATTATTGAACGAGGTTCATCAAAAAGCGTATATTCGTAAAAATCATGAGCGGACACAGCTTGATCATTGTTTCGTCGTAACGGACGGCATTGGTATTCTCGCGGTCGATACGGCCGGTTACACAATACCGGTAAGAAAAAGCCGCCTCATTCCGAGACAGGAGCAGCTCGTTTATGAAATGGTGAAGGACGTTGAAGCGGAAACTTACGAGTTTGCACCAGAGAAGCTGCAATCTTCCAAAGAATACCACATTTTATCTTTATCACCGGAGCATGTCAGAGGATTAACGAGAAAAGAACGCCAGCTCAAACAGCTGCTGTTCATGGCGCTCGATCAGCTCAAAGGGCTCCAAAATCGGGCCGAGATCGCTTATTGGTACACCGAATGGAATCCGTATATGTATGAACAGATCAAGCGCATGACATTTGAAGAAATCTGGGACATGCTTTTCAATGAGACGATCGACGGATGGTCAGACAAACACAGGGACTTTTGTGAAAATTTGATTAAAGGACAGCCGTTTTTTGAAAAGCTTTGGGAAATTGAGAATGAGTCTAAAGTCAACTAAATTAAGAATCAAGACTGCCGGAAGTACGGCGGTCTTTTTATTTGTAAAAGCGAAAATTCTATATTGAAAAATAAAAAATATGAGCTGTCTTTCTGACAAAGCGGTCAATGAAGGACTGGAGACATGTGTTTTGAATCATTTATTATAGAAATATCGTGATCCGGAGGCAAGTGAATGCGGAGCTGCGGCTGTTCTCTATGAAAAACACCTTCCGATTATCGTACAAATCGGAAGGTGTTTTTGGATCAGCGTCTTTTTCGGCCGAGTCCCATCGCGTTTTCCATTTTTTTCAGCATCTTGTTTGCTGTTTGATTTGCGCGTTTGGCGCCTTCGTCCAAAATCCGGTCCAGCTCTTCAGATTCGATCAATTCGTGGTAACGGTCTTGAATCGGTTTCAGCGCGCCGATGACGACTTCGGCAAGGTCTGATTTAAATTCGCCGTAGCCTTTGCCTTCGTATTTTGCTTCAAGCTCTTCGATTGAGGCTTGTCCGAGAATCGAATAGATCGTCAGAAGGTTGGATACACCGGGTTTGTTTTCTTTATCATATTTGACGATTCCGTCGGAATCCGTGACAGCGCTTTTGATTTTTTTCTCAAGCTGTTTTGGTTCGTCGAGCAGGGTGATGAACGCTTTTTGGTTCGGATCTGATTTGCTCATCTTTTTGAGCGGGTCGGCAAGCGACATAATGCGGGCGCCGACCTTCGGTATTTTAACCTCCGGAACCGTAAAAATGTCATTATATTTCTTATTGAAACGCTCCGCCAAGTTCCGGGTTAATTCAAGATGCTGCTTCTGATCTTCTCCGACAGGGACGACGTCTGTTCCATAAAGCAGAATGTCCGCCGCCATTAATGGAGGATATGTCAAAAGCCCGGAGACGACGGCTTCCTTTCCGGCTGATTTATCTTTGTACTGCGTCATGCGCTCAAGCTCGCCGATGTAGGCGACACACTGGAGCATCCATCCCGCCTGGGCGTGTGCAGGCACTTCCGATTGGATAAACAGCGTCGCTTTTTTCGGATCGAGGCCGATCGCCAAATACAGCGCGGCAAGGTTCCGGATGTTCTTTCTCAGCGCGAGCCGGTCCTGTGGGACTGTGATCGCGTGCTGATCGACGATGCAGAAGTAACAGTTGTAGTCATCCTGCAAGTCGACAAACTGCTTCATCGCTCCGATATAGTTGCCGAGGGTGACAGAGCCGCTCGGCTGGATACCGGAAAAAATCGTTTTTTTCATGTGAATCCCTCTTTCCATTTCAAAATAAAAAGGCCCATTCTTCCCTTAAAAGAAAAGGGACGAATGAACCGTGGTGCCACCCTGATTATTTCATTATGCTCAAAATGAAATCGCTCTAGACGTTTGTAACGGAGTCTTCTCCGGCTGAGCCTACTTATCCGTGTTCGGTCAGCTGCTCCGAAGCCCATTCCACATTCGCCATTATCCGCTCCCAGCACCGCGGACTCTCTTTAAATGGGAAGAAATGTGTACTCTTCTTCTTCATCGCATGTTATTCATAATTTTATTATATATAAATTTTAAATGAAAGTCGACAGCCTTGGGGAAAAGAAAACGAATACCGGGCTGAATAAAGTTGGCGCGGCGGCATCTGGTTCGATATAAAGAATGGTTAATGTTATACGTGTAAAACGTTTTAACCTGTAAAACATAAACTTTCCTTTTAATGTGGTTACGCTTTAAAACAGAGAAGTGTATTTGTACATTTGGCAGAAAACCTGACAATCATAAATAGTTTGAATAAAAAAATAATTGAAAATTAATATTGCAATAAATTATTCTATTAATTATAATGAATTTGTTCACCTCGGTGTTACAGGTTTCTTACATAACAAATATTCAGAAAAGACGAAACAGAGGAAAAAGTATGGCAAGTGGGCCTATTACTTTTTTATGATAAATCTGAATGTTCAGGAGTAAGGAACTAAAAAAACAAGAAATTGGGGGGGTTTCTCTTTGAAGAAGCGTTTGTCATTTATCAGTTTAATGCTCATTTTCACACTCGTCCTCAGCGCCTGCGGCTTCGGCTCAAGCTCCGGTGACGGCGGTAAAAAAGACAGCAAAGGGAAAGACACATTAAATGTCAACATTAAAACAGAACCGTTTTCACTACATCCGGGACTCGCAAACGATTCGGTGTCTGCAAACGTGCTTCGTCAGACTTTTGAAGGATTGACGACAATCGGTAAAGATGGAAAGCCGGTTGAAGCGGCAGCCGAAAAAATCGAAGTCAGCGACGACCAAAAAACATACACATTCACGCTCCGCGACGCGAAATGGTCAAATGGAGATCCTGTAACAGCAGAGGATTTTGAATACGCATGGAAATGGGCGCTCGACCCTAAAAACGAATCGCAATATGCGTATCAGCTTTACTACTTAAAAGGCGGAGAAGCAGCGAACACCGGCAAAGGGAAAATTGAAGATGTCGGCGTTAAAGCTGTTAATGATAAGACTTTAAAAGTCGAGCTTGAAAAACCGACACCGTATTTTACTGAACTGACAGCATTCTACACATATATGCCAGTCAATAAAAAGGTAGCAGAGAAGAATGCGAAATGGTACACAAACGCAGATGAGAACTACGTATCTAACGGACCTTTCAAAATGGCGAAATGGAAGCACAGCGGAAACATCGTACTGGAGAAAAACGACCAGTACTGGGATAAAGACGCTGTTAAGCTGAAGAAAATCAATATGGCGATGGTCAACGATCCGAACACTGGTCTGAACATGTACAAAAAAGGCGAGCTAGACTTTGTAGGACAGCCGCTTGACCAGATTTCAACGGATGCGATTCCAAGCCTGAAAAAAGAAGGCCTGAACATTGATCCGTTCGCATCGGTTTACCTGTACAAATTCAACACTGAAGCGGCTCCGCTGAACAATGTCAACATCCGTAAGGCGCTGACATACGCGATCAACCGCGAAGCGATCGTCAAAAACATCACGCAAGCGGAACAGCTGCCTGCGATGGGATTAGTGCCGCCGGCAGTCCACGGCTTTGAGTCAAATAAAGGCTATTTCAAAGACCATGATGTTGATAAGGCGAAAGAATACTTGGAAAAAGGTTTGAAAGAGCTCGGTTTGAAAAAAGCGTCAGACCTTCCGAAAATCACGCTTTCCTTCAACACGGATGAAGCACACCAAAAAATCGCTCAAGCCGTTCAGGAAATGTGGAACAAGGAACTGGGCTTAGATGTCGAATTAGGCAATGAAGAATGGAACGTATACATCGATAAGCTCCATGCAGGAAACTATCAAATCGGCCGTTTAGGCTGGACCGCCGACTTTAACGACGGAATGAACTTCCTTGAAACATACCGCGACAAAGAAGGCGGAAACAATGATACGAACTGGGAAAACGCAAAGTATAAAGAGCTGCTGAATAAAGCATCGAGAGAAACTGATTCAGCGAAACGCATCGAGCTGATGAAAGAAGCAGAAAGCATCATCATGGATGAGCTGCCGGTCGCACCGATCTACTTCTACACAATGCCGTATCTTCATGATGAAAGCTTAAAAGACTTTGTTCTAACTGGTACTGGTGAGATCTATTTCAAAACCGCGCATTTTGAATAAAATTGCATGAAAGTATATGGGGTTTAGACTTCCCCCCATATACTTTTATTTATGAAAAGAAGTTAATAGACTGAATATTCGGAGGTGTGTAAAATTGATTAAATTTTTAGGCCGTCGTCTTGTTTATATGTTAATTTCTCTCTGGGTTATCGTCACAGCTACCTTCTTCCTGATGAGAGCGATACCGGGCGGACCCTTTTCAGGCGAGAGGAAACTTCCCCCTGCAATTGAAGCCAGTCTCAATTCCTACTATGGTTTAGACCAGCCTCTTTTTAAACAATATCTCGATTATTTAGTATCGGTAGCAAAGTGGGATTTCGGGCCGTCATTTAAATATAAGGGACAAACTGTGAACGACTTGATCAGCTCAGGTTTTCCGATTTCTTTTACACTTGGATTGGAAGCGATTTGCCTTGCGCTCGCTTTCGGCGTATTGTTTGGCGTGATCGCCGCGCTGAAGCGAAACAAGTGGCAGGACTACACAGCGATGATCATTGCGGTTGTCGGGATCTCTGTTCCGAACTTCATCATGGCTGCACTTCTTCAATACGTGCTGGCAATGAAGCTGGGCATGTTCCCTGTCGCACAATGGGAGTCATGGGGACATACTGTGCTTCCTGCCATCGCAGTCGCCTCGATGCCGATGGCGTTTATCGCTCGTTTGACGCGTTCGAGCATGCTTGAAGTGCTGAGCAGCGACTATATCCGCACGGCACGTGCAAAAGGTTTGAGCACACCGGCCGTTACGTTTAAGCATGCGATACGAAATGCCATCATGCCGGTTGTTACATATATGGGGCCAATGGCGGCGTCCATTTTGACAGGAACGTTTGTCGTCGAAAAAGTATTCGGTATACCGGGACTCGGCATGCACTTTGTCACCAGCATTACGAACCGAGACTACACGGTGATCATGGGTGTTACCGTCTTCTTCGGGGCAATCTTGCTGCTTTGCGTCTTGATTGTCGATCTTTTATACGGCTTAATTGATCCGCGCATTAAACTGTTTGGCGCTAAGAAAGGGGAGTAATAGGATGCAGCAAATACCAAAAGACATGTTTGAACCTGCAGCTGTTGACCATAGCGAAGCCGAAAAGATCTCAAAGAAAAACCTTTCATTTTGGACAGACGTATTCTTGAGATTTAAAGAAAACAAGCTGGCGCTGTTTGGACTGGTGGTTCTGATCCTGATCGCTCTGATGGCTATTTTCGCGCCGGTATTCTCAAGCTTTCAATATGAAGAAACGGATTTAACGAATGCGAACCAGCCGCCGAGCGGCGAGCACTGGTTTGGAACAGATGACCTTGGAAGGGACGTATTCGTCCGTACATGGGTCGGCGCACGCATCTCGCTGACAATCGGACTGGCTGCCGCGCTGATCGACGTTTTGATCGGTGTGATATGGGGTGCGATATCAGGCATCAGAGGCGGACGTACTGACGAAATTATGATGAGAATTGCAGATGTTTTATGGGCGATTCCTTCCTTATTAATGACGATCCTGCTGCTCGTAGTGATGGGAAAAGGCTTGGTCACGATGATCGTCGCGATGGTTATTACGGGATGGATCAACATGGCGAGAATCGTCCGTGGACAAGTACTCCAGCTCAAAAATCAGGAGTTTGTGCTCGCCTCAAGAACTTTGGGAGCGAAAAACTCGCGCATCATCAGAAAGCACTTGCTGCCCAACATCATGAGCCCGATCTTGGTCACCATGACATTAACCGTGCCTACGGCTATTTTCTATGAAGCGTTTTTAAGCTACCTCGGCCTCGGGGTTCCACAGCCGCTTGCAAGCTGGGGAACGATGGCTACAGACGGTGTGCAGGGATTGGAGTATTACCCGTGGCGCCTGTTCTTCCCGGCTACTTTTATCTGTCTGACCATGTTTGCATTCAACGTTATCGGCGACGGACTGCGCGACGCTTTAGATCCGAAGCTGCGTAAATAAAGGAGTGAGAAAGATGAAACACTTACTTGAAGTGAAAGATTTAGCCATTTCTTTTAAAACATACGCCGGAGAAGTACAGGCGATCCGCGGCGTCAACTTTCATGTTGACAAAGGAGAGACGCTTGCGATCGTCGGAGAATCCGGATCAGGCAAAAGCGTCACTTCGCAGGCGATTATGAAACTGATTCCGATGCCGCCGGGCTATTTTAAAAACGGACAAATTTTATTTGACGGACAAGATCTGGTTCCGAAAACGGAAAAACAAATGCAGTCAATCAGGGGAAAAGAGATCGGCATGATCTTTCAGGATCCGATGACTTCTTTGAACCCGACGATGAAAGTCGGCCGTCAAATCACAGAAGTGCTGTTTAAGCATGAAAAGATCTCAAAAGAAGAGGCCAATAAGCGGGCGGTAGAGCTTCTCAGCCTGGTCGGAATTCCGATGCCTGAACGCCGCGTCAACCAGTATCCGCACGAATTCAGCGGCGGGATGCGGCAGCGCGTCGTCATCGCGATGGCGCTTGCAGCCAATCCAAAGCTTTTAATCGCGGACGAACCGACGACAGCTCTTGATGTGACGATTCAGGCGCAGATTTTAGAGCTGATGAAAGAATTGCAGAAAAAGATCGAGACATCCATCATTTTTATTACGCACGATCTCGGCGTTGTCGCGAATGTCGCAGACAGAGTCGCCGTCATGTACGCGGGACAAATTGTGGAGATCGGTACGGTCGACGAGATTTTCTACAACCCGAAGCATCCGTATACATGGGGGCTGTTGGCATCAATGCCGAGCCTTGACAACGACGGTGATGAAGAATTAATGGCGATACCGGGGTCTCCGCCTGATTTGACCAATCCGCCGAAGGGCGATGCTTTTGCATTAAGAAGCCCTTACGCAATGAAAATCGATTTTGAACAAGAACCGCCGATGTTTAAAATATCTGATACACACTATGTGAAGTCATGGCTTTTGCACCCGGACGCTCCAAAAGTCGAGCCGCCGGCGGCTGTCAAAAGCAAGATGAAGGAGTTTAAAAATCAGTATGAAAAACCGGTTGAAGTGAAAGAAGGTGAATGATGTGGCAGAAAAACTGCTCGAAATCAAGAATTTAAAACAGCACTTTTCAACGCCGAAAGGGATTGTGAAAGCTGTTGACGGAATCTCTTTTGACATTTTCAAAGGAGAGACGCTCGGTCTTGTCGGTGAATCCGGCTGCGGAAAGTCGACGACTGGCCGTTCGATCATTCGTTTGTATCAAGCGACTTCCGGAGAAGTCTTGTTTAAGGGAAAGAATGTCCACGACAAAAAGTCTGCCAAGGACCTTCTCGAATTCAACCGGAAGATGCAGATGATTTTTCAGGACCCATATGCTTCCTTGAACCCACGGATGACGGTTGCCGACATCATCGCAGAAGGAATTGACATCCACGGTTTGGCCAAAACGAAAAAAGAGCGGCTTGAGCGCGTTCATGAACTCCTCAAACTCGTCGGCTTAAATAAAGAGCACGCGAACCGCTATCCGCACGAATTTTCCGGCGGACAGCGCCAGCGGATCGGAATCGCAAGGGCGCTTGCGGTCGAGCCGGAATTCATCATTGCCGATGAACCGATCTCCGCTCTGGACGTGTCCATTCAAGCGCAAGTCGTTAATTTAATGAAGGATTTACAAAAGGAAAGAGGGCTTACATACCTTTTCATCGCTCACGATCTGTCGATGGTCAAATATATCAGCGACAGGATCGGCGTCATGTATTTTGGGAAGCTTGTTGAATTGGCGCCGGCAGATGAACTGTATGAAAATCCGCTTCACCCGTATACACAATCATTGCTTTCCGCCATTCCGCTCCCTGATCCGGATTATGAGCGTACGCGCGTGCGGAAGACGTATGATCCAAGCGTCCACCAGCTGAAAGGCGACGAACAGATGGAGCTTCGTGAAGTAAAGCCCGGCCATTTCGTCATGTGTACAGAGGAAGAATTTAAAGCCTATCAAACCAAATAAACGAAGCAGGAAGACAGCCGTCACAAGGCTGTCTTTTTTTATGCCGAACAACCGCCGGCAATTTTTTGAGAAAAAATTTGAAACCTTCGCGGGAGACAACCGTCTTAGTATATGTAGGTAACATGCTCAGCTTCACTGAAGCTCCTTTCTAAAAAGATTTTGTTTAAACTAAAAAGAAAGCGGGTATATCTAAAGTGTGAAATTAGAACATCCATAAGGAGCAAATCAATGAACTGGTATGAGAAGCTTAGCGAGTATTTCCCAATTGAAGAAATGAAATCAAAAGAGCACATGGAAGCATTGTTAAAGGAACAAAACGATATTTACCATAAAGAAGAAGGCCGTCATCATGTGTTGATGTACGCCGAATTCGACTCTTTTATTTTCATCGACTATTTATTCGTTTCTAAAGACGCGCGAGGACAGGGACTTGGTTCCAAGCTGATTGAGAAGCTGAAAAAGAAAAACAAACCGATCCTCCTCGAAGTCGAGCCCGTGGATGAAGATGATGCCGATACGGCGAAACGTCTTAAATTTTATCAAAAGGAAAACTTTAAACACGCTGAGTCGATTGGTTACCGTCGCCGGTCACTCGCAACCGGCAAAGTGAACAAAATGGAGATTTTGTATTGGTCTCCAAAATCAAACACAGAGAAAGAAGTGTTTGACGCGATGAAAGAAACGTACGAAAAAATCCATACATACAAAGATGAGAAGTGGTATGGAGAATCTTATGAAGATGTGGATGACGTCCTTACGATTGTTGACGATCATAAACAAAAGAACATTTTCGATGAATTGAGCTAAATGAGAATAACAGATGGCATAAAAAAGCAAAAGTCGCTGGATTGTCAAAAAATTTCTGTTACAGACTGTTCACACTTACTTTTTTATAGTATAATACTCAATAAAGATTACTTTTTTAGATTTATTTCAATTTAAGAATACGCTAATTTCATTCTACTTTTTAAGGAGTGAAGCAATATGGTTACATTATATACATCCCCAAGCTGCACGTCTTGCAGAAAGGCGCGCGCATGGTTAGAAGAACATGATATTCCGTATACGGAAAGAAATATTTTTTCAGAGCCTTTATCAATTGATGAAATAAAAGAGATTTTACGAATGACGGAGGACGGAACAGACGAAATTATTTCAACCCGTTCCAAAGTGTTCCAAAAATTGAACGTCAACCTTGAAACAATGCCGCTTCAAGAGCTGTACCAGCTCATCAATGAACATCCGGGCCTTTTGCGCCGTCCGATCATCATTGACGAAAAGCGCCTGCAGGTTGGATACAACGAAGACGAAATCCGCCGCTTCCTGCCGCGCAAAGTGCGCACATTCCAGCTTCGTGAAGCGCAGCGTCTCGCAAACTAAAAGAAGGCTGAATTTTTCAGCCTTCTTTTTTTAATGCTTTTCACTCGTCTGTTCATAATAAATACTGGCTAGAATCACAAAAATCACCGTCAGGACGGGCAGCAGCATTTCGAGGGTGCTATGCTGCGCCATAAAGGAAGACAACTCCTGCTCCCTGACGATCATTTCGCCGCCGGTATAAGCGAGCAGTCCGCTTCCCGCGTATATGAAGAGCGGAAACTTTGCAAGGGCCGCTTGAATCAGCCTGCTGCCCCAAATGATGACCGGGACGGAGACCATCAAGCCGACAACGACTAGCATCAGGCGTCCGTGCGAAGCTCCAGCGACCGCAATCACATTATCGAGCGACATGAACAAATCGGCAATCACGATGATACGGATCGCCTTAAATAAAGATGTCCCGCCTTTGACATGCTGGGCATCTTTTTTCTCAATCAAAAGCTGATATCCTAAGTACAACAGGAAGATTCCTCCGATAAATTGCAGATAAGGAACCGCGAGCAGGTACACTGCTGCCATTGTTAGCGCGATTCTCATCATGATGGCGATCAATGTGCCGATGATGATCGCTTTTTGTCTTTGCCGTGGAGGCAAATGACGGCTTGCCATTGCAATCACAACAGCGTTGTCGCCGCCAAGTATGAGATCGATTCCGATGATCACAAGGAACGACATCAGTACATCGTGTTCCATCAACTGGCACCTCGCTTTGCCTTTGCATCGGGACTTGCCTAAAAGGCACCCGCTTCTACAGCTGCTGCTTGTACAACTAATATATGAAGCAGGCCGGAAAATATGTTAGCTTGGCTTTGAAGGCGTTTTTATTTCTTTTCCGCCTTTTTTATCATAAAATAGAAAATAAAGATTGATTATGGATAAGGTTAAGAAGTGGACGTAATGGGTAAAGTGTAGTAAAGTACAATTAATTGGGAGCTTAGTTATCCCTTCAACATCTTACAAAGAAGGGAAGGTTGGCAAATGGAAATCGAAAGAATAAACGAACATACGGTTAAGTTTTATATTTCCTACGGTGATATCGAAGACCGCGGGTTTGACAGAGAAGAAATTTGGTACAATCGAGAACGCAGTGAAGAGCTTTTTTGGGAAATGATGGACGAAGTGCACGAAGAAGAAGAGTTTGCCGTTGAAGGCCCCCTTTGGATTCAAGTGCAGGCCCTTGATAAGGGATTGGAAATCATTGTGACAAGAGCTCAGCTGTCCAAAGACGGACAAAAGCTGGAACTGCCGATTCCTGAAGATAAAAAACAGCATGTAGCAGAAGAAAGCCTTGATGCTTTGCTTGACGACTTTCAAAAAGAAGAGCAGGCAGAAGAGCAGAAACTGCAGTTTGTTTTAAAGTTTGACGATTTTGAGGATTTAATCTCACTGTCAAAAATGTCTATCAGCGGCTGCCAAACGACATTGTACTCTCACGAGAACCGCTATTATTTATTCGTGGATTTCAGTGAACTGCCTGATGAAGAGGTGGAAAACCAGCTGAGCATTCTGCTGGAGTATGCCTCAGAATCAAAGACGACGATTCATATGCTGAAAGAGTATGGAACACTGATTGCAGCGGATCATGCTCTTCATACAATAAAAAAGCACTTCGCATAAAAAAGCCGGTTTCTTTTGAAGCCGGCTTTAACTTTCTGGAACAAATATAACAAAGAGCTTCAATTCTCCACAACTTCCCTCCTCCCGTTCTACATCTTTCAAACGGCTCACCACTTTCAAAAGAAAACGATCATTTCGGACCAAACCAAATAGGGTCAATCTGATCTATACACTTCCAGTTTCATTGATTAAGATGGATTGGTGTTATGACAAATTTTGAAAGGTGAGATTGATTTGATGCGAAAAAGTTTAAAATGGATCATGGCTGTCTTTATTGGTTTAACATGTTTTTGTGCCGCTTATTCTCAAACAGCCATGGCAGCCGTACATTCCAAGACTCCGGATATTCTCGGAACAACGGGTAAAAACAATTTGAATCAGGCCTATAAAAAATACTTTGATACAAAAGGCGATAGTAAAGGCGGATCGCTGTTTCATTATATGAAGGACGGTTCAGCTTACATCGCTTCGACGACGGACGATAACCTGGGAAATGGCTACTACAGCGTCAAAACAGAGGGTATGAGTTACGGGATGATGATTACGCTGCAAATGAATGATGAGTATAAGTTCCAAAAGCTGTGGGATTTCGTCCGTAAATATATGCGCCATTCCGACAGAAGCGACAGTTTGTACGGCTACCATAGCTGGCATATGAAAACGAACGGCTCAGACGTGCAAACCATTGATCAGAATGTTGCATCTGACGGCGAGGTCTGGTTTGCGGCAGCGCTCATGATGGCATCTGGCCGCTGGGGAGATAAAAAATACCCGTACGATTACAAAGAGCGGGCTCAAGACATGCTTGACGCTTTGGCCGGTGATGGAGAATACGCCAACACAGGTAAGGAATCGCGAGTGTTTATTAAAAACAGCAAGGATCAGCGCTATGCGATGGTTCGATTCGGCCCTTATGTCAATTGGACGGACCCATCCTACCACGTTCCTGCTTTTTTCGAGTTGTTCGCTAAAAGCGCCAGAAGCAGCCAGCAGTATTTTTGGAAAGATGCAGCAAACAAATCTCGAACATACTTGTCAGAAACAACGTTTAAAAGCGTGTTAAATAACGGATCAACCGTCACCAATGCGGCCACAGGGCTGTTTCCCGATGAAGCCGGCTTTGACGGCGTAAGCGATGCGGCTCATTCCTCAACGGAAACAGACCGAAATTTCAGCTATGATGCTTGGCGGACGGTGTCTCATATCGCTATGGATCATACACTTTGGTCCTCGGCAGATAACGCATATCGCGCCAGCGAGCAAAAAGCGGTTAACAAGTTCTTGACGTTTATGAAACGGGAAAACTACGGGAGAACGGCCCATGAATATACGCTGAATGGGACGGCCGTCAAAAAAGGAAGCCCGGTTGGCCTGATCGCCGCCAATGCGGGCGGCGCGACTGCAGCAAGCGATGCATCATTAAGGACGGGATTTGCCAATGCGTTTAACAGCACATATATTCCAGAAGATTATTACGGATCATGTCTTTACATGCTGAACAGCCTTGTGGCAAACGGCAAATTTGCGATGTACCTTCCTTAAAAAATGTAATATCAAATTGAAAGACTGACCCTTCTCTGCGGAGAGGGGTTTTTAATTGGTCAGAAGTTGATCCCATAATTATCCTTTAACAAAAATTACATCTCTATTTGAGGAAGATTTTTGTGAACTTTATGAACAAAAAGAATATTATGCAGTTAAACTGTGCACGAAAAGTCGAGGAAGCTATAATGAAAGCGATTACAATGAAGGGGGAGCACAACATGACAAAGAGGGGTAGATGTTACGGCTTTACAATTTTGCTTGTGTTTGCGCTGATTTTGGGAGGATGCGGCGGAAACACGGCTTCAAATAAAGCCGCGAACGAAAAAGACTTTAAACCTTCGAAAGCAATTGAGGTCGTTGCGCCTGCCGGAGCCGGCGGGGGATGGGATACAACGGCCAGAACGATCTCGAAAATTTTAGGTGAAGAAAAATTGATTGAAAAGATGGCTGTCGTCAATAAACCGGGCGGCGGGGGAGCGTCGGGATGGTCGTATGTCCACCGCAAAAAAGGTGATAACCATACGTTGTTTGTTACATCTCCGCCGATTTTGTTCGTGCCTTTAAACGGACAATCCCAGTACGGTCACAATGATTTTACGCCGATCGCAAGCGTGATTGCCGACTACGGAGCGTTTGTCGTTCATAAAGATTCGCCTTATCAGTCGATGACAGATCTTGTGGATGCGCTGAAAAAAGATCCGAAAAAAGCCTCTATTGTAGGGACGTCTTCTCCGGGAAGCATGGACCACATGCAATTTGTCAGCGCTGTTCAAAAGGCTGGCGTTGATGCGAAAGAGCTGAAATACATTACGGCGCAAGACGGCGCCGGGATGAGCATGCTGCTCGGTAAAAAAGCCGACGTCTACTCGACGGGTGTCGGTGAAGCGGCCGAACAGGCGCGAGCCGGAAAAGTCAGAGTGCTGGCCATCACCGCTCCCGAACGCATGAAAGGAGATACGGTCAAAGATTTTCCGACCTTAAAAGAGCAGGGAATCGATGATGAATTTACGGTCTGGAGAGGATTTATGGGACCTCCGGGGATGAGCGAGTCCGCCGTAAAATATTATGAAGAAAAAATCAAAGAGATGATGGAAAAAGACAGCTGGAAATCGATTCGGGACAGCTATGGATGGACGGATAAGTTTATGGGCCATCAAGAATTCAAAGACTATCTTGACGCTCAATATAAAGAAATGGAAGCGCTCCTTGATGATATCGGATTGGGTGGCAAATAAAATGGTCTCCGCGCGGTTGCCGGCACGGGAAAGCCTTAAAAGCTTTGCCCGGCACAGCCGGCGACCGGCAAGCTGAAATCGAGAAAGGCTGGTGTAAACCATGAGAATCACAAACCGGGCCGTTTCTGTCATCATTTTGGCTGTGGCAGCCATTTACCTGGCGCTCAGCTTTAATTTAGACAGCTATCCGTACGCGGTGATCGATGCGGACGTGCTGCCGAAAAGTTTAGGCATATTGCTTCTCATTTTGGGTGTATTTCTGTTTTTTGAAAAAGATCAAAAAGATACAACGGTGAAAAAGCTGTTTCAGCTGAAGAAAAAAGACGTCAAGGTCATGATGCTCTGTGTTGCTTCTCTGTTGATCTACATTTCGATTTTGGAATTCATCGGATTTTTGCTTTCTACGGTAATGCTGCTGATCGTTTTGCCCGCGGTGTTGGGATATCGGAATTGGACAACGGCTGCGATCGTTTCACTGATTTTCAGCGGCACAATTTATTTTTCATTCAACTATGTGCTCAACATCATGCTTCCGCAGGGGGTTATGCCTTTTTAATCGAACATAAGGAGGAAAGTGCATGTTAGATAGTATATTATACGGATTTCAGGTGGCGCTGACTCCGCAGAATATCATGTTCGCTTTTATCGGGGTGCTGATCGGGACGGTTATCGGGATGCTGCCCGGGCTTGGGCCGATCACCGCGATTGCCATTATGATCCCGTTAAGTTACGGAATGGACCCGGCCTCCGCGTTAATTTTGATGGCGGGTGTCTATTACGGAGCGGTCTTTGGCGGTTCGACGTCATCGATTCTGTTAAATGCCCCCGGAGTAGCGGGCACTGTCGCGACATCGTTTGACGGCTATCCGATGGCAAAGCAGGGGAAAGCGGGAAAAGCCCTTGCCATCGCTGCAATCTGCTCTTTCGCAGGCGGAACGATCACCGTAGTTGCGCTGATGCTCGTCGCACCGACAATGGCAAACATTGCGGTGACATTTGGGCCGACAGAATATTTTGCATTGATGATGCTCGGCTTGGTGGCAATTTCAAGCCTTTCCGAAGGATCGACAGTCAAGGCGCTGATTTCTGCGACATTGGGATTTATGACCGCTACCATCGGGATTGATCCGCAGACGGGGACCGAACGGTTTACATTCGGTGCGGCAAGCCTTCTGGAAGGCATCGATTTTCTGATCGTGGCTCTCGGTTTGTTTGCACTTGCTGAAGTTGCGTTCTTGATCAAGACGCGGAACAAGCCGATGACGGAAGGAGCGTCTCAGGTCGGCAGCCTGAAGGTGACGAAAAGCGAAATGAAAGAGATTTCGGGACCGATCGCAAGGCATTCGGTCATCGGATTTTTGCTCGGCATCCTGCCCGGTGCAGGGGCGACAATTGCATCATTTATTTCTTATATTACAGAGAAGAGAATCTCAAAACATCCTGAAACGTTTGGCAAGGGAAATATCAAAGGGGTCGCAGCACCTGAGACTTCGAACAATGCGGCAACGAGCGGCGCATTCGTACCCCTTCTGACACTCGGGATTCCCGGATCAGGAACAACGGCCGTCCTGCTCGGCGCCCTTTTGGTCGTCGGCGTTCAGCCGGGACCGCTCATGCTGACGGATCATCCCGACGTGTTCTGGGGCGTGATCGCAAGCATGTATATCGGCAATTTATTTCTGCTGATTTTAAATTTGCCGTTAATTCCTTTCTTGTCAAAAATTCTTCTGATTCCGAAGCAGCTTTTAATTTCGCTCATATTTGTTTTCTGCCTGATCGGCGTCTATGCTGTGACATTTAATGTCGTACATCTTTATATTCTGGTGTTCTTCGGAATCCTCGGGTATTTTATGAGAGTGCTGTCTTTTCCGGCGGCTCCGTTTATTTTAGCTTTTATTCTCGGAAGTTTGATGGAAGAATCGTTTAGACAAGCGATGACGCTGTCATCAGGAAGCCTGTCCGTGTTTTTTGAAAGTCCCGTCACAATCGGTTTATTGATTACGGCTCTTTTGTCGCTCATCGTACCGCCGATTTCCCGGGCAATGAAGAACAAAAATAAAAAGTCGATCGATTTGGAAGGCTGAGCTTTTGATGTCCGGAACGCTACGTTTCCGGACTTTCATTTTTCACAGGCTTGTAGCGGCGTTCGGGACGTCCGACGGTTCCATAGAAAAGTTCTGTTTTTACATGCTTTTCCGCAGCTAAAAATTCTAAATAGCGCCTTGCGGTCGTCCGGCTGACACCGATGGTGCGCCCGAGGTTTTCGGCGGTGATGCCATCGCTGTTTTCGCTTTTGTTTAAAACGCCGGCTACTTTTTTCAGCGTCAGGCCGTCGATTCCTTTCGGATAATCGGCTTCAGCGGTTTGTTTTTCTTTCATGATGCTTCGCCTTTTTGCCATCAAGCTGTCAACGTCTGTCTGATCGATTGAAGACATTTCATTTACCTTGAGCCGGTAGGACCGATAGTTTAACAGCGTTTCTTTCAGCCTGGAAAACATAATCGGCTTGATCAAATAATCGACGGCTCCCGCGCGAATCGCCTGTTCGACATACTCAACTTCTTTCGCCGCCGTAATCATCATGACGTCTGTATGTCTGAGCTTTTGTCTGATCAGCCAGAGAAGCTCCATGCCTGAGCCGTCCGGCAGAAAAATGTCGAGCAGGACAAGGTCGGGCTTCACGTCCGGAAGCAAATCCTTTGCATCTTGAAAATTTTCTGCGATTCCAATAACAGAAAATCCTTCAATTTTGCTGATCAGTTTTTGATGTATGTCAGCGTTCCTGATGTCATCCTCCACGATAAACACTTGTAATGCTTTCATAGGTCAGTCCCCCAGCGTTTCTCTATTTTGGTATCACGACAGTAAACAATGCTCCGCCAAGGTCGCTTTTATCCGCTTTGATTTGTCCGTTTAACGCATTGACGGCTTCTTTGACTAAAAAGAGGCCGAGACCGCGGTGATTAGCCGCTTTTGTCGAATAAAACTTTTGAAAGATCCGCTCCTGTTCCCCCTCGGGAATACCGTCTCCCGAGTCTTCGACTTCAATTAAGATGTGATCTCCCCCGTCTGACAAGAAGACAAGGATGCTGCGGTCTTTTTTGTGGGAAACGGCGTCAAAAGCATTCTCAATCAAATTTCCTAAAATCGTAATGAATTTGCCTTTGTCCATTTCGTCCGGCAAAGCGTCCAATTTTGAGCTTTCATCGATTTCCAGGTTGATGTGCAGCTCTTTTGCACGGTTGACCTTTCCCAGCAGCAACCCGGAAAGAAGCGGATCAGGAATCGAATGGATGAGAAATCGCAGCATTTCCTGATGGCTTTTGTTCTCTTTTTGGATCAATTCGAGCGCTTCAGAATAGCTTTCCAGCTGGATCAGTCCCGCGATTGTGTTCAGCTTGTTTGAATATTCGTGGGTCTGGGCTCTCAGACCTTCCGCGTATTGCGAAGTTTGCGCCAGCTTTTTGGAGAGTTCGTCAATGTCCGTCTTTCTCCTGAAGCTTGCAACGGCCCCGCGGATTTTTTCGTTTTCGAAAATCGGCACTCTGTTGACGATTAATTCTTCATTTCCGATCGTTAATTCCTGATCTTTTTGCGCCGTTTTCGTTTTCATCACTTCGGGGAGCAGCGTATCTGGAAGAAGCTCGGAAATCGGTTTGCCGAGCCACTGATCTTCGCTTTCGACGCGAAGGAGCTCACACGCTTTTCTATTCAAGAGCGTGATTTCTTCATGTTTGTTGATGGCGATCAAGGCCTCGTGCACAGATTCTGTAATTGCCTGTTTTTCAGTATATAATTGATTAATTTCATAAGGTTCAAGACCGAAAATGGACTTTTTGACATTGCGGGAAATATAGATGGCTCCCAAAACCCCCATCAGCACGACAAATCCTAATAAAAATATTAATTTTGTCTGATATTGAGAGACGATATCCTGAATATTTTCTTTTAAAAAACCGACTGAGATGATTCCGACGATTTTGCCGTTTTCATTAAGGATCGGGGCTTTGCCCCTGATGGCCGGGCCAAGCGTGCCGACGGCTTCCGAAATATATGCTTCCCCTTTTTCAAGAGCGCGCTGATTGTCTCCGCCGACCATCGGTTTGCCGATTTTTCCCGGGTGCGGATGCGCATAGCGAATCGCATCCGCCGAGCCGATCACAATGTATTGCGCACCGGACTGCTTTCTCGCGTTTTCTGCAATTGGCTGAAGGATTCGGGACGGATCGTCCGTTTCAAAGGCTTCCTGGACGGAAGGCATCTGGGCGAGCGTTTTCGCCATATCGAGCGCTCTGGCTTGAATTTGTGTTTTTAACGAATTTTCTAAAATGATTAAATAGAGGCCGCTCATAACAGAAAGCAAGATGAATAGCAGGGTGAGAATCAGCAATGTAAGCTTGGTGGTCAGCTTCCGTTTGATGTCAAAAACTCCTTTTCTAAAAATTTCGAGTTCTATAATACTACTTTATATAAAATCAGCCTGAATTTGAAGCGTTTTCAAAAAAAGGAAAGCTTCCGCGCATGTTGAATACTTGATCAAACAGGAAGGAGAGAGACAATATGTTCAGTGCAATGATCGATCAAGAAGAGATCATCTGTCTTGCCGACGGATACAAAACCGAAGATCTCAAGCGATTGAGAAAACGACATTTATTTTACTGTCCGGTTTGCCGGTGTGAACTCGACCTGAAAGTCGGTGCCGTCAAGCTTCCACACTTCGCTCATAAGCCGGGTGCAGCATGTCCGGTGCAACATGAACCGGAGAGCTCCTATCACCTGAAAGGAAAACGGCTGTTGTACGAATGGCTCGGCAGACAAGGCTTCCGCCCGGTGCTTGAACCGTATTTGCAAGAGATCAGACAAAGGCCCGATTTGCTTCTGGAATACGGAACCCGCCAGGTTGCAGTTGAATTTCAATGTGCGAATCTCGATGCGGCAGCGTACCGAAAAAGAACGGACGGCTTTCTCAAACTGGGAATCGAGCCGTTGTGGATTCTGGGCGGTAACCGGGTAAGACGCTTGGCGGGGAGTTTTTTTCAGCTTTCAGGGTTTCACTGGCAGTTCGCTCAGAAAAGGGATAAGCCTCCTAAGCTCCTGTTTTTTTGCCCCGAACAAAAGGCTTTCATCATCCTCGAACACTTGATTCCCTTTCAAACAAACAAAACATCCGCATCCTTGCGTTTTCTCCCACTTGCTGAAGCAGGCTGGCATGATTTAACCGCATGGGAAAACTGTTCGCCTCTCCAGCTTAAAGGTTGGAAAGAAAACATCCGCAGCTTTCGAATGTCGACCGTGCGTTTTTTATCAAAAGAAGCGAAGCAGATGGCCGCGCTCTTTTATGGAAAGTACCGGCTCCCGCTCCCGTTTTTCCCCTCAGAAGTCTTTCTCCCGGTGCCGTCAGGCTATATTTTTGCCCACCCGGTTTATGTGTGGCAAGGGTACCTTTTCTTATTTATAACGAAGCATGATACGTTTCGCCTGCAGTCTGCGGTTCATTATATGGACTGGCTCGTAAAGGGCAAAAGGCTGAAGCTGAGATGGAGCGGGCAGCAAACGGCTGCTGATGCCGTTTGTGAATACATTTGTTTTTTGCATAAAAAAGGATTTTTGGAGAGGAAAGAGGAATTTTATTATTCCGCGGGTCCTGTTGCTCCGGAGCCGCGGCTGGAGACGCTGTTAAAAAGGGATGAACATTATTTTTCCGAATGATTATCAAGCCTTTCGTTCAACCTAAAGAAAGGAAGGTGGTGTCCGGGCTGTTTCAGATCAAAAGATATGTATTTTATTTTTTAACGGCGGGATTTTGCGTCTTTTTTTTCGCATATGATTTGACAAAAGACGGTGAAAAAACAGAAGATAAACACAATACAAGTTTATTGGACAACAATGGACTTGGAGTAAAGAAAGCGAGGGGATTGACAGTGGCTGAAGAAAAAAAATCGAAGAAACTGCCTTCAAGAGAAGAGGTGAAGCAAGAAGACACGTGGAGACTTGAGGATATCTTCCCGTCAGATGATGCTTGGAGCGAGGAATTTCAAGCCGTTAAAGAACTGCTGCCCAAGCTTTCCGAATTCAAGGGCAGGCTCGGCCATTCCGCCGATGATCTATATGAAGCGCTGACTTATCAGGATAAGGTGATGGAGCGTCTCGGGAAGCTGTATACTTACGCTCACATGCGCTATGATCAGGATACTGGAAATTCTTTTTACCAAGGTCTCAATGATAAAGCGGCCAACCTCTATACCCAGGCAGCGAGCGCGACGGCCTACATGGTGCCGGAAATACTATCGATTCAGGAAGAAAAGCTTCAGCAGTTCCTGCTGGAAAAAGAGGAGTTAAAGCTTTACTCGCATGCTCTCGAAGAAATCAATAAAGAGCGTCCTCACGTACTGAGCGAGGAGGAGGAAGGAATTTTGGCCGAAGCGTCTGATGTTCTTTCATCTTCTTCCAACACGTTCGGCATGCTGAATAACGCCGATATGGAATTTCCGGAGATCACCGATGAAAATGGAGAAAAGGTACAGCTCACACACGGCAATTATGTCACCTTTTTGGAAAGCGAGAACCGCGATGTCCGCCGCGCGGCATTCAAGGCGGTTTACGAAACATACGGCCGCTTTAAAAACACGCTCGCTTCCACGCTCAGCGGAGCTGTGAAAAAAGACAACTTTTATGCGAAGGTTAAACATTATAAATCGGCGCGGGAAGCTGCTTTGTCGCGAAACAGCATTCCTGAAGAAGTCTATGACAATCTTGTCAGCACGATCAACAAGCATCTCCCGCTTCTTCACCGCTATGTTGAGCTTAGAAAAAAAGTGCTTGAGCTTGATGAGGTACACATGTATGACCTGTATACTCCGCTGGTAAAGGACTCTGGAATGAAAGTTACCTACGAGCAGGCAAAGGACTATATGCTAAAAGGTTTGACGCCTTTAGGGGAAGAATATTCATCCATCCTGAAAGAAGGCTTGAACAACCGCTGGGTCGATGTGTATGAAAACAAAGGAAAACGAAGCGGCGCTTATTCTTCAGGAACTTACGGAACAAATCCGTATATTTTGATGAACTGGCAGGACAACGTCAATAATTTGTTTACGCTCGTCCATGAATTCGGCCATTCCGTGCACAGCTACTATACGAGAAAATATCAGCCTTACCCGTACGGAAACTACAGCATTTTCGTAGCCGAAGTAGCTTCTACGACGAATGAAGCACTTTTGGGAGAATACTTGCTGAATACAATCGACGATGAAAAACAGCGGCTCTACATTTTGAATCATATGCTTGAAGGCTTCAAAGGAACGGTTTTCAGACAGACGATGTTTGCCGAATTTGAACATGAGATCCATATCAAAGCCCAGGAAGGGGAACCGCTGACACCTGAGCTGTTAACGAGCATCTACTATGATTTGAATAAGAAATATTTCGGTGACAATATTGAGATTGATAAGGAAATCGGTCTTGAGTGGTCAAGAATACCGCATTTCTATTACAATTATTATGTGTATCAGTATGCGACAGGCTTCAGTGCAGCTCAGGCACTCAGTCAGCAGATTTTAAAAGAAGGCAAATCGGCTGTTGACCGCTATATTGAGTTCTTGAAAGCGGGTAGCTCGGATTATCCGATTGAAGTGCTGAAAAAAGCCGGTGTTGATATGACCTCTTCGGAGCCAATCGAAGCTGCGTGCAAAAAGTTTGAAGAGCAGCTGAACGAAATGGAAGAACTTTTGCAAAAAGTCAATCATTCATAATAGGCGAGTATATAGAAGAGGCTGCCGGTCATACCGGCAGCCTTGTTCGCGATGAGGTCAAAAACCTTTAAATGTTTTACGGTGGTTGAGGCGGCTGAGCGTGAAAAGGATTGATATAAATAAGAGAGGGGACGTAATATAAAGGGGAAACATATTCATCAAACCTAAAATATTCAAGACGAAAAAAAATAATATTGATGCAAGTCCTAAAATGATCTGAAGCATAAAAACCCTCCTAAGGACTGATAAAATTTCACAGGGGGAGACGATGCGCAAAAAGGCAGCAAAACCGGGCGCCAGTTCGCATAAATCGCGGTATGGCAACGTGCGGCGGGCTCGTTTTCTTTGTTACTTTGATCATATGATGGACATCTATTTTTTATGTTTTTGTGACAAAAATGTGAAAACTAATGAAATCAGTTGTCAAAACTCGACATGATTTGATATTATAAAGATGTGAAATTGATCACAAACAAACATTTACCCCTTTGTTTGACCGTGAAAAATTTCTCCCATCCCCTTTGTTGTCGTTAAGACATAATTAGAAACCGCGCTTATCCCGGCGCGGTTTCTTACTGCTTCAAAAAGGAACGTGCGTTCGTTTTAGCGCGAAAAAAAACACGGGAGAAACCCGTGCTATTTTTCGCATTGATAAAGCGGTCCGGCATCATGATGTCCGTTTATATAGCGCCAGAACATGCCGTGTTTCGCTTCCACTCTTTCGACTTTGCGGGCGAACGCGAGCTTTTTCATTTCCCGTTCCACCTCTTCCAGCGTCCAGTCGTAAACGACGGCAATTTCTTTGTCGGCTACAAATTGAAAGTATTCGATAAAAAGTTCGAGCGGAGGTGTTTGTGAAGGCTTCGGCTCATCGCCGAGCATCTCAAACAATACTTCTTCGTAAATCTCGTATGAATAATTTCCGGTTACTTTTAAGCCTTCTCCTTCGCGGAGACTGTTAAAAAACGTAAGAGTCGGGACAGATGCCACTTCCATTTCGGCAGCGATTTTCAAATCGCATTGCAGGGCTTTCACGGCGCTCTGCGAATGAAGATCCCTTTTAAATTCCTCCAGATCGAGCTGTGTATGCTCTGCGATCGCCAGCAGCACCTGTTCTTCGGTGATATCCTGCCGATTGAGAAACAGGCTTTCCTGCATGCATCTCAAAAACTGCAGCCCTGCTTTTCTGCCTTGCAGTTCCGCCGCTTTTAAAGCGAGTGAAGCGAGGTATGGTGCGGAGAGCGCTTTGTCATGCAGGAGCGTCCCGTCACAAGACATGCCTGATCTGCATGCGATCTTTTCCCATGCCTCTGCGAGGCGGTGCTTTTTACGTTTCTGAACGTTCAGCGCTGTGATGCTGCATGCGGCGATGATCCTTAGTGTGAAAAAACGGCCGTAGCGGATTTTCAACTTTTTGATCGCCGGCTCCAAAGCCCAGCATTCAGGAGACAAAGGGTCGACAAACATATAAATTTCCATCGGTTTTTGCGGATGTCCATGGCAATGGGAGAAAAATTGGTCACGCTGATTTAGTGTCAATGTGAACCATCCTCCATTTTAGGCTGATTTACCATATGTCTGGCTGTCAATGTCAGCCTTTCAAAAAGAAATTCCCTTATTTCGCCCTTTAAACCGACATGATCCATTGCCTCTTTCATACACGAAAGCCATGCGTCCGCCCGTTCCGGTGTGATTGGAAACGGCAGGTGCCGCGCCCTCAGCATCGGGTGTCCGTGTTCTTCTGTATAAAGCGGCGGACCGCCTAAATATTGCGTTAAAAATTGCTTCTGTTTTCTTGCCGTTTCCGTTAAGTCGTCCGGAAAAATCGGGTAGAGCAGCGGATGCCGCTTTACACGCTCATAAAAAGTATCAACAAGTTGCGATAGAAGCTCTTCTCCAATCGCTTCATAAGGTGCGTTAAACGATTGTCCCATGTTGACTACTCCTTTTAATATGGCTAATAGGAAAATATACCGATTCCTATTGCAAAAAAATATTTATCTTGTGCATCATTTATTATTTCACGATTGTATATACTTATTTTAGCAACCTCGTTCCATTTCTACAAACAAACCGACTTCTGCCTGCGGGCGAAAATCGCTGATTTTGTTTCAAATATCATATCATATTCGCTTCTTAAATGTGTATTTTTAATACCGGGAGGATCAAAGAGGAAGTAAATGAGGACAAAAAAAGCCGGAAAGCGTCCTTTCCGGCTTAAGCATAGTAATTTGAGGTGATTCTTTTTACATAATTTTGCGTTTCTTTAAAAGGGGGAATGCCTCCGTATTTTTGGACATTTCCCGGTCCGGCATTGTAGGCCGCTAATGCGAGGTTCACATTCCCGCTGTATTTATCGAGCATCTGCTTTAAGTATTTTGTTCCGCCTTCTATATTTTGTACGGGGTCAAAAGCGTTATTCACGCCAAGCGCTTTCGCCGTTGACGGCATGAGCTGCATCAGGCCCATGGCGCCGGCCGGGCTGACCGCTTTTTCCTGGTAGCGCGATTCCTGCTTGACGACGGCATGAATCAGCTTCTCATCGACTCCGTATTTTTCTGCGGCGTTTTTGATGATCTGGTCAATGCTCTGATTTTGGCCGCCGAAAGAGACGGGTTTCGCTGCGGCAGATGGGACGGCCGCAATTGCCGCAGGCTTTTCGGCTGTCAGCGGCGCCTGGAGCTGAGACCCTGTCGACACGGCCGGAACAACCGCGGGCTGTGAAGACTCCAAACCGCCGACATTGCTTAAATATTGGTTTAAAATCGAGCTGAAATCAAAACCAGCATCTTCGGGACCGCTGTCTGAAGCCGGATAAAACGACCGTATCGCCTGGAGTTCCAAGAGGGCGGCCAAATGGTTGACGTTCATTGTTTTCCCACCTTATTGATCTTTAAGTTTTTGTTCATAAAATCGGACGATTTTATTTTTGGTTTCACGCTCAGGGATGCCGAACGATTTCAGCAGTTCAGAGAAATCCCGTTTTCCGCGTTCATAGTCTGTCACTTCGAATTCAACTTCAAAGTCTTCTACCATTAAGTATCGGCTGTGATCCAAAACAATTAAGCCCTGCGGCAATTTTTTTTCTGCACGGCTTGTTGCAAGCGTTCCGAAAAGGATGAGCTCGTCCGGTTGAATGCCGAGGCGCTTCAGGCGATCGTATACCGGTCCATGCGGAATCGTGAACGTTTCAAATTCGGGATTCCCGGTCAGCTCCTGGTGGGTTTCCATCAGACCTACAGGTGCCGGCTCTTTTAATGTCAGTACATATCGCTGCTGTTTTTCGCGAATTCTTAAAGCCGCTCCTTTTTCTTTTAAAGAAAAGGAGGACGTATCGTAATAATGGTTTTTTTGTATAACAAATTGCTCGGAAGTAAATTGATAATATGATTTGATTTTCTCAAATTCTTTTTTTGTCAGCATATTTTTAAATTCGATTTCAAGTTCCTGGCTCATTCTTTAATTTTTTCATCCTCTCAGCTGGTAAAATTGCATTTTCCTTATTATCTCTTGAGAAGGAACGTTTATCAATATTGAAGCTGATATGATAAAATGAATCTGTACTTTTATTGTAAAGGAGAGCATTATGCAGAACAGAATTGAGATTACAGAAGCCAATCTGCGAAACGACCGGCTGGTGTTGACCAGCGAAATCAATGACGGAGCGGAGCGGAAACCGGCCGGACGCATGCTGACAGACTCCGATCATTTTGCATTTGTATACATACTTGAACAGGACGATTCCTTTGAATACGTCATTTTAAACGAAGGCATCTGGTCCGATCTTAAAGCGGCCCTCGACGCCAATCTTCCTGTGTTTTTACATATCGGAAACACGGAGCTGGAGCTTAACGGGTTCCATGATGAGCTCGGATATTTAATAGAGAATATTAAAGATAATGCAAATTATGGCGAAGAAATGGAAGAGAGAGTGAAACGGATATTCCTCTAGAAAAAAAGGCGATGAAATTGGGGGAAGGTTTATGGACGAAAAACAATGGGAGCAATTTTTAGCGCCGTACCGGCAGGCTGTTGAAGAGCTGAAAGTGAAGCTGAAAGGGATCCGGACCCTTTACGAATACGAGGAGGAACATTCGCCGATCGAATTCGTGACAGGGCGGGTGAAGCCTGTTCCGAGTATTCTTGAGAAGGCCAAGCGGAAAAACATTCCTCTGCACAACATTGAAAGCATGCAAGATATTGCCGGGCTTAGAATCATGTGCCAATTTTTTGAGGATATTCGCATTGTCGTCGATATGCTTCTGGCGAGAAAGGACTTCACGGTCGTGGATAAGCGCGACTATATCGCGGAACATAAAGAGAGCGGCTACCGCTCCTACCACCTCGTCGTGCTGTACCCTTTGCAGACAATCAACGGGGAAAAACAGATTTTGGTTGAAATTCAAATCCGGACGCTGGCGATGAATTTTTGGGCGACAATCGAACATTCTTTAAATTATAAATACAGCGGCAACATTCCGGAAAAAGTAAAATTAAGGCTTCAAAGAGCTTCTGAAGCAGCATCAAGGCTCGATATGGAAATGTCCGAGATCAGGGGCGAGATTCAGGAGGCTCACGTGGCATTTTCACGCAAGAAAAAGGATGAGGATGACGGTTAGGGGAAAGGAGATGGAATGATGAAGTTTGCGGTATCGTCCAAAGGAAATGATGTTTCCGATTCATTAAAAAGCAAAATTCAAACATATCTGCTCGACTTCGGTCTTGAATGCGATGAAGAAGAGCCGGATATCGTCATTTCCGTCGGCGGTGACGGAACGCTTTTATACGCATTTCACAAATACAGCGGCCGCCTCGACAAAACGGCCTTTGTCGGGGTTCATACAGGACATCTCGGCTTTTATGCCGACTGGGTGCCGACCGAGATTGAAAAACTCGTAATCGCGATTGCGAAAACGCCGTATCAAATTGTTGAATATCCGGTTTTGGAAGTTATCGTCCGCTACAATGACGGCAGCGATGAAGCGAGATATTTGGCGCTGAACGAATGTACGATCAAGAGCATCGAAGGGACGCTTGTGACAGATGTCGAAATTAAAGGGGAACTTTTCGAAACGTTCCGCGGCGACGGCCTTTGCTTATCGACCCCATCGGGAAGCACGGCATATAACAAGGCGCTCGGCGGTGCGATTATTCATCCGTCCATCAGAGCGGTCCAGCTGGCTGAAATGGCGTCGATCAACAACCGGGTGTTTCGCACGGTCGGATCGCCGCTCATTCTGCCTGAGCACCACACTTGTTTAATTAAACCGATTAATGATGTGACGTTTCAAGTCGCGATTGACCATTTGACATTGCTGCATAAAGACGTCAAGTCAATTCAATGCCGCGTCGCAAACGAAAATATCAGGTTTGCCCGCTTTCGGCCGTTTCCGTTTTGGAAAAGGGTCCAGGATTCCTTTATCGGAAAAGGAGAATAGGAAGGTTTGCTGTGAGCGATTTTTTGATGAAACAGATCATAACAGAAAAGGACAGCGGGGTTCTTTTGAAAGAATACGTCCAGCGGCTGGGCATTTCAAAAAGGATGCTGACGGACATCAAATTCGGCGGCGGGGATCTTTTGGTAAACGGCGGGCATGTAACGGTCAGATACGTTCTTCAAAAAGGGGACGAGCTCGTCATACAGTTCCCTCCGGAAAAAATGAGCGAATCTTTGCGCCCGGAAGAAATTCCGCTTGATATTTTGTTCGAAGATGACCATGTCCTCGTATTAAATAAACGGCCATGCCTGTCGTCGATTCCCTCGCGCGAGCATCCATCAGGCAGCTTGGCGAACGGTCTGATTCATTATTACCAGCGGACGGGCGTGCGCGCGACCGTTCACCTGGTGAGCAGGCTTGACCGCGACACATCGGGTGTCATGCTTGTAGCCAAGCACCGCTTCGCCCACTCGCTTTTATCGGGACTGCAAAAAAAGGGAGCCGTCAAACGGCAATATCGGGCGGTCGTCCACGGTTTGATCGCAGAAGAGCAGGGAACGATCGATGCGCCAATCGGCAGAAAATCATCGAGCATCATCGAGCGTGCGGTGATCCCCGACGGGCAAAAAGCGGTGACGCATTTTTGGGTGAACAGGCGCTTCAGCGGTATGACGGATGTCTCCATCCGTCTGGAAACCGGGAGAACCCATCAGATCCGAGTTCACATGAGTCATATCGGATATCCTTTGTGCGGTGATACGCTGTACGGAGGAACCCGCGGCTTCATTAATCGGCAGGCGCTCCACAGTGAGACGCTGACGTTTTTTCATCCCTTCACAATGGAAGAGCTGACGTTTCAAGCGCCGGTTCCGCATGATATGAGTCAGTTGATAGAGAGCTGAATTAAGCTCTCTTTTTTTATGGCTCCAAACGGAATCTTGACTCATCATAAGGCAATGAAGAGGGGACAGATTCGGTTGTCAGTTCGGGGTATCTGAAAGCGGTCAGCCTGTTGCCGAATACACAACCGGTATCGATATTGATCGTATGATGTATCATTCGCGGACGTTTGACAGGAGTGTGGCCGTACACCACCCACGGATCGCCTTTGTAATGAGCGGCCCAGTCCCGCCTGACCGGCCGTCCGTTAGGCAGCGTTTCTCCTGTAATATCTCCGTATAGCACAAACTGTTTTACTTTTCCGACAGGCTTTTTGCCGATGTCTTCCGCTTTGATGCCGGCATGTGCGACGACAAGTTCGCCGTTATGCAGGATCTCATAAAGCGGGGCGTTTTCATAAAGGCGCATGAAAAGGTCTCTGATATCCTTCTGTTTATGTTTCGGAAGGTTTCTGTATTCCGCCGCCGTCGTCTCCAGCCCGTGCTGCAGCTTCACCGGATTGCCTTTGAAAAAACGGTACAGCTTATTGCAGTGATTGCCGGGCACATATCGCACAGCTCCTTCTTCAACGGCCCGTCCTACAAATTCAACGACCTCCAGCGATTTTGGCCCTCTGTCTGTTAAATCCCCGAGAAAGACAAGTGTTCTGTTTTCCGGATGAACGGGAAACCCCGATGACAGCGAGTAACCGAGCTTTTCAATCAGCGCAATCATTTCGTCATAGCACCCGTGAATATCGCCGATTACATCATATTTCATGCGTTTTCTGCCTCCTGTCTGCGTATGTATATACATTGCCCAGTCCATATATAAATCAAGCTTCAGCGACTTTCGCCGGAGAAAATCAGGCATATTACTTTTTTTTCTGAGCGAGCATTGTTAAAATCGATTTTTACACCTGTGAGAAAAGAGTTCAGACGGTTCTTTTCCCACATGAAAATGTCTAAAAAGATGTCCCTTTTATTTTTAAAAAAGGGAACGCTAATCATACCCGGAAACCGGTTTTAGAGGAGGTACCAGTTTATGGAGCACACATCTGTCTCATCTTTAGTTGTCGTACTGATTATCGCATTTTTAACGCCCATCCTGCTGCACCGTTTCAGGTTAAGCATACCGGTGGTTGTCGCTGAAATTATCATGGGTCTTATTATCGGAAAAAGCGGGTTCGATCTGGTCGCCCAGCACGATACATGGCTCGAAACTTTATCGATGCTCGGATTTATCTTTTTAATGTTTTTAAGCGGGCTTGAAATCGATTTTTCCGCATTTGAAAAAGGAAAGAAAAAGCAGCTGCTTCCAAGCGGAAAGGAAGCGCCGAATACATTTAAAACGGCTTCGGTCATCTTTATTGCCGTCTTTATTTTATCGCTCGGCCTTTCTTACAGCTTTGTCATGGCAGGATTTATTGACAACGCCTTTTTAATGACGCTGATCATTTCGACAATTTCGCTCGGGGTTGTCGTTCCGACGCTGAAAGAAGAGCGTCTCATGAAGACGAATATCGGCCAGATTATTTTGCTTGTCGCCGTCATTGCCGATCTTGTCACGATGATTCTGCTTGCAGTGTTCGCCTCAATCTACGGGGACGAAAACAGCAATATGTGGCTGCTGATGATCTTATTTGCCGCCGGCGTCGTTTTATACCTGTTCGGAAGGGTATTTAAAAAGCGGCCTTTTGTCGAAGTGCTGTCAAAAGGAACGATCCAGATCGGCACAAGGGCGATATTTACGCTGATCATCGTACTTGTGGCGCTGTCCGAGTCGCTCGGTGCAGAAAACATACTTGGCGCGTTTTTGGCCGGGGTGCTTGTTTCGCTGCTTTCGCCGAACAAGGAGCTCGTTCAGCAGCTCGATTCATTCGGATACGGATTCCTCATCCCGATCTTCTTTGTGATGACGGGCGTCAAATTGGACATTTGGTCGCTGTTTGGCAATCCGAAAATTTTAGTGATGATCCCGCTTCTGTTTGTGGCTCTGTTAATCAGCAAAGTCGTTCCGGTGCTGTTTTTGAAAAAGTGGTATGACATGAAAACCGTGCTGGCTTCCGGTTTTCTCCTGACTTCCACGCTTTCTTTGGTGATCGCGGCGACAACGATCGGCGAGCGCATCGGCGTCATTGACGCGCAGATGTCCGGCGCGCTGATTCTGGTCGCTGTCATTACATGCATCATCACACCGACCGGCTTTAAAAAATTAATGCCGAAAACGGAAAGCGAAAAAGAGAAAAAGACGATCACCTTTATCGGCGCAAATCAAATGACGCTGCCAGTCACGCTCGAACTTTCTCCGGAAGATTATCACGTCAGAATCCTGCATGTCCGGCAGGAAAAAAAGGAAGAAAATCTGGCGGACCCGGTGTTTGATGTTGAAGTTTTGCCTGATTATGAATACGAGACGCTTCAATCATTCGGCGTTTTCCAAACGGATATACTCGTCGTGGCCACTGGCAGCGAAGAGCGCAATACAGGGATCGCACTTTTTGCGAAGGAGCAGAAAGTCGCGAGAATTATCGCCAGCGCAGATTCTCCAGACGCCGAATCCAGACTGAAAGATAACGGAATTGATACATTCTCCATTCTGCTTTCTACAAAAACGCTGCTGCGCGCGCTTATCGAGGCGCCTGGCGTTATGAAACTCCTGACGAACCAGGATGCGTCGCTGTATCAGATCAATATGAGCAATGAGCGATTTGACGGTGTTCTGTTAAGGGAGTTTCCGTTTACGGGAGATGTTATCTTCGTCCGAATTTTCCGCGGGGTGGACAGCATCGTGCCCCACGGGGATACAAGGCTGCAATTGGGTGACAGGCTGATCGCCACCGGTTCGCGCGAATATATTGCGGAATTGAGAAAAACGCTTGGAGACTGATGCTTGACCATTTTGCAATTCGTGATAAGATAAAAGTATAAACTGAATGAACAAGAAATGTTTTCCACTAGGGGAGTCCTTGATAAGGGCTGAGATAAAAGTGTGACTTTTAGACCCTCATAACCTGAACAGGTTCAAACCTGCGTAGGGAAGTGGCACGGTATTTGAGTATGTATTTATGCAAATTCCAAACCACTTTCCTTGCGGGAAAGTGGTTTTTTTATGTTCAGAATCGAAGGAGGAGCCTCGAAATGAAGTTTTCAGAAGAATGTCGAAACAGCGCTGCAAAATGGTGGGAAGGCAGTTTTGTCCATCCGTTTATTCAAGGGATTGGAGACGGCACACTTCCGGTTGATCGATTTAAATACTATGTCATGCAGGATTCCTACTATTTGACCCACTTTGCCAAAGTCCAATCCTTTGGTGCGGCATATGCTCGCGATTTATATACGACAAGCCGGATGGCTGAACACGCGAAAGGCACATATGAAGCCGAGATGTCGCTCCATAGGAAATTCACCGATCTATTGGGAATCACAAAGGAAGAACTGGAGTCGTTTCAGCCGTCGCCGACAGCGTATGCGTACACATCGCATATGTACCGTTCTGTCGTGAGCGGCAGTTTTGCGGAAATACTGGCCGCTTTGCTTCCTTGCTATTGGCTCTATTATGACGTCGGTGAGACGTTAAAAACGTGCAGGCCTGACAGCGCGATTTATCAGGAATGGATCGCGACATACGGAGGCGACTGGTTTAAAGAACTTGTGACAGAACAGATCAACCGCTTCGATGAGCTGGCTGAAAACGCCGATGAGAAAACGCGCGCGAAGATGAAGGAGAACTTCGTCATCTCCAGCTTCTACGAATACAGCTTCTGGGATATGGCCTACCAAAAAGAAAGCTGGTCAAAAAGCGGGGTGGATCAGCTTGCATCTGCACGCGATCACCGATGACAAGCACTCTGTGGAAGAGCTTGCTGCAAAAATCATCTCGATTCAAAATGCCGTTGACTTTATCCATATCAGGGAAAGATCAAAAAAAGTAAGTGAAATATCAAGTTTAATCGACCGCCTTGCCGAAGAAGGGGTTGATAAGCGGAAACTGATCATCAACGACAGGGTTGATATCGCTTTGTTTCATCACATTCACCGGGTTCAGCTGCCTTCACACGGCTTTTCCGTCAAAAGTGTGAGGAGCCGTTTTCCGCATTTGAAAATCGGAAAGTCCGTCCATTCGCCAGAAGAAGCGGTTCAGGCTGAAACTGAAGGTGCAGATTACGTGCTGTTCGGCCACATTTTTGAAACGGACTGTAAAAAGGGCCGGAAAGGAAGAGGAGCTCTCAGTCTGGCTGAAGTGAAGGCGGCTGTCCGCATTCCGGTCATTGCGATCGGGGGTATCACCGAACAACGACTGGCGGAAGTCAAAATGGCAGACGGCATCGCCGTGATGTCGGGGATCTTTTCTCATGACAGACCGGATGAGGCGGCCGCGCGGCTTGCCTGTCTCGCGAAGGGAGATTCATATGAGAAAGCGCTATGATACGATCGTGATCGGCGGAGGCATCATCGGGACATCCATCGCTTACCATCTTGCGAAAGCGGGGAAAAAAACGGCCGTGTTTGAAAGCGGAGAAGTCGGCAAAAAAGCGACGAGCGCGGCGGCGGGCATGCTCGGCGCCCATGCGGAATGCGATAAACCCGGTACCTTTTTCGAATTTGCCAGAGTCAGCCAAAAAGCCTATCAGCGGCTGACGGGCGAATTGAAAGACATAAGCGGCATCGATATCAGAAAGCATGACGGAGGGATATTAAAGCTGGCATTTTCAGAAAGCGACCGCGAACACCTGATGCAAATGGCTGCACTGGATTCAGTGGAATGGCTTGAAGCCGCTGAAGTATATGAGCTGGAACCGCATGCCGGAAAAGGGATTCTCGGCGCTAATTTCATTCGGGACGACATCCATGTCGAACCGGCCGCAGTGTGCAGGGCATTTGCCAGGGGGGCCCGGATTCTCGGTGCCGAGGTCTTCGAGTTTACCCCCGTTTTATCGATCGAATCTGAAGCGGGGGCCGTCCGCGTCACTGCTGCTTCATGCACCGCGGAGGCGGAGCACGTTGTCATTGCAAGCGGTGTGTGGAGCGGTGCTTTCTTTAAACAGATCGGCATAGACAAAAGCTTTTATCCTGTCAAAGGGGAGTGCCTGTCTGTGTGGAATGACGGCATCCCTTTGACGAGGACGCTTTACCATGATCATTGCTACATCGTTCCGCGCCATAGCGGAAAGCTTGTCGTCGGCGCGACAATGAAGCCCGGGGATTGGAATGAACAGCCGGAACTTGGCGGAATCGAGGAGTTGATCCGAAAGGCCAAGTCGATGCTCCCTGACATTGAATCCATGAACATCGACCAATGCTGGGCCGGATTGCGCCCGGAAACAGGGGATGGCAATCCATATATCGGCAGACACCCTGAAAATGACCGGATATTGTTTGCTGCCGGACATTTCAGAAACGGCATCCTCCTGGCACCTGCAACCGGTGAGATGATAGCTGACATGATCCTCGGCAATCCGGTCAAAACAGAGTGGGCCGAGGCGTTTAAAGCGGAGCGAAAGGAGGCTGTGCACAGGTGAACATTCAGCTCAACGGCCGGAAAATAGAGTGGAGAGATGACGGCGGCACGATTTACGATTTACTCGCATCCTACAGTTTGGAGAATCGTGTTGTCGTTGTTGAAAGAAACAGGCAGATTATCGGAAAAGACCAATATCAAACAGTCAAACTGGAAGAACACGATGTCATCGAAATCGTTCATTTTGTCGGAGGGGGATAAACCGTTATGTTAAAAATCGCAGATCGTCAATTCTCATCAAGATTATTGCTCGGTACAGGGAAGTATCCGTCATTTGAAATTCAAAAAGAGGCTGTCAGTGCATCTGAATCGGAGATCCTGACCTTTGCCGTCAGACGGATGAATATTTTTGAAGAATCTCAGCCTAATTTTTTGGAGCAGCTTGATTTAAGCCGTTATACGCTTTTGCCGAATACGGCGGGAGCAAAAACGGCTGAGGAAGCCGTCCGGATCGCCAAGCTTGCTAAAGCGAGTGGTCTTTGCGACATGATCAAAGTCGAAGTGATCGGCTGTGACCGTTCGCTTCTGCCTGACCCGGTAGAAACGCTGAAGGCGTCAGAAGCCTTGCTTGAAGAAGGCTTCATTGTGCTGCCGTATACATCGGACGATGTCGTCCTTGCGAGAAAGCTTGAAGAGCTCGGCGTACACGCCATTATGCCCGGGGCCTCTCCAATCGGTTCGGGACAGGGAATCGTCAATCCGCTTAACCTGTCGTTCATCATTGAACAGGCTAAGGTTCCCGTAATCGTGGATGCCGGAATCGGTTCTCCGAAAGATGCGGCATACGCAATGGAACTCGGCGCTGACGGAGTGCTTTTGAACACGGCAGTGAGCGGGGCGAAAGATCCGGTCCAAATGGCGAAGGCTATGAAGCTCGCCGTTGAAGCGGGCAGACTCGGATACCTTGCCGGACGAATTCCGGAAAAGAACTACGGCATCGCCAGCAGTCCTGAAGAAGGGAAGTTGACGATTTGACCGGCAGGTATTCAAGACAGGAGCTTTTTCACCCGATCGGACCGGACGGCCAGGAAAAATTAAGTCGCGCCCGCGTCCTGGTGATCGGTGCGGGGGCATTGGGCGCGGCCAGCGCAGAAATGCTGGTGAGGGCCGGAGTCGGTTCGCTGACGATTGCCGACAGGGATTATGTGGAATGGAGCAATCTCCAGCGCCAGCAGCTCTATACGGAACAGGATGTGGTTGATCATATGCCAAAGGCAGCCGCTGCCGAAAAAAGGCTGCGCCTGATCAACAGCTCTGTTCAAGTGACCGGCATTGTAGCAGATGTTACCGCGGAAAAAGCGCTCGAGCTTGCGGAGAAAGCATCCCTGATCGTCGATGCGACCGATAATTTTGAAACGCGGCTGATCATGAACGATGCGGCGGTCAAGTTAGGCATCCCTTTTCTGTACGGCGCGTGTGTCGCAAGCTATGGCATCACATATACCGTCATTCCGGGGAAAACGCCGTGCCTTCACTGTCTTTTGGGGCATTTGCCCGCGAATACCATGACGTGCGACACAGCAGGGGTGATCGGTCCGGTTGTTCAGCAGGTTGCCGCTTACCAGGTAACAGATGCCCTGAAGCTGCTGACAGGGCATGAACCGTCAGGAATGCTTCGCTCATTTGATATTTGGACAAATGAGCGCTCTGAAGTCCGGGCTGACGCGCTTAAACATGGCTCGTGTCCGACGTGCGGAAAAGGCGCGTTTCCGTTTCTTTCAGCTGAAAACGAAACAAAAGCAGCCGTTCTTTGCGGCAGACAAACGGTTCAGATCAGGCCGGCCGCGGAACAGCCGCCGGAGCTGGAGCCGCTTGCCGCCAGATTAAAAAAAGCCGGTTTGGATGTGACGGGAAATCCTTATTTATTATCTTGCCGTACGGAGGATTTTAAGTTCGTGATTTTTCGGGACGGACGCGCTTTGATTCACGGAACGAACGATATCAATCGCGCGAAAACGATATATCACAGGTGGATTGGCTAAAGGCCGAAGGGAGTGCAAACATCATGAGCATATACAAAGCATTAACAATCGCCGGGTCGGATTCAGGAGGCGGCGCCGGCATTCAAGCCGACATTAAAACATTTCAGGAGCTTGGCGTCTTTGGCATGACGGCTTTGACAGCGGTCACTGCGCAAAATACAACAGGGGTTCACGGCGTCTACCCGCTATCTCCGGAAGCACTCGGCACGCAGATTGATGCAGTGGCGGAAGATTTAAAACCTGACGCCGTGAAAACAGGGATGCTGTGGAGCGCGGAGATGATTGAGGTCATTGCTGAAAAAATTGCAACATACGAGCTTAAACGTGTGATTGTCGATCCTGTCATGATCGCCAAAGGCGGCGCTTCACTATTGAATGAGGAAGCAGTTGAAACATTGAAACGGCACTTGCTTCCGCTTGCTTATGCGGTAACGCCGAACATACCCGAAGCCGAAGTGCTGACAGGGAGAAGCATTCAAACAATGGAAGACCGCAAAAAAGCGGCTCGTGAATTGCATGAAATGGGCGTCCGCAACATTATCATCAAGGGAGGGCATCAGCCCGAGGATGGCAAAGTAACCGATCTCCTCTTCGATGGAGAGGTGTTCACGGAAAAAACGAACACCTATATTAAGACGAAAAATACCCATGGAACAGGCTGCACATTTGCCGCCGCTCTTACCGCGCAAACAGCGAAAGGAAACGGCATTCAAGGAGCTTTCCGCATCGCTGAGGCTTTCGTCCACGAAGCGGTTGCACACAGCCTTGATTTCGGAGCCGGCCACGGACCGACCAACCATTTTGCATATCAAAAGATATCCAATGCAGGGTTGGAACTGTAGTCCCGCAATAAAAATGAATTAATATCGCGGCAGACATCAAAAACGGTCTCTGCCGCTTTTTATATTCTGAAATTGTCAGCCTGCTATTAATTGTGATACTATATATTATGATCAGGTACTAATAAAATGTTAATCATTAGGAGGATTTCATACATATGAATTTATCACTGGAAGGCCGGAATATCGTCGTCATGGGTGTAGCAAATAAACGAAGCATCGCTTGGGGAATCGCCCGCTCGCTTCACAATGCAGGCGCAAGACTGATTTTTACGTATGCGGGTGAGCGGCTTGAAAAATCGGTCAAGGAGCTGGCCGATTCTTTGGAGCGGAACGATTCAATCGTACTTCCTTGTGATGTCACAAATGACCAGGAAATTGAAGCGTGCTTCGCCGACATCAAAAAAGAAGTCGGGGTCATCCACGGCATTGCACACTGCATCGCTTTCGCAAACAAAGAAGACTTGGCTGGAGAATACTTAAATACCACCCGCGACGGTTTTCTGCTCGCACACAATATCAGCTCTTACTCACTGACAGCGGTCGCTAAAGCGGCGCGCGGCATTATGACTGAAGGCGGAAGCATCGTCACGCTGACATACCTTGGCGGCGAGCGCGTTGTATCCAACTACAATGTCATGGGTGTTGCGAAAGCATCACTTGATGCCAGCGTCAAATACTTGGCGAGCGATCTCGGAAAAGACGGAATCCGCGTCAACAGCATTTCCGCAGGGCCGATCCGGACATTGTCCGCAAAAGGAATCAGCGACTTCAACTCGATTTTAAAAGAAATCGAAGAACGCGCACCGCTTCGCCGCACGACGACTCCGGAAGAAGTCGGCGACACGGCTGCTTTCCTGTTCAGCGACCTTTCCCGCGGTATGACCGGCGAAAACCTGCATGTTGATTCAGGCTATCATATCATCGCGCGATAACATAACGCTAAAAAGCAATCCGTTAAAGGATTGCTTTTTCTTTTCTTCTGATTTCTCCTTTTTTGCATATAGATATACCATGAACAGATCGGAGGGATCAAGATGTCTAGCAGAAAAAACGATGCGGAGCAAAAGCCGCTCATGTATATTGTGCAGCCGGACTATGATAAGGCAGAAGCGAACATGCAGGATATTCTGATTAAAAGAAAGAAGAAAGCAAAACCCGACGCTTCCGAACAAAAAGCCCGGCGAAAGGAACAGCAGGATGAAGCCGTCCGGCCAGACGAAAAGGACGGCGCCGAAGCGGTGCTTAGCGATGAGGCGAATCGGTCCGAAAAAGGAGTCAAACCGATTAAAAAGCCGCTCAGCAAGATGACCATCGCCGAGAAAATCGACTTTTTGGCAAGCCTTCCCGGCAATATGCCGAAAACTCTTTGCCTCATTGAAGCAGACGGGAAGACATACAGAGGAACGATCGCCGGAAAGAAAGGCGGTTCCGTATTTGTCAAAACGTCGAGCAAAGGGGCTCCGGCGGAACTGCCGATCGAGAGTATTACTTCCTTGCACCCGCTTGGCTTTTAAATTACACGATAAAAAAAGTCCCGATTCAGGGACTTTTTAATTTGAACGATTGATCAGTTGCGGATTTAAGCATTCGATCGCACAGAAGCATTCCAGATCCACTTCAATGCAGAAATTTGTTTTTTCCAAGCGGAACACATCGCAAATTTTGTCTTTATCTTCTGTGAAATCGAGAACGCGGCGATTTTCATCAAAGGCAATCAACAGTCTCAATGTAGCGCAGCAGTCGTCAATCTTTTCAACTCTGAAAAACACGGTGCTGAAGCAAGGGCCTGCCTGAAGCTCTCCGACATTTCCAAAGGCTACGAACGGCTTAGACTTTGAAGTGTATAAAATAAACGGAATGGTGTCGCCTAAGTGTCTCGAAGGGGAAAGCAGGTTGCTGAAACAGCTTGTCGGGCAGCCTTCTTCCTCAATGGCGTTTTGCAGATCGTGAATGTTTTCAACGGCTTCGCACACGCAGTTTTCGGCTGAACATTTCGTCATGTTATGATCCCTCCTAGTTCAGGATTTAAAAATTCATTTTTCGGCCTGGCTTTTCTATTGGTAAAAGGAGCTGCCGAAAGCCGGCAGCTTTCGTGAAAAGACTGGCATCAAGCCGATTATAACGGCCGGCTTGATGCAGTCCGACACCTTTTAACCGTGGTGCTGATTGTGTTTTTTGTCTGCTGCGCGATCAACTAGTTCAGGTGACAGACATTGAATCGCGCAGAAACAAGTCAAGTCAACCTCGATGCAAAAGTCCGTTTTCTCAAGCCCGAAAAAGTCAGGGTCACAAGGATGGCAGACGCTTAATGTGTCGCCGTTTATGTCCACAGGCCTCAGGATTGAAAGCGTTGCACAGCAATCTTTTAGACTTTCTGCCCGGAAGAAAATCGATTCGAAGCACTGCATATCATCTGAAAATCCGCCGACATTTCCAAATGTTGAAAATAAACCGCCTTTTTTGTCGTACAAAAGGAACGGAATGGTGTCTTTACCGGAAACCGTCGGACTCAGCAGATTGCCGAAGCAGCTCGTCGGACATGTTTCTTCAACTGCATCCTGTTCTTTTATAATTTGTTCTACTGCATCGCATACACAATTTTCATGCCGGCCATGATGTTTTCCGCAGCTCATGGATTTCAGCTCCTTTTTATAGGGATATTTGACTTTAGTCTTTAACAACATATGTACCCGTGCCCTTGTTGGTGTGGGTAATCGTCTATAAAAATGAAGAAAAGCAGAGCTTGATGGCTCTGCTTTTTTGTATTAAAGGAGTCCGACGATAAGTGTTGCGATAACAACGGTAAGCGTTTGGACAGCTGTAGAGACCAAGACGGCGACATCGGTATCTTCTGTTGTAACTGTGACATCGCGTGAATTGTCGATAATTAATTTTTGACGGTTTGTTTGCTTGTTTGCTGTTACCTGCAGCAAGTCTTGTGATACAAGCTCGGCAAGATCAGCATCGTCAATGATTGCCAGAACGATTGTAACAATTGCCGTCTGCACCGCAGTCATAACAGATGCGACAACTTGAGTATCCTCTGTAGAGACTCGGATATCGCAAGAATCCTTGATGATGATTGTCTCATCTGATAGCTGTTTGTTCAGGTTGAGCTGGTCGAGCTCCTGATTGATAAATGCATCGTGTTTACCGCACTTGCAGTTGTAATCGTCACAAACGTGTTTCTTAGGGTGTCTCGGATAATACTCAGTTCCCGGATGCTCGCATTCTGGATCTAGCGCAACCCAAGAATATGGTCTAGTTTCCATTTGTTTTCCTCCTTCCATTTACTATTATTAAATGTTTGAAGGCTCGAACTTGTATATGGCAGATACCCTACTCCAAATCCCCATTTTTTTCTTCGGTTTGGGCGGTGTTCTCCTGCTGCCTTCTTTGTCTCAGCTTTTCTCTTAATTTATTTTTACCTGAACGTTCTCTTCTTCGTCTCGGGCGTTCTTCGGATTGTGATGATGATTCATTGTTCGCTTCTTTCTTCTTTTCCTGCTGCCGCTGGATGAGAGCCTCGGACTGCGCCTTTAAATCTTCGAGTATTTTTAAGATGTTTTCTTTTTCTTCCTCAGACAGCGTTCGCACATTGTCTTTTGAAACGCCGTGTTTTCTAAGGATATTTTGCACAAGCGTATTTGTCAGCGGATTTACTTCCGCTTTAAGTTTTTCGCGATCTGCCAATTGTTTTTCACCTCAATTTCTCAAAAAATATTAGAAAGAAAGGAAGGCTTAAAGTATGTCAAGCTCTGTGATAAGCGCGATCAGCACTTCGGTTAAAACTTGGACGGAAAGCAGGATCTCCAGCGAGGAAAGCGTAATGGTGACATTGCGGCTGCCGATGACTTTGATGATGACTCTTCTCCTGCTTTGCAGCCTGTGTACGGCTAAAACATGTTCTGTTACGATGTCTGCTGTATCCTCGTCTTCGATCGCAAGCTGAGCCGATAAAATCGTCAAAGAGATCACAGTGGCTTGTAAAGAGAGAGCTGCTGTTATGTTTGCCGTGTTTACAGTGACATGTTCGGAATCAATCACTTCAATGAGCTGGTCATATTCCCGGTATAATTCGTCAAATGTTTCTGCGTACAGCGCTTCGGCTTTTTCATGAAACGACATAACTTTCACTCCTTTCTTATCCACACTTTATTAAATGCAGACCGGTAACTTAGCGGAATGAGGAAAACATACATTTCAGCACCCAAATTTGCTGTTTTAGGGAAGGCGGTTCCGGCATATATTTGGAAGCAGGAAAGGGGGAGCCCTGTGATACAAAGCTGGCTTTTATATATTCTATTTTCTATCGCGGTATTTCGGCTGACACGGCTGGTCGTGTTTGATACGATCATGGCGCCGTTTAGAAGCCTGTTTCACGAAGAGGTTGAAGAAAAAAACGAAAAAACGGGAGAGACCGAGACGTATCTTGTCATGAAAGGAAAAGGCGTGAGAGCGTGGATCGGCGAGCTGTTGAGCTGTTATTGGTGCACGGGTGTGTGGTGTACCGCGTTTTTGCTTGTTCTTTACGCATTTGTTCCGACCATTGCCGAATGGCTGATTCTTCTGCTTGCCATAGCAGGCCTTGCTGGGGTACTGGAAACGATCGTGTCCAAATGGCTCGATTGAATGGGGATTTATCATTGGCAACTTATGAAAAGAAGACTCATATAATGGCGTATAAGCATGAGAAAGGAAGGAATGCAATGAGACAAGTGAAAAGAAGGCAGCAAGGCCGATTAACGAACGCTTCCAGCAATCATCAGTCCACTTTCTCAAAAAAAGTGAAGAAAAAAGGCTGCGGATGCGGCAAAAAAAAGAGAACCTATTAATATCAAAAAAAGCCGGATACAGTCCGGTTTTTTTGTTGCCAATTTTTCTTCTGATGCATACACCATCATAAGGGGGAAAAGCGATGAATGTATTTGAACAGCTGGTTGAATCAATATGCCGCAAGCACGATCAAACGCAAGCCGGCCATGACCGGGTGATCTTTGAGCAGCAGAAGGAACTGGAGACATTTGACCGTTCTGCCGAACAGTTCGGCAGGCAGGTCGAAGCGTTTGCAGAGAATGCTGAAAAATGGCTGGGAGAGGACGTGAGTCTGCCGGGCATCTATAAATAATCCACGGAAGCCCTATGCATCAATCCAAGCGAATCCTATCAACTGTCATATCGTGTAGGGAGAAAAGGAGGTGCTTTAGATGGGCTTTTGTGGCGGAGGCTACGGCGGCGGCTACAGCGGAGGCTATGGCGGCGGCTATGGTTCAACGTTTGTATTGATCGTTGTCTTGTTTATTCTTCTCATTATTGTCGGCGCTTCTTTTAAATATTAGTTTTTGAGTTGAAGCGAAGAGGGCGGCGGCATGTGTGCCGGGCCCTCTTCTTTTTGAACGGGAAAAGCACAAGGCTTTTCAAAGATGCATAAGATAGCGTATCACTCCCAAAAAGGAGGCATAGGTATGGACAATCAATTTTTCAAAAACATCGAAAAGAAAACGGGCGTCAGCATGAATGAGGTCATGCAGCTTGCGAATTCGCTGCAAAATGCCAACTTCAAGGATGAAAATACGGTCCGCAGTGTGATTAAGCGTGTCGCTAAATTGGCGAACAAACGGGTTCCGAAGGAAATGGAAGATAAGATTGTTGAATCCATTGTAAGCGGCAAGGAAAAAATGGATTTCAACACGATCGCGAAAATGATGAACAGCAAAAAATAAACACCGCGCCTTCCGATAAAAGGAGGGCACGGTGTCTTTTATTGCAGCTGGACCTGGGGATTCGGGCGTAAAACAGGCTGCAAAAACCTTGAGCGGTATGCCGTTCTGCCCCTTCTGACGGAAGGGACGCTGATATACAGACGATCCTCGGCCCGGGTCATGGCGACATACAGCAGCCTCCGCTCTTCTTCAAGAGCGGTTTCGTCGCCTTTTCTCGCTGTCTCAAGGGCAAAGTCATGCGGAATCGAGCCGTCCTGCACCCCCAGGATATAGACCGTTTTGAATTCAAGCCCTTTCGCACGGTGGATTGTTAAAAGCTGAACACCGTATCCGTCAGCTGTTTGCTTTTCCGCTGCTCTCATATGATCGACATGCTCAAGAAATTCGGGGATCGTTTTGAATTTTTTTGCCGCTGTTTTGAGATCCCGCAGATCGTCAGACCCTTTTTCGAGCTTGTTTCCTTCGTTACCGCGCTTTTTTAAGTAATCGGAAAATCCCATTTTTTCCTCTGCGAAAGAGATCGCTTCAACTGGTTTCATCGTTTTTAAGCCTGTGAAAAAAGGAACGATTTTCTTTATTTTATCAAGCTGAAACGGTTTGATGTCGGTTAGTTTTTCAAGCGCGTGAACCATCGTGCAATCTTCGGTAATCGAGAGCGCTTTAAGCGTATTTAATGCGGACTGCTTGAGAAAGAGGGCGGGTAAAATCTGTTTGACGGCTTCCGCGTCATCCTGATTTTGGCTTAAGTAGAGATAAGCCAGCATCTGCCGGACGATTCTCCTGCTGTAAAACGACCGGACGCCTTGTTCAGCTGTGTACGGAATAGCTGACTGGTGCAGACGTTCAAAGATTGCGCGCCCGCTGCTGTTTGTCCGGTATAGGATGGCGAAGTCATCAGGCTTAGCGCCCATTTCAATTTTTTCTTGGATATCAGAGACGATCATAATCGCTTCTTCCTCTTCATCATAAGGATAAAATATAAGCGGTTTTTGGCGGTCATCTCTCGCGGCACTTAATGTTTTCGGAAAACGCTTTTTATTTTTCCTCACGACCATATCGGCGCTTGCCACAATCGGATGGCTCGATCTGTAATTCGTCGTGAGGCGGACCGTTTTCGCCTTCGGATAATCTTTTTCAAAATCGAGTATAAAAGAAGGGCTGCTGCCTCTGAACGCGTAGATTGACTGGTCATCATCCCCGACACAGGTCAGGTTGTTTTCCGGGCTCGCCAACAGCTTGATGATGGCATACTGAACAGGGTTAATGTCCTGAAATTCGTCGATCAAAATCGCGTGAAAGCGCGTCTGATATCGTTTTAAAATGTCTGGCTGTTCTTGAAACAGCTGCCAGCATGCAGATGCCATATCGTCGAAATCGAATTGGCGCCGCGCAGCTTTTTGTTCTTCATATTGACGGTACAGCCGGTGAACCCGCTTTTCCCATTCGTCTTCCAGCGGAATCTGTTCGCCCGGAAGATAAGCGTTCTTCCAGTAGCCGATCTGCTGGATCGCCTGATCAACCGGAAAATCTTTTTCATCAAGCCCTTCTTCGGCAAGGGCCATTTTGATGTATTGTTCTTTTTGCCATTCCCATTTCAGCAGGTGCTCGCCATTCCATCTTGCCGGATCATGGTGATAAAGAATTTTGTAGAAAAAGCTGTGGAAGGTGCCTGTCACGAGGCGGTTCACAGTCTGCATCGGCAATCCGTATTGCGAGGCCATCCGCTCTTTCATTTCTTTCACGGCTTTTGTCGTGAATGTGACGAGCAAAATGGCGGAAGGCGGGATATCGAGCCGGGATATCATATAAGCCGCTCGCGCGGTTAATACCCGTGTTTTTCCGCTTCCCGCGCCGGCCAGAACGAGAAGTGGTTCTTCGGGGGCCGTCACGGCGGCAAGCTGTTTCTCATTCAGCGGCACATTCGGAAAGACCGGTTCCGGGGCCGTTTCTTCCGCTGGGGAGAAAGGAGAATGGATGGAAGCTTCGCGAGGCGGCGTCCAGAAGTCCGCATCCGTCTTCTTTTCCTCTCCGATCGCTTTGCCTTTCGGGAGACGGAACATGCCGCTTTCTGTATAGTCGTTCTGTCTGGATTGCTCTGTCTTCTCGTTTAAGCAAGCTGCTTCACATTGAGAAAAATCCCCGTTTTCCCGGTGGGAAAAATGTGGTTCTTCATGAATCGACAATTTCAGTCTGAGTGGCAAGCCGCAATGTTTACACGTGATTCTGTCTTTTCTTGCTTCATCAAAGAGGAATTGCAGGTGTTCTCTCGAATATGTATGTATATGAATGTCTCGGTTATTGAATCGGGCGCATTTCAAAAAGAGGTCCTCCAATTAATGGGTAATCGTCTAGTGTTATGAGACAACGTCTATCATATCAAATGAAAACCGTTTAAAACAGTAGATTTTTGGGAATTAAAGCTGATGAGGAGGAGATCGAATGGGATATTTGCCGCCTGTCCATCATGATCAATATACACAGTACGCCAATCGCAGCATCAGCCAAAAATCGAACTATGCGCATATACAAAAAACCGCCAATATCCCAAGCGAGCGCGCCTACCGCGAAGTCGAAAAAAGAGAGGAAAACCAGACTGCGGCTTTTAGGCGGGTCTTGGAAAAGAAGCGAAAAAAAACGCTGAACCGCCGTGTTGCGGAAAAGGCGGAAAGCGGACGCTACGTTAACGAGTCCGTTTGAAAGATGAAACAAACCCCGGCTTTTATACCGGGGTTTTCGTTATTTTTTGCGCAGTTTTTTGAGTCCGAAATACAGAATAATCATAGCGGCCGCTCCGATCATAATCGGAGTCGTGTACGTTCTCGCCACATTTTCAACATGGTCCCACCGGCTGCCGAGCTGTATGCCGAGGTAGACGAATAATATCGACCACGGTATGATGGCCAGCACGGTCAGACCCGTGAATTTTAAAATCGGCATTTTCGCAATTCCTGCCGGAATGGAGATGGCGTGCCTGACCACGGGAATGAAGCGGGCGGAAAAGACAACGCCTCCGCCGTATTTCTCAAACCATTTTTCGGCCGTTTGAATGTGATGCTTTTGGATCAATAAGTACTTTCCGTATTTGTATAAAAACGGCCTTCCGCCGTAATAGCCGATCCAGTATAAAAACAATTGAGCAATCGTTCCCCCGATGACGCCGGCGATCACGGCCCCTGTCATCGTAATGGAGCCGCTTGACACCAAGTATCCGCCGTAGGCCAGTACGATTTCACTCGGGATGATTTCGATCATTAAACCGATTGCAATGCCGAAATAGCCAAGATCGGTCAGCCACATTAAAATATCATTCACTATGCTTCCCATTTTCGTTTTTTCTCCCTGCTTTTGATTTCATCAGCCGAACGTTGGAGCAGCCGCCGGGATGTTTCCCTGCCGTCCGCGCGAGAAACAAGCGAATCTCAAAAACCGTCCGGATGCGCCCTGTGCCATTGCCACGCGCTTTGAATGATGGTTTGTAAATCGCTGTATTGCGGCTTCCATCCGGTATCTTCCATCAGTGTCCGGCTGTCCGCCACAAGCACTGGCGGATCCCCCGCTCTGCGCTCGTCCGTTTTTGCTGCAATGCTTCGCTCTGTCATGTTTTCCGCGGTTTCAATGATTTCTTTTACGGAATGTCCGGCTCCTGTCCCTACATTATAAACATTTTGCTTCAGTCTGTCTTCATATAACCTGTCAAGAGCCGCCAGGTGGGCGGAAGCCAGATCGAGGACGTGAATATAATCCCTGATGCATGTTCCGTCCGGTGTCGGGTAATCATCTCCGAAAATGGACAGCTGCTTTCGCTGTCCCAAAGCCGTCTGCAGGACGAGGGGAGTGAGATGGCTTTCAGGATCGTGATCCTCGCCGATAGCTCCGTTTAAAGCGGCGCCGGCCGCGTTGAAGTAGCGGAGGGCTGCCCATTTGACACCGTGCGTTTTCCCGACCCAGTGCAAGTATTTTTCGATCATCAGCTTCGATTCCCCGTAAGGATTGACAGGGGAGAGGGGGGCTGTCTCTTTGATCGGGACGTTCTCCGGGATGCCATATACGGCGGCGGTCGACGAAAAGACGATGTTTTTGACGCCTTCCTTGATGACCGTTTCGAAGAATGCACAAGACTTGAGCGTGTTTTCCCTAAAGTAGAGCTCAGGCTTTTCGATCGATTCGGACACAAGGCTTTTGGCGGCGAAATGGATGACAGCATCGACATCATGATGTTTGATGTTGGCTTTGACAAGTGCCGCATCACCGATGTCGCCTTCGTAAAAGCTGATCCCGCTGACGGCTTCCCTGTGTCCGGTAGATAAATTGTCAAGCACGACGACGGAGCGGTTTTGCTTTGTTAATTCGAGTACGGTGTGGCTGCCGATGTATCCGGCTCCTCCTGTAACGAGTACGGATGTCATTGCCATGCTCCTTTCTGCGCCTCTTTTTTTAGGACGCTTTCCAGGTAGGCGAGCAGTTTTGGCCGCATCTCGTCCCGCATAAGAGCGATTTCCGTACTCGCTTTAAAACTGCCCAGCTTGTCGCCGATATCAAAGCGGCTTCCTTCCAATTTGCGCGCATACATGCTTTGTTCCCGGCAGATTTCCCTTAGTGCGTCAGTCAGCTGAATTTCATTTCCCGCACCGCGCTTCGTTTGTTCGAGCACAGGGAAAATCGAAGGCCTCAGCACATAGCGGCCCATAACCGCGATATTTGAAGGGGCTTCTTTGACAGACGGCTTTTCCACAAGATCGTCAATTTGATATACTTTGTTCTTTTGCGCGGACGTCTGAATAATGCCGTATTTGCTCACGTCCGCCGGATCGACTGGCTGAACGCCGATTACTTCTGTCTGATATTCTTCAAATACTTCGAGCAGCTGCCGAAGCGCCGGCGTTTCTGACACCATGATGTCGTCGCCGAGAAGGACGGCAAACGGCTCATCACCGATGAAATGCTTGGCCGATAACACCGCATGTCCGAGACCGAGGGGCTCCTTTTGCCGGATATAATGAATATTCGCCATATCGGCGATGTCGCGTATCTCTTTTAACACATCATTTTTTCCTTTGGCGAACAGGTTTTGCTCCAGTTCAACAGAGCGGTCAAAATGGTCTTCAATCGAACGCTTATTTCTTCCTGTAATGATAAGGATGTCTTCTATTCCTGATTGAACAGCTTCTTCCACGATATATTGTATAGCCGGTTTATCGACAATCGGCAGCATTTCTTTCGGCTGCGCTTTTGTTGCCGGCAAAAACCTTGTACCCAAACCGGCTGCTGGGATGACTGCTTTTTTTACTTTCATGGTTATTCACTCCTGGTCTTTTTTATGAATCTGTTCCGGGTTCTTGAAACACCCAAAGCCTGTTTCCGATAAAGTTGATCGCCATTCCTGCGACTGTTGCGGACATTTTGCTGACAAAAAGGGAAAGGCCGGCTTTTTGAAAAATATACAGAAGGACAAATGTAGCGCCCGCTGCTGCAAGATTGATTATGATAAACCGGACGATTTCCGCGCCATGCGCTTTTTCCTTTACTTGAAACGTCCATGTCCGATTCCAGATATAGCTGTTTGCTACGCCTGCCGAATAGGAAAACAGCTGTGCGGCCAGATAGGGTACGCGGAGGGACGTAAGGATGAAAAACACGGCGAAATCAACGAGTGTGTTTCCGGCTCCGACTATCCCGAAACGGGCGAGTGTGGTGATGTTTTTTTTGTTCATAACGGCATTCGGCTGTTTACCTCCCGTCTATTTTGTGTAGGGCTTCGTAAAAGCTTAGAAACAACTTTAATAGACAATGTTGAATAAACGATAAACAAAAGATGAACAAACTATGAAATGTTTTCTGAGGAAAAGAAAAACCGTTCCGCTTAAAAAGCGGAACGGTTACTTTTTGACCATTTTGACATGGGGGATATTCGCATCTAAAAATTCTTCAGACACGACTTTATAGCCGTGTTTTTCGTAAAAGGGAACAGCCTGTGTCTGCGCGTTCAGCATGAATTGAACCGCGCCTTGCTTGGCGGCTTCCTCTTCAAGCGCCTGAATGATCAGGTTGCCGATGCCGAGGGAGCGGTGGCTTTTCAGTACACAGATTCGTTCAAGTTTGCCATAGCCGTCGACAAGCCGTAGCCGGCCAGCGCCGATCGGCTCTTTTCCGTCATAGATGACGAGATGTGAAGATTCCTGATCGAGATGATCCATTTCTTCTTCCGGTGATACGTGCTGCTCCTTGATAAAGACTTCCTTTCTAACAAAGAAGGCGTCTTCAAGCTGTTGTTGATTCTTCACAATGACGGCTTCCACTGGCTTTCTTCACGCTCCTAAAATAAAAGTTTCATAGACGGTCCAAGATCCGTTGTCCAATTGGTAAAGCAGGTGAAAGCGGTCGATAACTTCTTCGTGGGACGCGTCTCTCATTTTCAGCGTGCCGAGGACGTCGGAATGCTCATCATCTGACAGCTTTTGTGCGACTGTGACATGGGGAACAAACGCATATTCGGGTTTGTCTTCCAAAACGCCGCTGTACATTTTTTCATGAAGCTGCGTCAATTCTTCTGTCGGTTCGGCTTTCATATAGATGACATTATTGACAGGGGCAAAGGAACTGAATTTTGTAATCTTCAGCGTGACCGGTTTCAGCTCTTTTGAAAGTTCCCTCAGGTGTCCTACGACGCTCGCGATCTCGTCTTCGGACACTTCAAAAGGTGTTCTTAATGTAAGGTGGGGCGGAATTAAAGCGTAATTCGGGTCATAGCGTTTTCGGTAGGAATTTGCAATGTCCTGAAGTTTTTTTGATGGAAATAGCACAATACCGTATTTCATTTTGTTCCCTCCTTAAACAATTGATATGGTTTAGTATATCAAAGATGGGCCGATATACAGAGAGCTACAGCATTTTTTTTAAAGCGGGGGTGATGAGCGGCTGCCAGTATGTCCACTTGTGATCCCCGTCGAAAGCTTTGAAATCGTAGTTTGTCTGCTTTTCTTCAAGCAATTCTTTTAATTGCTCATTTGGACCGGTGAAATCCAAAATTTGATCATCAGTCGTTTTGACGGCGGTTTCTTTCTCTCCGATTTGGTGGCAAATTGAAATAAGCTGCAGGGAATTGGACTGTTTCACTTTATCGAGAACATGGCGGTCGACATAAGGTGACTGCATAATGACGTTTCCGAACATATTCGGATAGTCAAGCGCCGTCATGAGGGAAACCGTTCCTCCGAGCGAATCCCCGATCAGCGTCCTGCCTGATCCGACTTGGTATGTCGGGTACTCACTGTCGGCGAAAGGGACGAGTTCATTTGCCAAAAAACGTTTATACGCTTCGAATTTTGACCCTTCCGGATGGTATGTAAGCCTTCTTTCCTGTACGTTTTTGTACGGAATGCCGATGATGATGCTTCTTTCGATTTCGCCGTTTGCCAGCAGTTCTTCCACCTGTCTGCTGATGCGCCCGAGGCGGAAATAGTCATGTCCATCCTGTGCGATGATCACATGATATTTGTAAAGCGGCGAGAAGGATGACGGCAAATAGACGAGAAGCTCCATTTCCTCGCCGAGCTCTTCCGAAAAAAGCTTCTTCTCCTGAATGACTCCTGTTTTCATAGCCAAGATGAATTCCTCCAGAAATAATGTTTGTGAACGTTTCCATTCATTTTAACACGAAATTCTCTTGTGAAAGAAGCGAAAAGGGCTGCCAAACTGTTCGGCAGCCGTGATTTTTTATGTCCGTTTTTTTTCGTACCAGGGCGTTGACGGTCTATCCGGAGGGTATCCGCAGCGTTCGCGGTACATTTTTCTTTCCTCTGTGAAATCCCACCAGCTTTTAGCGCTTTCGGGATCGTTGGCATAATGGACGATGCATCGCAGCGCATCTTCTGCACAAGGATCTTCCCAGTAGCCTTTCAGTTTTTCGAGGCGGATGATCAAATCCGCACCTGATTCATGCTTGATGTCGCCAAGGGAATAGTAGCCCAGGTCAACGGCGCACTGCGCCATTTTCGGCCCGATGGAAGGAGCGGTTTGAAACTGGGCGAGCGCCTTGATGTATGCGGCGCGCTCCAAAGACGAACCGAGCGTATGTGCAAGGACGGACAGATCCATATATGCCGTGTTTTTTATTTTTACCTTGGCTGTCCTTAAGTTTGACCGTTCTTTTTTTGTCAGAGGCAGCTTCATATGAACACCTTTTAAAGATACAGATCGAACATGTTGACGTCATAGCCGAGCTGTTTTAAATAATTAAACAGCTGGGCCCTGTGATGGAAGACGTGGGTGAGCGTTTCCGTCAGCCAGCGGCTTTGGGTCATCCCTTCATCAAGGTAAAACGGCTTTGTTTTTTTCGTCAAAAATTCCTCGTCGGAGAGGGAAGTCATATACGTTTGAAAAGCAGCGAATCCTTTCTGCATAGCTTCAGCCATTTGGTCAGCCGACTGCAATGCACTATACTTCTTTTCAATTCGGGAGATGGCGGCCTCTTCCTTTTCCTGCATGATAGCCATGTCGGCTTCTGGGATGGCCGTCAGATGGCTTGCCAGTTCTTTCAGGCTTCGCATGCGGTCGGCGGGCCGGTAAGACCAGTCAGATTCCTTCACTTTTTTCAGAAGATGACACGTGGAGCGGATGCCCGTCTCCATCTCGTGGAACAAATCGCTCCGCAGGGCTTGAACTTGCTTCATTTGCTTCATCCTTTCCATTTTGCTTTATTCTAAAAGTATCACCTAATCCTGACAGGCTTTGTCACGATTCTAAAAAAAGTCAGTCGTACCTTGCTAAAATGTCAGCAGCCTTCCGTTTCAGCTGAAGCTTGATTTCTGCGGGTTCTTTGACAGTTGCCTCAGTGCCGAGGTTCCACAAAAGTTCCCCGAAATACTCAAGTTCTGGTCTGGGGAGGTTTGCATCGATCGCCCCCGTCCCGTCATCCCGCATGGTGAGGATCTTGAATAAGTCCACATCAGCCGCAGCCCGCCTGGCTCCTCTGCGTGTCAGTTCCGCTTGCAGCCGCACCGGTTCAGAGCACTCGCTCTCCGAATGTTTGATCCAGCTGAGAACCGATGGATAGGGAAGCTGGCGGGCCAGCGGGCTGGCCGCTTTTTCCGCCCGAAGGATGCGGTCGGCGCGGAACAGTCTGAACGCCTGCCTTTTAAAGCAATAGGCCGGACAGTACCAGAAGCCGTTCCAGCTGAACAAGCCGATGGGCTGGATGGATCTCTCCGCGCAATCGTCAGTTCCGTCATAAACGACCGTCAAAACGGATTGATTGATGGCTGCATCAAGAAGCGTTTCTAAATGTTCGGCGGCTTTTGGACGATGCGGATTCCAGAACACGATTCTGTCTTTCATCGCATCAATCCGCTCCTGTGTTTCCACGGGAAGGTGGCGGTAGAACTTTTTTAAAACCATCCGCGTTTCCGCATCAAAGGGAAGCGATCCGAAAAACTGCAGAGATTGATACGCGAAAAACATAGCCGCCGCCTCTGATTGTGTAAAAAAGAGCGGCGGAAGCACAGGTTCATTCAGCAAATAATAGCCTCCGTTCGCGCCTGTTTCAGAATAGATCGGGACGCCGAGCGCGCTCAGCTCGTCCAGATCGCGGAGAATCGTGCGGTAGGAAACCCCGAATTCTGCTGCGAGCTCCCCGGCCGTAAATTTTCGTTTTGTATGAACGGTCATCATCAATTCGATTAATCGCTCTGTTTTTGGCATCTGATTCCTCCGGTTCCGTCGTTTGGTTTCATCATACCATGTTCAATATGAGGAAAGATTTAAAAATGACCCTTGAAAAATGTCTTGACTTAGGTTAAAGTAAAGAACAATCAGAAAATTGAAGAGATTCTTATCACGAGAGGTGGAGGGACTGGCCCTTTGAAACCTCAGCAACCGGTCTGCACTGACGATGTCAGTGTACCAAGGTGCTAAATCCAGCAAGCAGATGCTTGGAAGATAAGAAGAAGCGCATAATCCCCCTTCTTCTTATGAAGAAGGGGTTTTTTATTTTTAAAAGGATGGTGTCATATGACTGAACATGTACAAACAACGCTGGCGCAAATCGGCAACCGCAGTGATGAAATAACGGGAACTGTCAATCCTCCCGTTTATTTCTCTTCTGCGTACAGGCACAAAGGGATCGGGGAATCCACAGGGTTTGATTACATTCGCACAAAAAATCCGACAAGACAGCTTGTTGAAGATGCAATCGCGAAACTCGAAGGGGGAACGCGCGGCTTTGCGTTCAGTTCCGGTATGGCTGCCATTCAGACGATCATGGCTCTGTTTCAAAGCGGGGATGAGCTCATCGTTTCGTCCGATTTATATGGGGGAACGTACCGCCTTTTTGAAAACGAATGGAAGAAATACGGACTTCGCTTTTTCTACGACGATTTTTCAGACGAAGACTGTATCAAGTCGAAAATCACGAACAATACAAAGGCACTGTTTGTAGAAACGCCGACAAATCCGCTCATGCAGGAAGCTGATATTCAAAAAATCGCGCAAATCGCTAAAGAGCACGACTTGCTGCTCATTGTTGACAATACGTTCTATACACCGGTTCTGCAAAAGCCGATTGAGCTCGGCGCTGATCTTGTCATTCACAGCGCGACGAAGTATTTGGGCGGTCATAACGATCTTTTGGCGGGGCTTGTCGTTGCAAAAGGCGAAGAGCTGTCTGAGGAAATGTTCCAGCACCAAAACGCCATCGGAGCGGTTTTATCGCCGTTCGATTCATGGCTCTTAATGAGAGGGATGAAGACGCTCGCTCTCAGGATGAGACAGCATCAGGAAAACGCGCGGGAACTTGCGGCCTTTTTGGAAGAGCAGGAGGAAATTGCAGATGTTCTTTATCCGGGAAAAGGCGGCATGCTGTCATTCCGCGTTCAAAAAGAAGAATGGGTTAATCCGTTGCTGAAAAATCTCAAGACGATCTGTTTCGCCGAAAGCCTCGGCGGAGTCGAAAGCTTCATCACCTATCCGGCGACACAGACCCATATGGATATCCCGGAAGACATCCGAATTGCAAACGGCGTCTGCAACAGACTTCTGCGCTTTTCAGTCGGAATCGAACACGTCTCCGATTTAAAGCAGGATCTAAAAGCTGCGCTGGAAAAAGTAAAAGGGGAGGCGGTTCCGCATGAGTCATGAAAACTGGACGCTTGAAACAAGGCTTGTTCATAACCAAAATAAAACGGACGGAGCAACCGGAGCCGTCAGCGTGCCGATCCAGCACGCCTCAACCTTTCATCAAGGTTCTTTTGACAAATTCGGCGAATATGACTACAGCCGGTCAGGAACACCGACAAGAACGGCGCTTGAAGACACGATAGCCGAGCTTGAGGGAGGGACGAGGGGATTTGCTTTTTCATCCGGAATGGCCGCGATTTCCACCTCCTTTCTGCTTTTGTCAAAGGGCGATCACGTGCTTGTCACAAAAGATGTGTACGGCGGCACTTACCGGATGATTACGGAAGTGCTGAGCCGCTTCGGGATTGAACATACTTTCGTCGATATGACGGATTTAAATGAAATTGCTTTAAACATAAAGGAAAATACAAAAGTCATCTACCTTGAAACACCGTCAAATCCGACGCTCGGCATTACGGATATCAGAGGCGTCGTCAAGCTTGCCAAGGCGCACGGCTGTCTGACGTTTCTTGACAACACGTTTATGACCCCGGCGCTGCAGCGGCCGCTCGAGCTCGGCGTCGATGTTGTGCTACACAGCGCGACGAAGTTTTTAAGCGGACACAGCGACGTATTATCAGGACTTGCCGTTGTGAAAGACAAAAAGCTCGGGGAAGAACTTTATAAGCTGCAAAATTCGTTCGGCGCTGTTCTCGGCGTCCAAGACTGCTGGCTTGTGCTGAGAGGGCTGAAAACACTGCAGGTCCGGCTTGAAAAAGCATCTCGAACAGCTCAGCAGCTCGCTGAATTTTTTGAAAAGCATCCGGCCGTCAAACAAGTGTATTATCCGGGGCTGTCTTCGCATCCGGGTGCGTCAGTTCACAGGCACCAGTCATATGGCGCCGGCGCCGTCCTTTCGTTCGAGCTGGAGAATGCAGAAGCCGTGAAAAAGATTGTGGAACGCGTTTCTCTTCCGGTCTTTGCCGTCAGTCTCGGCGCTGTGGAGTCGATCCTTTCCTATCCGGCAAAAATGTCACACGCCGCTATGCCGAAAGAAGAGCGGGAAAAACGGGGGATTACCGACGGCCTTCTGCGGCTGAGCGTCGGTGTGGAACATGCCGATGATTTGCAGGCCGATTTTGCCCGTGCATTGGAAGCCGTATCCGGAGCGTTCGCCCGATCATAAAAGAAACCGCAGACTCTTCAGGGAATCTGCGGCTTTTTTTGCGTTTAAACCAGGGTAGAAAACCATGTGCCCAAGAGGGTGCCGACATAATTGCCGATCAGATATCCGAACGTCCCGACCAGCATAACCGGAGCGACGAGGCTCTGCCAGCCTTTGGCGATCGCCATCGCCGCCGCTGTTGTCGGACCGCCGACAGATGCGTTGCAGGCCAAGAGAATTTCCTCGAGCCGAAAACGCAACAGCTTTCCTGCGGCAAGCGTTACGAGCAGGTTGGACATGGCAACCACAAACACAAATGCCAAAAGGAGCGGTGCGTTCATGAGAATGATCCGCAAGTCTGCCGGAATGCCGATCACCACAAAGAATAAGTAAATCAAATAAGTCCCGATTTCCTGTGTGCCGCGCAGCCGTTCAAAATAGCGGGGAAAGGCGATCGTCAGCAAAATTGTCAGCGTCGTCAGCAGCAGGAACTGGTCACCCAAGATAAAGGCAAGAAACTGAAACCCGCCGTCAGAAGAAAAACGCTCTTTGAAAAAGGCCGCTGTTTTTACAGACACAGCAACGATCGCGAAGGCGGTTCCGATGTTTAAAGCAATGTCCTGCAAGGACATCTCTTTTCTTTTCCAATAGGCTTCCGCCTGATTTTTGCTGCCGGCCGTCTCTTCAGGAACGCCAAAGCGCTTTTGAAACCATTTAAGCGCCGGTATCCCCATTAAAATGAAAAAAAGAAGAGCCATCATAAAATTATCCGCAACCACCGTCGATGATACATATTCACCGGGAGTTGAGAACTTCGCGGCCATCGCCGCAAAATTCACGCCTCCGCCGATATAAGAGGCACTGATCATCCCGCCGATTTGGTCAAGGTGCGGAATCTGCTGCTTAAACAGAAAAAAAGCAATCACGCTTCCGGCAGCAGTGCCCAGGGCGCTGATGCAAAAGATCATCAAAAGCCTGCCGCTTTCTTTCAGGATCTTCCGCACATTGATTTGAAAAAGCAGCAAAGGTATCGCAAGCGGAACAACATAGGACCACACCGCATCATAGACGGGGGACTCGGCCGGTAGAATCCCCGCATTCGTAAACAGCATCGATCCGCCCAGCGCCAGTACAGCCCCCGATACTGCCGCAGCCCAGCGATACCGCTGCTCCAAATAAATACTCACCGCCGCCCACACCGCAATAAACCCCCAAAGCATCCATGCATCATCCGCTGAAATGAGTGAAGAATTCATTATATTCCCCCTATTCTCATCCTATATTTTTAATTATCAGATAATTAAATAGTGTAAAACGGAATGTCCAATTGATCAATCACGAAAAAAATAGTCACCATGTTGACAAAATTAACGAGAAAGAGTATTGTATATTCGTCAGCATGTTGACTATATTCAGAGGAGAGAACAAATGGATACCAACAGCTTAATCAACGAATTACATTTGATGCAGCAAAGCTATGCGACATTGTTTTCAGTTGTCAATAAGGTGCAAACCCGAGGTGACGAATACATGGAAATAGTAACTTCAAGGCAACACATGGCACTCATCGCCATCGCGCATTTGCCGACTGAAACTGCCACGCTTACGAATATCTCCAAAAAGCTTGGCACAACCAAACAGACCGCCAACAAGCTGATGACAGGTCTGATCAAAAAAGGCTATGTTAAATCAGTGCCAAATCAAAAAGACAAACGCTCTATTAATATTGAAATGACCGCTGAAGGAAAGAAAGCGCTGGTGGATTGTTCCGAAAGGTCCGTCTATTTCTTGGCCGACTTGTTTCAGCAGTTTACAGCCGAAGAGGTTGCGACATTTTGGCGGCTGCTGCAAAAGCTTTACCGTTTTGACGGTGAAGAACAAGACGGCTTTGAGGAGAATGCAAACATTCAGCTTGGCGTAGGAAATTCATTAGATACAGAAAAGATTCTCGGAGAATTTGAGAAACGCCGCTACGGAGGAGAAAATGATGAAAAATAATCTTTATGTAAAAGCAACAACTTTTAAAATCAAAGGAAAGGAGAAGCTCTATCATGCAAAAGATAAATTCCTGCAGACAAAGGAAACCATTCGCCGCGGCACAAAATTAGACAGGACAGGACCCTTTTTCTCAAGCTGCATTGCTCTGATCATCATTGGATATTCCTGGGGGACAAAGGCGGAATGGCTCGTCTGGTTAGGGGCGGCAAGTCTTTTGAGCAACGTTTTATTGCTGTTTGCAACATTTTTTCGCCGATATCAAAAATCGATTTGACATTCGTTTGTGCAGGATCTAGTGGCTCGCATCGTAGATCAATGAATGACTTGAAAAGGATGTTGAGAAACTTATTAGAATTGTAGAATGGTGCCATTCTTGTCTTTTTTTGTTGAAACCTCTTATTTCCATATGCGTATAAAGAAAGGGAGGTGGAAAAGTGAAACAGAAAAAAAGAGAACAACTTGTTAACCTGTTTAGTGTGTTAAATGAAAAAAAGCAGATCAACGCGGCGGTATTAGTCGCTGAAGACGGAGACATTCTTTTTCAAGGCGCCTTCGGTTATGCAAACTTGGCAGATAAGCGTTTATTGCAGGAGGATTCCTTATTTGAATTAGCATCGCTATCCAAGCCGTTCACTGCTTTGGGCATCCTTCAATTAGCACAGCAAGGGGTATTGAATATTGAGGATCCCGTAGAACGGTGGATAACCGGATTTCCTTATCAGGGCATAACGATTCACGATTTGTTGACACATACGTCGGGTCTGCCCGATTATATGGAGTGGTTTTTACAACATTGGGATCATAACAAGATTGCTGTTAATCAAGATATCGTTGATATGCTGATGAATCATCAGCCGCAACGCTATTTTGCCCCGGGTGAAGGTTGGCTGTACAGCAATACGGGATATGTGCTGCTTGCGGTTATCATTGAAAAGGCATCCGGTCTGAGTTTTGCCGAATATATGAAAAAAAGTATTTTTGAACCGGTGGAAATGCGGAACTCAAGGGTGTATAACAGAAGGCTTCAACCTGAAACCATTGAGAACTATGCGTATGGATATGTGTATGACGTGCATACAGAACAGTACGTTCTGCCTGATGATGTTGAAGAAACAAAATATGTCTCCTATCTTGACGGGATTCAGGGGGACGGAACCGTAAACTCAACCATTCATGACTTATATTTGTTTGACCAGGCCTTATATACAGATTGTTTGATCAATCAAGTCTCAAAAGAGCTTGCTTTTACTCCCGCGTCTCTGAAAAACGGAGAGTCTGTAGATTACGGGTGTGGATGGGTGCTTCGGGACAGTCCTGAAACAGGGCGAATTGTCGGTCACAGCGGCGGCTGGCCAGGCTATTCAACCGTAATGATCCGATATATCGATCAACGAAAAACCTTCATTTATTTGAGCAATGTGGAACAGGATGATGAATATGAACAGGCCATCTTTGAAGCCGTTGAAAATATCCTGTTTGACAAGGCCTACAAAATCCCTGATCGCCCTGCCGATAAAAAGAAAAAAGAGATCGATCCGGCCATTTACAAAAGATATGTCGGAAGTTATTCACTTCAGGATGGCACCGCCGCTGATGTGACAGTTGATAAAGAACGGCTTTATATGCAAATCACCGGACAGATCCGTTTTGAATTATTTCCAGCCTCGGAAACGCGCTTTTTCCTCAGGTCATTGTCTGTTGAAGTGGAATTTATTTTGGAGGATGGTGTGGTCACCCGCTTGATTATTTATCAAAATGGCGCAGAGGAAGAAGCGGTGCGGATAGTGGAATCAAGCAGCAAGGTATGAACGTTGTTTGTCATGAAGAAAATTAATCGTTCGAAGTTGTGGGGATATCAGCCTGGCTGAATTTCTGATGCCATCTATAAGGAGGTTCATGATGCTGAACAAATTTAATTTTATAAAAAATAGTCATCATGAGTTTTATGAGTTAAAAGAAAACGATCTAATAAAAGCGGAAGATAGACTTGGTTTCCGATTTCCTAAAGAACTCAGAGAATTTTATTTAGAAATTGGGTACGGGTTTATAAGAGGAATAAAAGTGCAATAAACAGATTTTTAGATCCCGCTACTATCGCAGATATCACTTTAAGGGAAGATATTTACGAATTTGACCCTGATTTAGATGATATATATGAAGATGAAGACAGGCTTGTTTTTTATGAGGTAAATGAAGGTGTATATTTAACGCTTGATTTAAATGATACCGATAAGTCATCGGTATTCTTTTTTGATAAAAAAATAGCTGACTCTATAGAGGGATTTATCAAAAAAGTTGATCAAAATGATCGATACTTTGAAGATATGGAAGAGATGGAGTTCTTACAAAGCTGGACTGCTAAAACAACAGAAAAAACCGAGCAGAAAAATATCTGCTCGGTTTAAAAACTAATACCTCGGCCATCCTTTGGAATCCCAGTATAAATCATTAATCAGCAGCTTAGGCGCTCCATTGTCAAGCGCATCATAACCATGTCTGACGATGATGTTGCCGTTCACGATATCTGCGCCGCCCGGGCCCTTCCATTGGTCGTTTCCGGAGTCGAGGATTGTGCCTCCGCCTTCCGTCATTTTCTTGCCGCTTTTGTCATAGTAAGGTCCCGTAATTTTTGTTGAGCGGCCGTAAGCGATTTTATACGTGCTGTTCACACCTTGACAGCATTTATCGAACGAAACGAATAAATAATAGTAGCCGTTTTTATATGTGATAGACGGCGCTTCAACCGCTCCGCCATGGCTCGGCCTTGATGCGATCGAATAAACCTTCCCTGTAGGTTTCATTGTTTTTTTATCAAGCTTTGTCAGCTTGATGCCGCTCCAAAACGAGCCGAAGGACAGCCACGGATTTCCTTCTTTATCAATGACTAACTCAGGGTCGATCGCATTATAATTGTTCGAGGTCGTCGTCCGGGTGACAAGCCCGTCGTCGCGCCAATTTCCGGAAGAGATCCGGTCTGTTGAAGCCAGTCCGATCGCCGAAGTATTGGAGCCGAACGCGGATACCGCATAATAAAGCCAATAGCGACCATTGTAATAGCTGATATCAGGCGCCCATTGGTTTTTTTCATGGTTTGGCACGTACTTTTTCCACCATGATAATGGAGTTGTAAAAATACTTGGCGCTGGGCTCCACGTTTTTCCGTCTGTCGATTTGATGACGCGGATTCCATTGCCGATACCAGTACCGAATGTATACCATGTATTTCCTTCTTTAATCATGGAAGGATCATGAATAACGTTGTCTCCTTTTGTATCCCAAAAAGCCGCTGATGTTGGCTCAGCTTCCGAAAAAATAAGCAGAAAAAATAAAATAAAACCAGAAATAATCGTCTTAGCCACAGTTGTTCTCCTTTCAAATCTCGATGTCCTTTAACAATCGGTCCTCCCTTTGAGAAATATTTCCCAACAACACGCACTTTATTTTAGCAGGGGTTCGGTCTCTCTCAATCAGACAAAGGACTTGTTTTGTAGTCCTGAAATAAAGTGGAAAACCTAGAAAATATCCATATTTAAAAAACAATCAAACAAAAGTCATTTTTTCGTCTGAATGTTAAAGAGTTGGAGGTGATTAATTCGACTTGCTTTGGATTATTTTGGATGTTGTGAATTATGAAAAAATAATGTGGTTGTTCAAAAGCGTTGGAAGAAGAAGCACGGTTTACCCTCGAATATTTTCATTTATCCCGAGAGGTGAATGACACTATTAGTTGATTTAGTGGGTTGAAATTGGTAATATGAATTTGATGATAGACTGTCAAAATCATAAAAAGACCACAGGTGCGTCATCAACGTATCGCTCAAACGTTCAGGTGTATTTTTTAAAAAGAAATGCATAAAATAAAAAAGACCCGACTGCGCCAACAGTCGAGTCGAGTGTACAAAGCGGCCCAACAAGGGCTTGGCTCAGTCATTTTAAATATAGACTTCCCTTTGAACTTTACCAGGGCTCAAGGGAAGTCTATTTTTCTTTTTTCGACAACACGGCAATTAACATGCCGAAAGCAATCATTAACGAGATTGTTTCGTATGCTGTCATAAGCATCACCCCCTTTCATAGGGGATGAGCCAACTTCCCTTGAGTGAGCCCGAACTTTGTACAAAGAATATTTTACCATAACTCTTTCAAATAGAGGCTGTTTTTTGTGGAATGAAGACAGAGTGTCGAGAGGTGGGAATTGAAAAAAATCAAACGCAAAAACGGCAGGAACTCCGTTGAAAATCAACGTTTTCCTGCCGTTCGATTCGGTATGATACCGACTGGGCTCGAACCAGCGACCTCTACCCTGTAAAGGTAGGCGATAGCAATCCTATAAGTCAACGGTCAGTCAGTGGTATGTTAACGAAAAAAGACGCCTATTTTGGCGCCTCTATCTCGTCTTAAATCCGTTCACAAAGCTCTCTCCGTCCTTTTCTGTCGCAATAAGCTGCTGGGCGCTTTGGCTGATTCGCTGAGCGAGCGCCTGCCGCGCTTTTCCTTCGAAGCTGTAGAGAAGCGATGAATAAACGCTGTTCATTTCTTTTTGTATATCGTCTATCTTAAACTTCGGTCTTAGTGTCGTTTTAATGCCTTCAAGCTTAGTTGCGGCCGTTACTCTCATGCCCGTTTTCAGCATTTGAAGCTGATTGCGTCGTATGAGGAGCGTATCTTCTTGATCACCGTTTAAGTTGTTGAGTGAGGCGAGTTTATTGAAATTTTCCATTATGTCATCTCCTAAAGCTTAAGCCAGTTTGCCAGCATTTTATCTTTCGATTTAAAATCTTTTGCGATCTGCGCAAGGTACCCGCTGATGTCTTCTAAATCTGAAATCGTATTTTTTAATGAGGCGATGTACGCTTTTTCGGCATGAACATCGTAAAAGAGCGGATTGCCTTTTTTGTCAAACGACTGCGCCAGGTTTTTCAGCGTATTGTTTACATCTTCGAGTGTCAGCTTGTCGTATAAACCGTGGCCGACCTGACGGTAGGTATCGTGTTTCAGATCGTTGATCTCGGCGTCGTGTTCCTGATAAGCGTTTTCGGCTTCCCGTTTCATCGTCCGGAGATCGTTGATCATCGCATTTACTTTTTGCGCGAGCTGCTTAGCGACTTCGGGTGTTACTTTAATTGCGCCACTTCCGGATGCAACTTCCGGTGGAAGCATTGCTTTTAAATTTTTATCGTATACGAGCTCATCGCCCTCTATATTTTGAACATTGCCGTTTTCGTCGAAGGTAAAGTTGCCTTTGTTGAGTCCGTGTGTATCCGGCATTCCCATTGCTGTCGTAGCAATGTAGTCTACAGCGACATTAAACACTGTGCCAAATATACCGCCGTTATACTTCGGATCTAGTCGTATTTGTCGTTCCACACGCGAAGTAGAGGGGTCTTTGGTATATATTGTTCTGCCTGCGTGTCGTTCGTACTCATCCCACCAGCCGGAACCAGTCATATCATCCGGATTGACAATCGCTTTTACAGACGAGTCATATTTGCCGCTTCGGATCTCCTTTTGCTTTTCTTCAGCATGCAATTTAACGACGGAAGGATTGTTGAATGCGACTGCGCATATATCATTGTTCACAGCGCTGTATTCAGCCTCTGCGCCGCCAAGAGAGTGTCCGGTTGTTGAAATAACCGTCGAGGTGCCTTTATACTTTTGTTTAACTTCCCGTACCAGATCGTCAGCTTGCCCGATTTGGGACGTTTTCGTAATTAATTTGTATTTACCGGTGCTAAGCATCGCGTCTTGTGAGGGGGTTGCGTTGTATTTTCCTATTGTTTTTGATGTATCCTTCGCATCTTTTTCGATTATGTATTGCGATTTCTTTTTCGGATCAAGACCCATAACAACGTTACCGCCGTCAGCGTCAACAACATCTTGAAAGAATTGGCTTTTAGGATCAGTTCCTGCGAAGGCTACGACGACATTTTTAGGGTTATCTGATTTTACCCACTTACCACCTTCAGTTTTTTTGCCCTGGGAAAAAACTACGGCATCTAGTCCTGTATCATGGTCTCTCTTAATCTTTTCGACAAACCAATAGGTTTTTTGATCTGTTTGTATTGGTTTCCCTGTCTTTAACTTACTATCTAATCTATCGCGATTGTAAGATTCTTGACTTAGCGTATAATAAGTTTTATCTGTTATTTTTGGAACTTTTATCTTGTCGCTCATATACATCGCCTCTTTATTTTTGTAAAATAGGATAAGAAAGGGTTGATTTTCAAATGAAAAAGTACATAATTATCCTTATTTTAATAATTATAGCAGTTGGGGGATTTTTTATGAAGCATCAGCACGATCAAAAAGAAAAAGAGATTGCTTTATTTGAAGAAGCTCAGAATCATATGGAAAAGTTTTTAAAAACCAATTATAAAGATGTTGATAATATCCACTTTTCCGATGATTATTATATTAATCCAATGGGAGGTATAACAGTAGAGGGGCATACGAACGGAGATAAAGAGTTTGAAGGTTTGTATGATCCGGGAAATAAAGAAATATTGTCATATACCGTGGATGCTGAACCTAAAGAAGAATGTAAAGATGAGTTGTGTACTCGATGATAGAATAATAGCCCGCTCACCAGAGACGGGCTTTTTTCTTTATATGCGCTTTTTCATGCCCTACCGCACTATATGGTTTACTGTTCGTCTTTAATCTCCTTAACATACTCTATAGGCACGTTTAATCCTCTACTAATAATAAATAATGTTGTGATGTCATATCTGTTATTCGTTTTAAATCTGCTTATTGTTGCCTCTGTAGTACCAACCAACTCAGCTAATTCCTTTTGACTTTGAATTCCCTTTTCTTTCATAACCTCAATCGATCGGCAGGTCATCAGCTTGGACTCGCGATTTATCTTTATGAAAAGACGAATCTGAGTGTTCGCATGACTTACATCATCCCGGGAACAAGCAACTATACCCTGAAGGGTTATGAAGATGTCATTGTATTAGAAAATAATGACCGAGACGCTCAGAAGGTTGATTTATTAGCTGCCTCTCCGCGACTTATGTTGACCAATAACGGAGAAACAGACGTGAAAATTAAAAACCTTGTGGTTACTCATTTCTTGTAAGATCACGCCGTAAAAAACGGTGTTTTTATTTTGCCTCGGAGGAGGTGAAAACGATGTGAGAACGGGAGGATTAAGGGAGATGTCGCAAACAAACGAATACGAAGTTTTTCAGAAAGAGATTAAAGAGATCAAGGCGGATCAAAAAACGCTTGAGAAACGTGTCAGCACCCTGGAAAGAACTTCTGAACGCCATGATCAGCAGATTATCTCTATCAATGAAAAGCTGAACAAGATCGAGGAAAACACAACTTGGATCAAGCGCAGTATCACCGGCGCGATCATTACAGCGGTCAGCACCGGCATCATTGGCGGCACAATCGCTGTTTTTTATAATCTACTGCAGAAATAAGGAGGTAAACACAATATGAAAAACTTAGACAAAGGCACGGTCATCAGGACGGTGCTTCTTTTTGTTGCATTGGTAAACCAGACATTGATCATGTTTGGAAAATCAGCTTTGCCGATCAGCGAGGATCAGGTCAATACGTTGGCCGACGCTTTGTATTTGGCCGGCTCCACGATTTTTACAATCGTCACGACGTTGGTCGCTTGGTTCAAAAACAACTATGTCACAAGCAAAGGAAAGTTGCAGAAAGAGACTTTGAAACAAAAGGGATTAACGAAATGAGGTTGCCGGCTGGCAGCCTTTTTTATTTAAAACAAAATTGGAGGAGTTCAAATGGTTAAAGTCGTGAAAAACTTTGTGAAAGTCAATCAATATACTCGGCCAGGGCTGAAGTTGGCAGGAGTGAAAGGGATTGTCATGCACTATACGGCGACGCCGGGCGCTTCTGCATTGAATGAGAGGGATTACTTCAATGGCACATGTATAGCCATTAAACGCAAAGCTTCAGCTCATTATTTTGTGGACCGTAAAGAAGCGCAGCACATCATTCCTGAAAATGAAGTCGCGTACCATGCACATGATAAAAACCGCTGTTATGTGAGTTTTCTTAAACCGAACGCCAACACAAAGTCAATCAGCGTTGAAATGTGTGTCGAAAAAGACGGCATGATTCACAGTGAAACTGTTCAGAATGCCGCTGAATTGGTTGCCGATCTGTGCAAGCGTTACGGTCTTTCTACTAACAAAATCGTCCGCCATTACGATGTAACAAACAAAATTTGTCCGGCACCGTGGGTGAGCGATTCCAGCCAGCTGGCGGCATTCAGGAAAAAAGTTGATGCTCTGCTTGGAAATAAAACTGTGTCAAAGACAACATCATCCACGAGCCAGTCAAGCAAATCAACAGGGACCATTCTGAAAAAAGGGGCGTCCGGTTCCCAGGTCAAGGCGCTGCAGAAACGTTTGATTGCCGCTGGCTTCTCACTGCCGAAATACGGGGCTGATGGGTCTTACGGAAATGAAACGGTGCAGGCTGTCAAAACTCTGCAAAAGAAAGCGGGTATCGCGGTGGATGGAATTTACGGTCCAGCAACGGAAAAGGCCCTTGCAGCCATTGAAGCGAAAAAGAAAAAGCCTTCCTCAAACGGCAAAAAATCATCTTACCCGCTGCCGTCTGGCATCTATAAGGTAAAAAGCCCACTGATGAAAGGGACAGGTGTCCGACAGATTCAAGAGGCTCTAGCTGCTCTCTATTTCTATCCAGACAAAGGAGCAAAGAATAACGGCATAGATGGTTATTACGGGCCGAAAACGGCGAACGCAGTCAAACGGTTCCAGCTTATGAACGGGCTGTCTGCTGATGGTATTTATGGGCCAAAAACGAAAGCGAAATTGGAATCATTATTGAAATGAGGCCAACATCCATTAAGACGCTGTAAGCATGGAACGGCATCAAGAATGCAAACAAGATTTATGCAGGACAAAAGATACGAGTAAAATGAACAAAGGCCCTTAAAAAAGGGCCTTTTATTAAAGAAAAGTGGTTATTAACTATTCGTAAAAATTGAATCCCAAAACCAATAAATAATAGCAGCCGCACAACTGTAAAAGTAAACCTCCGGTCTCTCTATTAAACTTGGGTATGCTGGAGTGCTATGGAAAAAAAAGATCAAGAAGTTAGCAACGAGAGACAAACCTAAATAATAAATTAAATGAATCATTGAGAACTTCTTACTAGTCTTTTTATTAAGAAAATACTGCAAAGGGAGGGCAAATACTAAGTAAGCCAGAAAAAAATAAAAAGCAAAAACCAAAATAATATAAACCTCTGTAAATGCACCAGTAATGAAATACTGTATAAGGCCTAAACACAGGGAAGAAACAATGGCAGTTAGGGAGAAATGTTTAATCTTTTTCAAAAATGACCTTCCTTTCTTTTGGTTGATATGGTAAAGTATTCAAATATAGGGAGATTTACCATAAAAGTAGGAGGGGTAAAGTTGAAAAAACTTGTATCAATATTATTTTTTATTTCTACGTTAGTTTTGTCTTTTGTCTTTTCGAATTCTGTTTTGGCTAAAGAACCGTCCCCCGTTAGTTATGAAGTCCATGAAGGATTCGTCACACTCAATATAAATGAAAGTGGAGATATGTACAAGGTTCTTAAGAATGATGAAATTCTATATGAAGGACCTTCAAACCAATATAAAGACAAATTAACAGAGGACGTCCAAAAATACAAAATAGGAGTATATGAGGGTGATAAAATAAAAAATATCTTTAGAGTCAGAGTGGCTAATTCCGAAAAAACAACATTACAATCCTCTAAGATTAACATTGCACAAACCCACAAAAGTTTTGAAACATCCTCTTTTGAGCAAAAAATCTACAACACAGCTATTGAAACCGTTACGGACAACAGTTCGGTAATACTAAAGTGGGAAAAGATCCCGAACAAAGATGGTGTATATGAGATATATAGAGACGAAGATAAAGTTGCACAAACAAAAGAATTAACTTTTATAGACAATGATGTGACACCAGGAAAAGAGTACATATATACTATTAAAACATCCATTGATATGCCTAGTAGGGAACAAAATAAACTAGAAAAGAAGTTGAAAGAAAAAGATATTACATTAACAAAAGAAGATAAAGAAACGCTCTTTTCTATCAATGGTTCCATCTCAACTCAAGTAAAGGTACCCACAAATACAGAAGACGAATTAAATAAAACTGAAAAAATTGTTGATGAAAAGATTCACTCTAAACAGAAATCCTCAGTTAATGCAATTCCTAAAGACAACATGTACTCTTTTGTTTATAAAACATTTATTCCTTACAAATCAGTGAAAGATCCCCATCCTCTGGGAACAGGTTATCTAAAGGGGGATAATCGAGGTTTTTCTTTTTATTCTAACAAATTCAGAACTGAATCAGATATACATGTACAATTTTCAGGACCAACAAGCCTTGTTCATAGAAAATCAATAGGGAAGTCTTATAGATGCAAAGATGCAGATTGTAAAACCATTCTAGAATCAGGTACAGCTAGCAGTAAAGGACTTATACACGAAGTTATCTCAAAATCAAGTTCTAAAATGGGTTGGTATGTTAGCCATGCCATAGCTTTCCCCTTTGGTATTACTTACCCTAATATTGACTACAGTTACCAAGCAGAACTTACAAAATATAAGCTAGCTATTAACGGTAATCATGACGGGGCGCCTAATCATGAATTTTACTTGCTAAGTCCAAGTGACAGTAAAATTCTCTACCAGTATCAAGTGAAAAGCAAGAATGACTTTTGGAAACTGTTAGATATGGGTTTAACAAACCCTTGGAGTGTAAGATACTAGATCCAAAAGTGACCAATAAAAAATCTAAGATATAGCCCTTCTTGTAAGAAGGGCTTACTTTATTTCCACACCGACCACATCCTCAAATTTAATGAGATTGGTATCTCCTTTTGAATCCACGACATGGAAAGTTTTCTGCTGCTGGTTTATGTAATGGATATTCCCCTCAATTTGGATGATCGCCCCGGTTTCCGAACCGTTAAGCATTGGTAGCGGCTTAAATACAGAAAAACGAACTGGTTTATTAAACTCCATTGCTTCACTTATGATCATTTCCATATCTTCGATCTGAGACATGTCAAGAACCGGCCTTTTCACTTTGTTCTGGTTACTTTCTAATTTGCGGAGCAGGCCGACATGTTCCGGCAGCATCATTGTCGTTGATTAAAAAAAGTATTTGCCAACAATTCGCCAACAATTCAATTCATCAGGGTGTATTTAAAGTAATGCATAAAAAAACAAACCCTTGATATACAAGGGTTTGTTGGTATGATTCCGACTGGGCTCGAACCAGCGACCTCTACCCTGTCAAGGTAGCGCTCTCCCAGCTGAGCTACGGAATCATGATATGTAACACTGGGTATTTGTTTTGCTGACAAGTTCTATTATATGCAGATTAGATGGGTTCGTCAACAGTTTTTTGATTTTTTTTTGAGAACTGGGAAAGAGTCTTGCAGTACGCCGCGCGTTATGAAAATATTGTCTTATATAGAAGTCAAAAGGGAGCAGAATTGGATGGATCTGATACTTAAAAGTGTTGATAGTATTTTAATCGTATTTTTAGCAATCTTTTTTATGTGGAAATTCGTTTATGAAATTAAACATGAGAAGCGGAAGGCTGTTATCTTGCTTTTGCTGCTCATCAATGTCTATTTTATTGTAAAAGTGTTCAATCTCGTGTTGCAATTGATGTAGCCAATATCAAAATGCAGTTAAGGAGACTAAAAAACCAATGAAAACAGAAAAGCAAAAAATGCTGGACGGAGAGCTTTATCTTGCTTCTGATCCGGTGCTGTGCCATGACAGACTCAAGGCGCGCAACATTACGAATGAATTCAACCATTCGAACGAAATCGACGACAATAAAAGGACCAAGCTGATCAAAGAGCTGTTTGGTTCAACAGGGGAAACGCTCCACATCGAACCGGTGTTTCGCTGTGATTACGGTTTTAATATACATGTCGGGGAAAATTTCTTCGCCAATTTTGACTGTGTTTTCCTCGATGTATGCGAAATCCGGATAGGCGATCATTGTATGCTCGGACCGGGCGTTCATATTTATACGGCGACCCATCCGCTTGATCCGTTCGAAAGGATAAGCGGTGCGGAGTACGGGATACCTGTCATCATCGGACGTAACGTCTGGATTGGCGGCAGAGCGGTCATCAATCCCGGCGTCAAGGTCGGCGACAATGCAGTGATAGCTTCCGGAGCCGTCGTGACAAAAGATGTCCCGGACAATGCCATCGTCGGCGGAAATCCGGCAAAGATCATCAAATACGTTGATAGCAAAAACACCAATTCTATGTGATTGGTGTTTTTATATAGACGCGGTGAATGTTGGAGCTGATCAAACATCCGCGGGAAGCAGATTTCTCCCGCGGATTTAAGTGTTATCGGGTGACCGTAATATTGTTGATGACCAGCTGTCCCAATGAATTGAGATACGAAAATGTCGCTTTGCCTGGGCTGACGGCTTTTACGTACACGCGGTCCGAGGTGACGCTGACGGTAATGGCGCTGCCGCTGTAGGACACGTTTGAAATGCCGACGTATTGATCTTCCTGTCCGACTTTCATCGGCCTGTTGATGACGATCGCCTGAGGGGCGAAGATTCCTTGTGCAGATGCGTGAGAAGAGAGACTTTCAGTTTTAGAGAGTTCCTGGGCTTGTACATGCATGGGACTTCCCGAAACAGCAAGCATACCTGCCAGTAATGATGAAGCAACTAAACTTTTACTTAACCACTTCATAACCATCATCTCTTTTCCTATGTGATAGTTCCAGGATATGGCATCTCCAGCCGGCAGTCAATCGTTTCCAGTGATGATTCACACATTGGACAAACGAAAACAAACATTTCGTGAAGCGGGCAGGAAGAACGGATCATCATTCCGAAGCTGTTCTTTGGTTCAAAGCGTTAATAAAGGTTTTTACATTTTTTTTGTCTTGCATGACGGGTGAATATATATATGAAAGCGTCCTGGTAAAGGTTTGATTTTTCAGCCGGATCACGGAAAGGTTTCCATGCTGCACGTCTCTTTCAATGACGCTTTCAGACAGGAGTGACAGGCCGATGCCTGTCATGAGCGTTTCTTTGATCCCCTGGTTGCTGCTGATCGTCAGAAACGACTTGACTTTCAAACCGTTTGAACGGATGACATGGTTTAAGTATTCGCGTGTACCTGAGCCGACTTCGCGTGTTACCCATGTTTGATTTTGCAGATCGGCCATTGTCACGTCCTGTTTGGCGGCAAGCGGGTGATTACTTGAAGCGGTGATAAACAATTCGTCCTGCATAAAGGCGTGGACAGAAAGCTCTTTTTCATTTGTCTGGCCTTCGATCAAGCCGATGTCCACTTTGTACAGGCGGACGGACTGCACGATTTCTTCCGTGTTTCCAATGACCGCCTTGAGTTCGAGCTCAGGATATTCTTTTTGAAGGTCGAACAAGAGCGATGGCAAAATGTATTCGCCGATTGTGAAGCTTGCACCGATTTTCAGCTCGCCTTTGATCGAGTTGTGGTGATCGAGAATGTCTTGCCGCGTTTGTTCATATATGGTGATCATTTGTTTGGCGCGGTCGTATAAAATTTCACCGGTCGGCGTGATTTTCAAATATTTCGGAGAGCGTTCAAATAATTTCGTCTGGAACTCTTTTTCAAGATTTTTAATGTGCATGCTCACGCTCGGCTGTGACATGAGAAGAAGCTCGGCCGTTTTTGTGAAATTTTTGACTTCTGCAAGGGTAACGAATGTCTTCAGCGCATCATAATGCACACGAATCTCTCCTTTATTAAAAATTTTAATAGCTGTGATAATTAATATATATTTTACTAATGTTGAGTATTCCAGTAAACTTTAAATTAGAATCTTTTTTAGGAATGTTTGGTTTGAAGCAGGCTGACGCCGAGCGGCAAAGGGGTTGTGGTGAGTGAGCGCTTACAATATTTCTTTGCAGCAAAGCCGTGATCGACAGATGTTTTGCGTCAATAAAACCGATTTGATTTATAGGAATAGTGGATATATGATGAATGTAATCCTTTTCCGTTTCAAACAAGTCATAATTTTTTTATTCCTTAGTGAGGTGGATATCGTTGCAACTTCAGGTAATGAACAGTCCTTTTAACCAGGAGCAGGCAGAGCTCCTCAACCGCCTTCTGCCAACTTTGACGGCATCACAAAAAGCCTGGCTGAGCGGTTATCTGGCGGCTGTGCAAACCGCCGATGCCGCGGCGGCGCTTGAAACATTGCCGGCGGAAGCTCCGGCTGCAAGTCCGGCCCAGCCTGTTTCCAAAGAAGTGACCATTTTATTCGGGTCGCAGACAGGAAATGCACAGGGACTTGCTGAAAACGCGGCTAAGACGCTTACAGAACGGGGCTTTCAAGTCACCGTCTCTGCAATGAGCGATTTTAAGCCGAACCAATTGAAAAAATTAAAAAACCTTCTCATCGTCGTCAGCACGCACGGAGAAGGGGATCCGCCGGACAACGCGCTGTCATTCCATGAATTTCTCCATGGCAGACGGGCTCCGAAGCTCGATGATTTCCGTTATTCTGTGCTGGCTCTTGGCGACACGTCGTATGAATTTTTCTGCCAGACCGGAAAAGAGTTTGATCAGCGGCTTGGTGAGCTGGGGGGCACAAGGCTCCATCCGCGCGTCGATTGCGATCTCGATTATGATGAACCGGCTGCAGCATGGCTTGAGGGTGTCATCTCAAGCTTAAACGAAGGACAGGAACAGGGCGCAAGCTCAGCACCTGCTCAAACGGCAGCACCGCAAGCAGCAGGAGGAGAAACGGTATATTCGAGAAAAAATCCGTTCAGAGCGGAAGTGCTGGAAAATTTGAATTTAAACGGCCGCGGATCAAATAAAGAAACGCGCCACCTTGAATTATCGCTCGAAGGCTCAGGCCTGACTTATGAACCTGGCGATGCGCTCGGCATTTTTCCGGAAAATGACCCGGAACTCGTCGACATGCTGCTGGCCGAGCTGAAATGGGATCCGAATGCTACCGTCACGGTTGATCAAGGGGAAAACCTTTCCCTGAAAGAAGCGTTGACTTCTTACTATGAAATTACGGTGCTGACAAAAAAATTTATTCAGCAGGCGGCAGAACTCATTGCAAATGAAAAGCTGCGCGAGCTTGTCGCTCAGGAAAACGCGGATCAATTAAAAGCATATATCGCAGGCCGCGACCTGATTGATTTCGTTCAGGATTTCGGTCCGATCGCAGTAGCTCCGCAGGATTTTGTTTCGATTCTTCGAAAAATTCCGCCGCGTCTTTATTCGATCGCATCAAGCTTCGCTGCAAATCCGGATGAGGTGCATTTGACGATCGGCGCTGTCCGCTACAATACGCACGGCAGAGACCGAAAAGGGGTCTGCTCGGTTTTATGTGCTGAACGCCTTCAGCCTGGCGACACGCTGCCTGTTTTTATGCAGCCGAATAAAAACTTTAAGCTGCCGGAAAATCCGGAGGCTCCGATTATCATGGTCGGTCCGGGCACAGGTGTTGCGCCGTTTAGGTCATTTATGCAGGAGCGCGAAGAAACCGGAGCACCGGGGAAATCGTGGATGTTCTTCGGCGACCAGCACTTCGTCACCGATTTCTTATATCAGACAGAATGGCAAAAGTGGCTGAGTGACGGCGTGCTGACAAAAATGGATGTCGCGTTCTCGCGGGATACGGAAGAAAAAGTATATGTACAGCACCGCATGCTTGAGCACAGCAAAGAACTGTTTGAGTGGCTTGAAGAAGGAGCGGCTTTCTACGTTTGCGGCGACAAGAACAACATGGCCAAAGATGTTCAGAACGCATTGCTTGAAATTATCGAAAAAGAAGGCGGCAAAAGCCGCGAGGAAGCTGAAGCCTATCTGGCAGAAATGAAAAAGCAAAAACGTTATCAGCGCGATGTATACTGATTTTGATTGAAAGGGGACTTTTTCAACATGGGGAACGAAATATTAAAAGCGCCTGAAGGCCCGCCGAGTGATGTAGAACGCATTAAGAAAGAAAGCAACTATTTGCGCGGCACCCTGAAGGAATCGATGCTTGAGCCGCTTTCAGCCGGAATTTCCGATGACGACAACCGTCTGATGAAGCATCATGGCAGCTATTTGCAGGATGACCGCGATCTCCGCAATGAGCGTCAAAAGCAAAAGCTTGAGCCGGCGTATCAGTTCATGCTGCGCGTCCGGATGCCGGGCGGTGTCGCAACGCCTGAGCAGTGGCTTGTCATGGATGAGCTTGCCCGGAAATACGGAAATGGCACATTGAAGCTGACAACCCGGGAAACCTTCCAAATGCACGGCATTTTAAAATGGAACATGAAAAAAACGATTCAATCGATCCATTCAGCCATGCTGGATACGATTGCAGCATGCGGGGATGTTAACCGGAACGTCATGTGCGCTTCCAATCCGTATCAATCAGAAATCCACAGAGAAGTGTATGAATGGTCGAAAAAGCTGAGTGATGACCTCCTGCCGCGCACACGTGCGTATCATGAAATCTGGCTTGATGAAGAAAAAGTGGCCGGCACGCCTGATGCGGAAGAAGTCGAACCGATGTACGGACCGCTGTATCTGCCGCGGAAATTCAAAATCGGCATCGCCGTTCCGCCGTCAAATGATATCGACGTATTTTCCCAGGATCTTGGGTTTATCGCGATTGTGGAGGATAACAAACTCATCGGCTTCAACGTCGCGATCGGCGGCGGTATGGGCATGACCCATGGAGACAAAGCAACGTATCCGCAGCTTGCCAAAGTCATTGGCTTCTGTAAGCCTGATCAGTTATATGATGTCGCCGAAAAAACGATTACGATTCAGCGGGACTACGGAAACCGCTCGGTTCGCAAAAATGCCCGCTTCAAGTACACAATTGACCGCCTCGGCTTGGAAACGGTCAAAAACGAGCTGGAAAACCGCCTCGGCTGGAGCCTCGCTGAAGCAAAGCCGTATCATTTCGAGCATAACGGCGACCGCTACGGCTGGGTAAAGGGTGTAAACGGAAGATGGCACTTTACAATGTTTGTTGAGGGCGGCCGCGTTACTGATTATGATGATTACAAGCTGATGACCGGCTTAAGGGAGATCGCCAAAGTTCATACCGGCGATATCCGCCTCACAGCCAATCAAAACTTGATCATTGCCAATGTCACAAGCCAAAAGAAGAAAAAGATCAGCGAACTGATCGAACAGTTTGGTTTGACTGACGGCAGGCATTATACAGCGCTCCGCCGCAGCTCGATCGCATGCGTCGCACTGCCGACGTGCGGATTGGCGATGGCCGAAGCGGAACGATATTTGCCAAAGCTGATTGACAAAATTGATGAAATCATTGAAGAAAACGGCTTGAAGAATGAAGAGATTACCATCCGCATGACGGGATGCCCGAACGGCTGCGCCCGCCATGCGCTCGGCGAAATCGGCTTCATCGGAAAAGCCCCTGGCAAGTACAACATGTACCTCGGCGCCGCTTTTGACGGCAGCCGTCTGAGCAAAATGTACCGGGAAAACATCGGTGAAGAAGAAATTTTAAAAGAACTTCGCGACATTCTTCCGCGCTATGCGAAAGAACGCAATGAAGGAGAACATTTCGGAGATTTCGTCATCCGCGCCGGAATTGTTAAAGAAACGACGGACGGAACGAATTTCCATGATTGATGAGCATTTTTTAAAAAACGCCTCAGCCCTTTGATTGGTGCTGAGGCGTTTTTCTGTTTACGAAAATGATCGAACCGTTTCCGACTCGATGATCATTTTCATAAACTCGGCAGCCGCCGGTGTTGCTTCTTCAAATGAGGGTGTAATCATGCCGACCTCGCGGATAATTTGAGGAGAGATGTCTTTTTTGATCAACCGATGGGATACGGAGGAAAGCGAAAAGTTAGAAATCAAGCCGATCCCCAAGTTGTTATTGACCATATTGACCAATGTTTCCGCGTTTTGCACAGTCAGATTTTCTTTTAATTCGAGGCGGTGTTTTTGAAAGATTTGAGATACCGCGACTTCGTGCCCGCCCTTGCAAAAGATCAATTCATTTTGATGTTTTTTCAGATCAATGAAAGGTGCGTCTTTTAAGTGATGATATTGCTCAGGGATGACGGCCGCCATCCGGTCTTGAAACAATACTTGACTTTCGAAACCGTCAAAGGGAGAGGCGACGATGCCTAAATCAACCAGGCGTGTTTCGACCCATTGCTTGATTTGGTCGGAGGTTCCTTCGACCAGCTCGATTTGTACGAGCGGATACTTTGACTTGAAGGAGGCGATAGCCTGCGGCAAAATATTCGCTGAGACGGCGGGGAACGAGCCAACTTTGACTTTCCCCCTGAGCAGATGATTTTCTTGATCGGCCACTTGGTATATTTTGTTTTCAATCACAATCATCTGTCTGGCCAGTACGGCGATTTCCTTTCCCGCGTCAGTAAGCTTTAACTTGTTCTGTTTATCCCGAATCAACAATTTGACCCCGAGCGACGTTTCCATGGTTTTTATGGCTTTGCTCACGGCCGGCTGTGAAATATACAGCTCGTTGGCGGCTTCTGTCATATTTAGTGTCTCCGCAACTTTCACAAAGATGTGAAGGCTGTTCATATTCATAACCAAATGGTTATACCTCCAATAATAAAAATGTATTTCAGTTATCATCCAATATAGCATATGCTGTACATGAAACAAAGAAGAAAGGTGACGGTTTATGTTTAAAGTACTGTTGGGGATCATCTCTGTAACGCTTATTTGGGGGTATACCTGGGTGACGATGAAAATCGCAATCACTGACATTCCCCCTGTTTTATTTTCGGCACTGCGGCTGTTCATTGGAGCCGTTCCTTTGTTTGTAATTCTCTTGATCAAAGGAAGGAAGCGTTCAATAGGAAAGGAGAATATCAAGCATTATCTGGTGATGAGTTTATTGATGGGTTTAGGTTATATGGGGGTGTTAACTTACGGCATGCAGTTTGTCGATTCGGGAAAAACGTCTGTATTGGTGTATACCATGCCGATTTTTGTCACTGTCATCAGTCATTTTAAATTAAACGAGAAAATCAATGTGTATAAAATGCTCGGTTTATTTTCCGGGTTGATCGGTCTTTTGTTTATATTAGGAGGAGGGATTCTGCATGTTGATCAAAATGTCATATTTGGAGAGCTTTGTGTTTTAATCGCAGCGCTCAGCTGGGGCATCGCCAATGTATACAGCAAACTGAAATTTAAAGATACAGATATGATTCATATGAATGCATGGCAGCTTCTAACAGGGGCGGTGATGTTACTGATCTTCTCTTTTATACTGGAACCGTCCCGGCCGATTCACTGGTCAAATGAAGCGATCTTATCTCTTTTATTTAACGGTTTATTCTCTACGGCTTTGACGTTCGTCATTTGGTTTTGGATCCTGAATCAAATCGAAGCGTCAAAAGCATCGATGGCTTTAATGTTTGTTCCCGTATTAGGCCTTTTATTCGGCTGGCTGCAGCTGCATGAACCGGTCACAATCAGCATCCTGATCGGCGCCTTCATGATCTGCATCGGGATTTTTATGAATACTTATCAATTTAAAAAGGTGTAAAAAAAGGCAGAGGGTCTATATGGTATGATGAAATGGGAGGGAGATTTTATGAAAATCGAACACATCGCTATATGGACGAACAATTTAGAGGAAATGAAAGACTTTTATACCCGGTTTTTTCACGGAAAGGCGAATGAAAAATACGTCAATCCGAAAAAGCATTTCGAATCCTATTTCATTCAGTTTGAATCGGGAACACGGCTTGAGCTGATGAGACGTCCCGACCTTGCAAAAGGAGAGGAAAACGCTTCCGGCTATGCACATATGGCGTTTTCCTTAGGGTCGCGGCAAGAGGTTGACGAGATGACGAGCCGCTTTGAAAAGGAAGGATACCAGGTTGCCGGAAAGCCGCGCGTCACGGGTGACGGGTATTATGAAAGCGTCATCCTGGATCCTGACGGCAACATCGTTGAGCTGACCGTTTGACGGAAAAAAGCTAATGTCCGTTTTTAGACATTAGCTTTTTCGTTTAGATGGCAGCATCGAGCTGATTGATTTTCCATTTGTTGTCTTCTTTCACAAACGTGATCTTTCTTTTCGCAGTCACCGATCCATCCAATGCCGGTACGGAAAATTCATAGGTGCGGGTATTGTTTTTTTGAGAAATCAGTTTGATTGTTGCTTTGTCCCATCCTAAGAGGTTGTCCCCATCGCCGACAGGAACGGCCATTTTTCCTTTATAAGACATAATGTTGTATTTTTCAAATCCTTTTTTAATGGCGTCTTTTGTGAAAACCGGTGCCAAGTAATCTGTTAACTTTGCTTTTGTGCTGAATTCACTGCACATATACGTATATGGAAGACCGCGGTATTCAAATGTTTTGGTTTGGCAAGTTGAGTTTTTCGCTTTTGGATTGTGGCCGCTCATCGTATTCCAAAAGTGCTCCCGTGCCTGCAAAGTCATTTGCATGACTTGTTTATTTGTTAAATTCCCTGATGTTTGGTTTTTCGCTGCGAGAGATGCTCCGGCAGGTAAGATGAGTAAAACAGCTAATAAACAAACGATTAACTTTTTCATGTTCCTCTCTCCTTAAATATATCTCTTATGTTACAAATGTTACAATAATTACAGATGGATTACAAGAGATTTGCGAGAAAAATTTTCCTCCGCTGTTTTCTAATATATGACGACATAAAAGCGACTGGGGTTATATGTTTAGGAAAATAAATTACGTCTATTGATTCGTTTTCCCGAATTTCTCTTCTCATAAACACAAAAGCTTCATGTTGAAAAAACATCTTATACTGAAAAAGAATTCCAGCTTGAACCAGCGTCAAGAGCAGGAAAGAGGACGTCTGAAACATAAAGGAATCATGTTGTTGAAAATCAGAATTTTACATAAAATCAAACTTTATCAGTAAAAAAACTGTAACGAAATTCGCATCAATCTGTCATAGCGGTGACATTTTGCTGTGTTACGATTTTCCCTGTTAGTTTCAAAAGGGCTAACAAGGGAGGATTTAACTTATGAAGAAGACAATCATGTCCTTGGCTGCAGCCGCAGCTATGTCGGCGACTGCATTCGGAGCGACTGCCTCAGCAAAAGAAATCGAAGTTCAAAAAGGAGACACGCTCTGGGGGATTTCTCAAAACTACGGAATGAACCTCAAGGACTTAAAAAAATGGAATCAGCTTTCATCAGATCTGATTTTACCGGGTCAAAAGCTGAACATTTCTTCTCAAGAAGAAAAATCTGAAGAAAAGCAGTACACCGTTCAGCTAGGGGACACGCTCTCAAAAATCGCAAAAGAGTTCGGTGTAACTGTAAGCGATCTTCAAAAACGGAACAATCTGAAGTCGGACCTGATTATTGCAGGGCAAACGATTGCGATAAATGGAGAAGCAGGAGAGGCTGCTGCTGCAGCGCCTGTGAAACAAGAGTCCGCGCAAAAACAAAACGATCAGCCTGTCAACGTGCAAAAGGAAATCACAGTGACAGCAACTGCGTATACGGCAAATGACGGGGGCATTTCAGGCATCACAAAAACGGGAGTCGACCTGAATGCGAACCGTGATGCAAAAGTCATCGCGGTTGATCCAAGCGTGATTCCGCTCGGTACGAAAGTATATGTGGAAGGCTACGGCGAAGCGACGGCTGAAGACACCGGAGGCGCCATTAAAGGCCATAAAATAGACGTATTTATTCCAGATAAAAAAGACGCTTTCAATTGGGGCGTCAAAACCGTAAAGGTCAAAATTTTAAACTAATATCAAAAAATGCAGGAGGCGCTTCATGCCTCCTGCATTTTTTTGATGGATCGATGTTTATGCTGGATGATGTTCCCCGCGACTGCTTTTCACAAAAACCGAAATCACAAGAGCAGCTGCTGCAAAGACGATGGCTACGAAATAAACCATATGAACGCCTTCTGTCATACCTTGCATGTGCAGCTCCTGACGGCTGGCTCCTGAAGAATGCGCGATAAAGCGATTCGAAACGGTCGTCAGAATTGTCGTGTACAATGCCGGACCGATGGCCCCTGACACTTGATTGACCGTATTCATAATCGCCGAGCCATGCGGGTACAGCGGTTTGGGCACCTGGTTTAAACCGAGCGTCATGATCGGAGCCATCGTTAACCCGACGCCGAGTGTGAAGCCGGCGTACAGCATCATTCCCGCCGCCATCGGCGTATCGCTTGAAATATTCGTAAACAGCGAAAGGACGGCAATCACAATGATCACCCCGGTGATCAACAGCGGTTTAAAGCCAAGCTTATCAAACAGGCGTCCTGCAACAAGAGATGTCATCGCCAGGACAAGGCCGCCCGGCAGCATAAGAATGCCTGTATAAAGCGGTGACAGCTCAAGCGCCATCTGGAAGTAAAGCGGCAAAATCAGCATCATCGAAAACTGCAGCATCATCACGATCCACATCAGGATAACCGAGACGGAAAATATTTTTGACTGAAACGGCCTCATATCAAGCATCGGCACTTTCAATTTGAGCTGGCGCATGACGAACAATATTAATCCGATGACACCGGCTGCCAGTCCGATGATCACTTTCGGACTGCTCCAGCCTGCAGCTTCCCCGGCGTTGCTGAAGCCGAAAACGATTCCGCCAAACCCGACAGTCGATAAAAGAATAGATAATATGTCAATTTTCGGATACGTCAGTTCGGTTACATTTTTCAGGCGGAACGCCGCATAAAAAATCATGAAAACCGATACTGGCAGCATCATGAAGAAAACAACGCGCCATGAATAATGCTCGACAATATAGCCTGAGATGACCGGACCGATCGCCGGGGCAAATAAAATAACGAGCGTTAGGATTCCGGTCATCGTTCCGCGTTTTTGCGGCGGAATCAAAGTCAATATCACATTCATCACAAGCGGCAGTATCAAACCTGTACCTGAGCCTTGGATGATCCGTCCGGCGAGAACGAGCGGGAAGACCGGAGCGATTCCGGCCAGAAAGGTTCCCGCCGTAAATAATGTCATCGCAGACAGAAACAACTGCCTTGTCGTAAAGCGCTGCATTAAAAACGCGGTAATCGGCACGGCGATGCCGATCATGAGCATATATCCGGTTGACAGCCACTGGGCCGTATTCGCTGAAATGCCGAAATCGTCGATGATCTTCGGCAAAGCCACATTCATGACCGTCTCATTAATCAGAGCGAGAAAATTTCCGACGATTAAAATGGCGATAATCATGAAGGAGCCTTTTTTAGCATGTTCCATTTGCATTTCCCACCCTTTATGATCGTTTTAGTAAAAAAGGAATTTGTTCGGCGGCTGCACTGAGGGGCCGACCGTTTTTTTTCGTCACTGAGAGCACATACGCACCCTCAATCATCGCCTGTATCGCGACGCTCAGCGTCTCGGCCGTTTCCGGCGCGTAGCCTGACTGGAGCAGTTTATCCTGATAGACAAGCTGCCAGTCTTGATAAACCTGTTCACAAGTTTGGCGGAGCCTTTCGCTGAACGACCACGTTTCTGCGGCGACGGATACGATCGGAATATCATCGTTTTCTTCCATGATGTATTCCTCGATTCCGTCAGCCATCATCTGGATATAAGATTGAAACGCCTTGACAGGATCAGCTTCTCGGCTGATCGCTGACAATATATACGCTTTGATTCTTTTCCCGGTTAATTGAATCGCCTCTTGCGCCAGTTCTTCTTTGCCGCCGGGAAAATAATAATAAAGCGATCCCCGCGGCGCTCCGCTTTCGGCTGTGATTTGGCTCAGACCTGTGGCATGGTAGCCTTGTTTGCGGAACAATCGTGAAGCTGCCCGCAATATTTTGTCGCGGCTGCTCATTTTTTCTGCCATCCTATCATTCCCTTATGATTTTATACTGATCGGTCTATATAATTTTAACGAAAAAAAAGACCTTTTTTGAAGGCCTGTTTTAAAAAAAGGACGATTTGTCCATATTCGGTTCACCGGGAATCCGCTGAAGGCTTAAGAAAGCCGGCAAGCAGCGGCGCCACAGCGATCACTGCCAAGATCGACAAAAGGCTGTCAGATATGAGGTGAACAAAAGTTGAATTGATGGTATAGAGTGCGAGCACCGTTAAATAAACGGCCAAAAAAACGTAGCCGAAGATTTTCTTGCGGAACGGTTTTTTGAGTTGAATAAAAAGAAACAATCCGGCCATTAAAATGATAAACGTCACAGTTCTATTCTCCCTTCGCGAATGTTTCTCAATCCTCGTATGTCCGGTTTCTTTCTTTGTTGTCTTCAAATGCCAGCTGAATGACGAATAAAAACAGACAGGCGATGATTTCCACATCCAGCGGGATGGTGATGCTGTCCATCAATTCATCAGCGAGATGGATGGCAAGCCACGTAAAAAAACATTCGATCATAAAGGTCAGAGCTTTATGACCGATCATAAAGCTCAAAATCTTTTCCGGGATTTCAAACAGCGCGCCGAGGCCAAAGGATAAAAGGATATACCAGAAGAGCGACCAGGGCGATTCGTATGTCACGCCGAAAATCGCGAAAAAGCCGGCAACGCCGAAATAATAAGACCCGAATAAGAGCGTAAACACAGTGAGGATCAAGAGAAAGATCAGAGTCACTGCGAACATGGTACCGAGAGTTTTTTTAATCATTAAACATTCATTCCTAATCATGCAGTGTATATTCATGATATCAGAAAAATATCCGGTTGTGAGTTATTAATGAGATTTTGGGGTTAAAGTTTGTGTGGAAGGGGGGAGTGGAGAGAGCGTTCTGAAAAATTCCTAAGGTGTTTTTCGAGACCTAATTAATCGCCATATATCATATTTGGAGCGTTTTCATAAGGGCTGCAATCAAGAGGATAGGATCACAAATAAAAAAGGCTGCCAGCCGGCAACCTCACTTTGTTAAGCATATTTCGTATTTGCTTGTTCTAAAACCGACGTATTTACTAGAAGAATTATTTTCGTGCCTTAGGTGATTTTCGATTTTGGTTCAATTGCTTTAATCTTTTAAATCTCATAAAGAGATTTTTATTTTCCTAGAGGGAACATATTTACAACCGCTGCGACTCCCGGTACACTACATAAAAACAGGACAGGCAGGTGCAAAAAATCAAGAGATGAAGCAGGCTTTAACTGACCAATACGGCAGCTTTACAGAGATGGCAGAAAATGAAATAGAAGGAACCGATTATTCGGTGGCTGCGCGGGATGCAGGGAGCGCACTGCTTGTGATGGCTCCCCACGGGGGCGGGATCGAACCGGGCATCAGTGAAATTGTCAGGGCTTTTGCAGCGGGTTCTTCGGTTTATTTATTGGAAGGATTGAAAAGGCGCGGCAATAAGAGTCTTCATGTGACAAGCGCCCATTTTGACTGCCCGCTTGCCGTGCGAATGGCTGCAGGACATCGATACATACTGGCGTTCCACGGATATGACGAGCCTTTCCGCCGGCATACGCTCATCGGGGGGACAGATCGAAGGCGCGCCTTGTTGTTTGCGGAGACATTGGAGAAGCACGGATTTTCTGCGGAGCTGGCGGCTGAAAGGGGATATCTTTCAGGTACAAACCCTGCAAGCATCAACAATCGCTGCCAAACAGGGTTAAGCGTGCAATTTGAAATCAGCACTGCCCAGCGGAAGGCGATGTTTGAGCAATTCACATTAAAGGGCAGGCGAACGTCTCAAAATGAGGTGTTTTCCCGCTATGTCAAAGCTTTGAAGGCAGGAGCCCGCATCGCATATGGGCCGAGTGCAGCCGGGAGCTGAGCCGGCTGTTTTTTATTTTCTCAGCATATACGCCGGCCGGCTTTCTGCCGCGACCATTTTGCCGACGCCGTTTGCCGTTGTGTACGGGCGGCGGGTTTCCCGGCGGTAGCGTGCAAGTTCGTCTTCTTCTTTAAGGCGAGCAGCATTCGCTGATTCGCTCTCTTGGGAAAGGCTCGCCATCCATGCCTCATGAAACTGGATCCCGGCTTGCCGTTTTTCAAAGAGCTCGATCCGTTTGACAGCGAACGATTCCGTGACTTTAAAGAGGTCGGCGATCATTTTAGCGGCTTGGCATCGCAGCTGGGGAAAATCCATTTTTAAAAGCATAAAAGTAGGGACGCAAAAATGGTACATAAATTGATTGGCCTGGAATTCCTGCAGCTCCCTGAACATCTGATTCATATAAAGCTGGTTTCCCGCGTGCTTTAATACGTGGCATAACTCATGGGCAAAATCCTCCCACTGCTTTTCCTTTGAAAGGCTGCTGTTGAGAATGATGCTGTACATGCCGTCATGCTTAATCATCATGCTGTTGACATTTTCATAGTGAATCCAAATGTTAAAATGAGCGGCTATGCGATTCATATCAATGTGGTGGGGTTCAAAAAAACCAAACTTTTGAAACATATTTTTGACGTATTCTTCTAGGTGAGATAAGTAAAACTTCAATACGAGACACCCTTTCGAACAAATGTTCTGTTTTTAGCGGGAAAGAAAAGCCCGTCAAAGGGGCTGTCATGTTTTCATGCAGATCTATCATATACGATGAGCAGCCTCTTTAGCAAATCTTTCCCTTTTTTATCGTCTTAACTATTAAATCGGCGCTCACCAGGTAACGTTTAATAGAAATTCCTTTTTTATCCGTTTTGTTTATCTCCGGGCTTTCGTTTTTTCTCTTTTTCTTTTAAGTATTGAATGAACTCGATGGCCTGCTGTCTGCTTTCGGGGGAAAATTCCTGCATGTCTCGGTATGCAATTTGCAGATCCGGATCTGCGATTTCGTCTTCAATCGTTTTTTTCTTTTCCGTTCCTGTCAACAGATAGTCAATCGTCACTTTATAGTAATCGGCGAGTTTTTTTAATGTTTCATAGTCCGGCTCGCTTCTTCCGTTTTCGTAATGGGAGTAGCGGGCCCGCGATACACCGATCTGCTTTGCAACTTCTTCCTGTGTCCGTTTTCCTCTCAGGCTCTTCAGTCTGCCGCCTAACATAGAATGACCTCTCTTCCTCTATTCGGCATGTTTATCTCTATTATAGATACAAAATGTATCGAAATAAACATATGATAAAAAAAGTATCAAAAAAGTATTGATGATAAGAAGTGTATCATATATAATCAAATCATCAGATACGTATTGTATCAAAAACAGGGAGTGAGAACATGTGCGAAAACGGTTGATCGAAGAGCGTTGTAAGAGGGGATGGACCCAAAAGCAAGTGTCGGAAAGGCTTGGACTCTCCGAGGTTTATGTTCGCAAAATCGAAAGGGGAACACGCAATCCCGGCAGAGAAACGATGCTGAAATTCGAAACGCTTTACTCAGTGCCTGATCGATTGCTGTTTCCCGATCTTTTTCAGGTCTGTTTGGATACATATTGTATCAACGGAACTCTGTATGAAAGAAGGCGATGTCATGAATCTTGAACATCCGATGGTCACACACATTCGAACGCACGGCTATCCAAAGGAAGCCGACAGAGAGCAAATGCGAAGACATGGCGGACCCGCCGGATATCCACAAGGAGGCAGCATGGGTAAAATTGTGATTTCCTACAGCTCAGACCGTTTTGATCAATGGCGGCTCGGCGAAGCCGGGGGATTCATCGCTTTTACGAAAGACGGAAAGCCTGTATTCCAATTCGATCGTAAAGGCCAATACGAACGGTATCTCAGACTGAACCGCAGAAGGCACAAGGAAGGGGGAAGATGAATGTCCCGTCCGCTCGATCAAAGCTATCCCTTTTCCGTTTACTCAGGGATTTTAACACCTGTGCACTACGAGAAAATAGGCAATGCCATTTGGCTGTTTTTATGGTGCATCAGTTCAACAACTAAGGAAATCGAACGCGATGGGATGACATGGGGCATCGTGCTCGGCAACAAACCGCTGAAAGCCGCAGAATTGGCTCTTCAATTCGGCGTCAACGAAAAAACGGTTAGAAGATGGCTCGCTCTTCTCGAACGAAACGGCTACATTGCAGTCACAAGAGCGCCTTACGGAATGATTTTGTCAGTCAGACATTCAAAGAAATTTGCCTATGCCAGCCATGTCCGGTCAGGCAGTTCTGTTCGGACAGAAGAGACTGGCCGTGCGGACATCCTTGTCCAATCCAATAAAGATATCACACAAATCAACACAAAACATAATATGACTTCCATAAAAACAATAGCAGACCGATTTGCCGCCCTTAGGTCTTTGCAGGAAGGAAAGCCTGTCCATCCCTCGTCAAAAGACTACCAGGCCATCGCCCGGATTGTCGCCCGCGGAGTGTCTCTTCCGCAAACAATCAAATGGCTTGAACAATGCTTTGAAGAGTATGAGGCGCGGCGCCGAAGCCGCAATGAAACGATCAAGGTCTTCAGCTACTGTGAAAAATATATAATCGGCCGGCTGGCTGAAGCGGAAGAGAAAATAACTGTCAGGAGGGAGAACAATGTCCAAAAGAACAATCGAAGAGATCATGGACGAACTGAGAAACAGGAGCTGTCTATCACAGGGGGACAAACCGGAAGAATCCGCCGCAAAACAGTATGACTGTCCGAAATGCAAAGATGAACTCGGATTTATCGAACGGCGCGGAACGATGGAAGTATGGGTATCATGCGCCTGCCGCGAATGGCGGAAAGCGCAAAAGCTGTTGAAATCGAGCGAAATCACCGAACAATTTAAAAACTTAAATTTTGCTCAGTTCAAGACGAAAGGAAAACACCAATCTGTAAAAGAGGCGTATGAATGCGCCGTTGAATATGTACAAGCTTACCGGGACATCCGGGAAAGCCGCAAAAACAGCATCGCGTTCTTGGGACGACCCGGTTCAGGGAAGACGCATTTGCTGACGGCCGCCGCCAATGAGCTGATGAGGAAGCATTTCGTACCCGTCCTTTATTTTCCTTTTGTCGAAGGATTCAACGATTTAAAACAGGATTTCTCATTGCTTGAGGATAAGCTGAACCGGATGAAGCGAGTCGAGGTGCTGTTTCTCGATGACCTGTTTAAACCGGTGGGAGGCAGGCCGCGGGCGACGGAATGGCAGATCGAACAGACATATGCTGTCGTCAATTACAGGTATTTGAACCATAAGCCGATCATGCTGTCCAGCGAGCTAAGCGTTGAAGAAATTGTCAGCATAGACGAAGCGCTCGGAACGAGGCTGGTTGAAATGTGCCAGGACTTTCTCGTCGTCCTGAACGGGAGCTCTTTCGGCATCAATCATAGACTGGGGGGGATGGTTTGATGTGCCCGCTATGTAACGGGAGAAAATCAGTCCACCAGGACGCAAGGATCGGAACGATTTTCCGCGCTTGTCCAAACTGCCGCGCTGAAAGCGGCGATTTGACGGATGTGATCAAACATCTGGAAGCACTGATTGCAAAAATGAAAACAAGGGTGAAACAAGGTGCTTAAATGTTTAAAAGCGATGATTCTCATCATCTGGACAGCGGCAAAAAGAGATGCACAAATGAAACGATGGCACGAAGAAGACGGAAAGTGAGGAAGACAAACGTGAAGAACGAAAGTGCGACGTACAGCCCGTCACCATGGCGCGTCGTCAGAACAAATAGCGACCTGTACATTTATTCAGCTTACAGTAAAGCCGAAAAGAAACGGTTTCCTTATTCCAGCGGGCGGGTGATTGCCAAAGTCGCCGACTACAGCGCATATTCCAAGGAAAAAAATGCCCGCTTAATCGCCGCGGCTCCCGAACTTTTGACCGCAGCGAAGCTCACGCTTGCCTATTTGAAGCGAAAACGGCCCGCTCGCTCTAATTCAGTTGAGAATCAATTGATAAATATTTTAGAAAAAGTCGTCGCAAACGCGGAATTTGAAGAGGAGGAAAATAGATGAACCATCCGGCAAAGATACAAGATATCCACGATACGACGGTTGCAAGCCGCCTTAAAAAAGGAAAGGTGACAGTGATCGTTCTTGATGGAATGAACGGCACAGCTTGGCAGGCCGAGGCGCCTGAACACGGCAAAACCGTCATTGAAACGAGAAAGGGAGACCTCGCAAGGGTCGAATTTGAAATCGGCTATAAGCTATAGCTCTACAACTTGAATATTTGTCCAAGACGGAAAGCCTGCGGACGCTGATCAGATGCACATCTTACTGTGCGGCTGATTGGTGTCCTTTTTTATTTCAAAAAAACGGAGGTACAAAAAATGGAAGATTTGCTTTTCGAATATAAAAGAGCGCTGAAAAACACGAAAAAACTGTATCGGGCCTATCAGGATGAACAAGGGCTGACTGCTGAACAATTGAAAGATAAAAAACTGATCAGAAACATGATGACCGATTTGGAATATGTGATCGACTGGCTTGAAAACGGAAGGGAGCCGGGAATCAGAAGGGCGATTGACAGGCGAGACGCTTATAAACGGATGCTACTGAAAGATCCGCTGATCATCGACACGTTCTCAGAACAGATTGCATTTGAACCGGCTCAAGAAGTGTCAGCGTACGATAAAGCCCGGATTGAAACCGCGCTGTCTGCCCTTACGGCACGCGAAAAAGAAATCTTCATTTTACATAAGGTCGAACAGTTTTCCTATGAGCGGATTGCCGCCATGCTCGGCATCAAAAAGTCTACTGTTCAAACCAATGTGAAACGGGCACAGCTGAAAATCGCGAAACAAATCGAAAAGCCCCTCGATTGTATGGCATAACGATATATCTGTCTTTTGTCATACGTTTGCCACCTATAAGTGAAAAGAGAAAAAATATAATAAAACATACTGTTCTTAAATGGAAGATTCATATAGCGATGAAATATTACTGTTTCCGGGAATGAGAGGCGGTGAAGATGAACAATGCCAAGGAAAAGGGATCCAAAAAGGGATGAAGCTTTTCGTCTCTATCAACAATACGGGGGAAACATTACGAATCTCGCAATCGCAAGAGAACTCGGTGTTTCAAATCAAAAAGTCAGCGTTTGGAAAACCCGTGACCGCTGGAAAGAGGCTGTAAACGGGGAGGATACGAGCAGAGGAAAAGCAGACATCCGCAATGAAGGGCTGAATGAACGGCAGCGGCTGTTTTGCATCTATTATGTGAAAAGCTTCAATGCCACCCAAGCAGCGATAAAAGCAGGCTACTCCCCTGCCAGCGCTCATGTGACAGGCTGCCGGCTTCTGAAAAACGAAAAGGTGGCCGATGAGATCAGGCGGATCAAAAAAGAGATGGTAGGGGAGATATTCGTTGAGGCGATGGATGTTCTCCAAGTCTATGTGAAAATCGCATTTGCCGATATGACCGATTATGTGACTTTCGGCAAAAAAGAGGTACAGGCTGTCGGAAAGTCCGGACCGCTGTTTGATGAAGAAAACAATCCGGTTATGAAAGAGATCAGCTTTGTCGATGTGAAACATTCCGACCTCGTCGATGGTACAGTCATCACAGAAGCGAAACTCGGGAAAGAAGGAATCGCAATCAAGCTGGCCGATAAAATGAAGGCGCTCGAGAAGCTCTCGCAGTATTTCGATCTTTTCCCTGATTCATTTAAGCGGAAAATTGAAAATGAGAAGCTGAAGCTCGCCAAACAAAAAGCCGACAAAGATGCGGAATCAGGACCCGTTGAAGTGGTCATCACCAGAAAAGGTGATTCGGCTTGATTATAAAAGAAGTCAATCCGCATTTTGAAGATTATTTGTTTAACTGGGATCAGACGTTTCAATTTCTTGTCGGCGGATACGGTTCGTCAAAAAGCTATCATACCGCTTTAAAAGTCGTATTAAAGCTGCTGCAGGAAAAGCGCACCGCTCTCGTTGTAAGGGAAGTGTTTGAAACACACAGGGATTCGACTTTTTCTTTATTCGCAACCATTATCGATGAGCTGGGTGTTCAAACGGCGGCAGAGGCCGTTTCTTCTCCGATGCACATCAGGTTTGCAAACGGCAGCCGGATTATTTTTAAAGGGATGGACAACCCGGCGAAATTGAAATCCGTCAACAACATCTCGCTGATTTGGATCGAAGAATGTTCGGAAGTGAAGTATGAAGGCTTCAAGGAACTGATCGGCCGGCTGAGGCATCCTGATCACAGGCTGTATATGATATTGACGACAAACCCAGTCAGCCAGTCAAACTGGACGTACAGACACTTTTTCAAGGATGAGCGGAACAAGCGGTTTATTTTGGATGATGAGGTTTTGTATGAAAAGCGGGTCGCTGTCGTCGGTGATACGTTTTACCACCATTCCACAGCTGATGACAACCTGTTTTTGCCGAAAAGCTACCTCAAACAGCTTGATGATATGAAAGCATATGACCCTGACCTGTACCGGATTTCCAGAAAAGGGAGGTTCGGGGTAAACGGCATTAGGGTTTTGCCGCAATTTGAAGTGATGGAGCATGAGGAGGTCATGAGGCGGATCTCCGCCATTTCCAAGCCGCTGAAGAGAACCGGAATGGATTTCGGATTTGAGGCATCATACAATGCCGTCGTCCGGGCGGCCGTCGATCCCGACAAAAAATATCTCTATATTTATTGGGAGTACTACAAAAATAAAATGACAGATGACAAGACGGCCGAGGAGCTTAACGAATTCGCGGTTACGAAGGAGCTGATCAAAGCCGATCCGGCCGAACCGAAAAGCATCCAGTTTTTCAGGCAGAACGGTTTCAACATGACAGCAGCCCGCAAGTTCCAAGGCTCGCGCCTGCAATATACGAAAAAAATCAAGCGGTTTAAAAAAATATTGTGTTCTGACCGATGTGCCAATACGATCTACGAATTGCAGCCGCTGACCTATGCGACAGATAAAGACGGCAATCTGAAGGAGGATCAGTTTACAATTGATCCGCACACACTTTCCGCGCTATGGTACGCGCTTGATGATTATGAAGTCACCGATTTGAAGGCTGAGCAGGAAGCGAGAAAACGGCCGAACAGGAAAAGGGGGAGATAGTGTATGTCAACTCAGCAAACGGTAAGAGCAAAAGTCATGAAATCCCGTTTTCACGAGCCTGTAACAAAACAAATATATGAAGATCAATTTTCGGAGATCTACGGAGATGAGATTATCGCACCGCCGTACAATTTGAAAGAACTGAAAGCCATTGCCGAATATTCTTCAATTCTCCAGCAATGCATTGACGCCTATAAAACGAATATTGCAGGGTTCGGGCTTGATGTCGAGTACGCTTTTGATTTTAATGGTGCGGATGTGACGCCCGATAAGAAAAAGGCTGCTGAGACCGATTGGACAAGGCTTGAAGATTTTTGCCGCCATCTTCATTTCGATGAATCGGCTGAAACGATTTTAAGCCATATGATAGAGGACCGCGAAAAAACGGGGAACGGGTTTTTGGAGGTGCTCAGAAACGGCACGGGGCAGCCGGCCGGAATTGAATATCTCGATGTCAAAAATATGCGCGTATGCGGATTGACAGAACCGATCGAAGTGGAATTTGCCTACATGGAAAACGGATCGCTAAAAAACATCAAAAGGGAAAAAAGGTTCCGCAAATACGTTCAGATGATTGACGGCAGAAAGGTGTACTTTAAAGAGTATGGCGATCCGCGCGTCATGGATATGACCACCGGAGCGTTTGACAGACAGACTCCGCCTGAACGAAGTGCGAATGAAGCGATCCATTTTAAAATCGGCAGCGGCGTCTACGGCGTTCCGCGCTGGATCGGAAATATTGTCAACCTGTACGGAGCGCGGAAAGCGGAAGAGCTGAATTATATGTACTTCAGACAAGGTCGGCACGTACCCGCCGTTATTACGGTTGAAAACGGCATGCTCTCAGAGGCTTCGTACAGAGAGCTGCAGGAATATATGAACGACTTGGAAGGCGTTGAAAATGCCCACAAATTTTTGCTCATCGAAGCGGAGGGGATCGCACAGGAAAAAGACATTCACGGCAGCCAGGACATTACGCCGGTGAAAGTGGACATCAAATCACTCGCTGAAATTTTGCAGGAAGATGCGCTGTTTCTTGAATATGACGAGAAAACGCGGAATAAAATCCGCTCTTCCTTCAGGCTCCCGCCGCTCTACACCGGTGATGCCCATGAATATAACAGGGCGACAGCAGATACCGCCCGCAAAATCACCGAAGAACAGGTTTTTGAACCGGAGCGGAAAATATTGATCGGCAAGCTGAATACGCTGTTTCTCCGTGATTTAAACATTTTCCATGCGAGGCTCCAATTGAAAGGACCGGACTTTCGCGATCCACTTGAGATTGCAAAAGTGCTCGGTCCTTTTATTCAAGCGGGAGCGGTATCTGCAAATGATTTGCGTGACCTGGCCGGCAGAGTGCTCGGCAAGACGCTTGATGAATGGCCGGAGGAAGAATTCAGCAGGCCGCTCGGTTACCAGCAAAGCGCAAAGCGTGCTGAAGCGGAAGCCGGAGCGCTGCTGCCCGAACTGCAGGAAGTCGTCGAGACATTGAAACAGATCACTGAAAGGAGGTGAACACTTCGTGCCGAGAGAGCTTAAAAATGCCAAGATCAATTTCGTCAGTTATGTCGACAAAGCGGCGAACAAAAAGAAATTCTTTATGACGAAATCGAGTGAACCGCCGACATTTGAAAAGGAAGTCAAGCTGATTGCGAAAGCCGAGGATGAAAAGAAGCTCGTCTACGGCGTGGTCTACGAGCCGGACATTCAGGATGCCCACGGCGATTTTATGTCGGCTGACGAAATCCAAAAAGCCGCCCACGGTTTTCTGAAAAATGCCCGGAAGATCGACAAGGATCACAATTTCCAGGGAGGCGTCGGAGAAGTCGTGGAGTCCTATGTTGCGCCGGCTGATTTTGAAGTGAACGGCGAAACGATTGTGAAAGGCTCTTGGGTGCTGGTGACAAAAGCCGGCGATGAGATCTGGGAACAGATTAAAAAAGGAAGCATCACCGGCTACAGCATGGCGGGCACTGCCGAAACGGTCGAACACCCGCCCCGCGCCGGCTCTAAAACCGATGAGACCGGCAGTTTCTTTCAGCTGTTTAAGCAGTTTTTTGCCGGCGACAAACAAAAAACGGGAGAGGAAGAAAAAAAGATGAAACGATCAGAAGTTCAAGGAACGATTGAAGCCGTCTTGGTTCCGCTTCTCAAACGTCTTGACGATTTGGAAGGGGATAAAGCGGCGGAAGAAAAAGAGCAGCAGACAGACCAGGATGCACATGTGAAGGAAATCGTCGAGGACATGCTCGCCCCTCTGATTGCGCGCATCGAAGCACTCGAAAAGATGAGAGGTGCCTCAAAGCAGGCAGCGGCTGAAAAAGAAGGAGAAGAAGAAGTTAAAAAATCGATTTGGAGCGGATTGCTTTAATTTGGAGGAGGAAGAACATGAGAAATCAAGAGATTATTCGTAAAGCCGAGATGTCGCTTGCGACGTTGAAAAGCGGAGGATTAATGAATCCGGCGCAGGCTTCTGCATTTATTCGCATGGTGCAAAACACGCCGACAATTTTCAGCGAATCACGTGTGATTCAAATGGAAAACGACTCGCAAAAATTTGAAAAAATCGGTTTTGGCCAGCGGATTTTAAGAGCGGCTGATGAAGGTAAAGCATTGGCGAAGGACCAATTAACCGCACCGGTGACCAGCACAGTTGAACTGAATGCGAAAGAAGTCATTGCCGAAGTCAACATTACTTATGACACGCTCGAAAATAACATTGAAAAAGACGGCCTTCAACAGACGCTGATGCAAATGCTGGCGGAACGGGCCGCTGTGGATATTGAAGAACTGATCGTCAACGGTGATGTTGCGTCTTCAGATCCATACCTTGCTCAACTTGACGGAATCCGGAAGCAGTCCGTCTCTCACATCGTCGATGCAGGCGGGGAGCAAATCAGCCGACAGCTTTTCAAACAGGGACTGAAAGCTGTTCCGGCAAAATATATGCGCGTTCCGCAGGAATTCAGATTCTACACATCGCTCGGTCAGGAGATCGAATGGAAAGACCGCGTCGCAGACCGTCAAACCACTCTCGGGGATGCGGCTGTACAGGGCGGGCTTTCAACCGCTTTTGGCGTGCCTGTTAAAGGGGTCTCAAATATTCAGCCGTATGCGTACGGAGAAGGAGATGCAGCCGCCGAAGCATCAGACATTATTTTGACGCATCCGAAAAATATTATTCTCGGTTTCTCGCGCAATATCAGAATTGAAGTCGATAAAGACATTCGCGCGCGCAAATTTATCATTGTCCTGACGGCAAAACTGGACAGCAAATTCGAAGAAGAAGACGCGGTTGCAAAAATCGTCAATGTAAAAGAGTAAATGCCTGAGTCCGAACGTTTTCACTGAAAGCATCGCCAATCGGCGGGAAACGAGTCCGAGCACAAGCGAAAGCGCCCCGGACAAACAGCTAAAAGCTCTGGAAGGATGTGATGAACATGCTGATCACGCCCGACGATATCATCCAATATTCCGTTATTGAAGCCGTGAAAAACCGGCCGCAGGAATTGCTGTGGCAGGATATCCTTGAAGCCGAAGCGGAAGCCGAGCAGATCACGGGGCATCGTTTTACAGATGAAAAATATGATCCGCTGCCGGAAAAGGCAAGGCTCGCTTTGCTGCAGCTGGCACAGTACTTTGCATTGAAAAACGGTGATGAATCGCTTTTGAAAGGCTACAAATCTGAGAAATTGGGTGACTACTCCTATACGCTCTCAAGAAGCGGTGGCCTGGCGAAGCCCGACGTCTATAAACTGCTCGAAGAATTTATTCTTGATTATCAATCTGTCCGATTCAAGGTACGACCGCTATGAGCTACAAAAGTCTATTAAGCGACCGTTGCGATATCTATCATTTAAAGGAAGATCATGCAGAGGAAGCAAGGTACGGCATTCCCGTGCCAAACCTGCAGCCGATTCGCACATACGGGGAAACCCCCGATCTTCAAAACGTTCCCTGCTATTTTACGGAAAAAAATCAGTCGATCGTCCAGCAAGATCCCGAACAGGTCATTTATCATTCATATTTGGCCCATTTTCCGGCGGATGCAGATGTGCGCCTTCACGATCTTGCGGTCTGGAACGGTGTCAGCTACACGCTCCAGCAGCCGCGCAACATCAAAGGCCATCACCTGGAAGTCTTAGCGGTCAGGGATGAAAAACTATGAAAATCAAAGGATTGAAACAGCTATCGCGGACGTTGGAAAAAGCGGGGCAGAGCGGCTTTCGAACTGAAGCTGCCAAGTGGCTTGAACAGACGGGAACCGATTTTTTAGATCTGGTCCGCGACGAAATCGTACGCGCCGGATCGATTGATACCGGCAGCCTTATGCGCTCTTTCAAGCGAGGGGCTGAAGGGAACATATGGGAAATCGAAAAAGGCGGACTCACGCTTGAAGTCGGGACGGAGTTAGAGTACGCCTCATTCGTAAATGACGGCCATTGGACAGGCGGAAAAGAGGAAGTCAGGTGGATTCCGGGACAATGGCACAGCGGCCGATTTCAATACGATCCCGTTTCTTCGTCCGGCATGGTTTTAAAACGGCAATGGGTAAAGGGAACAGGCTATTGGGAGCATGCGCTTTACATATTTGAGCGTTTATTTGAAAAACGCCTGAATGAAGAGCTGCAAACATGGCTGAATTCCCTTTAAGGAGGTGAAGCTTTGAACGACGAAACGGGATCTGTTATGAATTTCTTTTATCAAGTCTTTCCTGTCGTCTGTTATGAAAAGGAAATACCCGACCATTTTCAAATACCGTCGCTATATTTTCCTCCCCCTTCTGTTTTTGATGAAAATGATACAGTTTCAACATTTAAAAAAGTCTTCACCCTGAATGTGAAACTGTTTCACCATGATTCACAGCAGGCCCACGATCATGCCGAGCGCATTGCAGACGCCGTAAGGGAAGCGCGACACATCATCCCGCTCATTGACCGGTCGGGTAAAGACACGGGAGACAGCTTGAGGATCAGCCGGATCGAGACGAGGATAGGGGATTCCGGCACCGCGTCCATTATTATTCAATGGAACAGCCGCTACTGGTACAAACGGGAAAACGAACTTTCTCTGGAAACAATCGATTTTACAAACGGGGTGAAATAATTGACAGTCAGCAAAAAAACAAAGACCGAAGCAAAAAAGGCGCCTCTTGAGGAACGAGAAGCGCTGTTCTACATCGAGGATCTGAGGGAGCACGCGAAAGAGCTTTTCGGCATTAAACCGGAAGTTCTCGACGGTGCTCTTTTTCATGTGAAAGAAGAGCAGATTTCAAAGCTTGAGGCAAGTCAGCTTATTCAAACATTTTTAGCCAAGGAGGTCATGAATTAATGAACGGCGGAACATTTACACCAGGCAAAGAAAAAGATCGTGCCGGCATTTATTTTAATTTTAAAACGACAGCAGAGGAGCGGATTTCCGTCGGGGACCGCGGCACAGTTGCCCTTCCTGTCGTCATGAGCTGGGGGGAGCCGAAATCATTCGTATCGATTTCCAGCATTGAAGATTTAAATAAAAAAGTGGGATTGAACATCGATGATCCGTCTCTTCTGCTTTTCCGCGAAGCGAAGAAAAACGCACAGACCGTTTTGCTGTACCGTCTGAACACAGGAGCGCCGGCGAAAGCCCAAATCGGCGAAACGCTGAGTGTAACGGCAAAATACGGGGGCGAGAAAGGGAACGACATTTCAATCCGCATTTCCGAAAATGTGCTCGATTCTAAAAAGTTTGATGTTACAACCTTTGTCGGAACAGATGAGGCTGACCGGCAAACCGTCAAAACGGCAGAAGAGCTTACCGTAAATGCGTACGTCACGTTTCAAGGGGAAGGCGCGCTTGAGCTGACAGCGGGCACAAAGCTTTCAGGCGGTGAGAACGGAACGGCAAGTGTTGCCGATTACACCGCGTTTTTAGATGCTGCCGAAACGGAATACTTCAATACGATCGCACTTCCGGTTGCAGACAATGAACAGCTGAAAGCCACTTTTGCCGCTTTCATCAAACGCCTTCGCGACAAGCAGGGTCAGAAAGTCCAAGGCGTAGTCGCCGATTATGCCGGAGACGATGAAGGCATCATTAATGTAACGGGAGGCGTTGTGCTGGAAGACGGCACAGAAATCACGCCTGAAAAAGCGACAGCATGGGTCGCGGGAGCAAGCGCAGGCGCGACTTTTAACCAGTCGCTGACATTTGTCGAATACGAAGGAGCTGTTGATGTTCTGAACCGTCTGGATGAAGATCAGGTCATCGAACGTCTGAAAAAAGGCGAGTTTTTATTTACGTTTGATGCACGCGATCAATCGGTCAGTGTCGAAAAAGACATCAACTCTTTAACGAGTTTCACTGCCGACAAAAACAAAAAATTCTCGAAAAATAAAATCATCCGCGTCCTTGACGGAGTTAACAATGATTTGACCCGCGAATTAAAGGCTTTAATCAAAGCGCGAAAAGCAAGCGGCAGCGACATTCCTGCGTCCGACGATGGTTTGCAGTACGTCAAAACGCTGATCATTCAGTATATGACGGCGCTTCAGGAAGCCGGCGGCATTACCGGTTTTGATTCTGAAAGCGATATTGCCATCACACTGAATGAAGACCGCGACGGGTTTTTAATCGATTTGGCCGTTCAGCCGGTTGATGCAGCAGAAAAATTCTACTTTAATGTGGAGGTAAAATAATATGGCATTAAAAGCGCAAAACACGATTTCCGGAAAAGAAGGCCGTCTTTTTCTCGACGGACAAGAGATGGCTCATATCAAAACATTTGAGGCAAACGTCGAAAAGAATAAAGCCGAAGTCAATATTATGGGCCGCCGCATGACGGGCCACAAGACAACAGGTGCAAACGGCACGGGGACGGCGACATTTTATAAAGTCACGTCTCAATTTGTCACATTAATGATGAACTATGTAAAAAAAGGCGATGATCCGTATTTCACGCTCCAGGCCGTCCTTGACGACCAGTCATCAGGCCGCGGAACGGAACGTGTCACACTGTATGACGTGAATTTTGACTCAGCCAAAATCGCCGGCCTTGACGTCGATTCAGAAGCGCTGGAAGAAGAAGTGCCGTTCACATTTGAAGATTTTGACGTTCCTGAAAAACTGAAAGATACGTTTTAAAAAAGAGCCCCGTATCCCGCTTTTCAAACTTAGATCGCAAAGGCTGGTCTTAAAGAAGGAAGCCGATTCAGTAGTCAGGACATTTAACACCAAGCACTCTCGCCAAGCGAGGGTGCTTTTTCATTGCCAATTTAAAAATTGAATGTTAAAGGAGCAAGCAGACATGAGCGAAAAACAAGAAGAAAAAGTATATGATTTATCCTTTTTTATGCCGGGACAAACCGTTGAAGCCGAGGAAATCAAAGTGCCGATCTCAAAGCGGTTCGTCGATAAAAAGGGCAATGTCATTCCGTTTGTGTTTAAGCCGATTACAACCGAGCGCATTGACGAGCTTGAAAAAGAAAATACGACTTATAAAAACATCAAAGGCAGGGGCCGCGTCAAGGATCTCGACACCCAGCGCTTTTACGCCCGAATCGCCATTGAATCGACGATCTATCCTGATTTCCGTTCAAAGGAATTAAGGGACGCCTATCAAACGGCCGATCCGGTCGAAGTAGCCAAACGCGTTCTGTCAGTCGGAGGGGAATATGCGAACTGGCTCAACAAAGCGATTGAAATCAACGGCTTTGAAGACGACCTTGAAGATCTGGAAGAAGAAGCAAAAAACTAATCCAGGATGGGAATAAAGAAGCGGTGTATCTCTATTTTGCGATGCACGAACTTCACTATTCTCCATCCCAGCTCCGGGAGCTGTACGAAGCCCCAAAACCGTTTAAAGCATTTTTATACGGACTCATCAGCTACAAACTTCAAATCTTGGAAAAAGAAGCGAGGAAAGGAGGTACATAATCCATGGCAAAACTGACGGCACGTTTTGACCTTGAAGACCGGGTATCTAAGAAGCTGCGAAGGATTCAGAAGGGGTTTAAAGACCTGGAAAAAAGACGAAAAAAACTCAGCCGCCCGTTCGCAATGAAAATAAAAACGAAAACAGCAGAGAAAACATTGAAAAAACTTAATGTTTTCTTAAAAGCCAACTTGAAATCATGGCAGCTTGAAATTTCAGCAGTTGATAAAGCCGGCAAAACGATTGACAATATTTCAAATCAGCTTAAGCAAAAGCTGCCTGGCAATTATCAATTTTCAATTGTAATAAATGATCAGGCAACACCGGGCATTCAAAAGATCAGAAGCATCATGTCTGATTTGTCATCAGCTGAATACTTCTTAACTGCAGCCGTTAACGACCGAGTCACCCCGGCTGTTCAAAAAATTTCCGGCTACATGAAGGGTGTATTGCAAAAAGGATACTCTGCAACGCTCTATGTCATTGATAAAATCACCCAGACAGCCAGCAGGATTTCCTCCTATTTGAATAATCATTTAGCAAGGGAATATCAAGCCACCCTTACGATTAACGACCAGGCCACCGCGAAAATGAATGCCTTGCAAAAAAAGCTTAACAGCATCGAGGCCAAACGTATCCTTAAAATTGACGCAATTGTAAAAACGGAACAAAAAGAAGACAGCAAAGATTCGGATGGGAAAGCTGAGGCCGTATGGACTAAAATTCTAAAGTGGGGTAAAGAAAAATTTGTTGACTGGGTGAAGGGGCTGCCGGAGAAGATTTGGGACAAATCATTTGATGCCATCCTCGGTAAGCTGTTTAAAGGTGAAGAAAGTGGAGGCGGTTGTTGCTGCTGTGGGGGAGGCGGAGGTTCTATAATCAATGAACCTGCAACAAGCAGCAGGCCAGGAAGTGAAGAAACCACTACTAATGGAGAAACAAGATCGGGAAGAAACAGATCCGGCGGCAAGTTTATGAAAGGTCTTCGAAAAGTGGGGAAAGTTGGAGGCAAAGCCCTCCCATATGCTGGAGCGCTTTTATCAGCGACTGAGTTAATGGATATGAACAAAGAAAACGCAGGTGAAAAAGTCGGTTCGGCAGGCGGAGGAATTGGCGGCGGTTTAGCTGGCGCAGCAGCAGGAGCTGCAATTGGCACAGCGATTCTCCCTGTGGGGGGAACGGCAATCGGCGGTGCCATTGGAGGTATGGTCGGAAGCATGGGCGGCTCAAGCATCGGTGAATATTTCGGGAAGATGTTCGATGACAATGGCGGTGTCGAGAAAGCATGGAATACGATAAAAGATAAATCGGCTGAGGCGCTCGGGGCCATTCAAGAAAACTGGTCGATGATAGCAGGATGGTTTACAGATAACGTTTGGAATCCTGTTGTCGGTAAGGTGGTTGAAGTAGCGACAGGGATTTTGAATCAGCTGACAACAGCTTGGACGATGATTCAGGAAACATTCATGACAGTGGCGGGCTGGTTTGCGGAAAATGTCTGGAATCCTGTTGTCGGCAAGGTGATCGAAGTAGCGACAGGGATCTGGAATCAGCTGACAACAGCCTGGACGATGATTCAGGAAACATTCATGGTTGTCGCCAGCTGGTTCGCAGAAAATGTCTGGGATCCGGTTGTCGGCAAAGTCATTGAAGTAGCGACAGGGATTTGGAATCAGCTGACAACGGCCTGGACGATGATACAAGAGACATTCACGGCGGTCGCCGGCTGGTTTGCGGAAAACGTTTGGAATCCCGTAGTTTCAAAAGTCATTGAAGTGGCAACTGGAATTTGGAATCGTTTTCAATTTACATGGAACATGATCAAAAGAGTTTGGGGCGCGGTTTCCACATGGTTTATGAATACGGTTTGGAATCCGTTAAAAAATACGTTTTCAACCGTAAAAGAAGCCATTGGAGAAAAATTTCAAGCGGCCAAAAAAACGGTAACAGACATTTGGAAAGGCGTCGCCGGCTGGTTTGAGAAAAATATTCAAAAGCCAATTGTAAAGATTGCCGGATTGATCAGCGACGGTTTTGAGAAAGCATTTGGATGGGTAGGCAAAATATGGGATAAGGTTGGCGGTGGTATTGATGCCGTCATCAACTTCATGACAGGAGATAATCCTGATAAAAATGCAACAGGCGGCTACATCACAAAACCGACCATCTCCTGGATCGGTGAAGCCGGAAACGAATTTGTCATCCCGACGGAAAACAACCGGGGACGCGGGAAGATGCTGCTTGCCCAGGCCGCGACTAAGCTCGGCATGCGCGTTGTTGACGACATGGGGGCCGCGGCGGGAGACGGGGGAGCTTCTTCTCCGGTTTCAAGCACCGCTTCATATTCGGCTTCTGTGTCGCCTGCTGTCGGCGTCGGGAATATAACGGCAGAGGCGCAGGCTTTCGGCCGGGAATTCACCGACGGCTTTGACAAAGGGATCGGCTCAAACGCTCCTTCCCTTGATCAATGGAAGCAAAAAAACATCAGCAAGCCGTTTAGCAGCCTGCCGGCAGAATCGTCTAATTACGGAAAACAGGCGGTCACCGGGTTTGCTTCCGGGCAAAATGCTACCGCGACCGGAACGGGCGGTTTTCTTCAAGCAAAAGTAAATACGCCTTATCAAACAACGGTGAAGACGTCATCTTCCTGGGGCGCAAATACAGTCAAAAACTTCGCTTCCGGGCAAAATGCAACACCGACCGGGACATCGCAGTATGTTGATAAAAATATCAACAAGCCGTTCCTTGATTCAAAACAGTCGGCTACAGGCTGGGGATCAGGCATGGTCGGACACTTTATCAGCGGCATGAATGGAAAAGGCAGCGAAGTTTCTCAAGCTGCAAAAAACTTAGCGAAAAAAGTGGAAAAAGCGTTCCGCGAAGAGCTGGATATTCATTCTCCGTCCCGGGTAATGATGAATCTTGGGCGTTTTGCGTCGGTTGGGATTGTCAAAGGTTTAAGTTCTGTCGATGTCAAAAGTTTTGCGGAAAAACAAGCGGGCTCACTGGCAGCTGCGTTTTCCGGAATCGGAGCCGTCGGTGGAAATGTAAAGTCGTGGCTAATGCAGGCGATCATGGCTACCGGTTCACCGGCGTCGTGGCTGCAGCCGCTTTCTGTCATTGCTCAAAAGGAATCCGGCGGAAATCCGCGCGCCTCTAACGGCTGGGACATTAACGCCAAGCGGGGAGACCCGAGCAGAGGTTTGATGCAGACGATCGGCCAAACGTTTAATGCGTACAAAGGAAAAGGAATGAATGATATTTTCAATCCTGTTCACAACGCGGTAGCGGCCATCAATTACATCAAATCACGATACGGGTCGCCATTTAACACGCCGGGGATTAAAAGCATGGCAAGAGGCGGAGCTTATAAAGGCTATGCCAACGGCGGCCTGATCACTAGCGAGCAGATCGCCCGCGTGGGTGAAGGCGGCAAGCGCGAATGGATCATTCCCGAAGAACGCGGCATCCGCGGCAGATATTTGCTTCAACGGGCTGCAGGCGCGCTCGGAATGGAAGTGCATAACCCCGCTGAAGGATCCGGTTCCATTTCAAGCGGTCAGGCGGCTGCAGCCACCGCAGGCGGGGCCCGATCCCGGCAGCCGGCTGGAAACGGCGCCAAAGAAGTCAACATCTATATTACCGGCGACAATCATTATCACAGTGAACGCGACCAGGAAACATTGATTGCGAAAATCAAGCGCGCTCTTGTCGATGAGCTTGAACGGGATATTCATATTGGGACGAAAGGAAGCGTAGCTTATGACTAAATCCGTGTACGAATTTTGGCTGACGCAAGGAAAGGAAAAGCTGCGCCTCCCTGTGCTTCCCGAGCAGCTTGACGTCAGCAATAATCTTGCGAACGAGTCTGTAAAGGTGTCAAAGTTCGGCGAGGTTACATTTATCAATGAACCGGGAGCAAAGACGATTTCATTTTCGTCTCATTTTCCGAAAAAGTATTCTCCGCTTGCGGAATATAAAGGGTTTCTTTCGCCGGAGAACGCGATTCTCAAAATCGAGAAGTGGATGAAAGCAAAAAAAACGGTTCAATTTCTCGTCACGGGCACGAAGATCAATTTCACATGCAGCATCGAAAACTTTTCGCATCGTGAGGGTGAAAAGGATATCGGTGACCGGGATTTTGATCTCACATTAAAAGAGTATCAAACAGCATCACCTCGGAAGATCAAGCAAAAAAAGAAAACGAAGAAAAAACGGCCGTCCAAACCGGCTCCAAAAATGTACACCGTCAAAAAAGGCGATACGCTCTGGCACATCGCAGGCCGTTTTTACGGAAACAGCCAGGAATGGCGGAAAATTTGGAACGCGAACAAACAGGCGATGATCAAACGAAGCAAGCGAAACATCAAACAGCCGGGGCACTGGATTTTTCCGGGGCAAAAGCTGAAAATACCATAAAACGATGCGCCGGGTGAACCGGCGTTTTTCTGTTAAATCAAAAGCAGGGGATAGCGATGATCGAATTATTTGTCATAAAAGAAAGCGAATGGTATGAACTTGTCACCGAAAGCGTCACATTGGAAGGAGAAAGGTACCAGGCGCCTCGTTCGATCGAAGCGTCGATTGTGATCAAGCAGGGAAGCCATAAATATTACAGCGTGCAGGAAGGCGATACCGTTTTATTTAAATGGAAAGGAAAAGAACTGTTTCGCGGAATTGTGTTCAGCAGGGTGCCGAAAGAATACACGCTCACGTTTAAAGCGTACGACATGCTTCAGTACTTGGTGAAAAACCAGGATGTTTATGTATTCTCGAACAAAACGGCCGCTGACATTGTCAAACGAATTGCGAACGATTTTCAAATTCCCAAAGGCGCGATCGCAAGCACCGGACATACGATTAAATCACTCGTCTTTAAAGACAATACGAGCCTGTATGACATCATCTTAAAAGCGCTGAGGGAAACAAAAAAGCAAACCGGAAAAAACTATCAGCTGTATGCCGAAAAGGGAAAGCTGTGTTTAAGAGCATGGCCCGAGCCGGAGGATATCTGGGTTTTGGAAACAGGTGTGAACATTACGGACTACGCTTACAGTACGTCAATCGATGAAACGGCAACCCGGGTGAAGCTGAGAAAGCAGAAAGATAACAAAACCTATACCGCATCAGCCAGTGATGAAGCCGGTATGAAAAGATACGGCATTCTCCAGTATACAGAAACGGTTTCGGATGATATTAACGAGGCGCAGCTGCGCGACCGGGCGAAGAAGATACAGGCTGAAAAGAAAGGCGTCAAAAAAGAGCTAAAAAGCATACAGGCGCTCGGTATACCGGAAGTCCAAAGCGGACTGCCGGTTTATATATCGATTCCGGAAGCGGGCATTAAAGAAACCTATTGGGTTGATAAAGATAAACACGATTTTGCAGGGACAAAGCATGTGATGACGATTGATGTCGTCGCGAAAAATACAATACCTGAAGGAGCGACTTCATGAAATTAAGCGATGCGATAAAAGAGCTGGCTCTTGGAGCCGTAAACGCTGAATCGCCTGTTGATGTCATGCCGGCTGAAGTCGTGTCCGCTTCTCCGCTCAAGCTGAAGCTCCGCAATCATGATAAATTGGTGATCCCCTCCGACTTACTGGTGGTGGCCAGGCATTTGACAGAACATACGGAACAGATCCGGATTGACGGAGAAGACAAAACGATTCGCTTTTACAGCCAATTGCATGCCGGCGACCACGTGATGATTGCCGCCATGCCTGGAGGGCAGTCGTTTTTCGTGATAGACAGAGTGTAGGAGTAGGAGGTGGCTCGGATGGCTCTTTCACCGGAAGTATCTTTTGAAGATATCGATGATGACAGCGAAGTGATTGAGACTTCAAAAACGTACAAAATTGATTTTGAAACAGGCAGGATGACAGGTGATATGATTTCAGGACTCGCAGCGATGGAACAAATGGTTTACATGGCGCTGAGAACTGAGCGCTACACATATGCCGTTTACAGCCATAATATCGGAAATGAACTGCAGGAGGTTCTTTCAGATCATGAAACGACCGACGCTTATAAAGAAATGGAGATACCGAGACTGATCGAGGAAGCCCTCATATATGACGACCGAATTTCTGCGGTAACCGATTTCGAGATTGAGCGTCAAGGTGATGCCTTCTATGTGTCTTTTTCGGTTGAAACCGATGAAGGGACATTGGAAATCGAGGAGGTGATAGGGGAAGATGTTTGAAAACCAGACATTTGAAGAGATTATGGAACGCATGCTTGAGCGGGTTTCGGATGAGATTGACAAGCGTGAAAACAGCGTTATTTGGAATGCGCTTGCCCCGGCAGCTGCCGAGCTGGCGCTTTCTTATATTTGGCTTGATCAAGTGCTGAATTTGGTTTATGCGGATACGGCTGAGGGCGAATATTTGGACAGAAGGGCGGCTGAGGCCGGTCTTGAGCGCTATCAAGCGTCCAAAGCTATTTGGTCAGCAGCCTTTACGGATGGAGTATCAGTTCCCACCGGAACCCGCTTCTTTCTGGAAGACTTATATTTTACCATGCTCGAAGACGGCAAGCTTGAATGTGAAACGGCCGGGACAAAAGGAAACGCCAATCTGTCGGGGCGGCCTTTACTTCCGCTCGATACCATTCCAGGGCTTGAAAAGGCGGTTATGGGAAGTCTTGAAATTCCCGGCCGTGATGAGGAGACGGATGAATCGCTGTATGAAAGGTATTTGATCCGCGTCCGCCGCGAAGCGGTCAGCGCGAATCAGATGCATTACAAACAATGGGCCGAAGAAGTGGACGGCGTGGGCAAAGCGAAGGTCTTTCCGCTGTGGAATGGCGAGGGAACCGTAAAGGTTGTCATTACAAACGCGAAAATGGAACCTGCCTCTGATGCATTAATCGAAAGAGTCAAGCAATATATCGATCCCGATCCGGGAAAAGGGGAAGGTATGGCGCCGATCGGAGCTTATACTGCGGTTGAAAGTGCGGTCTGGAAAGACGTCAGCATATCTGCAAAAATCATTCCTGAATCAGGCCGGACGATCGATGAAGCCAAACAGGAAATTGTAGAAAAAATCACAGCGTTGTTTAAAGAAATGGCCTTTAAAGAAAGCGTCATCCGTCTCTCGCAGATCAACAACATGATCTATGAATCGTCCTCTGTCAGTGACTATTCGGAAGTCTTCATCAACGGGGAAGCGAAAAATCTGCAGTTGACAGAAACGGAAATTCCAAAGCTGGGGCAGGTGACCATCATTGAGCAAGATTGATGAAATGGCTTTTCATCTGCCGCCATACTTGACGGAAATCCGGGAGATCCAAGATATTTTAGCGGCCGAGGCGCCAGAATTTGAGAAGCAAAATCAAGAGATTTTCGATATAACAGACCAGCTTTTCGTCACGACGGCCACATGGGGGCTGGACAGGTGGGAAAAGATTTTGAATGTCAGACGCGAGGCTTCAGACGGCGTTAATATTCGAAGGGCACGACTGTTAACCAAGATGTCCAATATTCCGCCGATTACTGCGCGCTCGATCGAGCGCGCAGTCAATGCCTTTTTAAAACAGCCGTCCGCATCCGTCAGACTGACGGCCGGACGGTATCATTTTTTGCTGAGCGTAAACGGTGAGGATCTGCAGTTTATACCTTCGATCATTCAAACTGTCAATCATATGAAGCCCGCCCATTTGGCTTATACATTCCGGGGCGGGTTTCATTATGAATATCGGCCGCCGAAAAGCATTCATAACAGACTTGTTTTAAGAAGCAAAAACCGATTTTTCGGTACGATACCGGTTTATTTGGACGGACAGTATCTGCTTGATGATTCATTCTACTTGAACGGTTTTCGAGAAATCGACGGTCTGCCCCGCAGGTTTAAACAGCAGCTCACACTGCGCCACAAGAAGCGGCAATATATCCGGTCCGCCTTGAGCTTGACGATAAAGGCGGCCGCTGAAAACCGGCGGAAACAGCAAACAAAAGCAGGCATGAAAACCGGCATTACCAATCAAAACAAACAGATCCAGTCCTTCAAAATTAGCTGCAAATGCGAGCATGAATTTAAGCAAGCAGGCGCGCTAGAAATGAGGGAGAAGTGGTGGACGTTAAACGGCGCATTTTTGCTCGACGGAACGAAGCAGCTGGCAGCAGCGGCGCAAAAAATCGCATTGTAAAGGAGAAATCAAAATGGCACAACAATTAACAGTGACAACGCTTTATGCGAGACAGCAAATGGCAAAAGCACGGGCTGAGGGGGGCAAGCTCACCAAAATCACAAAAATGGCTTTCGGAAACGGAGGTACAAACGATAAAGGTGAACCCGTTGCTTTACAGGGCAACGAACAGGCGCTGAAAAACGAACTCTTGCAAAAGGAAATCGACGGCTTTGTCTTCATGGAACCGGCGAAAGTCCGCTATACATGCACTTTGGGAGAAAGCGAACTGGCAGGAGAGACGATCAACGAGCTTGCCCTTGTCGATGAAGCCGGAAAATTCACAGCGGTCAGAACGATGACAGACAAGCAAAAAGACGGCGACATCGAGTTCGTCTTCGAAATCGACGACATTTATTAAAGGAGCTGAAACAAGGTGGACATCCAAAAACCGAGACGCCAGGTTCCTGTTTTTTTATCCTAAATAAGAAGCAAATACACCAGAGTGGTGCCAAACCTAAAAAAATACAGCAATAGTCATCACAATTGAATGAGAGGCGAAAACAGGATGGATATAAAAAAACCAATGAGTTTTAAAACAACAGATCGTGCCCATGCTGATCTTTTTAATAAAGTTGTCGATCAGCTCAATGAAAATGATCAACTGATTGTAAACTATATTGATGAGATCGATCAAAAAACAGCAACAAAAAAAGAGCTGGATTCACATGTGAAAGACGGCACACTGCATATTACAGAACATGATCGACACAGGTGGAATGAAAGTCAACTGTTTAATATTACTCAGGAAGATGGGCAAGGGAAAATTAATATTCATGAAAATGAAGATTTTCATGTTGTCCTCCCTCAGCATACAGGACTTATTCACTTTACGGCGGAGTCAGGGGCACTAAACGGACCTGGTCCTTCTATCAGAGGAATTTGGACATGTAATTCTGAGGGAAATGAAGGACAAATCATCGCTTTTGACAGAGCAAATAAAACCTATCGAAAATCAATTTTGGGGGGTAAATGGACGGAATGGACGGAATTGGAAACAACAGCAGGGTCTCAAACAAAAGTGGATGCTCATGCGGACAACCCCGACCTTCATATTTCCGAACAAGAACGTAAAAAATGGAGTAGCGGACAATTATACAAGTTAACGAATGATCAAGGTTCAAGGACAAGATTGCAAAGTGGAGCAGATATTTTAAAACTGCCGACCGGATTTTATGTTGCATTAGGGAATGAGGTACAAAATAACCCGGTTCAAGATAGTTCCTGGTTTACCTATGATGTCATTGAGGCTGATTTAGAACGAAAAACAATATATGCATGGCGGACTTATGATAATACATTATGGCATGGATCTGTTCATACTGATGGAATTTTTAAGGGATGGAAGCGAATTATAACAGCTGCTGATTTAGAGCCTGCCTGGACCGAAGTTCCCCTTAAGAACGGAGCTTCCCATGGTGATCGAAAGGTGCGTTGTGGTTTAATAGGCGGACTTCTAATATTAGAGGGGGAAATTGTGACAAAAAGGGGTGTTGTTTTTGGGACACTTCCGGAAGCCTATCGGCCGTCAAAATTTCGAAGCAGAATTGTTCCGATTTTCGGTACCACAGGGATGACTAAGTTATATATTGAACCTGATGGAAATATGAGATTGGAAGGCCAGATTGCAGATAAACTTGAGAACATTACATCTTATGGTTTAGATGAAGTGATTCCCCTTTAAAAAGTAAGGGGTTATACATTTTGATATCATACTTTTTTGTCGGCATAATGAATGTCGAGTACATGTGTAAAGGGGGATAAGAGACGGTGCAATCAAACGATATTTTTCAGAAAGAGATTACAGAATTAAAGTCCGGGCAAAAAATACTCGAAAAACGCGTCAGCACACTCGAACGAACATCAGACCGCCACGATCAGCAAATCATCTCAATTAACGAAAAACTGAACAAAATCGAAGAGAATACAACTTGGATCAAGCGCAGCATCACAGGCGCGATCATTACAGCGGTCAGCACCGGCATCATCGGCGGAGCGATCGCTGTTTTTTATAATTTATTGCAGAAATAAGGGAGGACAAGATGATGAAACATATCGACAAAGGCACGGTCGTCAGGACGGTGCTTCTTTTTATTGCGCTGGTCAATCAGACGTTGATCATGTTTGGAAAGCCGGTTTTACCGGTCGCCGAAGATCAGATTCATACATTGGCGGATGCCCTGTATTCGGCAGGGTCTGCGGCTTTTACGATCGTTGCATCACTGGTTGCCTGGTATAAGAACAACTATGTGACGAGCAAAGGGAAAATGCAACAAGAGGTTTTACAGAAAAAAGGTTTAACGAAATGAAGCCGTCTTTGAGGCGGCTTTCTGAATTGAATGTGAAAAGGAATGATGAAGTTTGGTCAAAGTCATCAAGAACTTTGTAAAAGTCAATCAATACACCCGTCCCGGGCTGAAGCTTGCGGCAGTCAATGGAATTGTCATGCATTGGACGGCGACGCCCGGGGCTTCCGCTTTAAATGAGCGCAATTATTTCAATGGCACTTGCATTATTGACAAGCGTTATGCCTCGGCTCACTATTTTGTCGACCGCCATGAGGCACAGCATGTTATTCCCGATCAGGAAGTCGCTTATCATGCGCATGATCAAAACCGCTGCTATGTCAGCTTCCTGAAGCCGAATGCCAATACCATGGCGCTCGGGGTCGAAATGTGCGTGGAAAAAGACGGTACCATCCATGAAAAGACGATTCGCAATGCGGCAGAGCTTGTAGCTGATTTGTGCAAGACATACGGTTTGTCCACAGATCGGATTGTCCGCCATTACGATGTCACCAACAAAAGCTGTCCAACCCCGTGGGTGAAAGATGCCGGCCAATTGTCAGCTTTCCGTAAAAGAGTAGACGCCCTTTTGGGAACGAAAACCGTATCCGTGTCGGCTGCCTCCACCAGCAAAACAAGCTCATCGTCGGGCATTATACTCAAAAAAGGAATGTCAGGCGCTCATGTGAAAAAGCTGCAAACGCGCTTGATCGCGGCCGGTTTTTCGCTGCCCAAATACGGGGCGGACGGAAGCTACGGAAACGAGACGGTGCAAGCGGTTGCTTCTTTACAAAAGAAAGCGGGAATTAAAGCCGATGGCATTTACGGCCCGGCAACTGAAAAAGCCCTCACAGCCGCTGAAGCGTCAGCGGGCGGTAAGAGCAAGACATGGACTCTTCCCGCCGGCATTTATAAGGTGAAAAGCCCGCTGATGAAAGGAACGGCCGTCACACAAATTCAGACAGCCCTTGCGGCTCTTTATTATTACCCTGATAAAGGGGCCAAAAACCACGGGATCGACGGATACTACGGAGTGAAGACGGCAAACGCGGTGAAACGTTTTCAGTTGATGTACGGTTTGGGGGCGGACGGAATATACGGACCGAAGACAAAAGCGAAAATCCTTGCTCTCTTGAAATAAAGGAACTTTTAAAGTTCCTTTATATTTTTAAAATTTTCAAAAATATATATTCACAACCATACTTGTATGGTAGTATGGCAGAGAGGAGGTGAGAGTCATGACAATGAAACAGTTAAACCCGCGGTCTGTCAGAGACCAAATCTATCGGATGCTGAAGGAAGAAATCATGAAGTTTCGGCTTGTGCCGGGTGAGCTGATATCGGAAAAAGAGATTTCAGAACGGTATGAAGTCAGCCGCACTCCGGTCAGAGAGGCTTTTTTGCAGCTGTCGAGAGAAGGGCTTCTCGAAGTCTATCCGCAGAAAGGAACCCGCGTATCGCTAATTGATCTTGATCTGGTGGAGGAAGCGAGGTTTATGCGGGAAAACCTGGAAAAGGCTGTAGCTGAACTGGCGTGTGAAGACTTTCCGGAGGAAGCTATGTTTAAGTTGGAGCAGAATGTGAAGATGCAGGAATTATCGATTGCACAGAAAAACTATGAAAGTTTGTTTGAATTGGATGAAGCTTTTCATCAGGCGATTTTTGAAGGCTGCGGAAAAGCGAATGTTTGGGCTGCGATTCAGCAGATGAACGTTCCCTTCCAAAGAATCCGTTTATTAAGGCTTGCCGCCGATTTTAACTGGAATACCATTCATCAGCAGCACGGGGCATTAACAGAAGCGATTCGAACAAAACAGAAGGCGAAAGCTAAGAAAATTGCCGAGGAGCATTTGCAGCTGGTCATCGTTGATAAACAGATGCTCATTAATGAGTTTCCCGGTTATTTCAAAAGTAAGCGCTTTTAAAGGAGTGGTGATGTGAAAGCTGCGGTGATGACGAAGCCATTTTCAATTGAATTTCGCGACGTTCCGCGTCCCGAACCGGCCAGCGGCGAAGTCCTTGTCAAGGTAAAGGCCGCCGGGATTTGCGGCAGTGATGTGCATTTTTACGACGGTTCAAATCCATATGCACAGTACCCTCAGATTTTTGGTCATGAGCTCGCAGGCATCATTGAAAAAACGGGGGCCGGGGTGAGGGAGCGATCCGCGGGCGAAAGGGTCGTAATTGAACCGGCTATTCCGTGCGGAGGCTGTTACCCTTGTCGGAAAGGGAGGACAAACGCCTGTGTGAACATCGATATGATCGGATCGGTTCGCAGAGGAGGCTTCGCTGATTTTATCATTGTCCCGGAAACGCATGTCCATCCGATTCCTGAGCAAATGGATTTTGCAGCCGCAGCGTTGTGCGAGCCGTTTTCCATCGGAGCGCAGGCGGTTCGGCGGGCAGCTATTCAAACAGGCGAAACGATTGTCATATTGGGAATGGGTCCGATCGGGTTAACGATTTTGGCACAGCTTAAAAAGCGCTTTGACTCCCGTGTAATCGCTGTCGATCCCGTACGGGAAAGGCTTGAGCTTGCCGAAGCATTCGGTGCGGATGCCGTTATACAGCCTGGTGAAGAGGATGCCGAGCAAATGATTCTGAAGCTGACAGACGGAGAAGGAGCGGGGATTGTGTTCGAAGCGGCCGGGATTCCCGCGACGATTGAGCAATCCGTCCATTTGGCAGCTGCCGCCGGGCGCATTGTCATTGTCGGCTTAACGGGGGAAAATGTGACGATTCCGGGTCTTCTTCTCACAAAGAAAGATATTGAAATTTATGGAACAAAACACAGTGTCAATCAATTTCCCGACGTCATTCAATTTTTGAATGAAAACCCCGAAATAGCCCGATCTTTTGTCACTGAGATCATGCCTTTTACAGAAATAGAAGAGGCGTTGAAAAAAGCGAAAAACTGTCCCCATCAGGTCACAAAGATCATTTTATCTTATTGAATCGGTGAGGAGGAAGTGTGATGAAAATGGTTTTCAGATGGTATGGAGAAGGAAACGACTCCGTCACCCTTGAGCAGATCAGGCAAATTCCCGGTGTAGAGGGGATCGTTTGGGCGCTTCATCATCAGCCGCCAGGTGAAGAGTGGCCATTGGAAGAAATGTTAGAAGTGAAGCGGCAGTGTGAACAGCACGGTTTTCACATTGAAGTTGTTGAAAGCGTTAACATTCATGAGGATATTAAGCTCGGGCTGCCGACGAGAGATCTGTATATTGAAAAATACAAGCGAACGATTGAAAATTTGGCCAAAGCCGGCGTAAAAGTGATCTGCTACAATTTTATGCCTGTATTTGACTGGCTGCGGACCGATTTATACAAAAAGGCTCCAGACGGTTCCACCGCTCTGTTTTATGAGCACGCAAAGGTGCACACAATCGATCCTTTTGCGCTTGTCGATCAAATCGCCAAGCATCCCGAATTCACGATGCCGGGCTGGGAACCGGAGCGGCTGGAGCATCTGACAAGGCTGTTTGAAGCCTATCAAAATGTGACGGAGGAGGATCTGTGGAGACATCTTCACTATTTTCTTGAACACATCATTCCAACCGCCGCACGCTGCGGAATCACAATGGCGATCCATCCCGATGATCCGCCGTGGCCGGTTTTCGGACTCCCGCGCATCATGACCTCAGGAGAAAGCATCGGGCGGCTGCTACAGCTTGTCGATCATCCGGCGAATGGCGTGACACTGTGCAGCGGTTCATTGGGCGCAAATCCCGAAAATGATCTTACCGCCATGATCCATGCGTATGCCAACCGGATTCCATTTGCCCATATCCGCAACGTCAAAGTCTACGAAAACGGCGATTTTATCGAAACATCGCACAGAACAAAAGATGGCACAGTTGACATTTGCGGGATTGTCAAAGCCTATCATGAAACAGGTTTTTCAGGCTATGTGCGTCCGGATCACGGCCGCCACATTTGGGATGAAAAGTGCAGGCCCGGCTACGGTCTGTATGACAGGGCGCTCGGTATCATGTATTTATGGGGCATATGGGATTCGCTTAATAGAGAAGAACAGGGGGCTTCAAAATGCTTGAAATCCATGAAAATTTAGCGAGGAAAACTGCGGTCATCACAGGCGGCAGCGGGGTGCTTTGCGGCGCGATGGCGAGAGAGCTCGGCCGGCAGGGTATGAATGTTGCCATTCTTAATCGAACCGTTGAAAAAGGAGAACTCGTGGCCGAAGCTATTCGAAAAGCCGGCGGCGCAGCGATTGCCGTTGAGTGTGATGTCATCAGTCAACGAAGCGTTGAACGGGCGAAGCGCGTTGTGGTCGACCGATTCGGCGGCTGTGATCTATTGGTGAACGGGGCCGGCGGCAATCACCCCAATGGCACGACATCAGATGAAACATTCAACTCCGAGCACCTCTTCCAGGACAACATCAAGACATTATTTGATCTGAACTGCGATGATGTCGGTTCTGTTTTCAATTTAAACTTCCTCGGTTCTTTCATTCCAACACAGCAATTTGCAAAAATGATGCTGAACCAAAAAGGGGCATCCGTGATCAATATTTCTTCAATGAGCGCTCAAACTCCGATGACGAAAGTGCCTGCTTACAGTGCTGCGAAAGCGGGCATCGACAATTTCACGAAATGGCTGGCCGTCTATCTGGCCGAAACGGGGATCAGGGTCAACTCCATTGCCCCGGGATTTTTCCTAACCAATCAAAATGAACGGCTTCTTCTTGATCAAAACGGCGAATTTACCGACAGGGCAAAGAAGATCATCTCTCACACCCCGATGAAGCGTTTCGGCAGCCCGGAAGATTTGCTGGGGACGCTGCTTTGGCTGGCGGATGAGAATATGTCCGGATTTGTTACCGGTATAACAGTGCCGGTGGATGGCGGGTTTACGGCTTATGCCGGTGTCTAAACGATGCGATAAAGGAGGCCGATACATGAAGCAGATTGTGTGTGAAAAGCCTTATCATTTTAAAATGACGGATGTGAAAATACCGGAACTTAAGGATGGGGAAGCATTGGTCCGCATCAAACGGATCGGAATTTGCGGGACCGATTTTCACGCTTATTGCGGAAAACAGCCGTTTTTCTCTTATCCAAGGGTGCTCGGACACGAGCTGTCCGGTGAAATTGTCAGCATCGATGATACCGGCGGAACGCTTAAGCCTGGCGATCAAGTGTCAATTATTCCTTATTTGGAATGCGGAACATGCATCGCCTGCCGGCACGGCCGGCCCAACTGCTGCGTGAATCTGAACGTCCTCGGTGTTCATACAGACGGGGGCATGCGGGAATACATAAACATCCCGGCAGACCACCTGTTAAAAACAGAAGGATTGACGCTCAGCGAAGCTGCTGTCATTGAATGTTTGAGCATCGGCGCCCACGCTGCAGAAAGGGCAAATATCAAAAAAGGGGAAGCGGTGCTTGTCGTTGGAGCGGGTCCCATCGGGCTCAGCGTGATGAGATTCGCAAAATTGAAGGGGGCGAAAGTCATCGCGATGGATGTCAGGAATGAGCGCCTCACATTTAGCCGTGAATGGGCTGAAGCCGATGAAGTTGTATTAGCGGGAGAACATGTGGCGGATGAGATCAAACGGTTGACGAACGGCGACTATCCGGCGGCTGTCTTTGACGCGACAGGGCACCTTGGATCGATGAACAGCGCTTATCAGTACGCCGCACACGGGGGCCGGCTGATCTATGTTGGGCTGGTTCACGGCCATCTGGTCATGCCCGATCCTGAAATCCACAAGCGGGAGCTGACCATTTTATCCAGCCGCAACGCATTAAGAAGCGATTTTGAGACGGTGATAAAAGCCATCAGGGATGGCGGAGCGGATGCGAACCGGTTTGTTACCGGACAGATTGCGTTTCGCGATGTTGTTGACGGATTTCAATCAGCACTTGCTCCGGAAACCAATCCTGTGAAAGTGTTGATCCATCTGTAATACCACATAAAATGAAAGCGTTTTCTAAATTCCGGAAAGAGGGGGTTGCCCATGTTTTCAAACGGCCGCGGGTTTGTCATCGTGATGCTTTTTCTGGCGGGAGTGATTAATTATTTGGATCGTTCAGCATTGTCTGTCGCCGCTCCTTTTATTCAGGAAGATTTGAACATACGTCCGGCGCAGATGGGCATGCTGTTCAGCAGTTTTTTCATCGGATATGCCATCTTTAATTTTATCGGCGGCTGGGCATCAGATAAGTATGGAGCGAAACATACGCTGTCGGCTGCAATGGTCGTATGGTCGGTTTTCAGCGGGGCCATTGCACTGACATATAATTTCGTCTCACTGTTTATCATCCGCGTCATTTTCGGCATGGGGGAAGGTCCGCTGTCAGCTGCAACGAGCAAGTCGGTCAACAATTGGTTTCCGCAAAAAGAAAGAGCAAGGGCGCTTGGCATGACGATGTGCGGAACGCCGCTCGGCGGAGCCATTTCAGGACCGATCGTCGGATTGATCGCGATCCATTGGGGGTGGAAGGCTTCCTTTGTGTTGATCATGATCATCGGGCTTATCTGGACTTGGTTCTGGATGAAATTCATGAAAGATAAGCCGGACGACTCCCGCAGTTTGTCCCCTGAAAAAGAAGCGCGTCCGAAAAAGGATACCGGCATCCCGCTGTCTTTTTATTTGAGGCAGCCGACCGTGCTGTTTACGGCGTTCGCATTCTTTTCTTACAACTATATTTTATTCTTTTTCTTAACGTGGTTTCCGAGCTATTTAACGTCAGCCCGGGGGCTGAGCATACACGATATGAGCGTTGCAACGATGATACCGTGGGTTGTCGGATTTCTCGGTCTCGCGCTTGGGGGATTTATATCGGATTATCTGTTCAAGCTGACGGGCAAACAGATGTTTTCGAGAAAAGCCGTGCTTGTGTGCTGCCTTTTGGCTGCGGCGGTATGCATTGGATTTGCCGGGCTTGTCACGACTGCGTTTGGAGCTGTTGCCCTTGTCGCACTATCGGTTTTCTTTTTGTATTTGACCGGCATCACATACTGGGCGATTATACAGGATATCGTTCATCCGGACAGGGTCGGGGGTGTGAGCGGATTCATGCACTTTCTTGCCAATACGTCCGGTATTATCGGTCCGACCGTTACAGGGTACATCGTCGAGTATACCGGGGCTTTCACAAGCGCTTTTTTGCTTGCGGGAGGGCTGGCGGTGGCAGGTTCTATTTGCGTCGCTTTGTTTGTGAAACCGATACGTTCTGAGAAGCTGCCTCAATCTGTTGCAGAAGGCGGACAGGGGCATCCTTTATGATGCACATACTGCTGAAGGCATAAAAAACCCCCTTCTCAGCAGGGAAGGAGGTTGAAAGTTCAGGCTTCACGGTTTGTTTTTTCTTTTGTTCAGCGTTTTAATGATTTTCTCGCTTCTTCTTCTGAGAAGAGAGGTATAGTCTGACAGGCCAAATTTTGCGAAATCGACGTGTTTGACTTGTTTTTTCAGTTTTTTCACAGCATCACCTAATTCAGCGCTTTTAGTTGATTGGTTTATTGTATGTATGAAACGGGAAAACGGAATAAGGACGGGAGAATTTTCCCGTCCTCGTTAAGCTTTTTTTCTTTTATACTCGCCGATCAGCCGTTCGTTTTGCCGGAAAATCCGTTCGGTATGGGGGCTGACTTCGTATTTCGCGATATTGGTTTTGGATTGCTTTTTAAACATTTTAAAGGCGAGGCGCTTTTTTGCGCTTTCATGGTCTTGCTGAAAAGCAGGCTCCATCAGTCGTCACCGTCCTCTTCGTTTGGTAGCAGAAGATCATAGATGCTTGTTAAAGAAGTAAACAGGAGGTAGTCAAATTCTGTGACAAGGTCTTCTGAGGTTAACTTCATGACATAGTCAAAATCGTGGATGGAAAAAGGAATGAGGACCATTTTTCCATTTTCTTCATAATAAACGTCTTTGCGCTCAAGCTTTTCTTGAACATCGAAGCGGTTTTCCATATGCTCAAGCAAATGATCCTTGCTTTCTTCTGAATTATATTCGCAAAGTGCAGCGGATATATTCATTTTTTCGGCAAATCGTTTGATGAGCTTTTCGATCCCTTCTGCATATGCTTCTATATTTCCATAATAGATGTGGATCGGTTCGTTTTTCAATAGGTATTGAAACGTTTTCAGCCTGTTTTGATATGTGTGGAGGAGGTCGTTGTTTTCTTCGAGAAGCATTCTTGTGTCTGTCGCGAGTTCGGAGCTGCCGAGCTTTTTAAAGTAAGCGTTTAAGAAAATAAAAGCGTCTGTCAGCGTGAAAAAAACGGCAACGATCAAGTAATGAAGCGGGTTTGTGAAAATCGACTGCGGATCGTGCGTCCAATAAATCACGGCGCCGATAACATAAAGCAGGTACCATGTTTTTCGGATCGCGACCGTTTTTTCGGTGAGCTTTTTTTCAAAACGCCACACGGCAGCCACATACAGAGCCAGCGCCAATACAATGAGCCAAACAAGGAATTGATAAAATAGCAGCATAACTGGTTTCCCTCTTCCCGAGAAATAGTGCAGTTCCTATTCTATTGTTATGCCAGCTTTCTTTTAAACATGAAAACTCCCGTCCTGGATTCGGACGGGAGTGTGCTGATTAAAAGAATAAATCTAGTATGAAATAGGCAAATGCACCGATGGTTGCCGAAATGGGAAGGGTAATGACCCATGTGATCAACATCCGCTTTGCGGTGCCCCAGTTTACGCCTTTCACCCGGTGGGAAGCGCCTACGCCTAAAATGGATGAAGAAATGACGTGTGTCGTGCTGACAGGCAAATGGACGATCGTCGCACCAAAGATGATGAGGGCTCCCGTCAAATCTGCAGAGACACCGTTGACGGGACGGATCTTCATGATTTTTCCGCCGACGGTTTTGATGATTTTCCAGCCGCCGACAGATGTTCCGAGTCCCATGGCTGTGGCGCATGCAAGCTGCACCCAGAACGGGATGTCAGTTGTACTGTGCAAGTTACCCGCAATTAAAGCCATCGTAATGATACCCATCGCTTTCTGTGCATCGTTCGTGCCGTGTGTATAGGACTGTATGGCAGCTGTCGCGATTTGAACGCGCCGGAACCGCTTATTCGTTTTGGCCAGATTGCTGTTCTTAAAAATGACTTTGACGATGCTGTAGATCAAATATCCTAAAACAAACGCCAAAATGGGCGATAATATAAGTGCTTCGATAATTTTAATAAATCCGTGGTATTTAATCGCGGCGAATCCTTCCGATGCGATGACAGCTCCGGCAATCGCTCCGATGATCGCGTGGGATGAGCTGCTGGGAATGCCGAAATACCAAGTCACCAGGTTCCATGTAATGCCTGCGATAAGAGCTGCAAGGATCACGACCGATCCGTTTTCCAGTTTGAAAGGGTCGGCGATGTCGCTCGTAATGGTTTTCGCTACGCCTGTGAACGTCATGGCGCCGGCGAAGTTCATAACTGCCGCCATTATAATGGCGTGCCTTGGTTTTAACGCTTTTGTCGATACCGAGGTGGCGATCGCATTTGCCGTATCATGAAAACCGTTGATAAAGTCAAATGCCAAAGCAAAGATGACAATCAGTATGGTTAATACAAATAAAAGATCCATTATAATCCCTCGTTACGCATTTTTCATTATGATGGTTTCTAAATTGTTTGCTACACTTTGGCATGAATCTGCGATTTCTTCTAGCGTCTCATAGATTTCCCTGTACTGGATCACTTTAATCGGATCGGTCTCTTTCCCGAAAAGATTCTTCAGCGATTTGCGGTGCAGGTTATCGCAGTTATGTTCGTATTCTTTAATTTTAATGGCGTGCGGCTGAATTTCTGTCAGGCGATTTTCCGCCAGCAATTCAATTGTCAACAGAATTTCTTTTGCGCATTCTCTGATATAGCCGCTGAATTTATCAATATGCTCATCTGAAGATGTGATCGAGAAGATTTCCATCATGGCTGAAAAGTGTTCGATACCGTCGAGTACATCATCGAGGCTGTTTGTAAGCTGAAGGATGTCTTCGCGTTCGATCGGCGTGATAAATGCTTTGTTCAGCTCCTTAATCATCGTATGTACATAATTATCTCCTTTTGTCTCATACTCTTTTAAGGTATCCGCGAATTCTTTAAGGGTTGTCTGATTCGTCACTTTATAGTTAACAAAATACTCAGCTGTTTCGTCTAAATTTTTTGCAATTTCCGTCAAAAGCACGGAAAACTTGTCTTTTTTTCTTTTCAACATTTGTAACCCTCCATTGTTTAAATGAGACAATGCACACATCAAAATATTATATAACTTTTTGTCGAAAAAAAACAGGTGCAGTCGAAAAAAACCATTTAATTTTTAGATATTCACATCTTTTAGGTGGGCGCAAGCACCAGCTGCCATCCGGGATTTTATGATGATAATAGGCGTTTTCTCCTTTCAGCTAATTGTGTCAAAAGAACGAATGACAGGATTTTTTTGAGGAATTTGGGAGTTTGGGTTCAAAAAAATAGAAAATTGGGAGTTTTCCTTATTTTCAGTTCGCTTTCCTGTTATAGTAGTAATAAACTGGAAAGGAAGGTGATCTGATGAGACGGTTAGCTTTCTTAGTTGTTGCGATTTGCTTGGCGGTTGGTTGCTTTTTCAGTCCGGTGTCAAAAGCAGAAGGGGTTATGAGCGGCGGAGATGGTGATAAAGTCGCCGTCGGGAAAGACGGTATGGTGGCTACGGCCCATCCGCTTGCATCAAAAATCGGAGCCGAAGTGTTGAAAAAGGGCGGGAATGCCATTGATGCAGCAATTGCGATTCAGTATGCTCTGAATGTAACGGAGCCGATGATGTCGGGAATCGGCGGCGGTGGATTCATGATGGTCTACGATGGCGAGACGAAGGAAACGTCGATCGTCAACAGCAGGGAGCGTGCTCCACAGGGTGCCGAACCTGACATGTTTTTGGATGAAGACGGAAAGGTGATTCCTTTTTCAGAAAGGTCGAGACACGGAAATGCGGTCGGTGTGCCGGGAACGCTGAAAGGGCTCGAAGCAGCGCATAAAAAGTGGGGAACGAAGAAAATGGAAGACTTGATATCGCCTTCCGTTAAGCTTGCAGAAGAAGGGTTCCCGATCGATTCGGTTTTGGCCGATGCGATAAAGGACCATCAGGACAAGCTCAGCAAAACGGCCGCAAAGGATATTTTCCTTCCCGACGGTGAACCTTTGAAAGAAGGCGATATCCTCGTACAAAAGGATTTGGCCAAGACGTTTAAATTAATACGGAAAGAAGGGTCAAAAGCCTTTTATGATGGAGAAATCGGCCGGGCGATTGCAGATGTCGTGCAAGATTTCGGGGGTTCGATGACACCTGATGACCTGTCCCGCTATGAGGTCACAACAGATAAGCCGATCTGGGGCGAGTACCACGGCTATGATATCGCAAGCATGCCTCCTCCAAGCTCAGGCGGAGTGTTCATGCTGCAGATGCTGAAATTGATTGATGATTTTCATTTATCGCAATACGATCCAAAATCATTTGAAAAATATCATCTGCTCGCGGAAACGATGCACCTCGCCTATGCGGACAGGGCGGCATATGCGGGCGATCCGGAATTTGTCGATGTTCCGCTCTCAGGGCTGCTCGATCCCGATTATATTAAGGAGCGGCAGCAGCTGATCAGCCTTGATTCGATGAACCGCGATGTGAAAGCAGGCGATCCGTGGAAATACGAGGCGGGAGAGCCGAATTATGAGATCGTGCCTCAGCCTGAAGATAAGACGATCGGGGAGACGACGCATTTTACCGTCACGGACCAGTGGGGCAATGTTGTCTCTTATACGACTACGATTGAACAGCTTTTTGGAACGGGGATTTTAGTGCCCGGGTACGGACTGTTTTTAAACAATGAACTGACCGATTTTGATGCGGTTCCAGGCGGAGCGAACGAAGTTCAGCCGAATAAAAGGCCGCTTTCAAGCATGACGCCGACGATCGTTTTTAAAGACGAAAAACCGGTGCTGACTGTCGGTTCCCCGGGAGGAACGACGATCATTGCTTCCGTTTTCCAGACGATCTTGAATTATTTTGAGTACGGCATGAGCCTTCAGGATGCGATTGAAGAGCCGAGAATCTATACGAACAGCCTGACTTCTTACCGCTATGAATCGGGAATGCCGGAGGATGTCAGACTGAAGCTCAATGACTTCGGCCACAGATTCGGTGCGAATCCGGTTGATATCGGCAATGTCCAAAGCATTTTCATTGACCGGGAGAACAGAACGTTTATGGGGGTTGCAGATTCAAGCAGAAACGGGACGGCGGTCGGCGTCAACATTAAGACATCGGCTAAATAGCGGAAGCAAGGGCTTGGTCTAAGGCTTTTAGATCAAGCCTTCTTCCGTCTGTCAGCGGGGAAAAGAGGATTTTTTTCGAAAGAAGAGAAATATATTTTTTGTAAGCGTTTACTAAGTTGCGAAGGAGGGAGACCATGATTCACACGTTGGCAAATGGATTTTACCGCTTTTGCGAGTGGGTGATGCGGCTCGCCTATTTGAATCTGTTGTGGATCGGCTTCACGCTGGCGGGAGCGGTCATCTTCGGTTTAGCGCCGGCGACTGCCGCGATGTTCGCTGTGACAAGACAGTGGGCGCTGGGAAAGATGGATATCCCGGTGTTTCAGACGTTTTATCAGGCGTTTAAAAAGAAATGGGCCAAAGCAAGCGTTCTCGGTTTGATATTGGGTCTGGTCGGTTTATTGCTGATTGTTGATTTTCAAATTGCGGCCGTCTATTTTCACGATCAGCCGGTTGTCTTAAGTCTGTTCATCAGTTTGTTTATCATTTACGCCATCATCCTCTTTTACGCTTTTCCAATTGATGTCCACTACGATTTAAAACGGATTGCAGTGCTGAAATACAGCTTTATCATCGGCTTTTCCCGTCCGCTCACCTCGTTTTTCATGCTGATCAGCGCGTTTGGCATGATTCTGCTCGCTTTATTTCATGTCACATTTCTTCTATTCTTCAGCGGCAGCGCTTTAAGCTTCATTTTGACGAAGCTCTCGTTTCAGGCGTTCCGCGCAATAGACGGGCGCCGGACAGATAAACAGGCTGCCGTCACACGCTTGAAATGAAGGTGTTCGTTCGGTGAACCGGTATCAGCATTTAAAAATTAAAGATCAATTGTTTATCTTGATTTCATTGATCATGGCTGTTTCGCTCATCTTGATCTTGAGTGGCGTTCAATACGCGTTCCGTGTCTATGACCAGCAGATTTACAGGAAGTCGTCACAGGTGCTGATGTTATCATCAAAAAGCATTGAAGATGAATTGAAAAAGATTGAGGATGTGTCATATCAACTGACCACTGACGCCGCCATCCAAGCAAACCTTCTGAAAGCCGGCCGCGGCCAAAACAAATACGTGACCTACCGAATGAAAAGCAAAATCTGGGATAAGCTTGCCGAATATACCGGCTCTAAGCGGTACATTAAATCGATTCATTTGTTTGATGCTTCCGGAACCGAGTATTCCGCAGGTGCGAATTTAACCGAAGCATTGCGGGAGCAAAAGAATGCGCTGATCGAAAAAGCGTCGCGCCAAAAAGGCAGCAACACGTGGGAGCCCATGCCGGGTGAAACCGGCGAGCTGTTATCCGTCCGGGAAATTCGCTCCTATGAGCGTTTAAACCTTGACCATCTGGGAACAGTGGTGATTGTCGCCGATTTAAAACGGGTCATCGGCGATCTTCCGAAAGACTGGGGGGAAGGCGCAGGCAAGATTGCGATGTCGGACGGGCAGGAGCTGTTTTTTTCTGAAATGCCTTTCAGCCAAACCGATGGACTACGTTTATCTTCTCACGCAGAAAACGGATATGACATTGTGGAGGAAAACGACCAGCGCTTTTTCGTTTCATATGTCAAATCAGCGTATAAGAATTGGACGTATTGGAGCCTGATCCCTTTTGACGCGATGTTTTCTAAAATCTCTGCGATGAAGACGATCCTGATTTCCCTTTTTATCCTCTTCTTTTTGATTGCGGTTCTTTTTGGAAGAAAAATGGCCAGGGGCATTACGAGTCCGATTGAGAAGCTGGTGGCAGCCATGAAAAATGTCCAAACCGGCGATTTTAAACTGGCGCCGCTCACTCGTGCTCCTTCAGACCGGCAGGATGAAGTCAGCGTCTTAAACCGCAACTTTTTTAAAATGGTTGAACGGATCAATGAACTGATTGCCGAGAACTACGAGAAGCAGCTGATGCTGAAAGAGACGGAATTCAGAGCGCTCCAAGCGCAAATTAACCCCCACTTTTTATACAACACGCTCGAGTCGATCAACTGGCTGGCAAAAACGAACCGTCAGCCGCAAATTTCAAAGATGACGGAATCCCTCGGGTTTTTGCTCAGGAATGCCATCAATATGAAAAACGACGTGGTGACGATCGAGGAAGAAGCTGAAATTGTGCTCCACTATTTTACCATTCAGCGTTTTCGCTTTGAGGAGCGGCTCGTTTTTGAACTCGACATTGAGCCGGCGGTGAAAAAATGCCGCGTGCCAAAGCTTGTCCTCCAGCCTTTGGCTGAAAATGCGATTACATACTGTCTCGAGCCCTTCATTGAACCTTGCCATATTCACATTAAAGCATATAAAAAAGGCGGGTTTGTATATTTAACGGTTACCGACAACGGACCGGGCATGGATGAAGACTTTTTGGAAAAAGCGAGAAAAGAGCTTGTCCGGACAAGAGGCAGAGGAATCGGACTGCAAAATATCGATGAGCGCATTCAGCTGATGTTTGGCAAAGGGTACGGCTTGACGATTTCAAGCGAAAAGAACAAGGGAACCGAAATGTTAATTAAAATACCATTTCAAAGCGGGGTGTGATGATGTATAAAGTGCTGTTGGCGGACGATGAACGGATTATTCTCGACGGCATCTCCAGCATGATCGAGTGGAGTTCGTTCGAAACGTCTTTGATCGGAGCCGCACAAAACGGGATTGACGCTTACCGCCTGATTATGGAAGAGCGGCCGGACATTGTGATCAGCGATATTAAAATGCCCGGGATGGGAGGACTCGAACTGATCGAGAAAGTGTCCCGCGACTACCCGTCAATCCGGTTTATTTTGCTGACGGGCTTCGGCCAGTTTGAATATGCAAAAAAAGCGATGTCATACGGAGTCAGACATTATTTGCTCAAACCCTGCAATGAAAACCACATTACAGATTCGCTTCAAAGCGTGATCGGCGAGCTGAAAAAAGAGGAATCGGCGCAAAAAGTAAAAAATGATCTGGAGATGATGAAGCCGCATCTTATGAAGCAAATGTTAAAAGAGCTGGTCACGGGCAGCCGCATCGAGGATGAAACGTGCCTGCGCTTTTTTTCAGAGCAAAAGGTCATCAGACTGATCCTGTTTTCCGTCCGGGACGGGGATGACAAAGACTATGCCCAAGGTGTTGAGTCCATTGCGGATGAGGTGCTGAACGGTTCTGTCATCACTTCGGCCTGCGTTCAACAAGTGCTTGTTTGTGCAGTTGACGGAAAAGTCGCTCCTGCCGTACTTGAGGAAAAAAAGAAAAGCGTCCAAGAACTTTCACGCCATCTGCTTCAATTTGAACCTGAAGCATCACTCAGCGAAAGCGGCAGTATCAGCGAAGCCTCCGCTATGTACGAAAAGGCATACGCACAGATCGTCCAACATGAAGGAGAGACATCGGTTTTAATCGGGAGGATGCTCGATCTCATCGAAAAGGAGGCCTCAAATCCGAAGCTTTCGCTGAAATGGGCAGCCCGCAACATGCTGTACATGAATCCGGATTATCTCGGCAAGCTGTTTAAACAGGAAACCGGTGAAAGGTTTTCAAGCTATGTTGCAAAGGTGCGCATCGAAAAAGCGATCGCGAAGATGAAGAAGTCTAAAAACACGGCCATCGGCGCACTGGCAGAGGAGCTGGGGTTTGGCCACAATCCGAAATACTTCAGCCTTGTTTTTAAAAAATACACAGGACTCACCCCGTCAGAATTTCGAAAAAAAGAAGAAAACACGTTTTAATGCCGCCGGTATATTCGGCGGTTTTTTGCGTATTGACGGAATCTCTGTTTTTTTAACATTCTTCTCTGTTTTTTGAGTTTCTGGGACAAAAAGTTGAATTTAAAATGAAATGTAAGCACTTACAAAATAAGGAGGGGAAATGTTGATGAGAAGATTTGTGTTTTTCTCATTTTGCGTTTTGCTGACGCTCGGCCTGTTCGGATGCAGTTCAAACACTGAAGAGGCGGCCGGTGCGGACGGCAAAAAGAAGGTTACCTTGAGGGTCGCGTGGTGGGGCGGACAGCCTCGGCATGATTATACATCAAAAATCATCGAGCTGTATGAAAAGGAACACCCGCATGTCAAAATCGAAGCGGAGTTTGCGAATTGGGACGATTATTGGAAAAAGCTTGCCCCGATGTCTGCGGCGGGTCAGCTGCCAGATGTGATTCAGATGGATATGGCGTATTTATCCCAATACGGCAAGAAAGGCCAGCTTGAAGACCTGACTCCGTACGTCAAGGACGGGACCATCAATACCGAATCGATTGATGAAAAGACGATCAAAGGCGGCAAAATCGGTGATCAGTTATACGGCTTCCCGCTCGGTGTGAATGTGCTGTCGGTGATTACAAATGATGACATGCTAAAAGAAGCGGGCGTTGAAATTGACGACGGCAGCTGGACGTGGACCGATTTTGAAAACCTAGCGCTAGAGGTCGAGGAGAAGACGGGGCAATACGGTTCAAACGGCATGCATCCGCCTGATGTCTTTTTCCCTTATTACTTGAGGACGAAGGGCGAGCGCTTTTATAAAGAGGACGGCACAGGCCTTGCTTATTCAGACGACAAGCTGTTTGTCGATTACTTCAAGCGTCAGGTGAAGCTCGTTGATGAAAAAGCATCGCCGACACCTGATGAAAGCGCGCAAGTGAAGGGAATGGAGGACGATTTTATCGTTAAAGGCCGAACGGCTGCAACATGGAATTATTCAAATCAGTTTTCGGCATTCGCACAGCTGACCGATGCACCTCTGTCATTAAAACTGCCTCCTGAACAGGCGAAAGAAAAGGCGCTGTTTTTAAGGCCGAGCATGCTGTTTTCAATCCCGAAAAGCTCCGAGCAAAAAAAAGAAGCGGCTGCATTCATCGACTTCTTTATTAACAATGAAAAAGCCAATGCCCTGATCAAAGGAGAAAGAGGCGTGCCGGTTTCCTCCAAAATTGCGGAAACGGTGAAGAAAGAACTGAGTGAAGAGGAGAAAAAGATTTTCGAATATGTCGAACGGGCTTCGGAGTCCGCGGGGGAAGCGGAACCGCCTGAACCGATCGGCAGCGCCGAAGTTATCAAACTGCTAAAAGACACATCAGACCAGATTTTGTTTAAAAAGATCACGCCTGAAGAAGGAGCCGCGAAGTTCAGAAAAGAAGCGGACGCGATACTGAAAAGAAATCAACAATGATAAGCGGGACAAGTGGAGGAAGGCCGCTCATCAAATGCAGGAGGAAGTGAACGTGAAGCGAAAAAATAGAATTGACAATTTGGCGGGTTACGCCTTTATTTCCCCGTTTATTATCGGATTTTTATGCTTTACCGTCATTCCGATGGGAGCCTCGCTGTTTCTGTCTTTTACAAGCTACGATCTGTTCACCCCGCCCAAATGGGTCGGCCTTGACAACTATAAGGCGATGCTGACAGATGATGAAAAGTACTGGGGCTCGCTGAAAGTGACGTTTTATTACGTGCTCGCGGGTGTTCCGCTGCGCCTCGCGTTTGCGCTTTTCATTGCGGTGATTTTGAACAGAGCCGAAAAAGGTGTCGGCATTTACCGGACGCTCTTTTATCTCCCGTCCATTATCGGCGGCAGCGTGGCGGTCGCGATTATGTGGCGAAATGTATTCGGCAATGACGGTGTTATCAATGCGCTTTTGTTCTTCCTCGGATTTGACAAGAAGATTCTTTGGTATCAGGATCCGACAAGCGCATTGTGGACCTTGATTCTTTTGTCGGTGTGGCAGTTCGGCTCTTCCATGCTGATCTTTCTTGCCGGATTGAAAAATATCCCGCCGATGTATCAGGAAGCGGCAAGCGTCGACGGTGCAAACAGATTTCAGCGTTTTTTTCTCATTACGCTCCCGCTTCTCAGTCCGATCATCTTTTTTAACCTGGTGATGCAGACCATTTCAGCCTTCATGACCTTTACGCCGGCCTACATTATTTCAAAAGGGGAAGGCGGTCCGCTTGACGGGACGCTTCTATATTCCCTCTATTTGTTCCAGCGGGCCTTCAACTTTTTCCAAATGGGCTACGCATCGGCGATGGCATGGGTGATGCTCATCCTGATCGGCCTTGTCACTTTCATATTGTTCAAAACTTCATCCTTATGGGTGCATTACGAATCGAAGGAGGGGTAGCTGGTGGAGCCGGTAAAAGACATTTCGGGGCGGGCGGCGCCTGCCCCGCTTCCCGCAGGAACGGGAAAGAAAAGAGCCGGGCAGCTCGTGTTCCATATCGCGACTGCCGGTCTTGCGATCATCCTTTTGTATCCCGTTATCTGGCTGATCGCAAGCTCGTTTAAAGAAAGTGCGAGCATATTCGCCACATCCCATTCGCTCATCCCGGACCCTTTGATCCTGTCCAATTACACGGAGGGCTGGAAAGGGATCGCCGGACAGCCGTTCATCACATTTATTAAAAATTCGCTTATCATCGTCGGCCTTTCGACGGTCGGTGCGGTCTTGTCCTCAGCGTTCATCGCTTACGGATTCGCACGGATTCCGTTTAAAGGGAAGGCGTTTTGGTTTAGCTGCATGATGGTGACGATGATGCTGCCGCACGAGGTGCTGATGATTCCGCAATACATCATTTTTGCAAAACTGGATTGGCTGAATTCATTCAAGCCGATCGTTGTTCCCCAATTTTTCGGGCACGCGTTTTTTATCTTTTTGATGATTCAGTTCATCAGGACGATCCCGGTAGAACTCGATGAAGCGGCAAAAATTGACGGCTGCAGCCGTCTCGGCATCTTTTTCAGAATCATTTTGCCATTGATCGCACCGGCGCTCGCGACGTCCGCCATCTTCTCGTTTTACTGGAAGTGGGAGGAGCTGATCAATCCGCTTCTTTACTTGAACAAGCCGGAGCTTTACCCGGTTTCTCTGGCACTAAAGCTGTTTTTAGATACGGAAACGGCGTCTAACTGGGGGGCGATGTTTGCGATGTCAGTCGTCTCACTCGTCCCGGTGATTCTCGTATTTTTCGTTTTTCAAAAATCGATCGTCCAAGGAATCAGCATGAGCGGATTAAAATAACAAAGGGGAGAAAAATGCATGACAAAGCTTGTTTTTGATGAAGAAAAACTGAATGAAGTGATCGACAGAATCGTCAAGCGGACATTTCAGATGGATTTCGAATGGGATTGGCCGGGCGGTGTCGCGTTTTACGGCGTCGCTGAGGCGTATGAAGCAACCGAAAATGACAAATACCTCGAACTTTTGAAAAACTGGACGGATGAAAAGCTTGAAGACGGCTTGCCTAAGCTGTCGATCAACGGGGTATCCATCGGCCATACCCTTCTGTCGCTCTACCAGGCGACAGGAGATGACCGTTATCTTGACACCGCCCGGCAAATGGCGGACTATGTGCTCCGCGAAGCGCCCCGGTTCGCAGATGGGATTTTGCAGCACACCGTCAACTCAGAGAAACATGTATTCCCTGAACAGGCATGGGTCGATACGATGATGATGGCGGGCTTGTTCCTTCTCCGAATCGGCAAAACTGTCGGCAGCGAGGCATATTTTGAAGACGGGCTGCGCCAGTATCACGGCCATGAGGAATTTTTGCAGGACATGGAGACCAATCTCTATTATCACGGATGGGACCATGTGGCCAAAAACAATCTGTCAGGCATATTTTGGGGAAGGGGAAACGGATGGGCCGCTTTGACAATGGCTAAAGCGCTCCCTTTGATCGATGTTACGTATCCTTCATACATGATCATTGACGGTTCACTTCGAGACTTGTTGAGCGCGCTTGTCAGGCTTCAGCATCCTTCTGGTTTATGGCACACCGTACTGACGGATCCTGATTCATATCTTGAAGTGTCGGGATCTGCGGGGATTGCTTCCGGCCTGCTGTCCAGAGGCTCGCTATACCACAAATCCGTTCAGAAGGCGCTCACAGCCATAACAGATGCGGTCGCGCCTGACGGAAGGGTGGAACGCGTTTCAGCGGGCACAGCAGTGATGCGGGATGCACAGGGATACAAAGACGTTCCGTATAAACGGATTCAAGGCTGGGGACAGGGGCTTGCCCTGACGTTTTTGGCAGACGTCGTCCGCTCCAAGTCGCGCGCGTTCCAATAGAAATTGAAAAAGAAACATTCTTTTCATTGCAGTGGGGGGAGAGGGATGAAAAAGCTGCATCAAAGATATGTTTCACGGCGAAAAGGAAGTTTTTTTAAAAAAAGCTTTGTGCTGATTCTGCTGATTGCGTGTATTCCTGGCTTATTGACGGGTGCAGGAATCTATTTGTTTTCCGCTGCAAAAATTGAAAAAGAGCTCCAACAAATGCACGAGAACCAGGTGAAACGCCAAATCAGCCAAATCGATGACAAGCTGGAAGGGCTTGAGATCATGCTCTCCCAGCTTGCATATGATCCGCGCCTGATGAACGGTCTGGCCGATGCCGATCTGCAAACGGATTTTCAAACGACGTACAGGCTCTCAAAATCGCTGTTTGTGCTTCAGGATCAAAATCCGCTCATTCACAAGGTTGAACTGTTTATTCAAGGGAAAGAGCCGATTCTTTTAAATCCAGAATACAGCGGAATGACCGACCGGAACATCTTAAAGGCCTATCATTCGTTGCTTGAAGGCGGTCAAAACGTTTATTGGAAAGACATGAGCGCCGCTCCTTACGGAATGGCGCTTGTCCACAAAATTCCGGGAGGCATCTCAGAGCCGTTCGGCGCGCTGATTTTAACGCTTGACGAAAAAGAAATGGGGCATTTGCTGGAAAGCCTTTCACCGTATTCAAAGGGAACAGCGCTTCTTTTTCATCATAATCAAAAGCCTGTTTTTTCCGGGAGCAAACGCGGCAAAGCCAATTTTGAAAGCGTTTTAAAAGGGAGGCTTGAGAAACAAAAAAATCAACAGGGCTCCTTTGTGATGGATTGGGGCGGAGGGGCGTATTCCGTTTCATACGGACGAATGGACAGATTAAACCAGGAATGGACCTATGTCTCGGCTTCACCGATGTCGGCGATTACGGCTCCGGTGTTGTTTTTATCGAAGCTCGTCGCGTCGGTCAGCATCGCCGGGATCGTTCTTGCTTTCATTCTGTCATGGTATGCGTCACACAAAATTTATTCACCTGTCGCAAGGCTGATCAAGCTCTGTTCAGGAGAGGGTAAGGCCGCTCATTTTCCGGATGAATTTCATTGGCTCGAGAAGCGCTGGGAAGACCTGACTGAGGAAAGCGGCAGACTGAAAAAGGAAATGCCCCAGGCTGCAAACGTTTTTTTTCAGCGCCTTCTCGGCGGATACTTTGCAGATGAATCAGAGAGGAATTTGAGAGATCGTCTGAAAAGGTGGGGCTGGGAAGCGAAAGACAATGTGTTTACCATCATCGATATCCAGCTGACGGGACTTTACGAAGGGAACGGAGCTTTTACAAAAAAGGATGAAAGTCTGACGGGTTTTTTGCTGGGCAACATTACGCGCGAACTGGCTGGTAGGACTTTCAAACATATTTATATGACCGATGTCCGTTCGTTATCGCTTGCTGTGCTGCTGATGAGCGGCAGGAAAACAGCCTTCAAGGAAGAAACCGCCCAATTTGTCCGTGAGCTGACGGATGTGATCTGCGGCATATCAAGACTCCACGTCACAGTGACGGTATCAAAAACCGCTCACATGTTAAAAGACATTCCCGGCATGTATGAAGAGGTGAAAGAAGGCAGGCATTACAGACAGTTCGAAAACGCCAGCCAGGTGATCGATTTAAGCCGGAAGGAAGACATGCCTCCCGTTGAATCATACTATCCGTTCACTCTTGAAAAAGAGGTCGTCAGGGCGTTACGGCTTGAAGAAAGGGATGAAGTCGAAAGGCGGATCAGGCTGTTCATCCGGGAACTGTCCGAAAAAGGAAAGACGGAAATCCGCATCCAGCCGGGCATGATGCAGCTGTTGGCAAAGATCCAGGAAGAGATCTTTCATTCCGGCCTTCACCCTTATGAATTGTTCAGCCGAAAAAATCTGCTGCAGGAGCTTTCAGAGCTGAGGGAGCCGGAAAGGGCCGTCGGCTGGATGATGGAGCGTGTCGTAAGCCCGTATCTTAAAGAAATGGAAGGCAGGAAAAACAGACAGCAAAAACGGCTTGTCGAACAGGTGCTTGAGATGATTCATCAGCATTATATGAACGATATCTCGCTTGAAAGCTGCGCTGATCAAGCCGGGACGAATTCGTATACGCTGAGCAAAGCTTTCAAACAAGTAACCGGCATCAATTTTATCGACTATGTTACCCGTCTCAGAATCGAAAAAGCGAAAGAGCTTCTTCTTGAAACGAATAAAAAAATCCATGACGTTTCTGAAGAAGTCGGCTACAGACACAGCTATTTCAACCGGATTTTCAAGAAGCAGGTCGGCATTCCGCCGAGCCGCTACAGGCAGATTCATCAGGAATCTTCGTGAAAGGGAGAGTGTTATGAAACGAACAGACGAAAAGCCAAAAGTGTCAGTATATTTGGCCGGGGATTCGACCGTCGCAGACTGTCCTCCGCATGAAGCGCCGATGGCCGGCTGGGGACAGATGCTTCCGCTGTTTTTCTCAGATGAGGCTGCGGTCGTGAATATGGCAAAAGGCGGGGCCAGTTCGAACAGTTTCATTGATGAAGGCCGGCTCGATGACATTACGGAGCGGCTTGGGCCTGGTGATTATGTGTTGATCCAGTTCGGCCACAACGATCAAAAACCGTACGGAACAGACCCGTATACAACCTATCAGGAGCATCTTGTCCGCTATGTTGAAGCGGTTCGCGAAAAACAGGCGACTCCGGTTTTGATCACTTCCGCAGAGCGCAGACGCTTTGATCAAAACGGAAAGCCTGCCGACACACTCGGAGATTTTCCGAAAGCGATGAAGGCGCTCGCTGACCGCTTCGAAGTTCCGCTCATCGATTTATGGTCCAAAACAAAAGCGCTCTATGAATCTCTCGGAACGGAAGACTCAAAACAGCTGTTCGTCCACTTTCAGCCGCATGAACATCCTCATTATCCAAATGGAATTGAAGACAATACTCATTTTTCCGAGGCGGGGGCCCGTCAAGTCGCCTGGCTGGTAACAGAAGGAATCAGAGAGCTCGGCCTGCCTCTAGCGGCTTATCTTCATTGTGAAAGGAGCGACTTCCGTGCCGAAGTGTAATGCAAGAGAAGGAAGCCTGATTTATCAAAACCCTTTATCGTCTCCTGAAGATCTCCGCGGCTGGGTGATGGAAGGAAAAGGAATCGTTCGTTTTCCGAACGGCCGCCTGCATATGGAGAATGAACTCGATGCTGAGCAATATGGAGACGATGCCCATTTTGTTTACTGGTGTCCAGAGACATTCCCTGATGGAATAGTTGTGAAGTGGGATTTCTATCCTGTGCGGGAGCCCGGCTTATGCATGATATTTTTTGCAGCCACCGGGATCAATGGGGAAGATTTATTTGACGGGCGGCTGGCGGAGAGAACAGGGAAATATCCGCAATATCATTCAGGGGACATCAACACATTGCACCTGTCGTATTTCAGACATAAGCATGCTGATGAAAGAGCATTCCGAACATGCAACCTCAGGAAAAGCCGCGGTTTTCACCTCGTCTGTGAGGGAGCCGACCCGCTTCCGCCCGCTAATGACGCTTTGCCTCCCTACCGAATGAAGCTCATAAAAGACGGGGTATCCGTTCATTTTTCAATCAACGGGCTGCCCATTTTGGAATGGGAGGATGACGGCAGGCGTTTCGGCCCGGTTTACGGAGGAGGAAAAATCGGTTTCAGGCAAATGGCTCCGCTGAAAGCAGCCTACGCCAACTTTGAAGTGCGCAGGCTGCTTTGCGACTGAAAGGAGGATCGGACATGCGGGAAAAAGGCATGATGGCGATGATGTACGGCGCTTGTGAAGCGATCATGAAAATCGCCTGGCTGAACGCGCTCTGGGTTCTATTCACGCTGGGAGGAGGCGTTGTTTTCGGCTGGGCTCCGAGCACGGCCGCGATGTTCATGGTCGTGCGCAAGTGGCTGCTCGGCCGGACGGACGCACCGGTATTCAAAACGTTTTATCAAACGTATAAAAAAGAGTTTTTCAAAACAAACGGACTTGGCCTCATCCTCCTCGCCGCCGGCACAATTTTATTAGTAAACTATCAATTTTTCCGCGTCCGTGAGGATTTATTTTCAATCATCATCAGCTATGCCACACTGATGGCCGGACTCATGTATGTCGTAGTTTTCGTGTATATTTTTCCGCTTTACGTTCACGTTCAGCTGCCGTTTGCCCGCTATTTTTCACAGGCTGCACTGATCGGTCTCGTTCGTCCTTTGACGACGGCCGGAATGGCTGCTGCTGGAGGCTTTGTCGTTTATGTGCTGTTGACGGTTCCGGGACTGATTCCATTTTATGGTGTCAGTTTGTTTGCTCTTGTATTAATGTTCATCGCACATCGCTGTTTTTTGCGCCTGGAAGGCTAGTGAACCGTGCAAAAATGAGAAAAGTGAGCAAAAAAGTATCAATTGAAAAAGGAGAACCGCTTTAAATCGGACTTGAACACATCTTTTCCCTTCGGCAAAAAAGTGCAATTGAATAAAAATGGAAGCCGTAATAGAATCCCTTTTAAGTAAGCGCTTACAAAAAGGCGAAGGGAGAAGATGATGAAAAAAGGAAAGAAAAGGTGGAAGAAACTGTTGGCCATGTCATCTCTATTATTCATTACGCTTGTGACCGGCTTCTCGGAACAAGCGGAAGCAGACGGGCGGACGGCTGTGCAGGCAAGGCAAATGGAGTCGCTGAACCGGGGGCTTGTCGCTGTTAAAACGGGGAACGGTGTCTTTGTGAGCTGGCGGCTGCTCGGAACCGAGCCCGCTTCTGTTTCATTTAATGTGTATCGAAACGGAAAGAAGCTGAACGGTTCCCCGATTACATCGAGTACAAATTATCAGGATGCAGGCGGGGATTCGAATGCCGTTTACCAGGTGCGCGCCGTTTTGAACGGCGTGGAGCAGGCTCCTTCTGAAACCGCCGGAGTTTGGAATAAACCATACAAATCTGTTCCGCTGCAAAAACCGGCCGGGGGAAAAACGCCTGATGGGGTGTCATTCACATACAGCGCCAATGATGCGAGCATCGGCGATCTTGATGGAGACGGCGAATATGAAATCATTCTCAAGTGGGATCCTTCCAATTCAAAGGATAATTCACAGGACGGATACACGGGAGACGTGCTGATTGACGCATACAAGCTTGACGGGACCATGATGTGGAGAATCAACCTTGGCAAAAACATTCGCGCCGGCGCCCATTATACACAGTTTCTCGTCTATGACTTTGACGGCGACGGAAAAGCGGAAATCGCCATGAAGACAGCCGACGGGACGAAAGACGGCAAGGGAAAGGTGATCGGAAATGCAAACGCCGATTATCGCAATGCCCAAGGCCGAATTTTGTCAGGGCCTGAGTATTTGACGGTTTTTAAAGGCGATACAGGCGCTGAGCTTACAACGGTCAACTACGAACCTGCCCGGGGAAATGTAGCCGATTGGGGAGACAGCTACGGCAACAGGGTTGACCGCTTTCTGGCCGGTGTCGCATACCTTGACGGGGAGCGGCCGAGTTTTGTCATGGCACGCGGTTATTACACGAGAACAGTGCTTGTCGCTTACAACTTTAGAGGCGGAAAGCTGACCAAACTGTGGACGTTCGATTCGGACGCTCCCGGAAATGGCGCCTATGCCGGTCAAGGTAACCACAGTTTGAGCGTCGCTGATGTTGACGGAGATGGAAAGGACGAAATCATATACGGAGCGATGGCTGTCGATCATGACGGTAAAGGCCTTTATTCAACCGGATGGGGACATGGGGATGCCATGCATACAGGAAACCTGGACCCCTCAAGACCGGGACTCGAAGTCTTTCAAGTGCATGAAAACAGCAATTCTCCCTATGGATTGTCTTTCCGGGACGCGAAAACGGGAAAGATCATCTGGGGAGTGCACGCAGGCAAGGATGTCGGACGCGGGATGGCTGCTGATATCGATCCGCGCTACGAAGGAGCGGAAGTATGGGCGTACGGCGGTCTTTATACGGCAAAAGGCGTAAAAATCGGGAGCACATTGCCTTCATCAACGAACTTCGGCATCTGGTGGGACGGCGATCTCCAAAGAGAGCTTCTGGACAGCAACAGAATTGATAAATGGGATTATCGAAATTCGCGAACCGTTAACTTGCTGACAGCATCTGGAGCTTCGGCAAATAACGGAACAAAAGCGACGCCGTCCCTGCAGGCTGACATTCTCGGAGACTGGCGCGAAGAAGTGATCTGGCGAGCAGATGACAGCAGCGAACTGCGCATCTACACGACGACAGATATGACGGAACACCGCTTGTATACGCTGATGCATGATGCCGTCTATCGCCTCGGAATCGCCTGGCAGAATGTCGGCTACAACCAGCCGCCGCACACCGGCTTTTATTTAGGCGAAGGCATGCAGACACCTGAGAAGCCGAACATTTATACACGCTGATGGAAAAGGGGAGCTGCATAATGAAGCGATATGTTCGTTGCGTATGGGCCATCCTTCTCCTTTTCTTCTTCAGCACGGGGATTGAGGGACCTGCGCAGCCGAAAGCCGCTGCCGCACATCACAGTCAGGATCTTTTTCTGTTCGATTTTGGAAAAGGTCCCGCTGAGAAGGATTATGTGAAAGTGAACGAGGCCTCCGCGTATCAAAATGGTAAAGGCTACGGGTTTTCACGGGCAGGGAACGCTGTGTGCAAAAAGACGCAAAAAAAAGAAGCGCTCAAGAAAGACTATTGTGTCGTGAACCGGACGGCTTTTCTGGCGGTTCTTTCTCCTGGCGAATACCGCGTAACCGTATTTGCCTCATCCCGCGGTGAATTGAAGCTTTATGCCGAAGGAGAGAAAATGGGAACGATCCCGGCCGGAGCAAAGGGAAGTTCAGCCGAAAAAGCGTTCACCGTTACGGTGGAAGACGGGCGTCTCGATTTGGAGTGGAAAGGACCTCAGCCAAAAGTGTATGCCGTCGAAATTTCGAAGGTGTATCGGTTTGATTTCGGTGACGGGCCTCTTGCTTCGGGCTTTATTCCGATAGACGCGCAATCGGCTTATACCCCTTTAAAAGGCTACGGATTTGACGACACAACAAAGGTGACTTGTACGGACCGCGGTATCGCCGATCCGCTTCGTTCAGACTTTTGCATACCGGATGGAACGGCGTTTACGGTCGATTTGCCTGACGGTCAATATCATGTCCGGCTGATAACCGGAGATGCCCGGGCAAAAACGAACATGGACGTACGGGCAAATGGCATGATTCAGCTCTATTCATTTGGAGCGGAAGCGGGCGGATACAACGAAAAAACGTTTCCGATTCATATTTCCGGTGGCCGCCTTTCCATTCAAGCCATAGCAGCGAGAACAGGGCCGCGCCTCAATGCGCTGGTCTTGACGAAGACGGCTTATCATGTAACGGATGACAAGACGACGGTTTTTCTGGCGGGAGATTCCACGGTTTCCGATTATGAACCAGGTTATGCGCCGATGGCAGGCTGGGGGCAATTTTTAGGCGGCTATTTCTCGGATGAAATCGTCATCGACAACCAGGCGAAACGCGCGAGAAGCGCGAAAAGTTTTGTGGATGAACGGTCGCTGGATACGATTTTAAACCGGATGAAACGGGGCGATTATTTGTTGATTCAGTTCGGCATCAATGACGCCGGGCAAGATCCGGCCCGTCATACAGATCCGTATACGACATTTCAGGAATACTTGAGAACCTACATTAACAAAGCCCGCGAAAAAGGAGGACGGCCTGTGCTCGTCACTTCTCAAAGTAAACGAACCTATGATGAAAAGGGCGTTTTTTACAACAGCATCGGAGAATATCCGAACGCAATGAGACAGCTCGGACGGGAAATGAACGTTCCGGTGCTCGATTTAAATAAAAAGAGCATTGATTATTACAACGAGATCGGCGTTGAAGCGACTAAAAACGTATTTATGTTTTTAGAGCCGGGAGAAAGCCCGAATTATCCAGACGGAATCCAGGACAGGGTGCATGTTCACGAGTTCGGCGCCAACCAATTGGCAAGGCTCGTGACAGAAGAAATCGCCGATATGAACATGTATCCGCTGAAACATTCGCTCAAGAAATAAGGTGTCGGGAGAGCCGGTCTCCGGTTCTCCCGTTCGCCATTCCAAACCGTAAAGGGGAGAGAGGACGATGGGAGAAAAAGACGTACATGCAGCAGCTGAACGCGTTCGGCCGGTGAAATCGACGGCAAAACCGAGGCAAATGGAACGCTTGAACCGCGGACTTGTGGCCGTAAAAACAAAAAAAGGGGTTTTTCTCAGCTGGCGGCTCTTAGGAACAGATCCGGAAGAAACGGCTTTCAACCTATATCGCAACGGTCACAGAATCAACTCAACACCCGTTTCATCATCGACCAACTTTCTTGATAAACACGGAAACGGAGAATCTGTTTATTATGTGACAAAGGTTCTCGGAGATCAGGAAGTCGAGCAGTCGCACAAAACAGCTGTCTGGCAGAAGCCGTACTTGGATGTTCCGTTAAACAAGCCTGACGGCGGGACAACTCCTGACGGCGTACAGTATACGTACAGCGCCAATGACGCGAGCATCGGAGATCTCGACGGCGACGGAGAATACGAAATTGTGCTCAAATGGGACCCGTCCAATTCGAAAGATAATGCACACAACGGCTATACCGGAGAAGTCATCATCGATGCATATAAGCTTGATGGGACATTCATGTGGAGGATTCATCTCGGGAAAAACATCCGCGCGGGCGCCCATTATACGCAATTGATGGTCTATGATCTTGACGGCGACGGGAAAGCGGAAATCGCCATGAAGACAGCTGACGGAACGGTTGACGGAACTGGTCGGGTGATTGGCGATCCTGCTGCCGATTACAGAAATGAAAATGGACGAATTTTGGACGGGCCTGAATATTTGTCGATTTTTCACGGGGAAACGGGAAGGGAATTGGCAACCATGGATTACGATCCGCCGCGGGGCAGGCTTGAGGATTGGGGAGACGGATACGGCAACCGCATGGATCGATTTTTGGCAGGCATCGCCTATTTGGACGGTGAAAGGCCGAGTCTTGTTATGGCGCGCGGCTATTACACAAGAACGGTGCTTGCCGCTTACAACTTCCGGGACGGCAAGCTGACCAAGCTATGGACATTTGACAGCGACAAGCCCGGAAACGAAGGCTATGCAGGGCAGGGAAACCATAGTCTGAGCGTCGCGGATGTCGACGATGACGGGAAAGATGAGATCGTCTACGGTGCGATGGCCGTGGATCATGATGGAACAGGGCTTTATACGACAGGGCTTGGGCACGGTGACGCCATGCATGTGAGCGATCTTGACCCGGATCGACCCGGGCTGGAAGTCTTTCAAGTGCATGAAGACCCGCGCCTTCCGTACGGTCTCTCATTTCGCGATGCGGGTACAGGGGAGATCCTCTGGGGAGTGCCGGCCGATACAGATGTTGGACGGGGAATGGCCGCGCATATCGATCCCCGCTATAAAGGCTCGCTTGTCTGGGCGATCGATCCCCCGGGTAATGAAGGGAAATCATACGGCCTCTATACGAGTAAGGGAGAAAAGCTCAGCGACGCCGCTCCGGCTTCGGCCAATTTTGGGATTTGGTGGGACGGCGATCTTCTCCGCGAGCTGCTTGACCACGATTGGAAAGAACCCGCCGGCATCCCGAAAATTGATAAATGGGACTATCACAGCGGCAGGCTGGTCAATCTGCTCACTGCTGACGGAACGCTGTCTAACAATTGGACGAAAGGGACGCCCGTGCTTCAGGCCAATCTATTCGGCGATTGGCGCGAAGATGTCGTATTCCGCACCGCGCGAAGCGATGCTCTGCGAATATACACAACGACCGAGCTGACTGAACATCGTTTCTATACGTTCATGCACGATCCCGTCTACCGCTTGGGGGTAGCCTGGCAAAATGTCGCTTACAATCAGCCGCCTCACCCCGGATTTTATTTGGGAACCGGAATGGACAAGCCGCCCCGGCCGAATATTTATACCGCTCCCTGTAAGAAACATGAAGAGTGACAGAGATCGCCGGTTCATTCAGGTTTATTCAATATACAAAAAAGTATGATTGTAATCTCACAGCCTGTTCCCATAAAATGAATGGTAAGCGATTTCATTTCAAAATGAAAAGAGGGATTCATATGGAGTATCAGGCGAGTGATACACGCTATGAAAATATGAAATACAACCGCTGCGGGCATTCAGGTTTAAAACTGCCTGCTTTGTCTTTAGGGCTTTGGCATCATTTCGGAGAAGCCAATTCGTTTCAAAATGCCAAAGCACTGTTAAGAAAAGCATTCGATCTGGGAATCACCCACTTTGACTTGGCGAATAATTACGGTCCGCCCCCCGGTTCTGCCGAAGAAACATTCGGAAAAGCGCTGAAAACCGATTTTGCCCGCTACCGTGATGAAATGGTCATCAGCACGAAAGCCGGCTATACGATGTGGCCCGGACCATACGGCGATTGGGGGTCAAAAAAGTACCTCGTCGCAAGCCTTGATCAAAGTTTAATACGAATGGGCATAGATTATGTCGATATATTTTATTCGCACCGCCCTGATCCCCATACACCGCTGGAAGAGACGATGGGAGCGCTCGCCCATATCATCAGGCAAGGAAAAGCTTTATATGTCGGTCTGTCGAACTACAGCGCCGAACAGACCGAAAAAGCGGCCGATATTTTGCAAGAATACGGGGTTCCGCTCCTCATCCATCAGCCCAAATATTCAATGTTCCACAGAGAACCGGAAAACGGCCTGCTGCAAGTGCTGCAGAAAAAAGGAGCCGGGGCGATCGCGTTTACACCTCTTGCTCAAGGGCTTTTATCAACGAAATATTTGAATGGGATTCCCGCCGGGTCAAGAGCCGCAGATGTGAACAGTCCGTTTTTGCAGGCCGAGAGCATCACAGAAGACGTGCTCGGCAAAGTCCGCAAGCTGAATCAAGTGGCAGTCGAACGCGGCCAATCCCTGCCGCAAATGGCGATAGCCTGGCTTTTAAAAAATCCGCGCGTCACCTCGGTGCTGATCGGTGCAAGCAAAACCGAACAGATCGAAGAAAATGCCGCTGCTCTTAAGTCCGCTCGATTCTCAGCTGAAGAGCTCGACACAATTGATAAAATTCTTTCATATAAAAGGAGTGGTCGTGATGACAATCAGCATCTATCTGGCCGGCGATTCGACCGTCCAAAATTATAAGGCGGATTCGCCTCAAGGAGGCTGGGGCGAATTTCTCCAGTCTTATGTATCCGGAAATGTACAGGTGATCAACCGGGCCATCGGGGGGCGAAGTTCAAAAACGTTCGTTGAAGAAGGAAGGCTTGCATCGATTTTAGATGTAATCAAACAGAACGATTGGCTGTTCGTTCAGATGGGGCACAATGACGCGTCGAAAGACAAACCAGAACGCTATACTGAGCCGTATACAACGTATAAACAATACTTGAAAATGTACGTCGACGGCGCGCGTCAAAAAGGAGCTTCGCCGCTTCTCATCACGCCTGTCGCAAGGCTCCATTACAAGGACGGCGTCTTTTTGAACGATTTCCCGGACTACTGCATCGCGATGAAGCAGGTGGCAAGTGAAGAAAACGTCCGCTTGATCGATTTAATGGACAAAAGCCTGCAGCATTTTGCGGAAAAAGGGTACAGCGAAGTATTTAAATATTTTATGATCTCGGAAAATGTCAACGACTACACACATTTTACGAAAAAAGGGGCCCGGGAAATGGCGAAGCTTGTCTCTATCGGCATTCGAGAGCTCGGTCTGCCGTTTGTTAAAGAGACGGTATGAAGATGAACGGAAAACTGTACCACGGCGCTTGCTTTTATCCCGAATTATGGGATGAGGACGTGCTGGATGAAGATATCTGGATGATGAAGCGAGCCGGGATTAATGTCGTCAGAATCGGGGAGTTTGCCTGGTCAAGGATGGAGCCGGAAGAAGGAAGGATCGATGTCGGATTTTTTGCCGGCGTCATCCGAAAGCTCCACGACAACAAAATTGAAACGGTCATGTGCACACCGACTGCGACACCGCCGATCTGGCTGACCCACGGGCATCCGGAAAGAATGCATGTGAATGAAAAAGGAGAGACGATGGGACACGGTTCGAGGCAGCATGCCTGCACAAACCATCCGTATTTTAGAGAGCGGGCCCGCCTGATCATCAAACATATCGCCAAAGAGCTCGGAGAACTGCCGGGATTGATCGGGTGGCAGCTTGACAATGAATTCAAATGCCATGTCGCAGAATGCATGTGTGAAACGTGCAACACATTATGGCACAAATGGCTGGAAGACCGCTATCAGACGATTGACCGTCTGAATGAGGCTTGGGGTACAGGCGTATGGAGCGAAACGTATCAGCGCTTCGAGCAAGTTCCGCAGCCTGGACCGACCCCGTTTTTGCACAATTCTTCTTTAAGGACGATGTATCAGCTGTTTTCGATGGACAAGATTTCTGAATTTGCGCGTGAGCAGGCTGAGGTGATCAGAACATATTCCAACGCCCCGATCACCCATAACAGCAGCGTCATGTTCGGCGTTGATCATGAAGATCTTTTCAAGAGCCTTGATTTCGCCTCGTTTGATACGTACGCCAGCCAGGAAAACAGTGCCGCCTTTTTGTTTAATTGTGATTTATGGAGAAACATTAAAAAAGGACGGCCGTTTTGGATAATGGAAACGAGCCCTTCCTACAGCGCTTCGCTTGAAAGCTATGCCGTGCCTCATCAAAACGGCTATTTGAAGGCTGAAGCGGTCTCTTCTTATGCTCTTGGCGGAGCCGCGTTCTGCTATTGGCTGTGGCGTCAGCAGAGAGCCGGATCTGAACAGCCGCATGGATCAGTGATCAGCGCATGGGGGGAGCCTGATGTGGGATATGATCATGTGCTCGAAGTCGAGCAGGCGAGACGGGAGGTTGAGCACATCATGCTGGCGACGGACCCTTTGCAGGCTGAAACAGCCGTCGTCTATTCGGATCGTGCAAAGGTGTTTTTGAAAACGGAGCCACATCGGGGTCTTCACTACAGAACACTGATCACCGAGTTTTATAACCGATTGTTAAAGATGGGCATTCACAGAGATGTCATTCTTGAAGGGAGCTCGCTTGACGGCTATAAACTGCTGTTTACGCCGTTTATTCACTATCTTCCGCCTGCGTTTATCAAAAAAGCCGAAGCCTTTGCACAAAATGGCGGCATTTGGATTGCGGGTCCGCTGACGGGCGGAAGAACAGAAAATCATACGGTTCACACTGATTGCGGATTAGGGGAGTTGGAAAAAAGTTCCGGAGTCAAAACGCTTTATACATTTCCGATGGATGAGCGGAAATCGAGTGGAACGGCGTTTGGCGTAAAGGCGCCGCTGAGTCTGTGGAGCGCTGTTTTTGAAGCCGGCGGCACCGAGGCTGTCGGGATAATTGAAAAAGGCCCGGCGTCAGGAAAAGCGTTCATCACAGAGCATAAATGCGGAAAAGGAAAAATCGTCATGCTCGGGTCGATGCCGGCAGGCGAAGCGGGTGACATCATGATGAAAAAGCTGATCAGTCATTACGCAGAAGAAGCGGGTGTTACACAGAAAACCGATGCCACTCCCGGAACAGTCGTCGCGCCCCGGAAAGGAGCAGACGGTCTTGTCTGGGTCGTGATCAATATGGACGGCAAAGGAGGCGCAGTGACACTTGACGGAAACGGAACCGATTTATTGTCCGACAGGTCCTTATCCGGACGCGTGACACTCGGCCCGCACGAATACCGCGTGGTTTTGTTTTCAGAGAATAAATGAATCGCCGCAGGCGCTTGCCCGCGGCTTTTTGTTTCGTTTTGCTAAAAAAGGGATGATTCCTGCAAAAAAGGAGCAGACACCTCTCCAATATAAGCAAAAAAGGAATATTGACGGTCAAAAGGCTAAACAGGAAAATATTCACTGACCAATCGGTTAAACAGAAAGGAGGAACACTTATGAAAGCACAGACTGAACTAAAATGGCTGAATAGGGCGCCTGCCGCGTTCGGCGGGGTGACCTGGGGAGTTCCTTGGGCAAAAGGAGTGCTGCAAAAAGGAGAAACGGTCGCCATTGCTTCGAAAAACGCCCCGTGTTTGCAAACATGGCCGCTCGCGTATTGGCCTGACGGCTCGCTTAAATGGACGGGGCATGCCGCAGTCTTCCCTAAAGAAAGCGGCAGCCGATTTACATTGAAAAAAGGGGGGGCATGCGTCCCTAAAACCGTCATGAATGTCAGTGAGCAGAAAGATGAAATCACGGTGAATACGGGCGCGATAGTCTGCAGGCTTGGAAAATCGGGGACGGAACTCATCCGTTCGATTTCCATTTCCGGGGAAATGATGGCGAAAGAAGGGCGGCTCATCGCTTTAAAAGAAAAAAGAACCGGCTCAGATTCACAATGCATGTATCATATTGAACGGTTTGAGAGCATGATCAAACGTACGGCAATCGAACAAAACGGTCCGGTTAAGACAGTCGTCAAGATTGAAGGCGTCCACCGCGGCGGAGGCATCGATGTTTGGCTCCCTTTTACCGTCAGGCTGTCTTTCTATGCCGGTGATCCGTCCATCCGGATCGTGCACACGATCTTCATCGACTGTGAAGCAGAAACAGAATGGATCAAAGGACTCGGTTTCGAGATGAGCGCGGTTTTGAGCGGAGCGCCGAGAAACAGGCATATCCGCTATGCGGCCGACGGAGGGATTTACGGAGAGGCTTCTCAGCTGCTTGTGACGAGAAGATTCAATGAAACAAACGGATTCTATGAACGACAGATTGCGGGACAGCCTGTACCGGAAAAGTCGGCAGTCGTGCGCGATGCCGAGAGAAACGCCGTCTGGAACGATTTCAAGCTCATCCAGGATTCCCCTGTTCACTGGCGCTTAAAAAAGCGAACCGGCAAAGGCTGCGCCTGGGTGGACGCGATTCATGGGGAGAGAGCGAAAGGGCTGATGTATGCAGGCGGGGAAAACGGCGGCATCGCACTCGGGCTCAGGAACTTCTTTGAAAAATATCCGTCATCGCTTGAAGCGAAAGGTCTTGCCGGCGGGAAAACGAAATTGGCGGTATGGTTTTGGCCTCCTGAAGCTGAAGCGATGGATTTCCGTCATTATTCAAAAGACACTCATGTTGAAAGCGCATATGAAGGGTTTGCCGAAATGAGGTCAACGGCCGTCGGCATTGCCAATACGAACGAAGTCAGCCTCGCCTGTTTTGCAAATCCGCCGAGCGATGAAGAGCTGAATAGAGCGGCGGACGAATGGCAAAATCCCCCGCTGCTTATTTGTGAGCCTGACTATTATTATCACACCCGCGCGCTGGGCGTTTGGAGCCTGAAAGATAAACGGCACCCGCTCTCGGCTGTGCTTGAAGATCAGCTTGACGAGGCTCTCAAGTTTTACATGAACGAAGTCGATCAGCGGAGCTGGTACGGCTATTGGCATTACGGTGATGTGATGCATACGTACGATGCCGTCCGGCATGTATGGCGGTACGACCTTGGCGGCTATGCATGGCAAAATACGGAACTCGTTCCGAACCTCTGGCTTTGGCAGTCTTTTTTCAGATCCGGTACGGAAGACATCTTCAGAATGGCGGAAGCGATGACCCGTCACACTAGCGAAGTCGACTGCTATCATTTCGGGGAGTATAAAGGCCTCGGTTCAAGGCACAATGTCCTCCATTGGGGCTGCGGGTGCAAGGAAGCGAGAATCAGCATGGCCGGCCTTCATAAGCCTTATTACTTTTTGACGGCGGACGAGAGAACGGGAGACGTGTTATCTGAAGTAAAAGATGCCGATCGAGCGCTTGAGACGCTTGATCCGATGAGAGCTTATTATCCGGAAAAAGAGTTTCCCGCCCACGCAAGAGTAGGCCCCGACTGGGCGGCGTTCTGTTCCAACTGGCTGACGGAATGGGAGCGGACAGGCGATGAAGCGTACCTTGATAAAATCAAACGGGGGATCGGCCGGCTTAAAGCGCTGCCGCTTCGTCTGTTGTCCGGACCGACTTTCGGATACGATCCTGAAGCTTCAGATCTGCTTCATATGGGGGACGGGAATCATGGCGGCTATCATATGGTCATCGCCTTCGGTGCCCCGCAAACATGGATGGAGCTTGCAGAACTGCTTGAGGATGTTGAATGGAAGGAGATGCTAGGGGAATTCGGCGCATTTTATTTGCTGACTGATGAAGAAAAGCGCAAAAGGAGCGGCGGGAAGCTTCACGATGATTTATTTCACTGGCCGATGTTCTCCGCTGCCATGGCCGCTTACGCTGCCTGGCTCCACCAAGACCGGAAGCTCGCCGAACAAGTGTGGCGCCTGTTGCTCGATGAAAAACAAAGCCATACACCGTTGCCGATCACTCCAAAACAAATCCATGCCTGGAAAACGATCACGGAAATTCCCTGGGTTACAACAAACTGCGTCTCACAATGGTGCCTAAACTTGATAGCCGTGCTCGAGCTGCTTAAAGATATGCCGCCCGATCTGGACATGCAAGAAAAGATCATCAAGGCAATGAAAGAACATCCCGCTCGCACATGAAGGCAAAAAATGAAGGTTGCCGGAAAAATGTAAGCGCTTTAAATTTAAGTGGAACAATTGAGACGATCAAAAGGGGGAATTGTACAATGGCAAGACTGAAGCTGAAGGGAAACAAATGGCTCGCTGCACCCGCTGTTTTTTTGCTCTTGATGGGGTGCAGCGCAAATGAGACGGCCAATCAAGACGGGAAAGGAAAAGAAAAGGATGCCATTCATATTATGGCTCCGCTCCTGTCGCCGGAAAGTCCGGGAGAAAACAGCCCGTCTTTAAAAGCGCTCGAAACATACACGAAAAAACAAATCAAAGTGACATGGGTTCCGAACTCTTCCTATAATGATAAATTCAACATCGTCATGGCCTCGGGAGATTTGCCGCAAGCCATCGTCGTCACGGACAAGTCCCCGGGGTTTATCAAGTCTGTCAAATCAGGTGCGTTTTGGGAGCTTTCACCTTATTTAAAAGACTACCCGAACCTCGGAAAGGCCGATAAAAAAGTGATGAAGAACAGTTCCATCAACGGCGAGATTTACGGTATTTACAGGGCGAGGGACCTGATCCGCGCTTCGATCATCATCAGAACGGACTGGCTCGAAAATGTCGGTCTGGAGATGCCGAAAACAATCGACGAATTTTACGACGTGCTGAAAGCGTTTAAAGAAAAAGACCCCGATGGAAACGGGAAAGACGATACGTACGGCATGGTGGTGCCGAAATGGATGGGGCTTGGCAACGGGAGCCCGTGGGATATTATGCAGACGTGGTTCGGCGCACCAAACCGCTACGGAATAGACGAAAAAGGTGAACTCATTCCGGACTTCACGACAGAAGAGTATATGGAAGCGCTGCGGTTTTTCAAAAAGCTGTATGATGAGGGACTGATCAATAAAGACTTCGCCGTCATGGATTCAGCGAAGTGGAACGATCCAATCGTCAAAGGAAAAGCGGGTGTCATCGTCGATACCGGTTCGCGGGCCTCACAAATTCAAAGCGCAATGGAAGAAGCAGATCCCGCTAACAAGGATGTGATCGACGTCACCGGAACGGTTAAAGGCCCGAAAGGAACGTATACATTCCCGACATCGGGATACGCCGGAATGATTGCCATTCCGAAAGCGAGCGTCAAAACGGAAAAAGAATTGAAAGAAGTGCTCAGCTTCCTGGATAAAATGAACGATGAAGAGGCACAAATTATTGCCAACAACGGTATAAAAGGGCGCAACTATAAGCTTGAGAACGGAACGTACACGTCCCTTGAAAAAAATAATAAAAAACTGCTTTATGAGCACGAAGGTCTTGCGCAGTTCAGCATGGGCATTCCCGAACAAAGATACCATGTGGAAAAACAAGAATCAAAGCTGTTCAAACACCGTGAACAGATTCTCAAAGAAGGGGAAAAAATCGCCGTATTCAATCCGGCTGAATCGCTCGTTTCAGATGTTTACACCCAAAAAGGGGCACAGCTTGACAATATCATTCTCGATGCCAAAACACAGTTTATCATCGGCGACATCGATGAAAAAGGCTTTCAAGATGCCGTGCAGCTTTGGTATAAAAGCGGTGGTGAAGATTTGATGAAAGAACTGAACAAACGCTACAAGGAGACGAAATAGCTCAGATCTTCACCAGTATACCGAAAGGGGGGATGCAGCACGTGGAAATCACCGCTAAAACAGGGAAAACCGCTGTTGAGACAGAAAAGAAACCGACTGGGCTGCAAGCTGTAAAACGGGATAAATGGCTTTATCTTCTGCTTGTTCCCGGTGTTTTATATTTTCTCATATTTAAATATTGGCCGATGTGGGGCGTGTTCATTGCTTTTAAAGATTATTCGCCTTATCTCGGATTTTGGCAGAGCGAATGGGTCGGGTTCGAGTATTTTAAAGATTTCTTTATGAACCCTGACTTTTTCCGCCTGCTCCGCAACACGCTCATGCTCGCCGCTCTCGATTTGATTTTTGCATTTCCGGCTCCGCTGATTGTCGCACTCATGCTGAATGAACTGCGGCATGCCATCTATAAACGGTGCATTCAGACGTTTATATATGTTCCGCATTTCGTCTCATGGACGATCGTCGTCAGCATGACATTTGTCTTTTTTACAGTTGATACGGGCGTGATGAATAAAATGCTGCAAAGCATAACGGGAAAAGAGATTGCTTTTCTCTCGGATCCCGAATGGTTCAGGCCGATGATTGTGCTGCAAAGCATATGGAAGGAGACGGGCTGGGGAACGATCCTGTTTCTGGCAGCGCTCGCTTCGGTTGACCAGGAGCAGTATGAAGCGGCAGTGATGGACGGGGCAGGCAGATTAAGGAGAATGTGGCACATTACCCTTCCGGCCATCAGAAGCACGATCGTCGTGCTTCTCATCTTAAGAATCGGCAGTTTTTTAAACATCGGCTTTGAACAGATTTTTTTAATGACCAACTCTTTAAACCGGAGCGTGGCTGAAATTTTTGACACGTATGTCTATGTTGTCGGAATTACGCAAGGCGCATACAGCTATAGTACGGCAGTCGGGCTTTTTAAATCGGTTGTCGGAATCATTCTGATATTCGGCGCCAATTATATCGCGAAAAAGTTTGACCAGGACGGTCTGTTTTAATGAATGGAGGTGAAAAGGATGTCCGGTTCGGAAACGATCCATAACACAAAAGCGGGGCGGGTATTCGATTGGTTTAATGTGCTCTTTCTCGGCTGCTGCGGGCTGATAACCGTCTTGCCTTTTCTGTATATTATCGCGGGATCTTTTGCAACGGAGGCCGAGCTGGCGGAAAAGAGCTTCTTTATCTTTCCTGAGACATTCTCGCTTGACGCGTACCGCTATATTTTTTCAACGCCGACATTTATCAGGAGCATGGGGGTGTCTGTGTTCATTACGGTTGTGGGAACGATCGTCCAGCTCTTTTTTACATTTACGATGGCCTATCCTCTTGCGAAACGGCACATTAAGGGAAGAAACCTGCTTTTGAATCTCGTTATTTTTGCGATGCTTTTCAGCGGAGGAATGATTCCGACGTATATTGTCGTCAAATCACTGGGACTGCTCGATTCGTACTGGGCGCTAATATTGCCGATGGCGATTAATCCGTTCAATCTTATTATTATTAAAAACTTTTTTCAGCAGCTTCCGAAAGAACTTGAGGAGTCGGCAAAGATTGACGGCTGTTCAGAAATCGGCGTGTTCTTAAGGATCGCGCTGCCGCTGTCAAAGCCGATTATTGCAACTTTTGCGCTGTTTTATGCGGTCGGGATTTGGAACGACTTTTTCCATGCTTTGCTGTACATCAATGACAGCGCGAAATGGCCGCTGCAAATGGTGCTGCGCCAAGTGACGATTCTTTCGGATCTGACAGGGACGACGAATGATATGATGGAAGCGGTGCCGCCTGAACAATCGATTAAACTGGCCGTTATCGTCATTGCGACGCTGCCGATTTTAGCCGTGTACCCGTTTTTGCAGAAGCATTTTGCCAAAGGCATTCTGATCGGGTCTGTGAAGGGATAAAAAAACCGCCTGGCTCATGAGCCGGCGGCTTACGGCTCAGGCGGCTGAGCCGTTTTTATTTCTTTTTTTCATCCAAAAATAAACCGGGAGACCGACGAGGCCGATCAAAATCGACCACAGGCAGCTGTAAAAGTCAGTGATAAGCGTGCTGACAAGAACAAACAATGACCCGAGAATAGCCGCAACAGGCAGGTAAGGGTAGAGCGGCACGCTGTAAGCTCTCCCTTGGCCGTTCTTCCGTCTCCGCAAAATAAACACCGCGAAAAACGCCATGACATAGAAGATGTAAATCATAAAAATCGAAACCTCTGACAGCTTTTCCGGATTGCTGATGATCATTAAGATGACAGCGAACATCATCTGGACGATGACCGCGATCCAAGGCGTATGGAATGCCGGATGAACATGCGAGATCCAGCGGGAGAACGGAAGCTGTTTTTTCTCAGCCATCGCAAAGATCACGCGCGGAAAAGACAGAACTTTTCCGTTTAAGCAGCCGAAGATGCTGACGATAATTCCGATGGAGATCAGCTTGCCGCCGATCGGCCCGAACAGCATTGTCGCGGCTGTGCTTGTCGCATTTTCGCCAAGCTTGACAATCTGATCGGCAGGAAGAATGTGAAGCAGCGCCAAGTTAATGAACAGGTAGCAGGCTGTGACGATCAGTATCCCGCCTGTCATCGCTTTCGGGAGCACTTTTTCCGGGTTCTTCATTTCTCCGCCGAGTGCCGCAAGAAGGATCCAGCCGTCATACGCGAAGAGCGTCGCCAATACCGCCGCTCCGAAGTTTTGGCTGGCGATGCTCTCCGTAACTGTACTGAAAATATGTTCATCGCCATGCCATAGACCGAACACAATGATACATACAATGGGAATCAGCTTTCCGATCGTTGTGACCGTCTGTACCGCTCCGCCGTATTTTGTTCCGACGATGTTGACGATGCATAAAAAGGCGACGGTGATAATGCCGATGAGTGCAGTCCATGATTTATCCCAGGAAAACAAGTTGGCCACTAGCGAGCCGAAATATAATCCGAGTGCGCCGATGATGGCCGGTCCGTAGATGATAATCTGCACCCAGCCGCATAAGAACCCCCAGAACTCGCCGTAAATTTCTTCAAGATATGTGTAAAGCCCGCCCGTTTTCGGAATTTGAGCGCCCAGTTCGGCGATTGTCAGCCCGCCAGCTAGCGTCAAGATTCCGCCAAGGAGCCAGGCGAAAAGAGCAATTTGTGCGTTTCCGGAATAGGAAAGCACGCTGCCGGGCTTCATAAACACGCCGGAACCGATGATCGTTCCAATCACAAGAGATAGCGCAAATAACAAGCCTATCTCTTTTTTTAGTCCGTTTGCTTCTGCATTCATTGCGATGCCTCCCATTGATGTAATCTCTTTTATAGAAAACTATTTTTATATTGTAATACCTTTTTTAAAAAAGAAAAATTAAATAAATTTTCAGATTTTCGCATTTTTTGTGTATGTTAAACATTTTAAGGTCGTAAAACCCGAAGGGGACAGGAATAACCGAACCTTTTTAAGTCATTTCGGAGTTATTGTTAGTTTTTTAGGGACAGACAGGAAAGAAGGTCCTGTAAGACGGTTTGGTTGACTTTTCAAATCAAATCGCCTATTTTTGAGAAAGAAGAAATCTCGAATTCGAGATATTTAATGAGGAGATGATAGAATGAACGTAAATGGCATCCACCACGTATCCGCTTTAACTGCCAACGCTCAACATAATCTGGATTTCTATGTCAAAGGGCTTGGCATGAAACTGATAAAAAAATCGGTCAATCAGGATGAGCCGACGATGTATCATTTGTTTTACGGTGATGAAGTCGCGTCTCCGGGTTCAGATTTGACATTTTTCGAAATTCCGATGCTTGCCAGGAGACGGGAAGGGACGAACTGCATTTCGTCCGTATCACTTCGGGTTCCCGGCGAACAAGCACTCGAATTTTGGAAGAAGCGGCTTCATGAGCTCGGCGCAGAGACTTACGACATCGAGACGCGTGCGGGGCGGAGCGTTCTCCGCTTTTTAGACCATGAAGGACAGAACATGATGCTTGTGGCTGATGAAAAGGGAAAAGATCATGGAGTGCCTGTGAAAAACGGCGTCATTCCTGAGGAGGTCGCGATCAGGGGGCTCGGCCCGGTCGAATTGACTGTCAAGGACGCCGGTCCGACAGCTGCGGTGCTGACCGATATTCTCGGCTTTCATAAAATCGGTGAGGAACAGGCTGATGAAACCGGCCGTACGCTTCACATTTTTGAATCGGGTGAAGGAGGAGCAGGCGCGGAGGTGCATGTGAAAGAGTCAGATGACGGCAGAAGAGAGCGTCCCGGGAGAGGAAGCGTCCATCATGTCGCATTCCGTGTCAAAGATGAAGAAGAACTTAAACAGTGGCATGAGAAAATCAACGAGAACGGCTTTACGAATTCAGGGATTGTGGAGCGCTATTATTTTAAGGCGCTGTATTTCAGAGAACCGAACGGCATACTTTTTGAGCTGTCGACTGACGGGCCGGGCTTTGCCGTTGATGAATCGATCGATGAGCTCGGCCGAAGCCTTGCGCTGCCGCCGTACCTGGAACATCGGCGGAAAGAGATTGAAGCGCGGCTGAAACCGATTCAATAGAAAACGAGGTCCTGAAAAGGACCTCGTTTTTTTATATAAAAGGCATCCGGCGCAGCCGACAGCCTAAAAGGGGGGCATGCTGTTAAGATGATGCGGATTCTTTTTGGTCAAGCGTCATTTGTTTTGTCATTGTTTTGCCGTTTCGAATGAGGGTAACCTTTACCGTATCCCCGATTTTTGCATCGTTGTAAAGAAGGTTGCGCAGCGCGCTTCCCGTATCGGTTTCTTTTCCGTTAAAGCTGATGATGACATCGTTCTCTTTAAGGCCCGCTTTATCAGCAGGGGAGCCTGAAGCGACCTGGCGGATGTAGACGCCTTTGTTTAACTGGCTGCCGCTTAATCCGAGGGTGCCTGTTTGATAGTTTTCCGGCACCTGCTCAAGATCCATCATGCCGATTCCGATAAACGGACGCTCAATTTTTCCTTTAGACATCAGCTCTTCTGCAATCGGTTTGACATCATTGCTTGGAATCGCAAATCCGATGCCTTCCACTCCGCTTTCACTGATTTTCATACTGTTGATGCCGATCACTTCTCCCTTTGTATTCAAAAGGGCGCCTCCGCTGTTGCCGGGATTGATGGCCGCGTCTGTTTGAATGACGTTCATCTCGGTTTGGCCTGCGGACGTATCAACGGAAACGGTCCGATCAACACCGCTGATGATGCCTTGCGTCACCGTTCGGGACAGATCTTTGCCGAGCGGATTTCCGATTGCAATGACCGATTCACCCGCTTTCAAGCTTGAAGAATCGCCGAAAGATGCGACTTTTTCGACGTGTTCAGCGGAAATTTCAACAACGGCAAGGTCTGTCAAGGAATCGCTGCCCAGCAATTTTCCTTCCACTTCTTTGCCGTTTGACAGGGAAACCGTCAGTTTAGATGCGCCTTCGACAACGTGGTTATTTGTAATAATGTATGCTTTGCCGTTTGCTTTTTTATAAATGACACCTGAGCCTGTGCCTGTTTCTTGTTCGCTTGAACTGCTGCTGTTGCTGTTGCTTTCAAACCCAAACATACCGCTCTCCGTTTGTTTTTGATAGTTTGAAATACCGACGATGGCGGGAGATACATTTTCCACCATTGTTGAAATGTCAGACGAATTGGTGCTGGACAATTTTTCGGTATTCGCTTTATTGGAAGAAGCCGATGAGTTCGCAGTCTCATTAGTTTGTGTCTGGACAGATGTATTGGCCGTTTCGTCTTTGCTATGCTGGTATGTCGTGACACCGAGAACGAGGCTTCCCCCGATGATGCCGCTGAGGATCGGCGTCATCCATGAGAGTCTCCGCTTTTGCTGTTCTGCTTTTTTTATCGCCTGGTCGGGCTTTTGATCGGAGACGATGAGTTCGTTTTTCGTTTCAAGCTGATCTTCTCTATTATATTCCATCATTTTCACGCTCCTATTGTTATCATATCCTTTGATGCCTCAATCATAATCAAAGACTGTGGGATAAACATGAAAACATTGTGGGAAATTGTCAAAGAAAAAGGATAGAATAAATAGGGTGCTATTTATAATATGACATGTCAGAGGTGTTCTAAACGTTGAAAAAGATTGGATTTATCGGATACGGAAGCATGGCGCAGATGATTGCAGTGAAACTGCTTGATCAGGAGAAAATCAGCGATGACATGGTGGTCGTCAGCTCAAGGAATGATGGGAAAACAGGGGAGCTGAGAAAACTTTACCCGAATGTCGCCTTTCAATCAGCCGAAGAGCTCGCCAAACAGTGCGGCCTGATCTTCATCTGTGTACCGCCGATGGCGGTAAAGGAAACGCTTGTGAACATACAGCCGTTTCTTCAGGAGGATGTCCACATTGTTTCGATTGCCGCGGGGGTCGAGCTTGACCGGCTTCACGACTGGACAAGCGGACAGGTGACGAGATACATTCCGACCCTCACATCTGAAGCCGGGATCGGTGTTTCGCTTGTTGTCCACGGCGAGCGGGTTGCTGAGGCGGACAAAAGCCGGCTGGAAGAATATCTTTCCGTTTTCAGCACAGTCAAACAGATACATGAGAGAGATATTGACGCTGCGAGTAATTTAACAAGCTCTTCACCGGGGTTCATCGCTTCGATCTTTGAAGAAAGCTGCCGTCAGAAACAGCAGTCTTACGAAAGAAGACGCGTTTCAATTTCTGATTCATTCATTGCTGGGAACGGGCAAGCTGTTAATGGAAAAAGACATGACGTTTGCACAAACGCTTGATCGGGTGGCGACAAAAGGCGGCATAACCGGAGAAGGGGCGGAGGTCATTCAAAATGCCATGCCGGAAGTCTTTGAGGAGCTGTTTGCCAGAACGATGAAGAAGTATGAAGACATTAAAGACGCTGTCCGCCGGCAGTGAGCTGCGGCATTTATCGACATATCCGGACATCCCAAAGCTGCCTGATCAGGCAGCTTTTTTATTTGCATTCGACAACATTCATCAAAATTCCAATTTTATATTAAATTTCTAAAATTACCAATGGTTATTGCATTTCTATTAAAATTCTAATATAATTTGTTAGAATATTCCCAAAATAATAAAAAATTTGAGACGTTTTTCATAAGGGGTGGTTTTTTGTGAAGCTGTATATGTCTGTTGATATGGAGGGGATTTCCGGACTTCCGGATGATACGTTCGTCGATTCAAGCAAGCTGAACTATGAGAGAGGCCGGAAGATCATGACGGACGAGGCCAATCATGTGATTGACGAAGCGTTCAAAAGCGGATGCAGAGAGGTGCTTGTCAATGACAGCCACTCTAAAATGAACAATCTGTTAATTGAGCGGCTCCATCCTGAAGCGCTGCTCATTTCGGGAGATGTCAAACCGTTTTCGATGGTCCAGGGACTTGACGATACATGCGATGGTGCCGTGTTCGTCGGCTACCATGCGAGAGCATCGATGAGAGGCGTGATGTCTCACAGCATGATTTTCGGCGTCAGACATTTTTACATAAACGATCAGGCGGTGGGCGAGCTGGGGTTCAACGCTTATGTTGCCGGTTATTACGGCGTCCCGGTTATCATGGTTGCCGGTGACAGCGAGGCAGCAGCTGAGGCGGAGGAACTGATTCCGAACGTAACGACAGCGGCCGTCAAGGAAACGATATCCCGTTCGGCGGTCAAATGCCTGACGCCGGAGAAAGCGGGGCAGCTATTAAGAGAGCGGACGGCATATGCGATTCAAAACCGCGATCAAGTCAAGCCGCTCACGCCTCCGGACAGGCCGGTGCTGCGGATTGAGTTTGCCAATTACGGGCAAGCCGAGTGGGCGAGTCTGATGCCGGGTGCTGAAATCGAACCGCAAACGACGACTGTCCGCTATCAAGCGAAAGACATTCTTGAAGCCTATCAAGCGATGCTTGTCATGACCGAGCTTGCGATGAGAACAACATTCTCCTAGGAAGGTGGGATGAAAATGGCGGGTTACATCATGAAGCGGCTTCTGTCGATGCTGGCGACCATTTTGGTGATCACGACATTGACCTTTGTGATGATGAAAGTGATTCCGGGCTCTCCCTTCAATGAAGAAAGAAACACGAATGAAGCGGTTCAGCGCAACCTTGAGGCTTACTATCAGCTTGATGAGCCTCTCTTTGTTCAATATTTGTATTATGTCAAGTCGATCGTTACCTTTGATTTCGGGCCATCGATCAAGCAGCCTTCACAAAGCGTGAACGATTTGCTGTCAAGAGGGTTCCCTGTTTCATTTGAGCTGGGGATGACGGCGCTGATTATGGCGGTCATTTCCGGGATCGTACTCGGAATCTTTGCCGCGCTGCGGCAAAACGGCGTCATCGACTATATAGCAATGACCATTGCCGTTCTCGGCATTTCGGTTCCCAACTTTATTATGGCGACCTTGCTGATACAGCAATTCGCCGTCAATTGGAACATATTCCCTCCATCGACATGGACGAGCCCGCTTCATATGGTGCTTCCGACTGCGGCTTTGGCAATGGGGCCGCTGGCGATTATCGCCAGGCTGACCCGTTCCAGCATGATTGAAGTGCTGACACAGGATTATATCCGAACGGCCCGGGCTAAAGGGCTTTCCCCTTTTAAAATTGTCATGAAGCACGCCCTGAAAAACGCCCTTATGCCAGTCGTAACGATTCTCGGGACGCTTACCGCTTCGATTTTAACGGGCAGCTTCGTCATCGAAAAAATCTTTGCGATTCCGGGCATGGGAAAATATTTTGTTGAAAGCATCAACTCCCGCGATTACCCCGTGATTATGGGCACCACCGTTTTTTACAGCATCATCCTCATCATCATGTTGTTTCTTGTCGACATGGCCTACGGAATCCTGGATCCGCGTATTAAACTGCATAAGAAAGGGTGAGCATATGAGCCTTCCAGTCCGCACAGAAAACGAAGCGTCTTCAGCCAGTGATATCCCTGTTGAATGGTTTGCCCCGCTGAAACAAAAGCAGGATGAGCGTGAATCCGTTGCAAGGCCGAGCCTGTCATACTGGCAGAACGCCTGGCGGATTTTAAGAAAAAACAAGCTGGCGATGGCGGGATTGGGCGTGTTAATCTTCCTGTTCATCATGGCTGTTCTCGGACCGGTTCTTTCTCCGCACAGCGTCACCCAGCAGACGCTTTCCGAGCAAAACCTGCCTCCGTCGATGGAGCATTGGTTCGGAACCGATGAGCTCGGCCGCGATGTGTTTACAAGAACGTGGTATGGAGCGAGGATTTCACTGTTTGTCGGCGTGATGGCGGCTTTAATCGATTTTGCAATCGGCGTCATCTATGGCGGTATCTCCGGCTATAAGGGCGGCAAAACAGACCATGTCATGATGCGGGTCATCGAAGTGCTGCATGGACTGCCTTATTTATTGGTCGTCATTCTTCTCATGGTCATGATGGGGCCTGGACTCGGGACGATCATCGTTGCGCTGACTGTCACCGGCTGGGTCGGCATGGCGCGGATCGTCAGGGGTCAGGTTTTGAAGGTGAAGCATGATGAGCATGTTCTCGCATCCAAAACCTTCGGAGCGAAAACGGTAAGGATCATCAGGCGGAATCTCCTTCCGAACATGATGGGAGCGATCATCGTCCAGATGACCTTGACGGTGCCGTCGGCCATTTTTGCCGAAGCGTTTCTCAGCTTCCTCGGTTTGGGCATTCAAGCCCCGTTTGCGAGCTGGGGTGTCATGGCGAACGACGGCCTTCCGGTGATCTTATCGGGACACTGGTGGCGGCTGTTTTTTCCTGCTTTCTTTATTTCATTAACAATGTTCGCTTTTAATGTCGTTGGAGACGGACTGCAGGATGCGTTAGATCCGAAGCTGAGGAGGTAATGTGTTTTTGCGGAAAAAAGTATTGGAAGTCGAGAATCTGCATGTTTCATTTACGACATACGGCGGCACGGTCAAAGCCGTCCGCGGCGTGAGCTTTGAGTTATATGAGGGGGAGACGTTTGCGATTGTCGGTGAGTCGGGATGCGGAAAAAGCGTGACATCGCAAAGCATCATGCAGCTTTTGCCGAAGTTTTCGGCAACGATCACAGACGGTGCGGTCCGCTTTAAGGGAAAAGACTTGCGCCATCTGTCCGAAAAAGAGATGAGAAAGATCAGAGGGGCCGAAATCTCAATGATCTTCCAGGATCCGATGACAGCCCTGAATCCGACCTTGACCGTCGGAGACCAGTTGACAGAAGCGCTTTTGGAACATCGGCCCGTGTCTAAAACAGACGCTCGAAAAGCGGTCATTTCGATGCTTGAGCTCGTCGGGATTCCGAATCCGAAAGAGCGTTTGAGGCAGTATCCGCATCAATTCAGCGGCGGGATGAGGCAGCGGATCGTGATCGCCATGGCGCTCATCTGTGAACCGGAGATTCTGATTGCGGATGAACCGACGACCGCGCTCGATGTTACCATTCAGGCGCAAATTCTTGAGCTGTTTAAAGACATTCAGCGGAAAACCGGTGTATCCATCATTTTAATCACCCATGATTTAGGCGTAGTCGCACAGACGGCGGACAGAATCGCCGTGATGTACGCTGGGAAAATAGCGGAAACGGGAGCGAGGAGGGATATTTTTTACCAACCGCAGCATCCGTATACAAAAGGCTTGCTGCATTCCGTTCCGAGGCTTGACCTTGAAGGTGGAGACCTCGTTCCGATTGACGGGACGCCGCCAGATTTGTTTTCTCCGCCTGAAGGGTGTCCGTTTACGGCGCGCTGTTCCCATGCAATGGAAGTGTGCGGCAAGGTTTATCCTGCCGTTGCAGAAGTCTCGGCGGGGCATCGTGTGTGCTGCTGGCTTCAGGATGAAAGAGCGAAACGGGCTCTGCTGACAACATAATCATGAAATCGATTTTCAATGGGGGGATTTGATGAAAAGGCTAGCGAGCGTATTGGTTGCCGCAGTTGCGGTCATTCTGCTGTTCGGATGTACGGCAAATGAACAGGCTGGGCAGGAAACGAAGAAGAAAGCGAAAGAAACGGCTGGAGAACAAGTCCTGAGGCTGAACAATGAAAATGAACCGACATCTTTCGATCCGCCGATCGGCTTTAATAATGTCTCATGGCAGGCGCTGAACAATCTGATGGAAGGTTTGACTAGGCTTGGCGCAGACCATGAACCGGAAGCGGCGTCCGCCGAAAAGTGGAACATTTCCGACGATGGGAAGACATATACTTTTACAATCCGTGATGATGCCAAATGGTCGAACGGAGACCCTTTAACCGCTGGGGATTTTGAATATGCGTGGAAGCGTCTGCTCGATCCGAAAACGGGCTCTTCCGCCGCGTTTTTAGGCTACTTTATCGAAGGCGGCGAGGCCTTTAACAGCGGAAAAGGTGCGAAGGATGATGTCAAAGTCAAAGCGGAGGATGAAAAAACGCTTAAGGTGACACTCGAAAGTCCGCAGCAGTCGTTTTTAAGCATTGTAGCCAATCCGGCTTTTTTCCCGGTTCCTCAGAAAATCGCCGAAAAAAATCCGAAATGGCATGAAGAAGCTGCTACATTTGTCGGCAACGGTCCGTTTAAACTGACAGAATGGAAGCATGATGAAAGCTTTACGATGGTAAAGAGCGATACGTATTGGGACCGGGATACTGTGAAGCTTGATAAAGTGACATGGGCGATGGTCGATGACAGAAATACCGACTACCAAATGTTCGAGTCGAATGAGCTCGATACGGCTTATGTCCCGGCTGAAATGAGCGAGAAGCTGATAGGTTCTGACGAGGTGAAGGTGTTCGATCAGGCAGGTCTTTACTTTTATAGATTCAATGTCAATAAAGAACCGTTCCAGAATGAAAAGATCAGAAAAGCGTTTGCGATGGCCGTCGATCAGCAGGAAATCGTCGATTATGTCACAAAAAACGGTGAAAAACCGGCCCGCGGGTTTGTGTCTTCGGGAATCAAAGGGCCGAACGGCAAGGATTTTCGCGAGGAAGGCGGCGATTTGCTCAAATATGACGCCGATGAAGCGAAACAGCTGCTCGAAAAAGGCATGAAGGAAGAAAACTACGAAAAGCTGCCCGCCGTTACGCTGACATACAGCACAAAACCGGAGCATAAAAAAATGGCGGAAGCGATTCAGCAGAAGCTGAAAAGTACGCTCGGCGTCGATGTGAAGCTCGCCAATATGGAATGGAATACATTCCTTGAAGAACAGAAGGCGCTCAAATTTCAATTTTCCCAAAGCTCTTTTCTGGCTGATTATGCGGATCCGATCAACTTCCTGGAAAGCTTTCAAACGGGTAACGCAATGAACAGAACCGGCTGGAGCAATTCAGAGTATGACGAACTGATCAAGGCGGCGAAAAATGAAGCTGATGAAGAAAAACGCACAGAGCTGCTGCATCAGGCTGAAGAACTGCTGTTTGAAGGGATGCCGATCATACCGATCCACTTCTATAATCAAGTCCATTTGGAAAAGGAGAATGTGAAAGGCATCGTCCGTCATCCGGTTGGCTACATTGAACTGAAATGGGCCGAAAAAACGTCATGATCAAACTTGTCCGTCTGCCACTTTCTTTGTGCACGCCACCGCACAGAGGCGGGCGGACTTTTCATAAAGGGGGATGTCTCAGTTGAATATTGCGCCTCAAAGATTAATGCAGGGAGATACAGTCGGTGTGATTGCGCCGGCCAGTCCGCCCGTCCCCGAAAAGGTTGACCGCGCCGTCCGATTTTTAAAAGAACTCGGGCTTGAAGTCAAAGTGGGACGTTCAGCCATTGAAAGACACGGCTATTTGGCGGGGAACGATGAAGAGCGCTTGGAGGATCTGCACGACATGTTTGAAGACCGTTCGGTCAAAGCTGTCATCTGTGCCTGCGGAGGTTACGGCACGGCGAGGATTGCCGAGAACATTGACTACCGACTCATCAAAAGCCGCCCGAAAATTTTTTGGGGCTATTCAGACATCACTTTTTTACATACAGCGATCAGGCAAAACACCGGACTTATTACATTTCACGGTCCGATGCTCAGTTCGGATATCGGCAAAGAAGATGTGCATCCGCTCACCCGGCGCTCTTTCCGGCAGCTGTTTCAAAAAATGACGCTCACCTATACAGAGGAGCTGTCGCCTTTGGAAACGCTCGGAAACGGTGCGGCGAAAGGGGAGCTTGTCGGCGGAAACCTCGCTCTTCTGGTGACGACGCTCGGTACGCCTTATGAAATTGATACGAAAGGAAAGCTTTTGTTTATCGAGGATGTCGATGAAGAGCCTTACCGAATTGACCGGATGCTGAATCAATTGAAAATGGCCGGGAAATTATCGGACGCCGTCGGCATCCTGCTGTGCGATTTTCATAACTGCTCCCCGAAAAAACGCGGTGAGTCACTTACATTAAAAGAAGTTTTCCAAGATTATATCGCCGCTGCAGGAAAACCGGCGCTGTCAGGCTTTAACATCGGCCATTGTTCACCGAATATCGCCGTTCCGGTGGGGGCGCAAGCCGTCCTTGACGCCGACAAAAAACAGCTTACGATCGATCCGGGAATTTCTTGATGAAAAAAGGAGGCTGCTATGAAGATTGCCGAAATGACGACAAACCGTATCGCCGTGCCGCTGAAAAAACCGTTTAAAACAGCGCTTCGAACTGTCCGCACAGCGGAAGCCGTCATTGTCAAATTAACGGCTGAAAACGGGATGACAGGCTGGGGCGAAGCGCCTCCGACTGCCGTCATTACCGGTGAGACGCTTGACAGTATTGAGGGGGCAGTCAACACGATATTCGCACCGGCGCTCTCCGGGCGCAATTTGCGAATGGCGGAGGCGATATTTCATGACATCGACAAGCTGATTGTTGGAAATACAAGCGCAAAGGCCGCTGTAGAAACAGCCGTCTACGATTGCTTGGCGCAGCTTTGCGGTCTTCCCCTGTATCAATTGCTGGGCGGATACAGGCGGGAGATCGAGACGGATTTTACTGTCAGCGTCAATGACCCGGAAGAAATGGGGAAAGACGCGGCCCGTTATGTAAAAGATGGGTTTCGTACGCTCAAAATTAAAGTAGGAAAAAACGACATGGCAACAGACCTCGAACGGATCAGGGAAATCCGCAAACAAGCGGGGGGCGCTGTCCGGATCCGTGTGGACGCCAATCAAGGCTGGACGGCGAAACAGGCTGTCAAAGCCATTCGGAAAATGGAGGATGAGGGGCTTTCGATCGAGCTTGTCGAACAGCCGGTCCACCGGTGCGATCTCGAAGGCTTGAAACAGGTGACAGATGCTGTCGATACGCCGATTATGGCGGACGAAAGCGTGTTTACCCCAAGGGATGCTTTTCACGTGCTGAAAACGAGAAGCGCCGATCTCATCAATATTAAACTGATGAAAGCGGGCGGCATCAGCCAGGCGTTGAAAATCAACGCCATGGCAGAAGCGTGCGGAGTGGAATGCATGGCCGGAAGCATGATCGAAACAAGGGTCGGCATCACAGCAGCCGTCCACTTCGCAGCAAGCCAGAAAAATGTGACAAAATTCGATTTTGATGCGCCGCTCATGCTGAAGAAGGATATTGTTGAAGGCGGCATCCGCTATCATGGAGGAACGATCACGATACCGGATGCTCCCGGACTCGGTATCACGAAAGTCAACCATTGAGAGGGGGAAGACGAATGAGCCTTTATACGACAACCGTCTCGGTCGCCAACGTCTGGACCAGTCCGGAAGCACCGCGCCGCATTGACCGGTTGATGCTGGCAAATCCCGTACATGTAAGAAGCTGGCTTGACGCAATGTCCTTCGATGAGCGTCTTGAGCTGTGTACGGCAAACCTTGTTCAAACACAGGTGCTTTTCGGAGAAGATGTGCAGCTTATAAAAGAGCGGGAAGGCTGGGCTTTCGTCATCATTCCCGGGCAGCCGTCTGCAAAAGACGAACGCGGCTACCCGGGCTGGATACCAAAGGAATGCCTGGCCGAAAAAAGCCCGGCGAAGTCTGAGACAAGCGCCGTCATTCAAAAACCGACGGCTTTTCTATATGATGACAAGAAAATGAAAGTTCTTGAGCTGAGCTTTCTCACTAAGCTGCCCGTTTTGTCTTCGGACGGCATTTGGTTTGAGGTTGATACACCGCTCGGACGCAGATGGCTGAAAAAAGAAGATGCGGATATCGAAACACCTGTAAAAGGCAGTGGAGACGACATCGTTCAAACCGGTGAGGCGTTTTTGAACCTGCCCTATCTTTGGGGAGGAATGAGTGGTTTTGGCTACGATTGCTCAGGATTTGTCTTCAATATGCTGAAGGCGAACGGCTGCTCAGCGCCGCGCGATGCCGGCGATCAGGCGAACAGCGGAAAAGAGGTGTCCTTCAGCAGCCCGAAGCGGGGCGATCTACTGTTTTTCGCATATGAAGAAGGCAAAGGGCGGGTTCACCATGTCGGCATTTACTGCGGAAACGGAGAGATGCTGCACTCTCCAAAAACGGGAAAATCGATTGAGGTCATACCTCTTAAAGGCACAATTTATGAAAAAGAGCTGTGTGCCATCAGGCGCTATTTTTAATTAAAACGGGGGGATTGGCATGCAAACCGGCGCTTTATTGAAAGTAAGCCGTCTCAAAATGCACTTTGACGCCGGAAGGGGCAAAACGGTCAAAGCGGTCGACGGCATTTCATTTGATATTAAAGAAGGAGAGACGTTCGGACTCGTCGGAGAATCGGGCTGCGGCAAGTCGACTTCCGGAAGGGTGCTGATGCGCCTTTATCAGCCGACAGAGGGCGAGGTTACATATCGGGGAAAAAACATCCACAATTTGAGCGATGATGAATCATTCCAGTACAACCGCAAAATTCAAATGATTTTTCAAGACCCCTATGCTTCACTAAATCCGAGGCTAACGGTCAGGGAGATTATGACAGAGCCCATGGAAATCCACGGCCTGTACGGAGGGAAAAAGGCGCGTCTTGAAAAAGCGGACGAGCTTCTGGAAGCAGTCGGCCTGCACAAAAGCTTTGCCAATCGCTATCCCCATGAGTTCAGCGGCGGACAGAGGCAAAGAATCGGCATCGCCAGGGCGCTTGCGCTTGAGCCTGAATTTATCGTCGCTGATGAGCCGATATCCGCACTTGATGTCTCCGTCCAGGCGCAAGTCGTCAACCTTTTGAAAAAGCTGCAAAAGGAAAAAGGGCTCACGTTTTTATTTATCGCCCACGATCTTTCCATGGTGAAGCACATCAGCGACCGGATCGGCGTCATGTATCTCGGGCACATGGTCGAGATCACCGACAGCGGCCGGCTTTATCAAGAACCGCTGCATCCTTACACCCAGGCGCTTTTATCGGCTATCCCGATTCCCGATCCGGATGTGGAAGATAAGCGGAAACGAATCATACTGAAAGGCGAGCTGCCAAGTTCGATCGATCCGCCGAGCGGCTGCGTTTTCAGAACGAGATGTCCCGCCGCGACGGACATTTGCACCGCCAAAAAACCGCTCTTAAAAGAAGCCGATGACGGTCATTTTGTCGCCTGCCATCTGTATGACGGCGACGCGAGAAATGAGGAGGACGGCCTGAAGGTGACGCTGCAGGCGAGGTGAATATAGAAAGAAGGAGCCCTTGTTACAGGGCTCCTCAGTTTGCCGGCGACTTTTCAGAATCGCTCAGCCGCTCATGCCAAATGAAACAAGGATCAGGCGCCGCCTTGGTGACATCCGGTAGAAGTACGCTCAATCGGCAATGTACAGCATCTGAAAGACCCGCCGGATTTTATGATCTCGGATAAGTCGATTTCGATGACCGTATAGCCCCTTTTTCTGAGCTCCTGATTCACGTGGCGGTTAACAGGCAGGCTGATCACGGTTTTATTGCCGATGGACAGAACGTTTGTACCGAGTTGGAACTGTTCATCATCCGTAATTTCGATCATCTCATAGCGTTTTTTCAAGACGTCGTATTCTCTTTCTCCTAAGGCTTTTGGATAGACAAGCGCTTCTGTCGGCGAAAGAATGTTGAAGACGCAATCCAGATGAAGGAACGTTTCTTCAAACGGAACCGGTATGACTTCATAAGAGGGAAGCCTGCGCTTCAGTTCTTGGACGGCCGAGAACGTCGTTCTGTGGCTGATACCGGCATATATGGTATTTTGGTCGACGAGGATGTCGCCGCCTTCGATTTGATAGCCTTCATTAAATGTGGCCCAGGAGATCTGTTCTTTTGCCAGCCATTCCTGCAGGACGTTTTCTTCGCCCTGGCGGATGTCGGCTGATAGCTGCGCGGAAAACACAGTGTCTCCGATCGTAAACCCGATATCGCGCGTGAAAACCTGTTCCGGAAATTGGCTTAAAGCAGGCAGAATCACGACTTCAATACCCCGGCTCTCCAATTCTTTTATCAATGTATGATGCTGGCGGACGGCCAGCGTTTTATCGATATTATCTTTTTGAAAATACTTTTGTGTTTCATTGATCACTTCTGCAATCTCCATATATTCCGGTCTGCATAACACCACTTTTTTTAAGACGTCGTATTCGCTTGTACAGCCCGCCCCGCGGTTTTTTTTCGATAATGCTGAGTCCATTTTGATTCCCCCGTCCTCTCTTTAGTCATTTCATTATTCCCTTCCCGCAGCGAGAAATAAACCTTTTAGCCAGAAAATCTGACAGTCAGCCGGATAAAAAAGTTTAGACAAATGAATTCTAATAGTGTTTAATATAGAAAAAATCCACTTTACAAACGCATCTTAGTAGACATCAAAGGAGTAATGGATGATGAATGGACCTGAAAAGAGATACTGCAAAGAATCAAAAGTTGTCAAAACAAGCAGGGTATTTCCGCTTGATACGAACAATCACAACACCTTGTTCGGCGGCAAGCTGATGAGCTATATCGACGATATCGCTTCGATTTCGGCAGCGAGACACTCGAGGTGTGAAACCGTGACAGCTTCCATGGATTCCGTCGATTTTCTCGAACCGATCCGCCAGGAGGATTCAGTCTGCCTTGAATCTTATGTGACATGGGTCGGCAGAACGTCAATGGAGGTATTCGTCAAAGTCATTAAAGAGCATTTGCTGACAGGCGAACGAAAGCTTGCGGCGACATCCTTTTTAACCTTCGTGGCGCTTGATCAGGACGGCAATCCTCAGGCCGTTCCCCAAGTTGTACCGCAGTCTGAAGAAGAAATCATGCTGCACCAGACCGCCCGGCAGCGCGCCGAAGAACGGAAAAACCATCGCAAACACAGCAAAGCACTGGCCCAGGCGCTGGCTGTGGACAAACCTTGGTAAACATACGAACAAAACCCCGGCTCAGCATCAGTTTGCCGGGGTTTTGCTGTGCAATGAATACACAACCCAATATTTGTTCAAAATAAATGACAAAAAACGGAAAGAAGTTTTGGGTGAAATGCTTGAATTTGTATGGACTTTTTTAGCCAAACCTGCTTTAGTGTTCTCTATAGCTTATATTCTTTTTCGAATCGCAGGGAAGAAAGCCGTTTCGCAAATGACGAACTTCGATCTTTTGCTGACATTTGCGATCGGAACGATCATCAGCGAACCGATTCTTACTTCTAAAATCTCAATGTCCATTTATTATGCCCTTTCCTTTCTGATCTTCTATTTGTTGATTGAAAAGCTGTCATTACACAATAAATGGCGCTGGTTTCTTGTCGTCAGCCCGACTGTGCTGATTCGAAACGGCAATATTGATGAAGGGGGATTAAAAAGAGAGCGGCTGACCGTCAATGAACTGCTCGGCAAATTGCGCGAAAAAGGCTATGCCGATCCGAAAGATATCGACATCGCCCTGATTGAAGAATCGGGCCAGATCAGCGTGATTCCCAAATCGGAAGCGAGGCCTGTACAGCCGCGGGACCTCAGCTTGGAGACGAAGCGGAATTTCGTGCCGATTCCGCTTATTTTAGACGGCGAAATCATCGAACACAATTTAAAATACTTGAAAAAAACGAAAGAATGGCTGTTTCAAAAATTAGAGGATCAAGGGATTAAGCAAGCGATGCTGCCAACCATTACGCTCGGCACCCTGAACGAAAAAAATGAGATTATGATTGATAGGGAAGATCCCGGCAGCCCGTTAACTGATGATCCATATCTTTATAAACCGGGGCAAGACCATTAATTTTCGCCGAATAGGCGATTTTTTTATTTTGTGTTATTTCAGAAAAATATTAAGAGTCTGTTCTTTGCTACATCTGTAAAATGAAACGGGTCATATGTCATGAAAGTTGAAAATGGTGTCACAAAAAATAGGAGGAAAATATGTTGTTTTCTGTATTTTTATAGCATATATTAGTTTTTGTGAAAAAATTTTGATGGTAGGTGCAATTGATGAAAAGGTTTTTTAGTGTAATAATTTTGGGCGCCCTGCTGCTGCTCGGCACTTCTGTGCCAATCGAAGCGGCAGACTACGGACGCGACGTCCTCGGCTCAAAAGACGGCTGGGGCGCTTATGGAAAAGGAACGACCGGAGGCGCTGACGCTTCTTCTGATCAGGTATATACGGTCAAAAACCGCAAGCAGCTTGTTGAGGCATTAGGGGGAGACAATAAAAAGAACAGCGAAAATGATACGCCGAAGATCATCTATGTGAAGGGAACAATCAATCTTAGTGTTGATGATGACAACAATCCTTTAGGCTATGAAGATTATAAAGACCCTGAATATTCGATCGAAGCGTATCTCAAAGCTTATGATCCGAAGAAATGGGGGATAAAGGAGCCGTCAGGAAAGCTTGAAGAGGCAAGGCTCCGCTCCAAAGACAATCAGAGGGAGCGTGTCTTGATCAGAGTCGGTTCAAACACGACGATAATCGGGCTCGGAGATGATGCGAAAATCGTCGGCGGAGGCCTTTATGTCAAAAACGCGGAAAACATCATTATCCGCAATATCGAATTCGAAAACGCGTACGATTTCTTCCCTGGCTGGGATCCGACGGATGGGAGCAGCGGAAACTGGAATTCAGAATATGACAACCTGCTGATTGAAATGTCCAAAAATATTTGGATCGACCACTGCTCATTCAATGACGGAGATCAGCCTGATGAGCTGAACGAAACGTATTTCGGGCGTGAATTCCAGCATCACGACGGACTGCTGGATATCAAAAAGCAGTCGGATTTTATTACGGTATCCTACAGCATATTTTCAGGACATTCTAAAAACACGATTATCGGATCAAGCGACAGCTACAAAGCAGACAACGGTCATTTAAGGGTGACATTCCACCACAATCTCTACGAAAATATAAAAGAGCGGGCACCGCGCGTCCGCTACGGAAAAGTGCACATTTACAACAACTATTTTAAAAGCACGAAAGACAGCTACAATTATTCATGGGGTGTAGGCTATTCTTCAAAAATTTATGCTGAGGACAACTACTTCGACCTGCCGGAAGGAACGAAGCCTCAAAAATTGATGAAGGTCTTTAAAGGTGACGCTTTATATGAAAAAGATACGGTCGTAAACAACCAAAAAAGCGTCGCAAAAATCGATGTTGTCAGCACATACAACCAAGCAAACCATACGTCTGTCAAAAAATCGGCCGGCTGGAAGCCGACGCTGTTTGAAAAAATCGACGACGCAGAAGATGTGCCGACAATCGTTGAAGCGCAGGCAGGCGCAGGAAAACTGAAGTAATATACGCAAAGCGGACATGGTGTCCGCTTTTTTTTGTTCGGGTATCTTGCAATACAAAATACCATATGTTATGATTCATCTATCTTGTATTGCAAGATACATAAAAGAGGTGGCTTATGAGTTCAACGCAAATGCTGAAAGGGATTTTAGAAGGATGTCTGCTTGCTGTCATATCCGAAGGGGAGATATACGGCTATGAAATGACAAAGGTGCTTGCAGGATACGGTTTTTCGGATATCAGCGAAGGAAGCATCTATCCGATTCTCCTGCGCATGCAAAAGGAAAAATGGGTGGAGACCGAACTAAAACGGTCGGCGAGCGGCCCGAAGAGAAAATATTACAGACTGACACCCCTTGGCGAAGCGGAGCTTCGATCGTTCATCGGGCGTTGGAAGGCATTATCCGGGAACGTCAATGCGCTGCTCGAAAAAAAACTGAAGGAGAAGTGAAATCGTGCTATCAAAAGACATGCAAAACGTATTGGACGACATGAGATTGTATTTAATGTCTGTAGGAAAAAGCGACAAAGAAATCGAAGGGATCATGAATGAGCTGACAGTTCATGCCTTGGAAGGGGAAAAGGAAGGAAAAACCGTCCGGCAAATTTTTGGGGATTCTCCCAAGTCATATGTTCAAGCACTGTCAAAAGAGCTTTCATCAAGGCCTGGGGAGATCGCCAAGTTGTTCTTTGCCATTTTGATCGGCGCGATATCCTATTTTATATTCAGTGACGCCGTGAACGACAGCCTCAATTATTCGGTCTATGTACTGGCAGGCTATCCGCTTTATATTTTGCTGGCAGCGGCTATGTTACCGCTGTTGGGCCGCGTTTCAGCGTTTAAAGGGAAGAAAACGGCCTTCATGTATACGGTGATGTACACCGCTTTGACGTTTTTTCCGATTTTGGCGATTATTTTTATTGATCGGCAATTCGGGACACCTATTCTTTCGTTTGACGGGGGAAGCCGCTGGCTGATTATGGCTCTGTCGTTTCTCGTGATCGTACTTTTGTCTTTCAGGTTGAAAGCTGCAGCCTTGTCCATATTGCCGCTGCTTTTAGCCGGAACGCATTTTTTGTTTCAGTATATGAAGTGGGATTCAGCTGGAGCTATGATGGCAGAGACTTATATTCCCTACATCGGGCTGCTGCTCGTCATGTTCATTGAGACAAAGCGTGCCAAAAATACGGCTCAATATGAATGAAATACGGAAGAGCATGATATTTTTTAAGGTAAAGACTCTTGCCTTTTGGCGATCACAATGTTTATGATCAGAGCATGAAAGGTGGCCGATATATGGATATGATGTGGGGCTATGTACTCGTCTTTATTTTGGCTGCGATTCCGTGGTTTGAAGTGATCGGTGTCGTGCCGCTAGCGATCGTTGCCGGGCTTAAACCGGTTCCGTCCGCTATTATCGCACTATTCGGAAATCTGTTAACTGTACTGCTGCTTATTTTTTTAATTGACAAAGTGAAGGCGTGGCTTGAAAGAAAACGCGGGGAGCGGGGAACGGAGACCGATAAGCTCTCAAAAAGGAAAAGCAGAGCGAAAAAAATATGGCTGACCTACGGCATCCCTGGCCTTTCTTTCGTCGGACCTTTCTTTATCGGCTCCCACTTAACCGCGTTTATGTGCATGGGCTTCGGGGCCAAGCACAGGCAAACGGCGCTCTGGATGACGGGGAGTCTCACGGTATGGACAGCGGTGTCGGCTGTCGCTGCCTACTACGGTTTCAGTTTCCTCGCTCCTGAAAATGAAGGGCTGCTGAAAAATATCTTTAAACAAGAGGAGTGAAGTTATGCCGTTTTTAAAGGATTTATCTCCAGTTGAAGAGATGGCGCCGACAGTCGGGGTGCTTTTTTCGGCGGTCAATGAAAACATCGAACGGCTGAAATCAATCGTCTCCGGCATCAGCCGGGAGGAGCTGGAATATAAAGGGGAGCATGGCGACAAAAACAGCATCGCCCAGCTGATCTATCATTTAATCAATGTCGATATTCGCTGGGTATACAGGCTGAAGGGAAGCGAATTTCCCAGAGAGCTGGAAGAGAAATACGGGCCGATGACAGATGAAAACGGACGTTTGCCTGAGGTAAAAGGCTTACCCTTATCCGTGTTAATCGAGTGGTATGACGAGGTGCTGGAGATGTTGAAACGCACCGTTAAAGGCTTCTCGGAAACAGACTTGTTGAAGAAGGTTCCGTATGAGGGAGGGTTTTCGACCATCCGCTGGGGAATCTGGCATATGTCTGATCATAACCGCTATCACCAAGCGCATATCCAGGCCTGCTTAGGGGAGTACCGCAAGCAAAACAGTTGATTTTTTCGAATGATTTGGTATGATGCTAATTAGCAAACTTCATAGCGTTAAAGTTTTCTAGGGTTCCGCACATTCGGATGTGGTCTGGTCCGAGAGAAAACACATATGATTTGTTCATATGCACACGGAGGGATAAAAGCCCGGGAGTATCGTTTTCATCGATAACCCGGGTTTTTTCTTTTGCTGAAAATGAATTGGAGGGATTTTGATGAGATGGGGCAGTGTCATACTTGCAGCCTTGTTTGAAATTGGCTGGGTCATGGGGCTGAAACACGCTGATTCGGCTCTTGAATGGATCGGCACGGCGGCGGCCGTCGCGATGAGCTTTTATATACTGGTGAAGGCGGGAGAGAAGCTGCCGGTCGGAACCGTGTATGCCGTATTTACCGGTCTCGGCACAGCGGGAACGGTCGTCTGCGAAATCGTCTTGTTTCATGAGCCGGCAAATATCGCCAAGCTTGCTCTGATCGGTGTTTTGCTATGCGGCGTGATCGGCTTGAAGCTTGTAACAAATGAAGAGAAAGGGGAGGCGTCATAATGGAATGGATCTGCCTCATCGCCGCCGGTATACTGGAAATGCTCGGCGTGACGATGATGAACCAGTTTCATAAAGACAAGCGGCTGAGATGGATCTTATTGTTGATCATCGGTTTTGTCGCTTCGTTTTTCTTGCTATCCCTTGCGATGGAGACGCTGCCGATGGGAACGGCGTATGCAGTTTGGACAGGGATCGGCACGGTTGGAGGTGCGCTTGTCGGCATCCTGTTTTACGGAGAGCCGAAAGACGGAAAACGCATCTTTTTCATCGCGCTCATTTTGGGATCAGCCGTCGGACTGAAACTGATAAGCTAGCGTCCGGCCCGTGCACTTTATGGCAAATGGGCGTCCGTAAATTGATTTTTCAATAAACTCCAGTATAATGAAAAGATAGTTTACGAATTACAAGCAAAGAGGGTTTTACGAAAATGAATGCATATATGAAACAGCAGTTATCGCAATATCAGGAAATCAATAACGATAAGGCCCGCCTTCTGGTCAGCTGTCCGGATCAGCCTGGAATCGTCGCCGCCGTTTCTTCCTTTTTATTTGAAAATGGCGCGAATATTATTGAATCGAGCCAGTATACGACAGACCCTGAAGGAGGCCGGTTCTTTCTGCGGATTGAGTTTGAAGCCGAAGGCATCCGCAAAAAGATCGAACAGATGAAAGCGACATTCGCCACTGTGGCGGAGTCCTTCCAAATGACGTGGAGCATGAATTTGGCGAGCGAGCTGAAACGCGTCGCTATCTTCGTTTCAAAAGAGCTTCACTGCTTGCATGAACTGCTGTGGGAGTGGCAGAGCGGCAATTTGATGGCGGAAATTGCAGCGGTTATCAGCAATCATGAAGATGCAAGAGAAACCGTTGAATCGCTGAATATTCCGTTCCTTTACATGAAAGCGAACAAAGACATCCGTGAGGAAGTGGAAAAACAGCAGCTGAAATGGCTTGAAGAGTACCGTGCGGATGTCATCGTTCTCGCCCGCTACATGCAGATTTTAACGCCTGATTTTGTCTCGGCTCATCCAAACAAAATCATTAATATTCACCACTCATTCCTGCCGGCTTTTATCGGAGCGAATCCGTATAAACGGGCATATGAAAGAGGCGTTAAACTGATCGGAGCAACATCGCATTATGTGACAAACGAATTGGATGAAGGACCGATCATCGAACAGGATATCGAACGGGTCGACCACAGAGACAATGTGGAAGCATTGAAAAACATCGGCCGCACGATTGAGAGAAGCGTTTTGGCAAGAGCGGTCAAATGGCACTTGGAAGACCGGATTATCGTGCATGGAAACAAGACGATCGTCTTTAATTAAATTGTTTGATCTCCCTCTTGACAGAGGCGTTTTTCCTAGGCATAATAATAAAAAATCACGAGCGTTGAAGAGGGCCAGTAAGCAGTTCTTTCTGTGAAAGAGAGTGAAATGGCATGCTGAAACATTTCACCACATGAAACCTGCTGAACCTGCCTCGGAGTCTCAGGGGGAAAACCTGGGCGCATACCCTGGCGTTAAAGGGGAAAGAGGAGTGCGCTTTTTTCTCGCGCATTCAATGAAGGTGGTACCGCGGAAAGCTCTTTTCGTCCTTTTATTTGGACGAAAAGGGCTTTTTTTGTTGGCTTCTGCCAGATCATCTCGGAGGGAAAAAATGTGAAAAAACAACGGATTGTCATTAAAATCGGAAGCAGTTCATTAACCAATTCGAAAGGCAGCATCGATGAGGCGAAGATCAATGACCATGTTCGGGCGATAGCTGCTCTGAAAAAAGAAGGCCACGACGTCATCTTTATTTCGTCCGGCGCTGTCGCTGCGGGATTTTTACAGCTCGGCTATCCCGCGAGGCCTGTCACGCTAAAGGGGAAACAGGCTGCAGCGGCCGTCGGCCAGAGCTTGTTAATGCAGACATACATCAAGCATTTTGCAGACCGCGATATCAAGCCTGCGCAAATTTTATTGACAAGAAACGATTTTGCCAAACGGGAACGGTATCGAAATGCATATGCGACCATTATGGAACTGATTGAACGGGGGCTTGTCCCGATTATTAATGAAAATGATTCGGTATCTGTTGAAGAATTGACGTTTGGGGACAATGACATGCTATCCGCCCTGGTGAGCGGACTGATTCATGCCGACAAACTCATCATTTTAACGGATATTAACGGCCTCTATGATTCGAATCCGAATGAACATCCTGATGCCCGCCGTTTTGATTACATTCCCGAAATTACGGACGAACTTTTGGGCTGCGCCGCATCCGCCGGTTCAAAAGTCGGGACGGGCGGAATGAAGTCGAAGCTTTTGGCGGCAAAAACCGCTCTTTCACTCGGCGTCAATGTTTTCATAGGCGCCGGAGAGGGAGATGATAAGCTGATTCAGATTTTAAAAGGAAACGGGGACGGCACCTATATCGGCCAATCCGACCTGTCTTCCGTCAACAATCATAGACAGTGGATCGCTTTTCACTCTCCTGTCACAGGGAAGATTACCATTGATGAGGGGGCTGAGCTGGCGATTACCGAAAATGGTGGCAGCTTGCTGCCGGCCGGCGTAACAGCAATATCCGGGGATTTTCCGAAAGGGGCGGTTGTCGAAGTTTACGGACCGAACGGCTTGGCCGGAAAAGGCCAAACGCTGTACTCCGCAGCAGAACTTGAAGAGGTGAAAGGGAAACGAAGCGATGAGTTCCATCATGAAGAAGGGATAGAAGTCATCCATCGAAATGATTGGGTAAGTATTAAAGAATAAGGGGATGAAAGAATGAGCGAAGTGATTGAAAAAGCAAAAAAGGCTAAAGTCGCAAAAGAAGAACTGGTTCATCAGCCGACTGCAAAGAAAAATGAGGCGCTTTCCTTCATCGCCGAGGCGCTCCGCTTTAAGCAAGATGAGATATTGGCAGAAAACGAGAAAGATATCGTTCGCGGCAAAGAAAAAGGCTTTTCACCTGCGCTGCTTGACCGACTTGCCTTAACGCCGGAGAGACTGAATGATATGGCAGACGCCGTCATGCTGCTCATCAAGCTTGAAGATCCTGTGGGGGAAACGCTTGAAACGATCCGCAAAGACAACGGGCTTTTCATTGAAAATGTCAGGGTTCCGCTCGGAGTCGTCGGCATGATCTACGAGGCCCGGCCGAATGTAACGGTCGACGCCGCGACCCTCTGTTTGAAAACGGGAAATGCCGTCATCCTGCGGGGCAGTTCATCAGCCATCAACAGCAATCAAGCGCTCGTCCGCGTGATCAGAGAAGCGCTCGAACAATCTGCGCTTCCGGAGGATGCCGTTCAGCTCATTGAAGATACAAGCAGGGAAGCGGCAAAACAGCTGTTCACTTTAAACGACGGCTTGGATGTCCTGATTCCGCGAGGAGGGAAAGACCTCATTGATATGGTGGTGCGGGAATCCACAGTGCCTGTCCTTGAAACAGGCGCGGGAAACTGTCACATATTCATTGATGAATCGGCTCGGTCCGACATGGCCGAGCAGGTTGTAATCAATGCCAAAACGCAGCGTCCTTCTGTCTGCAATGCGATTGAAACGGTGCTTATCCATAAAGACTGGGCGAAGAAGCATACGACAGCGCTGCTTCAAAAGCTTGAAGAAGCAGGCGTTGAAATCAGGGGAGACGAAGCTGTATGTGCGCTGCTGCCATCTGCGGTTCCTGCTCGCGAGACCGACTGGGAAACCGAGTTTCTTGCGCCGGTTGTCAGCATCAAAATTGTCGCCGGAATCGATGAAGCCATCCGGCACATCAGGCAGTACGGCACGCGTCATTCGGAAGCGATTCTGACTGAAAATCAGGAAAACGCCCGGTTTTTCTTAACGTCTGTTGACGCTGCAGCGGTTTACCACAATGCTTCCACGCGTTTTACGGACGGCTTTGAATTCGGCTATGGCGCCGAAATCGGCATCAGCACGCAAAAGCTTCATGCAAGGGGGCCGATGGGCCTTAAAGCGCTGACTTCTTCTAAATATATCATTAAAGGAAACGGGCAAATCCGGATATGAAAGTGAAACATCCTGTCTTGACATGCAGACAGGATGTTTTTTTGTTGCGTTTTCGTATTTAATTTTATAAAATTTAATTGTGCACAATATAAATTAAAGGAGACGATAAATCATGAAACCGATATTTACCTCGCAAGCTACTGCCAAAGGCGGCAGAGACGGACAAGTCACCTCATCTGACCGCGTCCTTGAACTGGAGCTGGCCATGCCGGGAACGCCAAAAGCCAAGAAGAACGAAAATGCCACCAATCCGGAGCAGCTGTTTGCTGCCGGATACGCGGCATGCTTTGACAGTGCATTGCAATTGACCGCCCAAAAAGCGCGTCTTCGAATGGAGACAGAGGTGACGGCAAACATCAGCCTTCTGAAAGATGAAGCAGATGGAGGCTATAAGCTCAGTGTCACGCTGCAAGTAAAAGGAACCGGCGTTGAACAGTCGGAGCTCGAAAAACTCGTTCATCAAGCTCATACCGTTTGTCCGTATTCAAAAGCGATTTCCGGAAATGTTGATGTCAGCCTTGAAGTCATTTCTTAAAAAAAGGCGCCTTCATATCGAAGGCGCCTTTTTGCTGACTTTACAGCGCATCTGTTTTTTTCGTCAATGAAGCCAGAAGGGATTCAAGCGTTTGTTTCAAGTTCTTCAGTTCGCCAGCCGACAGATCGGTCTGGGCGATCATGTGTTGCGGAATGCTGCTCGCTTTTTCCTGAAGTGCCTGGCCGCCTGCTGTCAGTCTGACGACCACAGACCGTTCATCTTCAGGTGACCGCTCCCTTGTTAAAAGCCCGTGCTGCTCCATCCTCTTCAGCATCGGCGTCAGTGTGCCGGAATCAAGATAAAGGAGCTTGCCCATTGTTTTGACGTTTAATTCCCCGTGCTCCCATAATAAAAGGAGTGCGAGGTACTGCGGATACGTAATATTGAGTTTATCAAGCAGCGGCTTGTAAAGCTTCGTCATTTCACGCGAACTGGCATAAAGGAGAAAACAAAGCTGTCTGTCAAGCCTCATATGTTCAAATTCGTTTGTCATCGTTTCACCAACTCTTTTTTATGTTCCTTTTTATTGTATAAGATTTTTCGTTTTTTTCCCATTGTTCTTCAGAAAACCCGAAAAAACAAAAACGGATGTTTAAAAAACTCATTTTGTGAAATATAAAGAGTAGAGGAAAAAAACGTAAGGAGGAATCAGGATGACTGCATTATTTACAGCAAAAGTCACGGCAAAAGGCGGAAGATCAGGACATGTCACATCAGATGACGGGGTTTTGGATCACAACATTGTCATGCCAAATGAAAAAAAAGAAGGCGAATCAGGGACAAATCCTGAACAGCTCTTTGCGGCGGGATACGCGGCGTGCTTCGGCGGCGCATTGGAGCATGTCGCAAAACAAAAAGGCATTAACATCGATTCTGAGGTTGAGGGCCATGTGAGCTTGCTGAAGGATGAGAGTGACGGCGGTTTTAAAATCGGCGTCAAGCTGATCGTCACCTCAGGCGGGGTAGACAAAGAAAAAGCGAAAGAGCTGGTCGAAGCCGCTCATGACTTTTGCCCTTATTCAAAAGCGACGAGAGGAAATATCGACGTCAGCCTTGAAGTAAAATAAACAAACGGGAAAGATGAAAACGAGAAAGCAAACAAAGCTTGTTTGCTTTCTTTTTTAGAAAGGAGCAGCAAATGGCATATCTTAAAAAAGCGCTTGTATTCGCCGTGCTCTCTGCCGCCTTCGTCCTTGCAGGATGCGGAACCGGAGCGAAGGAGAACAACGGAAATCAACCCTCGGCTGATACGGCCAAACAGAAAGCGCCTGATTTGAAAACATATTCTCTTGACAAAAATATCCGGTCTGAAGAAGATTTTGATTTGATAGGCAAGTATGTTCATGCCGAAGACGACCAAATCACGCTCGAAATAAAGGATAAGGAACTGATTGTCCCGAAAAGCAGCCGTTTTCACAGCGAAGAAGACCATGATGACTTAATCGGGAAGCTTGTGAAGGTAGAGGTGGACGGAAAAACGCAAGAAGCCGAAGAAGCTGAGCTCATGCCGCAGTCAAAAGCCGACCAAAACGGCGTATATGAACAGGAGAATGACGGCAGCCGAAAAATCATTGCCGCGTTTGTCAGCGAATCGGAACAAAACATTACAATCAAAACAAAAGCTGGGGAAAAAACTTATCAGAAAACAGCCGATTTTGAGAGGGATGTCGCCGAAGCACCTGAAAAACTGAAAGGGAAAATCGTCAGGCTTGAAATTGAAAAGGATGGAAAGGCGGAAAGCCTTGATTTGGAATCTGAAGATCAAAAGCTTGAATGGTATGAGCCGTCAGCTTCAAAATGAAAAAGCTTCCTTCATCAGGAAGCTTTCTTTATTTTAATATTCCACTTTTTGATCGGTCGTTTCCCACGTGAGAAAGGGTTCAAGCTTTGCTTGAAGGTCCATTTTATAAAAAGGAATTGTCCGTTCGCTTTGCGTTTTTGTGATTTCTTCATAAATAAAAGAATCGTCAAAACCGGCCGATGCGGCATCTGAATGCTGAGCGGCGAAGTAAACTTCCTTCGGTCTCGCCCAGTAGATGGCTCCCAGGCACATTGGGCACGGTTCACAGCTTGTATAAAGAATGCAGTCGTTCAGCTGATAATCGCCAAGTGCTTCACAGGCGAGCCGAATAGCCGTTACCTCAGCATGCGCGGTCGGATCATTGCTTGTTGTGACATTGTTTTTTCCCTCGGCAATAATTTGGCCGTCTTTGACAATCACAGCGCCAAAAGGTCCGCCCGTGCCGCTTTTCACGCTCTCCACTGCAAGGTCGATTGCGCGCTGCAAAAATGCTTCATGATTCATTTCTGTATCCTCCTTGGTTGTCCTGCCTTCTTATTATAGCTGATGAATCTTGTAAAATAAACGCGCATCAGAATATTCAGTATGTTTGATTTCGAACGGACCATCGCATACAATGAATGCTAGAATGATGAACGGAGGATGATGTTTTGCTTACATTGTATATTGCAAGACACGGTCAGACGGAATGGAATATTGAAAAAAGAATGCAAGGCTGGGAAGACTCCAATTTAACGGCTTTGGGGCTGGCAAATGCAAACGCCCTCGGCGAACGGCTGAAAGATGTTCAATTCCAAGCCGCATATTCCAGTCCAAGCGGCCGGGCTGTTGATTCTGCGCGGGCTATGCTGCAGAACCGCAGTGTTCCCTTTATAACAGACGACAGATTAAAAGAAATATCGATCGGCCGCTGGGAAGGAAAAACGTATGATGAGATCAAAAAAAGCGATCCTGACTTGCTGGAAGCGTATTTTAATGCGCCTGAAACATACATGCCTGATGAAGGGGAGAGCTTTTACGATTTTGAAAGACGGGTCAGCCGGGTGTATGAATTCATTCTCCGCCGCCATCGGGAAGGCAATGTCCTCATTGTCAGCCATTCCGTGTTTATTTTGATGCTTTTGAATCTGTTAAAAAAGAGGCCGGTCAGTGAACTATGGAACTCCAGCTATGTTCATGACACAGCTCTTGCAGTTGTAGCAGTTTCTGATGATGGAAGGGTCACAATCGAAAGAGAAGGAGACGGGGAACATAGAGTAGAAGCAAAGAATGCCACCTGGTAGGCATGCCAAAAAGCCTGATTTCAACAATCAGGCTTTTAGCGTGTCGACAAACCCTTGCAGGCCTGCAAAGGCGGTGCTCACAGGATCGGCGGCAAACCATCCAGGCGTCCTACCTGAACGCCGCTGTCATCATATCCTGTGAAAGTCCGCTCCGAGCCTCTTAGCCGGAATACATTTTGGCACTGAAGCTGTGGAGCGTGGCAGCGGAAATCGTTTTGTTTTTTGAAAGACAAACGGTTTTGACATCTGCCGCATCTGCTTCCGCTTTTTTTCCGAAAAGGAAGACCGTAAGAGAAAGAGGGCCTTTTGCGATTTGCTGATACGCCAGAAGGCAAAGGTTGTCGGCGATTGTGCGGCTGATCATGCGGCGTGCTGACCACAGCTGCTGCTGTCCTTCTTCATCTAACTGAATATATGCTGCGGCTCGTTTTTTCGTAAAGAGTCCTGACAGGCCGTTTTGTTTGATCTGCTTCATGAGAGCGAGCGGTTCAGACAGCGGGGGCGCGGTCAGTCTGTAGCTGTCAGGGGAACATTTGGCCGCAGCCAAAAAAGACATGATCGGCAGGTAGCCTGCCAGACGCCCGCCGCTCTGGAAGAGCTTCTCTGCAAGCATTTGATCGGTCTTTTTCATGCGGATTTCTGTAAAGTGCAGAAGATGCTGCAAATCATCGAGCGTGTGTAAAAATCCATTGAGTTCATGTTCCATTTCGGATTGCGCCTGATCGATCCCGTATGTCCTTGCTGTTTTCACGCTGGAGAAAAGAACATGAAAATGGCGGTTCAAAAGGTTTATTAAATCGCTGATTCGCTGGTGGGAATAGCGAAATTGGCGGGCGAGCGCGTGCAGATCATTGATGTTCAGCCGGATCGTCATGTCAGCTCCTCGGCTTTCAGCTGAAGCCGCTCAATTTCTTCGGACGCCTGCTCCTTAATGGCCCTCAGCCTGTCATACACGCGCGATTCCGCCCGGTCAAGATCGTCCAAAAGTGCGTCATACATTTCGCGCGCCTGTCCGCGCCATCCGTTGATATACATTTGGTGTGCTTTTAAAATAGAAGAACTTTCCTGCCTCAGCTCATCAATGGCGGCAGTCACTTCTTTTACGTATAGCTGAAGAGAGTGAATGTCTTCCTGATATATTTTTCGTTTGATTTTTCGTTCTAACGCTATTCCATCGTCAATCACTACATATTTTCCTTCCCTTCCATCATCTACTACAAATATGTTAAAAGAAAAGGATACGGAAGGAAATCGTACGAATGAATCAAAAGTCTTAATGATTTTTGGGCGGTCATACCTTATATAACGGTTCTTTAGGCCTAAAAAGGGCTGAGGACATGAAAAGAGCCGCCCGTGTGAACAGGCAGCGTTTGTGTTGGATTTTTTTTGGAATTAAACAGTCTGAGCGAGTTTGCCTCTTGCTTGTTTGGCTGCTTCAACCATATGTTTAAGCGCTGCGATCGTTTCTTCAGGCTGTCTCGTTTTTAAACCGCAGTCAGGGTTTACCCAGAAGCGGTCAGCCGGGCAGACTTTCAGCGCATCTTCTATAATCGTGAGCATTTCATCGCTGGAAGGGACGCGGGGACTGTGAATATCATAGACGCCAAGCCCGAGTCCTTTCAGGTAAGGATGCTGTTCCAGATAATCAAGGAATCCGCCGTGGCTTCTGCTGTGCTCGATCGTAATGACGTCTGCGTCAAGATCTTCGATCGTGTCTACAATATCTTCAAAGTTGCTGTAGCACATATGCGTATGGATTTGCGTCGTATCTTCTACTGATGAAGTGGACAGTCTGAACGCTTCGGCAGCCCATTTAAGGTACTCGTCCCAATCCCGTTCTTTAAGCGGCAGGCCTTCTCTCAAGGCGGGTTCATCGACCTGGATGATTTGAATGCCTGCTTTTTCGAGCGCTTCAACCTCTTTGCGGAGAGCTTGGGCGATTTGGAAGGCAATCTCTTTTCTCGGCAGATCATAGCGGGCAAAGGACCAGTTTAAAATCGTAACAGGACCTGTCAGCATGCCCTTGACTTTCTTCGAGGTCAAGGATTGGGCGTAAACTGTTTCTTTTACCGTCATCGGCTCTTTAAACTCGACATCTCCGTAGATGACCGGCGGACGGACGCAGCGGGAACCGTATGACTGAACCCAGGCGTATTTGGTAAAGGCGAATCCTCCGAGCTTTTCACCGAAATATTCAACCATGTCTGTCCGTTCGAATTCTCCGTGAACGAGAACGTCAAGTCCGAGGTCTTCCTGAATGTCAATCCATTTCTTTGTTTCTTTCTGAATAAATACTTCATACTGCTCGTCAGACCATTCTTTTTTCCGCCATTTTTGCCGCGCGCTCCGCACTTCCGCCGTCTGCGGGAAGCTGCCGATCGTCGTTGTCGGCAATAGAGGAAGTCCGAGAGATTCATTTTGGATCCGCAGTCTTTCTTCAAAAGCTGTCGAGCGTTTAAAGTCTTCCTCGGTCAGCTTGTCTATTTCTTCGGCAAAGGCCGAATTTGTCGCTGCACCGTATTGTTTGAGAGCTTGAAGGTGCCCGTGAGCTTCATCGATTTCCGTTTGGATGGCCGCTTTTCCGGAAACAAGTCCGTTCTTCAGCAGTGTAAGCTCCAGAAGCTTTTCTTTTGCAAAAGATAAACCGTTCAAGAGATCATCGGCAAGCTGCTCGTCCGGGTGTTTTGCGACAGGGACGTGAAGCAGGCTGTTTGAAGGCTGAATCCAGACTTCGTCAACACCCGCACTCTGGATCAGCTCAAGCGTCAGGTCCAGGCGTTCTTCGAGATTGGCTTTCCAAATGTTGCGCCCGTCTAAAATACCGGCGGCAAGGACTTTGCCTTTAGGAAAACCGTGCGCTTTTAAATGCTCGAAGTTTTTCCCTTTATCATGAACAAAATCAAGACCAATCCCGGCGACAGGAAACGATATCAGCTCTTCATAAGCGTCAACCGAATCAAAGTAGGTTTGCAGAAGGATATTCACTCCAGGGACTTCCTCTGTAATCGTCTGATAGATTTCTTTGACTGCAGCCGCTTCTTCATGTGAAGCCGTCACTAGAGCAGGCTCGTCGATTTGCACCCATTTGCCGCCTTCCTGCTCAAGCTCTTTCAGAACTTGGATGTAAAGAGGCGTCATTTGGCTATAAATATCTTTGATATCTTGTTGTTCATAGCCTTTTGCAAGGGCTACGAAAGTGTAAAGGCCGAGTATGACGGGCTTCGTTTCTGTTCCCAATGCTGCTTTTGCTCTTTTATAATCTTCAAGCGGTTTGTTTCTCGTCACGCGGTATTGTGCGCCTTTTTCAAATTCAGGCACAATATAATGGTAGTTTGTGTTAAACCATTTTGTCATTTCACACGATACAGCATCTTTCGTGCCTCTCGCCATTGCGAAATAAGTATCTAACGGATCATGTACATCCTTGAATCTTTTTGGAATCCAGTTGAACATCACCGCCGTGTCAAGAACGTGGTCGTACAGGGTAAAGTCGGAAACCGGTATGATATCGATTTGCTGATCAAGCTGGGTCTGGAGGGCTGCTAAAAATTGTTCGTCCATTTCTTTTAAAAAGGTCTCACGGTCTGTGTTTCCTTTCCAATAAGCCTCAAGCGATTTTTTCCATTCTCTGTTCAAGCCGATTCTTGGAAATCCCAAGCTACTCGTTTTTACATTTGTCATTCTGGTCTCCTCCTTTTAGTGTTCAATAAAAAAAGACACTCACACTTCGGACAATGAGAAGGTGAATGCCTGAAAACAGCATTTTGCGAACGAGAAATAAACGTAGCGATTGTTACGTCAACTCGAACACCTCCTATCGACCGTAGGTTGATGGTGCGTCAGAACAGGCAGGTCTCCTGGCTCATGAATCGACGGTTATTTCCCCCTTCCCGTATAGAAACAGTGGGTTTTATGAAATAACCTCCTCATTCACAGTGGCGGGACCGCGTCGGATTTTCACCAAACTTCCCTTTTAAAATCTAACCTCGTTAGATTACCATGTTCCCGGCGATGAAATTGTTTAGTAGATTATATACCGTCACGATCTTTTAGTCAAAATAATTTTTGAATTCTTGCAATTAAAAAGATTCGGCCTTATCAATAGCCATGAAAAAGGCCGCCGACATTGTCGGCAGCCTCCTTAGGCTGTTAAAGGGAAAGAAGTTTTGCTTCGCCGGCTTTTTCCGCCAGTACCTCCGGCGCCGACAAATATAAGAATCCATTGCCGATCAGCGCTTTTGAGTAATCAAGAGGAAGCGTGCGGCGGATTAACTGAGCATACAGTTCCGGTTCTGTCAGCTTCCGTTTAAACGCCTCTTCTTCAGCTGACTTGATGAGAGCGAGCGCGCCGCTGACGTGCGGTGTGGCCATCGATGTTCCCGTCAGCTTTCCATATTGATGATCGGGCAATGTAGAGAGGATTTCTTCTCCTGGTGCAACGAGGTCAATTTCTTTGTTCGCATTTGAGAATTCGGAAGACTCCCGCGTCAATGACACAGACCCGACAGCGATGACTTCGTTGTATGCAGCAGGGTATGAGTACTCCTCTGTACGGTCATTGCCGTCGCCTTCGTTTCCGGCGGCGCAGACGACGAGCACTCCGTTTTTCACGGCGTTTGTCACCGCTTCTTTCAATTCCGGAACGTCGGCAGGTCCGCCGAGCGACATTGAAATGATATCGGCTTTTTGTTCGACGGCGTAGTTGATCCCGTTGATGATCCATTCATAATCGCCGCTGCCGTCTTCACCGCCGAGCACCTTGACGATTAATAGGTTCGCTTCAGGTGCCACGCCGGAGATGCCGCCGTTTTGATCGTTTGCGGCAATCGTACCCGCCACATGGGTGCCATGTCCATTATAATCATGAAATTGATCTTCTTTTCCATTGTCATCATCAGTAAAGTTTCTGCCTCCGATGATTCGGTCTGCCAAATCGGGATGGGTTGCGTCACAGCCTGTATCAAGCACTGCGACAGTGATATCTTTTCCTTTAAAACCTTGTGACCACAGCTCCGGTGCCTTAATCGCATCGATTCCTTCCGGCAATTCGTTCACGTCCATCAGCTTTGTGTCAGTGACATAAGGAATTAATCGCATTTGCATTTCAAAGCCCTCCCTGTTATATGCTGCTTTAGATGGGTTACAAGGTGCGTGATTTTATTGTAAAACATTCACTTTGTTAAAAAAAGGTTCATTTGTATGAATTTTATGAAAAGTTAAAAAATATAGATAATAGAGGAGAAAAGTCGAATAACTGCGAACAATGCTGGAATTGTAAGCGAAAAGACCTGTGAAATCGACGAAAGGGCGAGAGAATCACTATATATATGAGATTTCGCTTCATCATATTATCCCGGCAAAAGGATATCCTATTAAAAAAAGGAGTTGATACAGGGTGAAAGAACAAGAAAACGAAAAAAGAGACGAATTGTCAATCGAGCAGGCGGAGTTTGTGCCGCATCCAAAATATGAAGGAGAATACGCGCTTTTGCTGCACGAAAACTATCACCTGCTGTCAAAGGACGACCTTGAACAGGATAGCGAAAAGTAAGAACGGAGCTCGGCATCTCGGCGAAAGAGCTGGTTTAATTTTGACGAAAAAGGGAATCAACCATAATAGAGAGCATTAAGTTTGCTTTTCTTATTGACAGTTATCCTTTTTTTCTGTAATCTCATTGTGTCCGGTAAATACAGCTCTTCGTTAGGTGAGGCTCCTGTATGGAGATACGCTGCTGCCCAAAAATGTCCAAAGACGCCAATGGGTCAACAGAAATCATCGATCTAAGGTGATTTTTAATGCAGCTGGCATGCTGCCTATGCCATACAGTGCTAAAGCTCTACGATGGAAGGCGTTAGGGTTTTATTTTGTATGGCTTTTAACACCTTCATTTCAATGAAATAGGTGTTTTTTTATTTTTTGAGGAAAGTGAACTTTCCGTATTAAACAAGGAGGTGGAAGTATGGATTCTCCCCATTCGAGGCGGTTTAATCATACGAGAAATATTTTACAGCATCACACATTGATTGATGAGGAGATCCTTATACTTCACCCCTTTTGCTATGGTGATATAAGGATCTCCTGAAAAGGGAGGTACAGATTGCCATGGTAAAAAACATGACATATGATGAACTGATTTTACGCATTATTATTTTACTGAGAGACGGAAAACGAAAAGAGTTTCAAAACGTTTTAGAGGAACTGCAGCCTTATGATATGGCGATTCTGTTTAAGGAAATGCCCGAAAAGCACCGCGGCCGGTATCTGTCTTTTTTAACGGTTGAAGACATTACCGATCTCATGGGCGAACTGGACAGAGAAGAGCAGCTTGTCGTTCTGAACAAGGTCGGCAAGGAAAAGGCGATCCATGTGATGAATAAAATGGACAACGACGACCTTGCCGCGCTCTTCGAGGAAATGGACTCAGAGCTGAAAGACCAGCTTCTTTCCAGTATGGAAGCGGAAGAATCTGAAGCGGTCCGCGTTCTGATGAACTACCCGCCTGAAACAGCGGGAAGAATCATGACAAACCGCTATGTCTGGATTCCGCAGCATTACACGGTAAAAGAAGCGGTTGTCAAGCTGAAAAGCTTTGCGGAAATCGCGGAGTCGATCAACTATTTATACGTTATCAATGAACAAAAGCAGCTTGTCGGGGTTATCTCATACCGGGATCTCATTTTGGCAGAACCCGATGAGAAGGTTCAGGAATTAATGTTTACAAGGGTCATCTCGGCGGACGCTCTTCAAGATCAGGAAGAAGTCGCAAGGCTCATTGAGCGGTACGACTTTCTGGCGATTCCCGTTGTAGAAAAAAACCATGAGCTTGTCGGGATCGTAACGGTCGATGACATTATTGACATCGTCATCCAAGAAGCGAATGAAGACTACGAAAAATTTGCTGCATCAGGTAAAGCAATCACGTTTGATACAAAATCGTATGTCGCTGCATATCGACGTCTGCCGTGGCTGATCTTGCTTCTGTTCATCGGTTTGATCTCAGGCAGCATCATGAGCTATTTTGAAGACACACTGCAGCAGGTTGTCGCATTGGCCTTTTTTATGCCGATGATCGCAGGAATGACGGGTAACACCGGGACGCAGTCTCTCGCTGTCGTCATCAGAGGGCTGTCAAAAGAAGAACTCAATAAAAAAACGATTTTCCGCTTGATTTTCCGGGAGCTCAAGGCCGGCATTATTATCGGCGTTGTTTGTGCGGTCGTGATTACAGGAATCGCGATTGTATGGCAGGGGAATCTGCTGCTCGGATTTGTGGTAGGGACTTCGCTCTTTGCCACACTGATCATCGGAACGATGGCGGGAACGATCGTCCCGATCATCCTTCACAAGTGCAACGTCGACCCTGCGATTGCATCGGGTCCGCTGATCACAACTTTAAATGACATTTTGTCACTGCTGATCTACTTCGGTATTGCAACTGCATTCATTCATTCACTGTAAGACAGCAGCCCTCCTTTTTTAGGGAGGGTTTTTTGCTTGCCAGAATCCGTAAAAGCCTATATATTTTAGGCAGAGATCAGGGGGGATTGGTATGAGAAGATTTGCAGCTGTGCTGATTTGTTTAGCCGTTGCAATGGTTGCTGCCGGCTGTCAGAATGAAGATGAAGGAAAAGACAGGCGGCTCGTCGCAGTCGAGGGTATGCTTGAGGCGATATTGAACGATGATGTGTCAAAGATGAAGCGGTTGTACGTGGAGGGCGCAACCCCCTCTCCGGAAACAATCCTGGAAAACAAACAGAAATGGGGAATTTCCGGGCTTCGTGCTGATGATTTTCAAATTTCTGAAGCGAGCATCCATGTGTTTCATGCCGCTTACAAGATGGAAAATACCGGTCAGCCCGGAACGATCGCGTTTCGGATACGCAATGATCCAGATAAAGGCGTTATGATTGATTTCATCGGATACATAAAGGAAACGAAACAGCAGGAAAACAGGTGACGAATCATCCGGAGGGTATGATTCGTTTTTTTAGCGGTTTTTGTATTTAAAATGAGCGTTAAGCTGTCCTTCGAGCATTTTCTTTCTGAGCTGCTGGTCGTTTTTCAGTCTCTGTTCTTTTTTGCGCATATCTTTGAGGATTTCTGCCGTCTGAACACCGTCTTCCCGCTTGTTTGCGATTTCCATCAGCCGTTCGACGTCAGCAAAGGAATACTTGCGCGTGCCTCTTGAAGAGCGCTGCGGATAGATCAGCTTGCGTTCTTCATAATAGCGGATCTGCCTGACCGACAAACCCGTCAGCTCGCTGACAATGCCAATAGAAATCACTTTTTTATCTTTATAAGAAAGATCTTCGACTGTCATTTTCCCACCCCTAAGATGACTTTTTTTGTATTATATAAGAAAACGCGCGAAAAAACCTGACGTTTGTTAGAAAATCTAACATTGTTGAAAAACTTTTAAAAAAATCGCGGAAGAAAAGTTTACAGGAACCATGCAAGGGGTAAAAGTGTTTTGTATGCTGTAGATACAGACTGATGAGGGGGAATCATTGGATGAAGGAACACAAAGCGGTCTCACTCGCCAAAGAAATCGTTGCTTTAGACATTAAAAGAGACGAATTGCTCGAGACATTAATGAATCTTGCCGGAAAGGATGCGTTTCCGCTGCTGAGGGCGGTGCAGAACGGCATTTATCAAAAGTCCTCTTAAATCCGGAAGCGGGAGTGAAAGCAAACTTTACACGGCCTTAAAGCCTGGTTAATAAATAAGGTCTATTCTTATATTACAACACACGAAAATGAAAGGAGAAGATCATGAGCAGGTTGTTAAAAAACGCTTTGGAAAAGGAAAGAAACCATTACTCAAAAAAACTGAGCTCACTCGGTGAGTATAATCAGGATGTTTTGCAGAGGATGACGATTACGGAGCTCAGAAAAGAATATTTTTATTTTTTCCGGAAAAATAAAGCCCGTGTTCAAAATCGGCCATTTTGAAAAAACGGGCTTCTTTTTAATATCTTAAAAAAAATAAGCAGGAGTTTTCTTTCGAATAACGAAAATATATACTTATAGAATATGGGAAAAGCATGACCCTTTCTTTTTCTACATTTGTAAGGGTTTTCATTTCCCGGGTTCATTTTAAGAAAATAGTATAAGAGGTAGATGATATGAGACTTTCGTTTAATGAGGAAGAAGTTCACCGTGCTATGTCGCTGTACAAGGTTTTTGCCAGGGCTTTTAAAAGCGTTTCAGAACATAGTATTCGGGACAGCAAGGAACACGGCTTTAATCCTACAGAATTTGCTGTATTGGAGCTTTTGTATACGAGGGGAGCCCAAAAGCTGCAGCAAATCGGCTCGAGGCTGCTCCTTGTAAGCGGAAACGTAACCTATGTGATCGACAAATTGGAAAAAAACGGTTTCATCAAACGAGAGCAGGACCCGAAAGATAAACGGTCTGTCTATGCGAATTTGACAGAGAAGGGAAAGGCATATCTCGATGAGATTTATCCGATCCACTCCCTGAGAATTGCGCGGGCTTTTTCAGGCTTGACAAAAGAGGAACAGGAGCAGCTGATGGCCCTTTTAAAAAAAGCCGGAATCCACAGCCAGCACCTATTGTTTCGCTGAAAAAGTCAATTTTCCGAACGGTCAATTTCTTTTAAGTGATCGAGAATAGCTTTGATCTGTTTGTCTTGGGGCTGTCTGAAGAAGCTTTCGAAAGGGCATCCGAGCTCCTTTGTGCGTTTGATGACAGCCTCCATCGTAAAATTTGAGGGTGCCAAGTCTGAATGGACTTCATCCCAAAACAGTGGTGCGGCCACTGTGCCAATCTCATTGCCTCTTGTGGAATACGGGCAGATGATCGTTTTTCCCGGAGCGTGCTGCACATAATCAATATAGAGTTTTCCGCCCCTGTTTTTAATCAGGCGTTCGGTTGTGAACAGATCGGGAAAAAGTGAGACGCAATAAGAAGCCGCAAAGCTTGTGAAAAGGCGGGTTTCTTCATAAGTAAAGGCGTTTTTTGAAATCGGAATATAGATTTGTATCCCTTTATTTCCCGACAGCTTTGGAAAAGACAAGAGGCCAAGCTGTTCAAATAAACGGTGCAATTCATTCGCGGCTCTGACGGCCTGTGGAAACTCCGACCTTGAAGGCGGATCGAGATCGAAAACGATTTCGGTCGGACGGGTCGTATCCGCTGTTTGAAAAGGGATATGGAACTCCAGCGCAAGCTGATTGGCAAGCCACAGCAGAACTGAATAATCGCTGCAGATGATATGCTCGTGCTCGTCATCCCGAATGGTCGTGATAAATTCGGGTGCGTAGTCGGGCTTGTTTTTTTGAAAAAAAGATTCTCCGCCGGAACCGTGCGGATAACGGATAACGGTAAGCGCCCGATTGTCGAGAAACGGAAGCAGAAAATCGCCGATTTCATTCAGATATCCGATGTAATCCGCTTTTGTTTTATTACTTTTAGGAAAGATGACTTTATCAAGGCTTGTCAGCTGCAAATCGGGGTGGACGTTTCTTGAATGAAGCAGCAGGTGCTTGTAAGTACAATCTTCCCAAGCCATGTCAAATTCAAAAGAAACAAACGACACCTCGCGCAATGTCCCGTAATGAATCGTTAAATAATGGACCGTCATGCAAATCGACGGATCTATGGTATATTCGCCGGGCTTTGTTTCGGTTCCGTACTGCTTGACGATTGAAAGAATGGCGTTTCTTTCCTGTTCTCCGAGTCCATGGGAAACCGAACCGACTTCTTTGATTTGACCGCGGTCATAGACGGCGATTGTCAAATAACGGTTTGCCATGTTGTAGCCTGTCATAAATACAGCTGCTTTTTTGTAGTTTTTGAGCTTGAGCCATTCGGCTGTTTTTTTATTTTCAGCCCAGCGGCTGTCTTTTTTCTTCGCAACAATTCCCTCGCCGTCAAACCTTTTAACAGCATTCCATAGAGCATGGAAATCTGAAGTGTCAGGGATGTATTGAATTCGTGCGTGAGCCATCGGATCGGGAGCCATCGGCAAGCCGAGTTCTTTCATCAGGTCGGAAAGCACGCGTTTTCGTTCGGTATAGGGGAGTGAGGTTAAACTTTCTCCTTTAAAGACCAGTAAATCAAAAGCGAGGTACTGACACGGTTTCTTCGCGGCAGCTTGTTCAATCAACTCGGCCTTTTTGCTTAACCCTCTTTTTTGGACGTATTCAAACCGGGAACGAAAACGGTTTGTCAACGACACAATTTCCCCGTCAATCGTGATCGGCAAGTGTTCTTTGAGATTTTCGATCATGCTTTTTGCAAATTCCGTAATTTCCGGAAATGTGTTTTCGAGCGGCTGCGCGTTTCTGCTGATGAGCGAAACGTCGCCGGCCGCAGAAATTTTTAAAAGCCCCCGATACCCGTCATACTTGGCTTCATACCGCCAATTGCCGCCTGAAGGAGCGGATGTGGTCAACACGGGCTGCATCGTAATTCCCATTTTTTATTTTGCCTCTGAAGCTTTTTTGCGCGACGTTTTTTTCTTTTTTTCCCCGGTTCCTTTTGCAACAGGCGTTTTTGCCGCTTCCCGGTCAGGCGCTTTTGTCCGTTCGATGCTGGCTTGGAGAGCGCTCACGAGATCGATGACATCCTCGCGCGGAGCGGCGGCTCCGGCATTTGGTGTGACACCCTCATTATGATCGATTTTCTCTTTGATTTTATCCATCAGCGCAAGTCTGTACGTATCTTCATATTGTTCAGGCGCAAATGTCGTCGTCAGCTCGTCTATTAGTGAAATCGCGGTTTGCAGCTCTTTTTCGTTGACCGCGGTTTCCTCCGGAACACCGGGTACGTGGGCCGCGTTTCGGACTTCATCAGGGTAGTGGATAGACTCCATTAAAATGCAGTTCTCGTAGACGCGAAGAATGGCGAGCTGTTTTTTGGAGCGGATGGTCATATGGGCGATTCCGATCTTTTCTGTTTTTCTGAGCGCTTCGCGCAAAAGTGAGTACGCTTTTACACCGTTATCTCCCGGTCCGACGAAATATGAACGGTTGAAATAGATGGGGTCGATTTCCTTTAGCTGGACAAAATCAACAATTTCGACAGCTTTGTCTTCCTGCTCTTCTTTGAGCTGTTTCAGCTCATCGTCCGATAAGACGACGTATTTGCCTTTAACATATTCGTAGCCTTTGACGATGTCGTCGGGCGCGATTTCCTGGTGGCAGTTTGTGCACTTTTTCTCATACTGAATCGGGGCGCGGCATTCTTTATGAAGCGACCTTAATTTAATATCCTTATCCTCTGTCGCTGCGAACAGTTTAATGGGGATATTGACAAGGCCGAAGCTGATTGAGCCTTTCCACATCGTATGCATCGGTTCGGTTCAACTCCTTTTCTTTTATTGATGCCTCTCTGCAGATTGTTTCATGAATAGCAACTTATGGATAACAGCGCGAAAAAAAGCATCCAGGCTTCGGCCCGGATGCTTGCGGCGATACAGTGATTTGCTTGGGGAAAGCGCTTAGTTCGGCTCGGGTTCCTCCTGCAAAGACGGCCTGTTCTTTCTGGCGAGAGAAGATGAAAAATATTGATATCTGCTTTTGCTTTTGTGCTTCGCGGCGTACATGGCCATGTCGGCTTTTCTCATCAGCTCATCACCGTCTGTTCCATCGGCCGGAGAAACGGCGATTCCGATGCTGACGGATGTTTTGAGGCGGTGCTCTTTAATGTGAAAAGGCGTTTCAAACTGACTGATCAATTGCCTGGTCAGCTGATCGGTTCCATGTAAAGGGGCGACAATGATAAATTCGTCACCGCCTAACCGGGCGATGAAGCCTTCATCAGGCACACAATGCGCCAAACGCTGTGCTGCTGCCACCAGCAGCAGATCTCCGACGTCGTGGCCAAGGGCGTCATTAAACACTTTGAAACGGTTTAAATCCAAAAACAATACGGCCGTCCCCGTCTTCTGCCGCTCCAGAGCATTTGCGAGATGGTCGACTGCATACCGTCTGTTTGGCAAATCTGTCAACGCGTCATAGTGAGCCATTCTATGGATTTTGCGTTCTGCTTCACGCTGGTTTGTCATATCTTTACAAATGACATAAATGCTGTCAAGCTGCTTTCTGACGTATACCGGTATCAGCGTCACATTTACATCAAAACGCTTTTCAGCTATTTCGATTTCCGTGTCGCGGTTGAGGGCCTGTTTTTCATTTTGGACCTGAAGAAACCAGTTGAGCAGTCTGTCATGATCCTCCTGTCGAAAAAACGAAGACAGGCGCTCAGGCTCAACTCCCATTTTTTCAAGAAGGCTGTATCCCGATGAATTGGCGGAAAGCATTTTGCCTTCAAGCGAAAACACGTAGATCGGATCAATGTTGTGGTTAATTAAGGACTGGAACCGTTCCTCATTATCTTTGATTTTCTCGATATGAAACAGCAGACGCTTGTCAGTGAAGGCGCCGAAAATCAAGAAGCATTGAAGCATCAGGCTGACAAGTACGATCATAATGCCCAGTTCAATTGCATCGATTCCTTCGCGGCCTGTATCACGGCCGTCAGTCATGAAAAGCGTAGCTGCTGCCATTCCTGTATAGTGCATGCCGGAAATGGCGCCGCCCATTAAAAGCGCGCTTCCGATTTTAATGAACAAGATCCGAAAGGAGCCGGTTTTTTTGGCGAATACCACTGACAGTTTTAAGGCAGCGAAGGAGGCGAAAATGGCGATTGCAAAAGAGGCGGCATAAAGAACGGGATGATAGACGATTGTCATATTCTCCATCGCCTCCATCCCGAGAAAATGCATGGATGCGATCGCACTTCCCATTGCAAGGGAGCCCGCCGCCAGTCTTGCATTCGTCGGTTCTTTTCCATTCACAACATAAAATGAAATGAGCGAGCCTGCGAAAGCGGCAACAATCGAAAGCAAGACGAATCTCAAATCGTATTTCATTTCTTCGGCTGTCTGAAATGACAGCATCCCGATAAAGTGCATAGACCAGATACCAAGCCCCATCGTGAGGGATCCGGCCAAAAGCCATCCGATATTTTTCCTGCCCTTTGTATGGACGACCCGTTCCGATAAATCAAGGGCTGTGTATGCTGCCAAAACCGCAGTGATATAGGATAAAAGAACGAACCATCCATTATATTCACCAAAAACTTCTGTCACTTTCTTCTCCGCCTTTTTGTACTATGATGAAAAATCTGAATTTCTATACTGTATTATGAAAGGCCAGACTGCCGTACTCTTAACCGTTGACATAAAAAAAGCGGCAATAGCGCTACATCCGGTATAATTCGTGAATTATACTATATATAATGAAATTCGCCAATAAAAAATGATATCCTTCTGCTCTTTCTAAGGAGGACTTCCCATTTTGCTCTTCAATTTTCCTGAATTGTGTTAAAATCGTTTTTGTACGTTCTTTGGAACTTGAAATTATCAATCGTCAAAGGTTGTGGTCGATATCGAGGAGTTTATTTTATCATTGGCTGAGGCGTTTAAGAGCCTCTCGTATTTAGGGATTTTTCTGGCGCTGTGCATCGAATTCGTGCCGGCTGAAATCGTTCTGCCGCTTGCCGGTTACTGGGTGTATCAAGGCGATATGTTGCTGATCGGGGTCGTTGCCGCAGGTTCACTGGGAGGTGTCGCAGGTCCGCTGACGCTTTACTGGCTCGGGAGGTACGGGGGGCGGCCGTTTTTGGAGCGCTACGGCAAATACTTCTTCATTAAGCCTGAAGCGCTCGAAAAATCGGACAGGTTTTTTGAAAAGCACGGGGGGTTTGTCGCATTCAGCGGCCGGTTTATACCGGGCATCAGAACGCTGATTTCCATTCCGTGCGGACTCGCTAGAATGAACGTGTGGGTGTTTTGTATTTATACATTCCTTGCGATCACGCCGATTACGTTCGTCTATGTCTATTTAGGCTTTTACCTCGGCGAAAACTGGAGCAAAGTCGGCAGCCTATTGGACGGATACCTTCTTCCGGTCGGCATCGGATTCATCGTTTTGTTCGTTCTTTACCTTTGGGTGAAAGGCAGGCGGAAGAAAGTCAAATCGCAAAGCGTTTCAACTTTTTTAAATAAAAATAAGGATTGACAGCCGGGCGCATATGAGGTTAATATTATCTTATAATTCAATATTTTCTTTTATCCCAAAGGGGAGTAGCGTCCGGATGTTAAAACCGGAAACAAAGTCGTCAGTTCATGGATGTTCATCCATCGGCTTTGTTGGCATGATTTAATCAATGATAACCATGTCTAGCAAGACCTTTGCCTAATGTTGGCAGAGGTCTTTTTTGTTTTCTGAAAATACCCTGCTGCATTAGCGGGAATAAGAGAAAGAGACAATCACTTAGGAGGAATTATAAAATGGATGCAGCATTATTACTTGAATATGGTTGGGTTCTTCTCATCCTAGTCGGGCTGGAAGGTATTTTGGCCGCGGACAATGCCCTCGTCATGGCGGTCATGGTTAAACACTTGCCTGAAAAAGACAGAAAAAAAGCGCTCTTCTACGGGTTGGCCGGCGCGTTTGTGATGAGGTTCGGCGCTTTGTTTGCGATCTCTTTTCTTGTCAACGTCTGGCAGGTGCAGGCGATCGGCGCCGTCTATCTGCTTTACATCTCCATTCACCATATTTTGAAAACCCATGTTTTCAAAAAGGACGAAAAGGTGAAAGAGTCGAAGCAAAGCGGTTTTTGGCCGACGGTTATCAAAGTTGAGCTGGCGGACATCGCGTTTGCCGTCGACTCGATTTTGGCGGCGGTTGCGCTGGCTGTCACACTTCCGGCAACGAACCTGCCGCAAATCGGCGGACTTGACGGCGGACAGTTCATGGTGATTTTAGCCGGTGGGATTATCGGACTGATTATTATGCGTTTTGCTGCAAGTCAATTTGTGAACTTGTTAAAGAAACGTCCGAGCCTGGAAACGGCTGCTTTTCTGATTGTCGGCTGGGTTGGTGTGAAACTGACGCTCTATACGCTCGCACACCCGCAAATCAACATCGTCTCTGAACATTTTATTCATTCAGGTACTTGGAAGTTCATCTTCTGGGCGGTGCTGATCGCTATTGCGCTCGGGGGATGGTTTATGACAAATCCGAACAAACACGAGAATAAAGCTGCAGAGGAGTAAACAGCTTTCGCCAGACTGCCGGTATTCATCGGCGGTCTTTTTTGTTTGCCCGCACTGGGAAGCACCAGGGATGATTGCCCTAGTCCAACCGAAATAAGATTTCATTTTATTAACAGGCGTGTTACAAAAACGGCGGGAAAACCCCCTTAATCGTCAAACAGATCACGAATTGTTCTAGGAGATCAAACAAATCATTGTCACAATTGAAAAATTAGAAATGAATACCGCGTTTTCTCCTTTGCGAATCCCTATCAAATTAGCTATCATTAATGAGTAGTATAGGGAGGAACTGAGGTGAAACCAGTGCTTAGCCTTTTGTTTAAGACAGGAAAAAAGAAACAACAATCATTAGAAGAGTCTGTAATAAGCATACAAAAAGGAAATCAGCAGTTGCAAAACGAGCTTATCCATCAGTATAAGCCTTTTGTGGCTAAAACGGTTTCATCCGTGTGCAAACGATATATAGATGAAAAAGATGATGAATTCAGCATCGGCTTGATTGCATTCAATGAAGCCATTGAAAAATATTCTTCTGATAAAGGAAATTCTCTGCTGGCATTTGCAGAGCTGATCATTAAGCGCAAAGTCATTGATTATATCAGAAAAGAAGCGAGAAATGCCCAGAATATCAATATGGACATGCAAGAAGGAGAAGAACAGGAATCCTCTCAAAGCATGATTGAAGCGGAGCTTTCCATTCATGAATTCAACCGCATGCTCGAACAGGAGCAGAGGCGGGAGGAGATTTTCCATTTTAAAGAAAGGCTTAAAAGTTTTGGCCTGTCTTTTTCCGATTTGCTGGAGCATTCGCCGAAACATACGGATGCAAGGCAAAACGCCATCAAAGTGGCATATACGCTAGTCGAACATGAAGAGTTAAAAAAGATCTTGTTTGAAAAAAAGCAGCTTCCCGTCAAACAGCTTGAAAAGCTGGTGGCTGTCAGCAGAAAAACCGTAGAGAGAAACCGCAAATATATCATTGCTATGGCGATCATTATAACGGGCGATTATGTTTACCTTAAAGATTATCTAAAAGGGGTGCTCAATTCATGAGAAGAGGAATTATTGTAGAAAAAAATAAAAAATTCGTCACATTGCTAACCCCTGACGGACAATTTTTAAAAGCAAAGAGCACAGAGGAAGATTATGAAATCGGTCAGGAAATTGCTTTTCCCGCGGAGACGAGAATGTCGAGGAAGCGTGCGGGCTTTTTTGATCTGCTTTCGCTCCGTCCGCTGAAAGCAGGCGTTTTTTCAATCGCGGCGATCATGCTGCTCGCTTTCATGATCATCCCTGATGTTTTAAACAATAAAGCATACGCCTATATGACGATCGATATCAACCCAAGCTTTGAATTGACACTCAACAAAAACTGTGAAGTGATCGATTTGGTGCCGCTGAACGAGGATGGGAAGGACTTAATGAGCAGTATAGAAAATTGGGAAAAGTCTGACTTTAAAGAAGTGATCAGTGAAATTGTCGAAGACAGCGATAAGAGCGGTTATGTCACCGAATCAAAAGAAGTGCTTATCGCCACCGTATATGAAAACAATAAAGATGACACATATAAGGCGACGGTAAAAAGCGAAATCGATCATGTAGCGAAAAAATACGAGCAGCAGAACTATAAGATGGAAGCGGTGGAATCAGACCTGGATACGCGTGCAAAAGCTCAAAAAGAAGGCATCTCAACAGGCCGTTATATCCGTTCCCACAAAGATGAATTAGAAGACAAAAACAAAGATGATGACAATGAAGATAACAAAGATGATCAAAATCAGGGAGAAGACACAGGAGAAAAAGAGAAAGCTGTGAAAGAAGAAGATCAGCCGGAACAACATACGGATGATGAAGAATCAGATACGGAAGATCATCCGGACGGCGAAAAACCTTCAGATCAAGATCACTCTCAATCTGATCAAGAAATGGAAAAAGAAAAGGAGTCAAAATCCCCTAATACCGAAAACCCTCAAGAACATAACCATAATGACAAAGACGGTCAGCAGTCGGAGGAAGGAACGCAGAGAAGCGGTTCCGGCACAAATCAAGAGAGCCCTAAAACTCCTTATCAAAAGGAGAAAAAACCTTCTGACCAAACAAATCAACAAGAATATCCGCCGAGCGGGCCCGGCGAATAAACCATAGGGTATTTATTTGTCAGTATGCCCATTCATTTGAGCTTGTGCCTGCTGTACAAGTCGTTTTGTCATTTCCCCGCCTACAGACCCGTTTGAGCGAGCGACCGAGTCCGAGCCGAGCTGGACGCCGAACTCCTGGGCGATTTCATATTTGAACTGGTCTAAAACCTGCTCCGCCCCGGGAACGACGAGTTTATTCGTTCTTGCCATGATTCTCAACTCCTTTTTCAATTGGTACTGCTTGTTTAGTTTGAAATGGACTGAGGCTTTTTATGCTGGCAATTGTTGAAGGTGTAAAAAAACGCCTGGCTCAATAGCCAGGCGCACCGGTCAGCGGCGATTACTTCATTTCATATTTTAAGAAGACGCTGTCAATCATGGAATGGGCGGTCGCCTGTATGTGCGAAGCGATAACGGATAGCACAGTGACAGCGGTGATATCTCTCGCTTTGTTCCATTCGGGATCGGCCAGATCTTGATAAAAACCGCGGAGCTGTCCAGTCTGCTCGATGACGATTTTTTCGAGCGCCGATTCATTCAGCGTATAGTCTTTGATCCGGTACACATAATCGAGAACCCGCGCATACCCTTCATAAAAGCGCAGCGGACTCACCACATCATCTGAGCGGTCTGTAATCGTATTAAAAACCGTTGTTAAGATTGGACGGATCGTTTCGAAGTCATAAACCGATTTTAAGTCTCGTACAATGAGAAGGATGACGGCTTGGTCGATGGAATATTTTTTGCCCAGTTCCGGATGTCCCATCAGATCTTTTATATCGCGTTTGATCCAGTTTTGGATGGCTGTCGATTTTAAGGATGTCAGTTCGCACAAATTTCCAAGTTCAACAATTTCATTTGTGGAAAGCCCGTGTTCCGTTTTTGGCTTTTTTCGTTCGTACCGGACAATGAATTCGGGGATGTCCAAATTGTCTTCCGGCTCATCGGGCGCCAAATCGGCCGATCTCAAAAGAATCGCAAGCGGACTGACATCCAGCTGCCCTTTTAAAGCGTACATCAGTTTGGCCATTTCCAGGCGAGTCAGTTTAAAAGGTTTCATCATTCCACCTCATTATGTATTAAAATGAAATAGCAAACAATATAAACATTATCTTACGTCTTATCACTTGCATTTTCAATTCTATGCCGTATAATTTTATTATACGAGTTCATTTGATCTTATTATAACATGGAGGTAATCATGGGAAAAAGAATCTTTCTCTTTCTTTTATCGAACATTTTAGTTATTACGACGATCGGTATTGTGCTGTCCATTATCGGTTCGCTGACAGGCGTAGGCACGTATTTCACGGCTGGCGGCGGCATCAATATTGTTGCGCTTCTCGTATTCAGTGCGGTTGTCGGCTTTGTCGGCTCCTTTATGTCGCTTTTGATGTCAAGATGGATGGCGAAAATGGCGATGGGCGTTCAGGTGCTGAATCCTGATAAGCAAACGCTCAGCTACGAAGAGCAGCAGCTCGTTGACCGGGTATATAAGCTGTCCCGCGCTGCCGGACTGACAAAGATGCCTGAAGTCGGCATCTACAATTCACGCGAAGTGAATGCCTTTGCGACAGGGCCGTCCAAAAACCGCTCGCTTGTCGCTGTATCGACGGGTCTTCTTCAGGAAATGGATGACGACGCAGTGGAAGGCGTTCTTGCTCACGAAGTCGCGCATATCGCAAACGGCGATATGGTGACAATGACGCTCCTTCAGGGAATCGTCAACACGTTTGTTGTTTTCTTCGCCCGGATTGCGGCATGGGCTGTTTCACGCGTTGTCCGTGAAGAGCTGGCGCCGATCGTTCACTTTATCGCGGTCATCGTATTCCAAATCGTGTTTTCCATTCTCGGAAGCCTTGTCGTGTTTGCGTACTCCCGCCACCGCGAATATCATGCGGATAGAGGAGGAGCGGACCTTGCAGGCAAGGATAAGATGATTCACGCGCTCCGCTCGCTTGAGCAGTACACTTCAAGAGTCAAAGAAGAGCAGGCATCTGTTGCCACTTTGAAAATCAACGGGAAAAAGCACACATCGCTTTTCTCAACACACCCTGATTTAAGCGACAGAATCCGCCGTCTGGAAGCAAAATAATCAATATGCAAACCCCCTTTTTCAAGGGGGTTTGCTTTTTAAATTTAAAAATCGAAAATCGGCTGTACATAAGAGCATGTTTCCTTTAAAATGGAACACGTTATACACAAGAAGCGCAACTTTTGAATATTGAAAAGAAGGAACGATTATGAAGGTTTTATTGAAAAAACTACTGCGCGTGCTGTCTCCTGTACAGCTGATCGCGCTCTATTATTTTTTGGCGGTGACGGTTTCCGTTATATTATTAAGTCTGCCCGTTGCACACAAGAATGATGTGGAATGGTCATTTATCGATGCCCTTTTTACTGCGGTGAGCGCAGTGAGCGTAACCGGTTTGACGGTTGTTGATACAGCTGATACATTCAGCACAGCCGGAATATGGATTTTGGCGTTTGTTTTGCAGTTTGGCGGGATCGGTGTGATGGCGCTCGGAACATTCGTCTGGCTGATTTTCGGCAAGCGGATCGGTTTGAAAGAGCGCCGGCTGATTATGACCGATCAAAATCAATCCAACTTATCGGGCCTTGTCAAGCTGATGAAGCACGTGCTCGGCTTGATCCTGCTGATCGAGCTGTTTGGCGGGCTGATTCTCGGCACTTACTTTTTAAAGTATTTTGATACACCTGGGGAAGCCTTTATACACGGGTTTTTTACGAGTATCAGCGCAACGACCAATGCCGGTTTTGATATTACCGGCAACTCGCTGATTCCGTTTCAGCACGATTATTTTGTCCAGTTTATCGTCATCATGCTGTTGATTTTGGGTGCGATCGGCTTCCCGGTGCTGATTGAGGTAAAGGATTTTCTGCTCAGCAAAGAGCGCAAATTCACTTTCAGCCTGTTTACCAAACTGACATCAGTCACTTTTTTCCTTTTAGTGATTGGAGGCGCGATCGGCATATTCGCCACGGAAGCGCGCTTTGCCTTTTCAGGAAAATCGTGGCACGAAATCATATTCTATTCGTTGTTCCAGTCGACGACGACCAGGAGCGGCGGACTCGCGACGATCGACATCAGCCAATTCACGCATACGACCATTTTGTTTATGTGCATGCTCATGTTCATCGGCGCTTCGCCAAGCTCTGTCGGCGGGGGCATCCGGACAACGACCTTTGCCTTAAACCTGTTGGCGCTGTATCACTTCGCGCGGGGAAATAAATCGGTGAAGATTTTCAAACGTGAACTGCACCAGGCGGACTTAATGAAGTCATTGATTGTGACGCTGATGGCGGTTATTCTCGTTTTCGGCTCGACACTCATTTTGACAATGACGGAAAAACATTCTTTGCTTGAACTGCTGTTTGAAGTGTGTTCCGCCTTCGGTACGACCGGCTTGTCGATGGGCATTACTTCAGATTTGAGCACGATCGGCAAAAGTGTCATCATCCTTCTGATGTTCATCGGCCGAATCGGCATTGTCACGCTGCTTTATTTATTCGGCAGAAAAGAAATCGAAGCGAACTACCATTATCCAAAGGAAAGAATAATTATCGGATAAGAAAGACAGTTTAGTTAAACTGTCTTTTTTTATGATCATAAAGTCGGTCGCTGTATTTATTTGTATGATATAATGCTTAAATGGCGGATTGAAAAAAAGGGGGAAGCAACGATGAAAATGAGAGTCATCCATTTGTTTATAGCCGCCGGATTTCTATTGCTCGCCGGAGCCTGTTCTAACGAGCCGACAGCAAAAGAAAGCATGGATCAATATGTAAACAAATGGAACGATCAAAAATTTGAAGAAATGTATGAACAGCTGTCGGCTGAAGCGCAAAAATCGATTTCAAAAGACGATTTCATCAAGCGCAATCAATCCATTTATGAACAGATCGGAGTTTCCGATTTGAAGGTTTCAGCCGTCGATAACGATGAAGATGAAAAAAATAAAGAGAAAAAAGATGCAGTGACAATACCGTATAAAGTCAGCATGAATACATTGGCCGGCCCCGTTTCTTTTGAAGGGAAGGCAAAGCTTGTCAAAGAAAAAAAAGACGGTGACACGTCATGGAAAGTCAACTGGAACCCATCCTTTATTTTTTCACAGCTGAAGGAAGGGGAGACCATCCGGATTACCGCCAAGGAACCAGCGAGAGGCATCATTTATGACAGAAACGGAAAGAAACTCGCTACGAATGCGACAGTGCCTGAAATCGGCGTCGTTCCGGGGCAGCTCGGAGATGATAAAGATGGTGTCATCAAAAAGCTCGCGAACATGCTTGACATGGAAAAAGAAGACATCGAAAAACAGCTGTCCGCAAGCTGGGTGACGGACGAATCATTCGTTCCCTTGAAAAAAGTGAAGCCTGGTAGCACAGAGCTTCTTAAAAAAGCGACCTCTCTTCCCGGGGTTTTGAAACAAGACACGCAATCAAGATACTATCCTTACGGTGAAAAAGCCGCACATCTTACCGGTTACATACGGCCGATTACCGAAGAGGAATTAAAGCAGAATAAAGAAGGCTACAGCGAGCATTCACTGCTCGGAATCGTCGGTCTCGAACACATTTATGAAAAAGAACTCAGAGGAGAAATCGGCTGGACGATTTCGATTCCTGAATCAAACGCGACGGTTGCCTCAAAGGATGCAAAAGACGGAAAAGACATCCATACCACGATCGATATCAACAAACAGGAAGAACTGTACAACCAGTTAAAAGATGACTCCGGTGCTGCCGTTGCGTTAGAGCCGCAGACTGGAGAAACGTTGGCGCTTGTCAGCGCGCCTTCATACGATCCGAACGGGTTTTTGTTTGGCTGGAAAAAAGGAGAATGGGAAAAACTCAACAAAGATGCGTCTGCGCCATTCACCTCTAAATTTAATAAAACCTATGCTCCGGGTTCAACGATCAAACCGATCACGGCTTCAATCGGTCTGAAAAATGACGCGATCAAAGCGGATGAACCTAAGAAGATCGAAGGGAAGGAATGGCAGAAAGATTCGTCATGGGGCGGATATAAAGTCACACGGGTTTCCGATCGATTAAGCGATGTCAACCTGGAAAACGCGCTGATCACTTCCGACAACATTTATTTCGCGCAGACCGCCCTTGACACAGGGAAGGATCAATTTGTCGAAGGCCTGAAATCATTCGGCTTCGAGGAAAAACTTGATTATGAATTCCCGACGAAGTCTTCCTCCATATCAAACGAAGGAATCGACTCGGATATTCTCCTTGCCGATTCAGGATACGGACAGGGGCAAATGCTGATGTCGCCGATACACCTCGCGGCAAGCTATACGCCTTTCTTGAACGATGGTAATCTGATCAAGCCGCACCTGATCAAAAAGGACGGCGAAGAGAAAGAAATATGGCATAAAAACGTACTGCCCACAGGCGGAGCAGAAGCGATTACAAAAGGATTGAAAGGCGTTGTAGAAGACCCTCGCGGCTCGGCTTACAAGCCGGTTGTCAAAGGGCTCACGATCGCAGGGAAAACGGGAACGGCCGAGCTGAAAACGAAGAAAGACGAAAAAGGTAAAGAAAACGGCTGGTTCACCGCTTATGATTACAAAAACAAAAACCTTTTAATCACGATGATGATCGAGGATGTGTCAGATCGCGGCGGCAGCTCATATGTCGTCAATAAAGTGAAAAAAGTGTTTAAATAAGCACCCTTCAGGGTGCTTATTTTTTTGCCGAAAACTGGATGTGTGGAATGTACGGAAACGGAAAGGATATGGATGAAACGACAAAAGAAAGGAATGTCATCATGAAAAGAAAAGTTGCCAGAAATGAAGCGGCTCTTAACAATAAAACGCCTGCTGAAAGCATGCATGATCATCAATACATGACCCAATATGATGCCGAAAACGGAGACAGGGGCGCCAACCGCAACTCGAAACAAGGGAAGCAGGGAGAATCACGCCAATGAAAAAACATCAAAAAAGCAAGGATATGCAAAACCATAAAAAACCGATGAATCCAGATGTGCTTCAAGAGGAATTTTCAAACGAACTGGGCGATGTCAACGCCTTTAAATTGATTGATGTGATCGAGAACAATAAAAAGAAGAACAAAAAGGCGGACGGACAGCAGCGGGATAAAGATTAAAACTGCGGATCAAACGAGAAAGGTGCAAATCGGAAACGATTTGCACCTTCCAGCGTGTCGCCAGTTGTCAGGCCTGCGCGTCGGTGCTCACGAATTCTAACATTCGCTCCGCTCCGATGCTCGGCCTTCCTAGACTGCAAGGGTTTTCAATCACGCTGATGGGATGAAAAAATCTGAAAGGTCCAAATCGGAAACGATTTGGACCTTCATTTATTTTAAATAAGGGTTATATCCGTTGTCTTTTTTCAACATCCTCATTAAATTCGTCATTTTCAATTCGATGAATGGCTGGGCGACCGTTTTCACAAATCCGCTTGATAAGCAGAAAGTTAAAATCGCCGTGGCGATGATTAATAGTGTCAGACTTTGATAATCGGCAAGCCATTCTTCCGCTCCCGTTTTTCTGAACGACTTGATGATAAAGCCGTGCAGCAGATAGACATAAAATGTGCGCGTTCCCCACAGGGTAAAGAAATACCGCCTTTCAGGCACAAGCGCCATGAACGCGAAGGTTGAAGCGAACGTGATGACGAGGAGCGCCACTCGGTTTAACCCGCTTTTTATACCGACATCGCCGAATTCCGAATAGGGTTTGGACCCGAACAGCCAGGAGTAATCGAAGTCTACAAAAAAGTAGAAAACGAACGTTGCTGCTAAAACGGCTAGAGCGGCCTGCTTGCCTTTCCAGCCTCTCAGTATTTTAAAATGGTCTTTTTGCAAATAATAGCCCGCCAAAAAGACCGGGAAGAAAACAAACGTGCGGGACAGGCTGAGCGTGTTGCTGATCAAGTCGATATATCCGACAAGAACGGCGATCGCAAAGCTTGCGGCAAACGCCCATTTCGCCGGCAGTTTTGTGAATGGAAACAACAGGATATTCCAAAAGAACAGGCTCAGCAAAAACCAAAGCGACCATTGCGGTTCAATCGGATTTGCGGCCGTTAAGCTTTGATCATCGATAAAGGAATAAAACAGCGTATAGATTCCCTGGAAAATCAAATAAGGAACAATCAGCTTCCAGGCGATTTTTTTGACATAGCCGTGGCGGTTGAACCCTTTTGCAAAATAGCCTGATATGAGAATAAAAGCAGGCATATGAAACGTGTAAATAAATTTATAAATATGAAGCAGAGCATCATTATCATGAATATAGGACCTGATTATATGTCCGAATACGACGAGAAAAATTAATAGGAATTTTGCATTGTCGAAATAGCTGTCGCGCGAAGTCGCCATAACATCACCCTTTCACAAACATTTTCAGGAGACGCCGGTGCGGGAAGCGTCTGAACCCCGGAACATTCTTTCCGGAATGACGTCTTCCACCAGTCTGGCCTCATTTTAAAATTTTAAAATAGAAAGCATGTGTTTTCCTATGCATTAAGTCTTATTGTTAGGTCGATGTAATTGAACAGTAAGGAACTTTTATATCGTCATCTTCCTGTAAAATAGGCGGAAAGGTTGTAAAAGTTCGAAACAAATGAAGGAAGATTTTCCGGTTTGTAGAATAATTGGAGGACAGGTTTTCAAGAAGGAGTGTAATAAATGGAGGAAACTCTTGATTTGAATGAATCCTTAAATCTGCAAAACCAGCTGAACAGACTGAAGAAAGAGAACGCCAAGCTGAAAGCGGATTTGTATCAGTATGAGCTGCTGTTTAACGGGACGCTGGACGCTATTTTTATATTGGATAAACAGATGAACATCATCCAGGCGAATGATGCCGCCTGCAAAATTCTGCAAAGCCAAAAAAAGAATTTGCTGGACCGGTCGGCGCTCGACTTCCTGCACGCCGTCCCGCCGGATGAACTGAACCAGAGCATTCAACGCTTTTTGGAGCGGGGATATGCGAAAAAAGAAGTGGCCATCAGGCTTGACAACGGATCTGTCAAATATATCGAGTTTACTGCAAGCAAAGGAATCGGTGAAGACTGCTATTTTGTCGTCATGAGGGACATTTCATCGAAAAAAATATTGGAGCGGGAGCGCACCATTAATGAAAAGCTGTTTAAAGATTTGTTTCACCGCGCGGTTGAAGGAATCGTCATCTTTGATAAACAAGGCTGTTTCATCGATGCGAACCATTCGTTTTGCCAGAGCTTCGAAATTGAAAAAACAGAGCTTTCAAAACTGAAGCTGTCTCAATTCGTATCCCCTGAAAACAAGGGGCGGCTCGATAAAATCTGGAATGCTCTTTTCAGAAGAGGGAAAGCAAAAGGGGAGCTTCCTGTCCGGCTCAGATCAGGAGAAGACCGGCTGTTTGAGCTTACGATAACCTCGAACATTTTAAACGGCTTTTACATGTCGATTATGAGGGATATTACCGAGAAGCGCTCGATGGAAAAACAGCTGTTTAAAAGCGAAGAACGCTTTAGAGAAGTCTTTGAAAATGCGATGGATGCCATTATACTGATGAATAACGACGGCCGCATTGTCAAAGCGAACCAGTCGGCCTGCAAAATCTTCGAACTGCCGATGGAACAGCTTCTCAACAAGAAGATGACCGATTTTATTGATCAAACCGATCAGAGGTACCATGCCATTCAAAAGCAGTATGATCAAAAAGGGGAAATCCGGGCGGAACTGCTGTTTCGTATGGCAAACGGACAATATAAAGAGCTTGAGTTCACGTCAAAACGGATCATGTTCGACAGCCAGGACCTAACCATTTTAAGAAATGTCAGCGACAGAAAACGAATGGAACAAGAATTGCGGGAAAGCGAATTGAAGTTCAGAAAAGTATTCAACGGATCAATGGACGGAATCGTTCTTTTCAACAACCAGTACGACATTATCGATGCGAACCCCCTTGCCGGAAAAATTCTCAGCACCCCTCTTGAACAGCTGAAAACGTCCAATCTACTTGATGTCATCTCCGGCTATCATATAGAAAATGCAGCTTCTCCCGCTAAAACGATTTCCTTAGAAGAAATGGACAATGACATCCCATTCCTGCTGAGCGACCAAAAACGGATTCTTGAATTTTCATTTAAAAGAAATATCATTCAAAATATGAACTTGGCGATGCTCAGAGACGTGACAGAACGAAAAGAGCTTGAAGAGCGGCTCCGCAAGTCTGATACCCTTCACGTCGTCGGCGAACTCGCAGCCGGAATTGCCCATGAAATCCGCAACCCGATGACGGCGTTAAAAGGATTTATCCAGCTGCTGAAAGGCAGCATCCAAAATGAGGATCACGCGCTTTACTTTAATGTCATCACATCAGAACTCAAAAGGATTGAATCGATTATTACGGAGTTTCTCATCCTTGCAAAACCGCAGGCGATTATGTATGAAGAAAAAAATATCGTCAAAATCATGCAGGACACAATGGATTTGCTGCACGCTCAGGCAAACCTTGACAACGTTCAGATGCATCTGAAGTGCGAAGGCGGCATTCCGCTGATTTATTGCGAGCCGAATCAGCTGAAACAGGTATTTATCAACATTTTGAAAAATGCGATTGAAGTGATGCCTGACGGAGGCAACGTATATGTGTCGATCAAACCGAAAGGAGACGACCATATCATTATCTCGCTTGCTGACGAAGGAATCGGCATGACAGAAGACAAATTGAAGAGGCTCGGCGAACCTTTTTACACGACAAAAGAACGGGGCACTGGACTCGGGCTCATGGTCAGTTATAAAATTATTGAAGAGCATAATGGAAAAATCGAAGTTGAAAGTGAAGAAGGGAGAGGCACGACATTCCATCTGACTCTCCCGATCAGACAGCATCATGAGGAGGAGGCTTAATCGCATCGTGGGCTTTTATATTGAAATGACCTCGCCTTTTGGACAAGCTTACATTGTCGAGGAAAATCACCACATTACACATTTGCTATTTGAAAAAGATGAACTAAAACAGCTCCAGCAAGGCGGCTTGGAGCTTCGCCGGACCGAAACGGAATTGTTGAAGGAGGCAAAGCGCCAGCTCGAAGAATATTTCAGGGGGGAGCGGAAGACGTTCACCCTTCCTCTCCGCCAGGATGGAACCCCGTTTCAGAAAAAAGTGTGGGAGGCGCTGCAGTTGATCCCGTACGGTGAATCACGGAGCTATTTAGATATCGCGTGCGCCGTCGGGAATCCGAAAGCGGTTCGCGCAATCGGCCAGGCCAATAAAAGAAATGCGCTGCCGATTTTGATCCCGTGCCACCGTGTCATCGGTAAAAATCGTTCTTTAACGGGGTACTCCGGAAATGAAACGGATAAAAAAGCGGTGCTGCTCGACATCGAAAATATTGCATATAAGGGAAAATAATATACGAGCTCGCCGTTTCTTTTTTTCGTCAGCGACATATAATTTTATTAAGTTAAAAATGTTGGTCTTGGTAAAAAAGGAGGACGAATAAGTGAAAACGAACCGCCCGAACAAAATAGCAGGATACGCGGAATTGTTCGTCAAGCTGCACGTGTTGACCGAAGAGCAGAAGAAAGACATCATCAAATCGATTAAAATCCGCTAAAGCGGCCTAAGTAAGGGCTTCAGCGGAAAACAGCGCTTCAATTTCTTCTTCAAACCTATCTGTGATAATCCCTTTTTCCGTAATGATGCCTGAGATTAAATCGTGCGGCGTGATATCAAAAGCAGGGTTGAACACTGGCACCTCTTGCGGAGCTATTTGCGTTCCGTTTATCAGCCTGACTTCATCCGGATCGCGTTCTTCAATCGGAATGTCGTCGCCGCATGAAATCGAAACATCAAAAGTTGACAGGGGAGCGGCGATAAAAAACGGGATTTGAAAGGCTTTGGCGAGGATTGCCAAGCCATATGTTCCGATTTTATTGGCTGTATCTCCGTTTCTCGCGATCCTGTCCGCTCCGACAATGACGGCTGAAATGTTTTTTTCTTTCATCGTATGGGCAGCCATGCTGTCTGTAATCAGCGTCACGTCAATTCCCCCCTGCATAAGCTCCCACGCCGTCAGGCGCGCCCCTTGCAGGACAGGCCTCGTTTCACAGGCATAAATATGAAGGTCGAGGTCCTTTGTTTTGGCAAGATAAAACGGGGAAAGGGCCGTACCGTACCTGCTTGTCGCAATCGAGCCGGCGTTGCAGATGGTCATGATGCTGTCACCCGATTTGAACAAATGCAGTGCATTCTGTCCGATTTGCCGGCACGTTTCTTCGTCTTCAACCTGGATCTGAATAGCTTCATGGATCAGATTTGTTTTTGCTTCATTGACCGATTTTGCGTCCTCCGCACTTTTTACCAGCCGATTGAGAGCCCAGGATAAATTGACGGCTGTCGGCCTTGCCTGATTGAGTTCATCTTTGATTTTTCCGAGTTCCACCAGAAACGCGGAAACGTCAGATGTATCGATGCTTTGTGCGCAAAGGGCGAGTCCGAAGGCGGCTGTAATGCCGATGGCAGGTGCCCCCCTCACTTTCAGCGTTTGAATCGCATCATAGACGTCTTCTTTTGTTGTGAGGTGCAGGTATTCCGTCTTTTCGGGAAGCTTTTGCTGGTTCAGAATTTTTACCGATGCTTCTTCCCATTCGACAGAGCGGGGCACCGCAAATTGTTCAGGCATGTCATTCACTCCTTAAGTGCGTTCCGAAACGCTTCAATCAAGTCTTTTGGCGTCCGGAAACCACTGCGTTTTTCTATGAATGCTGCGCCTATTTTAAGGGCGAGCTTTTTTTGGCTGATTCTCCGGGAAAACGGAACGATTGTTTCAAGGTCCGCCACATGGGCAAGGCCGATCGTCCGGCGGATCATTTCGCAGCCGGCAAAGCCTGCTGCGTCTTCAAACGCCTGCTTCAGAACTGATTCAAGGCGTCCTTTCTCATTTTTGCAAGCGTCAAGAGCATCGTTTTCCCATGCTTCGCTGAATGTCCGGCTGAACGTATGCCAGACGGTCTCGACATGGCGGTATAAAGGAGCCCGCCTGTTTTCTTCGCGGGAAAGCGCGTGCAGCAGCAGGTTGGCGATAAACTGTCCAATGTCAAACCCGATCGGGCCGAAAAACGCAAATTCAGGGTCGATGATTTTCGTTTCGGCTTCTTCACTTGCGAAAATGCTGCCTGTATGAAGGTCGCCGTGGATCAGCGTTTCCTCTGCAGACAAAAAGCGCTGTTTCAGTTTTGCCGCTTCAATTTTTAATGCTTCATTGCGCCAAAGATCTTCCGCTTCATCGCGAAGCTCTTCTTCGAAATCGTTTGTCTCATGATCAAAGAAAGGGTCTGTGAACACAAGGCTTTCTGTAATATCGCACAGATCCGGATTCGTAAACTGCTTCACAAGCCGCCCTTTAACTGTTGGGTCAAGTGCATATTCAGACGAGTAAAAATGTGTTTTTCCAAGGAATTCTCCGATGTCTTCCGACAGGTGCGGATAATCCTTCCCGTCAATCAGTCCTTTTCTGGCGATTTCCAAGTGAGAAAGGTCTTCCAATACGGTAACGGCAAGCTCGGTGTCAGAATAGTACACGTTCGGGACAAGGTGCGGGACATGCTCGGCTTGGCGGATCAGCGCACTGCTTTCGATTCTCGCCCTGTCAAGCGACAGCGGCCAGCTTTCGCCGACGACTTTCGCATAAGGCACCGCCTGTTTGATGATCAGCCCTTTTTGCTGCTCTTTGTCATACACGCGGAAGACCAAATTCAAGTTTCCGTCCCCGATCTCCCGGCATGTCAGGGTGCTTTTGCTTGGAAAAAGCCCGAGGCGAACGGCCAGCGCGGCCGCGGAGCTTTCGGTCAAAGTTTCGTATGCTGCGGTTTTCGTTACGGTCATGTGTGATTCCCCCTAAATGTCGTTAACAATAAAAAAGCCTCTTTCTCATCGAGAGAAAGAGGCTGATTTGTCGCGTTCGCCTCTCTTATCTCTCAGAATTCAAAGTCTGATGGAATTAGCACCGTGCCCTAGCGGCGCAGAATTTCGCGCCCCATTTCACAATGGTATTACGGTCGGTTGCTGTTGGGGTCATTAGGCCAGTCCTTCACCCAACTCTCGATAAGAGAAATCAATATAAAATTTTGAAATTTCAGTTCGGTCAGTTGCTGAAAATGTTACCAGCATCTCAGTTTTCTTGTCAACACTTTTTTAATATAAATCTCTGCGAATGTCCTCAAAAACCGGAATTTGCCCCCGCGCTTTTTCAATGTCCCCGAGGTTGATTTCGGTCCTGATGACGGCTTCACCGCTCCCTGCTTCAGCGAGGGTGCGGCCGAGCGGATCAATGATGATGCTGTGACCCGCAAATTCGTTTGCCGGGTCACTTCCCGCTCGGTTGCAGGCTGCGACAAAGCACTGATTTTCAATCGCTCTGGCTTTTAAAAGGCTTTGCCAGTGATCGAGGCGGGCGAGCGGCCATTCCGCCGATACAAAGATGATGCCCGCACCTTCCTTCGTATGTTTTCTGATCCATTCCGGGAAACGGATGTCGTAGCAGATAAACCCCGCAGCCGGGATCCCTTCAAGCTCGAAGCTCCCGTCGCCTGAGCCCGCTGACAAATAGAGGTGTTCGTCCATCAGCTGGAAAAGGTGAGCTTTGCTGTATTCTTTGATCAAATGTCCGTTTTTGTCTGCGATGTACATGATATTGTACACACCGCTTTTTTTCTTAACGGCGACAGAGCCGCATATGATATGGACACGGTTTGCTTTTGCCGTTTCCTGCAGCCATCTCTTCGTTTGCCTGCCTTCTTCATCTGCGATGGAGCCGAGATTTTTTAAATCATAACCCGTCGTCCACAGCTCGGGAAGGAGAAGAACATCCGCTTTTCGGCTTTCCTGTTCGATCAGCTGCTCCGCTTTTTTAAAATTTTCAGAAGGATTGCCGTATGCGATATCGAATTGCAGACATGAAATTGTCAGCTTCAATCTGGATCACCTCATTTTTTTCTTTACATTTTACATTTAACAATATATGATGATGGACTATCATTTCAAGAATTTTTCAAAAGCGGGTGAATCATATGAAATTTGAGCTTTCAGATGTGCTGAAACAGCTGCCTGAGCAGTTTTTCGCTTCCTTGGTGAAAAAGGTGAATGAAAAAATCGCCGCCGGCCATGATGTGATCAATCTCGGCCAGGGGAATCCCGATCAGCCGACACCTGATCACATCGTTGATACAATGGCGCAAGCCGTTCGCAACCCTGAAAACCATCAGTATTCCTCCTTTCGCGGCAGCCGTTCACTCAAGGAGGCGGCAGCCGCGTTCTATCGAAGGGAATACGGTGTAGAGCTCGATCCCGAACGCGAAGTCGCTGTATTGTTCGGCGGAAAAGCCGGTCTTGTCGAGCTTCCGCAATGTTTGTTAAATCCGGGGGATGCCGTGCTCGTTCCCGATCCCGGCTATCCCGACTACTGGTCGGGCGTTGAGCTGGCAAGAGCGAACATGGCAACGATGCCGCTTACAGCGGGCAATCAGTTTCTGCCTGACTACAGCCGGATTCCGAAGGAAGTGAAAGAAAATGCGAAGCTCATGTATTTAAATTATCCAAACAATCCAACCGGTGCCCAAGCCACGCCTGTTTTTTTCGAAGAGACTGTCCGGTTTGCCAAGTCGAACGGAATTTGCGTCGTCCACGATTTTGCCTACGGTGCGATCGGCTACGACGGCAAGAGGCCTGTCAGCTTTCTCGAAACGGAGGGGGCAAAAGACACAGGAATCGAAATTTACACGCTTTCCAAAACGTATAATATGGCTGGATGGCGGGTCGGGTTTGCAGTTGGCAACGCATCTGTGATCGAAGCGCTGAACCTTTATCAGGACCATATGTATGTCAGCCTTTTTAAAGCGGTCCAAGACGCCGCGGCAGCCGCGCTTCTATCAGACCAAGCGTGTGTCAAGGAGCAAAATGAGCGCTACGAAAAAAGGCGGGATGTATGGATTCGTGCGGTCCGCGAAATCGGTTGGCACGCGGATGCTCCGCAAGGTTCTTTTTTCGCCTGGATGCCTGTCCCTGACGGGTATACATCTGAGGCTTTTTCCGATCTGCTTCTCGAAAAAGCGAATGTCGTCACAGCGCCCGGCATCGGCTTCGGCAAATACGGAGAAGGCTATGTGAGAGTCGGCCTCTTGACAAGCGAAGAGCGGCTCCGGGAAGCGGCTTCGCGCATTGCCAAGCTGAATATATTCAAAAAGACCGGCCACAGTCATTGACAACCGGGAAAAACGATGGGATAATTCAAAATAATTTATAAAATCAATATTCTTATCAAGAGCAGGCAGAGGGACAAGCCCGATGAAGCCCGGCAACCGACTTTTTAAGCACGGTGCTAATTCTTGCAGCTGACGCTGAGAGATAAGGATTCGAACCTGAAATGCGAAACCTCTTTTAGCTAAAGCAGCAAAAGAGGTTTTTTATATGCATGAAGCAGGAAGGAGCTACAGAATGAGTGAACTTTTGGCAACATATGTTTTGACAGATCAAGGATGTGACGCAGAAAAGCGGGCCGAGCAAATCGCGATCGGACTGACGGTCGGGTCGTGGACAGATCTGCCGCTCTTAAAGCAGGAACAGCTGAAAAAGCATAAAGGACGCGTCGTCAAGGTCGAAGAAACAGAAAGCGCGCTGGGGGAAAAACAGGCAACGGTCACCATCGCTTATCCGGAAGCCAATTTTACAAGCGACATTCCCGCTGTGCTGACGACCGTTTTTGGAAAGCTGTCTCTCGACGGAAAAATTAAATTGGCGGATTTGGAGTTTTCGCAGTCTTTTAAACAATCATTGCCGGGTCCGAAATTCGGCGTATACGGGATCCGGAAAAAAATCGGCGAATTTGAAAGGCCTCTGTTGATGAGCATTTTTAAAGGCGTCATCGGCCGCGATATGGAAGACTTGAAGGAACAGCTTAGGCAGCAGGCGCTCGGCGGAGTGGATTTGATCAAGGACGATGAAATCTTATTCGAAACAGGCAGTGCCCCCTTTGAAAAACGAATCACGGAAGGAAAGAAAGTGCTTGAGGCAGCTTTTGAAGAAACAGGGCGCAAAACGCTGTATGCCGTCAACCTGACGGGCAGGACAATGGAGCTGAAATCGAAGGCGAGAAAAGCAGCCGAGCTCGGAGCCGATGTGTTGCTGCTGAATGTGTTTGCCTACGGGCTCGATGTTTTGCAAAGCCTTGCGGAAGACGACGACATCCCGCTGCCGATCATGGCGCACCCGGCAGTAAGCGGCGCACTCACTTCGTCGCCGCATTACGGTTTTTCCCATTCGCTCTTGCTCGGCAAGCTCAACCGGTATGCGGGTGCTGATTTCAGCCTGTTCCCTTCACCGTACGGAAGCGTTGCTCTGCCGAAGCGGGATGCGCTTGCCATATATGATGAATGCACGAAGGAAGACGTTTTTAAACCGACATTCGCCGTCCCGTCGGCCGGTATTCACCCCGGCATGGTGCCGCTCTTGATGAAAGACTTCGGCATTGACCATATCATCAACGCAGGCGGGGGGATTCACGGTCATCCAAACGGAGCGGCAGGCGGAGGAAGAGCGTTTCGGGCGATCATTGATGCCGTCCTGGAAGCGGAGCCAGTCGAAGAAAAAGCAAAGCGTTCTCCCGATTTGAAGCTCGCCCTTGAAAAATGGGGAAGGGTTGAGGTTTCCGTATGAGGCAGCCGCTTATCATTTGCGATTTTGACGGAACCATTACAACAAACGACAACATCATCAGCATTATGAAACAATTTGCTCCAGAAGAGTGGCTCGCTTTAAAAGACGGGGTTCTGTCCAGGGACATATCGATTAAGGACGGGGTCGGCAGAATGTTTCAATTGCTGCCGACAAGCCTGAAAGAAGACATTATGGGATATGTACTGAAACAAGCCGAGATCCGCCCCGGGTTTACAGAGTTTGTCTCTTTCCTGGATGAGCAGGGTCTTCCGTTTTACGTCGTGAGCGGAGGGATGGACTTTTTCGTCTATCCACTGCTTGAAGGCATTGTCGAAAAGGAACGCATTTACTGCAATGAGGCCGGCTTTTCAGGGCGCAATATCGAGATCCGCTGGCCGTATCCGTGTGACGGCAGCTGCGGAAATGAATGCGGCTGCTGCAAGCCTTCTATCATCCGCCGGCTGAAAGGCTGGGACGATTTTGTTGTCATGATTGGGGACTCTGTTACAGATGTTGAAGCTGCCAAATGTTCCGACTTGTGCATCGCGCGCGATTATTTGCTGCGGGAATGTGAGGGACTCGGCCTGAAGCATGCGGGATTCGGCGATTTCCGTGATGTAAAGCGAATACTTGAAGAGACCGCGGAGGTGAAAGAATGGACCCTGAGCAAAAATGGCACGAACTTGCCGAGGTAAAAAAAGAGCTTGCGGAAAGGGATTGGTTCCCTGCGACAAGCGGCAATCTGTCAATCAAAGTATCAGAAGACCCGCTGCGATTTCTCATCACAGCAAGCGGAAAAGATAAGCGAAAAGCATCCGCGGAGGATTTTCTGCTGGCGGACGAAGAGGGGAGACCGGCGGAGACCGGACATACGCTGAAACCGTCGGCGGAGACGCTGCTGCACACCCGTGTCTATCAAAATACAAACGCGGGCTGCTGTCTTCACGTCCATACGATTGACAACAATGTTATCTCAGAGCTTTACGCAAAAGAAAAGCAAGCGACATTCAGAGGCCAGGAAATCATAAAGGCGCTCGGTCTTTGGGAGGAAAATGCGGAGGTTGCGATCCCGATTATCGAAAACAGCGCTCATATTCCGGATTTGACGGCGGATTTTGCCGGACACCTTTCAGGCGATTCAGGGGCAGTGCTGATTCGCAGCCACGGCATTACCGTCTGGGGAAAAACGGCATTTGAGACAAAGCGGATGCTTGAAGCGTATGAATTCCTGTTCAGCTGGCATTTAAAACTGAAAGCTTTGCAGGCTTACCACGTTAATTAAAAAGGGGGAGAAAGCATGGCAACAATTCGAATCCATGATGAACAAAACACGACCATTGAAAAGCAGGAAGAAGTAGAACAATTTCTAAAGGAGCAGGAGGTCATTTATGAAAAATGGGATATCACAAAGCTGCCGGCCGGCTTAAAAGAAAAATACGATTTGACCGATGAAGAGAAACAGGAGATTTTAGACGTCTTTGCCGCTGAAATCAAAGACATTTCAGAACGCCGCGGCTATAAAGCGAGCGATGTCATCTCGCTTTCCGACCAAAATCCGAAACTCGATGAGCTCTTGAAAAATTTCAAACAGGAACATCATCATACAGACGATGAAGTCAGATTTATCGTCAGCGGCCACGGCATCTTTGCGATAGAAGGAAAAGACGGCACATTTTTTGATGTCCTCTTAAATCCGGGAGATTTGATCTCCGTTCCTGAAAACACCCGCCATTATTTCACGCTTCAGGAAGACCGAAAAGTCGTGGCTGTCAGAATCTTTGTGACGACAGAGGGCTGGGTGCCGATTTATGAGAAAGAGAGTGTGAGCCGATAATGAAAAAGCGTCCGTGTGGACGCTTTTTTATTTGTTTCTGTCATAAAGGGCCTTGATGTGGCCTTCATGAAAGGAGAGATGCTGTTTTTCATTTTGATAGTATTGAAGACGGTCAAATACAGAGCCGGTGTGAAGCTCGAACTTATGGCCGTCCGGATCTGAGAAATAAATTGAATCTTTGTCGCCTTCATGCCGTTTTCTGCCCTTTAGCACGTTTACACTTAAATCGCGTAATTTCTTTTCCCAGAACGGCAAATCTTCCTGTTGAATCGAAAAGGCGATATGGGTGTAAGAGTCGTGGATTTCCTGTCTCTTAATGTCTTTCTCTTCGTTTAATGCGAGCCAGATGCCGTTCAGGTCAAAATAAGCGGTTTTCTCGGCCTTTACGAGCCACTTGGCATCAAACACCTTTTCATAGAATGAAATAGAGACGGACAGGTCAGAGACTGAAAACAAGAGATGATTGATACCGAGAATATTATTGTTTGCCATTGCCGTTTATTCCTCCCGTTAGATGTATTTCAAATCCGTCCAGCTCTTTGGTGATTTGCCTGAATAGAAAAGCGAGCACAGCCGCGTCATCAAGCCAGCCGACACCTGCGAGAACATCGGGAATCAAATCGATCGGAGACAGCACATAAATCAATGCCAGCGCGGCCAGTAAAATCGTTTTTTTCGGGAATAAGGGGAAGTCTCCCTTTCTCCAGGCTCTAAATGCCTTGAAAAACAATAAGAGGCCTGAATACGCTTCTTTCACGGCAAAGATGGTTCGGAGCCTTGACACTGGTTTTTTCATCATTTAGACCTCCTTCTATCCTCATGAACTCTTTTAAAGGTGTTTGCCGTATTTCATCGATGGGTATTACACTTTTAATTCCACAATTCTATTATACTCGATTTCAAAATAATTTTTTGAGAAATAGGTTTACAAAATAAGTATAATCTGTAATAATGCTCAAGTACGCAAAATCTGGATGGTTCTAAGAAACGATATGTCGGTAAGGGGTGAAGCGTATGCAAAATTATGTTGAAAAAGAAGCATTGCTCGTTTCCATCAGCAAGAAGCGGCAAATGATGGTTGAAGCCGCTGAAATCTATGGATTTACAGGGGATGAAACGATCAGGCGGAGCCAGGAGCTGGATCAATTAATTTATGAATATCAAAAACTGTCTATGAATGAAAATGCGTCGGACCATCTGCTGCAGGATTTTTTAGGCCGCATCGACTGTCTGACCGTTGAAAAATATACGGCATAGTGACTGAACGAAAAAGAGCTGCCGTGAAAGGCAGGCTCTTTGCAGGAACGGGGAAGCCTCAGTCAACCTGTTCCTTTGAAGTCGGCAGCGTAATCGTTACAGTCGTTCCTTTATGCTGTTCGCTTTCGATCTGAATGGTTCCCCCGTACATGGAAATGATGCGCTTGCACACGACAAGGCCGAGTCCGGTTCCCTTTTCCTTTGACGTGACAAAAGGCTGGAAAATACTCTCCATCATTTCTTTTGGAATGCCTTCTCCAATATCCTTCACAATAATTTGCGCCTTCTCTTGATGATGTTCGATTTGAATGAGCAGCTTTCCGCCGTTTTTCATCGATTCAAGAGCATTTTTGGCGACGTTCAAGACAACCTGCTTAATATGATCTTTTTTACAATACACATAAGCCGGGTCTTCTCCACAGTCTTGAAATTCCACTTCCACATTATATAAATTTGCCTCAGAATGAATAATCGGCATGATTTCGTCAATCATTTCATTCATGGCGTTAAGCTGCCACTGCTCTGCCGTCGGCTTTCCGAGCACGAGAAACTCGCTGACAATCTGGTTGATCCTCCGGATTTCCTGGTCGATGATTGAGAAATACATTTGATCTTCTTTTGATTGATATTTTTTTTGCAGGAGCTGGATAAAGCCGCTGATACCTGTCAGCGGGTTTCTGATTTCATGAGCGGTGCTCGCTGCCAGGGTGCCGATTAATTCGAGCTTCTGGGCTTCATTTTGGGCGCGCTCCTGCTTGGTCCGCCGCTTCAGCAGCACATACTGGAGCATGAGGAACATAATATTCAGCAGAATGAAAATACTTAAAAATGACAGCAGAAGACTGTGAACGATTTCATCAAGCTGGACCGGTTCCGGATAAACTTCAAGCTTCCAGTCGATCTGATCCAAAAAAGCATCGACGGTGCCGCCGTCCGGCTTCTCAGGAGGAGAATGGCCTGCTGTAAAGACAATCTGATTCTTCTGGTTGAGAATTTTGATATAAAGCTCAGGGCTCAGGACGTTCATGATATTTTTCAGATAATCGACGCGGATCGAAGCCAGCAGAAAATTTGTCGTTCTGCCTTCGCTGTCATAGACAGGAGTAAAAATATTCAGCTCCAGCCTGTCCGACACTGTATGTATATCGTCTGTGATCACGGATTTCTTTGATTTTTCCGCTTTTTGCAGAATGTTCTTGTATGAAACCTTCTTTTTTTCTTTGACGGGAGACGTGCTCACCATGACATCGCCGTCTTTATTTAAAAGGTATAAAGCCGAAAAACGCGGTTCTTTTTTATACGTTTCCGTCAGGATTCGTTTGATATGCTGCTCATTAACAGGGTGGTTGAGGGCCGTGGCAAGGGAGCTGAGCCTTGCTTCTGTTTCGCCGATCAGGTAGTTGATTTGGTTGCGGTGAATATTGAGCATGAGAGTCGCAGTCTGACGGTGCTTTTCAGTGATATTTTCTCGTTCTTGTTCGTATACAAAAAAGCTTATAATGAAGGCGGGGATCATCACCAAGATCAAATAAAGCCTGACTTTCTTCCATAGATTTTTCAAATTGCGCATATTTTTACTCTCTCCCAATCGATACAGGAATAGGGGTATTATATCACTAGTGAGAGCCGATTTATAGAAAAGATAACCAATACCGTGAAAATAGGACACAATACCGGGGAATTTCCGGATATATCTATTTGATGTTCGATTCCTACTCATCATAACATGGTTTGAATGTTAACAGTTGACATTTTCCTCATAGTTTATTAATGTTTTCCTGTAGTTGTTTCTTTGGAGATGAGAGATATGAGTAATAGAGAACAGGAACAGTCCTTGAAATTATTTATTGTATTATCTCGAGCGTACAGATCCATTAATGATCATATGAATAAACATATTCATCATCATGGTCTGAATCCAACCGAGTTTGCCGTTTTAGAACTCCTCTATCATAAAGGGGATCAGCCCCTTCAGCAAATAGGGGATAAGATTCTACTGGCGAGCGGGAGTATTACATATGTGGTTGACAAGCTTGAGCAAAAGGAGCTGATCGCGAGAAGAGCCTGTGCGACCGACCGCAGGGTGACCTATGCGCAAATTACAGATAAAGGCACCAAGCTCCTGGAGAAGATTTTTCCGGGTCATGCAGAAGAGCTTCACCACATGATCAGCGTGTTAAGCGATGAGGAGAAAGAAGCCTGCATCGAAATGCTGAAAAAAGTCGGGCTGAACGCAAGAAATATTTATAAGGGCAAAGAATAAGGAAGCTGCCAAAAGGCAGCTTCCTATTCTTTTTTATTCAAGTTTTCCTGGCCGATCGGCAGGATGAGGATTTCAACGCGTCTGTTTTTCCTTCTTCCTTCTTCGGTGTCATTTGAAGCGATCGGTTTAAATTCTCCGTAGCCTTTCGCGCTGAATATCTTGGCGTCAAGCTTGGGATTTTCGATTAAAAGCCCCATGAAATTGACTGCCCGCATCACGCTTAAATGCCAATTTGATTTAAATTGAGAATTTCGAATCGGCACATTGTCCGTATGTCCGCTGATTACGATATTGCGGGGCGGATTCAAGACGAGAAGGTCGGATACTTCCTTGGCCAGCGGAATGTCCTGCTGGCGGATCTCCGCTTTTCCGGAATCAAAAAAGATATTATCCTCGATGGAAAGGAGGAGGCCTTCGTCTGTCAGCTTCGTATTGACCTGTTTTTCAAGACTTTTCTCTTTAATAAACCGGTTGACCTGCTCCTGAATTTTTTTCAGCGACTGCTTGTCTTTTTCTTTTTGATCTTGAGAGAGATCTTTTGCTTGGTCAGGGCTTTTTCCATCTTCGGTTGTGCTCGTTTTCGGCTCGGTGAAGCTGGAATAATCCATCATTCCTGTTCCGCCGGTAAATACGGCATTGAATGATTTAGACAGCATATCGAACTTCTTGGCGTCGATCGAGCTCATGGCAAACAGTACGATGAACAAGGCCAAAAGCAGTGTCAGCAGGTCGGCATATGGGATGAGCCAAGACTCATCCACGTGTTCTTCATGGTCTTTTTTGTGCTTCTTTTTTCTAGCCATTGCTGCTGTCTCCTTTGTCTCCTTCTGGGATGACGATGCTGGAGCGTTCGCTTGGAGAGACATACATCAAAAGCTTTTGTTCAATGACTTTTGGCGCCTGGCCTTCCAAGATCGAAAGGATGCCTTCAATCATGACTTCGCGGACTTTGACTTCCTGTTTGGATTTCCGCTTTAATTTATTGGCAAAAGGATGCCATAGTACATATCCGGTGAAGATCCCGAGAAGGGTCGCGACAAAAGCGGCGCTGATCGCATGTCCAAGCGCTTCAGTGTCGCTCATATCCGCAAGCGCTGCGATCAGTCCGACAACAGCGCCCAAAACGCCGAGTGTCGGCGCGTATGTGCCCGCCTGGGTAAAAATGCCCGCTCCGACTTGATGTCTTTCTTCCATTGCTTCAACTTCTTCAGTTAAAACGTCCCTGATAAATTCGGCACTTTGGCCGTCTACTGCCATGCTCATGCCGTTTTTCAAAAATTCATCATCGATCTCATTCAAATTTGCTTCCAAAGCGAGAAGTCCTTCACGTCTTGCGATTTGTGCCCACTCGGAAAACATCGGGATCAATTCGTTGATTTCGATCATCTTCTTCTCTTTGAACAAGATGCCGAAGAGTTTGGGAACCTTTTTGATCTCGCGGATTGGAAAAGCGATCACAACTGCTGCGATTGTACCGACAAGGATGATCAGCCATGCCGCGGGATTGACGAGAACGGAAGGGCTGACACCTTTCATGACCATGCCGACACCTACTCCGATGATAGCTAAGATGATTCCAATTAACGATGTTTTGTCCATTTTTTCACCAATTCCTTTAACTAACTTTTCTATCGTTAATATCGGTGTTGCGTGATAGGAACTTTAGGGTGTTTCTTAAATTGTTTCAAAATCATGGTGAAAAGGGACTTTAGGGTTATTTAATGCTAAAAAATAGAATTTTTGTGATTCTTACGTTGTATGTAAAGCGGCCTCCGCAATTGGAGGCCGTTATGTGTGTTATGCGGTTGGTTTCACCAAGATTTCATCGTTTTCAACGATAACCGCAAAACCGTTGATGTGTTCTTCTTCAAGCAGCAGATCGGTCATTTGATCTTCGACTGCTGTTTGAATGGTTCGTCTTAATGGGCGGGCGCCGAAGGCCGGATGGTATCCGATTTCAGCAATTTTTTCTTTTGCTTCATCTGAAACTTCAAGCGTCATGTTTTGCTCTTTTAACGTTTCTTCAAGCTCTTCCAGCAAGAGAGTGACGATCTTGACCAGATCTTCTTTTTCGAGCGGCTGGAACTCGATGATGCTGTCAAATCTGTTCAGGAATTCCGGCTTAAAGTAGCTGCTTAGGGAATCGATCATTGATTGTTCGCCCATTACTTGTTCTTCCCGGTTAAAACCGACGGTTGTCCGCTTTTCAGATACTCCGGCATTGCTTGTCATAATGATGACGGTATCTTTAAAGCTGACCGTCCGTCCCTGGCTGTCTGTCAGACGTCCGTCTTCCATGATTTGCAGGAACATGTGCTGAACATCGGGATGGGCTTTTTCGATTTCATCAAGCAAAACGATGCTGTACGGGTTCCTCCGGACTTTTTCGGTGAGCTGTCCGGCTTCTTCGTGGCCGACATATCCAGGAGGTGAACCGATCAGCTTCGATACGGCGTGTTTTTCCATGTATTCGCTCATATCGAGGCGGATGACGGCATCCTTCGTGCCGAACAGTTCTTCCGCAAGCCTTTTAGAAAGTTCTGTTTTACCGACACCTGTCGGGCCGACGAACAGGAATGAACCGACTGGCCTGTTTTTTGATTTCAGGCCGGCGCGGCTTCTTTTGACGGCTTTTGCCACTTTTTTTACCGCTTCTTTTTGACCGATCACGCGGCTTGAAAGGTTTGCTTCAAGCTCTTTCATTTTCTTCTGATCGTCGTGCTGAAGCTTGCCGACCGGAATGCCGGTTTTTTGTTCGATGATCGCTTGAATGTCTTCAGCTTTAACGGTTGCCCGTTTTTCTTTCGCATGGTTTTCCATTTTTTTGTGCAGTGCTTCTTCTTCATCGCGGAGCTTTGCTGCAAGCTCATAGTTTTCTTCCTGCAGCGCTTTAGCTTTTTCCGCTTCGATTTCTTTCAGGCGTTGGGAAGCTTGTTCACCGCTGACCGTGTCGATTTTCAAGTTCGCTTTTGAACCGGCTTCATCCAAAAGGTCGATCGCCTTATCGGGAAGATGACGGTCCTGAATATAGCGGCTAGACAGAACGACGCAGGCTTTGATCGCTTCATCCGTGTAAGTTACATCATGATACGCTTCGTATTTTTCTTTCAGCCCGTTTAAAATCGCCGCGGTCTGCTCAATTGTCGGTTCATGCACCATGATCGGCTGGAAGCGCCGCTCTAATGCTGCATCTTTTTCGATTTGGCGATATTCTTTCAAGGTCGTCGCGCCGATGACTTGCAGTTCGCCTCTGGCAAGCGCAGGTTTTAAAATGTTGCTGGCGTCCATGGAGCCTTCGGCAGAGCCTGCTCCGACAAGAAGGTGAATTTCGTCAATAAACAAGACCGCGTTTTTGCGTTCTTTCAGCTCTTTCATCAGCTGTTTCATTCTTTCTTCAAATTGTCCTCTGATGCCGGTGTTTGCTACGAGGGAAGCGACATCAAGCAGGTAGAGTTCTTTGTTTTTCAATTTATTTGGAACATCGCCTTCGGCGATTTTGAGAGCAAGTCCTTCAGCAACGGCTGTTTTACCAACGCCCGGTTCACCGATTAAGACAGGGTTGTTTTTATTTCTGCGGTTTAAGATCTCGATTACACGGGCCACTTCATCATCGCGGCCGATCACCGGATCGAGCAAGCCTGTCTTTGCGGCATTCGTTAAGTTGACGGCAAGTTCATCGAGCAAGCCTTTTTTGGCAGCGGTTTGCGTCTGCGCTTGTGATGGCTGGCTGAAGAAAGAACCTCCTCCGCCAAAAAAATGATTTCCTGAAAACATAGAAGGCTGAGTCAGCTCTTTATAGCAGTCTTTACATAAATCCATTTGCTTTTTTGTAAAGTTGATTTGCATGTTCAGGCGAATCGTCGCCTCATTTTTTTGACAATGTTGACAACGCATTTGCCAAAACCCCCTTTATTGAATTTGACCTTTTTTGACCAATTGACTTTGAAAAAATGGTCTGCAATTTGACCATTTCTGACTATTAGTATACATTGACCTTCTTTGACTTTCAAGTTCTATGCTTTTTTCTTTTTGTTCCTGAATGAGAAGTTGTCCTTCTTTTTAAAGGACATGGCTCATATGGTGTAGAAAGGGAATTCGTTTACGGAGGAGTCGTATGAGTCAATCACATGGATCAGCCTTTCAGCTGGCATTTGTTTATGTAGGAACGGTCGTCGGAGCCGGATTTGCAACTGGAAGAGAAATCGTCGAGTTTTTTTTAAGATTCGGCTGGCCGGGATTAGCCGGAATTTTGATCAGCGGACTGATGTTTACATTTCTCGGCGCAAAAATGATGCTGATTGCGGTCAGAATCAATGCCAAATCTTATCAGGAGCTGAATCAATATTTATTCGGCCATACGCTCGGGAAATTTGTCAATGTCTTCATGCTCGTGATTTTGCTCGGCGTGACGTCTGTCATGCTGTCCGGAGCGGGGGCGATATTTGAGGAACAGCTCGGCTTTTCAAACCAAGCGGGGATGATTGCGACGATTGCCTTGAGTCTGTTTGTCATGATGAAGGGCGTTAAAGGGATATTCGGCGTCAATGTCATTGTCGTTCCGCTGCTGCTTCTGTTCACAGTCATCGTCCTGTTCGATTCGTTTATTTTCAGAGGGCCGGAGATCCACAATTTGGCGGCATTCTCGGCGGCAAAACCCGATTGGATTTTATCCGCTGTTTCGTACGGCGCTTTTAATTTGTCGCTCGCACAGGCGGTTCTCGTGCCGATCGCTTCTGAACTGAAATCTGAACGGCTCATTATAAAAGGAGCATTAATCGGAGGGTGTCTGCTTACCCTTGTGTTGATCGCGAGCTTTCTGTCTCTTTCAACATTGCCTGATGTCCTGTTATACGAAGTTCCGATGGCACAGGTTGTATTCATTGTCCAACATTCTGTCCATATCATCTATCTGTTTATCATTTTCGGGGAAGTCTTCACATCGGTCATCGGCAATTTATATGGTCTTGAAAAGCAGATTAATGAATATCTTCATATGAAAAGCCTGTATGTATTTATGTTCATCCTGCTGACAATCTACTTGACGGGACAAATCGGCTACGGAAAACTGATATCGACCATTTATCCTTTGTTCGGCCAGCTGAGCCTCGTCTTTATATTCTTTTTGATCGTCAAAAGGGTGCCTGAGCGTTGAATGGCAGGCATTGCACTTGGCGAAACATGCGATTTGTGATAAGATGGCGAAGGAAAATTGAAACAAAATCCGCTTGAAACTGCGGGAGAGGTTCTAGCAAAACCCTCTATAAAAAACTAAGGAAAGCTGTATCCTTGGGGTATGGCCTTTTTTATTGTTTTTTTGCTAGAACACTTTTCTCACAGAGAAAGGTGTTTTTTCGTTTAGATATCAGTGAATCTCTTCTTTTATGAAATACTGACGGAAAGCGGAGAAGGAGGAATTATGAAACAGGAAAAAGCGATCGTCGTATTCAGCGGCGGTCAGGACAGTACGACTTGCCTTTTGTGGGCGCTTCGGCAATTTCAGGAGGTGGAAGCGGTCACCTTCCAATATAATCAGCGGCACCGAGAGGAAATCGAAGTCGCGAAAAAGATCGCTGAAAAGCTTGGCGTCAAGCATCACCTTCTTGATATGGAACTGTTAAATCAGCTCGCGCCGAATGCTTTGACAAGGGATGATATCGAGATTGAGGCGAAAGAAGGCGAACTTCCGTCCACTTTTGTTCCGGGACGCAACCTCGTGTTTTTATCGTTCGCTTCGATCCTCGCCTACCAGGTCAGCGCGCGGCACATCATAACAGGTGTATGCGAGACGGATTTCAGCGGCTATCCGGATTGCCGGGATGAGTTCGTCAAATCCTGCAATGTCACTGTCAACTTGGCGATGGAGCGCCCGTTTGTCATCCACACGCCGCTGATGTGGCTGAACAAGGCGGAAACGTGGGAGCTCGCCGATGAGCTTGATGCGCTTGATTTCGTGAAAAACGAGACGCTGACGTGCTACAACGGAATCATTGCCGACGGCTGCGGCGAATGCCCGGCCTGCAAACTTCGGGCGAATGGCTACAATGAATATATGAAAATGAAAAAGGAGCGAGCTTAACAGTGCTTACACAAATTTACCCGCAACCAAGCCATCCTTACTCTTTTGAACTAAATAAAGATATGCAGATGTCAGCCGCGCATTTTATTCCGAGAGAGGATGCGGGCGCATGCAGCAGAGTCCACGGCCATACGTATACAATCAATATCACGATTGCCGGGGATGAATTGAATGAATCAGGATTCCTTGTCAACTTCAGCACCATTAAAAAATTGATCCACGGGGAATACGATCATACGCTTTTAAATGACCATCAGGAATTTTCGGGTGAAAGCGCGGATCGGATCCCTTCGACAGAAGTGGTGGCGAAAACGATTTACGATAAAACAGAGGCTTATTTGAAAGATCTCAAAAACCGTCCGCATTGCGTTCAGGTGTTTGTCAGGGAAACGCCGACAAGCTATGTCGTCTACCGTCCGAAACCGGGTGTTCACAATGGCTAAGCCGATTCCCGTACTTGAAATTTTCGGTCCGACGGTTCAGGGAGAGGGGATGGTCATCGGGCAAAAAACGATGTTTGTCAGAACAGCCGGCTGCGACTATTCGTGCAGCTGGTGCGATTCAGCTTTTACCTGGGACGGTTCGGCGAAAAAAGACATCAAATGGATGACCGCTGAAGAAGTATACGAATCTCTTAAAGACATCGGCGGAAACGCCTTCTCGCACGTTACGATTTCAGGAGGCAACCCGGCGCTTTTAAAACAGCTGGACGGACTGATTTCCCTTTTAAAAGAAAACGGTATACGGACAGCGCTTGAGACGCAAGGGACGTTTTATCAAGACTGGTTTGCCGGAATCGATGATTTAACAATTTCGCCAAAGCCGCCGAGCTCCAATATGAAAACCGATTTTAACAAGCTTGATCATATTGTTGAAAAACTGAAAGAGCACGGCCGGGCGGAAGCGGCAAGTTTGAAGGTCGTCATATTCACGGCGGAAGACCTTCAATTTGCAAAGCAAGTTCACCAGCGTTATCCTGATGTCCCGTTCTTTCTCCAAGTCGGAAATGACGACGTTCATACAGAAGACCAAGAGCGGCTCGTCGAACGGCTGCTTCAAAAGTATGAACAGCTGGTAGAAGCGGTCACGCGCGACCCTGAATTGAACCGCGTCCGCGTTCTCCCGCAGCTCCACACCCTGATCTGGGGTAACAAACGAGGCGTTTGATTGAAGAAAGGAAGATGAATGATGACCACAAGAAAAGATTCAGAACTCGAAGGCGTAACCCTTCTTGGAAATCAAGGCACCAATTATTTGTTTGACTATTCTCCGGAAGTGCTTGAGTCTTTCCCGAATAAACACGAAAACAGGGACTATTTCGTGAAATTCAACTGCCCTGAATTCACATCCCTGTGCCCGAAAACCGGACAGCCCGATTTTGCCACGATCTATATCAGCTACATCCCTGATAAAAAAATGGTAGAAAGCAAGTCTTTGAAACTGTATCTCTTCAGTTTCCGAAATCACGGCGATTTTCACGAAGACTGCATGAACATCATCATGAACGATTTAATTGAGCTGATGGACCCGCGCTACATCGAAGTCTGGGGCAAATTCACCCCGAGAGGCGGAATCTCGATCGACCCGTACACCAACTACGGCAAGCCCGGCACAAAGTATGAAAAAATGGCCGAGTATCGGATGATGAATCATGATTTGTATCCGGAAACGATTGATAATCGGTAAGAGGTGCAGGAGAAGTGAGGGTTTGTGATCGATGTGTGACTGGAGTGACAGTAAAAGTGTGACTCGGGTGTGACCCGAAAATAGCGAAGTGTGACCCGTGAAAATACGGTATTTTGTATAGAAATAATGGTCGAGGGGATAGAAATGTTTGTGACCTAGACGTGCAATTACGCACGTCTATTTTTTTTTCATGTAGAACGTTCCTACGGTATTTACCTTGCGCATACGTCGTTTTTAAAAGGCGTCTATGATTCCGAGACGCTGGAAGAAATCGGCCTATATGCGGTACGTCAAACGTTCATCGGAACGAAACGAAAGCATATTCGGAATCTGGCCGGCTACTACAACGGCGTGCTTGACCGGATGCTAGACCGCCTATACGAGACAAGATTCGATTCGTTAATCGAAGAGTGAAAGGGATATCTTCGCCATTCGCCTCGTTAACGTCTTCGTTCGCTAGTTCGTCGCCAACTTCGCGATCTCTTTCGTTCGGGTTTCGTTAATTTTCGCCAGTTATTCGTCTTGTTTCGTTCGTTTATTCGTGAAAAATACTGCTTTATTCTCGTTTTAAAAGAGTTATTTTTCGGTTTTCACTTGAAGTGACTAAATAATTCAGTTATTCTGACAATGAGGAGGGGATGAGATGTATATGCGGGGGAGACGAAGACCGGCGATTAAACATAGTGAGAAAAATACATACGAAAGTAAGACTCTGTCTGATGTGTGTAAACAAATTTGTAACGTAAAAATGTCTGAAGGACTTACGAAAGAAACAATTGATCGCTATCGCCGGGTTTGTGAGAGTGTGGAAGAATTCGCGGAAATTAAAGGACTGTCCACCAATGTTGAATCTATAGATGTCGAGTTTGCGAGGCAGTACATGACCTATATACTGCACGAGAAGAAAACGTTTAAGGGACACCGTTATAAACCGGAAAGTGTGAAAACTCCAGGGTGTTCTCCGAAATATGCAAATGACCACCTGAAAACTATGAGAGCAGTTTTTACTTTCTGTATAAAGGAAAATATGATTTCGGAAAATCCATTTCAAAAAATAAATAAAGTCAAGCAGCCGGAACCTATAATTCAAATATTATCTGTAGAGGAGATGAAGCAGCTTTTAAAAACACCGAATAAGCGAAAGTTCTCTGAGTTTAGAGATTACGTGGTTATGATGTGTTTAATTAACTCTATGTGTAGAATCGGAGAAATCGCCACTTTAGAGATCGAAAATATAAATTTTGAGTTGAGCTACATTATTCTTGAAGCTCAAAAAACAAAAACGAGAAAAGGCCGTATGATTCCATTAGATAAAAATACAATGCAGCTGCTTAAAAAGTTATTGTTAAGAAATACGCGATTTAAGCCTAGCAAGTATGTCTTCATTACGGAGGAAGGGACAAGACTAACGACCGACAATTTTAGAAAACGGCTTGCGGATTACGCTCATCAGGCAGGAATAAATAAAAGAGTCCATCCGCATTTATTTAGACACACCGCGGCGAGCATGTTTTTGCAGGCAGGAGGGGATCTTAGGCACCTCCAGACGATCATCGGCCATAAAGATTTACGTATGGTATTACGATATACTCATCTGTCATTAGAATCCCTCGCAAGGCAACAGAGTGAATATTCGCTAATAAACCAAGTGGTAGATGGGTTAAATAAGCCAAGGAAGACAAAAAGAAAATACGGAAGGTAGGAAATATCGTGACTCAAAAGAAAAAAATTTTCTCGGTAGAAGAAAGTCTTCCTGATCTCTCTGGAATGTTTAATAATATCTCGGCATCGCCAAACCCAAAGCAAATTACAATTGAAAAAGCACTTACAATTATTCTCCGACAGATGGAAGTAAGCGGGAATAGGGAGCGGACAATTAGCGATTACCATCTTCATGTATCACATTTTAAGGAATCAGAAGAATTAACATATCTACATGAAATTACATATAAGTCGATTCATTCATGGCTTGGAAACATGGATGTCAGTGCACAAACAAGGCTCACGCGTTTGAAATGTCTCAAAGCATTTTTATCGCGTTGTTTCGATAATGGATGGTTCGAATCGAAGTTTTGGAAGAACGTAAAGGTGAAGGTCGACAATAAAGTTAAAGAGGGGGCGACGGATCAGGAAATCAAAATCTTACTTTCGTTATTAGATTTAACCGACTTTGTACAGCTACGTGATGCGACAGCATTGCTTCTTATGTATAAAACAGGTATGCGTGTAGGGACGCTCGCAAACTTAAAAGAAGAACATGTCGATTTTAATGGAGAATTACTTCGGTTAAGTGGTGAAATCGTTAAAAATCGAGAACCTTTACTACTGCCCTTTGATGAGACTCTCGCTCAACTTCTCTCTGTACTGGTGAATAAAAACGCCGAAATCCGCCGAGCATATAAGAAGGACAATAAATTTGTTTTTTTAACAAAGTACGGCAATCAAATAGCAACAGGGCCGTCGAATAACAATATTCAAAAACGGTTGAACAGGTATGCGCGTGAGTACGGATTAAAGAATATAAATCCGCACGCATTAAGAAGGGGCTTTGCGAAATCCTTGCTTGAAAAAGGCGCAAATTTAACTGACATTTCAAGAGCGCTGGGACATAGTGATCTTTCGGTAACGACTAAATATTTATATTTAGATAAGAATGAAGTGGCCGAGAGTTTGCGGAGGTTTTTGTGAATAAAGGTCGGTGGCGAGCCGGAACGCTACACGTTTAATCCTAACGTGTTTTATCGACAGTCCAAGACGCCTGACAAGACGTTGCTTGCGATGTTTAACGTGAAGAAGCCGTAGATGAACGAAAAGAGGGCGCCAATTATGGCGCCTTTATTAGTTTTCAATTCCTCTGTTACTTGCGTGTGTAAAAAGTGAAAGTAATGACCAGAATAAATTCTGCCTAGTCATGAAAATGAATCATTTAACAATTATATATTAATAGCAAAAATTATAAAATAAGGGAAATAATGTTGAAAATCATCGTATTCTAGTTTAGAATAAAGTTACAAATAATAGAAAGGGGGCTTTTGTTTTGAGTAAGAGAGTAGTGAGCATTGTCGCGACCGTTTTAAGTTTTGTGTTGTTTTTAGCTTTTACAATGCCGTCAGTTAGCTATGCTTTTGCTTCAAGTAAGGGGACATTAAGTGTTGAAAAGGATAAGTACATATCTATTTTAGACGCTTTGGAGAACTCTATTGTGAAAAAGGGTTCTGGTTATGAAGTCGACACTAAAGTAGCTCAAGACTTCGGTCTAAATGCTATTGAAATTACTAATTTAAAAGAATTTGTAAAAAGTAGTTCAAGCCAACAAATTGAAAAGACGTTAAAAGAAGTGCCTCAAGCTAAGGAGCAAGCGAAAAAAGAAAAAACTACAACTTTCGAGATTGCCGGTTTTAAGGAAAAATTGACTGCTGCTATGTACGCGGTATTTGTCACACTTTGCGGAGTAACTTTAGCTCAACAATTTATTTCTGATATGTATGAATATGGCGCTTATAAAGCATGCCACGCCCTCGGTAAAAAACATAAAAGCATAAAAGAAGCATGTAAAATAACAGGGCATTGGTAAAAAAAAATAAGAGGGCGGTAAAACTGCCCTCTTATTTTTTGATAAGCTCTAGCTCTTGAAGACTTTTAAAAAGTTTTTTCAAACCGTAAACCGTAATTAAGCCGGACAAAGTTAAGCCACCAATAAAATACAGCGATAAGTATAATGCACCCATTGTGACTATCCTTTCTTGCTTGAATTTTATTTAGTTGTTAACTTATTATAGCATATAATCCAAACTATTTCCAACACAGGAAAAGGTCCCGTTACGTCATATACTCTTCTTCATACCGCATCTGCGGCACTCCCGAAGGAAAATTCCGTCCTTCACCGAGCTTTTAAACAGCGTATAATCACAGTTGTCGCAGCGGCCATAATGAACATCCGGATATTCCTTGTAGTCGTATATAATCGTTATGTCGTATCCTTTTGTTTCGTAAACCATTCGGCCTCACCCTCCAACTATTAGAATGCGGCAATAGTGCATTCAATTCAACGCCATTCATGGAACGAAGGAATCCGCAGTAATCCGTTTTCAGTCTTGACCCGGTGTTTGACGCGGCACCCAACCGGCTCAATATAAACGTACTTCTCCGTTTCTTCGACGTCTTTTCTCTCAGCGTGTAGCTTCCGCCGCGCATCCTAAGGCATAAACTCCATAACGCCGGCATACTCTGGCCGTCTATGTCGAAAGAAGCAGCGCACTGTCTTCCTTGCGCAATCCCTTGTCGCGCGTTTTAACTTTTATTTTATACATTCGAATGAATAATCTAAATTAAGAGTCCCTAATTCTACAGTGGGATTCCCTCCTGAATTAAAGCAATTTTGAGAGAGAGTTTGTATTTCTTTATTATTGAAAAAGCTTTTAGAAAAAATTAAAGACGCTGTTATCACGAGTGTGAAAGGAATTATTATAGATATCCGAGGTAAATTTGTTAACTTCTTTAATTTCATTCAGATAGTTATCCTTCCATTATGAGAGTTTTTCTCTTATTATCACTTTTTTGTTTTAAAGTTTCACCCCATATTTTCACTAGTTCATTCAATAAACAAGGAAGAACATTTCCAGAATTGCCACCACTTTTTCTTGCGAACGGCGCCCAGCATTTTTTGAGTTTCCTGGGATTCACGAAGGGATTTCATCAGCATTTCGTCTCTTTCCTTCTGCCGTTTCTCAAAAAGTTCAATGCGTTCCAGCATCATTTTATTGAATTCCTCTTGTTGTTTGACAAATTGAGATAAGGCGTGATCTATATTCAGGCCGTCCAGCATATCTTTTAGTCCACACAGTGGCCTGAACGTAACAGATACGCAGTTGTTATCTATTATTGATCTATAGAAAATTCTTTTTCAGGCAGTCCCAAAATATCTGTATTATTAGGAATATAACCAAGCAACCGTAACATTGCTACAATTTGCCCCTTATGATGAAACTCATGCGTAATAGAATGGACTAGTAATTGGTGTGGTGTTTTTTTTACGATTCCACTGCCCGCTTTCCAAGAAGGCTCTTTTTCGATAAAATCATCAAATTTCTCAGTGAATTGTTCAAACACAGTATCCACATATATATCAGCCTGTTGAAAATAACGTTGAATATCTTCTATCTGCATATTATGGAGTGCTTCCTTTGTTATGAGTGGTGAAGTTGTTTTTGAAAGCACAAAAGAACCCAGCCAAGCATGATAACAACCAGCCACATGAACTAAAGAATCTCTTATACTTTGAAAACCAAATCCAAACTCTTTTGTAAAATCATTTTTATTCAATACTTTACACTGGTCTAGTAAAATCTGTCTTGTTTGTTTCACCCAATCATATTCGTGTTTTTCCATCACTATCCCACCCCTTAAAACATATCAAAATATTCTTCTAATTATACACAAATGTGTACCATCATTAATGCTTGATTTAATCGAACTTTAATGCAGGCAAATCAAGGCGCTCTATTTTGAGGGGGAAAAGATACATAATAATGATACATAGCCAAGTGCGACCGATAAAATGAAGAAATTGAAGAGTTTAAAACTGCGAAAATACATATGGAAAATCATTGAAGAAAACATGACGGTATATACATCCCGAGAAATAATAAGATAATGAGCTTGTTGCAGTTATGCAAAAAGAATGCAGAGACCAAGATTGCGAATACTAAAAATAGACGCCAACTATGGCGTCATAAGCTCCTTGATACCCTTTAAAATAAAGAGTTATAAAAATTGACCGGCATCAACTCTAGTGGAATCTTTCTCCTTAACCAGTTTTAACGTGGCCACGATTAGAAAGCTGACAATCACTAGTAAGAGCCATGAACTCACTTTTCCTAGATGAACGAGACTCCACGCGCTGGTTTGGTTTGGATATGTCCAGGCTCCAAAAAACGTTGCGATATTTTCGGCTATCCATATAAAAAATCCGATGAGCACAAAAGAAAGTGCGAGCGGCATACGGTAACGAATTCCATTAACCTCGTATATGACCCATGATTTCCAAAAGACAATTACTACAAGTCCAGATAACCAAAAGCGGACGTCAATCCAATAATGATGGAGGAAAAAATTCAAATAAATCGCAGCGGCAAGAGGTACAACGACGAAAAACGGCGGCCACTTAACCAGTTCAACCTTAAGCCTCCTCCACGCCTGGCAAAGATAACTGGCGACACTTGCATACATAAAGCCGCTATATAAAGGCACTCCAAAGATTTTGGAATAACCTTCCTCTGGATAAGACCAGGAGCCCATTTGCACCTTGAAAAGTTCAAGAGCTAGTCCAATAAGGTGGAACAATGTGATCACCTTTAGTTCATCCCGTGTTTCAAGCCCGGAATACACCATCCACCACTGCATGAGAAGGCAGATGATGAGCAGCCAGTCATACCGCGGCAGGAAGGGAAGAGGAATGATTTGTGTAATTGCCAAAGAGGCAAAAATAACGACAGGAAATAAACATGACAAGGACTGCTCCCAACCAAAACGAACGAGTTGATTAAGTGCTCTCATCATGTGTGCCTCCGAAGTTTTTTTCTGAATATATGCGAGGCCAGCTTAGTATTGCAGCTAAACAGATTTACGGGTATGCGCATAAGATCACCGCCGAATAGGCTAAATTTTTAATCATGAGTGTCTTCATCACTTCGGTATTCCAAAATATCTCCGGGTTGACATTCTAAAGCCTTGCAAATCGCCTCTAAAGTTGATAATCGAATAGCCTTTGCCTTTCCGTTTTTTAATATAGAAAGATTCGCCATTGTGATTCCAACCCTCTCAGAAAGTTCCGTTACGCTCATTTTTCTTTTAGCAAGCATCACGTCAATATTGATAATAATTGCCATTGTTTTCACCTCAGACTGTTAAATCATTTTCTGATTTTATATCAATCGCTTCTTGCAATAGCCTTTGGAGAACAGCAGCAAAGACGGCGATAACCATTGAAGCAAAAATAAGGACCAGTCCGATTAGTATGATGCCAGGAGCGTCGTCCATCTCCGCGATGAGATAGAAGAGCGGCATGCCTGCCGCTAATAAAATACTGATGGTGATTGCACAGTATTTTATATTCTTTAAAGCCCGTACAGACAATTTCGAGAAAGCTTTATTGTGGTCAATATAGCTTAAAAGTTTACAGGCTTGATACAGAGCAAAGTAAAAAGGTATCGCCGCTGCATACAAATCGATATAAACGAGATATTTCAGATAAGAAATATCTGGATACAAATCAGCTGCAAAATTCGCTATCTTCGGCACGAAAAATATGCACAAAGCAAGAACTGGGATTCCAATAAGAATAACAGCTATCTTTAAAAAGAGTGTTGATCCACGTTTCATAAAGAGCACCTCACTTATTTTGTCGATTTGAATTTAACACATTATTTATCGTTTTACAATAAAAAATTATTGATAAAGGTGATTTTATTGTTGTTATGGTATGATATCTTTTTGATTTTAGACAAGCGTTTATAAAGCTATGCAAAGAAATACGTCAGCGGAGTATACATCACCTCTTTTGGACCTTTGCGGCTTCCGCCAAACGAAAAGATCAAGCTTAAAGCGTCTTTCGAACGATAGCTTATATGAACGCAGGTTCGAGACAGTCAATGGATTGAAAAACGCTGGTTATGCGATAGTTAACCGGAACTCAGCAGAACCATATCGTCAAATAAATCCTAGGGTGAAAAAGCTCAAACGTACCATAAAGGAATATGTGTCAACAAGGAGACAATAAAACAGCTTCCGATTGGCATGTCTTTGCCCATAACGTGAAGACTCGGGTTGAAGTCGAGGAGTTATTTGAGGTGAAGACCGAAGACGATTAGTGTGGTGAAAACAGAAAAGAGAATGTTGTTAGATTTAAATAAAAATAAGACGCCAATTAAGGCGCCTTCATCTCGTCTTAAATCCATTCACAAAACTTTCTCCGTCCTGCTCCGTGTTAATAAGCTGCTGGGCGCTTTGGCTGATTCGTTGAGCAAGCGCCTCTTGCGCTTTTCCTTCAAAGCTGTAGAGAAGCGATGAATAGACGCTGTTCATTTCTTTTTGTATATCGTCTATCTTAAACTTCGGTCTTAGTGTCGTTTTAATGCCTTCAAGCTTCGTTGCGGCTGATACCCTCATGCCCGTTTTCAGCATTTGAAGCTGATTGCGCCGTATGAGGAGCGTATCTTCTTGATCACCGTTTAAGTTGTTGAGTGAGGCTAGTTTATTGAAATTTTCCATTATGTCATCTCCTAAAGCTTAAGCCAGTTTGCCAGCATTTTATCTTTTGATTTAAAATCTTTTGCGATCTGAGCAAGGTACCTGCTGATGTCTTCTAAATCTGAAATCGTATTTTGTAATGAGGCGATGTACGCTTTTTCGGCATGAACATCGTAAAAGAGCGGATTGCCTTTTTTATCAAACGACTGCGCCAGGTTTTTCAGCGTATTGTTTACATCTTCGAGTGTCAGCTTGTCGTATAAACCGTGGCCGACTTGACGGTAGGTATCGTGTTTCAGGTCGTTGATCGCAGCGTCGTGTTCCTGATAAGCGTTTTCGGCTTCGCGTTTCATCGTCCGCAGATCGTTGATCATCACATTTACTTTTTGCGCGAGCTGTTTGGCAACTGCGGGTGTTACTTTAATTGTGCCACTTCCGGATGCAACTTCCGGTGGGAGCATCGCTTTTAAATTTTTGTCATAAACGAGCTCATCGCCCTCTATATTTTGAACGTTGCCGTTTTCGTCGAAGGTGAAGTTATTACTTCCGACCCAATGCGTATCAGGCATTCCTAAGATTGCGGTCTGAAAGAAATACCCAGCGTTTTGCCCGATTTGTTGGAATACATCGCCCTGCATTCTCGCCTCGCGCACCGCATTTGATAATTCAGGGTCCTTCGTATAAATTGTCGTACCGTTGTGCCGGTCATACTCGTTCCACCAGCCGGCCCCGACCATATCATCCGGGTTGATAATCGATTTTATGGATCGGTCATATTCACCGTTATTAATTTTTTTTTGCTGCTCCGCAGAGTGTAGGTGGACGATTGAAGGGCTGTTAAACGCTACGGCATAGACATTATTGTTGACCGCACTGTATTCAGCCTCTGCGCCGCCGAGAGAATGTCCGGTTGTTGAAATGACCGTCGAGGTGCCTTTATACTTTTGTTTAACTTCCCGCACCAGATTGTCAGCTTGCCCGATTTGGGACGTTTTCGTAATTAACTTGTAGTTACCGGTGCTAAGCATCGAGTCTTGTGTCGGAGTTCCGTTATATTTTCCGAGTGTTTTAGAAGTATCTTTCGCATCTTTTTCGACTATGTAGTGTTCCTTCTTTTTCGGGTCAATTCCCATTACAACGTTCCCGCCGTCAGCGTCAATAACATCTTGGAAGAATTGGTTCTTAGGATCTGTTCCCGCGAAGGCTACGACGACGTTTTTTGGTGTGTCAGGTTTAACCCATTTACCGTCCTTTTTCTTCGCTTGAACAAATACATACGCGTCGAGTCCGGTGTCAGAGTCCCTTTTAATTTTATCAACGTAATAAGCCTTATTTGATTTACTCTCTATAGGTGTTCTATCCTTGAAAGCTTCTTTCATTTTATTGCTACTATATGTGTTTTGGCTAAGAAAATAATAATCCTTATCTGTTACATTAGGAATATCGCTTATGAGGACATTAAGTCAATTGATTATTCTGATGACTACGAAGTGAACCCAATGGGCGGAATTGATATTAAAGGGTATCTAAATGGTGATAAGCAAAAGAAAATATGGGGTATTTATGATAAGTCAAATGACGAAGTAGGGTCCTTCACAGTCGATGCTGAAAGAAAGCCCGAATGTAAAGATAAAATTTGCGATTATTAATAAAAGGTCCGACTCGATTGAGCGGGCTTTTTTCTATTTTTATCTCACGTTTGTTTAACTAATCAGTTTTATTACCCCTGATAATAAATAATGTTGTGATATCATTTCTAGTATTTGTTTTAAACCTACCGTAAAGCATTACATCGTTACACGCATGAAGGGTGAGCTTTACCCGGTGGAAAAAGAGATTTTCGAAGAGAATTACGAGAAAGTTAGCGAATGACTGAGGAGCCAAATAAACGGTGCCCGTTAAACTCAGATCCCTGAGAAATCTATATTAATTTTTGATGAACCTGTCGTGATATTTCCCTAATGAGGATGTCGATATTAGTCCGTCATAAATGTTTTGGGTACGCCATAAAAGAAAAGATTGCGGATATTAAAAAACCCTTTTAAAATGAGTGAACCTTTTTCCTTACTTCTACAACGTTCCCATGAATAGCCGGAACGATTTAGCTCAGCTCAATCTTGTGAGGAAGGGTATACTTTAGAAAAAGCTTAATATACTGAGGTGAATATTGAAAATATGGATTCGGCATTGAATAATTTAATCATCAGTTGCCATTACGCTTTATTGGGGGCAATTCCATACAAATTAAGGGGACTCGCAGTCAAGTTAGAAAATGAAACGTTATACTGGAAAGGCTATTTTAACGGGGAACCGACAGACGATGAAATAGAAATGCTGAGCGTAGCTTGTACAGAGGTACTTGCTGACTTTCCACATATTAAGGACTGTGAAGAAGAGTATATCAATCATAAGTTTCCTTTAAAAATGGATAAATTACAGTTTTGGGCATTTTTAAGATGGGAAGACAACGAGCATGATGAAATAGGATAAGCTGTAAAACACTTTATTATAATTTGTTACGGAGTTTGGTGTGAAGTGTAATAAACGAAAGGTGAATTCATTTTAAGATTATAGGGATTAAAGCTTTAATATGCATAGTTGGTTATCGGGAAACCACTTTCAAAAACGCACAAGTTCACAATAATAAAAAGATATTCATGTTGATTAGGCGTGCATCATTGCATGTCTATTCTTTTTGGAAAGAACTTTTACCTAGAACTAAAGAACTTAAAAAGCGAGAATGACACAAATTTTATTAGTTCTATTGTCTTATTTTTTATACATAATACCAAAAATACACTTCAAATGATTTATAATGAAGCGTGCCTAATAATTAGCAAACATGGAACGTGATTCAATAAAAACGTATAAGGTTATTGCAGTATGAACTGGAGGATACAGTTTTGAAATATAAAAAAGCAGCAGCGCTTGGAATTGGTTTACTTTTATTTATAGGCGGATGTCAGAACAGAGAGGAGTCTGACATTAGCGTCCAAGATTACACAGGACAAGATTTTCATATTCAGAGCAGGGGTTATCAGAAAGAAACCGCTGAGATCGCAGAAGCGCATCGAGATGAGGTTGAAAAAACCGTAAAAGATTATTTCTTGGATCAATATAGAACAAAGGTAAAAGTCCATAACATTGTCGGAGGGCATGGATTTGTTACTGTGTATGCTGAATCGGTCGGAAAATTGCATTTCTACACAAGCGCAAAAATTAAAATTGATTTGGACAAGAAAGAGGTGCAGACTGACGCGATCCGTTCATCGGAGTTGGACGTGAAAGACTCGATTACAAGCGCGATATACGCATTGGCTTTTGAAGACGAATTTGCCGCGCTAGATTACTATTTAGAGAAGCTAACAGAAGAAGAGCCGATTGTAGGCAAAACGCAGGCAGCCGTTGATAACACAAGCGGTAAGGGATATCAGACGCCTTATTATGCTGTTTCTTTAACTGCTGATTGGAAGGATGACCTTTATTCAGCATATTTAGAAAACCCGAAAAGAAGCAAACAAGACTGGCAGGAAAAATTAGAAGATGAAGAAATCACCCCAAAATCATGTGATATCAATATAAATTTATATATGAAAAAAGCACATACAAGGCCAAGTGAACGCATTTATAATCAAGTGGTGCAGGATATTGAAGACATGGAAGAGCTGGCACCAGGGACTTACAGCATTTACTTGAATGACAATAGAATCGATAAAAACTTAGGATTTAATCCAAGAAAAAGCACGCTTGGACGATAATGTCTTCCTAAACTGATCATGAAATTGAAAATGTACTGATACGGAGATCTATTTTAAAATAATGTTTTAAGGAGCCGGAAAGCGGTCAGGTATTTCATTTCATTCCGCACGGTCGCCGGTTTTTTCAGCTGTTCAATCAAAAAGCGGCATCGATTACGGCGCGGCGCGATGCTTCAAATAGCAAACTTCTTCGGGACGATGCAGGGAACAGAGGAAAAAAACCGCCGGACCCGGGTGGCAGGCGGTTTTTTCTTTTGCAGAAAAACTTGTGGAAATAAAGCTGCGTGGAAATCGTGAATATGTGCTGTAAAGGGCGGCTGATTAATGCAGGGAATCTTTAATAATTTTATAGTTTTTATGATTGACGACGGTTAAGGAGTCCAGTTCCAAGTCTCTGTAGTTTTCCATAATCGTAACATCGACGATCACAGAGTTTTCGTTTACTTTCTCTACGATTCCGGTGAGTCCGTTTTTAAATTCGATGACGTTCCCGACTTTTGCAATTTTCAAGTGACTTCCTCTCCTTTAAAGTAAATTAACCTATTGAAAGTATTTTGCAATATTTTCTTGGAGAAGTAAAGCAATTTGGGAAGCGGCATCACTATTGTTGTACCCGGTGTGACTTAATGTTATAGTTAATTAGTTAAAGATGATGAGAGAAAAGGGGAGAGAACAGGTGACAGAGCAAAATGCCATCGATCAGATCGAGCAATTAAGGTCAGGGAGCATTCATGAACTCCACGTAAAAAAAGAAGATTTTCTTTCTTTCAGAGCCATCTTAACAAAGCAGGAAGATTTTAAGCATTTTCGCGGCATTGCCCAGCATGGCGGAGATATTATATTTCAATATATGAAAGAGGCAAGAAGCTGAAAAAGGCTTTCTCAGACCGGCTGAGAAAGCTTTTTTATTTGTGTGAAGCCATATGTTTCTGGAGATTTTGGTATTCTCTGCATGAAATCGTCCGGCCGTCTGCAATAATGTGACAACCGGACAGTTTGATGGAAGGCATGCCAACATTTTGGCAATGAAATCAGCGATTCGTCTTGTTAGTGTAAAACATATGTTTTTTTCGATGAAGATTTGACAAGGAGGAAGGAAATGAAATCGAAATTTGCTGCGCTAGCTGCGTTTTTAATCTGCATGCTGCCGGCAGCAAGAATCGAACATGCTCAAGCTGTCATGTTGTTCTCGAAAAAAGATAAACAGGAAATGGAACGGCTGATGGAAAGCCTTAAACAGGAAGAAAATCCTGCTTTTCAATTAACAGATGAAAAAAGCTTCATTGAAGCCGCGCATCTGCCGGCTGAAGAGGAGCAGGAAAAAGAAGAAGCTGATGAAGAGACGACGGATCTTTCACATAAAGAAAAAGATCTTTTATCAAGGCTTGTACATGCCGAAGCGAAAGGCGAGTCATTTGAAGGAAAAGTGGCTGTTGCCAATGTCGTCCTGAACCGGGTGGAAGACGGCCGATTTCCTGACAGCGTAAAAAGCGTGATCTATCAAAGAAACGCTTTTGAGCCCGTTCTAAACGGCAGCATCGAGAAAAAAGCAGACCGCGAATCAGTTGAAGCTGTGGAAGAAGCGGTAGATCAAAATAAAAAAGAAACAGACGCTTTATTTTTCTATAATCCCGACATCGCTTCTGATGACTGGATTAAAACAAGAAAAGTCGTGAAGCGCATCGGCAATCATGTCTTTGCGATCTAAAAAGCAGTCAGGGCCATCCGCCTTGACTGCTTTTTATATGCAATTCTTTCTCACTTTTCACAGCCCAAGAAAAAATTTGTTTTTGATACTTTATGAAAATCAATTTTCAATGAAAAAGAAAATAATTTTTAGACTTGTCTCATATGATGGGATAAACCCGTGAGACAAGGAGAGACCTCATGAACCGTTTTGTAAAAGGAATCGTTCTTCTTTCGCTAGCTGCTTTTTTTGCAGAATGTCTTGAATTTGTCATCAACATGATTCTTGCACGGGAGCTTGGCGAGCATGGCATGGGGCTCTACATGAGTGTTTTGCCTTCCATTTTTTTAGTTGTGGTGATTGCTAGCCTTGAGCTGCCTGTATCGATATCGAAGTTTATCGCCGAGTCCACCCCGAAGCTGCACGAAAGCATGCTGAAACATGCATTGCGGATGACTGCGGTCTGCACGGTTTTTTCCACGGCAGCTGCAGTGATCATTCTTCCATTTATTCCGGTTTTTGATTCTTACCACCCTCTGATCAGAGGGCTTGTGATCGGGATGATCCCTACGGTTGCCTTTACGTCGATCGCGAGAGGCTACTTCATGGGCGTTCAGCAAATGGGTAAAATCGCAACGGCGAATGCCCTGAAAAAAATCTTTCAGCTCATCGGCTTGTTTTTATTTTTTCAATGGTATTCCTTTGAATTGGATACTTCTCTTCTGATCTCGTTGTTTGTCCTTGTTGCAAGTGAAGTGGTCGTGTTTGTTTATCTGTTTTCTCAGTTTGTTTTGGTCAGGCGCGCCGCTCAAAAAGGGCAGCAGATCCACCTGCGGAGAAACGATGTTTTAAAGCGCCTGCTCACGGTTTCGATCCCGACGACGGGGCTGCGCGTTTTTCACGCTGTGACAAACGCAGTTGAACCTTTTTTGGTGAAGGGGACGCTGCTTGCCGCTGGCGTATCGAGAACATCGGCCATCGACCAGTTCGGCATGCTTTCGGGGGTGGCGATGACAATCGGCTTTTTTCCGGCTTTCATCGCCCATTCACTGATGGTCGTCATGATCCCGAGCATTTCCGAAAGCTACGCTTACGGACAATACGAAAGAGTGATCAAACGGATTAAACAGGCGATCTTCATCACGCTGTTTTACGGCATACCGTCCGTTATGGTGATGTATCACTTTGCAGAGCCGCTGACCCACTTATTTTTCGATTCGGTTAAGGCGTCGTTTTACCTGAAAATGCTGTGGCCGTATTTTTTATTTCACTTTTTTGCCATGCCGTTTCAGGCCTGTTTAATCGGAATGGGGTTGGCCAAAGATGCCTTTTATCATAATGTATGGGCCAGTGTTTTGTCGTTTTTGATGATGTATGTTCTCGGATCCATGCAGACATTGCAGATGACGGGGATCATCCTAGCGATGAATACCGGAATGATTTTGCTGACGGCGCTGCATTATGTGACGATTTGCAAAGAGCTGGGCGTCACGCTTTTTTTGACAAACAAATCCCGATCTCCGAGAATTGAAAGCCGCTGATTGACCCTCTTCATAGTTTTGGTTTTTGCGGGGAAGCTAATACTAAAAAGAAGGGGAGTTCATATGCGAAGAATCAGTCTTATTTATCCGCTCATCCTGGTGCTTTTTTTCGGAGCCTTCGTATTTCAGCCGCAGGCCTCTGCAAAACATGCTTCTCCGGCAGTCATGCAGATGAACACGGTGGAGGGGCAGCGCGTCGTCATTCCCGCCGAAGGCCAAAAGACGATCGTTCATTTTTGGACGACCTGGTGTCCGCCGTGCCGTGAAGAGCTTCCGCGATTCCAATCCTACTATGAAAGCAAGCAATCCGGAGTAAAGCTCGTGACCGTGAATCTGCTGAATGCCGAAAAAAACGAACAGAAGGTGAAACAGTTTATTAAAGCAAACAAGCTGACATTTCCGATCGTTTTTGACAAAAAGGGCGAAATGATGAAAGCCTACAATGTCATGACGATTCCAACAACATTTTTCTTTAACGAAAAAGGAGAGCTGGAGAAATCGGTTGTCGGACCCATTACTGTGGAACAAATGAAAGAATGGGCAGGGAAAAGCTGAGCCGGGGGTTCAGCTTTTTTTTGAAATCTAAATGATAATTAATATCATGAAGAAATTATAATAATTATTATTTGAAAACGTAGAAAGCCGTGCTATAATGAGAAATAGAAAAGGGTGTGTTCAATGGACAAGATGCAGTCATACCCTTTATATAAATAAAATACTCCATGTTTATGCTGCCGATGAGGCGGCAATTTGTTTTTTAAGAAGGAAATTGACGATGAATTACATTCTCAATTAGGGAGGATATTGGAGATGCAATTAGAGATCGGGAAACAATCGCAGCAGAACCGTCACACGTTTCATTTTGAAAATTGGAGGCAGCACGGGGAATTGATTGCTGCGCTTTTGTCGGGTTTGTTGATTCTTGCAGGCTGGCTGTTGTCCGGCAATAAAACATTGTCCGTTGTTCTGTTTATTTTAGCTTTTTGTATCGGCGGCTTTGCCAAAGCGAAAGAAGGTATACAAGAAACGCTGGCGGAAAAAACGCTGAATGTTGAACTTCTGATGATTTTTGCGGCGGTCGGGTCAGCGCTGATCGGCTACTGGGCTGAAGGGGCCGTGTTAATTTTTATCTTTTCTCTCAGCGGGGCGCTTGAAACGTATACATTAAATAAAAGCAAACGCGATTTGACATCGCTGATGAAATTGGAGCCGGAGGAAGCCGTTTTGCTCGAAGAAGAAAGAACAAGAACCGTGGCGGCGGCCGATCTTCAAGCGGGCGACCTCATTCTTATTAAACCCGGGGAACGCATTGCGGCAGACGGGGAGATCGAATCGGGAAAAACGAGTATCGACGAATCGGCACTAACGGGTGAATCAATCCCCGCGGAAAAAACCCTCGGAGACGCGGTTTTTGCGGGTACAGTCAATTTGAGCGGATCGCTCACCGTCCGTGTCACAAAGACAAATGAAGATTCGTTGTTCAAAAAGATCATTCGGCTCGTTGAGTCTGCACAAAACAGTGTTTCGCCGTCACAGGCGTTTATTGAGCGGTTTGAAAATATTTACGTTAAAGGGGTTTTGCTTGCTGTCGGACTGCTGCTCTTTCTGCCACATTTTCTGCTTGGCTGGAGCTGGAGCGAGACATTTTACAGAGCGATGGTGTTCATGGTCGTTGCTTCGCCGTGTGCCCTTGTCGCTTCAATCATGCCTGCCGCGCTGTCTTTAATCTCGAATGGCGCAAGAAACGGCCTGCTTGTCAAAGGCAGTGTTTTTCTTGAAAAACTCGGCAACAGCAAAATCGTTGCATTGGATAAAACGGGAACGATTACGAACGGAAAGCCCGGCGTGGAAGATATGCTTTTAGCTGCTGATATCGAGGAGCGCGAATGCTTGGAGGCTGCTGCTGCGATTGAGAAGCAGTCAGGCCATCCGCTTGCCAAAGCGATTGTCGAGTATGCAGAAGCAAAAGGTATCGAGCCTCCCGCAAATGTGTCGATCGAGGAGACGTCAGGGTTTGGCGTTCAGGCTCGATATAATGGAGAGACATGGCTGATCGGCAAAGCCGGATTTGTCGGGGAAGAGGCAGCCGGGCAATTTCTCACGACGGCTGTTCAGGAGCTTGCCAAGCAGGGAAAAACAATTGTGTTCGTGAAAAAAGGCGAAAAAATCGCGGGGTGTTTTGCATTAAAAGACCAAATCAGACCGGAAGCTAAAGCGGTGATCGAAGAGCTGAATGCGCTTGGTGTTCAGACGGCAATGCTGACCGGGGACCAGCCTGAAACCGCAGCGGCCATCGCACGAGAAGCGGGCTTGAAAATCGTCGTTTCAGAATGCCTTCCTGACAGAAAAGTAGAGGAAGCGCAAAAGCTGAAAAAAACATACGGAACAATCGTTATGGTGGGAGACGGAATCAATGATGCACCGGCCCTTGCCGCCGCTGATGTGGGGATCGCAATGGGGGGAGGCACAGATGTCGCACTGGAAACAGCGGATGTTGTTTTAATGAAAAACGAATTGACAGGACTGACCAAAATGATTCGGCTCTCCCGGAAAATGAATACGATCATTAAACAAAACGTGATTTTCTCTCTTGGTGTGATCTGTCTTTTAATCTGCAGCAACTTTCTTCAAATTCTTGATCTGCCACTCGGTGTCATCGGACATGAAGGCAGCACGCTGCTTGTTATTTTAAACGGTCTCAGGCTGCTGAAATCCTAAATAAAGAAACGGCTGCATGCTAACGGCAGCCGTTTTTTCACATCAGAGGGCTGTTTGAGGAAGAGGCGGCAATAATAGAAGGGGGTGGCATCCTCACAATACATAAGCGGTGAGCAAGAGACGGGAAAAACTGATACAATAGATGTGATGCTTTTACATGTTAAATGTATGGTACGGAAACTGTCTCAAGGAGTGAAAAGGAGCATGGAAAGAATTGAACAAATCTCTTCCTGGCTGAAAGAAAAAAACATATCTTCGGCTTTTATTCATTCAAAAGAAAACGTATTTTATCTTACCGGCTTTTATACAGAACCGCACGAACGGCTGATGGGCGTTTTTATTTTTCAAGATGAAGAGCCGTTTTTTGTTTGTCCGCAAATGGAGGCTGGTCAGGCGAGAGCAGCCGGCTGGGCGTATGAGATCATCGGATACGGGGATCATCAAAACCCTTGGGAACTCATATCCTCAGCGCTTCAAAAGCGAAACAGCCAATGTTCAAAAGTGGCGGTTGAAAAAGAAACGCTTGCTCTGTCGCGCGCCGAAATGCTGCAGGCGGTCACAAGCGGTGCGGAGCTTGTCTCTGCAGAAGAAAGGCTGAACCAAATCCGCGTCATCAAAGACGAAAAAGAAATCAGCATCCTCCGTGAAGCGGCCAAGCTTGCCGATTACGGAGTCGAAGCAGGAGCCGCTGCATTAAAAGAGGGGATAGCGGAAATCGATGTCGTCGCTAAAATCGAGTATGAGCTGAAGAAAAAAGGAGTCCAGGGGATGTCGTTTTCCACAATGGTCCTTTTCGGAGAAAAGTCAGGACAGCCGCACGGAAACCCGGGCAGCCGCACGCTTAAGCCGGGCGATTTCGTCCTCTTTGATTTAGGCGTGATCATTGACGGTTACTGCTCTGATATTACAAGAACGCTCGTGTATCAAAATGTGAGTGAAAAACAAAAAGAAATATATGATACGGTGCTTCAGGCCGAAACAGAGGCGCTTAAGATGAGCAAGCCCGGTGTCAGAATCGGTGATCTTGATTTAAAAGCGCGCGGCATCATCGAAAAAGCGGGCTATGGCGATTACTTTCCTCACCGTCTCGGGCACGGGCTCGGGATTTCGCCTCATGAATATCCGTCCATGAGCCATAACAATGATGAGCTTTTAAAACAAGGTATGGTATACACGATTGAACCCGGCATCTATGTGCCGGAAATCGGAGGGGTGCGCATCGAGGATGATGTACTTGTCACTGCCGATGGAGCAGAAGCGCTGACAAAGTATCCAAAAGAGCTGACTGTCATTTCATAAAAAACGGAACCCGCGCCCGCGCGCGGGTTCTTTTTTATGCTGACGTGAATCGTTTGTCTTATTACCCGCGTCAATCCTTTGAAATGAAAAAATCGTCAAAGGAACGGAATGGTTTGATCTCGTGTTTTTCTTTAAGCGGTTTCATCGCTGCTTTTGAAGACAGTACGATAACGATACATAATAGAATCAGAATGAAGATACCCATTTTTCTTCCCCTTTCTGGAATGAAAACGTGTTCAGCACCGGTGCTGCCTTCATTCTAAATTATGAAACGCTTTCCATATCAAGCCCTAAATTAATAAAAAACCCTGATGTCAGGGTTTTCAGGAATTTTGCCTAGCCGCTTAATATGATTGACGTTGAAAAAGTCTTCTGATGATCGTTTGATGAATGAATCTACAGCGCCTTTTTGTTTTTATTATGGGGATTTAGATTGATCAAAAGATAATCGGATTGCATCATTATTCTCATGTGAAAAATTTGTATACTAAGCTCAAAAGAAGGGAGGGATTAAATGGGACAAACGCTGACAAATTAAATCTGCCGCAGACAATTTCATCTCTCATCCAGATATTTCAGTCCCCGCAATGATTGCGGATTCACCCCCACACAAATAAGCGTTAAAAAACTTCTCTAATGATTTGAAGTCCATTATCTATGAAAGGAAGCTAGCAAAGAGTGAAAACATTAGGATATGTACTGTTTTTGTCGATATTTGCTTTTGTCAGTATCGTACCGGCAGCTGACGCGAAAGTGATTGATCATGACAAAGTGCAAGGCTTCAGTGAAGTAACCCCTGTGACGGTTTCTCAAAAAGCGGCCAAACGTTTTCAGCCTTATTTAAAGGTCGCAAGCGGCTGCGTGCCTTTTCCCGCAGTTGACGCACAAGGCAATACAAGCGGAGGCCTGGAGCCTACCGGAGCGCCCGAAGGACACTGCAGCAAAAGCGTGGGACAAGTGTACTCCCGCTCTGCATGGTACAATGGAGTATGGGCGATTATGTACGCATGGTATTTTCCTAAAGATTCACCTCTGCCTTTTAAAGCATTCGGCCATCGACATGACTGGGAAGGAATCGTCGTATGGATCGATAACCCGGCAAATCAAAATCCAAAAGTGTTTTCCATCGCTTATTCTCAGCACGGTAAATTTCAAAAAACAGCTCCAAACAACAAGATCATGGAAGGTGATCATCCGAAAATCCGCTATGATGCTCCTCAAGCACCGATTAACCACAGTTTATATGTGGACAGCGCAAAGGGCGGAACCCAGCCTCTCATCGGATGGGAAGATTTGACGCCCGCCGCAAGAAACGCATTGAACACGACGGATTTCGGAAGCGCAAACGTTCCTTTCAATGATCACAATTTCATGAATAACCTTGGAAAAGCATGGTTTAGATAAAAATATTTCGTGTATCGGCTGATTGTGAAATATTTTCATATCAGCCGGTTTTTTTCTCCGTACATCTTCTTCACTGTTTTCTTCATATTTATAGAACCCCGAAAAAAATTTCGAAAACGATCAAAATCCACGTCTCCAAGCGATATAATTTCTTTATGACGCGAAATGATCCGGCATGTATGAAAAGATTTGAAAGAAAGAAGGGAAACGAATGGCAAATATCAGGGAAATAGCTGAAACCGCAGGGGTTTCCATCACGACTGTTTCAAGGGTTCTCAACGGCCATCCGTATGTCAAAGAAGAAAAACGCCAAAAAGTTCTTGAGACGATTGAACGTCTCGAATATGCAAGGAATATGCATGCCGTTCATTTATCCAAAGGCTTTTCAAATATGATAGGTGTTGTGCTGCCGACCATCGGCCTCCCTTATTTCGGCGAGCTGCTGGAAGGAATCGCTGAAGAAGCTGCAAAGGAAGGCGTTCACTTTTCGCTTTATCAAACAAATTATCAATTGGAAAAAGAAATTTTTGCATTGGAGCAGCTGAAACAAAGACAGGTGGACGGCCTGATTTTCTGTTCAAAAGCGATGTCTGATGAAGCGCTTTTGGACTGGCATGAGACCGGTCCGTTCATTCTGTGCCAGGACTCAAGCGAACGGTATTTTTCAACGGTCAGCATTCCGCACAAAGATGCTTTCCGGTTAGGACTGGATTTTTTGATTGAAAAGGGGCACACAAAAATCGCCATTGGTTTGGCAAGGAAAAATGGCATGAACAGCCATTTTCGCCTTGAGGCATACAAGGAAGCTTTGGCCGCGATCGGGGAGCCTTACCGGGAAGAATGGGTATTCGAGCGGTCGCTGACGATAACCGACGGGCAAAAGCTGTTCTCTGAATGGAGAGAGATGGAGGAGAAGCCGACAGCTGTTTTTATCGCCAACGACCAAGTAACAGCCGGTATGTTTCTTGAAGCGCAGCGTCATCAGGTGGATATTCCCGGAAGCCTCGCCATTTTAAGCTGTGACAACCAGCCAATCAGTGAAGTGCTGGGCATTTCAACGATCAAAATTAATATAAAGGAAATGGGGAAGCATGCATTTCGCCTTTTGCGAAAAAGAATCGGCGGTGCCAGCCCGGAAAAACAGACCGTTCCATACAAGCTGATCAAAAGGGCGACTGTGTAATGTAATCAAAACATCAATCATTTTCCAGACAGTGATCAAATTTCGACATTTTTCATCAAAAAGGTCAAAATAAATTGACGCGCTTTCATGAGTTTTGTACGATATGAGAGATTGATGACAAAAAGGAGCTGAGGATCGTGAACAGATCCTTTACCGTTGAAAAGGTACTCAACAACAACGTTTTAATCGCTCTCCATGATGATTACAGAGAAGTTGTCTTAATTGGCAAAGGAATCGGTTTTGGCAAAAAGCGCGGAGACCTTATCGAACATGAGAACTATGAAAAAATGTTTATCTTGGAAAATGATAAGGAACAATCGCAGTATAAGAAGCTCCTCACTTATGTCGATGAAAAAATGGTTGATATCGCCAATGATGTTATCTACCATATCGCGCAAAAAATCGGCCAGCCGCTGAACGAACACATTCATGTCGCGTTGACGGACCATATCGCATTTGCGGTTAAGCGCTTAGAAAAGGGATTTGATATGAAGAATCCGTTTTTGCTTGAGACGGAATCGCTTTATCCGAAGGAATACGAAGTCGCCAAAGAAGCCGTCGATATGATAAATGAAAAATCAGACATTCAGCTGCCTGAAGGCGAAATCGGGTTTATCGCACTTCATATCCACAGTGCGATGACGAACCGCCCGCTTTCTGAAGTCAATCAGCATTCCCAACTGATCTCCAGGCTTGTCCAGGTCATCGAGGATTCGTTCCAGATGCAGGTCAACAGGGAAAGTGTGAACTATTTGCGGCTGATCAGGCACTTGCGCTTTACGATCGACAGGATTAAACGGGACGAGCCGATTCAGGAGCCGGAAAAATTAATGTTATTGTTGAAAACGGAATATCCGCTGTGTTACAATACTGCTTGGAAGATGATCAAGATCTTGCAGCAAGCGCTCAAGAAACCGGTTCATGAGGCAGAAGCCGTTTATTTGACATTGCATTTGTACCGTTTAACTAATAAAATTTCATAACGCCTTTATAACGTGTTACTGATTCGATCAGGCATGAGTGAAAAAAGGGAAGAAATGAAGACGCTGTCTTTTGTTTCTTAGTGTACCCGCTTTCACCCATGCCTTTTTTGTCGTTCTAAAGGCGAAATGTAAACGGTTTATTTGGATGAAAAAGCAGTCTTTTGAACGAAGTTGTCATGAATTTTTGCTGTAAGGTCAAACTATCCTTAGAGGGGGTTAAAACATGTTTAAATCGCTATTTGGCGTTCTGCAAAAAATTGGACGGGCGCTGATGCTTCCTGTTGCGATCCTGCCGGCTGCAGGGATTCTGCTAGCGCTTGGTAATGCCATGCAAAATCCGCAGATGACAAAAGTCGCACCATTCTTAACGAACAGCACCGTTCAGCTTGTTGCGAAAGTGATGGAAAGTTCAGGTGACGTCGTGTTCACCAACTTGGCGCTCCTTTTCGCAGTCGGGGTTGCCATCGGTTTGGCTAACGGCGACGGTGTTGCCGGAATCGCCGCTATTATCGGATATCTTGTTATGAATGTCACGATGAGTGCAGTGCTTCTTCAAAACGGTTCGATTCCAAGCGACGCAGTTGAAAGAGCACAGTTCTTTACTCAAAACCATCCGGAATACACGACAATGCTCGGCATACCGACATTGGCAACGGGGGTATTCGGGGGTATTATTGTCGGTGTCCTGGCCGCTGCCATGTACAACCGATTCTACACAATCGAGCTTCCGCAGTATTTAGGATTCTTTGCCGGAAAGCGCTTTGTTCCGATCATTACATCGATTTGTGCATTGCTGCTGGGACTCGTCATGCTGTTTATCTGGCCGCCGATCCAAGGCGCGCTGAACAGCTTTTCGACAAACTTGCTTGCAGCAAATGAAGCGGTCGCAGCTCTCATTTTCGGAATGATTGAGCGGGCCCTGATCCCGTTCGGTCTGCACCATATTTTCTACTCGCCGTTCTGGTACGAGTTCTTCAGCTATACGAATCAGGCGGGAGAAATTGTCCGCGGTGACCAAAGAATTTTCATGGCGCAAATCAAAGACGGCGTCGATTTGACAGCGGGTACATTTATGACCGGTAAGTATCCGTTCATGATGTTCGGTCTTCCTGCGGCAGCGCTCGCTATTTATCATGAGGCAAAACCGCAGAACAAAAAGCTTGTTGCCGGTATTATGGGTTCAGCAGCATTGACATCATTCTTAACAGGGATCACTGAGCCGATCGAATTCTCATTCTTGTTCGTCGCTCCGATTCTGTTTGCGATTCACTGTGTGTTTGCCGGCCTGTCATTCATGATGATGGACATTTTAAATGTTAAGATCGGGATGACATTCTCCGGCGGTTTGATCGACTACTTCCTGTTCGGAATTCTGCCGAACCGCACAGCTTGGTGGCTTGTCATTCCTGTCGGTTTAGTCCTGGCTGTCGTCTACTACTTCGGATTCAGATTTGCCATCCGCAAGTTCAACTTGAAAACGCCTGGACGCGAAGATGCAGCTGCAGAATCCGCTGATGAAGGCAAAGAAGCAGCAGGAGATCTTCCTTATCAAATTCTAGAGGCGATGGGTGACCAAGAAAACATCAAACACCTTGACGCTTGTATCACAAGACTTCGCGTCACAGTCAACGATCAGAAGAAAGTTGACAAAGAGCGCTTGAAAAAACTCGGCGCATCTGGCGTGCTGGAAGTCGGCAATAACATCCAAGCGATTTTCGGACCAAGATCCGACAATTTAAAATCGCAAATGCAAGACATTATGTCAGGCCGCACGCCGCGTCCTGAAAAAGCACCAAACGCTGCCGAGGAAGTAGAGCAGCAAATCGAAGAAGTCATGGTCGAGCCTCTTCAAAATGAATCAGGTGAAGAAGTATTCGTTTCACCGCTTGCTGGTGAGCTTCATCCGATTACAGATGTTCCGGATCAAGTATTCTCCGGAAAAATGATGGGCGACGGATTCGCGATTCTTCCTGCAGAAGGCACAGTTGTGTCACCTGTAAGAGGGAAAGTGCTGAACGTGTTCCCGACAAAGCATGCGATCGGTCTGCAGTCTGACGGCGGCAGAGAAATTCTGATCCACTTTGGAATCGATACGGTCAGCCTGAAAGGTGAAGGCTTCACTGCATTTGTTTCTGAAGGTGACCGGGTTGAGCCGGGCCAGAAACTGCTTGAAGTCGACATTGAAAAAGTGAAGGACAGCGTACCTTCCCTGATGACGCCGATCGTGTTCACGAACCTTCAAGAAGGCGAAAGCGTGAGCTTAAAGGCAGAAGGCAATGTCAGCCTGACACAGGACGATATCGTCCGCGTTGAAAAATAAATTCACAAAATGGCCGTACTTGTCAGATGACATGTACGGCTGTATGATATAATATTGTGAATGTACTAAAAGCTTTAAATTAAAAGGAGATTGATAAAAAATGGCACAAAAAACGTTTAAAGTAACTGCAGATTCTGGAATCCACGCTCGTCCAGCGACTGTTCTTGTACAAACAGCAAGCAAATATGATGCAGATATCAATTTGGAATATAACGGAAAAACCGTCAACCTTAAATCAATTATGGGTGTTATGTCACTAGGTATTGCTAAAGGTGCTGAAATTACGATTTCTGCTTCCGGCGCTGATGAAAATGATGCTCTTTCCGCACTTGAAGAAACAATGAAAAGCGAAGGTTTAGGCGAATAATGCTTGAACTAAAAGGAATAGGCGCTTCAGCCGGTATTGCGATCGCAAAAGCATATCGGCTTGAGGAGCCTGATCTAACGGTTGAAAAGAAAAACATCTCTGATTCTGATGCGGAAGTAAATCGTTTTGAAGACGCCATCGAGCGTTCTAAAAAAGAGCTTGAAATCATTAAAAACCATGCATTGAAAGAGCTTGGAGAAGATAAAGCGGAAATCTTTTCTGCACATTTGTTAGTATTAAGCGATCCGGAACTGTTAAACCCGATTAAAGACAAAATCAAATCGGACTCCGTCAACGCGGAATTCGCTTTAAAAGAAACGGCCGACATGTTCGTCACAATGTTCGAGTCGATGGATAACGAATATATGAAAGAACGCGCCGCAGACATCCGCGATGTCACCAAGCGTGTCACAGGGCATCTTCTCGGCGTTGAAATTCCGAACCCGAGTCTGATTTCCGAAGAGGTCATCATCGTAGCCGAAGACTTGACACCGTCTGATACAGCGCAACTAAACCGCAACTTTGTTAAAGGGTTTACAACAGATATCGGCGGACGGACGTCCCACTCAGCCATCATGGCGCGCTCGCTTGAAATTCCGGCCGTTGTCGGCACAAAAGCGGCAACAAAAGGCATTCAAAACGGCGTAACAGTGATCGTTGACGGTATCAATGGCGATGTCATCGTTGATCCTGCCCAGGAAACAATCAGCGAATACGAAGAAAAGCATCAAGCCTTCCTGGCGCAAAAAGCCGAATGGGCGAAGCTTGTCAATGAACCGACTGTAACGAATGATGGACATCATGTGGAACTTGCCGCTAATATCGGTACACCTGATGATGTAAAAGGCGTTCTGGAAAATGGAGGAGAAGCAGTCGGCCTTTACCGGACTGAATTCCTTTACATGGGCAGAGACCAGCTTCCGACTGAAGAGGAGCAATTTGATGCCTATAAAACCGTTCTTGAGCGTATGGAAGGCAAATCAGTTGTCGTTCGTACTCTTGATATCGGCGGAGACAAAGAGCTTCCATATTTAGAACTGCCAAAAGAAATGAACCCTTTCTTGGGATACAGAGCGATCCGTCTTTGCCTTGATGAGCAAGAGATTTTCAGAACGCAGCTTCGTGCGCTGCTTCGGGCAAGTACATATGGAAACTTAAAAATTATGTTCCCTATGATCGCGACTGTAAACGAATTTAAAGAAGCGAAAGCAATTCTTTTAGAAGAAAAAGAAAAGCTGAAAGCTGAAGGTCAACAAGTTTCCGAAGACATTGAAGTCGGTATGATGGTTGAAATCCCTTCAACAGCTGTGATCGCTGATCAATTCGCTAAAGAAGTGGATTTCTTCAGCATCGGAACGAATGACCTGATTCAATATACGATGGCTGCTGACCGGATGAATGAGCGGGTATCTTACCTTTACCAGCCGTACAATCCTGCGATTCTCCGCCTGATCACGCTTGTCATTGAAGCGGCCCATAAAGAAGGAAAATGGGTCGGCATGTGCGGCGAAATGGCGGGAGATGAAATCGCGATCCCGATCCTGCTCGGTCTTGGACTGGACGAGTTCTCAATGAGCGCGACGTCAATCCTGCCGGCAAGAACGCAAATCAGCAAGCTTTCTAAAAAAGAGACGGAATCGTTCAAAGAGCAAATTCTGTCCATGAGCACAACAGAAGAGGTTGTACAATTCGTAAAAGAAACCTTCAATATGGCATAAGCGATTGAAAATCCGGACAGGCATAACCAATGCCCGTCCGGGTTTTTTTGTTGATCTGAATGATCTCGGCTGCGGCGGAAATAATACATGTGACCAATAGTTAGAAAGGGGGATTTTGATATGCCCAGGCAGCCATTCAAACCGGGTGATGAGGTCTATGTCATTTACCGGAACCCGCATGCCGCCAATGTCGCGCATATAAAGGAAGCTGAAGTCGTTGATCACCCGCTTCACGAAGGTGAACTGGCATTGTTTATGTATGATACATATCACGCCTTTGCCGAAGATGATGCAGTTTTTTCTTCATATGAAGAGGCGGAACGGCTTTACCGTGAGTTATTTGACGGGGTATGAAAATATTACCGGTATATCACATCCTCTAAATGCAAAAAGTAACGGAAATAAGCAAAGGATGTGTCTGTTTCCAATGGTAAAACCGTTTGTTCCCCAGCTCGTCTATATTGAACCGAGAGCGCTGGAATACCCGCTGGGAAAAGAGCTGAGGGATAAATTTTCAAACATGGGGCTTGAGATCAGGGAAACGACTTCACACAATCAGGTGAGGAATATCCCGGGGGAAGGCCACCTGCAAAAATACAGAAATGCGAAATCCACTTTGGTCATCGGCGTCAGAAAAACATTGAAATTCGATTCATCAAAACCGTCCGCAGAATACGCGATTCCGTTTGCAACAGGGTGTATGGGTCACTGCCATTACTGCTATCTGCAGACGACAATGGGCAGCAAGCCGTATATCAGAACGTACGTCAATGTGGAGGAAATACTTGATCAGGCGGACCAGTATATGAAAGAACGCGCTCCCGAGGATACGCGGTTTGAAGCTTCTTGCACATCTGATATTGTCGGGATTGACCATTTGACACACACATTAAAGCGTGCAATTGAGCATTTCGGTCAATCCGACCACGGTAAATTGCGTTTCGTGACAAAATTCCATCATGTCGACCATTTGCTTGATGCCAAGCACAACGGAAAAACGCGTTTCCGCTTCAGCGTAAATGCCGATTATGTCATCAAAAGTTTTGAACCCGGCACATCCCCTTTGGATAAACGGATCGAAGCCGCCGTGAAAGTAGCGGAAGCAGGCTATCCGCTTGGTTTTATCATCGCTCCGATTTATATTCATGACGGCTGGCAGGAAGGCTACAGAGTGCTGCTCGAAAAGCTCGATCGTGCGCTGCCGCAGCATGCTAGGCGCGACATTACCTTTGAAATGATCCAGCACAGATTCACGAAGCCGGCAAAAAGAGTCATTGAAAAAAACTATCCAAAGACAAAGCTCGAACTGGATGAAGAAAAACGGCGCTATAAATGGGGCAGATACGGGATTGGCAAATATATATACCAGAAGGATGAAGAAGCAGAGCTTCGCAGCGCCCTTGAAACGTATATTGATAACTATTTTCCCGAAGCAAAAATCGAATATTTCACATAACAGAGCTTTAGCCGGAAAAGCTCTGTTTTTTGTTTTGAGATGTTAAAAAAGGGTTTTTCCACTCCATTAAGACCGCATAATGAAGCGATTCCTCATCTTCAATGTAGCCGGGAATCACGCAAACCGGCGATCGTCCGCACTGGAGCAGGAATGAGAGCACGGGATCGCGCTTTTCCCCGTCCAATACAGCTTGAACATACTGTTCGGGCGTCATTTCTTCAGCCGACTTGTGATAATGGGGAATCCGTCCGCCGCCAATGAGCCGCTTGAGCCCTTTAAAAACCGTCAGTTCATACATGGACTGCATCAGCCGCTTTCCGATGCCGAGTTTTCGATAGTGAGGGGACACGGAAATATCGACGACATAAAGGGAGTTTCCATCGTTTTGATGTGTGCCGATATACCCGTTGTCTGTCACTTCGTCCCAGCTGTGGTGAGGATGATGCGGATCAAAATCAGTCATGAGCGCCGTCATCGAACCGATGATTCGGCCTTCGGAAACCGCGCAAAGTGCACCATCGGGAAATCGTTCAATATGGGAATGGAGCTGCTTTTCATTCCACAAAAGGTCTTCCGGAAACGGAGGCGGAAAGCATTCTCTTTGGAGTGCAATCAAATCGGGAATATCTTTGTTGTTGTAATTGCGGATGTCCACCTGCTGATAAGAAATGCCGTTATCGACGTAAAACTGTTTATAGATCGCCCATCACTCCTTTTGATATTTCCTTCATTATACCGTTATTTTAGCAGGCTATCTTAATTTTGCGAAATTTTGGCCGATAAAAAGAATATGAAGGTGCATGTAAAGGAGGGTTTCATTTGTTTAAAAAACTGCATGTCAAAATTGCCGGATTTGTTGCCATCCTGCTGATTTTGACGGTTATCGTCCTACAGTTTTCCACAACACATTTGTTGAAATCGATGCTTGAAGATCAAGCAAAAGAATCGACTTCAAGTCTGCTTAACTCGATCAAAGGTAATATCGAGCTTCAATTAGAAAACTATGAAATCGCTTTAAATCGTATGAGCGACAGTCGAATGGCGCAGTCATTTTTAGAAGATGATCAAAATAAATTATTGGGCAGACTGATCAACGACGAATTAAAGCAAATCAAGGATAAAAACGAATTTGTCACCAATGCGTATATAGCGACTTCAAAAAAAGATATATGGATATACCCGAAAGCCGAATTTGATAAAGATTTTGACCCGACGACCCGGCCCTGGTACACATCGGCTGCCAAAACGTCTGATCAAGTGATCTGGACAGAGCCGTATCAAGATGTCGTGTCTGGAGAGATGATGGTCGCAGCGGCTAAAGCAGTCGTTGTCGACAATAAAGTATTAGGCGTCATCAGCTTAGATATTTCATTGAATTCATTAAACAAAATTATCGAAAATCAAAAGATGCCATATGACGGCTACGCATTTATTTTGGACCAAAACGGGACAATGCTTGCCCACCCGTCAAAACAAGGTGACGATATATCGAAAGACAAAACATATCGGGACATCCCGTCATCCAAAGACGGAATCAAAGTAGGCAAAGATACTGTGATCGCTTATCAGACCGTCGGTGGTACGGGCTGGAAAGTCGGTACGCAATTCGACACGGCGAAGCTGATGTGGGTCGCACAGGAAATGAACAAAATGGTCATGATCGTTTCAATCATTGCTTTGGCAGCGGCGATCATTTTAAGCTATTTCCTTGCCAAAACGATCACAGGCCCGATTAAGCAGCTGATTGCCAAAACAAAGGCTGTCGCGGGCGGTGATTTGACGGTCCAGACAGCAGCTGCCTCAAAAGACGAAATCGGTATATTAACAAAAGACTTCAACAAGATGGTCGAAAACATGAAAGAAATGATTGTGCAAGTCGGAACCTCGTCCGGAAAAGTATCGAAAACGACCGATCAATTAAGCGCTGTTTCAAAAGAAACGGTTTCTGCGAGCGATGAGATTGCCAAAGCAATCGAAGAAGTGGCGACAGGTGCGACAGAACAAGCGGCAGAGATCGAAAATGTAAATGAACAATCCGAACGGCTATCTGTCAAAATTAAAGAAATTGAACATCATGCCGACAGCATCAAGAAGCTTTCGAGAACATCAGAAGATGCAAGCTATACAGGAATCGATGCCCTCGGGCAGCTGCTTGCAAAATCAAATGAAGCCAACTCGGAGACGAAGAAAGTGGAACATATGCTTTTGCAGCTTGAAGAAAAAACGAAAAACATTGAAGAGGTTGTTACAGCCATCTCGGCGATCTCTGATCAAACAAACCTGCTTGCTCTGAACGCCAGCATTGAAGCAGCCCGTGCCGGCGAAAGCGGACGCGGTTTTGCGGTAGTTGCAGATGAGGTGAGAAAGCTTGCCGAACAATCGGCGGTCTCTTCACAGCATATCAGTGAAACGGTCAAGCAGATTCAGCTGGAAACGAAAGAAGCCGTATCAGCGATGACGGAAGCAAGCAAGATGAATGAAGAGCAAAATGGAATGATTCATGAGACAGGAGAAGCGCTCAGCAAAATTACTGCAGAAATGCAGGCGCTCGTCAACTCAATTGACCACATTTACTCTGAAATCTCTGGTATGAGCGGAGAACAGCAAAAAATGTCTGATTCGATCCAAAGCATTTCAGCTATTTCCCAGCAGTCAGCAGCGGCTGCGGAAGAGGTCAGCGCTTCGACAAACGAGCAGCTGACAGCGCTGGAAAGCATCGCCAAATCGGCTGAAGCGCTGAGTGAGGCCAATCAAGAATTATTAAATGCGATCAATAAGTTTAACGTGTAATAAAGAAGTCCCTCTTTTTGAAAGAGGGACTTTTTCAACGCTCACAATCCCAATTTTCAGAATATACATGTTACACTATAAATATGAAGGGAGTGATGATTGTGGACTTAAAGATGAATGGCAAAACGGCGCTTGTGGCAGCAAGCAGCAAAGGACTAGGCAATGCGATTGCAAAAGCCCTTGCGAAAGAAGGGGCAAATGTCATGTTGTCCGGGAGACACGAAGCGGACTTGAAAAAAGCTGCGGAAGAGCTGAATGGACTCGGCGGCGGATCCATCTCATATCAAGTATGCGATCTTGCAGATGCTGACGGGATCAAAGCGCTCGTTCAAAAGACCGCTGACACATTTGGAACGATCGATATGCTCGTCAACAATGTCGGAGGACCGAAAGGCGGCAGCCTGCTCGATCTGACAGACGCTGACTGGACTTCTTCATTTGAATTGCATCTGCTCAGCTATGTCCGTTTAATCCGCGAAGCTTTTCCATATCTAAAAAAGGATGGAGGCCGCATTGTTAATATCGCTTCTTCATCAGTCAAGCAACCGATTCCGGGGTTGCTGCTTTCCAACACGTTTCGAATGGGAATCGTCGGTCTGACAAAATCCATTGCGGAAGAGTTGGCCGAACACCGCATTTTGATCAACACGCTCGCCCCTGGGAGAATCGCGACAGATCGCGTGGCAGAGCTTGACCGGCTCAAAGCCGAGAAAACAGGCCTTTCCGAGCAGCAGGTGAAGGAAAGCTATGAGAAAGAGATTCCGCTCGGCTCCTACGGAAAACCTGACGACTTTGCACAATATGCAAGCTTTCTTTTATCAGAATGCAATACATATATGACTGGACAGACTCTGCTGATAGACGGCGGAATGGTAAAAGCAATTTAAGGGGGATGACATCATGAAAAAAACGATCGGATTTATCGGACTCGGAGTAATGGGAAACAGCATGGCCTCGCATATTTTAGCTGCAGGCTATCCCGTCAGCGTCTATACGAGAACAAAACAGAAAGCGGACAGCCTCGTGGAAAAAGGGGCGGAATGGAAATCATCCGTCAAAGCACTGGCGCAGTCGTCTGATGTGATCATCACAATGGTCGGCTACCCAAAAGACGTTGAAGAAGTTTACTTTGGAAGCGAAGGCATTATTGAAAATGCCAAAACAGGTTCTTACCTCATCGATATGACGACTTCCAAGCCTTCTCTCGCCAAACAAATCGAGGCTGCTGCAAAAGAGAGAGGACTTTACGCTTTAGATGCTCCGGTTTCAGGCGGGGACGTCGGCGCGAGAAACGGCACGCTCGCCATTATGGTCGGAGGAGAACGGAAAGCCTTTGATGAATGCTACCCGATCTTTTCGATCATGGGTGAAAATATCCAATATCAGGGGCCGGCCGGAAGCGGCCAGCATACGAAAATGTGCAACCAGATTGCGATTGCTGCAGGTATGATCGGTGTCGCAGAAGCGATGGCCTACGCCAAAAAATCCGGACTCGATCCCGACAATGTGTTAAAAAGCATTACGACCGGCGCTGCGGGAAGCTGGTCCCTCTCAAATCTCGCGCCTAGAATGCTGAAAGGCGACTTTGAACCGGGCTTTTACGTCAAACACTTTGTTAAAGACATGGGCATCGCGCTAGAAGAAGCGGAGTTGATGGGCGAGAAAATGCCGGGGCTCGAGCTTGCGAAAAGCCTTTACGACACCCTTGTGGAAAAAGGCGAAGAAAACAGCGGCACCCAAAGTGTGTACAAGCTTTGGACAGAATATAAATAACGAAAAAAAACCACTTGCTCAATGCAAGTGGTTTTTTGCTGGTTCTTATTTTCCGATGAACTGCTGAGTCCAGTAGTTGCCGTCTTTCACATATCCAACACCGATATGCGTGAAGTTAGGGTTCATAATGTTTTTTCTGTGACCTTCACTGTTCATCCAAGCTTTGACAACTTCCTGAGGCGTTTTTTGGCCTTTCGCGATGTTTTCTCCGGCAGTGCGGTATGTGATGCCGAATTTCTTCATCATGTCAAATGGAGAACCGTAAGTCGGGCTGTTGTGATCAAAGTAATTGTTATCTTTCATATCTTGAGATTTCGTGCGGGCAACCTTGCTCAGTTTTTCATCCAAAGTAAGAGGTTTTAGTCCTTGTTTCTTTCTTTCCGCATTCGTCAGCTCAACAACTTCTTTTTCATACGCGCTTACAGAAGAAGATGAAGGCGCTGTATTTTGCTTTTGCTGTGAAGTCTGCTCTTTTGAAGCCGCAGGCTTTGAAGCTTCCTGTTTTTGAGTCTGCGTGCTTTCAGGCTTTGAAGCTTTAGGCTGTTGAGTGGCTTGTTTCATATAAGAATGAAGCAGGGACTGAATTTTTTCCTGGTCAGCTTTAGAAAGCTGGTTCATGTTTTGGATATTCAGTTTGCCTGCGAGATCAGTTACATTTATGGAATGAACGGTTTTGACTTGTACTTGCTGCTGCTCTTTAGCGTCAGCGTGTTGAACGCCGCTGAATGTGAAGAGCGTTGCTGCAGCTGCTGCTGATAAAAGAAAAGCTTTTTTCATAAACAGTAATCCTCCTAAATGTTGTAGTTGTTGTTGTTTCGTACACTAGAATCATAACACGGCTTTTTTGAAATAATAGATCCATATATTCCCTTTGACAAGGTATTATTGTTAATTTTGACATAAAAAAAGAAAAACCCTTTGCTGCCAATATGCAACCAGATCGCTCTTTTACGCGTCTTGTCATAAACGTGGTAAAATTTAAATGTGTTAGTTAAATTTTAATATAAAAAGAGATTGACAGCTTTTTTAAAAACTTTAGATTGTAACAACCATTACAAAAGTGTTACAATATATCTCAGTTAATTAATGTAAAAATTGAATATTGTGAGAGGAGAGAGAGTTTCAGTGACAGAATCTCAACATGATCCGGCTGAAATCAAAAAGAGCAGGCGTTCGCGTTTATGGCGGATCAACCTGTACTTCTTTGCGGTGTTCACTTTGTTCGCTGCGCTGATCGTCAAGCTGGGCCTCGTGCAAATCGTCAATGGGGAAGCGTATGAGCAGGAAGCTTCGAAAACCGAGGCGAAAATTGCGTCATACCCGGCGCCGCGGGGTAAAATGTATGACAGATACGGGCGGGTGGTTGTCGACAACCAAAGCGTTCCCGCGATCACATATACGATGATGACAAGCACAAAAACGGAGGAAAAAATCAGCACAGCCAAAAAACTCGCAGAATTGATCGATATCGATACTTCGTTTCTGAAAGAAAGAGATTTGAAAGATTACTGGCTTGCCAGACATCCGAAAAAAGCTGCTGCACTTCTGAAAGACGGCGAGAAAACCCTCAAGTCTGATCAAACATACAAGCTGCAGGTAGACCGCGTTCCGGCGGAAGAGATCAAAGCGCTGGAAAAGGACAAAGACGAGCTTAAAGTCGCCGCGATTTTCAGAAGGTTTTCAGGCGGCTATGCGTATGAGCCGCAAATCGTCAAAGCGATGAGCCCGAAAACCGAGGGGAAAAACGATGCGCAGCTCCTTGATGAGAAGGCTTCAAAACAGATGCCGGCCAACGATTTAACGTATGAGGAAGTCTCACGCGTTTCCGAGCATCTTGAAGAGCTTCCCGGCGTTGACGTCATCATGGACTGGACCAGGAAATATCCTTATGAAAAAACGCTCTACTCCATTTTCGGAGGCGTCACAACGCCTGAGCAAGGGCTTATCAAGGACCGGGAAGACTTTTACCTGACAAGGGGATATGCCCGGAATGACAGAGTGGGAAAAAGCTATCTCGAGTATCAATATGAAGAATATTTAAATCCGAAAAAAGCGAAAGTGCAATATACAGAAAACCGCTCAGGCAAGGTCATCAGCCAGGAAACGGTTGATGAAGGAAGACGCGGCTACGATCTGCAGCTGACATTCGACATGGAGCTCCAAAAGAAAGTCGAAGAAGCTATCGAAGAGGAGCTTAATAAATTCCGCGGCTCAAACTACATGCTGGACAGAGCGTTCGTCGTCATGATGGATCCGAATAACGGAGACATTCTGTCCATGGCCGGAAAGCGAATCATCGACGGCAAAATCACCGACTATTCAATCGGCGCGTTTACGACCCAGTATGAAATGGGATCAGCAGTCAAAGGCGCGACCGTGCTGGCCGGTTATCAGGACGGCATGCCGCATGGGCAGATGTATTTGGATAACGGAAAGCTGACTTTCGCAGGGCCTGTTATAAAAGGTTCCTATACCGACACAATTGGATGGGCTAATGAAGTCAAAGCGCTTCAAAAAAGTTCAAACGTTTATATGTTTCATGTGGCCATGAGGATTGCAGGAATTACGTATGTACCGAACGGCCCGCTTCCAGCGAACCTAGAGGACTTAAATAAAATGAGATATTACTTCAATCAATTTGGCCTTGGGGTAAAAACAGGCATCGACTTGCCGCAGGAGTCGGCCGGGATGCAGACAAATCCAAAAATAGTCGGGGGTCTCCTTCTCGATGAAGCAATCGGCCAGTTTGACACGTACACGCCTTTGCAGCTCGCTCAATATATGTCTGCGATTGCCAACAGCGGTTACAGAGTGCAGCCGAGAGTCGTGAAAAGCATTCACCAACCTGAAAGCGAAAAGCTCGGACCTGTCATTGAAGAGCGTTCTGCCAATGTGCTCAACAAAATCAACAACTCCCAAAGCGATATTGAAATCGTGAAAACCGGTTTGAAACGGGTCACTCAGCCAGGGGGAACGGCAGCCGGGACATTCGGTTCACTTGATGTATCAGGCAAAACCGGAACGGCACAGGCACCTTACTACGGCACGAACAGAAGCTGGTGGGGAACGATGAGTTACAACCTAACCTTTGCCGGTTACTATCCTTCGAAAAATCCTGAGGTTGCTTTCAGCGTTGTTGTTCCGTCTATGACCACTGATAAAGGCGGAATCAACAAAAACATCGCCGCCAAAATCGTCAAAGCCTATGTCGATCTGCAAAAAAAATACAGCAAGGATTAGACAAAAAAGAACACGGATTTTTTCCGGGTTCTTTTTTTGTTATCAAAATTTGACGAATGCTAGAAGTTTTGAAGGAGATTTCTCGTATTTTAGCGAATCCTTTTAAGCAAAATAGTTTTAATGAATGCTGGTCATGAATAGGGTATAAAGGAGGGATATGATGGAACAAAAAACAAAACGTTTTGAGCAATATAAGCCCCATATGAATTTACAGGCAGTCCTGTCAGCTAACGGCCGTTTTATATACATATCTGCAAATTGCAAAGAACTCTTAAGCTACCAGCAGAATGAACTGATCGGTACGTATTTGAAGGACTATTTACACGAAGACGATCTTTTTCTGGTAGAAAGCTATTTTTACAATGAGCATCATTTGCTGCCTTGCACCTTCAGATTTGTGAAAAAAGACTACACGATGATCTGGATCGAAGCATCGATCGATTTCGTCACGACCCATGTTGGAGAAAAAGAACGCGAGATTGTACTCAAAATGAAAGTGTTTGAAGACCGTCCCTCTAAGAAAAGCAGCTCCATAAAAGAGGAAGACACACCGGAAGAAGCTGCCAGGCTGCCGGCAAAAGAGGAATTCGAAGCCATGGTGGAAGGCTTGCCAAACCCTCTGTGCATCAGCGTTCAAGGGGAAATAGTCTACGTCAATGACGCCATGGTCAACCTGCTCGGAGCCGAGCACAAACGGCAAATTATCGGAAAGTATTCCTACGATTTTATCGAGAAAGAGTACCATGACATCGTCAAAAACCGTATCAAGCGGATGCAGCAGGGACTTGATGTCGGAATGATCGAGCAAACTTGGCATAAGCTCGACGGCACGCAGATTCACCTCGAAGTCAAGGCGGCGCCGACCATTTATCAAAACCAGAAAGCGGAGCTGCTCCTGCTCATTGACATTTCATCGAGGAAGAAATTCCAGACCATTTTGCAAAAAAGCAGGGAGCGCTATCAGCTCTTGATTCAAAACTCAATCGATACGATAGCCGTTATTCATAAAGGTAGATGGGTCTTTATGAATGAATCAGGCATTCGTCTGTTTGAAGCAAAGACGTATGAGGATTTAATCGGCAAAGATATTTATGAACATTTGCATCCGTGCGATCACGAAGATGTCAAAGCGAGGCTGGAACGGATTACAGACCGAAAATCCGAATCTGAAATCATAAAGCAGACGTGGTATACATTTGAAAAAAGGCTCATCTATACAGAAATGGTTTGCATCCCTACGACATTTTTCGGGGAAACGGCCGTTCAGGTGATTTTAAGGGATATTTCTGAACGCAAGCAGACCGAAGAGCTGATGGTCCGTTCGGAAAAACTGTCGATCGCCGGACAGCTTGCAGCCGGGATCGCCCACGAAATCCGCAATCCGCTCACCGCGATTAAAGGGTTTTTACAGCTGATGAAGCCCACGATGGAAGAAAATGAACATTATTTTAATATTATCTTTTCCGAATTAAGCAGAATCGAACTGATCTTGAGCGAACTTCTCATGCTGGCAAAGCCGCAGCAAAACGCATTGAAAGAAAAGCTAGATCTGATCAGGCTGATCCGCGAAGTGACGGCTCTTTTAGAAACGCAGGCCAACTTAAACGGCATTTTGATCAATACGATCCTCCCGGACAATATCTATATTAAAGGGGATCAAAATCAATTAAAGCAAGTGTTTATCAACCTGATCAAAAACGCCGTCGAATCCATGCCGAACGGCGGTACGGTCCATTTGACCGTCAGAGAAACCGAAGATTCGGTCATCGTCGAGGTGGAGGACGAAGGAGAAGGAATACCTGAACATGTCATGAAGCGAATCGGCGAGCCGTTTTTGACGACGAAGGAAAAAGGAACAGGCCTCGGTTTGATGGTCACCTTCAATATCATCGAAAATCACAACGGAACAATCGAAGTCGACAGCAAAGCAGAAAAAGGCACGACATTTAAGATTTCATTTCCAAAATAAAAAACAACGGCGTAAAAGCCGTTGTTTACGTAGTCTGTATCGATTGCCTCTTATTGAAAACAAAGGACTCCAGCCGGTCAAGACCTTCCCTTAGCGTATCAGGAGAATATGCGTAAGAGATCCTCACATAGCCTTCCCCGTATTCAGAAAACGAGCTGCCCGGCACGATCGCAAGCCCCTCTTCCTCAAGAAGCGACATGCAGAAATCAAAGGAAGACATTCCAAACGATTTGATGGACGGGAAAATGTAGAATGCTCCCGACGGTTTAATCACATCGAGGCCCATTGTCACAAGTCTGTCGTACACGTAGTCAAGCCGTTTTTTATATTGCTCGCGCATGATCAGCGCATCATCAAACCCGTTGGTGACGGCTTCCAGAGCTGCTTTTTGAGAGATCGATGAAGCGCATGATACGTTGTATTGATGGACTTTTAAAATATGTTTGGCGATTTCCTTCGGCGCGAACAAAAATCCGATTCTCCAGCCTGTCATGCTGTGGGATTTGGAAAGTCCGCCGATGACGATCGTCTGGTCCCTTAACACAGACGCGATGGAGTGGTGCGGTCTGTCAAAAGTGAGTTCGCTGTATATTTCATCCGAAAGCACAAAGACGTTTCGACCTTTTAAAAGGGAGGCGATGTCCTTCAGCTCTTCTTCGGACAGCGTCATTCCCGTCGGATTTGACGGATAAGGAAGAACAACACATTTTGTCTTCGGCGTCAGCGCTTCCTCGATCAATTTTGCTGTCAGCTTAAAGCCGTGAGACGTGGTGTCAATGATCAATGGAGACGCTCCGCACATTTTGATGATCGGCTCGTATCCGGGGTATACCGGCCCCGGAAGAATGACTTCATCGCCAGGTGATAAAATCGTGCGGAATGCCGAATCGATGGCCTGGCTGGCTCCGGTCGTCACAATGATCTCGCTTTCCGCTTCATAATTTAAATCGGCTTTTTTCTTCATATAAAGCTGTACAGCCTGCCTCAGTTCGGGATATCCGGCGTTGTGAGTGTAAGATGTTTGATTCTCATCTATCGCTTTTTTGGCGGCCTGTTTGACATGGTGGGGGGTGAAGAAATCAGGCTGGCCGATTGTTAAAGAGATTACGTTTTCGTACTGGGATACAAGGTTTGAGAACTTGCGGATCCCTGAGATTTCGATTTCTTTTACATTTGGATTAAGCAAATGTTCCATTTAGCATCACCTTAAAAATGTTATGGTTTATCTTATTTTACCATCATCAGACCAATTGTCATCTTTTAATCAATCAATTTTATAAAAACTCGTAACAAGTATATGCAAAACAATGCAAGGTATGCGGACATGCGGATGGCAGCAGATAGAAAAATAAGACAATCAAACGATTGTCTTACGTTATATTTCGTTTAGTAGCCGTAATCGAAGTCAACATCTTCTTTCCACGAAATATATATTTGTTCTTCACTGTCTGAAGCATCCTTGAGCATTTCTGTGTAAACGGCACGGCTGACCCCTTCTAAAATGGTCATTTCATGATTTTTAATCGTTACAATTGTTCCCATCATAAACACCTTTCCTGAAAAATCCTTGACCATTGTAACACGATAAATGTCAAAGTCAATGAAAAACTTGTGAGCCGTACATTAATTTAACTTTAAAAAAACGTGATACGTATTGATAATATTCAGCGAATCTTAGTAGTATATAGAAGTCAAGATGTTAGGAGGAAAAGCACATTGGAATTGGAATTAGACAAACACGAAACTGCTCCTGAAAGGAGCGAGTATGCCGGAATCGGCGCGCGTTTTGTAGCTTCCCTGCTCGACGGATTGATTCTCGGGATTCCCGCATATATTTTCACGTACGTTTTAACAGCGGCGTTGATGTTGGGAAATTCGGATATCATGCTCATGATGGAGACTGATCCCGAGTATTTGAGCGATCAGGAAATCTTTACGTTTATCATCAGCATGTTCAAAACCATAGCGATCGTTGGAAGTATTACTTTTATTGTTTATTTTCTTTATTACACGCTGATGGAATCATCCAAATGGCAAGGGACGCTCGGCAAGAAAATCATGAACGTTCAGGTGGCGAAAGCAGAAGGCGGAAGAATCTCTTTCGGCCGTGCGGCCGGAAGGTTTCTGGCCAAAAGCTTTCTTTCTCCGATTTTGTTGGTCGGCTACATTATGGCCTTTTTCACAGAAAGGCGCCAGGCGCTTCATGATATGTTGGCAGGAACCATTGTCGTAAAAAAATAACGGGTAAAAGACAGCACGCTTTCAGCATGAATGCGTGCTGTCTTGTTCAGGAAAATGTTTCACGGCAGGAATAAAAATAAGGAGGCATCAATCCAGATGGATACTCAGCCGGAACGTGAACAAGCTGTAAAGCGGGCGCAAAGAACGGGAATCAAGCTCTTTTTGACGTTGCCGATTCTATCTTGGGCGTTATACGATTTTGCAAACACGATTTTTTCATCAAACATTGTGACGATCTTTTTTCCTTTTTATTTGCAGGAGGCAGTCGGCGAAAACGCCAGCATGAATCAGGTGGCAAGCACTTTTATCTCCTATTCGAACGCAGCCGCAAGCTTCCTGCTCGTCATTTTCACGCCTTTATTCGGGGTGTTGATTGACCGGACGGGCAGAAAGAAAAAATACATCGGTCTGTTTACGATGATTTGTGTTTTGTGCACCATCTTAATGGGGGTTTTTGCGGGCGCTTCGTTTCAGAAGGACATATACGGGCTTCCGTTATCTTTGATCCTTGTTGTTGTCATGTTTGTGACCGCAAAGTTTTTCTATCATTCAAGCTTGGTGTTTTATGATACGATTTTGGCTGATTTGGGTACAAAAGAAGAAATTCCTCTCTTATCAGGATTCGGGATTGCGATCGGATATATCGGTACTTTGGCCGGCTTAACGGTTTACCTTCTGGTCGGGAACCAGGATTTTCACCGTGCTTTCATCCCGTCGGCTCTCTTGTTTTTACTTTTTTCACTTCCGTATTTGCTCTTCACGAAAGAGAAAAGAAAACCGGAACCGAAAGAAAAAAAATCGTTTTTCAGCGGATACAGGGAAATCGTGCAGACGTTCAAGGACATTCGCCTGTACAAACCGGTCTTCTTGTTCATGATCGCCTACTTTTTCCTGAATGATGCGCTTGCTACAGCAATAGCCATGATGGCGGTTTATTCAAAAACGGTCATCGGTTTTACGACCGGTCAATTTGTATTACTTTACCTTGTTTCAACGGTCTCAAGCATCATCGGTTCATTTTTGCTCGGCTTTGTAACAAAAAAGATCGGCGCTAAACACGCAGTCAGTCTTGTCGCCGCCATTATGATCACCGCTTTGACGATTGGAGCATGCACGACGTCAACAGTCTTGTTTTGGATTGCGGGAAGCCTTTTCGGTATCTCGCTTGGAGGCACATGGGTCGCATCAAGGACACTGATTATCGAACTGACGCCCGAGCATAAAAGAGGCGAATTTTTCGGATTGTTTGCTTTGTCGGGGAAAATCTCTTCCATTTTCGGTCCGGTCCTGTACGGATCGATTACTTTGCTGTTCAGGGATTTAGGGAACATGGCCAGCAGAATGGCTTTCGGATCTTTAGTGTTATTGGCAGCGATCGGCCTGATCATTCATCAAAATGTTAAGGCAAAAGCTTAACCCAGAGCATCAACTTTTAACAAAAGACGCCGATATAAAAAGTAAACACAAAGTAGGATAGAGAGGGATATCAGTGTCTTCAAACCAACAGGAAATTTTATTAAGTTCGGGAACCAATGAATTAGAAATCGTGAAGTTCGAAGTTGGTCTCAACATTTTCGGCATAAATGTCATGAAAGTCAGAGAAATCATTCAGCCGGTTGACATTACGAAAGTGCCTCATTCGCACAAGCATATGGAGGGCATGATCACATTGCGCGGGGAAATTCTTCCCGTCATTGATTTATTCTCTTTCTTCGGCGTCGAACACGGTGAGGACGAGCATCAAGAAAAATACATTGTGACGGAATTCAACAAGCGGAAAATCGTCTTTCACACTGGATCGGTTTCGCAGATTCACCGGGTGTCGTGGGAAGAAATCGAGAAGCCGACCGCTTTAAATCAAGGAATGGACCGTCACCTTACCGGCATCATTAAGCTCGACGGCACAATGATTTTCCTGCCTGATTACGAAAAAATCATTTTTGATCTTGAGTCTGAGTCAGGTACGGACCCTTATCAAATGAAAGATGAAAAATTTGATCAGAGACGGACTGACAAAAAGCTGATGATTGTCGAAGACTCTCCGCTCCTCTTGCGGCTTTTGGTGGAAAAGCTGAATGAAGCAGGGTATAACAACATCGTGTCTTTTGAAAACGGAAAAGAGGCTTACGAACATGTGCTTCAATTGATGGAAGACGGCACAGCCCTTCACGAAAAAGTCGATCTCATGATCACGGATATTGAAATGCCGCAGATGGATGGACACCGGCTCACAAAGCTGTTAAAAGATAACCCGCTGAGTTCGGAGCTGCCGATCTTGATTTTCTCTTCTTTGATTACAGACGATCTTCGCCATAAAGGGGAACAAGTCGGAGCTGACGAACAAATCAGCAAGCCAGAGCTCAACGAACTGATCGAAAAGCTTGATAAATATATTTTCAAGAACTAAAAAAAGCCTCTTTTTGAGGCTTTTTTTATTAAAAATAGCTTTCGCCAAGCTTCTTGAAGACGGGCTTTGAGGCAGGGCGCTTCCGGTTTGTGACGAGCGGTTTTTCCTTAATTCCCGTGTAGTTTTGAAGAAGCTGTTTCGCTATATTCAAGGACATATGAGCTTTAGGGTTCCGATACGAATGATTTAATGTACCTAAGTGTGGAAGGCTTGCGAAGTCTTCTTTTGTTGGAGGCATGTGAAAAAAGTAGTCTCCGAGAGAAATCAGCACATCTGACTGCTGCTGGCTGAATCTTGGATTTTTCGAAAAGTGAAGGCCTACCTTTTTACCCTTTCCTTCATTAAGCAGCTTTTGCAAAGCTTTCTTTTTCAGAAGATACAGGTATTTGGGATTAGTCGCGGTTTTTGCATGGCGATTAACTGTATAAATCGCTTTTGAAAGGTTTTCAACTGTCGGTTTTAATTCTTTCGTATGATTATGGTCGTCCATTTTTTCTCTCCTATCCATTCGTTTCTAGATCACCTCCTAAAGTTGCAAGGCTTATGTCTAAATTATACGAAATAGAACAGAAAATGCAAATATCTCATAGAAAAAACGCGCGATTTTTTAAGGAATCGCGCGTTTTCATCTTTATAAAACAGAGTTCATTTTTGCTTTTGTATTTTTTTGTCTCTTCAGCGCCGCTTGAACGTCGATTTCCGCGTTCTCGGCGCTTAATTTAGGCAGGACGATAAAATAGTACATCGCCGCCAGCAGAATAATTCCCGCCAAACCGTAATATATATAATCCACATCGGCGATGATTCCCGGGAATAAAACAGCGATCACGCCAAGCGCTGAGGATTGCGCCATCATTGTCAGCGGATCGGTCCACCCGCTGACTCTTCCCATCAGCCTTGGGTGGACGATTTTGGGAATCCAGCCGCCAAGCGCTGTGTTGATCGGTCCGATGCATATCCCGGCAAGAAACGCAGCCGAGTAATATACGGGCAATTGATCTGTAAAGCCAAGCAAAATGATAAAGGCACCCGCAATAAAAATCGGGACTGACATCATGTATGCCGGCTTCACTTTTTTTTCAAGCAGAGCGGCGACGGCAATCCCTGTCAAAAGTCCGATACCCAGTACGATTGTAAAGAGGGATGTGTGCCACTCATAACTGTCAGGGGACAGCTCATACTTCATTTTAAACATCGGCAGAACCGAAAGTCCCCCGCTGACAAGTCCGAAGATAAAATATCCGAATACGAGAGAGGCAAGCAATTTATTTTTTAATATATAAACGATGCCTTCCTTAAAATCGTGCATCGAATCTTTGACGGTCATGTTTTTCCAGCCTTTTTGCCCGTTCGGCTGCCGCGCTTCTAGCGGAATATCGCAGGAACGGATTAAAAAGCCGGATACGATAAAGCTCACAAAATCAAGAGCGATAGCACCATGCAGGCCGATCGTCTTGTACATAAAAGCTCCAATTCCTACGCCGAACAATAGAAACAGGCTGAAAAGCATCTGGTTCAGTCCGGCTGCCTTTGCATACTGATCCTTTCTTAAAATGGCCTGGACCAAACTTGCTTCGGCCGGGTAGAAAAATTTTGTAACCGCGCTTCTGATAAATAGAACTAAAAACACAAGCGGTATGATCTGAAGATACAGTACAAAGAAAAGAACGACAGTCAATCCCGCTCTGATCCAATCACAGTTTTCCGCGACTTTCTTGCGGTCAAAACGGTCAGCGACCACCCCGACGATAAAGAATACAAAAACCGTCGGCAAGGAATACATCAGCTCGGCGATTGTCGTGTAGGCCGGCTGGCTGCTGAACCGGTCGAGCAAGAAAAAAGCGAAAGCCATGTTTCCGACTGTCGTTCCCATTTGAGAAGCGAAAGCTGCGAAAAAAAGTCGGACGAAATTACGATTTTTAAAAAGATCCATATATACGCTCCTTACCCTAAAGGTCCCATTATATCTTAATACAAGATGTTGTATTGTTCAAATTGCATTTGTCTGGAAATGTACTGGTCTAAGGTGTAATGGACACTCGGGTTCCGTTGGGTACGATAGAAGCAAGTTCCAGAACATCCTGATTGTGCATGCGGATACATCCCCTTGAAACAGCTTTGCCAATTGACGCCGGGTTATTCGTGCCATGGATGCCGTAGTGCTGTTTTGAGAGGCTCAGCCAGTAGGCGCCGAACGGGCCGCCCGGATTTGGCTGCCGGTTGACAATGACAAATTCGCCTCTCGGCGTCTGTGTGAGGATTTTTCCGACGGCAATCGGATATGTTTTTACAAGTCTGTTTTGCTCATATAATCTGAGCGTTCTCCCGCTGAGAGACACGACAATCCGGTAAGGGATTGTGTCCGGGTTTCTAATGCCGGGAATGATAATCGATTGGCCTGCGGACACTTGGCCGCCGTTTAAGCCCGGATTCGCCTGCAGCAAAGCCTGCCGGGTCATTCTGAAATCGGCGGCGATGCTTTCCAGAGTTTCTCCAGATTTTACTTGGTACATCAGCAATAATCAGCACATCTCCTTTTCAAAACGAAAAGAGAGCCTTTTCCGCTGCTAATATATAGACGGAAAGAGGCTGGGGAAGTTTCGTTTTTTTAATGAGGATTGGATGAAATGAGCGGGAATGCTTTTACTTAATGTATGCAGATGCCTTTCATTTTGAGCCAAAAGGCCGGTTAAGGATTAAGTGGATTCAAGCTGGAACACGGTGATTTCAGGCTTTGACAAAAAGCGGAGCGGCAGCCTGGTCGTGCCGATTCCTCGATTGACATAGATTTTCATTCCAGCTGTTTCATACATCCCTTCCGTATAAATTTCTCCGTACGGAGGCGTGATTAAAGGACCAAATACGGGAATCTGAATTTGTCCGCCGTGGGTGTGTCCGGATATTTGCAAATTGACGGGGTATTGTTTTGCCGTTAAAGCAGCGTCTGGCTCATGGACGAGCAAAATCGAGAAGGCTTTTTTACTCAGTTTTGACAGGATGCCTTCATAGTCGGGGCTGCCGAGCATCAAATCATCGAGTGACGCGATCTCTATTACGCTTCCGTCTATCAATTCAAGCTTCATGAAGTCGTTTCGCAGCACCTGAAAACCGGCCGATGCCATGAGCGTCTGATAGACTTTTGTTCCATAGCCGCCGTGATCATGGTTTCCGAATATGGCAAGCTTTCCATAGGGGGCTGAAAGCTTTTTTAAGGCGTTGACAGCATGCTCGTGTTCCCGGTAGCGATGCGGTTTATCTATTAAATCCCCGCTGAATACGATAAGGTCCGGGGAAAGGGCGTTCACTTGGCTGACAACATTTGAAAGCTCGTCTGCTGTAAAGTATTCGCTTAAGTGGGTGTCGCTGAATTGAACGATCCGAAACTGGTCAAACCCTTTAGGAATGAGACGATGCCGAATGGGAATCAAGTTTGTTTCAAGCATGTGCGGCTCGAGATAGCGCGCATAGCCCAAGCCGCCGGCAGCGGTAAAGAGCCCTGCTGCAGCAAGGCCTAAGAAGCCTTTTAAAAATTGTCTTCTGGACGGATTTTTCATAAGCAACCAACCTTTAATAGAATCTCTACATTATATCATCCAGAAAAGCCATTTTAGGACAGTCCGCGTGTTTTGTTAATTTTTTTTAACTTATATGATAAACTATGAATTGAATGAATACTCATTCATAAACAAGGGGGATGGATATGGACAGAAAAGTTGTAATCGTGACCGGCGGGTCGAGCGGAATGGGAAAAGCGATCGCCAAAAAGCAAGCCGAAGAAGGCTGGAATGTGATGATTACAGGCAGAACGCAAGAAACGCTTGAAGCGGCCAAAGAAGAAATTGAAACATTTACGGGGCAGGTGGCTATATGCCGGATGGATGTCAGGTCTGTTGAAGATGTGGAACAGATGATCACAGAGACGGCAGGACGCTTTGGTACGATCGACGCTTTGGTTAACAATGCCGCAGGGAACTTTATCTGCCCTGCTGAAAAACTGTCGGTCAACGGCTGGAAGGCGGTCATCGATATCGTGCTGAACGGCACATTTTATTGCAGCCAGGCAGCCGGCCGCTACTGGATCAAGGAAAAAAAACGCGGCCAGATTTTAAATATGGTCGCGACATATGCATGGGGCGCGGGTGCCGGTGTCGTTCATTCCGCGGCGGCAAAAGCAGCTGTCCTGTCGCTGACGAGGACGCTTGCAGTCGAGTGGGGAAGTGCATACGGGATCAGGTGCAATGCCATCGCGCCCGGTCCGATCGAGAGGACGGGCGGTGCCGAAAAATTGTTTGAATCGGAAGAAGCCGCGCACGCGACAATCAAAAGCGTTCCGCTCAACAGGCTGGGAACCCCTGAAGAAATCGCGGGACTCGCCGCATTTTTGCTTTCTGAACAGGCGGGATATGTCAACGGGGAGTGTGTGACGATGGACGGCGGCCAATGGCTGAATCCCCGTCCGTTTTAAGATTTCAAATTCAAAGGTGCGGGCCGGTATGGTATAATCAGACAAAGATTAGAAGCAGGTGATATGCCATGTTGGATCCACTCGATATTTTAACGAACATTGAAGATGTTATTCCATACTATCAGCCGATCTTCAGTGCTGAAGAACAAAAGGTGATCGGCTATGAAGTGCTGGGGCGTATCAAGGTAGAATCTGAAGTGAAGAGTCTCGGGCCGTTTTTTTCTGATCCGACAATTCCTGAAGAATACAAGAAAGAGGTTGATCTCAAGGTGATCCGCCAGGCGCTTGATCATTTTTTGGAGAGCGGGCGCGACCTGCTCATCTTCGTCAATCAAGATGCAAATGTGCTGATGATGGATCACGGTGAATCGTTCCTCGACCTGTTGATGGAATATCAGGATAAAGGGCTCGAGCTCAACCGTTTCGTTATCGAAATCACGGAGCAAAAGTTTGAAGGGGATATTGAACAGCTGCATCATTTGCTGACCTACTACCGTACATACGGAATTAAAGTCGCTGTTGATAATATCGGAAAGGAAAGCAGCAACCTCGACAGAATCGCTCTTCTTTCCCCTGATCTGTTAAAGATCGACCTTCAGCCGCTCAAGCTGTCTTCTCCTTCGCCATCCTATGAATATGTGCTTTACAGCATATCGCTCCTTGCCAGAAAAATCGGCGCCGCATTGCTTTACGAGGATATTGAGGCGAGCTTTCAGCTGCAATACGCATGGAGAAACGGAGGCCGGTATTTTCAGGGGCAGTATCTTGAACTGCCGAAGGATGAATTTATCGAACGGAATGTATTAAAGGACCGGCTGCATGCCGAGTTTCACCAATTTATCACACATGAGAAGAAGAAGCTAACCATTTTGTACGACCACTCTGAGCAGTTTTACAAACGGATTCATCAGCTTGTCACATCGCTAAAGAAAACAGCTCAGTCAGACGATGAGTTTCTCTTCAATCTCGGAAAAGAACTGACCGATTGCAGCTTTAGAATTTACATGTGCGATGAAGACGGGATTCAGCTGACGAAAAACGTGTTTAAACATGATGGAGCATGGATATTTCAGCCTGAGTACATCGGCAAAAACTGGAGCTGGCGCCCTTATTTTCTCGAGAATATCATGAGGATGAGAACGATGAGAAAAGGGTTTTTCAGCGATTTGTACAGCGATATCGAAACGGGGGAAATGATCAGAACATTTTCCTATCCGATGGATGAAGAATTGTATCTGTTCATTGACCTGTCCTACTCATATTTATACGAACAAGACGGATTAATTTAAGCGGCGGCCTTTCGCCGCTTTTTCTTTTCGAAAAAATGAATCCCGAGAGGTTTGTTTTGCGTATATAAAGGAAAATGTAAAAATATATGCTAAAAAAGGGGCGGATCATATGAAGAACGTTTGGTCATTCTTACTGTGCGGACTATTGACTGCGGCTTTTGTATTCCTCTGTGCGGATTTTGCCGAAGCCGGAGAAAAACCGACAAGAGCGTCGTTATTTGAGACCCTTCAATCCGTATCCGACGTCCATTTTCAGCTGACCGAAAAGGAAAGAACGAAAAAAGACATGATATCCCTCTTGGAACCTTATATGGAACACGCCATGGCAGCGAAGTACGTGGAGGCGAACGCCTTTCCCGAACAAGCGGGGTGGATTTTTTATGGGACAGACGCGCCGGAAGTTGCAATCCCTTTCTTCAGCTATGATGAAAACACAAAAGTGGCGGTGAAAGACGGAAGCTATACCGTATACGAATGTGTTGGAGATCAAGACCGCGGTCCTGTTTCATATCAAAAAAATTATCAGACGGTGACGCTAAAGAATATCGGCGGCAGCTTCAAAGTAACGGCTATCGGCCAATCTGATACAAAACCGGCTGGAGAAGACATGATGGCCGAACAACCGGACGAGAAAGAAACAAACTCGAATTTTGCGGATAACAAGGAAGAAGACCACGCTGTATTCCCGCTGTTTGTCATCGATGTTAACTGGACATTGGCCGAACTTTTCAGCTAGAAAAAGAATTTTTAAAAAATTCATTGACAATGATACTGATAATCATTATCATTTAATTATAGAGAGATGAACCTCTCTGTTCCCCAACCCCTCTATCAGATCAAGATTTTAAAAAACTTGGCGCTGCCCCCGCCAAGTTTTTTATTTGCGTGGAATCCTGCATTGCAAATGGCTGCGGGATTTTTGGGCTTTAGGTGTGGGACAGGAATAAGACAATCCTGTTGCCCCATAAATCTAAATTGGTGGTTAAAAAGGCTCCTCTGCAGTCAAAAAAATATTTTTCATGTATGACATGAAAAAAGAAAACTCAAACTATGAAAAGCGGTTTTTCTTTTTCATGATCAGAAAGGAAAAATGTCATCGGCTGATACTTTGTGGTATGATGCGTGTAGAACTTGTATTATAATTAATACTTGTTGATCCTGAAGTTGTTTTTTTGAAAGGAGTCTTTTTTAGAATGTCACAATTAATGGGTATCATCACGAGACTGCAGAGCCTGCAGGAGACTGCGGAGGCTGCCGGAGAACCGACGCAGCGCAATTTTGAAGTAAACGGAGAAAAAATTTGCAGCGTAAAATATTTTGAAAAAAACCAAACATTTGAGCTGACAGTTTATCAAAAAGGCGATAAGCCTACCACATTTCCGTTTGACAACATCGATATGATTTCAATCGAAATCTTTGAACTGCTTCAGCAATAGGAGGATATGGCATGAAAGCTTTTCCAAGCGTTATTTGTCCGAATTGCAAAACAACCGAGCATATGGATCAAGTGCTGACAGCCCAGTCCAATCAGAATGTAATTTACAGATGTGACAGCTGCGGGTTCAGCTTGAAAAATATACCGACCAAAAAAGGATAGCAGACAGACGAATCGTTCCATCTTCGGTGCAGATCAAAAATGAAAAGGGGCATTCCAATGGCTGATTCTTTTCTTTTTTATAATCTTTCTGAAGATCAAATGACATTTCCTGAAGTGATCGGGAGACTGAAGGCGTTCATACGCCAAGATCCGCGGGCAAGCTATCTGCTGTCCGTCGGAACAGACTCGCAAATCCATCAGAACTGCACAAAGTTTATCACGGCTATCCATTTGCACCGCAAGGGCAAAGGAGCGTGGGGCTGTCTGAAAAACACGGTTGTCAACAGACCGATACATAGCCTCAGGGAGAAAATATCGCTTGAAACAGCTTACAGCCAAGAGATTGCCGCATATCTTTTAAATGATTACTTTAATGAAATTATGGATCTGCTTCTTCCGTTTACAGACGAGGGAGCAGATTTAACCCTTGAAGTTCATTTGGATATCGGAAAAAAAGGAATGACAAAGGATTTAATCCAGGAAATGACGGGCCGGATCACCTCCATGGGAATCTGTGCCAAAATTAAACCTGACTCCTATACAGCTTCAAGCTATGCAAACCGGTACACAAAATAATTGTTTGAAAGAAAATCGAACAGATGTCGAAATGTGCGGTTGACGTTTGAATTGCAATTTCATATTCTAGCCCTATAGAAACTAGAGAGAACATATTGTTTCTGACTCTAGCTAAATCAATTAGGGGGCTGGTTAAGAATGGAACGCTTTTCAGAAGAAGAGAGAAAACTGTTGCTGAACGTACTTTTGGACCATGAGTATGCCGTAGAGCTACTAAGCAGTGAGATCAATGATATAGAAACGGGTACAAAAAATGTGGATAGCCTGACATATAAAAAACTGGTTACCTTATACGACCGTGTCCGGTCTGAAAATTAGGTCAGATTATATCAATTGATACTCATTAGAGTATCTTTTTTGTTTCCTAAAAGGATATGGAATGATAAACTGACCTTGGAAGAAAGGAAAGTTTTCGACAAATATTGATATCGTTTATATTATTGTAGTATAGGGAAAATATGCGTTGATGGATTAAAGCTGAAAAGGAGTCGAAAAATCATGATTAGTATGCAATCAGATGAACTTCTTGAAACGACAGTAGGTCAGTTTATGATCGATGCTGATAAAGTAGCCCATGTTCAAGTCGGAAATAATCTGGAACATGCCCTTCTCGTGTTGACGAAAACCGGATATACCGCGATCCCTGTACTTGATGCTTCTTTCCGTTTGCACGGATTAATCGGAACGAATATGATCATGGATAAAATCTTCGGCTTGGAACGAATCGAATTTGAGAAGCTTGACAAGATTCATGTTGAAGAAGTCATGCTGACAGACATCCCACGCTTGAAAATTGACGACCCGATCTTAAAAGGATTCGGACTGGTCATCAACAACGCGTTTGTATGTGTCGAAAATGAAGAGCAGGTTTTCGAAGGCATTTTTACAAGGCGTGTCGTGTTAAAACAGCTGAATAAGCATTTGAGAACGTTGAATAAATAGGCGCGGCAGCGGCCTATTTTTTATTTGCAGCGCTCCACCAAACCCTCCGCACATTCTCCGAAGCCTGACTTTCCGCTTGATTAAAAAACAGCCGTTTGATTAAATGTATGATAAGAAAAACTTATTGGAATGAGGAATGTCCATGCAGCTTCAAGAGCTCCACATGCTTGTCGTTCTGGCGGAAGAATTAAATATGCGGAAAGCGGCTGAACGCCTGTTTGTTTCCCAGCCGGCTTTGTCCCAACGCCTGCAGACCATTGAGAAATCATGGGGAACGAAAATTTTTTTGAGATCGCAAAAAGGGCTGACGGTTACGTCTGCCGGAGAAAAAATCATCCAGTTCGCAAAAGATGTGACATTGGAACAGGAAAAAGTGAGAGAGAATATCGATGAGTTGGAGGGCGAGATTCACGGTACGCTCAAATTGGCGGCCGCTTCGATCATTGGGCAGCATTGGCTTCCCAACGTTCTGAAAACCTATGTCAAACAATATCCAAACGTGAAAATTTCGCTCGTGACCGGATGGAGCAGCGAAATGCTGAAAAGCCTCTACGAAGACCATGTTCATGTCGGCATTATCAGAGGAAACCCGGAATGGAAAGGACCGAAGCATTACTTGATGCGGGACGAATTGTACCTTGTCGATACAGAGATCCGTAACATTGAGGACATTGCCAAAACGGAACGGCCGTTCATCCAGTTCAAAAGCGACAGCACGTACTATCAGGAAATTCAGCACTGGTGGCATCAAAAGTTTAAAACGTCGCCAAAGCAGACCATTATTGTCGACCAAATTGAAACATGCAAACAGATGGCTTTCCACGGAATCGGCTATGCGATCCTTCCATCTGTGACGCTTCACGGAAGCGGGAGCCATGTTCATCAAATCCCGCTGCTTGACGCTAAAGGAAAAGCAATCGGCAGAGATACGTGGCTGCTCGGTTATGAGCCGGCTTTCCAACTGAAGCAAGTACAGGCGTTTGTAGAGGTTGTGAAAGAATGTACGGCAACTGAATAAACATCAGAAAGGCAGGACTCAAAAAAGAGGGCTGCTTTTTTTGTGCGATTTATTGACATTGATAATCATTATCATTTAAAGTGTATCTATATAATAATGAAAATCATTATCAATTTCAGAGGTGATTCTGTTGTCTAAAGCATTAATTGCATATGCCAGCATGTCCGGCAACACGGAGGATATCGCGATGATCATCAAAGATACATTGAAGGAGAACGGTTTTGATGTCGCAATTCAGGAAATGGATGATGTCGATGCCGATTCATTGGCTGAATACGATCTTCTTTTAATCGGCACCTACACATGGGGAGACGGGGATCTTCCTTATGAAGCGGAATCGTTTTACGACGAGGTCTCTTCGCTTGACCTTAAAGGAAAGAAAGCGGCATGCTTCGGATCCGGCGACTATGCATACCCCCGCTTTTGCGAAGCGGTCAACACGTTTTACAGCATGCTAGAACGAACCGGCGCCGACCTTTATCGAGAGACCTTGAAAATAGAACTTGCCCCCGAAACGGATGAAGATGCCGAGTGCTGCAAGGAATTTGCCGAAGGTTTTATAAGATGGGCAGAACACGAAAAGCGGCAGGCTGAGACCCATGTTTCATAAAGGTGCGACGGCCGTCGCTTCGGCAAAGCATTCCGGTTACTTTGTCGCCATCAAGCGGGAAGGGATTTTTCACTACTCACTTGAGCAAGGCTGGACAAAGCTCTTTCAATTAAAAAGCAAAATATGTTCCATCACCTATATCGGCGATTATTTATTCGGCGCAGGGGAGAGGGGAACGATTATCAGATCGTCTGACCAAGGAGCAACCTGGTCAATCTCAAGCTTTCCGACAAACGCTACGATTTGGTCGATCACAGGGAGAACGGACGGCTTTGTTTGTGCCCATGGGAAGCATTGCATTTACATATCAGAGGATTTCGGCGTCTCATGGAAAATCGTCAAGCCGTTTTCCGGTTTGAGTCATCCGCCCGTTATCCGCTCTCTGTGCCTCCATGAGGAGCGCCTTTACATCGGAACGCAGATTCATGAAGTGCACGGTGGTGTTTGGGCATACGATTTGGCAGCAGAATCGGCTTTTTTGATCAAAAAAGAAACCGGCCGCATGACCGCCTCGATGATCGCATTTGAAGGCGAATGGCTGGTTTGTGCGATGGGATCCAAAAAAGGAAATCACGGTGCCGTCAATTTGGTCAACATCCACACGAATGATGAAATACAAATCAGGCAGGGCCTTGTTGAAAATGAAGAATCATTCCTGGATGTGTCCGAAGACAACGGAATCATCTATGTCACATCGGCTCAAGACCGAGACGGATTTTCAAGAATCTACCGGCTTGATTTCTTTGAAAGAGAGCTGAAATGGTTTGACACGATTAAAGGGCATGGATTCAGAGTCGCCAATCAAAAGGAGAACTTCTTTTGCGCGGGTCTTTATGAATGCAAATTTGTCAGGCCTTATGAACAGCCTGCTGCAGCCCACTGATTTTATAGCGTTTTATAGGAGGAATAACGATGGGGAAAGTTTTGCTGGTTTATGCAAGCATGTCTGGAAATACAGAAGCAATGGCCGATTTAATCGAGAAAGGCCTTCTTGAGGGCGGGGCCGAAGTTGACCGCCATGAAGCGATGGATGTAGATGCGGCGCTCTTTAACGATTATCAGTATATGATATTTGGCGCTTATACATGGGGCGACGGGGATCTCCCGGATGAGTTTTTGGATATTTACGATGATATGGAAGGGATGGATTTCACAGATAAGATGTTTGCCGTTTTCGGGTCCGGAGATACTTCTTACGAGCATTTTTGCGGTGCCGTCGACATACTTGAGGACAAAATCAAAGAGCTTGGCGGAGACACGGTGCTTCCGTCCGTCAAAATCGAAATGAATCCGGAAGATGAAGAAGAAGACATGCTGCTTCAATTCGGCAGGGATTTTGCAAAGAAATGTGAAGTGCCGGCATGACATTTGCTAAAAAAGGAAACGGGACGCCCCCTTTCCTTTTTTTCTTGTTTTTAAATCTTTCCTTTGATACAGTAATGAGGAGAAAAAGAGAAGGAGGACTTACATAATGAAAATGATGGATGCAAATGAGATTATCTCATTTATTCAAAATAGTAAGAAATCAACACCTGTTAAAGTGTATGTGAAAGGCGACCTTGAAGGAATTGACTTCGGCGCTTCAGCCAAGCCTTTTATTACAGGGCATACTGGGGTAGTATTCGGTGAATGGGCGGAGATTCAAGCTGCGCTCGAAGCAAACAAAGGTAAAATTGAAGACTATGTTGTCGAAAACGACCGCCGCAATTCGGCGATCCCAACGCTCGATTTGAAAAATATTAAAGCGCGAATCGAGCCGGGTGCGATCATCCGCGATCAAGTGGAAATCGGCGACAACGCCGTCATCATGATGGGAGCTTCCATCAACATCGGCTCTGTAATCGGCGAAGGAACGATGATCGATATGAATGTCGTGCTGGGCGGACGAGCTACCGTCGGCAAAAACTGCCACATTGGAGCGGGTTCCGTGCTTGCCGGTGTCATTGAGCCCCCTTCAGCAAAACCTGTCGTTATTGAAGACGATGTCGTCATCGGTGCAAACGCCGTCGTACTTGAAGGCGTGACTGTCGGAAAAGGAGCCGTCGTTGCTGCCGGCGCAATCGTTGTGGAAGATGTGGCACCTTACACAGTAGTTGCCGGAACGCCTGCGAAAAAAATCAAAGACATCGATGAAAAAACAAAAGGCAAAACAGAAATCAAACAGGAATTGCGTCAGCTTTAAGAAGCGGCGGCGAAAAGTGCGTGGATGTGACAATCCACGCATTTTCGTATCGCCGGGGAGGTTAGAAAGATGAAATTGGACGAATTAGCAGCGATTCGCAGAGATCTGCACCAAATTCCTGAACTCGGTTTTCAGGAATATAAGACACAGGCTTATCTTTTGAACCACTTACTAAAGCATCCGGAAGACCGGATTGAAATCGAAAAGTGGAGAACCGGACTGTTTGTAAAGGTTAAAGGGACAGCCCCTGAACAGATTTTGGCTTACAGGGCGGATATGGACGGGCTCTCGATTCGGGAAGATACCGGATATTCTTTTTCTTCCGTACATCAGAACAGGATGCATGCGTGCGGGCATGATTTCCATATGACGATTGCCCTCGGCATCATCGATCATTTCGTCCGCAACCCGGTTAAACAAGATCTGTTGTTTTTGTTCCAGCCTGCTGAAGAAGGGCCGGGCGGCGCTGAACCGATGCTTGAAAGCGATTTGTTTAAAAAGTGGGAGCCGAGCATGATCACAGCGCTGCACATCGCGCCTGAGCTCCCGGTCGGAACGATCGGAACGAAAAGCGGGCTGCTCTTTGCCAATACGTCAGAGCTTGTAATCGAACTTGAAGGAAAGGGCGGGCATGCCGCATATCCCCACCTTGCAGAAGATATGGTGGTCGCCGCCAGTTCGCTCGTTACGCAAATGCAGTCGATCGTAGCCAGGAATGTCGATCCGCTGGACAGTGCTGTCATTACCATAGGGACGATTACAGGCGGATCGGCACAAAACATTATCGCTCAGCAAGCAAGGCTTGAAGGGACGATCAGGACGCTGTCCCCAGCGTCAATGGAACAGGTGAAGAAAAGGATCGAGGCGATGGTGAGCGGCCTGGAAACGGCTTATCAATGCAACGGTAAAGTCAGCTATCCGGCAGCATATTATCAGGTCTATAATTCAAGCGGTTTAGTTGAAGACTTTATGCAGTTCGTTTCTGAAAGCGGCCTTGCAGAGGTCATCCGTTCAAAAGAAGCGATGACAGGAGAGGACTTCGGCTATATGCTGAAAAAGTATCCGGGCTTCATGTTTTGGCTCGGCGTCGATTCACCTTACGGACTCCACCATGCCAAACTGCAGCCGAAAGAGGAAGCGCTTGAGACGGCAGTCCGCGTTATGACGGCTTATTTCTCTTCCAAAGCCAATTAGAACAAGCGGCTGGTATAAAAAATCAGCAAACGTGGCATCTTAATTGGTGGAGGTGTTTCTTCATGTCGAAAAAAATCGGAATCGAACAATCTCTTTCTGATGTCGAGGCTGCTTTGAAGGAAAAAGGGTATGAGGTTGTAACGATGAAAACCGAAGACGATGCAAAAGGCTGCGACTGCTGTGTTGTCACTGGTCTGGACACTGACATGCTCGGGATTTCAGATACGATGACCGGAGCATCTGTCATTCAGGCGACTGGTTTAACTGCCGATGAAATCTGTCAGCAGGTTGAGCAAAAACTTCAGTAATAAACATAAAACCGAAGTTCCAGCTTCGGTTTTAACTTGTTTTTCCAAAAAAACGGCTGTCGGGTGTTAAACGGTTGTTTCATCATCCGGAGGCATGTTACACTTTTTTTAAAGGCTTAAAAAAAGAACAACCGCTAATTTAAATTTATTATCAATTAATATTGACTAAAAATATGGTAAGTATTATAATGAATTATGTATGTGATGTTATTAACTAAATGAGAATTTAATATTTAAATTCTCATTTTGATATGGGTAGCAGAACCCAAAAATCACAATTGGAGGGATACATAAAATGGCAGAACGCATGGTAGGTAAACAAGCGCCGCGCTTTGAAATGGAAGCGGTTCTTGCAAACAAAGAATTTGGAAAAGTAAGCCTTGAAGAAAACATGAAAAATGATAAGTGGACGGTTCTATTCTTCTATCCTATGGACTTTACTTTCGTGTGCCCGACAGAAATTACAGCAATGTCTGACCGTTATGACGAGTTTGAAGACCTTGATGCAGAAGTAATCGGCGTTTCAACTGACACCATCCACACTCACTTGGCATGGATTAACACAGACCGCAAAGAAAATGGTCTCGGCCAGCTGAAATACCCGCTTGCTGCCGACACAAACCATGAAGTATCCCGTGAATACGGCGTACTGATTGAAGAAGAAGGTGTGGCGCTTCGCGGATTGTTCATCATTAATCCAGAAGGCGAACTTCAATATCAAACAGTGTTCCATAACAACATCGGCCGTGATGTAGACGAAACATTGCGCGTGCTTCAAGCGTTGCAAACAGGCGGTCTTTGCCCTGCAAACTGGAAACCGGGTCAAGCAACTCTTTAATTTTTATTCTCAAATTAGAAATCAGATTGGAAAGGTCTAACATTTGTTAGACCTTTTTAATCGACAAAAATGACAATGGAGGAAAAATCATGAAATTACGCCAGCCGATGCCGGAACTGACCGGCGCAAAAGAGTGGTTAAACGGAGAAGTGACAAAAGAGCAGCTTATCGGAGAAAAGCCGACATTAATTCATTTTTGGTCGATCAGCTGCCACTTGTGCAAAGAGGCGATGCCGCAAGTCAATGAGTTCCGCGACCGCTACAGCGATAAACTAAACGTGGTGGCCGTGCATATGCCGCGTTCAGAAGACGATTTAGACTTGAATAAAATCAAAGAGGTTGCCGCTGAACATGATATTACTCAGCCTGTTTTTGTTGACAGCGACCATAAGCTGACTGACGCTTTCGAAAATGAATATGTTCCGGCTTATTACGTTTTTGATAAAACAGGCCAGCTTCGCCATTTTCAAGCTGGAGGAAGCGGGATGAAAATGCTCGAAAAACGTGTAAACCGTGTTCTTGCCGAAACAGAACAGTCTGCTGAATAAAGATGAAAAGCCCCGTTTTCATGGGGTTTTTTGTTTATTCGGCTCCTCATTGCAAAAAAAGCAAAAAAATTTCCTCTATCCGCCCCTTTCGACAAATGGATCATTAGACACTGTTTATTTTACTTGATGAGTCTTATGTCCTGTTTTTGTTTCAGGAGTATTTCTGACTTTCCCTGTACACAACAAACTGCGAATTCGACAAGTGAAATCTGGCAATTTTGAATATTCTGGATTTATAAGCCGGATTAATCATTGATATTTCACACTTTCCATCACGATTAAACAGTAGAGTCTATTCCTAAATTATGTTTCGTTGAAAAGTAATTTTCTATGTTCCTTCATTATTTACCATTTTTCGACAATGGGTTTAGAGTAGGCCGAAATGCTTCGAAAACTCCTCAGGCTTCAAGTTTTCCGGAAATTTAGTTCTATTTTCTTAACGGAAAGCAACAGTAGAAAAACGAAAAAATAGTTGATAAAATTAGTTTGGTAATCTAATATTTTTATTGGAAGGTTTATTTATTCTGATAGGAGGGTATAAACGGTATGTTTAACGAGAGGGAAGCATTGCGTTTAAGATTGGAGCAGCTGAATGAGGCTGAGGTTAAGGTGATTAGGGAGTATCAAATTGAGCGGGATAATATATATGCAAAGCTGCGTGAATTGGATCGTCCATCCAGCTTTAATGATACAAAAAAAGATTTTCGCCCGGAGCGTAAAACGGAATCTCTCCCTGTTTTAGCTGAATTAGCTGCGCAGGAGATGAAGAGCTATCAGCAACAACAGCAGCAGCCGCAAGCATCTCAAAAGAACCAGCAGCAGACTTCTCCGCAAACCTCCTCACTGCCTGCCGGAATTCCAGATGGAACGACAAGGCGCAGAAGGGGTACAGCACGTCCAGGCTCAAAAGCTGCAAAACTGCGTGAAGCGGCGATTAAAACATTAAAACGCCATAATGCGGCCATCAAAAGCTCCGAACTTCAAAAAGAAATCGAAAAAGAGAGCGGACTTGAGATCCCTAATATGACAACCTTTATGCAAAGCCTGATTAAAATGTACCCGGAAGTCAAAAAACCATACCGCGGTCAATATATATTAGAGGGTGAGATTTCTACCGAGACAGAGCAGCAATAGTCAAACCCTTGCTTTTCCAGATAGCGTTTCCATTTTGAGGAACACCAAGGCGGCCGCTATATACGCCGCCGCCCTAATCAACTGCTTGAGACAATCGACTCAAGCGGTTTTTTATAAAATCCAAATTATTCCTTAAAGTGGTATTCAATTTAAAGGTTTTGTTTCTTTGTCTTTGCGTTTAATTTGATAGACCCATTTTTGCGGGGTTGTTTCTTCTTTCGTCTGCTTTTTCCATTCAGTTATTTTCTGATCCATTTTCGTGTCATTTTGTTTGATGACGCTCAATTGCTGTTGGAGCTGATCGACTTGCTCCGTAACTGTTTGAAGTACCGCCTCGATCTGCTCTGACCGTTCAAAAAGCTCTTCGTTTTGTTCAAGCGCCTTCTCCGTCTGCTGAGATGTATCAATATCGGCAAAATGAGAAGCGATCCACTTATCACTTTCATCGAGCTGCCTTTTATAGGATAAAATCGTTTCGTAAAACAGCGCTTCTTTTGTTTTTTCAGCCTCCAAAAGGCGGTTTTTCGTTTCTGTCACCCGCTCTTTTAATACCGCAACATCTGTTTCGATTTGTTTGAGCTGAAGACCTTTAGCATGAAGTTCGTCTTTCAGGCGGGCATTTTCGTGTGCAGCGTTTTCGAGCTCATGCTCCTTTTTTTCCCTCAGCGTTTTTTCTTTTTCCGCATGAAGCTTTTCATATTCTATTTGGCTATGTAAGCTTTTTTTCTCTTCTTCGGCTTTTACATTTGTTAAATGAAGGCGGTGCTTTTCTTCTATCTCTTGTTTTCTTGCATAGGTTTCTTTTTGAAGGAGCTCCTGAAGAACAACGATTTTACCCAGCAGTTCGCTTTTTATCCGGTTGAGCGTTTCGGCCGACTCGTCTTCCTTGTTTGCCGAAATCCGCTCCAGTTCGATTGACAGCTGCTGAAGCTGCTGCTTCAGCGCTGCGTTTTCCTGGCTGAGCTTATGATTTTTTTGATGAAAATAGCTTGCTTCAAGCTCGTGGATCAATTGATGTGACCTTGCCAGCTCCGCTTTTAAAAAAAGGTTTTCCTGTGATAAATCATGAAAATAAGGCAGCGAACCCGTTGTTTTTTTCATGGTGACCAGCCCCCTATTAATGTTACAACTACAATATGCATAAATGAAACACGGCATGCCTTTTGAAAAAGAGATTTTACAGACTTGTTCGGATTTCTAAAATTTTGCTATGATGTTCGCAGGCAGAAACACGCGAAGGAAGGTTGAGCTGCATGAAAGAAATACATGTCATATTATCGGGGGGCCTTTCACGCCGTTTTGGGGAACCGAAAGCGTTTGCCCGCTGGCAAGGCAAGCCGCTTTATCAATGGTGCAAACATGCGCTGGGAGGCGATGTCCTGATATTGAGCCGTCCGGGGCTGACGGAGCGGTTTAAAGAACTCGGGGAAAAAGCGGTGCTGGAAGATATCGAACCGTTCAGTGGGAGAGGGCCGCTTGCAGGTATGTACACAGCCATGGTTCGGGCGGAAGGGGAATGCTATATTTTTTCGGCCTGTGATACCCCGCTTGTCCGGCAGGAGACCATATCGGCTTTAAAACGGCAGATGACCCCGGCGGATGACGCCGTCGTGCCGGTCGCAGACGGAAGGGCGCAGCCGCTTGTTGCTGTCTACAGCAGAAGGGTGAAATCCGTCCTCCTCGAACAGCTTCAGCAGAACGAGCTGAAGATCAGCAGTTTCCTCGACCGCATCCGCGTCAAGTATATTGAAGCTGATAGGGTCGGGGCAGAGCCGTGGGAATTTATAAATGTCAATAAAAAGTCGGATTTAGATAAAATAGAACCGTTCTTTCCGGGATGAAATATTTTATTATAGATTGCAAGGGTTTTTCGGAAAGTGTTTTTCAAAAAACAGCGGACGGAAAAATGATATGATATAGAAAAGGAAGTAAAGGGGATCATCCTGATGCATGAACGGTATTCAAGACAAATCAGATATCAAAACATCGGACAGGCGGGTCAGGACAGAATCAGGCAGAGCCATGTTTTGATCGTCGGAGCCGGGGCGCTCGGCACGTCGGCTGCCGAGGGGCTTGTGCGCGCAGGCATCGGTACACTGTCTATTATAGACCGCGATTATGTGGAATGGAGCAACCTGCAAAGGCAGCAGCTCTATACAGAGAAAGACGCGGAGGAAAGGCTTCCGAAAGCGGCAGCCGCAAAAGAACGTCTTTCCCAGATCAATCGCGATGTTGAGCTTCGTACATATGTTGCCGACGGCACCGTGGAAACACTCAGACCGCTGATCAAAGAAGCGGATGCTGTCATCGATGCAACGGATAACTTTGAGACCCGCATGATCATCAATGACCTTGCCCAAGAGACGGGCACTCCGTGGGTTTACGGCGCTTGTGTCAGCAGTCAGGGCATGTATATGACGATTATTCCTAAAAAAACGCCGTGCCTTGCCTGCCTGTTTGAAGATGTTCCGATTGGCGGGGCTACATGCGACACGTCGGGGATTATTTCGCCGGCCGTTCAAATGGTGTCGGCTTATCAGCAAGCTGAAATTCTAAAAATCTTAACGGACAACCAAGATGCGCTTGAAACCGCTTTTGTCACGTTTGATTTATGGGCGAACACCCACTTTCGAATGGAGATCGGCCGCAATGAGACATGTCCTTCGTGCGGAGAAACGCCGGTTTTTCCTTTCCTCAGCAACATGAGCCAAAAAAAAGCCGACGTTCTGTGCGGAAGAGAGACCGTCCAAATTCGCAGCGATATGTTAAAACGGCTGCCTAAAGAGGAACTCATGAAAAAACTTTCGGGCATCGGAAAAGTGGATGCGAATGATTATTTGCTGCATGTACAATACGAGACATTCAGAATCGTCATATTTAACGATGGAAGAGCCCTTGTTCACGGCACAAATGATATAAAAGAAGCCAACTCCATATTGGCGAGAGTCATCGGAATGTAACAACAGGAGGTTTTTTTAATGATTGAAAAAAGAACGCCCATTCCAGTTTTTGAAGCCGCTGCGCGTGTCTCTCGGCACTGGAAGCAGGGAGATACAGAGTGGATCCATCTTGAGGAGAGTCTCCATAGATTTTTAGCCGAAGATGTAAAGGCTGATCACGACGTACCCGCTTTTGACCGTTCGCCGTACGACGGCTTTGCTGTCCGAGCTTGCGATACCGCCGGTGCTTCACGGGAAAATCCGCTGCAATTCGAGGTGGTTGATCACATTGGAGCCGGAGCCGTGTCAGGTAAAACGCTCGGTCCTTTTCAAGCTGTCAGAATTATGACCGGAGCGCAGATTCCGGAGGGCGCTGATGCGGTAGTCATGCTTGAGCTGACGAAAACCTACTCAGAAGACGGTAAAAACTATATGGTGTTAAAACGCTCATTGGAGCCGGGAGAAAATATTTCAAAAACCGGAGAAGATGCGAGAAAAGGATCAGTGCTTGTGAAGAAAGGAACCCGGATCACGCCGGGTGTTGTCGCTTTGCTTGCAACATTCGGATATGCAGTGGTACCTGCAGTCAAAAAGCCTGTGGTAGGCATCATTGCCACCGGAACGGAGCTCCTGAATGTCAGCGATCCCCTCGTTCCCGGAAAAATCCGCAACAGCAATGCAGGCATGGTGGCCGCCCAGGTTGAAGAAGCAGGCGGAACCCCCCTTTATTTAGGGAAGATTTCTGATCGATTTGACGAAAGCTTTGCAGCGGTGGAAAAAGCTTTGGACAAGGTGGATTTTCTGATTACGACCGGAGGGGTGTCCGTAGGGGACTTTGATTTTCTGCCGGCAATTTACGAAAAGCTCGGGGCCGAGGTCCTGTTTAATAAAGTGGCCATGCGTCCGGGAAGTGTAACGACTGTTGCTCAATTAAACGGCAAATTGCTGTTTGGGCTCTCCGGGAACCCGTCAGCCTGCTTCGTTGGATTTGAGCTGTTTGTCAAGCCGTCCCTCCACACCTGGCTGCATCATCAAAAGCCGTATTCTTTATGTGCAGGTTTTAAGCAAGGATTTTCCAAAGCCTAATCCGTTTACAAGATTTGTCCGCTCGTTTGTATCCATTAAAGACGGGGCGCTTCATGCGGAGCCTGTCGGCCTAGATAAATCGAGCGCCGTCACGTCGCTGGCAGATGCCAATGCGCTGATGGTTTTGCCGGGCGGAACGAGAGGCTATGAGGCCGGGGCAAGAGTGCATGTTCTGTTATACCGGGATGAGAACGGAAGTGAAGAGCTGTGGCCGCACATTTTCCAATCCTCCAGATCGTAGGGTACCAAAACAGCGGCAAAACGACGTTCGTTGAAAAACTAGCGGAAAAGCTCGGTCAGCTCGGAGTCAAGATTGGCTGTCTGAAACACCACGGACATGGAGGAGAACCGGATGTTTTCGCCGAGGGAAAGGATTCCGACCGCTTTTTTCGGGCGGGAGCGGCTGCGTCCGGCGTCGAAGGAGCAGGCGTTTTTCAGCTGAGGGCGCGCGGCGAGTGGACGCTTGATCAACTGATTGCCGCTTATAGCGTTTTAGCGGTTCAGTGTCTTCTCATCGAGGGATTTAAACATGCGCCATATCAAAAAGTTGTCATGGTCAGAAACGAAGCGGACTGTCAGCTCTTGGAGGAATTGGACGGCATCATCGCCGTCATTTATCAAAAGAGCGAGCCGAAAACGGATGTTCCATCCTTTCATATTGAAGACCCGAGCGCCGTGGCTTTTATTCTGAATCATCTAAAGGAGGAAGGCGTTTGTCTGAACGATTTGTTATAACAAAAGAGCCGATTGTCATCGAAGATATCGTCAAAAAAGTTGAAAAAAGGGAAGCCGGTGCCATCACGACGTTTATTGGAACAGTGAGAGAATGGACAAATGGAAAAAAGACACTCTATCTCGAATATGAAGCATATGTTCCAATGGCGGTCAGCATGCTTGCTCAGATCGGGAAAGAAATCAATGAAAAATGGCCTGGTACAGCTGCAGCGATTACCCATCGCATCGGCAGGCTGGACATCTCCGACGCGGCCGTGGTGATCGCGGTGTCGTCACCTCACCGGAAAGCGGCATATGAAGCGAACGAATATGCGATCGAAAGGATAAAGCAAATCGTGCCGATTTGGAAAAAAGAACATTGGGAGGACGGCGAGACTTGGATCGGCGACCAGCTTGAGACAACTGAATACCCGGAAGGGAAACCAGATTTGGAAGCAGCGGCTTCCGACAGAAAAAGAGGTGCTGACCTTTGATTAAAATTTTACTGTTTGCCCAGCTTGCCGAACAAGCGGGTGCGCAGAGCGTTGATATAGATGAAGAAAAAACGACAACAGACGACATCAGACAGTTTTTAAAAGAAACTTACAATCTTCAGGGGACGGACCGAGCGATGATCGCTGTCAACGAAGTGTACAGAAGAGGAAACAGTGAGGTTAAGTCTGGAGATACGGTTGCTCTTATTCCCCCGGTCAGCGGAGGTTGAGAACGTCGGTCGGTTCAGGCATAGAGCCTGTTACCGACCGACGTTTTTTTTCGAACCGTTTTCCAGATAAATAAAACAGCCGCGCCGTTCTTTCGAAATGTTTGGTTCTAATTTTTGAATCAAGTCATAAAGCTCACTAATACGGTGAACGTTAAAATTGGTTCTTTCTTTCAGTTTCATTTTCAGTTCTTTTGTCGTTACAATTTTTCCTTTTTGCTGTTTAATAATGTCTACGCAATGTGCTGCATAATACTCTTTAGTGGAACGTCTATGTCGCTGGATTTGTCTGTCAAGTTCTCCTAACCTTGCGTAAATCCCTTCGCGTTCTTTCCGGAAGTCCTTCCAGATTTTTTGTTCCAATTCACCTAAGAGGAGAAGCTGTTTTTTTAAAGCCTCTCTTTTCGCCATTGCAATCAACTCCGTCATTCATAATTTGATAACATTTTCTATTATTTTACATCATCTTCCTTCATTCATCAAAAAATTTCCTTTGCCAACAAGAAACTATTTTTTATTGACTGTCACATTTTAAAAAGGATTTATTTCAAGCGGAAGAAGGAGGAAAACTCCATAATAAGTCTGAATTTTGTAAAATCGGTGGAATTTTATTTCGCAAACCGATATATTAGATGATGTGTCCTTGTTTTACATGAATTGGAAAGGTGCTGGTGCAAATGGAGTCCCTTAAAAAACTAAAAGATTTTTATTGGCCTTATAAAAGAATGTTCTTGTGGTCGCTTGTGTCGATGCTTCTGATGACGGCGATCACTGTTGTTTACCCGATTATTCTGCAAATGACAATTGATGAAGTGATTCTCGGCGGAAGGTACGGTTTGGTCATATGGATCAGCCTCGGGTTCATCGCTGTCATGGCGGCGAAGGGCGCAGCTACTTTTTTTCATCAGTATCTTGGAGATATGTTCGGAATCCGCTCGGTCTACCGGTTAAGAAAAGAGCTGTATGCGAAGTTGCAGCGTCTGCCGTTCAAGTATTATGACAGCGCTAAAACGGGAGATTTAATGTCGAGGCTTACGGCTGACGTCGAAGGCATCAGATTCTTTTTATCTTTCGGTTTTGCTGAGGCGATTCGCTTTATCCTGCTTGTCACCTTCAGTCTGTCTGTCATGTTTTCTTATTCTGTGCCGCTGACTCTGGTAACGATTGCTTCTCTGCCGTTTTTAGGAGCGGTTGTCTACAGGTTTGATAAAAAAGTGCATCCGGCTTTTCGGAACATAAGAAAATCTTTCGCCCGTTTAAATACGAAAGTTCAGGAAAATATCAGCGGCATGAATACCGTTAAATCTTTATCAAAAGAAGATTTTGAGATTCAAAACTTTACTCATTCAAATGACCATTTTCGAAATAAAAACTTAAACGCTTCGTTTATCATGTCTAAATTCTTTCCGCTGATGGAGTTTATCGGCAATATTTGCCTCGTTGCCCTGTTGTCGTTCGGCGGCTGGCTCGTGATGCAAAACAGCTTAAAACCGGGGGAGCTTGTCGCTTTTTTCAGTCTTGTCAATTACTTGATGTGGCCGATCATGAACCTCGGTTATGTCATCAACCTGTTTTCACAAGCGAAAGCATCAGGAGAGCGGCTGCTGGAAATTCTTGATGTCAAAGAGGAAATCACCGACAGCGGACATGCGGTGAAAAACGGCAGACTGAACGGCGATGTCGTATTCAGCGATGTTTCCCTTCAATATACAAAAGAAAACGCTGAAGCACTGCATGGAGTGTCTTTTCAAGCCGAGCGCGGCAAAACGATTGGGTTAATCGGTGCGACGGGGTCAGGAAAGAGCAGTATCATTCAACTGCTGAGCCGCTTTTATGAGCCGACATCCGGCCGGATCATGATCGACGGCAAGCCGCTTGAACACTACTCATTAAAAATGCTGCGCTCCAATATCGGCGTCGTCCCGCAGGAATCGTTTTTATTTTCATCAACGATCAGATCAAACATATCTTATGGAAATCCTGATGCATCAATGGAAGAGATCATCGAAAGCGCGAAAAGAGCTCAGGCGCACGATTTTATCATGGAGCTTCCGAACCAATACGATACGATGCTCGGCGAGAGGGGGCTCGGACTGTCCGGTGGCCAAAAACAGCGAATCGCGATTGCGAGGGCGATTTGTCTGAACCCGGGCATTCTCATCCTCGATGATTCGACGAGTGCCGTTGACATGGAAACGGAGCACCGTATTCAGCTTGCATTGCGGGAAGTGATGCGGGATCGGACGACGTTCATCATCGCTCACAGAATCTCATCCTTAAAGCATGCCGACGAAATTCTTGTGCTCGATAAAGGTGTTGTTAAGGAAAGGGGAACACACGAACAATTATTGGAAGAAAACGGTTTATACAAACGGATTTTTGATTTGCAGTATAAAGATCAAAATGTGTTGAATGAGCCGCATTTTGCAGGATAGGAGGCTCTTGCTATGGAAAATCAGGCGAAAAAACAAACATTGATGAACCGGTTTTTTTATACTTCAGACCAAATCATTGAAAAGCCTTTTAACTGGGCGCAGATGTGGAGGCTGCTCAAATATTTAAAGCCTTACCGAAAAAATCTGCTGCCGCTCTCCTTTTTAACGGTCATGATCTCGGCGGCGATCCGGCTGACGGTGCCGATTTTGATCGGCGTCTATGCGCTCGACAAAGCAATCGCAGGCCGGGATATGAATCTTCTTGCGATTCTGATCTCCGTCATCAGTGGATTATATCTTGTCAATTATGTTAGCAATGTGTTGAGAATCCGCTGGATGAACAAGCTTGGCCAGCATGTCATTTATGATCTCAGACAGCATTTATTTACGCATGTTCAGCGGCTGTCGCATCGCTTTTTCGATGAGCGTTCGGCAGGTTCTATCCTTGTCCGGATCATGAATGACATCAATTCTCTGCAGGAATTATTTACGAGCGGAGTCATCAATTTATTGATGGATATCCTGCTCCTCTTCGGTATTATCGTCATTCTGTTTTCGCTCAGTCCTGAGCTGACCATCGCCATCATGGTGACGCTGCCTGTTATGTTCTTCATTTCAACCAATCTCAGAAGGAAAATCCGACGATCCTGGCAAAAGGTGCGCTTAAAGCAGTCCAAACTGAATTCCCATTTGAATGAAAGCATTCAAGGCATCCGGGTCACTCAGGCATTTACGCAGGAAAAAGAGAATATGATGTATTTTGAAGGCGTCAACAGCGAGAACTTTGAAGCCTGGCGGGAAGCGACGAAAAAAAATGCGACATTCCGCCCGCTTGTAGAAATGACAAACGCCGTCGGGACGGCCATTTTAATCTGGTACGGCACAAGCTTAATTATCAATGAAACGATTACGATCGGTGTATTTGTCTCATTCGCCTTCTATCTCGGAATGTTCTGGGAGCCGATTTCAAGGCTCGGCCAAGTCTACAACCAGCTGTTGATGGGGATGGCTTCGTCAGAGAGGATATTTGAATTTCTGGATGAAAAACCGAGTGTCGCAGACAAGGAAGATGCGGTCAAAATTAAAGAATTAAAAGGCCGGATCGAATTTGAACAGGTGGAATTTTCTTATGACGGGAATCGCAAGGCGCTGCACAGCATTTCATTTGAGGTGCCGGCGGGAACATCGCTCGCGCTTGTCGGACATACAGGATCAGGGAAGACGACGATCGCGAATCTGATCAGCAGGTTTTACGATGCAACAGGCGGGACTGTCAAAGTGGACGGAATACCGATTACCGATATCTCGCTTTCCGATCTTCGTTCGCAAATCAGCATCGTGCTGCAGGATACGTTTATTTTTTCCGGAACGATTATGGAAAATATTCGTTTTGGCCGTCCGAATGCCGCCGATGAAGAAGTGATCGAAGCAGCAAAAGCTGTCGGGGCCGATTCGTTTATTTCAGCGCTTCCGAATGGATACGCCACAGAAGTGGAAGAACGCGGCAATGTATTATCGGCAGGTGAGCGGCAGCTCATTTCATTCGCGAGGGCGCTCCTGGCAGACCCTCGCATTCTGATCCTTGATGAAGCAACCGCAAGTATTGACACAGAAACGGAAGTCAAGATTCAGGCTGCATTGAAAACCCTGCTCCATGGCAGAACGGCTATTATGATCGCTCACAGGCTTTCAACGATAAGGGATGCGGATAAAATCCTGGTTCTTGACCACGGCCGGAAAATAGAGGAAGGAAATCACCAGGAATTAATCGAAAAACGTGGAATGTATTATGAGCTGGTGAAAGCGCAGTATCAAATGTTTCAGCGAAACTAAACTGAAACCGTCCGCGGCCGCATATTCTGAAATGCGGCCGGGGCGTTTTTTTGAGAAAACAGAGGTGAAACATTTTAGATGATTCTGCGTATAAACTGGTAATTCATTTTTTAAGGGGGATACATATGGAAACGCATTTAGAAACTGAAAAAGTAAAAAATCCGTCATTGTTCGGATTGATTACCCATCCCGGAGAACAGTTTGAGAGAATGAGAGAAAAGCCGGCTGTCTGGTTTCCGCTTGTTATTGTTTTATTATTGTCGGTTACTGGCGCGTATATGCTCAGCGAAAAAACGGTGTTATCTACCGATTTGTCGGAAATGCCGGGAGATGATGAAACATTTGAAGCCACTATGAAGAGAATCGGGATCATCGGCGGGATCATCGGCGGGATCATCGGCTTTGTGATTGCCTTGCTGATCAGCGCTTTAATCTATTGGCTGATTGTCAAAATCGGAAGAGGAACAACCAATTTTGTTCACATGTTTTCGCTGTCTGTTTTTACATATTTTATTGCGGCTATCGGGCAATTCATAGGCGGGCTTGTGATCTATTATTCAAATATTGATCCCACGATCGCCATCACGTCTTTAAGCAGCATCATCCCGGCAGACGAGCCGCTCAAATCGGTATTAGGTGTATTTGATATTTTCACCATCTGGTCGCTCGCACTGGTTGCACTGGGTCTCCAAAAGGTTGGGGGCATCTCCAAAAAAGCGGCTTGGACCGGTGTGATCATTTTATTTGTGATCTCCATTTTGCTCGCTTTAACAGGCGGAATCGCGAGGAATTTCTTCGATACATTTGAAGGAGCAATGTAAATGAAAAAAATATGGATCGGCATTATCATTGTTGGGGCTGCTGCGCTTTTTATCGGACTCAACCTCTACCGCTCGGTGCAAACGGGCGGAGGGGCTGAAACAGCGGTCCAAACCGTCAAATTGGAAGAGAAAGAGATTTCTTCTGAAGTCATGGTTCCGGGCGCCCTAAAGTTTGCCAACGAACAATACGAATATTTTGAACCCGAAAAAGGGAAAATTGCCGACATCAAAGTAAAAGAAGGCGACAAGGTGAAAAAAGGAGATGTGCTTTTCACCTATACGAACGAAGAAATTCGCCTGGAAAAAGAACAGAATGCTTTATCCATTCAATCGAAGGAACTCCAGCTTGAACAGGTAAAGCGAAAAATCAGCAGTCTAAAAAGCAAGGAAGACGAGCTGAAGGCTGAGCTGGGAGCGGAAAAAGCCAAAAGGCAAATGGATGACGAACGGTCCCAGCTTGAAATGGAAGAAAAATCGCTTCAGCTTGAGCTGAAACAAGCCGACCTGCAAAAGGAAACGCTCGCGAAAAAATCAGCAGCGCTGCAAGTAAAAAGCGGCATTGACGGGACAGTGATCACCGCTGATAAACAAGCCGCCTTAAAGCAATCGGATATTCAAAAGCCGGTTATACATATAGGTAACGAGGACAAGCTTGTCGTTAAAGGCGTGTTGTCAGAGTATGACACATTGAAAGTGAAAAAGGGACAGAACGTGACCATCACGTCGGATGTCATCCAAAATAAAGAGTGGCGGGGCAGAATCTCTCAAGTCGGATTGGTTCCCGAAGAAGAGGCGTCTGCAGGTGCTGCGGGAGGAAAGGAACAAGCTGTTCAATATCCGTTTGAAGTCAAAATAAAAGGGGAGCGTCCTAAAGCAAAGCCCGGCTTCAATATGATTCTCAAAATCCAGACGGACAAAAGAACCATTCAGGCTCTTCCTGAAGATGCCGTCAAGCAGGATGATGATCAATCATACGTGTATGCCGTCAGAGACGGAAAGGCGAAACGGATCAATGTCAAAACCGGCGAGAAAGCAGATGGCGTCGTTGAAATTACCGGCGGTCTGACGAACAATGATCGGGTTATCGCAAACCCGGCCGAGGACATGAAAAGCGGAACGGAAGTGAAGCTTCAATGATTGAGCTTTCCCGCGTGAAAAAAAGCTACCAAATCGGAGGGGAAACCATTGATGTTCTCAGGGAGATCAATATGAAAATTGAGCCGGGTGAATATCTGTCCATCATGGGGCCTTCCGGTTCTGGAAAATCGACAATCATGAACATTATCGGCTGTCTTGACCGCCCGACATCGGGTATTTACAGGCTGGACGGCGAGGATATTTCATCATATGGTGAAAGGGAGCTTGCCGGCGTCAGAAACCGTTTAATCGGTTTTGTTTTTCAGCAGTTTCAGCTTCTGCCGAGACTGAATGCCATAAAGAATGTGGAGCTTCCGATGATCTACTCCGGCATTCCAAGAAAAGAGCGGCGGGAGCGGGCCGAACGGGCGCTTGAAAAAGTCGGGCTCAAGGACAGAATGCGCCATTTGCCGAACGAGCTTTCCGGCGGCCAAAAACAGCGTGTAGCCATCGCAAGAGCGATCGTCAATGAACCGAAGCTGATATTGGCCGATGAACCGACCGGAGCGCTCGATACGAAAACAAGCCGGGACATCATGGAGCAATTCACCGAATTGAATGAGGAAGGAACGACGGTGGTGCTCGTCACCCACGAACCGGAGATTGCAGATTATACAAGCCGGATCATCATGGTGAGGGACGGTGTGATCGTCTCGCCGGAAACAGAGCGGAGGGGGACGGTGCAATGAATCTCATCGAAAACTTGAGAATGGCGTTAAGTTCCATCCTTTCCCATAAACTGCGCTCGATTTTAACAATGCTCGGAATCATTATCGGTGTAGGCTCTGTTATTGTCGTTGTTGCAGCGGGGCAAGGAGGAGAGCAGATGCTCAAGCAGACGATCAGCGGGCCCGGCAACACGGTCGAAATCTATTATCAGCCCAGCAATGAAGAATTAACGGCCAATCCCAACGCCTATTTAGACGCCGGCTTCACCGAAGAAGACATCAGAAGTTTAAAGTCACTCGAAGGTGTGAAGCATGTCGTTGCGAAAACTACCGAGTCTATGAATGTCCGCTTCCGGGATGAAAAAACGGATGCCGCTGTAAACGGCATTAATGACGGATATATCAGCATCAACTCGATGGAAATCGAAAAGGGAAGAGAGTTTTCAGAAGAGGATTACAATGCCGGAAGCAGGGTCGCCGTCGTCTCGCCGAAACTTGCGGAGGAACTTTTTTCTAAGCAGTCGCCTCTCGGCCGCGTCGTATGGATCAATGGCCAGCCCGTTGAAATCATCGGCGTATTAAAAGAAGAAACCGGGCTGCTTGCGTTGGGGATGAATGAGATGTATGTTCCGTTTTCAATGTTAAAATCGTCCTTCGGCATCAGCGACTATGACTCTGTCTCCGTTCAAGCTGAATCTGCCGACCATCTGCAAGCCGTCGGAAAGCAGGCTGCCGCGGCCGTAAACAACAATCACGGCACCACGGACTCGTACGAAGTGATGAACATGGAGGCCATAGCGGCCGGGATCAGCCAGATTACAACAATTATGACGATGTTCATCGGCTCAATTGCAGGCATATCTTTACTCGTTGGCGGGATCGGCGTCATGAATATTATGCTGGTGTCGGTCACGGAACGGACGAGGGAAATCGGGATTCGAAAATCGCTTGGTGCAACAAGAGGCCAGATTTTGATGCAATTTTTAATAGAATCGTCTTTGATCACGCTGATTGGCGGGGTGTTTGGCATCGGCCTCGGATACGGCGGAGCCGCCCTAGTTTCGTTTTTTGCCGGTTGGCCGCCGCTCGTTTCCTGGCAGGTGGTCCTCGGAGGCGTCCTGTTCAGCATGGCGATCGGGGTTATCTTTGGCCTCATCCCGGCCAATAAAGCGGCCCGCCTTCATCCGATTGATGCATTGAGGTATGAGTAAAGCGGCATATAGCCGTCAGCCGATAAGCGTCACTTTGAAACACCCGCTCCTACTCATGAGCATCGACTTAGCAGGCCTGACAACGAATGCGAGAGTTTGTCGACACGCTGAAACCGCCTTTAGAGGCGGTTTTTTTGTATGCGAAAATTAAACTAAATTTAAAAATACACTTCTTACATTAATGATAGACTTAAAAGTGCTGAAAAATTGATCATTATGTTATGAAAGAGGTATTACAGGAGGAATTTTAGAGTGGAAGCCAATATAGAAACAGCAACTCAAGTAAAAAAACCGTCACTGTTCGGTATCATCACGAGCCCTGTCCGTCAGTTTGAAAGAATGAGAGAAAGGCCCGCAATTTGGCTGCCGATGATCATCGTGCTGGCGTTATCCGCCTTTTCCGTTTATCTTGTTTGTTGGGAACTAAGTGAGTTTCTTGGTTTGGATATAGATCCTGGACTAGAAGCCGCCCGTAATGTTTTTCAGTCTGTCATATTCTTCGTGCTCAGCGCTTTAGTATTGTGGCTGATTGCTAAAATAGGCGGCGGAAACACCAATTTTGCCTGCATGGTGTCTCTGTCTGTCTTTGCCACATTTGTACCTGTTATCAGAGACGTCATCATCGGTTTGGTGTATTATGCTTCGAATTCTGAGATCGCGTTTTCGTTCTCATCTCTTGATGGATATATTCCGGCCGAAGAGCCTCTTCTGAGCGTCCTGGAGATGTTTGATGTTTTTACAATCTGGGCGTATGTGCTGGTGGCGGTAGGACTGCAAAAAGCAGCGGGCACTTCAAAGAGGGCGGCTTGGATCGGCGTTTTCGTCATATTTATTATGATGCTGATGTTGTCTATTTTATTAGGCTTATGGCAAGTATTTTTAGAACTTCATTAGGCTGATGCATTATTGTAAAACCTCATGCGGCGAGCATGAGGTTTTTCTGAATGGTGTTTGAAGGAATAGATAATAATAATGTCACATATTTTTGCGGATTTTTATAGTTTATACAGTTTACAAACGGTACATATCACGATAATATGTTAAAATGTGAAAGATTTTGATGGTTATTGAATGAATTTGAAAGATTTTTGTTGAGTTATGTCGAAAAAGCGTTTACAATGTAATTGTAAGCTAAATGAAGGCGTTTCCAAAAGGGGTGATAATGTGTTGACTCCCGAACGGCATCAGCTGATTATTGACGAGATTGAAAAGCATGATGTCGTGAAAATCCAGTACTTAATGAATTTAACGAACGCATCTGAGTCAACGATCAGAAGAGATTTGTCGACGCTGGAAGCCCGCGGATATTTAAAGCGTGTTCATGGAGGGGCATCGAGGCTTTCCGATATTCGTACAGAGCCTGACATGCTAGAGAAATCATCCAAAAACCTTCATGAAAAGAGAAAAATCGCTCAAGAAGCGGCCTCACTTCTTGAAGAAGGCGATTGTATCTACCTTGATGCCGGAACGACCACATTGCAAATGATCGATTTTATCGATCCGGAGATGGATATTATCGTGGTCACAAATGGAGTCATGCACATTGAGGCATTAGGTAAAAAAGGCATTACTTTTTATTTATTAGGCGGGTATGTGAAGTATAAAACCGGAGCAATCGTGGGCGGTTCGGCTTTATCAGCCATCAGCCAATACCGGTTTGACAAAAGCTTCATCGGCGTCAATGGCATTCATAAAGAAGCGGGATTTACGACTCCGGATCCTGAAGAAGCGCTTTTGAAAACAAAAGCTGTCAACCAGGCGAAAAAAGCATTTATTTTAGCTGACGTTTCCAAGTTTGGGGAAATTTCATTTTCTGCCTTTGCCGGTTTAGACGAAGCAACTATCATTACAGCAGGATCTGCAAAACATTCATTTGATAACTATCAAGAAAAAACTGTCGTAAAGGTAGTGAAAACATGATATACACTGTAACTCTCAACCCATCGGTCGACTATATTGTTCACGTTGAAGAATTTTCCGTAGGCGGGCTGAATCGTTCAGTCTATGACACGAAATATCCCGGAGGCAAAGGAATCAATGTCTCACGCGTACTGAACAGACACCATGTACCTTCTAAAGTTCTCGGTTTTATCGGCGGTTTTACCGGGGGGTACATCAAATCATTTCTCGAAGAAGAGAAGCTTGAAACGGCTTTTCATGAGGTGAATGGAGACACGCGCATCAATGTCAAATTGAAGACCGGGGATGAGACGGAAATCAACGGGCAGGGGCCCGTCATCAGCCAAGAAGATTTCGCGGCCTTTTTAGACCAGTTTTCAGCGATGAAAGAAGGGGACATTGTCGTATTGGCTGGCAGCATTCCTTCTTCATTGCCGCAGGACACCTATGAAAAGATTGCAGAAAAGTGTGAAGAGCAAAATGTCCGGGTTGTCGTTGATATTTCGGGTGAGGCACTCCTAAAAGCAGCAGAAATGAAGCCGCTTTTAATGAAACCGAACCATCACGAGCTCGGTGAAATGTTTGGAACAACCATCACTTCAGCGGAAGAAGCGGTGCCTTACGGTAAGAAACTCGTTGAACGCGGGGCCGAAAACGCGATCGTTTCCATGGCTGGGGAAGGCGCACTTTTATTTACAAAAGACGGCGTCTACCATGCCAACGTACCTAAAGGAAAGCTCGTGAACTCAGTCGGCGCCGGAGATTCAGTGGTTGCAGGCTTTCTCGCAGGCATTGAAAAACAGCTCGACATCAAAGAAGCTTTTCGCTTAGGTGTCGCGTCAGGAAGCGCAACCGCCTTTTCAGAGGAGCTGGGAACGGAAGAGCTCGTTCACAAGCTGCTTCCGGAAGTTCAAGTCAAAGCGATTTAAAGGAGGAAAGGTTATGAAAATAACAGAGCTACTAACGAAGCATACGATCAAGTTAAACCTTGAGAGCAGCCAGAAAGAAAACGTTATCGAAGAACTCGTCAGCGTTTTGGATCAGGCGGGCAAGTTGAATGATAAAGAAGGCTACAAAGAAGCCGTGATCAACCGTGAGAAACAAAGTTCCACCGGTATCGGCGAAGGCATCGCCATCCCTCATGCGAAAACGGCAAGCGTTAAAGAGCCTGCGATCGCGTTCGGCCGTTCAAAAGACGGCGTCGATTATGAATCCCTTGACGGCCAGCCAAGCCATCTTGTTTTCATGATCGCTGCTACAGACGGCGCGAATAACACTCACTTGGAAGCATTGTCAAGACTGTCGACTTTGCTTATGAGGGAAGAGATTCGCAAACAGCTGCTTGAAGCTTCATCCGAAGACGAAATCATCGACATCATCAATCAGCATGATAAAGATGATGAAGAAGAAGAGCAGGCCGAAGAAGCATCTGCACCATCAGCAAAAGGAAAAATCCTTGCGGTTACAGCATGTCCGACAGGGATCGCCCACACGTTCATGGCTGCCGATGCTTTGAAAGAAAAAGCGAAAGAGCTCGGCGTTGATATCAAAGTTGAAACGAACGGTTCAAGCGGTATTAAAAATGGTCTGACAGCGCAGGAAATCGAAGATGCGGTTGCGATCATCGTCGCCGCCGATAAGCAGGTTGAAATGGATCGCTTTCAAGGCAAACATGTCATTGAAGTACCTGTAACAGCAGGAATCAGACGTCCGAAAGAGCTGATTGAGCAGGCGCTGAAACAAGACGCGCCTATCTATCAGGGTAAAGGCGGCGGTGCATCTGCATCTGCTTCTGAAGACGGAGCTGCCAAAGGAAAAGGCGGCGGTTTCTACAAACACTTGATGAGCGGTGTCAGCAACATGCTGCCATTCGTCGTCGGGGGCGGGATCTTAGTTGCGGTTTCATTCTTCTGGGGAATTAACGCGACCAAACCGGGAGATCCCACTTATAATGAGTTTGCAGCTGTATTAAATACTATAGGCGGAACTCAAGCACTTGGATTAATTGTCGCTGTACTGGCCGGATTTATCGCGATGAGCATCGCGGATCGTCCGGGGTTTGCGCCTGGTATGGTCGGAGGTTTCATGGCGACGCAAGCCGGCGCCGGTTTCTTAGGCGGACTGATTGCCGGTTTCTTGGCTGGTTATATTGTTGTCCTATTGAAAAAAGTGTTCGCTGGTCTGCCGCAAGTGCTTGACGGATTAAAACCTGTCCTTCTTTATCCGTTGTTTGGAATATTCTTGACCGGAATCATCATGCATTATGTTGTCAATACGCCTGTCAAGTATATTATGGATGGCATGACACATTGGCTTGAAGGTCTTGGAACAGGAAACCTTGTTGTAATGGGTATTGTTTTAGGCGGTATGATGGCGATTGATATGGGCGGTCCGATCAACAAAGCGGCCTTCACATTCGGTATCGCGATGATTGAAGCTGGAAACTTTGGACCTCACGCAGCGATCATGGCGGGCGGTATGGTGCCTCCGCTTGGAATTGCCCTTGCAACGACTTTCTTTAAAAATAAATTTTCAAAACGGGATCGCGAAGCCGGAATTACCAACTACGTGATGGGCTTGTCATTTATTACTGAAGGTGCGATTCCTTTTGCGGCAGCCGATCCGGCGCGCGTCATTCCTGCTTCTATCATCGGATCAGCAGTTGCCGGAGGTTTGTCTCAATTTTTCCATGTCACACTGCAAGCGCCGCATGGCGGAATATTCGTTCTCTTCTTTACGACGAACCATGCGCTGCTGTATCTCCTCAGTATCTTGATTGGTGCGGTTGTGACGGCTCTCATTCTCGGCATCTTGAAAAAGCCGGTTCCAACTGAAAAATAAGTGCTGAAAGTGCCACAGTAATTCCTGTGTGGCACTTTCTTTTTTACCGTTTTTGCCGGAAAGTGAACGCGGGAATTATGTATTCGGCAGGAACTTGTGATAAAGTATAGGAAAGCTTTATTTTGCATGTATGCTGTGACAGACTGTTTTTAGGAGGAAGCGTTTTGACTGAAGAAAAATCCACCCAAAATAAAAACTCTCTCTTTGAATGGGTAAAAGCCATTATTATCGCAGTCGTTCTGGCGTTATTGATCAGGGCATTTTTATTCGAACCGTATTTAGTCGAAGGTACATCAATGGATCCGACGCTGCACGACGGAGAGCGGCTGTTCGTCTATAAAACGGTTAAATACGTAGGCGAATTTAAGCGGGGAGATATCGTCATTATCGACGGCGATGAAAAAAATGTCCATTATGTGAAGCGCTTGATCGGCCTGCCGGGAGATACCGTGCAAATGAAAGACGACACGCTGTACATAAACGGGAAAAAGGTGTCTGAGCCGTATCTTTCGGAAAACAGAAAAGAGGCGGAAGCAGTCGGCGTCAAGCTGACGGGCGATTTCGGCCCTGTGAAGGTTCCGGAAGGCAAGTATTTCGTGATGGGAGACAATCGCCAGAGATCGATGGACAGCCGGAACGGACTCGGACTGATCGATAAAAAACGAGTGGCCGGGACTTCACAATTTGTGTTTTTCCCGTTCAACCAAATCCGAAAAACAGACTGAAAAATGCCTGATGTCCATTTGGACAATCAGGCATTTTTGCTTGATTTATGCGGATAATGATGCCAGTACTGCGATAAACAGTACGGTAACGAACACAGAGGCCATAATCAGAAGAACGCTGTATAAGATTCTGATTTCCGCGGCTTCTTTTCCCCTTTTTGACAGCATTCGTTTCGCCGCGATATGAACGAACACGTAAATCATGGCAATCCCGATGTAAAGGCCCACATCCCGTGCTGTAAAGCCGGTTACGGCAAGATAAACCCCTGCGAAAAAAATAAACATGCAGTATTCCGTCAAAGTGATAAGCTTCATGTCTTCCTCCGTCTAACGATCCGAGTTTTCTTCAAATATCACCTTTTTATAATATATCTTTTGCAGCCATCCCACAAGGAGGCCGAAGCCGATCAGCAGACAGGAAAATATCAAAAAGTCCGAGGTCCACATATCAAACCCTTTGAAAAGCCCGATAGACATCGTAGAAATCACCATGGCCACTGACACGAAAAGCGCTTGGCGCGGCCTTGAATTGATCCACCTGATGATATCAGGATCATCTTTTAATTTCATTATTCCTTCCCCCATTCTTCAATAATTGTAACATATTGTCACAAAGAAAGTGTGAACAAGTGTTTTTTTGATATATTTTTCTTTAAAACTTTATCGTAAAAAAGCAAAGCATTTCTCTTGCGGAATTTTCGTGTTATACTCTTTTTAATGAAGTATAGATGGAGGATTTTAAATGATAGCTGTTCAAAATGTCAGCTTGCGGTTTGCGGACCGGAAGCTGTTTGAAGATGTAAATATTAAGTTTACGCCGGGTAACTGCTACGGATTGATCGGAGCAAACGGCGCCGGAAAGTCCACTTTTTTGAAAATATTATCAGGTGAAATCGAGCCTCAGACGGGCGAGGTTCATATGAGCCCGGGCGAACGCCTTGCCGTCCTGAAGCAGAACCACTTTGAGTATGAAGAGCATGAAGTGCTGAAAGTCGTGATCATGGGGCATAAACGCCTTTATGAAGTCATGCAGGAAAAAGACGCGATTTACATGAAACCCGATTTTTCAGATGAAGACGGAATCCGCGCCGCAGAGCTTGAGGGCGAATTCGCCGAGCTGAACGGCTGGGAAGCCGAAGGGGAAGCTGCGATTTTGTTAAAAGGCCTCGGCATTGCTGAAGAACTGCATACGAAGAAAATGGCGGATTTGGGCGGTTCCGAAAAGGTGAAGGTCCTCCTTGCACAGGCCCTGTTCGGAAAGCCTGACGTCCTTCTTCTCGATGAGCCGACCAACCACTTGGATATTCAGGCGATCCAGTGGCTTGAAGAGTTTTTAATCAATTTTGAGAATACGGTTATCGTCGTATCGCATGACCGCCACTTTTTGAATAAAGTATGTACGCATATCGCCGACCTGGATTTTAACAAAATTCAAATTTATGTCGGAAACTATGATTTCTGGTATGAATCAAGCCAGCTTGCGCTTAAAATGAATCAGGAAGCCAATAAGAAAAAAGAAGAGCAGATCAAACAGCTCCAGGAGTTCGTTGCCAGATTCAGCGCCAACGCCTCAAAATCGAAGCAGGCGACATCAAGAAAAAAAATGCTTGAAAAAATTACGCTTGACGATATTAAGCCGTCATCGCGCAAGTATCCGTACGTACATTTCACACCTGAACGCGAAATTGGAAACGATGTGCTTGTTGTCACAGACCTGTCGAAAACGATTGACGGTGTCAAGGTGCTTGACTCGGTCAGCTTTATGATGAATAAAGAAGATAAAATCGCCTTTACAGGCCGGAATGAGCTTGCCGCTACTGTGCTCTTTAAAATCCTTGCCGGGGAAATGGAGCCTGACAGCGGATCGTTTAAATGGGGCGTCACAACATCCCAGGCGTTTTTCCCGAAAGACAACAGCGAGTATTTTGAAAACAGCGATTTAAACCTTGTCGACTGGCTCCGCCAATTTTCGCCGCATGACCAAAGCGAAAGCTTCCTGCGCGGATTTTTGGGCCGGATGCTGTTCTCCGGGGAAGAAGTGCTGAAAAAAGCAAGCGTTTTGTCAGGGGGAGAGAAAGTCCGCTGCATGCTGTCCAAAATGATGCTGTCCGGCGCCAATGTGCTGATGCTTGATGAGCCGACCAACCATTTGGATCTCGAATCCATTACAGCGCTGAATAACGGTTTAATCAGCTTTAAAGGCGCTATGCTGTTTACATCTCATGACCATCAGTTTGTCCAAACAATTGCCAACCGGATCATCGAAATCACGCCAAACGGAATCGTCGATAAACAGATGAGCTATGATGAATTTTTGGAAGACAAAGCGGTTCAGGACAAGCTTGCTGAACTTTACGCGTAATGATAGAAAACCCGCCTTAAAAAGCGGGTTTTTTTATAAAAAGGGAGATGGTTGCCGTGTCATGCCGCAAGGCTCTTGAGCAATATATTCAAGCAACAAACACACATGAGTTTGAGAATGTCAAAAAGCTCCTTCATCCCGACGCTGTGTACTGGTTCTCGGATGAAACGTGCTCGGGCGTTAAGGAAATTCAGCGTTATTTTGAAAACGCCTGGAAGCAAATCGAAAACGAAGTATACAGCGCCAGTCATATCAGTTGGATCACGGAAACGGACGAACAGGCCGTCTGTCTTTATACATACGAATGGAAAGGGTTTTTTAGGGGCGAACCGGTTCAAGGGGCAGGCCGTGCGACAAACGTATTTGTAAAGGACGAGTCAGGAAGCTGGAAGCTGAAGCATGAACATTTAAGCAGTTTGCCCAAATCATGAGGAGGCGGGGCATTGGACGGCTTTATAGATCCATCTATGTACGGAAGTTAGAAAGGCTGGCAGCATGCGGAAATGATATAAAAGGACCTCAGAAAACTTCTGAGGTCCTTTTGTGCGGAAGGCTTTAGATCGCCCAGTTGCCGTTTCTGAAAATCGGCTCTCTTTTTCCGTCTGCTGTGATTCCGTCTATATTCATTTCTCCTGAACCGATCATGAAGTCAACATGTGTAATGCTTTCGTTTAATCCTTCTTTCGCCAGCTCTTCGCGCGACATCTGCTTTCCGCCTTCGATGTTGAATGCGTACGCACTGCCGATTGCGAGGTGGTTTGAGGCGTTTTCGTCAAACAGCGTGTTGTAAAACAGAATATTGGACTTGGAAATCGGCGAATCGTGGGCAACGAGCGCAATTTCGCCTAAGTAGTGTGAACCCTCATCCGTTTCGATCAGCTCTTTTAAAATCTCTTCACCTTGTTCAGCTTTGACATCGGTGATCCGTCCGTTTTCAAATGTCAGCTGAAAGCCGTCGATCAGATTGCCGCCGTAGCTTAACGGCTTTGTGCTTGAAACAGTGCCGTTCACTCCGTCTTTTTTCGGAGCGGTGAATACTTCTTCTGTCGGCATATTGGCCATGAACTCGATGCCGTTTTCGTTTGTGCTTCCGGCGCCGACCCACAGGTGCTTCTCAGGAAGCTCGATCGTCAAATCTGTTCCTTTTGCTTGGTAATGAAGGGCTTGGTAATGCTTGTCGTTTAAGACGCTTACTTTATCGCGCAAAGTTTGATCGTGATCTTTCCACGCCTGGACAGGATCTTCACGGTCGACGCGGGTCGTTTTGAAGATCTCATTCCACAGCTTTTGCATCGCTGTCTTTTCATCTGCGTCAGGGAATACTTTTTTGGCCCAGGCCGGTGAAGGTGCTGCGACGACAGTCCAGCTGACTTTATCCGATTGAATCATTTGCCTGTATGTATGCATCGCCTTTCCGGCGGCTTTTTGCTGGGCCGCGATTTTTTTGGAATCGATGCCTTTCAAAAGATCAGGGCTTGAAGAGACAATGGAAATAAAAGCGGCGCCTTCCTTAGCGAGCGTCTCCAGACCTTTCGCTTCCCACTCAGGGAATTCTTCAAAGGCTTCCGCTGGGGCCAGCTCATATTTCAGCCTTGTCACCTCATCATCCTGCCAGCGGACCGTTACGTTTTTTGCCCCTCTTTGATAGGCGCTTTTGACGAGGAGCCGTGCAAAATCGCGTACTTCTGTTGACGCGTTGATAACGACTTTCTGTCCTTTTTGAACGTTTACACCGACTTCGGCTACAAGCTTCGCATATTTGCTCAGTTTATCAGTAAACGAATTCATTGGCAAAACCTCCTTTATTGTCCATAACATCATATCAAATATTTGATTGAAAAGAAAAAAAAGACGCAGCCCGGTAAGGCTGCATCTTTTTTAACGGTTGATTTTGGCCGTTTGGCCGGGGGGCGAGCTTGGCATGTTTGCAAGGGAGATGCTCATCCCCCCGAGAATAATACCGCTTAATATAACGGTGATGGCCAGGCGTCTTCCCATATCTCTAAGCATGTTCTTCCTCCTTATCGTTTCTCCATTCCTCACGATATGAAAGAAGCAGGGAAAAAAGACGCGAAAACAAAAATTATTTAGCCGCTTTTTGCAATTTATCGATCACTTCAAGAGAGCGGCCCGTTCCGATGGCGACAGACTCGAGCGGATTTGCAGCAACATGCACGGGCACAACGATTTCCTGTGATAGCCATTCTTTGATGCCGTTCAATAGCGCGCCTCCTCCGGTTAAAATCACGCCCCGGTCGACAATGTCTCCGCTCAGCTCGGGAGGACAGTCTTCAAGCGTCGCTCTGATGGCTTCGATAATATGAAGGAGCGATTCGCGCATCGCCTTCTGAATCTCTATTGATTCCAGGGTAATTGTTTTCGGCAGGCCTGTGACAAGGTCGCGCCCTCTGACTTCCATCGTTTTCGTCTCATGGTCAATCAATGCGTAGCCGATCTCAATCTTGACTTCTTCGGCCGTCCGTTCACCGATCAGCAGGTTGTATTTTTTTCTGACGAATGACACGATGTCTTCATCAAGCTGGTCGCCGCCGATCCGGATCGAGTGGCATGAGACTACGCCTCCGAATGAAATGATCGCCACTTCTGTCGTGCCGCCGCCGATATCGACGACAACGTTTGCGACAGGTTCATCGACAGGCAGGTCTGCGCCGATGGCGGCAGCGACAGGCTCCTCAATCAAATGGACTTGCTTGGCTCCGCAGTTTTTGACAGCATCGCTGATCGCGCGACGTTCAACCGCGGTTGAACCGGATGGCGTGCAGACGACGACGCTCGGCTTTCTGAAGGTAAAGCCGATGTTCTTTCCGGCTTTTTTCATAATCTGCTTCAAGAGGTCTGTCGTCATGTCATAATCGGCGATGACTCCGTCTTTCATCGGTCTGACCGCGACGATTTTTCCCGGTGTCTTTCCGATCATGTTTTTGGCTTCTGTGCCGACCGCCAATACGCTCTTTGTTTCCGTATCCACGGCGACAACGGAAGGCTCATTTAAAATGATTCCTTTGTTTTTGCTGTAAACCAATATGTTAGCTGTGCCTAGATCAATTCCGATCTCGGTTGTTTGAAACATGTTTTCACCCAATCTCTATTTAAAATTTTTCCGAAAAACGAAATTTTCTTCGTGCTGAAAAAATGAATTTCATTTAAATTTTCTCAAATGATCGGCGATTTTTGGGGGTTTGTGACGAGTTTGAAACCAATCTGTAAAATGCTGTCCTCATATTGACATGATGAGAAAAATATTCATTTTTATGACCGAATTTTTGTCAAAGAAACGTTCAATAAGGGAAACCTTTTTCAGTCTTCGTTCGTCTATCGTTATGCTAAGACAATATCTTAGAAAAATAGAAACAAAAGAGGAAGTAGGCGAAAGTTTTGAAAGCAATTGGAGTTGTGAGAAAAGTAGACGAACTCGGCCGGATCGTGATGCCGATTGAATTGAGAAGAGCTTTGGATATTTCGATCAAGGACAGCATCGAATTCTTTGTCGACCAAGATAAAATTGTCCTGAAAAAATATAAACCGCACGGTGTGTGCCTGATGACCGGTGAAATCACTTCTGAAAACCGCGAGTACGGAAACGGGAAAATTACGCTGAGTCCTGAGGGGGCCGAATTGCTTTTGGAAGAAATAAGAGCTGCCTTAAACGAAGTGAAAGCATAAGATTTGAAGCCCTTCATCAGAAGGGCTTTTTCTTGCGTCGGCAGAAGATAAAACCGCCGTCACTGAAAAATTCAGCCATAGAGACGATAAATACTTCGAACAATCCTCTCAAATGTGGTGTAAAGAATGTTACAATTGACTGAGAAATACAAGTGGCAGGTGGGGGTATGAAAAGATATCAAGGACGAATCATTGCAACCGTGCTGGCAATGACTTTTATCATGTTTTGGAATTTTTTATTCTATGGGGTGTTGGGAAATAAAATCAATTGGACGGTTGATCTGCTGTTTACACTGGTGACATTAATCAGCGTTTGGTGGCTCACGCTTTATATCGATGAGTCCAATCAGCTTGTCTATAAACTGAAGGAAAGCGAAAAGAAATACAAAGAGCTTTCTTCAGAAACCAACCGCATCATGGATAACCTTCAGGAAATCGTCTTTCAGACGGACCGGATAGGATACATTACATTTTTGAATCAGGCGTGGACAACGTTGACCGGATACAGTGTTGAAGAGAGTCTTGGAACGATGTACAACGATTACTTTGACCATGAAGAACGGATCTCGAATCACCTGATCGCCCAGCTGAAGAACAAGGAGCCTGAAGGCAGGATCGAGGTGCTCTACCATCGCAAAGACGGAAGCAAGTTCTGGGGCGAAGTTCACTATAAACTTTATTATAAAAACGGTCAATTTACGAGCAGCTTGGGGACGCTGACTGATGTGACAGAACGGAAAAAAGCGGAGATGGAATTGTTCAAGTCGAATCAGCGGCTGGCTATGCAGTCTCAGAAGCTGGCGATGGCCGGGCAGCTCGCCGCGGGAATAGCTCACGAAGTCAGGAACCCGCTGACATCGGTAAACGGATTTTTGCAGCTGATGAAAGCGGAATATCCCGACCGGAAAGATTACTTTGACATTATTTTCTCAGAGATTAAACGAATCGATTCCGTGCTCGGCGAACTGCTTGTACTGGCCAAACCGCACCAGGTTCAATTTAAAAAGATCAACATCAATTCGGTTCTTCAGCAGGTGACAACGCTTCTTGAGACCAACGCCGTGCTTTCCCACATTAAGATCGAAAAAGCGTTTCAGTACGGGGAGGAGTGGGAAATAAACGGCGATGAAAATCAAATCAAACAGGTATTCATCAATTTAATAAAAAACGGGATAGAAGCGATGCCTGACGGCGGAAAAATCACGATCTCCTCGGAGGTTGAAGGTGACTATGTGAAAATCAGCATCAAAGACGAAGGGGGCGGCATTTCCCAAGCCGATTTGGCAAAGCTCGGGGAGCCTTTCTTCTCAACGAAAGAAGAAGGGACGGGTCTTGGGCTGACGATTTGCCTGAATATTATCGGCGCTCACAACGGAGAAATGAAAATCGACAGCGAATTGGGCGAGGGAAGCACATTCCACATCCTGCTTCCGATCGACAAAGGGGCGGCATCCGAAGAGAACGATATTCAGCAAGGATGCTGCAGCCGCGCAACGATAAAATAAAAGAGGAAAAATTCCACTTCATATGATAGAATTTGTTCAGATTGACCCATGGAGGAATTACCGATGAAAAAAGAATTTGCAGTAATTGGACTCGGCCGGTTCGGCGGCAGCATTTGTAAAGCATTGAGTGAAGAAGGGCTTGAGGTAATGGCGATCGACAGAGATGAAGATCGCGTAAACGAATACGCCAAAATTGCCTCACATGCTGTGATAGGAGACACTACAGACGAATCAGTGCTGAAAAACCTTGGACTGCGCAATTTTGACCACGTCATTGTAGCGATCGGGGAGAACATTCAAGCGAGCATTTTGACAACGCTGATTTTGAAAGAGCTTGGTGTGAAAATGATTACCGTCAAAGCTCAAAACGATTATCACGAAAAAGTATTATCCAAAATCGGAGCGGACCGGATCGTTCATCCGGAGCGTGAAATGGGAAAAAGAATCGCCCACAACATCGTCTCCAACAATGTGCTTGATTATCTTGAACTTTCTGATGAGCACAGCCTTGTCGAAATCGCAGCGAACGGCAAACTGGCCGGAAATACGCTGCTTGACCTTGATATCCGGGCCAGATACGGAATTAATATTGTCGCGATCAAGCGGGGGAAAGAAGTCATCGTATCTCCGCTTGCCACCGAAGAGATTCAAAAAGACGATATTTTAATCGTCATCGGCTCAAATCCTGACATTGAGAGATTTGAAAAAAAAGTTTTTCAACATTAAAATGCCATCGATCAGCCGCGGGAACCCCACAGCCCGCGGTTTTTTTGATCTTTTCATTGACTGTTTCAAACGATTCGGCTACGATATTGAACCATATCCATATAAAAATGAGAGGGGACATATATCTTTGGACAATGAGATGTTCATTCACCGGCTTGGCGCCGCCAGTCATCGCAAAAAAGCGGATACTGTAATTAAAAACGGAAAGATCATGGATGTTTTTAATCAGGAATGGTTGAAGACAGACATAGCTATCACAGACGGGGCCATCGTCGGTTTGGGCGATTATGAGGGGGACAATACCATTGACGCAGAAGGACAAATGATCGTTCCAGGCTTTATCGACGGTCATGTCCACATTGAGTCTTCAATGGTGACGCCGCCCGAATTTGCCAAAGCGGTGATTCCCCACGGTGTAACAACCGTTGTCACCGATCCCCATGAAATCGCGAATGTCTCAGGAGTGAGGGGTCTTGAGTTCATGTTGGAGCAGGCTAAGATGACAAGGCTGAACATTCGTTTTATGCTCCCTTCTTGTGTGCCTGCGGCACCATTTGAAAAATCGGGTGCGGTTTTGAACGCTGCGGATTTACATCCTTTTTACAGCCGCGAAGAGGTGCTCGGGCTTGCGGAAGTGATGGACTATGTGGCCGTTGAAGCGGGAGAGCCGGATATGGTGCAAAAACTCATGGATGCCCATAAAGCGGACAAGCGGATCGACGGACATCTGGCCGGCTTGTCAGCCGGGTTCATCAATGTCTATAGAGCGGCGGGCGTGCTGACAGACCATGAGGTCACGACACCTGAAGAGGCGCTTGAACGGGTCAGAAGAGGAATGTACGTCATGCTGAGAGAAGGCTCTGCGGCAAAGAATACACGTCATGTTTTGCCTGCGGTTAATGAGAAAAATGCGAGACGCTTCTTTTTCTGTACGGATGATAAGCATTTGGATGAACTGGTCGATGAAGGAAGCATTAACCATCAGGTCAAGCTTGCCATTCAAGAGGGACTTGACCCGTTTCTCGCATATCAAATGGGCAGCCTCAATGCAGCGGAATGCTTCGGGTTAAAGACGAAGGGAGCGGTTGCCCCGGGTTATGACGCAGACCTCCTTTTCATCAGCGATTTTGAGAACGTCAGCATTTCAAAGACGATGATCAACGGCGTGATCTGGAGCGGGGCAGAACAAAGCGAATGGACGGACGGCAAAGCGGCACCTGCTCTGCTCCAATCTGTCCGTCTCCCTGATTTACATGAGGATGATCTGGAAATTCCGATCGTTCAAGGGAGTGAAATCAGGGTCATTGACATTATCCCCAATCAGCTTGAAACAAAGCTGTCCCTGGCCAAGCCGAAAAGCGGCGCTTTTTTTCAGCCGGATCTGGAAAGCGATCTGTTGAAAATTGCAGTGATTGAGCGCCATCGCGGCGTTAAAGGAATCGGACTCGGCGTTGTCAGGGGCTTCGGTCTAAAAGAAGGCGCCATCGCGACAACGATTTCTCATGATTCCCACAATTTAATCGCTGTCGGTACAAATGATCAAGACATCTTAAAAGCGGTTGAACGTCTCGGAGAAATCGGGGGAGGCCTCACCATTGCAAAAGGAGGGAAGGAGCTTCAATCCGTCGCTCTGCCGATTGCCGGCCTCTTGTCGGACAAACCGCTTGAGACGGTAAACGAAAGCTTAAAATCTCTTCATGCAGCATTAACGGAGACAGGATTTTCAGGAGCGTTTAATCCTTTTCTGACGCTTTCTTTTTTAGCGCTTCCTGTTATCCCCGACATTAAAATGACGACAGAAGGCTTGTTTGATGTTAAAGCGTTCAGGCATATCCCGATTCAACCATAAAAAAACGGATGCACACCGGTGCATCCGTTTTTTTGCTCAAGCCGCGATTAGACTTCCATAATAATCGGAAGGATCATCGGGCGGCGTTTTGTTTTTTCGTAGAGGAACGGAGCGAGCGTGTCTGTGATCTCGTTCTTAATTTCAGACCACTGCGTCGTTTTGCGTTCCATCACTTTTTTAAGGTGTCCTGCAATCAGATCCTGGGCATCGTTGATTAAATCACCGGATTCTCTCATGTAGACAAATCCTCTGGAAATTAAGTCAGGTCCTGCGGACACTTTGAACTCTTTCATGTTGATGCTGACAACGACAATGACAAGCCCTTCTTCAGAAAGAATCCGGCGGTCGCGAAGCACGATGTTCCCGATGTCGCCGATGCCGCTTCCGTCAATATAGACATTGCCTGACGGGATTTTACCTGCGACTGAGGCTTCTTCGCTTGTCAAAGCAAGCACTTCGCCGTTGTCCATAATAAAGCAGTTTTCCTCAGGAATTCCGCAGTCTGTCGCAAGTTTGACGTGCATTTTCTGCATTCTGTATTCACCGTGAATCGGCATGAAAAACTTTGGCTTGATGAGGCGGAGCATCAGCTTTTGCTCTTCCTGTCCGCCATGTCCTGATGTATGAATGTTAGTCACAGCTCCGTGGATGACATCAGCGCCCGCCCGGTAAAGCTGGTTAATTGTGCGACTGACGCTGATTGTATTGCCCGGGATCGGAGATGATGAAAATACGACCGTATCCCCGGGAATGATGGAAATTTGCCGGTGTGTGCCGTTAGCAATTCGGGATAGCGCAGCCATCGGTTCACCTTGGCTTCCGGTACAAAGAATCGTCACTTTGCCGGCAGGAAGCCTATTGATTTCATTCGCTTCAACAAACGTATTTTTCGGACACTTAATATACCCGAGCGTTTGGCCGATTTCAATCGCCGACTCCATGCTTCGTCCAAATACGGCAACCTTCCGTCCGTTTGCAACAGCTGCTTCGATCACCTGCTGCAGGCGGTGGATGTTTGACGCGAAGGTTGCGAAGATGATCCGCCCTTCAACTTTTCGGAAAATATCATCAATGCTTTCTCCGACTTTGCGCTCTGACATCGTGAAATCAGGGATTTCACTGTTGGTGCTGTCAGAAAGCAGGCAAAGCACGCCTTCTTTTCCGATTTCGGCCATCTTGGTCAAGTTGGCAGGTTCGCCTACCGGTGTAAAATCGAATTTAAAGTCACCGGTATGTACGATGTTTCCTTGCGGTGTTTTTACGACAATCCCGTATGAGTCCGGAATGCTGTGGGTCGTCCTGAAAAAAGAAACCGACGTTTTTCTGAATTTGACGATATCGTCTTCTTCAATGATATGAAGCTTTGTTTGACGCAGCAGACCGTGCTCTTCAAGCTTCTTTCTGAGAAGGCCGATGGCGAGCTGTCCGCCGTAAACGGGAATGTTCACCTGTTTGAGCAGGTACGGAATTCCGCCGATATGGTCTTCGTGGCCGTGCGTAATAAAAAGACCTTTGATTTTTTCTTCGTTTTTGACTAAATAAGTGTAGTCGGGGATGACATAGTCGATTCCGAGGAGCTCGTCTTCCGGAAACTTAATCCCCGCATCGATGAGCACGATCTCGTCCTGAAACTGGACCCCGTACGTGTTTTTGCCGATTTCCCCAAGTCCTCCAAGGGCAAATACAGCCGTTTGATCATTTTTTACAAATTTCATTCATTCATAACTCCAATACTTTAAAATTTTCGCTTTGCTTTTCATATTCTAAAAAAGCGTCTTCAACTTGCTGTATAAACTCAATATTGTAGTTGTATTGTTTTAATTTAGATCTGACTTCACGTTCAGATTGAGCTTCCACAAAAATTGAATCTGTTTTTTCACGAACAGGTACTTCGTCATTGCTTGCTTGATAAAATACCTTATAGATCATCCAAATCTCTCCTTAACTGCCGATTGTTAGACTCATCTTTCTATTATATTCGAAATTGCCTCATAAGAAAAGCGCTTGAGAAAAAAAGGACTCTTCCACATGAGTGAAGGTCCTTTTAGGCAATCGACTTTCTGCGCATCATGCCATTCAGCTGTTTTTTTAATTTTTTCCGCAGTCGGCGTAGCATACGGATTCCTCCTTTCTCTGACTTGTCCGGTCACTACCGTATCTCTTTAGTTCTATTATATGATGAATCCGTCTATTGTTACATGGATATTATTGGCATGTTGATTTTGTTTTGATTTTGGAGTGAAAAGGTTTTCTCGCGTACGCAGTTTTTGTATGATGGTACAGGAGAACCATCAATCATACTAGCTAAGGGAGAAGGATTCACTGCCATGGATAAAAAGCTGATTTTCTTTGATATCGACGGAACGATTTATGATCATGATAAACGGATTCCCGACACCGCGAAACAGGCTGTCTCCGATTTAAAAGCGTACGGCCATCATGTTTTCATCGCATCAGGCCGGGCGCCGTTTATGGTCAGGCCTGTGCTTGAAGAATTGGGCATCGATTCTTTTGTCTCTTATAACGGACAATATGTCGTTTTTGAAGGAGAGGTCATTTATAAAAACCCCATTGCCGAACAGTCACTGGAAGCGCTGCTTGCGCATTCGGACAGCTGCGGCCATCCCCTCGTCTTCATGGGAGAAGAGGGGATGCGCACTACATCTGCCGGCCATCCGTTCGTCCACGAAGGAATCGGCAGCTTAAAAGTCAATCCGCCGGAAGAGGACCGCGCCTATTTTAAAGGTAGGGACATTTTTCAGGTCCTCTTGTTCTGTAAGCAAGACGAGGAAGAGCAGTACAGCCGGTTTCAGGAGTTTGATCTCGTCCGCTGGCACGAGCGCTCCACAGATGTGCTGCCTTCTGGCGGTTCGAAAGCGGAAGGAATCAAAAAAGTCATTGAAAAGCTTCCGTTCGACAGAGAGGATACTTACGCGTTTGGAGACGGTCTGAACGACCTGCAGATGATCGAGTTTGCGGGAACCGGAGTGGCGATGGGCAACGCTGTGCCTGAGCTGAAAAAAATAGCCGACTTTGTCACAAAGCCCGTCGATGAAGACGGCATTCAATACGCGGTAGAAGCCCTCGGGCTTTTGAAACCATAAAAAAACGGATCTTGTCTGATCCGTTTTTTTATGTGCATTATCTGCCGACAGGCGTTGCGTTTTCGGGTTGTTTCAGCGGGTTTTCTTTGTCGATATGGTCGTAAAACATAATGCCGTTTAAATGATCGATTTCATGCTGGAATACGATTGCCGGAAATCCTTTTAAGCGGATGTCGACGTTTTCGCCATCAAGTGTCGTTCCTTTGACCCGGATCCGTTCATAGCGCGGAACATATCCGGGAATCGGTTCGTCGACGGACAGGCAGCCCTCGCCGCTTGTCAAATAGCATTTTTGAACAGAGTGGCTGACGATCTTCGGATTGAAAAGCGCATAGCTGTAAAGTGTCCCGTCTTCATTTTCGGCATGAACTGCGATCATTCGTTTATTGATATTAATTTGCGGAGCGGCTAGGCCGACACCAGGACGAAGGTTGTACTTTTGAGCGATTTCAGGGTCCTGGCTGTTTTTGATAAACTCGATCATGTCGCTCAGCTGTTTGATTTCTTCTTCGCTAGCTGGCAATTGAACTTCTTCGGCGACGGTTCTTAAAGCGGGGTGCCCGTCGCGGACAATGTTTTCCATTGTGATCAACATCTTCACTCCCAACGATTCATTATGTAAAGTATAGCGGATATTGCTCTTTTCGCGCAATCTCTGTGCATGATAAAATGACCAGCCGAAGGAGGCTGGTCATGACGGATTCATCAGGGGCTAGCAGCCTAAATAAGCGGCCCCTACAATAATCAGCAGAATAAAGAGAACGACGATCAAAGCGAATGTGCGGCCGTAGCCGTATCCATAACCGCCGCCGTACCCGTATCCAGGGCAGCAATAACCGTACATATGAAGACCTCCTCCGTTATTTTACGCCAGCCTTTTCTTTTTGGTAGGCATGGCGTCTAATATAAATTATGTAAAAGTCCAACGGTTGTATAGTCGAATGCCCAACTTCAAGGAATTTTCCCTGAATGTTTTGGTCTAAAAGCGAAGGCGGCGGCATACCGATCTGATATCGGCTTGTCCATACGCTTTAGACTTCTGTTGTCAAACAAACGAATTCATTTTATAGTGGAATTTGTCGAGATTGGGGGAAGTTCGAAGTGAAATTTTCAAACATGCGGGTGCCAGCAGGCATCGTTGTTCTTTTCACGGCAGCATTTGTACTATCAGGCTGTCTCTGGAAAGATCCTGTCGAGTCTTTTCACGGCTCGCTGGAGAAGATCGTGGAATTGGAAGAGCCTTTTAAACAAGAGCAGGGTTCCCTTAAAAGTCTGGAAAAAGCCGAATCTAAGCTTTACGAGGAAATGATCAGGCTCAATATGGATGATTTTGACCGAATCGCTGCGCTCTCTGACAAAGCGCTCAAGAAAGCCGGAAACCGCGAGAAGCACTTGAATTTTGAGAAAGAAAGCATAGACGAAGCAAAGCAGGAGTTTGAAGCGAATAAAGCGTCGGCGGAAAAAATCGAAGATCAGAAGGTCAGGAAAAAAGCTGAGAACGCTGCTTCTTTTATGGAAAAGCGCTACAAAGCCTACGACTCGCTTTATGACGCTTATCAGAAAGCAATCGGCCTTGACAAAGAGCTGTACAAGCTGCTCAAAAACAAAGGTCTTAAACTGGATGACCTTGAGGCACAGCTGAAAAAAATCAATCAATCGTATGACAAAGTGCTGAAAGAAAGCAAACATTTCAATGAGTATACAAAGGATTACAACAAAGCCAGAAAAGATTTTTACAAGGCTGCGGGATTTGAGATGAAAGAGGGCTGAATATTCAGCCCTCTTTTTTCGACAAAATCTGTATTGCTATTGTAATACAGAATGCTGTCTATACTAGAACAGTTTGAAACAGTCTGAACAGCGCTGAAACAGAAATTCAGTAAAGCGAATACATTTATTGAATTTCAGGAATGAAATCGATTGACGAGTATGATCGACTGGTGTAAACTTAGCCTTGGTGGAACTTGTTGTATTAGTTTGTCATAAACTATAAATGATACAGTTTTAGAACGCGTTGTGCTGTCCTTACATAAAAGTTTCGACAACCATCAAAGCGGCTAATAAGAAATAAATATGAGTTGCGCCCGTCAATTTAGGACACCCTAATTCTGTATGTATAAGGGATACACGTCTATGACTGTCAAAAGAAAGGAAGAGGTGACTTTATATGGCTGCAAAAACGAAAAAAGCAATCGTTGATAGCAAAAAGCAATTCGATGCCATTAAAAAGCAGTTCGAAACGTTTCAAATTTTGAATGAAGAAGGCGAAGTCGTTAATGAAGCGGCAATGCCCGATCTATCTGATGATCAATTAAAAGAATTAATGCGCCGCATGGTGTATACACGCATTTTGGATCAGCGTTCTATTTCTTTGAACAGACAAGGCCGCCTTGGCTTCTACGCGCCGACTGCCGGTCAGGAAGCGTCTCAAATTGCTACGCATTTCGCGCTTGAAAAAGAAGACTTTGTTCTTCCTGGCTACCGTGATGTTCCGCAGCTGATCTGGCACGGACTTCCGCTTTATCAAGCATTCTTGTTCTCTCGCGGACATTTCCGCGGCAACCAAATGCCGGATGATGTCAATGCGCTGTCACCGCAAATTATTATCGGTGCGCAATATATCCAGACGGCTGGCGTTGCACTCGGCTTGAAAAAACGCGGCAAACAGGCTGTGGCGATCACTTATACTGGAGACGGCGGTGCTTCCCAAGGTGACTTCTACGAAGGCATCAACTTTGCCGGTGCGTATAAAGCTCCAGCTATTTTCGTTGTTCAAAACAACCGCTATGCGATTTCTACACCTGTTGAGAAGCAATCAGCAGCTCAAACAATCGCACAAAAAGCTGCGGCTGCAGGTATCGTCGGCGTTCAAGTAGACGGCATGGATGCCCTTGCTGTATACGCTGCGACACGCGAAGCACGCGAGCGCGCTGTAAACGGCGAAGGCCCTACCCTGATCGAAACGCTTTGCTTCCGTTACGGTCCTCATACTATGGCCGGTGACGACCCGACGAAATACCGTACGAAAGAAATCGAGAATGAGTGGGAGCAGAAAGATCCGCTTGTCCGTTTCCGCAAATTCTTGGAAAACAAAGGCCTTTGGTCTGAAGAAGAAGAAAGCAAGGTAATTGAAGAAGCGAAAGAAGAAATCAAGCAGGCGATCAAAAAAGCTGACGAAGAGCCGAAGCAAAAAGTGACCGACCTGATCGACATCATGTATGAAGAGCTTCCTTACAACCTTGCAGAACAAAAGGAAATTTATAAAGAGAAGGAGTCGAAGTAAGCCATGGCGCAAATGACAATGATTCAAGCAATCACTGATGCGTTACGCACAGAACTGAAAAATGACGAAAATGTCTTAGTTTTCGGAGAAGACGTCGGTGTTAACGGCGGCGTGTTCCGTGCGACTGAAGGATTGCAAAAAGAGTTTGGTGAGGATCGCGTATTTGACACTCCTCTTGCTGAATCTGGTATCGGCGGCCTTGCACTCGGCTTAGGCTTACAAGGCTTCCGTCCTGTAATGGAAATTCAATTTTTCGGCTTTGTGTACGAAGTGATGGACTCAGTTTCCGGACAAATGGCACGGATGCGCTACCGTTCCGGCGGCCGCTGGACTTCACCAGTGACAATCCGCTCTCCGTTCGGCGGCGGTGTTCATACGCCTGAACTTCACGCGGACAGCTTGGAAGGACTCGTTGCACAGCAGCCTGGACTTAAAGTCGTCATTCCTTCAACTCCGTACGATGCTAAAGGACTTTTAATCTCCGCGATCCGCGATAACGATCCGGTTGTCTTCCTTGAGCATATGAAACTTTACCGTTCATTCCGTCAGGAAGTTCCTGAAGAGGAATACACAATTGAAATCGGCAAAGCCGATGTGAAACGCGAAGGAACAGACCTTTCTATCATCACATACGGAGCGATGGTTCACGAGTCATTAAAAGCTGCGGAAGAGCTTGAAAAAGAAGGCGTATCTGCTGAGGTTGTCGACCTTCGCACAGTCAGCCCGCTTGACATCGACACGATCATCGCATCTGTGGAAAAAACAGGCCGCGCGATCGTCGTTCAAGAGGCGCAAAAACAGGCTGGAGTGGCTGCAAACGTTGTTGCCGAAATCAACGACCGCGCGATTTTGAGCCTCGAAGCTCCGGTGCTTCGCGTCACTGCTCCTGATACGGTATTCGCATTCTCTCAAGCTGAAAGCGTATGGCTTCCAAACCATAAAGACGTGCTTGAAACTGCGAAAAAAGTATTGGAATTCTAATAAGATCTGAACAATAAGGGAAAAGCTGATACCAGCCTTTTTCCCTTCATGCATTTCCACAGTCAGTCGGAGAAACTGTAGCCGTCTACTGACAGTCAGCCTAAATAAGCAGGCTGGCCATTATATCAACTACGTAATAATCTTAGGAGGTCGAAAACTGTGGCATTTGAATTTAAACTTCCGGATATCGGGGAAGGAATCCACGAAGGCGAAATCGTAAAATGGTTCGTCAAGCCAAACGACGAGGTAAACGAAGATGACGTTTTGGCAGAGGTCCAAAACGATAAAGCAGTTGTAGAAATTCCTTCACCTGTTAAAGGAAAAGTATTAGAATTAAAAGTTGAAGAGGGAACAGTCGCAACCGTTGGGCAGACAATCATCACATTTGATGCACCAGGTTACGAAGATCTTCAATTCAAAGGCGACGAATCAGGCGAAGCGAAAGCGGAAGAAGCTGACAAACAAGAAACTGATGCACCAGCAGAAGCAGCGGAAGCAAACGAGCAAGCGGATGCAGATCCGAATAAGCGGGTCATTGCAATGCCATCTGTACGCAAGTATGCCCGTGAAAAAGGCGTTGATATCGTGAATGTTTCAGGTTCGGGCAAAAACGGCCGCGTTCTGAAAGAAGATATCGACAGCTTCTTAAACGGAGGAACTGCCGGAAACGCTCAGGCTGCTCAAGCTGAAGAAAAAGCAGAGCCTGCTGCACAAAAACCTGCAGCGGCGGTTCAAGTGCCTGAAGGCGAATTCCCTGAAACACGCGAGAAAATGAGCGGAATCCGCAAAGCCATCGCAAAAGCTATGGTCAACTCAAAACATACCGCTCCACACGTTACACTAATGGACGAAGTCGATGTGACAAACCTTGTCGCTCACCGCAAGCAGTTTAAACAAGTTGCGGCTGATCAAGGAATTAAGCTGACTTACCTGCCTTACGTGGTAAAAGCTTTAACATCAGCTCTGAAAAAATATCCAGTCCTGAATACATCAATTGACGACAATACAGATGAAGTGATTCAGAAGCACTACTACAACATCGGTATTGCGGCAGACACTGACAAAGGCCTGCTTGTGCCGGTCGTTAAAAATGCGGACCGCAAAGCTGTTTTTGAGATTTCAAATGAAATCAACGAACTTGCGACAAAAGCACGCGACGGCAAACTTGCTCCTGCTGAAATGAAAGGCGCTTCTTGCACAATTACGAATATCGGCTCTGCCGGCGGTCAATGGTTCACACCGGTTATCAACCATCCGGAAGTTGCGATCCTTGGAATCGGCCGCATCGCTGAGAAAGCTGTCGTTCGTGACGGCGAAATCGTCGCTGCACCTGTTCTGGCTCTTTCTCTAAGCTTCGACCACCGTATGATCGACGGCGCAACTGCACAAAACGCATTAAATCACATCAAGCGTTTGCTGAACGATCCACAATTAATTTTAATGGAGGCGTAATGTAATGGTAGTAGGAGATTTCCCTATTGAAACAGATACTCTTGTCATTGGTGCGGGACCTGGCGGCTATGTAGCTGCCATCCGCGCTGCTCAGCTTGGACAAAAAGTAACAATCGTTGAAAAAGGCAATCTTGGAGGCGTATGTCTGAATGTCGGATGTATCCCTTCAAAAGCGCTGATCAATGCAGGCCACCGCTATGAGAATGCAAAGCATTCTGAAGAGATGGGGATCACTGCTGAAAACGTAAAAGTTGACTTTACAAAAGTTCAAGAATGGAAAGCCTCTGTCGTTAATAAGCTTACCGGCGGTGTTGAAGGCCTTCTGAAAGGCAACAAAGTCGACATCGTAAAAGGCGAAGCGTACTTTGTAGACAGCAATTCTGTACGCGTGATGGATGAGAATTCAGCTCAGACATACACGTTCAAAAATGCGATCATTGCAACGGGTTCTCGCCCTATCGAATTGCCAAACTTCAAATATAGCGACCGCGTACTGAATTCAACAGGCGCGCTTGCACTGAAAGAAATTCCTAAGAAGCTCGTTGTCATCGGCGGCGGCTACATCGGAACTGAGCTCGGTACTGCATATGCAAACTTCGGCACTGAAGTTGTCATTCTTGAAGGCGGAGAAGAAATCCTTCCAGGCTTTGAGAAGCAAATGAGCTCTCTTGTTAAACGTAACCTGAAGAAAAAAGGCAACGTTGAAATCCATACAAAAGCTATGGCTAAAGGCGTAGAAGAAAAAGCTGACGGCGTAACCGTTACGTTCGAAGTGAAAGGCGAAGAGCAAACGATCGATGCGGACTACGTACTTGTCACTGTCGGCCGCGTTGCAAACACGGACGAGCTTGGACTTGAACAAGTAGGCGTTGAAATGACGGACCGCGGCATCATCAAAACGGACAAACAATGCCGTACAAACATTCCGAACATCTATGCGATCGGTGACATCATCGAAGGTCCTCCGCTTGCACATAAAGCTTCTTATGAAGGTAAAATCGCTGCTGAAGCGATTGCCGGAGAAGCAGCGGAAATCGACTATCTCGGAATTCCTGCGGTCGTCTTCTCTGAGCCTGAACTTGCATCTGTGGGTTACACTGAAGCACAGGCTAAAGAAGAAGGTCTTGCAGTGACTGCAGCCAAATTCCCGTTTGCTGCAAACGGACGTGCGCTGTCATTAAACGAAACTGACGGTTTCCTTAAACTTGTAACACGCAAAGAAGACGGTTTAGTCATCGGTGCACAAATTGCCGGAGCAAGTGCTTCTGACATGATTTCTGAGCTGAGCTTGGCAATCGAAGCAGGCATGACTGCTGAAGATATCGCCATGACAATCCATGCTCACCCTACATTGGGAGAAATCACAATGGAAGCTGCAGAAGTTGCCATTGGCATGCCGATTCACGTTGTAAAATAATTAAATGAAAAACCCCCAGCAGGGGGTTTTTTTATGTATTTTAGCAATTGCTCAAGATAGAAAATCCCCTTGCACATACACAGGGGATTTTTAATGCTTCAATTCTTTTTGAAGAAGCTTTACAATTTTATCTTTATCTTTTATTTTTCCTTCAATTTTAACCAGTACTTTTTTATCATGAACAAGCAGCAAGCTTGGAAAGATTTTAACCTCTTTTTTCCACTGGCCTTTTTCATGTGAAATTTCCATATTTGAAACCTGTTCGGGAAATTCTTTTTTTAAATCCAAAAGCGCATCATAGTAAGCCACTTCCTGCCCCATATGCTCGTCATCGGAAAAAAAGATGAGCTTGAGGTGGCGTTGGTTGGCGCTTTGCTGCTGCTCATGGTCAGGCATGATGTGAGATAAAGAACATCCACTCGTCAAAAAAAGGAAACAAATTGCGGCGGTGAATATCGCTCGAAACCACATGACGTCTCCTCACCTCTCTATATAATGCAAGCCGATTTTCCTGTTCGATTAGTAAACAATTCCTATTTTATCATGATAATTGAAATAATCTTTCGTTGTTACCCATTTGTTACACAATTGATAACTGCTGTTTTATTTATGAGACGTTGCAGATTGAACGGATTTGATGGGTACATAGTCGGAATCAGCAGGGAAGCGTTCTGCATAAGCTTTAAGCAGGAATACATATATAACATGAATGGCCTTTTTTTCGAAAAAAGAGCAAAAATGATTTAAATGTGTTATACAATTAACCGTTGACAATATTAATGTGACATAATATTATAAAGGTAACAAATTTAAACGCTTCCATTTTGAAAAGAAAAGGGGAATGAAAGATGGGCACGATCGTTTGTCAAGACTGCAATGAAACCATTCAGCATTTTGAAGATGAGAAAGTGACGATTCTTTACGGAACGTGCGGACAGTGCAACTGCCATCTTAGAGAGGAAGAATAGAAAAAAGCATGCGGCCATTTACAGTGCCGCATGCTTTTCTGTTTTTTACAGGATTGCTTGCTGTTCTTTAATGACGCGGATCATATGGAGGGTGTCATCTTCCGGTCCCTGAACAGGCAGCCCTGCTTCGAGGTTCTTTTCGATGTAGTTGATATTATCCTCGGTAATGATCTCGCCTGGAATGAAGATCGGTATCCCTGGCGGATAAACCATCACAAATTCGGCAATGATTCTGCCGGCGGCTTTTTTAAACGGAATAATTTCCGTATTTGCATAAAAAGCGTCACGCGGTGTCATTGCAAGCGCTGGAATGTTTGGCAGAAGCACTTCAGGCTTGCGTCTGTTTTCCGCAGCAGAGGCGGCCTGCTGAGCGATGTCGGCTAAGCCTTTGATCAGCGCATCCGCATCCTCTTTCCGGTCTCCCGGTGTAAAAATGCACAGGATGTTGTATAAGTCAGAAAGCTCCACTTCGATTTGACATGACTCGCGCAGCCATTTTTCCACATCATGCCCGGTCAGCCCGAGGTCTTTCACAGATATGATCAATTTGGTCGGATCATAGTTAAAAGCCGCTTTGGAGCCGAGGATTTCCCTCCCGACGCATGAAATACCGTTGATTTCATTGATGCGATCCCTTGTTTCATCAGCGAGCTTAATCGTTTGTTCGATCAGTTCGTGTCCTTCTGTGGCTAAGCGTTTTCTTGCGACATCAAGTGAAGCGAGCAATAAATAGGAGGTCGATGTCGTCGTCAGCATGCTTAAAATCGATTGAACTCTTTCTTTTGAAACAAGACCTTCTTTCATATTGAGAATCGAGCTCTGTGTAAGGGATCCTCCGAGCTTATGAACGCTCGTCGCCGCCATATCCGCTCCGGCCTGCATGGCAGAAAGAGGCAGATCTTCGTGGAAATGGATGTGAACGCCGTGTGCTTCGTCAACAAGCACAGGGATATGAAATGAATGAGCCAGCTCCACGATGCTTCTTAAGTCTGCAGCTATGCCGAAATAAGTCGGGTTGATGACTAGAAGCCCCTTTGCGTCAGGATGCTCAAGCAGCGCTTTTTTCGCTGATTCAGGGGTGATTCCGTGTGAAATTCCCAACTCATCGTCAATTTCCGGATGGATGAAGATCGGTACTGCGCCTGAGAAGACGATCGCTGACATGACCGATTTATGAACATTTCTTGGCACGATGATTTTGTCTCCGGGGCCGCATACGGCCATGACCATCGTCATGATGGCGCCGCTCGTTCCCTGAACGGAAAAAAACGTGTAGTCGGCTCCGAATGCTTCAGCCGCCAGATCCTGCGCCTGTTTGATGATTCCTTTCGGTGCGTGCAGATCGTCGAGAGGCTCGATATTGATTAAATCTATGCTTAATGCGTTTTCTCCGATAAACGCCCTGAATTCAGGGTCCATCCCGGAGCCTTTTTTGTGCCCGGGTATATGGAACTGGATCGGGTTTTTGCCGGCGTGTTTTTTTAATCCGGTATATAGGGGTGTTTCGTGCTGCAACAATTGTTTTCCCACCTTCATGATAAACCTGCTATTTCCTTAAAGACTATTCTTTATCAAAAATCGTTGAGTTATTTTGCGTTTTTGCTTGATGGCATAAAACAAATGAATTATATTATGTTCTTGAAAGAATGTAAAGAACATTTTATCATCTTTAAGGCTTCTCTGTCCCTTTGGATAGTCGCAAAAAAGAAAACCAATACTAAAGCCAAACAAGCCGTCAGGCCGAACTGCACAAGGAGATGAACCAAATGGAAGAAGGATACCAATATCCGATGAATGAAGACTGGAGCACAGAGGAAGCGATAGACGTTATATCGTTTTTTCAGACGGTTGAGCTCGCTTATGAAAAAGGCGTTGAGCGCGATGTACTAATGAGTGCTTACCGCCGCTTTAAAGAAATCGTTCCGGGAAAAGCGGAGGAAAAAAAGCTCTGCAGCCAGTTTGAAGAAGCGAGCGATTACTCTCCGTATCAGGCAGTCAAAAAAGCAAAGGAACAAACGGAAAATACGAAAATTAAAATGTAATGAGAAAATCCAAAACAAAAAGGGATGGGCACATCAGGCCATCCCTTTTTGTTTAAACCGATACTTTCTGCGTCAGGCGGTAAAGGAAGGCGAGCTTTTCAAAAGCCGCTTCGATTTCGGATAGAAACGCCTCTTCGCTCATTTGCAGCACTTCGTCTTTTGCAAGCTGAATACCGCAAAGCGCTTCTGCTTTCTTCACGTTGGCGAGACGTTCAAACAGGTTCTCCAGCTCTTTATCGTCCATCTCAGACTGTCTTATGACGCCCGGTTTCGTATGATCGGCCGACCAGACAAAACGGCTTGGAATGTTGCTTTCAATGTCCGGCAGATGCTTTTTAAACAGCTGGCCGTATTCCTGCTTGAGAGGAGACTCATAGATCAATGCAAACCATACGAACACGTGGGTTTCCCATAAACCAATTTGGAAATGAGGCAGCTTTTTATAGCCGCGCTTATTGTTTGCAAAAGCAACCCAGCTGTCGTCCGGCGGATTGACCGAGCGGCGCGCGTGTTTTGCGACGTGGACAAACATTTCATCTCCTGTCAATGCGGACAGTACAGGCGCAAAATGATCGCCGAGCCCTTCAAGTTTCGGGCGCACGGTTTCTTTCAGAACGCTCATCCGCGCATCTAAACCTTCTATTGTAAATGTACGAAAATCCTCTTCAGTAAAACGCAGACTGCTCATTGTGTTCCTCCTTGTCCAATCAGTAAAGATATTGTATCACAGTCGGCTTTTCAAACAAAAAATTACGTTTCGCTTCGCGGATTTTGGGGAATCGTTAGGTAAACACACAATTTTTAGAATAACGTTGCGAATGTTTGAGCACTTCATACGATATGAATAAGAAATTAATATAAATCACGCTTAGGACTAAAACCAGAAGGATTCTCTTTGACATCAATTTTCTCTGGAGGGGGCGTAGGGCACATGAAACCAATTGTGAAACAAGGATTGAAAGAGGAAAAAGACAATCGGGCCGCTGTTTGGAGGCTTGAGGTCGATTATGAACTTGCAACGCTTTTTGAAGCCATGGAAAAAAAGGATGAAACCCAAATCGAGTTGAGCAAGCGCAAACTGGAACGACTCAGAAAAGAATGGATTAGATTATATGGTTGAAACCATAATAAAAACGAACCGTTTGAGAGGTTCGTTTTTATCTGGGCCGCCTGATCATTTGTCATTTTTCTTGATTTTTCCCGGCTAATATCAGTATGCTATGAATAAGTCAACAGGTATACATAGAAAAGAGGTAGTGTGATGACAAACTGGAAGGAAATCGACCGCCTGGCGAAAAGCTGGGTGAAAGAAGCTGGTCAGAGAATTCAGCAGTCAATGAAAGAAAAGATGACAATCGAAACGAAATCGAATCCAAATGACCTTGTCACAAACATTGACAAGGAAACAGAGCGTTTTTTCATTGAAAAAATCCAATCGGTTTTTCCGGATCATCATATTCTTGGCGAAGAAGGCCAGGGGGACAAGCTTACATCTTTGGACGGCATCGTTTGGATCATCGATCCGATCGATGGCACGATGAACTTTATTCATCAAAAACGCAATTTTGCGATTTCAATCGGCATTTTTGAAAACGGAAAAGGCAAAATCGGTTTGATTTATGATGTGACTCACGAAGAGCTTTATCATGCTTTTCAAGGCGAAGGTGCGTACATGAATGATACAAAGCTCGGCAAGATGAAAGAAGTGCCGCTTGAAGAATCAATTCTGGCCATCAATGCGACATGGATCACCGAGAACAGACGGATCGATCCAAGCGTATTATCTCCGCTTGTCAAGCGCGTCAGAGGGACCCGGTCATACGGTTCAGCGGCTTTGGAACTCGCTTATGTTGCAGCCGGCAGAATGGATGTGTATGTGACGATGAGACTCGCTCCTTGGGATTACGCCGCCGGCTGCATCCTGCTTGATGAAGTCGGCGGAACATATACGACAATTGACGGGAAGCCGCTTAATTTTCTTGAAAACCACAGCATCGTAGCCGGCAATCCGGCAGCTCACCGGGCGATTTTCAACGAATATTTGCCGCATGAATAGCAGGTCTTTCTCTTCTTCCGATTTCGCCTTTTTTGAGGAGCTGGCCGAAGCAAGCCCCGGGTGGGCGAAGGAAGAGCTTGACGGAAACAGCCTGGAACGCTATATGAGTGCTTATGCGATGTATAACGGTGAATGGCTCGTGTGGGAAGACAGGGGCCTGCCGGCGGCTCTGAGCTTTCATCTCGAATGGGCGCCTTCTAACGGCAAGCCTTGGCTCGGAACGCTTCTTGTCCATCCCGATTTCCGCCAAAAAGGCCGGGCAAAAGAAGTGATTGAAACGATCGGTAAACGTTTGAAAGAAAAGGGACATAAAGCGTTGTTTGCGGCGGTGCCATATGAAAAGGACGCGTGGCTGAACAGGCTCGCCCGTTCGGGATTTGAACAGCTGAAAACGGAAAAAGATAAAGAGGGAAAACGATATGTGATTATGGTGTTGCCCCTTGCTTGATGCTTCAATGAGACTTGTTTGACAACAGGTCTCATTTTTTATGATTTTTTGAAACATAATGCTACTTCGTTTGTCTATGATGATGAGGCCTTAATTTGATGTAAAGGAATTGTGGTGGAAATTGATTGAACTATTTAGTGATTATGTGCTCCATTTTGAACGTTATTTTATTTTAAGCAGGCAGAGCATGCTTGTCATTCAGTGGTGTTTGACAGGCCTTGCCCTTCTGTATGTCGTGTCATTTCATCCGAAAGTGAGCAGGCGGCGCCTCTTTTTTTACGCAGGCATCGCGCTCAGGCTGATTTTGGTAGGCGCCCTTTCGTTTGAATTGGCTCACCAAATGAAAGCCGCTGAGTTTTCAAACCTGTACATAGAAGAACAAGATGCGCTCCTGCCTTTTATGCAGTTTTTGCTGTTCGGCTATATTTTGCTTGTCTCATTTCATTATATGATGACACTCGCAGAAAAAGGGGGCAAGGGGCTGTTTTTTGCATTTGACATTGCGGTGATGACGATGCCGTTTTTCCAATCGCTGTTCGGCTCTGCTGTCTATTTAAAGGAAAACAGGGCTGATCTCGAACAATTGCTGCTTGTATTGGTGCTGCTCATCGGGGTTCCGGGGCTGATGATCTGCTTGTTTTTTCAGCTTTATTGGAAAAGAAACCGTTACGTTCTCCTTTTGATTTTTTACATTGTGACGATCGGCGGTTTCTTCATCAAAAAGCTCGGCTACGAATTTTTTCCGCTGAACGTATTTCTGACCATGCTCGGTTTTCTTATGACATATCACTTGCTGAATGGCTCGAGAAAGCCTTTTTTGATGGTGAAGCGTGTTTTAGCCGCGGGCACCGCCGTATTTTTCACACTACTTCTTAACCCTTTTTACAATTTGGCAGATGCCGCTTTTACAATCTCACACCCTGAGGTTTCAGACGTGGTTGATGCCAATTTTCAACCTGTTTCGGTTAAAGAAGCGAAGCAGACTGTCAGCTCGTTTTTTCCGACGGACAGCTTGATCTATTTGTCAGCCACCAACCAGGATTTTCACAACGTTTATCATTTTAAAACGAAGGATTACGAGGCGTACGTTGACGGTTGGACGGGGGGTGATCACCAATTATTACAATCAAAAAGAGCCTAGCGGGAATATCCTGTCCGATCAGGCGTATATCAAGCGGTCGAAGCAATTTCTGCGGGAACACGGCCGCGAACTTGACAAACAAATCAAGGCAAAAGTAAGCCGTGATGACGACGAAGCTACTGTTGAATTTTACCGTGAAGGCCAGGATCCTGAATTAAGCACAATGGGGTTTACTTGGAGGAAGGAAACACTGATAGGTTTTTCCGAGGACACGTCTGTTTACAACTTAGAAAGCGTGAAACAAGCCCGCGTTTCTGGTCAGGATATCGAGCGGGGTGTTGAAGCGGTCTATCGTAAGCTGGGTATACCCGTCTCAGCTTATCAGCTGACAGATATTGATTTATTATTTCCATCCAGCCTCAACTCGGCATCCATAAACGTGAAGACAAGCGACGGAACGGAGATGGCGTTCCATCCTGTAACAGGTGCATTAACGGCTATTACGTTCAAATCTGAAAGCGCCTTGCCTTATCGCGGACAAGAGCTCGAAAAACGCTTGCTTTCATTATTTGATCAAGACCTTTCTCAGCTGAAAAGGGTGGAGTTAGAAAAGGATCTGATAGAATTTCAGAAAAAAGAAAGCGATGCTGTATTAAATACGAGCTGGACCATGACGAAGCATGAAGAGGGAGCTTATCTGACGGTGAGAAAGGACATTCGCAAAGCGGATGAAAAGCCCCCCTACACATATGCAGACGGGGAAAAGGCTTTTCGGAAAGTGTCTGAACACTATCAAAAAGGGTTGGTTTATTATAAACGGACGAAGCTTGTGATTGTTTCAGACGGGGATCAAAAGAGCCGGTATGCGTGGCTTGTCATCATCCAGCCGTTCGGCTCAAACGAACATGATGCATACTTGGTTGATGCCGTAACAAATGAGGTGAAACAATTTGATGACAAGTGAAGAAAAAAAAGCGGTGTTTCTTGATTTGTATGAGCTCTATCAAGAAGGTGAACTGGAAGAGGAAACCGTGATCTGGATGAAAGAGCATGAGCAGGTTTTTCAAGGCCAGGCTGAAGAGGCAGCAGTCGAGAATAGAACGCTTCCCGGCATACAAAAGGCAGATGATCGTCAGCAGCTCCGTCATATCATGGTTTTTGTTTACTCGTTGTATGGTGCTTTCCTGCTCCTTTCGATTTGGATGACGGTGTGGTTTTTTTTCTAAATGGCTTCCAATAAAAAACAGACGATTGAAGAACTGTACAGGGAATATTATCATGACATTATGTACTATTTGTACAGGCGAACCCATCAGCTTGAGACGGCGAAAGACCTGGCACAGGATACGTTTCTGAAAGCTTTTGCGGGCCTGGAGTCTTTCAGAGGCCATTCCTCGATCAAAACACGGCTGTATACGATCGCGCATCATACGTTTATCAACTGGTACAGAAAAGATAAAAAAATCCGGTTTTCCGATGTGACGGCCTGCGGCGACATGGAACAGCACACGTTTGAAATGCCTGAGCGCCATTTGGCAAACGCCATAAGGCAGGAGGAGCTGAAACATCACATTGACCGGCTGAAAGAACATTACCAGACCGTACTTATTTTAAGAGAGTTTCAGGAGCTTTCCTATGAGGAAATAGCGGAAGTGCTCGATTGGAAACTGTCAAAGGTAAAAACCAATCTTCACCGGGCTCGCCTTGAGCTGAAAAAAAGCTTGGAAGGCAGGGAGGTTTAACAATATGAAATGTCATCTTGTGAGAGATTTACTGCCTCTATACATAGAAGGCGATTGCAGCCGCAAAACGGAACATTTGGTTATGGCGCACATCAAAACGTGTGCAGATTGCCGGGAAATGTATGACATGATGAGGGAACCTGTCAATTTTCATGATGACGACAGATTGCCAACGGAAGCAGGAGAAGCGGAAGAACAAAAATTCAGGAAAGCATACTATCAAAGGCTGATTCTCAAAGGGGCAGCGCTTTTTGGCGGAGGCTACTTGCTGATGCTTTTGATTTATTTATTCTTTTTATAAGAACTGGCGGGTAACCTGCCGCCAGTTTTTTTGGAATTTAATAATCAAAAGCCCCTTCAGCCGGAAGGGGCTCTTTTTTATTCAAGCAGGCCTTTTTCGCGCATTCTTTTTTTGAGAGTAAAACCGCTCCCCATAATGACGATCAGAATTGCGACGGCAATTGCGACGCCGGCAGCGCTTTTTTCGGCGACTGCAACGCCGATCATCATGATGCTGATCACTGCAGCAAGTGCGAATAATAAGAATATCCATTTGATTTGTTTCACTGTTTTCCCATCCCCTTAGTATGAAGTCTACTCTTAGTTTACAGAAAATCGCGCTGAATAGAAAGGGTCAACCGAAGCTGGATATTTGAAAGAAATTGAAATAACTTCGTTCGTCAGTTATAATATGAAAGATTATCTAAATTTTTTAGGAGATGAAAATGTGAAACTTCGAGAAGATCTTCGCAATATCGCTATTATCGCCCACGTTGACCATGGAAAAACGACGCTTGTGGATCAGCTCCTCCATCAGGCTGGCACATTCCGTGCAAATGAAAACGTGGCGGAGCGCGCCATGGATTCCAATGACTTGGAAAGAGAGCGCGGCATTACGATTTTAGCGAAAAATACAGCGATTAACTATAAAGATACACGCATTAATATTTTGGATACTCCGGGACACGCAGATTTCGGCGGGGAAGTTGAGCGGATCATGAAAATGGTCGACGGCGTTCTGCTTGTTGTTGACGCTTATGAAGGCTGCATGCCGCAAACCCGCTTTGTGCTGAAAAAAGCACTTGAGCAAAACTTGACGCCAATCGTTGTTGTCAATAAGATCGACCGCGATTTTGCCCGGCCTGAAGAGGTCGTTGACGAAGTGCTCGATTTGTTTATCGAGCTTGATGCCAATGAAGAACAGCTTGAATTCCCGGTTGTTTACGCTTCTGCGATCAACGGCACCGCTTCAGCTGATCCGAAGCAGCAGGATGAAAATATGGAAGCTTTATTCGAAGCGATTGTCAACCATATTCCTTGTCCTGTCGATAACCATGAGGAGCCTTTGCAGTTCCAGGTCGCTCTGCTTGACTACAATGATTATGTCGGCCGTATCGGAATCGGACGCGTGTTCAGAGGAACGATGAAGGTCGGACAGCAAGTTGCTTTAATGAAGCTTGACGGTTCTATCAAGCCGTTCCGCGTAACGAAAATCTTCGGTTTCCAGGGCTTGAAAAGAGTCGAAATTGAAGAAGCGAAAGCCGGCGACCTTGTCGCGGTATCAGGAATGGAAGACATCAATGTCGGAGAGACCGTCTGCCCGATTGAGCATCAAGAGGCGCTTCCGGTTCTGCGCATTGACGAGCCGACGCTTCAAATGACGTTCGCGGTTAACAACAGTCCTTTTGCCGGTCGCGAAGGAAAATATGTCACGGCCAGGAAGATTGAAGAGCGCCTTGAACAGCAGCTTCAGACAGATGTCAGCCTTCGAGTCGATCCGACGCCATCTCCTGACGCCTGGGTCGTATCCGGTCGCGGTGAGCTGCATTTGTCGATTTTAATCGAAAACATGCGCCGTGAAGGCTTTGAACTGCAAGTATCGAAGCCGGAAGTCATCATTAAAGAAATCGACGGCGTTCGCTGTGAGCCTGTTGAACGCGTGCAAATCGATGTGCCTGAAGAGCATACCGGATCTGTAATGGAATCAATGGGCGCGCGCAAAGGTGAAATGATCGACATGATCAATAACGGAAACGGGCAGGTCCGCCTGATTTTCAACGTTCCTTCACGCGGATTAATCGGCTACTCAACCGAATTCCTTTCCCTTACACGCGGTTTCGGGATTTTAAACCATACGTTTGACAGCTATCAGCCTGTTGAGCCTGGGCAAGTCGGCGGACGCCGCCAAGGTGTGCTTGTTTCAATGGATACCGGGAAAGCTTCAGCTTACGGCATTCAAGGCGTTGAAGAACGCGGCGTGATTTTTGTCGAGCCGGGCACAGAAGTATATGAAGGCATGATCGTCGGCGAGCACAACCGTGAAAACGACCTTGTCGTCAACATCAATAAAATGAAGCAGCAGACAAACGTGCGCTCAGCGACGAAAGATCAGACGGTCAGCATGAAAAAACCGCGTATCATGTCGCTTGAAGAATCGCTTGAATACTTGAACGAGGATGAGTACTGCGAAGTCACGCCTGAATCCATCAGATTGAGAAAGAAAATTCTCGACAAAAACGAACGCGAAAAAGCAGCGAAAAAGAAAAAGCTGGCAGGATTGTCGTAACATTTGCAGAACCTAAAAAAAGAGCAACCCAACTAAGCAAAGGGGAGGGGAATCTTTTTGACTGATGTAAGTGAACGGCTGTCGTTTTTTGCCGCTCTTTATAAAGTGGACCAGAATCCTGAGGCGGGAATGTGGTGGCTTTATGCCACCATCTTCGTCCTGTCTGCGGTCGTCTTTAAACTGGGGTTCGCCAAACGGCTGCCGCTGTTGAAAACGGCGATCATTTACTTTTTTCTGGCGCTAGGCTGTACGTTTTTAACTTTTTTCGGCGTTTTTCTGCCGGTTGGAGAAGGGCTGATCGTAGCCGTTTTAATCCTTTCGATTTACAAAATCCGTCTGCACCGTTCGAAAAAAGAGCAGACGGGGGCGAATACGTAGAAAAGACATAGCCAAAGAAGGCTATGTCTTTTCTGTATCCGCCAGAAAATCCGCTGTTAATAAGTCCCGAAACAAAGCCCTGGCAAAAAGAATCTCATCTGCTGAATACCGGCTTAAAAATCGTTTAAACCTTTGTTCGATTTTTTCGTGCTCACGCTGGTGAAGGTGATGAATACTTCTCCCTTTATGGCTTAAGCGGAAGTAGATTTCTTTTTTATTGTCGCTGAGCTGTGTCTTGCTGACGAGGCCTTTTTCGGTCAGCTTTGCGGTGATCCTTGAGACCGTCGCTTTTGAAAATCCCATTTTCTCGGAAATCGAGGTGACGTTGATCGGTTCGTGGTCGCCAATGCAGCTGATCGTATGGATGTCAGACATGTTGAGTTTCAGTTCAGCTCCGAATTCGCGTTCCATCTTTTTCATTTCAGCGGAGATGCGCTCTTTCATGACGGTTTCTTGCTGCTCTTGCTGATGAATGAGCCTGATGTACAGATCGAATATTTCTTGTTTTGCGTGTGTTAAATGCTCCATGCAGAAAATCGGCTCCTTTAATCGATGTTTCTGCTTTGATTATATCATTTTGTTGCGCATGAAACAAAATGATTAAACAGACTGAATGTGAGAGTTCCCGCACCAGCGGTGGATACCATCGGCAATCAATTGCTCCGCGTTTTCCATGGATTCGTCGACAGCCCAGGCCACGTGACCGTCGGGACGGATCAGCGCTGCTTTTACCCCATTCCATTCAGGCCTGCCGTCAATTGCTTTCACTTGTATACGCCGGACGTGAGGAAGGATGGAAAATTCCTTCGTTTCTATCCCGAATGTTGCTAATAAAAAGCGTCCATCACGGAGAAAAGTGTAGAGCCGTTTGACAGTACCATCTGAAAAGGTCAGATCGATATCTGGGAGACGTTTTCCGTTCAGCTCATGTTCAGGCATCTTTTCATCTGCTTCGTATTGCACGCTGAGCGCCGTAATTTGTTCTGCCAGATAGCGATTGACGTCTGAAAATCCGAGAATGCCGGATAATAATTCGCGGAGGTACAGGCCTTCACGTGTAAAATCAAACAGCTTTGTTTGGATTTGTGTATTGACGAGCAGCGCTTCCCCGACAGGGTGTCTTTCATTATGGTAACTGTCAAGCAGCCAGTCGGGGCACCGTCCGTTGATCTTTGCCGCGAGTTTCCAGCCAAGGTTCATCGCGTCCTGAAGCCCGACATTTAAACCTTGCCCTCCCGCGGGAAAATGAATATGCGCGGCATCTCCAGCCAAGAAAATTCTGCCGGAACGGTAATGCTCCGCCAACTTGCTGGCATTTCCGAAGCGGGACATCCAAACCGGGCTGTCCATTCCAAGGTCCGTGCCGCAGATGCGGTTGAGTTCTGTTTTTAATTCTTCCAGTGTGACGGGCTCGTGAAGCAAAGCTTGAGGCATGTGCGGCGCCGTTATGAGGACGCGGAAAATGCCGCCGTCTAAAGGCACGATCACAACGGCACCTTCACGGTTCTCGCAAGTATAAAAATGAGATTCCGGCGGATTTTCAAGCGACACATCACCAAGCATTGCCGTGATATTTGCATCAGTTCCGGAAAAAGCGATGCGCGCCTGTTTGCGAATGATACTTCCGGCTCCGTCAGCACCGACGATATAGGAAGCGGTTAGAAAGGACAGGCCGTCGGGTCCCTGGACGACGAGCTCGGCGGTTTCCTCATGCTCGCGGACAGCGAGAACTTCATGACCGCGAAGGATGCAGACACCGAGATTTCGCGCATGTTCCTCAAGCAGCTTCTCAGTTTCGTATTGGGGGATGAACAATGTAAAATTGGCTTGCGTGTCAAGCGCAGAAAAGTCCAATCCAGTCTTCAGACCGGCAAAATGCCCCGAAGGAATCGGTTTGCCAATTTCCTTAAACTGTTCTCCAAGCCCCCTCATTTCAAGTATCTCGATTGAGCGCGGATGCAGTGTGAGCGCTTTTGAGAATGGAGAAGGCTCTTTCAGCCGTTCGACAATACAGGTCCGGACACCGGCCAAAGCCAGCTCGGAAGCCGTCAGCAGACCGACGGGGCCGCCGCCTGCGATCAGTACATCAAAATCCATGATGAATCACTCCTTTTTTGTTACTCATGAAACAATTTTAACATACTACAAATGAAAATGTTTATCAACTATAATCTTTAATTTTGTTACTGATGTAACAAAAAAGGCGATAAAAAAGCATGGAGCTTGTCCATGCTTTACGACTTGATCTGCTCTTTATCTTTTCTGTGCGGATATAACTTAAAACGGCCGGTTTTCATCCGGTTTTCGGTTTTGATTTTAATTCGTTCGCTGCATTCATGGCACATATAAGTATGTATCGGCCGGTTTCGGAGACGTTTGGCAATGAGTGTGTCATCATCGATTTTTTCGATTTTGTCACACAATGAACACTTTACCCTCACTTGATTCACCTCGCTTACGATTCATTATACCTTAATCAATCGGACAAATAAATTTTCTCCTTTAGAAAAAAGGAAAAAGCCTGTGCCGTCAAGAAAACAGTGGCACAGGCTTTTAAAAGTTATGGCTGCCGATTTTTCATATGCTTGTTCGATTGCTTATTTTGCTCCTTTTCAAGCTGTTTCTGGTTTCTGTCATTCAGCTGGTCGTTGTTGGATTTTGTAGGATTTGTTTGCTGATTGTCTGTTGCGTCGTTCGGCACTTCAGGAAGGACGCGCCCGACGATGGCTGCCAGCTCGTCGAGAATCCCTTTGACAGGACGTCCCGCTTGAATTTCCCTGCCCATTGCCCGCAGGCGGTTGACGGTGTCGGGATCTGCGACAACGGCGGCGTTTGCTCCGTAAGGGTCATTCTGCAGCGCTTCAGCCACGGAATACTTAATAGATTCGACTTTGCTGCGCTCCAAATTGTCTTTCACATCAATTCCGACGACGGCTAGCCTGCCGAGCACGACGGCGGTCGCATCATTGACACCCGGAACGCTTTCAGTGATCTTCACAAGGCGCCGCGAGATGGCTTGCCCGTCTTTACGGTTCACCGGCTCTTGGGAGCTGTTTTTTACTTGAATCGGTTTGTTGCCGGGAAGCTCGTTCGCTTCATTTCGGGCATTATTTTGAATGCCGCAGGCTGAAAGCAGCATAACGGTTTGAATTAGGATCAAAAAAAAGATTCGCACTTGAGGTTGCCTCCTTAAAAATGCTTTCATTAATTTTTATTGTTGAATTAACCTTCTATCTTTATTCACAAAAACATATATTTTAGCGGGCGCTCCATCAGCTTTTAACCCAATTGAAAAGAAAAGGCTAAAAATCCTGATCAGGAGGCGGAAGATTGAGTAAAATTTATGTGCTGGATACGAATGTGTTATTGCAGGATCCGAATTCAATCTTTTCTTTTGAAGATAACGAGGTTGTCATCCCGGCTGTCGTATTGGAGGAAGTCGACTCAAAGAAACGCTACATGGATGAAATTGGGAGGAATGCAAGGCGCGTATCTAAATTGATAGATGATTTGCGTTTAAAAGGAAGGCTGTATGAAAATGTTCCCCTACCAAACGGAGGGAGCTTGAGAATCGAGCTGAACCATCGCTCTTTTCAGCAGCTTCAAGAAATTTTTATCGAAAAAACAAGCGACAACCGTATTTTAGCCGTAGCGAAAAACCTCAGCCTGGAAGAGGAAACGAAAGAAGACGGCAGGCCGGTTATCCTTGTCAGCAAAGATATGCTGATCCGTGTCAAAGCCGATGCCATCGGCTTGATGTCAGAGGATTTTTTGCACGACAGGGTTGTCGACAATGATGATATATACAGCGGTTATACGGACGTGTACATTCGCCCGGATCAGATGAATTCCTTTTTTGAACATCACGATTTGCCGCTTCACGAAATCAGCAGTGAGATGTTGCGTCCGAACCAGTTTGTCGTTATGAAGGACGCGCTCGGCGGATCATCCTCTGCCGTAGGGATCGTAGATCAAAGCGGAAAAGCCGTTAAAAAGCTTGTTTTCGATCAGGAACAGGTTTGGGGCATACGTTCGCGAAATGTACAGCAGACGATGGCTTTGGAACTTCTTTTAAGACAAGATATTCCGCTTGTCACCCTGATTGGAAAAGCCGGCACAGGAAAAACCCTGCTTGCGTTGGCAGCAGGGCTGCTGCAGACAGAAGACCTGGGGAATTTTAAAAAACTTGTTGTCACAAGGCCGATCGTTCCTGTCGGAAAAGATCTCGGCTATCTTCCGGGTGAAAAAGAAGAAAAACTTCGTCCGTGGGTCCAGCCTATTTTTGATAACCTGGAATACTTGTTCAATGCAAAAAAGCCGGGGGAGCTTGATGATATTTTAGCGGGGATGGGCTCCATTCAAGTCGAAGCCCTCACATATATAAGGGGCAGAAGCATTCCTGACCAATTCATCATCATTGATGAGGCTCAAAATCTGACCAAGCATGAAGTCAAAACGCTTCTGACCCGCGTCGGGGAAGGCAGTAAAATCGTATTGATGGGAGACACCGAACAGATCGACCATCCTTATTTAGATGCGATGAACAACGGCCTGGCCTATGTTGTCGAGCGCTTTAAGGATCAAAAAATTTCCGGAAACGTGAAGCTTTTAAAAGGAGAGCGCTCCCGGCTCGCTAGGCTTGCAGCCGATCTGCTGTAAATAAAAAAACCCGGGCGTTTAACCCGGGTTGCAACTTGCATGGCCCGCGGGCCGGGTTGCCGGCAAGTGCCGATAGCCCGGCCGGGAAAGAGGAGGCGGAGTTTTTCATCGCCTCCGGCGCACCCATTGCAGTGTTGTAGCTTTAAACAATGTGAATTTCTTTTACTCGTTTCACAGGAGTCATCCTGTTTGAACCGTCGGGAAAATAAACGTGTACAGGCCCGTCTTCGCCAAGCGGCTTGCCATTGTTGCTGAAGCAGAGAATCATGCCGCCCGCTTCTTCGATCGGAACGGAAACCTCTTCACCTTCCGTTTTGAAGAGGCATTTGACGGCGGAGCCTGTCACCTCCGCATTTTTCAAAAAAGGTTCAAGCTTGATCCCGAAAGTGCCGTCAAGCAATTTCTCCTTTTCATATTTTTTCTCTGATTTCAGTGTCGGCGGCGATACAGTACCTTCCCTGATTTGCCGTTCCCGGTCAATCACAAGGTCGTCATCTTCATCTTTTACCTCTCTGAAATCTGAAAAGAACTGATCGAGATCGAATTTTCGGTCATCAAAAATCCAAACGCTCGGATCGAGCGTAATCTGATACTTTACATTTCCTGTGATCGTTACAATGCTCATGTCTCTACCACTCCCTCACAAAAATTATAAGCGCTTTCTTTCAAATTGTCACTTCTCATAACAAAAGCCCTCTCCGGGAAAGATAACAGCAACGACGCTCGGATGGAGGGAAAAAACTTGAATTGCCGGGATAATGAGGAGCTTGAATATTTTGTCACGGAAGCGAAAAAAGTGACGGACAAAGGAAAGGTTGCATCTTACATACCGGCTTTGGCTGAATTATCGGAGGACGATTTATCGGCGGCGGTCTACTTTACGGACGGGACGTGTATATCAGCGGGAGACGTGGAAAAAGCCTTCACTCTACAAAGCATCTCAAAAGTATTGTCGCTTGCTCTCGTCCTGATCGATCACGGCCCGGAAACAGTGTTTCATTATGTAGGGCAAGAGCCGACTGGTGATCCGTTTAACTCCATCATCAAACTTGAAACCGTCAACCCGGGGAAGCCGCTGAATCCGATGATAAATGCCGGAGCATTGGTGGTGACAAGCATGATTAAAGGAGAGACGAATGCCGATAAGATCGGCAGGCTTCTTGATTTTATTAAAAAACTGGCAAATAACCGGAATATTACCTTTTGTGAGAAGGTCGCCGAATCTGAATTTGAAACCTCGATGGTCAACAGGGCGATGTGCTACTACATGAAAGAGCACGGTATTTTTCAGGCTGAGGTTGAGGATGTCATGGATGTGTATACAAAGCAGTGCGCCATTGAAATGAACAGCTTAGACTTGGCGAAAATCGGTTCTGTTTTTGCTTTGAACGGCAAGCATCCCGAAACGGGAGAACAAATCATACCGAAGGATATCGCGAGAATTTGCAAAACATTTATGGTGACATGCGGAATGTATAATGCCAGCGGCGAATTCGCAATCAAAATCGGCATACCCGCCAAAAGCGGGGTTTCAGGGGGAATCATGGGTCTATCCCCATACCGTTTCGGCATCGGCATCTTCGGGCCCTCGCTTGATGAAAAGGGAAACAGCATCGCTGGAATCCGGCTTTTAGAGCTGTTATCGGCGAACTACAGTTTAAGCATTTTTTAAAACGTGAGCGGAAGCTTAAAATGCGAGTCTTTGAAATACGGCGAAAGGACAGAAATAGCTTGCTTTTTTTCGGCTGAGGCTTTATCATAAATAGAAGAATTAGGTACTCGCCTGGGGAACGGAGGGATACTTTTGGCGTCTGAGATTGTAGTCGACCATCGTGAAAAAGCACTTGCCCTGTTAAAACGTGATGCTGATAAAATCTTAAAGCTGATTCAAGTGCAAATGGACAACTTAACGATGCCTCAATGTCCTCTTTATGAAGAGGTTTTAGATACACAAATGTTCGGACTCTCTAGGGAAATTGATTTTGCTGTCCGCCTTGGATTAGTGGATGAAGAAGAGGGTAAAGAACTGCTTTACAGGCTGGAACGTGAATTGTCTGCATTACATGATGCATTTACAAAAAAATAAATGAACACCTCAGAAGAATCTTTCTGTCTGAGTCAGCTTGTCGACGACGTTTCGATAGAAACAAACTGCCGGCAGGCTTTTTTTGTTATGGAATGAGAAAGAAAACGTCCGCTGATGAAGGAATGAATGCTGTTCGTGCCGAATAAACGAAGACGCATGGTATGCCGATAAAAAAATAGAACGGCAGTCTTGGAACAGACGGACTTTTCTTTCAGACCAGATTCGAACTCTTATGAAAAGGGTATCTTTCGTGCTTTTTAAGAAAGTGTAGTAAAATAACGAAGGAGTTACCACAAACACATTTTGAAGGCAAGTAAGGAAGAGGATAATAATATGATAAAAAGAATGCTCAAATCCTATGATTATTCATTAATCTTCGCTGTATTCCTGCTGTGCGGGTTCGGGCTCGTCATGGTGTACAGCTCAAGCATGATCACAGCCGTGACAAGGTACGGACAAGACAGCAGCTACTTTTTTGACAGGCAGCTGATGTTTTTGGTGCTCGGAACCGTCATATTTTTATGCGCGGCGCTTTTTCCGTATAAGGCTTTTGCCAATCAAAAATTCCAAAAGTTTTTGCTGCTCATTTCCGTTGTCGCTTTGTTCGGGCTGTTCGTTGTCGGACACGTGGCCGGGAATGCCCAAAGCTGGTTCAGGGTTTCGAATTACGGCATCCAGCCGGGGGAGTTTGTCAAGCTGACTGTCATCTTGTATCTTTCTTCCGTCTATGCCAAAAAGCAAAGCTATATTGACAACTTGGGAGCCGGAATCGCCCCTCCCGCAATTATCACGCTTTTCATTTGCGCCCTGGTCGCTGCTCAGCCGGATGTGGGAACGGCCTTTATCATCGCTTTAATCGCTTTGTGCATTATTTTGTGCTCGGGATTCAGCGGCAAAACGCTGTTAAAGCTCGTACTTTTGGCCGGGGCTGTCCTTGTGCTCGTCAGCCCGCTCATTTATTTCAACTGGGACAGCATTTTAACAGAAGGACGGATGAAGCGGTTTGAAAGCTACCAAAACCCGTTTAAAGATGCGGGAGATTCTGGCTTTCAAGTCGTCAATTCCTACTTGGCGATCGGTTCGGGAGGGCTGTTCGGCCTGGGTCTCGGCGAAAGCGTGCAGAAGTATGGATATCTGCCTGAAACGCACACCGATTTCATTATGGCGGTCATCGCCGAGGAGCTTGGCATTTTCGGCGTCCTTTTTGTCGTGCTGCTGCTCGCTTTCATCGTTTTAAAAGGGTTTTATATTGCGAGAAAATGCGACGACCCGTTTGGAAGCCTGCTTGCGATCGGGATATCAAGCATGATCGCCATCCAGTCTTTCGTGAACCTGGGCGGCATATCCGGCTTGATTCCTTTGACAGGGGTGACGCTTCCGTTTATCAGCTATGGAGGGTCATCGCTCATTCTGCTGATGGCAAGCGCGGGGATATTGGTGAACATCAGCATGTTTAATGAATACTTTGACCGGTTCAAACGAAAACAGCCTGTCGATACTACAAAAACCAAAGAAAATCAATATAAAAAAAGTATAAATTTTTAAAAAACTAAGCGTGTACAATGTCCATCCGATTCATTTAGAATAGATACATACTTAAAACAGCGGATGAGGGGGAACGACATGTCACAACAGTCTATTCAAAAAGTTCTTGTTGCAAACAGAGGGGAAATCGCTATCCGCGTATTTCGCGCCTGCACAGAACTGAATATCCGTACGGTAGCGATCTATTCTAAAGAAGACAGCGGATCATACCACAGATACAAAGCCGATGAAGCATACTTGGTCGGCGAAGGGAAAAAGCCGATTGATGCTTATCTTGATATTGAAGGGATCATCGAGATTGCGAAACGCAACCATGTGGATGCCATCCATCCGGGCTACGGCTTCCTGTCTGAAAACATTCAGTTTGCCAAGCGGTGTGAAGAGGAAGGCATCATCTTTATCGGACCGACCTCCAAGCACCTCGATATGTTTGGAGACAAAGTAAAAGCCCGTGAACAAGCTGAAAAAGCAGGAATTCCCGTCATACCGGGGAGCGACGGCCCAGTGGCTGATATCGCAGAGGTCAAACAATTTGCGGAGGAGTTCGGATATCCGTTTATCATCAAAGCGTCGCTGGGCGGCGGAGGCCGCGGCATGCGGATCGTCAGAGACGAATCGGAGCTGGAGGAATCCTATAACAGGGCAAAATCAGAGGCGAAAGCCGCTTTTGGCAATGATGAAGTGTATGTCGAAAAGCTGATCGAAAAGCCGAAGCACATTGAAGTTCAAGTCATCGGGGACAAAGAAGGTAACGTGGTTCACCTTTACGACCGTGACTGCTCTGTGCAAAGGCGTCATCAAAAGGTTATCGAAATAGCGCCGAGTGTTTCGCTTTCTGAGTCCCTCCGGGAAAAGATTTGCGATGCTGCCGTTAAGCTTGCGAAGAATGTTGATTATGTCAATGCCGGTACGGTCGAATTTTTAGTTGCGAACGATGAGTTTTTCTTTATTGAAGTCAACCCGCGTGTTCAGGTGGAGCACACCATTACGGAAATGGTGACGGGTGTCGATATCGTTCAGACACAAATCCTGATTGCTGCCGGACTCAGTCTGGGCAGCAGCGAAATCAGCATTCCGAACCAGGATGCCATCACGCTGCACGGATATGCGATCCAGTCAAGGGTTACGACTGAAGACCCGTCAAACAATTTCATGCCTGACACAGGCAAAATCATGGCATATCGCTCAGGCGGCGGTTTCGGGGTGAGGCTTGATACCGGAAACAGTTTTCAGGGCGCTGTCATTACGCCTTATTATGACTCGCTGCTTGTTAAGCTTTCAACCTGGGCTCTGACGTTTGAACAGGCGGCGGCCAAAATGGTCCGCAACCTACAGGAATTCAGGATCAGGGGAATCAAAACGAATATTCCTTTCCTTGAAAACGTGGCGAAACACGAAAAATTTCTCACAGGGCAATACGACACGTCTTTTATTGATACAACGCCGGAACTCTTTGTCTTTCCTAAGCAGAGAGACCGCGGAACAAAAATGCTGACGTATATCGGGAACGTAACGGTCAACGGCTTCCCGGGCATTGATAAAAAGAAGAAGCCGGAGTTCGACAAACCCCAGATCGTCAAAACGGATGTCGATCAGCCGATCGCGAGCGGAACAAAACAGATTCTTGATGAACGCGGAGCTGAAGGGCTCGTCAAATGGGTGAAAGATCAAGAGGAAGTGCTTCTCACTGATACGACGTTCCGCGATGCCCATCAGTCACTGCTTGCGACAAGATTCAGAACGCATGATTTGGAGAAAATCGCCAATCCGACAGCTGCGCTCTGGCCTGAGCTTTTCAGCCTTGAAATGTGGGGCGGCGCCACTTTTGATGTCGCTTACCGTTTCTTGAAAGAAGACCCGTGGAAAAGGCTTGAGAAGCTGCGAAAGGAAATTCCGAATACGATGTTTCAAATGCTGTTGAGATCTTCGAATGCCGTCGGGTATACAAACTACCCTGACAACCTGATTAAAAAGTTTGTCAGCGAATCAGCTGCGGCCGGAATCGATGTATTCCGCATTTTTGACAGCTTGAACTGGGTTAAAGGGATGACGCTCGCCATTGATGCAGTGCGCGAGTCGGGCAAACTTGCCGAAGCCGCGATCTGCTATACCGGAGACATTCTCGATCCGAACAGAACAAAATATAACCTTGAATATTATACGTCAATGGCAAAAGAGCTTGAATCAGCGGGGGCGCATATTCTCGGCATTAAAGATATGGCCGGCCTGCTGAGACCTCAAGCAGCATACGAACTGGTGTCAGCTTTGAAAGAGACGATCGATATTCCGATCCACTTGCATACACACGACACGAGCGGCAACGGTATTTTTATGTACGCGAAGGCGATAGAAGCAGGCGTCGACATCGTCGACGTAGCGGTCAGCTCTATGGCGGGCCTGACATCACAGCCAAGCGCAAGCTCGCTTTATCATGCGCTTGAAGGCGATAAACGCCGTCCGCAGCTGAATGTCGATGCGGTAGAGTCGCTGTCTCAATATTGGGAGTCTGTCAGAAAATACTACAGCGAGTTTGAGAGCGGCATGAACGCGCCTCATACCGAAATTTACAAGCATGAAATGCCTGGCGGCCAATACAGCAACCTTCAGCAGCAGGCTAAGGGAGTCGGCCTCGGTGATCGCTGGAATGAAGTGAAAGAAATGTACAGCCGGGTCAACCACCTGTTCGGGGACATCGTAAAGGTTACGCCGTCATCTAAAGTCGTCGGGGATATGGCACTTTACATGGTGCAAAATAACCTGACGGAAGATGATATTTACGAAAGAGGAGAATCACTCGATTTTCCTGACTCAGTAGTCGAGCTTTTTAAAGGGTATATCGGCCAGCCTCACGGCGGATTCCCTGAGAAATTGCAAAAGCTGATTTTGAAAGGGCAGGAGCCGATTACAGTGCGCCCTGGAGAACTTCTCGAACCCGTTTCGTTTGACGATATAAAAGCGGAGTTTAAGGAAACGCATGATCTGGAGCTTTCCGATCAGGATGCTGTTGCATATGCGCTTTATCCGAAAGTGTTTACCGAATATGTTAAGACAGCGGAACTGTACGGGGACATCTCAGTGCTTGATACACCGACCTTCTTCTACGGCATGACGCTCGGCGAAGAAATCGAAGTCGAGATCGAAAGAGGGAAAACGCTGATCGTCAAACTTGTCTCTATCGGCGAACCGCGTCCTGATGCAACGAGAGTCGTCTACTTTGAACTGAACGGCCAGCCTCGCGAAGTGGTCATTAAAGACGAAAGCATTAAATCGTCCGTTCATCAAAAGGTGAAAGCCGACCGTTCAAACCCGAATCATATCGCGGCGTCCATGCCGGGAACGGTGATTAAGCTTCTTGTAAGCAAAGGGGGCCAAGTGAAGAAGGGCGATCATTTAATGATCAATGAAGCAATGAAAATGGAAACGACCGTTCAGGCTCCGTTTTCAGGAACTGTTGAAAACATTCATGTGACAAACGGAGAAGCCATTCAAACCGGCGACCTCCTCATTGAGCTGAAAAAATAAAAGTGCGGCCGCTGACTTTTGTCGGCGGCCTTTTTTTATGAAAAAATCCCCCGCAACAGGCGGGGGATCAACCGTTTATTGTTATTTTTGCGCCTGTCTGCGATAGCGCGCAACAAGCAGCAGGAAGTAGCAAAGGATTCCGAACAGGCAGGAAATGAAGAAAGCGTGGGCGAGTGCAAATCCCAAATCCAGCCTGCTGTAGACAACCGCAATTCCTGAGGCAGCCTGAAGGATAATCAGGATCAGGGAAATCATCCAGCCCCAATAAATGCGTTTTTGATTTTTATACTGTTTGGCCGCATGTATCGCTGCCGCAATGATCCAAGCGAACAGAAGAAGCGCCGCAGCCCTGTGTCCCATCTGCACCCATTCGTGAAACTTCCCTGGGAGCCAGCCGTTTTGTGTGCTGCATATCGGAAAGTCAAGGCACGCAAGGCTTGACTTCGTATGCCGGACATATGCGCCTGTATAAACGACGACATATGTGTATATAATGATTCCTATCATATGAAACTGCATGGTTTTTCCTATATAAAACGATTCGGCTTTCTGCTTGCTGTCAGCTTCAAACACGAGGAGCGTCAACAGCAGAACAGATGCAAAGGAAATAAGCGAGATTCCGAAGTGCAAAGCCATGATCAGAGCCGAAGACCCGAAGACGACCGCCGCAGCGCCCAGGAGCGCCTGAAGAATGAGGAAGACGACCGACATCACCGCGAGAAATTTCGTTTCCCTGATATGGCCGATTTTTTTCCATGTCCAAATGGCGAGAGCCAGCACAAGGACGCCGGATGTGCCGCTGACAAACCTGTGGCTCCATTCGATAATCGATTCAAGGGTTAGAGCCGGGAATATGCTTCCGTTGCAAAGCGGCCAAGATCTGCCGCAGCCCATTCCCGAACCCGTCTTTGTGACGAGGGCGCCGCCGATCAGCACGAAAAGCATGGCGATAGTTGTGATAATTCCCAAGCCTTTTAATGCTTTATTCATAAATTCAATTCTCCTTTTTTAATGCAAACTGACTAATAAAAAGATATTTACCACCTTCAAGTGTAAGCGAATTGATGTTCTGCTGCAATTCATAATGATTATTGTTCACAAAAATGCAATAGAAGGCGTTCACATTTTTATTGGTTTTGAAGACTTGATAATTGTGGCTTCGTTTGATAGAACTATATTAGAATGACAGTGGTTTTCCGCTCTTGTTCACAACTTTTCCTTCATCTGTAAAGAAAGTCATAAAAAGTTCACAAATATAAACCGGTTTGTCGATTAATATTTAATAGGCTGTTTTTTTCCAACCGGTAATCTTGTATGATAGAGTTGTAGGTTTTTTATGAATATACCGCTTCTCTTGACGTGATGAAGGTTTGAGTAAGGGGGGTTAGTATTATGGCTGAAACAAGAATTACAGCTGATACAGCAATGAATGGACAAATAGAAGAGACGACAGCATGGAAAGATTTCCTCGCCCTTATCAAAGTCGGGATTGTTTACTCGAACCTGATAACAACTTTTACGGGCTTGTGGCTCGCTTTTTACTTTTCAAATCTGAGCTTTCTAGGAAACCTTGATATCGTGCTGTTCACTTTAGCGGGATCCTCGCTTATTATCGCAGGATCATGCGTCATCAACAACTATTATGACCGTGATATTGACCAGCTCATGCAGCGGACGAGAACAAGGCCGACGGTGACTGGTAAAATCCAGCCTTCACAGGCATTGTGGTTCGGCATTCTGCTGACTGCGCTCGGTTTTATCATGCTGCTGATGACCAATCTGACAACTGCCGCAGTAGGCTTTGTCGGCGTCTTTACGTACGTGTTTCTATACACGATGTGGTCAAAGCGCCGCTATACCGTTAATACGATTATCGGAAGTGTGTCAGGGGCTGTTCCTCCTTTGATCGGATGGACCGCTGTCCAAGGCTCCATCGGAGTTGAGGCGTGGGTGCTGTTTTTAATCATGTTTATTTGGCAGATTCCCCACTTTCTGGCGCTTGCGATTAAGAAAACGGAGGAATACAGAGCCGCAAATATACCGATGCTGCCTGTTGTACACGGTTTTGAAGTGACGAAAAGGCAAATCATCATTTGGATTGCCTGCTTAATGCCGCTGCCGTTTTTCCTGGGCGGACTCGGACTGCCGATCGTCATTTTGGGAACGGTACTCAATATCGGCTGGCTCGTTTGCGGTCTGGTCGGTTACAGAAGCAAAAATATCATGAAGTGGGCAACGCTCATGTTTGTATATTCATTAAATTACTTGACCATATTCTTCGTTGCCATGGTCGTATTCACACTTTTTAAAATTGGATAGAACTCTATAATTCATCACATTGAAGGCTGTCACTTAACACTTCAAACAGACAACAATCATGTAAAAGCCGCCTTATCGATTTTTTTCGATTATGTTTAACAAGGCGGCTTTACGTTCATACATAGATGGTATTTTGAGTAAAAAACCTCATTATTTAAGAAATGAGGAAATGTAAGTGCTTTAATTTAAGTGGGGAGTCAGATGAATGAATAGGTGTCCTATAAACGTTTGAACAGTGAAAGTTTCAAAAGGATTGATTGAAAAGGGGTTGGGAAGAAATGTTAAAGAAATGGCGTCTGATGTCGCTGTTCACTATTTTGGCGCTCGTTTTAGCAGGGTGCGGAGAACCGTTCATATCAACGCTGCAGCCGGCGGGCGAGGTGGCTGATCAGCAGTATTTCCTAATGATTCTCAGCACGCTGATCATGGTTGTTGTTGTAGTGGTGGTAAGTTTCATTTTCGTATTTGTCATTGTCAGGTACAGAAGATCTAAGCTCGGTGATGACCACATCCCGAAACAGGTTGAAGGAAACCGCAATTTAGAAATTTTATGGACTGTTATTCCAATTCTTCTCCTTCTTATCCTGGTTGTTCCTGTTGTCGCACAGACCTTTGATCTTGCTGATACAAAACCGATGGATAAGAAAAACAGGGATCCGGAGAAGGCGCTGGTCGTCAATGTCCGGGCGAACCTTTACTGGTGGGAATTCGAATATCCTGACTACGGCGTGGTGACGAGCCAGGAGCTGGTCGTGCCGACCGATGAACGCGTTTACTTTAAGCTGAAAGCTTCCGATGTCAAACATTCATTCTGGGTTCCTTCAGTCGGGGGTAAGATTGATACGAACACAGACAATGAAAACAAATTCTTCTTAACGTTCGATTCAAAACGCGCTGAAAAAGCCGGAGACTATTTCTACGGGAAATGCGCCGAGCTCTGCGGACCTTCCCATGCTTTAATGGACTTTAAAGTTAAAGCGGTTTCGAAGGATGAGTTCAAGGAATGGATGAGCGATATGGAAAACTATAAAGCGGGGGCGAAAACCGATCTCGCTGTTGAAGGAGAAAAAGTGTTCAAAGAGAAAAACTGCCTGAGCTGTCATGCGACCGATTCAAAAGACCAAAGGGCGGAAGCGGCCAGAACGGCTCCGAACCTCGCGACTTTTGGAGACCGGTCGACGATCGCCGGTGTGAAGGAATTCAGCGATGAAAACTTGAGAGCGTGGCTCAAGGATCCTGAAAGCATAAAACCGGGCAACAAAATGACCGGCACATACCCTGATTTGAGCGACAAGGAACTTGATGCACTGACTGAATATTTAAAGGGGTTAAAAACGGAAGACTAACGCTTCAAAGGGAGAATGAGGGAGGTTACATTGTGAGTACGCTTAAGAAAAAGCAAGGTTTTGGGGCTGTATTATGGGACTATTTAACGACTGTCGATCATAAAAAGATTGCCATCCTTTATTTGCTGGGCGGCGGGTTCTTCTTTGTGCTCGGCGGAATCGAAGCGATGCTGATCAGGGTTCAGCTGATGATACCGAACAATGACATCATGAGCGGCGGAGTCTACAATGAGATCATGACGATGCACGGTACAACGATGATTTTCCTGGCAGCGATGCCGCTTTTGTTCGCACTGATGAACGCCGTCGTTCCGCTGCAGATAGGCGCGAGGGATGTTGCGTTTCCATTTTTGAACTCGCTCGGCTTCTGGCTGTTCCTTTTCGGCGGCATCTTTCTGAATTTAAGCTGGTTTTTGGGAGGGGCACCCGATGCCGGCTGGACGTCTTACGCGTCGCTTTCCCTTCATTCCGAAGGGCACGGGATCGATTTCTATGTTCTCGGTCTGCAAATTGCCGGGATCGGTACGCTGATTGCTGGAATTAACTTTCTCGCGACGATTATCAATATGAGGGCGCCGGGCATGACATACATGAGGCTGCCGCTTTTCACATGGACGACATTCGTCGCTTCGGCTTTGATTTTATTCGCGTTCCCGCCGCTGACCGTAGGCATCGCGCTCTTGATGCTGGACCGGTTGTTCGGAACGAGCTTTTTCAATCCGGAATTAGGCGGTAATACGATCATTTGGGAGCATCTGTTCTGGATCTTCGGACACCCTGAAGTTTATATTCTCGTACTCCCGGCGTTCGGAATCTTTTCGGAAATCATTCCGGTTTTTGCGAGAAAAAGGCTGTTCGGTTATTCTTCAATGGTATTTGCGACCGTATTGATCGGCTTTTTAGGCTTCATGGTTTGGGCCCACCATATGTTTACAACGGGACTCGGGCCTGTGGCGAACGCCATTTTTGCGGTGGCGACGATGGCCATTGCCGTCCCGACCGGAATTAAAATCTTCAACTGGCTGCTCACGGCTTGGGGCGGGAGCATTAAGTTTACAACGCCGATGCTTTATGCGATTTCTTTTATCCCGTCGTTTGTCATGGGCGGAGTGACAGGTGTCATGCTTGCTGCTGCACCGGCTGACTATCAGTTCCACGACACGTACTTTGTCGTGGCTCACTTCCATTACGTCATCATCGGCGGAGTGGTGTTTGCCATCCTCGCCGGCGCTCATTACTGGTGGCCGAAAATGTTCGGGAAAATGCTGAGCGAAGCGTTGGGCAAAATAACATTTGTGCTCTTTTTCATCGGGTTCCATCTGACTTTCTTCATCCAGCATTGGCTCGGGTTGTGGGGAATGCCGAGACGCGTGTTCACATACTTGCCGAATCAGGGATTTGACATGGCGAACTTAATCAGTTCAATCGGAGCTGTGTTTATGGCGGCTGCTGTCATCATACTCGTGATCAATATTATCGTGACGACTGCCAAAGGGGAAAAAGTCGGCAGCGATCCTTGGCATGACGGAAGAACGCTTGAGTGGGCCGTTTCTTCACCGCCTCCTGAATACAACTTTAAACAGCTGCCTCTGGTCAGAGGCCTTGATGCTTTATGGATCGAAAAAAGAGCCGGCAAGCAGTCAATGACCGCCGCGGAGCCGCTTCAGGACGTCCATATGCCAAACGGATCGATTCTCCCGTTCATCATGTCACTCGGGCTGTTCATATCCGCTTTCGGCTTCATGTACCGGACGGAATTTGCCTGGGGGCTGCCTGTCATTCTGATTGGATTAGGAATCACATTATTTATGATGCTTCTCCGGTCTGTAATTGATGACCACGGGTATCATATTCATAAAGAAGAACTGATGGATGATGACGACAAAGGGGTGAAGGCATAATGCATACAGAAGAGAAATTAACGGCTGAAACCTTCCCGGCTTCTCCTGAAAAAGCTACATTAGAAGGAAAAAATAAGTTTATCGGCTTTTGGCTATTTCTCGGAGGAGAGACGGTTCTTTTCGCGTCTCTCTTCGCAACATACCTTGCGCTGAAGAATTCAAATGCAGGAGGGCCGAAAACGACTGAGATGTTTGACATGGGGCTGGTCTTTCTGGCGACAATGCTCCTTTTAACGAGCAGTTTAACGAGCGTATATGCCATGTATCATATGAAGAACTTTGCTTTTAAAAAGATGCAGGTTTGGCTCGGAATCACTGTTCTGCTCGGTGCAGGCTTCCTGGCGCTTGAAATATATGAATTCACCCATTATATTCACGAATATGGGTTCACCATTCAAAGCTCGGCTCTCGGCTCCGCTTTTTATACGCTAGTCGGCACGCACGGTGCGCACGTTACGTTCGGGCTGCTCTGGATTCTTTCTTTGATGATCAGAAATGCGCGCCGCGGATTAAGCCTTTACAACGCGCCGAAGTTTTTTGTCGCAAGCCTCTATTGGCATTTTATCGACGTTGTCTGGGTGTTTATCTTTACCGTTGTATACTTGATGGGGATGGTGGGATAAAAATGGTGAATAACGAAAACAGAGGGAATCCCAAAACAGATCTTGCCTACCGCAAAAAGAAAAACGCGGAGGACATGAGATATCAGGTTATTTCATTCGGTTTGATGATCGGCTTGACCCTTGTCGCTTTTTTAACGGTCGCCTCAGATGCAGGCGTATGGTTTACGGTGCCGTTCATTCTGCTGCTGGCCGTTATTCAGGTTGCATTTCAGCTGTACTACTTTATGCATATGAGTCAGCGGGGGCATGAAGCGCCGACTTTGTTCCTTTATTCGGGCGTTTTGGTCGCTTTTGTTACCGTTTTGGCTTTTGTGACGCTTATCTGGTGGTAATCGAACCGACATACAGAAAGGAGGATGCCTCATGTTGGGCAGCCTTGAAATATTCGGTTTTCGCGCCCTGTGGAGCCCCTATTTCCTAGGGGCTGTCGTTTTCATAACCGTCCTTTACTTTTTTCTGATGAAACGATTTGGATCAGAAGAAGAGCGGGCATCCAGGAAAGAAATCGGTTTATTCGTGACAGCGATGTTTCTTTTATACGCGTCTAAAGGCAGTCCGATTGATTTGCTGGGACATATTATGTTCAGCGCGCATATGGCGCAAATGGCGGTTTTGTATTTGATCGTACCGCCTTTGATCATCCTTGGCATACCGCCTTGGTTTTGGAAAAAGGTCATTTTTCTGCCGGTCGTCAAGCCGCTGTTCCGGTTTTTTTCAAAACCATTGATCGCGATTATCGTGTTTAACGGTTTATTTTCGATGTATCACATTCCTTTGGTGTTTGATTTTATTAAGACAGATGCCGTTTATCATGCCGTCATTACGGTGCTGATCTTCATTGCGGCGTTTTTCATGTGGTGGCCGCTCGTTCACAAGGTCGAGGAGCTTCCGCAAATGAACGGACTTTTGAAACTTGGCTACATTATGGCTGACGGCATTTTGCTGACACCGGCGTGCGCGCTGATCATGTTCAGCGATACGACCCTGTATTCGACATATTCAGATCCTTCCGCATGGGCGGAGGCAATGAAACTGTGCGTTCCTCTCGATACGCTGAGCGGAATGACGCTTACAGGTCCGGAAATGTTCAGCAGCATGCCTGTTCTGGAAGATCAGCAGCTTGGCGCGATCGTCATGAAAATCTTACAGGAAATCGTGTACGGGACATTTTTGGCGATTATCTTTTTCGGATGGGCGAGGAAGGAAAGAGCCAAAGACGAAAAAGAACTGGAAGAAGAACGATACTCGCCGTCTACGGTTCATTAAGATGAAAAAAGGGTACAGCCTCATCAGAGGGGCTGTACCCTTTTTATGTACGTCTGCTACACTTCAAGCGCTGAAACTTTTTCTTTGATTGAATTCAGCACCGTCTTGCTTGTTTTGAGGAGCTGCGGCGGGAAATGTTCGTTTTCACCGTATTCCACTCCATGCGGATAATAATATTTGCCCAGAAGCGGTGTCATCAGTTTGATGACCGCGCGCCGGGCGCCCACATCGCCTTCGACGGCATATCCGAACACGCGGAGGTAGTACCTGCCTTCCACCATATCGAATTTGCGGTCATATGTGACGCGTTCATAATCCCATTGGCCAGCTCTTACGAACCCTTCGTTTTCCATGATGTCGTCTAACCGGTTAAGGTCAGCAGTCAAGCCTTCGATACCGGATTCTTCAAATTTCATCCCGTAAAACCCCCTTTAAAAAATTACCTTTACTGACAATCATAGTATGAAAGCGTTAAACTTTCAATCCTGGCTTTAGCCGATATATAAATATTTTTATGAACAGTATGAATCGCGGGCGGCTTGACGACAATATGAACAAACGAAAGACAAGAGGAGGTCTTCTGATTGACACGTGTGAAAGATATTATGACAAAGGAAATATTATATTGTACAGTTCTTGATAATGTGTACGAGGCTGCCGTGAAAATGAAAGACGGAAATGTCGGAGCGATTCCGGTTGTGCTTGATGACGGTTTGGAACTGGTTGGGATCGTTACTGACCGGGATTTGGTGCTGCGGGGGATCGCCGTTAAAAAACCAAATTCGCAAAAAATTACAAATGTCATGACGACGGATCTCATTACGGTAAGTGAAGACGATTCAATTGAAAAAGCGGTTGATCTCATGGGAGATTATCAGATCAGGAGGGTCCCGGTTACACGGGGAAAGACGCTTGCGGGCATCATTACGCTAGGCGATGTTTCAACCCACAAAAAATCAAACCGGCAGGCTGGCGACGCGCTGACATTTATATCGGAAAACGAAGAGAGGCCTGGAGATTTTCTTCATTAAAACATATTTTGTCGCACATCTTAATAGGCTGTATTATCATTGAAAATTCATGTCAGTTCTGTTTAAATGACACTAAAGGCAAGTTTTTGATGCGGTGCGCCGTTTTATGGATAGATTGATCCGTCAGTCGGAGGTGAAAGTTTGAAAAATATATTAAGAGCGATTGTGATCCTTCTCATCGTTGCGGCTTCATACACGCTGTTTATTCAATACGGTTCAACACCTGAGAAAATTGTGAAGGAAGACAAGCCGCAAGTCTCAAACGAGGATGCGAAAAAAGAGAAATCCTTGAACATTCCCGATTCCGGCTTGCTTTCTTTTATCGGAGAGTCGGCTGAGACGATCGAAAAGAAATTGGGGAAACCGGACAGGGTCGATCCTTCAGCATATGATTATGAATGGTGGGTCTATAGCCAAGGGGCAAAACAGTACGTTCAAATCGGCTTGCTTGGCGGCAAGGCCGTGACATTGTTTGCGACAGGCGACGGGTTGAACACCGCTCCGTTTAAAATTGGACGGCCGTCAAGGGAAGTTTTCAAAACCGCCCAGATCGCCCCGTATGTCAATGTTCAATATAAAGGCAGTTCATACCGTTTCGAATTTTCTGAGGAAGACATGAATACAAGGCCGACGGTGAAAGTCGGAGACATTTATGTTCAGCTGTATATGGATAAATTCGAGGGGACGCTGTCAAGCATCAGGGCATTTGATGCGCCGACTTTCATCAAGCAAAGGCCGTATGAAGTTGTCTACAGAGGCACCCTGATCGAACCTCAAGCATTGACAGAATCGGATTGGAAAAAAATCGAGAAAGCAAATGAGAAGCAGATCTTTGATTTGACGAATGTCATCCGCGCAAGACACGGTCTTTCCCAGCTCTCTTGGGATGAAGGCGTATCAAAAGTGGCATACGGCCACAGCAGCGACATGAAAGAGCACCATTATTTCTCCCATGTGTCAGAAACAGAAGGCACGCTCAAAGACAGGCTGGAAAAAGGGAAAGTGAACTTTGAGCAGGCGGGGGAAAATATCGCGCTCAACTATGTCGACGGGCCTGCGGCGGTTGAAGGCTGGTTAAACAGCGAAGGACACAGAAAAGCGCTGTTAAATGCCGACTATACTCATCTCGGAGTCGGGGTGGACGAGAAATATTATACGCAGAACTTTATTAAAGAATGGCACTAGAGCCCGGGATCATACCCGGGTTTTTAGTTTTTAGAGAAAACCATGAAACTTTTAATGTTTGGTCTGCTGCTCACTCTTCCGCACGGACTCCTATAAAAAGAGGAATTTTTAGGCGAACACATTTTGCCGGGGCGGATTACACTATAGCAGGCATATGTTTTCGGAGGGGGTGTAGACGTTGGCAAATCAAAACGCGCAATCATCCATTGATGAATTTAAGCAATTTATTAAACGGCATCCTAAGTTGATTTCCGAAGTCCGGAAACAAGAAAAAAGCTGGCAGGAAGTATATGAAAACTGGGTTTTGCTCGGGGAAGACGATTCGATTTGGGATCCGTACAGGGAAAAAGAAGCTTCGGCAGAAAAGGAGCCTTCTGCTGGCGGCAAAAACGATTTCATTTCAAAAATGGTGACGGCCGTCCGAAAGATGGATGCCAATCAAATGAATGAGCAGATCAATAAAATGAGCCAGTCTATTTCTTCGCTGCAAAGCTTGCTCAGCCAGTTTTCGGGCGGAAGCCAAAAACAGCAGAATCAAAGCGGCGGCGAGCATCCGTTTTCTTTCCGAAAAGATTAGGGAAGGAGTCAGACATGCGTAAAGAAGTGCAGGAGTATGTGTTCGCTGATGAAGAGCGCCGCCGGTTCATCCGTGAGCAGCCGGTCTGGTACCGCAAGCTTTCGCGGAATCCGAATGACTTGTCAGCCTTTCATCTCGATATGATGAACTTTTATGAAAAAACGATTCCTCACAGGGTCAACCAGCTATCGGGCGGCATTCAGATGGCCCAGATGATGCTTCAAATGTTTCATGCGATGCGCACTCAGGATTAATTTAAAGCCTGAGTCTTTTTTTTATGATGATAAATCGCGTCATTCTGGCAAAGCTAGGTGTAAAGGAGTTGATCTGTGATGAAAAAGTGCTGGCTTGTAATCATGTTGTGCCTCTTGCTGGCCGGCTGCGCCACCCATAAACCAAAACCCAAGGGCGTTTCAGAATGGCGCGATGCAGCTTGTGCAAGCGAAGTTTTTGGAAAATAATAGTTTGGAGGCGGCACAGACATTTTTGAAAACGGCTGTTTTGTGATACACTATAGCTGGAGGTGCATGTCTATGTTTGCCACAATGGAATCGTTGCGGCTACAAAATGAAGCATATGATTTGGCCAACATGATTCTTCAATCAGAGGCGGCTGAACATTACAGAAAATGCTACAAGCGTCTCCGCGAAGATGAAGAGGCCGGACGTATTATCGCTTCGTTTACGAAAATAAAAGAACAGTATGAGGATGTGCAGCGCTTTGGCAAGTATCATCCTGATTATAAAGAGATATCCAAGAAAATGAGGGAAATCAAACGGGAGCTTGACCTTCACGATACAGTAGCCGAATTTAAAAAGGCGGAAACCGAGCTGCAATCTATCCTAGATGAAGTCAGCGTGGAAATCGGTCAGGCTGTATCAAAACATATCAAAGTACCGACTGGAAACCCTTATTTTGATAATCTTTCATCTTGCGGCGGCGGCTGCGGGTCAGGCGGAAGCTGCGGCTGTAAAGTTTCCTGATGAGGCTCGGTCGCCCCGAGTCTCGTTTTTTTTAGAACTTCATGCACAGAGCGACAGGCAGGTGAACAATTTGGAAATCAGGCGTCAAGGCTTAATCGTTTGGCTGCACTCCTTGAAGCAGGCGAAAATGCTCAGGAAATTCGGAAATGTTCATTACGTTTCAAAGCGGCTGAAATATGTAGTGGTTTATTGCAATATGGAAGATGCCGAAAGAATCATCGCTAAAATACGTTCGTACTCTTTTGTCAAACAGGTGGATCTTTCATACAAACCGTTCTTGAAAATGGAGTTTGAATCCAAGCAGGATAAAGCAAAAGAATACGACTATAAAGCCGGGCTCTAACTTGCTTTATTTTAAAAAAATCCCCGCAGAAATACCTCTGCGGGGTCCTTCTATTCCTTAAAAATCAAGGAGAAGGCAAAGGGAGAGGAGAAACCGGAGGAAGAACTTATGGGGAAACGTAAGTCTTCTCCGCGGTTGGCAACAACATCAATCGATGCTGTTGCTATTATTATCACCACTGAGCCTTTTTGCTATACATATGAATTTGTACTTTGGGTGTTTGTGCCAGAAAACACTTTATGATAAGATAGGAATGATTTTTTTCGAGTTTTAAGAAAAAGTGGTGGAAGTATGAGAGTGATTTCTGGGACGTATAAGGGACGTGCCTTAAAAGCGGTTCCCGGCACGTCGACAAGGCCGACGACTGATAAAGTAAAGGAATCCATCTTTAATATGATCGGCCCGTATTTTGAAGGCGGCACGGGTCTTGATCTTTACGCGGGAAGCGGCGGATTGGGGATTGAAGCGCTGTCGCGGGGGTTTGACCGCTTCATTTTTGTCGACCGTGATTTTAAAGCGATTCAAACCGTAAAAGGCAATTTGAAAACACTGGGCTTGGAAAAACGGGCCGAGGTATACAGGAATGACGCTGAACGGGCTCTCCATGCGCTGGTGAAAAGGGGCGCAAGCTTTGACGCCGTCTTTTTGGACCCGCCATATCGAGAACAAAAGCTGGAAGCGCTTTTATCGAAGATTGATGAAGCGGATATGCTGACTGACAGAGGTTTTATTGTAGCTGAGCATGGGAAGGAAGTTATCCTTCCGACCGAGGCGGGCGGACTTCAGCTTGCCCGTCAGGAAATATACGGCTTAACAGGCGTGACCATATACAGAAAGAGAGGGAATGGGGATGGCTAGCATTGCCGTTTGTCCCGGAAGTTTTGATCCGGTGACTTTTGGACATTTGGATATCATCAGGCGCGGGGCGAAAGTGTTTGACAAAGTGTATGTATGCGTCTTGAACAATTCTTCGAAAAAGCCGCTGTTTACGGTGGAAGAACGCTGTGGGCTGCTTCGTGAAGTGACGAAGGATATCCCGAATGTGCAAGTGGAATCTTTCCAGGGGCTATTGATTGATTATGCAAAGAGCAAGCAGGCGAACGTCATCCTGCGAGGGCTTAGAGCGGTATCTGACTTTGAATACGAGATGCAGGGAACCTCGATGAACAAAGTGCTTGATGAAAATATTGAAACGTTTTTTATGATGACGAATAACCAATACTCATTCCTTAGTTCAAGCATTGTCAAAGAAGTGGCAAAATATAAAGGTTCAGTCGCAGAACTCGTGCCGGAAGCGGTCGAGGCTGCACTTGAAAAAAAGTTTGCAAAAAATGAGCGGCCGTAACCGGCTGCTCATTTTTTAGCAGGGGCGTAAGATTTGGCATAAAGAATGCTGTAAATGAGAAGGGTGCCGATCGTAAGGAGCGGACCAATCTCTGCCAACGCGTTCCACATCTGCAGAAAGAAAGATTCCGTTTTCCCGGCCGTCAGAAAGGAGAAGGCCGGCTCCGTCGGAGAATAGAACGATGTATAAAGAGGCTTCCAAAGAATAAGAACAAAGATCGCTGCATAAATGCCCTGAAGGATGCGGGCGATAAAAAACGGCTTAAAGCGAATATCGGTTTCAGCAAGAATGCCTGCAACCTGCGCCTGAACGCAGAAGCCGCTGAAACCCAAAATAAAGCTGACAATCACCGCTTGCTGGAGAAGCGCCGCATCCGTGGAACTGACCAGTTTGCTGCCGAGCGTAATTTCAAACAATCCCGATAATAACGGTTTATCAAAATCACCGGGGAATTGAAGAGCAGTCAAAATCATTCGTGTGGCGTGCGAAAGAATGTCGGTGATGTGCATCACAGAAAGAATGTTATTAAAAACCGAAAAAAGAATGATGAAGCCGCCCACCATTAACAGCGTTTGGACAGAAGAGATGACAGCATCGCTCAAAAGTTTGCCGAGCGGCCGCTTTTCTTCAAGTCTTGCCTGATGGAGCGCTTTTAAGGCTTCTTTAATAGAAGGCAAAGGAAGCTTCTTTCGCACAGCGGTGCGGTTCTCTTCTTTTCTTCCGTAAGTACGCATCGTCAACCCGACTGCGAAATTGCCCAAATAATGGGCTGCCGCAAGCACGACGCCGAGAGAAGGATTATGGAAAAAGCCGACCGCAACGGCTCCGAAAATAAACAGCGGGTTAGATGAGTTGGTGAACGAAGCGAGCCGCTCTGCTTCAACCCGTGAAATCTGCCGTTCTTGTCTCAGCCTTGAAGTCAGTTTTGCACCGGCCGGATTTCCTGATGCCATTCCCATCGCAAGCACGAACCCTCCGACGCCGGGAACGCGGAACACCGGTCTCATGAAAGGCTCGAGCAGCAGCCCGACAAACCTGACGACACCAAATCCGATCAAGAGCTCTGATAAAATAAAAAAAGGCAAAAGGGAAGGGAATACGACCTCCCACCACATGGCAAGTCCACTTTTAGAAGCGTCAAATGATTCTTGCGGATGGGTGATGACGGCGGCTGTAAACGAAAGCAGCAAAACGGCAATCATTAGTGTCTTTACCTTTGACATGTCCATTTCTAACCCCCTTTGCGGCTGTGAATACACATTGGAAACAGGATCATGATAAAATAAACGAAAAGCTTGCCCGATTTGTGCGGAAGCCTTCTCCGTGAAACTTCTTTATCATTATACGAAGGCTGGTCCTCATTTTAGACCACCAGATTGCAGATCGGCGATACAAATGAACCGGAAGCTGCTTGAGACTTGCTGAAGCCCTTCTCCTTAATAAGCATCAATAGAAGGTATGGCATACATCTGTGAATTCATGCAGGCTGAAAATTTGGAACCGGACCGAAGATGTGAGCCGGTGAAAATAAAGATGGAGGGTTACATATACATGCTGAAAAAAAGAATTATACGCATCGCATTACTGATCGTTATCATCACGGCCGCGCTGTCATTTGTGAAGCTGCCTTATTACATTACAGAACCCGGCGAAGCGACTGAGCTGAAACCTTTAATTAAAGTTGATAACGGCTATCCTGAAAAAGGGAGCTTTTCTTTAATGACAGTGAAAGTCGGCCCTGCAAATCCGCTTACATACATGTGGGCAAAAGTGCGCCCTTATCACGAAATTCTTCCGGAAGAAAATTTCAAACAAGAAGGCGAATCTGATCAGGAATATATGAAGCGCCAGCTGCAAATGATGAGAGATTCCCAGGAAAATGCGATGATCGCCGCTTATAAGCGGGCCGGAAAAGAAGTCAGCTACACGTTTAACGGCGTATATGCCATGACGGTCGTCAGCGGCATGCCTGCAGAAGGAAAAATACAAGTCGGAGACAAAATTAAAAAAGCTGACGGAAAAACGTTCCGTTCAGCGGAGAGCTTCGTCCGCTACATCGAATCAAAAAAAGCCGGAGACCCCGTGAAAATCGTAGTTGAACGGGATAAAGAAGAAAAAACATATGAGATGAAGCTGAAAACATTTAAAGAAGATCCGAAGAGAGCCGGGCTTGGCGTATCCCTCATCACAGACCGCAATGTCAAGGTGAAGCCGGAGGTCGATATGGACATTGAAAACATCGGCGGTCCTTCGGCGGGGCTGATGATGTCAATGGAGATCTATAATCAGCTGACAAAAGAAGACGAGACGAAAGGACACCATATTGCGGGAACCGGAACGATCGATGACGAAGGCAAAGTCGGTCCGATCGGCGGCATCAGCCAGAAAGTCGTTGCCGCAGATAAGGCGGGAGCCGACATCTTTTTTGCTCCGAACGAAGGCGGAAAAAAAGGATCTAACTACGAAGAAGCGGTCAAAACGGCAAAAGATATTAAAACCGATATGAAAATCGTCCCTGTCGACACGATGGATGATGCGATTCATTATTTGGAAGATAAAGTGAAAACCGCCTGATGAGCAACATCAGGCGGTTTTATTTGCGCAAAAATATCCGGCTGTCTTCGTCATACCTGATCGGCGAAAGGGAATATTCCTGCTCCGTCAGCATCGTCCGCCCCGGCTCTTTGAGCGGGGCGCTGTATACTTGACCCGCTTTTATGTCGAGCTGAAGGGAAGGGTGGGAAAAAGATCCCGTCTTTGTAATAAGGGGTACGCTCAAGCTTTTTTTCTTTTCCGCTAAATAGGCCTGTCCTTTTTTTGTCATGCCGAGAAGTCTGATGTATGCCGGATACGGTTCGCTTAACATGCGCTTGACGTCGGCTTTCTTCGTTTTTGTGAGGATATGGGTGTTCATGCGCTGCAGCCTTGTCCACGTATAGCGCTTCGTTTTCAAAAGCTCCATGTATTCCTTAAATGAGCCTGCTTTTCGGATCGCTTTTTTGGCGCGGTGCTCAAGTCCTTCTTCCACTTCATAAATCCCTTTCAGCTCTTCTGTATCCATTGTATGGAGGCTGTATTTCAAAAAGGGGAAATAATCTTCGGGCGAGTGCCACATGCCGAAAGTCCGGGCGTATTCATCAAGCTCGTCGATCGATGGCTTTGGAAGGTAGAAGTGGCTGTTCGCGAGGCTTCCCGTTTCAAAGATCGATTTGCGTATGCTTGTGGCGCTTGCGATTCGGTCCGCTTCCGGGAAGGCCGAATCGTGATAGCCCGAGGATCGGCGCTTGACGGTTTCAGGCTTCATGCTCAATTGCTTTTGAACGATGGCTTTCACATAATGGAATCCGAGTATGTTGTTCGGCTTTGAAAGGTCAACAATGTTTCTGCCGTCTCCGGTTACAGCCCGGAACGCCTTTGCCATCGCTTGCGGGTAGCTCAGCCCAAACGCTATTTGTTTTTTTGCTTCTTCGTTGAGCCCGTCCTCGTGCTCTATCGTATGTGCGGCTGTATTGAGAAACGCCTCAATATCGCCGTGCTCGCTTCCGAAAAACAAAGAAGCACACCCTAACTCATTTAAAATCGCGACGGCGCCTTCAGCAAACGTTTCCGCTTTTTGAACAGCGAATATGTAAGGAAGTTCAACGACGACATCGGCAAAAGATGCGAGCGCCATCTTCGTTCGCGCCCACTTTGAGACGATGGCGGGTTCGCCGCGCTGCAAAAAGGAGCCGCTCATAACGGCAACCGCCACCTCGCTCCGGGTTTCCGATTTTGCTTCCTTTATATGATATAAATGTCCGTTATGAAAAGGGTTGTATTCCACAACAAGGCCGACCGCTTTCATTTTTTCACCTCTCTTGCATCTCTTGAAATAGTTATGATACATTTACACATGGAATGTCCAGACGCCTAGCGAAAAACAGCATTTTTTCTAAGTGTATGAATTGTTGTTCACAATGTCAACGAATGAAAAGCGCAGGCGCATATCTGTAAAGAAAAAATATTGACAAAAAACATGATGAAAGCTATAATCATGTTTGTTGCTCACTTAGAGGTGATACAATGAAATGGACGATACATCAGTTGAATCAAATGCCGAAGAAAGACTTTGAATTTGATGAAACAGTTGATTTAAGCGAACTCTCTCAAAGCTCGGAAATACGCAGCATTTCACCGGTGCGGGTGAAAGGGCGCGCGGAATTCCGCTCAAAGCAGGCTGCATTTGATTTTACCATTTCAGGCGAGATGATCTTGCCTTGCTCAAGAACGCTTGTTGATGTTCGTTATCCATTCAGTATTTCTACAAAAGAACTGTTTATATTTCATAAGACCGAGGAATTGGAAGATGAAGACGTCCATATTGTTGAGGATGACCTCATCGACTTGACTCCGGTCGTGAAAGAAGAAATCCTTCTTGAGATCCCTATGCAAATCTTTTGTGAGTCTGTTCAAAAAGAAGAAGGTGCTCCGCAGGAGGGCAAGGATTGGCAGGTCATTACAGAAGATGACCGGAAAGACCGGATCGATCCGAGACTTGCCGGACTCGAGAAGCTCTTAAAACAAGATGATGAATCTTAACGCTCTTTAAGGAGGTGGGAATAATGGCTGTACCTTTTAGAAGAACTTCTAAAACGAAAAAAAGACTTCGTCGTACACACTTTAAATTGCAAGTGCCTGGTATGGTAGAATGCCCAAACTGTGGTGAGATGAAACTTTCACACCGCGTCTGCAAAGCATGTGGATCATACAAAGGAAAAGACGTAAAAAGCAACTAATCGTCAACAATGAAAAACACAAGACTTCAGGTCTTGTGTTTTTTTATTCCCTTCATCCTTTTATTTCCTGTAAAGAAAATAGTCTATCTACTCTATCAGCCGCATATGTATGAGGTAAATTCATAAAGTCATGGAGGGGGATAACATTTGACGATTACAAGGCAGGATGCATGGACACAGGATGAAGATATATTGCTGGCTGAGGTTGTTTTAAGGCACATTCGGGAAGGCGGCACACAGCTTTCAGCCTTTGAAGAAGTGGGCAAGGCTTTAAGCAGAACGGCCGCTGCCTGCGGATTCCGCTGGAATTCCTTTGTCAGAAAGCAATACCAATCAGGTATTGAACTGGCAAAAAAGCAGCGTAAAGAGCTGCGCAAAAAAATAGGCGTCCATTCTGCGAATCTTCCTGGATCTGTCAAAATGGTTTCCGGGAGCAATGCGGAAAATCTGACGCTCGATGATGTTATTCAATACCTTGAAAAGCTGAAAGAAGCCCCTGTTCAAAAAGACTTTATAGATGAGAAGAAAAAGCTCGCTGAAGAAATCAATGAGCTGAAACAAGAAGTTGAAAAGCTGCGAAGCGAAAATCAATCGCTGAAAAAACGGCTTGAATTGACGGAAGAGGACTATAAAGCCTTGATTGAAATCATGGAGAGAGCCCGAAAAATGGTCGTTCTTCAGGAAGGCGAACGAAACAAAAAGGTGAAGCCCCAGCCGGAGTCGAATGAAAATCTCGAGCCGCTTGAAAAATAGAAAACCGGCCATCCTCTTTCGGCCGGCTTTTTTCATTTAGGCTGATTCAGAACTTTGATTTGGTTCGCTCGCAGGATGCCAAACGAGCGGATTTTCCCCTTTATCCCGGGCCATATCGTATTTAACCGGTGTAAAGCCCATCTTGCTCCAAAAATCGGATGATTTGACACGCGGGCTTGTGCGAATCGGGAGTCCGAATGATTTGGCGAACTCCACCAGCATCGTACCGTAGCCGTTGCGCTGATACCCCGGCAATACTTCAAGCTTCCAGAGCTCGAGGTAATCCTGGCCTTCTTCAAAGTATTGGTTGGTTTTTCCATCCGCTTTATACAGGCTCATTCTTGCGACGAGCCGATCCCCGTAATAGATGCCGTAAAAAGGTGAATTGCTGTCGTTTTCAATCATGTTGCTTTCAAGGTCCTCCAGCATGGAAAGCTCTTGAATCCCGTACTCCCTGAACTTTTTAAATTCTTCAAGCGTTTTGTAATTGATCAGCAAACGTTCGACTTTGACCATTATGTTACCCCCTTGTTTGTGGTCTACTTCTATTGTAAACGCTTTTTTCAAAAAATCCAAATGATAAAAATTTTCTAATATAATGAAGCGAAATGGTTCTGAATATTTGAAACAACTTACAAGTCAACGGCGAACATTTCTGCTATGATATACAGTATATGAAAAAATCAGGGTGTGAGCATGTGAAAATCGGAGTCATCGGAGGAGGCTCGGTCGGCCTCCTTTTTGCATACTATTTTTCATTCGGCCATGAAGTGACGGTGATCGCTCGGAGAAAGGAACAGGCTGAAGCGATTGAAGAAAAGGGAATCCGCCTTCTTGAAGACGAACAAGAGATGATCAGGAACGTCAGAGGCAGGACTGAACTTGATCCTGACTGCGATCTTCTTTTTGTTGCCGTAAAGGAGCATCAGCTCGGAGGCGTTCTGCCGGAACTGGAACAGGCCGCGCCTCGTGATATCATGTTCCTGCAAAATGGAATGGCCCATATTCCCGTGCTTGATAAATGGCAGACGGGCCACCGCATTTATACGGGATCTGTGGAACACGGCGCAGTCAGGGTGGATGACCGCACATTCCGGCACACGGGAAAAGGGGCCGTAAAATGGAGCGCGTTCCGAAGCCCATCCGCCTCCCGGCTGAAAAAAGAGCTCGCTTCAGTTCATGAAGCGTTCCCTTTTATTTGGTGTGAAGACTGGTATAAGACCCTCGCTGGAAAATTGATTGTCAATGCGTGCATCAATCCGCTGACGGCTCTTTTGCGGGTGGAAAACGGCGCACTGCTTGAAGAGCCGATGTATGAGGCCTATATGAAGCTCGTCTTTGAAGAAGCGAGCCGGATTTTGAAACTTGAAGACCGCCAAGCAGCATGGGACCATGTTCTTTCCGTTTGCCGCCGGACAAAAAGCAACACGTCTTCGATGCTTGCCGATGTGCTGGCCGGAAGAAAAACGGAAGCCGATGCGATCATGGGCTATTTGCTGAAGCGGGCAAAAGAGTCAGAGGAGTCTGCTCCGCACCTTACCTTTTTATATCGCAGTATCAAGGCGCTTGAAAACGAATGGAGCTAAATCTTTTGACCGAATCGCGGAACGTGCTATACTCGTTTCGGAAAGCTAACTATTTACTGGAGAAAGGAAGTTCTAAAGATGCAGCTTACTGAACTTTCCATACAAAGTCAAAACCCTTTTGTTCGAGACTATATAAATGGAAAAAAGGAGATAGAGCAGTTTTTCGATTACGGCCTGAGCAATGAAAGTTGGAGTGTCCGTTTGGATGACCTTTCCTCCCGGACGTATGACCGCGATGCTTTAGCTGACTATTTGCTCGACTATCACAGCAAATTTCAATCGGCAAGCATGAATGAAACAATCGAACGGCTTCGCGATCCGAAAAGCGTCGTCGTTGTCGGAGGGCAGCAGGCCGGCCTTTTAACAGGTCCTCTTTACACTATACATAAAATCGTATCGATCCTTGTATTTGCAAAGCAAAAAGAACAAGAGCTGAACGTTCCGGTCATTCCGGTATTCTGGGTTGCGGGGGAAGACCACGATCTGGAAGAAATCAATCACGTCTACATTTCTGACGGGGGCAAGGTGAAAAAGCACAAGCTCCCGCAGTCTCACTGGAAAAAAAGCCAGGCGTCAAAAACGGCGCTCGATGCCGAAAAAGCTGAAAAGTGGCTGGACGGGATTTTTGCCTCATTTGAAGAAACGGAGTATACGAATGATCTTCTCAGCCATTTGCGCCGATGTTTAAGGCAGTCTCTTTCCTTCACCGATTTTTTCGAATATCTTGTTGCCGGCATGTTTGAACAAGACGGACTGATCCTTCTGAATTCCGGCGACCCGGGCATCAGAGCCCTTGAAGCGCGTTTTTTCCGGCAGCTGCTGAACAGAAACGACGAGCTGACCGATTCTGTCAAACGGCAGCAGGAATTCATGCAACAACTGGGCTACACACCGATTATCGAAGGAGCCGCACAGCATGCGAACCTTTTTTATGAGCACGACGGCGAGCGCTTTTTAATCGAAAAAGAAAACGGGGCGTTTTTTATAAAAGAGCTTCACCTTCAGTGGTCTGAAGCAGAGCTTTGCGATTTGATCTGCCAAAAGCCGGAAGCGTTCAGCAATAATGTCGTAACAAGGCCGCTCATGCAGGAATACCTTCTTCCGACATTGGCGTTCATCGCCGGTCCCGGAGAGATCAATTATTGGGGCGAGCTGAAAGGCGCTTTTCAGGTTATGGGCTATAAAATGCCGCCTGTCATACCGAGGCTTCAGGTTACATTCCTTGAGCGGCACATCGAAAAAAAGCTGGGCGAGCGGGGAATCGAACTCCGTGAATCGATTGAAAAGGGAGCCCGCGTCAAAAAAGAGCAGTATTTTGAAGATAAGGTTCCGAGCGGTTTTACCGATTCGGTCAAACAGGCGAAAGAAAAAATCGAAAACATCCATTCCGCTGTGCGCGCTGAAGCCCTCGAAATCGATGGGAGCCTCGGCCCCCTTTTAGAAAAAAACTCAGGCTTCATTCAAGACCAGCTCGAATTTTTGGAGAAAACGGTTATTAAAAGGATTGAAGAAAGAGAAAACTACATTTTGCGTGATTTTGACAAAATTCAAACGAGCATCAAGCCTTTAGACGCTCCGCAGGAGAGAATTTGGAACATCGTGTATTATTTGAACAAATACGGTCCGAATTTCTTGGAAAAATACAAGGATTTGCCATATTCATTTCAAAACATGCATCAAGTTGTCAAACTTTGAAATAATTTTTTAAAAAACCCTGAGTAGTTCAGGGTTTTTTTTTGTTCTAAAACAGTGTAAAATAAATTTGTGGAGAGAAGTGGTGGATAGTGGTGAGTTGAGGAACGAAAGTGGGGGCCGAGATCATGTTTATGGGTGAATACCAGCATACGATTGATTCAAAAGGCCGCATGATCGTTCCGGCGAAATTCAGAGAAGGCCTCGGCGAGCAGTTCGTTCTGACGCGCGGGCTTGATCAGTGCCTGTTTGGCTACCCGATGTCCGAATGGAAACTCATCGAAGAAAAACTGAAGGCTCTTCCTCTTACAAAGAAAGATGCACGCGCTTTTACCCGCTTTTTTTTCTCCGGAGCCACCGAATGCGAATTGGACAAGCAGGGCCGGATCAACATTGCATCACCGCTTTTAAATTATGCAAAGCTTGAGAAGGAATGCGTGGTCATCGGAGTTTCAAATCGAATTGAATTGTGGAGCAAAGAGATTTGGGAACAATACGTAGAAGAGCAGGAAGATTCATTTGCCGAAATAGCTGAAAACATGATCGGATTTGATATATAATGAATCTTTGCGCATGCGGCGCTTCTGCAATCAGTTCATTTGAATAAAGGTGGGACTAGTAAAGAAATGTTTGAGCATACAACAGTATTATTAAAAGAAACAGTTGACGGTTTAAATGTAAAAGAAGACGGTACATATGTAGACTGTACATTAGGCGGTGCCGGTCACAGCGAATACTTGCTTTCACAGCTGTCTGAAAAAGGAAAGCTGGTCGCTTTTGACCAGGATGAAACCGCACTCCGCCACGCGAAGGAAAAACTGGCGGATCATGAAGGACAAGTCGTTTTCATAAAAAGCAATTTTCGGTATTTAAAAGACCGTCTAAACGAAATCGGCATCACGAAAGTGGACGGTGTTTTATTTGATTTAGGCGTCTCATCTCCTCAGCTGGATACACCTGAAAGGGGCTTCAGCTATCATCATGATGCACCTCTTGATATGCGAATGGACCTGTCGGCGGGCCTTTCGGCAAAGGAAGTCATCAATGAATGGCCTTATGAGGATCTCGTGAAAATCTTCTTTAAATACGGAGAAGAGAAGTTCAGCAAGCAAATCGCCAGGAAAATCGAAAAAGCAAGAGAACAATCGGCTATTGAAACAACAGGCCAGCTTGTCGATATCATCAAAGAGGCGATTCCCGCACCGGCAAGAAGAAGCGGCGGGCATCCGGCTAAACGGATCTTCCAGGCGATTCGAATTGCGGTAAACGATGAATTGAGAGTGTTTGAAGAAGCGCTTTTACAGGCGATTGAGGTACTGAAGCCGGGCGGAAGGGTATCGGTCATCACGTTCCACTCGCTGGAAGACCGGATCTGCAAATCGACATTTAAAGAGATGTCATCGCCTCCTGAACTGCCTCACGGACTGCCCGTGATCCCCAAGGAGTTTGAACCGAAATTAAAGTTAGTCAACAGAAAGCCGATCACAGCTTCTGAAGAGGAGCTTGAACACAATAACCGTGCGCGCTCAGCGAAGCTGCGCATCGCGGAAAAAGCACGAGAGTGAGCTGTACGAATTAAAAGGAGGTCATCAGTCTATGAGCAATTTGGCTTATAAAGTAGAAAAACAGCAACGACAGACAAACAGTGCAGAACAATCCGTTATCATCCGGAGAAGAGCATCGATAACGCTTGGGGAAAAGGTACTGATTGTGCTTTTTGCCCTGGCTGTACTCAGCGCTTCACTTTTTATGATTTCAAAGGCTTTTGCCGCGTATCAGACCAATATTGAAATTCAAAAGCTCGAAAAGAAGGTTGAAACGGAAAGCAGCAGAGTTGATGACCTCGAAAAAGAAGCCGATATGCTGAAAGAGCCGGACCGTATCATGGACATCGCCCGGAAAAAAGGCCTTAAATTAGGTGATAAAAAAGTGAAAGACATACAGGAATGATGCACAATGCCGAAAAAAAATAAATTCATGAACAGAGGAGCGGCAATACTCAGTATTTGTTTTGCCCTCTTTTTCTTTGTTATCGTAGGACGATTTGCGTTTATTCAAGCGACGGGAAAAGTGAACGGCGAAGTGCTTGCACAGAAGGCGAACGAACAGTATGAGAAAAAGCGGACGATCGAAGCCCACCGGGGATCGATCCTTGACCGGAACGGAAAAGTGCTTGCCGAAGACACTTCGACATACAAGCTCGTCGCGATTATGAGCAAAAAGATGGAACCTCAATACGTGAAAAACAAGCAGCTGACGGCTGAGAAGCTTGCGCCGATTCTCGGTATGGATGAGGGGAAAGTGCTCGATATTCTCAATAAAAAAGGAGCGTTTCAGGTTGAATTCGGATCGGCGGGGCGGGATTTGACATATGCCCAAAAAGAAAAAATCGAAAAGCTGAAGCTGCCTGGCATCGTGTTCACCCGCGATACGAAGCGCTACTATCCAAACGGAATCTTCGCTTCCAATCTCATCGGCTATTCGCAGATCAACGCAAAAACAGGTGAAATGCAAGGCATGATGGGCCTTGAAAAAACGCTCAACGATTATTTGAAAGAAACGGACGGATACATGACGTACGACACCGACAGAACGGGCTGGCGCCTGCCGAACAGCAACGAAAATATTAAAGCGCCAAACAATGGAGACAACGTGTATTTGACGATCGATCAAAAAATCCAGGCGTTTTTGGAGGACAGCATGACGACCGTCCAAAAAGAATACAAGCCGAAGAAGATTATGGCGGCGGTCGTTGATCCGAAAACAGGCAAAGTGCTCGCGATGGGGCAAAGGCCGAGCTTCAACCCGAACGTGCGCGATGTCACGAACTATTACAACGACCTTGTCTCCTACAGCTTTGAGCCAGGCTCAACGATGAAGATTTTCACATTGGCGGCAGCCATCCAAGAAGGCGTATATAATGGAGGAGAACAATACAAGTCTGGATCATATTCGGTGTCTAAAAAAGATAAGCCGATTAAAGACCATAATGGCGGCAACGGCTGGGGCCCGATCACATTTAATGAAGGTGTTGAACGCTCCTCAAACGTCGCGTTTGCGATCCTTGCCAATGATAAACTCGGCACAGACCGCTTCAATCAATATTTGCGGAAGTTCCATTTTTACGACAAAACGGGCATCGACCTGCCTGGAGAAGCGAACAGCAAAATCAATTTTGAATATTTGCGTGATAAAGTATCAACTGCCTTTGGTCAAAGTTCAGCGGTCACGCCGATCCAGCAGCTTCAGGCCGCGACAGCGATCGCGAATAACGGAAAAATGATGAAGCCTTATGTCATCGATCATGTCGTTGATTCTGACAAAAACAAAACGATTTATCAAAATAAACCGGAAAAAGTCGGACAGCCGATCTCTGCCAAAACGGCAAAAGAAGTGCGCGACCTGTTGGGAAAAGTCGTCACATCTGATAAAGGGACGGGGAAGCCGTACAAGATCGAAGGATTTGATGTCGCCGGAAAAACCGGTACGGCGCAAATTGCCGGAGAAGACGGCAGATATTTGACCGGCCGCGAAAACTACGTGTTCTCCTTCATGGGCATGGCGCCGAAGGACGATCCGCAGCTTCTCGTTTATGTAGCCGTACAGCAGCCGCAATTAAAGGCTACGGAAACAGGTTCTGCTCCGGTATCAAAAATTTTCAATCCGGTGATGAAAAACAGTCTTCACTATTTAAATATCACACCGACAGAGACCAAAAAAGAAGAAAAGCAGGAAGAAAAACAGCTGGAAATGCCTGATTTCACCGGCAAACGAGCCAAATCCGCCGAAAAAGAGGCGCAAAACAGCAGCCTTGTTCCGGTTACGATCGGCGATGGCTTGGCTGTGAAAGAACAGTACCCGAAAGCGGGAGAAGCCGTCCTGCCGAATCAGAGGGTCTTCCTGAAGGCCGACGGGAAAATCACACTGCCTGATATGACGGGCTGGTCAAAGCGTGACGCTCTCCGCTTCGGCGCCATGGCAGGCATTCATATCGAAACGAGCGGCCAGGGTTATGTGAAAAGCCAAAATGTAAAAGCAGGCAAAGAATTAAAAGCCAACTCGGTCGTAAAAGTCAGATTGAAAAACGAATAGATCCCATCTAAAAGGCTATCGGCTCAGAGTCGATAGCCTTCCGTTTGGGCGCGGCGCCTCCTGAGCATATAAAAATAAGGGCCGTTCTATCAAAACGCCCCAAGGCATAAAATGAAACAAGCCTAAATAAGGAGTGAACGGTCTCTTGCGCGTTTCCAATGTAACGGTCAGAAAACGTTTAATATTCGTTCTGCTTTTTGGTGTGATCATCTTTTTGATTATTGATACAAGGCTCGGATACGTTCAGTTCGTTCTGGGGGATAAACTGACGACATTAGCTAAAGATTCGTGGAGCCGGAACCTTCCTTTTGAGCCGGAAAGGGGCGAAATATTGGACAGGAACGGCGTCAAGCTGGCGACAAACCAAAGCGCGCCATCGGTTTTGGTTGTTCCGAAGCAGGTTGAAAATCCGATCAAAACGAGCAAACTGCTGGCCAGCGTGTTGAATATGTCGGAAGAAAAAGCGTACAAACATGTCACGAAAAAAACGTCAATTGAAAGGATCAATCCCGAGGGCCGGAAAATTTCCCATGAGAAAGCAAAAGAAGTCAGAGATCTCAACTTGAAAGGCGTATACATTGCAGAAGATTCGATCCGCCATTACCCGTTCGGCAGCTATCTGTCCCATGTGCTCGGATTCGCGGGCATTGACAACCAGGGTCTGCTTGGCCTCGAAGCTTTTTATGACAAAGAGTTGAAAGGTGAAAAGGGCTATGTAAAATTTTATTCTGATGCAAAAGGCAAGAGGATGCCGGGGGAGGCGGATGACTATACACCGCCGAAAGACGGGCTTGATATGAAGCTGACGATCGATTCAAAGGTGCAGACGATTATGGAGCGGGAGTTTGATATCGCAGAAGCGAAGTATAACCCGGACGGAATGGTCGGTGTTGCGATGAACCCGAAAAACGGGGAGATATTGGCGATGGTCAGCCGGCCGGACTTTGACCCCGCAAACTACAAATCAATCGATCCTAAAGTCTATAATCGGAACTTGCCTGTATGGAGCACATATGAGCCCGGTTCGACTTTTAAAATCATCACGCTTGCCGCAGCTTTGGAAGAGAACAAAGTCAACCTCCAAAAAGATCACTTCTATGATAAGGGTTCCGTTGAAGTGGACGGCGCAAGGCTGAAATGCTGGAAGCGCGGCGGACACGGCGCACAATCGTTTCTTGAAGTCGTCCAAAATTCGTGCAACCCGGGATTTGTTGAGCTTGGTCAGCGGCTTGGCAAAGAAAAACTGTTCAGCTACATTAAAAATTTCGGCTTCGGACAAAAAACCGGGATCGATCTACAAGGCGAAGGAACGGGCATCTTATTCCCGCTTGACCGCGTCGGTCCTGTAGAGCAGGCGACAACCGCTTTCGGCCAGGGGGTATCGGTGACACCGATCCAGCAGGTCGCAGCTGTTTCTGCAGCTGTCAACGGCGGAACGCTGTATACGCCGTATATTGCCAAAGAGTGGATTGATCCCGTAACAAAACAAACAGTGAAAAAACAGACGCCGATCGCCAAAAGAAAAGTGATTTCTGAAGAGGCATCGAAACAGATCCGTTACGCGCTGGAGAGCGTTGTCGCCCAGGGGACGGGGCGGAACGCTTTTGTCGACGGCTACCGGGTGGGCGGCAAAACCGGTACGGCGCAAAAAGTCAAGGACGGGAAATATTTAAAAAACAATCACATCGTCTCGTTTATCGGAACGGCTCCTTCAGATGATCCGAGCATCGTCGTTTACGTCGCCGTCGACAATCCGAAAGGCACGATTCAATTCGGGGGTACGGTTGCAGCGCCGATCGTCGGAAACATCATGAGAGACAGCCTTCCGCAGCTCGGCGTTAAGAAGCGGAAAGATCAGATTGAACGCAAATATCAATGGCTGGACAAAAAGCTGATCGAGGTCCCGAACCTTATAGGGCTTTCCGTGACAGAGCTTGAACCATTGCTGATCAACCTCAGGCTGAAAGCTTCTGGAAAAGGCGATGTCGTCGTTCAGCAGTCCCCTAAGCCGGGCGAAAAAGTAAAAGAAGGATCGACCATTCGCATTTACCTTGACAATAAAGACGGAGCCTCTGATTAATTCGGATCATGATAAGGAGCGGCAACCTGCTGATGACCGGGGGCCGTTCCTCCTAAAAAATATATAGATTTTAAAGGATTAGCTGGATGTATCCTCTTTTTTACGCTAAAATATGAACTGTATGTCTGCATGCAGCTCGTGCGGTTAATCAACGCAGGAACAATATGACAACGAATGAAGAATGATTAGACTTGAGAGGTTTGATACGATGAAATTAACAAAGCTTCTTACATATTTAAAAAATGCACCTTCCTATGCCGGCCAAGAAGATCCTGATATAACTTCAATTGAGATGGACTCCAGGGAAGTCAAGACAGGGAGTCTTTTTGTTTGTATAAAAGGCTATACAGTCGACGGGCATGACTACGCCCGGCAAGCCGCTGAAAAAGGGGCTGCCGCTATCGTGGCGGAAAGGGAAGTGGACGCCGATGTGCCGGTGATCATCGTCCGCCATACGAAGAGAGCGCTTGCCGTGCTGTCGGACGCCTTTTACGGACAGCCGACGAAGCAGCTGAAGCTGATCGGCATTACAGGCACAAACGGCAAGACATCGACTTCTCACATGGTGGAGGAGATCTTTAGAAAAGCCGGGAGCCGCACAGGACTGATCGGCACGATGTACACGAAAATCCATGACGAAACGTTCGATGCAAAAAATACGACGCCGGAAAGCGTCACACTTCAAAAAACGTTTAGAAAAATGGTTGATCAGGATGTGGATACAGCCGTCATGGAAGTGTCTTCACACGCTCTCCACATGGGCCGGGTCCACGGGTGTGATTACGATATCGCCGCATTTACGAACCTGACTCAGGACCACCTTGACTACCACCGGACAATGGAAGAATATAAACATGCGAAAAGTCTGCTTTTCTCTCAGCTCGGCGGATCTTTTAACCACGATACACCGAAGTGGGCCGTGCTGAATGCGGATGACCTTGCTTCAGCGTATTTCGCCCAAGTGACGTCAGCACACCTTTTGACATACGGAATTCAAAACGATGCCGATGTCATGGCTGAAAATATCAAAATGGCTCCGAAAGGGACAACCTTTGATCTGGTGACGCCCAAAGGTACTGCACAAGTAACGATTCCGCTTGTCGGCCTCTTTAACGTCTACAATGTTTTAACGGCCGCGGGGATCGCACTAGCAGCGGATATCCCGTTTGCCACGATCACAGAAGGAATTGAAGGGCTGAAAGGCGTCAGAGGAAGATTTGAGCTTGTGGACGCCGGCCAGGACTTTCCGGTAATCGTCGACTATGCCCATACTCCTGACAGCCTCGAAAATGTCTTGAACACGTGCAGAGGCTTAACGGAAGGAAAGCTGTTTGTCGTCGTCGGCTGCGGAGGAGACCGCGATAAGACGAAGCGTCCGAAAATGGCGAAAATTGCCGTTGACCTTGCCGATGAACCGGTCTTTACAGCCGATAATCCGAGAAGCGAAGACCCGCTCGCCATTTTAAACGATATGGAGGAAGGCGTAAAAGGGGCTTACTATCACAGCATCGTCAACCGTGAGCAGGCAATCTTTTTTGCCATTGCAAACGCCAAAAAAGGCGATGTCGTCCTGATCGCAGGCAAAGGCCATGAAACCTATCAGCAGATCGGCGGTCAAACCTTTGATTTTGATGATGCTGAGGTGGCCAAAAGAGCCATTCTTGAGCTGAAATAACCGAAAAAGAACTACAGGAAAGAGTTGTTGAAATGATGGATGAAATAAATCAACATATGAAAAAAAACAGTGAATATGATAAATGCGTATGCTGCTACTTATATCACGCGGAAGGGAGAGAAGAACGATGCTCGAACAAGTAATTTTATTTACCATTATCATGGGCTTTTTAATCAGCGTTCTTTTATCTCCGATTTTCATTCCGTTTTTAAGAAGGCTGAAATTCGGGCAGAGCATCCGTGAGGAAGGTCCGAAATCCCATCAGAAAAAATCGGGAACGCCGACGATGGGCGGCGTCATGATCATATTGTCGATTATCGCGACGACCATTGTCATGACAATGAAATTTTCCGAAGTCAGCATGAACATGATCCTTCTCTTGTTTGTTACGGTTGGATACGGCTTGCTCGGCTTTTTGGATGATTATATTAAAGTCGTGATGAAGCGCAACCTTGGACTCACATCCAAACAAAAACTGATCGGCCAAATCGTGATTGCTCTGGTATTCTATGCCGTCTACCACTTCCAAGGGCTGCCGACTGACATCCGCATTCCGGGAACAGAGCTGTCATTTGATTTCGGCTGGATTTATCCGGTGCTCGTCATCTTTATGCTTGTCGGCGGTTCAAATGCTGTCAACCTGACTGACGGGCTTGACGGGCTGTTGTCGGGTACTGCTGCCATCGCGTTCGGTGCGTTTGCAATTTTGGCATGGAACCAGTCGCAATACGATGTCGCCATTTTCGCGGTTGCTGTTGTCGGAGCGGTGTTAGGATTTCTTGTGTTTAACGCGCACCCCGCGAAAGTCTTTATGGGAGATACAGGATCGCTTGCCCTCGGAGGGGCGATTGTGACGATCGCGATTTTAACGAAACTGGAAATCCTGCTTGTCATCATCGGCGGCGTATTCGTCATTGAAACGCTGTCCGTCATTTTGCAGGTCATTTCATTTAAAACGACCGGCAAACGAATTTTCAAAATGAGCCCTCTTCACCATCATTACGAACTTGTCGGATGGTCTGAGTGGAGAGTTGTCGTCACTTTTTGGACAGCGGGACTTCTGCTTGCCGTCTTAGGAATTTACATCGAGGTGTGGTTATAAGTGGATACTCAAGATTTATTGCAAAATCAAAATGTGCTCGTACTGGGGCTGGCGAAAAGCGGATATGCTGCCGCTTCGATCCTTCATGAAAAAGGCGTAAAGGTTGTCGTGAATGACCAGCTGCCTTTTGAGGAGAATGAACCTGCGCGGATTCTCGCGGAAAAAGGGGTGGAAGTCGTCTGCGGCTCTCATCCGACGGAACTGTTTGATCTTCATTCGATCGACATTCTGATTAAAAATCCGGGCATCCGCTATGAAAACGTGATGGTCGAAGAAGCGCTGAAGCGGGGCATACCGGTCTGGACGGAGGTTGAACTTGCCTATCATCTGACAGATGCTCCGTTCATCGGCATTACCGGTTCAAACGGAAAGACGACAACGACAACGCTTGTTTATGAAATGCTGAAAGCCGATTCGAAAAAAGCGCTCGTTGCTGGTAATATCGGCACGGCGGCAAGCGAAGTGGCCAATCAGGCCGGCGGAGACGAATGGATCGTGACAGAGCTGTCGAGTTTTCAGCTCATGGGGACTTATCAATTCAGACCGAAAATCGGATTGTTATTAAACGTATTTGATGCCCATCTCGATTATCACCATTCGCGCCAAAATTATGAGCTTGCCAAACAGCAGGTCTATCGAAATCAATCGGAAACAGACGTTGCCGTTGTCAATTTGGACGATGAGACAGTCGTACGGCTTGCCGAGTGTTCAAAAGCGGAGAAGGTGTATTTTTCGGTCCGCCGGACACTTGAGCGCGGAGCGTGCGTGAAAGACGGCGTGATCATGTTTAACGGTGAACCGGTCATGCCGCTTGAAGACGTCGTTTTGCCGGGAGAGCACAATTTGGAGAACATTTTGGCCGCCCTTTGCATTGTTAAAACCGCAGGCGTCTCCGATGAGGCCGTCCGCAAGGTGCTGACGAGCTTTACCGGTGTAAAGCACAGGATGCAATACGTCGCGACGATCAAAAACAGACTGTTTTACAATGACAGCAAAGCGACAAACATTCTTGCGACCAAAAAAGCGCTGTCCGCCTTTCAAAAGCCGGTCATTTTGCTGGCAGGGGGGCTTGACCGCGGAAATGAATTCGATGAACTAAAGCCGCATATGTCTTTTGTCAAAGCGGTGATCACATTCGGCGAGACCGCACCGAAGTTTGAGAAGCTGGCCGAAGAAATGGGAATACAACAGGTTAAACGTGTCGATAATGTTGAACAAGCAGCAACTGCGGCGTTCAGCCTGTCAGACGAAGGAGATGTCATTCTTCTGTCCCCGGCCTGTGCAAGCTGGGATCAGTACAAAACATTTGAAGAACGTGGTGACATGTTTGTAAACGCCGTGCATATGCTTAAATAAGGGCTTGTCTCGTAAAGATAGCCCTAAGAATTAGAGCTTGGGGTGTTCGGCTTTGCAAACAAAAAAAACGTCACCGGATTTTTTGCTGGTTATCATTACGCTATTGCTTTTAACAATTGGACTGATTATGGTATACAGCGCCAGTGCAGTATGGGCGACTTACAAATACGACGACTCCTTTTTCTTTGCGAAACGGCAGCTTTTATTTGCCGGCATCGGAGTCATCGCCATGTTTTTCATCATGAATGTCGACTACTGGACGTGGAGAACTTATGCGAAAATACTGATCATAGTATGTTTCTTTCTGCTCATCATCGTCCTTGTTCCCGGGATCGGCATGGAACGGAACGGGTCGAGGAGCTGGATCGGAGTCGGCGCTTTCAGCATTCAGCCGTCCGAGTTTATGAAGCTCGCGATGATCGCATTTTTGGCCAAGTTTTTATCTGAAAAGCAAAAGAATATTACATCGTTTAGAAAAGGCTTTGTGCCGGCGCTGGGTATTGTCTTTTCAGCTTTTTTGATCATCATGATGCAGCCTGACCTTGGAACAGGAACCGTAATGGTCGGCACATGCATCATTATGATCTTCGTCGCGGGTGCGAGAATTTCACACTTCGTTTTTCTCGGTCTTCTGGGTCTGAGCGGCTTTGTCGGCCTTGTGCTGTCGGCGCCGTACCGGATCAAAAGGATCACTTCATACTTGAACCCTTGGGAGGACCCTTTGGGGAGCGGCTTTCAAATCATTCAGTCTCTTTATGCGGTGGGGCCCGGCGGGCTGTTCGGCCTCGGCCTCGGCCAGAGCAGGCAAAAGTTTTTTTATCTGCCTGAGCCGCAGACAGATTTTATTTTCGCGATTTTATCAGAGGAGCTCGGCTTTATCGGCGGATCGCTGATTCTTTTGCTCTTCAGCGTTCTATTATGGAGAGGCATCAGAATCGCGCTCGGTGCGCCCGATTTATACGGCAGTTTTGTCGCCGTCGGCGTCATTTCGATGATAGCGATTCAGGTTATGATCAATATTGGCGTCGTGACCGGCCTGATTCCTGTTACAGGCATCACGCTTCCGTTTTTAAGTTATGGCGGTTCATCACTGACCTTGATGCTTATGGCGGTCGGCGTGCTGCTGAATGTCAGCAGGTATTCTAGATACTAGATTTTGGCGATAACCCTGTTGCGAGATAGCAGGGTTATCGGCGTGTACATAAGGAATAAGGGGGAGAACAGATGCGGATTGTTGTTAGCGGAGGCGGAACGGGCGGCCATATTTACCCCGCCCTTGCGTTTATTAAAGAAGTGAAACGGCATCATGAAGATGTTGAGTTTTTATATATCGGAACCGAAAAAGGCCTGGAGAAAAATATCGTCGAGCGGGAAGGGATCCCTTTCAAGGCGATTGAAATTACGGGTTTTAAAAGAAAGCTGTCATTTGAAAACGTCAAAACCGTCATGCGCTTTTTAAAGGGTGTAAAAGAATGCAAAAAAGAATTAAAACGGTTTAAGCCCGACGCGGTGATCGGCACGGGCGGCTACGTGTGCGGACCCGTGGTATACGCCGCTTCAAAACTGGGGATTCCGACGATTATCCACGAACAAAACAGCCTTCCCGGACTCACCAATAAGTTTTTATCCAAATATGTTGATAAGGTAGCCATTTGTTTTGATGAAGCGAAACCGCATTTTCCTGCAGAAAAAGTTGTTTTTACAGGAAACCCGAGGGCGTCTGAAGTCGTCTCTATAAAAGGGGGTCGTTCTCTGACCGCTTTGGGCCTTTCAGAAGGCAAAAAAACGGTCCTTATTTTCGGAGGCAGCCGCGGTGCCGCTCCGATCAATGAAGCGGTTATCGCGATGCAAAACGAATTAAAAAAGCGGGATTACCAGGTTCTTTATGTCACAGGGGAAGTTCACTATGATAAAGTAACAGCTGCGCTTAAAAAAGAAGACCCCGCTCCGAATATGGTCGTTCAGCCATTTCTCCATCAAATGCCCGAGTACTTAAAAGAGTTCGAAGTCGTCGTGGCACGTGCGGGAGCAACGACAATAGCGGAAATCACCGCGCTCGGCATTCCAAGCGTATTGATTCCGAGTCCGTACGTTACGGCCAACCACCAGGAAGTGAACGCACGCTCACTAGGAGAGCAGAACGCCGCTGTCGTTTTAAAAGAATCAGAGCTTAATGGAGACCGCTTAATTCAGGCGATCGATCATATTTTACAAGACGAAAAAACGCTGCAAGAGATGAAGAGCCGCGCGAAGTCGCTTGGCGTACCGGACGCGGCCGAACGCTTGTACAATGTGCTGAAAGAACTGAAACATCATGCAAAATGATAAGACAGAAGGATTTTGGAGGTTTTCGATGGATAAGGTGATACAAGAATTAAAAGAACTTGAAGTCGGCAAAGTTCTGGAAAACGAGCCGCTCAGCAACCATACTACGATTAAAATCGGAGGACCGGCTGATGTGCTGGTGGTTCCGAAAAACATTCAAGCTGTCAAAGATACGATGAAGGTGATCAAGAAGCACGGCATCAAGTGGACGGCCATCGGCAGAGGCTCGAATCTTCTTGTCCTCGATGAAGGGATAAGAGGCGTTGTCATCAAGCTCGGACAGGGGCTTGACCATATGGAAATCGACGGCGAGCAAGTAACGGTCGGCGGCGGCTACTCTGTCGTAAGGCTTGCGACAGGCATCAGCAAAAAAGGGCTTTCCGGCCTTGAATTTGCCGCGGGCATTCCGGGTTCGGTCGGCGGAGCGGTTTACATGAATGCCGGAGCCCACGGTTCTGATATCAGCAGGGTATTGGTGAAAGCATTGATCCTGTTTGAAGACGGAACGATCGATTGGCTGACGAATGAAGAGATGGCGTTCAGCTACCGCACGTCCATCCTGCAAAACGAGCGGCCGGGCATATGTCTTGAAGCCGTTCTCCAGCTGGAGCAAAAAGAACGCGATGAGATCGTTGCGCAGATGCAGAAAAACAAAGACTACCGAAAAGAAACGCAGCCTGTGTCCAACCCTTGCGCAGGGAGCATCTTCAGAAACCCGTTGCCTGAACATGCGGGCCGGCTAGTTGAAGACGCTGGTTTGAAAGGCCATCAGATCGGCGGGGCAAAGGTTTCAGAGATGCACGGCAATTTCATCGTCAACGCAGGCGGCGCAACAGCGCAAGACGTCCTGGATTTGATTGCATTCATTCAAAAAACGATTAAAGAAAAATACGATATCGACATGCACACTGAGGTCGAAATTATCGGAGAAAAACGGTAAACGGCCTCTCTACTTCAGATCGCCTTATGATATAATGTATGAAACAAACAAGCAAACGGCATCCTAGTATGTCGTTTGTTTCGCTAAATGGAAGCTTTTTAGCTTGCCCCGTGCTTTCATATGTCGAAAAGCGCGTCATTTTTCCGAACAAAAATAAGCAAATAAAAGTCTTTTTGTCTGCTTTATTAACCTGAGGTGAGCCTACGTGAAACCCGGTATTGATAAAGAAAAAGTAGTGAATATAGAAGAACGGATTCCCAAAATCAAAGAACAGCGAAAGCAAAAGGCAAACCGCCGGCTGATCACCTTTATTCTGCTCTTTTTCACGATGATGCTGATTATCATTTACCTGCAGACGCCGATCAGCAAAGTTTCGACGGTAGAGATCAAAGGAAACAAAAACGTTTCAAAAGACCAGATCATTTCCCTGTCTTCGATCCATAAAGGACAGACGGAATTCTGGAGTCTGAGCAAGCAAAAAGCCGCAGAAAAGATCGAGCAGAATAAATTGATCAAAAAAGCCGAAATCTCTAAACAGCTGCCCAACAAAATCGCCATCTCCATCGAAGAGTATAAAAGCATTGCGTTTTTGCAAAAACACAATGTGTACTACTCCGTGCTTGAAAACGGCACGGTGCTTCCTGAAGAGGTGACGCCGACTGACATCGGACCGACCCTTAATAACTGGGAGGAAGACGAAAAGCTCGTTCAAATGGCAAAACAGCTGAACAAGCTTTCCGATTCCGTGAAAAAATCGATTTCCGAGATTAACTATACGCCTCAAAAATCAAATCCTTGGCTGATCAGACTGTATATGAACGACGGCTATATCGTGACGGCTTCGCTGAAAACGTTCGGACAGAAAATGAACAGCTATCCGGCGATCGTAAAAGAGCTGCCGAAAGGGGAAAAAGGCATTATCCATATGGAAGTCGCGACCTATTTTGAACCTCTGAAAAAAACGGATGAAAGCAAAAAGGGAGACGGAAATTGAAGAGGCACACAGTCAATCTTTCACTCGCCATGCTTGTCCTCGGATTCCTGCTGTCTTTCTCCTATCAATTCGCCAGGGAAAACAAAGACCATGAAGAAACAGCTGAAAATTGGAAAGAGGAGTATTCCTTGCGCGACCGGCTGATTTCCCAGGAAAAGCAAAATAAGAAGCTGGAACAGGAGCTTTACAAAAAACAGCAGGAAGTACAGAAAACAGAGACGGCTTTGAAAAAGGAAAAAAAAGAGTATTACAATATTGTCGAAGATGTTGAAAGGTACAGAATGTTCGTCGGGGAAATCGGCGTTCAGGGCGAAGGAATCAAGGTGACGCTGAAAGACGCTTCTTACATACCGGAAGGTGAGAATGTCAACAACTATATCGTCCATGAAAGCCACATATTCCGCCTGCTCAATGAGCTGTGGATTTCCGGGGCGGCCGCGGTGTCGATCAACGGACAGCGTGTGACACATCATTCTTACATATCGTGCAACGGTCCTGTCATCACGGTTGACGGCAACCAGTATCCCGCGCCGTTTGTCATTTCGGCCATCGGGGATCCGGATGTGCTGATGCCGGCGCTGAACATTGCAGGAGGACTTGTGGACCAGCTGAGCCGCGATCATATTTCAGTCAGCATCGAAAAACAAGACCAAATCGAGATGGAGCCCCTTTTAAAGCAGGGGGAATGAACGTTGAAAAGTTGGTGGGCGGACGTTGAAGAAAAATAATCGTTTCATCAGTTTGAGCATCCTGATGCTCATTTTCGGAATTATGCTGTCCGTACAGTTTAATTCGCTGAAAGCGCCGAAAGTCCGCGATACGCGGGACATTTGGGACCTCAGGGAGGATCTGAAGAAAGAACAGAAAAAACAGCTTGAGCTGATCAGCGAAATTGACAAATATGAAAAAATGCTGAACACATACAGTCATCAAGAAGAAACCTCGCGGACAAAAGCGTTGAATGAAACGCTTCAAAACTTAAAAAAACAGGCCGGCTTCACAGATGTTACAGGGAACGGAATCATCATCACCATTTCTCAGCTTTTCTCGGAAGAACTCACGGGAGAATCCATTCAAAATCCGCCGCCAGACCTTCTGAAAAAGCTGATTAATGAACTGAATATGTATGAAGCGGAAGAAATATCGATCAATGACAGAAGGGTTGTCAACACGACGGTGATCAGGGATATCAACGGAACAACCAAAATCGACGGATATCCTTTGGACAACTATCCGATAACGGTAAAAGTCATCGGCAAAAACGCCGATAAACTATATAGCCGAATGAATGCTTCATCCCTGCAGGATCTGTTCGTGGGAGAAAATCTGGATTTGCAAATCAAAAGGCCTGAAAAACAAATCAAAATCAAAGCTTACGAAGGTTCAATGCAAGTTGCGCCATTGAAACCGCTCGAGAAATCAAAAGGAGAGAATTCCTAATGTGGCTTCCGGTTTTAGGGCTTTTGCTCGGAATTACAATCGGGTTCAGCACGAACTTCACCATTCCGGATGAATACTCAAATTATTTGTCCCTGGCGATTCTTGCATCCCTTGATACTTTGATCGGGGGAATAAGGGCCCATTTGGAAAGTGTATACGATGAACTAGTTTTTGTGACGGGCTTTTTCTTCAATATCATTCTCGCCATAAGTTTGGCTTTTCTGGGCGTTCATCTTGGTGTAGACTTGTATTTAGTCGGTATGTTTGCATTTGGCGTGAGGCTTTTTCAAAACATCGCGGTCATCAGAAGAATACTGCTCGCCAAATGGACGGCCTCGAGGAGAAAAAATTAAAAAAAATCGGATTTAAAAGAGGATATACATAGGATATCACGAATATTCACAGTAATCCTAAAACTAAAAACGAAGCGTATTGGTTTGTATTGATTGTTACACACTTGTAAAACCAGATTCATTGTATTGTTGTTCGGCAAATAATAGAATAGAATTGACTGAAATGTGAGGAGGTGCCATAGAATGAACAACAATGAACTTTACGTCAGTCTAGACATCGGTACGTCCAATATTAAAGTGATCGTCGGTGAAATGTCAGACGATTCTCTTAACATTATCGGAGTCGGAAATGTTCCCTCAGAGGGGCTGAAAAAAGGATCAATCGTTGATATAGATGAAACGGTTCATTCTATAAAAAAAGCGTTTGAACAAGCAGAAAGAATGATAGGTTTTCCGCTGACCCACGCGATCGTCGGGGTTAATGGGAACTACATCCATATTCAAGATACGAACGGTGTTGTGGCTGTCTCAAGCGAGAATAAAGAGATCCACGTTGAAGACGTGCGCCGGGTGATGGAGGCCGCTCAAGTCGTTTCCATCCCGCCTGAACAGCTGATCGTCGATGTGATTCCGAGACAGTTTATCGTTGACGGCAGAGGCGATATTACAGATCCGAAAAAGATGCTCGGCGTCCGCCTTGAAGTGGAAGGATCGCTGATCACGGGCTCTAAAACGATCTTACATAACCTGCTGCGCTGTGTGGAAAGAGCGGGAATTGAAATAACGGATATTTGCCTTCAGCCGCTGGCTGCCGGATCTGTCGCTTTATCAAAGGACGAAAAAAACCTCGGAGTGGCTTTAATCGACATCGGGGGAGGATCGACAACGGTTGCCGTATTTGAGGACGGACATCTTCTTGCGACCCGCGTCATACCCCTGGGAGGAGAAAACATCACCAAGGATATTTCAATCGGATTGCGCACTTCCACAGACGAAGCTGAGCGGGTGAAGAAGCAGTTTGGACATGCTTTCTATGAAGAAGCGTCGGAAGAGGAAACATTTGAAGTCGCCGTGATCGGGACAGACCAAAAGCAGACCTTTTCTCAGCGGGAAGTGGCAGACATTATAGAAGCCAGGCTCGAAGAAATCTTTTTATTCGTGGCAGAGGAACTGCGGAACATGGGAATAAAAGAATTGCCGGGAGGGTTTGTGCTTACAGGGGGACAGGCTGGAATGCCGGGTGTCCTCAGCCTCGCACAGGATGTTCTTCAAAATAACGTCAGAGTGGCTAGCCCGAATTATATCGGTGTAAGAGAACCTCAATACATGACAGGAGTCGGCCTCATCCAATTCGCTTACCGCAACGCAAAAATCCAAGGCAGAAAAGTAGGGTTTAAGATGCCGGAACAAGCGGTTCAGGAAGTCGCGGCAACACATCAAAAAGAAGTGCAGCAGCGACCGAAGCCAAAATCCAAGCAGCACGCTCAAGCTGAGAAAAAGCCGAGCAAAATGAAGAAAATATTTAACTTCTTTTGGGAATAGAGATTAGTCATTCGACGGATTAGGAGGATTTAGCATGTTAGAGTTTGAAACAAATATAGACGGCTTAGCATCGATTAAAGTAATAGGAGTAGGTGGCGGCGGTAACAATGCCGTCAATCGGATGATCGAAAATGACGTTCAGGGAGTCGAGTTTATCGCAGTCAACACGGATGCCCAGGCTCTCAACCTGTCAAAAGCGGAAACGAAAATGCAGATTGGTGCGAAGCTGACACGCGGGCTCGGCGCCGGAGCCAATCCGGAAGTCGGCAAAAAAGCCGCAGAGGAAAGCAAAGAACAAATTGAAGAAGCGCTGAAAGGTGCAGACATGGTGTTCGTCACAGCCGGAATGGGCGGCGGAACAGGAACGGGCGCGGCACCTGTCATCGCACAAATCGCAAAAGATCTGGGCGCATTGACTGTCGGCGTTGTCACAAGGCCGTTTACCTTTGAAGGAAGAAAAAGACAGCTTCAGGCGGCAGGCGGTATTTCAGCAATGAAGGAAGCCGTCGACACCCTGATCGTCATTCCGAATGACCGTCTTCTTGAAATCGTCGATAAAAACACACCGATGCTTGAAGCGTTCCGCGAAGCGGACAACGTTCTCCGCCAAGGTGTTCAGGGCATTTCAGACTTGATCGCAACACCTGGACTGATCAACCTTGACTTTGCCGACGTCAAAACAATCATGTCCAACAAAGGTTCTGCACTGATGGGTATCGGTGTAGCGACAGGTGAGAACCGCGCTGCAGAAGCCGCTAAAAAAGCTGTTTCCAGCCCGTTGCTTGAAACGGCGATTGACGGTGCCCAAGGCGTGCTGATGAACATTACAGGCGGAGCCAACTTAAGCCTTTACGAAGTTCAGGAAGCAGCGGACATTGTGGCGGCTGCATCTGACCAGGACGTCAACATGATCTTCGGATCTGTCATCAATGAAAACTTGAAAGACGAAATCGTCGTTACGGTCATCGCGACCGGCTTTATCGAACAGGATCAAGATGCATCTAAGCCGCAGAGACCTTTAAACCAAGGTTTAAAACAGCATCATCAGCCTGCTCCGAAACGGGAGCCGAAGCGCGAGGAGCCAAGCATGCCGCATCGCAGCCAATCACAGCCTGCCGAGGATACGCTTGACATCCCGACTTTCTTAAGAAACCGCAATAAACGCTAAAACGTCTATAATACATTGGAAAGCTGCCGACAAGAAGTCGGCGGCTTTTTTTATGCGCTGGAACGGATTCTCCCCTCCAAAAGCATCAATTGTCATTCTGATCGAAGCGCCTCCCTCAAAAGCCTTGCATCTAACCTCTCTCTTTTCTCCCGGATGCACGGATTTTCCTTTCAGCTTGTCATCTGGCCGAACTATGAACAGTGAACAAGTCATATGTAAAAAGAACGAATTTACAAACCGACAAAGGAAAAATGACAAAATACGACAATGTCTATAAGTCTTTTCTTTTACCATTATTAATAGTTTCTGTTTCTAGACAAAGAAACGCAAGAAACGACTATATTTGCTATTGCTTAAAGGAGGATGTCATGTGAAGAAAAAGCCATTATTCAGCACATTCATGTGCGCTGCACTCATCGGTTCACTTCTCGCTCCGACCGCTGTGCAGGCTGAAACAGGCACGACAGCGAAGGCCAAGGAACAAAACAAAATATCAAGCGCTCTTTACAAACGTTTTGAGAAAGAAGATAAAGTGACTTTTTTAATCAAAATGAAAAACCAGGCGAATCTTCAGCAAGCGGCGACAGCGGCTGAAAACCGGGCGAAAGCAAGCGTGATGACCGTGAAAAAAGTAAAAGAAATCAAACGTTCAGCCGTGCTGACGTCCCTGCGTACAAAAGCTGAGAGAACGCAAAAAGACTTAAAATCGTTTTTAGAAAAAGAAGAGAAAAAAGGAACAGCAAAGCAAGTGGAATCTTTTTATATTGTAAATGGCATTGCCGTGACAGCGACAAAGGATGTTATGGAAAAAGCGGCTTCATTTCCGGAGGTTGAAAAAGTGCTGCCAAATCAAAAAATTAAGCTCGGCAACACTGAAAAACCCACGGTAGAATCGAAAACGTCTGCGGATCGTTCCCCCGCTTCCAACATTCAGCAGGTTCATGCGCCTGATGTCTGGAAAAAGCGTTATAAAGGCAAAGGAGCCGTTGTCGCTTCGATTGACACCGGCGTTGAGTGGGATCACCCGGCGTTGAAGACAAAGTACAGGGGCTACAACCCTTCTAAACCGAACAGTCCAGACAATGAGTTCAACTGGTTTGATGCGACAAGCAATAAGAAAACGCCATATGACGACTTGGGCCACGGCACACATGTGACAGGCACGATGGTCGGCTCAGAAGCCGGCGGCAAAAACCAGATCGGTGTCGCACCGACTGCGAAATGGATCGCTGTCAAAGCCTTTTCAGAGGACGGCGGAGACGAAAAATCCCTTTTGGCTGCAGGAGAATGGATTTTGGCTCCGAAAGATGCGAAAGGAAAAGGGCACCCCGAAAAGGCTCCCGATGTCGTCAACAATTCTTGGGCGGGTGAACGCGGACTCAATGAATGGTATTTGGATATTGTCAAAGCTTGGCGGTCAGCTGATATCTTTCCTGCATTCGCAGCAGGTAATGTCAGCGAATTGGAACCGGGCGGACCGGGTTCAGTTGAGAATCCGTCCAACTATCCGCAATCTTTCGCGATAGGCGCAGTTGACAGCGCAAACGCGTTAGCCGATTTTTCATTGCAAGGACCTTCGCCATATGACGAAATCAAGCCCGATATTTCGGCACCGGGCGTCAGCATCCGCTCTGCTTATCCGGGACACAAGTATGCTGCGATGAGCGGAACATCGATGGCGACCCCGCATGTATCAGGGATCGTCGCTTTAATGAGGGAAGCCAATCCGGACCTCACAGTCGATGAAATCGAGCGCATCCTGCTGAATACGGCGACGCCTCTGACTGACAAAACGTTTAAAAAATCGCCGAACAACGGCTACGGATACGGCTTGGTCAACGCTTTAAAAGCTTTTGACGCGGCTAAAAAAACAAAATGATAAAAAAGGACAAAACCGCTTTAACGGTTTTGTCCTTTTTTTATCTAATTTTAAACATGACCTTGACAAATACCGACAAAAAAATTAACCAGTTTTTACTATATTTAAGTTACATCAAGGTCAGACAAGGCATCCACAAGGAGAGGAGGACGGACAAGTCCAGCCAATTTCATCAAAAAGGGGGATGTTCATTTGAAAAGAAAGCTGAGAAAAAAGGCGTTTTCAACCATTTTAAGCGGTTTGTTAATCGGCTCGCTGTTCATGCCCGCTGTTTCAGATGCCGCGGCAAAGCCTGCGCTCACTTCGATGAAAGAACAAGCAGCTGCAGGGAAGGGAAAAATTTCGAAATCTCTTGTCAAACAGTTCAAAAAAGAAGATCAAGTCACATTCTTGATCAAACTGAAAGATCAAGTCGATACTCCAAAGGTGGCCAAGCAGGCGGAAAAGAATGCGAAGAAAAAGTCGCTGAGCGCGGCTAAAACAGAATATCAAAAGCGCTCGGCTGTCGTCTCCGCTTTAAGAGTCAAAGCGGATGAGACGCAAAGCGATTTGAAACGTTATTTGAAAAAGCAGGAAAAACAAGGGAAAGTAAAAAAAATCCGCTCCTATTATATTGTCAACGGGATGGCCGTCCATGCGACGAAAGAGGTCATGGAACAAGTAGCGGCTTTTCCGGAAGTAGAGAAAGTGCTCCCGAACGAAAAAAGGCAGCTGATCAAGCCGGCTAAACAGTCTGTGAAAAAATCGGCAGCTAAGGATGAAAAAGAAATCGAATGGAATATCAATCGAGTCGACGCGCCAAAAGCCTGGAAATTGGGATATGACGGAACGGGCACGGTTGTCGCGTCAATTGATACGGGCGTGCAATGGGATCATCCGGCATTGAAAGAAAAATACCGCGGATATGACCCGCAGCATCCCGATCAGCCTGATCACGAATTCAGCTGGTATGATGCGGTTTCTGGCGCTTCTGAACCTTTTGACGACCTGGAGCACGGCACGCATGTAACCGGGACGATGGTCGGATCAGAGCCTGACGGTCAAAACCAAATCGGTGTGGCGCCGGGTGCAAAGTGGATTGCCGTGAAAGCTTTTTCGGATGACGGCGGAACGGACGAAGACCTCCTTGCAGCGGGTGAATGGATTTTGGCGCCGAAAGATAAAGATGGCAACCCGCACCCTGAAATGGCTCCGGATGTTGTCAATAACTCGTGGTCAGGGGGAGCCGGGATTGATGAGTTTTACAGGGATATCGTAAAAGCGTGGCGAGCTGCCGGCATCTTCCCTGAGTTCTCTGCGGGGAACGCTGATTTCACCAATCCGGGAGGACCTGCTTCGATTGCCAATCCGGCAAACTACCCCGAAGCGTTCGCGACCGGTGCGACAGACATCGATAATCGCTTAGCCGATTTTTCACTTCAAGGTCCTTCCCCGTATGATGAGACCAAGCCTGAAGTAACAGCACCTGGGGTCAACATTCGCTCTTCTGTCCCTGGAAGCGGCTATCAAGACGGCTGGGACGGCACTTCAATGGCAGGACCGCATGTCGCAGCCGCGGCCGCACTTATCAAGCAGGCCGATTCGTCGATCACCGTTGATGGGATCGAAAAGATTTTGATGGAAACCGCAACACCGCTCACAGACAGCAAATTTACCGAATCGCCGAACAACGGATACGGCCACGGGCTCGTGAACGTGTTTGACGCGGTGTCCGCCGTCACAGAAGGGTTGGGCAAAGCGGAAGGGCAAGTCGGAAAAGAAGGCGAAGACAAAAATCCGCCGGTCTTAAACCATCAAGAGATCAAGGAAATTTACTCAGGCTCAGAAACGCCTCTTTCAGTTGATGTGGAAGACGATGTCAGCATCATATCAGTCAAATTAAGCTATAAAACCGATGATTCCGATTGGGTGACGATCGCTGCCAAACAAACTTCCGGCGACTATAAAAAAGGAACGTACGAGGCGGCCGTATCCGTTTCTGAAGGGAAAACGCTTTCCTACAAATGGATTGTCACCGATTTCGGAGGAAACAAAACGGAATCCAAAGTGTACGAAATCCCGATTTCTCCGGCTGTGACCACAGGGTATAAACAAGATTTCGAGAATGCCGCCAACGGCTGGATCACATCAGGTGTGAAGAATTCATGGGAGCGCGGTATTCCTCAGTCAGGCCCGAATGCCGCAGCATCGGGAAAAAACGTATTCGCAACAAATCTGACAGGGCCGTATCAAAGTTCGGCCAATATGAATCTTCTTATGCCTCCTGTCAGCGTTCCAAAAAATCAAAAACTTTATCTCACATACAAATATTGGCACGATATTGAAGAGGACTTCGATTACGGTTTCGTTTACGTACAGCCTGAAGGGAAAGATGAATGGATCCCGGCTGCTGAGTACAGCGGCAGGACGTCAGAATGGAAAGACGGACAGATTGATTTGTCGGAGTACGGGGGACAGACGATTAAGATCATGTTCAACCTACAATCTGACGACAGCATTGAAGGTGACGGGCTTTATATCGATGATGTAGCGCTTGTGAAGGAAGTGAAGAGCGCAGGCACGAAAAAACGACTGGGCGTTGAAAAACAGCCGGCTAAAATGAAGGATAAGAAAACGAAGAAACAAACGATTGATCCGAAAAAAGCAAAACCGGCAGAAACCGTTCAAGAACATTCTGAGACGAAAAAAGCAGCTCCTGCAGTTCTTCCGGTGCGGGCTCGGGTCAGCGTGCTGGAGACGGGCAAATCGACATATTCCAACCAAGCAACAGGCGCATACAGTTTGGCTCATGCACCTGGAACGTATACGCTGAAAGCGGAAGCGTACGGATATGAATCAAATGCGCAAACCGTAAAAATCGAGGCCGACAAGACGACGACGGCAGACTTTGTCTTAAAGGAACTGAAGAAAGGGACGCTCACCGGAACGATAAAAAACAAAAAAACGGGCGAACCCGTCCGACATGCAAAGCTGTATATCGTTGAAGATGCATCCGTAAAACCGGTTCAGACGGACGGCGACGGAAGTTATTCATTAACGGCCTATGAAGGCTCGTATACGGTAAAGGTCTCTGCAAACGGATATTACAGCAGCGAGTTTTCCGTTGATTTAAAAGGAGATGTCTCGAAAGATATCGAGCTCGATCCTTTCATCGGCTATCCTGGGGAAATCGGCTATGATGACGGAACCGGGGAAAACGCCTGGGCTTTCTATGAATCCGGCAACGGGCTGGCCGTCAAAATGACGCTCGAAAACGGGCAGGAAAAAGCTATGCTGAAAGGCGGCTTGTTCAAATTCTGGGATACAGAATTCCCGGATCCGGGCGGCACTGATTTTGCAGTCGAGGTCTACGATGCGTCGGGTGAAAAAGGCTCTCCGGGCAAAAAACTCGCCGGCCCGTTCAAAGCTGAAGCGCTCCGCACAGGTGAATGGACGACCGTTGATTTGGGCGATGAAGGCATCCTCGTCGGAAAAGACTTTTACCTCGTGTACGTCCAGACAGAGGACCTGGCCAACTCACCTGGACTTGCTACAGATGAAGACGGGGAATATTCAGGCCGCAACTGGCAGTATACGGACGGCTCATGGTCGAAAGCGCCATCAGACCAAGGCAACTTCATGATCCGCGCTTTGGTCGACTATGAATTGGCGATGCCTGTGATTACGTCGCCTAAAGACGGATTCATTACCAACAAAAAGAATGCTGTCATCGAAGGGACATCGTCTCCGAACACGACCGTTCAGCTCTTTAACGGAGATGAAGAAGCCGGAACGGCGAAAACGGCGGGAGACGGCACTTTCTCAAAAGAGATTCCGCTGAATAAAGGTGAAAATGTGATCACCGCCAAATCGTCATCGGCTTCCGGAACGACGGATGCTTCAGACCCGGTCCGGATCGTCCTTGACCAGAAAAAGCCGAAGCTTACGATTGACACGCCGAAAAGCGGATCAAAACTCAATAAAGAGACTGTCACTGTGAAAGGAACAGTATCAGACGACCACTTAGAATCTGTTCATGTAAACGGCAAAAAAGCGGCTGTTGACAATGGCGAGTATTCTGCAAGGATTATGCTTGACAACGGCCAAAATGAAATCAAAGTAACGGCAGCGGATGCGGCAGGCAACAAAACGACCAAAAAAGTCACGGTGGATGTCAACTTTGAAGCGCCGCAAATCACCGGCTTGAAACCGGCTGAAGACCTCGAGCTCAAAACGGGAGAAACCGTGAAAATCGAGTTTGAAAGCGCCGCTGATTTGGATGCTGTCTTTGTGATCAGAATTCCGCTTACCAATTTCAAAACGGCTGCCCAAAACGTAACAGAGCTGCCGATCAGAGAAGTCTCAAAAGGCAAGTATGAAGGATATTGGACCGCGACTTCAACCGCAAAAGCAAAAGGAGCGGAAATCGAGGTCATCGTCCGGGATGATTACGGCAATGAAACGAGACAAACGGCAAAAGGCAAACTGTACATCAATGAAAAGCTGAAATAAAGGTGAAAAGACGCTGTCTTTAATGGCAGCGTTTTTTTTCGTTTTATGATCGACAAATTCAGTACGAAAACTTCAAAAAATGTACGATTTGCGCAACATTAATTGACAGACTTTACCTTTGGGCTTGATTTATACTTAGGAAAACAAACAATATGGTCACCGAGCCCAAAGAAAGGGGAAGGATGTGGAAATCTATTTAGATGCAATATGGCTGTTAAACTTTTGTTTTGACTTGCTGCTTTTAATGATGACCGCATTTATTTTAAAGCGAAGGGTTAAAAAGCGGAGGCTGATCTTAGGGGCGTTTGTCGCGTCAAGCATCGTTCTGTTTATGTTTACACCTTTTTCGCCGTACGTCCTTCATCCTGCAGGCAAACTGTCGTTTTCGGTTGTGATCGTTCTTGTGACATTTGGTTTTAAGCGGTTCCGGTTTTTTTTGCAAAATTTGTTTTCTTTTTATTTTGCCACTTTTTTAATGGGAGGAGGGATTATTGGAGCGCATTCTTTACTTGAAACGGATTCGATCATGGAAAACGGCGTCTTTATGACGAATTGGTCCGGTTTTGGAGACCCGGTCAGCTGGCTGTTTGTCGGTGCAGGTTTTCCGGCTGTATGGCTGTTTTCAAAAAAGCGTTTTGAAGATGCTGAAGCGAAGAAAATTCAATATGAAGAACGCGTCCGCCTAGAGACCGGCATTGATGAACATACGCTTCATTTCACCGGATTGATTGACTCCGGAAACCAACTCTACGACCCGATCACAAAAACGCCCGTCATGATCGTCAATATTGAAAAATTGAAAAGTGTATTGGGAGAAGAAGCGAGTGTGATCATCAAGGAAATGAGCCCGCTTGATACCGTCGGCAAACTTGATGAAACACTCCCGTATATCGGGCGGATCCGCCTGATTCCCTACCGCGGGGTCGGCCATCAGCATCAGTTTCTGCTCTGCCTAAAGCCGGATCATGTGCTCATTTTTTCGGAAAGGGAGGTGATTGAAGCGCCGAAATGTCTGATTGGAATCAGCACCTCACCGCTTTCCGCGGACGGCGAATTTGACGCCATCGTCCATCCGAAAATGCTCGCCGGAAACCCGGTCAAACACGTTTCTTAAACTCGAAGTCTGTTACATTATCATACTCCTGAAGACGTTTATTTAGAAGGGGGAGGAAGATGAAAAAACTAAAATTAAGGTTAACCTATCTGTGGTACAAACTTTTAATGAAACTGGGGCTGAAAAGCGACGAAATTTATTATATCGGCGGAAGCGAAGCGCTGCCCCCGCCATTGTCAAAAGATGAAGAGCAGGTGCTTCTCCATAAGCTGCCTGACGGTGATCAGGCGGCACGGGCGATTTTGATTGAACGAAATCTCAGGCTGGTCGTCTACATCGCGAGAAAATTTGAAAATACCGGCATCAATATCGAGGATTTAATCTCCATCGGCACGATCGGCCTTATCAAAGCGGTGAATACCTTTAATCCCGAGAAAAAAATCAAACTGGCTACATATGCTTCCAGATGTATTGAAAATGAAATTTTGATGTATTTAAGAAGAAACAATAAAATTCGCTCAGAGGTATCATTCGATGAACCGTTGAACATCGATTGGGACGGAAATGAACTTCTTCTCTCAGATGTGCTCGGAACAGAAAACGATATTATTACAAAAGATATCGAAGCAAACGTTGATAAGAAGCTGCTGAAAAAAGCGCTTGAACAGCTCAATGACAGAGAAAAACAGATCATGGAGCTCCGCTTCGGGCTTGTCGGAGGAGAAGAAAAAACGCAAAAAGACGTTGCCGATATGCTCGGCATCTCCCAGTCATATATTTCCCGGCTTGAAAAAAGAATTATTAAAAGGCTGCGAAAAGAATTCAACAAAATGGTTTAATTTTTTTATGAAATTTGAAGTGTTGACAGCCAAGGGTTTTCGACTTGATCTTCTTATTTTTGGAAATTAACGATGCATATTTTTCCCACCCGAGGAGATACTGAACTTTGTACAGCAGCTCCTGTAGGGAGGGAAAAAAGTGTCGAGAAATAAAGTTGAAATCTGCGGGGTTGATACATCAAAACTGCCCGTACTGAAGAACGAAGAGATGAGAAAGTTGTTCAAGCAAATGCAGGATGAAGGAGACACGACAGCAAGAGAAAAGCTTGTTAACGGTAATTTGCGCCTTGTCTTAAGCGTCATTCAAAGGTTTAACAACAGAGGAGAGTATGTTGATGACTTATTCCAAGTCGGCTGCATCGGACTAATGAAATCAATTGATAATTTTGATCTGAGCCACAATGTTAAGTTTTCAACATATGCTGTACCAATGATCATCGGAGAAATCCGCAGATATTTGCGCGATAACAACCCGATCCGCGTCTCACGGTCACTCAGGGATATCGCGTACAAGGCGCTGCAAGTGAGAGAACGGCTGATCAGTGAGACAAGCAGGGAGCCGACGGCTCAGGAGATCGCGAAAGAGCTTGAAGTGTCCCATGAAGAAATCGTTTTTGCGCTTGACGCTATTCAAGATCCCGTATCTTTGTTTGAGCCGATTTACAATGACGGAGGAGATCCGATTTATGTCATGGATCAAATCAGCGATGAGCGCAACAAGGATTCGCAATGGATCGAAGAGCTCGCCTTAAAAGAAGGCATGAGACGGCTGAATGAACGGGAAAAAATGATCCTCAGAAAACGCTTCTTCCAAGGCAAGACGCAAATGGAAGTCGCTGATGAGATCGGAATCTCCCAAGCCCAGGTCTCAAGGCTGGAAAAAGCCGCCATTAAACAAATGAATAAGAACATTCACTAAAGCCGCAGTCAATCTGCGGCTTTTCACATGCTAAAAATGGAAAATCTCTCATTCACTTTGTTATATAAATAAGCTATAATAAAAGAATTATATTTTAATTTATCAGAATATTTACATAAAAGGAGGACTTCAAATGGTTTTGCAGCTTGAGAATGCTTCACTAAAACGAAACGGAGAGTGGATATTAAAGGATATTGATTGGACGGTGGAAAAGGGGGAGCACTGGGCGCTATACGGATTGAACGGGGCCGGCAAAACCGCTCTGTTGAACATGCTGTGCGCTTATTATTTTCCGACAACAGGAAAAGTCACCGTGTTAGGGCGCGAATTTGGAAAAACGGAGCTGAACGAAAAGCTTCGCCAAAAAATCGGCCTTGTGTCAGCGGCCCTGCAGCAGAAGCTGTATCCTGAAGACAGTGCATTTGAAATTGTCTTAAGCGGCGCTTTCGCTTCGATCGGCCTTTATGAATCGCCTTCACAGTCTGTCAGGGAGAAAGCGATCGCCCTCCTGGAGGAATTCAGCTCCATCCGTTATGCGGACAGGAGATATGAAACGCTCTCTCAGGGAGAAAAGCAAAAGGTGCTGATCTCAAGGGCCTTGATGGCCGATCCAGAGCTGCTCATTCTCGACGAGCCTGTAACCGGTCTTGATTTCATCGCGAGGGAGCAGGTGCTGGAGACGGTTGAACAAATTGCCAAAAAAGACAGTGCACCGTCCATGCTTTATGTTACTCACCATGCGGAAGAAATTCTCCCCGCTTTCAGCCAAACGCTGCTGCTGAAAAAAGGTGAAGTGTTTGCATTGGGGAAGACAAGAGAGATGATGTCCGGCGAGGTTTTGTCCGAATTTTTCGATATGCCCGTCCAGGCGGTATGGACGGACGGCAGACCGTATTTGTCCAAGAAAAAGCCTCTAAACCTCAGCATTTAAAACGGCTGGTTCTTTGGCAGCCTCCTTGTTTGGAGGCTCTTTTTCAGCTTTCATCCTCTTAAAAAAGCTGGTAAGATAATAGAGAACGTCATGTTAAAGAGGGGTTCATCATTATGATCATTCAATTCATTCGCTACAGATAATGAAAGGTATAGACAAACGCTTAAACCATCCACACCTTCGTCTTTAAAAAATGCCGAAGGTGCGGGTTTATTTGTCTATGCCTTTTTCATTGATCTAAATGTGAATGAATGAGGTGTAACAATGATGAATAAAAAATTAAAAAGAGCATCGCTCATGAAAAGGCATGAAACGATGTTTCAGTGCCCGATATGCGCAACGAATATGGCGGTCACCGATTTAAAAAGCCTGATCTGTAAAAACGGACATACGTTTGATATCGCAAGAGGGGGATATGTCAATGTCACAACGCATGCTCCTTCTGTTAAATATGATAAAGAATTATTTGAAGCGAGAAGAATGTTAGCCGCCCGCGGCTTTTTTGAACCGCTTAGCGGCGCTTTGACAGACCGTCTCGAACAAGCAGGCCTCCCGTTTTGCAACTTTGTCAGCATCCTCGATGCCGGCTGCGGGGAAGGTTCGCATTTGGCGCGGATCGTTGGAAAGCTTCAAATGCGTTCCGGATCGCCTGTCCTTGGCGTCGGGCTTGATTTGGCGAAAGCCGGGATTGTGTCTGCGACTAAGCAAGAAAGAGAGGCGATCTGGTGTGTCGCCGATCTGGCTGCCGCGCCGTTTCGGAATCGTTCATTCGACGCGATCCTCAATATATTGTCGCCTTCTAATTACGCGGAATTCGAGCGGCTGTTATCGGATGACGGCATCGTTTTGAAAGTGATTCCGAAAAGCGGCTATCTGAAAGAACTGCGGGGGTTTTTGTATGACGGCTTGGACAAACAAGCCTTTACGAGCGAGGATGCGGCTAAGCGGTTCTCGTCTCATTTCGATCTGATCGACAGAACGGAGATCGCCTACAGCAAACGTTTAGACCAAAGCCTTCTCGCGCCGCTCATCAAGATGACGCCATTATCATGGCGCGCAGAAAAGGAGCGGATCAAAGCCTTTTTAAAGAAAGAATCCGCTGTTACGACCGTCCATCTCGACATTTTAGCCGGCAGGAAAAAAACGAAATAAACCACTGAAAAGGCAGTCTAAATAAAGGACTGCCTTTCATATAATCTAAAAGGACATTTGATCAGAGGAGGCGTGCGGTGGACATGATGAACATTTCTGATTTCCAGATAAAAGATGTCGTTAACGTATCAAACGGGAAAAAGCTCGGCAGCATCGGCGATATCGATATTAATGTAACGACAGGCAAAATACAGGCGATTGTCATCGGAGGAACGGGGAAAGTTTTCGGATTTTTCGGAAAAGAAGAGGAAATCGTCATTCCGTGGCGAAATATTGTTAAAATTGGAGAAGATGTGATTCTTGTGCGTTTAAGCTGATCAAGCATATGAGATGATGCCTGATCAATCGGCGGGCCCTTATCCGCCTGCTTTTTCAACATTATTGTATACGGTGAGACCGTCTGCAAAAACGGCGATAAATGTTGCAAACAATACATTTCGTTTAGTTTTTTGAAACGAAACTAAACGAATGCATCAAGATGTGTTAAAATAGGAGCGATATGATGAAAGACTACGATGTTTGTCGAAAGGCTGATCACCATGAATACATATAACCCCTTTCGTCTTGATGCTCCGTCAATGCTTTTGATTGAGGAATGGAATCAGACGGCGGAAACCGGCGGAGCCGTCACAGCCGGATTTACGACAAAAAACGGCGGAGAAAGCGAACCGCCTTTTCACTCACTGAATACAGGGCTGCACGTTCAGGATCATGAACAGCATGTCATCAATAACAGAAAACAGATTGCCGACAACTTAAAAACCGATCTGCACGACTGGGTATTTGCCGATCAGACGCATGAAGACCGGATTCAAAAAGTGACGGATAGCGATCGCGCCAGCGGCGCTTTCCGATACGATACGGCGCTGAAGGCTACGGACGGACTTTATACAGACAGGCCAAACCTGTTTTTGGCGCTTTGCTTTGCCGACTGCGTTCCTGTTTATTTTTACGATCCGGTCCGCTCGCTGGCCGGAATCGCTCACGCGGGCTGGAAAGGCACCGCGCTCGGGATCGCAGCCAGCATGGTTGACACGTGGGTCAGCCGGGAAGGATCAAATCCCGCAGACATCCACGCCGTGATCGGGCCTGCGATCGGCTCGTGCTGCTACACTGTCGACGATCATGTAATAGACAAAATCAGGAATCTTCCTCTTCAGCGAGAAGACAAAGCCTTTTTGACGATAAAAGAAGGGGAGTACCGTCTCGAATTAAAAGAAGTGAACAGGCAGCTGCTTGTACACGCCGGAATTCCAAACGGCCAGATCAAGGTGAGTTCCCTTTGTACGAGCTGCGAGCATTCACTGTTTTTCTCCCATCGGAGAGACCGGGGAAAAACCGGACGGATGATGTCCTTCATCGGATTAAAGGAGGTATAGCTTACAGGTGGATGTGAAAAGCAATTTACGACATATAAATGACAGGATCAACGAAGCGTGTATCAAAGCGGGAAGAACGCCCGACGAAATATCCGTCATCGCTGTCACGAAATATGTTTCCCCGGAACGGGCGCAGGCAGCGCTTGATGCAGGAATCAGACATTTGGGAGAAAACCGCGATACCGGACTGCTTCACAAGCTCGACGCTCTGAAAGACAGCGAACCGGTATGGCATTTTATCGGAACCCTGCAGACGAGAAAGGTAAAAGCAATCATCGATCATGTCTCATATATCCATTCTTTAGACAGGCTTTCATTGGCCGACGAGATTCAGAAGAGGGCAAAAAAACCGATTGACTGTTTTGTTCAGGTCAACACATCTCTTGAATCTTCAAAACACGGCATGGCAAAAGAAGAGGTTCTTTCTTTTGTAAAAAAACTGTCTGCATATGAAAACATCCGGATTGCGGGATTAATGACGATGGCTCCTTTTACGGATGACGAGACGGCAATCAGAAGCTGTTTTCGCTTGCTGAGAGAGCTGCGCGACGAGGTTCGCGGGCTCGGTCAATGGAACGCCCCGTGCAGCGAGCTTTCGATGGGGATGTCTAACGACTATACGATCGCAGTCGAGGAAGGCGCGACATTCGTCAGAATCGGATCTTCCTTAGTCGGAAATGAAACTGGAGGTGGACAATCATGAGTTTGAAAAACAAATTTAAAAACTTTTTTTCCTTGGATGATGAGGAATACGAATACGAGTACATTGAAACAGACAGGGAGGAAATCCCTGAAGAGCATGAATCGAAAGACAGAACCGCCTACCAGTCTAAAGCGGCTGGGAAGCAGAATGTCGTAAGTTTGCAAAGCGTTCAGAAATCTTCTAAAGTAGTGTTAAGTGAGCCTCGGGTGTACGCGGAAGCCCAGGAAATCGCAGACCATATCAAAAACCGGCGCGCCGTCGTCGTGAACCTGCAGCGCATTCAGCACGATCAGGCGAAAAGAATCGTTGATTTCTTGAGCGGAACTGTATATGCTCTCGGCGGCGATATTCAGCGGATCGGAGCGGACATCTTTTTATGCACGCCTGAAAACGTCGATGTCTCCGGCACGATTTCCGAGCTCATAGAAGAAGAACATCAGAGGTGGTAAATCGCAGATGATCCTACTTTATCAAATTTTAAGCACGCTTATAACCGTCTATTCGTTTGCGCTCATTATTTACATTTTTATGTCTTGGGTGCCTAATGCAAGGGAGTCTTCATTCGGCCGGGTGCTTGCTTCACTTTGCGAGCCTTATCTCGAACCGTTCAGAAGGATTATTCCTCCGCTCGGGATGATTGATATTTCTCCGCTCGTGGCGATTTTCATCCTGCGGTTCGCAGATGCAGGGCTTCTTGCGGTTTTCAGAATGCTCGGCGCTTTTTAAAGACATTATGCCGATCTCCCGTAAGACTTACCGCAGGCAGCGGCGCCGTGGTTCAGGAGCGTGCCTTCAATCTTTGCGGGCCGAGTATCGGGCTTGGCTGTAGGCCAGGCCTCTTTACATAGAAAGGAAAGACAATGAGCGATATTTACCAGCATTTCAGAAAAGACGAAGAGCCGTTTATCGACCAGGCTCTTGAGTGGAAAAGAATCGTGGCGGAACAGTACCGGATGAAGCTGACCGATTTTTTGGACCCGCGGGAACAGGTGATCCTGCAATCTGTCATCGGTCAGTCGGACGAAGTGAGGCTTGAATTTTTCGGGGGCTTCCCTGAGGCCGAACGAAAGAGGGCTTTACTATTCCCTGAATATGCCGAGCCGTCTGCCGAAGATTTTCAGCTTCAGGGCTGGGAAGTCATCTATCCGCAAAAATTCGCCTCCATCGAGCATCGCGAGCTTCTCGGCTCATTGATGGGCATCGGATTGAGGCGCCAAAAGTTCGGCGACCTGATCTTTTCGGACGGGACATGGCAGTTTATCTGTTCGGAAGAAGTCGCTGATTTTGTTTTCACCCAGCTGACACAAATCGGCAAGGTGAAAGTTTCCCTTGAAAAAATTCCGCTTTCTAAGCTTAAAGTACCGGAGCAGGATGTCGAAATAAGGGATGATACGGTTTCATCTTTGAGGCTTGATGCGATTTGCTCGGCAATGAGCAGGCAATCCCGGCAAAAAGCACAGGTTCTCGTGAAAAATGGCCTCGTGAAAGTGAACTGGAAAGTCATTGAAGACCCTTCATATGCACTGGCGGAAGGGGATATGGTTTCGATCCGGGGGTTTGGCCGGTTCAGGATGAAAAACATTGACGGCAAAACGAAGAAGGGCAAATGGAGATTGACGTTTGAAAAACAAAAATGACGCGTTTTAACAGTTTTTTCTCCGCCCGGTCGAATTTTGCTTTATAATGTTGACTAGGACAAGTGTACATAAAGAAAAATAATGGAGGTGGGCAGCATGCCTTTGACGCCAAATGACATTCATAATAAAACATTTACAAAAGCGTTCCGCGGCTATGACGAAGATGAAGTGAACGAGTTCCTGTCCCAGGTGAGAAAGGATTATGAGATCATTCTGCGCAAAAAAAATGAGCTTGAATCAAAGGTGAACGAGCTTGACGAGCGTCTCGGCCATTTTTCGACGATCGAAGAGACGTTGAATAAATCGATCCTTGTCGCACAGGAAGCAGCCGAAGACGTAAAGCGCAATTCCGAGAAAGAAGCGAAGCTCATCATTCGTGAAGCTGAGAAAAACGCTGACCGGATCATTAATGAGTCTCTTTCAAAATCGAGAAAGATCGCGATGGAAATCGAAGAGCTGAAAAAGCAGTCAAAAGTGTTCAGAACCCGTTTCCAAATGTTGATCGAAGCGCAGCTTGACCTGTTGAAAAACGACGACTGGGATCATTTGCTTGAATACGAAGTAGACGCCGTCATGGATGAAAAAGAATAGAATTTCATTTGCGTTCTTGACATATCGTCATCCGTTCGCATATAATACGTTCATAAATTGAGTGAAAAACGTTTGAGAGGGACAGACATTGATTTCTGAAAACAATGAAAGCGACCCGGGGGCGGTGTAAGCCCGGGATTGTTGGAATCGTTGTGAATCAGCCCTCAAGTTTCCTTTCTGAACCGTCCAGTAGGAAAGGACGTCCCATCACGTTACGATGTTTGAGCGGATAAGCCGAATCGGCTTGTCTAAAAGGGTGGTACCGCGAGATCAAAGCCTTCTCGTCCCTTATGGGATGAAAAGGCTTTTTTTGTTTTAGAAAAGATGTTTTGGAGGAATGGTAATGGATTATAAAGATACGCTCTTAATGCCGAAAACAGATTTTCCGATGAGAGGAAACCTGCCGAACCGTGAACCTGAAATCCAGGGGAAATGGGAAGATATGGACATTTACAGCCTCGTTCAGAAACGAACCGAAGGCCGGCCGATGTTCGTGCTTCATGACGGACCTCCGTATGCGAACGGCGATATTCATATGGGCCATGCGCTCAACAAAGTACTGAAGGACTTCATCGTCCGTTCGAGATCGATGAGCGGCTATCATGCACCGTATGTTCCGGGCTGGGATACACACGGCCTGCCGATTGAAACAGCGCTCACGAAAAACAAAAAAGTGAAGCGCAAAGAAATGACGGTAGCCGAATTCCGCAAGCTTTGCGAAGAATACGCATGGCAGCAAATCGAAGGACAAAAAACGCAATTTAAGCGCCTCGGTGTCAGAGGAGATTGGGAAAACCCATACGTGACCCTTAAGCCGGAGTTTGAAGCGCAGCAAATTAAAGTATTCGGCGAAATGGCGAAAAAAGGCTATATTTACAAAGGGAAGAAGCCGGTTTACTGGTCCCCTTCAAGCGAATCCGCTCTGGCTGAAGCTGAAATCGAATACCATGATAAACGCTCGCCGTCTATCTATGTTGCATTCGATGTGAAAGATGGAAAAGGTGTATTAACAAACGGCGAAAAAATCGTCATTTGGACGACAACGCCGTGGACGATCCCGGCCAATCTCGGCATCGCCGTACACCCTGAATTGGAGTACAGCGTCGTTGCTGCCGGAGGCGCGCGCTATGTGATGGCAAGCGCATTGATTGAAAGCGTGGCAAAAGCGATCGGCTTTGAAGATCATGAAGTCGTTCAAACTGTTAAAGGAAAAGACCTGGAACATATCGTCGCGGTTCATCCTTTATACAGCAGAGATTCTCTTGTTATGCTCGGTGAACACGTAACTACAGATGCCGGTACAGGCTGTGTTCATACTGCTCCGGGACACGGTGAAGACGACTTTATCATCGGTCAGAAATACGGACTTGACGTGCTTTGCCCGGTTGATGAAAAAGGACATATGACGAGCGAAGCCCCTGGTTTTGAAGGACTGTTTTACGATCAGGCCAACAAACCGATTACAGAACAGCTCGAAGAAAAAGGCGCTTTGCTGAAGCTCGATTTCATCACCCACTCCTATCCGCACGACTGGAGAACGAAAAAACCGACCATTTTCCGCGCGACCTCCCAATGGTTCGCTTCTATCAAAGACTTTAGAGACGAGCTTCTTGACGCGGTGAAAGAAACAAAATGGGTGCCTGAATGGGGCGAAACGCGCCTCTACAATATGATCCGCGACCGCGGTGACTGGTGTATCTCAAGACAGCGCGCATGGGGCGTGCCGATTCCGGTATTTTATGCCGAAAATGGGGAGCCGATCATCACGGATGAAACGATCGACCACGTTTCTGAACTATTCAGGGAGCACGGTTCGAACATTTGGTTTGAAAAAGAAGCGAATGAACTGCTTCCGGAAGGCTTTACGCATCCGGGAAGTCCGAACGGCAAGTTCACAAAGGAACAGGACATCATGGATGTCTGGTTTGATTCAGGTTCGTCACATCAGGCCGTACTGGAAGAGCGCGATGATCTTGTAAGACCTGCGGACTTGTATCTGGAAGGATCTGACCAATACCGCGGCTGGTTTAACTCATCGATTTCGACAGCCGTTGCCGTAACGGGTAAAGCACCATATAAAGGCGTGCTGTCACACGGTTTTGCCCTTGACGGAGAAGGCCGCAAGATGAGCAAATCACTCGGCAATGTCGTTGTTCCGGCAAAAATCATGAATCAGTTCGGGGCCGATATTTTAAGACTGTGGGTCGCATCTGTCGACTATCAAGCAGATGTCCGCGTATCTGACGCGATCTTAAAGCAAGTCGCAGAAGTGTACCGGAAGATCCGCAACACGTTCCGTTTTCTTCACGGAAACATTGCTGATTTTGACCCGGCGAAAGATGCAATCGCTGTGGAAGAACTTCGCGAAGTCGATCAGTACATTTTGATCAAGCTGAACAGCCTTATTGAAAAAGTCAAAAAAGCATATGAAGAATATGATTTTTCGGTCATTTACCATGCTGTCCACAACTTCTGCGCGATCGAGCTCAGCTCATTCTATATGGATTTTGCCAAAGACGTCGTTTATATTGAACACGCCGATCATAAAGACCGCCGCAGCATGCAGACCGTTTTTTACGAAACGTTGCTCGGGCTTGTCAAGCTGATCGCACCGATCCTGCCGCATACTGCTGACGAAATGTGGAGCCACTTCACATTCGTATCGGAAAAAAGCGTGCAGCTTACCGATATGCCGGAAACAAGAGACATTCCAAATGCAAAAGAGACGGAAGAGAAGTTCGACAGCTTCATGAAGCTTCGCGGCGATGTTCTTAAAGCGCTTGAAACAGCGCGTAATGAAAAGATCATCGGAAAATCTTCGGTTGCGAGCTTGACGCTGTATCCAAATGAAGAAGCAAAAGCGCTGCTTTCTTCGATCAAGGAAGACGTCAAACAGCTGTTCATCGTGTCAGAGCTTCTCATCGGCGGAACGGAAGCCGAAGCGCCTGAAGGTGCGCAGACGTTTGACACAGGAAAAATCGTCGTTGCTCAGGCAGAAGGCGAAACTTGTGAGCGGTGTCGCATGGTGTCCAAAGAAATCGGCCAGGATGCCGATCATCCGGAGCTTTGCCCTCGCTGTGCCGGAATTGTGAAGACGTATTATCAAAATTAACCACGAAGCGGTTCGGAGTTTTTCCGAACCGCTTTTAATATGCCGCCAAACCTTATCAGGCCTGCCCAGGCGTCCTGTCTGAACGCACATCCTGTGAAAGTCCGGAGAAAGGATGCCATTGCTGACATCGTTTTGTACGTCAGGAAAAATCTTTTGGGCTTGGATACCGGCTTTGTCGGTAACACTAAGGTCACAAACGATAAGAGCAGGAGTTGATGTAGGCGTGAACGATCAGCTGGCGGCAATTCATACCGAACTTCTTCAAATGAAGGAAGAACTGGAAGCAAGGCTTTTTGAATACTCCTTTTTTCAGCAGGATTCTCAAGGCATCAATTCGTATCAGCAGGTAACACTTATGTATCATGTCAAAGAAGAGCTGCAGGACGTGCTTTTGGCCCTTTCAAAAATCGAAAACGGAACATACGGCATTTGCGAAGAAACGAATCAGGCAATTCCGCTGGAAAAAATGGCTATTCTGCCGACGGCGCGCACCGCGAACGATTTTTTATATCATGCCCAGTTTGAAAAAAAGACGCTTCCTATTTGGGCTGAGACGGATGAGACGTTCAACCGGGCGCTCTACTCATAACATTCTGCAAGAGGGGAGGGCTTTTGCCCTCTTGCAGGATGTCAATGAATATTCCTTTACTCCTTTTCTTTTTCTTGTTAAAATGCTTAAATGAAGAGAAACAGAAACTGGAGGAACGGTTTGTGCCTTATTACATAATTGCAGTGCTCATTATCGGTATCGATCAATTTACAAAATGGCTGGTCGTCAGCAAAATGGAGTACGGTGAAAGCATTCCCGTCATCGACGGTTTCTTTCAAATTACGTCGCACAGAAATACAGGCGCAGCATGGGGCATTTTGGCCGGACAGATGTGGTTTTTTTACATCATTACCACGGCGGTTATCATCGGCATTGTTTACTACATTCAAAAACATGCCAAAGGACAAATCCTGCTCGGAACCGCTCTCGGATTGATGCTTGGCGGTGCTGTCGGCAATTTTATCGACCGCGTGTTCAGGCAAGAAGTTGTCGATTTTATACACGTGACGATCGTCAATTATCATTATCCGATTTTCAACATTGCCGATTCATCTTTATGCGTCGGTGTCCTGCTCTTATTTATACAAATGCTGTTAGACGGAAAGAAGAAGAAGGAGCTGTAACATGGAGCATTATGATATGACCGTTCATGAAGAACATAAAGGTGAACGGATTGACAAGTACTTGACCGCAGTTGAAGCGGATTGGTCGCGGACTCAGGTGCAGCAGTGGATTAAAGAAGACCGCGTGCTGGTTAACGGAAATGCGGTCAAAGCCAATTATAAAGTTCAGGATGGGGATGCGGTGTCAGTCCATGTTCCAGAACCGGAACCGCTTGATGTCACGGCTGAACCGATGGATCTTGATATTTATTATGAGGATCAGGACGTTCTTGTCGTCAACAAGCCGCGCGGAATGGTGGTTCATCCGGCTCCCGGCCATCTGACGGGGACGCTTGTCAACGGTTTGATGGCGCATTGTGACGATCTGTCAGGCATCAACGGCGTGATGAGGCCGGGCATCGTCCACCGGATTGATAAGGACACTTCAGGTCTGTTGATGGTTGCCAAAAACGACATGGCGCATGAATCGCTCGTGAATCAGCTTGTCAACAAAACGGTGACGAGAAAATACACCGCGCTTGTCCACGGCGTCATCCCGCATGACCACGGGACGATCGACGCGCCGATCGGCAGGGATAAAAAAGACAGGCAGAGTATGACGGTCACAAGGGAAAATGGAAAGCATGCCGTCACTCATTTTGAAGTGATCGAACGGTTCGACGATTTCACTGTTGTTGAATGCCAGCTTGAAACGGGGCGAACCCATCAAATTCGCGTGCATATGAAATATATCGGTTTTCCTCTGGCGGGAGATCCGAAATACGGCCCGAAAAAGACGGTCGATTTCAATGGCCAGGTGCTGCATGCGGGCGTATTGGGATTTGACCATCCGCGTACCGGAGAATATGTTGAATTTGAGGCGCCTCTGCCTGATGACATGAAAAATCTCCTCGACAAAATTCGAAATAAACGTTGACAGACGTTTTCTTTTTTGAAATAATAAATGCAGTTAAATCAGATTCTTTAACACAGTCCAGAGAGGCTGAGAAGGATACCGGACAAGCGAATCAATGAATTCGTTTCAAGACCCCTCTCTGCCTTTATGCAGAAGGGGTTTTTGTTTTATCCTTTAAAAGATGCGGGGTGCTGGCCATGCAGGAACAAGAAAAGGCTGTTGTGCTTGACGAACAGGCGATCAGAAGGGCGCTGACAAGAATCGCCCACGAAATGATTGAACGAAACAAAGGAATGAACAACTGTATCCTTGTCGGAATCAAAACGAGAGGCATCTATCTGGCCAAACGGCTTGCCGAACGGATTGAGCAAATCGAAGGAAACAAAGTCACCGTAGGAGAGCTCGACATCACCCTTTACAGGGATGATCTCTCCAAAAAAACGTCTAATGAAGAGCCGCTTGTCAAAGGAGCGGACATTCCGGCGGACATCACCGATCAAAAGGTGATCGTCGTCGATGATGTGCTTTACACGGGACGGACAGTCAGAGCGGCCATGGATGCGCTCGTTGATGTCGGGCGGCCTTCATCCATCCAGCTCGCGGTGCTTGTCGACCGCGGCCACAGAGAGCTGCCGATCAGAGCCGACTATATCGGGAAAAACATCCCGACATCGAAAACCGAAAAGGTCATGGTTCAATTGGAAGAAGTTGACGGACGCGACCTTGCGGCGATTTATAAAAAGTGAATGACAATCCTTTTTTAAATGCATTCCAGTGAGTTTGCAAAGAGGGATAGAACGAAAGATGCCGCCTCACCATGCGGCGGATCTTTGTCTGCCTCTTTGCGCAATTTAAGCAAAGAGGCTTTTTTAATGGGCACAATCTTTTCAGGATATAAAGACATCATAGACAGTGAGTCAACCATCAGGAGGAAAAAATATGAGTCAGAAAAAAGTGAACCTTGGTGTCAGAGAATTACCAAAACCTTTGAATTGGATAACTTTCAGCCTGCAGCATCTGTTTGCCATGTTCGGAGCGACGATCCTCGTGCCAAAGCTTGTAGGCTTAAGCCCAGGCGTGGCCCTTATAACGAGCGGGCTAGGAACGCTTGCATATCTCTTGATTACAAAAGGACAGATCCCGGCTTACTTAGGTTCATCCTTTGCGTTTATTGCCCCGATTATCGCAGCAAAAGCCGCCGGAGGCCCTGGGGCGGCCATGATCGGCGCATTTATGGCAGGCATCGCCTACGGGCTGATCGCCCTGCTCATCCAGCAGCTGGGAACGGACTGGCTGATGAGGCTCCTGCCGCCTGTTGTCGTCGGTCCGGTCATTATCGTCATCGGACTCGGGCTGGCAAGCACGGCTGTCAATATGGCCATGTATGAAGATTCGGGAGCAAAAGTGCTCGTCTACAGCGCCAAACATTTTGGCGTTGCAGGATTCACACTCGCGCTCACCATAATCTGCGCGATTTTCTTAAGAGGATTTTTCAGCCTGATTCCTGTCTTGATCGGAATTATCGGCGGATACTTGTTCGCCCTGACCCAAGGCATCGTCGACTTCCAGATGGTCCTTGACGCCAAATGGTTTGCTGTTCCAGATTTCGTCATTCCGTTTGTCGACTATACGCCGAGCGCGGCGGCTGTCGGAATTGGAATCGCCATGGTGCCCGTTGCTTTCGTGACAATGTCAGAACATATCGGCCACCAAATGGTATTAAGCAAAGTCGTCGGTCAGGATTTCATTAAGAAGCCCGGGCTTCACCGCTCGATTTTCGGCGACAGTGTCGCAACGATGCTGGCATCATGCATCGGCGGACCGCCGACAACGACCTACGGAGAAAACATCGGCGTACTCGCCATCACAAGAGTATTCAGCGTATTTGTCATCGGCGGAGCGGCTGTTATTGCACTGTGCTTCGGGTTTATCGGCAAAATTTCGGCCCTGATCAGCTCTGTCCCTTCTGCAGTCATGGGAGGCGTTTCCTTCCTGCTGTTCGGTATCATCGCATCAAGCGGACTGCGCATGCTGATTGATAACAAAATTGACTTGGAAAATAAGCGAAACCTGATCATCTCATCCGTCATTCTCGTCATCGGAGTGGGCGGCGCATTTATCAAAATCTCAGGGTTCGAGCTGTCAAGCATGGCGCTTGCAGCTATCGTCGGAGTGGTTTTAAACCTTGTCCTGCCTGAATCAAAGGGAGATCAGGACGGGATTGAAATAGAAGAGCATATTTAAAAACCTTTTAAATGAAGTCCAGAGAGGCTTGAAAGGGTTACGGAGAGAGAAGTGCAAAAAAGCGCATTCTCTGGTTCACTGTACCCCAAGCCGTTGTGGCTTGGGGTTTTTTTACAGGAAATTAAAGCCTGAGGGGGAGAAAAAATGAAACACTTGACCGCAATGAATGAGCTTAGTCTTGAGGATATTCACGAGCTGATTGAAGAGGCGAGAGAGCTGAAAAAAAGGAAATTCGATTCCGTCCTCTCCGGAAAGTTTGCTGCCAATCTGTTTTTTGAACCGAGCACAAGAACGCGCTTCAGCTTCGAAGTGGCTGAAAAGAAACTCGGCATGAATGTGCTGAACCTGGACGGTGTTGCAACAAGCGTACAAAAAGGAGAATCGTTGTACGATACCGTCAAGACACTCGAATCCATCGGCGCTGATGTATGTGTGATCAGACACTCTCAGGATCATTATTACGATGAACTTATCGGACATGTCGGCATTCCGGTGATCAATGCCGGAGACGGCTGCGGTCAGCATCCCACTCAATCTTTGCTCGATTTGCTGACGATTTACGAGGAATGGGGCGGATTTGCCGGGCTGACGGTATCCATACACGGAGATATCAAACACAGCAGAGTGGCAAGATCGAATGCCGAAGTGCTGACAAGGCTCGGAGCAAAGGTTCTTTTCTCAGGTCCGGAAGAATGGCGGGATGACAACAATCCTTACGGGACATATGTGTCGCCTGATGAAGCGGTCGCAAATTCGGATGTCGTGATGCTTCTCCGAATTCAGCACGAACGTCATGAGAAAAAGGCGGCAGAACGCGATTATCTTGAAACTTTCGGACTGTCGCTGAAGCGGGCGGAGCTCCTGAAAAAAGACGCGGTCATCATGCATCCTGCGCCTGTTAACAGAGGCGTCGAGATTGACAGAGCGCTGGTCGAATCCACTCAGTCGAGAATTTTCAAACAAATGGAAAACGGTGTATATATCAGAATGGCGGTTTTAAAAAGAGCGCTTCTAAACGGCGAAAACAAAAAAAGGGGAGATCAGGCTTATGTCTTATTTAATTAAAAACGGCTTCATACTCGACGAAAAAGGTGAAAAAGTACAGTGCGACATCAGGGTTGAAGGCGATGGAATCAGCGAAATCGGAAGCCTTGAGGCCGCTTTGGGAGAAACGGTCATCAATGCGGATGGGCTTTTCGTCTCGCCGGGGCTTGTTGACCTTCACGTTCACTTCAGAGAGCCGGGCGGCGAGAAGAAAGAAACGATCGAAACAGGTGCAAAAGCCGCAGCGAGAGGCGGGTTTACAACTGTCGCCGCAATGCCGAATACGCGGCCTGTCCCCGATACGAAAGAGCAGATGGAGTGGCTCGTCAACCGCATTGACGAAACGGCATCTGTCAGAGTGCTGCCGTACGCTTCCATCACCATCAGACAAACAGGTCAGGAAATGACCGACTTCGAAGGGCTAAAAGACGCAGGTGCGTTTGCGTTTACTGATGACGGCGTCGGCGTTCAAACGGCGGGGATGATGTATGAAGCGATGAAAAAAGCGGCTTCGATCGATAAAGCAATTGTCGCCCACTGTGAAGACAATTCACTGATCTACGGCGGCAGTGTCCACGATGGGAAATTTGCCAAAGCCAACGGTTTAAACGGGATTCCTTCGATATGCGAAGCCGTTCACATCGCAAGGGACGTTCTTCTGGCCGAAGCGGCAGGCTGCCATTACCATGTCTGTCATATCAGCACGAAGGAATCGGTCAGGGTCGTCCGCGACGCCAAAAAAGCGGGAATCCGTGTGACAGCGGAAGTGACGCCTCACCATCTGCTCCTTTCAGACAGCGACATTCCCGGTCTTGATACAAATTATAAAATGAATCCGCCGCTCAGAAGTCCGGAAGACAGAGAAGCGCTCCTTGAGGGGCTTACAGACGGAACAATCGATTTTATCGCTACGGATCATGCCCCTCATACAGAAGATGAAAAACAACAGACAATGAGCCTGGCGCCATTTGGGATTGTCGGCTTGGAGACGGCTTTTCCGCTTCTTTACACGCACTTTGTCAAAACGGGAAACTGGACGCTGAAACAGCTCCTCGATTATATGACGGTCAAACCTTGCGAGGCGTTCGGACTTCCTTACGGTAAGCTTGAAGCCGGACGGTCCGCGGATATTACACTGATAGATCTTGAACGCGAAGAAAAAATTGATAAAAACACCTTTCTTTCTAAAGGGAAAAACACGCCGTTTGATGGCATCAGCTGCTTCGGCTGGCCGGTTATGACAATGGCAAAGGGAAAACTCGTTTACCAAGAGGGGAGACTTGTAAAATGAAAAGACGTCTTGTACTAGAAAACGGAACAATTTTTGAAGGGGAAGCTTTCGGCAGCCTGGAAAACACCATGGGAGAAGTCGTCTTCAACACGGGGATGACAGGCTATCAAGAAATCCTCTCAGACCCGTCATACTGCGGACAAATTGTCACACTGACCTACCCGCTGATCGGGAACTACGGGATCAACAGAGACGACTTTGAATCTATCACCCCTTATGTGAAAGGGTTTATCGTAAAAGAGTTATGTCAACTTCCGTCAAACTGGCGCTCTGCTTATACCCTTGATGAATATTTGAAAATGAAGAACATCCCGGGACTCTCGGGGATTGACACGAGAAAGCTGACAAGAATGATCAGAACGGCAGGTACGCTGAAAGGGGTTTTTGCCGGCCCGGAAGAAGATGCTGAGGCTTTGGTTCAAAAGCTGAAAGAAACGAACCTTCCGACCGACCAGGTCAGCCAAGTTTCAACAAAAACGGCATATCCGAGCCCTGGGAGGGGGAAGCGAATCGTGCTTGTCGATTTCGGAATGAAGCACGGCATCTTAAGAGAGCTGAACAAGCGCAAATGCGATGTGATCGTCGTTCCTCACAATGTTACGGCAGAAGAAGTGATGCAGCTGAAGCCTGACGGCGTAATGCTGTCAAACGGACCCGGAGATCCAACGGACGTACCCGAAGCAATTGCCATGATTCAAAACATTCTCGGCAAGGTTCCATTGTTCGGCATCTGTCTCGGCCATCAGCTGTTTGCCCTCGCCTGCGGAGCAAAGACGGCGAAAATGAAATTCGGACACCGCGGTTCCAACCATCCGGTTAAAGAGCTTGCAACCGGGAGAGTATCAATTACGGCTCAAAACCACGGCTATACCGTATCGACCGTTGAAAACACGCCGCTTGAAGTGACGCATGTGGCGATTAATGATGACACAATCGAAGGGCTTAAACATAAACACGAACCGGCTTTCACGGTTCAATACCATCCGGAAGCTTCACCGGGACCGGAAGACGCCAACCATTTATTTGATCAATTTTTACACATGATTGAAACCACAGAGAAAGAAGGGGAAGCGGTATGCCTAAACGCGTAGATATCAAAAAGATTTTGGTGATCGGATCAGGGCCGATTATTATCGGGCAGGCGGCGGAATTTGATTATGCGGGTACACAGGCCTGCCTCGCTTTAAAAGAAGAAGGCTATGAAGTGATTCTCGTCAACTCGAATCCAGCGACGATCATGACGGATACGGAAATGGCCGACCGCGTATATATCGAACCGCTGACGCTTGAATTCTTAACACGTATCATCCGCAAAGAGCGGCCGGACGCCATTTTGCCGACATTGGGCGGGCAGACGGGCCTCAACTTGGCGGTCGAACTGTCCGAGCACGGCATCCTGGCTGAGTGCGGTGTTGAAGTGCTCGGCACGAAATTGGCTGCGATCCAACAGGCGGAGGACCGCGACTTGTTCAGAAGCCTGATGAATGAGTTGAATGAACCGGTTCCGGAAAGCGAGATCATCCACTCGCTCGAGGAAGCGCGCGAGTTCGTCGAGCGCATCGGCTTCCCCGTCATCGTCCGGCCGGCATACACGCTCGGCGGAACAGGCGGAGGCATCTGCTCAAACGAAGACGAGCTGAAGGAAATTGTTGAAAATGGCTTAAAAATGAGCCCGGTTCACCAATGTCTGCTTGAAAAGAGCATCGCCGGCTACAAAGAAATCGAGTATGAAGTCATGAGAGACTCGAGCGATCACGCGATCGTCGTCTGCAATATGGAAAACATCGATCCGGTCGGGATTCATACCGGGGACAGCATCGTTGTAGCGCCGAGCCAGACGTTGAGCGACCGCGAATACCAAATGCTTCGCAATGTATCGCTGAAAATCATCCGCGCGCTTGAAATCGAAGGCGGCTGTAATGTTCAGCTGGCGCTTGACCCGGACAGCTTTCAGTACTACATCATCGAGGTAAACCCGCGGGTCAGCCGTTCATCAGCGCTTGCCTCAAAAGCGACGGGCTATCCGATCGCAAAGCTTGCCGCTAAAATTGCCGTCGGTTTGTCTCTTGACGAAATGATGAATCCTGTGACAGGAAAAACGTACGCGTCTTTCGAACCTGCACTCGACTATGTCGTTTCAAAAATACCGCGCTGGCCGTTTGATAAATTCGAATCGGCAAACCGCAAGCTCGGCACGCAGATGAAAGCGACAGGCGAAGTGATGGCGATCGGAAGAACGTGGGAGGAATCTCTCCTGAAAGCGGTCCGTTCTCTTGAAGCGGATGTCTATCACCTGGAGCTGAAAGATGCCGGTGAGATCTCGAATGAAGTGCTTGAAAAACGGATTAAAAAAGCGGGAGACGAACGTCTCTTTTACTTGGCCGAAGCGTTTAGAAGAGGATACACGGTCAGCGATCTCCACGAATTTTCGGCAATTGACCTGTTCTTCCTGCACAAGCTTGAGGGAATCATTCGCTTTGAAGAAAAGCTGAAAGCCGGGCGCGGCGACCTGGGTCTTTTGAAAGAAGCGAAAGAGCTCGGTTTTTCAGACCGCTTCATCAGCCTTCTCTGGGAGATGCCTGAAAGAAAGCTTTATGATCTTAGAAAAGAAACAGGCATCACGCCTGTTTATAAAATGGTTGATACATGTGCGGCCGAATTTGAATCGGAGACACCTTATTTCTACAGCACATATGAAGAGGAAAACGAATCGGTCAGAACAGACAAAAACAGCGTTATCGTTCTTGGCTCCGGCCCGATCCGGATCGGCCAGGGGGTCGAATTCGATTATGCGACTGTGCATTCGGTTTGGGCGATCAAAGAAGCCGGCTATGAAGCAATCATTATTAACAACAATCCTGAGACGGTTTCAACGGACTTCAGCATCTCCGACAAGCTCTACTTTGAGCCGCTTACTGTTGAAGATGTCATGCATATCATCGATTTGGAGCAGCCGAAAGGCGTCGTCGTTCAGTTTGGCGGACAGACTGCGATCAACCTTGCCGACGAGCTCGCGGAGCGGGGCGTCGCCATTCTTGGAACATCCCTTGAGGATTTGGACCGCGCCGAGGACCGCGACAAGTTCGAACAGACGCTTGAAACGCTGCATGTGCCTCAGCCGCTCGGAAAAACGGCGACATCTGTGGAAGGCGCTGTTGAAATCGCAGCCAACATCGGCTATCCGGTGCTTGTCCGCCCATCGTATGTACTTGGGGGGCGTGCGATGGAGATCGTCTACCATGAAACAGAGCTTCTCCATTATATGAAGAATGCAGTGAAAATCAATCCGCAGCACCCTGTCTTGATCGATAAATATTTGACCGGAAAGGAAATTGAAGTGGATGCGATTTCTGACGGTGAAACGGTCGTCATTCCGGGGATTATGGAGCACATTGAACGGGCCGGCGTCCACTCGGGGGATTCGATTGCCGTTTACCCGCCGCAATCCCTTTCAGAGGACATCAAGAAAAAGATTGAAGCATACACGATTAAGCTTGCAAAAGGCTTAAACATCGTCGGCCTGCTCAACATTCAGTTTGTCCTTTCAAAAGATGAGGTTTACGTCCTTGAAGTCAACCCGAGATCGAGCCGCACGGTGCCGTTTCTCAGCAAAATCACCGGCATTCCGATGGCCAATCTCGCAACAAAAGTGATTCTCGGCGGGAAGCTTGCCGATATGAGCTATACTGAAGGCCTTCAAAAAGAGCAGGAAGGCGTATATGTGAAAGTGCCGGTCTTCTCGTTTGCAAAGCTGAGGAGAGTGGATATCACGCTCGGACCGGAAATGAAATCGACCGGGGAAGTCATGGGCAAAGACAGCACTTTGGAAAAAGCGCTGTACAAAGGACTGATCGCTTCAGGCATCCAAATTCCGAATTACGGCTCTGTTCTCCTGACAGTTGCTGATAAAGATAAAGAGGAAGGTCTATTGATCGCCAAGCGGTTCCATGCGATCGGCTATAAAATATTGGCTACGGAAGGAACGGCCGGCTATTTAAGAGACGCATCCGTACCTGTTAAAACCGTCGGGAAAATCGGCGAAGAAGGCACAAATCTCCTTGATGTCATTCGAAACGGGGAAGCGCAGTTCGTCGTCAATACGCTGACAAAAGGGAAGCAGCCGGCAAGGGACGGCTTCAGAATCAGACGCGAATCCGTTGAAAACGGCGTTGCCTGCCTGACATCCCTTGATACGGCGGAAGCGATTTTGCGGGTGCTTGAAAGCATGAGCTTCCGCGCCGATCATATGCCGGCGATTAGAATTGAGCAAAAGGCGGCCGTCAGATGAGAAAAGGGTATATGACAGTCCGTTCAAACAAGTGTATCGCGGATCATATTTATCAAATGGTACTGGAAGGGGAGATTGCCGAAGTTTGCGGCGCTCCCGGCCAGTTTCTTCACATCAAGGTCTCAGATTCCCTCACGCCGCTTTTGAGGCGGCCGATCAGCATCGCCGACATCAACAGAGCCGCCCGGCAGGTGACCATCATCTTTCGCAAGGATGGGGAAGGCACGAGTCTCCTGTCTTTAAAACAGGAAGGAGATCAGATCGATGTCCTTGGTCCGCTCGGCAACGGTTTTCCGGCTGAATCGCTTGAACCGGGGAAAACGGCTCTTCTTGTCGGAGGGGGGATCGGTGTTCCGCCGCTTTACGAGCTGAGCAAACAGCTGACAAATAGAGGGGTGCACGCGATCCATGTGTTAGGATTTGCTTCTGCAAAAGACGTCTTTTACGAACAGGAATTCAGCCGTTTCGGGCGTGTGTATGTGGCAACCGCAGACGGCACCCGAGGTTCAAAGGGATTTGTTACAGATGTCATTGAAAACGAGGGGCTTCAGTTTGACTGCATAATGGCCTGCGGACCGACGCCGATGCTGAAAGCTTTAAAACAGCGCTATCCGGATAAAGAGGTTTATCTGTCAATGGAAGAGCGCATGGGATGCGGGATCGGCGCTTGCTTTGCCTGTGTCTGCCATACGGAAGAAAGCGAAACATCTTATGTGAAGGTATGCCTTGACGGTCCTGTTTTCAAAGCCCAGGAGGTGCTGTTATGATGCTAGAAGTCAATTTGCCGGGCCTTCAATTGAAAAATCCGATCATGCCGGCTTCAGGCTGCTTCGGATTCGGGAGAGAATTTGCGAACTTTTACGATCTTTCACGTCTCGGTGCGATCATGATTAAAGCGACGACGAGCGAACCGCGCTTCGGGAATCCGACGCCGCGCGTCGCCGAGACGCAAGCCGGCATGCTTAATGCCATCGGTCTGCAAAATCCGGGTTTAGAGGCTGTCATGGAACACGAATTGCCGTGGCTCGAACAGTTCGATACACCGATTATCGCCAATGTCGCCGGCTCGCAGATCGACGATTATGTTGAAGTGGCTGAAGAAATCAGCAAAGCGCCGAATGTTCATGCGCTCGAGCTGAATATTTCCTGTCCTAACGTGAAAACGGGAGGGATCGCCTTTGGTACGCAGCCGGAAATGGCCAGTGAGCTGACGAAAGCGGTGAAAGAGGTTGCGAGCGTTCCCGTCTATGTGAAGCTGTCGCCGAATGTCGCGAATATTACCGACATCGCTCTTGCCATAGAAGAAGCGGGAGCGGACGGTTTGACGATGATCAACACCCTGATCGGGATGCGGCTCGACTTAAAAACGGGAAAGCCGATCTTGGCGAACAAAACCGGCGGATTATCAGGCCCTGCTGTTAAACCGGTGGCCATCAGAATGGTGCATGAAGTCAGCCAAAAAGTCAGCATTCCGATCATCGGCATGGGCGGTGTCCAGTCAGCGGAAGATGTGCTTGAGTTTTTGCTGGCGGGTGCGAGCGCAGTCGCCGTCGGCACCGCAAACTTTGTTAATCCGTTTGTTTGTCCCGAAATCATTGCCGATTTGCCGCGCGTTTTAGAAAAATACGGATACCGTTCGTTGAACGAGTGTATCGGAAGGAGCTGGAAGGATGAAACATACGCCGCCCATCATCGCGCTTGATTTTGCATCAGCACAGGAAACATATGCGTTTTTGGACCGGTTTCATGGAGAAGAGCTTTTCGTGAAGGTGGGCATGGAGCTTTTTTATCAGGAAGGGCCGGCCATCCTTGAAAAGTTACAGGAGCGCGGCTGCCGCATTTTCCTTGATCTAAAATGCCACGACATTCCAACGACCGTATACAAGGCGATGAAAAGGCTGGCGGGGTTAGGCGTCAGCCTTGTCAATGTGCACGCAGCAGGTGGAAAGCAAATGATGGAGTCGGCGCTTGAAGGCCTTGAAGCGGGGACTCCGGCAGGCCGAAAACGCCCTTCATTAATTGCTGTGACCCAGCTGACAAGCACCTCTTCAGAAATGCTTCAGCAAGAGCTGCTGATTGAAACGCCGCTTCTCGATACAGTTGTTCACTACAGCAAGTTGGCTAAAGAAAGCGGACTTGACGGTGTCGTCTGCTCCGTCCATGAAGCCGAACACATTTACCGGGCCGCGTCTTTAGATTTTCTGACCGTGACACCCGGAATTCGCATGGCGGATGACAAAAACAACGACCAGGTCCGGGTGGCGACGCCTGGCTACGCAAGGGAAAAAGGCGTGTCGGCGATCGTTGTCGGCCGTTCGATTACACAGGCGGAAGATCCTGTGTCAGCCTACAGAAGAATAGGACATGAGTGGGAGGGAACCAAGGCATGAAAACAGACATTGCAAACCATTTATTAAGAATCAAAGCGGTTTTCCTGCGCCCGAACGAGCCGTTTACATGGGCGAGCGGCATCTTGTCGCCCATCTACTGCGACAATCGTTTGACGCTTTCATATCCGGAAGTAAGGGATGATATAGCTTCAGGGCTTGCCGGACTGATTCAAGACAAGTTTCCCGGAGCCGAAATGATCGCCGGTACGGCAACTGCGGGAATCCCCCATGCCGCGCTTGCCGCCGACAGGCTGAGCCTGCCGATGTGCTACGTCAGAAGCAAACCGAAGGCGCACGGCAAAGGAAACCAAATTGAAGGCGCTGTTGTAAAAGGACAAAAAGTCGTTGTAATTGAAGATTTAATTTCAACGGGAGGAAGCGTCCTTGAAGCGGCAGCCGCTCTCACAGAGGCGGGATGTGAAGTGCTCGGTGTCGCCGCCATTTTCACTTACGGGCTTCCTAAAGCCGCCGCCGCCTTCAGCGAAGCGGGCGTTGAATACCGCACGCTGACTGATTACGATACATTGACAGAGGCTGCGCTTGCCGGCGGATATATCAGCGAACAGGATGCCGCCAAACTGAAAGAATGGAAGGCGGATCCTGAAAGCAAGTCTTGGATGGATTAATGAAAAAAGCCGTATTCTCCTAATGGGAGAACGGCTTTTTTTGCGTCTTTTTGCAGATTTAAAAATAGTAAAATCGGATTATTTTTATTTTTTATTAATCCTATAAAAAAAGTCGGGTTGACTTTTGTTCGAATTGTGCTAAAATTTTAAAATAACAAAAGCAAACTTATCAAGAGCGGTGGAGGGACTGGTCCGATGAAACCCGGCAACCTGCGTGTGAAGCGTAAGGTGCTACTTCCAGCAAAATGCCCTCATTTTGAGAGATAAGGAATAGCGGAGTTCCTCGTCTTTCTTTCAAATTTGGAAGAAAGATTTTAATTTTTAGGGGCAGAGGAGGAGCTAGAAGTGAAGACAGATGAACAGCTTGAAAAGGTGATCATCAAAATGAAAGACATGCTGAAAGACATGAATTACGGATCGATCACATTCGTTGTTCAGGACGGCAAAGTCATTCAAATCGAAAAAAATGAAAAAATAAGATTGAAATAGCTGACTAGACAAACTAGAGGCGGTTTTCACAGTTTTTTTCTGCTGGAAGCCGTTTTTTTGTTGGCGAAAAAAGGGGGAACCGAAAATTTTTACTTACAGCACATGGGAAGAACCAAATATCTCTTTTCAGGAAGATGACTCTTATAAAGGAGCGCTGTCCGTCTTGAAATGGGCGTACGGACATTACGGAAATCAGCTTGTATATGCGTGCAGCTTCGGAATTGAGGGAATCGTCCTGATCGATTTGATTTATAAGGTGAAAAAAGATGCGGTCATCGTTTTCCTTGATACGGGATTTCATTTTAAAGAAACGTATGAAACGATCGACGCTGTCAAAGAACGATATCCAGGCCTTCAGATTATCATGAAAACACCGGAGCTTACCGTCGAAGAGCAGGCGAAAGAATATGGGGACGAACTATGGAAGACCGCTCCGAATTCCTGCTGTGAAATGAGGAAGGTCATTCCTCTCCGCGAGACGCTTTCAGGCTACCCGGCGTGGCTGTCGGGCCTGCGCCGCGAGCAATCGCCCGGGCGGAGCAAAACGAATTTTTTGAACAAAGATGAAAAATTCAAGTCTATCAAAGTTTGTCCGCTCATTCATTGGACGTGGAAGGATATTTGGAGATATGTGACAAAGCACGATCTCCCGTATAATCCGCTTCATGATCAAGGCTACCCGAGCATCGGCTGCGCTCCGTGCACCTCTCCGGCCTTTACAATGGATGATCTTCGATCAGGCCGCTGGAACGGATCGGCTAAAACAGAATGCGGATTACACGAGTAAGGAGATGAGTCATGGAACTTGCCGCCATTTTATTTAGCATGTTTTTTGCGATGAATATCGGAGCGAGCGGTGCAGCTGCTTCAATGGGAATCGCCTATGGATCTGAAGCCGTCAAAAAGAAGTTTCACGCACTAATAATCTGTGCAGCAGGCGTTCTCTCGGGCGCCGTCATCGGCGGAGGAAACGTCGTGAAAACGATCAGCTCAGGCATCATTCCCGAACGGGTGATTTCGCTTGAAATCGTCTGCATTATTATCGGCTCGGCGGCACTGTCGCTCTTTATCGCAAATGTACTCGGCATCCCGCTTTCGACAAGTGAAGTGACGGTCGGATCTGTTGTCGGAGTAGGTGTTGCTTACCAAGTTTTATATGTGAAATCTTTGCTTGTCATCGTCTCATTTTGGGTCGTTGTACCAATCGTCGCTTTTACCTTTACATTTGCGATGGCAAACATCATGAAAAAAACGATCAAACGTCCAGCCTCGGGAAAGAAAGCAAAGGTTTTGGCGGTCATTCTGTTGATCACCGGGTTTTTTGAAGCCTTCTCAGCAGGCATGAACAATGTCGCAAATGCTGTCGGACCTCTGGTGGCGGCGCATGTTTTGACAGTCGGGGAAGGAACGCTCTACGGCGGACTGTTTGTCGCGCTGGGCGCCCTTTTACTGGGCAGGCGCGTTCTTGAAACAAACGGCAAAAAAATAACGAAATTTTCAAAAGGAGAGGGGATCATCCTTTCCGGAACAGGAGCCGGGCTTGTCATCATCAGTTCGATTTTCGGTTTGCCGGTTCCGCTTGCGCAAGTCACATCATCTTCTATTATAGGGATGGGAATGGCAAAAAACGGCGGCAATGTCTTTCATAAACAAGTGGTCAAAACGATGCTGAAAGTATGGGTCGTCTCGCCGTTCCTTTCATTAAGCTTGTCTTATATGCTGGTCAGCCTTTTATTAAAAGGAGACTATTATGCTCTCATCGTCGTCACAAGCGTCCTTCTGGCATCTGTCGGGACGATCAGCCTGATGAGAGCAGTCAAAAAAGAGCACAGCTCCGTCCATGAACAAGGCGGAGGAATTTAAACACAAAGTAGGGGGAAACAAGTTTATGAGTTTAGCACCACACGGCGGTGTATTGGTTAACCGCGTCAATGAAGCATACGATTTTCAACATATCGCACAGGAAATTGAACTGGATTTAATGGCTTTTTCAGATTTGGAGCTGATCGGAATCGGAGCGTACAGCCCGATCCAAGGCTTTATGACAGAGAAAGACTATCTGTCCGTTGTCGAAAATATGAGACTGTCAAGCGGCGAAGTATGGACGCTTCCGATCGCTCTGCCTGTTGACGAGCAAAAAGCTTCAAGCTTAAAAGCGGGGGACACCGTCCGCCTCACCTATAATGGGGAAACATACGGCGTCATCGAGATCGAAGACATCTATACGCCGGACAAGAAAACGGAAGCCGTCAATATCTATAAAACCGACGAACTCGAGCATCCGGGCGTCAAAAAATTGTTTGACCGCGGCAGCGTTTATGTGGGCGGGCCGATCACTCTCATTAAACGGAGCGTAAAGCAATTCCCGGCCCACACATTCGAACCTCTGGAAACAAGAAAAAAATTCGCAGAACTCGGCTGGAAAACGATCGTCGGATTCCAGACGAGAAATCCGGTTCACAGAGCGCACGAATACATTCAAAAAACGGCGCTCGAGACAGTAGACGGTCTTTTCCTCAATCCGCTCGTCGGGGAAACAAAATCAGACGATATTCCGGCTGATGTCCGCATGGAAAGCTATCAGGTGCTGCTTGACGGCTACTATCCAAAAGACCGCGTCTTTCTCGGCGTTTTTCCGGCGGCGATGCGCTATGCGGGGCCGAAGGAAGCAATCTTCCATGCGCTTGTCAGAAAGAACTACGGATGTACGCATTTTATCGTCGGAAGAGACCATGCCGGAGTCGGCGATTACTACGGCACATATGAAGCGCAGGAACTGTTCGATCAGTTCGCGCCGGAAGAGATCGGCATTACGCCGCTGAAATTCGAACACAGCTTCTACTGCAATGTCTGCGGTTCAATGGCTACGGCGAAAACGTGCCCTCACAGCAAAGAACATCATGTCATTTTGTCCGGCACAAAGGTGAGGGGCATGCTGAGAAACGGCGAGTTCCCGCCGAGCACATTCAGCCGTCCAGAAGTCATTCAAACATTAATCAAAGGCTTAACGGCCGGGGTTTCTTAAGGGGGAGCATCTCTTGGTAAATAAAGATATTGTCTGGCATGAAGCGTCCATTACAAAACGGGAATATCATGAGAAAAATAAACATAAAAGCTCGATCGTTTGGCTGACGGGCTTGAGCGGTTCAGGAAAATCAACAATTGCCAATGCCGCAGCGCGTGAGTTGTTTGAACAAGGCTACCAGGTCACGGTGCTCGACGGCGACAACGTCAGGCACGGACTGAACAAGGACCTCGGGTTTTCCGATGAAGACCGGAAGGAAAACATCCGCCGGATCGGCGAGGTCGCGAAGCTCTTTGTCGAACAGGGGACGATCGTCATTACGGCGTTCATTTCCCCTTTTAAAGAAGACCGCGGGCTTGTCAGACAGCTCGTCGAGGAAGATGAGTTTCATGAAGTTTATGTGAAATGCGATTTGGCGACGTGCGAGGAGCGCGACCCGAAAGGCTTGTATAAAAAAGCGAGAAACGGAGAAATTCCATTTTTCACGGGGATCGATTCGCCTTATGAAGAGCCTGAAACGCCTGAACTAGTCCTTGATACAGGCGCACATAACCGGGAAGAGTGCAAAAATCAGCTCGTCCAATACGTGAAAGATCAAACGAAATAAAATGCGGGTGAAATAGGAAAGTGCTGCACATGCACTTTCCTATTTCATAAAGAAAACGTTTGGTTTTTGTGATATTTTCAGGCACCAAACGCTTTCTTTATGATTTATAATGAATTGAAGAAGACGTTGATCAGATCGGGGGGAAATCTAAGATGGGGAAAGTATATATCGTTGGGGCAGGTCCTGGAGACCCCGATTTACTGACGATCAAAGCTTTAAAAGCCATCCAGACAGCCGATGTCATTTTGTATGACAGGCTTGTGAATAAACAGATTTTACAGCACGCCAAGGAGGGAGCGGATCTCATCTACTGCGGAAAGCTTCCGGACTACCACATGATGAAGCAGGAAACGATCAATCATTTTCTCGTCAAGTATGCGAAAAAAGGGAAAACCGTTGTCAGGCTGAAAGGCGGCGATCCTTTCGTATTCGGCAGAGGCGGCGAGGAAGCGCAAACCCTCGCTGAACACGGAGTTGCTTATGAAATCGTGCCGGGAATCACCTCGGGGATTGCCGCCGCTGCTTATGCGGGCATTCCGGTGACACACCGGGAAGCGAGTTCAAACGTCGCTTTCGTGACAGGACATTATCAAAAAGATGAACATTTTGAAGAGAAGTGGAAAGCGCTAGCCACAGGGATCGATACGCTTGTCATTTATATGGGGATTAAAAACGTGAAGCAAATTGAAAGGCTTCTGATCGAAAACGGCAGAGATCCGTCTACCCCTGCCGCTTTCATTCATTGGGGAACGACGGACAAACAAAAAACGGTGCTTTGCACGGTTGAAACGCTTGCAGGTACAGTCGAAAGCGAAAAAATTGAAAACCCGAGCCTGATTGTCATCGGGGATGTTGTTCAATTCAGCTCACAGTTAAGCTGGTTTGAACCCGAGCTGAAAGATCCGGCATTAAGCGAGGCGCTTTAATATGAAACAAGCGATTTTATATATCGGCCACGGGAGCCGTCTGAAAAGAGCTCAAACAGAGGCAGCCGCTTTTTTGGAGAGCTGCAAAGAAACCATGTCCGCCCCCATTCAGGAAATTTCTTTTTTGGAACTGGCGGCACCGGATATCGAAACCGGTTTTAAAGCGTGTGTGGAAAAGGGCGCGACGCATATCGCGGCTGTGCCGCTTCTCCTCTTGACAGCCGCGCATGCCAAAAGGGACATCCCTGAGGAGCTTGCCCGCGCTTCTTCGCAGTATCCTTCCGTCAGCGTCACTTACGGAAAGCCGATCGGCGTCGATCAGGAAGTCGTCAAAGCGGTTTTTACAAGGATCGAAGAAACGGGGACGCCATATGAACATGCAAGAGTCGTGGTGATCGGAAGGGGGAGCTCTGATCCGGATGTCAAACGGGATGTCAATGACATTTGCGAGCGGCTGAGAGACCTCGCGCCCGTTGACGAGGTCATTCCCTGCTTTATGACAGCCTGTGAACCGCACTATCTGGATGTGTTTAAACAGCTTAAAGAACGGGACGGAAAAACGACATTTATCGTACCGTATTTGCTGTTTACCGGTATGCTGATGAACGAGATTGAAAGGGAAACCGCCAAGCTGAAAGAAACCAATCCGGACGTCGTGCTGACGGATTACCTCGGCTTCCACCCTCATGTGAAAAATGCCTTTTTACACCGCGTTGAGGAAGCGGTTATCAACAAAGCCGGCCGCTTTGATTTTACAGGAGCATCAGATGCTGCCGCTTCACATTAACATCAAAGGCAAATCCGCAGTCATTGCAGGCGGAGGGGAGATCGCGGCGCGGCGTCTGAAAACGGTGCTGGCAGAAGGTGCGTCTGCAACCGTCATCAGCCCCGAAGCATCAGAAGAGATGCTCGGATTGATCAAAGAGCACGGCATCGAATGGAAGAAGAAAAAAGCGGAACCCGGCGATTTCAAGGATGCATTTCTGATCATTCTCGCGACCGATGATCACGAGGTGAACAAGCGGATCGCCGCATCAGCTGCTCCTGATCAGCTTGTCAATGTTGCGAGTGAAGCGGAGCTTGGAAATGTATATGTTCCGAAAATAATCAACAGAGGAAACATCACCATATCCGTCTCGACAAACGGAGCCAGCCCGCGTCACACGATCAAACTGGCCGGACAGATTGATGATTTGATCGATGATGAGCTTGTCCAAGAGATCGACGAGCTTCTCCGTAAAAGAAGAGGCCTGAACCAGTGAGGTTCAGGCCTTTTAGCATTATTTTTTCAGCTTGATGATCAGGTCTTCGTCAGGTGTTACAAAAACGGTTTGCTGGCTGTCGTAGGTGACAAAACCGGGCTTTGCGCCATTCGGCTTTTTGACATGGCGTATTTTTGTATAGTCGACAGGAACCGAAGCCGAGTTTTTCGCTTTGCTGTAATAGGCAGCGATCTGCGCTGCTTCAAGGATAGTTTGCTCGTCCGGATCGCTCGATTGGATGACAACGTGCGACCCCGGAATATCTTTCGTGTGAAGCCAGATGTGGTCGCGGGCGGCAAGTTTCATCGTCAAATATTCGTTCTGCTTGTTGTTTTTGCCGACGAGAATCGTTTCTCCTGCGCTGGATTCGTATGTTTCGAGCGTCGGCGCCTGTTTCTTCTGTTTTTTCTGGCCTCCTTGCTGTTTGGCCCGCAAATACTTTCCTTCGGCGAGCTCTTCGCGGATTTCGGTTATATCTTTCGGAGAAGCAGACGAAAGCTGCTGAATCAGCTGGTCGAAATAAGCGATTTCCTCTTCTGCTAATCTGATCTGCTCCTTCACGACTTCCACCGAATTTTTCGCTTTTTGATATTTTGTAAAATAGCTTTGCGCGTTTTCGGAAGGCGTTTTATTCGGATTGAGCGGAATCGTGATTTCTCCGCCGTTTTCATCATAGTAGTTGATGACTCTCGCCGCTTTGTCTCCTTTTTTCAGCTGGTACAGGTTCGCTGTCAACAGCTCCCCGTACAGCTGAAAATCCTTCGCGTGTTCGGACTGCTCAAGCGTTTTTTTCAGCTTTTTGATTTTGTTTTCGTTCTTTTTCTTTTCGTTTGCCGCGAAACGCTCTAAATCATGAGCCTGCTGTTTGACGCGGTCCCGCTCCGCTTTTCCGAAATAGTAGCGGTCAAGAAGTTCGCTCAGCGTATGAAAGGGTTTGTTATCGCCTTTTATATGGGTCAGCTCAAGAAGGTAAAAATATTCTTTTCCATCTTCTATCGTGATAAGCTGGGGCTGAAAACGCCGGTTTTTGATTTCGCTGAACATCTCTGTCAAGACGTTTGGCAGTGTCGCCCTGTTGGCAAGGCCCGCGCGAAAGACGGCTTCTTTCGCAAACAGAGGCGAGACGCCGGAAAAGGTATCGACGATCTGCCTGTCCAGTTTGCCTTCCTGGAAATTCAAATGGCGGAGAATATCTTCAGTTTCCGCTTCCAGCGGTGACAATTTGTTCTGGGCGGGAGGGAGAATGTAATCGTATCCCGGAAGCACGGTGCGGTAGCTGTTCACCGAAGGTGACAGGTGCTTCAAACTGTCGATGATGACATCTTTTTCTCCGTCGGTTAACACGATGTTGCTGTGCCTTCCCATGATTTCAACCATCAGCTTTCTTGTCAGCGTGTCGCCGATTTCGTTCCGGCTCCTGATATGAAAGACCATCATTCTGTCCATGCCGACTTGCTCGACTCGGTCGATAAAGCCGCCTTCCAGATGCTTCCGAAGGAGCATGCAGAACATCGGAGGGGTGCTCGGGTTGTCATAGGTTTCGTTTGTCAGGTGAACCCGCGCATAACTCGGGTGGGCGGAGAGCAGCAATTTGCGGTTCTGCCCGTTCGCTCTGATATGAAACACTAGCTCGTGCTTAAACGGCTGGTGGATTTTTGCGATTCGTCCGCCTCGAATCGTTTCATTTAATTCTTCGATCATTCCGTATGTAAAAATGCCGTCAAAAGACATATGAAAAACTCCCTTTTCTCGTTAATCCTCTTCGTAAAGCGTCTATTCAATAATTATAGCATGATTTGGGACGAGTCTGAATAAATTGACTTATAGAGATGGATATACCAAGAGCAACCTTTAGGGCAGGAGGAGTGGACGATTCAATGAAATGGCACGAGATGGGACAAACCGAATTGTTAAACATAACAAAAACGTCCATCGGCAAAGGTTTAACAGAAAAAGAGGCCGAAAAGCGGCTGGAAAGACACGGAACAAACGAACTTCAGGAAGGGGAAAAAACATCGGCGATCGCACTGTTTTTTTCTCAATTCAAGGACTTCATGGTTCTTGTTTTGCTTGCGGCCACGTTGATCTCTGGTTTCCTCGGGGAGTATATTGACGCCATCGCGATCATTGCGATCATCTTTGTAAACGGCATTCTCGGCTTCTTTCAGGAGAGACGGGCGGAAAGATCGCTCGAGGCTTTGAAGGAACTGTCGGCTCCTCAAGTGGCTGTGCTCCGGGAGGGGGAATGGGTAAAGATCCCTTCCAAAGAGCTCGTTCCGGGAGATGTTGTCCGTTTTGCAAGCGGAGACAGAATCGGCGCCGATCTCAGGCTTGTCGAGACAAAGAGCCTTGAAATAGAAGAATCGGCTCTTACGGGTGAATCGCTTCCCGTGTCTAAACAGGCAGAAGCTTTTCAGGCGTCCGACGTATCGCTGGGCGATCTGAAGAATATGGCTTTCATGGGAACGTTGGTCACAAGGGGGAGCGGCACCGGCGTCGTTATCGGCACGGGAATGAACTCTGCGATGGGAAAAATCGCCGATATGCTCGAATCTGCCGGGAATACGTCGACCCCGCTGCAAAGAAGGCTTGAAGAGCTCGGCAAAATTTTGATTGTCGCCGCTTTGTTCCTGACGCTGCTTGTCGTTGCTGCCGGAGTCATCCAGGGGCATGACCTATACAGCATGTTTTTAGCGGGCGTTTCCCTTGCCGTCGCTGCCATACCTGAAGGGCTGCCGGCCATTGTCACGGTCGCTCTGTCTCTCGGCGTACAGCGGATGATCAGGCAAAAGTCGATCGTCAGAAAGCTCCCCGCGGTTGAGACGCTCGGCTGCGCGTCCATAATTTGCTCCGATAAAACCGGGACGATGACGCAGAACAAAATGACGGTCACCCATGTCTGGTCAGGCGGGAAAACGTGGAACGTGTCAGGGATCGGCTACGAACCCGAAGGCTCCTTCACCATGAACGGGCGCGACGTGCAAGCCAGGCATCATAAACCGCTCCAACAGGTCCTTCTGTTCGGCGCATTATGCAATTCATCTTCGATTATCGAAAAAGACGGGGAGTTTCGTCTTGACGGCGATCCCACCGAAGGCGCTTTGCTGACGGCAGCTCGAAAAGCGGGTTTTACGGACAGATATGTTGACGAACATTTTAAAATCATCGAGGAGTTTCCGTTTGATTCGACGCGGAAAATGATGTCTGTCATTGCGGAAGATAAGAGCGGCAAGCGCTTTGTCATCACAAAGGGCGCGCCTGATGTATTGATGAAGCGTTCGTCGCATACGCTGACGGACGAAAAGCGCGAAATCTTCACAAAGGCAAGACTCGCCGAAACAAGCGCGGCGCTGGAAACGCTTGCGTCCCAAGCGCTGAGGACGATTGCTGTCGCGTATAAACCGATCAAAGAAACAGAAAATCTCTCGCTCGAAAAAGCGGAGTCAGGCTTAACTTTCATCGGGCTGTTAGGGATGATCGATCCGCCGCGGCCCGAAGTGAAAACAGCGATTAAAGAGTGCCGGGAAGCGGGGATCAAAACAGTGATGATCACCGGCGATCATGTGATAACGGCAACAGCCATCGCAAAAGATCTCGGGTTATTGCCGCCGCGCGGAAAGGTCGTGGACGGCCAGATGCTGAACGAGCTCTCGCAGGGAGAATTGGCGGAAATTGTTGACGATGTTTACGTGTTTGCAAGGGTGTCGCCCGAACATAAGCTGAAGATCGTGACCGCCTACCAGGAAAACGGCCACATCGTCGCCATGACTGGAGACGGAGTCAATGATGCCCCTGCGATTAAACAGGCGGATATCGGCATTTCGATGGGGATTACGGGAACGGATGTTGCCAAGGAGGCATCATCGCTCATTCTTGTCGATGATAATTTTGCGACGATTAAATCGGCCATCAAGGAAGGACGCAATATCTATGAAAATATTAGAAAGTTCATCAGATATTTGCTCGCATCCAATGTCGGCGAAATTTTGGTCATGCTGTTTGCGATGCTGCTCGCTCTGCCGCTGCCGCTTGTTCCGATACAGATTCTATGGGTCAACCTTGTGACGGACGGCCTGCCTGCCATGGCGCTCGGCATGGATCAGCCTGAAGACGATGTGATGCAGAGGAAGCCGCGAAGTCCGAAAGAAGGCGTGTTTGCAAGGGGGCTCGGCTGGAAGGTCGTATCGCGCGGCTTTTTAATCGGAATTGCCACACTCGGGGCGTTTATGTTCATTTACAATCGCAACCCGGAAGCGCTTGAGTATGCTCAGACGGTCGCTTTTGCAACGCTCGTCCTTGCACAGCTGATCCATGTGTTCGACTGCCGGAGCGAGCGGTCTATCTTTGACCGCAATCCGTTTGAAAACATTTATTTGCTCGGCGCAGTATTGTCTTCGATTCTTTTAATGCTTGTCGTTATTTATTATCCGCCGCTGCAGCCGATTTTCCATACGGTTCCGATTTTAATGGCAGACTGGCTCCTGATTGTCGGAATGTCGGCGATTCCAACTTTTTTATTGGCCGGGTCACTTTTGACAAGAAAAAAATAGGCTTGTATGATATAATCTTAAAGGTAATAGAGGTTTCTATTGCCTTTTCATCTTGCGTAAATTTAAATCAAAGAAGTCTTTTTCACTTATACGGAATTGGGTGTGTTTTATGATACGGAGTATGACCGGTTTCGGCAGCGCGAGCAAAACGAAGGATGGGCTGACAGCAGCTGTTGAGCTGAAATCTGTCAACTATCGGTTTAAAGAAGTAAACGCACGCATGCCAAGACCTTTGCTCTATTTAGAAGACAAAATAAAGCAAACGATTTTTAAACATATACAAAGGGGGCGGCTGGAGCTGTTCGTGTCCGTTGACGACGAGGCTCTGGTCACCCGGAAAATCCAGGTTGACTGGCCGCTGCTTGAGGAGTACCAGAAAGCCGCGCGCGAAATGAAAGAGCGCTGCCGGCTTTCAGGAGAGATCACGCTTCAAGACGCCTTTCAGTTTGACCATGTCATCCAAGTTGAAGAAGAGACGATCCAAAACGACAAGCTTGAAGAAGTCCTTCTTGAAGCGGTCGAGGCTGCCGTTCTTGAATTATGCAGCATGCGCGAAGCAGAAGGGCTGAGGCTGAAGGATGACTGCCTTCAGCATATTGAAAGGCTTGAAAAGCTGACAGACGACATTGCAGAGCTTGCTCCCAAGGTCGTCGGCCACTATCGGGAACGCCTTGAGGCGCGCCTTGAAGAATGGTCAACAGACGGTCTCGATGAAAGCCGTCTGCTGACGGAAGTCGCACTGTTTGCAGACCGATCGGATATCACGGAAGAAGTGACGAGGCTGAAAAGCCATTTCCGCCAGTTCCGCGATATTTGCGAAGCGGGTGGGGCCGCGGGGAGAAAGCTCGACTTCCTCGTCCAGGAGCTGAACCGTGAAGCGAACACGATCGGTTCAAAAGCGAATGATCACCAGATCACAAAACATGTGGTCGAAATGAAAAGCTCTATTGAAAAAATAAAAGAACAAGTGCAAAATATAGAATAGCGATTGTGCGTATTGTTTACGGATGTTCTCTGCAGGTTAAACTAGAGACGTCCAAGTACAGGGGGAACGTATAGGATGACGATTAAACTGATCAATATCGGCTTTGGTAATATCATATCCGCGAATCGGCTGATCTCGATTGTGAGTCCGGAGTCCGCGCCTATTAAGCGGATGATCCAGGATGCCAGAGACCGCGGCATGCTTATAGATGCTACATATGGAAGAAGAACCCGTGCGGTTGTCATTATGGACAGTGACCATATCATCTTATCTGCCGTCCAGCCTGAGACAGTAGCACAAAGGCTTTCCGTTAAAGAAGAAATTATGGATGAAGGGCAGGGATAAGAGCTTTATGAAAGAAAGAGGTTTATTAATCGTTCTCTCCGGCCCTTCCGGCGTCGGAAAAGGAACAGTCAGGCAGGCGCTGTTTGCTCAGGAGGACACAAAATTTGAATATTCGATTTCGGTGACGACAAGAAAACCGCGGCAAGGGGAAAGAGACGGTGTCGACTACTTTTTTAAGACGCGCGAAGAGTTCGAAGAGATGATCGAGAACAACAAGCTGCTCGAATGGGCCGAATATGTCGGCAACTATTACGGAACACCCGTTGACTACGTCGAACAGACCCTTGAAAGCGGCAGGGACGTTTTTCTCGAAATTGAAGTCCAAGGTGCGCTGCAAGTCAGAAAGGCATTTCCTGAAGGCCTGTTTATCTTTTTGGCGCCTCCGAGTCTCGCCGAATTGAAAAACCGGATTGTCACAAGAGGGACAGAAACAGAAGCCCTGATCGAAAACCGGATGAAAGCGGCGAAGGAAGAAATCGAACTGATGGACGCCTACGATTATGTTGTCGAAAATGACAGCATTGAGCTTGCGTGCGAAAGAATCAAAGCAATCGTTCTCGCCGAACATTTACGGCGCGACCGCGTTGCTCCAAGATATAAGAAAATGCTGGAGGTTGAATAATTATGCTAGATCCGTCAATTGACTCTTTAATGAATAAACTGGATTCAAAATACACGCTCGTTACCGTATCGGCCCGACGCGCCCGCGAAATGCAGATCAACAAAGACGCGCAGATCGAAAATCCGAAGTCGCATAAATTTGTAGGCAAAGCGCTGGAAGAAATTGATGCCGGACTGCTTACATTCGAAAAGGAAAATCGCTAATAGCCTTAAAAATAGCAACCTATACACTAGGTTGTTATTTTTTTCAGGGCCGGCGAACAGAACATAAGGGGGAGAAAAAACGATGCTGAAAAATCGCAACATCCTGCTGGGAGTAAGCGGAGGAATCGCAGTATACAAAGCGGCCGCCTTGACGAGCAAGCTCGTACAGGCAGGAGCCAATGTGAAAGTCATCATGACAAAATCCGCCTGTGAATTTGTGTCTCCGCTCACCTTTCAAGCGCTTTCGCGCAATGAAGTATATACCAACACGTTCGAAGAACCGAATCCCCGTGTCATCGCCCATATCGATGCCGCGGATTGGGCGGATCTTGTGATCGTTGCTCCGGCAACGGCCAATGTGATCGGAAAACTCGCTTCAGGCATTGCCGATGACATGCTGACGACGACGCTTTTAGCGACGACTGCGCCGGTTTGGATCGCTCCGGCCATGAACGTCCATATGTACGACCACCCGGCCGTTCAGCGGAACATCAGCGTTCTTTACAAAGACGGCTGCCGGTTTATCGAGCCGAGTGAAGGCTACCTTGCGTGCGGCTATATCGGCAAAGGCAGACTTGAAGAGCCCGAACGGATCGTCCAGTTGGCCGAGTCGTATTTTTCAAACGAAAACAGCGGTTTGCTTGAAGGAAAGCGTGTCTTAATTACAGCGGGCCCGACAAGAGAACAAATCGATCCCGTCCGCTTTTTCTCCAACCGTTCGACAGGGAAAATGGGCTATGCTTTCGCTGAGGAAGCGGCAAAAATGGGAGCGTGCGTAACGCTGATTGCCGGCCCGACATCGCTTGATGATCCCGCAGGAGTTGACGTTATTCATGTTCAGTCTGCAGAAGATATGTATCAAGCGGCTTTATCTGTTTTCGATGAGAGCGACATCGTCATCAAAACAGCAGCTGTCGCTGATTACAGGCCAAAGCATATTCACGATCAAAAAATGAAGAAAAAGGACGGCGGTCTCGTCATTGAGCTTGAGCGGACGAAGGATATTTTAAAAGCGCTGGGAGAACGGAAAACAAAGCAAGTCTTGGTCGGCTTTGCAGCTGAAACGCAGCACGTCGAAGACTATGCCAAACAAAAGCTGGAGAAAAAAAATCTCGATCTGATTGTCGCCAACAATATCACGGCCGAAGGCGCCGGTTTTGGAACGGAAACCAACATCGTGACGGTGTTTCACCGAGACGGCAAAAAGACGGCGCACCCTCTGATGTCAAAACGGGAGGTTGCCGCCGAAGTCTTGAAGGAAGCCGCTGAGCTTGCCGGCCGGAGCGGAACGTCCTCATGAATTTCGCTGAAGTGATCGTCGATGTTACAACCAAAAATATCGACAGACCGTTTGACTACCGCATTCCCGACAAATTCAAAGGGATGATTAAAAAAGGGATGCGCGTGATTGTTCCGTTCGGCGCCCGCAAAATTCAGGGATTTGTCACCGGCGTGAAAGAATCGTCTGAGTTCGCCGGCCGTTCGGTTAAGGATATCGAGGATATCCTTGATCTGACGCCCGTTTTGACGGAGGAGCTGCTTGAGCTGTCAGATTGGCTGACAGAAAAAACACTTTCTTTTAAAATTACGGCTCTTCAGGCGATGCTCCCCGCGGCTATGAAAGCAAAATACGGCAAAGAAATCAAGGTGATCGGTGATAAGCCGCTTCCCGAACCGCTTAAAACCCTGTTTTTGCAAAAAGAAACACTTTCTTATTCCGATATAGATGACCATGGGACATTAAAGCTGATTCAGCGCCAGGTTCAAGAGGGCAACCTTGAAGTGGCCTATAAAGTAAAGCAGAAAACAAACAAAAAAACGCGGAGAATGATCGCTCCCCTTTGTGCGAAAGAACATTTAAAAGAAGCGCTTGACAGCCTCTCCCCGCAAGCTGTCAAACAAAAAGCGGTCCTTCAGTTTTTCATCGACCGCAAAGAATCCGGTGCTGTTCCGGCAAAAGAGCTGATCGGCAAAACGGGAGGCTCTTCCGCGTCCGTAAAAGCGCTGATCGACAAGGGGCTGTTAAAGGAAAGCGAAGAGGAGGTTTACAGGGATCCTTATCAGGACAGAATGTTCAAAAAAACCGAACCGCTTCCGCTGACTGAAGAGCAGGCGCAGGCCTATGAGGCGATAGCAGAGGCGATCGAAGACAAGCGGCACGATGTGTTTCTTCTTCACGGAGTGACCGGAAGCGGAAAAACGGAAGTCTATCTGCAATCGATCGAAAAGGTGCTGGAAGCCGGCAAAGAAGCGATCGTTCTCGTTCCGGAAATTTCGCTGACGCCGCAGATGGTCAACCGCTTTAAAGGCCGCTTTGGCTCACAGGTAGCCGTCCTGCACAGCGGGCTTTCAACAGGAGAAAAATATGATGAATGGCGGAAAATCCACCGCAAAGAAGTCCGGCTTGTCGTCGGGGCGCGCTCGGCGATTTTCGCGCCGTTTGAAAATCTCGGCATGATTATTATCGATGAAGAGCACGAAACATCGTACAAGCAGGAAGAGATGCCGAGATACCATGCGAAAGAAGCGGCGATTCAAAGGGCCGAATACCACCGCTGTCCTGTCGTCCTCGGCAGTGCGACGCCGACGCTCGAATCGTTCGCAAGGGCGAAAAAAGGCGTGTACAAGCTTCTTTCCCTCAAGCACCGCGTCAATCACCAAGTCATGCCTGACGTGTCTCTCGTCGATATGAGGGAGGAACTGCGCAGCGGAAACCGCTCGATGTTTTCCAAAGACTTAATGGCCGGACTTGAGGAAACCCTTGAAAAAGGAGAGCAGGCCGTTCTGTTTTTAAACAAAAGGGGATATTCCTCATTTGTCATGTGCAGGGACTGCGGATATGTCATCCAGTGCCCTCATTGCGAAATCTCGTTGACGTACCACAGGTATGGACAGCGTCTGAAGTGCCATTACTGCGGCTATGAAACCGGCATGCCGTCAAGCTGCCCCGAATGCGGAAGCGAGCATATCCGCTACTTTGGCACAGGCACACAGCGGGTCGAAGAAGAATTGACGAAGGTACTGCCGGCTGCAAGGGTGATCCGCATGGACGTCGATACAACCTCGAGAAAAGGAGCGCATGAAAAGCTGCTCACATCCTTTGGCAAAGGTGAAGCCGATATTCTGCTCGGAACACAGATGATCGCCAAAGGGCTCGATTTTGAAAACGTCACGCTCGTCGGTGTTTTGAGCGCGGATACGATGCTGCACATCCCCGATTTCAGAGCCGCTGAAAAAACGTTCCAGCTGATGACACAGGTGAGCGGAAGAGCGGGGCGCCATGAAAAGCCGGGCAAGGTGATCATTCAGACGTACACCCCGTCCCATTACAGCATTCAGCTCACGAAAACGCACGATTATGAAACGTTCTTCCGGCAGGAGATGCTGCACAGAAGGGAACAGGCCTATCCTCCCTATTATTATTTGGCGCTCGTCAGCGTATCGCACGAAGAAGTGACGAAGGCGGCGCTCGTGACTGAAAAAATCGCCAACTATTTAAAAAAGAACATTTCAAGCGAGGCGAAGATTCTCGGCCCAGTCGCATCGCCGATCGCCAGGATCAAAGATAGATATCGCTATCAATGCGTGATAAAATACAAACAGGAAAACCAGCTTACATCGTTGCTTAAAAACATTATGGATCATTACAAACGAGATATTGAACAAAAGCAATTGATGATTTCGATCGACATGAATCCATATATGATGATGTAAAAATAACAGTGTGATGGAGGGCTTCTAGATTGGCAGTAAAACCGATCGTAACGTATCCGGCGGAGGTTCTTGAAACCCCTGCCGAACCCGTTGCGTCTTTTGATAAATCATTAAAGAAACTGCTCGACAATATGTATGATACGATGCTTGAGCTGGACGGAGTCGGGCTTGCCGCCCCGCAAATCGGCGTTTTAAAAAGAGCGGCAGTCGTCGATATCGGCGATGACACGGGCAGAATTGAACTGGTCAACCCGGAGGTCATCGAAGAGAGCGGCGAACAGACGGGCCCTGAAGGCTGTTTGAGCTTTCCCGATCTATACGGTGAAGTGAAGCGTTCGGATTATGTAAAGGTCAAGGCGTTCGACCGCCGCGGAAAACCGTTCACGATTGAAGCTGAAGGCTTTTTGGCGCGGGCGCTGCTGCATGAAATCGACCATTTGGACGGTATTTTATTCACATCAAAAGTTACGCGCTATTATGATGCGGAAGAACTTGAGGAAATGGAAGGATGATTGGATGACAAGGATCGTTTTTATGGGAACGCCGGATTTTTCCGTCCCGGTGCTCAGCACATTGATTGATGACGGCTATGAGGTGGTGGGTGTCGTCACCCAGCCTGACCGCCCGAAAGGCAGAAAAAAAGTGATGACCCCTCCGCCTGTCAAGGAGGAAGCGCTGCGCCGCGGCATTCCCGTGCTCCAGCCTGAAAAAGTGAGGGAAGAAGCGGAGACGGACAGGATTTTGGCGCTTAAACCCGATCTAATTGTAACGGCGGCATTCGGGCAGATCCTGCCGAAAAAGCTCCTCGATTATCCGAAATACGGCTGTATCAATGTCCATGCCTCTCTTCTGCCCGAGCTGCGCGGAGGAGCTCCGATCCATTACGCCATTCTGGAAGGCAAAGAGAAAACGGGCGTGACGATCATGTACATGGTCGAAAAATTGGATGCAGGCGATATGCTTGCCAAAGTCGAAGTTGACATCGAAGAAACCGATAATGTCGGCACGCTCCACGACAAGCTGAGCAAGGCCGGGGCTGAGCTTCTTTCCGAAACGGTTCCGAAGGTCATTGACAGTTCGGCAACCCCTGAAAAACAGGATGAACGGGAAGCGACATATGCGCCGAACATTAAACGCGAACAGGAACTGATCGACTGGTCAAAGCCCGGCGAAGTCCTGTACAACCAAGTCAGGGGCTTGAATCCTTGGCCTGTCGCATACACGGTTTTAAGCGGCCAGACGCTGAAAGTATGGGCTGCGAAAAAATGCGAAGCCTTAAAACAGGCAGAGCCGGGAGAAATCGTCTCCGTTGAAAAAGACGGCATTGTCGTCGCTACCGGCAATGGCACCGCGTTAAAATTAACGGAAGTGCAGCCTGCGGGCAAAAAAAGAATGAAGGCCGAAGATTTTGTCAGGGGAGCGGGTCTTCAAGCCGGAATGAAATTGGGTCAAAACGATGAAAAATAATGTGAGGGAAGTCGCGCTTGATGCACTGATTAAGCTTGACCAGAATCAGGCATACAGCAATCTTTTGCTTCAGTCTGTCATGAAAGCGAACGATTTAAGCGACAAAGACAGAGGCCTTTTGACAGAACTCGTTTACGGCACCCTTCAAAACAAGCTGGCGCTCGATTATATGCTGAAGCCGTTTATTAAAAAGCCGGAAAAAGTGAAAGACTGGGTCATCCATCTGTTGAGAATGTCGCTGTACCAGATGGAATACCTGGAGAAAATCCCTGACCGGGCCGCCCTTTTTGAAGCTGTTGAAATCGCTAAAAAACGCGGGCATAAAGGAATTTCTTCATTTGTTAACGGCGTTCTGCGCTCTGTTCAGAGAGAAGGCGTGCCTTCTTTTGCTGATATTGCCGACCCGGTTGAACGCCTTGCGGTTGAGACAAGCCATCCGGAATGGCTTGTCAGGGAATGGACCGATGCCTACGGGTTCGAAGCGGCAGAACAAATCTGCCGGATTCACATGATCCCGCCGAAGCAGACGATCCGCGTCAACAGGCTGAAACACGACCGGGATACGCTTCTTTCCCGCCTGAATGAAGCGGGGATTGAGGCGGAAGAAGGCGACTTGTCCGAAGACGCTGTCAAACTGCAAAAAGGAACGATTGCGTCCACTCCTTTTTTCAAAGAAGGCGAAGTCACCATACAAGATGAAAGCTCAATGCTGGTAGCGCGAGCCCTCGGTCCTGAACGGGGAGAAACGGTGCTGGACGCCTGCGCAGCGCCGGGAGGAAAATCCACTCATATCGGCGAACTGCTCGAAGATACGGGAAAGATCATTTCCCTTGACCTTCATCAGCATAAAGTAAAGCTGATCAAAGAAGCGGCAGGCCGGATCGGGCTTTCCAACATTGAAGCAAGGGCGCTGGATGCCAGAAAAGCCGGCGAAGCCTTCGAACCGGAGCAGTTTGACCGGATTCTCGTCGACGCTCCGTGTTCGGGCTTCGGTGTCATCCGCAGAAAACCGGATCTCAAATACAGCAAAACGCCCGAAGACAGCGCGCGTCTCGCTGGGATTCAGCTGGCGATTTTAAACGAAATCGCACCTTTATTGAAAACAGGCGGGACATTGGTCTACAGCACATGCACAATGGACCCGACCGAAAATGAACAAGTCATGCATGCTTTTTTGAAAGAACACGACGAATTTGAAGCAGACCCCACCCTCGCCGAGCGGCTGCCCGAAAAAGCGGCGCCGTATGTCAAGGATGGAAGCATTCAAATCCTTCCCCACTTCTTCGGAACGGACGGCTTCTTTATTTGCAGCATGAGAAAGAAGGGATCACAATAATGGAATCGAAACAAAAAGTAAGAAAAGAATTGCGGGCAGAAAGACCGTCCATCTATTCTTTTGAAATAGAAGAACTGAAAAGCTGGCTTTCGGAAAACGGCGAAAAACCTTTCCGCGCCGCGCAAATATTCGAATGGCTTTACGAAAAGAGAGTCACGTCATTTGAAAAGATGACAAACCTTTCAAAAGAGCTGCGGACAAAGCTGAACGAGCATTTCGTATTAACGACGCTGAAAACGGCCGTCAAGCAGACTTCACAAGATGGAACGATGAAGTTTTTATTTGAGCTTCATGACGGCTACACGATCGAAACCGTATTAATGCGGCACGAATATGGCAATTCTGTTTGTGTAACGACACAGGTGGGCTGCCGAATCGGCTGTACGTTTTGCGCGTCGACCCTCGGCGGCTTAAAGCGGAACCTGGAAGCCGGAGAGATCGTCGCCCAGGTTGTCAAAGTGCAGCAGGCGCTTGATGAAACAGATGAACGCGTCAGTTCCATCGTCATTATGGGAATCGGCGAGCCGTTCGATAATTTTCAGGAAATGCTTGCATTCCTGAAAATCGTCAACCATGATAAAGGGCTGAATATCGGGGCGCGCCATATCACCGTATCAACGAGCGGGATCATTCCGAAAATCTATGAGTTTGCAGACGAGAAGCTGCAGATCAACTTTGCGATTTCTCTGCACGCCCCGAACACTGAGATCAGAAGCCGGCTGATGCCGATCAACAGAGCCTACAAGCTGCCGGAGCTGATGAAAGCGGTCGATTACTACATTAAGAAAACCGGCAGAAGGGTTACGTTTGAATACGGGCTTTTCGGCGGTGTTAACGATCAGGTTGAACACGCGGAAGAGCTGGCTGAATTGCTAAAAGGAATCAAATGCCACGTCAACTTGATTCCGGTCAACTATGTACCTGAACGAGACTATGTCAGAACACCGAAAGAACAGATTTTCGCCTTTGAAAAAACATTAAAGTCTCATGGAGTAAATGTCACGATCAGAAGAGAGCAAGGCCATGATATTGACGCTGCCTGCGGACAGCTTCGTGCAAAGGAGCGCCAGGAAGAGACGAGGTGAATCAAGGTTGAAAACAGCCTTAAAAACGGACAGGGGAAAAATACGCCAGCACAATGAAGACGATGCCGGCATTTTCACAGAAAAAAACGGACTGGTTTTAGCTGTTGTCTGCGATGGAATGGGAGGTCATCTGGCCGGCGACGTTGCCAGCAGGATGGCCGTCTCAGCCCTTCGGGATATCTGGGAGGAAACCGAAGAAGTCCCGGCTTCGCCGGCTGAATGCGAAGCTTGGCTGAAAGAGCAGATTTCAGCCGTCAACCAAAAACTTTTCGACCATGCGAGGGCGCATGAAGAGTGCCAGGGAATGGGAACAACGGTCGTCTGCGCTTTATACACGGGAAAAACGCTGACAGTCGCCCATATCGGAGACAGCCGCTGCTATCTCCTGCAAGGCGGTCATTTCATACAGCTGACGGAAGATCACTCGCTTGTCAATGAACTCGTGCGGACAGGGGGGATTTCGAAGGAAGATGCCGAACACCATCCGCGGAAGAACGTGCTGACAAAAGCGCTTGGCACTGATCCGGAAGTGAAGGTTGAAGCCCATACTTTTGAAATCGAACCGGGCGATCAAGTTCTATTATGCTCTGACGGGCTGACGAATAAAGTAGACGATGAGTCACTGAAGGATATGCTTACAGCTCTTTCTTCTGCGGAGGAGAAAGCGGAACAGCTCGTTCAGCTGGCCAATGACAACGGCGGCGAGGACAATATCACCGTCGCGCTATTGGAACTTCCTTCTCAAATAGAAGAAGGTGAAGACAAGTGTTAATCGGCAGACGGATCAGCGGACGTTACGAAATCCTGCGCGCCATCGGCGGCGGGGGGATGGCGAACGTTTATTTAGCGCTGGACATCATCCTCGACCGTGAAGTCGCGATAAAAGTGCTGCGGTTTGACTTCGTTCACGATGCCGATTTTATCAGGCGGTTCAGAAGGGAAGCGCAGTCCGCTGCAAGCCTCGACCACCCGAATATCGTCAGCATTTATGATGTCGGAGAAGAAGATGACATCTATTATATCGTGATGGAGTATGTCGAGGGGATGACCCTGAAAGAATACATAAACCGAACAGGCCCGCTTCATCCAAAAGAAGCGGTCCAAATCATGGAGCAGATCGTATCCGCCATCGCACACGCCCATGATAACCAGATTGTTCACCGGGATATTAAGCCCCACAACATTTTGATCGACCATATGGGCCACATTAAAGTGACCGATTTCGGCATCGCCATGGCGCTCAGTTCGACGACCATCACGCACACCAACTCGGTTTTGGGCTCTGTCCATTATTTGTCGCCCGAACAGGCGAGAGGCGGATTGTCTACGAAAAAATCCGATATCTACTCGCTCGGCATCGTGCTTTTCGAGCTGCTGACGGCGCGTATGCCGTTTGAAGGAGAATCGGCGGTCAGCATCGCGCTGAAGCATCTGCAATCAGAAACGCCGTCGGTGAAAAGGTGGAACCCGGCTGTGCCGCAAAGCATAGAAAACATCGTCCTGAAAGCGATGGCAAAAGATCCATTCCACCGCTATGAAGCGGCCGAAGAGATGGAATCCGATTTAAAAACGGCTTTCGACCCGGACAGGCTCAACGAAAAGCGATTCACGATTCCAGCTGATGATGAGATGACGAAAGCTGTTCCGATCATCAAAAACCTGCCGGAAGACGAGAGCGGTGACAAGTCCGGCGACGGAGAAGCGGAAGCGGCTCCGTTATCAAAGAAAGAAAAGAAGAAGCAGGCAAAAGCAAACAAGAAGAAAAAAAGAAAGAAATGGCCGCTTATATTGCTGACGGTGTTTTTCGTTCTCGTTGTGTCAGCCGTCTTGGCTTTGACGGTGTTTCCGTCGCTCTTTATTCCAAAAGATGTAGCCGTTCCCGATGTAGCAGGCCTTGAGTATGAAGAAGCCGTCATCAAGCTTGAAGACGAAGGGTTTGAAGTGGATCCGAATGCTGAAGACATTGCCGACGATAAAATTGAAGAAGGGCTGATCGTGAAAACGGACCCTGCAGCCGGCGATATCGTAAAGGAAGGCTCAACTGTCAAGCTTTATAAAAGCTCAGGCAAAGAGAAAACAGAAGTGGAAGATGTGGTCGGCCAGAAAGTCGACGCCGCCAAAAAGCTTCTCGAGCAAAAGGGCTTTAAAAACATCAAGACAGAAGAAGTGCACCATGAAGAAGAAGCAGGCACCATCATCGAACAGGACCCCGCAGCCGGCACCGAAATCGTTGCCGCCGACGACGAGATCAAATTAACGGTCAGCCTCGGTCCGGAAGCCATTACTTTAAGGGATTTAAAAACATACAGCAAACAGGCGGCTTCGGGCTATTTGGACGACCATCAGCTTGTCCTTGTCGAAAAGGAGGCGCATTCTGAAGATGTGCCGGAAGGTCAGGTCATCAAACAAAAGCCGGGGGCGGGGGCATCCGTCAAGCCGGGAGACAAAGTCGAGGTTACGTTTTCGCTCGGACCTGAGAAAAAACCCGTCAAAACGGTGACCGAGAAAATTGATATCCCTTATGAACCGGGAGCGGAGGGCGAAGAACAAAACGTCCAAATTTCGATCGATGATGAAGAACACAGCATTTCCGACGTCTATGAAAATTTTAAAATCACGGCGCCGGCAGAGCGGACGATCAAATTCAGGATTGCGCCCGGGCAAAAAGGGTATTATCAAGTAACGATCAACGATAAAGTAGTCAGGTCAAAAACGATTGAATATCCTGAGGATGAATAAGGGAGGTGCGATATGCCTGAGGGCAAAATCATTAAAGCATTAAGCGGATTTTACTATGTTTTGGATGGTGATCAGATCATTCAGTGCAGGGGAAGAGGGGTTTTCAGAAAAAATAAAATCACCCCTCTCGTCGGCGACGATATCGTCTACCAGGCCGATAACGATAAAGAAGGCTACATTCTCGAGATTAAAGACAGATTCAATGAATTGGTCAGACCTCCGATCAGCAACGTGGATCAGGCGGTTCTCGTGTTTTCGGCAAAAGAGCCGACATTCAGCACGTCGCTATTGGATCGTTTTTTAGTGTTGGTTGAGGCGGGTGGCATCAGGCCGATCATATGCATTACGAAAATGGACCTCGTGGATGATGACGCGCTCAAAGAGCGGATTCACCATTATGCCGAAGACTACCGGAACATCGGGTACAGCGTCTATACGACATCGATGAAAAACGGAAGCGGCATCGAAGACATCGTCTCCCATTTTCAAGACAAAATCACCGTATTCGCCGGCCAGTCCGGCGTGGGCAAATCTTCGCTTTTAAATGCGATCAGCCCCGAGCTTGAACTGAAAACCGCCGGGATTTCCGCCCACTTGGGAAGGGGAAAGCATACGACCCGCCATGTGGAGCTGATCGATATAAACGGCGGGCTCGTCGCGGACACCCCGGGCTTCAGCTCGCTTGAGTTTGCCGGTATTGAAGCTGAAGATTTAGGGTCTGCGTTTTTGGAAATCAGCGAAAAAAGCGCCGAATGCAAGTTCCGCGGGTGCCTGCATATGAAAGAGCCGAACTGCGCCGTCAAACGCGCCGTGGAAAACGGTGAAATCGCCCAGTATCGCTACGACCATTATGTTGAATTTTTAACAGAGATCAAAGACAGAAAGCCGAGGTATTAAGATATGGTATATGTTGCTCCTTCGATTCTTTCAGCCGATTTCGCCCGTCTAGGGGAAGAGATTCGGGATGTTGAACAAGGCGGCGCCGATTTCATCCACATCGATGTGATGGACGGCCATTTCGTTCCCAACCTGACCATCGGGCCGCTTGTAGTGGAAGCCGTCCGCCCGATCACAGAACTTCCGCTCGACGTTCATTTAATGATTGAAGCGCCTGACCGCTATATACCTGCTTTTGCAAAAGCGGGCGCCGATATTTTGTCCGTCCATGTTGAAGCGTGCCCGCACCTTCACAGGACGATCCAGCTCATCAAAGAGCAAGGAGTCAAAGCGGGTGTTGTCTTGAATCCGCATACCCCTGTGCAGCAGATCGAGCATGTGCTTGAAGACCTTGATCTCGTACTATTGATGACAGTGAATCCGGGCTTCGGCGGACAGTCGTTTATTTCCTCAGTCCTGCCGAAAATCAGGCAGGTCAAGGAGATGGCTGAGCAAAAAGGGCTCGCCGACCTGCTGATTGAAGTGGACGGCGGCGTCAACAAAATGACGGCAAGACAGTGTATCGAAGCAGGGGCAAATCTGCTTGTTGCGGGCTCTGCCGTTTATAACGAAAAAGACCGCAAAAAAGCCATTTCCGATATAAAAGGTGCGCTTGGGTAAGGTTTCCCGATGAAAAAGAGCCGGCTTTCTCAAGCTGAGCTCTTTTTTTACGGCGTTTACAGAAAGGACAATGCGATGAAAACGATCAATATTGTAGCGGGAGGTCCCGATCATCTCATTCCCGACTTGCTGCAGTATCAGGACGGCGATGCGCTTTGGGTCGGGGTTGACAGAGGCGCTGTAACCCTTTTGGCAGCGGGGATCGTGCCTGATGAAGCGTTCGGGGATTTTGACAGCATCACAGACGAGCAAAAAAAGGCTATTGAAAAGGCGGCTCCCCGCCTCCATATTTATCAGGCGGAAAAAGATCAGACGGATTTGGACCTTGCGTTGAGCTGGGCGGTCGGACAGCGGCCTTCATGCATTAGAATGTTCGGCATTTCGGGAGGCAGAGCAGACCATTTTCTCGGGAATCTGCATCTCCTTTACACCGCGATGAAGCAAAATGTCAAGACCGTCATGATCGACCGCCAAAATACGATCAGCATGCACCCCCAAGGCTCTTACACCGTCATGCGTGATCAAACAAAACCGTACATTTCATTCCTGCCGTTTACGGAGACGGTAAAAAACCTTTCCCTCGAAGGATTTAAGTATTCTTTAAATAAGTGTCATATTGCTCTAGGTTCGACACTATGTATTAGTAACGAACTCATCCATTCACAAGGTGCTTTTTCGTTTTCTGAAGGCATATTAATAATGATAAGAAGCACTGATTAAATATCCTGGCGCTTCCGCTCGCTTTGTGTTTGGGATCCGATGTTGAAGGTGGATGCGGTTGCGGACTCTTTGAGGAGGGAAGGGAATGAAATTTTACACCATTAAATTACCGAAGTTTTTAGGGGGAATCGTCCGGGCGATGCTTGGCTCGTTTCGCAAAGACTAAGAAGCGCCGGGTGCGCTTTTTTTGCGGAGCGGGTCAAAGGGCTCTCCCCGGATGGCAAGCAAAAGAACGAAAAAACGCCTGCCTAAAGCGTACAGTCGCTCTTGGCAGGCGTTTATTTTTTCTTATACACGCTCAACTTTTCCAGATTTCAAAGCTCGAGCAGATACATATACTTTTTTAGGCTTGCCGTTCACAAGGATGCGCACTTTTTGAACGTTAGCGCCCCATGTGCGTTTAGAAGCGTTCATCGCGTGAGAACGAGAGTTGCCAGAACGTGATTTTCTGCCTGTAATAACGCATTTACGTGCCATTTGTTTCCCTCCTAACTATCAAAAAAAACATCATCATTCATTATCAGTTGATCACCTGTGATGCTTCAGATACTTTAATAATTTACCACAGCTGAAAACCGTTTGCAACTATTGATTGCTCTGCTTTCAAGAAAAATCCCTTGACATCTTGAAAAAATGAACGCGCTGTAGTATAAGTAGGGTTAGGTTTGGAGAGAAGCCTGCCTGTTCTTTTAAAAAGAAGGTCCTTATAGTAGAATGATGTTAACCAGAGGTCAGAAGCGAGACTCGAAAAGGAGGAACCAACGTGTCCATTGAATTCCGAACAAAATACGGACAGATTGATATATCAAACGAAGTGGTCGCCATGGTTGCGGGAGGCGCAGCGATCGACTGCTACGGGATCGTAGGTATGGCATCCAAGAACCAAATTAAAGACGGACTGACTGAAATCCTCAGAAAAGAAAACTTTGCAAGAGGCGTCATCGTCCGCCAAGAAGAAGATCGTATTCATATTGACATGTACATCATTGTCAGCTACGGAACAAAAATTTCAGAAGTGGCACATAATGTTCAAACAAAAGTCAAATATACGCTCGACCATACAGTGGGTCTTGCAGTGGATTCCGTAAATATTTACGTTCAAGGAGTACGAGTGACGAACCCGTAGTTAGGAGGAAAACAAGAGTGTCTATACGAAATCTGGATGGAAAAGCTTTTGCAGAAATGGTTCTGTACGGCGCACGCCATCTGTCTCAAAACGCAAATGTAGTTGATGCGTTAAATGTATTTCCGGTTCCGGACGGAGATACAGGAACGAACATGAATCTGTCGATGACATCCGGTGCAAAAGAAGTGGAGCAGATCGATGCCGCCAATATCGGCAAAGTGGCACAAAGCCTGTCAAGAGGGCTTCTGATGGGAGCGCGGGGAAACTCGGGCGTCATTTTGTCCCAGCTGTTCAGAGGCTTTGGCAAATCGATTGAACAGAAATCGGAAATTAACGCCAAAGAATTTGCCGCCGCGTTCCAGGCCGGAGTGGACACTGCCTACAAGGCCGTCATGAAGCCTGTCGAAGGCACGATCTTGACGGTTGCCAAAGATGCGGCAAAAAAAGCAGTGCTCACCGCTCAAACTGAAACCGATATCATCAAGGTGATGGAAGCCGTCGTGAATGAAGCGGAGGCTTCATTGGAGCGGACGCCTGAGCTGCTTCCGGTTTTAAAGGAAGTCGGTGTCGTCGACAGCGGCGGAAAAGGGCTGCTTTACGTGTATGAAGGGTTTCTCGCTTCTTTAAAGGGAGAAAAGCTTTCTGAAAAAGCGGCCGCTCTTCCGTCATTGGATGATCTTGTCAGCGCGGAGCACCATAAAAACGCTCAAAGCCACATGAATACAGAAGACATCGAATTCGGCTATTGCACGGAATTTATGGTAAAGCTCGACAGCGGTAAAAGAAACTTTAATGAAGATGCGTTCCGCCAGGATTTAAGCGGCTTCGGTGATTCACTGCTCGTCGTCTCAGACGAAAATATCGCCAAGGTGCACATCCACGCCGAATATCCGGGGGAAGTCATGACTTATGCGCAAAAATACGGCAGCTTAATCAACATGAAAATCGAAAACATGAGAGAGCAGCACAGCGCGATTCTCAATCAGAACAAACAGGAGGCAGCTGCCCCGGCAGAAAAAGCGCCGGCTGAAAAGCAGCCGTACGGCGTCGTCACAGTGGCCATGGGAGAAGGAATCGCCGAACTTTTCGAAAGCATCGGCGCCACAAAGGTCATCGAAGGCGGTCAGACGATGAATCCGAGCACGGAAGACATCGTTCAGGCGATAAAAGACGCCAACGCGGACACGGTCGTGATTCTGCCGAATAATTCAAACATTGTCATGGCGGCGAACCAGGCCGCGGATGTTGCCGGACAACATGTGATTGTCATCCCGACGAAGACCGTTCCTCAAGGAATGGCCGCGCTCCTCGCATTCAACCCGGCCCTTGGAGCGGACGAGAATCAAGCCGCTATGCTCGGTGCGATCGGCGAGGTGAAAAGCGGACAAATCACCTATGCGGTCAGAGACACTAACATTGACGGCATCGATATTAAAAAAGGCGATTTTATGGGCATCTTAAACGGTAAAATCGTTGAGACGGCATCTGACCAGTTAGCAGCAGCGAAAAAGCTGCTCGCAGGCATGATCGATGAAGACAGTGAAATCGTCACTGTGATCAAAGGGGAAGACGCGCCGGAAGAAGAGGCCGAAGAACTCGCAGCCTTTATCAGCGAGACGTACGAAGACGTTGAAGTGGAAGTGCACGACGGAAAACAGCCGCTGTATTCCTACATTCTGGCTGTTGAATAATCGATCAAAGGCAGAAGGGCATGATGATAAAAGCCCTTCTCTTCTTTTGGCTTTTTTTAAAGCATCAGCCCGCTCGGACGTTGTCTGCTTGCCAATTGGGGAATGATCGATTAGTCTAAAAAAAACGGCTTTTTTTCCTCCGTACAGCGGGGGAATCTGTGTGTAAAAGGGGGATAAGGATGAAGTACAGAAGTGTGTTTGATATTATCGGGCCCGTCATGATCGGTCCGTCAAGTTCTCATACGGCCGGCGCGGCCAGAATCGGCAGAGTCGCCAGAAGCGTGTTTGGGAGGGAGCCGAAACAAATCGTTGTGTCATTGTACGGTTCTTTTGCCGAGACGTATAAAGGACATGGAACAGATGTTGCGATCATCGGCGGCCTTTTGGATTTTGATACATTTGATGAAAGAATCAAAGATTCGATCCGCCTAGCTGAAGAAAAGGGAATCGCCATCGAGTTCCGGGAAGAAGAAGCGGTTCCGACGCATCCCAATACAGCCCGCATCCTCATCTCTGATGATGAAGGCTCCCTTGAACTCGCAGGCATCTCAATCGGCGGGGGGAAAATCGAAATCATTGAGCTGAACGGCTTTGAGCTCAGATTGTCGGGAAATCACCCTGCTATTTTAGTCGTCCATAACGACCGCTACGGAACGATTGCAGGCGTAGCCAATGTGCTTGCAAAGTTCGCAATCAACATCGGCCATATGGAAGTGGCCCGCAAAGACGTCGGCCAGGAAGCGCTCATGACGATTGAGGTCGATCAAACGATCGATCCGGCTGTTTTTGAAGAATTGAGAGCGCTGCCGAACATCATTGAGGTGACCCAGATCGCTGACTAAAAGGAGGGTGAGACGATATGTTTCGAAATGTAAAAGAATTAATTCAGCTGACAAAAGAAAAGAACGTGTCCATCTCTGAAATCATGATCGCGCAGGAGATCGAGGTGTCAGGCCGGACGCGGGAAGAAATATTCGAGCAGATGGAAGCCAACTTGACCGTGATGGAAGATGCTGTGCAAAAAGGTGTTGAAGGCGTCGTGTCGCACTCCGGATTGACGGGGGGAGACGCCGTTAAGCTTCAAGCCTACCTCAAATCGGGCAAAGGGCTGTCAGGGGATGTCATCCTTGACGCTGTCAGCAAAGCGGTTGCGACAAATGAAGTCAACGCTGCGATGGGAACGATTTGCGCAACGCCGACGGCCGGTTCGGCCGGCGTTGTCCCGGGGACGCTTTTTGCGGTAAAAGAGAAACTTCAGCCGACGAAAGAGCAGATGGTCCGCTTTTTATTTACATCGGGAGCGTTCGGATTCGTCGTTGCCAACAATGCGAGCATTTCGGGAGCCGCGGGAGGCTGTCAGGCTGAAGTCGGCTCGGCCTCGGGCATGGCGGCTGCCGCCATCGTCGAAATGGCGGGCGGAACCCCTGAACAGTGCGCCGAAGCGATGGCCATCGCTTTAAAAAACGTACTCGGTCTAGTCTGCGATCCTGTCGCAGGGCTTGTTGAGGTGCCGTGTGTGAAGCGGAACGCAATGGGCGCAGCCAACGCGATGGTCGCGGCTGATATGGCGCTTGCCGGCATTACAAGCCGCATTCCATGCGATGAAGTGATCGATGCGATGTATAAAATCGGGCAGACGATGCCGACGGCACTGAGGGAAACAGGCCGGGGCGGTCTTGCTGCAACACCGACGGGCAAAGAATTGGAGAAAAAAATATTCGGAGGAGCGTCAGCTGCACGTGGAACACAATCTGCAACTTAGTATATCTGTTATAAAAGGCGTCGGGACGGAAACGGAAAAAACGTTAAATGAGCTCGGAATCTATACGGTTCTTGATCTTTTAAACTACTTCCCGTACCGATATGACGATTATGAATTGCGCGATTTGGAAGAAGTGGCACACGACGAACGAGTGACGGTAGAAGGGAAGGTTCACAGCGAGCCTTCTCTTGCCTATTACGGGAAAAAGCGGAGCCGCCTCACGTTCCGGCTATTGGTCGGAAACTATTTGATCACAGCAGTTTGTTTTAACAGGCCTTATTTGAAAAAAAAGCTTGCGATCGGTTCGATCGTTACCGTAACCGGAAAATGGGACAAGCACAGACAATCCGTGATGGTACAGGAGCTGAAAAACGGGCCGCACCAAGGTGACCAGTCGATTGAGCCCGTTTACTCCGTCAAAGAAAATATCACCGTAAAGACAATGAGGAAATTGATTCAGGAAGCCGTCCGCAGCCATTTGCCGTCTGCCGAAGACCCCCTTCCGGAAAAGCTTAGGACCGCCTATAAACTTCTGTCTTACCAGGAGGCGGTGAAGGCGATGCACAAGCCCGAGTCGAGGGAAGCTTTAAAACATGCGCGGCGCCGCTTTGTATATGAAGAATTTTTACTGTTTCAGCTGAAAATGCAGGCTTTACGGAAGTTCGAGCGGGAGGCGTCCGACGGAATCAGCCACACCTTTAAAACGGAAGACGTCAATTCGTTTGTCAAAAGCCTCCCGTTTCCTTTGACAAACGCGCAGGCGAAAGCGCTCGACGACATATTAAGGGACATGGCTTCAGGGTATAAAATGAATCGGCTTTTACAAGGAGACGTCGGATCAGGCAAAACGGCCGTCGCCGCGATTGCGTTATACGCCTCGCTGCTTTCGGGATTCCAGGGAGCGATGATGGTGCCGACCGAAATACTGGCGGAACAGCACGCCGATTCATTGGTATCCCTCTTTGAGCAGTACGATGTCAATGTTGCGCTTTTAACAAGCTCTGTGAAAAGGAAAAGGAGAAGAGAGCTTTTAGAAAGATTAAAAGAAGGAGAAATTGATATTTTGGTGGGGACGCACGCCCTTATTCAGGACGATGTCCATTTTAAACAGCTCGGTCTCGTGATCACTGATGAACAGCACCGCTTCGGTGTCGAGCAAAGAAAAAAACTGAGAAGCAAAGGGAAAGATCCCGATGTCTTGTTTATGACGGCGACGCCGATTCCAAGGACACTGGCGATTACGGTTTTCGGGGAAATGGATGTGTCCGTCATCGATGAAATGCCGGCTGGGCGAAAGCGGATCGAGACTTATTGGGTGAAGCACGACATGCTCGAACGAATTCTCGCGTTTATCGAAAAAGAACTGAAAAAAGGCAGACAGGCATATGTGATTTGTCCCTTGATCGAAGAATCGGACAAGCTCGACGTTCAAAACGCCATCGATGTGCACAGCATGCTGACCCATGCTTTCAGAGGAAGGTGGCAGATCGGTCTCATGCACGGAAAGCTCTCAAATGACGAGAAAGAACAGGTGATGAGGCAGTTCAGCAAAAACGAATGCCAGATTCTCGTTTCCACAACCGTCGTTGAAGTCGGCGTAAACGTTCCGAATGCGACGGTCATGCTGATCTATGATGCCGACCGGTTCGGTCTTTCCCAGCTGCACCAGCTTCGCGGCCGGGTCGGGCGGGGCGACCACCAGTCGTATTGCATCCTGATGGCAGACCCGAAATCTGAAACGGGCAAAGAGCGCATGAGCATCATGTCTGAGACGACCGACGGCTTTGAGCTTTCTGAAAAGGACCTTGAACTCAGAGGACCCGGGGACTTCTTCGGCAAAAAACAGAGCGGGATGCCGGAGTTTAAAGTCGCTGACATGGTTCACGACTACCGCGCGCTGGAAACGGCAAGAAGAGACGCTGCAGAACTTGTCTCTTCAAAGGCGTTCTGGACGGATGCCGAATATGAAAGCCTGCGGGAACACTTGCAAAACAGCGGGGTGATGGAAGGAGAAAAGCTGAGCTGACCTGGAAGTCCTGTGAAAATTTATTGTCGGCGGGTAAAGAAAGATTGCATTCCAATCTATGAAATTATATACTACTATTAGTACCTAGTCATAATTGCGCGGATGGTGTTTAAAAACATGAGAAAAAGTAAGAGAGAACGCCAAGAATTGCTGCAGCAGACGATTCGTACGACCCCGTTTATTACGGACGAGGAGTTAGCGGAGAAATTTAACGTCAGCATTCAGACGATTCGCTTGGACCGTTTGGAACTTTCCATACCTGAACTGAGAGAAAGAATCAAAAGTGTTGCCGAGAAATCTCTTGAAGATGAAGTCAAGTCTCTCCCGCTCGACGAGGTCATTGGCGAGATCATTGATTTGGAGCTGGATGAGCACGCGATTTCCATTCTGGAGATCAGAACGGAGCACGTTTTCAGCCGAAATCAAATCGCCAGGGGACACCATTTGTTTGCCCAGGCCAACTCGCTCGCCGTTGCCCTCATCGACGATGAGCTCGCATTGACGGCCAAAGCGGACATCCGCTTTACCAGGCAGGTCAAGCAAGGCGAACGGGTCGTTGCAAAAGCGAAAGTCGTAAAGCTTGATAAAGATAAAGGCAGAACGGTTGTTGAAGTGAACAGCTATGTTGCCGAAGAGCCTGTGTTTTCAGGCGAATTTGTCATGTATCGTTCAAAACAATCATAGAAGGTGGCGCGTAAGTCATGAAAATTGCTGTAGATGCCATGGGAGGAGACAATGCTCCCAAAGCGGTTATTGAAGGCGTGATGAAAGCGGTCGAAGATTTTGAAGACCTCGAGATTACGCTGATCGGCGACCGGGAAAAAATTGCCGCCCATTTAACGGAGCACGGGCGGATCACTGTCAAGCACGCGGAAGAAGTCATCGAGGCGACAGACGAACCTGTCAGAGCCGTCAGAAGAAAGAAGAATTCATCGATGGTTCTGATGGCCGGAGAAGTCGCCGAAGGCAGGGCGGATGCCTGCATTTCCGCCGGAAACACCGGAGCGCTTATGACGGCCGGGCTCTTTATCGTCGGCCGGATTGAAGGGATTGAAAGGCCTGCGTTGGCGCCGACATTGCCGACTGTCTCCGGAGACGGCTTTCTCCTTCTTGATGTCGGAGCGAATGTGGACGCCAAGCCCGAACATCTCGTTCAATATGCCATTATGGGATCTGTTTACGGAGAACAGGTGCTGGGCGTCAAAAATCCGCGCATCGGACTTTTAAACGTCGGAACCGAAGACAAAAAAGGAAATGAGCTTGCCAAGCAGACCTTTCAAAAATTAAAGGAAACCGATTTGAATTTCATCGGCAATGTGGAAGCGCGCGACATGCTGGACGGAGTCGCTGATGTCATCGTGACAGACGGCTTTACCGGTAACGTTGCCTTGAAAACGGTCGAGGGCGCGGCGCTGTCCATTTTTAAAATGCTGAGAACGACGCTGACTTCGAGCTTCACGGCGAAGCTCGCCGCCTCTGCGCTGAAGCCGAAGCTGAAAGAAATGAAAACGAAGATGGATTACTCTGAATACGGCGGAGCCGGATTGTTCGGCTTAAAGGCGCCCGTCATCAAAGCGCACGGATCATCTGACGGACGGGCCGTTTATCACGCGATCCGCCAGGCCAGAGAGATGGTCAGCCAAAATGTCGCTGAATTTATCGAAGAAAAAATTCAACAAAAAGCAGATGAATAGTCTGGAGGTTTTAACATATGGGCAAGATTGCTTTTCTATTCCCGGGCCAAGGTTCGCAGCATATCGGCATGGGACACGAATTGTATGAAAAAGAACCGAATGCAAAGAAGATTTTTGAAGAAGCGGATCAAACGCTTGAAACAAAACTGAGCACCCTCATGTTTGAAGGGGATGCAAAAGAACTGACACTTACATACAACGCGCAGCCAAGCCTTTTAACAGCGAGTACCGCAGCGCTTCAAAAACTGAAGGAATACGGCATTAAAGCCGACTATGCGGCAGGGCACAGCCTCGGCGAGTACAGCGCATTGGTAGCTGCCGGCGCCTTGTCGTTTAAAGACGCGGTTTATGCCGTCAGAAAGCGCGGCGAATTCATGAATGAAGCCGTGCCCGCAGGTGAAGGCGCGATGGCGGCCATTCTCGGCATGGATAGCCAGGCGCTGAAAGAAGTGACGGACAAAGTTTCCGAAGAAGGAAACCTTGTTCAGCTCGCCAATTTGAACTGCCCCGGGCAGATCGTCATCTCGGGAACAGCTAAAGGCGTCGAGCTCGCTTCAGAGCTTGCCAAAGAAAAGGGCGCAAAACGCGCGATTCCTCTCGAAGTCAGCGGGCCGTTCCATTCCGACCTGATGAAGCCGGCAGCTGATAAGCTTCGTGAAGTTCTTGATGCGTGCAAGATCAGCGATGCAGCCATTCCGGTCGTCTCCAACGTAACAGCCGACTTTGTAACAGATAAAGACGACATTAAGAATAAACTGATTGAACAGCTGTATTCTCCTGTGCGATTTGAAGAAACAATCAGCCGCCTGATTGACGAAGGCGTGACGACGTTCATCGAAATCGGCCCCGGAAAGGTTTTGTCAGGGCTTGTGAAGAAAGTGAACCGCAGAGTCAAAACGATTGCTGTGTCAGACCCGAACACAATTGAACTTGCCGTTCAAACGTTGAAGGAGGAAAACGAAAATGCTGGATAATAAAACAGCCGTTGTTACAGGAGCCTCAAGAGGGATCGGCCGCGCGATCGCCCTGGACCTGGCGAAAAACGGAGCAAATGTCGTCGTCAACTACGCGGGCAATGAAGCGAAAGCGAACGAAGTTGTAGACGAAATCAAAGCGCTCGGCCGCGATGCGTTTGCTTTTAAAGCGGACGTTTCAAATGCGGATGAGGTTCAGGCGATGATGAAGGAAGCGGTCGGCCGCTTCGGCACGCTTGACATCCTTGTCAACAATGCGGGCATTACAAAAGACAATCTGTTCATGAGAATGAAAGAAGATGAATGGGACGACGTCATTAACATAAACTTAAAAGGTGTGTTCAATTGTTCAAAAGCCGTAACAAGACAGATGATGAAACAAAGAAGCGGCCGGATCATCAACATCACCTCGGTTGTAGGCGTCGTCGGTAACGCCGGACAGGCCAACTATGTCGCGGCTAAATCAGGCGTGATCGGCTTGACGAAAACGCTGGCGAAAGAGCTTGCGTCAAGAAATATCACCGTTAATGCAATCGCTCCGGGGTTTATTTCGACGGAAATGACGGACAAGCTGACAAAAGATATTCAAGACGAAATGCTGAAGCAGATTCCGCTTGCACGGTTCGGCGATCCGTCTGACATCAGCAGCGCCGTTGTTTTCCTCGCATCTGACCATGCGAGCTACATGACCGGCCAGACGCTGAACATCAACGGCGGAATGGCTATGGTTTAAACGAAATCAAAAATTGAATTATCTCTGGTTTTTTAAAAACGAATCAACTATAATACTTGAGGGGAGGTGAATAGCTATGGCAGACGCATTAGAGCGTGTAACAAAAATCATCGTAGACCGCCTCGGCGTGGATGAAGCCGACGTCACTCTTGAAGCTTCTTTTAAAGAGGATTTAGGCGCTGATTCCCTTGATGTAGTTGAGCTTGTCATGGAACTTGAAGACGAGTTTGATATGGAGATTTCTGACGAAGATGCTGAAAAGATTGCAACAGTCGGTGACGCTGTGAACTACATAAATAGTAAGCAGTAAGCTCATTTAAAGTCCCGTTTAAAGACGGGGCTTTATCCCTTTATAAATGCGGCTTTAATTTTAATGTTTTGCTGCCCAATGATACACGAACCTGCCTTTTCATAGGAGGTGAGGTGAACTTGATGTGCCCATATGGAGGTTGCTATGTCAAAACATTCACATTTCAGAGACAAAAAAATGTTTCAAAAGAAAGCGGAGCAGTTTAAAAAGTTTCAGGAACGGATTTCGGTTCAATTTCAAAACGAGAAGCTTTTATATCAAGCATTTACACATTCATCTTATGTGAATGAGCATCGAAAGAAGCCATATGAAGATAATGAGAGGCTTGAATTTTTAGGAGACGCCGTTTTGGAACTGACGATTTCTCAATTTTTATACGCCAAATACCCGGCGATGAGCGAGGGTGATTTGACGAAATTGAGAGCGGCGATCGTATGTGAGCCTTCTTTGGTTTCCCTGGCCCATGAGCTTTCTTTCGGAGAGCTTGTTCTATTGGGAAAAGGAGAGGAAATGACTGGAGGAAGAAAGCGTCCGGCGCTTTTAGCCGATGTGTTTGAAGCTTTTATCGGTGCGCTCTATCTGGATCAGGGGCTCGAAGCTGTCGTGGCCTTTCTGAAAGCGTACGTTTTCCCTAAAATCGACGATGGTGCTTTTTCTCATGTGATGGATTTTAAAAGCCAGCTGCAGGAATTTGTACAGCGCGACGGACGAGGTATTCTGGAGTATAAAATCCTTCAGGAAAAAGGACCGGCGCACAACCGCGAATTTGAAGCAAACGTATCGCTAAAAGGAGAAGTACTTGGGGTGGGAAGCGGCCGTTCCAAAAAAGAAGCAGAACAGCATGCCGCTCAAGAAGCGCTCGCGAGGCTGCAAAAACACCATATGAAACAATAAATCCCCCTTGCAAAACTCAGGGGGATTTCAATGTATTTTAAGCCTTTTCGATGGGGTTATGATAGAATTGTAATACTTTAATACATAAGGAGGATCACCATGTTCCTCAAACGTTTAGACGTGATAGGATTTAAATCGTTTGCAGAACGAATTTCTGTAGATTTTGTAAAAGGCGTGACAGCTGTCGTCGGTCCGAACGGCAGCGGAAAAAGCAACATTACCGACGCGATCCGCTGGGTGCTCGGTGAACAGTCCGCCAAATCGCTCAGAGGCGGTAAAATGGAAGACATCATTTTTGCAGGCAGCGATTCGCGGAAAAAGCTGAATCTTGCCGAAGTGACGCTGACGCTTGACAATGACGACCGCTTTTTGCCGATCGATTTTCACGAAGTCAGTGTGACGAGAAGAGTCTACAGATCTGGGGAAAGCGAATTTCTCATCAACAACCAGCCGTGCCGTCTGAAAGATATCATTGATCTTTTTATGGATTCGGGGCTTGGAAAAGAAGCGTTTTCCATCATCAGCCAAGGCAAAGTCGAAGAGATTTTAAGCAGCAAGGCTGAAGAGCGGAGAAGCATCTTTGAAGAAGCGGCCGGCGTATTAAAATACAAAACGAGAAAGAAAAAAGCCGAAAACAAGCTGTTTGAGACACAGGACAATTTGAACCGTGTCGAAGACATCCTCCACGAGCTCGAGGGGCAGGTGGAGCCGCTGAAAGTGCAGGCTTCGATCGCCAAAGACTACCTTGAAAAAAAGGATGAGCTTGAAAAAATCGAAATCGCGTTAACGGCGTATGATATCGAAGAGCTTCACGGAAAATGGGAAGCCCTTCAGCAGAAAGTCGAAAAGGCGAAAGACGAAGAGATGTCTTCGTCTGCGGCCATCCAGGCAAAGGAAGCCAAAATCGAAGAGGCAAGAGACAAAATTCAAGCGCTCGACGAATCGGTCGATGAGCTTCAGCAAGTGCTGCTTTTGACAAGCGAGGAACTGGAGAAGCTTGAAGGCCGGAAAGAAGTGCTGAAGGAACGCAAAAAAAACGCGACGCAAAACAGAGCTCAGCTTGAAGAAGCGCTCGTCCAGCGCAGTGAAAAAGAGCGAAGCCTGAAAGAAAAAATCGCCGCGCAGAAGCTTGTGTTTGAAAAGCTCGAGGCCGAAGCAAAAGAGCTTGCCCGAAAGGTGAAAGAAAAGAATCAGGCTCTATCCGGATACAGCGAAAATGTAGAAGAAGAAATCGAACAGCTGAAAAGCGATTATTTCGAGCTCTTGAACGAACAGGCATCCGTCCGAAACGAGCTTCAATTTCTTGAAGACCAAATGTCCCAATCCGCGGCGCAGCAAAAACGACTCGCGCAAAACAATGAAAAATATTTAAGCGAGCGGAAGGAAATCGCCGACCGAAAGATGAAAACCGAACACGAATTCAGCCTCGTCGACGAGCGCCTTCACAGCCAGATTCAAGCATTCAGGGACGCGCAAAAAAGCTATGAACAGAAAAAAAGCCAGTACGAGAAAAAGGAATCCGCCCTTTACCAAGCTTATCAATACGTTCAGCAGGCGCGCTCCAAAAAGGAAATGCTTGAAGCGATGCAGGAGGACTTCTCAGGGTTTTATCAAGGCGTCAAAGAAGTATTAAAGGCCAAGAGCGAGCTTCCGGGCATTCGCGGTGCGATTGCCGAGCTGTTAAAGACGGACGAGCGGTATGAAACAGCGATTGAAATCGCGCTCGGCGCAACGGCCCAACATGTTGTCACTGACGATGAAGACGCCGCCAGACGGGCGATTCAATATTTGAAAAAGCATTCGTTCGGAAGGGCGACCTTTCTCCCGCTTTCCGTCATCAAAGAGCGCCGCATTCAGTCGCGAGATATCGAAGCGGCGAAAGAAAATCCGTCGTTCATCGGCATCGCCAGCGAGCTTGTTTCGTTTGATCCGGCCTACCGGACCGTCGTGCAAAACCTGCTTGGCACCGTGCTGATCACCGAGCATTTAAAAGGCGCCAACGATCTTGCCAAACGGCTCGGCCACAGATACCGGATCGTCACCCTTGAAGGGGATGTCGTCAATCCGGGCGGTTCAATGACGGGAGGAGCCGTTAAGAAAAAAAGCAGCTCGCTTCTGGGACGCAACAGGGAGCTGGAAGCCCAGACAAAACGTCTCGCCGAGATGGAAGAGAAAACCGAATTGCTCGAAAAAGAAGTGAAAGCCCTGAAGCAGACGATGCAAGAGCTTGATGCCAAACTTCAGTCACTCCGCGAGGACGGGGAAGGCTTAAGAACCGAACAGCAGGAAATCAAAGGGCGTCTGTACGAACTCGAAATCGCCGAGAAAAACGTCAACAGCCATTTGGAGCTCTACGACCAGGAAAAATCGGCTCTGCTCGAAGGGGACGAAGACAAGAAACGGCGTAAAAAAGAGCTTGAAGAAAAGCTCACATCGATCGCCGGCGGGCTGAAGCGCCTCGATTCCGAAATCGAAGCCATGACGGAGCGGAAACAGACACAGACCTCGACGAAAGAAGCGCTGCAAAGCGAGCTGACCGATTTGAAAGTGGTGCTGGCGAAAACCGAACAGTCGTGTGCGAATGAACGGGAAAAGCTCGCAAGGCTTGAAGAAGAGTATGCCGAGAATGCGGAAGCGCTCAAAATTGCCGAAGAGGATCTCTCTTTCTTGACGACAGAAATGTCCTCCAATACTTCCGGGGAGGAAAAACTTGAAGAAGCTGCGAAAAAGAAGCTGAACGACAAAAATAAAACCGCAGAGCTTATCGCATCAAGAAGAGAGCAGCGGATGAAACTGCAAAAAGGCCTTGAAACCGAAGAGCTGGAACTGAAAGAAATGAAGCGCCAGTATAAGCAGATGGCAGGCCTCTTAAAAGACGAAGAAGTCAAGCTCGGCCGCATGGAAGTCGAACTCGACAACCTGCTCTCTTTCCTGCGGGAAGAGTATGGACTTTCATTTGAAGGGGCGAGGGAAAAATATCCTTTGGAGCTTTCCCCTGAAGAGGCGAGGAAGCGCGTCAAGCTGATCAAGCTTGCAATCGAAGAGCTGGGAACGGTGAACCTCGGCAGCATTGAGGAATTCGAAAGGGTCAATGAACGCTACCTCTTCCTCTCGGAGCAGAAAGACGACCTGCTCGAAGCGAAAAATACGCTCTTTAAGGTTATCGAGGAAATGGATGAGGAAATGACGAAGCGTTTTGCGGAAACATTTGCACAGATCAGTTCTCATTTCGAAGACGTTTTCCGGGCGCTGTTCGGCGGCGGAAGAGCCGAACTCAAGCTGACAGATCCGAATGACCTGCTCCAATCGGGCGTCGATATTATCGCTCAGCCTCCGGGCAAAAAGCTGCAGAACCTGAGCCTGCTTTCCGGCGGGGAACGGGCCTTGACGGCGATCGCGCTCCTGTTTTCGATCCTCAAAGTCAGACCGGTTCCGTTCTGCGTGCTGGATGAAGTCGAGGCGGCGCTTGACGAAGCGAACGTGTTCCGCTTTGCCCAATACTTGAAAAAATACAGCCATGAAACCCAGTTTATCGTCATCACCCACCGGAAAGGAACGATGGAAGAAGCCGATGTTCTTTACGGCGTGACGATGCAGGAATCAGGCGTTTCCAAGCTGGTCTCAGTCAAGCTTGAAGAAACAAAAGAACTAGTTCAATAAAGCGAGGTTACAGGACATGAGCTTTTTTAAAAAACTGAAAGAAAAAATCACACAGCAGACCGATTCGGTTTCAGGCAAATTTAAAGAAGGCCTGGCGAAAACGAGAAATACGTTTCAGGAGCGGGTCAATGAGCTTGTCTCCCGCTACCGGAAAGTGGACGAGGATTTTTTTGAAGAGCTTGAAGAGGTTCTGATCAGCGCTGATGTCGGCGTTTCAACGGTGATGGAGCTGATTGACGAACTGAAAAGCGAGGTCAAACGAAGAAATATTCAGGACCCGAAAGAGGTTCAGTCCGTCATTTCTGAAAAGCTCGTCGAAATCTATGAAGGCGGGGAGCAGGAAGCAGCAGAGCTCCGCGTCGAAGACGGCCGCTTAAACATCATTTTATTCGTCGGCGTCAACGGCGTCGGCAAAACGACGACGATCGGCAAGCTTGCCCATCAATTCATCAAAGAAGGCAAAAATGTCGTCCTTGCTGCCGGAGATACATTCAGAGCCGGCGCGATCGATCAGCTTGAAGTGTGGGGAGAGCGCGTCGGCGCGCATGTCGTCAAACAGGCTGAAGGCTCGGACCCTGCGGCCGTTATCTATGACGCCGTTCAAGCCGCGAAAGCGCGCGGCGCCGATGTTCTGCTTTGCGACACGGCAGGACGTCTCCAAAATAAAGTGAACTTAATGAAAGAACTCGAAAAGGTAAAGCGCGTGATTCAGCGCGAAGTGCCTGATGCACCTCATGAAGTGCTGCTCGTACTGGATGCGACGACAGGACAGAACGCGATGACACAGGCGCGCGAATTTTCCAAAGCGACTGATGTCTCCGGCATCGTGCTGACGAAGCTCGACGGAACGGCAAAAGGCGGCATCGTCCTCGCCATCCGCCACGAGCTCCAGATTCCGGTCAAGTTTGTCGGACTGGGAGAAAAAATGGATGACCTGCAGCCGTTTGAAGCAGAGTCATATGTATACGGCCTGTTTTCCGATCTGATCGAGAAAGAAGAGTAGGCGCGGAAAACCCCTTCGCCGGGGTTTTCTTTTTCGCCGTCATGTATGACAAGATAAAAACTTGACAGATCAAATATTTCAGCGTAAACTAATGTATCGTAAAGGGATTTGACTTAACAAAGGGGAGAGTCTCATGACGCTTGAAAAAACAACGAGAATGAATTACCTATTCGATTTCTATCAGTCGTTGTTGACATCAAAACAAAAAAGCTACATGTCGCTTTACTACTTAGACGATTTCTCCCTTGGCGAAATAGCTGAAGAATATCATGTCTCAAGGCAAGCGGTCTATGACAATATCAAGCGGACCGAAGCCATGCTTGAGCAATATGAAGAAAAGCTACTTTTGTTTAAAAAATTTCAAGAGCGCAATAAGATTTTTGAAGAGCTGAGAAAGCTGACTGACGGTCAGCCCGAAGCGGAATCCCTGATCGACGCGCTTGAGAAATTAGATTAGGAGGCGGCACTTAATATGGCATTCGAAGGATTAGCCGACCGACTGCAGCAAACGATCTCAAAAATCCGCGGAAAAGGAAAAGTAACGGAGCAAGACGTCAAAGACATGATGCGCGAAGTCCGTTTAGCGCTCCTTGAAGCGGACGTCAATTTTAAAGTCGTGAAAGATTTTGTGAAAAAGGTAAGCGAACGAGCTGTCGGACAAGACGTCATGAAAAGCCTGACGCCCGGACAGCAGGTCATTAAAGTGGTAAAAGAAGAACTGACGGAGCTGATGGGCGGCGAGGAAAGCAAGATTGCCGCTGCAAAGCGTCCGCCGACCGTCATCATGCTGGTCGGTCTGCAAGGGGCCGGTAAAACGACGTCGACCGGAAAGCTCGCCAACCTGCTTCGCAAAAAACATAACCGCAATCCGCTGCTCGTGGCAGCAGACATCTACCGCCCGGCGGCGATCAAACAGCTGGAAACGCTCGGCAAACAGCTCGATATGCCGGTATTTTCACTGGGTGACAAGGTCAGTCCGGTTGAGATTGCCAAGCAGGCCATCGAAAAGGCGAAAGAAGATCATCATGACTACGTTCTCATCGATACGGCGGGACGCCTTCACATTGATGAAGACCTGATGGATGAGCTTGAGCAGGTAAAAGAAACAGCTCAGCCGGAAGAGATTTTCCTTGTCGTTGATTCCATGACGGGTCAAGATGCGGTAAATGTTGCCAAAAGCTTCAACGAACAGCTCGGTGTGACGGGTGTCATTCTGACGAAGCTTGACGGTGATACAAGAGGCGGGGCGGCCTTGTCGATCCGCGCCGTGACCAACACGCCGATCAAATTTGCCGGAATGGGCGAAAAGCTTGATGCGCTGGAGCCGTTTCATCCCGAACGGATGGCCTCGCGAATTCTCGGAATGGGCGATGTGCTCACCCTTATCGAGAAAGCCCAGGCCAACGTAGACGAAGAAAAGGCGAAAGAACTCGAGCAAAAAATGAAAAATATGAGCTTTACGCTCGACGACTTTTTGGAACAGCTCGGACAGGTCCGCAATATGGGGCCGCTTGAAGATCTGATTCAAATGATGCCCGGCGCAGGCAAAATGAAAGGCTTAAAAAACGTTAAGGTTGATGAAAAACAGCTCAGCCATATCGAAGCCATCATCAAATCGATGACCGGGAAGGAAAAAGAGCAGCCTGAGATCATCAATGCAAGCAGGCGCAAACGGATTGCGAAAGGAAGCGGGACATCCGTACAGGAAGTCAACCGTCTTTTAAAGCAATTTGAAGAAATGAAAAAAATGATGAAACAGATGACAAACATGACAAAAGGCAAGAAAAAAGGGTTTAAACTGCCCTTCATGTAAACCTGTTTTCAGATGATAAAAACGTTGTTAAGAAAAAACACTTTACAAACACTTTTATCATTGTTAATATACTATCTTGTTGAAATATTTTCGGAGGTGCTAGTAAAATGGCAGTAAAAATTCGTTTAAAACGTATGGGAGCAAAAAAATCTCCTTTCTATCGTATTGTTGTAGCAGATTCTCGTTCACCGCGTGACGGCCGTTTCATCGAAACAGTCGGAACTTACAACCCGGTTGCAAAACCAGCGGAAGTCAAAATTGACGAAGAGCTTGCGCTTAAATGGCTTCAAACAGGAGCTAAACCGTCTGACACGGTTCGCAACCTGTTCTCTAAAGAAGGCATTATGGAAAAATTCCACAACGCTAAACAAAGCAAATAATGAGTGATCTGCACTTGGAAGAGCTGATTGTATCACTGGTCAAACCGCTTGTGGATCATCCGGATGACGTTCAGGTTTTCAGAGAGGAAAATCCAGAGCGGACGATGTTCCGCTTGTCTGTCAACAGAGAGGATACCGGCAAGATCATCGGCAAAAAAGGGCGCACTGCAAGGGCGATACGCTCTGTCGTATTTGCGGCAGGCGCACAGTCTTCTAAGAAAGTTCAACTTGAGATCGCAGACTAAGGGGAGAGGGTGAAAACCTCCCCCTTTTTTAACATGTAAGAAAAATAGAAACAGATGAACGATTCCGATTGTCAGCTTATGCCAGGCTGCCGGGATTTCAGGGAAAGGAAAAATCACGGGACAGTAGGTGATGATGCCATGCAAATTATCCAACGTGTTACCGTTATGCAGGTTTTGACTGAAAACAGCAAAAAAAAGCTGCTGGCTTCTTTTGAAGAACGAAAGGAAATCCTTGAGCGCGAATGCAACCAGCTCTATTTTCAGCTCAGGAAGCACGAAAAGGAACACCACAATCCGGCAGCGACTGAATCATTTAAAAAAGAAATTGAAAAACGTCAGGACAAGATTAAAATGATCGTTTTTCAAATCAATCAAATCCATACACTGCCGCTTGGCAGCGAAGTAAAGGAAAAAGAAATCGACGCTTTAATGGACATTGAAGTCGGGGATAATTGGCATGATATGACGACGGGAAAAACAATCGTGATTAAAGACGGGATCGTCATTGAAATTCGTCCGAGGTGAAGAAATGCTGAAACAATGGTTTAATGTAGGGAAAATTGTTAATACTCATGGGGTAAAAGGCGAAGTCCGCGTCATTTCAAGAACCGATTTTCCTGAGGAACGGTACAAGCCCGGAAACGCTCTCTACTTGTTCCGTGAAGGAACAGACGAGCCTGTCAAGGTGACCGTCAGCGCCCACAGGCTTCATAAACAGTTCCACCTTTTGCAGTTTAAAGAGGTTGAAACGCTCACCGAAGCCGAAAAATTAAAGAATGCCTTGATTAAAGTTCCCGAAGACCAATTAAGCCAGTTGGCGGAAGACGAGTACTACTTTCACGAAATCATCGGCTGCGATGTTTTTTCGGAAGACGGGGATTTAATCGGCAAGGTCAAAGAAATTTTAACGCCGGGCGCCAACGATGTCTGGGTCGTGGCCAGACCGGGAAAGAAAGACGCGCTTATCCCTTATATCGACGCCGTTGTCAAAGAGATTAATGTGGCGGATCAAACGATCAAGATTCATATCATGGAAGGGTTACTTGACGAATGAAAATCGATTTTTTAACGCTTTTTCCGGAAATGTTTGAAGGTGTGCTCGGCTCGTCGATCCTGCAAAAAGCTCAGGATAAGGACGCTGTCCACTTTCGCGTGGTGAACTTTCGGGCCTTTTCCGACAACAAGCATCAAACCGTTGATGATTATCCATACGGCGGGGGAGCAGGAATGGTGCTGAAACCGCAGCCTGTCTTTGATGCGGTCGAAAAGCTGACAGCTGAAGCCGAAGGGTCTCCGAGAATCATCCTCGTCTGCCCCCAAGGGGAACGCTATACCCAACAGAAAGCTGAAGAACTGGCGCAGGAAGAGCATTTAATGTTCATTTGCGGGCATTATGAAGGGTATGATGAGCGGATCAGAGAGCACCTGTCTACAGACGAAATTTCGATCGGAGATTTCGTTTTGACAGGGGGAGAGCTGCCGGCGATGATGATCGCAGACAGTGTTGTGCGGCTTTTGCCGGGCGTGCTCGGCAAGGAAGAATCGCACCTTGAAGACTCTTTCAGCACGGGGCTTCTTGAACACCCTCATTATACGCGGCCGGCAGATTATAAAGGCCTGAAGGTGCCGGACGTTCTGACATCCGGGAACCATGCGAAAATCAAAGAATGGCGGCGGAAGGAGTCTCTCAGGCGCACTTTTTTAAGGCGGCCCGACCTTCTGGAAAACTATCCTTTATCTGAAGAAGAGCGAAAATGGATTTCTGAATGGAAAAACCGGTAGATTCTATTGCACCCGGAAAAAAGGTGTGGTATGATACTACTTGTGACTTGAACGGGAACGCTCGTTTAAGTTTGAAAACGATGTTCCGCTGTGCCGGTTAACTCGCGCAAGAGCATCTGTTGGAAGGAGTTGAAGACGATGCAAAAATTGATTGAAGATATCACAAAAGAACAATTGCGCACTGATTTGCCTGCGTTCCGTCCTGGTGATACTTTACGTGTACACGTTAAAGTTGTCGAGGGTAACCGTGAGCGTATCCAGGTTTTTGAAGGTGTCGTGATTAAGCGTCGTGGTGGCGGAATCAGCGAAACTTTCACAGTTCGTAAGATTTCTTACGGTGTCGGAGTTGAGCGTACATTCCCATTGCACACACCGAAAATCGCGAAAATCGAAGTTGTCCGTCATGGTAAAGTACGCCGTGCGAAACTTTATTACCTGCGCGAACTTCGTGGAAAAGCGGCTCGTATTAAAGAAATCAGACGATAAAGATAACGAACGAAAAGAGCTTGTTAACCATAACAAGCTCTTTTTTTGTCAAACAAGTATAAATGCACCGCACCATTAAAAGAATAGCAATAACAGAAAGTAGGTGTCAGACAAATGGTGATCCAATGGTTCCCAGGGCATATGGCCAAAGCGAGGCGGGAAGTAACGGAGAAACTCAAGCTGATCGACATTGTATACGAACTGGTCGACGCCAGAATTCCGATGTCTTCAAGAAACCCGATGATTGAAGAGATTTTAAAAAACAAACCGAGGATCATGCTGCTCAACAAGGCGGATAAAGCGGACTCCTCCGTGACGAAGGCTTGGAAGCAGCACTTTGAAAAAGACGGGATTCCTTCTCTCGCCATCAACTCGGTCAACGGACAGGGGCTCAATCAAATTCTTCCCGCTTCAAAAGAGCTGCTGAAAGAAAAGTTTGATAAAATGAAAGCAAAAGGTGTAAAGCCGCGCGCGATCAGAGCGTTGATCGTCGGCATTCCGAACGTCGGCAAATCGACTTTAATCAACCGGCTGGCGAAAAAAAACATCGCCAAAACGGGCGACAGACCCGGGATCACAACGGCGCAGCAGTGGGTGAAGGTCGGAAAAGAGCTCGAGCTTCTCGATACCCCGGGGATTTTATGGCCGAAGTTTGAGGACGAGCTTGTCGGGCTGAGGCTTGCGGCAACAGGTGCAATTAAAGATTCGATTATCAACTTGCAGGATGTCGCCGTCTACGGTTTGCGCTTTTTGGAAGAGAATTACCCTGAGCGCTTAAAAAAGCGCTATGATCTGGAAGAGATTCCAGAAGAGATTGCAGCGCTTTTTGATGAGATCGGAAAAAAACGCGGCTGTCTCATGGCCGGAGGCGAGATCAATTACGACAAGACGACAGAAGTCATCATCCGCGATATCCGCACCGAAAAGTTCGGTCCGCTTTCTTTTGAAAAGCCGGAGGATATGTAAAAAGGCGCGCTTTTAAAAGAGCGGGCCTTTATTTTTGCAGGAGATGCGCCGATAAGAACATTAGGGGAGAAGAGAAAGTGAAAACATTAACCGTCAAAAAAATTAAAGAACATCTTCAATCGGTGAGTGATGAAAAAGACCCTTTTATAGAGCAGTGCAAAAATGATGGGCGAAAAAGCGTCCAAGCGCTTGTCGACGCCTGGCTGAAGAAAAATGAAAGGCTTTCGGCCATGCAGGAAGAGTGGCAGGTGATGACGTCTTTCGAACGGTCGCTGAGAGCGCGGGGCTATCAATATATCGCCGGAATCGACGAGGCGGGCAGAGGGCCTCTCGCAGGGCCTGTTGTTGCCGCCGCTGTCATCCTCAAAGAAGACTGTGAAATATTAGGGCTGACAGATTCGAAAAAACTGTCAAAGCAAAAAAGAGAAGACTATTATTCATACATTATGGAAGAAGCCGCAGCAGTCGGCGTCGGGATCGCTGACGCTGATGAGATCGATGAGCTGAATATTTATGAAGCCTCGAAAGCGGCGATGCTGAAAGCGGTCCAAGCGCTGGACGTCGCTCCGGATTATCTTCTAATCGACGCCATGTCGCTTGCAGTCGATACAGAGCAGTCATCGATCATTAAAGGGGATGCAAAAAGCGCATCGATAGCGGCAGGCGCATGCATCGCAAAAGTGACGAGAGACAGGCTGATGGATGAATACGCCGCAAAGTATCCTCTCTACGGCTTTGAAAAGCATAAAGGCTACGGAACAAAAGAGCATCTGCATGCCCTTGCCAAATACGGCCCGTCGCCGATACACCGAAGATCGTTCGCCCCTGTTAAAGCACATGAATAACGTTCTGGAGGAAGAATGACTTTGATGATGCTGAACGATGTACATAACAGCTTAAGAAAACAATTTGAACAAGCTGATCCTCTCCAGCGGATCAGCGGAACGGAGACGGATCAGAAAAGGTTGATGCTCGGCAAAGTGCTCCGCTTTATCAGCGAGCAGTTCGCCGAAATACAAATCGGCAATACGAAATGGCAGGGGAAGCTTGAGGCACCCCTGAAAGCGGGCGCTCATTACTGGTTTTCGTATGAAAAGAAGCCTGATGAAGCGACAGGCCGCCTTCAGGTCGTTGAAGCGTTTGACAAAAACCCGAAGACAGTGCAGGATGCCGCTTTTAAGCTGTTGAACGGGCTTTCTCTGAAGCGGACGAAGGAAGCTGTCTTTCTGGTCGGAGCGTTGCTGAAGGAGCAGCAGCCGATCAGGGAAAACGATTTAAGAGCCGCCATCAAGTGGCTTGAAAATCTGCCGAAGTCTGACGCCCAAAAAGGCGCCGATGCCGTCATGTTCGCTCTTAAACGCGAACTTCCCGTCCATCCCGGCGTGCTCGATTCGATTTTGGCCGTCAAAAACCCCGTACCGCTGAACGAGCAGATTGCCAAAACATTTGATATGATCACGAACGCCACTCAGCAATCCGCAGGCATGGAAAAGCTGAAGCAGGCGCTTTTGCCTGTTTTACAAGCGGAGACCGAGGTGCATGCCGAAAGGCTGATTCAAAAGCTTGCAGAACACGTCAGGTCGCTAGAAAAAGGAGAACTGCAGGGCGTTCAGCCATTAAAGCCGCAGGTTCAGTCAGAAATCGGGAATCCTTTGCAAAAAGCTGACGCCGGCGGCACCCAAGGACAAGAAGCAAAAGCTGTTCAGCAGCAGCCGCAAAACGCAGAAATCGCGGCAGCTAAAGACCTGCTCAATAAATTGGCGGCACAAGCCGAAACGAACGGGACGCATATTGTAAAAGAAGCGGCAGGCGTCATCAGAGCGCTTGAATCGAGCGGATCTCTAGGACAAGCTCCGGCCGTTCCGGGCGGATTCACGCCAAAAGAGACGGAATTATTGCAGCATATCATGAAAGAAACAGCGCCTGCATTAACGAATAAAGCCGATGTATTTTCCGTTCTCCTCAAGATCAAGGACCTTTTAGGCGTCAGAGATGAACTCTCATTGTTGAGAGCGATGGAAAACGGCGCTGTTCTCAAAGATCAGGGCCTTCAATCTTTAAAGCTCGTGCTGAATGAAATGAGGCATGCTTCCGATCTTCCCGCTCCTGTAAAACAGGAAGCTGATCAAATCTTTCATCGTTTAAACGGACAGCTGTTTTTGCAAAATGATCAGCCTGCCCAGAGCCAGCTTTTTCTGTCGTACCCTTTGTTTTCAAAGAACGGCGTTCAGGATTTGACCGTTTTCTTAAAAGGGCAGAAAAAGGACGACGGAAAGATCGACCCTTCCCAGTGCCGCCTTATGTTTTACCTTCAGTTGGAGGCCTTGGAAGAGACGGTGATCGATTGTTTAATCCAGCAAAACGTCATGACGGTTACAATTGAAACAGGATTCGACTTGGAGCCTTTGCTTGAACCGCTGGTCCCCGCTTTAAAGGAAAATCTGAAAGAACTGGGCTACAGCTTGTCAGGCGTCACAGCAAAAAAACGGGAAAACATGAAGCTTGCTCCTTTTCTGGACGCCCGCTTTGAACAAATTACAGAGAGCGCAGTGGATGTGAAAATATGAAGGAAGAATCTGTTCCATTAAGAAGAGCTGTTGCGCTTCACTACGATGAAATGAAGGATAAGGCGCCGAAGGTGGTTGCCAAAGGATCGGGATACACGGCGGAGAAGATCATTGAAGAGGCGCAGAAAGCCGGCGTTCCGATTCAGGAAGATGCGACGCTTGTCGAATTAATGCGCCACTTGGAGCTTGACGATCACATTCCTGAAGCGCTTTACGAAATCGTCGCCGAGATCTTTTCATTCGTCTATACGCTTGATGAAAAATTGAAAAAGAGGGAATGACTTTTGAAAAAAAGCCGTTTCCTCTATTAATTTTATATTTTTAATAAAATAAAAGTGTGAATGTTTAGAAGGATTTTACGATTTCTCATCGAAACCTAGACAATCGATCTATGATTATATAAAATGAAAGCGCAGTCTATTTTTATTTTTGCTACATAAGTTAGGAGGATGGGAAATGAATATCCATGAGTACCAAGGGAAAGAAGTACTCAGACAATACGGAGTGGCTGTTCCGGAAGGTAAAGTGGCATTTACAGCAGATGAAGCGGTCAAAGCAGCGGAAGCGCTGTCCAGCTCGGTTTATGTCGTGAAAGCTCAAATTCACGCCGGCGGACGCGGTAAAGCTGGCGGGGTTAAAATTGCAAAATCAAAAGAAGAAGTCAAAGCCTATGCGGAAGAATTGTTGGGGAAGACGCTTGTCACTCACCAGACGGGTCCTGACGGCCAGCAAATAAAACGCTTACTTATTGAAGAAGGCTGCGATATCAAAAAAGAATACTATGTCGGTCTGGTTCTTGACAGGGCGACTTCACGCATCGTGCTGATGGCATCCGAAGAAGGCGGCACGGAAATTGAAGAAGTCGCTGAAAAAACGCCGGAAAAAATTGTCAAAGAAGTGATCGATCCGGCTGTCGGACTGCAGGGTTACCAGGCGAGAAAAATCGCCTTCGCCATCAATATCCCGAAAGAGCTTGTCGGCCAGGCTGTTAAGTTTATGATGGGATTGTACAAGGCGTTTACTGAAAAAGACTGTTCCATTGCTGAAATCAATCCGCTCGTCGTCACAGGTGACGGAAAAGTCATGGCCCTTGACGCCAAGCTGAACTTTGACAGCAATGCGCTATACAGACAAAAAGACATCTTGGAGTACAGAGATCTCGATGAAGAAGATCCGAAGGAAATCGAAGCATCCAAGTATGATTTAAGCTATATTTCGCTCGATGGAAACATCGGCTGCATGGTCAACGGAGCGGGGCTTGCGATGTCGACCATGGACATTATCAAGCACTACGGAGGGGAACCGGCCAACTTCCTTGACGTTGGAGGCGGCGCGACAGCTGAAAAGGTAACGGAAGCGTTCAAGATCATTTTGTCTGATCAAAACGTCAAAGGGATCTTTGTCAATATTTTCGGCGGTATCATGAAATGCGACGTCATTGCAGAAGGTGTTGTTGAAGCGACGAAACAAGTCGGTCTGACATTGCCGCTTGTCGTTCGCCTTGAAGGCACCAATGTCGATCTCGGCAAGAAGATCCTCGATGATTCAGGACTCAATATTACGTCTGCGGAATCAATGGCTGACGGCGCGCAGAAAATCGTATCCTTAGTGAAGTAAGAAAGGCAGGGGACCAAAATGAGTGTATTTATTAATAAAGACACAAAAGTCATTGTTCAGGGGATAACGGGTTCAACCGCTTTGTTTCACACAAAGCAGATGCTTGAATACGGAACGAAAATTGTCGGCGGAGTCACACCGGGCAAAGGCGGAACAGAGGTTGAAGGGGTGCCTGTGTTCAACACGGTCGAAGAGGCTGTAAAGCAGACCGGGGCAAATGCGTCTGTCATTTACGTTCCTGCGGCTTTTGCAGCCGATGCGATTATGGAAGCGACAGATGCTGAGCTTGATCTTGTCATCTGTATTACTGAGCACATTCCGGTGCTGGATATGGTAAAAGTTAAAAGGTATATGGAAGACAAGAAAACAAGGCTCATCGGTCCGAACTGTCCAGGAGTCATTACGCCTGAGGAGTGTAAAATCGGGATCATGCCCGGATATATCCATAAAAAAGGCCATGTCGGCGTTGTGTCGCGTTCAGGAACCCTTACATATGAAGCGGTTCATCAGCTTTCAGAAGCAGGAGTCGGCCAGTCAACGGCAGTGGGCATCGGCGGAGACCCTGTCAACGGGACGAACTTCATCGATGTGCTGAAGGCGTTTAATGAAGATCCTGATACACATGCGGTAATCATGATCGGCGAAATCGGCGGAACAGCTGAAGAGGAAGCGGCCGAATGGGTGAAAGCCAACATGACCAAACCTGTCGTCGGTTTCATAGGAGGAAAAACAGCGCCTCCTGGCAAGCGTATGGGGCATGCCGGCGCCATCATTTCCGGAGGAAAAGGAACGGCGGACGAAAAGGTCAAAACGATGAACGCCTGCGGAATCGAAGTGGCTGAAACGCCTTCTGTTATGGGAGAAACATTGATTAAAGTGCTGAAGGAAAAAGGCCTTTACGAAACGTGTAAAACACATTGATCTTAACATGAGCGGGAATAGTCCGATTGGTCTATTCCTGCTTTTTCATAACTGGTTAAATCGTTTAGTACTTTCAGATTGTTTTGTTTTAAAAATGTTTGGAGGTTTTTGAATGAACGACAGCAGCGAGCTTTTGATATTGCTCCGCCTTCGCGGCACACTCTCCCCTTCTCTGCTGACCAAGTGGTGGAAGCAGGATCCTTCCTTGTCTCTTACGGACGAAAAAAACCATCTTTTAACGAAGCTTTCATTAAAAAGATCAGACTTGTGCTCCATACGAAAACTGGCGAAACAAGAACTGTCTAATGTTAAACGGCTCATCCGTTCTTACGAAGCGGCCGGAGTCCGCATGGCCGCCATATGTTCCCCCGATTATCCAGCCAGCCTGAAAACCATTCATGACCCGCCTCCCGTCCTTTTTTTAAAAGGAGATGTTAAACTTCTCAATGAACAAAGACTGATCGGAATCGTCGGAACCCGCAGCCCGTCATTATACGGAAAAAGAGCAGCGGTTCACCTTGTCAGGGAGCTTTGCAAAAAAAGCTGGACGATCGTCAGCGGCCTTGCAAAAGGAATTGACGGTCTTGCCCATCAGGAGAGCATCTGTTCAAAGGGAAGGACAATCGGCGTCATCGCGGGCGGATTCAATAGCATATATCCCCGTGAACACCGCCAGCTCGCCGGTCAAATGGCCGAAAACCACCTGCTGGTATCAGAGCACCCTCCCCACGTTAAACCTCAAAAATGGCACTTTCCGATGCGAAATCGGCTGATCAGCGGATTAACGGAAGGAATCGTTGTCGTCCAGGGAAAGGAAAAGAGCGGGTCGCTCATCACAGCATATCAAGCCCTTGAGCAGGGGCGGGAGGTGTTCGCCGTGCCTGGTCCGATCTTTGACGCCAACTCTTGCGGTCCTTCAAGGCTGATCCAGGAAGGGGCGAAACTCGTATTGAATATTGAAGATATTTTGAGCGAACTGCCGCCTTCACGCACTCAATATCCGGAACCTGTTTAGAATTATCGTTTGACAAACTGTATTGTAATATTTAATAATAGTGAGGATTTCAAGTTTAAACGCTTTAATCGGCGTTCAACATATAGAAGGATTAAATCAGACACTTTTCGTAAAAATAATGATTATATAAACGACGATTATGCTGAATACAATAAAAAGGCTAAATTGAAAAGAGAGAGAACACCTCTTGAGGGGGATAATGTTATGTCCGAATACTTAGTCATCGTGGAATCGCCTGCAAAGGCAAAAACGATTGAGCGATACTTAGGAAAAAAATATAAAGTGAAAGCTTCGATGGGACACGTCAGAGACTTGCCGAAAAGCCAGATGGGCGTTGACATCGAGCAGAACTTTGAACCAAAATACATCACGATCCGCGGGAAAGGCCCCGTGTTAAAAGAATTAAAAACGGCCGCCAAAAAGGCAAAAAAAGTCTATCTCGCAGCCGACCCCGACAGGGAAGGGGAAGCGATCGCGTGGCATTTGGCACACAGCCTTGATCTGGATCTGAATTCCGACTGCCGCGTCGTATTTAATGAGATTACAAAAGATGCGATCAAAGATTCATTTAAGCATCCGCGCATGATCAATATGGATCTTGTCGACGCCCAGCAGGCGAGAAGAATTCTGGACCGCCTTGTAGGGTACAAAATCAGCCCGATTTTATGGAAAAAAGTAAAAAAAGGCTTGAGTGCGGGACGTGTCCAATCTGTTGCACTCCGCCTTATCATTGACAGAGAAAAAGAAATCAACGATTTTAAACCTGAAGAATATTGGACCATTGAAGGGTCTTTTCTCAAAGGCAAAGAAACATTTGAAGCGAGTTTCTTCGGAATAAACGGCGAAAAGCACCAGCTGAAAAGCGAAGAAGATGTAAAACAAATCCTCTCCCAGATCAAAGGGAACAAATTTGAGGTTAAAAAGGTTACGAAAAAAGAACGGAAGCGGAACCCTGCGCTCCCGTTTACAACATCGACGCTTCAGCAGGAAGCGGCGCGTAAATTAAATTTCCGGGCAAAGAAAACGATGATGATCGCCCAGCAGCTTTATGAAGGAATCGATCTCGGCAAAGAAGGAACTGTCGGGTTAATCACTTATATGAGAACGGATTCAACACGCATCTCGAATACAGCTCAAGAAGAAGCGGCATCATTCATCGGCGAACAGTACGGAAAAGAATTTTTGGGGAGCAAGCGAAAACCTGCCAAAAAGAATGAAAACGCCCAGGATGCCCACGAAGCGATCAGGCCGACCTCGGTGCTCAGAAAGCCTTCCGATCTGAAGGCGGTATTGGGAAGAGATCAGCTTCGACTATACAAGCTGATCTGGGAGCGCTTTGTCGCAAGCCAGATGGCTCCGGCGACACTCGATACGATGAGCGTCGATCTTGAAAACAACGGGTTGACATTTCGGGCGAACGGCAGTAAAGTCAAGTTTTCAGGTTTCATGAAGGTGTACGTTGAAGGAAAAGACGATCAGATGGAAGAGAAGAATAAGATGCTTCCGGATCTCGCTGAAGGCGACACCGTTCTTTCAAAAGATATCGAACCCGAACAGCACTTCACACAGCCACCTCCGCGCTATACGGAAGCAAGGCTGGTCAAAACGCTTGAAGAGCTGGGAATCGGCCGTCCGTCGACTTACGCGCCGACGCTTGACACAATTCAAAAGCGCGGGTATGTCGCCCTTGATAACAAACGCTTTATCCCGACTGAACTCGGTCAAATCGTGCTTGACTTGATCATGGAGTTTTTCCCTGAGATCATTAATGTTGAGTTCACCGCCAAAATGGAAAAAGAGCTTGATGACGTTGAAGACGGAAACATTCAATGGGTGCAGATCATCGATTCCTTTTACAAGGACTTTGAAAAACGCGTTGAAAAGGCGGAAGCCGAGATGCAGGAAGTGGAAATCGAACCGGAGTATGCGGGTGTGGACTGTGAAGAGTGCGGCCACCCGATGGTCTATAAAATGGGCCGCTACGGCAAATTTATGGCCTGCTCCAATTTTCCGGACTGCCGCAACACCAAGCCGATTGTAAAAGAGATCGGGGTCAAATGCCCTTCATGCAAAACCGGCAACATCGTCGAGCGCAAATCGAAAAAACGCCGTATTTTTTACGGCTGTGACCGCTATCCTGAATGCGAATTCGTATCATGGGATAAACCGCTTGAACGGAAATGTCCGAAATGTGAGGACATGCTTGTCGAGAAAAAGCTCAAAAAAGGCGTTCAAGTGCAGTGCGTGAATTGCGATTATAAGGAAGAACAACAAAAGTAGCGGTGAGCAGGGCTTTGCTCACCTTCTTTGTTGTGTTAAAAGATGAAGTCAACTCATAAATTAGGAGATGTGAATATGAATCAAACAGTAAATGTCATCGGTGCAGGACTTGCCGGAAGCGAAGCTGCATGGCAGCTTGCCAAGCGAGGTATCAATGTCCGTTTATACGAAATGAGGCCTGTTAAACAAACGCCGGCACACCATACAGATAAATTCGCAGAACTTGTCTGCAGCAACTCGCTTCGGGCGAATTCATTAACGAACGCTGTCGGTGTATTAAAGGAAGAAATGCGGGTTCTTGACTCGGCCATCATCGCTGCTGCTGACGAATGTTCTGTTCCTGCCGGCGGTGCGCTTGCCGTAGACAGGCATGAATTTGCCGCAAACGTTACCGAAAAAGTAAAGAATCATCCGAATGTGACTGTGCTCAATGAAGAAGTCACGGAAATACCGGAAGGACCGACTATTATTGCAACAGGACCGCTGACGTCAGAATCGCTTTCCGCGAAGCTCCGGGAGCTGACAGGAGAGGACTATCTGTACTTTTATGACGCCGCTGCGCCGATAGTTGAGAAAGACAGCCTTGACATGGATAAAGTCTATTTGAAATCCCGCTATGACAAAGGGGAGGCAGCGTATTTGAACTGTCCGATGACTGAAGAAGAGTTTGACAGATTTTATGACGCCCTTGTGTCTGCGGAAACTGTTCCATTGAAAGAATTTGAAAAGGAAATCTTCTTTGAAGGCTGCATGCCGATTGAAGTCATGGCGAAGCGCGGCAAAAAAACGATGCTGTTCGGCCCGATGAAGCCTGTCGGCCTTGAAGATCCCAAAACAGGAAAGCGTCCATACGCCGTTGTGCAGCTGCGCCAAGATGATGCAGCCGGCACGCTTTACAATATCGTCGGTTTTCAGACCCACCTCAAATGGGGCGACCAAAAGGAAGTGCTCCGCCTTATTCCGGGACTGGAACAAGCTGAAATCGTCCGCTACGGCGTAATGCACAGAAATACGTTCATCAACTCGCCGAGTCTTTTAAAAGCGACCTACCAGTTTAAAAAACGGGACGATCTGTTTTTCGCCGGCCAAATGACAGGTGTTGAAGGGTATGTTGAATCAGCGGCTTCAGGTCTTGTTGCCGGAATAAATGCGGCTCGGCTCATTCAGGGAAAAGAACCGGTCACTTTTTCAAATGAAACAGCGATCGGCAGCATGGCCCATTACATCACGGAAACAAACAAGAAAAACTTCCAGCCGATGAATGCGAACTTCGGTCTGTTCAAGGAATTGGGGGTTAAAATTAAAAACAAGCAGGAACGAAATGAACAGTATGCTTCGCGCGCATTGGAGACAATTCAAAATATTTCGAAAACGCTATAGTTATTCATTGCCAGATGAACTTGTTATGTGATAACATTTAAAAGCCCTTTTCGAAGAGGTGTAATGATGGCAAATGTTAAGAATTTTTTAACTTTATTCATTGAATATTTACAAATAGAAAAGAATTATTCAAAATATACAATTGTGGGTTACATTTCTTCTATTGAAGACTTTGAACGCTTTTTACAAGTTCAGGGCATAAAAGGTTTTGAAGACGTGACTTATCCGGATGTGAGAATTTTCTTGACGGAAGCGCATGAAAAAGGGCTTACTCGCAGGACGATTAGCAAGAAAATTTCGGCTCTGCGAAGCTTCTATAAATTTTTATTAAGGGAAAAGATGGTAAAAGAAAACCCGTTTCTGCTTGTCAGTCTTCCGAAACAGGATAAACGGATTCCAAAATTTTTATATGAAAAAGAACTTGAAGAACTGTTTGAGGTTTCGGACTTGAGTACACCGCTCGGCCAAAGGAATCAGGCGCTCTTGGAACTTCTTTACGCAACAGGCATGCGGGTAAGCGAACTTTGCAGCCTGAAGGAATCCGATTTGGATCTGTTTTTAGATACGGTTTTGGTTCACGGGAAAGGCAGGAAGCAAAGGTATATTCCATTTGGTTCATTCGCCCGGGAGGCTTTGGATCTGTATTTGCAAAATGGAAGACGCATCCTTCTGTTAAAAGCGAAAGAGCCCTGCCCTTTTATTTTTTTGAATCAAAGGGGCGGGCCCTTAACCCCGAGGGGGGTTCGTTACATTTTGGGAGAACTGGTCAAAAAGACTTCGGGTACATTACATATACATCCGCATATGCTCCGCCATACTTTTGCCACCCATTTGTTAAATGAGGGTGCGGATCTCAGGAGCGTTCAGGAACTGCTTGGGCATTCAAACCTTTCTTCAACCCAGGTGTATACGCATGTATCTAAAGATATGCTCAGAAAGACATATATGTCTCATCACCCTCGGGCACATAAAGGGAAATAAAGGAGGTTCTTTTATGTCATCTTTTCACGCAACGACGATATTCGCCGTCCAGCACAACGGAAAAAGCGCGATGGCGGGAGACGGCCAGGTTACGTTCGGTCAGGCTGTCGTCATGAAGCATACCGCTAGAAAGGTAAGAAAGCTCTTCAACGGGAAAGTCATTGCCGGCTTTGCCGGTTCTGTTGCGGACGCTTTCACGCTCTTTGAAATGTTTGAAGCGAAGCTTGAAGAGTACAACGGCAATTTACAGCGTGCGGCAGTCGAGCTTGCAAAAGAGTGGCGAAGCGATAAAGTCCTCAGAAAGCTTGAGGCGATGCTGATCGTCATGAACGCTGACAGCATGCTGCTCGTTTCCGGAACAGGCGAGGTGATTGAACCTGACGACGGCATTTTGGCGATCGGCTCAGGCGGAAACTATGCCCTGGCAGCCGGAAGGGCGTTGAAACGTCATGCAGGCGGCCAGCTTGACGCAAGAGCGATTGCGAGGGCCTCACTTGAAACCGCGGGCGAAATCTGTGTGTATACGAACGATCAGATCATTGTAGAAGAACTTGAATAGAAAGGATATGAGGCATATGGAAAAAAAGCCGCTGACTCCTAGGCAGATCGTCGAAAGGCTTGATCAATACATCGTCGGCCAGCTCGATGCGAAAAAAGCGGTCGCCGTGGCATTGAGGAACCGCTACAGAAGAAGTCTTCTTGATGAAAAACTGCGCGAAGAAATCGTTCCGAAAAACATATTGATGATGGGTCCGACAGGTGTGGGAAAAACCGAGATTGCAAGACGAATCGCGAAGCTCGTCGGCGCTCCGTTCGTCAAAATCGAAGCGACGAAGTTCACGGAAGTCGGTTATGTGGGCAGAGATGTTGAATCGATGGTCAGGGATCTTGTGGAAACGTCAATCCGCCTCGTCAAAGAGGAAAAAATGAACGAAGTGAAAGGCATCGCCGAAGAAAACGCAAATAAACGCCTCGTCCGCCTGCTTGTACCGGGAAGGAAAAAACAGTCAGGTGCGAAAAATCCTTTTGAAATGCTGTTTGGCGGTAATCAGGATCAAGAGACGAATGAAGCGGAAAAGCATGAAGACACGGATATCGAAAACAACCGGAAGCGGATTGCACATCAGCTTGCTCTCGGCGAGCTTGAAGACCATTATGTCACCGTGGAGGTGGAGGAGCAGCAGCCATCCATGTTTGATATGCTCCAAGGCTCGGGTATGGAACAGATGGGCATGAACATGCAGGATGCGCTCAGCAGCCTGATGCCGAAAAAGAAAAAGCGCCGCAAGCTGACGGTTAGGGAAGCACGAAAAGTGCTGACGAATGAAGAAGCGGCAAAGCTCATCGATATGGACGAAGCTGCCCAGGAGGCCGTCCTGAGAGCCGAACAGTCGGGAATCATCTTTATCGATGAGATCGATAAAATCGCCAAAAAGAGCGGTGCTTCTTCATCGGCCGACGTCTCAAGAGAGGGCGTGCAGCGCGATATTCTTCCGATTGTAGAAGGCTCTACCGTCATGACAAAGTACGGTGCGGTCAAAACGGATCACGTGCTGTTCATCGCTGCAGGTGCATTCCATATGGCGAAGCCTTCAGATCTAATTCCAGAGCTGCAGGGACGCTTTCCGATCCGCGTTGAGCTTCAAAAGCTGAGCATCGATGATTTTGTGAAAATCTTAACTGAGCCTGACAACGCTCTTCTAAAGCAGTATAAGGCTTTATTGAAGACGGAAGGTATATCTCTTGAATTTTCTGACGATGCTATTCGTAAGATTGCAGAAGTGGCTTATCATGTGAACCAGGACACAGACAATATCGGGGCGAGAAGGCTTCACACCATTTTGGAACGGCTTTTGGAAGAACTGTCATTCGAGGCTCCGGATGTAACGATGGAGGAAGTTGTCATCACGCCTCAATATGTTGAAGAAAAGCTCGGTTCGATCGCTAAGAATAAGGATTTAAGCCAGTTTATTTTATAAACAATTAAATAAGAGTAATTTAGGAGGATCAATTTATTATGGCTTTATTACAAAAAACAAGAAAGATTAATGCAATGCTGCAAAATGCGGCAGGGAAGCCGGTTAATTTTAAAGAAATGGCCGAAACGCTTCGCGATGTGATTGATTCGAACATTTTCGTCGTCAGCCGCAGAGGAAAGCTTCTCGGTTTCTCGATCAACCAGCAGATCGAAAATGACCGGATGAAAAAAATGCTTGAAGAGCGCCAGTTTCCTGAAGACTATACAAAAAGTCTGTTCAACATTCCGGAAACTTCATCCAACCTTGACATTAACAGCGAATATACGGCTTTCCCTGTGGAAAACCGCGATTTGTTCCAAGCGGGTCTGACCACAGTCGTTCCGATCATCGGAGGAGGCGAAAGACTCGGCACCTTGATTCTGTCCCGCCTTCAGGAGAAATTCGAGGATGACGATCTGATCCTTGCCGAATATGGCGCAACGGTCGTAGGAATGGAAATTCTCAGAGAGAAAGCTGAAGAGATCGAAGAGGAAGCACGCAGCAAAGCGGTCGTTCAAATGGCGATCAGTTCATTATCTTACAGCGAGCTTGAAGCAATTGAACATATTTTTGAAGAGCTTGACGGAAATGAAGGTCTGCTTGTCGCAAGTAAAATTGCAGACCGCGTCGGCATCACCCGCTCGGTCATTGTCAATGCGCTGCGCAAACTTGAAAGCGCCGGTGTCATTGAATCAAGGTCATTAGGGATGAAAGGCACATACATTAAAGTCCTGAACAACAAATTTTTAATGGAATTAGAAAAACTAAAGTCTCATTAAAAGATGAAAGCCGCAGAACATGCCGTTCTGCGGCTTTTTTTATTTCACGTTTTAAACTATATTATCGTAATTTTTTCATATCAAAAACAACTAAAATGCGGTGCTGAATCAATGCGTTGCTTGAATAAAAAATATACTAACATAATGTTTTGAAACTTTAACAAACGTAACATTACATAGTTCTTATAATCTAGGTCGAAATACCTATTCATAAAATAGATATTTATTACGATTTTTTTTTGCGTCCAGATCATAGACTTTAAGCCTATTATTCCTTACAATAGGCTTATGGTTTTTACAATTCTCGACAAGATTTTGAGACAGATGGAAAAAGATTGGAGGTATTTGGCGATGGATATATTTTCAGGAACAATACATAGACTAGAGGGAGCCTTGAATCAAGCGAACATTAAGCAAAAAGTCATAACGAACAATCTGGCCAATGTAGACACACCGAACTACAAGGCGAAAAAAGTATCCTTCAAAAATGTGCTGAATGAGGAGTCCTCCCGAATTAACGCTATAAAAACAGACTATAGACACATTGACTTCAAAGGGAATGAGTCAAATTATTCAGTTGTGTCGAGAAAGAATACAAGTTATCAGGAAAACGGGAACAACGTGGACGTTGATCAGGAAATGAGTGAAATGGCGAAAAATCAAATCCAGTATCAAGCGCTGGTTGAAAGAATAAGCGGCAAATTCAACTCACTGCGGACCGCGATTACAGGAGGTAAATAATGGGGGTATTCAATAGCATCAACATCTCAGCTTCGGCGTTGACTGCACAGAGAGTCAGAATGGATACCGTTTCTTCCAACCTGGCAAACATGGACACAACAAGAGCGAAGCTGGTCGACGGACAGTGGCAGCCGTATAGAAGAAAGCTTGTATCGACGGCTCCGAAAGGCGAATCTTTTTCATCCGTGCTCCAATCATCGATGAATGCATCGGCGAGAGTCGGTGAAGGGGTAAAGGTGACCAAGATCAGCGAAGACAAAACACCATTTAAACTCGTTTATGATCCGACGCATCCCGACGCAAACGAAGACGGATACGTGCAGATGCCGAATGTCGATCCGCTAAAAGAGATGGTTGATTTAATGGGCAGCACAAGGTCATATGAAGCGAATGTCACAGCGATGAACGCGACAAAAGGAATGCTGATGAAAGCACTAGAAATCGGAAAGTAGGGTGATGACACGAATGGTTAATGGAATCTCTCCATTTGGAATTCAACCCGTGCAGGCGGGAACGAATGCAACAAATCAGATCACGAACAAGCAGGACGGTTCAGAGAACCAAGTCAGCTTTTCCAACGTGCTGAAAGATTCTATCAATGCTTTGAATCAATCTCAAAATGAATCTGATAAACTGACAAACGCGCTTGCTCTCGGTCAGGATGTCAACCTTGATGAAGTGATGGTTGCAGCCCAGAAGGCAAATATTACATTGACGGCTGCGACGGAATTCCGCAACAAAGCGGTTGAAGCTTATCAGGAAATCATGAGAATGCAAATGTAAGAAAGGAGTCTGAAAGCGAAGAGAATTAGTGTAACTACCGGGGGAGTAAGATGAATCGTACTTTATTGCAAATCAAAACGAAAATAACAGATTTTTGGAAAAACAGATCAAAGCTGCAGAAGTTTTTGATGATCGGCATCGTCGCTCTGGCAGTGATCCTGTCAATCATCATTGGAATTGTTGCTTCGTCGAATAAAATGGTGCCGCTCTATAAAGACTTGTCAGCTGAAGAAACCGGCCAAATCAAAAAAGTGCTCGATGAAAAAGGTGTTCCATCTGAGGTTGCAGCTGACGGTTCAGTCATTAAAGTTCCGGAAGAAAAAGTCGACGGGCTGAAAGTCGATCTTGCGGCAGAGGGTCTTCCGAAAAGCGGAAGCATCGATTATTCGTTCTTTGGTCAAAATGCCGGTTTCGGTATGACGGACAACGAATTTGACGTATTGAAAGTGAAAGCAACGCAAACCGAGCTTTCCAACCTCATCAAAGGAATAGACGGGATTAAAGATTCAAAGGTCATGATTAACCTGCCGAAGGAATCCGTCTTTGTCGGAGAGGAAAAGCCGGAAGCATCCGCTTCGATTGTTCTTCAGGTGAAGCCCGGCCACACGCTTGATCAAAATGAAATCAACGGCCTTTATCATCTCGTATCGAAAAGCGTGCCGAACCTTGATCCGGAAAATATCGTGATCATGGATCAAAACTCCACGTATTACGATCAAACCGGCAAAGATTCAGGTTCATACGCTGACAGCTACTCTTCACAAAGGCAAGTCAAAGCTCAGATCGAAAAGGACCTGCAGAGACAAATTCAAACCATGCTCGGCACGATGATGGGACAGGATAAAGTAGTTGTATCCGTCACATCCGACATCGACTTCACAAAAGAAAACAGGACGGAAGATCTGGTTGAACCTGTCGACAAAGAAAATATGGAAGGGATCACGGTCAGCGCAGAGCGCGTCAGTGAAACGTATTCCGGACAGGGAGCGCAAGCTGGAGGCGTCAACGGAACAGGTGAAAACGATGTAACAAACTATGCGGAGACAGAAGGCGGAACAGGCAACGGAGACTACGAAAAAAGCGAAGAACGAATCAACAATGAAGTCAACAAAATTCATAAAGAAATCGCCGAAAGTCCGTACAAAATCAGAGATCTGGGCGTCCAGGTCATGGTTGAACCGCCTGATGCGAAGAACCCGCAGTCACTGCCTGCTGAAAGAGAAGATGATATTAAAAAAATCCTCTCAACCATTGTGAAAACATCGATCGACAAGAAGTATGAAGAAGAGCCGCTGACAGATGAGGATATTGAAAATAAAATCGTTGTTTCTGTCCAATCGTTCGACGGCAAGCAGACAATCGATGAAGGAACGGAAACAGGCGGTATACCGATGTGGATTTACATCGCAGGCGGAGCAGCGCTTGTTGCTGTAATCGGCCTCATCATCTGGCTTGTCAGAAGACGTAAAAATAGAGATGACGAATACGAGGAAGAATGGTATGAAACGCCTCAGGAACCGATTCGTGTTGCTGATGTGAACAATGAAAAAGAGACGGAAGAAACTGTCAGACGAAAACAGCTTGAAAAAATGGCGAAAGATAAGCCTGAAGAATTCGCCAAATTGTTGCGCAGCTGGCTGACCGAGGATTAGGAGGAGTATTGAAATGGCAAAAATGAAACAAGATAGGCTTACAGGCAAACAAAAAGCGGCCATTCTCATGATATCCTTAGGGCTTGATGTGTCAGCTTCCGTTTACAAGCATTTAACAGATGAAGAAATCGAAAGGCTGACGCTTGAAATATCAAATGTCAGAGCTGTATCACCAGAGAAAAAAGATGAAATTATTCAGGAATTTCATGAAACGGCTATTGCTCAAGAATATATATCACAAGGCGGCATTCACTACGCCAAGCAGGTGCTTGACAAAGCGCTCGGCGAAGACAAAGCCGCCAGCATTATCAACAGGTTGACATCGTCTCTTCAAGTCAGACCGTTCGATTTTGCCAGAAAAGCGGATCCCGAGCAGATTCTGAACTTTATCCAGCATGAACATCCGCAGACGATCGCATTGATTCTGTCTTATCTCGATCCCGTGCAATCCGGTCAGATATTATCAGAACTAAATCAGGATGTGCAGGCAGAGGTTGCAAGACGGATCGCTGTCATGGACAGGACGTCGCCGGAAATCATCAATGAAGTCGAACAGATTCTGGAGCAAAAGCTATCCTCCACATTCACTCAGGACTACACGCAGACCGGCGGCATTGAAGCCGTTGTCGAAGTGTTGAACGGAGTTGACAGAGGTACAGAGAAAACGATCCTTGACTCCCTTGAAATCCAGGATCCTGAGCTTGCCGACGAGATTAAAAAGCGGATGTTCGTCTTTGAAGATATCGTTACGCTTGATAACCGCGCCATTCAAAGGGTTATCCGCGATGTGGAAAACGACGATCTGCTTCTCTCCCTCAAAGTGGCCAGCGAAGAGGTCAAAGACATCGTCTTCAGCAATATGTCGCAGCGTATGGCTGAAACATTTAAAGAAGAAATGGAATTCATGGGTCCTGTGCGTCTGCGTGACGTAGAAGAAGCTCAATCCAGAATCGTAAGCGTCATCCGAAGACTTGAAGAAGCAGGTGAGATCGTAATCGCCAGAGGCGGAGGAGATGATATCATTGTCTAACATTATTAAACAGCGATTATCATCAATACCGCCAAAAGAAAGGCGGACGATTTCATTAAAGGAAGTCAAACTTCCTGAAACAGAAACTGAACTTGATACCGGACAGGATCCGGAATTCCTCCTCGATCATGCCAGACAGGAAGCAGGGAAAATATACGAAAAAGCGAACGCTGAACTCGAACAGGTCAGACGGCAAATCGAAGAGGAAAGGATAAGCTGGGAAACAGAACGCGAAGCGCTGATAGACCAGGCGAAACAAGAAGGCTTTCAAGCGGGGTTTGAACAGGGAAAGGCCGAGGCCCAAAGCACTTATCAATCCTATTTGGATGAAGCCAACGCCATCGTCGGAGCGGCGAGGCGTGACTATGAAGAAAAAATCGAACAATCTTCCGAAGAAATTGTCGAACTTGCCGTGTCGCTGGCTAAAAAAGTTTGGAATCAAAAGGCTGACGACAAAGAAGCTTTTTCAGCCCTCGTCAAACAGGTGCTGTCCGAAATGAAAGAGTTCGATGACATTGCCGTCTATGTGGATCCGGAGTATTACACAGAGGTTCAAAGCCACAAAAACGAACTTGAGCAGCTCCTCCAATATGGCGCCCATCTCGCGATATACGCCGATGAAAAAGCGTCAAAGGGAACGTGCTATGTTGAAACGGCTTTCGGAAGAATTGATGCAGGAATCGACACTCAATTACAGCAGCTGAAACAAAAACTGCTCAGCCTGCTTGAAACGGCAGGTGTTGTCCAGTGATGCTTGAGCAGCTGCTTGAATGTATAGAAACCGCAGACTCCTACAAACGTTACGGAAAAGTCAAACAAGCGGTCGGCCTGATGATTGAATCCAAAGGACCTGAATGCTCAATCGGCGATGTCTGCAAAATCTATACAAAAGGTGACGGGCCAAAGGCCATCAAAGCTGAGGTCGTCGGCTTCAAAGACCAAAATATTCTTCTCATGCCATATTTGGAAGCGGCCAATATTGCACCCGGCAGCATTGTCGAAGCGACGGGAGAATCGCTCAGAGTCAAAGTCGGCTCCGGCTTGATCGGGCAAGTTGTCGATGCATTCGGCAATCCGCTCGACGGCAGCACGCTTCCGAAAGGTTTGGCTCAAGTTTCGACAGACCAGGCGCCACCTAATCCGATGAAAAGGCCGCCAATCAGAGAAAAAATGGCGGTCGGCGTCAGATCAATCGACAGTCTGCTGACCGTCGGAAAAGGACAACGAGTCGGGATATTCGCCGGAAGCGGCGTCGGAAAAAGCACGCTCATGGGCATGATAGCAAGAGAGACGGCCGCAGACTTGAATGTCATCGCTCTTGTCGGAGAGCGGGGCCGCGAAGTCAGAGAGTTCATTGAGAAAGATCTCGGCGAAGAAGGGCTGAAGCGCACGATCGTTGTAGTGGCTACTTCCGACCAGCCGGCATTGATGCGGCTGAAAGCGGCCTATACAGCAACAGCGATTGCCGAGTACTTCCGCGACAAAGGACAAAACGTGATGTTCATGATGGACTCGGTGACAAGGGTTGCCATGGCTCAGAGGGAAATCGGCCTGGCGACGGGCGAACCGCCGACGACGAAAGGTTATACACCCTCAGTGTTCGCTATTTTACCTAAGCTCTTAGAACGAACAGGAACGACGGAAAACGGGTCAATAACTGCTTTCTATACGGTTCTTGTCGACGGTGATGATATGAATGAACCGATCGCCGATACTGTCAGGGGAATCTTGGACGGTCATATCGTTCTTGACCGGAGCCTTGCGAATAAAGGCCAGTTTCCGGCAGTCAACATTTTAAAAAGCATCAGCAGGGTGATGTCAAACATCGCCGGGAAAGATCATATAAGAGCAGCGAATCGGTTCAGGGAAATGCTGTCAACCTATCAAAACTCAGAGGACCTGATCAACATAGGAGCCTATAAAAAAGGGTCTTCCAGAGAAATTGATGAGGCCATACAATTCCACCCTAAGCTGATCAGCTTCCTCAAGCAGGAAGTGGATGAAGCGGCGTCGCTGGAAGAGAGCATTTCTTTATTAAAGAGTCTTACAGGAAGAGAGGATTAAGAATGGCTTATTCATTTAAATTTCAAAAGCTCCTCGAGCTTAAAGAAAATGAAAAAGACCAATCATTCGCTGAATATCAGCACTCAGTTTCCGAATTCGAAAAGGTCGCGGAAAAGCTGTATGAAAGCATGAACCAAAAAGAAACGCTAGAAAAAAACAAGGAAATCAAGATGCAGACAGGAATGAGCGTTCAGGAAATGCGGCATTATCAGCAATTTGTCACAAATCTTGAAACGACTATCTACCATTATCAAAAGCTCGTCATGATGAAGAGAAATGAAATGAATGAAAAACAGCACGATCTGACGGAAAAAAATATCGAGCTGAAAAAATTTGAAAAAATGAAAGAAAAGCAGTTTGAAATGTATTCGCTGCAAAACAAAGCAAATGAGTTAAAGGAAATGGACGATATCTCCATTGCCCAGTACATAACTCAAGGAAGCTAGGGGTAGAAAAACGATGACCGAAGAAAAAAAAGCCGGTAAATTTCAGACATTTTTGTTTGTCATCGTCATTCCGCTGATCTTTTTAATCGTTGCAGCGTTTGTCGGCATGTGGCTTTTGGGCGTCAATTTCCAGGATGCAGCCTCCAAAATCCCCGTTGTTAAAGAGCTTGTGAAAAACGGCGAGGATCAGGACAAAGATCACGCAGCAAAGCAGCAGGAGAACAAAGCAGAAAAGCTCCAAAAGACGATCGATGAACAAAAAAGCGAAATCGAAACGCTGACGAGTGACTTGAAAACGAGTGATCAAGAGATTAAAAGACTGAAACAAAAAATCAGCTCGTTCGAAAAAACGGAAAAAGATGAAAAAGAGCAGAAAGAAAAGAACACCGAAGGTCAAGGAGACGGAAAAAAAGTCGTCAAAATTTATGAAAGCATGCAAAGCAATAAAGCTGCAAAAATTTTAAGCGAATTAAAAGAAGAAGAGGCAATCAACATTTTAGATTCTTTAAGCAAAAAGAAAGTGACTGAGATCCTCTCCAAAATGTCTCCTGATAAAGCGGCTGTATTCACAGAAAAGCTTGTGAAAAACGAAGCGAAAAATGACAAGAAAAAAGAAGGGGGGGAATAGCTTGAGGCTTTTTGACGCAATCTCTTTTGATGCCAAGCCTGCGGCGGATACCGCAACTGCAAAAACGAGCAGGACGCCTCTGGGCGGACTCTTTCAAAATGTGCTCCAAAAGGAAAACAGCTCACTTTCCCCTTTTCAAAAGGGAGAAGAACCTTCTCAGGACACGTCATTGGAAGGGCTTTTGCATGAACTGAAGCAATGGCTTTTAAATAATGAAGGCGGCTCCTTCAATGAAGACTGGTTGAATTCCCTCCAGCATGTTGAAGAGCTGAATCCATCTCCGGATGAACTCGCATTGGCAGAACAGCTGTTACAGCAAATAAAAGAGCTGCTTGAAAATGCCGCTCTGCCTGGACAATCAGGCAAAACAGCTGATGCTATTGAAGCTGTGCCTGCTGACGAAAGCGGGACAGAAGAGCCGAAACTGACTGACCTGCAAATTCTTGGTCAGATTCAGCAGCTGCTCGCTGTGATCGTAAATGAAAATCAACCGGCACTCAAAACTTCACAAATCGCAGAAATATTGAAACAAGCGCCGGAATTTCTCGCCGCTCTTCAGACAAAGGCGGGAACAGAAGGGCTGATTGATGAACTTAAACGCCAATTTTTCACAAAAGATCCGGGTGAGTCGCAGCTTTTGTCCATGTCAAACGCCGAGCTGAAAAGCTTGAAAAGTGTAATGGAGCAGATGATGAACGCAAACGCTGAACCGGATCAAAAAGAGTGGAAAATGGCGGAAAGCGAACTAAAGGCAATGCTCATGAGCAAAAAAACCGATGTCTCTCTTTCTGAGAAGCCGTTGTCCTTTGTTTTGAACGGAAGGGAAATTCAAACTGAAGGAAAGCAAGGCCAAAAGGAACAGCCGATTCAACCCTCTGTACTGGCCAATCATCGGACAGGCGCAGTGCTGATCCAGGGTCTCCAAACTTCGGCGGCAGAGGAATCTTCCGCTCAGCCGAAAAGCTTTTCAGAACAAATTCTCAGCTCATGGAAACAGATGAAGTATACACCGTTCGGCAGATCGACAGGCAGTTTCACGATCCGCCTGAATCCTGAAAATCTTGGCTTTATCACGATCAAACTCGTCAAACAGCACGGGATGTTTTCGAGCAAAATCATCGCATCGACCCAGTCGGCTAAAGAGCTGCTCGAACACAATCTCGCGCATCTTAAACAGGCGCTGCCCAACATGTCTGTACAAATTGACCGCTTCGGTGTACCGCTTCAAAACGGTGATCAGACCTTCGGACAGCTGGCGGACGAACAGAAAAACCAGCAGCAGCCGAAGCAAGATCAGCAAAAAGAGCAGGAAAATGAGGGCTTTCAGGAGTTTTTGGATGATCTTATCGAGACTCGATCACAGGACAGCGAGGAGGAGATCTAATGCCTGACACTTCAATTGATACAAGAACTGCCATAGGGACAACAAACACAAAATCAACGACATCCAATTATTTGTCCGAGGCAAAAAAAGCCGAGAAAGCAGGGAGCGGCTCCAACCTTGGCAAGGATGAATTTTTGAAACTGCTCATGAAACAACTGCAGTACCAAGACCCCTTAAATCCGATGGAAGACCGTGAATTCATTGCGCAAATGGCGACCTTTTCAAGCCTTGAGCAACTAACGAATCTAAACTCAACGATGTCGACGTTTGTCGGACTTCAGGACCCGATGACGATGTATGTCAGCTGGATCGGAAAAGAAGTTACTTATGAAGGCGAAGACAGCGAAGAGAAAACGGCGCTCGTCAAATCAGTTAAAAGCTCAGACGGACAGTATCTGCTTGTCCTTGACGATGGAACCGAAGTCAATCCGTGGAATGTGACGGCGGTAAGCCATTCTGACAAATAAAAACAGATAATTCAGGGAGGAATAATTATGTTACGTTCACTATATTCAGGAATCAGCGGCATGAAAAACTTTCAGACAAAGCTTGATGTCGTGGCAAACAACATTTCGAATGTCAATACGGCAGGCTATAAGAAAAGCCGGGTTACGTTTAAAGATATTGTCAGCCAACAGCTTTCCGGTGCGTCGTCGTCTACTGCAAATCGCGGTTCTGTCAACGGCCAGCAGGTCGGGCTCGGTGCAACGATCGGATCGATCGATATCATTCACACAAACGCAGCGCCTTCAACAACAGGCCGCCAGCTTGACATGACCATTACAGGAGACGGCTACTTCCGAGTTGGAACAGGAGAAGAAGAATACTACACAAGATCCGGAAACTTCTACCTTTCTGATGAAGGTGACCTCGTCACTGTTGATGGGCTGTTCGTCTTAACGGCCAACAACGGAAGAATCAATATCCCGCAAGACGCGCAAAGCTTCAGCATCGCACCTGACGGAACCGTGTCTTATGTCGATCAAAACAACGAGAACCAGACCGCCGGCCAAATCTCGCTTGCGACATTCAGCAACACATCCGGCTTGTCAAAAGCGGGAGACAACCTTTACCGCGAAACATTGAGTTCTGGAGCTCCGCAAGTCGTCGTGCCTGGAGAAGGCGGCTCAGGAAAGATTCAAACGAGTGCGCTTGAAATGTCGAACGTCGACCTTTCAGAAGAGTTTTCCGAAATGATTATCGCGCAGCGCGGTTTCCAGTCCAATGCGAAAATCATTACAACCTCTGATGAAATTCTTCAGGAACTCGTCAATCTGAAGCGATAGGAGGGAAGGAGGCGCCCTCGTAAAGGCGCCTCTTGATAACACATGATCAAAGTTACGCGATTAAACGGACAGCCTTTTATTCTGAACGCGCTATTCATTGAGCAAATTGAATGTTTTCCGGATACGACAATTACGCTGTCAAACGGAAAAAAGTTTGTTGTCAAAGAAGATGAAGATACAGTTGTGGATACAATCGTGTCATTCTATCAAAAAATCCAAATACTTTCTTGTGACCAAAGAATTGAGGAATCTGAATGAATAAAAAACTTCTAGGAATTATGCTGACGATTATTCTGGCAATTGCTGTGTTAGGAACCGCTGCGTTCTTTGTCATTAAGGGAAGCGCAAGTGAAAAAGATCAAACGAAAGAACCTTCGATCGATGAAGTGGTCGAATCATCAGTTGAAGTCGCCGAAATCACGACAAACTTGAAATCGGACAATGTGGTCCGTTTGTCAATCAAGCTTGAAACCGATTCGAAAGAAGCGAAAGAAGAGCTTGAAAAGCGGGATTTCCAAATTAAAGATTCAGTCATCTCCCTTTTGGCAAACACGAACGCAGATGATCTTGAAGGACAAAAAGGAAAAGAAAAATTTAAAGAGCAGCTGAAAGAAAAGCTGAACACGAACTACATGAAAGAGGGAAAAGTGAAAACTGTATACATTACCTCCTTTAATCTGCAGTAGGAACATAGATGACAGAACCATGGAGGTGAAAACAGATGGCAGGAGAAGTACTCTCCCAAAATGAAATCGATGCACTGCTTTCAGCGATATCGACGGGTGAAATGGACGCCGACGAGCTGAAAAAAGAAGAGTCCGTTAAAAAAGTAAAAGTCTATGACTTTAAACGGGCGCTCCGCTTTTCAAAGGATCAGATCCGCAGCTTGACAAGGATTCACGATAACTTTGCAAGGCTGCTAACGACTTATTTCTCGGCTCAGCTGAGAACCTATATCCAGATCTCGGTCAGCTCGGTTGATCAGGTTCCTTATGAGGAATTCATCAGATCCATTCCGAATATGACGATCCTCAATCTGTTTGAGGTTCGCCCTCTTGAAGGAAGAATCATGATGGAGATCAACCCGACCATCGCCTATACGATGATGGACCGGGTGATGGGCGGGATCGGTTCGAGCCACAACAAAATTGACAGCATGACGGAAATTGAGACGAAAATCATGTCCAATTTATTTGAAAGCTGCCTCTCGAATTATAAAGATGCGTGGGAATCCATCACGGAAATCGAGCCGGAAATGTCCGATTTTGAAGTGAATCCGCAGTTTGTGCAAATGGTATCGCCGAATGAGACGGTCGTTGTCATTTCGCTGAACACGCAAATAGGAGACATCAGCGGGGTTATCAACCTGTGCATCCCGCACGTCGTCCTGGAACCGATCATTCCTAAGCTTTCCGTTCACTACTGGATGCAATCAGACAGAATTGAACCAAAACCGGAGGAAACAAAGTCGATAGAAAAGCGGATTATGACGGCGCGAATTCCAATTGTCGCAGAACTCGGATCATCGGAATTAACCATTGAAGAGTTTTTAAATTTAGAAATTGGAGATTGTATCACTTTGGACAAATCAGTAGCAGAACCTCTTACTGTTTTGGTCGGAGATAAACCGAAATTTCTAGCACAAGCCGGCCGAATGAATCGAAAGACTGCGATTCAAATTCTAGATCACGACATAAGAGGTGAAGAATATGGAGAATAACAATAGGTTATCACAGGATGAAATTGATGCGCTGCTTAAAGGCGGCGATGATACGGCTCAAGAGCAGCCGGAATCAGGGTTGTCCCTGATGGAACAGGATACGATCGGGGAAATCGGAAACATTTCCTTTGGGAGCTCTGCAACAGCTTTGTCCACTTTATTGAATCAAAAAGTCGAAATTACAACACCGACTGTTTCGGTGATTGAAAAAAGCCATTTAAATGATGAGTTCCCGCACCCGTATGTTTCAATCGGTGTGAGCTATACGGAAGGTTTTTCAGGAAACAATCTTCTCGTCATCAAGCAGGAAGATGCCGCGATCATCGCTGATTTGATGATGGGTGGAGACGGGACGAACGCAGATCCGTCGCTTGGCGAAATTCATCTAAGTGCCGTTCAGGAAGCGATGAACCAAATGATGGGTTCCGCAGCGACGTCGATGTCCACCGTCTTCAGCAAGAAGATTGATATTTCTCCGCCGGAAGTTGACCTCCTTGATGTGAATGAAGGGGAAGGAACAGAGCAAATTCCGAAAGAGGACCCGCTCGTCAAAGTATCTTTCAGACTGAAAGTCGGAGAACTGATCGATTCGCATATTATGCAGCTTTATCCGCTGACCTTTGCAAAAGACCTGATCGATGAATTAACGAATCAGGACGGCGGAGAAGAGCCTGTGCAGACTGAAGAGGTAAAGCAGCCGCCCGTACAGGAAAACCCGGCGCCTAGTCCGAGTCCGGCACCTGCTCAGACACAAAGACAGGAGCCTGCGCCTAAACGGCAAGGGACGGCAAAAGTTTCAGAGCCTGTGCAGGTGGCACCGGCAGAGTTTCAATCCTTTGCCCCTCAGACTGACGCGCAGCCGCACCTTCAAAACCTTGACATGCTCATGGATATTCCTTTGTCCGTCACAGTCGAGCTGGGGAGGACAAACCGCAGCGTCAAAGAGGTGCTTGAACTGTCAACCGGCAGTATCATTGAGCTTGACAAACTCGCAGGCGAGCCTGTCGACATCCTGGTCAACCAGCGCGTCGTTGCCAAAGGCGAAGTTGTCGTCATCGATGAAAACTTTGGCGTCAGGGTGACAGACATTTTAAGTCAGGCGGAACGAATCAGCAAATTACGATAATAACAGATTGATTGGAGAGATTAATAATGGCTTACAAGATTTTAGTAGTTGATGATGCAGCATTTATGAGAATGATGATTAAAGACATTTTAGTGAAAAACGGCTTTGAAGTCGTCGCAGAAGCGCAAGACGGAGCGCAGGCTGTTGAAAAATATAAAGAGCATTCACCTGATCTTGTCACAATGGATATCACGATGCCGGAAAAAGACGGAATCACGGCTCTTAAAGAAATCAAGGAAATCGATCCGCAGGCAAAAATCATCATGTGTTCGGCAATGGGCCAGCAATCGATGGTTATCGACGCTATTCAGGCGGGAGCGAAAGACTTTATCGTCAAACCGTTCCAGGCTGACCGCGTGATGGAAGCGATCAATAAAACGCTAAGCTAAAGGGTGTACAACTTGTTTAAGAAACCTCTTATTTTCATAGCCGGCCTTTGTCTATTTGCCTTTCTCGTGCTGCCGTATGCTCCGGCTCTCGCAGAGGAATCGGGGGATCAGACCGTTGACCATCTGTTTGAGCAAAAAGGTGCGGGCAAAGAGAAAGAAAAAGCAAAAGACAAAGACAAAACCGAGGAAAAAAGTTCTCTTAAGGAAGAGGCGGAGGCCGAACCCCCGTCTCCTTCCGTTTCCATATTTGATTTTGTGAAAATGATCGGCGCGTTACTGTTCGTCATTTTTCTGATCTACGCTTTGGTCAAATTCATGAATAAACGCAACCGCCTGTTAAAACCCTTCCAGTATGTCGAAAACATCGGCGGAACTTCGCTCGGGCAAAACAAGTCCGTACAGCTGATTAAAGTAGGGAACAGGGTGCTGGTCGTCGGTGTCGGCGAGAATATCCAGCTGCTGAAAGAGATCGATGATGAAAAGGAATATAAAGAAATTCTCACGCAGCATGAAGCTGCGATGAACAGCAAGATTGAATGGCAGAAATGGATGGATCAAGTCAAAGTTCCAGGCGTGCAAAAGCAAAGCGGCACAGCATCTTTTTCCGAGTCGTTAAAAGCACAGCTCGCGGAACTGAAACAAAATCGCGCAGAAGGCAGAAAGAAAGGCCAAAATCAACATGAATGAGTTTATGGATTTATTTAATTCAAGCGATGCGGCAAACGTCAGCGCCAGTGTCCGGCTCTTGCTGCTTTTGACAGTATTTTCGATCGCTCCGGGGATCTTGATCCTGATGACGTGTTTCACAAGGGTTGTCATCGTATTGTCCTTTGTCCGGACATCGCTGGCAACACAGTCAATGCCCCCAAACCAGGTGCTGATCGGACTTGCACTGTTTCTGACATTTTTCATTATGGGGCCGACTTTTTCCGAGATTAATAAAGAAGCGCTGACGCCGTTAATGAACAATAAAATCACCTTGGATGAAGCTTACACAAAAGCGGAAACCCCGATCAAAACCTTTATGAGCAAGCATACAAGACAGAAAGATCTGGCTTTATTTATGAATTACGCAAAGATGGAGACGCCTGAATCCATTAAAGATATTCCGCTTTCAACGATGGTTCCCGCGTTTGTCATCTCGGAATTGAAAACCGCGTTTCAAATGGGATTTATGATATTTATACCGTTTCTGATTATCGATATGGTTGTGGCAAGTGTTTTGATGTCGATGGGGATGATGATGCTTCCGCCGGTCATGATTTCACTGCCGTTTAAGATTTTGCTGTTTGTGCTTGTAGATGGCTGGTATTTAATCGTTAAATCTTTGCTGCAAAGCTTTTAGAGTAGGTGCTAATACATGAATTCAGAATTTGTTATATCGATGGCTGAAAGGGCTGTATACGTTACATTGCTTATCAGCGGGCCGCTTTTGGCGCTCGCTCTTCTCGTCGGGCTGATCGTCAGCGTTTTTCAGGCAACCACCCAAATACAGGAACAGACTCTTGCATTCATTCCGAAAATCGTCGCCGTTTTGGTCGGGCTCGTCATTTTCGGCCCGTGGATGCTGTCGACGATTTTATCATTCGCGACTGAGCTGTTCTCTAATTTAAACCGTTTTGCAGGGTAGTTTTAACATGTCAATAATTGAATCATTTCCAGCCTTTTTACTTGTATTTGTCAGAATCACAGCATTCTATGTAACGGTGCCTCTATTTTCTTATCGGTCAATTCCTGCCGTTCATAAAATAGGTTTTGCATTTTTTCTTGCGCTCGTCAGTTTTCAGGCGATTGAAAAGCCTCCTCAGCTTGATGTTGACGGAGTTTACATGATGTTGGCCATGAAGGAAGCGCTGATCGGGCTTCTGCTTGGGCTGATCGCCTACATGATGATCTCGGCCGTTCAAATCGCCGGATCATTCATCGATTTTCAAATGGGATTTGCGGTGGCGAATGTGATCGATCCCCAGACAGGAGCGCAAAGCCCGCTTGTCGGCCAGTTTTTATATACGTTGGCGCTGCTCCTCATGCTGAGCCTGAATGCGCATCATCTCCTGCTTGACGGGATTTATTACAGCTACCAATACATCCCGGTCGATAAGATGGCGCTGTCGTTTGGAAGCGAAGGATTTGCCGAGTTTATTGCAAAGAGCTTCAACACGATGTTTATAACAGCATTTCAATTGTCTGCGCCTGTTGTGGCTTGTTTGTTTTTAGTCGATCTGGCATTGGGGATTGTGGCGAGAACGGTGCCGCAGCTCAACGTGTTTGTCGTCGGGCTTCCTTTGAAAATCGCAATCACCTTTATCATGCTCATCATCTGCATGGCCGTTATGTTCAGCATGATGCAGCACGTCTTCGAATTTGCCATTCGGACAATGAGAGATCTATTAACTTTGCTTGGGGTGGCATGATGAAGCTGACGTTGGATTTGCAATTTTTCGCAGGTGAAAAAACGGAAAAAGCGACGCCGAAAAAACGGCGGGAAAGCAGAAAAAAAGGACAGGTTGCCAAAAGCGCAGATGTCAATACAGCGATCACGCTTCTTATCGTGTTTTTATCATTTTTATTCATCGGGCCTTTTATGAGAGATCGCCTGCTCGCCCTGATCGAAAAATATTACAAAGAATTGATCACGATGAAGGTGTCAGTCGCCAATATTCCCGGCCTGTTTCAAAGTCTTGTGCTTGAATCTGGCTTCATTATGGCACCGCTTTTGCTGACAGCCGTCGTCTCCGGGGTCTTGAGCAACTATATGCAAGTCGGGTTTTTATTTTCCCCTGAAGCGATCAAGCCTGATTTGAAAAAGCTTGACCCGCTTAAAGGATTCAAGCGGATTTACAGCATCAGAGCGATCGTTGAACTGCTTAAATCGATTTTAAAAATCGTGATTGTCGGCGGCGTGACATTCGCCGTTCTATGGCTGAACTTTGACAAAATTCTCAGAATCCCGGCGCTGTCCGCGGGCGAGGCTTTGTCATATGTCGGCTGGCTCACCTTTTTAATGGGGGTTTCCGCTGCAGTCGCCCTGATTTTTCTCGCGGTGCTCGATTACCTCTATCAAAAATTTGATTATGAAAAAAATATTCGCATGTCAAAACAGGACATTAAAGACGAATACAAAAAAACCGAAGGCGATCCTCTGATTAAGTCGAAGATCAAGCAGAAGCAAAAGGAAATGGCGATGCGCCGCATGATGCAGGATGTGCCAAAAGCGGATGTCATCATCACAAACCCGACCCATTACGCCGTCGCGCTGAAATATGACGAAAACAAAATGGATGCGCCGTTTATCATCGCAAAAGGGGTCGATCTGATGGCTCTGAAAATCAGGCAGATCGCCAAAGAACACGATGTCATGACAGTCGAGAACCGACCTTTGGCGAGGGCGCTTTATGACCAGGTTGAGATCGACCAGGCCGTTCCGGAAGAATTCTTTAAGGCCGTAGCCGAAATCCTGGCGTATGTTTACAAAACAAAGCAAAAAATCTAGTGAATTTTTCAGTTTTAAAAGGAGAGAAACAGCATGTCAGCAAGAGATTTATCAGTTTTATCAGGCGTTGTCCTCATTGTGGCAATGCTTATCATACCCTTTCCACCATGGTTGTTGAGCGTTTTAATTATCGTGAATATTTCTCTTGCGTTAATCGTGCTTCTCACCACAATGAACATGCAAGAACCGCTGCAATTTTCGATATTTCCTTCTTTGCTGCTCCTCTTGACGCTGTTCCGCCTCGGGCTGAATGTATCGACGACACGTTCGATTCTGTCCAACGGAGATGCGGGAAAAGTAGTCGAGACGTTCGGGTCTTTCGTTGTCGGCGGAAACGTTTTGGTCGGTCTCGTTGTCTTTATCATTTTGATCATTATCCAATTTATCGTCATAACGAAAGGGGCGGAACGGGTTTCTGAAGTTGCTGCCAGATTCACGCTCGACGCCATGCCGGGGAAACAGATGAGCATTGATGCCGATTTGAACGCCGGAATGGTGACCGAACAGGAAGCGAAAGTGCGCCGTGAGAAAGTGGCCCGTGAAGCCGACTTCTACGGCGCGATGGACGGTGCGAGCAAATTCGTGAAAGGGGATGCGATCGCAGGGATCATCATCGTCCTCATTAACGTCCTTTTCGGAATTGTCATCGGCATGCTGCAAAAACAAATGAGCATTCAGGAAGCCGCTTCACACTTTACGCTCTTGTCTGTAGGCGACGGGATCGTATCTCAGCTGCCTGCGCTCTTGATCTCAACGGCGACGGGTATCGTCGTCACAAGAGCAGCGTCGGACGGGAACCTCGGACACGATATTACAGGCCAGCTGTTTGCTTATCCAAAGCTTTTGTATGTGACGGCGGGAACGATTTTGCTGCTCGGGATTTTCACACCGATCGGCATTCTCCTGACAGGCCCTCTGGCTCTTCTTCTCGCCATCGGCGGCTATACGCTCTCCAAAGCCGGTGAAGAGAAGGAAAAAGTGGAGGATATCCTTGAGGAAGAAGCTGAAGTGGACGAATTAAAAAGTCCCGAAAGCGTCGTTCATCTGCTCGATATTGATCCGATCGAATTTGAATTCGGCTACGGATTGATTCCGCTTGCAGATGCAAATCAAGGCGGCGACCTTTTAGACAGAATCGTCATGATCAGGCGTCAGCTTGCGCTTGAACTCGGTCTCGTCATTCCGGTCGTCAGAATCAGGGATAACATCGCTCTTCAGCCGAACGAGTACAGGCTCAAAATTAAAGGAAACGAAGTCGCAAAAGGCGAGCTTCTCCTCGATCACTTTTTGGCGATGTCTCCGACAGGCGAAGACGATCAGATCGAAGGAATTGACACGATCGAACCGTCCTTCGGCCTCCCGGCAAAATGGATACCGGAATCTCAGAAAGATCAGGCCGAAATGCTCGGATACACGGTTGTCGATCCGGCTTCAGTCGTGTCGACCCACATTACAGAGCAGGTGAAAAAGCACGCTCATGAACTGATCGGAAGACAGGAAACAAAACAGCTGATCGACCACTTGAAAGAATCTTATCCTGTACTGGTCGAAGAGGTCTCGCCGAATCCGCTGTCTGTCGGTGATATTCAGAAAGTGCTGGCCAAACTTCTGAAAGAAAAAGTATCGATCAGGAACTTGGTGACAATCTTTGAAACACTGGCCGACTACGGAAAGCTGACGACGGATTCAGATATGCTGACCGAGTATGTAAGACAGGCGCTTGCCAAGCAGATCACCGCCCAATATGCGAAGGAAAATGAGACGCTGAAAGTGGTGACATGTTCGGGCCGTGTCGAAAAGGCCGTGGCGGAAGGAATTCAGCAGACTGAACACGGCAACTTTTTATCTCTTGAACCTGCATTATCCGAAAATATCATTCAATCTGTAGCAAGAGAAATCGAACAGCTCTCATTAAGGCAGGAAGTGCCGATCCTTCTATGTTCACCGCCTGTCAGAATGTATGTCAAACAGCTGTTAGAGCGCTATTTCCCTGATCTGCCGGTTCTTTCTTATAACGAACTGGAAGCCAATGTAGAAGTTCAAAGCATCGGAGTGGTGGATATTCAATGAAAATTAAAAAATTTGTAGCTGGTTCTATGCAGGAAGCCACAAAGCAAATTATACAAGAGCTCGGGAATGACGCCGTAATCTTGAATTCTAAAAAAATTCATACGAGAAAATTTCTCGGCTTTGTGAAAAAAGCCGGGGTTGAAGTGATTGCGGTTGTCGACCAGGACTTTTCCGACGCGAGGAAACCGGAGCGGCAAAAGCCAGTTTTACGTGAACAAAGCCCTTCGCCTGTCCCGCAGCCGGACCACCTCGATTTGGCAAGCCAAGTGAAAGAGCTGAAAGAACTGCTGGAAATGCGGCATCATGAGCAGCCGGTTGATGTGCTGCCTGAGCCGCTGAAAAAGGCGGACCAGCTTCTGGCAAAGCAAGGGGTATCGCCGGCCATCCGTACGAAAGCGCTCGGCCGGTTGATCAGCACTTCTTTAAAAAACGGCGAAGAATGGACGGATGAAAAGGCGCTGGCCCACTTAACAGATGCTTTGGCCGATCTTCTTCCGGATAATCGGGAACAGGACGTGGCGATTCATTCCCAATATGTCGTGCTCTTCGGATCGACCGGAGTCGGCAAAACGACGACATTGGCAAAGCTTGCCGCTTCTTCCGTGCTGGAAAAGCAGAAAAAAATCGCTTTTATCACGACGGATACGTACCGGATTGCAGCGGTTGAACAGCTCAGGACATATGCCGAGCTTCTGAATGCGCCGCTCGAGGTGTGCTACACGAAAGAAGAATTTAAAGCGGCCCAGCAAAAGTTCGCCGATTTTGACCACGTCTTCATCGATACGGCGGGCCGGAATTTCAAAGACGGGCAATATGTCAGGGAGCTGAAGGAAATCATTCCGTTTGAGCGTAAGATACAGGCGTTTCTCGTCATGTCCGCGACGAGCAAGTACGAGGATATGAAGGAGCTCATTAAGCAGTTCTCAAGCATTCCGATCGATCAGTTGATATTCACGAAAGTGGATGAAACCGATTCATTGGGAAGCGTCATGAATCTGCTCGCCGAATCGAGAATCGGTCTCGGCTATATGACAAACGGACAAAATGTTCCGGAAGATATCCGCTACTTGTCAAATGCATCATTTGTCAGACTGCTTACGGGGTGTTGAACATGGATCAGGCAGAAAGCTTACGAAGGCGGATGGGGCAGCGCTTCGCCGAACCGCCCGCCCCTGTCGCTCATCCAAAAGCGAAAACGCTCGCTGTTATGAGTGGAAAAGGAGGCGTCGGGAAGTCGAATATATCGCTGAATACGGCTCTCGCCTTCTTGGAAAAAGGAAAGAGCGTGCTGTTGATCGATCTAGATGTCGGAATGGGGAACATCGATATTTTGATCGGCCGGCAATCGCTCTGCACCGTGATGGATCTCCTTCAGCAAAAAATACCGTTTGAGCGCGCCTTGTCAGCAGGTCCGCGTGGCCTTCAATACATTTCGGGCGGAACGGGACTGGATGCGATGTTCGAATTGAACGGGGAAAACTGGGCGTTCTTTCTGAAAGAATTAACGCGGGCTTTGACAAGCTTCGATTATGTCATATTTGATATGGGAGCAGGGCTGTCGAAAGATCAGCTGCCATTCGTCCTGTCAGCGGATGAAATTCTGGTCGTCACCACGCCGGAGCCGACATCGATCATGGACGCTTACAGCGCGATCAAGCATTTGGCATTAACGGGACGCGATCTTCAGCTGAAAGTCGCTGTCAATCGCTGTACAACCCAAAAAGACGGAATTTCCGCCTTTCTCCGCCTTTCCAACACGGTAAACGCTTTTTTACAGCAAAAGCTTGCATATGCAGGGCCGATTCCTGAGGATCCCCTGGTACCAAGAGCCGTTGTGGAGCAGCAGCCGTTTCTGATGAAGAACCCGCGTTCCAAGCCGAGCAGGGCGGTTTACCTGCTGGCAGAATCGCTGCTTGATAACGGCAGAACGGAAATAGGCGAAAACCGGTCCTTTATCGATAAATTATCTTCATTCCTGAGGAGGGGCAATACATTATGATTCGTGTTCTTGTCGTTGACGACTCTGCTTTTATGAGAAACATGATCACCAAGTTTTTAACATCCAATCACGAGATTGCTGTAGCAGGAACGGCAAGAAACGGCGAGGAAGCGCTCCAAAAAATCAAGGAGCTCCGCCCGGATGTGATCACATTGGATATTGAAATGCCTGTGATGAACGGAAAAGAAACATTGAAAAGGATCATGGCGAGCGATCCGCTTCCGGTTGTCATGGTATCGAGTCTGACGCAGCAGGGGGCTGATATCACGATCGAATGTCTTGAGCTGGGGGCGATCGATTTCGTCGCAAAGCCGTCGGGTTCAATTTCAATTGATTTATATAAAGTAAGAGATATGCTGATTGAGAAAGTGTTGACAGCAGGGCGGGTGAAACTGAAAGGCCGGCCTGTTCCGATTTCAAAACCCGCCATCGAGACGGCAAAGCGGCCGCCGGTGAGCGGCAGCGATTCAGTCCGTGTTCGGGCTGGAAAACAGCTCATCTGCATCGGTACATCGACAGGGGGACCGAGAGCGCTGCAAAGAGTGCTTCCCAAGCTTCCCAAAACGTTGAAGGCGCCTGTTTTTGTCGTTCAGCACATGCCAAAGGGGTTTACAGCCTCATTAGCGAACAGGCTGAACCACCTCTCAGAAGTAACCGTGAAGGAGGCTGAAAACGGTGAGAGAGCGAAAGACGGCTGGGTTTACATTGCCCCCGGAGGGAAAAACATGGCAGTCGGCCTTGAAAAGGGCGAATTGGTGATCACGCTCGATGACCGCGACACAGAGAGCCGTCACAAGCCTTCTGTTGACTATTTGTTCCATTCCCTGGCCTCACTTCGGGAGTTTGAAAAAATCGCCGTCATTATGACGGGGATGGGAAGCGACGGAACAGAAGGCGTAAAAGGCCTTTTGAAACATGGAAGCGGAACGGTGATCGCCGAAGCAGCCGAGTCGTCCGTCGTTTTCGGAATGCCGAAATCGGTCATTAACAACGGGCTTGCAAACGACATCAAGCATGTTGATGAGATTGCCGCAGCCATTATGACGTATATGAAAAAAGAGAGGGCGTGACTCATATGGATATGAATCAATATTTAGACGTCTTTATTGAAGAAAGCAGAGAACATTTGCAAACCTGTAACGAAAAATTGCTCGAACTCGAAAAAAATCCGACAGACCTGCAGCTTGTCCATGATATTTTCAGAGCGGCTCATACTTTGAAAGGGATGAGCGCTACGATGGGCTATGAAGATATGGCTCATTTAACGCACAGTCTGGAAAACGTGCTGGACGCGATCCGTAATGAAGAAATGACCATTACGTCAGAGTGGATGGACGTCATGTTTGAAGCGCTCGATGACCTTGAAGCGATTGTCCTTTCGATCATTGAAGGGGGCGACGGCAAAAGAGACGTTTCAGAAGTCTGCGCCAAGCTTGATGTGACAGGCGCAAACAAGGAGGCGGCTGCATCGGCAGAAGCGCCTGAAGCGGCGTCGTCTGAAACGAAATGGGCCTATGACGAATTTCAGCGGACGGTCATCGCCGAAGCTGAGGAACAAGGCTTTAAATGTTACGAAATCAATGTTGCGTTGAAAGAGGACTGCCTGTTGAAGGGCGTTCGGGTGTACATGGTATTTGAACAGCTGAACGAAATCGGCGAAGTCGTCAAAACGATTCCGGAAACGGAAGTTCTCGAGTCGGAAGATTTTGATTCCGAATTCGTCGTGTGCTTTTTAAGCAAACACGGGGAAGAAGAGATTTTCAACAAAATCAACGGCGTATCTGAAATCGAAAAAATTGAAGTAACCGAGCTGAAAAACGATTTTTCGGCACAGGAAGAAGCCGCGCCTGCAGCGCCTGAAAAAGAAACCGCACCGAAAGACGCGGAGAAAACCCCGGCTAAGCAGCCGGACGGCAAAAAAGAAGCGGCGAAACCTGCAGCAGGCGGCGGAACGAAGACGATCCGCGTCAACATCGACCGCCTCGATTCATTAATGAACCTGTTTGAGGAGTTGGTCATTGACAGAGGGCGCTTAGAGCAGATCGCCAAAGAGCTTGAACACGGCGAATTAACAGATACCGTCGAACGGATGACAAGAATTTCAGGCGACCTGCAATCGATCATCCTCAACATGAGAATGGTTCCGGTAGAAACGGTGTTCAACCGCTTCCCGCGCATGGTCCGCCAGCTGACAAAAGAATTAAATAAAAAGATCGAGCTGTCGATTTTCGGGGCGGAAACCGAGCTTGACAGAACGGTAATAGATGAGATCGGCGACCCGCTTGTCCACCTCTTGAGAAACAGCCTTGATCACGGGATCGAGGCGCCTGAAGTCAGGGTGAAAAATGGTAAGCCTGAAACGGGTCAAGTCCGTCTGAAAGCATATCACAGCGGGAACCACGTCTTTATCGAGGTCGAGGATGACGGAGCCGGCATCAACCGCAAAAAGGTGCTTGAAAAAGCGCTTGAACGCAACGTCATTACCGAACGTGACGCCGAAACGATAGAAGATCATGAAATCGACGCACTCATTTTTGCACCGGGATTCTCAACCGCAGATCAAATCTCGGATATTTCAGGACGCGGGGTCGGCTTGGACGTTGTCAAAAGCAAGCTGGAATCTTTGGGCGGTTCTGTCAGCATCAGGTCGAGCGAAGGCGAAGGTTCGCTTTTCTCCATTCAGCTTCCGCTTACACTGTCGATCATATCCGTGCTGCTAGTCAAACTTGAAAACGAAACGTTTGCGATACCGATTTCTTCTATTATAGAAACGGCTGTCATCGATAAGAAAGATATTCTTCAGACGCACGACCGCGAAGTGATCGATTTCAGGGGCCATATCGTACCGGTGGTTTACCTGAAAGAACAGTTTAATGTTGAGGATTCTTCGGATGATCTTGATCAGCTTCACGCCATCGTCGTGAAAAAAGGAGACAAGCTGACGGCATTTGTTGTCGACTCCTTTATCGGCCAGCAGGAAGTCGTACTAAAATCACTCGGCGATTATTTAACAAACGTCTTTGCCATTTCCGGCGCGACGATTTTGGGAGACGGACAAGTAGCCCTGATCATCGACTGCAACGCCCTTATCAAATAGAAAGCGAAAGGAGAGCGATCCTCTTGACCACACAGACTACCACCGGTGAAAAAATGATTGTGTTCAAAGTAAATCATAAAGAGTATGCCATCTCTGTATCCGAAGTGATGTCCATTGAAAAATGGCAGCAGCCAACAAGGGTGCCGGGAGTGGAACCGTATATTTGCGGCGTCATTAATTTGAGAGGTGTTGTTACGCCTGTCATCGATTTAAGAAAGCGGATTGAAGCGCCTGGAGATACGATTACAGATGAAACGAGAATCATCATCATCACCCATCAGGACATTGAAGTCGGCTGGGTGGTGGACGAGGCGAACGATGTCATCACTGTCGAGGAAGAGGAAATTGAATCGGCTCCCGAAACGGTAGGAAAAGACGGCAGGCAATGGATTAAAGGCATCGTCAAGCAAGGGTCCAGACTTCTCAATCTGATTGACTCTGAAGCTGTTTTAAACCGGAAGTCGAGCCTTGCCGCCGCTTCTGAAAATGTGAAGAAATAAGGAGCCTATGATGAGCGTATTTAACGGAATTAGAGAAGAGCATCTTGATATATTGCGGGAAGTCGGGAATATCGGAGCGGGTCATTCCGCTTCTGCCCTGGCTCTATTGCTGAACAGGAAAATCGAAATGGAAGTGCCGTTTGTCAAGCTGATGTCGTTTGATGAGCTTGTCAACCTATTCGGCGGTGCAGACCTTCCTGTCGCAAGCATCTTTTTGCGCATGGAAGGGGATTTTCCCGGTTCTATGTTCGTGATCATGCCTTTTTCAGAGGCCGAGCAGCTGATCAGGGAGCTTGTCGGCAATCCGGAATTCGAGATTGACAGCATGACGCCGAATGATATCGGAGCCTCCGCCCTGCACGAACTCGGGAATATTATGGCGGGATCTTATTTGACCGCTCTCGCTGATTTGACAAACCGGCAAATGTACCCGAGCGTCCCTGAACTGACGCTTGATATGTTCGGAGCCGTCATCAGCGAAGGGCTGATCGAGCTCAGCCAAGTTGGAGACCAGGTTATCGTGATCGACAACTCCATTTTTGACGAGGAGCACAACCGGAAAGTAAAAGCGCATTTGTTCCTTCTGCCGGACTATGATTCTTTTGAAAAGCTCTTTCATGCATTGGGTGCAGCTCTATGAAAATCTTAGAAAAAGAAACATCGATTATCAGAGTGGGAATTGCCGATGTGAAAATAGTCCGCACTCCCGACAAGATCAGGACATCGGGTCTCGGTTCGTGCGTCGGACTCGTGCTCTATGATTTGGAAGCGAAGACGGCCGGTCTCGTCCACGTCATGCTTCCCGACTCTTCCTTATCCAAGACACCGGACATCAATGTGGCAAAGTACGCGGACACAGCTGTCGAAGCGACGGTCAAGATGCTGCTTGAAGCCGGGTGCCGAAAATACGCTTTGAAAGCGAAAATGGCCGGAGGAGCCGAAATGTTTAAATTTAAGATGACAAATGATTTGATGAAAGTCGGGCCAAGAAATGTGCTTGCGATTAAAAAACATCTATCTCTCTTAAACATTCCGATTGTAAGCGAGGATACAGGCGGAAACAGCGGAAGAACGATCGAGTTCGATCCGCAGTCAGCCGAACTTGTCATCCGGACAGTTAAACAAGGTGTAACGATGATTTAATATGCAATATAGGGGGATAAAGATGCAATCCTTGAACTATGAAGATCAGATGCTTTGGTCGCGGTGGAAAGAATGGAAAGATCCTCAGGCAGGCGATGATTTAATCCGCCGCTATATGCCGCTTGTGACATATCATGTCGGCCGGATAGCCGTCGGCTTGCCCAAGTCCGTTCATAAAGACGATTTGGTCAGCCTTGGCATGCTGGGTTTGTATGACGCCCTTGAAAAATTTGATCCGGGAAGGGATTTGAAGTTTGATACATACGCTTCCTTCAGAATCAGAGGCGCTATTATCGATGGCCTTCGCAAAGAAGACTGGCTTCCGAGAACATCCCGTGAAAAAACGAAGAAAGTGGAAGCTGCGATCGAAAAGCTCGAACAGCGCTACTTAAGAAATGTTTCGCCGAGCGAAATCGCCGCTGAGCTGGGAATGAGCGAGCAAGACGTCGTGACCACAATCAATGAAGGTTTCTTTGCGAATCTCCTTTCAATTGATGAGAAGCTTCACGACCATGAAGACGGGGAGAACGTCCAGGTGATGATCAGGGACGACAAAACGAGCACGCCGGAAGAAAAAATGCTCAAAGACGAACTGATCTCCCAGCTTGCGGAAAAAATAAACGAGCTTTCAGAAAAAGAACAGCTCGTGATCAGCTTATTCTATAAAGAAGAGCTGACCCTAACGGAAATCGGACAGGTTTTGAATTTGTCGACTTCCCGCATTTCACAGATTCACTCCAAGGCGCTTTTGAAACTGAAGCATCTGCTGGATAAAGTGGTACAATAACATGTAAGCTGCCGGCATGAAACCGGCAGCATTTTTTAAGCGTCCGACAGGGAAGTCTTTTTTTGATTAAATTTCATGGTTAGCGAGTGAAAAATATGTCAACAATATTATGGCTTGTGAGCTTTACGCTCCACGGTATATTGATTTATTTCGTCATCATTCTGAATGCGAGGCTCAGCGCTTTTAAGGCGGCGGAGAAAGAGCAAAAACAGCTTTTGGAAGAAACCGAGAATACATTGACCGCTTTTTTGATGGAGCTAAAAGACGAAAATGAAAAACTCGTTCGCGAGATTCGGGCGAATGCCGAAGAAGAGCCGCAAAGAGTGCAAACACAGCCTGACATTCCTGCTCAAACCCCCGCCCTTCCGGAAGCGGACGAATCGCGCGATCTGCCGCTTCACATCGAAGCGATGATCAATGAGGTGGAGCAGGAAGAGGATGAGCTCAATCAAAAAGAGCAGGAATCCGTATCCTATGAAGAAGAAGCTCTCGCATTATATGAAAAGGGGCTCTCTCCGGAGGAAATCGCAAGACAGCTGAAAAGCGGGAAAACAGAAATCGAGCTTTTCTTAAAATTTCGCGGAAAGCTGAAAAACGATTCTTGATTGTCGAGAAAGCTTATGTTATATTATTTCTTGGTGTTAATTACACACGCTTAACGATTTATGCAAGCGGTGCTGTGCGGTTCTCGCGTGCAGTCCTGCATAAAAATGACCTAAGCGGAGGAAAAAAACCATTATATTAGGAGGAAATAACACATGTCAGTCATTTCTATGAAGCAATTGCTTGAAGCTGGTGTTCACTTCGGCCACCAAACGCGCCGCTGGAACCCAAAAATGAAGCGTTACATCTTCACGGAGCGTAACGGAATCTACATCATCGATCTTCAAAAAACAGTCAAAAAAGTTGAAGAAGCATACAACTTCACGAAAAACCTTGCAGCTGACGGAGGAAAAATCCTTTTCGTCGGTACGAAAAAGCAAGCTCAAGACTCTGTTAAAGAAGAAGCGGAACGTTCTGGAATGTACTATGTCAACCAACGTTGGCTTGGCGGTACGTTAACAAACTTTGAAACGATCCAAAAGCGTATCAAACGCCTTAAAGATATCGAAAAAATGCAGGAAAACGGCACATTTGACGTACTTCCTAAAAAAGAAGTCGTTCAATTGAAAAAAGAATTAGAGCGTCTTGAAAAATTCCTCGGCGGAATCAAAGAAATGAAAGAGCTTCCTGACGCACTGTTCATCATCGATCCTCGCAAAGAGCGCATCGCGGTTGCAGAAGCGCGCAAGCTGAACATTCCGATCATCGGAATCGTTGACACAAACTGTGATCCTGATGAAATCGATGTTGTCATCCCTGCGAACGATGACGCCATCCGCGCTGTTAAATTGCTGACTTCTAAAATGGCAGATGCCATCCTTGAAGCAAAACAAGGTGAAGAAGTAGCTGAAACAGAAGCGAAAGAAGCAGAAACAACTGAAACAACAACTGCTTAACCTGGTCAAAAGGTGATAAGGGGGTCTGCCTTTTATCACCTTTTTTTTCACCAGATCAACACTTACATATTTTGTTTGATATATAAGGAGGAAATCAAAAATGGCAATTACTGCACAAATGGTAAAAGAGCTTCGTGAAAAAACTGGCGCAGGCATGATGGACTGCAAGAAAGCGTTAACTGAAACTGACGGCAACATGGATAAAGCGATCGATCTTCTAAGAGAAAAAGGAATCGCAAAGGCTGCCAAAAAAGCTGACCGCATCGCGGCTGAAGGTTTGACTTTGATCAAAACCGACGGCAACACAGGCGTTATTCTTGAAGTGAACTCCGAAACGGACTTCGTTGCGAAAAACGAAGGCTTCAAAGAGCTTTTGAACGACCTTGCTGACCACATTCTTGCTGAAAAGCCTGAAAGCGTTGAAGCTGCTATGGCTCAAAAAATGGCTAACGGTTCAACTGTAGAAGAATACATCACAAGCGCGGTTGCTAAAATCGGAGAAAAAATCACGCTTCGCCGCTTCACTGTCCTGACAAAAGGCGATGACGCTGCATTCGGCGCATACCTGCACATGGGCGGAAAAATCGGCGTATTGACTGTCCTTAACGGCACAACTGACGAAGAAACAGCAAGAGACATCGCGATGCACGTTGCAGCTGTAAACCCTCGCTTCATTTCCCGTGACCAAGTGTCAGAAGAAGAAGCGAACCGCGAGCGCGAAATCTTGACTCAGCAGGCGCTTCAAGAAGGAAAGCCTGAAAACATCGTCGCAAAAATGGTTGAAGGCCGCCTGAACAAATACTTCGAAGAAATCTGCCTGCTTGATCAAGCATTCGTTAAAAACCCGGATGAAAAAGTGAAACAGGTCGTTGCTGCGAAAAATGCAACAGTTGAAACATTCGTCCGCTACGAAGTTGGAGAAGGTATCGAAAAACGCCAAGAAAACTTTGCTGAAGAAGTTATGAACCAAGTGAAAAAATAAGATTGAAAAGCCGCTTGCCTTAAAACACACGGCAGGATCTTTTCAAAGAAAATAGGGGACACAATTTGTGTCCCTATTTTTAAAACAGTTTACAAACCTTTTTTTCTCTTGCATAATAAATAACGGCAAGCATGCACTTGGAGGTTATTATGGAAAAACCAAAGTATAATCGTATCGTATTAAAGCTTAGCGGAGAAGCCCTTGCGGGTGAACAGGGAAACGGCATCAACCCGACCGTGATCCAGTCCATCGCCAAACAGGTGAAAGAAATCGCCGAGCTTGATGTTGAAGTGGCGGTCGTCGTCGGCGGCGGCAACCTGTGGCGCGGAAAAACGGGCAGCGATCTCGGAATGGACCGCGCAACAGCGGACTACATGGGAATGCTTGCAACGGTCATGAATTCCCTTGCGCTGCAAGACAGCCTTGAAACGCTCGGCATTCAATCAAGAGTTCAGACATCCATCGAAATGCGGCAGGTCGCTGAGCCATACATAAGAAGAAAAGCGATTCGCCATCTTGAAAAGAAGCGCGTCGTCATCTTCGCTGCCGGTACAGGCAATCCATACTTCTCAACGGATACGACAGCAGCGCTCAGAGCGGCTGAAATCGAAGCCGACGTCATCTTAATGGCTAAAAATAATGTCGACGGTGTATACAATGCCGATCCTCGAACTGACGAAACAGCCGTAAAATATGAAAAATTGTCTTATCTCGATGTGTTAAAAGACGGTTTGGCCGTCATGGATTCAACCGCCTCTTCACTTTGCATGGATAACGACATCCCGCTGATCGTCTTTTCTATTATGGAAGAAGGAAATATTAAAAAAGCCGTTTTAGGCGAACAAATCGGTACAATCGTAAGGGGGAAATAACGTGTCAACTCAAGTGATGAATGAAACAAAAGAACGGATGGAAAAAGCGATAGGCGCTTATCAGCGCGAATTGGCGACTGTACGTGCAGGACGTGCAAATCCGTCTTTGCTGGACAAAGTGACAGTTGAATACTACGGAGCGCAGACGCCTTTAAACCAGATCGCGTCCATTACGGTTCCGGAAGCGCGCATGCTTCTCATCACACCGTATGACAAAACAGCGCTCGGCGATATTGAAAAAGCGATTCAAAAAGCCGACCTCGGCATAACTCCATCAAACGACGGCAACATCATCCGGATCACGATCCCTCCTCTAACTGAGGAGCGCAGAAAAGAGCTTGCCAAGCTCGTGAAAAAATATTCGGAAGATGCTAAAGTCGCGGTTCGCAACATCCGCCGCGATGCCAATGACGATCTGAAAAAACTAGAGAAAAATGGTGAAATGACTGAGGATGAATTGCGCTCTTCAACGGAAGACGTACAAAAGCTGACAGATGAATATGTGTCAAAAATTGATGAGATCACAAAAGATAAAGAGAAAGAAATCATGGAAGTTTAATGAAAAACTCTGTACAATAGATAATAGTGAAAAGACCCTCTCATGTTTACAGGGGGTTTTTTTGTTAATACTGTTGTTATCAAGAACGATATAACAGGAAAGCAACCTTTTGGGTGATGGAGGACTCTCATGCTCAATATACTCAAAAATTGGAAGAATCAGCATTCAGCTGCTTCCAACATGGAATGTTACACAAAAGAAAATATTTTAAAAGGAGAAATTCCTGAACATATCGCCATTATTATGGACGGAAACGGCCGTTGGGCAAAGAAACGGGCGATGCCCCGCATCGCGGGTCATCACGAAGGCATGAAGGTAGTCAGACAGACGACAAAGCTTGCCAATGAGCTCGGTGTCAAAGCGTTGACGCTGTATGCCTTTTCGACGGAAAATTGGAAGCGTCCTAAGTTTGAGGTTGACTTTCTGATGAAGCTGCCTGAAGAGTTCCTGGGAACGTATCTCCCGGAGCTGGTCGAAGAAAATGTCCGGGTCCGCTTGACAGGCGATAGGGAAGGACTGCCGCCCCACACGATCCGCGCGGTTGAAAAAGCAATCCGTGATACGGAGAACAATGACGGACTTATTCTTAATTTTGCATTGAATTACGGGGGACGTGCAGAAATCGTCAGAGCCGCAAAGAGAATTGCCGAAGAAGCGAAAAAAGGCACATTGAATACCGAGGAAATCGACGAAAAGCTATTTTCCGATTATTTAATGACAGAAGCTTTGCAGGACCCTGATTTGCTGATTCGCACAAGCGGCGAGATCAGGCTGAGCAACTTCATGCTTTGGCAGCTTGCCTACAGCGAATTTTTATTTACCGATGTATTGTGGCCTGATTTTAAAGACGTTCACTTGCTTCAGGCTATCGGAGAATATCAGCGTCGCGGGAGAAGGTTTGGCGGAATTTAGAGGATGGTGCAGATGAAACAGAGAATATTGACGGGTGTGATCGCGGCAGCGGTTTTTCTGCCGCTCGTGATTTTCGGCAAGCTGCCGTTCACCCTGCTAGTTTATGCAATAGGTATACTCGCTCTATTTGAACTTTTAAGAATGAAAGGCCTGAAGCTTATCAGCGCTCCGGGTATCATCAGCCTGCTGCTTTTGGCGGTTTTGCTGTATCCAAGCCAATATGCGGAAGACGCGGGGCTGGGCATAACCAAAGGGGAGGTCGTCTTTTTGGCCGTCCTTTTGCTTTTGGCATACACGGTGCTCAGCAAAAACTCGTTTACTTTTGACGAAGCGGCATTCGTGGCGCTGGCAGCAGTTTATATCGGATTCGGGTTTTATTACTTTATTGAAATCAGAAACATCGGACTCAGCTATGTCTTTTTTGCAATCGGTGTCGTCTGGTCAACGGATTCCGGCGCTTATTTTATCGGAAAGGCGTTTGGAAAGCGGAAGCTCTGGCCTGAAATCAGCCCTAACAAAACGGTTGAAGGCTTTTGGGGCGGGATTTTGACAGCGGTCGTTTTTTCCGCGATTTATCAGGCTGCCACAGGTTTTCCGCACGCTTATCTGTTTGTGCTGATCATTACCGTGCTTTTATCAATCGTCGGTCAGATCGGCGATTTGGCCGAGTCTGCGTTCAAAAGACACTACAAAGTGAAAGACTCGGGCCGGATCCTTCCGGGACACGGCGGAATGCTGGACCGCTTTGACAGCTTTTTATTTGTCATGCCGGTTCTATACTTCCTGCTTGTTCTTTTTCAGCCGTTCGGGCTATGATAGAAAAGGGTACTGATAGCTAGAAAGAAACAGAGGTGCGGCAATTTTGAAGAACATATGTCTATTGGGGGCGACAGGCTCCATAGGAGAACAGACGCTTGATGTGATCAAAGCGCATGACGATAAGTTTCAGCTGACCGCCATGTCTTTCGGAAAAAACGCCGAAAAAGCGGCAGAAATCATTGAAACATTTAAACCGAAGTATGTATCTGTAGGGGATGAGCATACATATGAAGCATTAAAACAGCATTCTTTTTCTTACACCTTAAAAACAGGGATCGGGGAGGAATCTTTAATCGAAGCGGCCGTTAGTCCGGAAGCGGATGTCGTCGTCAATGCTCTCGTCGGCAGCGTCGGTCTTCTGCCGACTTTAAAGGCGATGGAGCATAAAAAAACAGTCGCGCTTGCAAATAAGGAAACTCTCGTGACAGCCGGTCATATAGTGAAAGAACACGCCCAAACATACGATGTCCCGCTCTTGCCAGTCGACAGCGAGCATTCTGCGATTTTCCAGGCGCTCCAGGGGGAAAATCCGAAGCATATTAAACGGCTGATCGTCACGGCTTCAGGCGGCAGCTTCAGGGACAGAACAAGGCAGGAACTTGAAGGGGTCACAGTGGAAGAAGCCCTCAATCATCCAAATTGGTCGATGGGTGCAAAAATCACGATCGATTCGGCTACAATGATGAATAAAGGGCTCGAGGTCATTGAAGCGCACTGGCTGTTTGATCTGCCTTATGACCGGATCGATGTCCTCCTTCACAAAGAAAGCATCATTCATTCAATGGTGGAATTCCACGACCGAAGCGTCATCGCCCAGCTTGGCACACCTGATATGAGAGTGCCGATTCAATACGCGCTCAGCTATCCGGAACGCCTGCCGTTTGATGAAGCCAAATCACTCGAACTCTGGGAAGTCGGACAGCTGAATTTTGCCCAAGCTGATTTTGAAAGGTTCCGCTGCTTACAATTCGCTTATGAATCAGGTAAAATAGGCGGTACAATGCCGACTGTTTTAAACGCGGCCAACGAGGAAGCCGTTGCGGCATTTCTTTCAGGCAGGATTTCCTTTCTCGGGATTGAAGACATCATTGAAAAAGCTTTGGAACGCCATCAGGTGATCGCAAAGCCGAGCCTTCAAGAGATCCGTGAAGTGGACAAAGACGCCAGAAAGTTTGTCCAAACATTACTCACATAAGGTGGTATGTTCGTGAATACTGTGATCGCGTTTATTCTTATTTTTGGAACGCTCGTATTTTTCCATGAGCTTGGTCATCTCATCCTTGCTCAAAGAGCCGGAATACTGTGCCGGGAGTTTGCTATCGGCTTCGGTCCGAAAATCTTTTCGTTTAAGAAAAATGAGACCGTTTATACGATCAGGCTTCTTCCGATCGGCGGCTTTGTCAGAATGGCCGGCGAAGATCCTGAGATGATTGAAGTGAAGCCCGGTTATACGGTCGGGCTGTTGTTCGACAGCGAAAACAAAGTCGAAAAGATCATTATCAACCAAAAAGAAAAGTATCCTGACGCATTGGTCATCGAAGTGGAGCAGGCTGACCTGGAGCATCAGATGAGGATTACGGGCTATGAGCACGGCAATGAAGATCATCTCTCATCCTTTTCTGTCAGTGAAACGTCCTTTTTCATCGTAGACGGGGAAGAAGTCCAGATCGCTCCTTACAACCGCCAATTCCATTCAAAAACGGTTTGGCAGCGTATAAAGGCGATTGCGGCCGGCCCGATCATGAACTTTATTTTGGCTTATGTCATTCTCGTAATGCTCGGCCTGATGCAGGGAGTGCCGTCTGACGAGCCGGTGCTCGGCAAGTTGATAGACAACGGACGGGCGGCGGAAGCGGGACTCCAGGAAGGAGACCGCATTCAAACGATCAACGGGGAGAACATGAGATCGTGGACGGATATTGTCAACACGGTCAGGGAACACCCTGAAAAAGAACTGAAAATCGTTGTGATGCGCGACAACGTCAAGGTGACGAAATACGTAACACCTGAAGCAGTCAAGGCAGGGGACGAAACCGTCGGCAGATTCGGCGCTTACAACCCGGTGAAAACAGGAATCCTGACATCAATTTCCTACGGTGCGACCGAAACGGCGACAGTAGCGCAGAGCATCGTGACCAATCTCGGAAAGCTCGTCACGGGACAATTCTCAATCGACATGCTGGCCGGTCCTGTCGGCATTTATGACATGACAGACCAAGTGGCCAAGACAGGCGTTATCAATCTGCTGAAGCTGGCCGCATTTTTAAGCATTAACCTCGGGATCGTCAACCTTCTGCCAATCCCTGCGCTGGACGGCGGCAGACTGTTGTTCCTGTTTATTGAAGCGATCCGCGGAAAGCCGATCAACCGAGAAAAAGAAGCGTTTGTCGTCTTTGTCGGCGTCGCATTTTTGATGCTCTTAATGCTTGTCGTCACATGGAACGATATCCAGCGCTTATTTCTGTAAAACCAATTGCCTTTTTTAAGTGCAGCCAAGCCCTTTTAAAAGGCTCTTTTTTAGGGACGCCGTTCCCGACTCAAAAAGTAACCAACTGAAACAAATGAGGTGCGAACGAATGAGACAGAGCAGGACTTTAATTCCTACGCTCCGCGAAGTGCCGGCTGATGCTGAAGCAAAAAGCCATCAGCTTCTTCTCAGAGCGGGGTTTATCAGACAAAACACAAGCGGTGTATACAGCTATATGCCTCTTGCCAATAAAGTCATTCATAAAATCCAGAGCATTGTCCGCCAAGAAATGGAGAAAATCAATGCCGTCGAAATGCTGATGCCGGCGCTCCAGCAGGCGGAAACTTGGCAGGAATCGGGAAGATGGTACACGTACGGTCCTGAGCTCATGAGGCTGAAAGACCGCCACGGCCGCGAATTTGCCCTTGGCGCGACACACGAAGAGGTCATCACAAGCATCGTCAGAGATGAAGTGAAATCGTACAAGCGCCTTCCGCTGACCCTTTACCAGATCCAATCGAAATTCCGCGATGAAAAGCGCCCGCGCTTCGGTCTGTTGAGAGGCCGGGAATTCATCATGAAGGATGCGTATTCCTTCCATTCTTCCGCCGAAAGCCTTGATGAAACGTACAATGATATGTACCAGGCGTATACGAATGTGTTTACGCGCTGCGGCTTGAATTTCAGACCGGTCATTGCAGATTCAGGCGCGATGGGCGGAAAGGATACCCATGAATTTATGGCATTGTCCGATGTCGGTGAAGATACAATTGCGTATTCTGATCAGTCTTCATACGCTGCCAACATCGAAATGGCTGAAGTGAAGGAAGCCGGTGCTGGCGAGAAGGCTGAAATGAAAGAGCTCCAGGAAGTCCACACACCTTCGGTCAAAACGATCGAAGAAGTTGCCGCATTTCTTGGCATATCCCCGTCAGACTGCGTGAAATCAATGCTCATGAAAGCAGACGGACGTTTTGTCCTCGTGTTGACGAGAGGGGATCATGAAGTCAACGATATTAAGGTGAAGAATCTGCTCCAAGCAGAAACGATCGAATTCGCGAGCGTCGAAGAGGTTGCTGAGATAACAGGTACTGAGCCTGGCTTTGTCGGACCGGTGGGGCTCGACCGTGAAATCGAAATCTTTGCAGACTTTGCTGTGAAGGCGATGGCAAACGCAGCAGCAGGAGCGAATAAAACAGATTACCATTATCAAAACGTGAATATCAGCCGGGATGTGCACAATGTGACATTCGCCGATCTCCGCTTGATCCAGGAAGGAGACCCTTCACCGGATGGAAACGGAACGATCCGTTTTGCAAAAGGAATCGAAGTCGGACAAGTTTTTAAACTCGGCACCCGCTATTCTGAAGCGATGGACGCAACATACCTTGACGAAAACGGACGCGCTCAGCCGATGCTGATGGGCTGCTATGGAATCGGGATTTCCCGGACACTTTCGGCCATCGTTGAGCAGCATCATGACGATAAAGGCTTGATCTGGCCGCTGGAAGTGACGCCGTATGACCTGCACATCCTCGCGCTTAACATGAAAAATGACGCGCAGGTTCAGCTTGCCGAAAAGCTGTATGAAGATTTTAAAGCGAACGGCTATGACGTATTGTTTGATGACCGTGCTGAACGGGCCGGCGTTAAATTTGCAGATTCCGATTTGATCGGTCTGCCGATCCGCATCACGGTCGGAAAAAGAGCTGATGAAGGCGTTGTCGAAGTGAAGATCCGCAAAACCGGAGAATCATTTGAAGTCGCCGCTGAAGAGCTTTTGGACTTTATCGAAAAACAAGTCAAGAGCTTATCTTCTCACTCTTAAAGATGTTAAACTAGAGTAAAGGAAGGTACCTCGGGAATCGTCCCAAGGTACCTTCAATTATGATTTTCTTTTAGGGAGGAATCTGTCTTGGAAGACCAGCTTTCTGTCAACAGAAGACAGTTTCAAATTCTTCTGCAGCAGCTGAATGTAACGGAAGATACGATGATCCGTCACCTTGAAGGCGGACAAATCATAAAGCTGACCGTTCATAAAAACAAGAAGACATGGCACTTTCACTTTAAATTGAAAAATGTCCTGCCTTATCAAATCTTCGAACGGTTTCACACCCAGCTGACCCGCACCTTTTCCCATATCGCTCAGGTCACCTGTTCCATCGAGGCGGAAAACCCTTCGATTGACGAGCAGCTTGTTCAGGATTACTGGACGCGCTGCATCCAGGAACTCGATGGTATTTCCCCGCCGATTTTGACGCTTTTGAACGACCAAAAGCCCAAGCTTACGGGGAACAAAATCCTGCTTAAAACGAAAACAGATACAGAAGCATCCGCTTTAAAAAAGAAATACAGCTCGCTCATCCAGTCAAGCTACTGCACATTCGGTTTTCCTGAGCTCCAGCTCGACACAGAAATCTTTGTGTCAGATCAAGAGATTCAGAAATTCAGAGAGCAAAAAATGGCCGAAGATCAAGAGAGAGCCCTTCAGGCTTTAATCGAAATGGAAAAGCAGGATAAGGAAGCCCAAGACGATGAAGCGCCGTCAGGCCCTCTTCAGATCGGCTACCAGATTAAAGACTCTGAAGAGATCAGAACGCTTGACAGCATCATGGATGAAGAGCGGAGAATTACGGTGCAAGGCTATGTATTCGACGCTGAAACAAGAGAGCTGAAAAGCGGCAGAACGCTTTGTATCTTTAAGATAACCGACTATACAAACAGCATTCTCGTCAAAATGTTCGCACGTGAAAAAGAGGACGCTGTTTTGATGAAGTCCCTGAAAAAAGGGATGTGGGTAAAGGCGAGAGGAAGCATACAAAACGATACATTCGTCCGCGATTTGGTGATGATCGCCAACGATGTCAATGAAATCAAAGGGAAAACCCGTGAGGATACAGCACCGGAGGACGAAAAACGTGTCGAGCTCCACCTCCATTCACCGATGAGCCAGATGGATGCCGTATCAAGTATCGGCAAGCTTGTCGAACAGGCGAAAAAATGGGGGCATCCGGCTATCGCGCTCACTGATCACGCTGTTGTCCAATCGTTTCCTGATGCATTCGCGGCGAGCAAAAAGCATGGCGTGAAAATGATCTACGGACTTGAAGCCAACCTCGTCGACGACGGCGTGCCGATTGCCTACAATCCGGTGCACCGTCTGCTTGAAGAGGAGACATATGTCGTGTTCGACGTGGAGACGACGGGGCTGTCAGCCGTCTATGATACGATCATCGAGCTGGCCGCCGTAAAAGTAAAAGGCGGGGAGATCATCGAACGCTTTGAAAGGTTTGCAAACCCGCATCGCCCTTTATCGGCTACGATCATCGAGCTGACTGGGATTACCGATGATATGCTGAAAGATGCGCCTGAAGCCGAAGAGGTCATCCGAGATTTTAAAGAATGGGTCGGAGATCACACGCTTGTCGCTCACAATGCAAGCTTTGACATCGGCTTCATCAATGTCGCCTACAAGCGTCTGCTGAATTCGGAGAAAGTGCAGAACCCGGTCATTGACACACTTGAGCTGGGCCGTTTTCTTTATCCGGAATTCAAAAACCACAGGCTGAATACGCTTTGTAAAAAGTTTGACATCGAGCTCACCCAGCACCACAGGGCGATTTATGATACCGAAGCGACGGGCTATCTCCTTGTGAAAATGCTGAAAGACGCGGCCGAAAAAAATATCATGTACCACGATCAGCTGAATGAAAATATGGGGCAGTCCAATGCCTATCAGCGTTCAAGGCCATATCACGCGACCCTTTTGGCGGTCAATGAGACAGGTTTGAAAAACCTTTTCAAACTCGTGTCGCTTTCACATATCCATTATTTTTACAGGGTGCCGAGGATCCCAAGGTCACAGCTTGAAAAGTACAGAGAAGGCCTTTTAATCGGTTCGGCATGCGACAAAGGCGAAGTATTCGAAGGCATGATGCAGAAATCGCCGGAAGAGGTCGAAGACATCGCTTCATTTTATGACTATCTTGAAGTCATGCCGCCTGAAGTCTACCGGCACCTGCTCCAGCTTGAACTCGTCAGGGATGAAAAAGCGTTAAAAGAAATCATCGCCAACATCACAAAGCTCGGCGAGAAACTGAATATTCCGGTAGTAGCTACGGGGAATGTTCATTACCTGAACCCTGAGGATAAAATTTACCGCAAGATTCTGGTTTCCTCACAAGGCGGCGCAAATCCGCTCAACAGGCACGAACTGCCGAACGTTCATTTCCGTTCGACGGATGAAATGCTTGAGGCCTTTTCATTTTTGGGTGAGGAAAAAGCGAAAGAAATCGTCGTCAAGAACACCCGTTTGATCAGCGAGCGAATCGAAGAAATCAAGCCGATCAAAGACGATCTTTACACACCGAAGATCGAAGGCGCAGATGACGAAATCCGCCGCATGAGCTATGAGAAAGCAAAAAGCATTTACGGCGACGACCTTCCGGAAATCGTCGAAAAGCGGATCGAAAAAGAGCTGAAAAGCATTATCGGCCATGGATTCGCCGTCATCTATCTGATCTCTCATAAGCTTGTAAAACGCTCCCTTGATGACGGCTATCTTGTCGGTTCAAGGGGATCGGTCGGTTCTTCCCTTGTCGCAACATTGACGGAAATTACCGAGGTCAACCCGCTGCCGCCGCATTACGTCTGTCCGGATTGCCGCCATTCCGAGTTTTTCAACGATGGATCGGTCGGTTCGGGATTTGATTTGCCTGACAAAGACTGTCCGAAGTGTGGAGCGGCCTACAGAAAAGACGGCCACGACATACCGTTCGAGACGTTTCTGGGGTTTAAAGGGGACAAGGTTCCTGATATCGACTTGAACTTCTCGGGCGAATATCAGCCGCACGCCCACAACTATACGAAAGTCCTGTTCGGAGAGGATAACGTCTACCGTGCGGGAACGATCGGCACAGTCGCCGAAAAAACGGCTTACGGGTATGTCAAAGGGTATGCTAACGACAACAATTTGCATATGCGCGGGGCGGAAATCGACCGCCTTGTCCAAGGCTGTACAGGCGTCAAGCGGACGACAGGGCAGCACCCGGGCGGAATCATCGTTGTGCCTGATTACATGGATATTTACGACTTTTCACCAATCCAGTTTCCGGCGGATGCCACCGATTCCGAATGGAAGACGACGCACTTTGACTTCCATTCCATCCATGACAACCTGCTGAAGCTGGATATTCTCGGACACGATGATCCGACGGTCATCCGTATGCTCCAGGATCTGAGCGGGATTGACCCGAAGACGATTCCGACCGATGATCCCGAAGTGATGAAAATTTTCCAAGGGACAGAATCTTTAGGGGTAACCGAAGAGCAGATCGGCTGTAAAACCGGAACGCTTGGCATCCCTGAATTCGGAACCCGCTTTGTCAGACAGATGCTCGAAGACACCAAGCCGACGACATTTTCCGAGCTCGTTCAGATTTCCGGCCTGTCACACGGTACGGACGTATGGCTCGGCAACGCGCAGGAGCTGATTCACAATAATATTTGTGAACTGAGCGAAGTGATCGGCTGCCGTGATGATATTATGGTGTACTTAATCTACCAGGGGCTTGAGCCATCCCTCGCCTTTAAGATTATGGAATTTGTCCGTAAAGGTAAGGGACTGACACCTGAGTGGGAAGAAGAAATGAAGAATAATAATGTTCCGGACTGGTATATCGACTCGTGTAAAAAAATCAAATACATGTTCCCGAAAGCCCACGCTGCGGCATATGTTTTGATGGCGGTCAGAATCGCTTATTTTAAAGTCCATCATCCGCTGCTCTACTACGCAGCATACTTTACGGTGCGGGCCGATGACTTTGATATCGAAACGATGATCAAAGGGTCGACAGCGATTAAAGCCGTCATGGATGACATCAACTCTAAAGGCCTTGACGCTTCTCCGAAAGAGAAAAGTTTGCTCACGGTGCTTGAGCTGGCGCTTGAAATGTGCGAAAGGGGCTTCTCTTTCCAAAAAGTCGACTTATACAGATCGAGCGCTTCCGAATTCATCATTGACGGAAACAGCTTGATTCCGCCGTTTAATTCAATACCGGGGCTTGGAACAAACGCCGCTTTGAATATTGTCAAAGCAAGGGAAGAAGGCGAATTTCTTTCCAAAGAAGATTTGCAAAAAAGAGGCAAGGTGTCAAAAACGATCATGGAATACTTGGAGCGCCACGGCTGTCTCGAGTCGCTCCCAGATCAGAACCAGCTGTCTTTATTTTAAAGGCTGCCGACTTATTCGGCAGTCTCTTTTTTGTTTTCTAACCCAGCGCGTGCTTCGAAGATTCAGAGGCGCGTATAGTGCGGAAAGTTTGTTGGATTGATTGACAATAAAAATACATTAATGTTAATATTTTCAAAATGATATTATTCTATAAAGAAGTTCACTTTTTCAGTGAACAGAAGTTAGTTTCTTGATTAAACAAACAAAGTTCTTCGTTCCTCCGGCAAACATTGAACCTGTGTGAATCTGCAGCACATCTTCAAATTTCAAAAATTCAATCAGTCTCTTCTCCGCTTACCGAAAGACACCATTTGTCCGTCACTAAAGGAGGTGAGTGTCATGTAAACATCGGCTGTTTTGAAGGAAAACAAAATGAGGAGGAAGGAGTCCGTTGAAAGAGAAAGCTTTTTTGAAAATGAAAGCGTTTTTCTTTGTTTTACTGCTTACGTTTGCGATGTTGTTCATGCCGGCTTTCGGCAAGGCGGACATTGCATTTGCGAAAGAGAACCAAAATTATGCGGAGTTGCTGCAAAAATCAATTCTTTTCTATGAGGCGCAGCGCTCCGGAAAGCTTCCGGAAGGCAGCCGTCTGAATTGGAGAGGGGACTCTGCGCTTGAGGATGGAAAAGATGTCGGCCATGATTTGACAGGCGGATGGTATGATGCAGGAGATCACGTGAAGTTCGGCCTTCCAATGGCTTATTCTGCGGCCGTTCTGTCATGGTCCGTCTATGAGTACCGCGATGCCTATGAAGCGGCCGGACAGCTTGATGCGATATTAGACAATATCAGATGGGCGACAGACTATTTTATTAAAGCGCATACAGGCCCTTATGAGTTTTGGGGCCAAGTCGGCCATGGGGCCCAAGATCATGCCTGGTGGGGCCCGGCCGAAGTAATGCCTATGAAGCGGCCGGCTTATAAGATAGATGCAGCCTGTCCCGGGTCAGACCTTGCCGGCGGTACAGCAGCAGCCCTAGCTTCTGCATCAATCATTTTCAAGCCGACAGACGCTTCTTATTCAAATAAACTATTGGCCCATGCCAAGGAATTATACGATTTTGCCGACCGCTACCGCGGCAAATATTCAGACTGCATTACAGACGCGCAGCAATATTATAATTCGTGGAGCGGATATAAAGATGAACTGACATGGGGAGCTGTCTGGCTCTACTTGGCAACCGGCGATCAAAAATATTTGGATAAAGCGCTTGCTTCGGTCTCAGATTGGGGCGATCCCGCAAACTGGCCTTACCGCTGGACGCTTTCCTGGGATGACGTCACTTACGGAGCACAGCTGCTGCTCGCTCGTCTGACGAACGAATCCCGATTCACCGCATCTGTCGAACGCAATCTTGATTATTGGTCGACAGGCTACAATCATAATGGAAGCACAGAGCGTATCACTTATACACCAGGCGGGCTGGCATGGCTTGAGCAGTGGGGATCGCTGCGCTACGCTTCAAACGCCGCTTTTCTCGCTTTTGTTTATTCAGATTGGGTAAAAGATGCCGGCAAAGCAAAAAGGTATCGGGATTTTGCGGTTCAGCAAATGAACTATATGCTTGGGGATAATCCGCAACAGCGCAGCTTTATCGTCGGGTACGGAACAAATCCGCCGAAGCACCCGCATCACCGCACCGCACACGGTTCATGGGCCGATCATATGAATGTGCCTGAAAACCACCGCCATACCCTTTACGGCGCGTTAGTAGGCGGACCGGGAAGAGACGATTCGTACCGGGACGAAACAAATGATTATGTGTCAAACGAAGTTGCGATCGATTACAATGCGGCTTTCACGGGCAATGCAGCCAAAATGTTTCAACTGTATGGTGCCGGGCAATCACCGCTGCCTCATTTTCCCGAAAAGGAAACACCAGAAGATGAATTTTTTGCGGAGGCATCCATAAACAGCTCGGGAAACAACTACTCAGAAATCAGAGTGCAGCTTAATAACCGATCAGGATGGCCGGCAAAGAAAACCGATAAGCTGTCTTTCCGCTATTACGTGGACCTGACTGAAGCGGTGAATGCCGGATTTTCTTCGGAAGATATAAAGATCTCAACCGGATACAACGAAGGGGCGTCGGTGTCCCAGCTGAAGCCATATCACATCGGCGAACACATTTACTATACGGAAGTCAGCTTCAGCGGGGTTATGATATACCCCGGGGGTCAATCCGCCCATAAGAAAGAAGTTCAGTTCCGCCTAGCGGCTCCGGCGGGGACGTCTTTTTGGAATCCGAAAAATGACCACTCTTACCGGGGGCTGTCACACACGCTGGCAAAAACCCGGTATATACCAGTATATGATGAAGGCCGGCTTGTTTTTGGAAATGAGCCCGACTAAAAAACACCCGGATTCAATCCCCGGCAGTCCCATCATATGAAACGAAAGCTTGAAGCTTTAAAAGGAGGACGCATCATGGACAATAAAACACGCTTTATGCAATTGTATGAGCAAATTAAAAATCCGCAAAACGGCTATTTTTCGCCTGAAGGCATTCCTTATCATTCAGTTGAAACGCTCATATGCGAAGCGCCTGATTACGGCCATATGACAACATCTGAAGCATACAGTTATTGGCTGTGGCTTGAAGCGATGTACGGCCGATACACACAGGACTGGTCAAAGCTAGAAGCCGCCTGGGACAATATGGAGAAATATATCATCCCGGTCAATGAAGGCGATGGAAACGAAGAACAGCCGACGATGAACTATTATAACCCCTCAAGCCCTGCCACATATGCCGCCGAACACCGCTACCCAGATCTTTATCCTTCGGCTTTGACCGGACAATATCCGGCCGGAAACGATCCGCTTGACAGTGAGCTTAGATCCACATACGGAAGCAATGAAACGTATTTAATGCACTGGCTGCTTGATGTCGATAACTGGTATGGATTCGGGAACCTGTTGAACCCATCACACACCGCCGTTTATGTGAACACTTACCAGCGCGGTGAACAGGAGTCTGTTTGGGAAACGGTTCCGCACCCCTCTCAAGATAATCAGACGTTTGGAAAACCGAATGAAGGGTTTATGAGTCTGTTTACAAAAGAAAATCAGGCTCCTGCCCCGCAATGGCGCTACACTAATGCGACCGACGCCGATGCGCGCGCTGTTCAGGCGATGTACTGGGCAAGGCAATGGGGCTACAGCAATACTAAGTATTTAGAAAAAGCTAAAAAAATGGGGGACTTTCTCCGTTACGGCATGTATGACAAATACTTTCAAGAGATTGGAAGCGCTGCTGACGGCTCGCCTTCCCGCGGAACTGGAAAAAATGCCTGTCATTATTTAATGGCATGGTACACTGCTTGGGGAGGCGGATTGGGACAGTATGCCAACTGGGCGTGGCGGATCGGTGCGAGTCATGTGCACCAAGGTTATCAAAACCCTGTCGCTTCTTATGCACTGTCAACAGCTGAAGGCGGATTGATTCCAAATTCATCCACGGCGCGCAGCGATTGGGAAAAGGCGCTGAAAAGGCAGCTTGAACTTTACACATGGCTGCTTTCTTCAGAAGGAGCTGTTGCAGGCGGCGCCACGAATAGCTGGAACGGCAGCTACAGCGCATATCCGCAGAATGTCAGCACATTTTACGGAATGGCATACACAGAAGCGCCTGTATATCACGATCCGCCTTCTAACAATTGGTTCGGGATGCAAGTCTGGCCGCTGGAAAGGGTGGCGGAACTGTATTACATTTTCGCAGAGAAAGGTGACAAATCGTCTGAAAACTTCCAAATGGCAAAGCATGTGATTGAAAAATGGATCGCGTATTCGCTTGATTATGTGTTTGTGGGCGAACGGCCTGTTACGGATGAAGAAGGCTATTATTTAAATGAAGCGGGAGAACGCGTCCTTGGCGGCCAAAACCCGCAGATCGCCGTACAATCCGATCCAGGCGAGTTTTGGATTCCGGCAAACCTTGAATGGAGCGGCCAGCCTGATCCGTGGAAGGGATTTGATTCATTTACCGGAAATCCGGGACTGCATGTCACGACGAAGAATCCTTCTCAAGATGTCGGTGTTCTCGGCAGCTATATTAAAACGCTTGTCTTCTTTGCAGCCGGAACAAAAGCCGAAACCGGCGGCTTTACCACTCTTGGAAACAAGGCCAAAAACGTGGCAAAAGAACTGCTTGATGCAGCATGGAATAAAAATGACGGAATCGGTATCGCAGCAGAGGAAGAACATGAAGATTATATCCGCTACTTTACGAAGGAAGTCTATTTTCCGAATGGCTGGAGCGGCAAAAACGGGCAGGGCAACACCATTCCTGGTTCCAACACTGTGCCGTCTGATCCGGCAAAGGGCGGTAACGGCGTCTATATCAGTCATGCCGACCTCCGTCCGAAAATTAAAAACGATCCGATGTGGCCTTATTTGGAAAATAAATATCAGACCTCGTGGAATCCGAATACAGGCAAATGGGAAAACGGTCTGCCGACTTTTGTGTATCACCGCTTCTGGTCTCAGGTCGATATGGCGACAGCTTACGCTGAGTATGACCGTTTAATCGGAAATGCATAACAATCTGTAAGAGAATGTCAGATTGATATGCGCTTGAACGTTTGGGAAAAGGCGGCGTTCAGCCGCCTTTTTTAAATTGAGGGATTTTAGCCAGTGTTTTGCACGATCATCTAATAAAAAAGGAGTTCAAAAGTTTGAGAGAAAAATGGTTAGCCTTGTGTTTAAAGTCGATCATTCTGTTCGTTTTGATCATGGGAACCGTTCTTTTATCCGCAGTTCCGAAAGCTTCAGGAACAAACGGGCCAGCTAAGCAAGGAAAGCAGAGCATCATCACCCCGTCAGACCTTTTGGAAAACATGAGCCCCGGATGGAACCTTGGCAACACGCTGGATGCTGTTCCGACAGAAGGCTCTTGGAACAATCCGCCGGTTCGCGAGCATACTTTTGATGATATTCGCGACGCGGGGTTTAAAAGCGTCCGGATCCCGGTGACATGGGACTCCCACATCGGCAGCGCTCCCGGGTATCCGATCGACACCGCTTGGATGAACCGGGTGGAAGAAGTGACGGATTGGGCGTTGGAAAGAGAATTTTTTGTCGTGTTAAATATTCACCACGATTCTTGGCTATGGATCAGCCGCATGGGAAACAGCCAGCAGGAGACATTAGATAAGCTGGGGAAAGTCTGGAAGCAAATTGCCGAGCGTTTTAAAAACAAAAGTGAACGCCTCCTGTTTGAAATCGTCAATGAACCGACTGGAATGAACGCATATCAAATGAATCTGCTTAACCGCGAGATGCTGAACATCATCCGTTCGACCGGCGGCAACAACAGCCAGCGGCTCGTGATCGTCGGGGGGCTTGAAGATAACAAAGATGAATTGCTTCATTCATTTGAACCGCCTGATGATGACCGGATTGTCCTCACATATCACTACTATTCTCCGTGGGATTACGTATCAAACTGGTGGGGCCGGACGACTTGGGGATCGGCAGCCGAAATCTCCGAGATGGAGGAAGATATCAAACCGGTTTATGAAAAATTTGTAAGGGAAGGATACCCGGTTATCATCGGCGAATACGGTACCCTCGGCGCCAATGAAAAGCATTCAAAGCGGCTCTATCATGATACGTTTGTCCGCCTTGCCCACAAATATCAAATGGTCCCGATGTGGTGGGACAACGGGAATGACCAGTTTGACCGGACTGAGAGACAGTGGCGCGATCCTGTTGTTAAAGAGATTGTCATTCAGGCGGGACGCGGCGTTCCCAATGCGATCATCAAACCGGCAGATCTTTTTATAAAAAAAGGTCAAAACCTCAGCGATCAGACGGTGGACATTCAGCTGAACGGCAATGTGCTGACTGGCATTTATCAGAAATCCGAACCATTAAAGGAAGGCAGTGATTATACAGTTGATAATGCCGGAAAGACGGTCTCTATTAAGGAATCCTGCTTGGCAAAGCTGCTGAACGGGTCCGGGCAGCCTGGGGTAAAAGCGCAGCTCACGTTTACGTTTCATAAAGGAGCCAGCCAGGTTATGGATATCATTCTTTATGATGACCCGAAGCTTGAAAAAAGCGAATTCACCGTCAGTCAATCGGCAATCAGCGGTGATCTCAAAATCCCGGCTTCACTGAACGGAACGAAGCTGGCTACGGTTAAAGGAGTCGTCGATTCTACAGGAAGGCCGGTTCTTGAAGAAGTATGGTCATGGACGCCCTACTTGAACTATGACGAGGATTTTTACGAAAAAGACGGGGATTTGTATTTGAGAGAGCGGGTTTTAAAGTATTTGAAAAGCGATTCCACCTTTACATTTGAACTGTGGCCGAAAGGCGTCGAGACGGTCGTGAAGGTGAAAGTCACGCCTTGAACGGCCTGCTAATCTCTGAATGGCGCCGTCCATGGATCTTCTTTATGAAAGCAGGGGAAAATAATGATGACGAAAAAGTTTTTTTTGACACTGCTGATACCGTTTTTGCTTGCGCTTTCCGCCATTCAGTTTGGCAATCCCCGGCCGGCACTAGCCGCGTCTCCTTTTGTTGAGACATCCGGAACATCGTTCATTTTAAATGGAAAAGACTTTTATTTTGCCGGGACGAATAACTATTATTTCCATTATAAATCTAAAAAAATGGTCGATGATGTGTTCGAAGATATGAAAGCGATGAATTTGAAAGTGATCCGCATCTGGGGATTTCTTGACGGCCAGCCGCAGGAAAATACCGTCATGCAGCCAAGGCCGGGCATATATGATGAATCAGGTTTTTCAAAGCTTGACTATGCCATTTATAAAGCGGGACAGACAGGGATAAAACTAGTCATCCCTTTTGTGAACAACTGGGATGATTTCGGCGGGATGAATCAATATGTCAGGTGGTTTCAGGCGGATGGACATGACGCCTTTTATACTCATCCGGACATTAAAGAGGCGTATAAAAATTATGTATCCTATATGCTGAACCGAGTCAACACATATAATGGCGTCAAATATAAAGATGATCCCGCGATTATGGCGTGGGAGCTTGCCAATGAACCGAGGGTCCAGTCTGACAGAACCGGAAATACACTTGTCGAATGGGCGGATGAGATGAGCGAATTTATTAAATCTATTGATCAGAACCATCTTGTAGCGGTTGGAGATGAAGGATTTTATCATATAGAAGGGCACCCTGATTGGCATTACAGCGGCGGAGAAGGTGTGGATTGGAAAAGGCTGACTGCTCTTAAGCATATTGATTACGGCACATATCACCTCTATCCGGATCATTGGGGCAAAACGGCCGAATGGGGAAATCAGTGGATCACAGACCATATTTGCGATGGAAAAGAAATCGGCAAGCCGGTCGTTTTAGAAGAGTACGGCTATCAGGATAAGTCCAGAAGGGACGACGTCTACAGAACATGGCTTGAACTCATAGAAAAGCAGGGCGGAGCGGGCAGCCAATTTTGGATTTTGACCGGTATTCAGGATGACGGGACCCTTTATCCGGATTATGACGGTTTTCGGATCGTTTATCCGAGCTCTGCCGCTTCTGTCATTTCAGAACATGCGAAGCGGATGAATGAGAAATCATCCGCTTCCGAAATGCGTCAGACTAAACGCTGTCATGATTTGCAATAAAAATATGGTTATGGTATAGTTTTATTGGAAATGCTAACGATAGCCGAGGCGAAGAGTGGGGAAACCCGCTCTTTTGTATTGAACAGGCAATTTTGTCTCGACATGTTCATCGTTTTTTCTAAATCCCCTGCTTTTGAAGCAGGGTTTTTACGAGGGAGCTGATGAATGGGAGCCTGCACAAGGAGGAAAAGTATGAGTAACAAAGTGATCGATACCGTCAGCGAAATGGTCCAGCCTATACTAGACAATCTTCAGCTTGAACTCGTTGACATCGAATTTGTCAAGGAAGGTCCGAGCTGGTTTCTTCGCGTGTTTATTGATTCAGATGACGGCGTGGACATCGAGGAATGTGCCAAGGTTAGCGAAGCTCTTAGTGAAAAGCTCGACGAGGCTGACCCGATCAAGCAAAACTATTTTCTTGAAGTATCGTCACCTGGAGCTGAGAGGCCTTTAAAGAAAGAAGCCGATTTCATGAAAGCGCTCGGAAAAAACGTATATATTAAAACGTACGAACCTATTGAAGGCAATAAAGAGTTTGAAGGCGAGCTTTCCGCATTTGACGGTGAAAACGTGGAAGTCGCGGTGATGATCAAAACGCGCCGGAAAACGATCAATATTCCATATGATAAAGTAGCCAAAGCAAGGCTGGCTGTTTCGTTCAATTAATTTTTGACTGTTTAAGGGGGAAACCATAAACATGAGTAGTGAGTTGTTAGATGCCCTGACTGTTCTTGAAAAAGAAAAGGGAATCAGTAAGGACATTATTATTGAAGCAATTGAAGCTGCGCTCATTTCCGCTTATAAGCGGAACTTCAACCAGGCGCAGAACGTCAGGGTAGATTTAAATCGCGACACCGGTTCAATCCGCGTTTTCGCCCGCAAAGATGTCGTGGATGAAGTGTATGATCCGCGCCTTGAAATCTCGATTGAAGATGCCGTAAACATCAATCCGAACTACATTGTCGGAGATGTCGTGGAAATCGAAGTGACGCCGAAGGATTTCGGCCGCATCGCTGCACAGACGGCAAAGCAGGTCGTGACTCAGCGCGTCCGCGAAGCGGAGCGCGGCGTCATCTATTCTGAATTCATCGATCGCGAAGAAGATATCATGACAGGCATCGTTCAGCGGATCGACAATAAGTTCATCTATGTCTCTTTAGGAAAAATCGAGGCCCTTCTGCCGGTTTCAGAACAGATGCCGAATGAAGTCTACAAGCCCCATGACCGGATCAAAGTGTTCATTACAAAAGTCGAAAAAACGACGAAGGGTCCGCAGATTTACGTTTCAAGAACTCATCCAGGTTTATTAAAACGTCTCTTTGAAATCGAAGTCCCGGAAATTTACGATGGAACGGTCGAGCTCAAATCCGTGGCGAGAGAAGCGGGAGACCGCTCGAAGATTTCCGTGCGCACGGATAATCCCGACATCGATCCCGTCGGCGCCTGCGTCGGACCGAAGGGTCAGCGCGTTCAGGCGATCGTCAATGAATTGAAAGGCGAGAAAATTGATATTGTTCATTGGTCAAACGACCCGGTTGAATTCGTCGCCAATGCGCTGAGCCCTTCAAAAGTGCTCGACGTCATCGTCAATGAAGAGGATAAGGCGACAACGGTTGTCGTTCCTGACTACCAGCTGTCGCTCGCCATCGGAAAAAGAGGTCAAAACGCCCGCCTGGCAGCCAAGCTGACAAGCTGGAAGATCGATATTAAAAGCGAAACAGATGCAAGAGAGCTTGGAATTTATCCAAGGGAGCTTGAAGAAGAGGAGCCGGAAGAGCTTTTCTTTGAAAGCGAAACTCCAGAATCGGATGAATAAGAGGTGACCTTTGGTGAAAAGCCGAAAGAAGATCCCGCTTAGAAAATGCGTCGTAACAGGGGAAATGAAGCCTAAAAAGGAGCTCATCCGCGTCGTCCGTTCGAAAGAAGGGGAAGTTTCCGTAGACCCGACCGGCAAGAAAAACGGCCGGGGAGCCTACCTTACTCTTGATAAAGACGTCATTTTAACTGCAAAAAAGAAAAACAGCTTAGCAAATCAGCTTCAAGCACAGATTGATGATCAGATTTTTGATGAACTGCTGGAACTGGCGGAAAAGGAGAATTAGATAAATGTCGGAATCAGAATGGTTTTCCTTGCTGGGTCTGGCGAATCGAGCTCGAAAGGTCGTGTCCGGAGAAGACCTGGTTGTGAAAGAAATCAGGCATTCGCGCGCAAAGCTTGTTTTGCTTGCAGACGACGCATCGGCTAACACGGAGAAAAAAGTAACCGACAAATGCAGGCACTACGATGTACCGGTGAAAAAAGTCGGAGATCGTATGCTTTTGGGCCGTTCAATCGGCAAAGAATCCCGTGTGGTTGTTGCTGTCACTGATCAAGGTTTTGCGAATACGTTGCTCCGAAAGCTCGATTAATTTTTTTGGGGGTGAACGAATGGCTAAAATGAGAGTTTATGAATATGCAAAAGCCATAAATGTTTCAAGTAAGGATATTATCGCGGCATTGAAAGATATGAATATCGAAGTCAATAACCATATGGCGATGATCGAAGAAAATGCGATCAAACAGCTCGATCAAAAATTCAAGAAGAGCGCTAAACCTGCGGGAAATAAAAAGGATGCCGGTACAGGCGGACAAAAGCCGCAGCAAGAAGCCGCAAAACAGAATGCCGGAAGTAAGCCAAACAAAAATCGAGACGGAAAGAAGAATAACGTGCAGAATACTCAATTTAACAATAAAAACAAGAAGAAAAACAACAACAACAATAACAAAAAGAACAAGCGCGGTAAAAATCATCAATCTCCGCAGGAGAAGCAGTTCAAGCCGAAAAAAGAACTGCCTGAAAAAATCGAATTTACCAACTCAATGTCGGTCGGGCAGCTTGCCGAAGAGCTCGGAAAAGAACCGTCAGAAATCATTAAAAAATTAATGCTTCTCGGCACTATGGCAACGATCAACCAAGATCTTGACAAAGATACCGTTGAGCTGATCGCTTCAGAATACGGCGTCGACGTCGAAGAAGTGATCGTCCTTGAAGAAACCGAGCTCGAAAAATACGAAGAGCCGGATCAAGAAGAAGACCTTGAAATCCGTCCTCCTGTCGTAACAATCATGGGCCACGTCGACCACGGAAAAACAACGCTTCTTGACAGCATCAGAAAAACGAAGGTCGTCGAAGGCGAAGCCGGAGGCATCACACAGCATATTGGCGCTTATCAGATCGAGGAAAACGGCAAAAAAATCACCTTCCTTGACACTCCGGGCCACGCCGCATTCACAACGATGCGCGCACGCGGTGCGGAAGTTACGGATATTACGATTCTCGTCGTAGCTGCAGATGACGGGGTCATGCCGCAGACGGTCGAAGCGATCAACCATGCGAAAGCGGCTGAAGTGCCGATCATCGTCGCTGTCAACAAAATCGACAAACCGACGGCAAACCCTGACCGGGTGATGCAGGAGCTGACAGAGCACGGTCTTGTTCCTGAAGCATGGGGAGGCGAGACGATTTTCGTTCCTCTTTCAGCACTGTCAGGAGAGGGAATCGATGAGCTGATCGAAATGATCCTGCTCGTCAGCGAGGTCGAGGAGCTCAAAGCGAATCCGAACCGCAGAGCAAAAGGAACGGTCATCGAAGCCGAGCTTGATAAAGGAAAAGGTTCTGTCGCAACACTGCTCGTTCAAAACGGAACGCTTCACGTCGGAGATCCGATTGTCGTCGGGAACACATTTGGCCGCGTTCGCGCGATGGTCAATGATGTCGGCAGACGCGTTAAATCGGCGGGGCCGTCAACACCTGTTGAAATCACCGGATTGAACGAAGTTCCGAACGCAGGGGATCAGTTCCTTGTGTTCAAAGACGAAAAAACAGCCCGTTCAGTCGGCGAAGCCCGCGCTACCAAACAGCTTGAAGAACAGCGCAGCGATAAAGCGAAGCTCAGCCTTGATGACTTGTTTGAACAGATTAAACAAGGCGATGTCAAAGACATTAATCTCGTTGTCAAAGCTGATGTTCAAGGCTCTGCTGAAGCTCTCGTTGCAGCACTGCAAAAAATAGAAGTCGAAGGCGTCAGAGTCAAAATCATCCACACAGGCGTAGGTGCGATTACCGAATCAGACATTATTTTAGCTTCTGCTTCAAATGCAATCGTGATCGGGTTTAATGTCAGACCTGACGGAAATGCTAAGAGTACCGCCGAAGCCGAAAATGTGGATATCCGCCTTCACCGCATCATTTATAAAGTCATCGATGAGATCGAAGCAGCCATGAAAGGCATGCTTGATCCTGAGTATGAAGAAAAAGTGATCGGCATGGTTGAAGTCCGTCAAACATTCAAAGTCTCTAAAATCGGAACGATTGCCGGAGGCTATGTAACGGAAGGTACGATCACACGTGACAGCGGAATCCGCTTGATCCGCGACGGCGTCGTCATCTATGAAGGGGAAGTCGATGTGCTGAAACGCTTTAAAGATGATGTGAAAGAAGTTTCACAAGGATATGAATGTGGTATCACCATTAAGAAATACAACGACATTCGCGAAGGCGATATGATCGAAGCGTATGTCATGCAAGAAATTGAAAGAAAGTGATCGGTTTCGTTGAATGCGAATGCATCATTTACGATGCATCATCACTCAAGGAAAAACGGGCGGTGCTGAAGCGGGTGATCACAAGAATCCGCGCAAAGTTCAACGTTTCTGTTTCAGAAATTGACTACCAGGACACTTGGCAGCGCACAAGCTTTGGTATCGCCGCCGTTTCTTCCTCTCGCGTGCAAACGGAAAAAGAGCTGCAACGGGTTCTAAGCTTTATCGACTCTTTTCCGGAAATTGAACGGACGATCACGAGAACAGAGTGGTTTTAACGTAGAGGTGGTATGGTCATGACGATGAGAGCTACCCGTGTGGGTGAGCAGATGAAAAAAGAACTTGGTGACATTATCGGCAGAAAGCTGAAAGATCCGCGGATCGGATTTTTAACAGTCACTGATGTCAGGGTCTCAGGTGATTTGCAAATTGCCAAAGTGTATATTTCCGTTTTAGGCGATGAAAAGAAACGGGAAGAAACGCTCAAGGGCCTGGCAAAAGCAAAGGGCTTTATTCGTTCCGAACTTGGAAACCGAATCAGGCTTCGCAAAACACCTGAAATCCATTTTGAGTTCGATGAATCGATCGATTACGGAAACCGTATCGAAACATTGATTCACGAGCTGAACGCAAACAAAGAAGAATCATAAGCTGAAAAAGGATAGGCGGGCGACTGCCTGTCCTTTTTAGCTCCAAATGAGAAAGGGGCGAAGAAACACGAATGTATAACGGAGTCCTTCTGTTACATAAACCGGTCGGCATGACTTCGCACGACTGCGTCATGAAGATCCGCAAACTGTTGAAAACAAAAAAGGTCGGCCATACCGGCACATTGGATCCCGAGGTGTCGGGCGTTCTCCCGATCTGCGTCGGGAGAGCAACCAAAGTCGTCGAGTATTTGACGGAAAAGTCCAAAACATATGATGCAGAGGTCACGCTTGGCTGTTCCACGGAGACAGAAGACCAGACGGGGCAAGTCACGGAAAAGAAACCCGTCTTAGCGCCGCCTGATGAACAGGCCGTGCAGAGCGTCCTGAGATCTCTTGAAGGAACGATTGAGCAAGTCCCGCCGATGTATTCCGCTGTCAAGGTAGGCGGCAAAAAGCTGTATGAATACGCGCGGGCCGGTATCGAGGTTGAACGGCCGAAGCGAGCCATCACCATCCATCATATCGAACTGACATCCGAGATTCGCCATGAGCAGGATAAAGCCCGCTTTCGGTTTGTTGTGACATGTTCAAAAGGCACATATGTCAGGACCTTGGCGGTAACAATCGGGGAGAAGCTCGGATATCCCGCGCATATGTCCAACCTGGTCAGGACCGCATCAGGCCCTTTTACCCTTGATGAATGCTTGACCTTTGAAGACGTCGAAGGCTTGATTGCTGGTGGAACATTGTCCGAAAAGCTCGTCCCCATCGAACGTGCGCTTGATCATTTGCCGAAATGGATAATTAGTGATACATTAGCTAAGAAAGTGGAAAATGGAGCGGTGCTTGAAACGCCCGGCAGCTTTTCTCATTTGACGAGCGAAGACCGCATTGCGGTCTTTACGGAAGCAGGCCGGTGCACAGCCGTCTATTATCCGCATCCGACCAAAACCGGCCTGTTGAAGCCGGCAAAAGTACTCGTGCAAAAAAGCGAACAATAGAAAAGGTGACCGTTCTTGAAGACGATACATATTTCCCACCCACACGACTTGAAGCGTGAGGATTTTCCGACATCAGTTATGGCATTAGGCTATTTTGACGGTGTTCACCTGGGACATCAGCAAGTGATTCTTACAGCAAAAAACACCGCGGCAAGAGAAGGGGTCAAAACGGCGGTGATGACCTTTCATCCCCACCCTTCTGCCGTGCTCAAAAAAGGCCGGGAGCCAAAAGATTTAATCACGCCATTGCAGGACAAAATCAGCATCATTGAAGATTTAGGGGTCGATTTTTTATACGTTGTCACATTTACCCCTGAATTCGCTTCTCTATCGCCTGAAGAATTTATCGATCAATATATACTCGGCTTTCACGTTACTCATGTTGTAGCCGGATTTGACTTTACCTTCGGGAAATTCGGCAAAGGCACAATGGAAAACTTCCAGGAGTATGCGAAAGGCCGTGTCAAAAGCACGTCTGTCGCAAAATACTCCAATCAGGACCAAAAGGTGAGCTCCACGAGAATCCGCACCGTCCTGGGAGCCGGAGACGTCGAGTACGCCGCTGAACTGCTCGGCAGGCCGTACCATGTGAAAGGCTTTGTGATCCACGGCGATAAAAGGGGCCGAACGATCGGATTTCCGACCGCCAATATCGGCCTTAAAGACACATACATCGTCCCGCCGACAGGTGTGTATGCCGTTAAAGCCGAAATCGGCGGCGCTGTCTACAACGGCGTCTGCAATGTCGGATACAAGCCGACGTTTTACGAAAAACGGCCGGGGCAGCCTTCAATCGAAGTCAACTTATTCGATTTTGATCGTGACATATACGGGTCCGAAATTAAGGTTGAATGGTATAAGCGGCTGAGGAGCGAAAAAAAATTCGGCAGCGTTGACGAGCTTGTCGAACAGATTTCTAGAGACAAAGAAGAAGCGATCCGCTTCTTCAGAGAGCGGAAGCCGGCCGAAATCTAGATGTATGGAAACGGCAATACGCGTCAACAATGGTGATAATAGCTAAACTTCATCATAAATGGTTGCATTAGGCCCGCATTTCTAGTATCATATTGTCTGTAGCTTTAAAACCGTTCACTTGGCAAATCGAATCACCGGCGTTTGCTAGGTAATCGGGGCTAATATTATATGGAGGTGAAACAGGATGGCAATTACTCAAGAGCGTAAAACACAACTCATCAATGAGTTCAAAACCCACGAATCTGACACGGGATCACCGGAAGTTCAGATCGCTATCCTAACAGATCAAATCAACAACTTGAACGAGCATTTACGCACTCACAAGAAAGACCATCACTCACGTCGCGGTCTTCTTAAAATGGTAGGTAAACGTCGTAATCTTCTTACGTATCTTCGTAACAAAGACGTAACTCGTTACCGTGAGTTGATCAACAAACTAGGATTACGTCGATAATCGTAAAAAGCGGGAGGATTCCCGCTTTTTTATCGTATAAGAACGAATATCCGGCAACTCTAAAACGCGTTGTTCATATAAATGATTTTAAATGACACCGATTCATTCTTTACATAGCACTTTGCCATTGATATGTTCAATTCATTTCGTTCATAATAGGAGTAACGTAAAAACTATCCGAAGAGAGGAGTTCATATAAGAATGGGACAAGAGAAACATGTCTTTTCCATAGATTGGGCCGGCCGCAAGCTGACGGTAGAAACCGGCCAGCTTGCAAAACAAGCAAACGGAGCTGTCATGGTGCGTTATGGAGACACCGCTGTGCTCAGCACCGCAACGGCTTCAAAAGAACCTAAAACCGTAGATTTCTTCCCGTTAACCGTGAATTATGAAGAAAGACTTTATGCCGTCGGAAAGATTCCGGGCGGGTTTATTAAAAGAGAGGGCAGACCGAGCGAAAAAGCGATTCTCGCCAGCCGGTTAATCGACCGGCCGATTCGTCCGCTGTTCGCAGACGGCTTCCGGAATGAAGTTCAAGTCGTCAGCATCGTCATGAGTGTTGACCAGGATTGTTCGTCGGAAATGGCGGCAATGTTCGGATCGTCTCTTGCGCTGTCCGTATCGGACATCCCGTTTGAAGGGCCGATTGCCGGAGTGACGGTAGGCCGGGTTGACAACGAATTCATTATTAATCCGACACTTGAACAGCTTGAAAAAAGCGACATTCACCTCGTCGTAGCGGGAACGAAAGATGCGATCAACATGGTTGAAGCAGGAGCAGACGAAGTTCCGGAAGAGATCATGCTTGAAGCGATCATGTTCGGTCACGAGGAGATCAAGCGGCTTATTGCGTTCCAGGAGGAAATCGTCGCCGCTGTCGGGAAAGAAAAATCAGAAATCACCCTGTATGAGATCGATTCCGATCTGAAAGAAAAAGTGCGGGGAATGGCCGAATCGAACCTCTTAAAAGCGATCCAGGTTCATGAAAAGCACGCGCGCGAGGACGCGATCAGCGAAGTGAAAAACGAGGTTTTGGCCAAGTTTGAAGAAGAGGAACACGATGAAGACACGCTGAAACAAGTGAAAGACATTTTGTCGCAGCTTGTTAAAAATGAAGTGCGCCGTCTGATCACGGAGGAAAAAGTTCGTCCTGACGGCCGGGCAGTCGATGAGATCCGCCCGCTTTCTTCAGAAGTCGGACTCCTTCCGAGAACACACGGTTCAGGCCTTTTCACACGGGGGCAGACGCAGGCGCTCAGCATTTGTACGCTCGGTGCGCTTGGCGATGTACAAATTTTGGACGGTCTCGGTGTCGAGGAATCAAAACGCTTTATGCACCATTACAACTTCCCGCAGTTCAGCGTCGGGGAAACAGGGCCGATGCGCGGACCAGGACGCCGCGAAATCGGGCACGGAGCCCTCGGGGAACGTGCGCTTGAGCCGATTGTTCCGTCTGAAAAAGACTTCCCGTACACCATCCGCCTCGTCTCTGAAGTGCTTGAATCAAACGGTTCAACTTCCCAGGCGAGCATTTGTGCAAGCACGCTTGCTATGATGGATGCAGGGGTGCCGATTAAAGCTCCGGTGGCCGGAATCGCAATGGGTCTTGTTAAATCAGGTGACAACTACACGGTCCTAACCGATATTCAAGGTATGGAAGACCATCTCGGAGATATGGACTTTAAAGTAGCGGGAACGTCCAAAGGCGTCACAGCTCTGCAAATGGATATTAAAATTGAAGGCCTATCAAGAGAGATTTTGGAAGAGGCTCTTCAGCAGGCGAAAAAAGGCAGAATGGAAATTCTTGAAAGCATGCTGAGCACATTGGCTGAATCAAGAAAAGAGCTTTCTCCTTATGCGCCGAAAATCTTGACGATGTCGATCAATCCGGATAAAATCCGCGACGTCATCGGACCAAGCGGAAAACAAATCAATAAGATCATTGAAGATACAGGTGTTAAAATCGATATTGAACAAGACGGCACAATCTTCATCTCTTCCACCGATGAAAGCATGAACCAAAAAGCGAAGAAAATTATCGAAGACCTTGTCAGAGAAGTTGAGGTCGGACAGCTTTACTTAGGTAAAGTAAAGCGGATTGAAAAATTCGGAGCTTTCGTTGAACTGTTCAGCGGAAAAGACGGTTTGGTCCATATTTCAGAGCTTGCGCTCGAACGGGTAGGAAAAGTCGAAGATGTCGTCAAAATCGGCGACGAGCTCCTTGTTAAGGTTACCGAAATCGATAAACAAGGACGCGTCAACTTATCAAGAAAAGCTGTGCTGCGTGAACAGAAGGAAAAAGAAGAACAAAAATCGTAAAAAACGGTGTTTTATCTTGCTTCTGTCTTCGTCTTCAAAGCAAAAGGAAGCCTGGGTAACCCGGCTTCTTTGTTTTAAGCCGTGAAAACGGTCCGGTTCTATCTTGTCCTTTTCTCACATATTTTGTGGGGAAGGGAGGAATACAATTGAAAAGAACGATTGTTCGTGTTTCCGTTTTTTTCTTTCTTTTGCTGATGTCCTATCAGATGATGAACCGTCCGTATTCACAACATTACATAGATGCGATGAAAAAAGATGCGGTCACGGTTGCCGCTCAGAAGGACGAATTGTACCAGGAGCTTTTGCAAAAAGCGCCTGAATATGAAGTAAAGGCCCAAAATGCGAAAATTGATCAAATATGGAAAGCGATTCCCGGCTACAACGGCTTAAAAGTAAACATCGAAAAATCGTACAAAAAAATGAAACGGGCCGGAGCATTTGATGAGAAGCTGCTCGTTTATGATCAAGTGAAACCTGATGTTCATTTAGAATCCTTAAAGCCTGAGCCGATCTACCGCGGACACCCGGATAAACCGATGGTATCGTTTATTATCAATGTCGCCTGGGGTAATGAATATTTGCAGGAGATGCTTCCCGTTTTAGAAAAGCATCGTGTCAAAGCCACCTTTTTTTTGGAGGGCAGATGGGTGAAACATCACTCCGAGCTCGCAAAAGCCATCCAAAACGGCGGACATGAAATCGGAAACCATTCATACAATCATCCGGATATGAGCAAACTGACGAGAGAACGTATTTCAGAACAGCTGCGGATGACAAATGAACAAATAGAGGAAACGCTCGGCGTCAAGCCGAAATGGTTCGCCCCGCCGAGCGGCAGCTTCCGCAAAGAGGTTGTGGATCAGGCTCACAAGATGGGGATGGGAACGATCATGTGGACAGTTGATACGATCGATTGGCAGAAACCGCAGCCGGCCGTCTTACAGCAACGGGTATTAAGCAAAGTACATAACGGCGCCATGATATTAATGCATCCGACAGATCCAACTGCAAAAAGTCTTGCCGTTTTGATACAGAACCTTCATGAAAAAGGCTATCAAATCGGAACTGTTTCACAGCTGATGAATGAAAAAAGGCTTGTTGAAGAATAGGATGTGCGGCCCGTTCTTTGAATAGGAGGAACAAATTTGATTAAACGGTATACTTGTCAAAATGGGGTAAGAATCGTATTCGAAAACAATCCCACTGTCCGGTCTGTGGCCATCGGAGTTTGGATTGGAACCGGATCAAGACATGAAACACCTGAAATTAACGGTATTTCGCACTTTCTTGAGCACATGTTTTTCAAAGGGACTAAAACGCGCACTGCAAGGGACATCGCAGAGTCTTTCGACAGAATCGGCGGACAGGTCAACGCGTTTACCTCAAAGGAATATACGTGCTATTACGCCAAAGTTCTCGATGAGCATGCAAGCTATGCTCTGGAAGTGCTTTCTGACATGTTCTTTCATTCATCATTTGACGAGGAAGAATTGAAAAAAGAAAAAAACGTCGTCTATGAAGAGATTAAAATGTATGAGGACACGCCTGACGACATCGTCCACGATCTCTTGAGCAAAGCGTCATTCGGCAGCCATTCCCTCGGTTATCCGATCCTCGGCACAGAGGAGACGCTTGCTGAATTTGACGGAGATTCGCTCAGAAAATATATGGACGAATATTACACGCCTGACCGCGTCGTCATTTCGATAGCCGGAAATGTGCCGGAAGCTTTTATAAAAGAAGCTGAAAAGCACTTTGGCTCATATGAAGCCAAAGGCAAAAGAACCGGCATGACAAAACCGGATTTTCATCATGAGAAAATGACGCGCAAAAAAGAAACCGAACAGGCTCACCTCTGTCTCGGCTTTAACGGGCTGGAAGCAGGTCACCCGGAAATCTACGATTTGATCGTTCTCAATAATATTTTGGGAGGGAGCATGAGCAGCCGCCTCTTTCAGGATGTCCGGGAAGATAAAGGTCTTGCATATTCCGTGTTCAGCTACCACACTTCCTATGAAGACAGCGGCATGATGACGATCTACGCCGGAACCGGCGCAAATCAGCTTCAGCTTCTGTCAGAAACGATTCATGAAACACTGCGTGTGCTGAAAAGCGACGGAATTACACCGAAAGAGCTTGAAAACAGCAAAGAGCAAATGAAAGGCAGCCTGATGCTCAGTCTCGAAAGCACAAACAGCAAAATGAGCCGCAACGGCAAAAATGAGCTTTTGCTCGGCAAACACCGGACGCTTGATGAAATCATCGAAAAGTTGAATGCCGTCAGCCTTGAGCGTGTGAACAATCTTGCCAACCGGATTTTCACCGATGATTACTCGTCTGCATTGATCAGCCCGTCGGGTGAGCTGCCGAAATAATACCTCGTTAAAACATGCTTGTCTTTTTAGGCAGGCATGTTTTTTGTTATCGGTTCATACATCATAACAAAAGGGGGTTTTTTCATGAGGCTGAGTGAGCTTTCGGGAAAAGAAATCGTCGATGTTAAGCGGGCTGAACGGCTTGGGGTACTGGGGCAGACGGATCTTGAGATCAATGAGCAGGACGGACAGATTACCGCTCTTATTATCCCTTCTGTAAAATGGTTCGGACTTGGCAGAAAACAGGGGAATGACATCAAGGTGCCCTGGTCGCAAATTCAAAAAATCGGATCGGATATGATCATTTTGGATGTGCCGGAAAGCAGCGTGACAAAAGAAGAATAAGCAAGCCTAGAACACCCGCCCGTCCCTTGGGGCGGGCTTTTTGTTTTTCTGGATTTCAATTCACCGCTATTTCCTTTTTGTCATATGATGAAATTAGCTTATGAATTAGATCCTTGTCAAAAAAGAAGGTGAATGTTAGAGCCATGTTAACCGGATTAACAATTGCAATCATCGGCGGCGATGCAAGGCAGCTCGAGATCATCCGCAAGCTGACGGAACAGGATGCAAAGGTCTTTTTAATCGGTTTTGACCAGCTTGATCACGGGTTTACCGGAGCTACAAAACTAAAGCTGAACGAACTCGACTTTGGCACAATAGACAGCATTATTCTGCCTGTATCAGGCACATCGATGGAAGGAACGGTTGCGACTGTTTTTTCCAATGAAAAAGTGGTGTTAAAACAGGAACATTTAGAAAAAACTCCGCCTCACTGTGCGATTTATTCAGGGATTTCAAACCAGTATTTAGACGGCATGGCCAAAGGGGCAAACCGCCGTCTTGTCAAGCTCTTTGAAAGAGACGATATTGCGATTTACAACTCGATACCTACAGTCGAAGGTGCCATTATGATGGCCATACAGCATACAGACTTTACGATTCACGGCTCGAATGTGATGGTTCTCGGGCTCGGGCGGACGGGAATGAGCATCAGCCGGTCGTTCTCGGCGCTCGGAGCACGCGTAAAAGTCGGAGCGCGCGACTCCGCCCACCTCGCCAGAATCTTGGAGATGGGCCTCACTCCTTTCCACACAAACGAACTTGCAGAGCATGTTGAAAATATCGACATTTGCATCAATACCATTCCAAGCCTGATTCTCGATAAACACGTCCTCTCACGAATGACACCCAGAACATTAATTCTCGATTTAGCAACCCGTCCCGGAGGCACCGATTTTGATTTTGCTGAAAAGCAAGGCATTAAAGCGCTGCTTGCTCCGGGACTCCCCGGGATCGTCGCGCCTAAAACGGCGGGACAGATTATTGCCAATGTTTTGTGCAACCTTTTGTCTGAATTAACAACCGACCGAAAGGGGCTGTCATAATGTCGATCAAAGGAAAAAGAATCGGATTTGGTCTGACGGGTTCACATTGCACGTATGATGCTGTATTTCCGCAAATCGAAGCGCTGATCAACAATGGAGCTGAAGTGAGACCGGTCGTCACGCATACTGTCAAGTCGACGGACACACGCTTTGGAGAAGGAGAAGAATGGGTCAGGAGAATAGAGGAACTGACTGGATTTAAAGTCATTGATTCCATTCCGAAAGCGGAGCCTCTCGGACCGAAAACTCCGCTGGACTGCATGGTTGTTGCGCCACTGACGGGAAATTCGATGAGCAAGCTCGCAAACGCCCAGACGGACAGTCCGGTTCTCATGGCGGCCAAGGCGACGATGAGAAACTCCCGTCCCGTTGTCCTCGGTATTTCAACGAATGATGCGCTCGGCTTGAACGGCGTCAACTTGATGAGGCTGATGGCGGCAAAAAACGTTTACTTTATTCCGTTCGGCCAGGATGATCCTTATAAAAAGCCGAATTCGCTCGTCGCCAAAATGGATCTTTTAGTGCCGGCGGTCGAAGAAGCGCTCTCCCATAAACAAATGCAGCCTATCCTGGTCCACAGTGATCAATAAATCTTTTGAAAATAAAGTTGTAACAAAAAATATCAATCACCACGGCACACATCTATGTTAAAATAAAATGTAAAATGCATAGTCAACCAATCGTTTACGACGATTAAGGTGGAAGGAGTTTTACAATTGGGCAGAGGATTACATGTAGCAGTAGTTGGTGCGACAGGCGCTGTAGGACAGCAAATGTTAAAAACACTAGAAGACAGGAATTTTGAACTGGATAAACTGACTTTATTATCCTCAAAACGTTCAGCAGGTACGAAGCAGACTTTCAAAGGCGAAGAGTACACTGTAGAAGAAGCTCGTCCAGAGAGCTTTGAAGGCGTCAACATCGCGCTTTTCAGCGCTGGGGGAAGCGTTTCGCAGGCGCTTGCTCACGAGGCTGTCAAACGCGGGGCGATCGTTATTGATAATACGAGCGCATTCCGAATGGACCAAAACACTCCGCTCGTCGTACCTGAGGTCAATGAGGCAGATTTGCACAAGCACAACGGCATTATTGCAAATCCGAACTGTTCAACAATCCAGATGGTTGTTGCGCTCGAACCGATCCGCAAGGCTTTCGGTTTAAACAAAATCATCGTGTCGACTTATCAGGCGGTGTCGGGAGCCGGAAACGAAGCGGTAAAAGAGCTCTACGGGCAAACCGAAGCCATTTTGAACGACAAACCGTTCGAGCCTGAGATCATGCCGGTGAAGAGTGATGAAAAACACTACCAAATCGCATTTAACGCTATTCCTCAAATCGATAAATTTCAGGAAAACGGCTTTACGTTTGAGGAAATGAAAATGATAAATGAAACGAAAAAAATCATGCACATGCCTGAGCTTCAAGTTTCAGCCACATGTGTCAGACTGCCGGTTGCAACAGGGCATTCAGAATCCGTCTACATCGAAACAGACCGTGATGATGTGACAGCAGAAGATATTAAAAATCTGTTAAAAGAAGCTCCAGGCGTCGTTCTGCAGGATGATCCGGCTGAACAGGTCTATCCGATGCCTGCAGATGCAGTAGGTAAAAGAGACGTGTTTGTCGGCCGGGTGAGAAAAGACCTTGACCGCCCGAACGGCTTCCATCTGTGGATCGTTTCCGACAACCTGCTGAAAGGCGCAGCATGGAATTCCGTACAAATCGCAGAAAGCCTAAAAGCTTTAAATTTAGTTTAAGATTTCTAACGGGATGTGAGAAGAGAGTGAGGCAAAAATGAAAGCCTGCTCTCTTCTGTTACGTCCGAAATCAACTTGGAGTGAAATAAAGTGAAAATCATCGTTCAAAAATTCGGCGGAACGTCTGTAAAAGATGACCGCGGCAGAAAGCTTGCCTTAAGCCATATTCAGGAAGCGGTCAATGAAGGATACAAAGCGGTTGTCGTCGTATCGGCCATGGGCCGGAAAGGCGATCCGTATGCGACTGATTCATTGCTTGATCTGCTTTACGGCGGACAGGATACGATTACCGAGCGCGAGCAGGATATGCTTTTATCATGCGGAGAAACGATTTCCTCTGTTGTGTTCGCCAGCATGCTTTTGGAAAACGGGATTAAAGCAGCTGCTTTAACCGGTGCGCAAGCGGGCTTTTTAACGGACAACAACCATACGAATGCAAAGATTCTCGAAATGAAGCCGGAGCGGCTTGTCAGCATGCTGGCCGACCATGATGCGGTTGTCGTCGCAGGCTTCCAAGGCGCGACTGCAAAAGGGGACATTACAACGATCGGCCGCGGCGGAAGCGATACATCGGCCGCTGCGCTCGGCGCGGCGCTGGACGCGGAATTTATCGATATTTATACAGATGTCGAAGGCGTCATGACCGCTGATCCGCGCATCGTTGAAAAAGCGAAGCCGCTGCCTGTGATTACCTATACGGAAATCTGTAATTTAGCCTATCAGGGGGCCAAGGTGATCCACCCGAGAGCCGTTGAAATCGCAATGCAGGCGAAAGTGCCGATCCGCGTGCGTTCAACCTATTCAAACGAGACGGGCACGCTCGTCACAAGCCATCACAACTCAAAAGCCGGAAGCGACGTTTTTGAGCGGCTTATCACTGGCATCGCCCATGTGAAAGACGTGACACAGTTTAAAGTCCCGGCAAAAGAAGGACAATATAACGTACAGACTGAAGTGTTTAAAGCGATGGCGAATGCCGGCATCAGCGTCGATTTCTTCAATATTACACCAAGTGAAATTGTCTACACGGTGGCTGGAAACATGACCGACCGCGCCTCTGGCATCCTGAAAGAATTGGGCTATGAACCGGCCGTGACAAGAAATTGCGCGAAAGTGTCAGCAGTTGGCGCGGGAATTATGGGCGTTCCGGGCGTTACCTCAAAAATCGTTACCGCTTTATCAGAAAAAGGCATTCCGATCTTGCAGTCTGCTGACAGCCATACGACGATATGGGTGCTCGTGCACGAGAAAAATATGGCGACGGCCGTGAATGCGTTGCATGAAGTGTTTGAACTGTCAAAATAAATATGATTGAATCATGATGAGGTGAAAAAAATGAATTTCGGAAATATCGCAACCGCAATGGTTACGCCCTTTGACAAAAATGAAAATATCGATTTTCAAAAACTGTCAAAGCTGATCGATTATTTAATAAACAATGGGACGGATTCCCTGGTGGTTGCCGGAACAACCGGAGAATCGCCGACGCTTTCCGAAGAAGAAAAGGTAGCGCTCATTCAATATTCCGTCAAGGAAGCGGCAGGCCGCGTCCCGATCATCGCCGGCACGGGAAGCAACAACACGAAAGCGTCGATCAAGCTGACGAAAAAAGCTGAAGAAGCCGGCGCTGACGCCGTCATGCTCGTCACTCCGTACTACAACAAGCCTTCTCAGGAAGGCATGTACCGCCATTTCAGAGCGATTGCGGAGGAAACGTCACTGCCTGTCATGCTTTATAATGTACCGGGAAGAACGGCTGCTTCGCTCGCACCGGAAACGACGATCCGCCTTGCGGAGATCCCGAATATCATTGCGATTAAAGAAGCGAGCGGCGACTTAGATGCGATTACAAAAATCGTAGCTGAAACCCCTGAGGACTTTGCCGTTTATTCAGGAGATGACAGCCTGACACTGCCGGCCTTGTCCGTAGGAGCGAGAGGAATCGTTTCCGTTGCATCACATATCATCGGACCGGAAATGCAGGAAATGATCAAACATTATACAGAGGGGAACACGGCTCAGGCTGCTTTGATCCACCAAAAGCTGCTTCCGCTGATGAAAGGGCTTTTTGCCGCACCGAATCCGTCTCCATTAAAGACGGCTCTTCAGCTGAAGGGTCTTGATGTCGGGTCCGTCCGGCTCCCTTTGATTCCGCTAAATGAAGATGAACGACTCCGTTTAAGCAGCCTGATGAACGGCCTGTAAAAAACAATACGGACGAAAACGGTCATTCTCTTTTGGAGGGGATGACCGTTTGTCATATACATAATGGTTCTTGTTTTCTAAATTTAGATTCAGGTATAATAGGGACAAGTGATGATGGACGGGTACTTAGATTAGGAGGATTACAATTTGAAAAAAAATACAGAAAATATTAGAATCATCGCCTTAGGAGGCGTCGGAGAGATCGGAAAAAACCTTTATGTCATTGAAATCGATTCTGACATATTCGTGGTTGACGCCGGTCTCATGCATCCAGAAAATGAAATGCTGGGTATCGATGTGGTCATTCCTGACATTTCATATTTAATTGAACGATCTGACCGCGTAAAGGCGATTTTTCTCACACACGGGCATGAGGAAAACATCGGCGGCGTATTTTACTGCCTGAACAAACTTTCTGTGCCTGTTTACGGAACGAAGCTGACGCTCGCCCTTTTAAAGGAAACGCTGAAGCAGTACGGTGTAAACAAAAAGCCCGATTTAAGAGAAATTCATTCAAAATCTGTTATTACATTTGAATCGACAAAGGTGTCATTCTTTAAAACAAATCACAGCATTCCGGATTCCGTCGGTGTCAGCTTTAAAACATCCCTCGGGTCCATCGTGTGCACTGGCGATTTTAAATTTGACCAGACACCTGTTTTAAACCAGACAAGCGACATCGGCGAAATTGCCAAAATCGGCAACAGCGGTGTGCTGTGCCTGCTTTCCGACAGTGCCAATGCTGAGAAACCGGGCTATACGCCTTCAGAAGCAGTCGTCGGCGGAGAGATATCCGATGTAATGTACAATGCCGAAAACCGCGTCATTATTGCCGTGTTCGCGTCTAACTTTAACCGGATTCAGCAGGTCATTGATGCCGCGCTCCAAAACGGCAGGAAGCTTGCGGTTTCAGGAAAAAATATTTCGACGATACTCCAGCTGGCGATGAAGCTCGGGTATGTCACGGCAGATGAAGATCTGTTCATCCCTGTCCAGGAAGTTAAAAAGTATCCGAAAAGAGAAGTCGCGATTTTGACAGGGGACAACCATGGAGAGCCGCTCGCCGCATTGACCAGGATCGCAAAACAAGGGCATAAGCAGCTCGACATTGAGAAAGGGGATACCGTCCTGATCGCATCCTCCCCTATTCCGGGTCAGGAGCTTGTCTACTCCAAAGCGGTCGACCTCTTAACAAGAGCGGGCGCGCAGGTCGTTTTCGCCCAAAAACGCGTCCATGTATCAGGCCATGGCTGTCAGGAAGAACTGAAGCTGATGCTCAACCTGCTGAAGCCGAAGTATTTAATCCCCGTAAACGGTGAATACAGAATGCAAAAAGCGCATTCCAAGCTTGCCGAAGAAATCGGTATGAAACGGAGCGACATTTTCCTGATTGAAAAAGGAGACGTCGTGGAATTCCGCGGACAAAACGTGAAAATCGGCGATAAAGTGCATTCAGGCAATATTTTGATCGATGGACTCGGTGTCGGCGACATCGGCAATATCGTGCTCAGAGACCGCCGTCTTCTGTCCCAGGACGGAATCTTAATCGTTGTGATTACCCTTGATAAAAAGAAAAAACATCTTGTATCAGGACCCGAAATTATCACGAGAGGTTTTGTCTATGTCAGAGAATCTGAACAGCTGATCGTTGAAGCGACGGAACTTGTCAGGGAACTCGTCAACGAAAGCACAGAAAACGCCGTCGTCGAATGGTCCGCCTTAAAACAGGCGATGCGTGACGCACTAAACCAGTTCCTATACGAAAAAACGAAACGAAAACCAATGATCATTCCAATCATCATGGAAGTATAAAACCAAGAGATTTCTCTTGGTTTTTTTCATGCCTTTTGCGTTGAATGAAAAAAACGCCATTGTCCATAATACAAAAGAAACTCGAGAAAGAGGTGAGCCAGATGGACTCAAACCGGATACAAAACGGGGACAGCCAGGGGGAGCAGCCGGCTAAGCCGGACGCAAAAGACAGTCTCGTCAACAAAATCCAGCAGCTCGGCGAAACGACACTCCCGCAAATGGGTCAGGATACCAACATTCACTGTCTGACCATTATCGGGCAAATTGAAGGTCACGTACAGCTTCCTCCCCAAAATAAAACAACAAAATATGAACACGTGATTCCCCAGATCGTTGCAGTAGAGCAGAATCCTAAAATCGAAGGGCTGCTCATCATCTTAAACACGGTCGGAGGAGACGTTGAAGCGGGTCTTGCGATTGCGGAAATGCTGGCGTCTCTGTCAAAGCCGACGGTCTCTATCGTGCTGGGCGGCGGACATTCAATCGGAGTTCCAATTGCGGTGTCCTGCGACCACAGCTATATCGCTGAAACAGCGACGATGACGATCCATCCGGTCAGACTGACAGGGCTTGTCATCGGTGTGCCGCAGACATTTGAGTATCTCGATAAAATGCAGGAAAGGGTCATCAATTTCGTGACAAGTCATTCGAACATATCGGAAGACAAATTTAAAGAACTGATGTTTTCAAAAGGCAATTTGACCCGCGATATCGGGACGAATGTCGTAGGAAACGATGCCGTGAAATACGGATTAATCGATGAAACCGGCGGAGTCGGACAGGCGATTCAAAAGCTGAATGAATTAATCGAACAAAACAAAGGCGCCCAGGAAGGGATGATCCAATGATTCTGTATACGACAATGCCGCAGGAAATCGTGTTCGCAGGGCAGGCGGAAAACTCGAACTTAAAACAGATCGATGTCAACGGCGTGCCCCTTTTAGTCGAAATGAACGGAGAGGAAGCAAGAGTCGTCCAAGTTCTCAGCACGAACCCGATGGATTTTTTAAAACAAGAAACAGCACCTGGGCAGACGCTTAAACTGACATTTTATAAATAGCTGAAGTGTCGCAAGGATAAATATGCTATAATAGGGGAATCCAGAGGAAAATCGCAGCCGAAAAAAGGCTGCTTTCTCTTTGTTTTTACATTTTTTAACACGCAGTAAGGTGATGGAACATGGCAAAAAGAAAACGAAAATCAACAAAGAAACAAAAACAAGGAAAAAAACGGATTCATCTTAAATTTGAATTGTACGGATTAATCTGTATCGCCATCTCGATTATTGCGGTTTTGCAGCTTGGCGTAGCAGGGCAAACGTTCATTTACATGTTCCGCTTTTTCGCCGGTGAATGGTTCATCCTTTGCTTTCTCGGCCTTTTTTTAACGGGTGTGTCTTTATTTTGGAAGAAGAAAACACCCAGTTTTTTAACAAGGAGAAAAGCGGGCCTTTACTGCATCATCGCAAGCATGCTGCTTCTTTCCCATGTCCAGCTGTTTCAGCATTTGACCGAAAGGGGAATCGTTCAGTCTCCGAGCGTAATCCAAAATACGTGGGAGCTGTTTCTGATGGATGTAAAAGGCGAGACAGGATCACCTGATCTTGGAGGCGGAATGATTGGAGCCGTTTTATTTGCGGCGTCATACTTTCTGTTTGCATCTGCAGGGTCTAAAATCATCGCCGTCTTCCTGATCTTGATCGGCCTTCTTTTGATTACGGACCGTTCGTTGCAGGAGACGCTGATCAAATGGATGACCCCGGTCGCCTCCTTCATTAAAAACCAGTGGCAGGCCTTTTTAGCAGACATTAAACAATTGAAAAGCAGCTCGCCCAAAAAGAAATCAGGAAAAAAACAAAAGGCGCAGAGAAAACCGAAAGTGTCTGAAGAGCCTGTACAAGAAGCGGAGCTTGATCCAGATCCGGTGATTCAGTCAGAACCGATTATTTCAAGCTTTTCCGACCGTGATGAAAAACCCGAAGTTCAAGCGTACGAAGCTCAGGCGCCTGCCCCTGCCGAGCATTCTCCTGAGCCTGAAGCCGGTGAGGACATGCAGGCTACAGGCGCGCCCGAGATCACGTTCACAGAGCTTGAAAACAAGGATTATCAGCTTCCGTCGATTCAATTGCTGGATGAGCCGAAGCACACAGGGCAGCAGGCGGATAAAAAGAATATTTACGACAATGCCAGGAAGCTGGAAAAGACGTTTCAAAGCTTTGGAGTTAAGGCGAAAGTCACCCAGGTTCATCTCGGCCCGGCCGTAACGAAATATGAAGTCTATCCTGATGTGGGCGTCAAAGTCAGCAAAATTGTCAATTTAAGTGATGACTTGGCTCTTGCGCTCGCGGCCAAAGATATCCGCATCGAAGCCCCGATTCCCGGAAAATCGGCGATTGGAATCGAAGTCCCGAATGCGGAAGTCGCGATGGTTTCCTTGAAAGAAGTGCTCGAATCGAAACTGAATGACCGGCCGGATGCAAAGCTGATGATCGGACTCGGCCGGAACATTTCCGGAGAAGCTGTATTGGCAGAGCTGAACAAAATGCCCCATCTTCTTGTTGCAGGAGCGACAGGAAGCGGGAAAAGCGTCTGTGTCAACGGGATTATTACAAGCATTTTGATGAGGGCAAAGCCCCACGAAGTGAAGATGATGATGATCGACCCGAAAATGGTCGAGCTCAACGTCTACAACGGGATTCCGCATTTGCTCGCGCCCGTCGTGACAGATCCGAAAAAAGCATCGCAGGCTTTGAAGAAAGTCGTCAACGAAATGGAGCGGCGCTACGAATTGTTTTCTCACACGGGAACGAGAAATATCGAAGGGTATAACGACTATATTAAACGGATGAATGCCGCAGAAGAAGCAAAGCAGCCGGAGCTGCCATACATCATTGTGATCGTGGACGAGCTTGCCGACCTGATGATGGTCGCTTCCTCTGATGTGGAAGACTCGATCACAAGGCTTTCGCAAATGGCAAGGGCGGCGGGAATCCATCTGATCATCGCGACGCAGCGGCCTTCGGTCGATGTCATTACAGGGGTTATTAAAGCCAATATTCCGTCAAGGATCGCTTTCAGCGTATCGTCGCAGACAGACTCCAGAACGATTCTTGATATGGGAGGCGCTGAAAAACTTCTCGGCAGAGGGGACATGCTGTTCCTGCCTGTCGGCGCCAACAAACCGCTCCGCGTCCAAGGGGCCTTCCTGTCAGATGAAGAAGTTGAAAAAGTTGTCGATCACGTCATCACCCAGCAAAAAGCCCAATACCAAGAAGAAATGATTCCAGAAGAGACGCAGGAAACGGTCAGCGAAGTGACAGACGATCTTTACGACGAAGCGGTTGCGCTTGTCGTCAGCATGCAGACGGCGTCCGTGTCCATGCTGCAAAGGAGATTCCGCATCGGCTACACAAGAGCGGCGCGGCTTATCGATGCCATGGAAGAGCGGGGAATCGTCGGCCCTTATGAAGGTTCAAAGCCCCGTGAAGTCCTCTTGTCAAAAGAGCAATATGAAGAACTCTCTTCTTAAGAAGAGAGTTCTTGTTTTACATAATTTCATTATGTAAACTGGAAAACGTCTATTTATTTATTTGACAAAACATGATATAGTTATCCTCAATTAAAGGTAATTTGAATCTGATCTGTCAGACGGAGGGAAAACATGTCGATAAAAGCTGACAATCAACGGTTATGTTTAAAAGTGATTGATCGGATAAAAGATGATATTCAAAATGGGGTCTTTTGCGAGAATGAACGGCTCCCGTCTGAGTTTGAGCTGTCAAAGATGCTTGGTGTGAGCAGAACGGCTTTGCGTGAAGCGCTTAGAATGCTGGAAGAAGAAAACGTCATCATCAGAAGGCACGGGGTCGGATGCTTTGTAAATGCCAGACCGTTATTTCTATCTGGTATTGAGCAGCTGAACAGCGTCACAAAAATGATCGAGCAGGCAAGCATGACGCCGGGAACCATTTTTATGTCTTCACAGGTTACCGCTCCTACCGAAGAAGATATGCTCCGGTTTCAATATGCGGAAGAAACCGAGATCTTTTTGCTTGAGCGGGTGAGAACGGCAAATGGAATGCCTGTTGTCTACTGTCTTGATAAAATACCTGTGGATATCCTCCCGGAAGGCTTTTCACACGAGCAGGAATCGATGTTTGAATGGCTTGAGGACAAATCCGGCGCCGTGATCAGCTATGCTGTTGCCGATATTGTGCCGATCGGGTATCACGACACCATTTCTCAAATTCTCGAATGCGATCCTGAAACATCTTTGCTGCTGCTCAAACAGACTCATTATGACCAAAACGATAAGCCCGTTTTATATTCTTTAAACTATTTTCGGGCCGATAAATTCAGATTTCACGTCGTCAGAAAACGTTTTTGATATACGGGCGCTCGATTAGGAGCGGCTGTTTTTTTTTTGCCCATTAGCGCCCATACATAAATAAGCCCGCAACACGGAACAATAACAGATGGAAATACTGATGAATTGGGTGAAAAAAAGTTGAGCAGAAAAAAAGACATGAAAAGCATTGTTGCGCTGTCTTCGGTCCCGCTTGTGATGACGCTAGGCAATTCGATGTTGATTCCGGTTTTGCCGATGATCGAAAAAAAATTAAACATTTCTTCGTTCCAAGTGTCGCTGATCATCACGGTTTACTCTATCGTGGCGATTTTATGCATCCCGATTACCGGCTATATGTCAGACCGGTTCGGAAGAAAAAAGATCATGCTCCCATGTCTTGTAATCGCGGGAGCTGGAGGAGCTTTGGCAGGTTTGGCTTCAACTTTTTTCGAAGATCCGTTTGCGATGATTTTAGCCGGGCGCGTCCTTCAAGGTATCGGATCAGCCGGCGCAGCGCCGATCGTCATGCCGTTTATCGGCGATCTTTTTCAAAATGATGAAGAAATCAGCGCGGGACTCGGAGATATAGAGACGGCCAATACTGCCGGTAAAGTATTAAGCCCGATATTAGGGGCTTTTTTAGCATCTTGGGTTTGGTACATGCCATTTTGGTTTATTCCGGTCGTGTCTCTTGCCAGCTTTTTTCTCGTCTTGTTCTTTGTTCCCAAACCGAAGGACAAAGATGATGAAAAGCAAACATTAAAAAACTTCGCAAAAAACGTAAAGGAGATATTTAAACGGGAAGGACGATGGCTTGTTTCCATTTTTGTCATCGGCGGGATCATTATGTTTCTTTTATTCGGAGTTCTCTTCTACCTGTCGGATACATTGGAGAAGCAGCATCAAATTGACGGGATTGCAAAAGGAGCGCTTCTCAGCATTCCGCTGCTTTTCCTTTCCGTCAGCTCCTACCTTGCCGGAAAGCTGATCGGAAACGACAAAATCAGAATGAAGGCCTGCGTACTGACCGGCATGGTCCTGCTGTCTCTGTCGTTTGCCGGTTTGTGGTGGAACCACAGCTTTTACCCGCTGTTTTTATTTATGTCCATCGGCGGCATCGGGATCGGAATTGCACTCCCTTCTTTGGATGCGCTGATTACCGAGGGAATTGAAAAAGAAGAACGCGGCACGATATCTTCGTTTTACAACAGTATGCGGTTTATCGGGGTTGCGCTCGGACCGCCGGTTTTCGCCTATATGATGACAAATGCGGATTGGCTGATATTCATCGTATCGCTTTTGTGCGGTTTAGCCGCCTTAGCGCTTGTGCTGTTTAATATCGACCCGAAAGAAGACGAAAGTGAAGCGGCAAAGACGGTGTAAATCTGCACCGTCTTTTTCATAAGGTTTTTAGTTTCCTTAAATCTCCTCCAGTTGATATAATTACAACCATACAGTCCAAGCGCATATGCTGAAATGTGGTCATAATACATAATATAAACAAGGACGAAGGAGGTTCTATATGACATACCTTAACGAAATAAAAAGAAAGCACCGCGGATTGACAAGCCACATCGTCAAAACGGAAAAATTCAAAACCGTCTCGATTATTTTTAAAATGCTTGCTCCTTTAACAAAGGAAGATGTGACAGAGAGGGCGCTTTTTCCGCATGTGCTTTTGCGGGGAACGGGCACCCGCCCCAAAACTTCAGAACTCAGAATGTATCTTGATGAACTTTACGGCACTTCCGTATCATGCGATCTCTCCAAAAAAGGGGAAATGCATGTTATTACATTCAGGCTCGATATCGCAAACGAAAAATTTTTAAAGGATCAGACACCGCTTCTGGAAAAAGGGCTCGAGCTTTTGTCAGAGATCATTTTTTCGCCGGCGCTTGAAGACGGAGCTTTTCTGCCGCTGTACGTGTCTCAGGAAAAACGCACACTAAAGCAAAGAATACAGGCGGTATATAACGACAAAATGCGTTATTCAAATTTGAGGCTGATTCAGGTGATGTGCAAAGATGAGCCATACGCGCTTCACGTCAACGGAGAGCTTGATGATGTGGACGGCATCACGCCTCAAAGCCTGTATGAAGCTTATCAAAAAGCGGTCACAGAAGACCAGCTCGACATTTACGTCGTTGGGGATGTGGATGAACAGCAGGTGGATTCGTACATTTCCAAATACTTCGAAGTAAACGAGCGGGAGCTGAGACCCGTTCCCAAGCTTGAGCAAATCCGCGCAAAGGAGCCTCAGGAAGTCGTCGAGGATGCGGATGTCAAGCAAGGCAAGCTGAACATGGGATTTCGGACGGGAACGCATTTTACGGATGATGATTATCCGGCGCTTCAGCTGTTTAACGGTTTGTTTGGCGGATTTTCACATTCAAAGCTGTTTATTAATGTCAGGGAAAAGGCCAGCCTTGCGTATTATGCGGCTTCCAGAATCGAAAGCTTTAAAGGGCTGATGATGGTGATGTCGGGGATTGAAGTCGGCAATTATCAAAAAGCCGTCGACATCATCAAGGAGCAGTTCCAGGAAATGAAAAAAGGCAGCTTTACAGAAGAAGCGATCGACCAGACGAAAGCGGTCATTAAAAACCAGATTCTTGAAACGCTTGATACACCGTACGGCTTAGTCGAATTTATTTATCAGCAGGCTGCCGCCCAAACCGAATTTTCTCTTGAAGACTGGCTTGGACGAATCGACAACGTCAGAAAAGCCGAGATTATCGAAGTCGGGAAGAAAATCGATTTGGATACAACGTACTTTCTCAAAGGGACGGAGGGAGCATCTTGACGAAAACGATCGAATTTAAACAGCTGAAGGAATCATTATATTACGAAAAAATGCCTGGCGGCCTCGATGTCTATGTTCTTCCGAAAGAAGGATTTAACAAGACATATGCGGTCTTTACAACAAAATACGGATCGATTGACAATCAATTTGTCCCGCTCGGAAAAGAAGAAATGGTCCGTGTGCCTGACGGAATCGCACACTTTTTGGAGCATAAGCTCTTCGAAAAAGAAGACGGCGATGTTTTTCAGCAATTCAGCAGGCAGGGAGCTTCGGCAAATGCGTTTACCTCCTTTACCAGAACGGCCTACCTGTTTTCGAGCACGTCCAACGTGGAAGAAAACTTGGAAACGCTCGTCGATTTTGTGCAGGACCCTTACTTTACGGAAAAAACGGTTGAGAAGGAAAAAGGCATCATCGGGCAGGAAATCAACATGTATGACGACAACCCAGACTGGCGTCTGTTTTTCGGCTTGATCGAAAACATGTACCAGGAGCATCCTGTCCGGATTGATATCGCAGGCACGATCGAAAGCATCTCGCATATTACAAAAGACCTTTTGTACGAATGCTATGAGACGTTCTATCACCCGAGCAATATGCTGCTGTTTGTCGTTGGTCCGGTCGATCCCGAAGCGATCATCCGCCAGGTCCGCGAAAATCAGCAGAAAAAGCCGTATACAGACCAGCCTGAAATCGTTCGCAAAGAAGTTGAAGAGCCTGGAGCCGTATTCAAAAAAGAACAGGAAATTAAAATGAATGTTCAAAGCTCAAAGTGCCTCGTCGGTTTAAAAAGCGCTCATCCGATGAATACGGGAGAAGCCCTGCTGAAGCATGAGCTGACCATCAACCTCATTCTCGAGTGCCTGTTCGGCAAAAGCTCCAGCGATTATGAAAGAATTTATGAAAAAGGATATATCGATGAGACATTCAGCTATGACTATACTGAAGAACACGGATTTGGTTTCGTTTCTGTCGGCGGCGATACGCCTGAGCCCGACAAGCTTGCCGAGGAGCTGAAACAAGTGCTGTTCAAGGCGAAAGAAACGATCACAGCCGAAAAGCTGGAGCTGGCTAGAAAGAAAAAAATCGGCAATTTCTTAAAATCGATGAATTCGCCTGAGTATATCGCCAACCAGTTTACACGGTACGCTTTTCTGGAGACGAGTCTGTTTGATATCGTCACTGTACTCGAATCGATTACGCTTGAGGACGTTCACCGCGTCATTCAGGAAGAAATCGAAGAAGACAGAATCACCGTCTGCAAAGTCGTTCCAAAATCATAAAGCAAGGTCTGAAAGTTCAGCGTGTCAGGAGATTTTCCGATGCACGCTGAACCTTTCTTCTTTTGAACGGAAAGGTGGAAACATAGTATGACAAAACTCGCTCTTATCACCGGTGCAAGCGGCGGAATCGGGCAAAGCATCAGCGAAAAGCTGGCGCAAAACGGGTATGATCTTCTCCTCCATTACCATACAAATGAGCTGGCAGCCGCAGCACTTGCAGAAAGGCTGTCACATACATACGGCATTCACGCCGAAATCATTCACGGCGACCTATCCGACCCCGGCGGCGCAAAAGCCGTTTCCGCTTCCATCGGCGGGCGGGCGCTTGACGGCATCGTCTTAAACAGCGGTCAAAGCTTTCGCGGGCTTGTGACAGACATGACTGATGAGGCTGTGCAGGACATGGTGCAGCTCCATGTCTCAAGCCCGTTTCTGTTGACGAGGAATCTGCTGCCGGCGATGATCAGGAAAAAATCCGGCGCAATTGTAGCTGTCAGCTCCATTTGGGGTGAAACAGGGGCGTCGTGCGAAGTTTTATACAGCATGACAAAAGGCGCGCAAAATGTGTTTGTCAAAGCCCTCGCAAAAGAGCTTGCGCCAAGCGGCATCAGAGTCAACGCCGTTTCTCCGGGCGCTGTGAAAACAAGGATGATGGGCTCGTTTTCAAAAGAGGAAGAAGAGATGATCGCCGATGAGATTCCGATGGGAAGGCTCGCCGAAGCCGAAGAGGTTGCGGACGCCGTGCTGTTTCTGCTCTCGGCTAAGGCATCTTATATCACGGGTCAAATTTTGTCAGTTAATGGCGGCTGGCATTGTTAAAAACATGTATAGTTTGCGGTCCCCCAGAGAATAATAAGGCTGTAACTTCAAGAGAATGGAGGGGCCTGATATGTCCGTACTGGATAATTGGGATCAGTGGAAAAACTTTTTGGGCGACCGTTTGAACTATGCCCAAGAAAGAGGAATGTCAAACGAAACCATCTCAGATCTCGCATATGAGATCGGCGATTATTTGGCCGGTGAGGTTGATTCAAAAAACCATCAAGAACGAGTGCTCGCGGACCTTTGGAGCGTGGCTTCCGAAGAAGAGCAGCGCGCCATTGCGAATGTGATGGTTAAGCTTGTTGAAAACAACGGCTCGCATTAAGGAGAGAGTGTGTTCACTCTCTCTTTTTTATAGGCGCGGCTTTGTCAGCGGCACCGCTTTTGTTGTTTGCTTTCCGCCCCGATAGGGTAAACATCATCCAGGCGCCGTTACAGCGGGTTTTTCCCGATTATGGGAAACGGACGTTTTTCTTATTTAATCACAACATTCTGCTTTCTAATTGAGACAAAATGCTTTATGATAAAGGAAGGTAAATTTTTGCCACGATGATGGGTAGGGAGGTTATCATTTGGCAAAGCTCGAATGGTACTTAGAATATGAAATACAAGTCAACCGTCCCGGACTTCTGGGAGATATATCCTCTTTATTGGGGATGCTTTCAATTAATATTGTGACCATTAACGGCGTCGATACTCAAAGAAGAGGCCTCTTGTTAAAATGCCGTCATATAGATCAGATTAAGCGACTGGAATCGATTCTGAACACGATGGATACGATTAAAGTGACGAAGCTCCGCGAGCCGAAGCTTCGCGACCGTCTCGCTGTAAGGCACGGCCGCTATATCCAGCGGGATGCAGACGATAAAAAAACGTTCCGGTTTGAACGCGACGAGCTTGGCTTGCTTGTCGATTTTATGGCTGAGCTGTTTAAAAAAGACGGGCACAAGCTGATCGGGATCAGGGGAATGCCCCGCGTCGGCAAGACGGAATCAATTGTCGCTTCAAGCGTCTGTGCAAGCAAAAGGTGGCTTTTTGTTTCTTCGACACTGCTGAAGCAAACGATCAGAAGCCAGCTGATTGCCGATGAGTACAGTCCGGAGAATGTTTTCATTTTGGACGGCATTGTGTCGACGAGAAGAGGATCTGAACGCCATTTGCAGCTCGTCAGTGAGATCATGCGGCTGCCGGCGACCAAAGTTGTCGAGCATCCGGACATTTTCGTGCAAAATACGGAATATACGATGGACGATTTTGATTACATCATCGAATTGCGTAACAGCCCCGATGAGGTGATTACATATGAACATGCTGAAGAACCGCAGATGTTTGACCATTCAGGTTTTTCCGGCTTTGATTTTTAAAATGGAAGGTGTTTGTTGTGACTGAACTAGGAAATCGGCTGAAAGAAGCCAGAGAGGAAAAAGGGATGTCATTGGACGATCTTCAGGCGGCCACAAAGATCCAGAAAAGGTATTTAACGGCCCTTGAAGAAGGAAACTATGATATCATTCCGGGAAAATTTTATGTGCGGGCTTTTATCAAGCAGTACGCCGAAGCTGTCGGCCTCGACTCGGAGCTCTTGTTTGAAGAGTTTAAAAAAGATATCCCTAATTCTTACAATGATGAGGTTTCTGAGAAGCTTTCTTCAATCAAGCCGCAGAGAGAGCTGCCCAAGTCTGCCTCAAAAGCGCTTGAACTTTTGCCTACCCTGCTTGTGGCAGCCGGCGTTATCGTTGTGATCGCGATCATTTACGTCATCGTTCAGGCTGTAAACGGCGGAGGCAACCAGCAGGCTGAAGAGCCTAAGACAGAGGAATCGCAAAGCAAGTATGACGTCTCAAAAGATTCCCCGCTGACAAAGGGAAATCAACAGAACACGGATGCGCAGAAAGACAGCGCTGAAGGCGACAAAGAAAAAAAGGATCAGCAGTCTGATGAGAACGACAAGCTGACCATGAAAGCGACCGCAAGCGAAGGCTCTTCCACAACTTATGAAGTATCAGGATCCGACAAGCTGGAGCTTGAAGTAAAGGCAAACGCAAACTCATGGGTCAGGGTGCGCGACGAGAAAGGAAGCTCCCTTAAAGAAGGAATGATGAAAAAAGGAGAAACCTTTCAAAAGAATATTACCGATCAATCGCAAATTGATTTGCGGATCGGATATGCGCCGGGCGTTGAAATTAAAATCAACGGAGAAGTTCTTTCTTACAAGCTCGATCCTAAGACTGTGATGACACAAAACATAACGATTCAAAATAAAAAGGAGGAAAAGTCATCTTAATTGCACAGATGACTTTTTCTTGCGTTCATCATCATTAGGAAAACATACATATCTGGAGGAACCTTTATGTTTAATCTACCGAATAAAATCACGCTTTCTAGAATCGCATTAATTCCTGTTTTTATGGTCATCATGCTTGTGCCGTTTCAGTGGGGGGCTGTCTCCTTCGGCAGCGAGTCGATTCCGGTCACCCATTTGATCGGCGCACTGTTGTTTATTTTTGCTTCTGTCACCGATTGGGTTGACGGCTATTACGCGAGAAAGCTGAACCTTGTAACAAACTTTGGAAAATTTCTTGACCCGCTTGCAGACAAGCTGCTCGTGTCTTCCGCTTTAATTATTCTGGTGCATTACCATCTTGCTCCGGCCTGGATGGCCATTGTCATTATCAGCCGGGAATTTGCCGTAACGGGACTGCGGCTCGTCCTTGCGGGAACAGGGGAAGTCGTCGCGGCCAACATGCTTGGAAAAGTGAAAACATGGGCTCAGATCATCGCCATCTCTGCTCTTTTGCTTCACAATCTTCCATTTGAGCTTGTATCCTTCCCGTTCGGATCGCTTGCTTTATGGGTGGCTGTCTTTTTCACAGTCGTATCAGGATGGGATTATTTCGCTAAAAACTGGGATGCTTTAAAAACATCGAACTAAACGTGGGGAAGTGGAAACAATGAAGTTGGAAAGAAAAGCGGAAATTATCGCTGTCGGTTCTGAGCTTCTGCTCGGACAAATCGCTAATACAAATGCTCAGTTTATCAGCAGGCATTTGGCCGAAATCGGCATTAACGTCTTTTATCACACGGCGGTGGGAGATAACCCGGAACGCCTTAAACAAGTCATTCAGACAGCTCAGAAAAGGTCTGACTTCATCATTTTTTCGGGAGGCCTCGGACCGACGAAAGACGATTTGACAAAAGAAACGATCGCTGAAGTTGTCGGGCGCCCTCTTAAGCTCGACGATGAAGCCTTCGAATCGATTCAGGATTACTTCAGAAAAACGAACCGGGAGATGTCGCCGAACAACCGCAAACAGGCGTTGATCCTCGAAGGATCCGATGTTCTGCCGAACCGCTTCGGGATGGCTCCGGGAATGCTGCTTGAGCATGAATCGCGCTTTTATATGCTCTTGCCGGGACCTCCGAAAGAGCTGGAGCCGATGTTTGAAAACGAAGCGAAGCCGCTGATTTTGGAAAAGCTCGGCTCGAAGGAAAAGATCGTGTCAAGGGTGCTGCGGTTCTTCGGCATCGGAGAATCCCAGCTTGAAACCGATTTGGAAGATCTCATCGATGCGCAGACTAATCCGACAATCGCCCCGCTTGCGGCCGACGGGGAAGTCACGCTCAGGCTCACGGCAAAGCATGCGGATCCGAAGGAGACAAACCGCTTGTTAAAAGAAACGGAAGACCTCATCCTGGAGCGGGTCGGAGAGTTCTTTTACGGGTATGATGATACATCTCTTGCAGAAGAGCTTGCGAAAGCATGCAGGAGCAAGGGAATGACCTTGGCCGCTGCGGAAAGCTTTACAGGCGGGCTTTTTTCCACCTGGCTGACGGAAATGAGCGGCGCTTCCGAATATTTCAAAGGCGGTGCCGTCTGCTACACAAACGAATTGAAAGTTTCAGCGGCCGGCGTTGCTGAAGACACGCTGCAGCGCTACGGTGCGGTCAGCGCGCAATGCGCAAAAGAACTCGCCGCAGGCATCAGAGTCAAAACAGGAAGCGATATCGGCATCAGCTTTACTGGAGTAGCCGGGCCGAATACGCAAGAAGGCCATCCGGCAGGAAAGGTGTTTATCGGCATCTCCGTGAAGGACCAGGCTGAAGAAGCGTTCGAATTTCAGTTCGCTGGATCCAGGTCTGCGGTGCGAAAGCGTTCTGCCAAATACGGCTGCCATCTGTTGCTGAAAATGATGGAAAAATAAGCGGAAACCGGATTTTCGGTATATCTTTCTTATGAAAAAAGTCATTCCATTTTAGGAGATCGATTTTTCCCTCTTAAAAAAATCGAATATGCGTTCGCTTTTTTCTTGGCAAATCCGCGCAAACAAGGTATAGTAGATATAGCGGAAGTGATAAAGGAGGAAAATAGAATGAGTGATCGTCAGGCAGCCTTAGATATGGCGCTTAAACAAATAGAAAAGCAGTTTGGTAAAGGTTCGATTATGAAACTCGGCGAACAAACTGAAACGAGAATTTCAACAGTTCCGAGCGGTTCTTTAGCGCTCGACACGGCTCTTGGAGTGGGCGGATACCCGCGCGGCCGGATTATTGAAGTATACGGGCCTGAAAGCTCCGGTAAAACGACGGTGGCGCTTCATGCGATTGCCGAAGTTCAGCAGCAGGGCGGACAGGCGGCGTTCATCGACGCCGAGCACGCGCTCGACCCCGTCTATGCACAAAAGCTGGGCGTCAACATTGATGAGCTTTTGCTGTCACAGCCTGATACGGGCGAGCAGGCGCTTGAAATCGCCGAAGCTCTTGTCAGAAGCGGAGCGGTGGATATCGTTGTCATCGACTCTGTGGCAGCGCTTGTGCCGAAAGCTGAAATCGAAGGAGATATGGGGGATTCCCACGTCGGTTTGCAGGCCAGACTGATGTCTCAAGCGCTTCGTAAGCTTTCCGGAGCGATCAATAAATCGAAGACCATCGCGATCTTTATTAACCAGATTCGTGAAAAAGTCGGCGTCATGTTTGGAAATCCTGAGACGACGCCAGGCGGAAGAGCGCTGAAATTCTACTCTTCTGTCCGCCTTGAAGTGCGCCGCGCAGAGCAGCTGAAACAAGGCAACGATGTCATGGGGAACAAGACGAAAATCAAAGTCGTGAAAAACAAAGTGGCCCCTCCATTCCGGACTGCCGAAGTGGACATTATGTACGGGGAAGGGATTTCAAAAGAAGGGGAAATCATCGATCTCGGAACAGAGCTTGACATCGTTCAGAAGAGCGGTGCATGGTACTCTTATCAGGAGGAACGTCTTGGACAAGGCCGTGAAAATGCCAAACAGTTCCTGAAAGAAAACAAGGACATCCTTTTGATGATTCAAGAGCAGATCCGGGAGCACTACGGTTTGGACACTGGAGGCGTTGCTCCTGCTCAGGAAGACGAGGCCCAAGCTCAAGAAGAACTCGAATTTTAATCATGAAACATGTGAAAGGCTGCCGGCCCGATCGGCAGCCTTTTCCTTTCATCTGCGCATTCAGACGCAGCTCCTTTGTCCATCACTTTCATCCGCGCCGTTTGGAAAAGGCGCTTAATCCGGAAACGTTAAGACCGTAAGCTTGACAAGTATTTCCCACACAATTACAATGAAATTGTATCACTTGTTTTTCTTAACATGATTGATAAACATTTAAACTTGACAAGGGCTGTGAAGCCGCTTCACTCCCTGTGAAGGTTCTGTATGTTGAGAAGAAGTACAATGTACATGCCGACACTTACTTTTAGCAAGACAAGTTCATAGCAAGAGGAGGTGAAAGTTATGAATCCTTTAGCAATTCTCATCTCCATTTTGCTGAGCCTATTCTGTTTAGTTGTTGGCTACTATGTTCGTAAAATCATTGCCGAAGCAAAAATTTCAGGTGCGCGAAATGCAGCCGAACAAATTCTTGGAGACGCAAAGCGGGATGCTGAAGCGTTGAAAAAAGAAGCCCTTCTTGAAGCAAAGGACGAGATTCATACGCTTCGGATAGAAGCTGAACAAGAAGTTCGTGAAAGACGAAATGAGCTTCAAAAACAAGAAAACCGTTTACTTCAAAAGGAAGAGAACCTTGACCGAAAAGATGAATCATTAGATAAACGGGAAGCGATGTTGGAGAAGAAAGATCATTCTCTGAATGAACGACAACAACATATTGAAGAGATGGAAAGCAAAGTGGATGAAATGATTCGTATGCAGCAGTCAGAGTTGGAGCGTATTTCAAGTCTGACGCGAGATGAAGCGAAGCAAATCATTCTGGAACGGGTTGAAAACGAGCTTTCCCATGACATCGCGATCATGACGAAAGAAAGTGAAAATCGAGCGAAAGAAGAGGCTGATAAAAAAGCGAAAAATATTCTTTCATTGGCTTTACAGCGCTGTGCGGCAGATCATGTGGCCGAGACGACGGTTTCAGTTGTCAACCTTCCAAATGATGAGATGAAAGGCCGCATTATCGGACGTGAAGGACGTAATATCCGTACATTGGAAACATTGACGGGGATCGATCTGATCATCGACGATACGCCGGAAGCCGTTATCCTTTCAGGATTTGATCCGATCAGGCGTGAAACAGCCAGGATCGCTCTTGATAAACTCGTTCAGGATGGCCGCATTCATCCTGCCAGAATCGAAGAAATGGTTGAGAAATCCCGCCGTGAAGTGGATGATTACATCCGCGAAATGGGTGAACAGACGACGTTTGAAGTTGGAGTTCACGGTCTTCATCCCGATTTAATCAAAATCCTCGGCCGCTTGAAGTTCAGAACGAGCTACGGACAGAATGTACTGAAACATTCAATGGAAGTGGCGTTTCTGACAGGCCTGATGGCTTCAGAGCTCGGGGAAGACGTGACGCTCGCAAAAAGGGCAGGACTTCTTCATGATATCGGGAAAGCGATTGACCATGAGGTGGAAGGAAGCCACGTTGAAATCGGTGTGGAACTGGCCACTAAGTATAAAGAGCATCCAGTTGTCATCAACAGTATCGCATCTCACCACGGAGATCAGGAGCCGACTTCCATCATCGCCGTGCTCGTGGCCGCAGCCGATGCGCTGTCCGCCGCAAGACCAGGCGCAAGAAGCGAAACGCTCGAAAACTATATTCGCAGGCTTGAAAAGCTGGAAGAAATCTCTGAATCGTACGAAGGTGTTGAAAAATCATTCGCGATACAAGCGGGACGAGAGGTGCGGATCATGGTCAAACCTGACTCAATCAACGATCTTGAAGCCCATCGTTTGGCGCGTGATATTCGAAAACGAATCGAGGACGAGCTTGACTACCCTGGACACATCAAGGTAACCGTGATCAGGGAAACGAGAGCCGTTGAATACGCAAAATAAAGTGGTGCGAATGCGCCACTTTATTTTTTTGTTTCCTTGTGTAACACTATGATTAAAACCTATTTTAAAAAAGAAAGGGTCAAATTATGAGAATTTTATTTATTGGAGATGTTGTCGGTTCGCCCGGCAGAGACATGATCAAAACCTATTTGCCGAAGCTGAAGCTGAAATATAAACCGAACGCCGTCATCGTCAACGGAGAAAACGCCGCACACGGAAAAGGCATTACCGAAAAAATATACCACCAGCTCATTCAAGCGGGAGCCGACGTTCTCACAATGGGAAACCACACATGGGATAAAAGGGAAATATTTGATTTTATTGATGATGCGCCGCAGATCGTCAGACCCGCCAATTTTCCCGAAGGCACGCCTGGAAAAGGCATCACATACATAAAAACAAACTGTTCGAAGGAACTGGCTGTGATCAATTTGCAAGGCCGCACATTTCTGCCTGCGATCGATTGCCCTTTTCGAAAAGCTGATGAATTAATAGAAGAAGCGTCAAAAAGAACACCGTTCATCTTTATCGATTTTCATGCCGAAGCGACAAGCGAAAAGCAGGCGATCGGCTGGTATACGGACGGCCGCGTGTCAGCAGTTGTCGGAACGCATACGCATGTTCAGACAGCTGACAACCGCATTCTTCCGAAAGGCACGGCATATATAACAGACGTAGGGATGACAGGGCCTTACGACGGGATTCTCGGCGTCGACCGCGAGACGATTATCAAGCGATTTAAAACGAGCCTGCCCGTTCGTTTTGAGATTGCCGAAGGCCGCACAACACTGAGCGGAGTTGTCATTGACATTGACGAACAGAGCAAGAAAGCCGTTAAAATTGACCGGATATTAATTAATGATGACCACATGTTTTTTGAATGACTGAACAGAAAATCATTTTAGAAAAATATTAAAAGGAAAGCAGGAATATCCCGGTCCTATAGTGAATATAGTAAAAATGGAAGGTACCCTGCTATTTTTGAAAAGCAATTAAAAGGGGATGGCTTTGAAAATAGCAACATCTAATAATGATTGTTCTAATGAACACTCACTTATCCATTGTAAACTTAAGGGGGAGCAGGAATGGAAATATTAAAGGTTTCAGCAAAATCAAATCCAAACTCGGTCGCAGGTGCGCTCGCAGGAGTCTTGAGGGAACGAGGAGCTGCAGAAATTCAAGCAATCGGAGCCGGAGCATTAAATCAGGCTGTTAAAGCGGTAGCGATTGCACGGGGATTTGTAGCACCGAGCGGTGTCGATCTGATTTGCATTCCGGCGTTTACGGACATTCAAATTGACGGTGAAGAACGAACAGCGATTAAGCTAATCGTAGAGCCTCGCTGATAGAAAAATCACTCTTTTTCAAATGCTTCAACCTGCTTACTTTCACGTAAGCGGGTTGTTTTTGGTTTAGCCGTTTTTGAAAAATGCAGCCGGGAGAGGATGAACGTGAAAATTTTTGATGCCCATTCTGATTTGCTGCTGAAGCTCTGGAAAAATCCGAAGCTTAATGAGTACAGTGACCCGTCGCTTCAAACGCCGGTTCAGGCTCTGTTAAACGGAAAGGCGAAAGTGCAGTGTCTGGCGATTTTTCTGCCCGAAACCGTACCCGACACAATAACGCTTGAAATGGCGCTCGTGCAGATCCGGCTGTTTCACGAAAAAATTGCAAAGTACAAGCGGATCAAACTGATCAAACATAAAGCCGATATCGACAAGCTCAAAAGCGATGAAACCGGCATCATTCTAACGATGGAAGGCTGTGAGCCGATCTCAAAAAACTTAAGGCTGTTTGACATCTTTTTTCAGCTCGGAGTCAGAAGTTTCGGCCTGACGTGGAACTGGGCCAATACGTTCGCAGACGGCGCTTTAGAAGAAAGAAACGCAGGTTTGACTTCTTACGGGGAAAGGCTGATTCGCAAGGCGAACAAAAACCGGGCATGGACCGATCTCTCCCATTTATCAGAGAAAAGCTTTTGGGGTGCGGTTGAAACGGCAGCGTATCCGATCGCCTCTCATTCGAATGCGCACAGCCTTTGCCCTCATCCGAGAAATTTAAAAGACGATCAAATCAAAGCGCTTATTGAAAAGAACGGCGTCATCGGTTTGACATTTGTCCCTGAATTCGTGAGAAACGGAAAAACGCCTGTGATCAAAGATATCCTCTCACATATTGACCATGTCTGCTCTTTGGGAGGCGAGCGGCATATCGGATTCGGATCTGATTTTGACGGCATCGACCGGGTCATTCCGGGTCTGGAAGCCCACAAAGATTACGGGAATCTGATCGAAGCTTTGCAGCGCTCATATACACCAAGTCAAGTCGACGGATTTCTCTTTCAAAATTTCTTCAGCCGCATCCCATTTTAAAAAAATATCATACATTTTTCAGAGGGTGTTCATCTGTTTTTATCAGGAGGACACAGGTGTTTACCAATATGAATTATCGTGCTACAATCCTTTTGTAAAGCGATTTTGCAAAGGGGGTCTGTTCATCTTGGACGGAAATATGAAGGCGCTTATCAAGAAGCCGGGGGAGCCAGGCGCCAGCTTCGAGCTCGTCCCGATACCGAAGATCGACAAACACGAGGTGCTGATCAAAGTCAAAGCCGCATCGATTTGCGGAACGGATGTCCATATTTATAATTGGGATGAATGGGCGAAAAGCAGGGTGAAACCGCCTTATGTGTTTGGCCACGAATTTTCCGGCGAGGTTGTACTAGTGGGGGAAAATGTGACTGCGGTACAAGAAGGGGAGTATGTTTCGGCAGAAACGCACATCGTTTGCGGAAAGTGCCTGCCGTGTTTGACCGGAAAAGAGCATGTCTGCAGAAAAACGCTGATTCTCGGTGTCGATACAGACGGCTGTTTTGCTGAATATGTCAAAGTGCCTGCCGCAAACATTTGGAAAAATCCGGACGGCATGCCTGAGGATCTCGCTTCTATTCAAGAACCGCTCGGAAACGCCGTGCATACGGTTCTGACGGGAATGACAGCTGGAGTGAAAGTCGCTGTCGTCGGCTGCGGACCGATCGGATTGATGGCCGTGGCAGTTGCAAAAGCGTCAGGCGCGTCACAAGTGATCGCCATCGATAAAAACGAATACAGGCTCGACCTTGCATTGCAAATGGGGGCAACCGATATCATCTCCGTTGAAAAAGAAGATCCGCTCAAAAATGTAAGCGCTTTAACAGGCGGTGAAGGGGCGGACTTGGTTTGCGAAATGTCAGGCCATCCGACGGCCATCCGCCAAAGTTTAAAAATGGCTGCGAACGGAGGGCGGGTGCATGTCTTAAGTCTGCCCGAGCATCCCGTATGCATCGACATGACAAATGATATCGTCTTTAAAGGATTGACGGTTCAGGGAATTACCGGCCGCAAAATGTTTGAAACGTGGAGGCAGGTCAGCGGTCTTCTCCAGTCCGGTACGATTCAAATCAAGCCTGTCATCACCCACCGTTTCCCGATGGAAGAGTTTGAAAAAGGCTTTGAACTGATGAGAAAAGGGCAATGCGGAAAAGTCGTATTGATACCGTGAAGGGAGAGATGGATATGAAAGAATTTAATTTTTTAGCTTCCGAGCTTGATACAATGAAAGAAAACGGAACTTTTCAGGAACTGCCGATCATCGAATCGCTGCAAGGATCAACTGTCAAAATGAAGGGAAAAGACATCATTCAGCTTTCATCCAATAACTATCTCGGGTTGACGTCACATCCGCGCCTCCAAAAAGCGGCCGAAGAGGCGGTAAAACGGTACGGAGCTGGAACAGGATCGGTCCGGACAATAGCCGGAACATTCACCATGCATGATGAGCTCGAAAAGAAGCTCGCTTCATTTAAAAATACTGAAGCTGCGCTCGTATTCCAGTCCGGTTTCACCGCAAATCAAGGCATTCTTTCAAGCATTCTTACCAAAGATGATATCGTCATCTCAGACGAATTAAACCATGCTTCCATCATTGACGGCATCAGACTTACCAAAGCGGGCAAAAAAGTATATCAGCATGCGGACATGGAAGATTTAGAAAAGATTTTAAAAAAATCAATGAATTACAGAATGCGGCTTATCGTTACAGACGGCGTGTTTTCGATGGACGGAGACATCGCACCGCTTCCCGAAATCGTCCGGCTCGCTGAACAGTATGACGCATTTGTCATGGTCGACGACGCGCATGCGTCCGGCGTTCTCGGCGAGAACGGGCGCGGAACGGTTCACCATTTCGGGCTGGACGGGAAGGTTCACATTCAAGTCGGCACGCTCAGCAAGGCGATCGGTGTTTTAGGAGGCTATGCGGCCGGTTCCAAGGTGCTGATCGACTATTTAAAGCATAAAGGCAGACCGTTTCTCTTCAGTACTTCCCATCCGCCGGCCGTCACTGCGGCATGCATTGAAGCGGTCAATGTGCTGATGGAGGAACCTTCATTAATTAAAAAGCTTTGGGACAATACTTCGTACTTCAAAAAAGAGCTTGAAAAAATCGGCCTTCCGCTGATTAAGAGCGAAACGCCGATCACGCCGATTTTAATAGGTGATGAAGCCGAGGCATGCCGCTTTTCAAGCACGCTTTTCGAGCTCGGTTTATTTGCCCAGGCCATTGTATTTCCGACCGTCCCGAAAGGCAAAGCGCGGATCAGAACGATCATGACCGCCCAGCATTCGAAAGAAGAACTTGATAAAGCCCTTGAAATCATTGAAACCGGCGCCAAAAAAGCGGGTCTGCTTTAAACTCGTCGATTTCTTTTTAAACAAAGCAAATAACCATTGATAATCATTTTCAGTTAGTGTACAATGATAGGTTCTGGGTTGTGCTGACAACCGAGAACCTTTATACTGAAGAGTGGAGCTTTGTTTGAAAGGAGATCAAAAACATGAATGAGAAACAGCGCATTGAAAGCGGACAGGTCAATCCATCGGACAAAAAATCCGAGAAGGATTACAGCAAGTACTTCGAAGCTGTTTATGTTCCGCCTTCCTTAAAAGATGCGAAAAAACGCGGCAAAGAAGAGGTTAAATACCATAGCGATTTTAAAATTTCCGAGCAGTACAAAGGGATGGGTGAAGGACGGAAGTTCTACATCCGCACATACGGCTGCCAGATGAATGAACACGATACAGAAGTCATGGCCGGTATTTTCATGACCCTCGGCTATGAGCCGACGGATTCGACTGAAGACGCTAATGTGATTCTGTTAAACACATGCGCCATTCGCGAAAATGCGGAAAACAAAGTATTCGGTGAAATCGGCCATTTAAAAGCTTTGAAAAAAGACAATCCGGATTTGATCCTTGGCGTATGCGGATGTATGTCCCAGGAAGAATCAGTCGTCAACCGGATTTTAAAGAAACATCCGTTCGTCGATCTGATTTTCGGTACACACAATATCCACCGCTTGCCGGAACTTTTGTCAGAAGCTTATCTGTCAAAAGAAATGGTCATCGAAGTGTGGTCTAAAGAAGGCGATGTCATTGAAAACCTTCCGAAAGTCCGCACCGGCAAAATTAAAGGCTGGGTCAACATCATGTACGGCTGCGACAAGTTCTGTACGTACTGCATCGTGCCGTACACAAGAGGAAAAGAACGAAGCAGACGTCCCGAAGAAATCATTCAGGAAGTGAGACGACTTGCGGCTGAAGGCTATAAAGAAATCACGCTTCTCGGACAGAACGTCAACGCTTACGGCAAAGATTTCGAGGATATGGAATACGGACTCGGACACTTGATGGATGAGCTCCGCAAAATCAATATTCCGCGAATCCGCTTCACGACAAGCCATCCGCGTGATTTTGACGATCATCTGATCGAGGTGCTCGCAAAAGGCGGGAACCTTCTGGACCACATCCACCTGCCTGTTCAGTCCGGAAGCTCGGATGTCTTGAAACTGATGGCGCGCAAATACGACCGGGAACGCTATCTCGAGCTTGTCGCCAAAATTAAAAAAGCGATGCCGAACGCGTCTTTAACAACAGACATTATCGTCGGCTTCCCGAACGAAACTGATGAGCAATTTGAAGAAACGCTTTCCTTATACAGAGAAGTTGAATTTGACAGCGCCTATACGTTCATTTACTCGCCTCGCGAAGGAACGCCAGCTGCAAAAATGAAAGACAATGTTCCGATGCGCGTGAAAAAAGAACGGCTTCAGCGATTAAATGAAGTGGTCAACGAAATTTCCGCGAAGAAAATGAAGGAATATGAGGGGCAGGTTGTCGAAGTGTTAGTAGAGGGTGAAAGTAAAAACAACCCTGATATCCTTGCCGGCTATACACGGAAAAACAAGCTTGTTAACTTCAAAGGACCAAAAGAAGCGATCGGCCAGCTTGTCAACGTGAAAATCCACCAGGCGAAAACTTGGTCGCTTGACGGAGAAATGGTAGGAGAAGCAATCGAGGTGAAATAAAGTGACGCTTTATACGAAAAAAGAGATTGTTGCAAAAGCGCGGGAGCTCGCAAAAATGATTGCCGAAACGGAAGAAGTCGACTTTTTCAAAAAAGCGGAGGCACAGATTAATGAGAATGCCAAAATAACTGGCATAATCAACCAAATCAAAGCCCTGCAAAAGCAAGCCGTCAACTTTAAACATTACGAAAAGCACGAAGCGCTTAAACAAACGGAAGCAAAGATTGACGCGCTTCAGGAAGAGCTTGACGAGATCCCGATCATTCAAGAGTTCAGAGACTCCCAAATGGAAGTCAACGACCTTCTTCAGCTCGTCGCGCATACAATATCAAACCAAGTGACAAACGAGATCATCACATCAACCGGTGGAGACCTGCTGAAAGGCGAGACCGGTTCAAGAGTAAAAAATTCATCACCGAGCTGTTCTCTATAATTTGGCGGCGCCTTTTAAAGGCGTCGTTTTTTTGAATGCAATTTCCCGCCGCGACGGCTAATTGAAAAGATTCGGTTTTCGGTCTGTCTTTTTCTTTTCTGATTTAAGTCAAGTTTATCCTTTTATCTGCATACACTTAAACAGATTCATTATATGGGATGTTATTTTGATTTCTCAAGGAACGCACATTAGACGAATGCCCAGCATAGGATAATACGAGGAAAAACAAGGAGGCATGACCGAATGTCTGAATACAGGGAAATTATTACTAAAGCGGTGGTCGCGAAAGGCCGGAAATTCACCCAGTCCACTCATACAATCTCCCCTTCGCAAAAGCCAACCAGTATTTTAGGCGGTTGGATTATCAATCATAAGTATGACGCCGAAAAAATCGGAAAAACCGTGGAAATTGAAGGGACATATGATATCAACGTCTGGTATTCATATGCGGACAACACCAAAACCGAAGTTGTGACAGAACGCGTTTCCTATGTTGATGTTATTAAGCTCCGGTATCGCGACAAAAATTACTTAGATGATGAACACGAAGTGATTGCGAAGGTGCTTCAGCAGCCGAACTGCCTTGAAGTGACCATTTCTCCGAACGGAAACAAAGTGGTTGTACAGGCGGAAAGGGAATTTTTGTCAGAGGTTGTCGGCGAGACGAAGGTCGTCGTTGAGGTCAATTCTGATTGGACGGAAAGCGATGAGGAAGAAGCGTGGGAAGAAGAACTTGATGAAGAACTTGAGGATATCAATCCGGAGTTTTTGGTCGGAGATCCAGAAGAATAAAAGGAAGCTAGGGAAACACCGCCCTAGTTTCTTTTTTTTCAGCATGAATCTTTATGGTATAATGAGTGTTGGAATCAATAGAAACGTTTATACATAGTGAGGGATTAAATATGACAGGCTACACGCCTATGATACAGCAATATTTAAAGATTAAGGCAGAGTATCAGGATGCCTTTTTATTTTTTCGTCTTGGAGACTTTTATGAAATGTTTTTTGAAGATGCCAAAAAGGCGTCTCAGGAACTCGAAATCACGCTGACGAGCAGAGACGGTGGATCGAGCGAAAGAATCCCGATGTGCGGGGTTCCTTATCATTCATGCTCTTCATATATCGAACAGCTCATTAAAAAAGGCTATAAAGTCGCGATCTGTGAGCAGGTGGAGGACCCTAAATCGGCCAAAGGAGTCGTCAAAAGGGAGGTCGTGCAGCTGATCACACCCGGCACCGTGATGGACGGAAAAGGAATTCATGAAAATGAAAACAACTTTATCGCCTCTGTCAGTGAATTTCAGCATACTTACGGGCTCGCTTTTTCTGATTTGACGACGGGCGAGAACTTAGTGACGATTATCGAAAGGCTTGATGATGTCGTTTCCGAGATTTACTCTGTCGGAGCAAGGGAAATCGTCGTCAGCCGCAACTTTGACGAGAAAGATGTCGCGCTACTGAAAGAGCGCTGCGGCGCCACGATTTCTTTCGAGGATGAACAAGCAGATGAATGGCCTGACATTGTGAACGGTCTGGCGTCCAAAGAGCTTGTCGATACGTTTATGAGGCTTTACGTCTACTTGAAGCGGACGCAGAAAAGAAGCCTTGACCACCTTCAAAACGTTCAGGCTTACGAGCTCGAAGAAGCGATGAAAATCGATTTGTATTCGAAACGCAATCTCGAGCTGACGGAAACGATCCGTTCGAAAAACAAAAAAGGCTCGCTTCTTTGGCTTTTGGATGAAACGAAAACGGCAATGGGAGGAAGGCTGTTAAAGCAATGGATCGACAGACCGCTGATCAGAAAGGGACAGATCGAAGAGCGCCAGGAAATCGTCGAAACGCTGATCGCCCATTTGTTTGAGCGGGAAGATTTGCGCGAACGGCTGAAGGAAGTATACGATCTCGAGCGGCTCGCCGGAAGGGTCGCTTACGGCAACGTCAATGCCCGAGATTTGATCCAGCTAAAGGAATCGCTGAAACAAGTGCCGGCCATCAAACAGCTTGTCGGCTCCCTCGACCATCCGAAAGCAAAAGCGCGCGCCGAGAAAATCGATCCGTGCGGCGATCTTTTGAATCTTTTGGAAGATGCGCTATACGAGAATCCGCCGCTTTCATTAAAAGAGGGGAACTTGATCAAAGACGGCTATCACGCGAAGCTGGATGAATACAGGGACGCAAGCAAGAACGGAAAGGACTGGATCGCAAGGCTTGAGCAGCAGGAACGCGAGTACACGGGAATCCGTTCTTTAAAAGTCGGCTTTAACAAGGTGTTCGGCTATTATATTGAAGTGACGAAAGCCAACATCCATCTGCTTGAAGAAGGCCGCTATGAACGGAAGCAGACGCTGACCAATGCAGAACGCTACATCACGCCGGAGCTGAAAGAAAAAGAAGCGCTGATTCTCGAAGCGGAAAACAATATTTGCGAGCTGGAGTATGAGCTGTTTTCCGAGCTTCGCAGCAAGGTGAAGGAATATATTCCGCGCCTGCAGCAGCTGGCAAAAATGATGAGCGAGCTTGATGTGCTCCAATGTTTTGCGACGATCAGCGAAAACCGCCACTATGTTAAACCGGAGTTTTCCGAGGACGTCGTTCAGGTGACCGACGGACGGCATCCGGTCGTAGAAAAGGTGATGGACAGCCAGTCTTACGTTCCGAATAGCTGCGAAATGGGCAAAGGCAGACAGATGCTTTTAATCACCGGGCCGAATATGTCAGGGAAAAGCACGTATATGAGACAGATGGCGCTGATCTCCATTTTGGCGCAGATCGGCTGTTTTGTTCCTGCCAAAAAAGCGGTGCTGCCGATCTTTGATCAGATCTTTACAAGAATCGGTGCTGCGGATGATCTTATATCCGGGCAGAGCACGTTTATGGTGGAAATGCTTGAAGCCAAAAACGCGATCGTCCATGCGACGAAAAACAGCTTGATTCTATTTGACGAAATCGGCCGGGGTACGTCCACTTACGACGGAATGGCGCTTGCGCAGGCAATCATCGAGTACGTTCACGAGCACATCGGCGCGAAGACTTTATTTTCCACTCACTATCACGAGCTGACAACCCTTGAAGAAAAGCTTGCCGACTTGAAGAATGTTCACGTTCGTGCGGAAGAATACGAAGGAAAGGTCGTATTCCTTCACCAGATAAAAGAAGGCGCAGCAGATAAAAGCTACGGTATCCATGTTGCGCAGCTTGCCGAATTACCCGACGGTTTGATCAGCAGGGCGAAAACGATCCTGAAAGAGCTTGAATCCGGCGCCAAAGAAGCGGTTCCATCAACGGCTCCGAATACGGTAAAAGAGGCGGCGGAAGAAGTCGCGGCAACTGTTGCAGATCAACCGGCCCAGCTGTCATTTTTTGAAACGGACAAGCCGAAAGAAAAAGAGACGAAGCTCTCCAAAAAAGAGCAGGCTGTTTTAGCCGAATTTAAAACGATGGATCTGCTCGATATGACGCCTATACAAGTCATGAATGAACTGTACAGGCTGCAAAAAAAATTAAAGTAATAAAGAGGTGACCCAACTTGGCAAAAATTGTTCAGCTGCCCGACGATTTATCGAATAAAATCGCGGCGGGTGAAGTAGTGGAAAGGCCTGCGTCGGTCGTCAAAGAGCTTGTCGAAAATGCAATCGATGCGAACAGCTCCGTGATTGAAATCGATGTTGAAGAAGCGGGTCTCGCCTCGATTAAAGTGCTTGACGACGGCGAAGGGATGGATGCAGAAGACTGCAGAACGGCTTTTTTGCGTCATGCCACAAGCAAAATCAAAGACGAAAACGATCTGTTTCGCGTCAGAACGCTCGGATTTCGCGGAGAAGCTTTGCCAAGTATCGCGTCTGTCTCACATCTAAGCATTAAAACGAGCACCGGAGAAGGAGCAGGCACCCATTTGACGCTTCAGGGGGGAAGAATCATTTCCGAGCAAAAAGCGTCAAGCCGCAGAGGAACCGAAATTACGGTTACCAATCTGTTTTTCAATACGCCGGCAAGGCTGAAATATATGAAAACGATCCATACGGAGCTTGGCAACATTACAGATGTGGTCAACAGAATCGCCCTTGCCCACCCGGAAGTTTCGATCAGGCTGCGTCATCAAGGGAAAACGCTTCTGCAGACAAACGGAAACGGCGATGTCCGCCACGTGCTTGCGGCGATTTACGGCACGGCGGTTGCCAAAAAAATGCTCCCGCTTGAAGCGAGATCTCTTGATTTTGAAGTGAAAGGCTATATCGCCCTTCCTGAAATTACGCGTGCATCGCGAAATTACATGTCATCTGTCGTCAACGGCAGATACATTAAAAACTTTCCGCTCGTGAAAGCGATCCACGAGGGCTACCATACGCTTCTTCCGATCGGCCGCCATCCGATCACGTTTATTGAAATCAACATGGACCCGCTGCTTGTGGATGTCAACGTGCATCCGTCAAAGCTGGAGGTCAGGCTGAGCAAAGAGACGGAGCTTCACGAACTGATTCGCGACGCCATCAAAGACGTCTTTAAACAGCAGCAGCTCATTCCAAGCGTGCAAGTTCCGAAAAAAACCGCACCTCTGATCAATAAACCGGAACAGCAAAAGCTTGATTTCGACCAGGTACGAGAGCCGGCACCTCTTTCTGATCCTGATATTGAAAGAGAATATAAGCCGGAGCCATCGTTTTCGGCGATGAAATTAAGCTCGGTAGTCAAAGACCCGCCTCCTCCCGCTCCCGCAGAGCGCGAAGAAAGCATTATGCAAGACACCGAACCTGAATGGCCCGGAGCGGAAGAGTATACGCCGGAAGCCGAAGCGGCCGTACAAGCCGAACCGGAACAGGCAGGCGAAAACGCCCATGACGAAGAGACGCCAAAAGAAAGGGTGCCGATCATGTATCCGATCGGCCAAATGCACGGCACCTACATTCTCGCCCAAAATGAAAACGGGCTGTACATCATCGATCAGCACGCCGCACAGGAGCGGATCAAATACGAATATTTCCGTGAAAAAGTCGGAGAAGTCGAACCGGAAGTCCAGGACCTGCTTGTGCCGCTGACATTCCATTATTCAAAAAATGAAGCGCTGACGATCGACCAGCACTTGGACGACTTAGCCAAAGTCGGCGTCTTTCTCGAATCGTTCGGCGCCGGCAGCTATATCGTCCGATGCCACCCGACTTGGTTTCCAAAAGGGGAAGAAACGACGATCATTGAAGACATCATTCAACAGGTCCTTGATGACCGCACGATCGACATCAAAAAACTGCGTGAAGAAGCCGCAATCATGATGAGCTGCAAAGGCTCCATCAAAGCCAACCATCATCTGCGGGACGACGAAATCACCGCCCTGCTCGATGAGCTGCGCAGAACATCCGACCCATTCACATGCCCGCACGGCCGGCCGATTATCATCCACTACTCCACCTATGAGATGGAGAAGATGTTTAAGCGGGTCATGTAAATATCTAATCGCTCACAGCCCATGCTACATCAACGGCTGAGAGCGATTTTCATTTTATTGGCCACATTTTGACCACTTTTAGACGGATTGTTTCAACACCCATTAAAAAGTTTAGTGTCCAGAACATCAGGAAGCGGCGCGTATATCGTCCGGTTATTCTCAAGATAGGGAAAAAGGGCTTCATCTCATAGAGAGCCCTTTTTTAAGTGGAAACCCATAAGGCAGCCATTAGACAAATTTCGCAGTTGTTTTCATTTTTTGAGAAAATGTTATAATGAAAGGCTATGAAATGATTTGAAGGGGGAATTTGGATGCATTACATAACGGCATGCTTAAAAATTATCAGTGATAAAGACCTCAATGAAATAATGAAGGAATTCAAAATACTTGAGGAAGAAACGAACAAAGAAGAAGGATGCATTAAATTCCATGCGTATCCCCTTGAACCATCAGAACGCAAAATCATGCTCTGGGAGATTTGGGAAAACGAAGAAGCTCTTAAGGTCCATTTCACAAAAAAACACACAAAAGACGTTCAAAAACAAGAATTAACGGAAGTAGAATGGTTAATGAAAAGCAATGTGAAAGATTAAAAGGCTCCTTGAGATTTATATGAAGGTGGCCTTAAAAGGATAAATACGATCAAATAAAACGGCGGGTCAATTTACAATCTCACGACAGCTCTCGGATAATCCCGAGGGCTGTTAAGAACAAAAAAGCAGACCCTTTAGGAGTCCGCTTCAGTCATTGAAACACTGATTTAATTTTTTAGCCGGTGATTGCTTTTTCGGCAACATGAAACCCGTGCTCTTCCCCAAAAATTGGAGCGCATTTAGCATTTTGGCTAGCCTCTCGAATTGAAGCAAAATCAGATCAAATGTTTAATAAGCTGTTTGTATCTATCAAGAAAGTAATAAGTTTGGCTGGAGTAACAGAATTAAAAAATCACGAAGAAAAAAGAATGAAACAATTTGAGAATCAAGATTAAGAGGTGATTTCTGTGAACTATTCGGAAGTTGAACAATTCATAAAAGAAAATGCTGAAGATGATGATTTTACAGGTGGCATTAGCATCGAAAAAATTAATGATATTCAAGAAAACCTAAATGTAAAACTACCCGAAAGTTATAAATGGTTTTTAAAAAACTATGGGTCCGGTGGAATTTACGGTGTAGATATTTTAGGTCATGGAAAAGTTTCAAGAGTAGTAACAGTTACTGAAGATTACAGAGATCACTATGGTTTAATTGATGGTATCGTAGTCATTGAATACGTAGATGAATTCTCTTATTGTCTTGATACAAACAGGATGGTAGATGGTGAATGCCCAGTTATACTTTGGGATAATCAAGAGGGTTATGGTCGAAAAGTAGCTACTAATTTTCTAGAGTTTTTCATAGAAAACCTTAAGGAGTCTAAAGAAAACTGGGAAGAAGACGAAGAGTGGGACGATGAAGAATAATTGCATATAGCAAGCACTCGATCTCTAATTGAGTACTTTTTAAAAGGGGATAAAATGGTGGGCTTTTGGTTATTCTACTTTGTCATACGTTAAAGACAAGAAAAACGAACGTGAAGAGCGAGTCCATGACGGAGAGCCTGCGGACACTATTTGTGCACGGGTTGTATCCGCTTTTAATGGCCCTTTTCCCCTAATGATGCATGGTTTGAATGTGATTCTGATTCTACTTTAATGAAGCAAATTCTAACAATTAAGGCTCTATAGGTCGAACCATTCCCTGTAGCGCGGCGACAACCTGATCGACATGTCTTTTAGCCTCTTCATCAGTAGTACATTCAGCAAGAACGGTTTCCTCGTAACTTCTGCCCTCAAGGTGTTTATGATAAATCCAGATTTCACATAGCTCTTGGTAGGCTGTACCGGGTCTTTGGCCTGTAACTCCTAGATTATTAAATTGATCCACTCCAATTCTGACTAATACATACCCCATCCTGCCCAATAAACGAACAATATTTCTGCGAAGGTGGTCAAGATCTCTAAATGCTCGCATATTCCGAACATAGGTACTGGATTCAATTCCAAATGGCCGATGAAAAGATGGGAATGAAAACGGGTTTACAGGATATTGATCATAAAACAAGCCCTATCACTCCTTTTTATCTTACGATTTATAATAAAGAATTATATTCGACTATTTTTGGACTGGAAGTTTGTCTATACATAATTGTATATTTGCCTAGAAATCGGTGATGCAATCTTCAACGTTCAAAAAAGGCCATTATATAAAGTTTATGATTAGGTAGAAGTATATGAATTCCCAGCCTGTTGCTCTCAAAAAATAAAGGACATTGAGATTTATATGGAGATGGGGTTGAAAAAGGACAAATACTATCTGGTCAAACGGCGAGCCATTTACAATTTTTCGACAGCTCTTGGGATTATATAGCGCTCCCTTTTAAAAAGCCGCAATAGCATCTAACTTTAATCACCTAAAATCACCCCCATTAAATCAATAGTTCTTAACCCTTTCTCAAATTGCTGTTGCGGGGGGAACCGAAAATTTAATTGCGGTGGCCCGAACGTCTTTTTCGAATGATGAAATATTGTTAAAATTTACATCATTAGTATAGTTAAGGGAAGGGTGAAAAGGTTGGATAGAATCTCATCTGCAGAAGTGGGGATGAAAATTACTGAGTGGCACCAGCATATTCAAAAATTCAATGTGACAGACGCCGAAATGCTTAAAGCTGAAATTGAAAGGGATATAGAGGTTATGGAAGAAGATCAGGATTTACTAATCTATTATCAGTTGATGGCTTTCCGCCACAGTATAATGATAGAATATATAGCACCTTCGGGTGAAAAACAGATGGAATTATCAGAATATTTGAAGAGAATTGAAGGGAATAAACGAAAATTAGATCATATGCTTACGTATTATTATCATTTTTTTCGAGGGATGTACGAATTTAGGAATGGAGAATATACGAAGGCAATTACTTATTATAAAAGAGCGGAACGTCAATTTCCTGCTATATCAGATTCGATTGAAAAAGCGGAATTTCACTTTAAAATGGCTGAAGTCTATTACCACATGAAAATGACCCACGTTTCGATGTACTTTGCAGAGCGTGCATATAACATTTACAAAAAATATGAACTCTATTCTGTTCGCCTTATTCAGTGTCATTTTGTCATTGCTGGGAATTATGATGATTTAGAGAATCATGAAAAGGCTCTTCCACACCTAAATCAAGCACTTAGAGGCGCAGAACTATTAAAAAAGAAAAATCCACAGATATACGCTTCTGCTTTTTACAACCTTGGCAACTGCTATCACAAAATGGACAACTTAAATAAGGCTGCAAGATATATTGAACAAGCTCTCATTCAATATAAAAAATTAAAATCAAAAAATTTGCCGCAAGCATATCACGACTTGGCACTAATCAATTTCAAACAAAATAAGCATGATAAAGCCAAGGATTATTACCGAAAAGGGCTTAGAAGTGCTGTGGAGCTTAAAGATCATCTGTTTATAAGCCTTTTTGAAGCTCTCGAGTCACTTTATATAAGACGGGGTGAAACTACATCACTTTTTAAAATTTTCAACCGACTGGAAACAAGCAAAGGATTTCCGTATTTGGAAGAGCTGGCATTGTTAGCCGGCACCTATCTAGATTATAATGGAAAAACAGAGGATAGTCTCATCTGTCTTAAAAAGATGGTCTATGCTCAAAAGCAAATATTGAAGGGGGAATGTTTGTATGAAGTCTAAAATGAAGATCGGTTTAGGAATTATGATAATTGGACTTGGCTTTCTCAGTCATTTTTCGAACAACGATGATATCAACACAGCTTCAAGAAACATCACAAGCGCACCCAATCATTATTTTGTTATTTAATCTAAAAATGAGTTTTTGGAATATCCTTTTAGCCGTTTAATTAGCGGCTTTTTTTATGTATTTCAATCCCTTAACAAATAGGTTCAATGACCTAATCTAAAAGATTCATTTTCATGGGTTGACAGGTTTTATTCACCAATTCTTTCTATAAAGTGGTAAAATATCTCGAGATATGTCACTTTAGTATTAGAGGAGAATGCTATGAAGACTCTGGATGTTCAAGCGTTGCACAAAGCCATTGATCAAACGCTGGAACAATTAAAACATCAATCAGACGAAATTGCCAAAGTTAAAAAAAGTGTTGAGGGCATTACATCACTTGATGATGCTTTAAAGGGGAAAGGGGGAGACGCGATACGTAACTTTTATGAAGAATGCCATACTCCATTCCTTCAGTTTTACGAAACTCTTATTAGGGAATATCAGTCTGCATTGAAAAAAATCAAAAATGCGCTGAATTCCTTTGAACCGAATCATAACGGATTTATATCGCAAACCTTTCTCGAACACGAGCTCGAACAAGGGGTGAATTCAGCCGACCGCACAACGAAGCGTTTGGTATCTAAAACAAACGCCACGGTCGCAAAAGTCAGCCACATTGTCGATTTGCCTGATTTGAATGACAGCGGCTTTCACGAACAGAATCAGAAAGCCTTAAAGGAAATCAATCAGACAATTGAAAAGCTGCACACTTTTGACCGCGAACAGACAAGTGCTCTTAAAACCGCTGAAAACGACCTGGAAACGATGCAGAGATACATAACCAGGCTTGAAAAAATGTACACAGGGCCTAAAATTGAAATTACCGGCTATCAAAAAGGTTCGATTTTAAAGCCAGATGAGATGGATACTTTGCGTGGTGGACAAGACACAGCAATGGGTGTCATGTTGGATAAGCTCGATAAGAGATCAAAGCTTGAAAAAGAGGCCAGCAAAATAGAACCTATGAGTCATACTGATACGTTGAAGAATAAACTTGAAAAGTTGTATGATGATCCGGATGAGTTTCTCAAAGTTGCTAGAGAGATTGGATATGATAATCTTACATCTGAACAGATGAATTATGTTACTGCCATTGAAGAAGCTTATGAGTTCAGAGCAGATCCAATTAAAGGAACTCTGGAAGATGGAAAACATGTCTTAGAAAGTATGAAAGGCTTTGTGGTTGGAGGATATGAATTTGCAAAAGATACGATCCAAGGAACGATTGAAACAGGTAAAGTTCTTATTGGACACGCAGACAACTTTGTTAAAAACCCAAAAGCAACTGTAAATTCAGTACTTGAGTATGATTACAAAGCCACTTTTGAAAGTATGTTGCAATCAATTGCAGATTCTTGGGATGAAAAGATGGTACATGGGGATTCATATTCTCGCGGACACTATATTGCTTATGCGATTGGTACGATATGGGGGTTGGCAGAGGCCGGGCCTACTGTCGTATCAGGCTCAAAAAGTCTCGGCAAAGCTGGCAAGGCTGCAGCCCAAACAGCAAAGAAAAGTGTTAACTCTTTTAAACAACATTTCAGCCCGCCTAAAAATCGCTATACTCCTGCATTAGAAGGGATGCTCCAAAGAGCGGGAGAGGCCCCTAATGTGAAAAATACGCCTTTGCTGAGAGAGCTGCTTGAGGATAAGAAGAAGAGTGTTTTATTTAAATCCTCTAAATCTATTGGGAAACCTTCTAAAAGTGGAAAAGAAATAGCCCTTCCAAAGGTAAAAACTTACGAGCAAGCTAGAAATAAAGCCATGGATATTATTGGAGATCTAGGGCCGGACTCAAAACCACTTGTAGGGAGGTTAGAAGTAAGCGCAGGTTATGGTAAAATTATCGGCAGAAGATCTAGTGACAAAAAAGTAAGGTGGCGTTTGGATTACGATCCCGAAAAGGGACCTCATATAAATATTGAAGATTTCCGAAAGGGAAAAAAAGAAGCAAAAAAATATTATATTCCTTTTGATGGTGACGAGAAGACATTCAAAGCGCTATTGAAGCATCTTAACAGATAGAGGTGGATATTTTGGATTTATTTGATGAGTGTTTAGAAGCTTTAGGAGAGCAAAAAGAAATTTTATCTGAAGAGCTCACTGGGGAATACTTTAATTCTCTAAGTAAGCAGTTTCCTATAACAAGTTGGGCAAGAATTGATTGGGAAAAGGTAAAAAACAAAAAGAGAATAGAATATTCTGATGAATTATTCAAATGGTTAGAAGATAACGGTATAACTGACACTTCTGTCATTATTCTGTGGAATCCTTCTGATGATCCGGCAGTTAAGACTACTTTAGAAAACGCCTTAACTGTTATTGATGACGTGACTGCGGTTGGTTCAGATACGTTTATGTATAGTGAACTTGGCTATGTCATTGAGTTTTACCATGATGGAGAAGTGACAGTAGGAATGGCAAACTGAAGTTAAACCCTAATTATGGGCTTCTAGAGTTAGGTCTATTGACCTTTTTTATATTGGTATTTTCTCTCATGTCTTATTAAGCACTTAATCCTTTGATTGAGTGCTTGTTTTATATCCGCCAAAATGGAGGGCCTTTTCCCAAAAGAGCGGCTGTAAACTACTATGCAGCCCGATAGTCAGGGGACACAGGGAAGTCCTTATAAAAAAAGAAAAGCAGGAGATAACCTGCTTAAAACCTCATTTTGCCCTTGAAAATGACTCGCAAAATCAAATCTCGGGTCTTTCTATTAAGCAAAGAGAGGGCCAACAAAGCGAGAAATGTTACTTTGCGATGCAACTTTTAAATTGCCGCTCCAGCTCCTCTTTGTCCAAGTTCTTTCCAATGAAAACAAGTTCGCTTTGTTTTGTCTCGTTTTCGTTCCACTTGCGATCCGGACGTCCTGAAAACAGCATATGCAACCCTTGGAATACGATTCGATATTCTTCCTCTTTAATATAAAGGATCCCTTTATAACGTAATAAATCTTCGCCTTTTTCCCGTACGAGATAACTCATCCAATGATCCACTTTTGCCAAATCAAGAGGCTTCTCTTCCAGAAAAGCAATAGAAGACACTTTATCATCATGATGATGGTGATGATGATCCTCTAGAAAATGAGGGTCGATTTCAAGTTTTCGATTGACGTCAAACGTATTGATCCCCAGGATATCTTTTAAATTGATCTTGCAATCTCTGGCATGCAGCCTCTTAGCCGCAGGATTAATGTTGACAAGTCTTTGCTCCAAGGATTCCAAATCGTCATTTGATACTAAATCTGTTTTATTGAGGATGATGACGTCAGCAAAAGCAATTTGTTTTTGAGCTTCATCCTGATCATCCAGATGTCTGGCGATATGCTTGCTGTCTACTACCGTGACGATGCTGTCAACTTCAAATATGTCGGACAGCAGCTCATCCATAAAAAAAGTCTGGGCAACAGGTGCTGGGTCAGCCAGTCCTGTTGTTTCGATTATAACCCGGTCGAATGCAACTTTCCCTTGATCCATTGAGAATACAAGAGTTCTCAGAATGCGAATCAAATCTCCGCGGACCGTGCAACAGATACAGCCGTTGTTCATTTCCAAAATTTCTTCTTCAGAATCAACGACGAGCTGATTGTCTATCCCGACTTCTCCGTACTCATTGACAATAACCGCAATCTTTTGATTGTGTTTTTCTGTAAGTATTCGATTTAAAAGTGTGGTTTTCCCGGCGCCTAAATATCCAGTGAGAATAGTGACAGGAATTTTCTTTTTAGTTAAAGGCATGATCATTCGACCTCATTTACAATTTTTTTGATACTTTGATTACTTTTTCTTTGTCTTTTGGAATCCCGGCGATGACGCCAGATGAACGTTCGAAACGTTGGCCATCATACAAATGACTTGCTTTTTCTTGATAATCTTCATTGGTACAAAGCGAGTCAATCAGGAGGGGGACATCCTCAGGTTTTAAATCTTTATACCATGTTCCTTTCGGATAGTGGATGACCACGCACTTATCTTGGCATCTTCCATTACACCGCGTGCGCGTTGTATGAATGACATCGTCAAGCTCCCGGTCTGAAATTTCTTGCCGAATCACTTGAGTCAGTTCCTCAGCTCCGACCCGATTGCAGCTGCTGCCGTTGCATATAAAGATATGATGTTTCATATTACTTAAATCCCATGTCGCCATATGTATCTTTCCTCCGAATAAAACAGAATTATTACGATTTGAAAGCGGTAAAATGATAAAGAACTAAGTAAGCCCCGGTCGATAACTGTCCCGAAAGGTGATACCGATAACCGGGGAGACGGTGGGGTAAGCTCCGCATTTCATCGTCACCTTGAGCTTTTCACTCCTTTCGCAAGCTCTCTATATTTCAGCCTTCTCTTGCCGCCTTTGGTTGTTTATTTATATGGTCTCTCTTTCAATACGGCAAACAAAACGTAATTATTACGATTTAAAAATTATTTTATCTCTTTTTCAAGTCAAACGCAAATAGAAGAGGTTAAACGGTGCCAATGAGATCTGAGCAGCTTCTTTTTCAGCCAGAGCCTATCTGGCTCAGGGGAGGGTTTGCATTATACTATTGTACTGAATATAAAAGAACTTTACCCCTTTTCCTAAGCCGGAAAAATTGATAAAATTTTTAGCGGAGAATGAAAAAACACGATTCGGTTGGTAGTCCGGGTGCATGATTGATCATGCCAGTAACCTTCCCCTCCTCGGGATGTCCGTCATTCTCTGAAGTACATGTTGATGGAGGAGGGAATCGTTATGAAATTAACGGTTTACTATGATGGTCAGTTTTGGATAGGAGTCATTGAAGTTGTGATTGAAGGTAAGCTGAGAGCCGTCCGGCATTTGTTTGGCAAAGAGCCGAAGGATTCGGAAGTTTTGCATTTTGTTCATCATCAACTTTTACAGGCACTGTCACAAGCAGATCAGGAAGGAGTTAGGCTGGACGCCCGCCGCCCGCGCAAAATAAATCCGAAAAGGCTGCAGCGGCAAGTGTCTAAAGAATTGAAAAATGCTGGTGTGTCTCATAAGGCGCAAGAAGCGATAAAACAAGAGCTGGAAGCAAGAAAACGAAAGAAACAGCGGCTGACAAAAGAGCAGCGGGAAAAGGAAAAAGAACAAAAGTATTTACTCAGAAAGCAAAAAGCGAAACAAAAGCATAGTGGAAAATAGAATTTCTTTGGAGCAAAGTGAAGCTCAATAGAGGCGCGTTTTCCTGTATTGTATTAAAAAAAGGCTCTTTTTAAAAAGAGCCTTTCATAATGGAGTCAATAACGATAAGCAAGAGGGGAGAACATGTAAAATAAGGAGAAGGTCATAGGTTATTGCTTTTTAAAACAGAACCATTTTAGAACTTAATAGCCTCCATAACCACCGCCGAACCAGCTGGCACCAATGATGATTAAGAGAATGAACAGGACAACAATTAAAGCAAAACCGCTTCCGTATCCGTAACCTCCGCTCATATGTTTCACCTCCCTAAAGATACATAGTTTATCCTATGTATCTTTATCAATTCGGTATAGGATATTGATTTACATTTTTAAAAATAGTTGACCCATTTGCAACTGCGCCCTCATGCGGAGTCTTCGTGCAGAGAGGATGAAAATGGTGATTGGCGTCCTTTAAACGGAATATAATGCAATAAATCCACCGAAAAGGGCGCTGAGTAAATTGAATTTTCAATTAACTGAGGGAGACATGCTTTATATCATTAGAAACGGCCTTCAAACAACACAGTATCCCAAGCAAGTAATGATCGTTGGTGCCGGGTTGTCCGGGCTTGTCGCAGCGTCTTTATTAAAGAGTGCCGGGCACAGAGTGACGATCGTGGAAGCGAATGACAGAGCGGGAGGACGTGTTTTTACTTCCCGTGCGCCCTTTAGCGAAGGGTTGTATTTCAATGCCGGTCCGATGCGCATCCCCGATATTCATACTTTAACGATAGAATACATTAAGAAATTTAATCTGCCTGTCAATGAGTTTATCAACAGAACCCCCATGGATATTCTTTACGTCAACGGCGTGAAAACTCGTCTTCATGAGTTTGAAAGACATCCGGGTGTTTTAAGATTCCCGGCTGCTCCCCATGAGCAGGGGAAAACGGCTGAACAGCTGATGCTTTCTGCATTGCAGCCTATCCTCAATTTTATCAGCCAAGATCCGGCGAGAAATTGGCGTATTGTTGAAAAACAATACAGAAACGAATCGTTGGGCTCTTTTCTCAACACTCATTTTTCACACGGCTCCATTGATATGATTGGTGTGCTTTTGGACATGGAAGCGTACATGGGATTGTCACTTGTCGAAGTATTAAGGGAATCGATCTTTTTTACATCGCCGTCTCGTTTCTATGAGATTACAGGTGGCATGGACTTGCTGACGCAAGCTTTTCTTCCGCAATTAAAGGGCGATATTTTATTTGGTCATAAATTGATGAAAATATCTCAAACTGAAAACAATGTGACAGCCCATTGTATCCACCAACAGTCGGCAGAACATTCAGCTCTGACAAGTGATTTCACAATCGTAACAATTCCTTTTTCAACTTTGCGATTTGTGACATTTGAGCCGTTTGATTCGTTTTCCTACCATAAGCGGAGAGCGATTCGGGAGCTTAACTATATTGCCGCGACAAAAATAGGAATCGAATTTAAGAGCAGGTTTTGGGAAAGAGTCGGGCAGCGCGGCGGGAGATCCATTACCGATTTGCCGATTCGCTTTTCATATTATCCAAGCAGCGGTATAGGGACACACGGTCATGCTGTTATTTTAGCGAGCTATACGTGGGCTGATGAAGCGCTGATATGGGACAGTCAGCCTGAAGAAGAGCGGATCCGCTATACGCTGAAAAATTTAGCGAGAATATATGGAGATATCGTGTATTCCGAGTTTGTATCAGGCGCTTCTTTCAGCTGGACGCAAAATCCTTTTTCAGCGGGAGCATTTACAGCTTTCGAACCTGGTCAGGAATTGGAGCTGTATCCTTATATTCCTATGCCTGAGGGAAGGGTGTATTTTGCCGGGGAGCACGCTTCCCTCACTCACGGGTGGATGCAGGGAGCGATTGAATCGGGAATACGGGCGGCATATGAAGTGAATCAGTCCTCCCGCGTGTAACCATGAACTTTGCAAGTATTGAAGGAATGGGAAAGAGTCGCTTTTAAAAGGCGGCTCGTTCGTTTTTATTTAAGGCAAACAGACGGATCATGCAATAAACGCCGATCGGCTGCTTCCTAAACAGTAAGAAATGTGTTCCCGGTTCTTAAAAACAAGTTTTTAAGAACTTCATTTATAAAAAATTTTAATGCTTATGATACAATTAAATTGTAGATGTAACACGATGAGCGATAAGTGTTTTGCTGAGGTGCATGATCGGATCGCCCGCATTTTTTCGTTAAGAACCCCTCTTTTTCTAACAATAAAAAAGCCCCCAAATCGAGTTTTCCCTTAGGAAAGGCTCATGACATACCGGATGGAATGGTTTAACATTCCGCCGGGCAGAATAGCTTCGAAAGGATTGAATCACATTGAATGCTGCTCTTGAACGAAACATCATGCTTTTGCTTCTCTGTTTGACAGCAGGTATTGTAGATGTGATTGGGTACTTAAGTATCGGTCACGTATTTACTGCTAATATGACCGGGAATATCGTACTGTTAGGATTATCAATCGGCAATTCTCTTCATGCGACCGCCGTGTACTCGCTGATCGCATTGTTCGGATTTATCATCGGCGTGATTATTTCAGCAGCCATTGTCGGAAAACAAGAAAAATCGTTCTGGCCGTCAGGCGTCACGATTGCACTTGCTGTTGAAGCAGCCGTATTGCTTCTATTTGCTTGTCTGACTTTCTATGAAAGTTCGCCACACTTTTTGATCTTGCTGTTAAGCATGGCGATGGGGCTTCAGACTACAGCAGCCAGAAAGCTCGGCATTGCAGGGATTTCCACTACTGTCCTAACGGGGACGCTCGCAAACTTTTTCGAAGATGTGACAAAACGGTTCCTCAGCAAAAACGACCAAAAGGTCATCCATAAGGACGCATGGCTTCGCGCTTTGACGATTGTGCTCTATTGCCTGGGGGCCGTCATCGCCGCACTTGCTGAGCCTGCGCATCCGTTTGCCGTGATTTGGATTCCAATCACAATCATTATTGGGATTATTGCGATTGCAGGCACAAAGTTTCACGGACGGAGTGAAGACTGAAGGACGGTCCCATACACGAGCATACGCGAACATCGTTTGTTACATACGTTTTATGAGGGTGCCTGTTCGGGTAAAAGAACGGGGGACAGCACCAGTATCGGTTAAGATTGGGAGGAGGATAAATGGTTGGAACACATTAATATGGAGCAGTTTATTTTATTAGCGGCCTTATTGCTGATTATCGGTGTACTGACAACGAAATTTTCGACTAGGCTCGGAGTGCCCGCTCTCGTCTTGTTCTTGATTGTCGGGATGATCATGGGGAGCGACGGTCTCGGAATTATTTATTTTAATAATCCCGAGTTAGCCCAGCTGATCGGAGTTATCGCACTCGTCGTCATCCTTTTTGAAGGCGGTCTGCAAACAAAATGGTCTTCAATCAAAGCGGTCGCCGTTCCTTCATTGTCGCTCGCAACGATTGGCGTTTTGCTGACCACCTGTGTGGTTGCGGTTGCGGCCAAACTGATTTTTAATGTTTCCTGGATGGAAGGCTTTTTATTCGGAGCGATTGTCGGTTCTACAGATGCGGCCGCGATTTTCGCCGTTTTGAAAGGCCAGAATATTAGAGACAGATTGAGCTCTACACTGGAAGCAGAGTCGGGTACAAATGATCCGATGGCGATGTTTTTGACTTTATCGCTCATCCAGCTGCTGACGGCTGATCATTCATCTTATTTCATGCTTGTGATTTCATTTTTCTGGCAGATGGGAATGGGGCTTTTGCTCGGATATGTACTCGGGCGGTTCGCCAGCTTTGCCATCAATAAAATCAACTTGGATTCAAGCGGACTTTATCCGATCTTTGCTCTTGCTTTTGCGCTTCTTACCTACAGTCTTACAGATGTCATCGGGGCGAGCGGCTTGCTTGCCGTCTACATTGCTGCGCTTGTCATCGGAAATCAAGATTTGACTTACCGACATTCTATTTTCAGGTTTAATGAAGGCTTTGCCTGGATGATGCAGATTTTGATGTTTATTATTCTAGGATTATTGGTTTTTCCTGCCCAATTTTTATCTTTCGATATCATTTTCAAAGGCTTCCTGCTTTCGCTGATTTTAATTTTTATCGCCAGACCGGTTGCCGTTTTTCTGTCGACCATCAAAATGGGCTTTCATTTTAACGAAAAAATCTTCTTGTCGTGGGCCGGATTAAAAGGGGCCGTTCCGATCGTTCTCGCAACATTCCCCATGACGATGGGGCTTGAAAACAGCCAATTGGTCTTCAATGTCGTATTCTTCGTCGTTTTAACATCTGCTTTGATCCAAGGATCAACCATATCGGTCTTCGCAGAAAAATTGAAATTGAACGGACCGCAGAAAGTCGAAGCGCCGCATTCGCTCGAGCTTGTTTCCATCGGCAAGGCGAACGCCGAAATTATCGAATTTGAAGTCGATGACCAAACAGCCATCACCGGGCAGGCACTGAAAGACATCAGCTTTCCGAAAGATGCCCTGATCAATGCGATCATCCGAAACGGGGATTTGGTCACGCCGCACGGAGAAACGAAAATTAAATCAGGCGATATTTTGTATATTCTCGTATCGAAAAAACAAAAAAAGGAACTGAAAAAATTATTAAACAGGGAATTTGATTAAGCTTTCGGAAAAGCACAGGACAAGGCTGGCTTGCTCAGTATGTCACGAATAAAGGTCAATGAAGGGTACTGCACCGGTATTCTTCATTGGCCTTTTTTGCAATGTGAAAGTTCAGCTTATGTTCCTTACATTGATCCCTTTGTTGATCAATTGTATAATTTAAAAATCAAATATGAGGAGGCGCATGAATGATGAAGTGCAAAAAAATAAATGGGTTAACATTCGAGGGGAAAGCGCATCATTAACCCTATAAACTGCGTGATTCCCCTATAATTTTGGGGGTATCATTCAATTGAAAAACATTAAAATGCAGTCCTTCAAGCATCAAAAGAAGGCGTTTTGGTGGCTTAGCTTTGTCGCTTTCTTCAGTGTGATGAACGAAACCGTATTTAATGTTGCATTGCCGGACATAAAAAATCAATTTGGCGTGTCGCCTGCCGCGGCAAATTGGGTGAATACGAGTTTTATCATTTCCTTTGCTGCTGGTTCGGTCGTTTACAGCAGGCTTTCTGATATGTATGGTGTCAGAAAGCTGTTTGTGGCCGGACTAATCATCTATGGCGGAGGTTCATTAATAGGTCTTTCGGCTCAGTCTTATTTCACGGCCGTGATCTTTGCGCGCTTTGTTCAAGGAGCCGGGGCTTCCGCTGTACCCGCGCTTATCCTGGTCATCATTACACGCTATGTTCGTCCGGAGGGCCGGGGCAAAGCGTTCGGCCTTGTCGGATCACTGGTGGCAATGGGCGAGGGAATAGGTCCGGCTATCGGCGGAATGATTGTACATCATATTCATTGGTCGTTTCTGTTCCTTCTTCCGATGGCGGCGCTGATGTCGATTCCATTCTTCCTCAGAAATATGCCTGCTGAAGCCGCTGTAAAAGCAAATCTGGATATCATTGGGATCGTCCTGCTGACAATCAGCATTGTGATGTTCGCTGTATATATATCGCTGTATCATGTCTTTTATTTAGCGGCGGGCATTTTTTGCTTGATTGGAGCTGCGGTTCATACCCGATATGCGGAACATCCTTTTATTGACCGGTCTTTAATCAAGAATCGCAGATATATAGGCGTCGTTTTGGCAGGATGTGTCGTATTGGGAAGCGTTGCGGGAATCGTCTCCGTCGTTCCATATATGATGACAGTCTTGTTCAGTTTAAATGCCGATATTATCGGAAGCGGCATTATGCTTCCGGGTAGTGTGGGCGTTATCTTTTTCGGCGTCGCGGGGGGAGCCCTTACCGATCGCTTCGGCAGCCGGTTTGTTTTTACTCTTGGATGGTTATTGATCTTGGCAACCATAGCGGCCGCGTCACAGTTCGGTGACCGGACACCATGGTTGATGACGATGCTGCTCGTGTTTATATTTGGCGGTCTTTCATTTGTGAAGACGTCGATTTCCAATAGTGCCGCAGAAAGCTTGGAAGAAGAGGCTGCAGGCGCTGGAATGGGGATGCTGAATTTTGCCTGTTTTTTATCTGAAGGAATAGGCGTCGCATTTGCAGGAGGCTTGATGGCAGTGCGCGGGTTCGGCTATTCTGCGCTTCCGGCAATGGACAATGCCTGGGGCGCTGTATTCAGCCGCTCGTTTGCCATATTCACAGTCTTTGTATTGGCTGGCGGATTGCTATATTTATTGACTTGCAAACGCAAAAAATCTTAACATATTCGAATGGTTGGGCGGGACCGCCCAGCCGTTTTTTATGTTGTATGGATTTTCTGAAACATGATGAAAGTAAAGGATGAAGAAATTATGAAAGAAGCATCGGCACCTTTGAAATTGACGGACTGACAATTGAATATTCGCGAATAGGTGAAGGGAAGCCGATTCTAGTGATGCATGGAGGCATTTGAATTGAATTTGGGTATCAAGAGAGGTTGACGTAGAGTCGACGGCAGGGGAGCCGATTCACATTACCTCATATTGAAGCGGGAACCGTCGAACAAATTAATATACATGCAATGTAAGGGAAGTCTCGCAAACTGCTCTTAAAAGTTCATGATTTGTTTTAAAATAAGGCGGACAATCCGTGTAGTGTACACTATAGTTGATATCAAGGAGGGATTACGGTGTACGAGTCCAAGAAACATTTGAAAGAAGAAATTCATAAGCGTTATTTGTTACTAGATGGGGAGTTTGACGATATCCCCGATCAGTATAGAGATGTTCGGGATCAAGACGTAGATCGAACGCCAGGGGAAATCCTTGCTTATCAGCTCGGATGGTTAAACCTGTTGATGAGCTGGGACAGGGATGAGCGCTTGGGAAAAACCGTTGTCACTCCCTCTCCTCATTATAAATGGAACCAACTGGGTGCTCTTTATCAATCTTTTTACGATATGTATTCTCACTTTTCGTTAACTGAGCTTCGCCAAGAATTCAAGAAAGCAGAGGCACAACTTCAGTCTTGGATTGATACGCTCACGGATGAAGAATTATTCACCCAAGGTACTTTGAATTGGACAGGTGAAAACCCGAAGTGGCCTGCTATAAGGTTCATTCACGTCAACTCTGTGGCTCCATTTAAAAACTTCAGGACTAAAATAAGGAAGTGGAAGAAGAATCAACTGGGATGAAATCGTGTTAACATGAAGAAGTGCATTCAAAAGATACTCAATTTTTCTTATGAAGCTGAAATTAACAATGCTATAAAGTTATCTATATTCACTTCTTTCGAGGCATTTTCCATTTTGTGAAAAGCCCGCGATTGAAACGATGCGGCTATGCAATGTGGTAAAACTTTGCATAAAAAACTTAACATTTTAATAATCCAGCCGATATGATGGATAAATAACTGCACGCTTCCGGCGGATATGGTATGGTAGCTAGTAAGTATAGGAAAAGGGAGGATATGAATGATCATCGTCACAACAGATACAATCGCGAATCAAAATATCGTCGAAGTCAAAGGGCTTGTCACCAGCAGCATCGTTCAGTCGCGGAATATCGGAAAAGATATTCTGTCAGGATTGAAGTCGGTCATTGGCGGAGAATTAAAAAATTACACCCAAATGCTTGAGGATTCGAAAAAAGCTGTGAGAGAACGGCTCGTGAATCAAGCTGAAGAACTCGGAGCAAACGCGATCGTCGGTCTAAGGTTCGAACTATCTGCAGGCCAGGGTACCTCCGAACTAATCGGATATGGTACGGCTGTTGTAATCGGCTGACGTTCAACCGAAAAACGAAGGCGGCGGCTATCATTGCCGCCTCAGCGGGTCAAGAAGGCTTCCCTGTCTGTTTGGTCTCTTTATGTTTTTGAGTCAGATGGGGATACTTTCTGTAGATGACAAGCGCTATGATCGCCATGTATAAGCCGTAGACACCGATAGAGATCAGCTTGTTTTCACTGAAATTGGCACCTGCGATCGAGACGACGAGAACGTTAGGGATTTTTCCAAGTGTCGAAGCCGCGAAAAAGACAGCCCATTTCACCTTGCTTAAACCGCAGACAATATTCATGACAACGGCGGGGATAACGGGGATCAGTCTGCCCAATAGTACGGCTGTAAAAGCATTTTGGTTAAAATAGGCTTCATATTCGCTCATTTTCGGGTATTTCGTTAAGCGTTTGCGAGCCAAATCTCTGAATCCGTAACGTGAGAGGAAGAACAAGAGCATGGTGCCGAGCATCGACCCTGTCAGCGTGATCAGCACGCCGTTTGCGATTCCGAACAAAGCGCCGTTTAATCCGGCAATGAGCGCAAACGGGACGATCGGGAAAAATACACAGGCCGCCACAAGCAGCATGCTGAATAGCACCGAATAAATGCCTCCGTCCCTGATGACGCCGAGCCAGGAATCTTTGCAGACGAATCCGACCGCGATGATACTTGCCATGATGATGATAGTGAATAGTTTTCTGATCATACCGCTCCCGCTGCCTTTCTTTGTTTTTAGCTTCTATATTTGCAATAAAGCTTGTTCCACGTTTGCCAAAATCTCGTCTGTTTTTGACAGGTTGCAATTGCTGAGCATAATCAGCAATTTTTTCTCGTTTATGTATCGGTTAATCGAGCTGATAAAACCGTGGATTTCTCCATCATGCCATATTTTATACTTGTTTTGATGATTAATAAACCATCCGTATCCGATCGAATTGTTTTGAATGAGTGCCGGAGAAGGGCCTTCGGCTGTAAAAGCCGGTTTTTTGACACAGCTGTAAAGCGCTTCTTTCAAAGCGCCTTTTGTGACAAGCTTTTCAGTGTAAAGCGCCCTGTCCCATAAGTACAAGTCTTCAACGGTTGAATACAGCCCGCTTTCCCCGTAGCCGTATACGATAGGCGCTTTGATCATTTCGCGATTCAGGCATAAGTATCCGACTGTGGGCGAAATATCTTCCGGGGAAGCGAAGAAACCGGAGTTTTTCATGCCTAAAGGGTCAAAGATCAATTCTTGAATGACATCTCCATAAGCTTCATTTGTGATTGTTTCAATGATTTTTGTGAGTAATATGTATCCTGAATTGCTGTAATTAAACCTTTGTCCCGGGCGAAATTCGAGCGGTTTGTCAATAAACCGGCCGATAAATTGGTCTAACGGTGCGCGCTCCAGCTCAATATCGAGCAATTCTTCCTCTAGAAAATCAGGAATTCCGGACGTATGGCTTAATAAATGTTTGATGGTAATGCTGTCGCCGTTCGGATAGCCTTCTAAATAGTTTTGTACCGGATCATCAGTACGAAGCAGCCCCTTTTCTTGCAGCTGCATGACCGCTATGGCTGTGAATTGCTTTGTCAGCGAAGCAATTTGGTAGCGTGTAGACGGTTTATTCTTCACTTTGTCCTTGCAATTAGCATAACCGTATCCTTTCGATAGCAGAATACCGTTTGAGTCTGCCAGCAAAATGCTGCCGTGAAAATGATTGTTGGATGCTTGTTCCATTAAATAATCATCAAGATGTTCCGCTGTATATACCAATAACAACAGTCCTTTCATATCTAATTATGAGGAGAAGGAAACGATAAACGATAGTTTTGAAAGGAAATGAAGCAGGAAGCGCGACAAAATAACATTATAAAAATTTTTTTGTATTTACCATCATTTACAGAATAATTTAAACTAAATTTAAAATATGGCAATTTCATGACATCCGTTAAAACGAGTGCTGTTTTGACGGTTGTTTTTTGTTTTAAAACGATTGAAATATAAGTCGGCAGTATCGAAAAGGGGAATAAAGTCGAGTGCGGCCTTAAACTAAGGTCTAAAGTTTGGTGTTTTTTTGTGAGAAAAAGGACTATATTAGTATTTTTTAATTTTAATTTAATTTTGAAGGGTTTTTCCTTTATTATCTATAATATGTTGTTTAACATAGTGAAAGAGATTTAAAATCATCGTTACTGTTATGAAGCGAAAAATAACGGGAGGTTAAAAAATGGGCCAAAAACATATCGCGATTTTTAATATTCCCGCTCACGGGCATATTAATCCGACGCTTGCTTTAACGGCAAGCCTTGTCAAACGCGGTTATCGGGTAACATATCCGGTAACGGATGAGTTTGTGAAAGCTGTTGAGGAAACTGGGGCAGAGCCGCTCAACTACCGCTCAACTTTAAATATCGATCCGCAGCAAATTCGGGAGCTGATGAAAAATAAAAAGGATATGACACAGGCTCCGATGATGTTTATGAAAGAAATGGAGGAGGTTCTTCCTCAGCTTGAAGCGCTTTATGAGAATGACAAGCCTGACCTCATCCTTTTTGACTTTATGGCCATGGCGGGAAAAATGCTGGCTGAGAAGTTTGGAATAGAGGCGGTTCGCCTTTGTTCTACATATGCACAGAACGAACATTTTTCATTCAAATCAATGTCTGAAGAGTTTAAGATCGAGCTCACGCCTGAGCAAGAAGCCGCTTTGAAAAATGCGAATCTTCCGTCATTTAATTTTGAAGAGATGTTCGAACCGGCAAAATTGAACATTGTATTTATGCCTCGTGCTTTTCAGCCTTACGGCGAAACGTTTGATGAACGGTTCTCTTTTGTCGGTCCTTCTCTAGCCAAACGCAAGTTTCAGGAAAAAGACACGCCGGTTATTTCGGACAGCGGCCGTCCTGTCATGCTGATTTCTTTAGGGACGGCGTTCAATGCCTGGCCGGAATTTTATCATATGTGCATCGAAGCATTCAGGGACACGAAGTGGCAGGTGATCATGGCTGTCGGCACGACAATCGATCCTGAAAGCTTTGACGACATACCTGATAACTTTTCGATTCATCAGCGCGTTCCCCAGCTGGAAATCCTGAAGAAAGCAGAGCTTTTCATCACCCATGGGGGTATGAACAGTACGATGGAAGGATTGAATGCCGGTGTACCGCTTGTTGCCGTCCCGCAAATGCCTGAACAGGAAATCACTGCCCGCCGCGTCGAAGAACTCGGGCTTGGCAAGCATTTGCAGCCGGAGGACACAACAGTTGCTTCATTGCGGGAAGCCGTCTCCCAGACGGACGGTAACCTGGATGTCCTGAAACGCGTAAAGGACATGCAAGAGCACATTAAACAAGCAGGAGGAGCCGAGAAAGCCGCAGATGAAATTGAGTCATTTTTAGCACCGGCAGGAGTGAAATAACCATATGAAGGAACCCGGGAAATCCCCGGGTTTTTTGTTGCAGCCGAAAGGAAGCGGGAAAAGTATACAGAGGCGCTTTTTGAACATACTACCTTCTATTAAATGTATTAAAAAGGAGGAAGTGATTTGTCAAATCAGGGCAATTTCAAAAAAACGATCTCTCTGCTTGACCTGATTTTGATCGGCATGGGAGCGATATTCGGCTCGGCTTGGCTGTTTGCCGTCAGCAATGTCGCTTCAAAAGCCGGGCCCGCGGGAAGCTTTTCGTGGATTATCGGCGGTGTCATTATCCTTTTAATCGGCCTCGTTTATGCCGAGCTGGGAGCTGCTTTGCCGCGGACGGGCGGGATTATCCGCTATCCGGTGTATACCCACGGCCACCTTGTCGGATACTTGATTTCATTTATCACGATCGTTGCCTATACAAGCCTGATTTCAATCGAAGTGACCGCTGTCAGGCAATACGTAGCTTATTGGTTTCCCGGTTTGACGATAAAAGGTTCTGAATCGCCGACGATTATCGGCTGGCTTTTGCAGTTTGTGCTGCTTTGTTTGTTCTTTTTACTCAATTATTGGAGTGTCAAAGCGTTTGCGAAATCAAATTTAATCATTTCGGTTTTTAAGTATTTTGTTCCTTTGACGATCATTGTCGTATTGATATTCCATTTTAAGTCGGCCAACTTTGCGGGAGAATTTGCCCCGTTTGGCTTTGACGGGGTGCAGGCGTCCATTTCGACCGGCGGGGTGATGTTTGCATACCTCGGTCTTCATCCGATCGTTTCGGTCGCTGGTGAAGTGAAAAATCCGCAGCGGAACATCCCGGTCGCTCTGCTGATTTGCATCATTGTTTCGGCTTGCATTTATACGATACTGCAAGTGGTGTTTATCGGAGCCATCCCGACTGATATGCTGAATGACGGCTGGAAAGCGATCGGCAAGGAATTTTCTCTTCCATTCAAAGACATCGCGGTGCTTCTTGGGATGGGCTGGCTTGCCACTCTTGTCGTTCTGGATGCGATCTTATCACCCGGCGGAAACGGCAATATTTTTATGAATACGACGTCGCGCTTGGTTTATGCATGGGCGCGGAACGGCACGTTGTTCAAAGTGTTTGCCAAGGTGAATAAATCGACGGGAATTCCGCGTCCGTCGTTGTGGCTGTCGTTCGCGCTCGCCGTTTTTTGGACGCTTCCTTTTCCGTCTTGGGACGCGCTCGTCAATGTTTGCTCTGTAGCCTTGATTCTTTCCTATGCGATTGCTCCGGTTTCAGCGGCAGCGCTGAATGTGAATGCCAAGCAGCTCAACAAGCCTCTGCAAATCAAGGGGATGGCTGTCATTGCTCCTGTCTCCTTCGTATTTGCGTCGTATATCGTCTATTGGTCAGGCTGGAACACCGTGTCATGGCTGCTCGGATCGCAGCTCGTGATGTTTGCCGTTTATTGCGCGTGTAAAAAATATGTTCCCCAAGACGATGTTTCGTTTGCACAGCAGCTTAAATCAAGCTGGTGGATTGTCGGTTATTATGTCATGCTCTTGATTTTGTCGTATCTCGGCTCATTCGGTAACGGCGTGGGCCTATTGAGGACGCCGGTCGATTTAATCTTGATCGCAGCAGGATCGATTGCGGTATTTTACTGGGCGAAATATACGGCCCTTCCAAAGGCAGTCATTGATTATGATGAGAAAAAAGAAGAAACCGTTTAAATAAGAATCCCCCGCGTATGGACTGCGGGGGATTCACGTTTTCATTACAGTTGCGGAAGATCTTTAGCTGTTTCGGCAGCTTTGGTATCAACTTGAATTTGTTGAGATAAATTGGCAGGATGGTAATAACCTTTTGACATCATATAGTTTGTGATCTGTTCATGAGTATCAATCGCGTCGTTTAAATACTGCTTAAGCGTTTCACGCACTTCTGGAGAAGATGTTTCTGTGATAGCAGTGGCAATGTTTTTGACACCGGTTTTCGCTGAGATTAAAAAGTCGGTCGCTATCACTTGTTCAGTCATCGCGCCCATTCCTGTCATGTTTTGGATGAATTCGTTCATACGGTTTCACCTCTCATTGACAGCAGTCCTTGCAAATGCTCGATCTGATGCTTTGTTTGGGAAGCATCACGTTCCAAGATGTCGCGAAGCTCTTGATCCTGCACCATTCCCGTCATTGTTGATGACTTAGTCAGGCAAAGGTTTTTAAACATTAACAGCTCATGCAGTTCCAATGTTTCATGAATCCCATTATTCAATTGCAAACATTCCTTTCAGATTTGTTATTGTGTGAAGGACACATCATTAGTATCAAGGTTCGTTAGCGGGATTATTCTGTTTGCTGTTTTACAATAAATTACATGTTGCTGTCAGGCTTTTCTGACGCGAAAGAATTTGGTCAAGAGCCAGGTTCCTTGCGGAAAACTGAGCGTGAGCTGCCAGACACCGCCGCCGCCAAGTCCGTATTCGATGATGAGTTGCAGTTTTTTTCCAATACTGCGTGCGTCTTCAAACCATATGATGTGCCTTCTGCCTTGTTCATCTGTGTATTGGAGAAAAGGGGACTCAGACTTTGTATCATATTGAATCGGTACCTGGTGCTTCATGGCGAGCTGAACGGCGCCTTGGTTGGCGATTCCCGGGTATACGGTACCAGGCTGATAGGGCAGCGTCCAGTTATAGCCGTAAAGCGGAAAGCCGAGAATGATTTTTTCTTTTGGAATATGGCGAAGGGCAAATTGAATCGTCTGCCGGACTTCATTGATCGGAGCGACGGGGCCGGGTTCGCTTGTTCCGTGGTGCCAGTCGTATGCCATGATAAAGACAAGGTCGCTCACTGCGCCGATTCCGCCATAGTCATACCCTTTCAGCCAGGCGATATTTTCATTTGTTTTCGGCGGAACGGCAACCGTCAACACATAACCGGAAGGCTTCAGCCGCTCTTTCAACAGGCGGAGAAAACCTGAAAATAAATCTCTGTCTTCCTCCACAATCTGTTCGAAATCAATATTGACGCCAGCATATCCTTTTCTGGAAATCGTTTGAACAATATTGTCGATGAGTCGGTTTCTTACGTCAGGCTGATTTAATACGCGGTGCGCAAGAGACGGACTAAAGCCTGTTTCTGTCAGATTGGTGACTGTCATGAGGGGAGGAACGCGCCGCCTCCAGGCCGTTTGTACCGCCGGTGAATCATTCAGCTCGCTTAACGATCCGTCGCTTGAAATATGGTATTCAAAAAATGCCAGATATGTGGCGTAGGGGGCAAAATTATGAATCAATTCCTGGTCTAAGCCGGGGTTTCTCAATGTGTAATATCCTAAAGCGGTGATCGGTTTTTTCGGCAATTCCGGAATGGTCACTTTCATCCCCGGCCTCATATTGGCAGGCGTTACAGACGGATTTGCTTTTTGCAATGCTTCGGCGGATACAAACGTCCGGCGGGCGATCGAATCATAATTGTCTCCCTGCTGAACCGTATATGTATAAAGCGGTATTAAAAGAGCCTGTCCGGGGACAATGTTTGTTTCGACCAACCCGTTTGCCAATCGGATCTGGTCAATCGAAATTCCGAACCTGGCACCGATGACAAATAATGAATCTCCCTGCTGAACCGTATAAATAAACAACGGGCACACTTCCTTTTGTTCCTCTGTATGTGACAGGGGTTTTATGCTATGTCTATGACCGGCGCTGAAGGATCATGCGCCGATTTTCTCAATCGGAATGGTGAATAGATCCGTGAAGCGGATAATTCTTGACTGATCGATCTAAAAAGTGTATTCTTCAAATAAAGGAGGTGATAAAGGCTTGGGAAGAAGCAAAGAATTCGATACCGCCCTCGTCCTTCATAAAGCAATGGAGGTTTTCGGCCAATTCGGCTATGAAGGCGCATCGATGCAAGAGCTGCTCAGCCGCCTGGGAATTGCCAGGCAAAGTCTGTACAATACATTCGGCACGAAACGGGATCTGTTTATTGCCGCTCTTACAAGATATCTTGATGATAAAAATGCTCAAGTAATCGCCAGGCTTGAAAGCCCCGGCTCAGTGAAGCAATCGGTTCGGCAGATCTTTCAGGAAAGCTTAAACGCTTTGAAAGACCCCGAGCGCTCAAAGGCATGCTATATCATCAACAGTGCAATTGAACAAATTCCCCGTGATCAAGAGGTTGCCGAATACTTTGATAAGCAGACAAAGCAACTGGAAACCGCCTTTTACAAAGCGCTTGTCCGGGCCGAGTCACAGGGGGAACTAAAGAAGGGAGGTCAAGATCTTTCAGCAGTTGCCCGTTTTTTAAATCAAACCCGGCTGTCGCTCACGTTTCAGGCGAAGTTAACGGGGGACTTTGACGCCCTTCAGGATTTGATCGATGTCAGCCTGTCTGTTCTTGATTAAAGAATTTTTTCGTCAAGGAAGATGGGCTGCCGCTCGTTTTTATCACTATTTTTGACCAAGTGGTCAAAAAAGAATGGGGGAAAGAAAATGGCGCATACGATAACCGATGTGATGGAACAATTTTTGCAGTCGATGCTCGAAAAGGATATGGAAAAGTGGATACAGCTTTGGGATCAAGACGCGGTGTTTGAGCATCCATATGCAACGCCAGGTTTTCCTAAAAAACTAGAAGGAAAGTCGGCGATTTACGAATATATAAAGGATTTTCCCGAAAAGATCGATATTGTCCGCTTCACAGTGCCCACTATTCATCAAATGGCAAATACGGGCTATGCAGCTGTCGAATTTGAATGTGAAGGCACGGTGTGCGAGACGGGGCTTCCTTATAACCAACAGTACATCAGCCTTGTAAACATGAAAGAGGGCAAAATTGTCCACTACAAAGATTATTGGAATCCTCTGACTGTCATCGAATCGTTCGGGGGACGGCTGCAGACTTTTTAATGACGTAACAAGGAGTGATAAAAGTGGAGAAAAAAATATTGATTACCGGCGGAACCGGCACGACTGGAAGCCGAATCGCCAAACGGCTTGTACGTTCGGGGGCCGGTGTCCGGATCGCAAGCCGGAGAATGCCTGCAATGGCCGGAACGGAACATGTGTATTTTGACTGGAATGATCAAAAAACTTACAGAGACGCATTAAAAAACACGAACTCATTGTATTTGGTTGCGCCTGTCGGTGTATTCGAACCGTCGCCGCTCGTTGTGCCGTTTTTGGAAATGGCAGCGGCATCCGGCGTCCGCCGCATTGTTCTGCTCAGCGCTGCCATTATTGATGAAGACGGACCCGTATTCGGGAAGCTTCATCACGCGGTAAGGCGATATGTTCCTGAATGGACGGTGCTAAAGCCTTCATATTTCATGCAGAATTTTGACCATCAGCATGGCGCTTCGATTCGGAAGAAAAATGAAATCGTCACGGCGTCAGGCAGCGGCAAAGTCGGGTTTATAGAGGCAGACGATATTGCTGAAGTGGCTGTGCGCGCATTGCTTGATCAAAAGCCGCATAATACGAGCCATATCTTGACCGGGCCGGAAGCCTTGAGTTATGCTGAAGCCGCGGCAATCATCGGCAGAGCGGCAGGCCGCGACGTCAGGCATGTCAATGTCGAAGTGCCCGCTTTGAGGGAAAGGTATATAAAAGCAGGATTATCTCCCGATTATGCCGGATTCATGTCGGAACTAGACGAGAAAATCAAGAATGGCAAAGAAAACCGCATCACAGATACAGTAGAACGCATCACGGGAAAAAAACCGCGTTCACTGGCTGATTTCGCCAATGAACACGCCGGACGCTGGCGTCTGCTTTAACCCGTTCCTGAGACTGAACGGTCTTTTCTCTTTATTTTTGACCATTCAGTCTAATTAGTAGAATGTTTCGTTGATTTCCCATGACTCAACTGTACAGTAGGCCAAGTGAGGGTCCATACCCATGCCCATTAAATAAGCCATTGCCGCTACTTCTTCCATGGCGTGGTGATAGGAAGTGGTTTGCGCTTCATTTAAACCGTAATGAACAAAAGGCGCAACTGTGCACAACGTCTTATGTTTCAAGTGCGGAAACAACGGACATTTGATGTGGTGCACGGCTGCTTCGGCGTGCTGATACTGGGGGATATGCATATGCTGTTCGGGAGCCGGTGTCTGCTGTAAATGTTCTACATTCTCCATTTCTTTTCGTCCTTTCTTGCGCGGATTTTCGTTGTATTCTATGTTCCGCTCATGCCCCGTGTGTTAGACGGCTGTCACGGTTTACCGGTTTTTTAGGCAAATCAACAGACAGAAAGGTCAAATACCGGTAGACTTTAAGCAGGATAAAAAAAGGAGGTATTTTTTATGGCTAGACATCATTTTTACCTTCAGGCAGACTGGCCTGGAAAACGTAACGACATCGGAAGGATTGAAAGCGGGAATTTAAAAACAGAAATTTCAATTCCAAAGGAAATGGACGGTCCGGGGGCAGGGACAAACCCTGACGAAATGCTGCTCGGCGCCGCTGCGACTTGCTATATCATCACGCTTGCAGCCATGATGGAAAGAAGCGGATTGGAAAAAGAGAGCCTGACGATGGAATCCGAGGCTGTTGTCGATGTGACAGGCGGGGTGTTTACGTACGAAAAAATCATTCACAGACCTCTGATCCGCCTTCCGAAAGAAGCGGCGGAAAAAGAGGTCCAACTTGCCGAAAGACTGGCTGAAAAGGCGGAGACATCCTGTATGATATCAAGGGCGGTTCAGGGCAATGTCGCCATTGAATTAGACCCCAAGATTGTCGTCTCCAAAGCGGATTAGATTTCGATCGTGAGCTGAGCCTTTTGGTCTGCGGCGTCAGCATGCTTTGAATTGAGCAAAAAGACGCCGCCGATGATCAATACAAGCCCAATAAGAGTTTTGAGATTGAATGGCTCCTGAAATATAAAATACCCGATCGCAGCTGTCAAAGCCGTCCCGGTGCCGGCCCAAGTCGCATAAGCCGCAGATAAAGGCAGTGTTTTTAATGAAAAGCTCAGAAACGTAAAAGAAGCCGCAAAACCGATCATGACACCGGCCGCGGGCAGGGGGGCGCTAAAGCCTTCTGACAGCTTCAGCATCGTGCTTCCGAATACTTCGGACAAAATGGCAGCCGCCAAAAAGATCATGCCTTTCATGACATTCTCCTCCTTATGACAGATTGATCAGGACAACGCCTGACACGAGACAAATAATGCCGGCGATATTTCGCCGGTTCAGCTTTTCTTGAAACCACAAGACGCCGATGATTGCAGTCAGTACGGTGCCCGCTCCGCTCCAAGTCGCATAGGAGAGGCTTAGCGGGATGACCTGCAATGTGAGCGACATCATGTAAAATGCGAGACCGTAGCCGATCACTACGAGAACCGACGGCCGCCAGCGCGCGAACCCGTCAGATATTTTCAGCATGGCGGCTGCCGCCGCTTCTGACAAGATGGCGATCATTAGAAAAATGTAGCCTGCAATCATATGAAATCCTCCTCTATCAATGTTATTCCATGATTCAAAAGGAGAGCTTTCTCTTCGTCAGCCAGCAGTTCCAATTGAAACAAAAGACTTTGACCATTTGCCAGCGCTCTTTTCACACAACTCACGCTGCGGTTTAAGACATGCTGCCGCAGCAAGGGCGCTTGTACAAAGTTAGTTTTCATTCGAATATCAAAAAACGCAGCCCATAAACGATCTTAAAGTGTTAAAGGTGTATTTCGCAATCGTCATGAGGCCGCTTCAAAGATTTCTTCTTTTTTAGACATAAAAAAAACCCGTATTACTAACCGGTTGGTAAAATCCATCTTAATTGATGCAAAAGTTCTAAGTCAAGAAAAAAGTTATGTAAAAAGGCCCCTGGAAGAGCCTTTATCTGTCAGAAAAAAGGATAGTAAGGATACGGCGGATACGGATATCCCCAAGGGCCGAGAAGCGCTCCGGCAGTAAGTCCGCCCAAAAAACCTCCGAAGAAGGGGCCCGGACCGAAAAACGGACGCGGGCCGAAAAACGGGCGCCCAAAAGGTCCGCCAAAGAAAGGTCTGCCGATGATGCGCTGGTTGTCGTCGCCATATACAGGAGCGTGCTCGAAATGATTCATAAAAAAATCCCTCCAATAATAAAATGAAACCTGACTAACATCACTGTATTCTGCCCAGCCGTTTTTGCTTGGGCGCCCGTCGTATTTTTTAGTGAAGCCGCCCTTAAAAAGGAGTGAATGAAACATGACGCTGTATCAGTCGGATTGGTCAAAAGCGCCTCCCCATGCCCACGCCTACAGGGCGAGAACATCGACTGCCAATGGCCATTACCACCTAATTGAAGGCTTTTCCCAGCCGGCAAACGGGAGCAATACAGATGGGCACGTTCATTTTTATTCCGGCATCACTTCTTTCGATAAGGGACATTATCACAGGTATTACGCGATTACGGGGCCCGCGATTCCGCGGGCGGACGGCACGCATTATCATGAAATCGGGGGCACGACCTATCTGGCATATTCTGCGGCTCCCCCGATCAGATTTGGCGGAGTCGTGTATGTAAGCGATGGAATAAAGGAGAGGCACCGGCATACTTTTAAAGGTTCCACTAGAGAAATTGTGGGGAATGAGCCGATAGGGTGGTGAGGGAATGTTTGGAAAGTAATGAAAACGGGTAAAATGAAATGGATGTTTTTGAACGTGAAATGGTATAATGGGAGGAGCTTGTTTAAAGAGAGTGATCAGCAGTGAATAAAACGAAACCGCCGGTCATCGTTTTGATCGGACCGACCGCTGTCGGTAAAACAAAATTAAGCGTGATGCTGGCCGAGCATTTGAATGCGGAAATTATCAGCGGAGATTCGATGCAGATTTACAAAAGAATGGATATCGGCACAGCAAAAATTAAAGAAGAAGAAATGAACGGGGTTCCGCATCACTTGATCGATATTAAAGAACCGACGGAATCTTTCTCGGTTGCTGAATATCAGGAGATCGTCAGACAAAAAATCGCAGAGATTGGCAGGCGAGGGAAGCTTCCGATGATTGTGGGGGGGACAGGGCTCTATATCCAGTCTGTCCTTTACGACTATTCATTCACAGAGGAAGCGGGCGACCCTGAGTTCCGAGCGGAGATGGAGGCGCTCTCTGACAAGAGAGGAGCCGAATATGTTCACTGTCTATTGAAAGAGCGCGATCCCGGAGCGGCAAAAGCCATTCATCCAAACAATAAACGAAGGGTCATCAGGGCGCTTGAAATTTTCCATACGACAGGAAAAACGATGTCTGAACATATGGAAGGACAGCGGAAAGAGCTTTTATACACCACGGCTCTCATCGGTTTGACGATGGAGCGGGAAGTGCTGTATGACAGGATCAACAGCCGCGTAGACCAGATGATGGATGAGGGGCTGCTGAATGAAGTGAAACAGCTTTATGATGAAAACATAAGAAATTGCCAGTCTGTTCAGGCCATCGGGTACAAAGAGCTTTATGCGCACCTTGAAGGCAGAGCGTCCTTGGAAGAGGCGGTTGAGACGTTGAAGCGGAATTCGAGACGCTACGCCAAAAGACAGCTGACATGGTTCAGAAATCAAATGGATGTCGCCTGGTATGACATGACGCCCCCTGTCAATATCGAGCAGAAAAAACAGGAAATTTTCACTTACATAGCAGGAAAGCTCGAACTTTAATCGAAACAGTATGGTATAGAGAAACAAGGAGGACCAGAAACATGAAATCGATAAATATTCAAGATCAGTTTTTGAATCAGATTCGGAAAGAAAGTACATTTGTCACGGTCTTTTTACTGAATGGATTTCAGCTGCGCGGACAAGTAAAAGGATTTGACAACTTTACAGTGTTGATTGAATCGGAAGGAAAGCAGCAGCTTATATACAAACATGCCATTTCCACATTTGCACCGCAAAAAAACGTTCAACTCGAACTCGAATAGCGATTTACGGCTAAAAGACCATGCCTGGCATGGTCTTTTCAGATTGCCTGACAAAATCCTGAAACAGTTTACTGTTTTGGGATTTTGTCGTTTTCGAGGCGACTTTACAATCAACTGCGGCCGTTGCCGGTCCGAGCAGGAGTCTGGGAATAAAAGGAACGGCGACCAATTGCCTGACATCCTGTCTAAAACGCCGCCGTCATCACGTCCTGTGAAAGACCGAGGCATTCAAATTTACAAAGCGGCATCTAATCGCTAAACTAAGTAGTGTTTACATCAATTCAGTTTGAAAATGAAAAGGAATGAGCGAACAATGAAACCTAAGATCGTCATCAACCATTGGGAAGAGACGTGTGAAGATGATTCCTGCTATGAATACGGCACAAGTATTCTCGTCAATGGAAAAGAACTTGTCAGGGAAGCGTCGATCATGACGGCTGTTCAGTCGGTTCTTAAGGAACTCGGCATCGAAGCCGATATTAAAGAGGTATGCGAGAACAAGTGCTGTGACACTTACAAAAAATAAGCGAAAAAGTCTAGTCTACTAACTCAATTTTTTTCGTGTTATGATAGATTTCGGTTTGTGAGTAGGATGAGCGAACGGCTCTCATTCTACTCATATTTCTTTGGCCTTAGGCCTCCTAAGCTGAAGCAAATTGTGAACTTTCATCAACCTGAGCACAATATATTGTGTTTTCTTGAATGATAGTATACTATATATTGTGTAAGGTTCGAGTTGAAAGACTCGGAAACAATTTTACTAGGTCGTGATAATGATGATTCAGATCGTATTTGATTCAAAAACGGGAAACGTTCAGCGCTTTGTGGATAAGACGCCTTTTCGCAATAAACGGAAAGTCAGCACAGAGGAGTATCTAGACGAACCGTTTGTTTTGATCACGTACACGACAGGGTTTGGGGAAGTTCCGAAAACGACTGAGATGTTTCTTGAGAAAAACGCCCATCTTCTTTTGGGAGTTGCGGCAAGCGGAAACAGAGTGTGGGGAGACAATTTTGCGAAAAGCGCAGAAAAAATCTCGAAGCAGTATCAGGTTCCGATTCTCGGCAAATTTGAGCTCAGCGGGACGGCCAAAGACGTTGAACTGTTTACTCAGGAGGTAGAAAGAATTGTCACAAAATCAAGTGCCAAAATGGATCCAGTTAAACAATGAGATCATGATCCAAAAAGACGGGAAATTCCAGTTTGATAAAGATAAAGAAGCTGTACATAGTTATTTTGTAGACTATATCAACCAAAATACGGTATTTTTCCATGATCTGAAAGAGAAAATCGATTACTTAATCAAGAATGACTACTATGAAGAAGAGTTTTTAAGCCGCTACACGTTCGAAGAAATCAAGGAAGTGTTCAAAGAGGCTTACGCTAAAAAATTCAGATTCCCGTCCTTTATGAGCGCTTTTAAGTTTTACAATGACTATGCGCTGAAGACAAACGACAAGAAAAAAATTCTTGAACGCTATGAAGACAGAATCTCTATCGTAGCTTTATTTTTTGCAAACGGGGATAAGGAGAAGGCGAAGGAATTCGTCAGAATGATGATCAACCAGGAGTATCAGCCGAGCACGCCGACGTTCTTAAATGCCGGCCGCAAACGCCGCGGAGAGCTGGTCAGCTGCTTCCTCTTGGAAGTCAATGATTCCTTGAACGACATCTCGAGAGCGATTGATATTTCAATGCAGCTGTCAAAGCTAGGCGGAGGCGTATCGTTGAACCTTTCAAAACTGCGTGCGAAAGGCGAAGCGATCAAAGATGTCGAAAACGCGACAAAAGGCGTTGTCGGCGTGATGAAGCTTCTTGACAACGCATTCCGTTACGCTGATCAGATGGGACAAAGACAAGGCTCAGGGGCTGCATACTTAAACATTTTCCACCGCGACATCAACGATTTCCTCGATACGAAGAAGATTTCCGCTGATGAGGATGTCCGGGTGAAAACATTGTCCATCGGAGTCGTCATTCCAGATAAATTCATCGAGCTTGCAAGAGAGGATAAAGCGGCATACGTATTCTATCCGCACACCGTTTATAAAGCGTACGGCGAGCACCTCGATGAAATGGACATGAACGAGATGTACGACCGGCTTGTGGAAGATCCGCGCGTCAAAAAAGAAAAAATCCACCCGCGCAAGATGCTCGAAAAGCTTGCGATGTTAAGATCGGAATCAGGATATCCGTACATTATGTTCCAGGACAATGTCAACAACGCGCATGCGAACAATCATATTTCCAAGGTTAAATTTTCCAACCTTTGCTCAGAGGTTCTTCAGGCTTCACAGGTTTCTTCATACACAGACTACGGTCAAGAAGATGAGATCGGCCTTGACATCTCCTGCAACCTTGGTTCATTGAACATATTGAACGTCATGAAAAACAAATCGCTTGAGCAGACGGTTAAGCTTGCAACCGATTCGCTGACGCACGTTTCTGAAACGACGAACATTACAAACGCACCGGCGGTCAAAAAAGCGAACAAAGCGATGAAATCCATCGGCCTTGGAGCGATGAACCTGCACGGATTCCTGGCACAGAACAATATCGCCTACGAAAGTGAGGAAGCGAGGGACTTCGCGAACACTTTCTTTATGATGATGAACTTTTACTCGATTGAACGGTCTGCCGAAATCGCCAAAGAAAAAGGTGAGACGTACCATAACTACGAAGGTTCGGCTTACGCAACGGGTGAATACTTCGAAAAGTATGTTACACAAGATTTCTCGCCTAAATTCGAAAAAGTGGCCAAGCTTTTTGAAGGCATGCACATCCCGACAAAAGAAGACTGGGAACAGCTGAAACAGTTTGTCAAAGAACACGGATTGTACCACAGCTACAGACTGTGCATCGCACCGACCGGGTCCATTTCATATGTACAGTCAAGCACGGCATCAGTCATGCCGATCATGGAGCGGATTGAAGAAAGAACTTACGGCAACTCCAAGACGTACTATCCGATGCCTGGACTTGCGCCGAGCAACTGGTTCTACTATAAAGAAGCGTATGATATGGACATGTTCAGAGTTGTCGACATGATCTCGACGATTCAGCAGCACGTTGACCAAGGCATAAGCTTTACATTGTTCCTGAAAGATACAATGACGACACGCGATCTGAACCGGATCGATCTTTATGCCCACCATAAAGGAATCAAAACACTTTACTATGCAAGAACGAAGGATACAGGGCAAGAAGGCTGCCTTTCTTGTGTCGTTTGATTAAAGGAGAGTATGCGAAAGTGACGAAAATTTATGATGCAGCAAACTGGTCAAAGCATGAAGATGATTTTACCCAAATGTTTTACAACCAAAATGTGAAGCAATTTTGGCTTCCGGAAGAGATTGCGCTTAATGGAGACCTTCTGACATGGAAGTACTTGGGTAAAAATGAACAGGACACATACATGAAGGTGCTCGCGGGGCTGACGCTTCTCGATACAGAGCAGGGGAACACGGGAATGCCCCTTGTCGCTGAGCATGTGGAAGGGCATCAGCGCAAAGCGGTGCTGAACTTCATGGCGATGATGGAAAACGCGGTCCACGCCAAGTCCTATTCAAACATTTTCATGACGCTTGCCCCGACAGAGACGATCAACGAAGTCTTTGAATGGGTTAAACAAAACAAATATTTGCAGAAAAAAGCTCAGGTCATTGTCGGACTCTATGAGAAAATCCGCCAGGGCGATAAAATTTCGCTGTTTAAAGCGATGGTCGCATCCGTTTATTTAGAAAGCTTCCTGTTTTACAGCGGCTTCTACTACCCGCTTTATTTTTACGGACAGGGCAAGCTGATGCAAAGCGGCGAAATCATCAACCTGATCTTGCGGGACGAAGCGATTCACGGCGTCTATGTCGGCCTGCTTGCTCAGGAGATTTACAATCAGCAGACACCTGAGAAAAAAGAAGAGCTGTACGCGTTTGCCATTGATCTATTAAAAGAGCTTTATGAAAATGAGCTTGAATATACAGAAGATCTGTACGACCAGGTCGGCCTTTCACACGACGTGAAGAAGTTCATCCGCTATAATGCCAACAAAGCGCTGATGAACCTTGGCTTTGAAGCTTATTTTGAAGAAGAAGAGATCAATCCGATTGTGTTGAACGGGTTGAATACGAAAACGAAGTCACACGACTTCTTCTCAATGAAAGGAAACGGCTATAAAAAAGCAACAGTTGAACCGATAAGAGACGACGATTTTTACTTTGACGATAAGTAAGCCGGCCGGGCTAAAAGGGCGCATCCGCGCCCAAGCCCCGCCTTTCAGTTATAGATACACGGCAAAATGAGAGCAGAACGAATCTGCTCTTTTCACTTTGAGGAGGAAACGGATACAATGGGAAAAATGGATGAAATCATTCTCGTGGTCCCGCGGGAAAACGTATTTGCAAATGAAACGCTGACCTTCCAAGGCGTCAACAGCGACGGTGAGAAGGTCGGGAAGATCATGGCGCATATTGAACAGCATTTCAGTGAAATGAGAAGGGGAGACGCCGAAGAAGATCCTGCGTTTAAACAGCCGATCCCTTATGTTGTCATCAAAAGAGAAGACGAAATATTTGTATACGAGCGGCTCGAAGGCGGAGGGGAAGCGCGGCTTCACAACAAGCTGTCACTCGGCTTCGGCGGCCACATGAACTTTGCCGAAGGGCTTGATTTTTCCGGTATTCTGAAGTTAAACACAGACCGTGAACTTGATGAAGAGCTTCTGATTGAGGAATCAGATAAAGAAAAAATGGTGACGCTCGGACTGATTAATGATGATGAAAACAGCGTCGGAAAAGTACATATCGGAATCCTTTCAGCGCTTGAATTAAAACCGGGCGCACACGTTGAAGTTAAAGAAAAGGAGCAGATTGCCGGCCGGTGGATGAAAGCCAGTGATCTGAAAGATAAAAGCGTCTATGACAGACTTGAATCTTGGTCACAGTTTGTCGTTGATATCTTAGTTTAAATTGGAAAACTCGCTGATTCAGCGAGTTTTCTTTTCGTATTGGACCGGTTTCCATTGAAAAAGTGAGCCCTGCTTTTCGATTAACCCGAAACCAGGGTAGGGGAAATGACACCCGTGGAGCAGGACCTGTCCGTTATAAGCCTGCCGGGCCAGCAGTCTTCTTGTCTTTTCTCCCTCTTTAGGGTCATGCTCAAGCGAAACCCGCAGCTTTGGATTGGAGATGCTTTCGGGAATGTGAAATGCGTCATTGATGATCTGACAGACCCCGTCTTTTGTCTGTAATTCAATAGTCAAGTGTCCAGGCGTATGTCCGGGCGTATGGATCAGCTTCAGTCCGGGAAGCAGTTCGGTATCTTCTGTCAGCAGCTTCAGAAGCGGCCGGACAGTGGAGAGAATGCGAAACTGTTTAGAAGCCGGCGTTTGTTTTGCGTACAGCCATTCTGCTTCACTGATCAGATGAACAGCGTTTGGAAAAGCGGGTTTCCCGTTATTCAGAAGACCTCCCGTATGATCTAAATGACTGTGTGACAAAATGACATAGTCTATGGAGTCAGGTATAATTCCCGCCTGTGTCAGGTGATGAATCAAGTGCCCGCTTTCTTGTCCGCCTGTTTCGCCAAATCCCGTATCAATCAGTATCCGTTTTTCGTTCGTTTCCAGGCAGATAAAGTTCAGCGCTACTTCAAATTCTTCAGGATAATGTTCTGCTTCATGAGGGTCTCCTCCCGCCAAAAAGAAATCCCTTGAAACTCGAAATGCTCCATCAGATAAAATTGTCATTTGAAAAGAATCGAGTTGAATGCGGTCTGGCTCCTTCATAATAAATCTTCCCCCTTTGCGTTTGACCGATCTGTCTCTTTATTAGAAGAGGCAGTTTCATTGTGTCTTTTCATTTGCGGTGAGCTTCTTGATCGGTTATTATTAAATCGTAATGATTACGATTTAATAACGGAAGTATAACTAAATCCGTTTGTTCTTTCAACCAAAATACAACTTTTTAAAAGGGAAGGAGCATCATTTCATGCCGAAACTGGAAGAGCTGTATCGGTCCGTCATTATGGATCATGCAAGATACAGGCGAAATTTTCGAAAAATCGATAAACACAGCGCGTATTACGTCCATTACAAAAATCCAACATGCGGTGATGTGATGACTTTGTTTATCGACATTAAAAATGAAAAGATCGAAGACGCAGCTTTTATCGGAGATGGGTGCAGCATCAGCATGGCTTCCTCATCAATCATGACTGAACTGATAAAAGGAAAGACGTTAAAAGAAGCCGGGCTAATGCGTGAAGCGATGGAAAATATGATCAGAAAAGGAGAAGAACCGGCAGAGGATCTGCTGGGAGATGCCGTTTCCCTGATTGGCGTCCATCCGTTACGGGCCCGCCATAACTGTGCCCTGATGCCTTGGCAGGCGCTCGATCGGATCAAGGAGAACGTTTATTAAATGAACATCACATCTAAAGCACTCCGTTTCTAAGGCAGCCAGGCAAAGAATATCGGAAGATTCAAGGGAAAAAAGGGGCAGTGACGAAAGAGGTATGGAAAACGAAACGAATGTAAAGCAGGAAGCGATGGCGCAGCTTAAACGGAAAGGCATTCGAATGACGCCGCAGCGGCTGGCCATCTACCATTATTTTTTAGCCAACAGGAACCACCCTACAATAGCTGAAATTCAACAATCATTGAGGGAGATATATCCTGCCGTCAGTACAGCGACGATATACAACACCATCCGCTATTTTAAACAAGAGGGCCTTATAAAAGAAATGGGGTTTACCGATCCGCTTCGTTTTGATCTGGCTCTAGAGGAACATGATCATGTCATATGCGAAGTATGCGGGAAAATCGTCGATTTTCATTGTCCGCAACTGGAGAAAGTAAAAGACATTGCGGCACGGCTGACCGGATTTAAAGTGACACATCACCGATTGGAACTGTACGGCATCTGCAAAGATTGCCAGGCGAAAAGAAAATACGCCGCTAAAGAGAAAGGGGTTAGATAAAAAATTTGGTTGTGCATAAAACCAAAATCCGATATATTGGTTTTATGATGAAAAATAACATTAAACGAATCAAACGAATTTCGCTTCGGGAAGAAGTGTATCAAACGCTGAAGCGCACCATCGTACATTTGGAACTAAAGCCGGGGGAGCGTCTGCATGATCAGGAGCTTGCAGAGCAGTTTGGCATCAGCCGCACACCTGTCAGGGAGGCGCTCAAACGACTGGAAGATGAAGGACTTGTTGAAACTGTTCCGGGTTCAGCAACACGTGTAGCACCGTTAAATCGCGAGGAAGCTGAACATGCTTTTACAGTCACTGCAGCACTGCATGCGCTGGCTGTCAAGCTGTCGTTTCCTTTTTTAACGGATTCAGACCTTGATCAACTGGAGGCGCATAATCAAACGTTGCAGCAAGCGATTCAAAAAGAAGACATTATCGAAGCAATCGAATCGGATGCTGCTTTTCATGAGGTGTTTTTACAAGCATCAAAAAACCCAGAAATTACCCGGGCATTGGAGAGAATTTCTTCAAAAATTTACCGCCTTGAGATGTCGCAGTTTTCCTCGATCGGCAGCTTGAAATCTGTCGAACAGCATCAGAACATCATCGATGCCTGCAGACAGGGGGATCGGAATGCGGCCATCAAGCTTGCCGAGGAAAACTGGCTCAGTCTCGGAGACCGATTGGCCGGACATCAGGAAAAGGAGTGAGGGGATTGTGAGGCCGATTATACTGGGCGTTTTTGCAGCCTTCTTTTTTGCTTTTACATTCGTTTTAAACAGGGCGATGGAGCTTGAAGGGGGAAGCTGGATCTGGAGCGCATCGCTAAGATTTATCTTTATGGCGCCTCTTTTATTTGTCATTGTTTGGCTGAGGGGGAACGTAAAAGAACTTTTTCAGGAAATCAAAAAAGCACCGGGCATTTGGCTGAGATGGAGCATCGTCGGCTTCGGCCTCTTTTATGCGCCGCTCTGTTTCGCGGCGGCTTACGGGCCGGGCTGGCTGATTGCAGGAACATGGCAAATCACGATTATTTCCGGCTCCCTTTTGGCGCCGCTTTTTTACGAAACCATCCAAACAAAAACAGGTCCCGTACAGATGAGGGGCAAAATTCCCTATAAAGGGCTGGCGATGTCGTTGATCATTTTAATCGGGGTGGCGCTGATGCAGGCTGAGCATGCGGCACAGCTTTCTTTGCATGAGATGCTGCTGTGCGTCGTGCCGGTTATGTTGGCTTCATTTACATATCCGCTTGGGAACAGAAAAATGATGGAAGCATGCGCCGGGCGCCTTGATGCTTATCAGCGGGTATTGGGGATGACGTTGGCAAGCCTTCCGTTTTGGCTGATCCTCTCACTGTACGGGCTGGCATCGGCGGGTGCGCCCAGCCGGGGACAAGTCATTCAGTCAGGTTTGGTGGCTGTCTTTTCCGGAATATGCGCAACTGTGCTGTTCTTTGCCGCAACCGATCTTGTAAAAGGGGATATGCGAAAATTAGGGGCTGTCGAGGCCACACAATCGTTTGAAGTGCTGTTTGCTGCCGCTGGTGAAATTTTGCTTCTTTCAAGTCCGCTTCCTGGTGCCATCTCATGGAGCGGCATGGCACTTGTGATTATCGGAATGGTGTTGAACAGCCATGCATCGAATCAAACGCAAAAGCCGGCGATTCAAAGTAAAGCTGCAAAAGCATAAAAAAAGCCTGCGATCTATACGAGACAGATCGCGGGCTTTTCTTGATGATTGTCCCTATTCCTGGTAAATGAAAGCGTCAAATCCGGCGTTTTTGGCTTGCTGAACGAGCGCTTCGGCATTTTCTTTGGAAGAAAAAGCGCCAATTTGCACTTTGTAAAGGCTGTCCCTGTAAATCACAAGGGCATCAAACCCTTTCGCTTCCGCTTGAGCGGCAAGCGAATCGGCATTGGCTTTGGTCCTGAAAGCGCCGATCTGCACTTTATAGAGAGCTGCTGCGTTTTTGGAAAGGTTAAATGCCCTTGCGAGTCCGTTGGCGTGGCCTCTGGCAATGGATTGAATAAACGCGGAAGACTTCAGTTTCTCGGCGTCGTTTGTATTGTCTACAAAGCCATTTTCCGTAAGGAGTGCGGGCATGGCTGTTTCTCTAAGAACATGAAAATTGGCCGTTTTCTTGCCGCGATCCCTGAAATCGACAACTTTTAAAATCTCTTCATGCATGATATCCCGATAGGTGGTGGTAGGTGCGCCGACGCCGGGATAAATGTAATCCTCGAAACCTGTCCCGCCCCCGGCATTCATGTGAATCGATAGAAAGTAGTCCGCTCCCCAGCTGTTCGCGGCGTTCGTGCGTTGCGTCAGACTGACGGTTTGGTCGCTTGTCCTGCTCAACAGGACTGAAACATTTTGATATTCATTCAGCAGCATGTTTCTTAAAGCCAAGGCGGTTTGCAATGTTAACTGTTTTTCTTGCAAACCATTAGCTGAAGCACCTGTATCAGACCCGCCATGGCCGGGATCGATAAAAATTTTTACCACAAGACATCACCTCAATAGACAGTCTATGAACAGATGGACATGAAGGGTTGTACGAACGCCACAATATTGCAGAATTTTGTAAATATTCAACTTATTATAGAGCGTCATATTCTCTTCAGGCAAGAGGTTGCATTTTTAATGTTTTTATCATATAATTCAATTACGCTGCATTGTACGTAATGATAATTAAGTTTTAACCTTTAAGCTGTAATAGGGAGTTTTATATCGGAACCGGAATGTCATGCCTTCCTCGAAAGGACGACAGGAACGTTTCTGCAGACACCCACTTTGAGGAGTGTGGTTTAAAACTTTCTTACTTGCATACGGCAATTGCAGCACTTCACTTAAGTCATTTGAATAAAATGGCTTTTTTTATTTGCTTAAAATCGGTTTACTGTAAATGTTTTATGTAAACTAACTTGCTGTAAATAAAGGGCGGACACCGCCCTTTTATTCATTTTAAAGGTAGAAGGTGCAAAAATGACTGGCATCAAAAATGCTGAATGATGATAATTCCCGTGATCATCAGGACAATTCCCAGCATGCGCTGCACATTTAAGCGGTGTTTGGGGGTTCCGAACCAGCCAAAATGATCGATGATGAGGGCGATGATCATTTGGCCGCTTAAAGCCAAAACAACAGTAAGTGACGCTCCGACAATCGGCAAAAGCAAAATATTGGATGTGATAAAGATGACGCCAAGTATTCCACCAGTCCAGAGCCACCAAGGGCTGCCCGTGATAAAGGTTTTTGCTGTATGTAAATTGTTTAAATGAAATAACCGCCGATGTTCAATGATCGACGTAAGAAAGAGAAGAATGACCATTCCAACCAAAAACGAAATAAGTGAAGCGATAAAAGGTGATTGGAGAGCATTTCTCAGCTCTGAATTAATAGATGTTTGAATCGGTGATGCCATTCCGGCAAAAAGCCCGAGCATCATGTAAAGAAAAACGTTCATAGTGTTGTTTTTCATCGGTGATGAACTCCCTTGCTATTAATATTTTTTGATAATGAAAACCCCGGAGATGATGAACAAAATGCCGATGATTCTAGGAAAGTTTAATTCATGAACGGGAATATGAAACCATCCGAAGTGATCGATGGCCAGAGCCATCACCATCTGCCCAAGCAAAGTGACGACAACTGTCAGTGCTGATCCAAGACGCGGAAGCAACAAAATATTTGAAGTTAAATAAAAAACGCCTAAACATCCGCCTCCAATGAGGATCCACAAGGGGATGGAAGGGAGAAGTCCGATGATAGACAAAAAATGGCGCTCTGTCACTAAGGCGACAATGACCAGGATAAGCGTACCGGCAAAAAAAGATATGGCCGCCGCCCCGTAAGGAGACCCGATCTTCATGCCTAGCCGTGAATTAATTGAGGTTTGAACAGGAATGGCCATTCCGGCCAAAATCCCGGCTATAAGTATTAAAATGATCATATTTTTAAAAACTCCTTTTTGCGGTAATTGGACGATTATTTCAAAGCTGAAAGTCTTGCTGTTTTTGAGGGACACTTTGTATTTTGGCGAAAAGGAGTTCATGATGCAAGTGCTGATTGATGAAAAGAATTCAAAATTTGCAGCTTTGTATCTATATCATGTTTTTCTTTTTTGAAAATCATGTTTCAAGAAGATTTTGAGATTCAATAAGGTGATGTAGCGATAAAAAAACCAAAGAGGACTCCGGCTGAGTTCTCTTTGGTTTTTGTAAGTCCGGTTCCTCGTGTTCAAAGCCGTAAAATCTCTCCATAAAAAGTAAGTTGGAATCCCGGCAAAATTCAGCTCATCCAAATCGTACAAGCAAATTTTCAGGAAAGAAGAATTGTTAAACTGAAAAAAGTCCTATAAACTACAAGTAATATTTTGTTAGGGGGTGGGAATGTGTTCAACGAAAGAGAGGCGCTCCGATTAAGACTGGAACAACTGAACAATGCCGAGATACAAGCCATACGCGAACTCCAAAATGAGCGGAAAGACATTTATTCCAGGCTGCGGGAATTAGATCATCAAAAAGTTTCATCATCACATCATAAAAAAACGTTATTAGAATTAGTCGATGAAACTGTAAATCTCTTGAAAAAATAAACCGAAAGCCGTTTGATCCAGTGGCCGTGAGGGGGGATGAAAGAATGAAATAGAGGTTTTGCTTTGTTCATATTTTGTAATTGCGCGAAAAATGGAAAGGTTAGCAACTTGACTAGGAAAAGAACATTGTATAAGATTATTCTTACAAATCCAATAGGAATAATGGCCCTAAAACTGACTGACTTGTCAATCGAGATTCCGGGTAAGGAGGAAAACACTTGGGAAATACGGATACAAGAGAGGAATTGCTACATATCGCGCTTGAGATTTTTGCTACGAAAGGATATCACGCGACAAAAATTTCAGACATCGTAAAACAGGCTGGCGTTGCACAGGGAACTTTTTACTGGCACTTCAAAAGCAAAGAAGAAATCGTCAAGGAAATCATAGACAAGGGGAAAAAAAACCTTCTTGCAGCCATTCATCAAGGCTACAGGCAGACGTTTGCTCTTACAGATGATATGATCCAATCCACGACAGCCCTTATGAAAAGAATTTTTACGTTTGCACAGGAGAACCGAAACTTAATGACGTTTTTATTAGTCAAGGGACAAGGCGCCGATCCGGAAATCAGGGAGGCAATCGAAGAGGCGCTGATCAGTGTTGAACAAGCATTTAAAAAGAACATCCAAAGGGCTACAGAGCTTGGCATGCTAAATTCCTCCCATAATACTGATCTGCAGGCCACCATGTTAACAAGTCTTGTGTTGGGCACACTATCAAAATGGCTGTTTGGGCCAAAGCATGATCTGAATTATGTCCCCAAGTTTTCAGTTGATGAAATGACTGAAGAATTGGTTCATTTTGAATTTTTCGGGCTGATAGGCCAAAGGAGGAATTAAATTTGTCTATTATTCAAAAAACAAATGGAGAGTTTGGGATTTTTCATGAAGCCGGTATGCAGGCCAAGGGGTCTTTCACTCCGAATTCAGACGGCCTTTCGCCGATTGAGCTGTTGGAAGCTTCATTAGGGATGTGTATCACCATTTCTTTGCAAAGGATGTTTGAAAGGGACGGCATAGAAGTGCAGGAGGATGAATTTTCAGTTTCTGTTTCCGCTGCTAAAGCGCCCGATGGCCCGTCCCGTGTTGAAAAATGTACGGTTAGCGTCAAATTGCCCGAGCATCTTCCGACCGACTATAAAAAGAAATTAATCACCTCTGCTGAAAGGGCATGTACAATCGGCAATACGTTAAAACGAGGGGTAACGATTGATACGAATATGGTGTAACAACCTACATGATGAAACGAAGGAGCATGAAAATGGAAAACAACAGTAAAAAACCTTCCTATACAAATGCTGATGATTTTGCTGTTACATCAGTGCCTGAAAATAAGAGAAAATCGATTTTTAACATTACGATTACAAGCTGTGCCTGGATTATCTCATTGTCGACGATTGTGACTGGAGGAGCGCTGATCCAGGGATTGAATTTTGCGCACGCCGTTTTGGCTGCCGTCTTAGGTATGCTGATTCTTGCGGTCTATGGCTTTTTTCAAGGTGTAATGGGTGCAAAATACGGAATATCGACAACCGTTCTTGCCCGTCAGGCTTTTGGACGCTACGGATCGGGCCTTTTTGGAATCGTCTTGGCGCTGACACTGGGAATCGGCTGGTTTGGCTGGCAGGTTGCTTTTTTCGGCACGACCATTTCTGAAATGTTTCCGGGTGTTTGGCTTGCAAAGCCTGAAGTCGCCATCGTTTGGGGCGGCATTTTAATGATCCTTACCGCTTTTATAGGATATCGCGGACTTGCCGCTTTAAGCTTTATCGCTGTACCTTTAGTCGTCATCTTTTCTATATGGGGCATTGTGAGTGCTGTCAATTATTCTGGAAGCTGGCATAACTTGCTGACGTTTCATCCGACAGGGGACCCTATGACGATATTTGCCGGAATTACAATCGTAGTTGGAAATGCTGCATTGGGTGCGGTTGTTTTTCCTGATGTGACGAGATATGCAAAAGGAGCGGTTTCAGGAGGAATAGGTGCGTCTGTCGGTTATTTCCTCGGAGGTGTTTTCTGTCTTGTTGCAGGAGCGGCAATGGCCATTGCTGCGAATGTTCCGGATATCGGGTCAACACCGAATATTCCTGCCGCGATGAGCAAGCTCGGACTTGGATTTTTGGCATTTTTCATCATCGTTTTTGCACAGTGGACGACGAATGATAACAATTTGTATACCGGATCTCTGGGGCTTCGCAATGTTGTGAACATTCCTAAGAAAGCACTTGTGGCGATCATGGGCGTGATCGGCATCATGATTGCATTATTAGGTGTCCAGAATATGTTTGTGCCATTCTTAACATTTTTAGGTTTGTATGTTCCGCCGATCGCAGGCGTGATGATCGCAGATCATTGGATCACAGCACCTGTCATCAAGAAAAAACAATATCGATTCGGGGCTGGAACAACTTATTCGAAGCTGAATGTTGCGGCGATTCTTTCGGTGATCATCGGAGGTTTTACCGCTTCAAAGGTAACGTTCGGCATCGGACCGATTAACTCTACTGTACTTGCATTTTTGATTTATATCGTTTTTACATTTATTTTCACAAAATTAAATCTCCGTTACGAAATCGGAGAAGCGACAGAGGAATCGTCTGGTTTTTAAGCGGATAAGGAGGAAAGGTTTTCAATGATGAATGAAAAAAACCAATGGGTATTTGGAATTGATGTCGGCGGGACGTTTACAGATTTAGTGGCTGTCAACAAGGGAGGGAAAATGGTTTCGACGAAGACGCCTTCAACCCCTGATCAGTCTGATGGTGTCATGAACGGAATTAAAAAAATGGCTGAAATCATCGGAATAGACGTAAAGGACCTGTTAGCTAATAGTCCATTAGTAGTACATGGAACAACAGTTGCCACTAACGCTTTGCTGGAATATAACGGAGCAAAGGTGGGGCTTCTCACAACGGAAGGCTTTCGGGACGAAATCGAATTCCGCCGCGCGTACAAAGAAAGCGTGTTTTCTCCGCGCTTGGAAGCACCTTATCAAATTGTCCCAAGAAGATATCGTGTGGGGATTCCTGAACGACTGGATCATACAGGAAATATCGTAAATGAGCTTGATGAAGAAGCCGTCCGCCGGGCAGTCCGCGGGTTTATCCAAGAGGGGATCGAGGCGATTGCTGTATGCTTTCTGTTCAGCTTCATGAATCCTTCGCACGAAATCCGCGTTAAAGAGATTATTCAAGAGGAAGCTCCCGGCATGTTTGTATCGTTATCGTATGAAGTGCTGCCGCAGATTCGGGAATTTGAACGGGTGAGCACGACCATTGTCAACGCGTTTACCGGCCCTTCCATGCAAAGCTACTTGAACCATCTTGACGAACGGCTTCGCGAAGACGGATTTGCCGGAGAACTGTTTGTCATGCAATCTAACGGCGGGGTCCAAAATGTCATTCAAAGCGGAAAATTTGCCGCAGGAGGCCTTCTCTCAGGTCCAGCCGGAGGAGTGACGGCTGCTTCCTTTATCGGAGAAAAATCGGGCTACGAGAACGTCATTACCGTAGACATGGGCGGAACAAGCTACGATGTCTCGGTTATCGAAAAGTTAAATCCGGCGATCACGACTGAGAACTGGATCAGCAGATACCGGGTTGCCCTGCCGATGATGGATATTCACACGATCGGCTCCGGCGGCGGAAGCATCGCCTGGATTGACAGCGGCGGAGCTTTACAAGTCGGCCCGCGAAGCGCAGGCTCCAATCCGGGGCCGACCTGCTACGGAAGAGGCGGAGAAGAACCGACAGTTACGGACGTGAATGTTTTCTTAGGCTATATTAACCCAGATAACTTTCTAGGCGGAGAAATGAAGCTTGACCGTTCACTGGCTGAAAAGGCGATCCGCACACAGATTGCCGATCCGCTCGGAATTTCGACAGTAGAAGCCGCTCTTGCAATCTCACAAATCGTCAATAGCGATATGTCAAATGCAGTCCACTTTGTGACGACACAACGGGGTCATGATCCAAGGAATTTCGCCCTAATGGCTGTCGGCGGCGCCGGAGCCATCCATGCAGGCAAGCAGGCGGAAGACCTCGGCATTAAAACCGTTATTGTTCCGTCCCTTGCCCCGGTCTTCTGTGCGCTCGGCGATGTGGCAGCAAACCTTAAAGTAACGGAGCTCAGGACGCGCTTTGAAAGTCTGAAAAACGTTGACCTGCAAGCGATGAATGCCGATTTTGAAAAGATGGAACAGACGGCCCGCGAAAAACTTGGAGGCCAGTCGGTCACCAATCAATATGAAACCCGCCGCTTTATCGATATGCGCTACGCCGGGGAAGTCCATGAAGTAACCGTACCGGTAAAATCGAGGACGCGGAGGATTACAGAATTGAATCTTGAAGCAACGGCGGCAGATTTCCATGACCTTCATGAAAGAATGTTTGCCCATAAAGATCCCGAGCACGACATTGAAATTTTAAATCTCCGCCTTGACCTGGTTGGCGTCAGAGAGCCGTTAAAGCTTAAAGAGGAGCCGTTTGAGCAGGAGGACCCTTCAAAAGCGAAAACAGGTGAACGCGATATGTATTTTGACATCGAACCGACGAGGACGCCTATTTTCAACGGATCAATGCTTGAGCCGGGCAACTTGATTGTCGGTCCGGCCATCATTGAGCAATGGGGTACGACCATTGTTGTTTATCCGGGACATGAGGCTCTAATCGATTCTTACCGCAACTGTGTCATTGAAGTAAAGCACTCTCAGCAGGCGACTAGAGGTGGAAATGCATGATCCAAGCTCAAATTCTTTATAGCAAGCTGCAATCGATCGGCAGAGAAATCGGGGATAATTTGCAGCGAATCTCCCGTTCCTCTTTGCTTTCGCAAGACCGGGCATTTGCTACAACGATTTTTACGAATGAGCTGAAAATCGCGGTTCAACATCAATATGAGCCTGAACATTTGTTCGCATTAAAAGAAAGCGTGGAAAATCTGTTCGACTATTTTTCATTTGATATCGCAGATGGAGATGTGTTGCTCGTCGCAGATCCATACAGCGGCGGAACGAAAGGACAGTCGCTCACCATGGCGGCGCCGTTATTTCTTGAAGGGGAGCTCGTACTCTTCCCTGCTGTCCGCGCTCAGATGATCGATTTGGCCGGCGAGTATCCGGGCGGATTCCATCCCGATGCATTTGAAGTATGGCAGGAAAATATCAGAATTACACCTGTTAAGCTTTATAAGCAAGGCGTTCTGCAGACCGATATTCTTCGTTTCTTATTATCAAACAGCCGGGTGCCCGCTTCTTTTAAAGCGGATTTGGAAGCCATGTATACATGTTTGCATGGCGCCAAACAGCAATTGAAAACGTTTCTTGGTAGCTACGGCCAGAAAACAGTGACCGAATCGATCGACAGCATGTTTGAATACAGCCGCAAAAGGGTTGAGCACCATGTCTCTTATCTGCCTGAAACAGAAATGAGCGCTGTCCAGGAGTTTGAAGTTTCCGAAGGAAGCAAGAGTACAATTCATGTGCAAATTTCAAAGAAGGACGATGCGGTTGAAATCGATTTGAGCAGATCATCGGCGCAATCCGTAAAGCCGGTTAATTCGCCTGCCGCTTTAACGAAGGCGTTTGCCGTTTGGCCGTTCCTGGCGAGAATTGCCGATGAAATACCGATCAATGAAGGAACGCTTCAACCTTTTCAAACGAAGACGAGGCTGGGTACGATTTTGGATCCGGGATTTCCTGCAGCGACAGCATTAGCTCCAAGCATTACCGGCCATTTCATCGCTGAAGCGGTATATAAAGCCATTCAAAACGGACAAAGCACGAATGAAGAATTTCCGCCGATTTACGGGACAGGTCCGCAGGCCGTTTTTTATCCGGAGCTTGGCGCTGAAGCTGAAACGAAATCAATCGTTTTGGCGCCCGGGTATCCATCAGCTTCAAAAGGCTTCGGGCCGCCTGCTTTATTTGGTCAACGGATGCTTGTCTCTGCAGAGGAATTGGAGCTTTACCACGGTTTTAAAATGGTTTCCCGGGAGTGGACGGACAATGGGGAGGAAATGAAAGTGTCTCTGCTTAACCAGGAGGACGATATTTATTTCAACCTTCTTCTGCCTTTTAGTGAAAGGGGAGAATACGGGTCTCTGTCAAGAACGGGAGATCGTGACGAAATCTTTTATGAAAGCACGGTAAACCAACATGTGAAAAAAGGCGAGCTCCTCGTCTTTACGTACTCTCAAAAGGAGGAGCAGCTATGATTAATCAGGACTTTATTCTATCACAGGTGGTCGGCGGTTCCCTTGATGCGGTTGCCAGGGAAATGAGCGCCACTGTTACGAGAACGGCCCGTTCACCATTGTTTAACGAAGCACACGATTTTACGACGGGCGTCTTTGACCTTTCTGGCAAAAAATCGCGCCTTGTCGCGCAAGCCCCGGGCTGTACGCTGCACCTTTATGCGGTAGTAGGCGCAGTTGACCATTTATTGGACGCTTTTCGGTACGATCTTCATCCCGGAGATATTCTCCTGGTGAATGATCCGTATCATGGAGGCTCGCACAGCCTTGACTGGACAATCGTCATGCCGGTTTTTTATAATCGCAAGCCGATCCTGCTCCCTGCTGTCCGAAGCCATATGGCCGATAATGGAGGACCGGTTGCCGGAGGGTACAATCCGCGCTCAAAAGACATTTGGCATGACGGGCTGCGGATTCCGCCATTAAAAATTTATGAGCGGGGAGAAAAGCGCAGGGATGTATTCGATTTAATTGTTGCAAACAACCGGCTTTCCCATTGGCTTGAAGGCGACTTAAACGCGATGATCGGGGCATGCAAGGTCGCTGCCTCCCGAATCCAAACGATGCTGGATAAGTATGGCGCCGAGAAGGTGATTACGGCCATTGACAACCGGATTCAATATACAGAAAACAGGGTTCGCGATGAAATCACCAGCTGGCCGGACGGCACCTATGTCGGTGAAACATTTGCTGACCACGACTTTCAAGGCAACCGCGATATTAAGGTTCGCGCAACGGTGACCGTCAAAGGCAGCGATCTTCACATTGACTTTACCGGCTCCTCTCCGCAAGTAAAGGGCTTCATCAACAGCCCGCTTTCAAATACGACTTCATTTGCTTTTGTCGGTATTTCGACTTGCTGTGATGAGGATATTCCGATCAATGAAGGATATATGAATCCGGTAACAGTAACTGCGCCTGTAGGAACAGTTGTGAACCCGCAGCTGCCGGCACCGTGCGGACACGCAACTGCGTGCGTAGGAGCAGAAATAGCCGAGGCTGTTCTCCAGGCCATTTCCCAATGTGCGCCAAAACGCGTCGGAGTGAACGCCCATAAGCTTCCTCTCGCTTATTCCCACGGAAAATACGACGACGGGAAGCCGTGGGTGAACCTGAATTTTTACGGCTATACCGGCGGTGCGGGGGCTGCATACGAAACGGACGGATGGGGGCTTTATCCGCCTGTTATGACAGGAGTTATTCTGCCATCTATTGAAATGACTGAAGTTCAATACCCGAGCCGTGTATTAAAGCATGAATATACGAGCGATTTTACGGGAGCAGGCCGATGGAGAGGCACCCCCGGGTTGGATGTTCAGATCCAGCACTTAAAGGAAAGCCGCACAAGCGTCATGATGGCAGGGGTCCGAAATACAACAAAAGGCTTCTGCGGAGCTGGCGATGCACCAAGCAACAAGGTGATCGTCGGGTATGGAACAGACGAAGCCAAAGAGATCGAGGAAACGGCTTTTGAAGTCAAAATGCCTGCGGGCGGCATCATCCAATTTTACCGTGCAGGCGGCGGAGGCTGGGGAAATCCGCTGGAACGTGAACCCGAAAAGGTGCTGGACGACGTCTTCAACGAGTTTGTCAGCATTGAATCAGCATTGCAAGATTACGGTGTCGTGATTGACCCTGAGACACTTACCATTAATGAAATGGAAACAAATCGTGTGCGGGCTTCACGCCTTTCATAAATAAAAAAGCTGATCTGAAAGGAATGAAGACACCTTTTCGGATCAGCTTTTTAAATACTCATATGGTAAAAAGAGGATAATCGCTTTCGGGAGAGAATGTAAACATAACCGGTTTGATCTTTTAAGCAGGCGGGTACATAACAGATTAGCAAGTAAAGGAGGACAAATCATATGAAAAACAAAAAAGCGTTTTGGGGACCTTTTCTGTTCGGTGTGGGTATCATCGCCATGATCGATGGCATTGTTTTTCACCAATTGCTTCAATGGCACAGCGTGTACATGGACACAGACCGCTCTCACCAAATTATGAGCGACGGACTGTTCCATCTGTTTTCGCTCGTCATTCTTTTTATCGGCGGGATCCTGTTGTGGAACAGAGGTGACTTGAGCAGCAGCCGGCCGCAACACATCTTTTGGGGAGCCTCTTTGTTAGGAGCGGGCTGGTTTAATTTCCTCGAGGGCATCATCAATCATCATCTTCTTCAGATTCACCACGTCAACCCGCTAAGCCCGAACCGCCTCTTATTCGACCTTGCCTATGACGCATCAGGCCTTTTGATCATTCTGGCCGGATGGCTGATCTACAGAAAAGGCAAACAGAAATGAAAAATTGGTTTGACTCGCACAATTATTTCTCGGGAAAGCGCAGGTTTCAACAAGACCTGCCCTGTTTTTGTCAAAATTTGAAGAAATAAAAAACTCCATTTTAAAAGTTGATATGATCAGTGACCGCCGCTTGAAGAATTCGGTTTATGTAACAAGTTTTTAAAGAGCGGCAAAGTGCAACTGTTCACTTCAAGCAAAAAGGGGATTCACATATTCAATGGAAAAAGGTGTCTATATCGTTTGACTGCCATCTTTTAATAGGAGGTTTACATATAAAATGTTAAGTGTGCTGCTGCCTAATTTGCTTATCCTTTCTGTATCATTTTATTTTTATATTACATGATCGTATTGGTAAAGGAAAACAAGATAAATCGCAAACAAAACGAGGAAACTCAACAGTTGCTTAGGGAGATATTAAAGGAAGTGAAAAGCAAAGATTTAGAGCGGAAATAAAAGATATTATATTATTTATGAGCGCAGTCCTTATTTTAAAAGCGATTAATAAACCTAAAAAAGTGTAATGCATTAACATCGGATCGAATAGACCCCTGATTGGCGAACTGCAATTAGGGGCTATTTCGCATGATGAAGCGTCAATTCATAGTTGAAAATGAAAACACGAAAATTCAAAGATGCTCTCATAAGCAAATAAGAATTTTTAGGTGTTCGAAGCGAATTTCCTCCCTGCGAAGAGAAAACTGGAAAGGTTATAAAATAAGTAGCCTAATCCTTTAAATAAAAATTACCTTAATTATTCCAAATTGTCATTGACATAATCCGGGAATAGGATATCCTTAAAGACAAACTTGCTGTAAGAATGAGGGATTTGTGGTAAGGGGGATCTTTAAGAATGAATAGCAATACTGTGTGGCAAAAAAACTTCACCTTTCTGTTTTGCTCTAAGATGATAAAGATAACGGCCGATTCTTTGGCATTTAACACAATCCTGTGGTTTCTTATTTTAGATGGAAAAGGGGCTATCGGGACAGCTTTTTTAATAGCTGTAAGTTTTCTTCCTCAAGCTATTTTGGGGCCAATCATTACTCCTTTGATGAAAACGGATAAATTAAAATTTTGGATGTTCTTTTCAGACTTAACTAGGGCATTCATAATGTTGATTATCCCGGTTTTCTATTTTAATGGTTTTTCTCCTTTGACGTTTATCATATTGCTTATGCTTTTGCATTCCGCAACGGGAGCCTCATATGATCCTGCTTCTGTTTCTTTAATTCCGAAAATTGTGAAAGAGGATATTATTCAAAAGGCAAATGCGACAATACAATCTGCAGGTCAAGCAATAAAACTAGGAGCAGTTACACTATGCGGTGTTTTAATTGTATTGATCGGCGCAGCTCCTACAATGCTTCTGATATTACCTCTCTATGTAATGTCAGCTATTTTGGTCTTATTCATTCAATATGGTGGGAGTGAGGCGGAAGAGAATGCGGGAGCAATTCAATCGCGAGAGCCATATTTGAAGAAGTTAAGAAGGGGATTTACGCTTGTAAGACGTCATCATATTTTGTTTCCATTAGCGATTTTCTGTGTGTTTTTGAACTTAGGATCGGCACCATGGGAAGCACTTGCAGCAGTCTATATAGCGGAAGATTTAAACCAGGGGGCAATCATTCATTCTATAGTGAGAGTTCTAACTACCGGCGGAGCATTTTTAATGGGTTTCATACTGACTAGAGTGAGAGTAAATCGTTATGGATTGTTGTTTGTTGCCGCTGGCATTGTAGAAGGAACAGCTTTTTTCATTACAGGTATCAATTCGCTTTTAATATTGGTGTTTGCAGCAGCTTTTATCTTAGGAGCAACAATTAGTGCAATAAATGTTCCGGAACATACGATCATTCAAATTTCGGTAAATGATGAGGATCAGCCGCAGGTATATGCTGTCATCAGTATGATTTCATATGTGATGATTCCTGTCGGTGCTTTAACGGCGGGGTATGCTGCGACTGTTTTTGGGGCAGGGAAGGTCATCGCTTTTGGAGGAGTCGTCGAGATACTTGCAGGACTCGGTATTTTGGCCTTCACAAAACTTGGGAAATCGCAACGATCCGATTTATCCAAGGCCAAAGAAGATACCATGGATCTCTAATTATATTTGTGCATTTAACTTATGCGATCCTATATTTCTTAATATTCAGATAAATATACATGAACAAAAAACGCTCTGTTATTTGTGTGAATTTTTTGTGTTTAGCAAAAAGAGTGTCGATTTTCTCATTAAAAAAAAGAGAGGCTGAATGGGACAGAGATTGTTATTCATCAAATTGGTTTTGTTTTAGCTTAATGAAAGGGGTTTAGGAAATGTCTACTGAAAGTGTGATACCTTATGATCTAGTGGCAACGAAAATGAACTATTGGTATAACTGCATAAAAAACAATAGAAGCGCTGCTGCTGAAAAAGCAAAAGCTGAAGTTGAACAAGAAATAAAGGTCATGGAAGAAAATCAGGATGCTCTTGTATACTTTTCATTATTGGAATTCCGTCACCAACTTATGTTAGAAGAGCTATATCCGGGCTCCGAAATAAAGATAGACAAGCATTATAAAAAGTTGAAGGAAGCAAAAGGCAGTCAAGATCTATACGGAATGCTCGAATATTATTATCAATTTTTTATGGGGATGTACCACTTCAGACAAAAAGAACTTGTATTATCATTAAATTATTACAGAAAAGCTGAGTTGGAAATAGAAGCAATTGAAGGGGATAATACAGAAAAGGCCGAGTTCTATTTTAAAATGGCTGAGGTATATTACCACATGAAACAAACATATTTCTCTATGAATTATGCTAAGCGTGCTTACGCCATTTATAAAGAAGAGCCAACTTACGGCAACAGGCGGGTACATTGTCAATTTGTTATTGCAGGCAACTGTTTAGACAATATGCATATTGAAGAAGCCTTAAAACACGCAAAGCAAGCACTAGGGGATGCAGAGAAATTTGGCGAAAATTATTTGGTCAGAAAAGCACTTTTTAACATTGGAGTATGTTATACTAACCTTGAAGAATTTGATAAAGCATCCGAATTTTATCTAAAATCCCTAGATATTCTTGCGCCGAAAAATGATGATTTTACAGCAAGAGCTTTATACCTTTTGGCTTACATCAAAGCAAGGCAAAATGATTTCAGGTCGTCAAAAAAATTCTATGAGCAATCATTAAAGCTAGCTCAGCAAAACAATATTGCAGAAACATTGGCGACATTGAAGATTGTTAAAGGAATTTACTTAGGTTCTAATTTGGATCTTGTTAGAGAAGCCTTCGGGTTTTTCGAAGAAAAAAAGTTATATCCTGATATGGAATGGTATGGAGTGTGTATAGGTGACACTTTAACTGAACAAGGTGAAATTCGGGGTGCAAATGAGTTTTATCGTAAAGCAATTGAAGCACGAAAACAAATTCGAAGGGGAGATTTTCTAAATGAAATCTAAACTATTGATTTGTGCAGTTTTATTGCTGGGTTTCACAGGAGTTGCTGCTTCTTCGTATATTCATACGGAAAATGACAGCTATGATGTTGCAATTAGACTTGAAACTTGAAATTAAATCATAAGGTTTTAAGATAACCCTCTCTCTGTTTCTTGCAATATACAGAGGGAGGGTTATTATTCTCACTAATATTTGGCGTATTGCATTCCCACTTCCTTCTTTAACACTTATAAGTACACAAAGTTACTTTAATGTCGGTTCAACATATTGATTAAAACATTTTTTAAAGTGTTTCTATGCCTTTTCCCAGCAACATTTTAAAATATGTTAAATAACCTTTTCTTGTTAAATCAAGTAATATGAAATGTAGATCAGCCAAATTTTCTGCTGGTCTTTTTTAGTGTAGAAATAAAGGGAGAAAAAGAACTTTATTATCCGTTTAAAGTTTAAATGGATTTATTTTCTTGAATATCAGTTTATATACCTGCATAGCATTTGGTCATTTTATAGATAGGAGGATAGTGTTGGATTATTAAACTTATTTACCAGTCAGGAGCTCTCTGGTTTTGAAAGAACTCTTGTTGGAGTAAGTGTCGTTACATCAGGGACTGCTAGCTTGTAGGGAGAGCACTATATATTTCAGAAAAAACTGCTAAGACTGCAAAAGTTGTTGAAAAACGGTGAAAAAGCAATATTGATGCTGGCAAAAAGGCAAATAGCGCATATGACATCGCTAAAAACAGTGGAAAACACTCAGGCTTTTATAAACAATATATAGATAAATCACCGGAACAGATTAAGAAAGGCATAAGTTCTATAGATAGACAGATTGCTGAACACAAAGATAAAATAGAGAATCCCGAAAAACATATACCTCACTTTAAAAGTTTAGACCCTAGACAGCAAGAAGCTTTAATCACTAAAAAATGGCCTTCTGATATCAAAAGACAGCAAGAACAAAAACAAATTATTGAAGGTATATTAAAATCAAAATAAGGAGATGTAAAAATGGAAAACGACATGAAAAATTTCTTAGTGGATTTAGTGAGCGAAATTCAAGAGAAGTACAATGAATCATTGAACCCTACAGAAGGAGAAAGTGCCGAAGAAACAAATTATAGATTAGGATCGAATTTCTCTTATTATGAGGTCTTAGAATTAATCAAAAATCAATTGAATTCCTTTGGCTATTCCCCTGAAGAATTAGGCACGATCACACTGTTAATAGGTGAAAAAATTAAAAGACAATGAGGCACCGACTATGGAATAGCTTTCGCGGAGAACATGAGTGGTGGAATATACACCCTGCTAAATTTCCAAATGAACATCAATCTGGTATCCGCGGTACAGGATCACCTGCGAATAAATTATTTAAAGGGGGTAAATAAAATGAAATACGATTTTATTAAAGATTATCAAGAAAATCAATTTTATCCAGTAAGTGAGGAAGAAATACAAGAGGTAGAAGAAACATTGGGATTAAAGATGCCTTTTGAATTACGGAAGTTTCTATTGGAAGTAGGCTATGGTTTTCTGAAAAAATCAGAATATAACATCAATCGGATTATGGGGCCATCTTCAATAAGAGACGCTAGATTGAAAACAAATGATTTTGATTTTTATCCTGACATCGAAATTTATGAGGATCTGGAAGAAGATAAATTAATATTTTTTGAGGCGAATGAAAGTGCGTTATTATTAATTGAATTAAGTGAAGAGCAAAACAATCCAATTTATTATGATGATATAAAGATAGCAGATTCATTGGAAGAATTTCTAATTAAAGTTATGGATGACGACAAATATTATATTGATTTAGCCTAACGAAAAATGAGAGTGACACTGGGGATGAAATTCCCCTAGCAGAGGATATGAAAAAATGGATTATTCTAAGGTGGAAAAATTCATAAAAGAAAATGACAGCAAAGACCATGCGACTATTACAGGAGGAGTTTCTGAAGAAAAAGTTAAATTTATTGAAAATGAACTTAATGTCAATCTTTTTAGAAGGGAAACGATTGATTGTGAAATCCCTTTTTCACCTTAATGTTTCTTAAATTATTCCTCTCCTACATTGACCAAGAAACCAAATATAGGATATGCTTTGGTGAGAGACCTGTAAAATTGAGGGATTTATGTAAGGGGGATTTTTTGAGGAATGAATAGTGTCTCCACTGTGTGGGAAAGAAATTTTTCCTTTCTGTTTGTCTCTAAAATGGTGAAAATAACCGCAGACAGCTTTGCTTTTACTTCTATTTTGTGGTTTCTCATTTTAGATGGAAAAGGGGCTGTCGGAACAGGTATGCTAATAGCTGTCACCCTTCTTCCCCAAGCTTTAATAGGACCGTTGAATTCACCTTTTATGAAACCAAAAACTCTTAAGTTCTGGATGTTCTCCGCAGATATAACAAGGGCTTCATTGATGCTGATCATTCCAATATTTTTTATTTTAGTGGATTTTCACCATTGCTTAAAGAGTAAGAAAATTCACACGTTTAAATACCAATGATTAAATAAACTTTCAAGAGTCAAGTATCAGAAAAACTGGAGAAGAAAGGGGTTTTAATTTTGGTTGATAAAAGCGTAATACCTTATGATCTGGTCGCAACGAAAATGAATTATTGGTATGTAGCTCTTAAAAATGACTGGGTTGATAAAGCTGAAAAAATGAGATCTGAGGTTAAACAAGAGATCGCTATAATGGAAGAAAATCAGGATGTTCTTATATATTTTTCATTGCTTGAATTCCGTCATAAGTTGATGTTGGATTACCTTTGTCCAGAAGCTGCAAAAGATATTCAGGTTCATTATGAAGAGTTACGGGAAAAGACTAAAGGCGGGAAAAGTTTGAATGGTATGCTCGAATATTATTACTATTTATTCACAGCAATGTATCATTTTAGACAAAAAGAACTTCTTCATGCTTTGGCTTACTACCAAAATGCTGAAAATCAGCTGAATTCATTTGAAAGCGATGAGATTGAAAAGGCAGAATTTTATTTCAAATTGTCAGAAATTTATTTTTATATGAAACAAACATATTTTTCAATGTATTATGCTAATCATGCATATAAGATTTATTTAAAACAGCCTACGTATGGGCAGCGTAGAGTACAATGCCAATTTTTAATGACTGGTAACTGGCTGGATAAAATGAATCCTGAAAAAGCTCTGGAGCATACCAGCAAAGCACTGTCAGATGCAAAGGAATTGCAAGTTGATTATTTAATTGGTTCTTCACACTTGAATATTGGAATATGTTATAGTCAACTAGAAGAACATTACAAAGCAGAGAATCACTTTCAAATGGCTGCTAAACTTTATAAAAATGAAAAGCACAGCTTTTTGCCAAAAGCCCTCTTTAATATTTCACACGTTAAAGCGAAACAAGAGAAGTGGATTGAAGCAGAAGACCTGTACTTCGAGGGTAGGGAGTGGGCTCAAAAGTTTGAGGATCAAGAATTCCTTGCAAAGCTGAAAATGATTTACGGGTTGTACTTATCATTTGACCTTGACGTTGTTCGAGAATCCTTTCAGTTCTTCAGTGAAAAAGGTATGTATGCAGACATAGAAGAGTATGGAGTCATCACGGCAGAACTTCTACAAGGAAAAGAAATGCTACATGATTCACTTGAGTTTTACCGCAGAGTAGTTGAGGCAAGAAGACAAATACAAAGAAGTGAGACAGTAAACGAAAGCTAAGTTGCTAATTTGCTCTTTTATGTTATTGGGTGCAGTTGGTTTATTGGGCACTTCTTACGATCAATCAACAAATACAGCAAATCATGTTGCTGACAGGGTAGCAATTTAACTCTGAGACTGCTAAATTAATATATAGAACTTTTAAAAGAGACCAGTACGTGAAACTCACCGTGAGTTTATGGGCTGGTCTTTTTCATTTCTGAAATATCGATTAGTTTTCCGGATTTCACCAATATATTCAATCCAGTAAAGAAGCGGCTCTCAAATATACTCCCAGCACCAGATTTGCCTCTAGAAAAAATGGGAGGATTGATGCTGAGGAATGCAATTAAAGTAAATCCTAAGTGAAAAGTGATTAAAGTTATGGCTAATCAATTGTAAAAATGTGTATTATTTTTGAATTATTTTTCAATTCTACACCATTTGACAATTTTTTCATCCTTTTGGTGTTAAGCTCAAGGTGTCTATTAAATGGACAAGCATTTAATAGGTAAACAAAACGAAAAGGGGATGTGTTTATGTTTAAAAACAAACTCAAAAAAGTAGCGGGAGCGGTTGCAGTTGCTGGGGCTCTGTTGGTATCCGGATTACCTGCAAGTGCTGCGCCGGATTTAACTCCGATTCGAGACAAGTATCCAGACGCCTATCAATTCCAATGGAATGGCAACAATACTGTAACTGTTTTCTTTAGAGACAGCCAAGGTAAATCTTATCATGAAACATATACATGTGTTACGGTTATACAAGGAACTTGCTACGTGTATAAGTAAACCGTAAGACAAAATTCTGTCTCAATCGTTTGTATTCTTATTCTTTCTGAGACAGAATTTTTTTCATTAACCAAATCAGTTACTTTCACCTCTCTGTGTCCAAATCCTCTTTATTTATGCCCCTCTCGTTGATCAATGAAAACAAAGCTGGAACAGTTTTCAGCGGCACCATCAGAATATGCTTGCGCCAATATGAGTTTTTCACAGTTTACAGGGGAGAGCTGAACAGCGGCCGCAGCACACCTTCAGACTGACTGGCCTAAGGGTCTTATCTAGCGAATAATGTCGGAGACGCTCTCATAGCATCATTATTGAAAAATAAGTCTGTTTCATGTGGTAATCGATTGATTCCAGATATTTCTGAAGTGAGAGTGTCAATGAAATGGAACATTCCTATCAAAGTCCCGGCATTCCTGTAAGTTTTTAGCTCACCATCGTTTTTCACAAGTTATCATTCATTAATGTCTAAACGCGAGTAGATTCGTATAGTAAGACATCATGGGTTTCTTCCATGACTTTTATTTCTTGCGTAACCACTAAGCGGCTGATTTACATCATCAATAGGCAATGCTATAAGTTTGGCAGAACCTTTCTTGCACCTAAAAACAGCCATGAACAAAGAACAAACGGCATTGTTAGCGCGGGGAGTCCATATGGCAAAAGATATGTGCTGAGTCCCGCTGTTATAGGCACCGTCAGACAAGCTGAAATGATCCCTGACAAAAATGAAAACCGGTTATGTTCACTTTTAAAAATGGCAGATACGGCCAGGATTGTTAAAATTGCATTATACCCGTAAAGACCCAATGTGATGAGAGAACGCTCTCCTCCTAAAAGGAATGCAATGATGATGGCAACTGCATTTCCGGTAACTGCATAAAGTCCTAGTTTTCTTCCTGCCCAAAATACGGCGAGAAAAATTAAAATCCCGGATACTGTGTTATTCAGAAAAAATACTTGTCCAATTCCATGAAAGACCCCGTCTATTAAATTGACTTCCCCTGCTGTCTTTAGTTCCCAGTGTGTTAAATCCTGAGGTATCAGGGCAGAGCTTAATTTAATCCTATTTAATTTGTATGAAGCCAGCAATATAAACCACGTCAGGATAACAAAGGGGAATGTAAGAATTGGAACTTCGGTTCTTTTCGTAAAATGCATCATGGCGGCTGTAAAAATGGCTGCTAAGGCTGATCCAATTAAAGCGACAAGCCACATGTAAGGGCCAGTTAAGAATGATGCCAATGCCATTCCTGTTAACACAGAATTATATCCTAATAGTCCCTCATTTATAATCTTTTCATCTGCCGCTCCCAATTTCCCTACTAAAGTACCGATAACAGCGGACAACAAAGCGATTATACCTAAATAATAGGAAAAAATAGTAATGGCTATAAGGATTAGAAAGCCGGTCATCACATTCTCAATCAGGATGACTTGAGAGATGCCTTTGAGAGAAGCTGTTATTAAACGGAAAAACACCCCCTCGCTTAATAAATGGAGTTTGTTTTTTCGCATAATGAATATTCTCCTTTCTTTTCAAGGTTATATATCTTCAGTGTATCATATATAAATTTTTTGATATATAAATTGACATATATGTAAAAAATGATATACATTTAAAACAGAAGCAGGGGAATCAAATATATTTTCAGTTTTTTAGTTTTTGCGCTTTCAGCTCAGAATGTTAATGAACTGGCTCCCCCTTATATGAATGCTCACCGTTTGGTCGTAATAAAAATACAGGGAGGTTTTGTGATGCAACTATTACCGCGTGAAGTAGACAAGCTTATGATTGTTGTCGCAGCAGATCTTGCGAAGCGACGTAAAGAACGGGGGTTAAAATTGAATCACCCGGAAGCAGTAGCCCTGATAACGTATGAAGTGTTGGAAGGAGCACGGGATGGAAAAACAGTTGCGGAGTTGATGGAATATGGAACAACCATATTGTCGCGGGAAGATGTAATGGAAGGCATTCCGGAAATGATTGATGATATCCAGGTAGAAGCTACATTTCCAGACGGCACAAAGCTTGTAACTGTACATAGTCCAATTAAATAAAATGGATAGGAGGCTATTGAAATGGAACCGGGGCAACTATTTTTAAAAGAAACGGATATCATTTGTAATGTCGGAAGAGCGGCGTCCAAATTGAATGTAACGAATACAGGTGACCGCCCAGTTCAAGTAGGTTCACATTTTCATTTTTATGAAGCGAATGAAGCGCTTCAATTCAAACGAGAAGAAGCATTTGGAAAGCGACTAAACATTCCGGCAGGAGCAGCTGTGCGTTTTGAGCCCGGGGATGAAAAAGAAGTGGAATTAGTGCCTTACGCCGGCGAACGCCGGGTATACGGATTTAATAATAAAGTGGACGGATCATTGGAAAAAGAGGGGAACCAATCATGAGTTTCAAGATGCCAAGAAAGCAATACGCTGAAATGTACGGCCCGACTACAGGGGACTCTATTCGTCTGGCAGATACAGATTTGCTCATCGAAATTGAGAAAGACTACACGACATATGGAGATGAAGTGGTATTCGGCGGCGGTAAAGTTATTCGTGATGGAATGGGACAACACCCTTTAGTTACACGTGGAGAGGGAATAGCAGATGTTGTCATTACGAATGCTGTTGTCTTAGATTACACTGGTATTTATAAAGCGGACATTGGAATTCGTGATGGCAAAATCGCTGGAATCGGGAAAGCAGGTAATCCGCTAATCATGGACAATGTGGATATTGTGATTGGCTCTGGTACAGAAGTTATTGCTGCTGAAGGTATGATTGTAACTGCGGGCGGAATTGACACTCACGTCCATTTTATTAATCCGGAGCAAATCAGAACAGCATTAGCTTCAGGTCTTACCACCCTAATTGGAGGAGGAACAGGCCCTGCTGCAGGATCAAAGGCTACCACAGTTACACCGGGCGAGTGGCATATGCACCGAATGCTTGAAGCGGCAGAGGGCATGCCGATTAATGTTGGGTTTACAGGAAAAGGACAAGCCGCTTCAGAAGCTCCGCTGGTAGAGCAAATACGCGCCGGCGCCATTGGACTGAAAGTTCATGAGGACTGGGGCGCTACAGCTTCAGCTATCGATCATGCGCTAAGTGTGGCTGACAAATATGATGTTCAGGTTGCCCTTCACGCGGATACATTAAACGAAGGCGGATTTATGGAAAATACAATGGCAGCTATTAAAAATCGCGTCATTCATATGTACCATACAGAGGGTGCAGGGGGAGGACATGCTCCTGACTTAATTAAATCGGCCAGCTTTAACAATGTTCTGCCGTCATCTACGAACCCGACATTACCTTATACAGTCAATACGGTAGATGAGCACTTAGATATGTTAATGGTCTGTCACCACTTGAATCCATCTATTCCGGAAGATTTGGCGTTTGCTGACTCACGTATCAGACGCGAAACGATTGCAGCTGAGGATATTCTCCAGGATATGGGTGTATTCAGTATGACTAGTTCGGATGCCCAAGCGATGGGACGGATTGGAGAAGTCATTTTACGTACATGGCAAGTAGCCGATAAGATGAAAAAACAAAGAGGAACAATGGCGGGCGACAGCGAGCTTTCGGACAACAACCGCGTAAAACGTTATATTGCCAAATATACAATTAATCCTGCCATTACTCATGGTATTTCCGAATATGTCGGTTCTATCGAGAGAGGGAAGATGGCCGATCTCGTTGTCTGGAATCCAGCATTTTTCGGTGTGAAGCCTGAAATGGTGATGAAAAGCGGCTTTGTTGCAGAGAGCTTAATGGGAGATGCTAACGCCTCTATCCCGACACCGCAGCCTGTTATTTACCGTCCGATGTATGGGCAGTTTGGCAAGGCGTTGTCCAGCACTTCCATTACGTTTATTTCCCAGGCAGCTTTCGATGACAAAGTGCATGAGAAGCTTGGGTTGCAAAAAATCATTCTTCCGGTTCGCGGCATTCGCAAACTAACGAAAAAAGATATGAAGCTGAATTGCGAAACTCCTGAAATAACGGTCGATCCACAAACATATGAAGTAAAAGTAAATGGCCAATTAATTACATGTGACCCTGTTGATAAGGTGCCAATGGGTCAACGATATTTCCTATTCTGAGGTGAGAGTCATGATCATTGAACAAATCGTAACAAATCTTGAAAACATGGAAAAAGAGGAAATTGAAAAACGCCATATTGAAAAAGTTTACCTTGAAAGTGCTTATTTAGTAAAACGAATCCAACGGGTGAAAACAGATCATGGCAACGAAATTGGAATACGCTTAAAAGAAGCGCGTGACCTTGTCGCTGGTGATGTTTTGTATATGGACGATAAAAATATGATCGTCATCGATGTACTGTCCGATGATTTATTAGTTATCAAACCGCGCACCTTGAATGAAATGGGAACGATCGCTCATCAATTAGGAAATCGCCACCTGCCGGCGCAGTTTGAAGAGGACGAAATGCTTGTTCAATATGATTATCTTGTAGAAGAGTTACTTCAAGACCTGCAAATTCCATATAAACGTGAAGACCGAAAAGTAAAACAGGCTTTCCGCCATATCGGTCATAGCCATGATTAATATTTTATCTTTACTCCAACTATGTGATTCAAATTTCCCTATAGGGGCTTTTAGTCATTCGTATGGTCTTGAGACCTATATTCAAGAAGATAAAGTCCATGATCAAGCAACGTTCGTACAATGGCTTCATACGTATGTAAACGAGCAGCTCATCTATTCAGATGGGTTGGCTTCCCGTCTTGTATATGAAGCTTTAGAGAACGAAGATTTACAAACAGTATGGAAATTAGATCGCATGTTGACTGTTCAAAGTTTGCCGCGTGAAACAAGAGAAGGAACCCAAAGGATGGGCGAGCGGATGTTAAATCTTATAGAATCCCTATATGATATACCCATTCTTTCAATATATCGGGAGCGTATAGATCAAAAGCAATCGTTTGGACATCCCTCCATTGTATTTACGATTGTAGGTCATCATCTTGGTGTCCCTTCATCAACGACTACACTGTACTATTTGTATTCAGCAGTCTCAAATCTTGTTCAAAATGCGGTACGGGCTGTCCCTTTAGGGCAAGTGGCAGGTCAAAAGACAATTCAAGAATTTCAGACTGTTTTAATCGAAGCAACAGAAAAAATTCAAAGTTTAAATGAAGAAGAATTCGGGATTGTTTCTCCCGGTTTAGAATTATCTCAAATGATGCACGAGCGTGTAAATATTCGTATTTTCATGTCTTAATAAAAAAGGAAGTGTTAGGTATGAAACCAATTAGGATCGGTGTAGGAGGACCTGTAGGAGCAGGGAAAACGATGTTAGTCGAAAAATTAACCCGGCATTTGCAAGATGAAATGAGTATGGCAGTTGTGACAAACGACATTTATACAAAAGAAGATGCCAAGTTTTTAATGAACAACGGGGTGCTTCCCGCAGATCGGATTATAGGTGTGGAAACAGGCGGCTGCCCTCATACGGCAATACGCGAAGACGCGTCAATGAACTTTGCAGCCATTGATGAGCTAGTGAAGAAGAATCCAGACGTTGAACTTATTTTCGTTGAAAGCGGCGGAGATAATCTGGCAGCTACATTCAGCCCTGAACTTGTTGACTTTTCAATCTATATTATTGATGTGGCCCAAGGGGAGAAAATACCGCGAAAAGGCGGTCAAGGAATGATTAAATCTGATTTGTTTATCATCAATAAAACAGATTTAGCGCCTTTCGTTGGAGCAAATCTGGACGTTATGGCATCTGATACGAAGGTTTTCCGCGGAGACAAGCCGTTCGCTTTTACAAATTTAAAAACGAATGAAGGTCTTGATCAAGTCATTGACTGGATTAAGGAAAATGCACTATTAAAAGGACTGGAGTAAGATGGGGGACTGGACAGGCGTTTTGCGTTTGAGCGCTGAAGAAAAAAATGGAAAGACCATTGCGAAAAATGTGTATTTTCAGGGGGCGTATAAAGTCATGCGTCCTATTTATCATGATGAATCAGGACAAGCCTGTTATTATATTTTAAACCCCGGCGGCGGTTATTTAGACGGTGATCGCTATCAAATGAAGATTTCACTGGAGAAACAAGCAAGATTAACATTAACAACCCAATCGGCAACTAAAATATATAAGACACCGCATACACATGCATATCAGGAAACGGAATTTAACCTTAAGGAAGGCAGTTATCTTGAGTACATTCCCGATCCGCTTATCGGCTATCAAAATGCACGGTATAAACAAAAAAATATAGTATATATTGAAAAAGGATGTACGTTCCTTTATTCAGATATTGTGACTCCTGGATGGTCTCCTAGTGGAGAAAAGTTTACCTATGAGATGCTTCAATTCATTAATGAAATCTATATGGAAAATGAGCTGGCAGTCTATGACCATATCAAACTATGCCCGGCCAAACAAAATATAGATGGTCTGGGTTTAATGGAAGGCTATTCTCACTTAGGTTCCATGATTGTGATCAATGAACAAGTAGATCATGACCTTCTTGATCGTTTATATCAGGCCGTGGATACTCAGACAAAAGAATATAAAATAGGCATATCTTTATTGCCTGTCCCTGGGTTTTCCGTACGGGTATTAGCAAATCAAACACAGATCATCGAAAGTCTGTTTTCCGAATTTCATCATCTCCTCAACCAAGTATGGTTTAACAAAACCCCAAGTTTTTTAAGAAAATATTAACGGTTAAAAAACCAGCAACTGTTCAATTGTTGGTTTTTTTCAGATTCAAGAAGGGGCTGTATTTTGTGGAAGGTACATTATTCTCGGTTTTAATGCTGGCATTAATTTTAGGAATCAAGCATGCGATTGAACCTGACCATGTGATTGCGGTATCGACAATTGCAAGTCAAAGTAAAAAGTTATGGCAAGCTTCTTTAGCGGGCATATTTTGGGGCATTGGCCATACTGTAACATTGTTTATAGTTGGAATCATTGTCATTGTAATGAAGGGGCAAATATCAGAAAAATGGTCGATGTCCTTAGAATTTTTAGTAGGAGTCATGCTTGTTTATTTAGGGGTTAAAACGATTCTTTCTTTCAAGAATAGCCCTGTACATACGCATCAACACAAACATCTCCACACCCATCAAAGCAGCGGCGACCATAAGCGCCGCCATAAAAACGTAACGTACTTAAGATCAACATTCATCGGTTTAGTTCATGGTCTTGCAGGAAGTGGAGCCATGGTCTTATTAACGATAAGTACTGTCAAGAGTGTAGAGGAAGCGGCAATATATATTCTTATATTCGGGGCAGGAACAGTTATTGGTATGCTTTTCTTTACAACAATCATTGGAATTCCCTTTGTGCTGAGTAAGAAGCGAGGGGCAATCAGCGGAACACTAGGGATGACGACGGGTGTAATAAGTGCTGTTTTTGGTGTATACTATATGTATAACTTGGGTATTAATGAGGGTTTATTTAACCTTTGGATTTAAAAATAGTATAAAGTAACCGCCATTTAAAGATTGAGGTGAATGATATAAATACTTTAGGGTATGCCATTCTGAGCGTTCTCGGCAGAAGACCTTGTTCAGGATATGAGTTAGTTCAGTACCTGGAGGTAGTGTGGCCGGCAAAACATAGTCAAATATATCCTTTGCTAAATAAAATGGAACAAGAAAAATTTCTTGAATACGAGCATGTAGAGCAAATAGGGAAACCTGATAAAAAAATATACTCCATTACTGACAAGGGAAAAGAAGCGTTAGAAGATTGGATCGCTGTATCTCCTTCAGATCCAATAAATAGGGACGAATTTCTTATTAAAGTATATTCGATTTGGTTGTTGAAAGAGGAAGATTCTGTAAAACTGATTCAGGATCGAATCAAAAATTTAGAAAAAACAATTGATACCCAATTGAACAAAATGGCGGAGCTAGAAAAAAACAAGGAATCGGATAGCATGTCAAAAAACTTTGGCCGTTATATCTTGATTGATCGCAAATTCAGACTGGCCAAAGAGGAAAAAACATGGTGTCAGAAGGTTTTAAATCTAATAAAAGATAAGAAATTTAATTTTCCCTTTCTGTGTTATGTCAGTGTAGAAGGGATAAATGGAGCGTCACTGCTTATCTAGACAGAAAACGAATATCACGTACATAAAATAAGGCGCCTCAATATAACACAGTGAGAACGCCGCATGTTTACGCCCGCGTTCAAAAAAACGAATGGTGCAGAAAAACGAAACGTGCCATTTTTGATAAACAAACGAGGGAACTGCCGGACTGCCCCACAAGATGAGACAAATAAAAAAACACCTTCGAGTTTGAAATCGGATCAATCTTATCCGAAATATGACTTGGAGGTGTTTTTAAATGAGAATCGGGTTACATGGTTTGGTGATGGAAACGTGACTGAAGGAGAACTGAAGATGGTTGGTGAAAAAACATTTGCTGTTCATTGGGATGACGGAAGCTATATTGAGTACCCTAATGATCACCATGACGCAATAAAGAAAATAAGAAAGAAGAGGGCAGAATGCAATCACGAGTGAAAAACAGACAACACCAATATATAAATAATCCAATAATCAACTTCGTAGATAAATTAATAGAACTCATGAAAAAAGCGCTTTATGGAATTGCTGGCGTTCTTTTGGTTTTTGTAGTAATGGCAGCTCTATACGTGATTGGGAGTGGAGGAGACGATAAAGCAGGGGATGAATTACGGCTCGGACAGTCTATTACAGGTGCTAATTCTATTGAGAATTTAGAGAAAAACTCCGGTAATTTATTCAACGTTGAAGGGGAGACAATTACTATTTCAAAGCATCAAAGAATAAAAATTATAAAAATTTTAGAAGAAGATAACTTGGCATTAATAGAAGTATTAAGCGGGTCTAATAAGGGCACTCAATGGTGGGTAAAAAAATCATCTATTAGAAGAGAGTATAAATCACGATCTTCGAAAAAGTAGGAAAATAAATATGAAGGCTTTTAATGAATATGCAAAAGGATATTTTGATGCTGAATTATATAGCGCTTAACATGAACTTGAAACACTAGTCAGTATCAGAGAGAGACTAACGGAAACTTTGGGGAAGATAGCATTCTAGTGAAGGGAATTATTTTATTTTTTGGAGGTTATAAATGTACTTTATATCAGGATTCATGTCGTGTTTGCTGGGGCTATCAATGTTATTTTCTGTACAGTTGTTATCTGTTGCTTTTCCTAATTATGTGATTGATGGGATTAGTGATGAAGAGACTTCAGCTTATTTTAAATCATCTGTGTTATTTTATCCTGTATTGTTAATGATCTTAGGTGTAATATTAATTATTGTTCATTTTCGAACAAAAAAGTGAGATTTTGAATAAAAATTACGGTTTTATTCTGAGCAAAGAGAGATGTGAAAATGGTAAATGTCTTAACAAATGTCTTAAAAAATGACAGATTGGATGCATATCCATTATTTAAAAAGTTTTGTTTCCTCAAAGAAAAAGGGTTGCGAAAGGAATCCTTTAAAGCATTGTCCGCCTTTATTGATGAAGCAAAGACGTGGGATAATAATGTACAACAGCATTTTGCCAGTTGGCTATTTGCCTTATTTGAAGAATCAGATAATATTCATCATATACTCGTTTATCCTTTGGAGGAGGAACTTTTGAAGCCTTTACTTGAGAGATGGATGAAGAGTAATCCCGAAGATCCAAGACCATATAGATGGTATGGCGTGTTTTTAAATACTGAAAAACGTGTCGATTACTTAAACAACGCACTTAGACGTGGTGGCAGCAATGAACAATTATCCCTATTAACGCTAATCGATATTTATTTGAATGCTCTTTGGTATTCATTTCATCATATATCTGAAGATTTATATCTTGGCGATATTAAAGAAGATACAGTACTTCTTGCTAAGTCCCGGCAGTTAAATAACAAAGTAGAATGTGAACAAACAAGAAAAAACAATAACGAAGCACTTAACTATTATCAAGATCTATTGAATGACTGGGTGATGTTTACAAAAGAACAATCAAAGGGATTTGTTGAATGGTGTGAACATAAGGGGAGAAACTATTATTGGGTCAAAGCTTATTATTACGAAAAATAACAATATGAAAAAGGACACAGCTAAGGAAATGAAATGCTGCAACAAGTATCCATTGACTGCACATTTTTTAATTAATTGCAAGCTTTAATTTTAAATAAACGAACTGAATAGGGTCTAAAACATTTTAAGGAGGATTATACGTGATTTGGTGGGCTAAACAAGGATGGCAGCTAATCTTAGGGTTTATTGTTGTTGCTGCGCTTTTTAGTTGTCTAGAGATTCCGATTCTCCATTAAATCACCTTCAGATATAAGTTTCGACTTTACGATGATTTAATCTTTTTGGTGCGATGAGCGCAGGGATAGGAATCATATTATTTGTTTCTCAGTTTGGCCAATAATTCTTTCCTTTGTTGTATAATGGAACCAAAACACAGGTTTCGTATGTCTTACGTTTTAGTTTCTTAAGTGCCCATTGTTTAGACGACTCGAAAATAGGTTCATACTTTGGTTTTGGCGAAAGGGGAGCCTAATAATGAAAATGGATGAGAAGAGGAAAGAGCTTCAAGAAAAATATAGGGAGGAAATGAAAAAGAAGAAAAATCACAGAACCTATACTATCGAAACAATTATTGTAATAGCAATTGTTCTGTTGTTTATTGCTTTAAATTTAATAATTGATGAATTTTAGCTCTAATAATCATTTTACGTAGAGGGGTTAATTTTGGTACTCAAAGAAAGAGGGCAAATAGATCAAGAATTTGGTGCTGAAGAAATCGCTGATTATTTAAGATTAAGAGGCTTTAAGCCGAAAGTAGATGTAATGCATTTTGGAGACCATTCCGGGGGAAGCATTACCTTTTGGTACAGACTCAGAAGATATTATATAGCTCTTGTTCAGTTCGATAAACCAGGAGATAAAGATCCATTAAGCAGCAAAAATGGTTTTACTCAATTAGGAATGGATTCTAAAGGACGAGCAGAAGAGATAATGATGCATTTGGTAGCATATTTTAATGGATGGTATCGTACAAATAAGGAGCCATTCCCAGAGGAAGAAGAATGGCTTAACTTATATCTTGAATACAATGAATGCGAATAAAAACCATCGTTTTATCTAGATATTAGAAAGCTTAAAGATATAATGAAAGTAAATACTCAAATCTCAATAATTAATTGTTTCATTAGATTAAAACTAATAATAATAAACAATTGTCATCCTGTTGCTAATCTGTAGTAAAAGTAATTGATCTTGATTTAATATGCGTTAATTGCCACGCATTTCATCACTTAGGATTTACTCAATCAAAAGCTAACAAAGAGAAGATGAAAGAACTGAGCTGAGCAACAGCCGCAACAATCTTCAGACTGACTGGATCCATTTTCCAAAGGTCCTCATCATTCATCATTTTCTTCCAATCTAACATGTCAACCCGTTAAGCATTCACCAAAAAAGCAAACAGAAATAAAAAATTGGTTTGTCCGCACAGCTTACCTGAATACAATAAGAAATAAAGTATTTCTCGGGAAAGCGCAGGTTTCAACAAGACCTGCCCCGTCCTTCTCAAAAAACATCGGAATGCGCAGTCATGTGGGCGTCTGTCACGGCTTAAGCGCGCCATGAATAGGATATAAAGAGAGAATGGTGAGGTGAGTGTGTTGGAAAGGGCTGTTACTTATAAAAACAACGGACAAATCAATATCATACTGAACGGTCAAAAGCAGGTTTTGGCCAATTCAGAGGCTGAAGCCGAATATCAGGCCGCACTGCAAAAAAATGAAGCCAAACACAGCATTCTGAAGGAAATTGAAAGGGAAATGAACACGCTGGTCGGGATGGAGGAAATGAAGCGCAATATTAAGGAAATCTACGCCTGGATTTTCGTCAATAAAAAGCGCGAAGAACAAGGCCTTAAAGCCGGAAAACAGGCGCTACACATGATGTTCAAAGGAAACCCGGGAACCGGAAAAACGACCGTCGCCAGGCTGATCGGCAGGCTTTTTTACGAGATGAATGTTCTCTCAAAAGGCCATCTGATCGAGGCGGAGCGCGCCGATCTTGTCGGTGAGTACATCGGTCATACGGCGCAAAAAACGAGGGATTTAATCAAAAAAGCGATGGGCGGAATCCTGTTCATTGATGAAGCCTATTCCCTTGCCAGAGGCGGAGAGAAAGACTTCGGCAAGGAGGCAATCGATACATTAGTCAAACATATGGAAGATAAGCGGAACGAATTTATTTTAATCCTCGCCGGATATTCGCGGGAAATGGATCATTTTCTTTCATTAAATCCAGGCCTTCAGTCAAGGTTTCCGATCAGCATCGATTTTCCCGATTACTCAGTCAGCCAGCTGATGGACATTGCGAAACGGATGATGGCGGAAAGGGAATATCAGTTCAGCCCTGAGGCCGAATGGAAGCTGAAAGACCATCTGATGGCCGTCAAAAGCACGGTCAGCCCCGCGAAGTTCAGCAACGGCCGCTTCGTCCGCAACCTGATCGAAAAATCCATCCGGTCGCAGGCGATGAGACTACTGATGGGAGACTGCTATTTAAAGAATGATCTGATAACCATTAAAAGCCAGGATCTCGACTTGAAGGAAGACGCGCCGCACGTATAATGGCGCGTTCTTTTTTTATTTTCGAGGATTTCTGGCAACCGCTCCCTCCGTTTGTTATGATAGTACTGCTTATTGACTAACGTTAAGAAAGGAACATGATCATTTGAACGGACAGGAAGTCATGAAAGAGAAAGCCATATTAGTCGGATGCCAGCTTCCGCACGTATCTGATGAGCGTTTTTCATACTCGATGGAAGAGCTCGCCGCGCTGACGAAAACGGCCGATGGAACGGTTGTTTCCACGGTCACGCAGAAGCGGAACCGTGTGGATGCTGCTACATATATCGGAAAAGGAAAAGTAGATGAATTGTCGGTGCTCTGTGAAGAGCTGTCGCCCGATGTTTTAATTTTTAATGATGAATTGTCGCCGAGTCAGCTGAAAGCGCTTGTCACAACGCTTGACGTGAAAATTATCGATAGGACGCAGTTGATCCTCGATATTTTCGCCAAACGCGCGCGGACAAGGGAAGGAAAGCTGCAAATTGAGCTGGCGCAGCTGCAATACGCCCTCCCGCGGTTAAGCGGCCAGGGAATCAACCTGTCAAGGCAAGGCGGCGGAATCGGAACAAGAGGCCCAGGGGAGACAAAGCTGGAAACCGACCGGCGCCATATCCGAAACCGGATTCATGAAATCAATGTTCAGCTGTCTACCGTCATTCGCCACAGAAGCAGATACAGAGAAAGAAGAAAGAAAAACGGCGTACTGCAAATCGCGCTCGTCGGCTACACCAATGCAGGGAAATCGACATGGTTTAACAGGCTTACAGACGCCGACAGCTATGAAGAAAACCTGCTGTTTGCCACACTTGACCCGATGACCCGCAAAATGACGCTGCCGAGCGGATACAGCGTGCTGCTCTCAGATACGGTCGGGTTTATTCAGGATCTGCCGACGACTTTGATCGCGGCTTTCAGATCGACGCTCGAAGAGGTGAAAGAAGCCGATCTGATTCTTCATATGATCGATTCTTCACACGAAGACTACGAGGGCCACGAAGCGACGGTCAAGCGCCTTCTTGAAGAACTTGAAGCCGATGATATTCCCGTTTTAACCGTCTATAATAAAAGAGACCGGAAGCGGCCGGATTTCATCCCTTCTTCAGGGAGAGGTCATATCATGACGAGCGCCAAAATAGACGGAGACTTGCCGCTGTTTAAGCAGGCGGTTGAAGACTATCTGAAAAAGGAACTGCTCGTTCCGTATGATGTGAGAATTCCCGCTTCAGAAGGAAGGCTGTTGTCGAGAATCAAGTCTGAGACAATGACGAACAGCACCATTTTTGACGAAGATCGCGAAGCATATGACGTGGAAGGATATATTCTCCCTGACCAAAACATTTTGGGAGAGCTGAAGAAGTATATGTAGGAAAGGACACTGTAGAACATGTTTGAGACATTAAAACACGGAGATCTACTAAAAAAAACGGCGGTGGAGGCTGAAACCGATATCGCTCAGATCCATAAAACAATTGATGAAATCAGTGAACGAAATGAGTGGAGGGTGCTTGAAAGCTACAGAAAGCACAAAGTATCGGACACGCATTTCACACCATCGACTGGCTACGGCTACGATGACATCGGCCGCGATACGCTGGAAAAAGTCTATGCCGACGTCTTCGGCGGTGAAGCGGCCCTTGTCAGACCGCAGATCATCTCGGGAACCCATGCGATATCAATTGCTTTATTCGGCGTTCTCCGCCCGGGAGATGAACTTCTTTACATCACAGGCAAACCGTACGATACCCTCGAAGAGATCGTCGGCGTCAGAGGTGAGGAAAACTCGGGGTCTTTGAAAGATTTCCAGATCGGATACAGCCATGTCGAGCTGACTGAAGAAGGAGCCGTTGATTTTGACCGCGTGGCAGCTTCCGTCACACCGCAGACAAAAGTTGTCGGAATCCAGCGCTCAAAAGGATACGCAGACCGTCCGTCTTTTACAATTGATGAGATTGAGAAGATGATTCGCTTTGTTAAAGAAGTAAACGAAAACATCATCGTTTTCGTCGACAACTGCTACGGCGAATTTGTAGAAGAGCGTGAGCCGTGCCATGTTGGAGCGGATCTGATGGCAGGCTCGCTGATTAAAAACCCGGGAGGCGGCCTCGCTAAAACAGGCGGCTATATCACCGGCAAGGAAAAATGGGTGAAAGCCTGCTCCTACAGAATGACGTCACCTGGAATCGGAAGTGAAGCCGGTGCGTCGTTGTACACCCTTCAGGAAATGTACCAGGGCTTTTTCCTTGCGCCGCATGTCGTCTCCCAGGCATTAAAAGGAGCCGTGTTCACAGCCCGCTTTCTTGAAAAGCTCGGCTTTAGGACGAATCCTTCGTGGGACAGCAAGCGGACCGATTTGATCCAGTCTGTCGAATTTTCCACCCCGGAGCAGATGATCGCGTTTTGTCAGGCCATTCAGTACGCTTCTCCTGTCAACGCCCATGTGACACCATATCCGAGCTATATGCCGGGCTATGAAGACGATGTCATTATGGCGGCCGGCACTTTTGTACAGGGAGCAAGCATTGAACTATCAGCGGATGGCCCTATAAGACCGCCTTATGTGGCATATGTCCAAGGCGGATTAACCTATTCCCATGTGAAGAATGCGATATGCAGTGCTGTGGATGCGCTCATGAAGCAGGGATTAATGTAAAGAAAATAAAGAATATTTTCATGTAAAGAATCCTTACATCATGTTGACACATTATATAACATCACATATAATAAATTTATATAAGAAAAGGAGGAAATTGAGATGAGTGATAAAATTCGCCGCTCAATGCCCTTATTTCCGATAGGTATCGTCATGCAGCTGACCGAACTGTCCGCAAGACAAATTCGGTATTATGAGGAAAATGGACTGGTATTTCCTGCAAGAAGTGAAGGGAACAGACGTTTATTTTCATTCCATGATGTAGATAAGCTGCTCGAAATTAAAGATTTGATCGAACAAGGTGTAAACATGGCGGGGATCAAACAAATTTTCGCCAAAACAGAAAACGAACAAAAAGAAGACAAACAAGACAAGCCGAAAAAAGCAGAGAAACACAACTTGTCGGATGAAGAACTGAGAAAACTGCTGAAAAACGAGCTTATCCAAGCAGGCCGTTTCCAAAGAGGGACGACATTCCGCCAGGGAGACATGTCCAGGTTTTTTCATTAATTTGTTAGCAACTGCATTGCTATATACATTTACCTTTTAGAGGAGGAGTTTTACGAATGGCAAAGTATACAAGAGACGATATTGTTAAACTAGTAAATGAGGAGAATGTAAAATATATTCGCCTTCAGTTTACAGACATTCTTGGAACGATTAAAAACGTTGAAATTCCTGTGAGCCAGCTGGAAAAAGCACTTGATAATAAGGTTATGTTCGACGGCTCTTCAATCGAAGGATTCGTCCGCATTGAAGAATCCGATATGTACTTGTACCCTGATTTAGATACATTTGTGATTTTCCCGTGGACCGCCGAAAAAGGTAAAGTAGCCCGCTTCATCTGCGATATTTATAATCCGGACGGCACGCCGTTTCAAGGCGATCCGCGCAACAACTTGAAGCGCATTTTGAAAGAAATGGAAGACATGGGCTTCTCAGATTTCAATCTTGGACCGGAGCCGGAATTCTTCCTGTTCAAGCTTGACGAAAAAGGCGAGCCTACCCTTGAACTGAACGACAAAGGCGGATACTTCGACCTTGCGCCGACTGACCTTGGCGAAAACTGCCGCCGCGACATCGTACTTGAGCTCGAAGAAATGGGTTTTGAAATCGAAGCGTCTCACCACGAAGTTGCACCTGGACAGCACGAGATCGACTTTAAATACGCTGGAGCCATCCGCGCTTGCGATGATATCCAAACGTTCAAGCTCGTCGTTAAAACAATCGCGCGCAAACATGGCCTGCACGCAACATTCATGCCAAAACCGTTGTTCGGCGTAAACGGATCAGGCATGCACTGCAATCTATCACTCTTCCGAAACGGCGCCAACGCTTTCTTTGACAAAGACACTGACCTTCAGCTGAGTGAAACGGCAAAGCAATTCATCGCCGGCATCGTCAAGCACGCAACAAGCTTTACAGCTGTGACAAACCCGACTGTCAACTCTTACAAGCGCCTAGTTCCAGGCTATGAAGCACCTTGCTATGTGGCATGGAGCGCGCAAAACAGAAGCCCATTGATCCGTATCCCGGCTTCCCGCGGCATCAGCACGCGCGTAGAAGTCAGAAGCGTAGACCCTTCTGCGAACCCGTACCTTGCTTTGAGCGTACTTCTTGCAGCAGGACTTGACGGCATCAAAAACAAGCTTGAAGCACCGGCTCCGATCGACCGCAACATCTATGTCATGACAAAAGAAGAGCGCCTCGAAAACGGAATCGTCGACCTTCCTGCGACACTCGCAGACGCTCTCGAAGAATTCAAATCAAACGAAGTCATGGTCAAAGCCCTCGGCGACCATCTATTCGAACACTTCGTCGAAGCAAAAGAAATCGAATGGGATATGTTCCGCACACAAGTCCACCCTTGGGAGCGCGAGCAGTATATGTCTCAGTATTAATCTAGGAACCCCCTTGGCACCAGTGGTGCCAGGGGGGGTTGAATTTTGGTCAAAAGATTGGGTGACCAAAATATGACCAAAAAAATTTGAAGTTTCAATCTAACTCCATAATCGATGAGACATAACCTTCGTAATCTTCGATTCTATCTTGGTCAAGTTTCTTACTGATATTGGGAGTAAACATCAGCTGCTTTTCTTAATATATTTCATGTCTGTACCTGAATTCCAAGAGTAAAACCACGTGTGTTAGGCGAAAAGTGTGGTCAGCTTGGAATGACGCGGCAAAAGTGACCAAATACTGATTGGAATGAATATGTTATATTTAGGGGAACAATAAGCGAAGGGGAAACTATTAAATGTTTGAGTTGGATAAGATGATAAACAAAGTAAACGGCCTTAAAGAAGAGCACGCAAAGGGAACCCTTAAGGTTATTTGCGGAAAACTGGATAATCTAAAACACGGGGGTGGTCAATATACAGAGAAAGAATTTGTTGAAGATATTCGATCAATGATTGAGGATTTTCCAGAATTGGATAATAAAGAAGAGAATAATGAATAAAAAACCCTTCTTGCAAGAAGGGTTTTTTTTATAACAATACCACACCGACGACATATACGATAGATTTAGTTATAAACAATTTTTTTAAAACGGGAGGTTTTGAAAAAGCGAAATAGTAATAACTAAGGTTGATAAAGAGCCCAAAGATATCAAAGATACAATTTTTCGGTTGTTTTGCTTTTTTGGAGATTTACTTAATTCATAGATTAATGCACTCCATAAAAGTATGGATGCCAAAATAATAATACTCATATACACATAATCCTCCTTTTTATGGTTAACATTGTCATCGATTTTACCACATTTAGGATTGAGATGTCGATGAAATAAGCATCTTTATTTCATTCTTTGACTGAAGAACAAAACCGTTTGTTTTCAACTCGGACATTATAGTTCCTTCGGAGTTCTCACTATGAACACTGGCATTCACTTACTCTCTAGTATGAGTTCCTTATTGAAATGTCTTTATTTCTTTTGTTGTCGAAAATGAAATGAAAACCTATCATATCCAGAACAGAAAGAGGCATTGAAACAAAAAGGTTAACAAAATGAGGTTGCAAGCTGCAGCCTTTTTAGTTTGAAAAAAGTTAGTACAAATGGAAAGAAATCATCCAACACACTGTTGGTCGGCATCTTTAAAGTGACAAACGCATGAAATGAAAGGAGCGGCTGTACGTCAGGTTCAGGAAACGTTGGCTGTTCTTTAGCCCTAAGAGAGCAAGGTATTGACGGCAATACGGTCAGAAAGCGGCGGGACCGTCACTGATGGTATTTACGGGTCTAAGACAAAAAATAGAAAAGTTAAATTACACAACAATTAATAGAATGAAGTATAAGCAGATAAAAATTTTGAACGAAATCTGTTGAGTTGAAGGGAAATTAAATTGGTCTTGAGGAATAAAAAGCTGATTTAAGAGGGAAAGAAACAATGCTGCTGAAAAACAACTATTGACATATGTAAGTAAATAGAATAAATTAATTATTGTTATAAAAAACACCTAATTTTATCATAGCACACAAGATATAAAAAGTCAATGTTTTTTTTAAAAAAGATGCTTTTGAAAGGAAGAGAGGTTATGAACTTATCTCGTTTTTTGAATTCCATTCAATTATCCCCTCAATCAAAACCTATGATGGAACTGCTTGAATTAAATGAAAAAACAAAAGAGCATGGCTTGATCTTAACACCCAGCGATATCAAAACATTAATCGTTTATAGAAATAAAGTGCTTCATGATCATGGACGTATAGAGCTTGGGATTGAAGTACTAAAGGAATTAATTGAGGTGTTTGCTGCTTCACCCTATATGGATGAGGATCATGATGTCGAAACGTTAATCGAGCTTCAGGAGATTTTTTATTATCTCAGAAATGAAACAGAAGATAAGATAGGTGACATGAAACTGATTCATCAGATGATGGAGTGTTTTAACGGACCTTCTGCGGGGTCTTTAGAGTTATTAAGAAGTAAAATGGAGGAACTCGCGGAGAGTTTCAGAAGAAATACGATGAGAAGTGAGTCTTTATATAAAGGTGATGAATAACATGGGAAAAGAAAATACTTTAAATCGCTATGATTTGGTTTCAAATTTTACGATTGATAAATCAAAGTTAAAGCAAAGCCAATTTATGTTGTCGCTTCTAAAAGAAGGCCAAAGGGTTGGAGTTATTACCAGCGAAAAAGCTTACAAGATACAGGTAGAGATTATGCAAATCCTGCAACGATTGATAGGCCAGTATACCAAAGGGGAAAGTACGTCGGTTACTACAGAAACGGCGGAAGGGATTATGGTTTCCCTCATGTATGCAATAGATGCTTATGCTCTCCATTTTGAGAAACCTGAAGAGGTTATCGTACATTTACGTTCTGATAGTATAAAAAAAATATATACCAAAGGTGTCGAATTACTTCACTGTTATTTTGAAGAAGCTAAACAATTGTATCAAGACGTAAAAAAATTAAAGTTAGATGTGCCTGTTGATGCTTATAATTTAACCATTGACGAATCGTTACCTGTATTTATGAATCATTATAATATTATTTTTGAAGCTCAAAATACGATGGCGAGCATTGACTATCCTTTAGCTATTGACAACATGGAACTGCAAGGTGTTTTTTATATTAAACAGTATTTAGAGCGACTGCTGATAGAAACGAGATTCTGTCACTTTTTTAACCATCAAGATCTAATGTATATCTTGACAAACTTCGGGAGAATATGCCGCTTTAATTATCGCATAGAACTTTTTAATATTTTTGAGTTAATGATAAACAATGCTGTTTTTTCACTGCTATCCGGGGGCGAAGCCAATCAAGTCAGAATTTCTGAAGTTCAATATGACAGGTTGAGTCGGTTGTTAAGTGATTGCCATGCTGATAAAAGGGCAAACTTGATTAACGAAGCATTTGATCGGTTACAGCGGGATTTAAAGACAGATCAAACGATTACTGATTATATCAATTTGTATCGCAATGAATGTATTCAAAGGGTAAATAACGCTGCGGAAATTGATGGCTTCAAAATGTTGATCATCAGAGAAATTGAAGAGAGAGAAAAACCAATAGCGTTAATGTTAAATGAAAATGATCGCATGAGTGATATTGAAATGCGGAAATTGGTGGATTGCATCATGGAAAGAAAAAACACAGCAGAAAAAATATCGCTGATCCGCGATCATTTTGTTTCACTGCATGATTATTTGGATTTGCTAAATTCGGGATGTCTGTTTGACGACGAATATAACGCACTTTTTGCTACGTTTGGGAATTTTGAATTGGCCATTTTTGCGAAAATTGTATTTTATGAAGAATTAAGAGGGGGAATCCTCAATTTCATTGACATTGTTGCTGACTGCTCTGAAGCAAAGAGCGAGTGGGAAACATATTATATGAAATTTATTAAACAATTAGAAGATGAGCGCATTGCAACGATTGGACAGCTCATCAATGATATTGACTATGAGGAGATATCGTTTTATTAAGTTAAAGACGTTTTTATAAGTTTTTACAAAGGAGAGTCTAAAGAAAGACGAAGATAAATAACAGCACTCGATAAATGCAATCTTATCCCGCCAAGAAAGTTATTTTTCAACACAACTTAAAAGCTTAAAGTAATTCTACTCCAACTTGCTTAGTGAATTTTACTTTTATTCTCTCTTCTTCTCCAATACTTACAACCATGAAATTTTCAACTTTCTTAATGCTAGTTACGTTTTGAAAAACACCTGTAAATACCGCGAAATCTTTATAGGTTATATCCAGGCTGCAAGTTAGTTGATAAACATCCAGCGTCAAGATTAACTTGAAGTTTTGATTATCTTTATAAGTATAAATAAATTCGCCAGCCTCTGGATCATCAGCTATACTGGCTGGCTCACTCTCAAAAAGTTCTAGTAAATCATATTCATTATATTTTATAAACATCCAACTGACTCCTTAAAATTATAGTGATATTAATGAAGTTAAAAAAACCGCAGATCTTTAACTATATCGATCATTACTGGGCAATAAGAATTTCTGATTTTCAATCGCAACTCCAAACGCTGTCTTAAGGAAATAACTCATGTATCAATCGAACTGTATCTATATATAGGTTGATATGTTATTATCTGTATATAAAATAAGGTAGCATGCTAAGCTGCCGACAAATGATTAGATTAAATGAAAGAATTCGAAGCAATGAAAAATTATCAGAAGGGGAGATTGTTATTAGATTTTTGCCGCCGGTATTCGCGGGTATTGCTGTATTTTTAGTGACTTTTTATATTGAGTATTCTTCCAAAAATTTATCCCTGGAGAATAAACTTATACTCAATGTTGCAGCGGCAATTGTCGGGTGTATTTTGGGAATGTTTATAAGAAAAAGAAATCAATATTAAAGAGACCGATTAATAAAGTTCGGTTTCTTTCTCTATTTTAACATGCAGGGAAAATATTCTTTGGATTAATAAAGGAAGGTAATCATTTCGAATTTCGGATTAAACATAGCTAGATCATTTTTCAAATATCTCTAGTTTATAAAGGATCTTAACGAGTTGTGAGTTTGGGCATCCGAAAAAACTTCAGAAAGAGAGGGACACTTAACAAAGTGTGGGTAGTGAAATGGACAAATGTATATTTTGTGAAATCGTTAGTCAAAAAATTTCAAGTTATGAGGTTTATAAAAATGACGATGTAACAGCATTTCTTGATATAAATCCTGTTACATGTGGCCATACAATAATCATACCAAATAAGCATATTGAAAGACTCGATCATATTAACGATCCCCATCTATCTAATGAAATAATGGATTCTTTAATTAAAGTACCTCAAATATTAATTCATTCAGGTATTTGTGATGATTACACGATACTCTCAGACAACGGTCACTTTGCTCAGCAAGATATTAAGCACCTGCATTTTCATGTCATACCGAGACACATGAATGAAAAGTTTGAATTCAAATTAAACACCGACTTTACTGCAGCTGAGAAAAGTAACTTACTTTCGGTATGGAGAAAGATTACAGGGAGATGATGAGAAAAGATTGTCCTAGAATTTAAAAATGGAAAGATGATTTGATATGATCTCGTGCAGGTTTTGCTGAATTCATCATTTCGTCCAGAAATTCTTTCCTTTGTTGTATAATGGTGATGATTAACAATGGTTGCAAGGGAGTAAATTATGTTTTTAATAGCTTTTGTATTGGCGTATTTTATCAAGCAGCCGATATTAAGCATGGGGACACTTTTTCTTTTCATCTACGGATTTAGATTTTCTCTTCTAAAGGCATTAATGCTGAAAAATACGATTGTTATATTAATCAATATAGACTTATATTTTGCTTCGTCATCCCTTTCCTTAATTTTTATATGTAATGGACAACGATAGGAGGGAATGCGGGAGTCGGGTTTACGTTTAGTCCACTTACCCTGATGCAAAAGCTGTCTTTCTTGTCCCAAGTTATTTTGATATTATTACCCGAGATTCGCAAATTTTTATCTCGTAAAAACTTCATTCATATTGATGAAAAGAAGCAGAGATTAGCATCGGTTTTGTATCCATTTGCTTTAATCCTAACAGTTTGTATGGCATATCGGTAAGGACCGTAAGCAAAGGCCTTACTCTACATAAAAGTTGCATCCACTATACTTTAAAGGGGACTATTGATGAATTTCGATCCGGAAAAACTAAGGAAATTTCTTAATTGCGCGTCAAACCCATCAAACCCAATGGAGACAAAAGTAAAGAATTACTATGTGAATCAAGAGATTCAAGAGTTTGCATCCTTTGATATTGACTTTGAAAATGTAGACATCGCCCTGCGTATTGCCGGTATGTTGGGGAAATCCGCCACGAAATTTACGATAAATCATTTTCTTTTCCCTGATACGAACAAAATAGATTATATTCAATTTATAATTTTTGAAATTAATGATTCAGAACTATTAGCATTTTTAGAACAACTATAACAGCATTCTTGTTTGAATACAGTTCTCTTGGTGAAAATAAAGCAAGTTCTACCCGATAAACCGCAGCAATCATAATTACCTTTGATATTTGGTGTTGTGAACAGCCCCTTTTGTCAAGGCAGCTTCGTGGATTCATCAGGCTCAGCCGATTAAATGGCCAATGGTCTGTGTGAAAGGACTTGGCGGAACTGCCTTCAATCAAAAAAGCACCATTACTTATACCAATCAGGAGGACAAAAAGTGTTTTTGGCAAAGATGATCGATCGTTTAGCGTTATATGATTTGCACAGGAAAAGAAGTAAAAAAAAACACTTTTCCGCTTTTTCATTGGATTCGATTGACAGGGACGAATTCTATCAAGCAAAAGCGGCTGATGTCTCCTTTACTCTTCATGAAGCGAGAAAAAACTATTTGGCTGGACATTTCAGCTATGAATCTATCATTCCATCCGGGGACCCTGTCAATGATAGTTTAAAAGGCGAGGTTTTTTTAAATAAGAATGATATAGATCAACCTAATGTTATTTTTGTACACGGCTGGCGAATGGATTCATACGACAGAATAAAAAAGATATTTCATGATCGTATGATGAACGATTTAGGCTGGAACATGTACTACTATTCTCTTCCGTATCATTTTGAAAGAGAGCCGGAACATTCGCTTTACAGCGGTGAATTGATGATAAGTGCGAATTTGAATCGTACAGTTGAATCAACAAGACAAGCTGTCGTGGATTTACGGGCACTCATTCACTGGATCAAAGCAAATAAAACCGGCCCTGTTATTATAGTGGGCGTCAGTTTAGGCGGGTGGATGACAAATTTACTGGCTGCCCTTGAGACTGAAATCGACATCGTGGTATCGATATTTTATGCCAATCGTCTTTCTTATGCGATATGGAATACCATCCCGGGTAAATTCATAAGAGAAGAATTGGAACAGTACGGTGTGACATATGAAGATTTACAAACATATTGGGAAATTACAGATCCCAGTCAGGCTGTGCCGAAAGTTAACAAAGATCACATTTTGCTGATTTCCGCCGTTCATGACCAATATGTTCACTTAGAGGATGCCGATAAGTTATGGGAGAGCTGGGGGAAACCCGAAAGACATCTCTACAATTGTGGCCATGCCGGAATTGTTCTTTGTCGTAAAAAGCTGGCATTAGATACGATTTCTTTCATCCGAAAAAAATTAAAGCAGCTTCATGAGGGATAATTTCTTTAATTTATTAAAAAGCTGGCAATTTTCAAAATGTGCGAATAGGAGGTTTTTTTATGTACTTTGTTTCCGGATTTGTTTCAATTTTGCTGGGTCTATTAACGCTGTTTTTCTTACAGGTGTTATCTGTTGCTTTTCCTCATTATATAATGGATGCAGATGGCAATAGTGAAGCTTCGGTTTATTTTCAATCATCTGTATTGTTTTATCCTGTTTTGCTTCTCATTTTAGGCGTCATCATGATTATTGTTCATTTGCGAACAAATGATAAGGGTTAATTCGAAGGAGAGTATCGAGTTTGACTGCGAAGCGAAAATGAGATGCATCATCTAAAAGAAACGGGTATATCATTGATATGAAAGCTTCTAAAAAAAGGAGAACAAAAACGATGAACTTTTGGCACGAGCGCTTTCAAGATGAGAACTATGTGTATGGAACGGAACCGAATGCGTTTTTGGCAGATTCGCAGAAAAAACTTCAATTGTCGGGTGATGCTTTAGCCATTGCAGAAGGCGAGGGGCGCAATGCGGTTTTTTTAGCAGAACAAGGGATGAACGTCACGTCATGGGATTATGCCGAGTCAGGGTTGGAGAAAACGAAAAAGCTTGCTGAAACCCGTCATGTATCGGTGAAGACGGAGCTTGTTGACTTAAATGAAGCGTCTTGGAATCAAGGGCAGTGGGACGAGATTGTATGTATTTTTGGACATTTTCCAGAAGAGCTGCGTCGAAAAACACTTCTTGGAGTAAAAGAAGCCGTGAAGCCCGGGGGATTTTTCGTGACGGAAGTGTATTCGACGCACCAAATTCCTTACAAAAGCGGCGGGCCGCAGGATCCGAAGCTTTTATATACACCGGAAGAATTTTTACAAACCTTTTCAGATTGGCGTATTGTCCACTTTTTTATGGGAGAAGTCGTTCGTCATGAAGGGGCTTGGCACAACGGCCTGTCTCATGTCATTCAATTTATTGGTCAAAAGCGCTGAATACTCCGAGGAAATATGATTTTAAAAAGGTGCCGTTTATGGCGCCTTTTTTGCGTAACTTTTTTCACCGTCATCACTACTATTGTGATGAAAGCGGGGGAAATGATGAAAAACAAAAATGGACTCAAACGGCTGCTGATAATCAGCAGCGCATTTCTGCTTTTAATTGGCGGGGGATATGTCAGTGCAATGATCTTCGGAAAGAAAGTGGTGTATGAAGGAGAGGGGGAAAGCGGTCTGTGGCATGCTTCGATTGAGAAATCAGATAAAACGTCAATCGGGCCTAATTATTTTTTGAATTTGTATTGGGATGGCGCGAAAGAAGATGCGAAAAGAACGATTGTGAAAACAATCACCTTATACATAGACGGCAAAAAGTATGATGATAGAGGAGAATACGATCTTTCTGAGTATACCGGAGAGGAAATGGATGACGGAGGCCATATGGAAGATCATATCGCGACTTTTGATTTTATGCCTGAAGAGGATGTCATCGGGCATGCGTTATCAGTCAAAGTGGAGTGGAAAACCGGAGATGAAGAGAACGCAGAAATAATGAAATTAACCAAGATTCCGTGGTATAAATGAAACGACAATCACTGAATAAGGAAGTGATTTAAAATGAACGAGATTGAGATCAGAAGGCCGCAAATTGACGACGTTGAAGAGCTGAATCAGTTTTTCAGAATCGTGGTCGAGGATACTTTTGCTAAAGAGGGGATATCCGATCTGCTTGATCATCAAGAAAGTGAAATTGAAAGTAAGAGGCAATACTTGAAAGCAGACTTAGACAGCAAAGGGAAGAGCCGGCATTTTTTTATCGCTTCAGATCAACGTCTGAATAAAATCATCGGTACAATCGAATATGGCCCTGCAAGCGAATTGATCGATATTTGTACGGATGGGGCTTTAAAGGATTTATATGAGGTAGGGACGGTATTTGTCCACCCGGATTATCAAAGACGCGGAATCGGGTCTTTGCTGTTCAACGTTATGTTTTTGACCTTTCTGAATCGGGGAGTGAAGGAATTTTGTTTGGACAGCGGTTATCCCGGTGCACAGAAAATATGGAAGAAGAAATTCGGCGAGCCTGACTATATGCTGAAGGATTATTGGGGGAAAGGATATGATCATATGATTTGGAGGAGACGGACGAAGGATATGCCGATTGATACAAGAACATCAATAACGTAATCATCCTTTATATTCCTTATGCGTTTTAACGATAAAAAGAACTTTTCTTGAATTTATTTTTAAATAAATTGTTAAAGTTAAAAAAGTCCTATAAACTATAATGGAATCTTAATTTTAGGATGTGGGAGATATGTTCGACGAAAGAGAAGCGTTGCGTTTGAGACTTGAACAGCTAGGTGATGCGGAGATTCAGGTGATGCGGGAATTGCGGAAAGAACGACAAGACATTTATTCGAAGCTGCGTGAATTGGATCAGGAGAGTGATCCCGCAATTAACAAAAAATCTTCATTAATCGACTTGGCAAGCGCTGCAGCAGAGGAATTAAAACAATCCCAGATTGCCGTTGACAAACATCCACCCATCAAAACTCCATCTCATACTATTTTCCAATCAAAAACAACCATACAGCGTGAGGCTGCCTTAAACATTTTAAGCCGCTATGAAGAGGGCTTGAAAGGCATTAAGCTCAAAACTGAAATCGAGAAAGAAACCGGCTTTCCGATTAAAAACATGACGACATTTATGAAGAGCTTAATGAAACATCGCCCAGATATTAAAAAACCTGCCCGCGGCCATTATATTTTGCATAAAGAAAAAGACCTTTGAGGTTTTCGTCATTATTCCAGATTCATATTGTCATAAATCAGAGCGGAATCTTTAAAAATTGAAACCAAACAACACCTATATCGTATATTTAGCTAAAACTAATGCAAGGGTGTTCTACATGTTGGATAAAAAGAAATACTTCATGATTATGGTACCGGCTTTAATTTTAGCGTTTTTATTTCAATTTTTTGTTCCCTCAGAACAAAGGTACTTGGGGATTGTGTTTATTTTAGCAGGCGGGGTGATTTATTATCTTTGGGTGCATATAGAAAAGGACAAACAGAAAGATTGAGCGCATCCTTTGATTTGCGAATCCACTAAAAAAACGTCTATATAGACGTTTTTTTGTTATTGATATCCATTGTTAGCCAACCTGCTGGGCGGCAACCGACTGAGCCGGTAAACAAATGCTCAAGCAGCCGTTTCTCCCAGATTTTATCGATCTTTTAACTTTAAGGCGTAAGCTTTGAACTGTTAAGAGCTTTGATACTTAAGCTGTAAACGCTGAACGTTGAGCTTTGAGCTTTTATCTCAATGTTGGCACAGCGTCTCTTTGGCTGTGCAGATGAAATAAAAGGAGGGAGTCACCTTTCCCTCGGAAGGTGTTTAGTTTTATCGGTTTTCGGTTGGCTAACAATCGGCTGTTAATCGATTTTGATTTTGGTGAGTGTATTGCTCTCGGACAATGCAAAGTCAACTTCCATTTCAAAGTCCTCGATCTTTTTTGACAAGGAATCGATCTTCTCTTTTAGGTTCAGCGGATCGATGATTTTTGCTTCATTTTCAGCGAGGAAAGATTTGACGATTTCCTGGTTTTCAGCCGCTTTTACTTTGCCGTCTTTTCCGAAAAGAGTCTCCAGATGTTTGTCTAGTCTTTCTGTTACTTTTTGATTGACGCTCTCGGCCTCGTCGACTAAATCAGCGTACACTTCTTTCAGCTTATCCAAAAGCTGAATGTCGTAGCTGATGGAGGTTTTTCTTTCGATGGCTTCAGCCACAGTCATCTTGACTCCGGCCACTTCGATTTTGGTCGTCGCGTTGGATACAACAATGGCAGACTTAATGGCATTTCGCCTTTTGATTAAGGCTTCAATTGATTGATAATCGGCTTTCGCCCTAGTTTCCAAGTCTTCGGCTGTCCGAAATCCGTTCGGCAGTTTCTTTCCGATCATCAAACCTCCGAATGTGCTCTCATTTACGGCCCGCTTGATTCTTTTATCCAACATTTTGAGTTCGCTTAGTGCTCTGGTGATCGTAAGTTCCATTCTATAGCCCCTTCGTCGTTTATATATTTAAAAAAGCTCTTTATTTACTCATTAGAGTAATGATTATATCATATTGATTTTCCAAGTGTTATATTTTTTGTGCATATTTTCATATAGCATAATAGTCCAAAAAGATTCATAGAAAGCTGTAGGAGGTCTAATCGATTATTCGATTTCATGATCACTATGCATTGCATTTCTCTTTAAAATGAACAGGGAGATCAACAAAAAAACTTTTAGCAAAAGAAAAGCTTTGCTGAGAACTTTTCCTAATTCCTATTGTTTGTCTTTGCTCCGTTTCACTGCAAAACATATTGCGAGGACGGCTGCGATAAGAGAGGCAGCTCCGCATGCCAGCTTGATCAGCGGTTTCAACAATATCAACTCCATCTGTTTTCGGTATATGTGTAAAGTATAAAAGGGATTCATATCCAAAGACAGCTTATGCTTAGGATTTTAAAGAAATTTTAAGGAAATAAGTCCTGCGCCGCCCGGTTGACAATGAAAAGCCGCTCCACTAAAATGAATGATAGTCATTCATTTTTAGGGAGGTCTGCAACATGCCAAAGCAAACGTCCGGGAAATATGAAAAGATTTTGCAGGCGGCCATTGAAGTCATTTCTGAAAAGGGGCTGGATAAGGCGTCGATTTCAGATATCGTGAAAAAAGCAGGTACTGCGCAGGGCACTTTTTATCTTTATTTCTCATCCAAAAATGCATTGATTCCCGCGATCGCGGAAAATCTTCTGACACATTCTTTGGACCATATTAAGAGCAAGGTCGACGGAACCATGTCTTTCTGGACCGCCTTGGACATCATGATCGATGAGACGTTCAACATGACGGAACTTCATCAGGATATTATCGTTCTTTGCTACTCAGGTCTTGCCTTTGACCATTCGATGGAAAAATGGGAGGCGATCTATCAGCCTTATTATTCCTGGCTTGAAGGACTTATTGAAAAAGCAGTTGAGAAAAACGAGGTCATTCCGGACATCAATGTGCGCTGGACGGCCAGAACGATTATCAACTTTGTCGAAAACACAGCGGAACGTTATTACATCGGGGCGGAAAAAGACGAAGAGCTCAGTGTGTTCAAAAAAGAAATATTTACTTTTCTGAAGAGAAGCATAGGAACCAAGTGAAAAATGACCGGCTGCAGCTGTTCATTTTTTATCGGCCTAAAAATGACTGACGTTCATTCACAACAGGAAGGGTGTTATCATTGAGTTGGCTCCTCGTCATTATTGCGGGTTTTTTGGAAGTGGTTTGGGCCTCAGGTCTTAAACATGCGGATTCCTTCGCCGATTGGCTGATGATCTTTGTACTGATCGCGGCAAGTTTTCTCATGCTGATACGATCTTACAGGAACATTCCGATGGCGTCGGCTTATACCGTATTTGTCGGAATCGGAACGGCCGGCACATATGTGACGGGTGTTTTTATGGGCGAACCCTTTTCAGGAGGGCAAATATTTTTTTTGATCGTGCTGTTGGGAGGCATTATTGGCATGAAAATGTTTACAAAAGAGAACAATACCCAGTCAGGGGGTGATTGATCATGCCGTGGTTACTTTTGGTGATTTCTGGAATCGAAGAGGTCATTGCCGCCATCGCTATGAAATATGTAGACGGCACAAGAAAAAAATGGCCGATTATTGTCATGGTATTGGGGTTTGCTTTGTCTTTTTTCTGCCTTTCGAAAGCCATGCAGGCACTTTCAGCCGGTGTTGCCTATGCCGTTTGGACCGGGATCGGCAGCATCGGCATTACGGCAGTCAGCTTATTTTGGTTTAAGGAGCGGATTCGCGCTCCGCAGCTCATCTCACTTGGCTTTATTATAATCGGGGTGATCGGCCTGCGCCTTACATCATCTTAAATTTTAATTTATATTGGAGGTTGCTGATATGTTCAATCAGCTTAAATTGCGTCCGCTCGAAAGAGAAGACCTTCCGTTTGTCCACCGTCTTAACAACGATGCGAAGATTATGTCGTATTGGTTTGAAGAACCGTATGAGACTTTTGTTGAGCTGCAGGATTTGTTTGACAAACACATTCATGACCAAAGCGAACGGCGCTTTATCATAGAGAAAGAGACTGAGATGATCGGATTGGTTGAGCTGGTCGAAATTGATTATATTCACAGACGGGCGGAGTTTCAAATCATCATTGATCCCGAGCATCAAGGGAACGGGTATTCGTCAAGCGCAACGTATTTGGCGATGAACTACGCGTTTTCCGTTTTGAATTTGCACAAATTGTATTTGATCGTCGACGAAGATAATGCAAAAGCGATTCACTTGTATAAAAAGGCAGGGTTCACAATCGAGAGCGAGCTGCAGGATGAATTTTTCGTTGACGGCTATTATCGTAACGCTATTAGAATGTGCATTTTTCAGGATGAATTTTTATCACTTAAAAAAAGCAAAAAGGAAGGCATGCAAGGATAAACAAAAGAGATGGCGCCGCCATCTCCCGCATGTTTTTTAATTTTTCACACCTAATCGATCTTTGGCTTTGTCGGGAATATCGTCTTTTTCAACCTCTTCCCACGATTTCACGCCTTTATTTTCAGAATAGAAAAGCCGTAAAAACGCGCCTGTACGAAGGTTTTTATCAGCTGTGAATTCCATTGTTTTTTCTTGACCGTCCTCATCAAAACCGGCCAGTTCATATTTGAAGACGGAGTATTCCTCGCCGTCGTCAAACTTCGACGTGTCTTCCTTCCCGTTTCCGGTAATGTGAACATAATATTCGTCTGTTCCCACACGGTTTAAGTTACATCCGCTTAATAATGCGGTAAATATGATCATCAGGCTGATCCATACGATATGCTTTTTCACAATTTCACCTCATTTATCATTCTAAGATTCATTGTCTGATAAAAAAATCGAATAACGTGACATGAACATTACACTTTTGTAAGGGATCGTTCGGCACACTCATCTTGAAACGGGAGATTAAATTTCAATATCCTTTTTATTCAATAAAGTTTATAATATGGAAAAAGGGAGGGGCGCCAATGAAAAAAAATTTATTTTTGATGTTGTTTTCAATCATGATGGCCTGCAGTTTTCATATTCAGCCTGCTGATGCTGCGGTTACAAAAGATGAGAAAAAGACGACCATGACAATGACTGAAGATCAAGTGGGATTTTTTATGGCGGACAGCACCAATGTAAATTACTACCCGACATGGCTGTATTATAAGTTTACGATTTTTAATGCAGAAGGCTGTACACTCAAGATCAAGCTGCAGAGAATCACGTTAACAGGACATGCGATCACTTTAAGCGAGAAAGAATTTACTGGAAATCATCTTCATTTAAGTGCTGCAGATAAAGTGAGCGGGACGCCGCACCGCAATCATTTCCTGGATATCACAAAAGTGTCAGGCTGCGGAGATGTTGGAATTACAGGCTTTTACGGCTTTGAGCATGAAATGCCGGACTACTCATCATAAAGAAAGCCCAGCAGAGGAGAGTCCTTTTTTCATATTAGGGCTAACATATCGGGAGAAAAAAATGAAAAAACAAACGCTGCTTTTATTGAGAGGCGCCATCCTCTTGCTCCTATGTTGTGCGTCTGGTTATGCTCTTTATCAGCATATTGCCGGAGGCCGGAATGAACAGGCAGGCATTACATTTTAAATTATCGACTTTAGAGGGCGGTGACATCGAACTGAAAAAATTACGGGGAAAGGCGGTACTTGTTAACTTTTGGGGGACTTTTTGTACACCGTGCCAAGAGGAGATGCCGGTCATGCAAAAAGCTTATGACCGTTTTAAAGGAGACGGTTTTGAAATCATCGCTGTCAATGTGCGTGAATCGAAAGGTGCAGTAAAGAGCTTTGTCGACCGCCATGGCTTAACTTTTCCGGTCGCTTTGGATCAATCGGCTGAAGTTTACCGTTCTTGGGAAATTTATTATTTGCCTACAAGTATATTCATTAATCGGGAAGGAAGACCAGAGCGGATGTATGTCGGAGGAATGTCTGAGCGGCAAGTTGATATGTGGATTGAAGACCTTCTTAGCGGTTCATAGAAACTCATTTAAAAGGGATAGACAAACACCTATTGTTCTTATCGTTCATAAGGTAGCTCAGGAGAGGAGCGATCTTATGTTTTTTCATATTAAAGAACTGCAGTATCATGCAAAGCCTGAAAAACCCGATCCATTATTTGCGAAAAAGCTGCAGGAAATACTGGGAGGACAGTTCGGCGAAATATCAGTAGCTCTGCAATATCTTTTTCAAGGCTGGAGTGTCAGAGGAAACGGCAAGTACAAAGATCTGCTGATGGATACAGGGGCTGAAGAGCTCGCCCATATCGAGATGCTGGCGACGATGATTGCAAGGCTTTTGGACGGTGCGCCGGTCGGCGATCTTGAAAAAGCTGCAAAAGATCCTGTGCTCGGTGCCATTCTCGGAGGGATGAATCCGCAGCATGCCATCGTATCAGGATTAGGGGCAATGCCGGCCGACAGCGTGGGAAACCGCTGGACCGCCGATTATATTATTGCAAGCGGAAATTTGCTTGCCGACTTTCGAGCAAATTTAAACGCGGAATCACAGGGACGCCTGCAGGCTGTCCGGCTTTATGAAGAGACGACGGACCGCGGTGTCAAAGATATGCTGTCCTGGCTGATTGCAAGGGATACGATGCATCAAAACCAGTGGCTTGCGGCCATTAAAGAACTGGAAGCGAAAGAAAATGTCGTCGTCCCAAGCACGTTTCCGCGCCATCTGGAAAAAAGGGAAGTCTCCCATGTATTATTTAATTTTTCAAGAGGCAACGAGAGCGCTACAGGCAGATGGGCGAAGGGACCGAGCATGGATGGGGAAGGCGTTTTTCAGTATGTTGAACATCCTCAGCCCCTTGCGAAAAAACCAGTGCTAAAACCTGCGCCTGCATATATTCATGATACGCCGCCATCGGTTATTCAACATCCCCGGGATGACATACTGCCTCCGAATCTTTATTGATCAGCTTCTATTTGCATGATCATATTTCGGGCTTGCAGCGAATAGCCATAGTGAAGAATGGTATTTAAAGGGAGGCGCAAGCTTGAAAACTTATAAGGAGACGGCCGTTTTTGAACATAAATTTTGGCTTCAAGTTTTGGGTGATCATGCGCGTTTTATTTTGGATTCTTTGGCTGAAAGGGAAAAAGAAGATATTCAAAAGGCGAAGCAGTTCAAGCAGACGTTTGATGTTTTGCTGAAAAAAGTGAATGCTTCGCCTGATTTGTATTCATTAACGCTTGAAGCTGAAGAATATGCCCTTCAATTCAGGAAATTTAAACTCTCCATCATTAAAAGGCACCTGACAGGCGATATTAAAATTCACCTTCCCCCGACTTTTATCAACCATATGGTAAATGAACTGGAGGAGTACTTGCTTGTGCTAAAATACTTAAAAAAACGGGAAGTGCCGCCTGTTTTCCACGAGTTGCACCACCATATGCTGTGGCTGATGGATGCCGCCGGACATGCTGGAGCAATTGCCGATGACCTGGATGCGGTGGAAAAACGGTTGAAAGAGAAGAGCAGGGAGTTTGTCAAACACTTTGAACAGTTCTATATTAAATCCGTTGAATTGACGGGGTATCTCAGAGCGAATGTTGAATCTTTTCCCGCTCTCAGAAGGATGAATAAAGACGTGAAGCTTGAGATTGAGCTGTTTCGTACCTTTTTGAAAGAAGTGGAGGAGCTGGAGCTTACAGATCAGATGCTCGGTACGTTCTCCGCGCTGATGGCAGACCACATGATGAGGGAAGAATGCTATTATTTAATGAAAATCGCCGAATCGACAAATACGCAAAAACCTGCGTGCGACCCTGCGAAACCGAGGCTGCTTGAAAAGTAATGCCGACGGTTTTGCTATTTTTTTTGATGAAGCCGCGAATCGATCTTGGCACCTGCGGTTTGCACAGCCTTTTTCATGCGATTATAATTCAGAATATATAGATAATCTAAAAACTGTTTGGAGGGCCTTTCTTGCATATCAGAAAATTAACAGCTTCAGATGCAGAAAACTATCTGAAGCTTTGTGAAACGATCGATGAAGAATCTGAATTCATGCTGTTTGAACCGGGTGAACGAAAGCTTCAGGCACAACGTCAAATCAAACAGATCCAATCCGGCGTGTGTGAAGTTTTTGTTTGTGCGGCTGATGACGGAAGCTTAGTCGGATATGTTGCAGCAGTCAGAGGACAGGTTCAGAGAACACGCCACCGTGCCCATATCATCATTGGCATACGCCAAACATATATTGGACAAGGTATTGGAGTAAAGCTGTTTCAGGCATTGGAAAAATGGGCCTGTGAAGAAAAGCTTCACAGACTTGAGCTGACTGTCATGACCCATCATATAGCCGCCGTGCGTTTATACAAAAAAATGGGTTTTATCATTGAAGGCACTAAAAAGCACGCTTTGAAAGTAAAAGGACAATATGTTGATGAATATGTCATGTCCAAATTAATCAACGAATAGCAAATGGAGGTTTCAAATGAAAGACGGGTGCCATCAGGCCATCGCCGCTGTCAGCTACTACAAAACAGAACGGACGATTGATTTTAACCGGCAAACCTATACAAAAAAGCATAATCAAATGTACCTGTACAACGATAAAATTTTAACGGCAAGCCGCCAGTATCGCCTTGAGCACGTCCACGATGTATCATACAGACCTTTTTCCGAGGCCGGTTTGCTTTACCTCCATACGAACCAAGGGGTATTTGCTTATGAAGTGGATGTGGACCCCGGGTATTTCATAGAGGCTTTTAAAAAACAGAAAAATCCAATTAAATAAATTACAATATATATGAAGTTTTTAGCAGTAAATGCTAGAATGAATGTTGGGAATTTTGCAAGGAAAGGAACATACGGCTACCGGCCTGTTAGGGCGATTGGCCTTGTTGACTTACCGGGCTAATGTCACTTGGCGGTGTTTATATGTCACTGCTATGCTTGATGAAAGAACGTCCGCTTAGGCTGCAAGTGTATGTTTGAGCAGAAGATTTTAAGCGTCTTTTTCCAATTTTCTTTAACATAACGAGTCCTTGACGTTCCCAGTATATCTCAATACATAGATGGTCAACTTAATTAGAGAAGTAGAGAGGACAGGACAGCTTAATGAAAAAGAAGACACAGAATACGGTTCAAAAGATCGTAGAAGCCGGATATCATCTGTTCGCCCAAAATGGATATTCGGCAACCTCTGTAGATGAAATTATGAAAGAAGCCGGATTTTCTAAAGCTACGTTTTATTTGTATTTCAAGTCAAAGGAGATGCTGTTTCTCCATATTATGAATGAGCAAATGGAAGATCGCTTTCAAACCAGCATGAATTGTTTTCGAAAAAAGACGCTGAGGGGATTGCTCGCAGGGATTGAACACTTGATTCAAACATCAAATAAAGAGCATTCGACAGCTTTGTTTTTGGAATTTATGGCAAATAGTCATAGATATCCTGAGATTCAAAGAAAAGTAGCCCTTCTGTATGAACAGTGGAGGGAGTTTTTTGTCGAACTGATCGAGCAGCTCCAGGAAGAAGGCATCGTTCAGAAACAGCTCAATCCGAAGGTGATGGCCACCACGCTGATTGCAATCTTTAACGGATACAACCATCAACACCACGCGGATCCCTCGATTAATAAACAGGAACAGCTTCAGTCCATTATTTTCTTGCTGAATCCGAAGCTGCATCTCCAGATAAAAGACAAACTATTTCATGCATGACAAGACTTCTGAAACAGCCGGCGCTGCCGACCTTGAGTCGGCGGTTTTTTGTGTTAGATCCGAATCCTGCTTCGGCAATGGAAATGCATCCGTTTAACAATTCTGTCTCATCTGTTTTAACTCGTAATAACATAAACCGTTTTAAAAAGTTGACAACAGCAAATCGTTATTATACAATTATCTCGAATTCGAGATAATTAAAAAGGATGAATACCGTGGGCAGTCAGGAAATGGAGAGATACGAAGAGGAGTTGTCTTTAAAGGCATTTATTGTCTTGTCTCGTGCACTGCAATCGATTAAAAAGCGCGTGGAAGAGGATATTAAATGTTTAGGACTAAACCCAACTGAGTTTGCTGTTCTAGAATTAGTCTATAGTAAAGGCGATCAGCCGATCCAAAAAATAGGCGAAAAAGTATTAATCGCAAGCAGCAGCATTACCTATGTTGTAGATAAGTTGGAGAAGAAAAAGTTAATAGAGAGAAGGCCTTGTCCTAAAGATCGCCGTATAACATACGCTGCTTTAACGAATGAAGGAACTGCACTGATGAACAATCTTTTTCCAAAACATAAAACAGCTATGAAAGGCATTTTCGGCGGCTTAGACATAAAAGAAAAAGAAGTTCTAATTGAAAAGTTAAAAAAACTTGGCTTCCATGCCCAAAGCATGTAAATTTTTTTATAATAATATCTCGAATTCGAAATATATGAATTCATGATAATGAGAAATAAATATTGAACTGGGTATTCTATTTCTGAACAGGAGCTTCATGACATAACAAGATCCTGGGCTCATCGGCAGTCATCATCGTTAGCAAGCAACAGAAATCTACGAAGGTTGAAAACTGCCCGGAGTCCTATAAAGAAAAAGGCAGGGATGCTTGTCCATTGATTTTGATCTTTTAAAGAAGGAAAAAATAAAAAGCAGAAAAATCACGGGGATTTAGAAAACCTGTAAATGAATTTGTAACGTATTTCTCATCATAAAGCTATGTTTCATGAAAGAGGAGTGAAATGGAATGAAAAAGAAAACAACTGGAATCCATCACATTACAGCGATTGTCGGCCATCCGCAAGAGAACGTGGATTTTTACGCTGGCGTTCTTGGTTTACGTTTAGTGAAAAAAACCGTTAATTTTGATGATCCGGGAACATATCACCTCTATTTTGGCAATGAAGGCGGGAAACCGGGAACGATTATTACATTCTTTCCTTGGGCAGGTGCCCGTCGAGGAGTCATTGGAGATGGTCAAGTGGGAGTGACTTCTTACGTCGTTCCTAAAGGCGCTATGGCTTTTTGGGAAAACAGATTAGCAAAATTCAATGTGCCTTATACAAAAATGAACCGTTTTGGAGAGGAATACTTGGAGTTCGATGATCCTCATGGTCTTCATCTGGAAATTGTCGAAAGAGAACAAGGGGAAAAGAACAGCTGGAAAGTAGGGGAAATAACACCGGACAATGCAATCAAAGGATTTGGCGGAGCAACACTGTTATCCAAACAACCCGAAAAAACGGCTGAATTATTAGAAAAGGTCATGGGACTTGAAAAAGTTGGAGAAGAAGGAGATTTTGTACGTTTTCGTTCTGCTGGTGACATAGGAAATATGATTGATTTGAAATTAACAACTATAGGAAGCGGACAAATGGGGACGGGTACAGTTCACCATATTGCCTGGAGAGCCATTGATGACAATGATCAATTGGAATGGCAAAAATATGTTGCGGAAAACGGATACCGTGTTACACCTGTGCAAGACAGAAATTATTTTAACGCGATTTATTTCAGAGAACACGGGGAAATCTTATTTGAAATTGCAACAGATCCACCAGGATTCGCCCATGATGAATCATATGAAACAATGGGAGAACAGTTAATGCTGCCGGCCCAGTATGAACACTACAGAGAGCAGTTAGAAAGAAGATTAATTCCTGTAACAGTGAAGGCGCTGGATTAATTTTTGTAAGGAAGTGATTCGATGCTGTCCATTGATCCCAATACAAAAACAGAAAGAGAGAACTACAAGTTTTTAATCGGGAGTATTATACCGAGACCGGTTGCATTTGTTACAAGTTTATCAGAGGAGGGCGTCTTAAACGGAGCTCCTTTTAGCTACTTTAATATTGTATCTTCAAATCCTCCGATGATCTCCCTTTCTATTCAACGTTTTGCAGGGAGCCAAAAGGATACAGCGAGAAACATTTTGAACAGCAAAGAATTTGTGGTCCATATCGTTGATGAACAAAACGTTGAAAAAATCAATTTAACGGCCGCCAGCCTACCACCAAGTCAAAGTGAAGTTCAGTTAGCGGAGTTAACCCCCGTCGAAAGTGTGAAAGTCTCGGTGCCGGGCGTGAAAGAAGCAAAAGTGCGTATGGAATGTGTTCTGGAGTACTCATTAGAGTTGGGAGATAAGCACTCTGACGGATGCGATTTCATGATAGGCAGAGTCGTTCAATATCATATCGAAAGCGACATCTATGAAAATGGAAAAATCGATCCAAGAGGCCTCGGCGCCATCAGTCGTTTAGCCGGGCATGATTACGCAAAGATTGGCGAAATCTTCACCAGAAAAAGACCGAAGTAATATAACCATCCATAATATCTCGAAATTGAGATTCATTAAATTGAAATGTTTTAAGTTTATTCTAGCAAGGAATAATAATGGCAGCGAAACACTTCAAGGGGGTGGTTCTTAAAAGGTTTGCCGAAAAGAAAACAAAAAAGCAGGTGTTAAAACATGGGATTTTTAGACAAACTATTTAGAAAATCAAAGGAGCTGGATCATATGTCAAATGTAAAATTAGCTGTAGTTTTTTATAGTATGGGCGGAACAAACTATCAATTAGCCAAATGGGCTGCAGAAGGTGCGGAAGAAGCAGGTGCTGAGGTCAAAGTTTTAAAAGTACAAGAATTGGCTCCGCAATCAGCCATTGAGGGAAATGAAGTGTGGAAATCCACTGTTGATGCAACAAAGGACATTCCAGTCGTATCCTCAGAAGATATAGAGTGGGCAGATGCTATTATATTCAGTACACCAACACGCTTTGGCAATATGGCATCCCAAATGAAACAGTTTCTTGATACACAAGGCGGACTTTGGGCAAACGGAAAGACAGTAAATAAGGTTGTAAGCGCAATGTCCTCCGCTCAAAATCCACATGGTGGTCAAGAAGCAACAATCTTGTCCTTATATACTTCAATGATGCACTGGGGAGCTATTATTGCTTCTCCGGGATACACTGATCCTGTCCTCTTCGGGGCTGGCGGAAATCCATATGGAACGAGTGTTACAGTCGATCAAAACGGGAAGATGATTGAAGACGTGGAAGCTGCAGTGAAACATCAAGCTAAACGCACAGTGACAGTAGCTGAATGGGTTAAAAAGGGCAATCAACAATAATTGAAATTTAATATTTTTAAAAGAGCCAATCATTTGGCTCTTTTTTTAGTATGTGCCCAGCTGATAGTTGGTTCGGCATGCCGCTTCGTCTTCATTTGACTGCGAACACGCCATGATATACGCGGCATAAAGAGTAAGATATCCGACATATCCTTTAACGATGCCATTGATTTCGCAATTGCAATGATAAAATTTTTTCTATTACATTTTAAAAAAATGAAACTTTAAGTTCATATGAACGTAAACATAAGTGAAATGATTTTATTTAGTCATACGATCAATCAACAAATGCAAAAGGGGTGAAACAAAAGTGAAAGTCATGATTGGTTCGATCATATTGCTATCCATTATAGGGTTTGGCGTATGGCTTATGTTAAGCCCGCTTTTTAAAAAAGTCGGAAGCGGGGCGAGCAAAATAAAGAAAACGCTGGAGGATGACAAAGATGAATGAAAAACAACCAAAGAAGAATAAAAACAAAACGCTGCTCGGCGGAATCATTGTCGCTGTTGCTTTAATTATCGGAGGATTCACAGCTTCCTTGTTCATCGAGAAAATTCCGAACGGATATGTCGGCGTCGTTTATTCTCCGAATGGCGGGGTGAAATCGGAAACGCTTGATCAAGGCTGGCATTTAGTCGGACTGTTTGACAAAGTCACAAGATATCCGGTGCGGATGCAGACTGTAAACAATCAGGATATTCAAGTGGCTACTTCTGACGGCAAAAACATCTCAATGGACATCGCCTACAACTATGTCGTTCAGCCTGATAAAGTCGTAGAATTGTTTAATAAATTCGGAGCGGTCGATATTGAATCAATCGAAAACAGCTACTTGAAAACAAGGCTGTGGGACGCTGCAAGAAAGTCGATTTCCAAATACTCCGTCATTGATACATACGGACAAAAATCATCTGATGCCGCCGCAGAAATCCAAAAAACATTTGCAGATGATATGAAGGGGCTCGGCTTTGTCATTGACGATTTAACACTCGGTGTGCCAAAGCCTGATAAAGCGACCCAGGAAGCGATTGACGCGCGCGTGAAGTCTTCGCAGGAACTGGAAAGAACGCAGACAGAGCTGAAGATCGCCGAAGCGGAAGCGAAAAAGAAAAAGATCGAAGCTCAAGGTATTGCCGAGTATAATGAAATTATTAAAAAATCGATGTCAGATGAAATGATCAAGTATCAATGGATCCAAAAATGGGACGGAAAAATGCCTAAAGCGACAGGATCGAATTCCCTGATCCAGATTCCGACTGATGAGAAAGGAAAATAAAACGAAAAAATCCCTTGCTAAGGGATTTTTTTCGTCTCGGTCGCCCGTATATAATAGTGTTAACAATCGCTTCTGGACAGGGGGGAAGATGATGTTTGCTCCGGATGCCATTCTCCGTACGTGGAGAAGATTCGACGCTTTTCCGATGGAAACGCTGACAAAGGCATGGTTTTATCATCAGGGAGGGGATCAGAAACAGCGGAACGTCTCAATGATGAAGGAACACCACCAAGAGTACGGCATTGCCGGCAATTGCTTTGACCTTTCGATTTGGCTGCTGGACGAGTTTACAAAAGACGGAGTGGAAGCTTTTCCGATCGGCCGTTCGTTCAAAACAGAACGCGCGCATGCCGCAGTCATCGCGCTTGATGAAAGAGGACGGCGCTTTTTATGTGATCTGGGAGATCAATGGCTGCAGCCGATTCTGATCGACTGCGAATGTGAAGATTATACCAGTGAAAAGCTGGACGGTTTTTTCCCGGCAGCACAAATTCAAGTCAAGCCGACAACCGGCGGAGTTAAGGTCCTTTACCATCGGCCGAACGGAAAGGTGTCAACTCAAGTCTACTCTACAGAGCCTGTTGACATGTCCGTTTTTTGGGAGGCAGCTGAATGCTCGCAAGCGGCATTGAAGCCTGCGCCATTACTGGAATGCAGAATTCCGTTTCAACATGAAATCGCGCATTGGGAATTCAGCGGCTGGGACATATATCTTAGCACGAGCAAAGGATTATACAGAGAAGCGAAGCCGGACACAATTGAAGGCTGGACTGAGAAAATCCATGATGTCACCGGATACGATAAAAATGTTATCAAGAAAGCGTTGGAGATTTATCAAACCCGCGCATGATCTTAAATCTTGAAAAAAACTCATTTTATACATATCATGTGGAAAGAGGAGAGGATAAGATGAGCCATTATGACCAGCAATACAATGCAATCATTCAAAAAATTATTGAATCAGGGATCTCCGATGAAGAATATCAGGTCCGGACGAAGTGGGATTCAGACGGAACGCCGGCTCATACGCTGAGCATCATGAGCGAAAAAATGCGGTTTGACAATTCGGAAGTGCCGATTTTGACGACGAAGAAGGTGGCGTGGAAAACGGCCATCAAAGAGCTGCTTTGGATCTGGCAGCTGAAATCCAATGATGTTCAAGTTTTGAACGATATGGGGGTTCATATTTGGGATCAATGGCGGCTTGAAGACGGCACAATCGGAGCAGCCTACGGCTATCAATTAGCGAAGAAAAACAGAACGGTTAACGGGCAGAAAGCCGATCAAGTGGATTATTTGCTCCATCAGTTAAAGCATAATCCGTCTTCACGCAGGCATTTGACCATGCTGTGGAATCCCGATGACTTGGACGGCATGGCCTTGACGCCCTGCGTCTATGAGACGCAATGGTATGTGAAAGAAGGAAAGCTCTCTTTGGAAGTAAGAGCGAGAAGCAATGACATGGCGCTTGGCAACCCGTTCAATGTGTTCCAATATAACGTCTTGCAGCGCATGATCGCCCAAGTCCTCGGTTATGAGCTGGGCGAATACATCTTCAATATCGGCGACTGTCACATCTATACCCGTCACATCGATAATTTAAACATTCAGATGAAACGCGAGCAATATGAAGCGCCGAAGCTGTGGATCAACCCGGACATCAAAAACTTTTATGACTTTACAATCGATGATTTTAAATTAATTGACTATAAGCACGGCGACAAGCTGACATTTGAAGTTGCCGTATAAACAGGCGGATTTTCCGCCTGTTTTTTTGTTGTGTGAATGAATCATTTTTAAAAAATACAACGATGAAAAAATTTGCATATCCGGCTGCCGCATGTTTCCTGACGGCAGCCGTGTATACGTTTAGAGCGGACGCAAAAAGCACATGCAGTTTTTCACGGGTATGCCCCGAGCATTTAACTTACGTTTATTTACACATTCTAAACGTCTTTTTCACAAAGAGCCCGAAAAGCAAAAACAATTCTCTCTTAATCTGTTAGTGACACCAGCATATACAAGAGGAGGTTGTTTTTGTCATGATCAAAAAATGGGCGGTTCATCTGCTGTTTTCCGCATTGGTGCTGCTTGGGCTTTCGGGAGGGGCTGCATATTCTCCTCAGCATGCCGAAGGCGCTGCAAGGTATGATGACGTATTGTATTTTCCGGCATCGCGCTATCCTGAAACAGGTGCTCATATAAGCGATGCGATCAAAGCGGGCCATTCAGATGTCTGCACAATTGAAAGATCTGGAGCGGATAAGCGCCGTCAGGAATCATTAAAGGGGATTCCGACTAAGCCGGGCTTTGACCGTGACGAATGGCCGATGGCCATGTGTGAAGAAGGGGGAAAAGGAGCGTCGGTCAGATATGTCAGCTCATCGGATAACCGCGGAGCCGGCTCCTGGGTCGGGAACAGGCTGAGCGATTACGCTGACGGGACGAGAATTTTGTTTATCGTTCGATAAAAGGGAGACAACGATAAATGTTTCCTCAAGGAAACATTTTTGTTGACAGGAAAACTTGTTTGGGGGATAATGGTAATGTAAGCATATGATCAATCCCTCTGTTTCAGGCTCGCATCCTTCATTTCCGTATGGATGTGAGCCTGTTTTTTCGTGCGAAAAAAAACCGCCGACCGGCGGTTTTGCTGATGAGTCCGTTTTTTAATGAACCGTGCGGAATACGCCAATGACTTTTCCGAGAATCGTCACATTCTGGAGGATGATCGGTTCCATCGTCGGGTTTTCCGGCTGAAGGCGGATATGGGTTTCTTCCTTGAAAAACCGCTTAACAGTCGCTTCGTCGTCTTCGGTCATCGCAACGACGATATCTCCGTTGTTTGCGGTATTCTGCTGTTTGACTATCACATAATCCTGATCAAGAATTCCGGCATCGATCATGCTTTCGCCCATGATCTCCAGCATAAAGACATGCTCATCCGGCGGCGCCAGGCGGTCTGGAAGCGGAAAGTATTCCTCAATGTTTTCGACTGCGGTAATCGGCGTACCGGCCGTCACCTTTCCGATGACCGGGACATTGACAACCTGGTTTTTTGGAATGTGAATTTCTTCCTCTGTATCGAGAATTTCGATCGCTCTCGGCTTCGTCGGATCCCTTCTGATCAATCCCTTCGTTTCAAGCCTTGCCAAGTGGCCGTGTACCGTTGAACTTGACGCCAGGCCGACCGCTTCTCCGATCTCCCTGACGGAAGGCGGATAGCCTTTGCGTTTCACTTCTTCTTTAATGAAACGCAAAATATCAAGTTGTCTTTTTGATAGCTTCGTCATTTTTTGCACCTCAAAACGTCGATTTTAGCTAGATTATAGCATGTTTTTCCTTTGAGTACAAACATAGGTTCGAAAAAAACGATTGACAGAAACATTTGTTCGTATGTATACTGAAATCATAAAACCGAACAAACATTCTGGGGTGATGGATATGAAAAGAGAATCATTGATTTTTGTCAGTCTGTTTACTGCTGTGATCAGCTGCTGTATTCTGTTTGTGTCTTTTGCCGGTAAAATCGAAGAAAGAAAGCAATATGTTAAAATAGAAGTGCAGGAAGGCGATACATTGTGGGAGCTGGCCGACCGGATCAAAGGCGGAAAACCCGCTGACAAACAAAAATTCATCGAATGGGTCGCCGATAAAAACAATCTGCCGACCTCCGTTATTAAACCGGGCGATGTTTTGGTCCTGCCGGTAGCCAAACAGCACTCCGATCAATATCAGCTTGCAGTTGTAGAATAAATGATTGAGGGGATTTCCATGAATGCGATTATTTACACCAGGGTAAGCACTGCGAAGGAGCAGCAGGAAACCTCATTAAAACGGCAGGCTGAAGAGCTCCAGTCGCTTGCCGCCGAGCACGGGATGAACGTCGTGAACGTCATTTCCGAACAGGCGAGCGGATATGAGATGGACCGCGACGGCGTCTTCGATCTGCTCGAGGAAATCAAAACATCAGACATTGACGCAGTTTTAATACAGGATGATACGCGACTTGGAAGAGGGAATGCCAAAATTGCCCTTCTTCACTGTTTATATAAAGAAGGCGTTCAAATCTACACGCTGGCTCACCGGGGAAAACTTGAGCTTTCCGAAGCGGATTCGATGGTTTTGGAGATTGTCGGCATTGTCGAAGAATACCAGCGGAAAATACATAACCTGAAAATTAAGCGGGGAATGAAGAAGGCGGTCGAAAACGGCTACCGCCCGGAGAGGAATCTGAAACACCGCAATGAAGGCGGCGGGAGAGAGCGGATCGAAGCGCCTCTTTCAGAAATCGTCAGGCTCAGGGAGAACAAGCTGACGTTTGCGGAGATTGCAGCCGTGTTGAGAGGGTTCGGATACAGCATTTCAAAAGCAACCGTTCACCGCCGCTACCAGGAGTATAAGGACGGCCTTGCAGACTAATCTGTTGTCAAACGAAAGCGGATTTAGTAGTATGATGGATATATACCGAATCAAAGGAGTATCTTATGATTTCTAATGAAAAAATAGCCAGAATTAACGAGCTTGCCAAAAAAGCAAAGAGCGGATCTTTAACAGACGAAGAAAAAGCAGAACAGCAGAAGCTTCGCCAGGAATATCTTCAAGGCGTCCGCGCGTCTATGAAAAACACGTTGAAAACTGTGACGATTGTTGATCCTGAAGGTAATGATGTGACGCCTGAAAAGCTCAAACAGGAAAAAAGAAACCGCCGATTGCATTAATTTGGGGAATACGCCGATATCGTATTCCCTTTTTGTATATACTACAATTTAAAATGAAGGTAAAGATTCGTCATTTTTCACTGCTTTTGAGCTGAAATGGTTGTGAAAACCGATGGGTAGATTTATGATAAGAAAGTAGAGTCCATACAGGAAGGGGATCATAATGAAAACGATTGAATTAAAATCTGTCGCAACAATACGAACACTCTCCATAGACGCGATTGAAAAAGCTAAATCCGGTCACCCCGGCATGCCGATGGGGACTGCTCCGATGGCTTATGCGCTTTGGACAAAAATGATGAATGTCAGCCCTGAAAATCCGAATTGGTTTAACAGGGACCGTTTTGTGCTGTCCGCCGGACACGGATCAATGCTTCTGTACAGCATGCTTCACTTAAGCGGATATGACGTTTCAATTGAAGACCTCAAGAATTTCCGCCAATGGGGAAGCAAAACGCCTGGACATCCGGAATTCGGACATACTCCGGGTGTAGATGCGACGACAGGCCCGCTTGGCCAAGGAATCGGAATGGCTGTCGGAATGGCGCTTGCTGAACGTCACCTTGCGGAAACTTACAACCGTGACGACTATCGCGTCGTTGATCATTATACATACAGCATTTGCGGTGACGGAGACTTGATGGAGGGAATTTCATCGGAAGCGGCTTCGCTTGCGGGACATTTGAAACTCGGCCGTCTCATCGTGCTTTATGATTCAAATGACATTTCGCTTGACGGTGAATTAAACCGCTCATTCTCTGAAAATGTGAAGCAGCGTTTTGAAGCGATGAATTGGGAAGTGCTTTATGTTGAAGACGGCAATAACATTGCCGAGATTACGGCGGCCGTCGAGAAAGCGAAACAAAATGAAAAGCAGCCGACATTAATTGAAGTGAAAACAACGATCGGTTTCGGCTCTCCAAACCGCGCGGGAACATCCGGCGTTCACGGTGCTCCGCTTGGCTCAGAAGAGGCGAAATTAACGAAGGAAGCGTATGAGTGGACATACGAAGAAGATTTTCATGTCCCTTCTGAAGTGTACGAACACTTTAACGAAACAGTGAAAGAAGCGGGCAAGAAAAAAGAGGCGGAATGGAACGAGCTGTTCTCGGCATACAAGAAAGCCCACCCGGAACTTGCCGAAGAGCTTGAACTTGCGATGAAGGGCGAGCTTCCTGAAGGTTGGGATCAGAAAGTACCTGCCTATGAGAAAGGAAGCAGCCTTGCTTCGCGTGCATCCTCAGGGGAAGTATTAAACGGAATCGCACAACAAGTGCCGTTCTTCTTTGGCGGATCCGCTGACTTGGCCGGCTCCAACAAAACGACAATCAAAAACGGCGGAGATTTTTCAGCGAGAGATTACGCCGGCAGAAATATCTGGTTCGGTGTACGTGAATTTGCGATGGGAGCAGCTTTGAACGGAATGGCTCTCCACGGTGGCCTTCGCGTATTCGGCGGAACGTTCTTCGTTTTCTCCGACTATCTGAGACCTGCGATCCGTCTTGCGGCATTAATGGGGCTTCCTGTCACATATGTGTTTACACATGACAGCATTGCCGTCGGAGAAGACGGACCGACTCATGAGCCGATTGAACAGCTGGCATCACTTCGTGCGCTGCCGAACTTGTCCGTCATCAGACCTGCAGACGGAAATGAAACAGCAGCAGCCTGGAAACTGGCGCTTCAATCAAAAAGTCAGCCGACTGCGCTTGTGTTGACACGTCAAAACTTGCCGACAATCGATCAGTCTGCTGAAGCAGCTTATGAAGGCGTTGAAAAAGGTGGATATGTCGTTTCGAAAAGCCAAAACGAAAAACCGGAAGCGATCTTGCTTGCGAGCGGATCTGAAGTTGGCCTTGCGCTTGACGCACAAAGCGAGCTGAAAAAAGAAGGCATTGACGTATCCGTTGTCAGCGTTCCGTCTTGGGATCGTTTCGACAAGCAGCCGGCCGAATATAAAAACGCTGTTCTTCCAACTGATGTGACAAAGCGTCTCGCAATTGAAATGGGATCACCGCTCGGATGGGAGAGATATACCGGCACTGACGGGGACATTCTCGGAATCGACCATTTCGGTGCTTCAGCTCCCGGCGAAACGATCATGAAAGAATACGGTTTTACGCCTGCGAATGTAGTTGACCGGGTGAAAAAACTGTTAAATCGCTAATCGGGCATATGAAAGAGAATGATCTGCGGATCATTCTCTTTTTTTCATTTCGACAAAATTAGTCGCTTCTTTTATCATCATCAGACAATTATTTCTAACCCCCTTTTGTATAATAGAAAGCATATATTCTTCGATACAGGGGGATGAGACTGTGATGGAACGCCATTATTATACGTATTTGATAGAAGAGGAATTTGCCAGCCATTATTTTGGAAGAGAGTCTGTCATGTTCAAGCTGTTTTACGATTATCATTGGACGAGCCCCGATCAAAAGTCTCCATTAGCCGCCAAGCAGATCGAGTTCATTACAAAACCGATTCCCGCAGCCCATATACACAAAAGAATGAAAATGAACCTCTGCCGGGAAGACTATACACAAGTTGACTATGTATACAGATTGATTGTTCCAAAAGGAAGCGCTTCTTTTATTATCAAAGACCGACATATTGAGATTTTGGCGAAGGGTCCATTCGATGCCGAAACGGTATTCTTTGAGGTTTTGCGGAAAGTAAGTCCGTGTTTCCTTGCGATGGATTTTAATATGAAACGTTACGGCTGGCTGAACCCTGTGAAAGAAAGAAATTTTGTATAAAAAAAAGAATTTGGACTGTAAATGTTGTATAATAGCGTTTGGTTTAGTACACTTTATACGAGACAACATGAAGGAGGAAATTAAATGGATTTATGGGTTGTCATCCTAGTGGGCGTTTTAGCATTGCTCGCAGGTGTTGCACTCGGATTTTTTATTGCTCGTAAATATATGATGAACTATTTGAAAAAAAATCCGCCAATTAATGAACAAATGCTGCGCATGATGATGATGCAGATGGGTATGAAACCATCCCAGAAGAAAATTAATCAAATGATGAAAGCCATGGAAAATCAAACGAAATAATACGAATGCGATTATGACATAGAAGGAACATGGTTATAAAATAAAAAACCCGCTTCCGGGTTTTTTATTTTGATCTATGATTATTGTGTATGTCCGAGAGATAGTTTTTGGTATTCCAAAAGAAGGATATCCAGCTGCTGGCTGTGCTGAATGGTGATATGTGAAGTCATGCCGTTTGTCATGACGATTTTTAGCAGCTCTTTTCTTTTTTCCTCAATTTCATGAAGCAGATTTTCTTTCATCACAGGAATTTATCCTTTCTTCTGTAAAAATCATCTTTTTGTTGCCTACTAAATGTTATTATATCCATATATAGGTTCCTTTTCAATTCTGAAGGTGATAAGGGTAAATTGTCAAAATTGATTATATAAAGAAATTCGTGAAACCAACATCCTTTTTTGTGATATGTTAGGAAATTGAAATGTAATTGTCATATCAAATGATTTTCTTTCATAGTATTCCAAAAAATAGAAGGGAGAAAGAGATGGCTGATATCAACTATATTCTCGCTTTCGGTGCAGGGTTTCTATCGTTTATTTCGCCATGCTGCCTGCCGCTGTATCCCGCTTTTTTATCATATATTACAGGTGTCAGCATGAGTGAAATCCATTCTGACAGACTTATGTTTCAAAAAAGGAGCCTGATACATACGATCTTTTTCTTGATTGGCTTTTCGATGATCTTTGTGGCTCTCGGCTACAGCACATCGCTTGTCGGGTCCTTTTTTAAGGATTATCATCAGCTCATCAGGCAGCTTGGCGCGGTATTCATCATCTTTTTTGGATTTGTCACACTGGGGGTTTTTAAGCCTGAATTTTTAATGAAAGAAAGGCGCCTCCATTTTAAAAACAGGCCCGGCGGCCTGCTCGGTTCTGTCGGAATCGGAATGGCATTTGCCGCCGGCTGGACGCCCTGCACCGGTCCGATTCTTGCAGCGGTCATCACACTCGCCGGAACGAACCCGATGTCGGCTGTGCCTTATATGGTGCTTTATGCGCTCGGATTCAGCCTGCCGTTTCTGCTCCTGTCTTTTTTCATGACAAAGATGAAATGGCTTCGGAAGCATCAGCTCCTCATCATGAAGATCGGCGGAATTGCAATGATTGCAGTCGGAATCCTGCTGTTCTTTGACTGGATGACGAAAATCATTATCGTACTGTCAGGCCTGTTCGGCGATTTCAGAGGCTTTTAGATACCTGGCTAAGGACCGCCTTGGTTTTTTGTTATAATAGGACTTATTCACAGCAAAATTGAATAATGATGTTGGAGGGGAGTATGACAAGGGTTTTAATTGTTGATGATGCAAAATTTATGAGAGATAAAATCAGAGAAATACTTGAAACAGAAGACTTGCAAGTCGCGGGTGAAGCCGGGAACGGGGAAGAAGCTGTTTTGCTTTATCAAGAGCTGCAGCCGGACTTGGTTATCATGGATATTACAATGCCTGTGAAAAACGGGATTGAAGCTTTAAAGGACATGATCCAGCTGAACCCGAAGGTGAAAGTGATCATGTGTACGGCCATGCGGCAAAAGCGAATCGTTGTTGAAGCGATCGAAGCCGGAGCCAAGGACTTTATCGTCAAGCCTTTCGAGGAGACGAAAGTCGTCGAAGCGATTCGCCACGTGCTCGGAAATCCTTGCAGCTGAAAAACCTGAACATGGTTTTTTTCTTCGTTTTGGAGTATAGTAACAAGTAGAGAAATTAGCTTTAGAAAAAGGGATGATATGTATGATGATCGTCGTTTCATCTATACTTGCCGTCGTGATGGCCGTCATTGTCATGGCTGTCAGAATCAAGTCATCTGAAAAACCGGCTACGGCCAAAAAAATTATACTGCCTCCGATTTTTATGAGCACCGGTGCTCTCATGTTTTTATTTCCGATGTTCCACGTGACCGGTGCCGAATTTTTGGAAGCTCTCACAGTGGGCATGATCTTTTCTATTTTCTTAATTAAAACCTCAAAATTTGAAATCCGCGATGATAAAATCTATATTAAACGCTCCAAATCGTTTGTGTTTATTTTAATTGCGCTGCTCGTCATCCGGATCGCGATGAAGAGCATATTAAGCACAACGATCGATTACGGCGCACTGAGCGGAATGTTTTGGATTCTGGCTTTCGGGATGATCGTTCCTTGGCGGATTGCCATGTTTTTATCGTTCAGAAAGCTTTCAAGCCAGATTGAAGCGTCAAATCACATACAGGTCAATTAAAACAAAACCTTTCCTTCTTTCAGGAAAGGTTTTGTTTATTTAAAAAGCTCTTGATAGGAAGAGTGATCAATGTTCTTTTCTTTTAAACGCTTTACGAGGAACTTATGGTCTTTTTTCGGTGTGGCCATAATATAGCCTCTGACGATTAAATCCCGGTCGATTGCGCCTGCTTTTTCCTTTAATGCGAGTTCTCCGATCTTTCCGGCGATTTTCGCTTTTGCTACATCGCGAAACAGTTCGGGTACGGGAGAAACTAATTCTTCAAGCAGTTCTTTTTCTTCTTCATTCCACAAATGCCTTGTCTGTTCAATATAATAATCCTGCCAGTCCAGCTCAGATTTCCCATCTTCTTTAGGCAGCCTTTTTAAAAATTTGCGAAACATGAAAAAACCGCCGATTGACAAGAGGACGATCATGATGACGATCCAAGCGAGCATCAGCCATAAAAACCATCCTTCCAGCATCTCTCATCACTCCTTTGTCTATAACCTATTTTACATGAAGGCGTTTTAGAAGAACATAGAAAAAATAATATAAAATGGGACACCGGCCTGATCAAAAGAGGTGCTAGAACATAATCTATTGTATAGCAATTCCCTAATCGGCCATAGAGAATTGCTAGCGGATATTTGACGAACGAACGGAAAAAACCCGGATGGCAAAGTGTTTTACGCGCTGTCCGGGTTCTGCTTGTTGTGCATGTATGATATAAAAGGAATATGAAATGAAAGCGAAACTTCATCTTGGCTTGCTTCCTTATTGATTTTAACTGCAAGAATGCTGTTCTCGCATTCCGCTTCGATCTGTTTGTCATTCAAAAAGAAAGGAAGCATCAGCGATTTTTCGTAATGCTGTTCATCGGTTTTAACCGCAAGCTTGAAATCGTAGCCGGAAAACGTCATGTCAAGGTGCCGGGCATTCAAGCGGCTTAAATCTGCTTCGATTATATATTCAGTGCTCGTTTCATAAAGGTCGATCGGAAAAGTCTCATCATAGAGGAGAAAAGGGTCGTCAACAAACTGTTTCATCCATTCTTTATCAAAATCTGCGGAATCGAAACGTTTTGTATTTGTCATTTGATCATTCCTCCATACCTAGCCTTACCGTTAGATTATGCACAGCTGTGAATTCATGTGAAGGAGGCGATTCGAAGGGGGTTGCATCGCCAGAGAGGTAAAGTAAAAAACCGCGCCGTGAAAGACGCGGAAAATGTTACATATCGTGACTGGAATTATGTTTTTGTCTCGTATGGTTCCGGTTTTTAACTTTTTTGCTTCCGCTCAAAGGCTCTGGCTGCCCAGGCTGAGCTCCTTTCGGTGCGTTTTTGCGCATATCTTTGCCGTCGTTTTTATTTGTCAATGTCTTAACCTCCTAAGCCATTCATGAAGGATTTTTAGGATTTATTGATTGGTCTTCCGTTTTTTGTTGTTTTGGCGTTCCGCCTCAGTGAGAATATGCTGGTCATCTTCAATATATCCCGCGCCGTTTCCTTGGCGTTTAGCATTGTTCATTCCATTGATGACATGATTTGCTTTTCGTTTGGCCAATTTCGATCACCTCAGACTGTAGTATAGCCTTAGCGGGTGTATTGTATAAAAAAATGTATTTCCAGTAAAATAAACTTTTTTCCTTATATAAGGCATTCTTATTGAATTTAATAAAAACATTGATATTTACTTATGTTTAAAATTGTTTTAAGATTAAATTGTGAGAAAATTGTGGTGAAATATGCCGATTTTTCTGGCGTATGATCTTGATCTTTAAAGGGGGATTTTGGAGAAATGGCGAATCAGCAACAAGTCGCAAAAAAAGACGCTTTTCAATCAAGAAAAACGTTTACAGTACAAGGCAAAACGTACAGCTATTATTCTTTAAAAGCATTAGAGGATCAAGGAATCGGAAACGTATCAAAACTGCCTTATTCCATTAAAGTTTTGCTCGAATCCGTTCTTCGTCAAGTAGACGGGAGAGTCATTACAAAGGAACACGTTGAAAACTTGGCAAAATGGGGCACTGCCGAATTAAAGGATATTGACGTTCCTTTCAAACCATCCCGCGTTATTTTGCAGGACTTTACCGGCGTTCCAGCCGTTGTAGACCTTGCTTCATTAAGAAAAGCGATGGCTTCAGTCGGCGGAGATCCGGATAAAATCAATCCTGAAATACCGGTAGACCTTGTCATCGACCACTCCGTACAAGTTGACAAAGCGGGTACGGAAGATGCATTGACAATTAATATGGACCTTGAATTCCAACGAAATGCAGAGCGTTACAAATTTTTAAGCTGGGCTAAGAAAGCGTTTAATAACTATCAGGCTGTTCCCCCTGCTACAGGTATTGTTCACCAGGTGAACCTTGAGTATTTGGCAAACGTTGTCCATGCTGTGGAAGAAGACGGCGAGATTGTCGCTTATCCTGACACGCTTGTCGGTACTGACTCCCATACAACGATGATCAACGGAATCGGCGTTCTCGGCTGGGGCGTCGGCGGAATTGAAGCTGAAGCGGGCATGCTCGGCCAGCCTTCATATTTCCCTGTACCTGAAGTAATCGGAGCGAAGCTTGTCGGAAAGCTGCCGAACGGCACGACGGCGACGGACTTGGCGCTTAAAGTAACACAGGTGCTGCGTGAAAAAGGCGTGGTCGGAAAGTTCGTCGAATTCTTCGGACCGGGTGTTGCAGAACTTCCGCTTGCAGACCGTGCGACAATCGCAAATATGGCTCCTGAATACGGCGCGACTTGCGGTTTCTTCCCTGTTGATGAGGAAGCATTGGAATACATGCGTTTAACAGGCCGTGATGAAGAACATATCAATGTGGTGAAAGAATATTGCCGTCAAAACGGATTGTTCTACACGCCTGATCAGGAAGATCCCGTATTTACCGATATCGTTAAAATTGACTTGTCAAAAGTTGAAGCGAATCTTTCAGGTCCGAAGCGTCCTCAGGATCTCATTCCGCTGACTGACATGAAAGAGACATTCCACAAGCATTTGGCAAGCCCTGCAGGGAACCAGGGATTCGGTTTAAACGCGAGTGAGGCTGACAAAGAAATCAAATTTAAGCTTGAAAACGGCGAAGAAGCCGTCATGAAAACGGGTGCGATTGCGATTGCGGCGATCACCAGCTGCACAAATACATCAAACCCTTATGTCTTAATCGGTGCGGGCCTTGTCGCTAAAAAAGCGGTTGAACTGGGATTGAAAGTACCGAACTATGTGAAAACATCCCTGGCTCCGGGTTCAAAAGTCGTAACAGGCTACTTAGTCAATTCAGGCCTGCTTCCATATATGCGCGAGCTTGGATTTAACATCGTCGGATACGGCTGTACGACATGTATCGGGAACTCCGGACCGCTTGCGCCTGAAATCGAAAAAGCGGTTGCCGAAAATGACCTGCTGATTACGTCTGTCCTTTCCGGAAACCGTAACTTTGAAGGCCGGATTCATCCGCTTGTCAAAGGAAACTACCTGGCGTCTCCGCCGCTTGTCGTAGCCTATGCATTGGCGGGCACGGTAGATATTGACCTGAAAAACGAACCGATCGGCGTCGGAAAAGACGGTCAAAACGTATACTTCAACGATATTTGGCCGACGATGGACGAAATCAACTCCGTCGTGAAGCAAACCGTTACTCCTGAGTTGTTCAGAAAAGAATATGAGCGCGTGTTTGATGACAATGAACGCTGGAATGCGATTGAAACAACGGATGAAGCCCTGTATAAATGGGATGAAGAATCCACTTACATTCAAAACCCGCCGTTCTTTGAAAACATGTCAGTTGAGCCTGGTACGGTTGAACCGCTTAAAGGCTTGCGCATTGTCGGCAAATTCGGAGATTCTGTCACAACAGACCATATTTCTCCTGCGGGAGCGATCGGCAAAGACACGCCAGCCGGAAAATATCTGCAGGAAAAAGGCGTTTCTCCTAGAGACTTCAACTCATATGGTTCAAGACGCGGAAACCATGAAGTCATGATGAGGGGAACATTCGCCAACATCAGAATCAAAAACCAGATCGCTCCGGGTACAGAAGGCGGTTATACAACGTATTGGCCGACCGGAGAAGTAATGTCCATCTACGATGCCTGCATGAAGTATAAAGAAGACGGCACAGGTCTGGTCGTCATTGCCGGAAAAGACTACGGAATGGGTTCTTCCCGCGACTGGGCGGCAAAAGGAACAAATCTGCTCGGCATCAAAACCGTCATTGCAGAAAGCTTTGAAAGAATTCACAGAAGCAACCTTGTGCTGATGGGCGTTCTTCCGCTTCAATTTAAAGAGGGAGAAAACGCTGAAATGCTCGGTTTGACCGGGAAAGAAACGATTGAAGTTGACGTGAGTGAGACGGTTCGCCCGCGGGATCTCGTTCAAGTCAAAGCGATTGCCGAAGACGGCACAGTCAAGTCGTTTGAAGCTGTTGTACGCTTTGACAGCGAAGTGGAAATCGATTATTACCGTCACGGCGGAATCCTGCAAATGGTGCTCCGCAATAAAATGAAACAGTAATTGAATGAGGAGAGAAAGCCTTTAGCTTTCTCTTCTTTTTTCAGCGTGATCCTGAATTGGAGGATGCCGATGATGAAAAAATTGCTGGCTGCCGCGTTTCTTTTCGTTTTGGCCGGTCTTGCGGTATGGAACTTCACAGGGCAAAAGGAAGCCGAAATCGGCATTGCGAAAGGAGACAAGGCGCCTGATTTTACGCTTCCGTCTTTAAAGGATGGAAACGAAGTATCTTTATCAGACTTTAAAGGAAAAAAAGTGCTGTTGAATTTTTGGGCCACCTGGTGTAAACCGTGTGAAATAGAAATGCCTGCAATGGAAGAACTCCAAAACGAAAATCAGGACATTGCCGTTTTGGCCGTCAACTTTACCTCTTCCGAGAAAAACGAAGAGTCGGTCAAAACGTTTGCCGAAAGGCACGGTTTACATTTCCCTATCGTCTTAGATCGAACGGGCATCAATGCGAAATACGAGATTTTTTCGTATCCGACAACATTTATTATTGATGAAAACGGAATGATTCAAGATATCGTCCTTGGGACGATGTCGAAAAAGAATATGGAAGAAAAGCTGGGATTATAAAAAATCCCGGCTTTTTTGCTTATATCGCCCAAAAAATGGTGAAAATGAAAACAAGCTGGAGGTGATTCAACATGAAAAAAACGAAAAGGCGGACATTTGAAGAACTTGTCTTGGAAAACAAAAAGGAGCTCATGACCAACCAGGAGTTTCTTGATCGGCTGGAAGATAAGCTTGAAGAGAAATTTAAGCTGAAGTGACTTTTTAAAAATCGATTCATGTTTACGCTCCTTTTTGAGAATCCTAATGCTGAAAAGGAGGGATAGACATGCCGAGGGAACATGACAAACAGTCTAAATTTGCCCCAAGCCATCTTGGGACAAAACCGGTAGAATATAAGCGCAACAAAGGAAAAAAGATGCATGATAAATCAGGAGAAACGCCGATCATTATGCAGACAAAGGGCGAGTAAAGAAGAAAAGGAGGCAGAGACCCGCATGACACACCAAAAACATCATCCGGATGACAGATCAGACAACGTGGAGAAGCTTCAAGACATGGTGCAGAACACAATCGAAAATATCGAGGAGTCTGAGGAGCAGCTGTCTTTTGCCAACCAGGCGGAACAGGAGCAGATCCGCGAAAAAAATCAACGCCGAAATGAGAGCATTGAGGCGATGCGCAATGAAATCCATGACGAGGCGGAAGACCGCGAAAACGGATATCATCAATAAACCAGGGCGACCTGGTTTTTTTGCATGAAGCCGTCTGTCGTGTTTTTGCCCATTCTATATGCTAAGATTGGATTATATATATTGTGAAAAGGGAGTAGAGGAATTTGTACGTCTCAAAAAAAGAAATAGAAGTCCGCTATGCCGAAACAGACCAAATGGGCGTCGTCTATCACGCCAATTATTTGATTTGGATGGAGGTTGGACGGACGGCTTTAATTAAAGAACTCGGCTTCTCTTACGCCGAAATGGAGAAAGACGGCATCCTGTCGCCTGTCGTGGATATCAATGTCCGCTACGTCAAACCTCTTCGCTACGGTGAAACCGCGACGGTACATACATGGATTGAAGAATATAACGGCTTTAAAACGGTATATGGGTATGAAATCTTCAATTCCGCTGGTGAAACCGCTGTGAAGGCCACATCGTCCCATATTTGCGTTGACGGGGACAGCTTCAAACCGGTTCAGTTCCGTAAGCTTTATCCAAAGTGGCATGAAGCTTATGAAGAGGCCAAAAAGTAATGGCATTCGGTATTAAAAGAAACGAGCTGAACGAATGGAAGCGCGCCGTTTTAAACGGCGAAGTTGCGTTCCTCACGCATTACTGGCTCGATGACAGGTATCCGGATGTCAATACCGTGACAAAAGCCGGATGCGGCAACATTGATAAGCTTGCAGAGTGGGGCAAACAGTACGGACTGAAAAAAGAGTGGATCCATAAAAGAAGCAAATTTCCTCACTTTGATTTATTGGGAGAGAAGCAGATCGAGATTTTAAAACAAGAAAAGCTCTCAAGCCATATCAAGCGTTTCAGGCTCGAATAATCCGGTGTTTTAGAGATACCCGGACACCCTTGAAACAAGCAAGCATTGTCCTTGCTTGTTTCATCCTGATGAGCAAACATTGAAGGAGAAAAAGTCGGAACGATATCTTTAGTTTCAAGATGTCGTACCTTAGTGTTTTTCATGCCTTGATAAGGCCGCAGTCATTTTATTTTTCGTGAAAAAGTCCCTAAAACAAGAAGTTTTAGGGAGCAGAGTGAGCGTCTCATTGACTTTGATTGTTTAATTTGTGCAGGATGTCCTGATCTATTTGCTTCTCGCTTGCTTTTTCTTTGCTGGATATGATTTCCCTTCTGTCTTCCCAATGAATAATATAATACTGACCTTTCTGCATTTTTTCCTGAGAAGAGAGTTTTAGGTTTTTGGGTTTTCCATCTTTATCATAACCCGTAACATCATAGTTATAATTTATATATGTGTATCCATCACTTGTTTTTTCTTTAACGACTTTTGGATCTGTTGTAATTTTGACGTAATAAGCTTCCGTTGAATAATATCCGGAATATAAAAAATAGCCCCCGGCCAAAATCATCAGTCCTACCGTTAAAATCCCTAAAAACCATTTCATCTTTTATCACCTCGAACCCATCATATATAAAACCTCCAAACGAAACCATTGATTTATCTTACATATTCCTTTCACTGTTGTAAGCATTTAAAGTCCAAGCGCACCAAAAAAACAGCTACTTGAAGCAGGGAGAAGCATTGAGAAAAAAGAACCTGTTCACCATTAGATCTGATAAGGGTAAATTGAGGCTTTAGCATTTGAGAAAATCACTTTTCAGTTGTGGCTTGTTGCAGATAAAAGAAGGGGAGGTTTTTGCGAAATAGGGGGAAAATCGTTTTCCATTCTATCAATCGCTGTTATGCCGACTATTAAAAAGATATTTGAAGCATCAGTGCAGTGAAATTATATTTTCCAAGCAAAAAGACACCTTTTTGGTGAAGATGTCCTTCGAAAATACCCATCATAATCAATTGAGACTGCCATTTTTTAATCAATGAAAAAATTAAATGCGGTCAAAAGGATAGAAATACCCAATATAGTTCCCACGACAATGCTATGCCGTTTACGATTCATCACAACAACAGCGATATATTCACGGATCATGGCGTTCGGCCAATAATAAAAAGCGGTCTTTGAACCGATGCCATCGCTTTTCAAGCCTGCTCGTTTTGCATATAGGCTGGCACGGAACAGATGGAAATTGTTTGTTGTGAAGATGCTGTTATATTTGCCGTCTGTTAATGAGTCCATCAGTTGTTTGGAGAAAAGCATATTTTGATATGTATTTACAGAACGGTCTTCTTTCAAAGTGTGCTCTCCAGGTATCCCTTTTTTTATAGCATATCTTTGCATAGCTTCGGCTTCAGAAAGATTTTCATCAGGTCCTTGCCCGCCGGAGAAAATGATTTTTGGCGGAGAAGCAACAGCTGTCTGTTTCCAATAAAAATCGACAGCCTTATTGATCCTGCTTGCTAAAAGCGGGGGTACTGTATCGTTAATTAATCCACTCCCGAGAACGATGATGTAATCCTGATTAAGCTTCGGTCTGTTAAATTGATATAGAAAATAAGCTGTTAAGAAATTTGTTAAATGAAAAAAGAAATAGACCGTAATAAGCGATGATCCCGCAAACAATGGCTGAACATTTGGCGATAAAAAACGAGCGGGGTCAATCACGGATAATAGGAAAAATATGATAATGCCTAACCCGGAAATTAAAGTCAAACAATTAGACAATCGCCGTCCTTCTCTTTTGATAAGAATTCTCGCATTCAGAAATAACCCGATCATTAAAGCAAATAGACCAAACGTTAGGATAAAGAAAAAGATCAGCAGCGGTACAATGACGAACAGTCTGAAAAAACCGATTCCGACAACGTATGCCAGATAGTAGGATAGAACAAGAAATGAACAAAAAAATAGATTGAATAAAAAACCGTTGATGATCCTTCTTCGGTCCGTTAAATAAAAGATCAGAAAAACAGCTAGCAAAATAAAGGTTATCACACCGTAAACCATGTCAAACACCTCGATCTCAATGACTCTGTATAATAGAAGAGTATGTAAAAATCTTTAAGAATGGGAAAATCCTTGCCGGTTTATTTTAGACGAACTGCATTTTAGATATACAGAATCTATACTCACTCGGTTATTCGGGAGGTGTACGCAGCGTACGGTGTGCAGCTGCCGCACACTCGGGCGAGCCAGTCTATGTGTTGGAAGGCTTTTTCGGTACTTTAATTAAGATGAAAAATAAAAAAGCTTGCAGAAAAACAAGAGTTTCTCTGCAAGCTTTATAAAATGCTCTTTTTTACTGATATTCAAAAACAGGCTCTTCCGAAGATTCGTTATAGGTGACAAGCAGATCATGGCCGTCGAAATACCATACATCGCTTTCTTCAACGAAAAACGTAATGCCGTCTTTTTCCGCGCTCACACCGATTTGCTGCGGCTCATCTTTTGAAACCCCAAGGGAGAAGCCTTTTTGAACATTGCTGCAGCCTCCGTAACGGACAAAGAAGCGAACCTGATCTCCTTCTTTTAAATCAAGCTCGTCCTTATACCATTTAAGCGCCTCTTCATTAATTTTCAAATTCACGGGCAAGCACTCCTTCATCATTTGTTTCAAAGCATGCTGAATCTATGCTGAATCTATTTATAGTATATAACGATTTTGTCCGATCATGAAAATATAATGTTTTTCGGATAGGCTCATTTTTTGCCGGACATCCACTTGATTTTGGGCTCGGTTTTATCCATAATGCGTTTAATGTTCGTCCTGTGTCTGTATACGACAAACGCCGTTAGAAAGGCGACGACTGCCACCAATAAAAGATCTTTCGTAAACAGGCTGTAAACCGTTGTATACAAGCCGGTTAAAATGGAAGAAAGCGATACATATTTTGTGATATACAAAAACAGAAAGAACACCGCAATCATTGTGAGAAACAGAAAAGGCTGATAGCAAAGCAATACGCCTCCGGAAGTAGCGACAGCTTTTCCGCCTTTAAATTTGGCGAACACAGGGAACATATGCCCGATGACTGCGGCTACACCGGCCAACAAAGGGTGTACGCCGATGTGGAGGATGGCGGGCAGAAAGGCGGCGAGCGTCCCTTTCAAAATATCCGCAGCCACCACGATGGAGCCGGCTTTCACTCCAAGTGTCCGGAATGCATTGGTGGCGCCAAGATTGCCGCTGCCGTGTTCCCTGATGTCGATTCCTTTGGCGGCCTTTCCGACAATTAAGCCGGACGGAATGCTGCCGAGTAGATAGGCTAAAACAAATAATAAAGCAATTAACATTTCATTTCTCCTTTTTAGATGATCCCTTCTCTTTATTTTAACATGAGAGGCGCTTTTCATGACGGCTTTTCTTTAGAAGTACCGTATATATCATACAAGATAATGCGCCCTAATCATATGAAAATTTTGATTATCGCCTTTGATTTCGTGTAAACTGAACGTAAAAGGAGTGATCGCCATGGAAAACCCTTCTAAACAGGAAATCAAAAGCATTCTTGAAAACAGTAAACGAATCGCGGTAGTCGGCCTGTCCGACAATCCTGAAAGAACATCGTACATGGTATCAAAAGCGATGCAGGACGCGGGATATGACATCATCCCTGTCAATCCGTCCATAGATGAGGCGCTGGGCGTCAAGGCTGTGGCATCATTAAAAGACATTGAAGGACATGTCGATATCGTCAATGTGTTCAGAAGATCCGAACATTTGCCCGATGTCGCAAAGGAATTCCTGGAGATAGACGCAGATGTGTTTTGGGCGCAGCAGGGGCTTGTCAACGAAGAAGCTTATCGGCTTCTGAGCGAAAAAGGCTATACGGTGATTATGGATTTGTGTATAAAAGTGGCACACGCGTTAACAAAATCGGCATAAAAAAGACAAAAATCCTTGTTTATTCAAGGGTTTTTGTCTTTTTTATGCGAGAATATGTTTGCGAATTGCTGTGAAAAACGGCTACAATAAGTCTTGGACAGTTTTTTTAAGAATGATTTTCCAATTGCTGGTGGAAAAGCCTTGTCCTCCAGGGGGCGAATCGTGTAAAATGACGGCTGTGCAAAAAAACGGCATTCATTTTAACATTTTCCCGACAATGCTTGAAGCGATTGGAAAAGAATCGGATAATACTTTGCTTTACATGACAGAGTGTGTATTATTCTTTATAAGCAATGTTTGATTTTTGAAAGGGGTTTATGCATTTGGTTAAGAAACAGCAATTTGACTATAATGATGATTCCATACAGGTGCTCGAAGGCCTTGAAGCGGTCAGAAAACGCCCCGGTATGTACATCGGTTCGACAGACAGCCGGGGTCTGCACCATCTCGTATATGAAATCGTCGATAATTCCGTCGATGAAGTCCTTGCGGGCCATGGGAATCATATTATAGTAAAGATACATAAAGATAACAGCATATCGGTGCAAGACAGAGGCCGGGGAATGCCAACAGGAATGCATAAGCTCGGCAAACCGACTCCCGAAATTATTTTGACAGTGCTGCATGCCGGAGGAAAGTTCGGCCAAGGCGGCTATAAAACGAGCGGGGGGCTGCACGGCGTCGGTGCATCCGTTGTAAACGCCCTGTCTGAGTGGCTGACAGTCACAATTGAGCGGGACGGAAATGTTTACAGACAGCGTTTTGAAAACGGCGGCAAACCGGTGACATCCCTTGATAAAATCGGAACGACCAAAAAGACCGGCACCCTGATTCATTTCAAGCCTGATCCTACGATGTTCAGCACAACGACTTTTAACTTTGAAACGCTTTCAGAGCGTCTGAGAGAATCAGCCTTTTTGTTAAAAGGATTAAAAATCGAATTGATCGATGAACGCGATCAAACAAAAGAAACGTTTTTATACGAAAACGGAATCGAAGCTTTTGTCGCTTATTTAAATGAGGAGAAAGACGCGCTTTCTGAAGTGGTCTCATTTGAAGGGGAGCACAACGGCATCGAGGTGGACTTCGCGTTTCAATTTAATGACGGCTATTCCGAAAACATCCTGTCATTCGTCAATAATGTCAGAACAAAGGACGGAGGAACCCATGAGTCCGGTGCGAAAACGGCGATGACAAGAGCATTCAACGAATATGCGAGAAAGGTGGCCCTTTTAAAAGAAAAGGACAAAAACCTTGAAGGAACGGACATCCGGGAAGGCCTGTCAGCCATCGTTTCCGTCCGTATTCCTGAAGAGCTTCTTCAATTTGAAGGACAGACAAAAGGAAAGCTCGGCACGAGTGAAGCAAGGTCAGCCGTTGATGCGATCGTCTCCGAGCAGCTCGCATATTTCCTTGAAGAAAACAGGGAAACGGCAACATTGCTCGTCAAAAAAGCGATTAAAGCCTCCCAGGCAAGAGAAGCTGCGAGAAAAGCAAGAGAAGAGGCAAGAAGCGGAAAGAAAAGAAAGAAATCCGAAGCGACGCTCTCCGGCAAGCTGACGCCTGCACAATCAAGGAATCCGTCCAAAAACGAATTGTACCTCGTGGAGGGTGACTCTGCCGGAGGATCAGCAAAGCAGGGAAGAGACCGGAAATTCCAGGCTGTCCTGCCGCTCCGCGGAAAGGTTATCAATACGGAAAAAGCGAAGCTGGCCGATATTTTTAAAAATGAAGAGATCAATACGATTATTCATGCGATCGGCGGAGGGGTCGGCGCTGATTTTGACATTGAGGACATCAATTACGACAAAGTCATCATCATGACAGATGCGGATACAGACGGCGCTCATATCCAAGTGCTGCTCCTGACTTTTTTCTACCGCTATATGAAGCCGCTGATCGAGCACGGAAAAGTGTTTATCGCGCTGCCGCCGCTCTATAAAGTCAGCAAAGGGTCTGGCAAAAAAGAAATCATTGAATATGCTTGGTCTGATGAAGAAATGGACGACGTCCTCAAAAAAGTCGGAAGAGGATATACGATTCAACGCTATAAAGGTCTCGGCGAAATGAACGCTGACCAGCTTTGGGAAACGACAATGAACCCCGAATCAAGAACGCTTGTCAGGGTTAAAATCGATGACGCAGCCCGTGTGGAAAGGCGCGTGACGACATTGATGGGCGACAAAGTTGAGCCGAGAAGAAAATGGATTGAGAAAAACGTCGCCTTCGGACTTGATGAAGAAAGCAACATTTTAGAAAACGAGAATTTATCGGTCGCTGAGGAGGTTTAAATAAATGGCACAGCCAGAGATTTATCATGATTTACCATTGGAAGACGTGATCGGCGACCGTTTCGGCCGATACAGCAAATATATTATTCAGGATCGGGCGCTCCCTGACGCCAGGGACGGCCTGAAGCCTGTTCAAAGAAGAATCCTATACGCCATGCATGCGGAAGGGAACACGCACGATAAGAATTTCCGCAAGGCCGCAAAAACGGTCGGTAATGTAATCGGGAACTATCATCCTCATGGAGACAGTTCGGTCTACGAAGCGATGGTGCGGATGAGCCAGGACTGGAAGGTTCGCAACGTGCTGGTTGAAATGCACGGTAACAACGGAAGCATCGACGGTGATCCGCCGGCTGCGATGCGTTATACAGAAGCAAGGCTCGCAGCGATCGCTTCAGAGCTTTTGCGAGATATTGACAAAGAAACGGTCGAGTTTGTGCCAAACTTTGATGATACAAGCAAGGAGCCCGTCGTCCTTCCGGCGATGTTTCCGAACCTGCTTGTCAACGGATCGACAGGGATTTCCGCCGGGTATGCGACTGACATTCCGCCGCATCATCTCGGGGAAGTGATCGATGCCGTGATAAGGCGGATTGACTCGCCGAACTGCAGTGTGGATGACCTCATGGAGCTCGTAAAAGGACCGGACTTTCCGACCGGAGGAATCATTCAGGGTAAAGAAGGCATAAAAAAAGCCTATGAAACCGGAAAAGGTAAAATCATCATCAGGGGCAAAGCCGAGATCGAAACCATCAGAGGCGGCCGCCAGCAAATTGTCATTACTGAAATTCCGTTTGAAGTCAACAAAGCGAATTTAGTGAAAAAAATGGACGAATTCAGGATTGAACGGAAGGTCGAAGGGATTTCCGAAGTCCGTGACGAGACCGACCGGACAGGACTCAGAATCGTGATTGAGCTGAAAAAAGAAGCGGATGCACAAGGTATTTTAAATTTCTTGTACAAAAACTCGGATTTGCAGATTCCGTACAACTTTAACATGGTGGCTATTCATAACAGAAGACCGATGTTGATGAATCTCACATCAATTTTGGACGCTTATATCGGCCACCAAAAAGAAGTCATCACCAACCGTTCTCAGTATGAGCTGAAAAAAGCGAAGGAAAGGCATCATATCGTAGAAGGATTGATGAAAGCACTGTCCATTTTGGATGAAGTCATTGCGACGATCCGCTCCTCCAATGACAAGCGCGATGCCAAAAACAATCTGATCGAAAAGTTCGCATTTACAGAGCCGCAGGCTGAAGCGATCGTTTCATTGCAGCTGTACAGGCTGACAAACACAGATATTACGGCTCTCCAGGAAGAAGCAAAAGAACTCGACCAGAAGATCAAAGAGCTGGAAGAGATCCTTTCCAATGACAAGAAACTCTTGAAAGTGATCAAAGACAGCTTGAAAAAGGTGAAAAAAACCTATGCCGGTCAAAGGCGCTCTGTCATCGAGGAGAAAATTGAAGAAATCAAAATCAATCTTGAAGTGATGGTGGCGTCTGAAGACGTTTATGTGACCGTGACGAAAGACGGTTATATTAAACGAACGAGCCAGCGGTCTTTTGCTGCATCAAACGGCCAGGACTTCGGCATGAAAGATACCGACCGTCTGCTCTGTCAGCTGGAAATGAATACGACAGATGTACTGCTCTTATTTACAAATAAAGGGAGCTATGTGTATTGTCCGGTTCACCAGCTTCCTGATATCAGATGGAAAGACTTGGGTCAGCACATCACGAATATCATATCGATCGACAGCGATGAATCCATCGTCAAGGCGATCCCTGTCAGAGAGTTTACCGAATCTGAATACCTGCTGTTCTTTACGAAAAACGGAATGGCGAAAAGAACTCAGCTGATGCAGTATAAAGCACAGCGCTATTCAAAAGCATTGGTCGCTCTTAACTTAAAAGGCGACGATGAAGTGGTTGATGTTCATGTAACGGACGGAACGAAAGATTTGTTTATCGCGACACATTCCGGCTACGGTCTGTGGTTCTCAGAAGATGAGGTCAGCGTCGTCGGTGCAAGGGCGGCCGGTGTCAAAGGCGTCAATTTGAAAGACGGCGACTTTGTCGCCAGCGGGCAGGTTTTAGAGGAATCGGATGTGCTTGTGCTCGTGACCCAGCGCGGATCTATTAAGCGGATGAACCGCACTGAATTTGAAAAAACGTCACGGGCGAAACGAGGGGTTCTCATGCTGAGGGAATTGAAGAAAAAACCTCACCGCATCACCGGGCTGCTCGCATGCTCATATCATGCTCAAATCACGCTTCAAACCGAAAAAGGCATCACAGAGGAGATGCTTGTCAAAGATATCAAGCTTCATGACCGGTACAGCAACGGTTCTTTCATCATCGACGAAGATGAGGCAGGGGAAGTAACGGATGTATGGATCAGCAAACATGAACGGGAGTGAAATCGACCTGCGCCCAATTCTAGGGATATCACCACATGCCTATCAAGAATAGAGCCATTCTGCAAGACAACGAAGAATGCTGCAGAAAAAGAGCATGCCAGATAAACTTTACACAGGTTCCCGTATCGGTGAGATTTTCGCTTTCTTTTTGGAGTAAGCGTCAAATACATGAAAATTCTCTGCTGCTTATTTCATAACAGAGTAAAACAACCCAGTCCGCGTTCACGCCTTTAGTGCACATGGACTGGGTTTTCCTTGATCACACCAAGATTATTGTACATCTAACTCTTTTACGGTTTCACCTTCAATTAACACAGGCTGATAGTAGGTTTCGTTTGGTAAGTCTTTCTTTCCTTGCAATTTCTTGATGACCCAATCAGCTGCATCGTGTCCCATTTGTTCTTGAGGATGTGTCAATGTTGTTAGTTTGATATTCGCATTTTTGGCAATATACGAATTGTCCTGTCCAATAATTGACAATTTGTCCGGGACAGAAATATTAAGTTGTCTGCATACATTTGCTACTTCCAACCCTACTTCGTCGTTATAGCAAACAATTGCAGTCAACACGTCTCTCTTTTCATTTAGAAACTTCTTCAGGTTTGTGTATAGTTCCAGCTTCGTCTCTGTATTGTACGAAAGCACATGCTCTGGTTGAAATCGTAATTTGGCTTCACCAAGCGCTTTTATATACCCCTTCATTCGATACTTTCCTTGTAAATCATCCATTTTTGAAATGAGACCAATTTGTGTATGTCCTTTTGATATTAATTCTTTTGTTGCGAGATAGCTGGACTGCACATCATCGAGACAAAGAAAAGGAACATCTAATTCTTCATAATAAGCATTGATCATGATGAAAGGAATATCCTGTTCCTTAAACGATAAATAGTAAGCAATATTCGGATTGTATAGATTACTTTTCGTAGGTTCAACAATTAAACCATCGACGCCAAATGACAACATCATTTCCAAAGCTTTTTTTTCTTGTTCGACATCATTATTTGTACTAGCTAATAGTAACGAATAATTAGCCTCATTCAATCTCCCTTCAATTCCGCGAATAATTGACGGGAAAATGTAATCTGAAATGTAGGTCGTAATTACACCGATTATTTTATTATTGGAATTCCCTCCAGGTTTTGATTGATACTGGTTACTTACATAAGTGCCAGATCCTTTTTCACTTCTTAAAAACCCCTCGTTCGCCAGCTCTAAAATCGCCTTTCGAACAGTGTGCCGGCTGACTTTGTATTCTTCTTGTATGGCGGATTCAGTAGGAATTTGTTCTCCTACCCTGTAAACTCCTGAAAGGATTTTACTTTTTATATCATTAATGATGACCTTATACTTTGGTTTCATTTCACTCACTTCTTTCATAGTTGTTCGCATTCTAATTTTTTTAATTGAATGATTTGTGTGGACATATTTTATCATGGCTTTCAATGAATGAAAAGATTTCACCTTATTTTCGTGAAAATGAATAAGTAATTCTAATTTTTTTCTTTAAATTTCATGTTATACAAATACTTTTTATTATAAGCATGAAGAGAAAGAGAACAGAAATATCGTTGTGATATTTATATGAACATATTATATTATTAATTGACAAATGTACGTACAAAAAATATACTAAGTCTGTAATTAAGTTAAGCGAAAAGGGGAATGCCTTCTTTCGAATAATATTGAAATCGCTATCAGAGGGGGGATAACGTGAAAGCGAATCAAGTAAACATCAAGCAGGCGATAACTGAGGGAGAAACATCGCTTGGAATTGAATTCGGATCCACACGTATTAAAGCAGTGTTGATTGATAGCAGTTTTGAAACAATCGCATCTGGAAGTTATGAGTGGGAAAACCGCTTGGAAGATGGATTTTGGACGTACAACTTAGTAGATATTATCACTGGGTTGCAAACAGCTTATAGTGAAATGAAGAATGATGTTGAACGAAATTATGGCATCACCATTCGCAAAATCGGTTCTGTTGGATTTTCTGCAATGATGCATGGATATATGGCTTTTGACAACACAGGGGAGCTGCTTGTTCCGTTTCGAACTTGGCGTAACTCAACAACCGGTGCTGCAGCAAAAGAATTAACTGATCAATTTCAATTCAATATCCCTGAACGGTGGAGTATTGCTCATTTATATCAAGCGATACTAAATGAAGAGAAGCATTTGCCTCGCATTGATTATATCACCACTTTAGCTGGGTACATTCACTGGTTGCTGACTGGCAATAAAGCAATTGGCATTGGAGATGCTTCGGGCATGTTCCCAATTGATGAATCAACGCAAAATTACAATGAATCGATGCTCAAGCAGTTTGATGAACTGATTTCGAACAAAGGCTATCCTTGGAGGATAAAGGATATTCTTCCTGAAGTTTATATTTCAGGCGAGCAAGCTGGCGAATTAACCGAAATTGGCGCGAAAATTCTGGATCAGTCAAAAAATTTACAACCGGGCATTCCGGTTTGTCCGCCGGAAGGCGATGCTGGAACAGGAATGGTTGCTACGAATAGTGTGAGGAAACGCACTGGAAACATCTCAGTAGGAACTTCAGTTTTTGCCATGATTGTATTAGAGAAAGAACTTTCGAAAGTATATCCAGAAATTGATTTGGTAACAACGCCAAACGGCAGTCCGGTTGGAATGGTTCATGCGAATAACTGCTCAAGCGATTTGAATGCTTGGCTAGGGTTGTTTCGTGAATTTTTTGAGGCAATGGGACAAAAGGTTGAAATGAATAAATTATTCGAAGTGGTGTTGAATAAAGCATTGGAGGCTGACTCAGACGGCGGTGGCTTACTAAGCTACGGTTATTTCTCTGGTGAAAATATTACAGGACTAGAAAAAGGCCGGCCGTTATTTGTCCGCTCACCAGAGAGTCGTTTCGATTTAGCAAACTTCATGCGGACACACCTTTTTGCAGCTTTTGCAGCTTTGAAAATCGGAATGGATATTTTGACCAAAGAGGAAAATATTGATATTGATAGCATTTTAGCTCACGGCGGTTTATTCAAAACCCCTCTTGTCGGACAAAAAATTGTTGCAGCTGCAATGAATACGCCAGTATCAGTTATGGCAACTGCCGGAGAGGGCGGTGCGTGGGGAATGGCTATTCTTGCATCTTACATGATGAACAAAGATCAACAAGAAAGCTTAGAAGATTTCCTCGACAAAAAAGTCTTTGAAGAGGATGCCGGGCAAGAAATTTACCCTGATCAATTAGATGTTGAAGGATTTGAAGCATTTATCGAACGGTACAAAAAAGGTTTAATGATTGAGCAGGCCGCTGTGGATCATTTGATTTAATGAGTGGAGGGGTTGACGTGCTAGAACAACTGAAAGAAGAAGTGTTACAAGCAAATTTGGACTTGCCTAAATACGGCCTTGTGAAATACACATGGGGAAATGCAAGTGCCATTGACCGTGAAACTGGTTTATTCGTTATCAAACCTAGTGGTGTTGATTATGAAACAATGAAAGCTAGTGATATGGTGGTTGTTGATTTAGATGGCAATATTGTTGAAGGAGAGCTGAGGCCTTCATCAGATACAGCGACTCACGCGGTACTTTATAAGCATTATCCTGAAATTGGAGGAATTGTACACACTCATTCAACTTGGGCGACAATCTGGGCTCAAGCAGGCCTTGATGTTCCGGCGATGGGGACCACTCATGCAGACACATTCTATGGTTCCGTGCCATGTGCCCGATACTTGACACAAGAGGAGGTTGATCGAGGTTACGAAGTAGAAACAGGTAATGTCATTATCGAAACATTTGAAGAGCGCGGGTTAGATATTTTAGCTGTTCCCGGTGTCTTACTTCATGGTCATGGTCCATTTACTTGGGGCAAAGATGTAAAATCAGCAGTATTGAATAGTGTGGTGTTGGATGAAGTCGCGAAAATGAATTTATTTACCCGAGAATTAAATCATTTTGCAAAAGAATTACCACAATGTATTTTAGATAAACATTATTTACGAAAACACGGTAAAAATGCTTATTATGGTCAAAAGTAAAGTCAATTCTATCAAACTATTCATTTAAGAAAAGAGGGTTATGATGTTAACACAAGGAAAAAAAGAATTCTGGTTTGTCGTAGGTTCACAACATCTTTATGGGGAAGAAGCGCTTGAAGAAGTCAGAGCGCACGCGCAAGCCGTGACTGATGCATTAAATGAAAGCGCTGTATTGCCATATCCGCTTGTATTGCAAGATTTAGCTGTTAGTGCAGATAAAATCACAAGCATCATGAAAGAAGTGAACTATCGTGACGAAGTTGCCGGTGTTATCACTTGGATGCATACTTTTTCACCTGCAAAAATGTGGATTCGCGGAACAAAATTATTACAAAAACCGTTACTTCATTTAGCGACACAATTTAATGAAAGTATTCCGTGGACAACGATTGACATGGACTTTATGAACCTAAACCAATCTGCTCATGGGGACCGTGAATACGGTTTTATCAATGCCCGTTTGCAAAAACAAAATAAAGTTGTCGTAGGTTATTGGGAACGCCCTGAAGTGCAACAGCAAATTGCGGAATGGATGGACGTAGCGGTTGCTTATAACGAAAGCTTCAACATCAAGGTCGCCCGATTTGGTGACAACATGCGTAACGTTGCTGTTACTGAAGGGGATAAGGTTGAAGCGCAAATTCAATTTGGCTGGACAGTTGATTACTTTGGCATTGGTGATCTTGTTCAATACGTGAATGCGGTTACAGATGAAGAAATTAATCGATTGTTTGCTGAATATGCAGACCTTTATGAATTTGATTATGGTACTTACAGTCAGGAAGATTGGGAGAAGAGCGTAAAAGTACAAGCAAGCTATGAAATCGCTATTAAACGTTTCCTGGATGATGGTGGTTATAATGCCTTCACAACTAACTTTGAAGATTTATATGGGATGAAACAACTTCCGGGTCTTGCCGTCCAACGTTTGATGGCCCAAGGATATGGCTTTGCTGGTGAAGGAGATTGGAAAACTGCAGCGCTCGATCGTTTACTCAAAGTGATGAGCCGTAACCAATCAACCGGCTTTATGGAAGATTACACATATGAATTAGCTGCCGGTCAAGAATCAATCCTTCAATCACATATGCTTGAAGTTGACCCATCTTTAGCAAGCAACAAACCGAAAATTATCGTATCTCCATTAGGTATTGGTGATCGTGAAGACCCGGCACGCTTAGTGTTCGACGGAAAAGCAGGAGATGGTGTGGTTGTTTCAATGGCAGACTTTGGTACGCATTACAAACTGTTGATTAACGAAGTTTCTGCATTTGAACCAACTGTTCCGGCACCAAACCTTCCGGTGGCACGGGTGCTTTGGGAAGTGAAGCCTAACTTTCAGGATGGAGTGAAAGCGTGGCTTGAAAACGGCGGCGGTCACCATACAGTTGTTTCATTGAATTTAACAACAGACCAAATGATCACTTATGCAAAGCTGGTTGACCTGGAATATGTAGTAATTAAGTAATGCCTCTAACCTCCGAGGAGGCTCTGCTTCCTTGGAGGTGAAAAATAGGGATATCAGATATCAAAATATTCATGATTTTGTAAGCGTTATCGTTATGTTCCGGAAAAATTGAAAGCGTTTAATAATAGGCGAATAAAACCATGAGGTTTAGTGAGAAATCCCACCAATATCCTAGCATGTATTTGCAGTTTGGAAACACTTTAATGATTTCTGAAAAAGCCATCGATAATTTTGGTGGCTGGATTACACAATATAATTTCAACCTTGAGGAGGGAACTTAAATGGTTAATGAAAAGAAAATCTCAAGTGGCTTCATTTATTTTTTCGGGGCTTTTGCCGGCATTCTTTTCGGTTATGATATCGGCGTTATGACGGGTGCTTTGCCTTTTCTGCAACACGATTGGAACCTTCAAGACAACGCCGGGGTTATTGGCTGGATTACTTCTTCGGTCATGTTAGGCGCTATTTTTGGAGGCGCCCTGGCCGGACAACTTTCTGATCGTTTGGGACGTCGCAAAATGATTTTAATTTCCGCTGTCATTTTTGTTGTTGGATCCATTTTGTCAGGAATAGCACCTCATAATGGGGTACTGTTTTTAATTATTTCTCGGGTTTTATTAGGATTGGCCGTTGGTGCTGCCTCTGCATTGGTCCCGGCCTATATGTCGGAAATGGCGCCTGCACGTTTACGCGGACGGCTGTCAGGAATTAATCAAACCATGATTTGTTCTGGAATGTTGCTTTCTTACATTGTTGATTTTCTATTGAAAGATTTGCCGGAAACAATGGCATGGCGGTTGATGCTTGGTTTGGCTGCCGTACCTGCTGTGATCTTATATGTTGGAATGTTAAAGTTACCTGAATCACCTCGTTTTTTAATCAAGAACAATAAACTTGATGAAGCACGCAAGGTGTTGAGCTATATTCGCTCTAACAAAGGGGAGATTGATTCTGAAATAGCACAAATTCAAGAAACTGCCAGAGAGGAAACAAAGGCAAATCAAAAAGCATCATGGGCTACACTCTTAAGTAATAAATATCGTTTTTTATTAATTGCTGGTGTGGGTGTTGCCGCTTTTCAACAATTCCAGGGTGCTAACGCAATTTTTTATTACATTCCTTTGATTGTAGAAAAAGCAACAGGGAATGCGGCAAGTTCAGCGTTGATGTGGCCGATTATTCAAGGTGTTATTCTCGTGCTAGGTTCATTGCTATTCATCATGATCGCTGATAAATTTAATCGCCGTACTTTATTAACAGTAGGCGGAACCATTATGGGGCTGTCCTTTATTTTGCCGGCAATATTGAATATATTAATTCCTAATGCAAATCCGATGATGATGGTTGTCTTTTTAAGTATCTATGTAGCACTTTATTCATTCACGTGGGCTCCTTTAACTTGGGTCATCGTAGGAGAAATTTTCCCTCTGGTCATTCGCGGGCGCGCGTCTGGAATAGCTTCATCATTTAACTGGATCGGTTCTTTCTTGGTTGGATTGCTATTTCCTATTATGACCGCTTCGATGTCTCAAGAAGCTGTGTTTGCAATCTTCGGTGTTATTTGTTTACTTGGAGTTGTATTTATCCGGACACGCGTCCCTGAAACTCGAGGTCGCAGTTTAGAGGAAATCGAAAAAAATGGAGGAAATAAACAAATTGGCGGAAAAAGCGCGCAAATAAACCTATGAGGCTTGGAGTGGGGAATCGAAAGGAGCTATCTTGGGTGCCGCTTATCGCAGGGGAAATCTTCGCACTAGTTCATTTTGAAACAGGGGGTTTCAAAAGGGAAGACGCTCTTTGGTCCAAATTTTTAAACGGGGCGTGATTGGACGAACCGTGACATATCAGCTCTAGCTTGTTATTTCAATATGGAGGCGGAAAACTCCGCCCTCCATATTGAATATGATTTTAAAATTAATTAAATACCATTCCGCCATCAATGATAAGAGACTGGCCGGTCATATAATCTGAATCCGGCCCTGCAAGATAAGAAACGCATGCTGCTACATCTTCCGGCTCTGATAAGCGTTTTAATGCAATATTTTTAGCGAATTGTTCCATTCCCCATTCAAATGGCTTGCCTGCCTCATCAGCGGTTTGCTGTGCAATCCCCATCATCATAGGCGTTTTTACGATACCCGGACAAAAGGCGTTAACCGTAATGCCTAATTCAGCTAGATCTTTTGCCGCCGTTTGCGTAATCCCGCGAACAGCGAACTTTGTTCCGCCGTAAACTGCCAAGCCCGGGTTACCGACTTGACCGGCTTGAGAAGAAGCATTTATGATTTTCCCGCCGTGTCCAAGTTCTTTAAAGGCTTTTACAGCTGCTTGAATTCCCCAATAAGTACCGCCGACGTTAACATCATAGATTTTCCGATAATCTTCATATGTAATGCTTTCAATAGGTGTGGTTGGTCCAAGACCTGCATTATTGATCACCACATCAAGACCGCCGAGGCGTTTAACCGTTTCATCGACTGCTTTAAAAACATCATCCCGATCAGCAACATCCACTTTAACTGCAATTGCCTTACCGTTATGCTGGTTAATGTCCTCAGCAACTTGTGTTGCAGTTTCTACATTATAATCGGCAACTGCAACAGCGAACCCATCCTCCGCCAAGCGTTTGCAGATTGCTTCGCCAATTCCTTGGCCTCCGCCAGTAACAAAAGCAATTTTTCCAGATACTTTACTCATATGAACATCTTCTTTCTATAAGTAATTGGTATTTAATTGGTACAGAAACATTATATCTTATATTTGTAGATTTGAAATAAAATCCTAGCAGTTGTTGAAAAAATGTTTAAAATTTTTCGAAAAAATTTAATTGTTTTTGAAGAAGATGGAAAAGCTGTATTTAAGTATAATAGGATTGTTCCGCTTTTACTGCAATCACAAGACGAAGGAAGACCAAATGAAAAGGCATGAATCCGTGCAGTGCCGGACTCATGCCAATCAAACTGTTTCATGAATTTTATTGTCTAGCTTTTTCAAATCGCTTCAAATTCAGCTGTCCTGGCGATTGAAAAGGTCGGTAATCGCGTGCATGAATTCAATTCCTTGAAAAACAAACAAATTGATTGCTGCTAATGAAAATAGTCCAATAATCACCGTTCTTATAATAAATAACATGTTAAAACCTCCCGTTTTTTTTCGTATGGTTATGGTTTTAAAACATGCGCTTTATCGAAATAAGAAGAGTGATAGAACACCGCGAGCATAAATGCCTTCAGATGCTCTTTCCGCCTGTTCATCATGAACGCCTGGCCGGAAGCCGCAGCTAAGATGAAGAGAAGGATGGATTCAGCTCCGAAGCCGAGTGAATTCCACAATGATTTCGCCTTTTCTTCACCATATTTGCCGGCTGTTAGTTCATGGAGTTCGTCTCCTGAAACAGCGGCTTTTTGCGTATGGTGATTTGCCGGCATCTGGGGCATTGAGAACGAATGAAGGCTCGCAATGACTAAAAAGAATATGGACAGTTGCAGAAACAATGTCTTTTTCATTTGATCTCATCCCCTTAGTATCTCATCATCTTAGCATATTTTATGTTATAAGAAAAGATGATTATTTTGTGACAGTTGGCAAATATTTATTGACAATATGAGATTTTTCGCAACGCACTTGGAATGAAAGCGCATTTTTATATATGAATAAAGATGATACTCTGCTATAATGAGCATTGGGACTAAAGTAATAATGATGTTAACAGCCTTTATGTTTAAAAGACAGAAAATTCTATCTAGTTTTTCTTGTGTCATTATTATGATATAATCCTATCATGTTAGAAAACTTAACATCAAAACAAAATTCGTTTGTTTCAGGAGGGTGCTATGGAAGAAATTTTAAGCGAAATCATCAATGTCCCAAGCGGTTTTATTTGGACTTATTTAGTCTATATATTAATAGGAATAGGCCTGTTCTTTACTTTTAAATTGAAATTCGTTCAATTCCGCTATTTCTTCGAGATGTTTCGTATCGTCGGACAAAAGGAGGAGAAAGGAAAAGGCGTCTCGTCTTTGCAAGCTTTCTTTATTTCCGCCGCTTCGCGTGTCGGCACGGGAAACCTGACCGGTGTCGCGCTTGCTGTTGCAACAGGAGGACCTGGAGCGGTCTTTTGGATGTGGGTTGTCGCGCTTGTCGGTATGGCTTCCAGCTTTGTGGAGAGTACGCTGGCTCAAGTGTACAAGGTCAAAGACGGCGATCATTTCAGAGGGGGCCCAGCTTATTACATGGAAAAAGCGCTGGGCGCCAGATGGATGGGCATTATCTTTGCCGTTTTAATTACGATTACATTCGGATTGATCTTTAATGCGGTGCAAGCCAATACGATCGTCGGTTCGATGGAAGGAGCTTTCAACCTTGATAAAACAACGGTCGGAATTGTTTTGGCGGTATTGACCGGATTTATCATTTTCGGCGGTTTGAAACGCGTTGTGACAGTTTCGCAGTTGATCGTTCCGGTTATGGCGGTCATTTATCTTGGACTTGCTTTATTTGTCGTGCTGACGAATATTTCTCAAATACCGGCCGTTTTCGCGATGATTGTGAAAGATGCTTTCGGGATCGAGCAGATTGCAGGGGGTACGCTCGGCAGCATCATTATTATCGGTGCGAAGCGCGGCTTGTTTTCAAACGAAGCCGGAATGGGAAGCGCGCCGAACGCAGCGGCGACTGCCAATGTCTCTCACCCGGCGAAGCAAGGTTTTATCCAAACGCTTGGCGTATTCTTTGATACGATGGTTATCTGCAGTGCGACAGCCTTTATGATTCTGCTGTTCAATCTGACGCCGGGCAAAGAGCTTGACGGCATTCAAATTACACAAGCAGCCATGCAGCATCATGTCGGAAGCTGGGCGCCTGCGTTTGTCGCAGTGGCGATTTTCCTGTTCGCTTTCAGCTCAATCGTCGGAAACTACTATTATGGTGAGACGAATATTGAATTTATTAAAAAGAGCAAGACGACGCTTGCCGTTTACCGTACAGCTGTTGTCGCAATGGTCATCTTCGGATCTGTATCCGGTTTTCAACTTGTGTGGGACATGGCGGATTTATTTATGGGATTAATGGCGATCATTAACCTGATTGCGATTCTGCTTCTTTCCGGAATTGCCGCGAAAGTGCTGAAAGACTATACTGATCAGCGTAAAACAGGGAAGAACCCTGTCTTTAAGGCAAGCTCGATTCCAGGTCTGAAAAACACAGAGGCTTGGGAAGACGAGAAGGAAACATTGCAATCGAAATAAACAATATGAAAAAAGGCGTCCTTGGGGCGCCTTTTTCTTGTTTTTTTACTGACAGCTGAATGAGGTAATCTCGTTCAAGTCAATACCGAAGTAAACCCAGCGGAATTGACGCGGTCTCCAGCGGTAGCCCGCAATCGAATAACGTCCGACGAAAACCGGGTAGAACCAAAAGCGGCTGCCGTTTCTTAAGCGGATGAATGTATATTTGAACAGGCATCTTCTGATTCCGCCGGGATCAACGGCAAATACCGAAGGGCCGGTGTCTTGCGGAAATTGGCTCGGCGGCGGGGGGAGAAACTGCTGTTGCTGCTGTCCTCCAACTCCTGGAGGCGGCCCCGGCGGAAATTGCTGGCGATACGGATCATATAGTGAAGGATCGTATGGATACAATAAAAACGCTCCTTTCTGATGGTTTGCTTTATCGTATGATTGATAGGGAATAAGGGTAGCTTGCCTATAGAGAAAAAAATCCCTAAAGCCGTTTTGGCTTTAGGGAAAATGTTTAAATGCTTTTGCGGGGCGCCCGTTTTCGGTAAACAACATAGCTTCTTGTCAAATATTTTAGCGGCATGCTGAATACGTGGACGAGCCGAGTAAACGGCCAGACGATGAAAATGACGTAGCCCATCATAATATGAAGCTTAAACCAGAGGGGCACGCTCGCCATAAGTCCGGCATCAGGCTTGAATAAGAAAATGTTGCGAAACCACGGGCTGATTGTTGTCCGATAGTCGAATCCTTTTGAATCGATGTTCAAGAAGGTTGCCGCAAGCCCAGTCGTCATGACGAATAACAAAGCGACCAGCGTGATGAAATCACCGGCAGAGCTCGTTTTTCGAATTCGTTTGTCCGTGAATCTGCGGTAGGTCAATATGATAAGTCCTGACAGCGCGGCGATGCCCGCGGGCAGTCCGAAACCGATCGCGATTTTATGGTACATATGCTCTGATACGCCGAGCGCTTGATAAAGGCTTTCCGGAATTAAAATTCCCATCACATGCCCGCCGATGACAAAAAAGATTCCCCAGTGAAAAAGGCTGCTGCCAAGCGCCAATTTTTTCTTTTCGAGCATTTCGCTTGATTTGGCCGTCCAGCCAAACTGATCATGTTGATAGCGGTATATATGCCCTCCGATAAAAATGGTGATGACGATATAGGGGAGGATGACCCACAGGATTTGTTCGATCATGGCTGTACATTCCTTTCAACACCAATTTCCTCTAAAATCATCATTAATCCGTCTAATAACGGCGTATAGATGCTTTCATTCTCTGAAAGCTGCAATCTTAATTCTTCCAGGTTCGCTGCGTATTTTTGGAATACAGCCGCAGCTTTTTCATGATCGGCGACTGCAGCAAATTCAAGCATGAGCGGCAGATAATCCGGCAGCTCTTTGTCTGTCGGCTGAAAACCGGACTGCTGATACAGATCTTTCAGCTGCAGCAATTCAATTCCGCGCTCCCTTTGTTCACCGGAGTTGAAATAGGTGACATAAAGGTTCGTTTTTTTGCCGAAATCAAACGTATATACGTACGTTTCGATCAATTCCTCAGACGAATAGGAAGCCGCGCTTTCCAAAAAGGCAAGCAGATGCCCTTTCAGCGCTTCATGTTCGATTTCGCCGATGATCTGCTGCCATTCGGAACGTTCTTTTCTCCACTCTTCATCAGGGTAGGAGAGGAGGTGAGAAAGAGCGGCAAAAACGGTTTGTTTGTCTGTTCCATTCATGAAGCTTCCCTCCAGTGTTATATGTTTTGGCAAGATCCGGGTCCTCCGGCAAACGATAATCCGCAGCTTCCTTGTTCCATGTACAGATCCGCGACTTCTTCGCGATGGGTTTGCGGAATGACAAAGCGGTCATCGTATTTGGCGATCGCAAGCAGACGGTACATATCTTCAATCTGCTCTTCAGTCAATCCGGTATCTTGAATCAGGGCTGAATCGATCTGTTTGTTTGTTTGAGTCGCTCGCATGTACATACGCATCACAGACATTTTCTTTAATGTCGTTCTTATATGGTGTGTATCACCGGCAGTCAGCAAATTGGCCAAATATTCGATCGGAATCCGCATTTCATCAATGGCAGGGAAGATATCTTCAGCTGATTGGGCCGTTCCTTTTCCTTCAAACATATTCATAATCGGACTGAGCGGCGGAATATACCATACCATCGGCAATGTCCGGTATTCAGGATGCAGCGGCAGAGCGATTTTCCAATCGATGATCATTTTGTAGATCGGAGATTTTTGCGCTGCTTCGATCCACTCCAGCGGAATGCCTTGAGCTTTTGCTTCTTCTGCGACAGCGGGATCATTCGGATCAAGGAAAATTTCCAGCTGGGAGTGATATAGATCTTTTTCATTTTCGGCTGAAGCCGCTTCTTCGACTTTATCTGCATCATAAAGCATGACTCCGAGATAGCGGATTCTGCCGACGCATGTCTCAGAGCAGATTGTCGGCAGTCCTGCTTCAAGACGAGGGAAGCACAATGTGCATTTTTCCGCCTTGTTCGTCTGCCAGTTGAAATACACTTTTTTATAAGGGCATGATGATACACAGTGTCTCCATGAGCGGCACGCATTTTGATCGACGAGAACGATCCCGTCTTCTTCGCGTTTGTACATCGCTCCCGACGGACAGGAGGAGACGCAGGAAGGATTGATGCAGTGTTCGCATATCCTTGGCAGATACATCATAAAGACGTCTTCAAATTCAGTCTTGATCGATTCTTCCATTTTTTTGACGTTTGGATCTTGAAGGCCTGTAATGTGGCCGCCGGCAAGATCGTCTTCCCAGTTCGGACCCCATTCAAGGTTCATGAAGTCTCCCGTAATGGAAGACTTCGGCCTTGCAACAGGCTGGTGTTTTTTCTCCGGACTGTTTGTCAGCGTTTCATAATCATAGTTCCAAGGTTCATAGTAGTCATCGATCGTCGGCTGGTACGGGTTGTAGAATAAATTCATGAGCCGCGTTGTTTTGGCGCCTGATTTGAGCTGAAGTTTGCCTTTTTTCAGCTCCCAGCCGCCTCTGTATTTATCCTGGTCCTCCCATTGTTTAGGGTAGCCGATGCCCGGTTTTGTTTCGACGTTGTTGAAGTACATATATTCTGCACCGGAACGGTTTGTCCATGTGTTTTTGCATGTGACGCTGCATGTGTGGCAGCCGATGCATTTATCAAGGTTCATTACCATTCCGATTTGAGCTTTAATCTTCAAGCCAATCGACCTCCTTCAATTTTCTGATCACGACATTGAGGTCGCGCTGATTTCCTGTCGGCCCGTAGTAGTTGAATCCGTAGCTGAGCTGGCCGTAGCCTCCGATCATCTGCGTCGGCTTGACATGGATGCGGGTCGGACTGTTATGGGTTCCACCGCGGTTATTCGTCAGCTTTGTTCCCGGTACATTGATATGCCGGTCTTGGGCATGGTGCATAAAGGCCATTCCTTTTGGAATCCGGTGTGATGTCACGGCCCGTGCGACGACGACTCCGTTTCGGTTGAAGCATTCGATCCAGTCGTTGTCCTGAATGTCGGTTTCTTCCGCATCGTCTTTATTCATCCAGACTGTCGGCCCGCCTCTGAAAAGGGTAAGCATCGGCAGGGAATCAAAATACATGCTGTGAACCGACCATTTATTATGCGGCGTTAAATAGTTTAAAACGATTTCTTTTCCTTCCTGATCCGGACGCTTGTTCAAGAAAGGGCGGTGGATCAGGATCGGCTTGAATGTCGCCATGTTCTCGCCGAATTCCGTCATCATTTCATGATCAAGGTAAAAAGACTGTCTGCCGGTCAGCGTTCTCCACGGAATCAGTTTTTCAACGTTCGTTGTAAACGGAGAATAGCGCCGTCCGCCTTTTTCAGAACCGCTGAAAGCAGGGGAGGTGATCACCGTTTTCGGCTGAGCCGAAATTTGCTCAAATGTAAAGCATTCCTCTTCCCGTTCTTCAGCTAAGTCTTTCAACTCAAGATTCGTTATTTTTTCAAGCGATTCCCACGCTTTAACGGCTACTTTCCCGTTTGAAGTGGAAGAGAGGGTCAATACCGCTTCCGCAGCCTGTCTTGCATCACTGATGTCAGGACAGCCTTTGGCGATCGTGTCGTCTTTTACGACGCCGAGCGTTTTTTTGAGGGAATCATATTCCGCTTCAACAGACCAGTTCATACCTTTCGTACCAAACGGCTGTTTGACAACATTCGGCCCAAGCGATGTCATCTTATTGAAAATCTGCTTGTAATCCCGTTCCACAACATGAATTTGCGGCATTGTTTTGCCGGGAACGGCAGGGCAGTCGCCTTTGCTCCAATCTTTGATTTTCCCGAGCGGCTGCGCCATTTCCTGTGGAGTGTCATGGAGAAGAGGAGTCGCAACAGCCTCTTTTACAGGTTCCATGTCCATTTCTTCAGCCAGATTGGAAACCGCTTTTGCCAATGCTTTGAAAATATCCCAATCAGACTTTGCTTCCCACGGCGCGCTAATTGCCGGGTTAAACGGGTGGATGAACGGATGCATATCCGTGCTGCTGAGATCGTGTTTTTCGTACCAGGTGGCCGCAGGGAGCACGATGTCTGAATAAAGGGCTGTTCCCGCCATCCGGAAATCGAGATTGACCAGTAAGTCGAGTTTGCCTTCAGGCGCTTTGTCACGCCATGTGATTTCTTCGGGACGGATGCTATCCTGATCATCGTTCATCAGTCCGTTAGTCGTGCCGAGCAAGTGCTTCAGAAAATATTCATGACCTTTGCCGGAGCTCGAGATTAAGTTGGCTCTCCAGACAAATAGATTTCTCGGGAAGTTCTTTTCATTGTCAGGATCTTCAATCGAAAACTTGAGATTTTTCTCCTCAAGCTGTCTGGCGATATAGCTTCCGACTTGCTGAGCGTTCTCAGCGCCTGCTTTTTCTGCTTCTTTATACAGATCAATACCGTTTTTCTCAAACGTCGGATACGATGGAAGCCATCCGAGTCTTGCCGCCAGCACATTGTAATCGGCGTGGTGCTTGTAGCGCGATGTTTTTGCGATAGGGGAAGCAAGCCCGCTAATTTCCTGATCTTCATAGCGCCACTGGTCGGTAGCGAAGTAGAAAAATGATGTTCCGTTTTGCAGTTTGGCAGGACCTCCCCAGTCTTTTGCCGTCGCGATCGTCTGCCATCCTTCGGCCGGCCGGAGTTTTTCCTGGCCGACATAGTGGGCCCAGCCGCCTCCGTTAACCCCTTGAGCTCCGACGAGAAGCACAAGGTTCAGCACAGCTCTGTAAATGGTGTCTGAATTGAACCAATGGTTAATCCCGGCGCCGACAATGATCATTGAACGGCCCTCTGTGTCAATCGCATTTTGCGCGAATTCCCTCGCGATCTTGATCACCATTTCACTTTTAATGCCGGTAATCGGCTCTTGCCAAGCCGGTGTAAACGGTTCAGGATCATCAAATGATGCCGGCGTCTGTCCGTCAATTCCGCGGTTGACGCCATAGTTGGCGAGCGTCAGGTCGAAAACGGTAGAAACAAAAACTTCCTCGCCGTCCAGAATCATTTTTTTGATCGGAAGCGGTCTTTCAAGCACTTTATTGCCGTCATGTGAGAAGTAAGGAATGTTGACCGTGCCGATCATATCTTCGTGTCCAAGCATGGAAAGCCGAGGTGTGATTGGTTTTTCTGAATCCTCATCAACCATGCGCAGATTCCATTTTCCTTGGCCGTCCCAGCGGGAGCCCATCGTGCCCTGCGGAATCGCAAATCCATCTGTGTCTTCATCCCAAACGGCAGGCTTCCACTCATCATGTTCTGTCGCACGCCCGATATCTTTAGCATGGAGGAAGCGGCCTGCTGTGAACGTTCCGTTTTCCTCTTTCAAAGTCACCAAAAACGGGAAATCGGTATATTGTTTTGCATAATCAATAAAACGCTCCGTTTTCTGGTTGACATAAAAGTCTTGGAGAATGACGTGGCCCATCGCCATGGCCAGTGCGCCGTCCGTGCCTTGTCTGATGCTCAGCCAATCATCGGAAAACTTTGAGGACTCGGCAAAGTCCGGGCTGATCGAAATCACTTTTGCCCCTTTATAGCGGGCTTCGGCTAAAAAGTGAGCGTCAGGCGTTCTGGTAAGCGGCACATTAGAACCCCATGTCATGATGTAGCCTGAATTGTACCAGTCGCTGCTTTCCGGAACGTCGGTTTGATCTCCCCAAATTTGCGGTGAAGCAGGAGGGAGGTCGGCATACCAGTCATAGAAGCTCAGCATCGGCCCGCCGATCAGGGACATAAAGCGTGACCCTGCTGCGTGGCTGAGCATCGACATGGCTGGAATCGGCGAGAAGCCGACATTTCGGTCAGGACCGTATTTGGCAATGGTGTACAGAAGGGAAGCCGAAATCAGCTTCAGGACTTCGCTCCATTCGGCGCGGACAAATCCGCCTTTTCCGCGCGCCTGTTTATAGGCCTTTGCTTTTTCAGGGTTTTCGATAATTGATTTCCATGCTTCCAGCGGATTTTTGCTGCTGTTTAGCGCCTCGCGCCACATCTGGATCAGCACACCGCGTACATACGGATATTTCACGCGGAGCGGGCTGTATATATACCAGGAAAAGCTCGCTCCCCTCGGACAGCCGCGCGGTTCAAAGTCCGGCATATCAGGGCCAGTCGAAGGGTAATCGAGTCGCTGCCCTTCCCATGTGACGATTCCGTTTTTGACGTAGATATTCCAGCTGCAGGAGCCTGTACAGTTCACCCCGTGGGTAGAGCGAACCACTTTATCATGCTGCCATCTATTTCTGTATACATCTTCCCAATTCCGGTCTTCATAAGTGGTTTGGCTGTGTTGATTGGAATGGCGTTCAATAGGAGAGAAATAATTTAATCTCCTGAAAATGGGACTCTGTTTCTTTTTTTTCATTGCTGGTTCACTCCTTCTGAGTCAGTGATGCTACCCTCACTATATATGGAGGAGGCGCTGGACCTTGTTAAATTTGTCACATGGTTTCGGGTTTTCACAAATTTGTCACATTTTCAGGAGGGGAGAGGGAGGACAAAAAAACAGCCTGCATGGAAGCGGGCTGTCGAATGGGTCAATCGCTCGTGTTCAAAATTCTCTTTTCCCCGGTAATCTCTTGAATCGGGGCGATGTTCTGGGTGAATTCCAAAGTTCCGATATAGCGGCCGTTTTCATCGCGTACGGCAAAATAGCGGATGAACACGTATTTGTCTTTAAATTTGATCCAAAAGTCTTCAACGTCTTTTTTGCCTGATTTAAAGTCGTCAAGAAGTTTGTTGACGATGTGGACGCTTGCCGGCGGATGGCAGTTTTGGACGGTCCGGCCGATTACGGCTTTTGTCCTTGCGAAAATCCGTTCCTTTCCGTGTGAAAAATAGCGGACCACATCGTTTTCATCGATGAAGGTGATATCGACCGGAAGATGGTTCATCATGTGCTCAAGCTGGGCCACGGACAGAATACCAGTAGAGAGCCTGACATATCCGTCAGCCGCCTCTTCTGTTGTTTTGAGCTGATGGCGTTCAGGCTTCCACACCGTTTCCGGAGCAGTCAGGCAATATCCTATCTCGTCGCTTTCAGCCGCGATTTTCAGCCATTCGTCTTCTGTCAGCGTTCTGAGCGCCATCGGCAAGAGGATATTTTCTTCTTTATAAATCATTTCCGTGCCTTCTTGAATGATAAACGTTAGCTCGCGGATGACTTCATCTTTTTTGTCCGGCGTATACTCTTCCAACAAACGCTTCACTTCTTTGATGCTCTTGCGGATAAAATCATCGACAGCCCACATCACTTGGCTGGGCCCAGTAATTCCATACTTTTCTAAATAGGGGAAGAGAAGATTTTCTTTTCTGCTGTAATGTTTGTCGACATCGGCGAGCAAGTTTAAGTCTGTGAGTAGCTTGAGAATGTTGTCGCGGTGATCTTCTTTTTCAAAACGTTCCAAATGAAGCTGCATTTTAAAGTTCAAAAGGAGGTCGATTTCTTTATTTTCTTTCATAAAAGTATGAACGGGATGGCCTGGCTGCTTATCGGCGTCAGCGCGGTGAATGTCTTCAATCGATCCTTTAAACACAGCGGCGTGAACGGAACAAAGCTCTTGAATTTCTTCGGGGGTAATGCCTTCTTCCTTCATTAACGCCTGTTCCAGCTGAGCGATTTCTTCAGCATTGACTGAACCGAACGCCTTTTCAAACCGTTTTTTGACGTCGGCAAGCGGTTTTCCTTTATGAAGGTCGATGATGATTTCTTTCAGAAGCTGCTTTTTTTCCTCTGGCAGACCTTGCTGCGTTTCCCGGTTGTTAATCATTTCGCTCATTGTTTTTCTCCTTTCCAAACGGGGTCAAATCCGTGCGCTTTCAATATGTCTAAGACATGCGGCCATTCGATTTGCATCATTCGTGCGCCTTTCGGAATCGTCACGATACGCCCGGCTGTTTCCAGCATGCCGGGCTTCGTTATGTTTTTAAACCCGGCTTCCTTCATCACGGCTTTTAGTTCAGGATGCAATGTGCAAAGTTCGTATACGGAATCGTTCAAATCAATTTTTTTATTATGCAGAGGGATCACATCCTTTGATAGTGATGATCATTCTCATCTATACCGTAATACAAGTATGCTGAAAAAAATGTGACGTACATCACATTTTTCAGCGCAAAGCCTTCGGAATATAAATACAGCTCGGGTCGCTTTCCAGATAATCGCCTGTCAGAGCATAGGCACGTGAGCGCGAACCGCCGCACACATGGCGGAATTCACAGACGCCGCATTTTCCTTTAAATCCGTCCGGATTTCGCAAATCCTTAAAGATCGGTGATTCGCGATAAATCTCAGCCAGCGGCTGTTCGCGGATGTTTCCGGCTTTAAACGGCAGGAGTCCGCTTGGATATACATCGCCGATATGGGAGATAAACATAAAGCCGTTGCCATCGTTCACACCTTTCGGAGCCCGGCCCAATCCGCCGATCGCATCCATTTTCCCTTTCTGCAATGCGTGTTCATAACGGATTTTCATGTTGGGGTCTTTCGCTTCCCGCATTTTTTGTTGAATAACGACCCGTCGGTAGTGCTGGGCTGCTGTCGTTTTGATGTCAAAAGGCGCTTCTTTTGCCAAACGGCTGAGCCAAAGAAAGACTTTTTCATGGTCCACCGGCGAAATCATATCTTCCCGCTTCGCGCGGCCTGTCGGGACGAGAAAAAATACACTCCATAATACACAGTTCAATTCTTCGATCAGCTTTGCCATTTCATCCAGGTAATCGATGTTATAAGCGGATATAACGGTATTAATCTGCAGAGGCAGATGGCATTCATGAATGTAGCGTATGGCCTTCATGGTCAGGTCAAAGGAACCGTCCGTTCCTCGAAAATGATCATGAATCTCTCGGGTTGGGCCGTCCAAGCTGAACGCCCATCGGGATAAGCCGATTTCTTTTGCTGATTGAATCGCTTCTCTTGTAACATTCGGCGTAGCACTCGGGGTCATGGAGACGCGAACCCCTTTTTGGACGGCATACTCAATAATGGCGAATACGTCGTCTCTCATTAAAGGGTCACCCCCTGTCAGCACGAGGAGGGGATTGTCCATCGCATGAATTTGATCAATTAAATCTTTTCCCTCTTTCAGGGTGAGCTCCCGCGGATCGCGTTTATTTTGAGCCGATGCCCGGCAATGAAGGCACTTGAGCTCGCACGCTCTTGTCAGCTCCCAAATGACGATAAACGGAGACTTGTCGAAATCGCAATGTATCATCTTTCATCTGTCCTTTCGTTTGCATTCATGTGTATCGTAGCGGAAATGAAAAAGAAAAAAAGTTAAGTAGATCACATTTAGAAAAGGAAGGGAAAGAAGGGGGAGGCCCTTCTCACGCGTCGTCTTCTGCGGAGGAGTTGAGGTAACGCAAAAAAAGCTGGTAGGAAAAATACAAATTCTGCTGAAGCAGCATGAGAAAGTTCGTCTGTAATTGGCGGTTATAAGTCATCATTTTTTTGAAAGTATGAAATGGAATTTCAAGTACGGCGGTTTCTGCGGCAGTGTTGACTGAAATAAACGGAGATACGAAAGGTTCGCCTTTTTGATCAATAGGGAAAACATCGCCTTTTTCCCACTCGGCGATCGTTCGGGATTCTTCTGGAAGTCTTCTGTCAGAAAAATGAACTTCCCCTTTTAAAACAAAATAGACGGATTGCGAATGAAGGAACGATCGCGAATGCTGAGATGGCTGGATATCGATCACCTTCCCGTTTTTCAGCAGCCTTTTGATGATCGGAAGGGGTACCCCGAGAAACATAGGAAGATTTTTCAGAAACAATAAGTAGTCAAACCGGTCCATGGTATATCCTCCTTCTATATATTAGCATTTAGTATAAAGCGCCGGGCTGGAGGGCGCAGTGATTTATTTCACACGCCTGTATGCAAAATGTCACTGTGTAAAAAAGACGAAACTTTTATAATGTAATAGAAAAGAAGGGAGGATTCGTGATGAAAGTGTTCATACCGAAGCAGCACGGCGCCTGGGCGATGCTTGTCATCCCGTTTGTTCTCGGCATGTTCGCCGGGGGCGCGGATGTAAAGCATATTCCGCTGTTCTGCGGATGGCTGTTTCTATATCTAGCGGCATTTCCGGCTACGATGATGGTGAAGAAGAAAAATATCGTTTACTATCAAAAATGGGTTCTCATCTACGGCATTCCGGCCATCGTTTTCCTGCTTATTTCGGTCTGGCTGGAGCCGCGGCTCGTTTTTCTAGGGCTGCCGCTGTTTCCGCTCTTTCTCATCAATCTTTATTATGCGAAAAGAAACAACGACAGGGCGCTTTTAAATGATATTGCTGCAATCCTTGTTTTCAGCGCGGGCGGGCTTGCAAGCTTCTGGATGGGAGCGGGGAAGCTTGATGGTGAAGCATTGTTTGTTTTTATCCAGTCCGCTTTGTTTTTCACAGGGAGCGCCTTTTATGTCAAGTCGATGATCCGCGAAAAGAAAAACAATCGGTTTAAACTTTATTCATGGGGATACCACGTATTCCTGCCGTTCATCTCGCTGGCCGCGGGGGCAGGATGGGCCGTGCTTGGTGTAGTGCCGAGCAGTTTCAGAGCGTGGTTTTTACATGGAAGGAAACTGTCGATTAAGACAATCGGAATCTCAGAGCTGGTGAATGCCTGTTTCTTTATGGCCGTGTTGATCGTTTTTCTGCTGCAAACGTAAAAAACAAGGACACTGTGCTTCATGTCCTTGTTTGTTTTCGTTTTTTCAGTCGATATTGCAGATGTCGAGCGGGCAGTTTTCACAGTCGATTTCGCGTTTTAAATAGTTGAGCTGATGAATGACGATTTTTCCCGATTCCTCAATTGAAATGACACCGTTCTTCCGGAGGTCGCTCAGCATGCGGTTGATGCTCTCCCTTGCGGCGGCGCAGAATTTCGCCAAGTCCTGGTTCGTCAGCACAATATTGATGAGAATCCCGTCGCTTCTTGTGATGCCGTAGCTGTTTGCGAGACGGATCAAGGTGGAGTAGAGCGCGCCTTTTTTACCATTCAGCAAAAGGTCGCGGATTTTCGATTGAATCTTTCGCAAATGCGTGCTCATCCATTTCATAAACTCAAACGTCATTGCACCGTTTTGAATGAGTTCTTTTTCAAGCTTATCTTTATTGATGACCAACACTTCGCCATCAGAGAGGATCTTTGCGCTCAGCATATATTTCGCATCTTCTGTAAAAAGCGTAAGCTCCCCGACAATATCATTTTTTTTGCACATTCTGAGTGTCAGTTCTTTGCCATCGGACGTCAATTTGCCGATTTGGACAAGTCCCGACTGAATAAGATACAGTTCCTCCGCATCCATCCCTTCTTGAAAAAGGAATGTGTCCTGCCTGATTTTTCGTCGTGTACTGATTGATTCCAGCAAGTGATGCAGATCGTCTGAGAGCAAATCTGTGTCTGATTTTCTAACAGAAATATTCATTGAGCGTCACCCCTTTAGCAGTTCTTATTTTAACGTTAAATAAGGCTGAGTGACCTTTTAAATATAAACAATATTGTGAACTTATGAATAAAGTCCCAAAAAAGAGCCTGAGCACATCAGCTCAAGGCTCCTTTTGCAGGAAAGGTTTATAAATGGTTCGTCTTCGTTTTGGTCGATGTTTTGCTCACTTCCTGAAAATACATCCAGACCACGATCACAAAGCTGGCAAGGGCTGCTTCTGACAGCGCCATGAATCCGATCGCATAATGGCCGGTTGCCTGAAAAACGCTTGACAGGATGAGTGGCGGGAAGAATCCTCCCAAGCCGCCCATCGCTGATACAATCCCATTGACGATGCCGGCCTGATTTGAAAAATAAAGCGGCACAAGCTTAAAGATGATCCCGTTTCCAAGACCGGCGCACACGGCAACGGTTAATACCCCAAATCCGTAAAGTCCGAGGCTGGGTGAAAAGGCCAATAAAATCCCTGACAAGGTACAGCCGGCAAATACATACATCAACAGCTTCAGCGGGTTGAATTTGTCCGCGAGCCAGCCGCCGACAGGCCTCAGAAAAGTTGCGACAGCGATAAATCCGGCGGTTCTAAGCCCTGAATCAACGGGATCAAGCCCGAAGTGATTAACAAGAAAGTTCGGAAGATAAATCGTAAACGCGACGAAAGATCCGAATGTAATGAAGTAAAACAAGCTTAAAAACCATAATGTCTGATTTCGGTAGACTGCCTTCATTTGCTCTGTTACAGAAACCGTCACTTTTGTTTCTTTTCGATCTCCAAGGATAAAGTTCAATAAAGCGAATACGGCGACTAACACGATGTACATCCGCACCGTATTTTCCCACCCGGCTGTCTTTGCTACGACAGGAGCGGCAAACGTGGTAATCGCTGTACCGACGTTCCCGGCGCCGTAGATCCCATTGACAAACCCGTGTTTTTCTTTAGGGTAGTATTTCGGCAATGATGTGACCCCGATGGAAAAGACCGCTCCGCCGATGCCGAGGAAGAATCCGCCAAGGATCAAGTCGAACAGCGAATCGGCTGTGCTGATCCAAAAAATCGGGAACAGAAGCAGCACAAAGCTGATCATGAATGTGATTCTCGCACCAAATCTGTTTGTGTAGTATCCCAGCGGAATCCTCAGAAGCGAGCCGAGTATGACCGGAATGGCCGTGACAAGGGATATCTCGCTGTCTGTCAGGGCGATGTCCTGCTTAATGTGGGGCATTAAAGAGGAAATCAACACCCAAACCATAAATCCTGCGACTAAACTAAATGACTGCAGCGGTAATTGTATTTTTTGACGATTTACCATTGCGTTTTTGCTCCTTTCAAAGGGAAAAATGAATAAATCAATCAGCATGTTTATCTTACAAAAAGTCTTTTAAAAACATTGTGAATTACGTCACACGGTCATTCGTTTGATTCGTGTTTAATATCGGTAAGTGAGGGATAGTAAACGGATGTAAAAAATAAATGGTTCATTTGCGGACTTTTTCGTTTATCATGAAAATAAAAAAAGGAGTGCCGCTTTTATGTTTATAAAGCTTACGCAAGAAGAAAAGCAAGCGATCATCGAGGAAATCAAACGCTTTTATGTTGAAGAAAGGGGAGAAGAGGTTGGAGACATCGCGGCGATTCAAATGTTTGAATTCGTAAAGGAAAAGCTGGGCCCTTACTTTTATAATCAGGCGCTGAAGGACAGCCGCAGAGTCGTGGAAGAGAAGGCAGCGGCGATTGAAGAAGAGCTCTTTGCGCTGGAGCGCCGTCTGTGACAACGCGCTCTCCTTTAGCAAAACCGAAGGGATTGAAAGACCAATGGAGTTTCTGAAGCAATTTATGATTTTCAGCGGGCTGAATGATGAAGAGTTCAAACAAATCGAGCAAATCGCGGTCAAGCGCACCTATCAGCCGAGAATGTTTGTTTTTATGGAAGGGGAAGAGAGGGAAGCGGTATTCTTCATTAAATCCGGTCTTGTTAAAGCCTTTAAAATCGATGAAGACGGCAATGAGCAAGTGATTTCGATTCTGCAAAGCGGGGACATGTTTCCCCATGTCGGCTTTTTTGACCGCTCCCCATACCCGGCAACAGCCGAAGCCGTTCAGGAAACCGAGTTGATCGTAATCCGCATCGCTGATTTTAATGAACTTTTGATGAAATATCCGGAAATGACAATAAAAGTGATGCAAATCATGGGGAAAAAGATTCTCGATTTGCAAGAGCGGATCCAAGGTTTTATTTCAAAAGATGTCCAGCACCGCTTGACGCATGTATTAATGAAGCTCGCTGCAGAACACGGCATTCCTCAAGAAAAAGGTGTCTACATCAGCCTGCCCATTACCAATCAGGATTTTGCGAACATGGTCGGAACGTCAAGGGAAACGATTAACCGCACGTTAAATGAAATGAAAAAGAAAAATCTGCTGACAGCTGACAGGAGCGGAATTTTCATACATGATACAGACTGGCTGAACGGCTGCAATTGAAGGATAAGATGAAGGCTTTCCATTGAACAACAGATGGAAAGCCTGTTTTTATTTTGTTCACAAATCCGCCATTATTTAAGTGATCTGGTTCACAACCGGTGTGCTGCATATCCAGTATCTTAGGACATGCAAAATCAAAAAAGGAGTGAACCGCAATGGAAGTTCAAAGAAAGACGGTGCCCGTTAAAAAAGCATCGAAAAACGGTTTTTTGAAATCTGTTCTCGTCTTTACTTTAATCGTTAGTTTTTCGGTGCTGCTTTTGGGAGGCTATTGGATCTTCAAAGGACTTGCACCAAGACCAGTTGAAGTGTCCGGGCCAAACGGAGAGGTGCTCATGACCAAATCGTCCATTTCAGGCGGTCAGGCCGTATTTCAAAAATACGCGCTGATGGATTATGGCACGATTTTGGGGCACGGATCTTACATGGGGCCTGATTACACGGCCGAAGCCCTGAAAATCTATACGGAAGGGATGCAGGATTTTAAGGCGGAGGCACGATACGGCAAGCGCTTTAAACAACTTTCAGATGAAAAGCAGTCCACCATCCGGAATCAAGTCATCCGCGAAATGAGAAAAAACCGTTATAATCGCGCGTCAGATACATTGAAGCTGACAGATGCGCAGGTTTATGGATTGCAGCAAGTGCGTGATCATTACCGCAATGTCTTTACAAAAGGAGACGGTTGGGGGCTTGAGCCCGGTTTAATTAAAGAAAGCCACATGCCTAAACGCGACAGAGCGTGGGTTGACAGCGAAGACCAAATCACGCAGATCTCCGATTTTATCTTCTGGACGGCATGGCTTTCCAGTACATTAAGGCCTGGCGACGACATTACGTACACGAACAACTGGCCGTATGATGAAGATGCCGGAAACACGATGTCATTTGCCGCCGTTTGGTGGAGCGGCGCAAGCGTCACCATCCTTATTTTATTTGTCGGCATTATTTTATTCGTGTTTTACCGTTACAAGCTTGGAATGAAAGAGGCTTATCAGGAAGGGGCGTTTCCGGTATTTGATCTGGATAAACAGCCGCTTACGGCATCACAGGTTAAAACCGGAAAATATTTCGCCGTTGTGTCGCTGCTGTTTTTTGTTCAGGCTATGTTCGGAGCTTTGCTTGCCCACTATTATATTGAGCCGGACAGCTTTTTTGGGATCGATTGGATCAGGGATATGTTGCCATTCAGCATATCTAAGGGATTTCACCTCCAGCTGGCGATCTTCTGGATTGCGACTTCATGGCTCGGTATGGGCATTTATGCAGCGCCGCTTGTCGGAGGCCGCGAGCCGAAAAGGCAGGGGCTGCTTGTCGATATTCTGTTTTGGGCGCTGATCGTCCTTGTCGGCGGAAGCATGGCTGGCGAATGGCTCGGAGCGAAAGGCCTTTTAGGAAACAACTGGTTCTTATTCGGCCACCAAGGAATGGAATATATTGAACTCGGCCGCTTCTGGCAGGTCATTCTCGCACTCGGCATGCTGATATGGCTGTTTATCGTTTTCAGAGGCATTAAGAGCGGCCTCAAGCGGGAATCTGATAAAGGCGGTTTGATTCATCTGCTGTTTTATTCTTCGATCGCCATTCCGCTGTTTTACGGTGCAGCCTTTTTCTTTAATCCCGGCACAAATATTACAATGTCGGATTTTTGGCGGTGGTGGATTATCCATCTTTGGGTGGAAGGGATTTTTGAAGTCTTTGCCGTCGTGGTCATCGGCTTTTTGCTCGTGCAAATGAACCTGGTTACGAAAAAATCGACCGTCAGAACGCTTTATTTTCAACTGACGATCCTGCTGGGGAGCGGTGTCATCGGGATCGGACATCATTACTATTACAACGGTTCTTCCGAAGTTTGGATCGGCCTCGGTTCCGTCTTCTCATGCCTGGAAGTGATTCCTCTTACCCTGCTTGTATTGGAAGCTTATGAACAATACAAGATGATGAAAGACGGAGGCCATCATTTCCCGTATAAAGCAACGTTCTGGTTCTTGATTTCAACGGCGATCTGGAATCTGGTCGGTGCAGGGGTATTGGGCTTTTTGATCAATCTGCCTGCTGTCAGCTATTTTGAGCACGGCCAGTTCCTGACACCTGCCCACGGGCACGGGGCGATGATGGGCGTGTACGGCATGTTTGCCATTGCTGTCTGGCTGTATACGCTACGCAATATCGCCAAAAAAGAAGCGTGGAATGATAAATGGCTGAAAATAGCCTGCTGGTCGCTGAACATCGGCTTGTTCGGAATGGTGTTTATCAATTTGTTGCCGGTCGGTTTTCTTCAATTGAAAAAAGCGTTTGAAGACGGGTACTGGAGCTCAAGGGCGCCTGAGTTTTTACAGCAGGATACGGTGCAAACGCTGCTGACTTGGAGGGCTGTGCCGGATACGATCTTTTTAGCCGGAATCGTGATTTTGGTCATATTCAGCATCAGAGCATTATTCCATCTCCGCAAACCGACGCATCAGGAAGGAGAAGCGCTTCCAGTTAAAGACATTGCTTCAGATGAATAGATAAACAAAAAGACAGAGGAAGTGAAATCCTCTGTCTTTTTATTTTATTGATTGGCTTCCGCTTCAAGCCGCGGGAACAAAATATTGTTTTCCAGGTGAATGTGCTGAAAAAGATCTGTTTCCAATTCATCAAGCTTTAAGTAAGTCAGTGTATATGTTGTGCATGCCCCTTCAGGAAGGGTATAGTCATTGGTCACTTTTCTCAGTTCCTTCAAGATGCTGCCTGCGGCTTCATGCTCTTGTTCAAGGACGTCGATCGCCTGAACCGCTTCTGCCAGGCTGTCCATTGATCGCGTCTCTTCATAGGCCGTCACTTTCGGGAAAATGAGTTCCTCTTCCTGAAAGAGATGGTGTTCCAGTTCAGTTTTCAGCTGATGGAACAATTGATGGACCTGGGCGAGTTCCGGATGATGGATGCCGTGAACCCGGTAGACTTTTGTGACAAAGCCTGATAGTTCAGGAAGCACCTCATACAGGTAAGCATGGTGCGTATGAATCACATGGTCGATCAGCTGTGAATACGGGGCTTCACTCCAGTTCGTCTCTTTTGCGTTCAATGTCTTTGTCTCTTGATATAATGTATTGATTTTTGCTAAAATTTCTTCTTCATTTAAATCCTGTTCTTTTATCGCTTCACCGATCGGGCGGTTGCCCCCGCAGCAAAAGTCGATGCGATATTCTTTCAGCAGCCTGCTGGCTCTTGGAAAACGCGTAACAATATCACCTGTTTTTGTGTTTTGATCAAATACTGCTTTCATTTGTAAAACCTCCTGAAGTGTTTTTTATGCTATGGGTTAAATGTAACGGGTTCACAGATGGAAAATCGTGATCTACATCACATTCGGGAAAAATGACAAAAAAAGCAATAAGTCAGAAGAAATCGGGAAATAGCTATAGATAACTTTTCATGTTGGAGGCCTGCAATGGAGCATTTATCCTGGCTTACATTTACGATGCTGATTCTCGCCAGTTACCGGCTAACTCATTTGATTGTTTTTGACAAGATCACGGAGTTTATCCGGAAACCGTTCATGAAGAAAAAGCAGACGGTTGATGAACAAGGGCATGTAGAAACGAAAAAAGTGCCGAAATCAAACTTCGGCTATTTGCTGAATTGCTATTGGTGCGCAGGGATATGGTGCGCTTTGATCATTGCTGTCGGGTATCTGATTGTCCCAAAAACGATATTCCCGTTAATTTTAATTTTATCGGTCGCAGGTGGACAGGCGATTCTTGAAACGTTTGTCGGTGTCGCAACAAAACTTGTCAGCTTTTTCTCTGATTTAAAGAAATAAACCATTCCAAGCGGATGGTTTTATTTTTTTGACAATAAAATGACACAAACAGCAGAGAGAACATGTCCGCTTTGTGAACTTTTTACAGCGATTTTTTCCCGGTTGCCGCATTTTAGGCAGAGGGAAGACATTATTTTGAAGAAGAATCAGGTTTTAAAATTTCGAATTGAGAGAAAAAGGAAGCACAAAGTCCCCGGTCATACTTTTTTAGCTTTTCATCATTAGCATTCAGACCTCCCATTTCATACGAAAAGAGGAAATAGATAGATTTTCAAAACGAAAAAAACGTGAAATATGGTTGATAGACAATCAATGAATAGTTTTTTTACAATCAGTAACGTGCTACAAGCCAAGAAAGGGGTGAAAATGTCTGCCAGAAAGTGTTTTTGGAAAATAACATCATTGGAGGAAAAAGAATGTCATACATGAAACGTTCCATTTCTGTCTTCATCGCCTGCTTCATGGTAGCAACACTCGGCATCAGCGGTATCATCGCACCTAAAGCGTCTGCCGCTTCTCAAACACCCGTTGCTGTAAACGGACAGCTCACCTTGAAAGGTACGCAGCTCGTCAATCAAAAAGGAAAAGCGGTTCAGCTGAAAGGAATCAGTTCACACGGGCTGCAGTGGTATGGCGATTATGTCAACAAAGACTCGTTAAAATGGCTGAGAGACGACTGGGGCATCAATGTCTTCCGCGCGGCTATGTATACGGGTGAAGGCGGCTATATTGACAATCCGTCGGTTAAAAACAAAGTGAAGGAAGCCGTCGAAGCGGCAAAAGAACTCGGAATCTATGTGATCATCGACTGGCACATACTGAGCGACGGCAATCCAAACCAAAACAAAGCGAAAGCAAAAGAGTTTTTCAACGAAATGTCAAGGCTTTACGGCAAGACGCCAAACGTCATTTTTGAAATTGCCAACGAGCCGAACGGCGATGTCAACTGGAACCGTGACATTAAACCTTACGCTGAAGACATTTTGTCCGTGATCCGCAAAAATTCTCCGAAAAATATTGTGATCGTTGGGACAGGCACTTGGAGCCAAGATGTCAACGATGCGGCGGACAATCAGCTGAAAGACGGCAATGTCATGTACGCGCTCCATTTTTATGCGGGTACGCACGGTCAGTCTTTGCGGGATAAAGCAGACTATGCACTCAGCAAAGGAGCGCCGATTTTCGTCACAGAATGGGGAACGAGCGATGCTTCCGGAAACGGCGGTGTCTACCTCGACCAATCCAGGGAGTGGCTGAAATATTTAGACAGCAAAAAAATCAGCTGGGTAAACTGGAGCTTGTGCGACAAACAAGAGTCGTCAGCTGCTTTAAACTCCGGCGCCTCTAAAAAGGGAGGATGGTCTCAATCCGACTTATCCTCATCAGGTAAATTCGTCAGGGAAAACATCCGCAGCGGATCAAACGGTTCGTCAGGAGACTCTGGATCGGATTCGAAAGGGTCAGATCAAAAAGACCAGAAAAAGGATCAGGATAAACCAGGTCAAGACAGCGGCGCTGCAGCCAACACGATAGCAGTACAATACAGAGCGGGGGACAACAATGTAAACGGCAACCAAATCCGCCCTCAGCTCAACATTAAAAACAACAGCAAAAAAACCGTGTCTTTAAATCGAATCACTGTCCGCTATTGGTATAAAACGAATCACAAAGGACAAAATTTTGACTGCGACTATGCCCAAATCGGCTGCAGCAAAATCACGCACAAATTCGTCCAATTAAAAAAAGCGGTAAACGGAGCAGACACGTATCTTGAAGTAGGATTTAAAAACGGTACATTAGCGCCGGGTGCAAGTACAGGCGAAATCCAGATCCGTCTTCACAATGACAACTGGAGCAATTATGCCCAAAGCGGCGACTATTCATTTTCTTCAGGTTCAAACACATTTAAAAATACGAAAAAAATCACGTTGTATGAGAATGGAAAACTGATTTGGGGCGCTGAACCTAAATAACGGCACATTAACGGACACCGAATTTGGTGTCCGTTTTCGTATATATTATAATGGAAGGAATGAGGAATATTTTTGTAAACATGAAAGGAGATGGATGTATGAATGAAACATTGCAGCAATACATGATGCTTGTCAAGGAAAACTACGACACGATCAATGGACCTGATTACGCAGGCAAAGAGGAAGACATTGAAAAGCGAAAAAAACAAATCGCGCTTTACGCCAAAACGCTCCAGCAAGGTTTTTCAACAGATGACGACTATGATGAATTCGCAGATGCCGTGATTAAATGCGCATACGGAGATCTGACAATGGAAGAATTAGAAACGGTTTATCGGGAATTAACGTCTTCATAATCAATAAAATAAGGGGGAGAAGAACCATGAAAGATACGATCATGAAGACAGACCGGATGATTTTGCGAAAAATGAGGCGTGATGACGCGGAAAACCTGCTCGAAATCTTTTCTGACCCGACAGCCATGGGATATTATCCATCGACAAAGAATGAAAAACAGACATTGCAATGGATCGACTGGACACTTGAAAACTATGAAAAACATGGAACCGGTCTGTGGGTTGCCGAACATAAACAAACAGGCGAATTTCTAGGTCAATGCGGCATCGTGCCACAGGAAGTCGAAGGATCGGACGAAATGGAAATCGGCTATTTGTTTAAACGGAGCGTCTGGAAAAACGGCTATGCAACCGAAGCAGCATCAGCATGCAAACAGTATGGATTTGAGTCATTTCACCTGAAAAAAATCGTATCTTTACCTGATGCGAAAAATCTGCCGTCCAGAAAAGTTGCCGAACGAATCGGCATGACTTTAGAAAAAACGATACATAAATGGGGAAAAGAAATTGCCGTATATTCAGTTTATCGATAAAATTTTTATTCTGTCTCACTAACTTGAGTATACTTTGAGATTGAGACAGAATTTCTTTTCAATCCTTAACTTCCGAGAATATATATTATGTAAACTAGAAAAAATGAAGGTCAGGATTATGCAATGTTCCTCCATCAGCTGTACGACACAAAACCCTTGGTTGCATTAGCCCATGAACTACTTTCACTAAACTTTGACATAAAATGCAGCCATAATTTCCATTCCTATAACCCATTCTTCGCAAACTCCTTTAACTTACATTGTAATTTTGGCTGGTTTTTTCAACTTTACTTTACTGATTTGAAATGTTCACAACATTATATGTAATAGTTCATTGACTTCAACATCAGCATTCACATGTAATGTATTAACTTCATTCCATACATTAAGCATGCAGTTTGCATATTCATTTAGTTTTAATTGGACGCGATTCTCCCAAATCAACACTCATCTCAGTATCTAGATAAAAGCTTGTATCACTTAAAAACAATGCCTGAAATATGAGAGAGCCGATAACCCTATTACGTGGTTATCGGCTCTGTGTCTGTACGGCTAGCTCTTTGACATGCGTTTATCAGCAACCTCTCGGCTATGTCACTTGTTGCTGGTCTTCTTGATCAAGTCCACGCCATCGTATGCCAGACTTTCCACACTTGCAGCCTTCTGCAGTATGTAATGATCAAAAAAGTTCTTCGTATAGTTTGTAACAAGATTTCGCATCTCCATAGCATCCCGTTCGCCTCTGAGTTCCTCATTAACACTGGTAAACACGATGTCGCAGTAATCTAAATGCGCAGCACGATCAACAGAGAAATAATAGGTTTCCATGCTGTTGTTAGCGCCAATGATCGCATTCATATTATAGTTAGGTTCAGAAAACAGTAGCAAAAAGGGTTTCTTCAGGTCGCTGTCGCGAAGGCCGAACGCACCGCTATCCAAGCCAATCCCGCAGGCGAACCGGTCGTCGTCCCGGCAAACAATCGCCGTCGTAGGCCCTCCATAAGAATGTCCGACTATGCCCATGCCGATGTCAAGCAACAATCTGCCCTTAAAGATGGAATTCAGTTCTCCAGAGTCCAGTTTGTAAAGATAATCGGCTACATACCTTACATCTTCTGCCTGTAATTCACTATACTTTGTTAACTTGGCAAGTATCGGCAGTGTAAGCACGTTACGGCACATCTCAATGGCAGTTTCATCGTCAGGCCGAATCTCCATCTTACCAGCCAACGCCAGCATCTCCGGATCTTCAGAAAACGCCATAATGGCATCCGAAAAATCCTTTGATACATTAAACAGGCGCCCATCTTTACGCTTATACATCGTGCTATTCTGATGGCCGATGCTTACCACAACATATCCCATGCTTGCCAAGTCTGTACAGATCACTGTACCCCATTCTGGAGAACCGCCCCCGCCGCAAACATAGAATAACACCGGATAGCGCTTTTCCTTCCCGGAGAGAGCAAGGTCGTCGTAACACTGGGTCTTGATATCTATAGAGTAAGCATCCTTCAACGCAGTGAGAAGTGGCTGCTCATCAAGCATTTCGTAGACCTCAGGAAACATGTACGTTGATGCAGTCTTGCCTTCGCTACTGTCGGACGGATAGTACACAAACGCCGTCAGTTCTCTTTTTGAGTGGTCTGATGCCGTGTAATCAAAATCCATCTGGGTTCGACCGACAGTATAGCCGCCAATTGGTTCTGGAAATGCGTCATAAGTTTTCATTTTCTTGTTCCCCCTTAATTAATAAAAGTCAGCAAAGTACTTGCTGAAGATTCAAAGAAAAGCCACAATTAGATATAGACACTTCTTAATGGAGGTAACTTAAAATTAATTTGTTATTATAAAAATGGGGGACGGTAATAGACTAAAGTTAGTGAAATAAGAGCTTCTACAAATGAAATCGAAATGATAATCTTATGATTCACAGGTGATTTTCTAGATATTAACTTTTGACCGATATAGTTTAGGAAATAAAACACAAGAAAGAAGCATACGATTCCAAAAATAACTCCAGACAAGCGGCCCCCCCCCTTCTGCCTTTCAACCATGGATTCCAGCTCTAAATTAAATCAGATGCACCTACAATAGTCCGCGCCAAAAAATATCAAATGATATCTCTAAAGACCGTTCAAATGATTGTTTGTTTTCGTATACCAGTTGAATGTTAAGCCCGTCATAAAGCGTAATAAAGCCTATCGCACATTTCTCCGGCGGACAGTTCACATCCGATTCCTTAAAAACATTCGCTACCTGTTCTTTTAAAGTATGCAGATATAAAAGGTATTGGGCTGAAATAAAATCGCTTACTTCAGCAGGCGCCTTAAAGGACATTGCCTGCAAAAAAGCTACATTTGGCAATGCATGAAAACGGACTTGGGTTTCTTTTAAAAAGTCATATATTTGACTCTTTGCAGGCATATGTTTTCTTGAATCGAAGAATTCGTTGATAAATGAAATTTCCTCTTCCACAATCTCGGGGTATATTTCCATCAGCAGCTCTTTTTTTGACGAAAAATGATAAGCGAGAGATTGTTTTCTGATTCCCAATTCTTTTGCAATATGCGACATTTTGACTCCCTCATATCCCAATTCATTAAATTGGCGAACCGCTGTACGCTTTATATTCTCTCTGGTCAATATACCGTCCTCCCCTATTTTTCAGGCTGTTTTTCTCTTCATCATGCAGATATATAAAATATATAATAAAAGAAACAGAAGGTACATGAAAATGGCGGTAATATAGATCTCCCGATAGGAATAAACCGTCGCCACCAAACCTAATAATAAGGACCCTCCGCCAATCCCCATATCGAAAAAATTAAAGAACGTTCCCATTGCATCCTCATGTTCATGCTCTTCCACAAGATTGATACACCATGTTTGGATGGCGGGAAAAATTGAGCCGAATCCAAAACCGTAGCATATAGCCGCTGTAAAAAACATTGCATTTGTTTGCGCGAAATATAATATTGACAGCCCTGCTATTGAAAATAGCGAGGCGGGAATAAGGATGGCGGCAGCTCCGTATCGGTCAAATGTTCTGCCGGAAATAAGCCGTATAAAAAAACTGGCTCCTGCAATCAAAAAGAAAAACATCCCGACACTTTGAAACCCCTTTTCAATCGCATAGAGCGAAAAGAAAGACATAATTCCAGATGCAGCAATACCAACGAATAAAATAAGAATTGACGGAAGCAGCACACGTTTTTCTAATACTTTTAACTTTGCAGTGCCCTTTCCGCCAGTATCCTTTGTTTCCGGCTGTCTGCGCACGAAAACAGCCATTAGCGCCGCCAGCAAAAGAACGGACATCCCGCCTAAAAAAAGTCTTTGAAAATTATAAAGCTCCAGAGTCGCGATACCGATCATCGGTCCAACGGAAACAGCAATTGTCTCACCTACTCCAAAATATCCAATGCCTTCACCCCTGCGCTCTTTAGGAATAATTTCAGCTGCGATTGTTGCAAAATAGGTCGTCGCTAATCCAAACCCGGCGCCATGTATTAAGCGAATCAGTAATAAAGCGGTGACATCAGACGCCAGGTAATAGGCGCCTGTTGAGAAAGCGCTGATCACAAGTCCTAAAATGAGCAAATATTTTTTATTGAACCGTAAAGCCAATGCCCCTGCAAAAGGACGAACAGCAATTGCAGAGATCATAAAAATACCCGTGACATAGCCGACTTGTTTTGCCCCTCCTCCAATAGCCGTCACAAACAAAGGCAATGTCGGCAATAACATTTCAAATACCATAAACAAGAAAGCATTTGCAAGCGTCACAAAAACAAATGACAATGACCATATTTTTGCAGTATTTATTTTTTCTACATTCAATTCCATTTGGCTACCTCTCACTCACTGATTTTATTTTTCTTCTTAAGCATTCACTTTAACTGACCACAGTCAGTTTGTAAATATAATTTTATAAAATTTAAGCTATTAATAAGCAGAATTTAAAAAATAAAACTTGATTAAACTGACTGTTGACAGATAGAAGTTGAGTCGCAAAGGGTATCTTCCAATAAATAAAAAAGCTACTCTCAAAGAGTAGCTTTTGTGGTGCGTGCAGGCATTAAACTTCCATACGCTTCATAAATTAAGCCTGTTTTCCTATGAAATTATTTAACGACCGGCCAAGCCGGTGAAGCCGGATCTAATGTAAAGTCATAAGACGTCTCGTCGCGATACATCGGATCGGCATAAATCGAGTCTTGATCTTGATTTGTTGCATTTTGATACGACGAAAACGAGTTGTATTCATTCTGTTTCCAAATCCACAGACCGTCTTTGCCGGCTTCCTTGTGGTACACGTTATGATTCACTTTATTTCCTTCATTTTTCGTAAAGTCGTTTGCGATAAATATTCGCGAATCGCTTGCTGTGATGATGTTCTTTTCAATTTTGTTGCTTTTTGTGTCATACTGGAGCAAAAGTTGTCCGCCGTCCAGCCCCTTTGTATCATTGCGGTAAACAATATTGTGCGCAATAACAGAATGGCTGGTGCCTCCCCGCTTTTGGTCGTATCCGCCGATAGAAATGCCCGTGTACGCATTCTCATACACTTTGTTGTCGGTTATTTGAATATCATCAGCATATTTCCCTTTATGTTCAGACGTTGCTTCTATCCCGATATCGTTGCCGTAGACCGTGTTTTTCTTAATGTCAATGCTTTGTCCTCCGTCAACATAAATTCCGCCCGCAGAGTAATCATCCCCATAGGCGGGATTTCCGTAAGTGGAGTTATTGTAAACCGTGTTGTTTTCTACGATACCGTTGCGCACAAAATCGTTTTGAGCGGCCGTTCCTTCATAACCGATCAGATCAATTCCAATGTTGTTGTTGTCGCGAACCATATTGCCTCTCACCGTGAAACCGTCAATGTTTCCGTTCAGCACAACCGCTTCACTCGCTCCGAGTGTCAGCTTTTCAACCGTATTGTCCTCGATCTTGATGTCTTTCATGCTGCCGGAGCCATAGACGGCAATCCCGTGGGCATTGCCGTCATCCGCTGTTGTTTTTATATCCCGGACGTGATTGTTTTTAATGGTAATATGACTGCTGGAGCCTGAAACATAAATTCCCATGGCGGTTGCTTCTTCCGATGAAACGGAAAGGTCTTGAATCGTAAGGCCGCTGATTGTGATGTACTGTTGATTGTGAATCTGAATGAGCGGTGTTTCATATTCAGCGTCCTGAATAGATTCTCCGCTGATGACGACTTTTTCATTCTCATAGTTTTGAAATGTGATAGGCTTTTCAGCCGACCCGCTCTCCTTCACATCAAGCGTTTCATGATACGTGCCTTCCCGAATCATAACAGTTGTGCCAGGGACAGCTTTTTTTGCTGCATGTCCCAGAGTTCGAAACGGCTTTTCTTTCGTTCCTTCATTTTGATCATTTCCATCGGGGGAAACATACAAGCTGTTAGCCGGTTCTGCTTCTTTTGCTCCGGTCTTATCGTAAGCAAAAGCGATGATAACAGAAACTAAAATACACGCTGATAAAATAAAATACCATTTTCTCATACTCAGCTCTCTTTTCTTTTCAAAATGGATAAACTAATACCATTATAGAATATCCATTTATGGAAAACCATCGCAAACATTTGAAAGAAAAAGGCAACCCTGTGATCAAAGGGTTGCCTCCATGTTTATGAGTTTATTCAGCACTTCCGCAGTCTATGAATAATATAGCCGCCTATTCCTCCTAGAATCGCCGGAAGCACCCATCCTAATCCGATGTCATACATCGGGAGAAACTGATTGAAAAATTGATTAATAGCTGCAATTTTGAGTCCGGCAGCATTCAGGCCGTCAAACAAGCTGATGATAAAGGTCATTATCAGACTGCCTTGATACACTTCCCTCTTCCCTTTAAATAAGGGATGTAAAAATGTTAAGAATATTAAAGAAATCGCAATGGGATACAAAGTTGTTAAAACCGGCATTGAAACGTTAATCAGCTGTGTTAATCCTATATTTGCTACAAGGGTGCTGAACATTGATAGAATGACAGCAATTTTTTTGTAGGAGATGTTTGGAAACAAGCCGTGGAAAAACGAAGAGCATGCTGTGATGAGTCCCACACTTGTTGTCAGACATGCCACCGTGATCATTAAGCCCAAAAAAACGGAACCATATGGTCCGAAATAATAGGATGAAACCTTCGCTAAAACCTCGGCTCCATTTTCTAATAGACCCAGTTTTTCAACGCTGGAAGCCCCCATGTATGAAAGCGCTGAATAGATCAGAGCCAGGAGCGCTGCTGCAATCGCCGTCGATTTTGCACAAACGATCATGAGCTGTTTTTTGGAGACCGCTCCCTTCTCTTTCATGGCGTTCACAATGATGATTCCAAATACAAAAGCGACAAGGGCATCAAGTGTAAAGTAACCTTCTTTGAACCCTTTAAAAAACACGTGTGATGCATATCCTGCAGACGGAGCTTGAAAGCTTCCGATTGGATGAATAATTGCCGTAACGACGAGTAATCCGATAAATGTTAATTTAATAGGAGTTAAAAATTTTCCGATAACATCAATAATTTTAGTTGGATTCAGAGACAGCAAGCAGGCCACCGTGAAAAATAATACGGTAAATATGATTAAGGCAACAGGGCTTGCATCATGAGATAAAAAAGGTTTAACCCCTATTTCAAACGATACATTACCGGATCTGGGAATCGCGAAAAAAGGGCCGATTGCTAAATAGAGAACAGTCGTAAATACAATGCCGAACAATGGATGCACACGACTGGCCAGAGACTGCAAATCATTTTTTCCTGAAAAAACGAATGCGGTAATGGCGAGTAATGGCAATCCGACTCCGGTCACTAAGAATCCTGCATTGGCTGTCCATACATTCTCTCCGGCCATCTGACCAAGCATAGGCGGGAAAATGAGATTTCCTGCACCGAAAAATAATGCAAACAGCATTAGTCCTATGATTAGGATAAATGAAAAAGGAATTTTTTTTGCCATCATGAGTCCTCCGATTCGGGTTAAGCTATTAGTGCGTTTTAGTAGTCAGCAGTGTAGCACGATAAAAATTTCATAAATGAATGTCCTGAATTATCAGTAAATATTAAATAAAAGTACTATCCTACTATAGTAGCTGTTGCTTGTATTGTCAAAGGTTTCGTCTGTATATGCTTTTACTTTGAAATGGATTTACAAGTTTGTTACAACATGTAAAAATAATAACGGAAAGGAAATTCACATGTGGGAGGTTGTGAAATGCCATTAGGGCCTGCAATCATATAGTATTCGGCATCGTATATGTCATCATGAGAGCTGTGAGGAAATCTAATTGATGGCAGAACGTCTCAGCTCTGACTCTCTTGTCGCAAACTGCACTTTTTCAGAGATCCAAGCCCGCCAATTTCCAAGCGAGACATATAGAATGAAGCTGTATGTCCATCCGCTCCGCTTAAATTGCCGGATCAGGCGAAAAAAGGCCAGTCAAATAAAATGACTGGCCTATCTGGTATTACATAGGATTTACAAAGTGGAGATATCAATCACGAATCGATAACGCACATCGCTGCGAAGTACGCGCTCATACGCTTCATCTACTTGTTCCGCTCCGATGACTTCAATCTGATGAGTTTTCCACTCAATACTTCAAAGAAAATCCTGTTGACGTAGAACACTTGTTAAATTTTTGGTGATACAATAGATATTGACAACTACATACAAAGTAGTATTGATGACGGAAGCTTCAGTGAGCATGATTTAGGAAATGGCATAAAACTTATCCTCACTATTCTCCAACCTATTTTATTACTTCAGTGAGCGAAACTCCAATTGATGAAAACAAGTTTCAGGTCAAGGCCAGGACAAACAGCTATGGGGTATGTAAGTGTTATAACAGCAATCCTTTTAGTGAGCGCATTATATGGCATCGCAACAGGGGCAATTGCCTATTGGATATTTAATATAATCAAGTTTCTTTCAAAAAAATTCAGTCATGATTAAAGGAATGCAGACTAAAAAGTTTGCAGCCAAATAAAATAGAGAAAAAGCCGTCTCCGGTCTGCGCGGGAAACGGCTTTTTTTAGAGTTGCAAAGGATATGACTTGTATACGGATAAACGGCCTGTTTACATATCCCACCAAAAGGACTCGGGAAGCGAGTATTGGCCGTTTAACAGGATTGTTTCACCAATCGCGGGAGCAATCATGTTGGCGCCTTTTTTCTCAGCTTCTTTCAAAGCACGTTCAATCGGCTCTTTCCAGCCATGATAGGCGAGGGTGAACGCGCCCCAGTGAATCAACATCATGTTCTTTCCTTTTACATCTTTGTGGGCTTGTACAGATTGTTCGGGTGTCATATGAATCCCGGACCAGCGTCTGTCATATTGACCGCCCTCCATTAAGGTGATATCAAAAGGGCCGTATTTTTTGCCGATTTCCTTAAAATGTTCATCATATCCTCCGTCGCCGCTCGTATAAAAACGCGTATGTTTTCCGAGGATAACCCAGCCGCCCCACAGGGTCGTGTTTCGATTCAACAACCCTCTACCCGAAAAGTGTTTGGACGGTGTCAAGGCTATCGTCAAACCTTGAAACTCCGTTTCATCCCACCAATTGAGCTCTGTGATTTTTTCTTTCTCAACTCCCCACCGTATCAAGTGTGCGCTGGCTCCGTGGGGAACGAAGAAATGACCGGCCTTTTCCTTCAGTTTTAAGATGGATGGATAATCTAAGTGATCATAATGATCATGTGTGATCAAGACGGCGTCAATCGGCGGCATATCATCGACCATATGCAGGATGTCTTCGCTGTAGCGTCTGCTTCCGATAAATGATACGGGTGAAGCGATTGGACCCAGCATAGGATCTACGAGTATTTTTTTGCGGTCGATGCTCAGTAAAAAAGCGGAATGTCCAAACCACGTTAAGCTGTCTTCGTTACTTTTAACTGTGCTCCAATCGATCTTAGAAACAGGGATTTGACCGGAAGGGTTGCGTTCCTTGCCGCCGGAAACAGCGTCTCTCATCATCGAGAAAACGCCGGAGATTCCGCCCATATCCATTTTTTCTGGAGCCTGATTGACAAATTTGCCATCTGCATAATTGTCAAAGCTTTGATACAGCTTTTTTTGTTCTGTGCTTGGATTTCCCCCAAACACGGGGTGTAAATTGATGAATAACAAAACAGCCGCGCAAAATACGATGATAAAAATGAATAAAAACATCATGATTTTTTTCATTGTTCCTTCCTTTTTAGGATGATATCTTGCTGCTTCCTATTCTACCGATTATACTTGCATCATCGCCAGTGTAACGCTGTACTGTTTGAGATAATACCATCGTAGCTGAATACCGTGCATAACTAAACAGCGAATAAAAATTTAAAGAACCCTTCGAATTTGAAGAGTTCTTTTTTGAGGCACCTTGACATAGACAAGTCATGTGCCACATTTCTTTTTAAATGAAGGTTTCCATTCTGACAAGTCCTGATAAACAAATGTTATATTGTCACATATTTCATAAGCAACTTCATACATATGTTCTATATCCTTAGCTGTAAATAATATACTTCCTTTGCGCCCTGTACTGTCAACAATAGGTGATATGGTGTCACCCTCTTTTACAAATAGATCAATTAATACGACCTCGGAAATGTTAGCTAGCTCATTGTATTTGATTTCTTTTATGCAACCTGGTTTTGGAATCAAGCTTAAAGACATAGCTTGACATTTTGAAGGTACACATCTAAATTCATCTATAGTCTTGGTAGCTAACGCATCATAATAGTATCCAAATTGAGATATGCCGGTTGTTAGTTCCACCATTTTCCATATGTTTCCGCCACCTATCCTAACTTGAGACTCTATGATTATTGGCTTTTTTTGTTTGTCTAACTTTACCTCTGTATGAGTAATGCCGTCTTCCAGTTGCATGTCCTCCAAAAATAGCATTACTTTCTCCATAATTAATTTTTTTTGGGATTCATCTATAGGTGCCGGCATAATAGTATAGTTTATTATAAACGTATCTTCTTTAAATATTTCAGCTGATATAGCTAGTATAGAGTGTTTTTTGTTATAAGAAACGGTTTCGACCGTATAAACTACGTCACCTTCAACGTACTCTTCCACTAAAACAGGTAGTTGAATACCATTATCTTTAATAAATACCTCTACGTTATCTCCCGTGTCTAGCTTAGACACTCCTATACCACCTGCACCAATCGGAGGCTTTATTATAATGCTGCCTTTTTTGTTCAAAAATTCATCAATGTCTTTTATGTTATTGCAAACTGTCGAATCTATCGAAAAGTCTTTGCCTGCTAGAATTTCACGCATCATGTCCTTATTGCGGGTTATCATATTAGCATTGTAAGAAGGTCCTTTAACATTAAAAATCTTTGCAATTATGCAAGCCGTATCTAAGGCTGCTTCGTTGAAAGATACTACCACCTCAAATGGTTTCTCTTTGTACAATTCTTCAGCATAGTATACAGACAAGGGTATATTTGTTGTGTCTATTTCTTTTTTATAGAAACACTTTTCTAAAATAGTTCCATCAAAGTATATGTGTTTAGTGTAAGACCCTATATACGAAACAGTATACCCCCTATCTAAAGCATCTTGTATAGGTTTTGTCCATCCCCCTATAAATAAAATGTGTGGTGTATTTTCTATGTCGATTCCTTTTGATATCTTATACATCATAATCATCTCCTCTATAATGAACTCGTATATTCAATTTCGGTTCCTTTTGATACGCCTCGCCTTAACAACATCATTAAACACAATGTTGTTCCGAAGCCCCCTATAAATAACGTAGTTTGAAGCCCGAATATAGAAACTAAAAATGCACTAGCAAAACTTCCTAATGCCCAAGCTCCCCAATTAAGCGTACGCTGTACAGCATTTACTCTGCCTAGCATGTGACTTGGTGAAGCAAGTTGTCGTATGGTTGCAGAGTAAGGGCCAAATACACCTTCTCCCATGCCATGTATGATACTTGCAGCTACTATACCGTAAACGGTTCCCAAATATCCCATTATCGGTATAAAGGCCAGACCGATAACTGATACAGTAGCGCTATAAATAAGCATTTTTGTATTATTAATTTGTTGACTTTTTTTCATGAGTAATGTATTGCCTATTAAAAATCCCACCGCTGCTGAACCTACAACAAAGCCTATTTCAAGTTCAGATAGACCCATTACCTTATAAAGGAATATTACTAAAATACTATTTAGTATGTATTTAAAAAAACCGTAAACAGCGCCACAGCTTACAATTGGTTCTAATACAGGGTGTTTTTTAAAATATATCAAACCTTCATATATGTCTTTGTATACGGATTTTATATTTGCGTTTTTTAAAGAGCCCTCTGTATGCGGTTTAAACTTTGAAATAAATAATACAAACACAAAACAAACAAAATACGTTACTGCGTCAACAGTGAAAGAGCCTGTTAATCCAACTAGAGTAATAACGATTCCTGCTAGCATAGGACCAATTACTATAGAGAGAGACTCTGAAAGAGCTAGTAGTGCATTTCCTTTTTTTAAGTTGTCTTTATCTGTTAATATTTCAGGCAAGAAAGAGGGAATTGCAATGTTGTAAAACGTAGTAAATACTCCATTCAAAAACATGAGAAACACCAATAAAGGGAACGTTATTATATTTGTTACAGTCAGTATGAATACTGCTAAAAATAAAACGCCTTGACATATACTACAAATTAGCAAAATATTTTTTCTGTGAAGGATGTCTATCAAAGCACCAGCTACTAATCCGAAAATTAGGTAGGGTATGAATATAATCCCACGAAGCATGGCAGCATTTGCCTCACTTGTTTGTAGCACCTCTAATGCAAAAAGAGGCAAAGCTACTATTGTAAACTGGGTACCTAACAAACTTACAGACTGTCCTAGCCAAAGCTTGTAAAAATTAAAATGTATTTTATTTTTCATAATAACCCCCTATTAATTCATATTATTCGAAACCTTGTTATACGCCAGTTCCCTTATTCAGCATTGTTTTGGGCGTAACCTCCATCCATAGTATATCTCCTATGATGACCCTCTGTACGCGTTTGCGAATGTAAAAGCAAGATATCAAAATTGTAGTTTTTGTTTTGATGTTCAACTACAGGTGTAATTATATTGAAACAAATGACCTCAGTTTTTTTAAAAGCTGAGGTACTCTCCAATGATCCTAATGAATGTACAGCATCAATGATCAACGAATTTATAAAACCATATCATTGAACAGGAAACATTTATCGTTGAGATTAGTGTGGATTATGAGAATCACGTGGAGGAATTGAAAAATACAATTCTAATTTTGGATTACATATCAAATGAATCCTTACGTCGTCGTATCAGTGAAAAAAGGTGAGACCATGAATGGCCTTGCGAGCGCCTTATTTTTGGGAAACGAGGGGAATTGGGATGGGAACATATTAATTTTCTTGGAGTATACACCTTTGATATGAAGAATATCGAAAGCTTAGGTTCACTCAGCCCTCTTAATCAATGAATTAAAGCCGATGGTACCTAAGCATATTGTTGGTGGCCCCCCAGATAAAAACCGTGGGAGGTTTACAAAAAAAAGCTGACATTAATCGTCAGCTCCCGCTTTTAAAATCGGACAGATTCAGAAGGTTGGAAAAACCGGTCCACTGCTTCATCGGTTACATCTGAAACGTGCCGGTACTTGTAGTTCGGCGATTGATCACGGTCGATTAGGACGGACCGGACGCCTTCGAAGAAATCGTCGTGCTTCAAAAAGTTCTTCGCCAGCACCAGATCTGTTGCAAAGCATTCTTCCAATGTTTTTTGACGTCCGTCCGCCAGCTGTTTCAATGTGATTTTCAATGAAAATGGCGCTTTGGAAAGCATCGTTTTTTTCACATTCGAGCTAAAAGTGCTTCCTTCGCTTTCGAGCGATTGAAGGATCTCTTCGAGCTTATCATACTTAAAATGACGGTCAATCGCTTGCTGATCACGGACGAGCGTGCTTTCTTGGGAGGGCTTCGTTTTCGATTCGCCGATCAGCTGATCGAGCTTTTCTTCAACGTTTGCAAGACGCCAATCTGTTTGTTCCACTGTTTGGATCAATCGTTCTAAAGCGCCGCTCTCCATGTAGGCGTCTGCCCCATTGATATACAGCACGTCTGCCGCATGGATGACTGATGCCGTTAATCCAAGATATCTTCCTATGTGTCCCGGAGCTCTGTTTAAAAAATAGGCTGCCCCGACATCCGGAAAGAAACCGATATTCATTTCAGGCATCGCCCATTTTGTCCTCTCCGTGACAATCCGGTGGCTGGCCCCGTATGTCAGGCCGACGCCTCCCCCCATGACGATCCCATCCAAGCAGGCGATGATCGGTTTCGGAAATCGATGGACTGCCATATCGACTTCGTACTCTGTTTCAAAAAAGAGTTCGGCTTCTTGCAGGGCCTGTTTTGACGAACGTGCTTCATAGAGTGCCTTAATATCCCCTCCGGCACACAGTCCTTTTGGTCCTGCACCTTTGATGAATACAACAGAAACGTTTTGATCTGTCTCCCACTCGTTTAACTTTTCACCAATCAGACGGACCATGTCGTATGTGAGGGAGTTGAGCGCTTTCGGACGATTCAAAACAATCGCTGCGGCGCCGTTTTGATTAACGGAAAACAGCACATCATCGGACATCTGGATCCACTCCTTTTATGAATGATGAAAGTTTGGTTTGCGCTTTTCGACAAATGCGTGAATTCCTTCTTTGGCATCTGAAGTGACAAACAGCTCGGCGAATCTGTTTCGCTCTCTCTCCAGTGCCTGTTCCATGCTTTCAGAGGCGCCCTGTACGACACATTCGACGGCGCGCCTCACGCTGGTCATGCTTTTTCCTTCGATAAAAGACGACGCGACCCCTTCTGCCGTCTTCATCAGTTCCTCCCCCTTTACCGCCATCTGCGCAATTTTCAGCTCTACCGCTTCTTGAGCTGAAAGCGTTCGGCCCGTCAGGATGAGATCGAGTGCTGTCGCTGTATCCGTTATGTTGCGAAGCCGCTGTGTACCTCCAAACGCGGGAATCAAGCCGAGCTTTAATTCGGGAAGGCCGAGTGTTGCATCGTCTGATACGATTCTGAAGTGGCAGCTCATTGCGAGTTCCAGGCCTCCGCCAAGAGCCGGTCCGTTCATCGCCGCAATGACGGGCTTATTGGAAGCTTCGATTTCATCACAGAGCGCCTGGCCCCCTTTTGCGAGTGCCAGCCCTAGTTTTTGGTTCCCGAGTTTTGAAACAAATTCTTTTATATCCGCTCCCGCCACAAAAAATCGTCCTTCTCCTGTGACGATGATCGCTTTTGTCTCCTCGTCGCGGGCCAATTCCCGAAAAAGAGAGCGCAATTCGGCGATACAGGAAGAAGAGAGTGTATTTGCCGGCGGATTGTTCAACGTGACGGTCGTGATGCTATGTTCTGTTTTAAGTGTGGCATATTTCAAGTTCAATATTGATCCCTCCCTGTTGAAATAGAAAAGGCCCCTCTGAAAAAATCTGTTGCGCATGAGAGGGAGCCTTATGTTAAGAATTAGAACCAGCGTTCGGTGACGACCTTTTTGCGCGTGTAAAACTGGACGCCATCTTTTCCGTTTGTCCCAAGGTCTCCATAGAAAGAGGCCTTGTTCCCTGCGAAGGAGAAGAATGCCATCGGAGCTGGTACGTTGACATTGACGCCGATCATTCCGGCATCGATTTTGTCGCGGAACTGCTGGGCGCTTTTCCCGCTCGACGTGTAAATGACAGCGCCGTTGGCAAACTTGGATTGATTGGCGAGCTCGATCCCCTCATTAAGGTCTTGCACGCGGACGACGCTCAAGACCGGCGCAAAGATTTCGTCCTGCCAGATTTTCATCTCCGGTGTTACATGATCGAAAATCGTGGCTCCCACAAAATATCCTTCCTGAACATCCGGATTGCGTCCGTCCACGGCGAGTGCGGCTCCCTCTTTTATACCACTGTCGATATAGTCAAGAACGCGTTCTTTATGAACTTCGCGGATCAGCGGGCCGACAAAGTGATCCTCTGATCTGCCATCCCCTGTCTTCAGCTTCCGTGTTTCAGACACGAGCATTTCCATGAAGTCATCGGCGATGTCATCAACGACCGCCGCGACGGAGCAGGCCATACAGCGTTCTCCGCTGCTTCCGAATGCAGCCCCGATGATGCCTTGAACCGATTTTTCAAGATGACAATCCGGCATCACAATCGCATGGTTTTTTGCACCGGCCAGAGCCTGAACGCGCTTCCCGTTGGCTGTGCCCGTTTGATACACATATTTTGCGACCGGTTCTGAACCGACGAAGGAGACGGCTTTAATATCATCGTTCTCCAATATTCCGTTTACAACATCCTTTCCTCCATGAACGAGGTTCAGCACACCTTTCGGAAACCCTGCTTCATAAAACAGCTCGACAAGCTTTCCGGCAAGAATAGGAGTGCGTTCCGAAGGTTTCAGGACGAACGTGTTTCCGCAAGCAATGGCGAGCGGAAACATCCACAGAGGAACCATCATTGGAAAGTTAAACGGCGTAATACCGGCGACGACCCCCAAAGGATAGCGCCAAATCGATCCGTCGATGCCCCCAGCTATCGCGGGCAGGGATTCTCCCATCATTAAAGTAGGTGTGGCTGTCGCAAGCTCAACAACTTCGATTCCGCGCTGCACTTCGCCTCGGGCGTCTTTTAACGTTTTGCCGTTTTCCGTCGTAATGATGTCTGCCAATTGTTCTTTTTGCTCTTGAAGAAGCTGCAAATATTTATATAAAAGTCTCGCCCGATTGGGGACAGGCACAAGTGACCAGGTCTGATAAGCGTGTTTGGCAGCCTGCACGGCATGATCTACATCCGCTCTCACAGATAGGGGCGCATAAGCGATGACGTTTCCGTTTGCAGGATTGACGACTTCTTCAGCTTCCGTACCTGAGGAATTCACCCACTCCCCGTCGATATGGTTCATAATTTTCTTGGCATTCGTTGTGATCATGTACTTTCTCACCTCTCCTTACCGATAAGTTGTCTTCTGTTCGCTTATTTTTTTGTATAAAACAGACATATCTTTGTCGCCGTATCCATTTTGATCGGCTTCTTCATAGATGCCGAAGAGAATCTTGCTCACCGGCAGTTCAACCTCATTTTTCTCAGCCAAATCCAGTGCAAAGCCAAGGTCTTTCAGCAGCAGCTTCAAAGAAAAGCCAGGTTCATAGTTTTCATTCGCTATGAAACTTTTATAGTTGCGCTCATAGATTCGGCTCTGCCCATAGCTGACGTTCAGCATCTCAAACAATTTTTCGAGATCGAGATTGCTGTTTTTGGCAAGGTGCAAGGCTTCACTGATGCCGGCTGTATAAAAACCGATTAAGAGGTTGTTGATCAGCTTCGTATTCGTTCCGCTGTCGATGTTTTCGTTCACATGAAAAATATTCTCGCCCAATACGTTGAAAATAGGCAATGCTTTATCAAAAACAGACTTCGGCCCCCCGACCATAAAGGTAAGCGTCCGGTTGACCGCTCCGATTACACCGCCGCTGACCGGCGCCGCAAGAAAATCAATTCCTTTGCTTTTCGCTTCCTCTGCAATCCGGATATTCAGTTCAGGAGCGACCGTGCTTGTATCAATCAGAAGGACGCCTGGTTCAGCCAGGTGGACGAGCCCCTTTTTCCCCAGAAAAACCTCCTCTGCAGCTTTTGATGAAGGAAGGCTTGTCAGGATGGCGTCACACTCTTTTACCATCTTTTCAACTGAAATCCCGATCGTTCCCCCTGCATGATGCAAGGCCAATTCAGCTTCTTTGTTAAGGTCCGTTCCATACACCGCAAAGTTCTCCTGAAGCAAATTTTTCGACATGGGCAGACCCATGTTGCCCAAACCGATAAACCCGATTTTTTTCAAACGGTTTCCCTCCGATCACACCGTATATTTTTCATGAGCGGCTATTTTCTCTGCGATTTCGCGTTTTTGAGCAAACAGATTGCTGAAAAGGGGCAAAGTAAGGCTGTGAGCCTCTTCCAATTCGAGCTTTCTTTCGGCTTCATCAGATTCTATGCCTGATAAGGCGGTTACCGCCATCTCTTCAATTTTGCGGAAGCCTTCTTCACAAATAACGTTCGTCATCATTTCTTTCAACCGTGCTTTTTCGCTTCCGTATCTTTTGGTTGCCTTTTCGGTCCGGAGGGCGGCGGATTCCATCACATAGAGTTCTTTTTGCATGTCGGCGAGAATCCGCGCGTATTCCTGCTCCTTTTGAATGTTCACGCGGGAGCGTTTAAGCGCTTTTAATGTTTTGCCGAAAAGCCTGTTGGACAGCTGAATAAACCGCCGGTTTCGGTTTTCCCCGCTGCTTAATTGAGCTTCCGGCTCTGAGATGCCGTTTTGCTTCACTTCTTTCATCATCAGTTTGGCGATCGTCAAACGGTTAATCTCGTTTGTCCCTTCGAAAATCCGGCTGATCCTCGCGTCCCGGTACAAACGTTCGACTTCGTACTCCTGCATGTATCCGTAGCCGCCATGAATCTGCACCGCCTCGTCTGCATTTCGGTCGAGTATTTCGGAGCAGTGAACTTTATTGATCGCGCATTCGGATGCATAGTTTGTGAGTTTTCTCAGTCTGTCGTCTAATGGCTCAGCCGAATTTAAAACATGGTCCAGGCAGTCTGCCGTTCTGTAAGCAGCGCTTTCGGCGCCGAAAATCGAAATTGCCATGTCGGCAATCTTTTCTTGAATCATTGAAAAACCGATGATCGGCTTGTTAAATTGTTTGCGCTGTTTGGCGTAGCTAACGGCAAGGTTCAATGCTTGCTTTGCCATTCCAATGTTCGAAAACGCGAGCTTTAAGCGGGCCATGTTTAAAATGTTCAAAGCGACGTGATGACCTTTCCCGACATGACCCAAAACATTATCGTTTGGCACCTCGACTTCTTCGAGGATTAAGGTTGCCGTCGAAGACCCTTTGATTCCCATCTTCTTCTCTTCAGGTCCGATGGAAACGCCTTTAAACGAACGTTCGACGATAAATGCTGTCATGCCTTCCGCCGTTTTTGCAAAGACAACATATACATCAGCTACTTGCGCGTTCGTAATCCACTGTTTTTCCCCGTTTAAAACCCAGGCTGTTCCTTCCCCATTCAAGACGGCCGTCGTTTTTGCGTTTAAAGCATCTGAGCCTGCGCCCGGCTCTGTCAGAGCATATGCTCCGATCCATTCGCCCGATGCCAGTTTCGGAAGGTATTTTCGTTTTTGTTCTTCTGTTCCATAATAAATATACGGCAATGTCCCGACGCCCGCATGAATATTAAAGGAGACGCTGAACGATCCGCCGGCTCCCATTTTCTCTGCTACTAACCCGGAAAGCTTCTTGCTGAGTGAAAGGCCGCCGTATTCCTCAGGAACTTCGATACTGAGCAATCCGAGCTCTCCCGCTTTTTGAAACAATTTTTTCACGCTTTCGTGATCCTGCTGATCGATCGATTCAAGAAGGGGCGTGACTTCATTTTTGACAAATGATTCTGTCGTTTTTGAAATCAGTTGATCTTCCTCTGTGAAATCTTCAGGCGTAAATCCTTCAGCAGCCGATTCGTGTTGAGAAATCAAGGGTTCATTCCATCGAATTTTTGCTTTCCCCATTGCTTTCCTCCTCGCTTCCGCTAAAAAGAGTGATAAACTGAGATAAAAAGACGATGAATCCGCTTACATTTTACCTGATACGAATCATCGTCTCCTTTTCTCATCCAGATAAGGACCAACCAATTATGAAGGGCACGGTTGTTTCGGTCATTTAACAGGCTTTTCTTCTGCCTGTCGCCGGAACACAGCCCCGCTTTTTTGTTTCATGAAGCAACTGTTCGCGAAAAGCTCCGGGCAGTGCAGCTGATGTGTAAGTTATGAAGCTTTTAATATCAGCTTATCAAATAATTGGAAGATTTCCAAATGTTTTTTTGGTTTACTCTATTTTACTTGTGAAAGCTTGGGAATATGCATTGTCCGCCTTGTGGCGAACGCGTTTTGGCAAGCCGGCATGCTTTTTTTGAAAAAATAAAACAGACCATCGTTTTGATGGTCTGTTTAGAAAGTTTACCGTTGATGGCTTATTCATTTGACAGGCTTGAGACGATACATTCTGCACGGCCGGCGATTGTAAATTCTCCAAAGCCCGCAGGCAGCAGCATGTGATCTCCTTTTTTAAAAGAAAAGTCGTTGCCGCAAGACGCATTGATCTGCCCTTCCCCTTCTATGACGCTGACAAGAAGAAACGGTTTATCCTGTTTGAAACAGGCTGATCCTTTTACATCCCATTTTGCTACTGAGAAATAAGGACACTCGATCAGTGCGGCAGTCTTGACATTACCCGATGTTTCATATTGAACATCTTCGCGGCCAGGCGAAGACGGGACGTCGATCACTTCTATGCTTTTTTGCAAATGGAGCTCGCGCAGATTTCCTTCAGCATCTTTTCTGTCATAATCATATAGTCTGTAGGTTGTGTCTGAATTCTGCTGCGTCTCCAAAATCAAAATACCTTTTCCGATCGCATGGACGGTTCCGCTCGGCACATAGAAGAAATCTCCCGGCTTCACTTTGACGCGGCGCAAGAGTTCGTTCCATTTCCCGTGTTCGATCATTGAGACCAGTTCTTCCCGCGTTTTGGCATGGTGGCCGTAAATGATCTCCGCATCTTCTTTACAATCAATGATATACCAGCATTCCGTTTTTCCAAGCTCCCCGTTTTCGTGCAGTTTTGCATATTCATCGTTTGGATGCACTTGTACGGATAGGTCTTGGTCGGCGTCCAAAATTTTTGTCAGAAGAGGAAAGCGGTCTCCCTTTATATGTCCGAATAAATGGCGATGTTCATTCCATAATTCGCTGAGTGTGAGCCCTTTATACATGCCGTTTTTCACGACGCTTTGCCCATTTTGATGGGCGGCGAAAGCCCAGCACTCCCCCGTTTGTTCGGATGGAATCTCGTAGCCGAAAGAGGCTAAAGCTGTGCCGCCCCAAATTCTTTCTTTAAAAACAGGCTCGAAAAATAATGGTTCAGTCATGACGGGCATCCTCCTTTTTTAGATGATTTCATCCAGAAGTTTGTATGCTTCTACTTTTGTTTGAGCAGAGAGAAGCTTGTCCCTGTAGGTGTCATCCATCAGTTTTCGGGAGAGCATTTGCAGAAGCTTCAGATGCTCGTTTCCCCCGCTTTCTTTCGGGACGGCGATCATAAATATCAGTTTGGCGTCAGTTCCGTCAAGACTCTTCCAGTCGACGCCCGAACGTTTGATGCCGAATACTACACTCGGCTTCTTGACGGCGTCAGACTTCCCGTGCGGGATCGCGATGTTCATGCCGATTGCCGTTGTCCCCTCTAATTCGCGGTTCATGATCGCTTGTTTAAATTCGCTTTCCGAATGCAGTGCACCTTTACGGGACAATTTTTGAATCATTTCATCGATAATGTCGTCTCTCGTATCCCCTGATAAATGAGGTTCGATCAAATCTGTATCAATGATGTCAGTGAGCTTTTTAATTTCCGGTATTTCGGATTTTTTGCTTTCCGCTTTTATTTCGATGTTCGGCTGCGGAATGTCATGAACTGCAGCAGTCTCACTTGCCCCTGCAGGAGCGGCTGCGACCTCTTTTTTGAGTACATTGACCAAAAGAGCGGTGACCAGGGATCCGGCAATAACGGCGATGAAGAACATCAACACATGATCGACAGCGCCAAGCACTGCTACAATCGGTCCGCCGTGGGCGACTCTGTCCCCTACATTACCGATCATGGCGATCACAGAACCAGTCATTGAACCCGCCATAATACTTGGTATGACGCGAAGCGGGTCCTGTGCAGCAAACGGTATGGCACCTTCAGTAATACCGAATAACCCCATTGTAAATGCTGCTTTTCCCATTTCTCTTTCTTGCGCCTGAAATTTTCTTTTTCCTAAAAACGTTGCGATGCCAAGCCCGATCGGAGGAATACAAATGGCGACGGCGATCGGACCCATAATTTCATAGTTTCCTTCACCGATCATGGCTGAACCAAACAGGAATGCCACTTTATTGACGGGGCCGCCCATATCAAACGAAATCATCGCCCCTAAAATTAATGCCAGAAGAATCGAACTTGAGCCCTGCATACCAGCCAGCCAAACCGTCAAAGATTCAAAGATTTGCGCGACAGGCGCGCCGATCAGCAATACGAATGCCAAGCCGACAATAAGCGAGGAAACCACCGGTATGATGATGATCGGCATGATCGGCTGAATGGCTTTTGGCACTTTTAATTTTTTGATGGCCAGCGCCGCATATCCGGCTAAAAAGCCCGCGATAATGCCGCCGAGGAACCCCGCACCGCTTCCGCTGCCGTAAAAGCTTCCTGTCGCTGCGATGTATCCGCCGATCATCCCTGGCACAAGCCCCGGTTTATCGGCGATGCTGTAGGCAATATAACCGGCTAAAATCGGGATCATGAATGAGAATGAGGCAGCCCCGATTTGCTCAATTGTTTTCCAAAAAGATTCATCAGGAATCACTAACCCTTTCGGCGTTTTTTCACCTCCAAGCGTCAGTGCGACCGCAATCAATAATCCGCCGACGACGATGAAAGGAACCATAAATGATACACCGTTCATTAAATGCCGGTAAATCGGATTTTGTTTTTTCTCAGTTTGAGCTGAGGCTTCCGTTTTCGCAGCCGGCCGATAGACAGGTATATCGCCGCTGATCGCTTTTTGTATTAATTCTTCCGGTTTTCGGATGCCTTCCTGAACACCGACAGCCAGAAGTTTTTTCCCGATAAAACGGTCTTTGTTGACCGAGCGGTCTGCGGCTATGATAATCGCGTCTGCCTCGCGGATTTCCTGCTCGGTCAGCTCATTTTCCACCCCGATGCCGCCTTGTGTTTCGACTTTCATTTGAACGCCCATTCGATCGGCCGCTTTTTGCAAATTTTCCGCAGCCATATACGTGTGGGCAATTCCGTTTGGACATGATGTAATCGCTAACAGTTTCATGCGAATCCTCCTTCTGAAACTAAAGTAGTGAGCAGCTCTTGTCATTACTTTATAATAAAAACATGCGTGTAAAAGCGTTGTTTTTTACCGCATGTTCCGGAAAAACCGGCTTTTTTAAAAAAACCGGACTACAATAAGGGGCGACTTGTAACACTTGGGACTGATTGTGAAAATGTGCCGTATTGCAACAATTGGGGACTGAAATTTTTCGAAGAGGTGTAAAGTGAGGACATTCCTTTTTAATGAAGGATATCTCGAAATCAAGAAAATCAAGGTTGAACTTGTCAGCAAATCCCTGCTGAACACGAAGATGTTTCCACTACAATGAAAAACTATGATCTTCGAATCAAATATTTATGTAAAATCACTCTTTTATTCAAAAACCAAGATCCCTTTCTTGAGGGGTTTTGCTTTTGAGTGAAATGTAAAAAAGAAAGTATTTCCTCCTATCATGTCGAGAGGATTAAATTTTGAAACTTATTCTTTAATTTTCCGTATATCAATATAAAAATGGTATCTAATGCGGGGAGGAATATTCGTTGGCTGAAAAGCAAAAAAGGGTTCCATTTTTGAAAAAATATTGGGTTTCTCAAATTGGTGTATTTTTATTGTCACAGATAATTTTTATTACATTTGAAACAACAGGATGGATACCTAATTATAGAGAGATTGATGGAACACTATTTGGGAGAATTACGGAATCGTCAATTTTTAAAGAATGGTTTACTTTTTATGAAACACCACAATTAAATTTACTTACTGTCTTTTTTGGCGTCTTCTTTCTTGTGCCAGGAATAATAAGTGCATTAAAAAACGTATTTTCGCCTAGACACTATAGTAATAGCTCTAAATAACCGTGATTAATAATAAATATGGTTGATTAAAATGAATAAATTTGAGAGGGGTTTTGATTTTGAGTGAAATTGAAAATCACTTTGTCTCTAAACAGAGGCAAAGCGATTTCGGCAACATTAGCTATTGGGTAGATCTATACGTGCAGGCGTGCTAGTCCTTGTTCACTAATACCCTCCTCGTGTTACACCTTACGAATTAGAATTACTAAATAATTGCTTAACTTTATAAGCAATTACAGCGAGGTATAAAATTGCAATAAACACTAATACTCCAGTGCCAAAATCAGTTTTTGATACTAAATAAAGACTGATCAGACCGAAAATAATGTACATCACAATATCAAAAACATTTTTCTTGTTGTACATCAAGTTCCCCCCATTAAGCAATTGATTCTAGGTGCATATTTGATGCAACCCTGGAATAATAAATTTTTATATTATTGGAAAATAAATAACTTTATAGTAATTATCGGCTTTAAAATTTCTCATTATGCCTAACTCTAACACGTTGCCTTTTCGTTTTACATAAAAAGTCCAAAATTTGAGTAAATTTTCCTGATGTAATGGTTTGTGTTTTTTATAAAGATCAGAACTATTCATTCATTCATTTTGAAAAACATTCAATTCATATGCTCATTTCTCTTTTAAAATACTTATCTCATAGTTAAAATTCTTAAATTGTGGGAACGTTACTGATACTCTCTTCATAAAGAGGTAACTATACGGATGCGGAAATGAGAGGCAGCCCCATTGTAACTGGAAAAGATGCTGGAAAGTTTCTCAAGAAGTACTACGTAAGAACAGAAAAGTTGAAGCCCGGAGAGCCCAAATAAAACAGTTAAATCAAAAAACATCCGCAGCAATTTAACAAAAAACATAGAATCGCATTGAAGATGTTAAGCGAAAATGAAGTTCTTCCCTCTAACTAAAAACAAAGTTGATACTTTAATAAAGCCTTTCTCCAAAGAATATATTTTAATTACACATTGAAAAATCTAATTTTATGGACAACATAACCCTTTGTTGTTGGGCTTGCAATAAAAAAAGAATAGGATAAAGCAAAACTGCTCACCTATCCCATTCTGTTGTCTGTATATCGATCTTTTCTTGAATGTTGATGAAGGTCAGAACCCCGCCTTTAATAATCCAAATAAGATAAAAATTTCATCACATTTGTTTCTTTCGTCAGCTTTTGGATGAAAGCCGGCTGCTCGCTTAAGCTGGACAGCTCTTGAAACAATTGTTTTGTCATGTTTTGATCCTCGTGTTTGACAGCCAGCATAAAGACGAGCGATACTTTTTCAGAGCCCCAGTCAAGCGGCTCTTTTAATGTGGCGATCGCAATGGCTGATTGTTTAATCAATTTGGCGTTCGCGTGAGGAATGGCGATGCCCGCTCCGATGTTTGTCGCCGACATTTTTTCTCTCATGACTGCCTGTACAGCATATTCTTTTTCTACATAGCCTTTCTCGTATAAAGCCATCGCCAGCTGTTCAATCAGCTTGTAGCGGTGTTCTGATTCTTGCTGCAGGAAGACGAGGAAAGGAGTCGTGTCATTCAGCACTTTAAACGTTTTTTGTATTTGCCGGGACGATTCACCGAGCTGATCCATAAAAGCGCTGAGCTTTTTCTCATCGGCCGACTCGAGCAGCGGAGATACAACGATATGGGGAATTGATAAATCCTCCAGGCTGACCGTTGATATGACAAGATCGATATCTTCATGTCGTGCAGTATAGTCCGCCAAATCAGCTTTTGCGATGCAGTCCATCACGGCAATTTGGTAGAATTTCCGTTCAATTTTTGTCCGCAGCAGTTGTGACATCCCGATGCCCATATGACAGACAATGATCGCTTTTTTATGCTTGTCTTTTCCATAGCTGAAGCGCTCGATCGCCGCTTGGAAATGCAATGTCAGATAGGCGGCTTCTTCCTCGGGAATTGAAAGTGAAAACGTTTGGTTGATGTCTTCAAGAACATCAATGACAATATGAAACAGATATGGGTACATTTTTTTGATATCGTTGAGCATCGGATTTGATACGGAAAGGTCATAGCTCAGCCGGTTTAAAACGGTATTAAGGTGAATTTTCAATCCGTTAATCAAAACCCGGTCCTCGCGGAAATCCATCATTTTCAACTCTGAGACACGCCGGATTAAATATTCGACAACCTTTGGAAGCAAAGGGTTTTCCAGTCCGTTCTCCCCTTCTTTCCCAAATGGATAACGAACTTTGCCGCCTAATATATGCAATGTTAAATAGACGGCCTCTTCTTCAGGAAAGCGGATCGCAAAAACAGCTTCCAGCCGTTTTAAACAAGCAAACGTCCACTGAAATTCTTTTTTCTTTTTGACTGCATCTATTTCTTCCGGAGAAATGGTAATCGGCTGTTTCATTTTGATGCGGCGAATCATCAGCAGTGTATGCAACAGTAAATTTTCGAACGTTTCATCAGTGAAATATAAAGAATGTCGCTTTTGCAATGATCTGATTTCGCTTTTAACAAATTCCACTTCATGGCTTAAAAATTGGCTTTTAATAAATCGGCTTGTAAACTCCGGGTTATCAATCAACTCCGAGATGCGCGCCAGCGCTTTTCTCTTATTTTTTTCACTTCCTTCGATCTTTAAACCGAGGCGCTGCTTGGACACAAGAGTGAGGCCAAACCGCTGGAGCCAAACTTCGATTTGATTCAAATCCCTTTTAATGGAAGACTTATTCAAGAAGTGCTCGGCAGCCATTTCTTTTGCAGAAACCGGCTTTGGATTCATTAATAACTGATAAGCGATTTGCAGCATCCTTTCTTCATCGGATTGCTGCTGTGCGGCGTGATGTTCGGTATATAACTGCCGGCTTAAACGGACCCTTTCATGATCTTCAATATTCAAATAAACGCCCAGTCCCGGTTTGCGAATCAATTGAGCATCAGAGTGCTGATTGAGATAATCTTCAATCGTTTTTAGATCATTTCTGATCGTTTTTTCAGAACACTTTACCCTGTCTGCGAAATCTTGTACGACTAAATAGTCTTCAGGTTCAGATAACAACAGATTCAGAATGTCTTTTTGCCTTGTATTCATATCTCTCTCACCTGTTTTTCTATCCTTCCCTAAAAAGAAATGATAGTATAAGTATACTACAAACGTAACCGTTTACATTATACAGTGAAATAAAAGGGTCAAAAGTTTCGTTTTTTACCGAAACTTCCGGAAAAAATGCTTTTATCAACACGGAAATTTTTCTTTTATAGGAATTTTTTATAATAGATGATAGTGGGAGGAAAGTAAAACAGCCGTACGGTTCTAAGCAACGAAAAAAGGATCAGCGAAAGCTCCTCCCGCTGATCCTTAAACTAAAATTCTCTTTTATTATAAAAGCTGAGCGATATCGCATATGAAACAGAAATCATCACGAGCAGTACGCCAACTAAAAGGATGAATGTGCCCGCATTTGACATTTCACTCAGAAAAGCCGTTAATTTTTGGCTTAGTGCAAGGTTTTCCCCCGCATTTATAAATTTAAAAAAGGCCGTCCCTCCAAATATAATGACGAAAAATATGATGATATTAGCCATTTTGGACTTCAAATAGCCATACTTAAAAATCAGAGGAAATGAGATCGAGCTAAATAATGTGACAGCCACAACAGCACCCATGACGCCTGAAAGTGTCAATGGGAAATCAAGCGGCAAGTGCAGCATATGTCCGATTGCATTGATCAAAGAATAGAAGAGAATGGCATAAGCCGCATAGACATAAACCGATACATATTTTGATAAGACGATGATGTTTCTTTTAATGGGCAAGCTGATCAGGATTTTATCACTGTTGTTTTTGTCTTCTAAGGAGCTTGCGCCTAATGCCAGCTGATATGTGACAGCCAAAACCGCCACTGTATATCCGACGAGCTCAAGCTGTGACAATGTAAAAGTAAAAAATATCATCAATAACAGCGATAGTTTCATTGCTCTTTTCTGCATTAAAATATCCTTTTTAATAAGATGATACATGTTGATCACTCCTGCCGGTTGAAAATACCAAAATATCCTCCAAAGTCGGTTTTTCGATCATGACCGAATCCCCGAAATGCTGAACGACTCCCCGCTTATCTTTGGAGAGCGCTTCGAAGCCATAGCTGTTTTTCTTGATGCCGATTAAGGCGTCTTCGCTCCCTTTATGCAGCGTATCGAGGTCTCCTTTTACAATGCAGTACTCCTCCAACAGCTCATCCTTTGTTTTGCTCAGTACGAGCCGGCCGTTATGAATGAAAGTGATATAGTCCGCTACTTTTTCTAAATCAGAAGTAATATGCGTCGAAAAGAAAATCGACTTGTTTTCATCCTGCAGCAATGTTTGCAGCACGTCGAGGAGCTCCGATCTGACAAGAGGATCGAGTCCTGAAGTCGGTTCATCCATGATCAATAATTCGGCATGATGGGAAAGCGCGACCGCCAGTGAGAATTTCATCTTCATTCCTTTTGACAAGTTTTTGATCTGCCTGTTTAAAGGGAGCTGGAAGTCTTTTGCGTACCGCTGAAAAACAGCCTCATCCCACTTTTTGTAAAACGGTCTGATGATTCCTTTCATTTCGTTCAGCGTCAGTTCTTCGTAAAAATGATTTTCATCGTAAACAAAGCCGATCCTCTGCTTGATTTCGATATTGTGCTTTTCATTGTCGAGACCGAAAATGCTGATGTCCCCTTCGTCTTTTTTGATCAAGTTCATGATCAGCTTGATGGTCGTGCTTTTTCCGGCTCCGTTCGGGCCGATAAAACCCATAATATATCCTTTTTCAAGCGAGAAGTTGATGTTTTTTAAAGAGAAATCTTGATAATGTTTTGATACATTTTTTAATTCCAGTATGCTGGTCATTTTTACCACTCCTCATAAACCAGTTTGAGCATCTCTTGAAGTTCCTCGTATGTAAAGCCGATTTGTTTCGCTTCAGTGACGGCTTCTGCTATGTGTTCTTCGATCAATTTGACTTTTGTTTCTCGAAGCACGTCTTTGTTGATCGCTGCGACATACGAGCCCTTTCCCGCGACTGTGACGATAAACCCTTCTCTCTCCAGTTCGTCATAGGCTCTTTTTGTTGTAATTACGCTGATTTTAAGCTCTTTGGCCAGGTTTCTGATCGATGGGAGCGCCTCTGACTCCGAGAGTTCTCCCTTGACGATTTGATCTTTTAATTGGTTGACGATCTGCAAATAAATCGGTTCATCCGATGAATTTGAAATGATGATATTCAATGCATGACATCCCTCTATTCGTTATAACTGTATATATACAATATAAACAGTTATAACACCTTTGTCAAACAATAACAAAACAATACATATTAGCAGCGGAAAACCTCCTGCTTCCTGCACGGCGGTAGTGATTCGGTAATATTGATGAAATAAGGAAGCAGATCATACAATTGTTTATCTTCTTGCCTGTAAAAAGGAAAAATTGAATTAATAAATCCCAATTTCTCAATGTGGCACAGAGAAATTGGGATTTTTTCAGTGTTGAAAATCAGCTTTTTGGAGCAAATCCTCTTAGTTATACTCCAGAATAGGCGGAGAATCCTCCATCGACCGGTATGATGGTTCCAGTTACAAATCGCGAGGCTTTATCGCTTACCAACCATAATAACGTTCCGATTAGATCTTCCGGAACCCCAAATCTATCCAACGGCGTCTGGTTGATAATTTTTTGTGCTCGCTCCGTATATGTTCCGTCTTCATTGAGCAATAGGCTCCTATTTTGGGCGGTAAGAAAAAAGCCTGGGGCAATGGCATTGACACGAATTCCGACTTTTGACATATGCACAGCAAGCCATTGGGTAAAGTTACTGACGGCCGCTTTTGCACCGCTGTAGGCGGGAATTTTCGTCAGCGGCGTATAGGCGTTCATGGATGAGATGTTAACGATCACATTTCCGTCGTGATCAGCCATGTCTTTTGCAAATACTTGAGTGGTTAACAGTGTGCCGAGAAAGTTTACATCAAATACAGACCTTACACCCTCTATTTCTAAATCAAAAAACGTAGTCAATTCTTTAGTATTCAAGTCCTTTTTATATAAATATTCTTTATCTGTTGTTCCCTTTGGATGGTTGCCGCCTGCACCGTTAATGAGGATATTGCATCTGCCGAATGTTCTGTTAATGAGTTGTTTCGCTTGTTCAAGGCTTTGTTTATCAAGGACGTTTGCTGTAACGGCAAGTGCTTCGCCTCCGTTTTCTTGGATCTCTTTCGCTACTCTGTCTGCCGATTCAGCTCTTCGGCTGACTACTGCTACTTTTGCACCGCATTGAGCTATTGCTTTAGCGAAACAGCTGCATAAAATGCCGCCTCCACCTGTCACTACAGCCACCTTATCTTTCAAGTTGACATGAAAAGGAATCTGCACATTCATCCCTCGTCTCTGCATTTTAGTTAGTGCTTGTTCATTTATTGCATTCAAAGGCTATCCGCTTCTTTTCTTTCGTCAATGTTTCCCACATTCCATTTAAATACACTGCACCCAGCGCACGGTCATATAAACCATAACCCGGTTTACCGGTCTCTCCCCAAATCATTCTTCCATGATCCGGTCTGGCTGGTCCGGCAAAATCTATATCTCTGAATGCTCTTACGATTTCATACATATCTAAAGAACCGTCTTCTGAACGGTGGGAGGATTCTTGAAATGACTGTTCCCCGATGATCTTAATGTTTCTCAGGTGCACAAAGTTGACTTTTCCTTTTTTTCCGAAATAACGAATCAATTCCGGAATATCATTTGTTGAATTCACACCCAGTGACCCGCTGCATAAACACAAACCGTTAAAGGAGCTGTCATAGAGATTAATCAATCTCTCCAAATTCTCTTTGTTCGTTATGATTCGAGGCAGTCCAAAGATAGGCCATGGCGGATCATCCGGGTGAATCGCCATTTTGACTTGTTCATTTTCTGCCGCCGGTATAACCGCTTTAATAAAATACGAAAGATTTTCCCATAAATCCTCTTCCGTCATGTGCTGATATTGTTGAAAAAGATTCTTTAGCTGTCCATCTTCATAGCTTGTGTCCCAACCGGGAAGTTTTAGTTCACCATGTAATGGATTCATTTGTCTAACTTTTTCTTCTTCATAAATTAATGCTGTAGAACCGTCTTCTAGTGCATAGTCTAAAGAAGAACGAGTCCAGTCAAATACAGGCATGAAATTGTAACAAACGATTTTAACTCCCGCTTTTGCCAAGTTGCGTATCGTCGTTTTATAGTTTTCAATATATTGATCTCTTGTCGGAAGACCTAATTTAATATCTTCATGGACAGGTACACTTTCAATGACACTTAACGATAGACCATGATTTTCAATTTTTTCTTTTAACTCTACAATTTTCTCATAAGGCCATGCTTCCCCTACAGGAATATCATAAATGGCCGAAACAATTCCAGTAACGCCGGGAATTTGGCGAATATACTCTAATGTGACCGGGTCGCTGTCTCCGTACCATCGAAACGTCATTTGCATGGTTCTCCCATCCTCTTCCCTCTTATTATTTAACATTCGATATCATCATTTCGCATGACAATAACAATATATTGGAGCGGTTTTTTTCAAAAGAATTTGCCGATTAGTATCCGCTTACATAAATTTTCATGATCATGATTCATGTGTCGTGCTAGATGACAAAATTCAGCTGGCCGGGATGTAACCGCGGACAAAGATTCTTGCTTGATTAATGGAAACATCATCATCATGTGGCCTTAATCTTTTAATCATACGGCAAACTGTAAGAAAACGCTCCGTTCTTGCTTTCCAGCTCTGTGCCATTTACGATCAGTTTTCTCTTTTCTCCATTTGGTACGTGAAAAGTGAGTTGATCATACGATAACTCGTATGTTCCTTCCTTTTGTATTGAAAGATTGATCCCGTCTTCTGTTGTCTCCATATCGACATGTATAAAGGCAAATGTACGAGTATATTCATTTGTTAACCCATCATCTTCATACAAACGATAAGTCGATTTTCCTTTTCCTTTGAATGGGAATAACAAAAATCCTCTTTCATCTTGGTTCTTTGTTTGGAATGTCACTTTTGCACCATTTACCGGAACGATCGCTCCCGCTTTCGCTAATAGCGGAGTATAATGTAATGGTGCCGGCAGAACGACTGTCTTCCCTCCTTCATACCATGTTCCCGTATGGAAATCATACCAGCCTTTTTCATGGTTCGGTAAATATACCTCCCGCTCCGTCATTCCTTTTTCGACGACAGATGCAACTAGCAAAGATTCACCAAGTATAAATTCATCGTTCTCTTCAAATGTTTTCTCATCATGTTCAAAATCATAAAATGTCGGTCGAATGATCGGCTGATAATGTTCGTGCGCATCATATAGCGCGGTGTAAATGTAAGGGATGATCTTATGTCTAAACTTAATGAGTTCACGGATTTCATCGATTGTTTCAGGAAACATCCATGGTTCATTAACTGTCCCGTCATCGTTCCACGAATGAATGGTAAATCTCGGATGCATGATGCCGTTTTGAATCCATCTTACGAATAGCTCCGGTTCAGGGGCCGGTCCTGAAAATCCGCCGACATCATGGCCGAAATTGTAAATGCCTGATAAACTTAGACCGATGCCTGTTTTAATGTTAAATTTTAATGTTTTCCAGCTTGTTCGGTTGTCACCCGTCCAAGTTTGTGCATAACGGTGCATGCCGGGACAGCCGGATCTTGAGATCAGATATGGGCGTAATTCCGGGTTGTATTCTAGCTGCGCCTCGAAAGACGCTTTCATCATCAAAAGCGGGTGAAGCGCGCGGATCAGTTCAAATTCCACTTCTTTGCCGAAGCCGTGACACTTGGCGTTTTGACTCCATATTTCAAACTCGTTATTATCGTTCCAAGTTGAATCAATTCCGTATTCCAACAGCTTTTCTGTTATTTGAGCCTTCCACCAGTCGAACGTTTGGCGCTTCGTGAAGTCTAAATAAGCTCCGATATCATCCCAAAATTGGGCCATTTCCGGTTTTTGTGTTTCTCTGTTTACAATGAACATGTCTTTTTCTTGTAGTTCATCAAAGTACGGATGATCCTTTAGCAAACACGGTTTAATGTTGGCGCATAAACGGACGTCCTTCTCATGGAAGTGTTGCACCATCTCTTTTGGAGCAGGGATTTTGCTCTCATCCCAGTTAAAGACATAACGTTTATCACCGATAGATGTGTATCCTGACGATAATTGAAACGAATCGCATAACATATCATGTTCTTCACAAAGACGAACGAAGTTTTTTAATTGTTCCTGTGCATTTGGCGCATCGGTATAGCTCATCGTAGAGCCTGAATAGCCCAGGCTCCATTTTGGCGGCAAGATCGTTTTGCCTGTCAGCCAAGAGAATGTTTCGACTACATCTTTTATTTTCGGACCGGCTATGAAGTAGTAGTCTAAATCCCCCTTTTCAGCCTGATAATAGCGGTACAGTCCATGATAGTTATCAAGCTCTGAACCCATATCAAAAATGGAAGCTGATAGATTATCATAGAACATTCCATAGGAGATGCCTGTTTTCTTATGACGTGTAATATAGAATGGGATATGTTTGTATAGCGGATCTGACCACTCTGCGTCGTACCCCATCGCATCGATATTTAACATCCGGTAGCGTTTCCCGTGTTTATCGACGTTTCCCGTTTTCTCGCCAAATCCAAAATATTGTTCCTGGACATCGCGTTGTAAATAATGGTATACGTCCTTTCCAAAAGCCCCTTCAAAATTATACCCTTGTGTTTGCCGATCGTTTGCAACATTGATCCATTCAGAACCATTGTGATAAAACCAGCTGATTCTAAAGCCGTTCAATTGAACATGAAGCTTGACCTTACCGGTTTTCACGATAAAAACATCTTTGACTTGCTGGAATTCGTATTGAGGCAATGTAAATCCGCTCATGTCTAAACGATGGCGTCCCTCCCATGGCACATCGATCTGTCCAGGCGCGACACTCCACGTTTTTTCAAGCGTTAACGCTTCTCCCTCCGTCAGTAAAATCCGAATTATATCTTCTTCAAGAATGAATATTTTCGCATGTGCATGACCGTCATTTAAATGAAAATGTAGCACATTTTTCTCTTCTTTCATAAATGTAAACATGTAGGTTTCTTTAATTGACATTAAATAGACGCCTCCTGTCTTAAAGTCCAAATAATTGAGGCAGCATTAAGCTGATTTGTGGAATGTAGGTAACAATTAAAAGGACGATCATGATCGCAGCATAAAATGGCAGAATCGGTTTAACCACTCGTTCAATATCAACTTTACCTATGCTGCAGCCCACAAACAGAGCACTTCCCACAGGAGGAGTGATATTGCCGATACAAAGGTTAAATACAATCATAATTCCAAAATGCACGGGATCCATGCCAAAGCTTTGAACAATTGGCAGAAAGATTGGAGTGAAAATTAATACAGCCGGAGTGATGTCCATAAATGTACCGATTATTAATAAGATGATATTCATCAACAGCAAGATCAAAATTGGGTTATCTGTAATCCCTAGAATTCCATTGCTGATTGCCGTCGGTATGCCTGTAAACGCCATGACCAATGAGAGCATTGTTGATGTCCCAACCAAAAACATAATAACGGCTGTGATTTCTACCGTTTCCAGCAGCATTTGGGGGAGCTGTTTCCATTTCAATGTCCTATAAAAGTGCGATAACAATAAGGAATAAGCCACCGCTATTGCCGCTCCTTCAGTTGCTGTAAAAACACCGACGATAATACCCCCGATTACGATTACAATGAGCAACAGGCTTGGAATCGCATCGAGCAGCACTTTAAAACCTTGACTAATCGTAATTTTTGGCGCAACAGGGTACTTTTTCTTTTTTGCAATCATACAGGCGACAACCATCGTAGCCAGCCCCCACAAGATTCCGGGCAAATAGCCCGCCATAAATAAAGCGGCTACAGATGTTCCGCCGCTGACTAATGAGAAAATGATCAAAAGACCGCTAGGCGGAATAAGCAAACCAGTTGGTGCAGAAGCAATATTTACTGCGGCAGAGTAAGTCCGGTCATATCCTTCTTTTTCTTGCAGCGGCGACATGACCCCGCCGATTGCCGCCGCCGCAGCTACAGACGAACCGGAAATGGAACCGAATAACATGTTTCCGACAACATTTGTATGGGCCAGAGAACCGGGCAGCCTGCCGCTGATCAATTTTGCGAAGTTAATGAGCCGCATTGCAATACCGCCATTATTCATAATAATGCCTGATAAAATGAAGAACGGTACCGCTAATAAAGCAAAGCTGTCGATTCCAGTGACCATTTTTTGCGCCGAAGTGAAAATGGCAACATCAAAAGGAAAAATGGTAAGCATTGTTACAATGGATGCCGCCGCAATACTTACAGAAATCGGAACGCCGAGAAACAACAATATGAAGAATACTGCCGATAAAATGAGACCTGCTGCTATGGCCATATCATTTCACCTCTTTTTTAGTTTTCAAAAAGCCTCAGTCACATCTTTGCTGCTTTTTTTACATCATCACCTGACTTTTGTTTTGAATTGAATTCATGTAAAGATTCATATAAACCGGCCAAGTTGTATCCAATGATGAGTATGCCTGCAACAGGAAGTGATAGATAAACAAATCCCACCGGTATCCCTAATGCTGCTGAAGATTGCTCCATTGTGATGATCACTGCTTTCGAACCTCCTAAGACCAACACAATCAGAGCAAAAGCAATCAAAAGAATCTGAATGAAAGTATGAACGAAAACAGCTGCTTTTATTGGAAGTTTTCGAACGATAAATTCAATCGCCAAGTGCTTTTTTTTCCAAAATGCATAGGCACCGCCCAACATAGAGATCCATATCAGTGAATAGCGTAAAAATTCTTCTGAAAACGTACTGGGAGAATTTAGTACATATCGCGTAAATACTTGCCATATCGCAACCAAAACCATGATGGCCATTAGTGTGCAAGTCAAACATTCAATCGCTTTATTCACTGCTTTTTTTAAAGCTAGCATATACATCCCCCCTTATCGAAACATATTCGAGTCCCTCATTCATCCAGAGTCATTTTACTTTTTTAGCTTTCGCACAATTTTCCTATAGTATTTTCCGATCAATTCTTTTTTGGCAAACTCATCATGAAGCGGGCTTACCGCTTCCCGGAATGGAGTCTTGTCTGGTTTGTGGAACTTCACTCCCATTTCCTTTGCTTTCTTAACCGCATTTTCAGTTTCTTCAGCCCAAACGATTTTGTGATACTCAGTAGATTCTTTCGCCGCTTCGATCACCGCATGCTGCTGCTCTTCGCTTAATTGATCCTTTTTGTCCAAATTCATGATTAAAATATCCGGAACGATCGCATGTTCTGAGTATGAATATTCTTTTGCCACTTCCCCGTGATTGCTGCTTGTTAAAGCCATTTCGTTGTTTTCGGTGCCATCGATTACACTTGACTGCAATGCTGTATACACTTCTCCATAAGCCATTGGAGTAGGTGCTCCACCCATGAGTTCCACCATTCGAATCGCTGTAGCACTCGGCTGCACCCGAATTTTTAAACCTTTAAGGTCATTTGGGTGCATAATCGGTTTGTTCTTTGTGTAAAAGTTCCGTGAACCGGCATCATAGTAGGTTAATCCAATAAAACCTATGTTTTTCGTTGTATCATACATTTCTTTTGCAATATCACTGTCCATGGCTTCATAGAAATGATGTTTGCTGTCAAATAAATAAGGCAGGCTGAAGATGGAGTAGACCTCTGAAAAACTTTCTAAAGCGCTCGCACTTACTTTAGCCAGATCGACAGCCCCGGTTTGTGTCAATTCAATCACTTCACGCTCTGAACCGAGCTGAGCATTTGGATACAATTGCACTTTAACGGTGCCATTGGTTTTCTTTTCTACGTCTTTTGAAAATTTGAGTAAAGACTTGTGGACGGGGTGCTCCTCATTATGGTTGTGAGCAAGCCGTAACGTTACGGTTTTATCGGCGCCTATTACATCGCTGCTTTTACATCCCGTAAGCATCCCAAAGATTAAAGCGCATACAAAAAACACGGATAGCATTTTTCTCATGAACTACCCTCCTTGAATCTCATGACCGTTGCTTTCTAAGCAATGATTGATTGCGATTCATGATTTCTTTCATCGTCATATTTTTTTGATAGCGTTTACAATTTCGCTCAAATAGTGAACGAATAAGTAAAATTTTTGCATTGTATGTTTCGGTTTATCCCCTGAATCCCGTTTCCGATGATGTTCAGTAACAATTTGTGTAATATTTTAGTGGTGCAAGACATTAGATGATCGTCTTTCTCACACTTCCCCTCCTTTATGTAAAGTTTAACAACGTTGTTAAAAATAAACGTTGCTTCATCATCCGAAAAACTCCTTTAACAACGTTGTTATTTTATTTGGAAGATGTATATGATTGTTATTTTATGATGTATCATTTATAATAACAACGTTGTTATTTATTATCATAAAATTATTTTCGAAAATTTGCAATATTATATTTTTAAGGATTTTTTGGAGGTCCAAAATGACTGTAACTATTAAAGACATCGCCCACGCTTCCGGAGTAAGCTATTCAACAGTCTCAAAGGCTTTAAGAAACAGCCCTCTTGTAAAACCGGATACAAAGAAAAAGGTCTTGCAAGTTGCCGAACAATTAGGGTATACTCCGAATTTTGCAGCGAGAAGCTTGGCATCTAAAAAAAGTCAAACGATCGGACTTGTCTGGCCTACAATTGAAAGAATCGCTTTATCGGCACTTGTTACAAAAATAAATGAAGTGGTCGAAAAGAACAGCTATTCAATGATTTTATCCGTTAACAGAGCTAAAGAGGCAGTGGAATTGTTCAAGAGTTTTCGCGTGGATGGGATCATGATTTTTGAAGAAGGCGGCGAAACTCAGCTCACTGATGATACTGGATTAACGATTCCTATCTTATCTTACGGAGTGTCAGGTGAACATACACATCCTATTATCGATGTCAATCATAAAAAAGCAATTTACAAAGCCGTTGCGTATCTGTATCAACTTGGCCACAAAAACATTAGCTACGTCGGCGACCTTTCCCCTGCCGATAAGCGTCAGATTGAAAAAAGCAAAGGGTTTGAAGAGGTTATGATGGAAGCCGGTTTAAAGTTAAGTCGAAACAGTATTTTAAATACTAATGGGTTAAGCTGGTATAACGGTTACATCGCTGCGAAAAAACTGTTACAACAAACCTCAAAACCTACAGCTATTATTAGCGGAAGCTACGATATCAGTGTAGGGATTTTACGAGCCGTAAAGGAACAACAGCTCAGCATACCCGAAGACCTATCTTTAATTTCTTATGATAATATTCCTCAAATGGCAAGCCTTGAAACCCCGCTGACGAGCGTAGGGGTTCCAATCGATCAATTGGCTCACAAAATGGTCGATTCTCTGCTGTCTCTTATTCGTGAGCCGGGCTCAATACCATTAACTCAAAAAATGGACCCTGAATTAAACGTCAGAATGTCATGCGCTTCTCCAGCAGTTTTAGGTAAAGAAAACAATTAACATTTAAAACGAGTCTTTCAGGTCATCTTTTCTTATTAAAGTGAAAAATCCCCGGCCTGGGGGTTTTTTAGTGTTTGCCGGGAATCCCTTGGTACTCATTCAGCCTCTGGCAATGGATCTTACAGAATTTCTCGGTAAATTGATTTTTGAATTTTTACATGAACGGCCGCATGCCTTTTGGTACGTTCTTTCTTTATCAAAAATAGATGTTTCTAAAAAATACAAAGCTCAGGTAACAATACCTGAGCTTTGTATTTATTCGCCTGTCTCCGCAAAACGCTTGACCCGCTCTCCAATTTCATCGCGTACACGCTGAAAGAATGCCCATTTTTCTTCTTCTGTCCCTTCTGCTTTGGCGGGATCGTCAAAACCCCAATGCTCGCGCTTGACGTGCGGCGGTGTCATCGGGCATTTATCAGCCGCGTCCCCGCACAGCGTAATGACGAGGTCTGCGTTGTGTAAGATATCGGGATCAATGATATCGGACGTCTGCTCAGAAATATCGATGCCTGCTTCTCGCATGGCTTTGACCGCGTTCGGGTTTAAACCGTGCGCTTCAATCCCTGCACTGTAGACGTTCCACTCGTCTCCGAGGTGTTTCTTCGCCCAGCCTTCAGCCATTTGGCTGCGGCAGGAGTTGCCTGTGCATAAAAAATAGATGGTCTTTTTTGACATTGGTCATTGTCTCCTATCATGTTTAGTGGATAATCAGCAGCCACACATAAAGTCCGGCAAGCGTGATGAACAGGGTTGGAATGGTCAAAATGACACCTGTTTTAAAATAGGTTCCCCAAGAAATCTTTACGCCTTTCAGTGAAAGGACGTGAAGCCACAAAAGCGTCGCCAGGGAGCCGATCGGCGTGATTTTCGGACCGAGATCAGAGCCGATGACATTGGCGTAAATCAGCGCTTCTCTGAGAATCCCGTGTGTGTCGGTATTGTGAATCGCAAGCGCATCAATCATCACCGTCGGCATATTATTCATGAATGAAGACAGGGTGGCTGCAATAAAGCCCATTCCGATTGTTCCGGCAAACAGCCCTTGATCACTGACGGTCTGGATGACCTGTGAGAGAATATCTGTTAAGCCGGCATTTCTTAAACCATATACCACGACATACATCCCGATTGAGAAGAAAACGATCGCCCAAGGCGCTCCCTTCAGCACTTTCTTCGTTTGTACCGCGGGGCTGTTTTTCGCTGTAATTAAGAAAATGACGGCGATCACGCCTGCGATGATCGAGACAGGGATCGAGAACAGCTCGCTGATAAAGTAACCGGCCAACAGAACGGCTAATATGAGCCATGACAAGCGGAATATTTTCCTGTCTCTAATCGCTTCCGCCGGCTGTTTTACATTTGTCATGTCATAATGCCGCGGAATGCTTTTTTTGAAAAACAAAAAAAGCACGATGATGCTTGCAATAAGCGAAAACAGGTTTGGAACAATCATTCTTGTTGCATATTCGATAAATCCGATGTTGAAAAAGTCTGCTGAGACAATATTGACAAGGTTGCTGACAACAAGCGGCAGCGATGTTGTATCCGCGATAAATCCGCTTGCGATAATAAAAGGAAAAACGAGCTTTTCTTGAAAATGTAACGCGCGTACCATGGCAAGCACAATCGGCGTCAAAATTAAAGCAGCTCCGTCATTGGCAAACAGCGCGGCTACTATGGCTCCCAGCAGGGAGACATAGACGAACATCCGAATGCCGTTTCCTTTCGCTGCCTTGGCCATGTGCAGGGCGGCCCACTCGAAAAATCCGATTTCATCAAGAATCAGGGAGATGATGATGATCGCGACAAAAGCCAAAGTCGCATTCCATACGATTCCCGTCACATCTAATACATCCTGAAAATTGACGACCCCGGCAATTAAAGCCAGCACCGCACCTCCGCAGGCCGACCAGCCGATGGATAGATTTTTCGGCTGCCAAATGACAAGCGTGAGGGTCAGCAGAAAAATCAAAATGGCTAAGACTGTCGTCATCGCGTGTATGCCTCCTTCATAGGTTTCCTCTCCGGACACATCTTATAATAAAATCGTTATATAAGTCAATGCTTATATAAAAAGTGAAATGAAAAAGAGGGAACCGTCCTCCCTCTGCTTTTTTATTGGCACGAAACGGGTCTTTCTTTTCTTTTAACGGTTTGAAGAACCTCATCGTGTTCATCGATCTGATTGAGAATGGCAAGGACCAATTCGCGTTCCGGAAAGTTGTCATGAAGCGAATAAAAGCGCCATTGCTCCCTTCTTTCTTCCTTGATCATATTTGCACTTTTCAGCTTTCTTAAATGCTGGCTGATGGCGGGCTGGCTTGTTTCAAACATATCGACAAGCTGGCAGACGCAATAAGGTTTCTCCTGAAGCAGTTTAAGGATCAAGAGCCGGGTCGAATCGTTCAATATCTTCATGCAGCTCACCGTGCTTTTCGAATCAAGCTTCGTTTGTACGGTCATGACATTCCCTCCAATCTCAGGCGCTTTGCAGCCGGTATATTGCCTCCATTATATAAATGTCTTTTTATATAATCAAGCGGTGATCATCAAGGTATGGATCTCGTGCCATTCGAAAAATTGAGCGGCCCTTCACTAATCAATTCACCGCTTCTTCGGCCATATGGTTATGATTCGCCTCTCTCATGAAAACGGTAGTTGCGAAATAGACTAGTCATTCAATCCCTTTCCATCAAGAATTTGCTTTGTATATTTTTCAATCCTCGATTCTCGGGTTTTGGATTGTTTTGGTTTAGAAAAATAAAGAATATATGCTCTTTGCCGTCCCGGCGTCAATTCTTCAAACGCCGTTTTTAAAGCTGGGATTTCAGCGAATTTTTTTTGAAGCTCTTCTGGAATCGTATATTCCGCAGCCTTTTTAAACTCTACTTCAAGACCGGCTTTTTCCACTTCAATCGCTTCATTGATGTAAGCTTTCAAGATGGTTTCCATTTCAGCTATTTCTTGTACATTGGTGAATCGAATCTGCCGCGCGGCTTGTACATTCTCCGTCTGCTGGATGAGAATCCCGTTGGGGTCCTTTAACAAGGCGCCTTTATGAAACAAGAGCGCACAATATTCTTTAAATCCATGGATTAATACGATGTTTTTATTCTCGAACGTATAGCAAGGATGCTTCCACTTGAAATCTTCGTTCAGCTCACAGTCAAGAACGATTTGACGCAGCTTCTCAAACTCTCCCTTCCACTTCTCGGCTTTGCTTAAAAATTCATCAACCTTTGGATTCGTTCTGCTATTTGTCATCAAGGAACACTCCTCTTTATATCATAATGTCATTTTAACCTAATCTCGCTCCGCCGACAGCAGAAATATTTTAATCGTTCCGGAGGTACAATATGCTTAGCTTAAAGAAGAGGCGGGTTGATTATGAAATTTGGCATCATGACATTTAATATCCATCATGGAAAAGGAAGGGACCGTCGCGTTGATTTAGAGAGAACAGCCGGTGTGATCGCCGAGAGCGGCTGCGACATCGTCGGCCTTAATGAAGTAGATCAGCATTTCTCCAATAGAAGCGATTACGAAGACCAAATCGGCTCGTTAGCAGAACAATTGAACATGCACTATGCGTACTGCCCCTCCCTTTCATTGAGTTCCGGTGATTCTTCAGTGAACAGGCAATACGGGAACGCTCTCTTAACGCGTTTTCCGATTGTGAAAGAACGGCATCATTCATTCAACTTTGTCAAAGGGCTGATCGAAGGAAGGTCTCTTCTTGAGGCTGATGTCCGGATCGGTGATCGGCTCCTTCGCGTTTTTGTTACGCATTTGAGCCTGAATCCGTGGCTTCACGGCAAGCAGACGGATTTTTTAATCGAGAGGGTTCAAGAGAGTGATCTGCCTGTGATCGTCATGGGAGACTTTAATATGAAACCTCATTCACGGGGGTGGAAAAAGGTCGCGGAAAAACTGGCCGACCTGTGGGATGAAAGACAATACGGACAGGGGTTCACCCACCCTTCGCACCGCCCGAGACGACGCTTGGACTACATCTTCCTCAGCCGGTCTTTTCATGTGTCAGTGGCTGAAGTTGTCGCCGTTGATCCGAACGCTTCCGACCACCTGCCGCTTAAGGGCATTGTCACATATTAAAGGACGGCTTGAGAAGCCGTCCTTTAAGCTTTTGCAATGCCCAGCAAAACGCCGGCTGCGACGATTAATATAATGCCGATGGCGATACCGATCAGCTGCCGCTTCGTTTTCTTTTCGCCGAGCAAAATAATGCCGCCGAGCGTTGAGATGACGATTCCCATCTGCGATAGCGAAAAACTGGTCGCTACGCCGACCCGCGGCTGGGAAATGAATAAAAACATGTTTCCGGCTGCCCAGATTAAACCCGGAATGATATTTTTGATGACGTAAAAATTAAACGGCTTATGCCTGAATGTCAAGATCAAGCCGCCGGCTACCATGCCGATAGCCTGAGGAAAAAGAGCCGCCCAGCCGCTGACATCGAAAAGCCGTACGACGACGACATACACGAGATAGCCGAATGTGGAAATCAGCAAAATCACGATTCCCTTTTTCATGTCGCCGGTTTTTTCCTCCGATTTTTGGCTGCGGTCTTCCAGCGATGTCAGCACGATTCCCACGATGATGAAAATCAGCGCCAGAATCCCGAGAACAATCGAGATTGTCGTCGCCCACTCGCGAAAAACAAGCACGCCGAACAAAGAAGTGGATACAAGCTGAAGTCCCGTTGAGATCGGCATCGTTTTAGACACGCCGATCAACTTGATGCTTTTCAGCTGGTTGGTCTGGCCGAGCGCCCAAAATAGTCCGGAGACGACGCCGACGGCAAATATACGGGGGGATAATTCAGGCTGGACGACGAAGTAGATTCCGATTGAAAAAATTAAAGCGCCGAATGTCGTACCGAGCACCTGGCTGTACGGTCCGCCCCCAAGCTTTACATTAAAGAGCACAATGCTTCCCCAGAAAATCGCTGGTAAAATCGCTAAGAAAATGTCCATTTGATGTAAACCTTTCTTTCCTTGTTTTTATCTATTAAGGTGCTCTATTCATGCGATTTTTAACACAAAAAATCCATTTTGAACATTGTCAAAATGGATTGGTACTGTTACCGGCGGCCGTATCACTAAAATATCAGTTTTCACTGTTTGCTGTTTACGCTGTCAAGCCAAGGCATACCGGGAATAGCTGCCGGTTTTTTGTACAAGTCCTGGATCAGCCTGTCTTTTATGCCGAGCGGGTTCCGGTTTAAATCTTTCAGGCTGAAATGGATGCTTCCCATCACCATTGAGTCGCGGTTTAAGGCGATCTGTCGCGGATATTCTTCAGGGTCTGACCAGGCAGGATCTGAGTTTTGATTGATTTTATAGGCTGCTTGTCCGATGTATAAATGAACGGGGCGTTGGCTGACTTCATTTTTCCACCAGTCTACTAAAATGTCGTAGGAAGCCGGGGCAAAGCCGATGCTCCAGTAGATTTGCGGGGCGATGTAATCGATGTATCCCTGCCTGATCCATTCCCTCGTGTCAGCATAAAGGTCGTCATAGTTTGTCATTCCGGCGGCTGTATTCGATCCCGTCGGATCATCTGCTATATTGCGCCATACACCAAAGGGGCTGATTCCAAATTTGACCGATGCTCTTTCTTTTTTGACGGCGGCGTTGATCTGTTTGACAAGCTGGTTGACGTTGTCCCTCCGCCAATCTTCAATATTTGAAAAACGGTCCTTTCCATATTGTTCATACGTGCTCAAGTCGGGAAATTCGACGCCCGCAATTTTATACGGATAAAAATAGTCATCCATATGAACGGCGTCGACTTGGTAATTCTTGACGACCTCTGCTATGCCTTGGACAATGAATTCCTGTGCCTCAGGAATGCCGGGATTGTAATACAGCTGTCTGCCGTAGGCAACGACCCAATCGGGGTGCATTCTAGCCGGGTGATCCTGTGAGAGCCTGTTCAAATCCGTATGATTCATCGTGATCCGATAAGGGTTGAACCATGCATGAAATTCAAGCTTTCTCCGGTGGGTTTCTTCGAGCAAAAATGACAGCGGATCGTAGCCGGGGTCTTTTCCTTGAACGCCTGTTAAGTATTCCGACCACGGCCCGTATGCGGAAGGATAAAACGCATCCGCCGCCGGCTTAATTTGAACGACAACTGCGTTCATCCCCATGGCTGTCACAGCATCCAAAAGCTTCACATATTCTGTTTTTTGCTCTTCGATTGTCAGCCCTTTTTTCGAAGGCCAGTCAATGTTTGTGACGGTGGCGATCCACACGGCCCGAAATTCTTTTGTTTCGCAGCTTGTGTTCTTTTCTTTCATGAACATCTCCCCTTTTGGAAAAATCGGAACTTTCTGTTATTATATGCCGGCTGTTCTTTTTTGTATATAAAAAAACAGGCCTAGACTGTCGAAGTCTTTAGCCTGTCGTTTGGATCGCCTGTTTGACCTGCTGCATCAAATATTGGACAAATGCTTCATCCCTTGCGAGCCATGCAGCATAATTTCTTTTAATAAACCGTTCTGCCTCTTCGAATGAAGTAAATGTCTCATGCTGAGTCACGCCGTTTAATTGAATGTTCCAGCCGTGTTCTCCAGGAAAGAGAAAAAACTGGTCTTCGTCCCTGTTGATATAAAGGCTGCCGTTGTCCGACTCTTTTACATTATAGACGTTTTTAAAGGCATCCGCTCTCAAGGGCTCCAGCGGAAACGGTTCAGTCACATACAGCTTGAATGCTTCATCTGTCAGCGGGCACCCCGCTGCCTTGGCATGGCCGCCTCCGCCGAACGTGCCGGCGATTTCTGATACATCTGTTTCATCATGGATGGTGCGAAGGCTCACTTTTTTGCCGCCCATATTTAAGATGGCGATATAGTCAAGGTGCGGATACGTTTTTCCGAGTTCGTTCCCTACTTCGGAATGATAGGATTCCGCATGCACGATGCCGACGCAGTGTGCATTGATGAAGGTCTGAACGATTTCCCGCCGTTTCCTGCGGATATACCGTTCAATTTTTTCTTCTTCCATATCCAAGATTTTTTCTTCGAATTCATCAAATGAAAACGCGTCGCTTTCTTTAAGGCGCCGGACCATTTTTTCCTCAAATTCGTCAATGGAGACCATAAAAAACAGGTCATTCAGGCGCTTTGCTTCGAGCGCGTCCGTCTGTTCCCATTCCCATGTATCATAGAGGCGTACGAGTTCGACAAACTGATCCATCGCTTTTGTCTCTTGAATATGGCCGTTGTCTATTAAGTATTCATAAAAAAGAGAAGTCGCTGAAGCGAGCCTGCCGTCCTCATATTGAACTTTTACCATGCCCCAAGAGCGTTCATTCAAATGAAGCGCAGTTTTGTGGTGGTCGATGAGTTTGACCTTTCCGCCCGCTTCAGCATATTGGTCCAGCCTTTCTTCATTTTCTTGATGAACGGACAAGTCCGTAATAAACAGGCCTTCATGCTGTTTTTCTTTTCCTTTTGTCCGTTCCAGAAAACGTCCGACTTGCATATCAAGTCCGGTGACCGAATTGTAGCGGACCTCGACCCGTTCGCCAAAGGCCACCTTTGCGAGAATTCCGCAGCCGACTCCGTCCAAGTCGTTGTGAGAATACAAATGATACATGCTTCCCGCCCACCTTGCTGTTTTATTGTCGGCCTGCCGCAGCAGGCGCATCTTTCTCATCTTACTATTGTAAAAAAAGGGATTTTTTATACGGTTGTGCGGTAAGACAAAAAGGACAGCTTTTTGTTGGAAAAAGTCTGTCCGGTTAAAAGGGTTTATGTTTCTTGCAGCATGGCTCCGCCTTGCAAGTGGGCGGTGAGTAGTCTGTATGCGTTTTCGGCCCTGGCGGCACTTGGCGGTTCAACCCCTTTTAATGGATAATCCAGGCCAAGCGCTTCCCACTTGTAGACGCCGAGTTTGTGATAAGGAAGAACCTCCACCTTCTGAACGTTCGCCAGTGTGCCGATAAACGTGCCGAGGGCTGCTAAATCGTCATCGATATCAGAGATCCCCGGAACCAGTACATGGCGGATCCAGACGGGGACTTGATGATCAGCGAGAAACCGGGCAAAATCCAATATGTGGTCATTCGGCATTCCTGTCAGGTTGATATGTTTTTTCCTGTTGATATGCTTGAGATCAAGCAAAACAAGGTCTGTATACTGGATCAGCTCTTTGATCTGCTCTTGAAATGCCGGCGCCGCCGAATAGCATCCGCCGGACGAATCGAGCGCCGTGTGTATGCCATGGCTTTTACAGGCTTTGAACAGCTCGATTAAAAATGGCAGTTGTAAAAGCGGCTCGCCTCCGCTAACGGTGATGCCTCCGCCTGATGATTGAATAAACGGGAGATATTGCTGGACATCCTGAACGATTTCGGAAACCGTCATTTGTTTTCCGGTTCCGATTTCCCATGTATCAGCATTATGGCAAAATTGACAGCGCATCAGGCAGCCTTGTGTGAAGACGACATATCTGATGCCCGGACCGTCAACGGTGCCGAATGTTTCGATCGAATGAATATTTCCATCCATGATGAAGATCACCTCTTTTTATGGGGCGGAGCGCCTCGGCCGCGCTCCGCTTTATGCTCGTTACATCGATTCATGGAAGGTACGGCTGATAACGTCTAACTGCTGTTCTTTCGTCAGCTTAATAAAGTTGACCGCATAGCCTGAGACGCGAATCGTTAACTGCGGATATTCCTCCGGATGTTCCATGGCGTCGAGCAATGTTTCTCTGTTAAATACGTTTACATTTAAGTGATGCCCTGTTTTTGCGGCGTAACCGTCAAGGATGCTTGATAAATTGACGGCGCGGCTCTCTTCGTCTTTGCCAAGCGCTTTCGGGACGATCGAAAAGGTGTTGGATATGCCGTCGAGCGCATAGCTGTAAGGCAGCTTTGCCACTGAAGACAGCGATGCAAGCGTTCCTTTAGTATCGCGGCCGTGCATCGGATTCGCGCCTGGAGCAAACGGTTCTCCCGCCCGGCGTCCATCCGGCGTATTTCCGGTTTTCTTGCCGTAAACGACGTTTGACGTGATCGTTAAAATTGACATGGTATGAACAGACTGGCGATATGTCTGGTGCTTGCGCAGTTTTTTCATAAAGCGCTTGACAATGTCAACGGCGATCGCGTCGACGCGGTCATCATTATTTCCGTACTTAGGAAAGTCGCCTTCTGTTTCAAAATCGACGGCAATGCCGTTTTCATCGCGGACAACATTGACTTTGGCATATTTGATAGCGCTTAACGAATCGGCCACAACGCTCAAGCCGGCGATCCCGGTGGCCATCGTCCGCAAAATGTCCGTGTCGTGCAGCGCCATTTCAATTCTTTCATAGCAATATTTATCATGCATGTAGTGAATGACATTGAGCGTATTGATGTACAAGCCTGCAAGCCATTCCATCGTCTGATCGAATTTATGCATGACCTCGTCATAGTCCAGCACATCGGAAGCAACCGGAGGCATTTCCGGACCGACTTGCATTTTATGCTTTTCGTCTTTTCCGCCATTAATCGCATATAAAAGCGCTTTCGCCAAGTTGGCGCGTGCTCCGAAGAACTGCATTTGTTTGCCGATTGCCATTGCCGATACACAGCAGGCGATGCCGTAGTCATCCCCGTATTCAGGACGCATGATATCGTCATTTTCGTATTGAATCGAGCTCGTTTTAATCGACATTTTGGCACAGTAGTTTTTAAACTTTTGCGGCAGCCTGACAGACCAAAGGACGGTTAAATTTGGTTCCGGCGCCGGACCTAAATTGTCAAGCGTATGCAGGAAACGGAACGAGTTTTTCGTGACGAGTGCGCGTCCGTCGTGCGCTATTCCGCCGATTGATTCTGTCACCCACGTCGGATCGCCGCTGAACAGCTCATTGTAGTCAGGTGTGCGTGCAAATTTGACCAAGCGCAGCTTCATGACAAAATGGTCGACAAGCTCTTGGGCCTCCTGTTCTGTTAATGCGCCCGTTTTCAAATCTCTTTCGATGTATATATCAAGGAACGTGGACACGCGGCCAAGGCTCATTGCTGCTCCATTTTGCTCTTTAATGGCAGCCAAATAGGCAAAATACAGCCATTGAAATGCTTCTCTTGCATTCGCCGCAGGCTCGGAAATGTCAAAGCCATAACTTGCTGCAAGTGCTTTAAGTTCATTCAATGCCCGGATTTGTTCTGACAATTCTTCACGAAGGCGGATGTTTTCTTCAGACATCACGCGAGAGGTGCCGGCCGCATCTTTTTTCTTTTCATCGATCAGGAAGTCCACGCCGTAAAGCGCCACTCTCCGGTAATCGCCGATGATGCGCCCGCGCCCGTAAGCATCAGGCAGTCCGGTAATGATTCCGACCTTTCGGGCGAGTTTCATTTCGTCCGTATACGCGTCAAACACGCCTTGGTTATGGGTTTTGCGGTAATCGGTAAAGATTCTTTCCACTTCTTCATTCAATTCAAAACCATAGGATTCACATGCTTGTTTCGCCATGCGAATGCCGCCGAAAGGCTGAAGCGACCGTTTAAACGGCTCATCGGTTTGAACGCCGACGACTTTTTCCAAGTCTTTGTCCAAATAGCCGGGACCGTGCGAGGTAATCGTTGAGACGATCTCTGTATCCATATCGAGGACGCCTCCGTTTTCACGCTCTTTTTTTGTCAAGTCCATTACATGATCCCATAATGCCGATGTAGCTTCCGTCGGAGGTTCGAGAAACGATTCGTCACCTTGATATGGCTCAAAGTTCGAGAGAATAAAATCGCGGACATTGACTTCTTTTTGCCAAACGTTTGTGGTGAAACCTTTCCATTGTTCCATTTAAATCCCCCTCTTTTCAAGTTGAAATGATATAACAGTTGTTGCATTTATATCTTATGTTTAATATAACAGTTTTGAATGTGATAAAAATCACATATTTTGTGAAATAGTTAACAAATTTAAGAAAGTTCTTTGAACATCGCGTTTTTCCTAATATAGGATGTTGTTTGAAGCAATTTTCTTATTTGAATCTGTATTATAATAAAGTCAAATAAAACGAAAACTGTTATATAAAAAACCGGCTAAACAGCCGGCTTGCGCAGAAGTATTTATCATCAGTCGAGGGATACGAACTGATTGCCGAATGCTTCGATAGTGCTTTTCAAGACATAGCTGCCTCGGGGGAGCTGGTGAAATTCATAGCACCCTTTCGAATCGACCGCTTTTGTCTGCAGTAAAACGCCTGACAAATCATAAACATGAATGTAATGGTCCTCTTTTTTAAGTTGGCTTTTGAGATGTTCCGGGATTTCCCCGGCAATCGTGTACTCCGCTTCTGACGTTTTCTTTTCACCGATTTGTTCGAGGATTTCCAGGTCCAGCCCCTGCTCTTTTCGATGATTTTTGCAGGACCGCACTGCTCTTTTTTGTGTCTCGAATGTTTGATACAGGTTTTCGATCGACCTCATGTGAAAGCTGATATCCCAATGTTTCATAGCTTTTTGATACGCTTGGCGCCCCAATTTTTGCCGGGTTTTGTCATCGTCGAGCAGCAGGCGCAGCTTTTCAGTAAGCGCTTCGCTGTCTGCCGGGGGAACAAGCAATCCGTTCGCACCGTCATCAATGATTTCTTTTACCCCGCCTACGTTTGCCGCCAGCACAGGTTTTGCGGAGAACTGCCCTTCCAGGATGACGAGCGGAAATGTATCGTGAAGCGACGGCAAAACAATGACATCACTAATATTCATTAAGTCAGGTATATCTTTTCGCTTTCCGAGAAAAGAGACCGCCGACGCGATACCGAGCTTTTCGGACAGGCTTTGCAGAGTTTCGAGCTCCGGACCCTCGCCTGCGAGAAGGCAGTGAAAATCATCCCTTTCGCACCGCAGTTTATAAAGCGCTTCGATCAAATAGCGGTGTCCTTTCACCGGAACGAGCCGCGCCGGACAGAGAATGATCTTTTTTCCTTGATGCGGGAGGCTTTTAGGGAGATTATTTTTCTTTTCGATAAAGGGTGTTTTTACAATTCCATACGGGATGACTCGGATGTTCGAAGGCGTCACACCAATTTGAATCAGCTCGTGTTTCAGCCATTCGCACGGAACGGCCACAACGTCTCCAGACATTGCGCCCAAACATTCTTCGATTTTCATGTATTGCTGTTCCTGGCCGCTTTTCTCGTCAAATTCCCCGGTAATCTTTGCTTCATGATATTTAAAGTTATGGAGGGACACGATTAAAGGCGTGTGCTGAGGTTTGGAACGGGCCAGTGCTCTTGCCGTCATAAAATCGTGGCAGTGGATCAAATCATACTTCTTAAGATCAAACTGTTTAACAGCTTGTTCCAAACTGTAGCGCTCCATTTCACGCCAATATATCCACAGGGGATATTTTTCGGTATAAGCTGTTTGAAGGCGGTGAATGAGCTCATGTTTTAACCGGTGTTTATCGGCCGGCTGCTGATCGGCGACCTGAATGTTGAGCCATCGGGTATCGTGCGACATTAAATCGACAGAATGCCCTTCTCCTTCCAAGCTTTTTCTAAGGATATCAATATAGGTAGACGGGCCGTTTGTATGTGGAGAGTATCGATAATAAGCCAGCAAAATGTTCATATATTTCCCCCTGCCTGCTGTTAAACTTATAGAAAATGAAATCTCTTAGCATTATATGGCCTCAGCTGAAAAACGTACGAAGTGAATGGAAAGCCTTTTCAATAAAGAAAACCCATTGCCTTAAGCAATGGGAGATGTCATGAAGAAGCTAATATTTGAACGATTTTATCTTCAATATCCTTTCCTTTTTCATCATCCACGAGCTGATTGAGAAGAATGGAGAAAATCAATGTCTCGCCGCTTGCAGTATCGATATAGCCCGATAAGGTACTGACGGTTGAAAGAGAGCCTGTTTTCGCTCTGACTTTGCCTTTAAGAGCCGGGTCTTTCAGCCGGTTTCTTAATGTGCCGCCGACCATTCTGTCGCTTTCCCCCGCAACCGGGAGTGAACGGGCAAACGACGGAAACCATTTCTCTTCTTGAACGGAATACAATAGCTTTGTGATCTGGTCGGCAGAAATCAAATTGATATGCGAGATGCCTGAGCCGTCTCTGAGAACGATCTTCTCTGTGTCCATTCCAAATCCCTGCAGTTCTTTATTCAACACTTCCAGACCTTGATCCCAGCTTCCTTCACGGCTCGCGGCTTTTCCCATTTCCTTGATCAGTGTTTCGCCATGGCCGTTGTTGCTAAGCTTCATAAAGGGGATCATCAGCTCTGAAAGCGGCATGGATTGATGTGCGGTGATGCGGCGCGCTTTTTTTGGCGCTTTGCCGGTTTTAGTCTCTCCCAGGATTCGAATGCCTTGTTGCTGTAAAGCCTGTTTAAATAAATCGAGTGCATATTCTGACGACTCCCAAACCGCAACCCATTGTCTGACCCTTGAAGCGCCTTGTGGAATCGTCCCTTTGATTTGGATGGTATTTCCGCCGTGTTCCCTTTTAATCGTGATATCTTTTTTTCCGTCTGCAGCAACGGTCTTGGCACCGTTTTCGATTTTGACATGATTAGTTTGCGGAGTAAGCGATACAACGGGTTTTTTCCCGGTTTTGCCGTCAGGATTCACGTCGATGATGACTGTTCCGGCATCATAGTCTTCGTTTGGCGAAGCTGTTAAAGCCGAGATCTGCGCTCCGTAGTATGCGTCTTCATCGCTCCAGGAAAGGTCTTGAGAGTAGCGGACCTCATCATACCAGGAATCATCGCCGACCAAGTCTCCCCGGATGACAGTGATCCCTTGTTTTCGGAGTGCCTTGGCCATTTGCTGAAAATCGGCTTTCAAAAGCGTCGGATCGCCTTTTCCTTTTAGATAAAGGCTGCCTTTGAGTGTGCTCGCAGATCGTGCGCCGTCTGTCATCACCTCTGTGGGAAAGGTATAGTCCTCACCCAGGACGGAAAAGGCAGCTGCTGCCGTTAAAAGCTTCAGATTGGACGCCGGTCTCATCCGTGTATCGCTCATATGGCCGTATATCATTTTCCCGCTTTCCGCGGACCTGACGCTGATGCCTGCGAGCGCTCCTTTTAAATCAGGCTCGGTCTTTAACAGCTGATCGATTTGCTCTTTGAGCCCGGCGCCTTTTTCCCCGGCGGCCAAGCCGTCTATGCTGCCGGCCAACGTCAATACAAAGATCATCATCATACACAGACAAAGCTTCATATTTTTCTTCATAGAATATCCCGCCTCCCGCTGATGGTTTTAATACTTTATTGCAAAACGCGGCGGGATATACTCCTATTGGTCGGTTTTCACCAAAAACCTCCGGCATAAAAGCAGCAGTATCATTACATGCAGCACAACTCCGATGAACCCGAAAACGAAAACAAGCCCTTCATGAGAAGTTCCTGCCAAGTACGTTTTCGCTGTCCAGTAGGTCGGCGTGAAAACGCCGAAAAGCTGCCACGGCAAAGGAATAAAATAAACCGCGGCCGGCATGAAAGTGAGCAGGCTGAACCCTTTCATTAAAGCGAGCCCTTCCACTTTGTTCGAAGCGTAAGCGGCTAAAAGCAGCGTGTAAATCGGGGCTTCAAGCGTGACCATGATCAGGATGAACAAAAGGTACACAGAGCCGGGCGCCATTAAACCGCCGGATGCAAACAGCAAAATGCTGTAGCAAAAAGTCAGCGCCATTGGCAGGATGAGGCGTATCAAGACATATCCGCGCTTCGACAAGGGCGTCACGGCAAAATACTGAATCATATTTTCGTCGCGCTCATCAAGCAGGATAAACCCCGACATGATACCGAGAATCAGGGGGATGAAAAGCATGGCAAAGCTCATGATCAAATGACGGTATGGGGTGATATTGAATGCCGCCAGTTCCGCTGACAAAGGAATGCCAGCGGCTGTCACGATGATGAGCAGAAAAGGCGCCAGACCGTAAAAAGCAAGCATTGAATCACGTTTGATCTGTTTCATATCTCCGCGTATCAGCTGAATGATTTTCATCATCGTGTATCACCTCCGCCAAGCTTTAATGTGATGAACGTTTGAAGTGAATGCCTCGCCCAGAAATACGCGGCTCCGTTCCACAACAAGAGAGTGGAAATCGCGTAGACGAGCTCCCACTGCTGAAGGCCGGTAAAGGCGGAACCTAACAGCATTAATGAGGCCTTTGACGGCAGAGCGTAAAACAGCGGGCTGCTCCAAATGCCCGCTGTTTCAAACAAAGGCAGAACGAACACAAAGGTGCTCAAAGAAGACAAAAAGAAAAATCCGTTTAAGGTTTCACACCGCACCGCCAAACCTAAGCCGATCATCGTGAAGAAAAATGAAGTGAACAGCACGCCGCAAGCGAACAAACCGGAATTTGTTCCATAGCCAAACACACTGCTGTGGATGAAAATGCTCGATCCGAGAGACAAAACGGATAAAGACGCCGTTTTGGAAAGAATATACTCACTCGCACTTAGCGGCGTTACAAACAGGCTGTCATGGATGTTTTGCCCTTTCTCCAGTAAAACAAGACCCCCGATGAAGAAAAACCCCAGGAAGCTCGGGTCTGAAAACGTCAAGGCAATGTTGGCCGCCTCCCTGTAATCAGCTGGAAGAAACTGCAACACAGCGATATACACCGCGCTGATCAGCAAATAGGCATAATAAAAACCGTGCTTGAACTGAAGTTTGATATCATGGGAAATCGCTGATAAGATCCTCAACTTAAACGCCTCCCCGTCACATCGATAAAGATGTCTTCAAGCGATGCTTCTTGGGAATGAATGGTTTCCACAGGGTGGTCCTTGATCAAGTTCAAAAATTCCGGGCTGCTGCCGATCTGATCAAGGTCGAATTGAGCAGTTTCCAGCTGCCTGCGGCTGCGGTACTCCACTTTTACGTGCCTTTTTCCTTTTTGCACTTTCAAGGCGCTTGGAGAATCAATCAAAGCCACCCTGCCGTCAACGATGAAAGCTACGCGGTCGCAGATTTCTTCAGCTGTTTGCATGTGGTGCGTTGTGATCAGGATCGTCTTCCCTTCCGCCTTTTTGTTCAGGATAAGCTGTTTTAATTTTTTGGCATGCACGGGATCGAGCCCCGAGGTCGGTTCGTCTAGAAATAAAAGATCAGGCTGATTGATCAGGGCTCTCAAAAAATTCAGCCTCATTTTCATGCCTTTTGAGTAAGCGGATACCTTTGTCCGGCCGTACTCTTCAAGACCCGTTAAAGCGAGCAGCGTTTCCGGCTCCTCGGTTTCAGATGCATACAAGGAACGGAACAAATTTAAGTTTTCCAGTGCCGTTAATCGTTGATAGAAATTCGGAAATTCAAAGGCGACGCCGATTTTCTCATAAAAGGAGCTGTCGGCTTGACTCAATTCTTTCCCCATCACAGAAACCCGGCCTTCATATTGCTTTAAAATACCGATTAATATTTTTTGAATCGTGCTTTTTCCAGCACCGGACGGCCCGAGAAATCCAAAAATTTCACCCTTTTGAATCGAAAAGTCGATTCCTTTCAATACGGGCGTTTTTTGTCCGGGGTATGTGAAGCGAAGCCCGCTGACTTCAATCATGGGATGCATCCTCCTTGGCCGAAAGCCCCTGTCCGATCAATTCGATAAGCAAATCCATCGTTTCGTCGTAGCGGTCTTCCCCAATATTTGTTTTTTGAAAGGATAAAAGAACAATGGCGCGAATCACACTGACGATCGTCTCCGGTTTTTTTCTGACAAGCCAGCCTTTTTCCTGGCCCATTTCAATTAAAGGCTTGAAAAAATCTTCGTCGCTGTCGAAATGCGCCTGCAGCTTTTCTTCGGGGAGTTTGCGGAAGAGTGTCTCGAGTAAGTTGTCATCGTAAACTTGGCGAATGTACGGGTTATCTTCCACCACCGCCAATGCTTCACGCAAAAACTGTGCAAATGTTTTCCCGCTTTCAGAAAATGATGCCTCAAGCTGGGCGCGGATCTTACTTTCTTCCTGCTGCAAAATCTCAAAATAAAGCTCCTCTTTCGAGTCGAAAAATGTATAAAATGAGCCTTGGGCAATTCCGGCCGAGGCTGTTAGCTCACCAACGCTCGTTTTTTTCAATCCAAGCTGCGCAAAAAGCTCTCTTCCGCTTTGCACTAAAGCTGAGCGTATCGCTTCCTTTTCTTTTTCGGTAAATTTCGGCATGTCAGTCTCTCCTTGATTTATAAACATATGAATATTTTTATTTTATATTCATATAATGCAATGAGACCGTCTTTTTGTCAATGCATTTGGTTCAAATTTACCACAATATTTTCATTTGCCCGTCAAATTTAAAGCAAAAAAAAGCACCACTTATAGTTTAAACTATAAGTAGCGCTTCATTTCCATTAATAAGCAAGGCTGAACAGACCTTTAATATGAGTCAGATAACGGACGTTGCTCGCTTCTTTCATCAATGAAGCAGGCAGGCCTTTAAGAGATGTACTGTTCGCGCCGATAACGGCAACTGCGTCTTTGCGGCCAAGGCTTGCAAGCGTGCCTGAGTTGACAGGGCTGAATGTTTCCATTGATTTGTTTTCTAAGTATGCATACAGGTTGTAGCCGATCAGCTCGCCCATTTGCCAAGCGATTTGAGCTGTCGGAGGGTACGGACGGCCATCCGGACCGAAGACAACGGCGCTGTCTCCTGCAACAAATACGTCTTCATGTGATGTGGATTGAAGGAAATCGTTTACAGTTGCGCGTCCGCGGTTCACTTCAAGACCTGACTCGCCGATCAGCGGATTGCCTTGAACACCGCCGGTCCAGACAAATGTATTTGTGACGATTTTTTGCCCGTCTTTCAAATCAACAACGTTTCCTTCTACATTTGTGACAGGCAGTCCTGTCAAGAATTCAACGCCGCGTTTTTCAAGGCTCTTTGTCGCACGTTCGATCAGCTCATCCGGAAGAACCGGCAGGATTTTCGGACCGGCTTCAACAAGCTTCAGCTTGATTTCTTTCGGATCGACACCGTAGCTTCTCGCAAGGTTCGGCATGATATCGGCGAGTTCACCGACAAGCTCGACGCCTGTTAGTCCGCCGCCGCCGATTAGGATCGTAGCATCCGCTTCGTTTTTCGTTTTAGCGTATTCGCGCACGCGCTCTTCAACATGCTTGAAGATCTTGTTTGCATCGTTTGCAGATTTGAGCACCATGCTGTTTTCTTGAAGGCCAGGAATGCCGAAGTAAGCAGTGACAGAACCAAGACCGACGACAAGCGCGTCATACGTCAGGGTAGAGCCGTCAGAAAGAGCGACTTCTTTTTTGTCAACTGAGAACGAGTTGACTTTGGCGATTTTAAGATCGATGTCTTTTCCTTTGAAAAGCTTTGCAAGCGGCATCGCAATGGCCTGTTCTGACACGTTGCCCGCAGCAAGGCGATGCAGTTCTGTGATGATTTGATGTGTCGGGTATTGGTTAACCACTGTGATTTTTGCTTCTTCTTTTGTGTAGTGTTTGCGAACTGTTAAAGCAGACAGTAATCCGCCGTAACCAGCGCCTAAAATGACGATATGTTTTGACATCGTGAATCCTCCGTCCTTATTCTGAATGTATAGTGATTATTTTTGTTTTTCGCGTTCTGACATGATTTGCAGGTAGCTTTGAACAAAGCGGAACATCTTTTGGGCCTGCGGATCTTTAAGCATTTTCAGCAAACCGAAAAGTCCGATGACTTCATTGCTTTCGTCAGCGCGGTCTTTTGCTTCAATGGCGGTAGCCGCGATTTCTTTTGCCGTATCTTTGACAGGCTCAAGAATTTCTGTGATGGCACCGACCGTATCATTTTTTAATACTTCATCAGTTGCAACGGATTGTGCGAAATCGTAAGACTTTGTCAAAATGTTGACCAGTTCTGTCAGCTTTGGAAGCTGGTCGACTAAAACAGTCAAAGACTCCTGTACTTCAGGTTTTAGCAGTTGATCGATAAGATCGCGTTGGCTTTGGCTTACAGATTCGTTTGTTTGATCAGCTGTTTGATCGATTGTTTCCGGCATAACCAATTCTCCTTTTCAATAAGCGATGTGCTGTTTTTTGAAGGAACCCCTTTTTCACAGTTTGTGAATTTGTGCACAAACAAGTCCGCAAAAAGGTTCTCCCCTTTTGTGTTTGTTTTGCTGTTTTCAGTCTGGAATTCCCGAAAACCCGCAATCTCAAAACACGCTGTATTTTTTACTACTAAATGATAACACTTTTTGAACAAAAAATGAACGTGATTGTTTCGGAAATGAAATAAAATCATAGAAAACTTTATATATAGGGCTTCTTTCATCCCTTTCATTTCCTATATTGTGTCTTTTTTTACGAAACGTCCCATTCACACGTCATGATAGAGTCGTGCGAACATTTCCTAGAAACGCATCTAGTTTACATAATGGAATTATCGTTATCTTGGTTAATCTTCATCTTTAACATCCGGATCTTCGGGGATGGGTTCGTTCAGAAAGGATTCCGCCCACTCTTTATACTTTTCCATCTGTTCCATATGGGTATTGAATTGATCTTTGTTGATTAAATGCTGCTGTCCGTCGAAGACGGTGCGGATTTTCTTTTCTCTCACAAGCTGTTCAACATATGCTTCTGAAAGCGTTAAATATTCTGCGGTTTCCTTTATCGTCAAGTACATGTTTTAGTTCCTCTCGTTTTGATTTAGGCGAACGTTGCGATTTTAGGATCATACGATAAGATATATCAGTTTAGATGATGGAGGCCTATTTCTATGTATTCAAAATGGAATTCTGAAACGTCTTATCCGCCTTCAGCCCCGCACATGCACACCGGCCAATCTTCTCAGCAGATGAATCAAAGGCTGAAAAATCTCGAAGATCAAATGGAATTGCTGATCAAACTCATGGAATGCAACAATCAGCTGCTGCGTTCAATTGAAGAGCAGCAAAACCGCGTCTGCGCGGCCGGCGGAGGTTCGGTTATCGTCAGAATGTGAGTTTTTGGTCTTAAAATAAAAAGAGGAAGGACGTGTCCTTCTTCTTTGTCTGCAAGCCTTATCCAGTATACTACAGATTTTTTTGCGCTGAAAGGCCGGCAATTTCATCGTATGTTTGACGATTTTCCAATGTTGACAAATCGCCTGCCGGCTCGTTCAAATAGGCAGCTCTGATCAGCCGTCTCATCACTTTTGCATTTCTCGTCTTCGGCAGACCGCTGACAAAGTAAACCGCTTTTGGCTTGATCGCTTTACCGATCGCGTCAGAGGCGAGGTTCAGCAAATCATCTTTTAGTTTTTCCGACGGCTTTTCCGACTGTGTGAGGACGACAAAGCAGACGGCAGCCTGACCTTTGAGCTGATCCGGAACGCCGATAACGCCTGCTTCCGCCACCGCTGGATGGCCGACCAGTACGGACTCTATTTCGGCGGGCCCGATCCTTTTCCCAGCAGTATTGATCACATCATCAGAACGTCCGCTGATCGTCCAGTAGCCGTTTTCATCACGTTTTGCCCAATCGCCGTGCACCCAGACGTCAGTCCAGCGGCTCCAATATGCTTTTTCATATCTGGACGGCTCCTTCCAAAAACCATTCGTCATGCCGACCCACGGCTTTGTCAGGACAAGCTCCCCGACTTCATTGACGACTTCCTCCCCTTTTTCGTTGAAGACATTGGCCGCCATGCCAGGCAGAGGCGAATTAAACGTCATCGGCGTGATCGGCCGCAGGAGCACATTGCCCAAAATGCCGCCTGAAATTTCCGTTCCTCCTGAATAATTAAAAATAGGAATCCGCTCTTTTCCAGCATGGCGGAACAGCCATATCCACGGTTCATAATTCCAAGGTTCTCCCGTTGAGCCGATTGCCTTCAGACTGCTCAGGTCGCATTGAAGAAGAAAATTTTCGCCGTGCTGCATCAGTGAGCGAATGAGCGTCGGAGAGACGCCGAGATGCGACACCTGGTGTCTGCTGACAAGCTCCCACAGCCGACTCGGGGCCGGGAAATCCGGTGCTCCGTCATACAGCAAAACTGCCGCTCCGTTTATGAGCCCCCCGAATATTAAAAACGGTCCCATCATCCAGCCCATGTCTGTAAACCAGAAAAACGTGTCCCCTTGTTTGACATCCATCCCGAAGCCCGCATCAAATGCAGCTTTCAGCGGAAAACCGGCGTGGGTATGAACCGCTCCCTTCGGCTGTCCTGTCGTGCCTGATGTGTAAAGCAGCATGAGCGGATCTGAACTGTCCATTTCTTCTGTCATCTGGAGAGGATCGCTTTTCATCAATTCATTCCAGTCTATATCTCTCTTATGATTCCAATCTTGTTCGCCATCGTGAAGCTGGCAGACGACAACTTTTTGGACAGTGGGGGCGCGGTCTGCTGCTTTGTCAGCTTCTTTCTTCATACAGACCTTCTTTCCCCTTCGCAAAAAGGCATCTGCCGTGACAAGAATTTTTGCTCCGGCAGCGCTGAGTCTCGCGGCTGCCGCATGGGCCCCGTAGCCTGAAAAAACCGGGGAGAATACCGCGCCGATTTTAGCGGCGGCAAGCATGGCGATGACCGTTTGCGGGATCATCGGCATGTAAATCGCAATGACATCCCCTTTTGATATGCCTTGTTTTTTAAAGCCTGCTGCCGCACGGGCGACTTTTTGATGTAAAGAAGAATAGGTGATCCGTTCTGTTTTTCCGTCTTCACTTTCCCAGATGAGGGCTGTCCTCTCGGCCGTATCAGGCTGTCGGGACCATTTTTCCACGGCGCTGCAAACGGCATTTAAGCGTCCGCCGGAAAACCATTTCGGCCATTTTATGCCTTTATCGAGATTCAATGTTTGGCTGTACCGCTTGTACCAGCTGATGCCGAGCGCTTTTTCGGCCTCTTCCCAGAACCAGGCGATATCGTCTGTACTTGCTTTCAAAAAATCATCATAGTCGGAAAAACCGAGAGCTGTCATCCATTGAAACAGCCGGGTCGCTTTTACAAATTCCGGATCAGGCTGCCAAACCGCTTTTTCGGCCATACCGTTTCCCCCTTTTCGTTTCATTGGCCTTTAGACGGGATAAACAGGATGCTTCCGTTCCGTAAATATCATGTATTTGGTCATATATGCATTCAGCCGTTTGATGAGTTCCGTACGAAGCGAATCGGCCGGAATGACCCCGTCGACAATCATTTCTGAAGCAAGCCGGTAAATGTCTATGTCTTTTTGGTACTCTTCCCGTTTTTCGGCAATGAAGGCGGACCGCTCTTCTTCAGGCAATTGTGCGATTTTTTTGGCATAAACGGCATTTACCGCTGCTTCCGGACCCATCACAGCAATCTGAGCCGTAGGCAGCGCCAGACAGCAGTCAGGCTCAAAGGCCGGTCCCGCCATCGCATACAAGCCTGCGCCATAAGCTTTCCTGACGATGACGGATATTTTCGGCACGGTTGCTTCGGCCATCGCTGAGATCATTTTCGCTCCGTGTCTGATAATACCCGCCCTCTCGACTTTTGTTCCGATCATAAAGCCGGGGATATCAGCCAGAAACAGCAGCGGGATATGATAGGCATCGCACAAATTGATAAACTTTGCGGCTTTGTCTGCCGAATCGTGAAACAACACACCGCCTTTGACCCGCGGCTGATTGGCGATGATGCCGACAGGCTGCCCGTGAATCCTCGCCAAACCGGTAATCAGCTCTGGCGCGAACAATTTTTTGATCTCATAAAAAGACGCTTTATCAATGATCCGGTCGATTAAATCCATCATTTGAAACGGTGCGTTTTGGTTTTTCGGAATGATCTCCTCCAACGGCCGGTCAAACGGAAGAGCGGGTTTTGCTTCAATGACAGGCGCTTTTTCGGTGTAGTTCGGCGGAAAGTAGGAAAGATACCGGCGCGCCGACTTGATCGCATCTTCTTCCGTTTCGGCAAGAATGTCTCCGCAGCCTGAAACAGAACAGTGCATTCGCGCTCCGCCCATTTCTTCAAGCGACACTTTTTCGCCGATCACCATTTCCGCCATGCGCGGCGAGCCTAAATACATCGAGGCGTTACCTTCGACCATGATAACGATATCGCAAAAAGCCGGTATGTAGGCGCCGCCTGCCGCTGAAGGACCGAACAAAAGACAGATTTGCGGGATGCGCCCGGATAATTTGACTTGCTGATAAAAAATCCGCCCTGCTCCTCTTCGCCCCGGAAACATGTCAACTTGATCCGTAATCCTTGCGCCTGCTGAATCGACCAAATAAAGAAGCGGACAATTCAGCTTTTCGGCTGTTTCCTGGATGCGGATGATTTTTTCGACGGTTCTTGCTCCCCATGATCCTGCTTTCACCGTTGAATCATTAGCCATGACGCAAACGGTTCGGCCGCCGATTTTTCCGATTCCCGTGACGACTCCGTCTGCCGGAAGCCCGTCTGCCATGCAATTGGCAAAAAAAGCGTCCTCAAGGTCGAGGCCTTCGTCAAGCAGCAGCTTTAATCGGTCTCTGACAAATAATTTTCCTTTTTTCTCATTAGCTTCATGGTATTTTTGCGCTCCGCCTTCCTGAATCCGGCGAATGCGTTCATACAATTCCTTTTCGGCCGGCATCGGCTGTCCCCCCGTTCGTTTTATTCTCCCGTATAATACGGCTTCCGCTTTTCTGTAAAAGCTTTCAGCCCTTCTGTTCTGTCTTTCGTCGGAATCGTCAGCTCGTAGGCTTTTTGTTCTATCGCGAGTCCAGTTTCGATATCTGTCTCAAGCCCTTGATTGATAGCGAACTTCGCCTGTCTGACGGCAACCGGTCCGTTCGCCGCAATGTTCGCTGCGATATTTTCGGTTGTTTCCTTTAACTTTTGAAGCGGAACGACATGTTCAACTAGGCTGATCTTTTGCGCTTCTTCGGCGCTGATGCGGCAGCCGGTATAGATCATTTCTTTTGCCTTTCCCCTGCCGATCAAGCGGGGCAGCCGCTGTGTTCCCCCTGCCCCGGGAATGATCGCGAGCGTTGTTTCGGGGAGGCCGAGTTCAATATGTTCGGCTGCGATCCTGATGTCGCACGCCAATGCAAGCTCCAGCCCCCCTCCCAAAGCGCTTCCGTTTAATGAAGCGATGACGGGCTGCGGCAGTTTTTCCGTCTGGCTGACCACTTGTTGAATCATGGAAACGGCCTGCTTCGCTTCTGTGGGACTCATGCGGGCTCTTTCCTTTAAATCGGCACCTGCACAAAACGTCCTGTTCCCTACTCCCGTTATAATGACACAGCGGACGGTCGGGTTTGAACGGATATCGCGAAGGATATGCTGAAGGTCGTCGAGAAGTCCGAGCGAGAGGGCATTTGCAGCTTGCGGTCTGTTCAACGTCAACACGGCGACCGCCTGCTCGTTTATGGAATAAAGAACATTGGGCTCCATTCGGTCTTCCTCCTCCTCAATCTATGAAAAGCAATTCTTTGATTTCGCCGCCTGCAAATTTCGGCTTGGTAGCTCTCTCCCGGTTTTGTCTTCGATCCATTTGGCAGCTGAAAGCAGCTTGCTGAGATCAACTCCGGTTTCGATGCCCATCTGGGCGCACATGTAAATCAAATCATCAGTTGCCGCATTTCCCGTGGCTCCAGGGGCATAAGGACAGCCGCCCAGCCCGCCGCATGATGCGTCAAATACGGTGATTCCCATATCCATCGCTGTGATCATGTTGGCGAGCGCCATCCCTCTCGTATCATGAAAATGAAGGGCGAAACTCTCTTTCGGAAAGCGTTTTAAAAGTACGTCAAGCACCTTTTGAACTTGCACGGGATTCGCTGCGCCGATTGTATCTCCGAGAGAAAGTTCGTCGATGCCCATGTCGAACAACGCATCACAGAGGCGTATGATTTGTTCTAATGGCACATGATGTTCATAAGGACAGCCAAATACGGTGGACAGGTAGGCTCTAGTGGTGAGGCCTGCTTGTTTTGCTGTCCCGGTGACTTCCTGCAAGACTGGAAGCGTTTCTCCGATCGATTTGTTAATATTTTTCCGGTTGTGTGTCTCGCTTGCCGACATGAAAACAGAAGCTTCATCGATCCCTCCTTCGAGAGCCCGTTCCAGCCCTTTTCGGTTCGGAATGAGGGCTGCGTAGGTGACGCCCGGCTTCCGGTTAATGCCTTTGGCGACGTCAAGGGCATCAGACAGTGCAGGAATCCATTTAGGATGAACGAATGAAGTGATTTCGATATATGAAAGCCCTGTTTGGGAAAGCATGTCGATCCAGGTTATTTTATCGGCTGTCAGGAGTGCGGTTTCTTCATTTTGCAGACCGTCGCGCGGCCCGACTTCTTTAATGAAAATTTTCTTCGGTACATTCATTTGCCATCCTCCAGACCTTATTGAAGCTCCAATAAGACATCTCCTTCATCGGCAAAATCACCTTCGTTTTTTCTGACGGTTTTGACGGTGCCGGCCGTTTCGGCGACAATCGGAATCTCCATTTTCATCGATTCTAAAATGGCGACTTCCTGCCCTTTTTCGATTTTGTCTCCTGCTTTCACTAATATTTTCCACACGTTTCCCGCCATATTGATGACAACAGTATTCATGGCACGCCTCCTTAATTTCATTTTGACTGATAACGACTGATAAAATCGGTTTGGACCCCGCCTTTTCGGAATTCGTCAGAACGTACGATGTCTTCAAGCAACGGAATATTTGTCTTAATGCCTTTCACTTGATATTGTGAGAGCGCTTCGGCCAATGTGCGGATGGCTTCATCTCTGCTATTTCCTTTGACGATCATCTTGGCGATCATCGGGTCGTAATACGGTGTGATGTTCATACCTGGGGCTGCTGCGCATTCATGACGGACATTCGGGTGCTCAGGCAGCTTAAGGTCAGTGATCCGTCCCGGCGAAGGGAAAAATGTTTTCGGATCTTCGGCACAGATTCTGACTTCGATCGCATGTCCGTCACGCCGAATGTCTTTCTGCTTATACGGAAGCGCTTTGCCTGCTGCGATATTGAGCTGTTCTTCGACAATGTCGAGCCCTGTAATTTCCTCTGTCACCGGGTGTTCGACCTGCAGGCGGGTATTCATCTCGAGAAAATAAAAATGATTCTTGCTGTCTACTAAAAACTCGATTGTCCCGGCGTTGGCATAGCCGATCGACAGCGCGGCTTTCACGGCCGCTTCACCGAGCTTCGCGCGCATGTTTTCATCGAATAACGGAGCAGGTGCTTCTTCGATGATTTTTTGCTGGCGTCTCTGAATCGAACAGTCCCGTTCCCAAAGATAGACGGCATTTCCGTATTCGTCTGTTAAAATCTGAATCTCGATATGTCTTGCATCTTCGATATATTTCTCGATGTACATAGCCCCGTCTCCGAAAAAATCGGCGGCTCGTTTTTGGCTGCCTTCATATGCTTTTGCTAATTCGCCTTCATTGCGAATCAGCTGCATTCCGATGCCTCCGCCTCCAAAAGAAGCCTTGAGCATCACGGGATAGCCGATGGATTCGGCAAGAGCCTTGGCTTCATTCAGACCGGCCAAGCTTTTTGTCACGCCGGGAACGACGGGAATCCCGGCTTGTTCCATCGCTAGCCTTGCTTCAATTTTGCTCCCCATTTTGGCGATCACATCGGACGGCGGACCGATAAACGTGATATTTTCCTGCAGGCATCTTTCGGCAAAACGGCTGTTCTCGGAAAGCAGGCCGTATCCCGGGTGGATGGCACAGACCCCCGCTTTTTTAGAGGTTTCGATGATTTTTTCGATATTTAAATAGCTTTCACTGACCCGCGGTTTGCCGATCAGCCAGGCTTCATCTGCAGCTTTAACATGCAGGGACTCAGCATCCGCTTCAGAGTAGACGGCAGCTGTCTGAATCCCGAGCCGTTTACAAGTTCGAATGATCCGAAGTGCGATTTCGCCGCGATTGGCGATTAGCAATTTTTGAAACAAAAAAATGCCCCCTTTCATATTCAAAAGTGTCTGAAATGAAATTTGAAAGCGTCTTCATTTATTCATTGTGCGAATTCGAAAGTGAAGTAGCTTATCCTGTTTCCTGCCATAGGTTCAGCCAGGTCTTGTCTGTTCTTTACAGCTTATGATGATTTGAAAGAAAAAAGTCCTAAAGCTTAAGAAATCGCTTTAGAACTCTCAATGTTTTGGCTCGGGCCTGTTGGTGTTTGGACGGCTTTTACCGAGAATGCTCTGCATGTTTGCCGCTGTTTGTGAGGATATGTTGAATGATCTCGGCGTTTTTTGACAGAAAGGCAGTTTCGAACATATCCTGATGCGGCCCGGCTCCTTTATACTCTTGATAGTTTCTTGTTGTGGCGTCGGCCCATTTTTGCAATATGAATCTGTCAATTTGATCCGTCTGAATGCCGGCTTCAATAAAGTGGATGTTTGCGTTGATTTGGCCGCCATTGATTAATTGTGCCCAATATTTTTGATAGTTTGCCGTCTTTTTGATGACTGCTTCCCTGAGGTGAGCGGGAACATGTTCTGCCGAGGTGCTGCTTGGCTGTGGCGGCAATGCTTGTTTCTTTTGATATGCATCGACAATAATGAGATCGCTGACCTCCAAACCTCGGTTTTCCATTTCTTTGACAGTCTCAAATGCCGTGTTGCCTCCCGCTGAATATCCCAGCAGGATATAAGGACCCCGAGGCTGTTTTTGGATGATGTTGTTCACGTATTGTTCCATACGGCTGTCTTCTTCAATAAAGTTAAATCCGTACACAGTCGCTTTGCCGTTTAGCTTGGCAGCGAGATCTTTATAAAATATCCCGAAGCCCGAAATGGGAGGAAAGCAGAAAAGGTTCACTCCGGTCGGCGGATTCAGTCTGCTGACATGCTGTACGGCCGAGGCGCGCAGCTCATGTGAAAACAGCTTTTCGGCCAATTGTTCGATTGTTGGATTCTCGAATAATAATTCAATCGGAATATCGATCCCCTGGCTGTTTTTCAGCTGGTGAATGACTTGAAGAGCCTTTAGCGAATGACCGCCAAGTTCGAAAAAGTCATCTTCAATACCGAGCTCCTTCACGCCAAGGATAGGTCTCCATATGTCAATCAGTTCTTTTTCGACCCAGTTTCTTGGCGGCACAATCTGTTTCAAAGCCGTTTTTTGATCAGGTGCAGGCAGCGCGCGGCGGTCGATTTTGCCGTTTGCCGAAAGAGGCATGCGGTCCAGTTTAACCCAATCATGAGGAATCATATAGTCGGGAAGCTGCCTTGATAGTAATGAACGGATCGTTTTTTCCTCTGTTTGATCATCGCTTACATAATATGCGATAAGGAATGCTTCTTCGTTTTTTTCTTCAATGATGACAGCGGCTTCTTGAACGCCTTCAATCTCGATGAGCCGCGCTTCTATTTCAGCAGGTTCAGTTCGTTTGCCGCGAATTTTGATTTGCCGGTCCATCCGGCTAATATATTCTAAGTTGCCGTCTGGCAGCCAGCGCGCCAGATCGCCGGTTTTGTACATTTTTTCCCCTGGTTGAAACGGATGCTCTACAAATGCTTGACTCGTCAAATCAGGTCTGTGCAAATATCCTTTTGCAACCCCATCGCCGCCGACGCAAAGTTCGCCGGGAACGCCGATCGGCGCGAGCTGACCGCTCTCGTCAACAATAAAGGCATTTGAATTGCTGATCGGTTTTCCGATGGGAATCGCTTGTGAAAAATCTTGCTTGACTTCATAAAATGTAGAGAATGTTGTATTTTCCGTCGGACCATATATGTTATAAAGCTTCAGGTTTGGGCACCGATGTCTGACCGTATTCATCAGTGCAGGCGTCAAAGCTTCCCCGCCGACATATAAAGTGGAGAGCCCTGAAAACATGTCCGGCTGGGCTTGTGCCAGCTGGTTAAAGAGAGCCGTTGTTAAAAACAGCACTGTGATATCATGGTGAAGCAAATAGCTGCCAAAACGGGCAGGAGTCAACATCGTCGAGCGGTCAATAACATGAAGAGATGCTCCTTTCAGGAGCGCTCCGAATATTTCAAATGTGATGGCGTCAAAGCCGAGTGAACCGGTTAAGATCAATCGGTCATTTGTATCGGCTGATGTGTAATTGCTGTTTGAGATCAGTGATACGACATTGCGGTGCGAAATCATAACGCCCTTTGGTTTGCCTGTCGAACCTGATGTATACATGATATAAGCCAGATCATCCGGACGCGTATTTATGTTGATAGCGCTGACAGGTGCCAATTGCGCTTCCTTGGATATCAACACTTTTTTCGGAAAATCAATGTTCGTCTTGAGTCCTTTCTGAACGGCCAATACGTCCGCCCCGCTTTCTTTCAGCATGCAGCTGATCCGTTCAGGCGGCAGTTCGGCATCGAGCGGGAGATAGGCGCCGCCCGCTTTCAAAACGGCAAGAACTCCGATGATGAATTCAGGTGAATGCTCTGCTAAAATGCCGGCAATTCCGTTTTTCTTTAAGCCTTGTTCTTGGAAGATGCGGGCCCATGCAGTGGATGTTTGATCCAGCTCCCGGTATGTCATCGTCAAGCCGCCGGCATGTAGTGCGATATGATCCGGCGTTTTCTCTACTTGATTGGAAAACAAGTCAGTGATTGTTTTGTTCGTATCGTAATCTGTTTTTGTATCGTTGAATTCCCCGATGATCCGGGCTTTTTCGTCAGGCGCGATCATCGGCAGCCTGGAGGCGGGGATATCGGTGTCCTCCGCCGCTCTTCGCAAAGCTTCCAGCAGGTGGCCCCTCACACAGTCAATCCATGATTCATCATAAACGTTTGCATTGTAGATGAACTTGATGACAAGTTCATCATCCGGGGCAATCATGAGGTTGAAGTTGTAGCCTGATTGCTCCGACACTTTTACATTTTCGATCTGAAGCGGTGATTCGGCGCGGTTTGCCGAGTCTTGCATTTGCTGCAAAGGGTAGTTTTCAAAAACGAAAATATGGTCAATCGCATGCTGTTTGAAAGTGATTTGCGACTGAATGTCAGCCAATGGATAAAAGTTGAACATGTCTTGAGCGAGCCTTTCTTTTTGGGAGCGGCGAAGCAGCTCTGAAAAGGTTTCATTTTCGCTCTCGGTCTTGATTCGCACCGGCACAGTATTGATAAATAAACCGATGATCTTCTCAACGCCCGGAATCACGGAAGGACGGCCGGAAACGACAGAGCCGAACACGACATCATCTGTCCGGTTATAGCGCTGAAGCATTAAGCCCCACACGGTTTGTATGAGAGTGGCGAGTGTGGCTCCATGCTGTTTGGCGATTGTTTTGAGTCTGGCTGTCAACTTTCGGTCTAATGAAAACATCAGCTCTTTCTGCCGATATCCCTTTTCAGCAGGTTTTGCAGACACTTTCGGAAGACCTGTTGGCGCATTGAAGTCTGTCAAGTAGTTCTTCCAATATTCCTTGGCTTTGTCTTTGTCCTGATCATACAACCAGGAAATATATGCGCTGTATGGCTGAACAGGATCTAAAGGCACAGATTCACCCGTATAGATGGCTTCGTACAACTGCATAAATTCTTGCAGCACGATCCCGAGACACCAGCCGTCCATTAAAATGTGGTGATGGCTCCATACACATACGTGTTGTTCCGGCGCCGTTTTGAACAGAGAAATACGCATCAGCATATCTTTTTGCAGATTGAAGCCTTTCTGCCGATCCCGCTCTTTAAACTGGCTGATATATGCGGTTTGATCGGTCTCCGGCATTTCGGTCAAGTCTTCAGCATGCAACTGAAAGGATCGATCGCGTAAAACGACCTGGCGCGGTTCTTTCAGCCCGGCAACATGAGGCAAAAAAACCGTTCTGAAAATATCGTGGCGGTCAATGATCGATTGGACACTTTGTTGAAACCAGTCTAAATGGAGCTGACCCCTTATTGTGAAGACGGACTGTTCAATATATGCGGTTCCTTCGTCTTGCAGGAAAGAATGAAAAAGCATTCCTTCCTGCATGTGGCTTAAAGGATAAATGTTTTGGATTTTTTGTGTATGATCCATTGTTTCCCTCCGCTCGTTTAATGAAATCCGAGTAAGTCGGTTATATTTTTAAAAGCTTCCTCGGTCAGCTCGCGATCATCAAAGTCGCTGACGGTCTTTTCTGTTTCAGTTTTGCCGAGGCAATGGTTCATCAGCTTTCTAAGATAGTACTGACAATCTTGGGAAAGCCGCTCAATGGTTTCTTTTTGAAAACGCCCTGTTTCATATGTCATGTTAACGGTCAGTTTGCCTTCGGCTACGAGTGCGCTGATATCCAGCGACTGTTCACGCTTCCAAGTGCCGGTGATATCTTCGCCGCCCCCCAAAGGAGAAAATGTAAATGCATCAAGCTGTTCTGTTTCGGTTTGCGCACGGTTTCCGATTTCAAATTGTCCTAAATAGTTAAAGGTGATATCAGGTGCTTTGCCGAATTTGATCTTTACTTTTTCAGGCGGTGTCATATATTTGAGAACACCGTATCCAAATCCTTTATCAGGTATCCGCCTTAACGTATCTTTTGTTATTTTTAATGCGCGGATCATATATTCTTCATGATGGTCATCCCATGTATTGGGTTCAAGTTGAAGCAATACTGGATATATGGAAGTAAACCACCCTACAGTTCGGCTGATATCGTGATGTGCCGCCTCAGATTGACGGCCATGCCCTTCAAGCGCGATTTTTAGTGCCTTTTGCGGCACCCATTGCCATATAGCGAGTACCGCTGACGCCAATAGCAGGTCTTGGGTATCCGTATTGTAAGCATTGTGCACATCTTTTAGTATCGCGTCTGTTTCTTGTTGAGCTAAAGTAAATGATACGGTGTTACGTTTTTTCAAAGCGGTTTTGTCGATATGTGTCTGATCTTTTGGCAGTGCAACTGTTTCATGTTGTTCGATGGCGCGCCAATAATCTGCTTGCTGTAATAACCGCCGGCTTTCTGCATACTTGGCTAATTGCTCGGTATATGTCTGGAATGATGCGGTTTTTGGCGGGAGTGCTATGTCATCTCCGCGAATCGCCTGCTCATAGACGGATGCCAAGTCTTCCAGGATAATCCGCCATGATATGCCGTCGACGGCCAAGTGATGGATAGCAAGAAACAGGTCATCTCCTTCGCTTGAGCGGAAAAGCCCGACTTGCACCAGCGGCCCGTTTTCCAAGTCCATTGCTTTTTGCAGCTCACGAACTTGGTGTTTGATGATGTGTTCATGATCTTTTGGTTCGCCGGCCAGATTGAAGATTCGCAAGTTGTAAAGCTGGTCCTCTCCGATGTTCGCTGGACGATTGTACAGGCGCAAGTTCCCTTGTTCATCTTTGGCGCATATGAGCCTGAGTGCATCGTGATGGACGGTTATCGCTTTTAGCGTTTTCCTCAATGCATCTTCATCTAACGGATTTGACCGATGCAGCATAACTGACTGATTAAAATGGTGGGCTTCTTTTATATCTTGAGACAGGAACCATTTTTGCACCGGTGACCATGTCATCTCGCCTTCTACAGATGCTTGGCTGATCGGTTGTTGTGATAAACGGACATATGGCGCCAATTCTTGGATTGTCGGATGGCTGAAGATATCTTTTACGGCCAATTGCTTTCCTGATTGATGCAATCTCGCGGAGACTTGCAATGCCTTAATGGAATCTCCGCCAAGCTCAAAAAATGATTCATCAATTCCGATCTTGTCCACACCGAGCACCCCGCGCCAGATGGCAGCCAATTCTTTTTCAATATCAGTGGCCGGAGCCGTAAATGTTTGCCTAGTCTCTCCCTTGTGCGGGATCTTTGCCAGTGCGGGCTTATTCAGCTTCCCGTTTGGCATGGTAGGCAATGCATCAAGCGTTTGGAAAAACGCCGGTACCATGTAAGACGGCACTTTTTTGGCCAAAGCTTTGCGCACCATGCCGCAATCTGCGCCGTCTTCAACAACGATATAAGCGCACAGTTCCTTATGACCTGCTGCGGTAACAGAATCCACCACTGCCGCTTCTTTTACTACGGCAAGGCCGGAGAGTGCCGCTTCCACTTCTTTTATCTCGATTCGGTAGCCTCTGATCTTGACTTGTTCATCCATCCTGCCGACATACTGCAATGTGCCGTCCGGCAGCCATTTCGCCAAATCCCCCGTCCGATACATGCGCTGATCTGGATGGAACGGATCTTGAACGAAAGCTTTTGCCGTTTGCTCAGGAAGATTGATATATCCTCTTGCAAGCCCCGGTCCTGTAATGCAAAGTTCTCCGGTGACACCGATAGGCTGCAAGTGATCTCCTTTTAAAATATAAACATTTGTATAGCCGATCGGCCGGCCGATCGTGATGTTTTCTTCTCGTTTCAATCTTCTGGCCGCAGTGGCCGTGATGCTGCTCTCTGTCGGCCCGTATTCATTGGAAATCTCTATGTCAGGGCTGAGCGAGAAACTGCGATCCAGCAAATTCGGTTCAATCGCTTCGCCTCCTAATGTGACAAGTCGCAGTGTTTGTACATCTTCCGGCTGCAATACGTCAAGCAGTGTCCGGTATAGAATCGGAACGAGATTCATATGCGTAATGCCGTAATCGGCTAGATATTGTTTAATAGCGAGAATGTCTTTCGCTTCTTCCTCAGCTGGGATAACGGTTTGCACTCCTGATATAAGCGGCGCAAACATACTTGTGACAAATGCGTCAAAAGAAAATGAGGAAAGCTGAAGCGCGATATCATGATCATGAAATTCATAAAAAGCACTGCGCCACTGAACTGTATAAGCGACTCCTCTGTGTTCCACCATGACGCCTTTTGGCTTGCCCGTCGTACCTGATGTATAAATGATATAAGCCAAATGATCAGGCCCGGATGCAGTTAGAATAGGTGAGGTGTCCTGTTCCTGTACATCTTCAATCAGAAGCACTTCGCCTTTAAAACCATCAGGTACTTGATGAATTGTTTTTTTATCGGTGATCAGCAGTTTAGCTCCGCTGTCGGCTAATACATATTGTTTGCGCTCGTCCGGATATCCAAGATCAATTGGGACATAGGCGCCCCCTGCTTTCCAGGTTCCGAGAACGGCTGCGATCAAGCCTGTTGATTTAGGAATCATAATACCTACAGTGAGATCCGGACCAATCCCTTGATTTTGCAATGTTCTCGCTATTTTGTTGGACCATTCGTCTAATTCGTGATAAGTGAGCACCCCTTCCCGAGTGATAAGTGCAGTTGCACCCGGCGATTTTGCCGCCTGGCGGGCGAATAATTCGTGAACGGTTATGTTAGGGCCGTGTTGTTCCGGCATCCTGTTAAAGTTTGTCCTCAGCAGCTGTTGTTCTTTAGCTGTCAGCATGCTGATGGCAGGCAACGCTGTCTGCGGCGCGTGGACAATGTGCTGAAGCATTGTCGTGAAATGTGATGCCCAGCGTTCGATCGTATCTTGTTTAAATAAAGATGATGCATATTCAAACCGAAAGTGTATGCGTTCATCCCCTTCTGAAACTTGCAGCGTCAGATCAAACTTCGCCCCAGTTTGAGGCATATCGGCAGGCTGAATATGCAGTCCATCCAGGAAAAGCTCTTGGCGATCCATATTTTGTACGACAAGCATAGCGTCAAACAACGGATTGCGGCTCATATCACGGACGACATCAAGCCGGTCGACAAGCTCCTCAAACGGATAATCCTGATGTTCAAATGCCTCAAGCGCCGTTTCGCGGACCTCCTTTAAGAAATCGCTGAAACATTTGTTTTCGGCCGGATGCGTTCTGATCGCCAATGTGTTGACAAACATGCCGATGACGGGTTCTAAGTCTTTGTGCGGCCTTCCGGCGATCGGCGAACCGATGATGATATCCTCCTGTCCGCTGAGCCGGGCAAGAAGCGTGCTGTACGCGGTGAGAAGAACCATATACAGGGTGCAGCCGTTGTCGCGGGCGATCTTGTAAAGGCCGGATGAAGTGTCCGCATCAAGTGAAAAGGACACATGATCTCCGGCAAAGCTTCGCACCGCCGGGCGGGCGTTGTCGGCCGGAAGCTCCAGCACCGGCAGCTCTCCGTCGAGCTGCTTCAGCCAATAGGCTTCCTGTCTGTTGTACGCCTCCCCTTGTTTGAATGCCTGTTGCCAGACGGCGTAGTCTTTATATTGAATCCGCAGCGGGTGAAGCGTCCGGCTGGCGTAAAGCTCGCTGAATTCGCGGATTAAGGTGCCGACAGACACCCCGTCGGAAATGATGTGATGCATGTCTACCAACAACAGGTGGCTCTCCTCTGCTTCCTTCACAAGAGCGGCGCGGAAAAGCGGCGCTTCTTGAAGCCGGAACGGACGGACAAAGTCTTCAGCCGCGGCCAATTCCATCAGCTGAAACGGGACATCATCATGGATGCGCTGGACAGGCTCGCCGTCAGCCCCGGTTTCAAACGACGTCCTGAGCGATTCGTGGCGGCGGATCAGCTGCCTGAATACTTCATCAAGCCGGGCGTGGTCGAGCGGTCCTGTCAGCTTAAGCGCTGCCGGCATATTGTAGCCGACACCGCCGTCTTCCAGCTGCTGAAGGACATACATCCGCTTTTGCGCCGAGGACACCGGGTAGGTGTCCTGTATTTCCGCCGGTTCAATCGCCGCATATGGGTTTTCATCCAATTCCTGAATCACGGCTGCAAGCTCTTCCAGTGTCGGCTTGGCGAAAATCTCTTTCAGCGGCACCTGCACGCCAAACGCTTTGGCGATGCGGGAGACGAGCGCAGTCGCTTTCAGCGAGTGGCCGCCTTGTTCGAAAAAGTGGTCGCGAATGCCGGCAGGGCCGTATTTCAGCACCTCTTCCCAAAGCTTGGCGAGCTTCATTTCCGTGATGGTTTGCGGGGCGGTGTAAGCGCGTCGTTCAGCCGCTCCGTCGGGAGCGGGCAGCGCCTTGCGGTCAAGCTTGCCGCTCGGGGTGACAGGCCACTCTTTCATCTCGATGAAGGCTGAAGGCATCATATAGGCCGGCAGGCGTTTGCCCAGCTCTGTCCTTACAGTTTGTTGATCCTGACCTTCAATATAGGCGTAAAGCTCGGTTTCCTCCCCTTCTGTCCGTGCGATAACCGCCGCTTCCCGCACGCCGTCGATCTGGCGAAGCACCGCTTCGACTTCCCCCGGTTCGATCCGGTAGCCGCGGATTTTCACTTGACCGTCCATGCGGCCCAACCATTCAACGGTGCCGTCCGGAAGCCATCTCGCCAGATCACCCGTTTGATACATGCGTTCCCCTGAATAAAAGGGGTCATCGAGAAACCGTTCTTCTGTCAGCTCCGGACGGTTCAAATAGCCCCTTGCGACGCCCGCGCCTGCGATATACAGTTCCCCTCGACAGCCGAACGGCAGAAGCTGCCGTTTTTTATTTAAAATATAGAGTCTCATATTGTGTCCTGATCGGCCGATCGGGACATGGTCAAGTGTTTTCCTTTTAGGGACATCAAAGTATGCCGCTTCTACCGTCGCTTCCGTCGGTCCGTAGGAATTTGTCAATTCCACCCTCGGCAGAAGCTCATGAAAACGGGAGACGAGGTGCGCCCCCAGCTGCTCGCCGCCTGCAAAGACTCTTTTTAAATGTCTGATGTCGGCCGGTTTTTTTCTATGATTCATATATTCCAAGAATGAGTGAAGCATAGAAGGGACAAAATGAGCGGCTGTAACTTCCTTTTCCTCCAGCGCTTTTAAGATGATTTCAGGATCTTTTTCCCCTCCTTGAGGAAGCAGATAAACAGAAGCCCCGGCGAATGGCCACCAGAACAGCTCCCATATTGAAGCATCAAACGAGTAAGACGTTTTATGCAGAATGATGTCCGAGTCGTTAAGTGAGTAGCGGGTTTGCAGTGAGTATAAAAAATTGACCGCGGACCTGTGTTCCACCATGACGCCTTTTGGGCGTCCCGTTGAGCCGGATGTATAGATGATATAGGCCAAGGCATCGGGCGGTACCGGGAGATTCGGATTGGCTGCCGCTTCTCCGTGATTCCCGCGCCCGCCATCTAGCGGCAAAATGGTTCCCTCAAACATCGATGGATTAGATTCTGCAAGCAAGGTCTTTGCGCCGCTGTCCTTCATTAAAAAACGGATTCGTTCTTCAGGATAGTCAGGGTCGATCGGCACGTAAGCAGCTCCCGCTTTTAAAATGCCATAAATTCCAATCAGCATATCTGGTGAACGTCTCCCCATCACGGCAATCACATCTTCCTGTTGAATACCGAGGCCAATTAGCTTCCATGCAATTTGATTGGCCCGTTCATTCAGTTCTCTGTAGGAGATGGAGACGCCATCCGCCAAAACGGCCGGACGATCAGGCGTCTTTTCTGCCTGCTGCTCGAGCTGATGATGAAGCGGCTGATCCAGTGGGAAATCGATTTTTTGCATCGGGCTGAAGTTTTGCAGAAGTACGCTTTCTTCCTTTTTCGAAAGGATTGACAAATGGTCCAGTTCCAGCTCCGGATGCTGTGCAGCGTTTTTAGCCAACGTTTTAAAAAAATCGGCCCATTTTTGAATCGTTTTCCGTTCAAACAAATCTGTACTGTATTCAAACTGACAATATATTTGTCCGCCGCTTTCGGCCATGTACAGTGACAGGTCGAATTTAGAAATCGGGTGGCTGATATCTTTCTGCCGAAGCTCAAGCCCCTCCATCGACAATTGTTGCCGCTCCATATTTTGCAGTGCAAACGTTGTATCAAAGAGCGGATTTCGGCTCATCTCCCGCTGAACGCCGAGGCGGTCAACCAGCTCCTCTAACGGATAGTCCTGGTGTTCATAGGCTTCTAGCGCTGTTTCTCGAATGTCCTGTAAATATTGTTTGAAAGATATTCCGCTCACCGGACGTGTTCGAAAAGCCAATGTGTTCACAAACATTCCGAGCACGGATTCCAGGTCAGCATGCGGTCTGCCCGCGATCGGCGAACCGACAATGATCTCTTCCTGCCCGCTTAGCCGTGATAATAAAACGGTGTATATCCCAAGAAGCGTCATATACAGTGTGCATCTGTTTTCTCCTGCGAGCTGTTGTAAACGTGATGTAAGATCCTGACTGATCTCGAACGTAACCCGGTCACCTGCAAAGCTTTTTGCCGGGGGCCGCGGTTTGTCCGTCGGCAATTCGAGCACTGGCAGCTCACCGGCCAGTTGTTTGAGCCAATACAATTCTTGCCGTTTGTATATGTCGCTTGTTTTGAATGTTTCTTGCCATGCTGCATAGTCTTTGTATTGAATGCGCAACGGAGCCAGTTCAAGTCCTTTATACAGCTCGCTGAATTCCTGCATGAGCAATTGGATGGAGACACCGTCTGAAATAATATGGTGCATGTCCACTAAAAGCAGATATCGTCCTTTTTCAATGGTCGCTAAGCCCGCCCTGAAAAGCGGAGCCTTTCCAAGATCAAACGGCCGGATAAATGATTCAGATGAAGATTCGTTTGAAAAAGCAAACGGCACCTTTTCATGAATCCGCTGCACCGGCTCGCCGTCTTCTCCTGCTTCGAATGATGTCCTAAGGGGTTCATGCCGGCGGATCAGTTCGCGAAATACAGCTTCCACTCTCTGTTGATCGAGCTCGCCTGTCAGCTCCAAAACGGCCGGAATGTTGTAGCTGACTCCTCCGCCATCGAGCTGGTGCAGAACATACATCCGTTTTTGTGCGGAAGAAACCGGATATGTCTCCTTCTTCTCTATTTGCTGAATCGAAGCAAACGGGTTTTCTTCCGCTTCACTGATGACTGCTGCCAACCCTTCTACGGTCGGATGGGCAAAGACATCACTTAACGGAATCTGAACGTTCCATTCTTTGGCGATGCGAGAGATGAGCGATGTTGCTTTTAAAGAATGGCCGCCCAGTTCAAAAAAGTTGTCACGGATGCCGACCGGCCCCCTTTTCAGTAGACCTTCCCAAAGCTGTGAAAGCCTGAGCTCGTTCAAATTGCGAGGTGCGGCGTATGACTGATGCGATGATGTCGGTTCTGGGAGGGCGCTTTTATCGACTTTTCCATTTGCTGTAAGCGGAATCGCTGGCACAGCAGTCCATTTTACTGGCATCATGTAGTCAGGGATGGCGTCGGCCAAATCATGACGCAATGCAGAAGGGTCGATCGGTTTCCGTGTGCTGTAGTATGCGCACAATTCATGTTCCCCTTCACTGTCTTTTTGAACCAGGACAACCGCTTCCTTAACAGCAGGATGATTTGCCAATGTCACCTCTATTTCCTTAGGTTCGACCCGGTAGCCCCTGATTTTCACTTGATCATCCGTCCGGCCGATATAGTCCATTTGTCCGTCTGCACGAAGCCTTGCTATATCTCCTGTTCGATACATGACGGCTCCCGCTCTGAATGGATCGGGCAAAAATTTCTGTTTTGTCAAGATTGGATTGTTGACATATCCTCTCCCGACGCTCGCACCTGATATATAAAGCTCTCCTGCTACACCGCAGGGCTGAAGTCGTTTGTATTTGTCAAGGATATACATGGCGTTATGGCTGATCGGTTTTCCGATCGGCGGAGAATCCGGGATGTCGCCCTCAGGATGAATGGTGCATGTCGAGACGACATGGGTTTCCGCCGGGCCGTAATGATTATGCAAGTGTATGCCGTGCCGCTTGAGCAATGCCTTAAAAATATGCGAGACCGTCAATTGCTCCCCCGCAGTGATGACATGCTTCACACAGTTTGGAAAGTGGTTCGCATAGTGTTCCTCATTAAAAAGCATCTTCACAAAAGCCGTCGGGAAAAAGACGACTTCTGTTCGCTGTGTATTGATCAACAAAAACAACTGAGCTGGGTCGCGCTTGATTGATTCAGGCGCGATGCAAAGCGTGCCGCCGCTAAGCAAAGTTGTAAACAATTCTTGATAGCAGACGTCAAACGCACAAGATGCATACTGGAGCACATTTGTTTTGAAATCAATACGTGAGTTTTCAAATTGGTCATGAAGCAAATTGGCCATATTTCGATGTTCAAATAAAACACCCTTCGGCTTCCCCGTTGTTCCAGATGTATACATGATGTAAAGCAAATCTTCCGCAGTGTTTACCGTCTCGACATTGCTTCCGTCGCTTTCCGCATCTGCTTCTTCTATGAATGTCACAGATCGTTTTGTTGCGGCTGACTTTGCTAAAGCCGCCACAGGATGCTGTGATACTATGTGCTGACAGCCGCTGTTTTCTATGCAATAGCGAATGCGTTCGGCAGGATGGCTCAGGTCAATCGGAACAAATGCCGCGCCCGCTTTTAAAATGCCGAGTACTCCCGCCGCTAATGCGGGAGAACGTTCGACCATGATCGCGACCGGCTCCTGGCGTTTGACACCCCGTTTTCGGAGAAGGCGTGCAAGTTTGTTGGCCATTTCATTCAGCTCTTTATAAGTGATCGACAGCCCTTCATAGTGAATTGCTTTTTCATCAGGAGATTGTGCCGCCTGACGTTCGAACATCGACTGGATCGTTTCATATTCACGCTGTTTAGTCTCTATTTTCAACGTGCTGAGCAGGTCTTTTTGTTCCTGCTGTGTTGTGATCGTCAATTTCTCCGGGGTCAAATTCGGATTTTCCAGCACTTGTGCGATGATATGCTGCAAATGGCCTTTGACGCTTTCGATGAAAGAACGTTCATGAATGCCGGAATCAAATCTCATTTTGAGATGAATGTTTTCACCTGGTGCTACCATGAGATAAAAGCTGTAGTTGGTCTCGTCTTCCATGTTGAAATCATGAATGCGAAACAGATCCTCTGCATCTTGTCCACTGTTCAGCAGTGCGATTTCTTTTTCAACAGGATAATTTTCAAAAACAAGAATATGGTCGATTAAGCCTTGTTTGACGGCGGATTCCGCCTGTATCTCATAGAGCGGGTGGTAGCTGTACGGCTGCCCATTCAGCGCATCTTTTTGCACTTGTTTAATCAGTTTCACAAAAGGCACTTTTGTACCGGTAACACGCACCGGCACCGTGTTAATGAAAAGGCCGATCATCCGCTCTATCCCTGCAATTTCAGACGGCCTGCCGGAAATAACCGAACCGAAAACCGCATCATCCGTCTGGTTATAGGCTTGAAGCAACATTCCCCAAAGCGTGTGAAAAATAGTGCTCAATGTGACTTCTTCCTTTGCGGCCAGCTCTTTCAGCTTATCCGTAACTGTTTTAGAAAGGGAAAAGGTGACTTCTTCTTGTCTGCTTTTGGCGCCCGCTTTTTTTTGCTTCGGCATCCGGCTCTGTTGGTCATATCCTTCAAGATAACCCTCCCAGTACCGGGCGGCGGCTTCTTTGTCCTGCTCCATCAGCCATTGAATATAAGTTCTGTAAGGCACAGCAGGCTCAAGCTTTAATGGTGTTTGGTGCAAATGGGAAGCGTATATATGGAAAAACTCCTTCAGGACAATCCCGAGGCACCAGCCGTCCATAATGATGTGATGGAAGCTCCATATGCATGTAAATTCGCGTTCCCCTGTTTTAAAAAGGATGACGCGCATCAATCCATCTTTTTGCAAATGAAATCCTTTGGCTCTGTCTGTTTTTTTGACGTCATCGATCAATCTGAGCTGGCCGGATCGGTCCAAATGAGTCAGATCTTTTTCTTCAATTGTGATCGTCCGTTCTTTTAAGACGACCTGCTGCGGAACGGATACATTTTGACTGACAAAAATCGTTCTGAAAATATCGTGCCGGGCGCACAGAGCAGTGATGCTTTTCTGAAAAATGTCTGTGTCAACCTTTCCTGTCATTGAAAATGAGGCTTGTTCGACGTATGCCTGTGTGTCCTTGTTAAGAAGGGTGTGAAATAGCATCCCTTCCTGCATATAAGAAAGCGGATAAATATCCTGAATCTCATGTTTTTTTGTCATATTTTTTCCCTGCCTCCTGTTCCTACAGTTCCTCGACAAAGCTCGCAATATTGTCCAAATCTTCCGCTGTTAACGATTGGCTGCTAAAATCGCTGACCGTTTTCTCTGTTTCTTGTTTATGTGCGCAATGTTTGATGATTTGGTGCAAATTATGTTTCACCATGTGCAGCAGCTGTTTCATTGTTGTTGTATGGAACCGGCTTGGCGGATAGCTCAAATTGAAATGCAGCTGATTTTGCCTTACCATGGCGCTCATTTCCAGCGTTTGCTCACGCTGCCATGTAGGTGTAATGTCTTTCCCGCTTGCAAGCCCCGAAAAGCTGAACTTTTGTTGGCGTTCTGTATCATTGAATTGCCCTAAATAGTTAAAACCGATTTCAGGCGCTTTGCCGAACTGGATTGTTTTGTTTTCAGAGGATGTTAAATATTTCAAAATGCCGTATCCCATTCCTTTGTCCGGTATTCTGCCGAGTGTATCTTTGACTGTTTTCACTGCCAGCCCCAACTCGCCTTCGGCTGCATGATGTAAATCAATCAACACAGGATATATTGTGGTAAACCAGCCGACTGTCCGGCTGATATCCAATTCAGGTAGGGTGTGATCTCTCCCGTGTCCTTCCATCGCGATCCGCAGTTTCCTCTCTCCCATCCAATCACACAGGGCTAATGATGCTGCCGTCAGCAGAATATCCTGGGTGTCTGTGTTGTAGGCGTTGTTAACCTTGTGGATTAAAACGTGTGTGTCTTCTTCGGAAAGGGTAAAGCTTTCCGTTTTCCGAATGTTGTCCGCAGCGCTATGCGGTTTTTCACAAGGAAGTAAAGCGGCTTTTTCTTTTTCAACAGTGCGCCAATACGATTGTTCGCGAATGACCTTGCTGCTCTCTGCGTATTCGGCAAGCCGGTTTGCGAAATATTGGTATGAGTCCGTTTTCCGCGGAAGCTGAACCGGTTGTCCTGCGGCCGCCTGACTGTATGCTGCCGATAAATCCTCAAGCAAAATCCGCCATGAGACCCCGTCGACGACCAAATGATGAATGGTGAGAAATAAATAAGTTCCCGACATTGTGTTGAACAAGCCTGCTTTTAGCAGTGGGCCTGTTTGCAAATGGATACTGCGCTGCAAATCAGCGACTTCGTCTTCAATCAGCTTCTCCCATTGTGCCGTTTTAGAAAGGTCTCTTATGTTCAGGCTGTAAAGTTCTCCATGAATTCCCCTGTTAAATTGCTGCAGCTGGCCGCCGTCATCGATGATTGTCATGCGGAGGGCATCATGATGGATGACAAGATGCTGTAAAGCTGTTCGAAGCGGCTGTTCCTGAAATCCTTCTGAGCTATGAAGCATGACAGATTGGTTGAAATGCTGCCTCTCTTCGATATGCTGTGCGAGGAACCAGCGCTGAACGGGCGTCCAAGGTACTTCTCCTTCAATCGGCCGCTGATCTATATTTCTCTCAGTCTTGCGGATGAGAGGCGCGGCTTCTTTAATAGTTGGATGGCGGAATAAGTCGCCTGCCGTGATTTTCAAGTCAAACCGTCCAAGGCGCGCAGATACTTGGAGGGCTTTAATCGAATCGCCTCCCAGTTCGAAAAACGAATCCTCAATCCCGACTTTTTCAACGCCGAGCACCTCTTGCCAGATCACGGCAAGCCGCTCCTCCAGCTGGTTGCGCGGAGGGGCGTATGCTGTGTTGATTGCTGTGGTCTCCGGCTCAGGCAGCGCTCTTCTGTCGAGCTTTCCGTTTTGTGTCAGAGGCAAGGCGGCAAGCTCAACCAAATGCGCCGGGATCATAAACCCGGGCAATTGCTGAGAAAGAAGAGATCTGACTTTCTCGATATTCATTTCCGCTTGCAGACTCATATAGGCAAGGAGTTCTTTATGTCCTGAGGGACCGGTTCGCACGATGACGGCGGCTTCTTTGACACCGTCAATCTGCCGCAATGCTGCTTCAATTTCTCCCAGCTCAATCCTGTAGCCGCGAATTTTAACTTGATCATCCATCCGGCCGATATAATCAATCGTCCCATCCTTCAGCCAGCGGGCCAAATCACCGGTCCGGTACATTCGTTCACCAGGTGTGAAGGGATTTGGCACAAATTTTTCTTTCGTCAGTTCAGGTCTCCCGAAGTAGCCTCTGGCTAGCCCGTCCCCGCCAACGCATAATTCTCCGATGACACCCATAGGCTGCAATCTCCCGCGGCTGTTGACAATATAAGCGGTTGAATTAGCGATTGGGCGGCCGATCGGAATGGAATGCTTATACTCGTGTTCGATCCGGAAGCACGTTGAGAATGTTGTGTTTTCCGTTGGGCCGTAGCCATTCCATAGCGCGAGATCCGGCGCCGTGTTGCGAACGCGATTGACATGGTTTGGCGACAGGGCTTCTCCGCCGAGAATCAATCTGGACAGGTCGGAAAATGTTCGTTCATTTTGTTCTGATAATTGATTAAATAAGGATGATGTCAGCCATAAAGTCGTGATGCCGTTCTGCTGTATGAATGTCTTGAGCCGATCGGAATCTAAATAAGTTTCCTTGTCACTGATGTATAAACAAGCGCCGTTTAATAGCGGTCCGAATACTTCAAATGTCATCGCGTCAAATCCCAATGACGCTGTCAATAAAATCCTGTCTTCAGGTGAAAATGCCATATCGCTGTTTTTTACGAGACGGACGACGCCGCGCTGTTCAACCATTACGCCTTTTGGCGTGCCGGTTGATCCGGATGTATACATGATATAAGCGAGAGAATCAGGACCGCCCTGCTGTTCGGGATTGTTTGCTGAAATGCCGGCCTCAAGCTGGATGTCTTCTATGAATAACCGTTTTCCTGCCATATGAGATTCTAATCGATCTGATTGGAGGAGCATCACAGCATTGCTGTCAGACAACATCCATTCCAGCCGTTCTGTCGGCATGTCTTCAGTGACGGGAAGATAGGCTCCGCCGGCTTTTAAAATACCTAGAATTCCGACCGCAAGTTCAGGGGTGCGACTTGTTAATAGTGCGACAACACTTTCTGAACCGACGCCATTTGCTCGAAGCGCAGCGGCTATTCTGTTGGCGCGTTGGTTTAGTTCACGGTAAGTCAAGGTTTGCCTGTCATATATAACGGCCGGGGCGTGAGGTGTTTTGGCTGCTTGATATTCAAATAAACGGCTGATCGTTTCGTGTTTCGGGTAGTCTTGTTTTGTCTGATTAAATGTGTGAATGAATGAGCTTGTCTCATGTTCATCTAATACATGGATATCTCCGAGATGAATGTTCTGATGTTCGATCACATGATGGAGAATATGAATATAGTAGGAAAGCCATTTCTTTATCGTTTGTTTTTGATAGATGTCTGTATTGAATTCAACATCAAAACGGATTGTCTCTTGATCTTCTTCAGCTGCATAAAGAGTCATATCAAACTTAGAGACTTTATGGGCGTCATGAGCTATAGTCGTCAAATGCAAGTCATGCAGAGTCAGTGATTCCCGCTCCATATTTTGCAGAGCGAACATAACGTCAAACAACGGATTGCGACTCATATCACGGACGACATCAAGCCGGTCGACAAGCTCCTCAAACGGATAATCCTGATGTTCGTACGCTTCAAGCGCCGTTTCGCGGACCTCCCTTAAAAAATCGCTGAAACATTTGTTTTCTACCGGCCGCGTCCTGATCGCCAATGTGTTGACAAACATGCCGATGACAGATTCTAAGTCTTTGTGCGGCCTTCCGGCGATCGGCGAACCGATGATGATGTCCTCCTGTCCGCTGAGCCGGGCAAGAAGCGTGCTATACGCGGCGAGAAGAACCATATACAGGGTGCAGCCGTTGTCGCGGGCGATCTTGTATAGGCCGGATGAAGTGTCCGCATCAAGTGAAAAGGACACATGATCTCCGGCAAAGCTTCGTACCGCCGGGCGGGCGTTGTCGGCCGGAAGCTCAAGCACCGGCAGCTCTCCGTCGAGCTGCTTCAGCCAATAGGCTTCCTGTCTGTTGTACGCCTCCCCTTGTTTGAATGCCTGTTGCCAGACGGCGTAGTCTTTATATTGAATCCGCAGCGGGTGAAGCGTCCGGCTGGCGTACAGCTCGCTGAATTCGCGGATTAAGGTGCCGACAGACACCCCGTCGGAAATGATGTGATGCATGTCCACCAACAACAGATGACTCTCCTCTGCTTCCTTCACAAGAGCGGCGCGGAAAAGCGGAGCTTCTTGAAGCCGGAACGGACGGACAAAGTCTTCAGCCGCCGCCAACTCCATCAGCTGAAACGGGACATCATCATGGATGCGCTGGACAGGCTCGCCGTCTGCCCCGGTTTCAAACGACGTCCTGAGCGATTCGTGGCGGCGGATCAGCTGCCTGAATACTTCATCAAGCCGCGCGCGGTCGAGCGGTCCTGTCAGCTTAAGCGCCGCCGGCATATTGTAGCCGACACCGCCGTCTTCCAGCTGCTGAAGGACATACATCCGCTTTTGCGCCGAGGACACCGGGTAGGTGTCCTGTATTTCCGCCGGTTCAATCGCCGCATGCGGGCTTTCATCCAATTCCTGAATCACGGCGGCGAGCTCTTCCAGTGTCGGCTTGGCAAAGATCTCCTTCAGCGGCACTTGCACGCCAAAGGCTTTGGCAATGCGGGAGACAAGCGCTGTCGCTTTCAGCGAGTGGCCGCCTTGTTCGAAAAAGTGGTCGCGAGTGCCGGCAGGGCCGTATTTCAGCACCTCTTCCCAAAGCTTGGCGAGCTTCATTTCCGTGATGGTTCGCGGCGCGGTGTAAACGCGTCGTTCAGCCGCTCCGTCGGGAGCGGGCAGCGCCTTGCGGTCAAGCTTGCCGCTCGGGGTGACAGGCCACTCACGCATCTCGATGAATGATGAAGGCATCATATAGGCCGGCAGGCGTTTGCCCAGTTCTGTCCTTGCGGTCTTTTGATCCTGACCTTCAATATAGGCGTAAAGCTCGGTTTCCTCCCCTTCTGTCCGGGCGACAACCGCCGCTTCCCGCACGCCGTCGATCTGGCGAAGCGCCGCTTCGACTTCTCCCGGTTCGATTCGGTAGCCGCGGATTTTCACTTGGCCGTCCATGCGGCCCAGCCATTCAACGGTTCCATCCGGGAGCCATCTCGCCAGATCGCCCGTTTGATACATGCGTTCCCCTCGATAAAACGGGTCATCGAGAAACCGTTCTTCTGTCAGCTCCGGACGGTTCAAATAGCCCCTTGCGACACCCGCGCCTGCGATATACAGTTCTCCGGCCACCCCTATGGGCTGGACAGCTTTCTCACTGTCTAAAATATAAAGACGGGCTCCCGGTACAGGTTTTCCGATCGGAAGCCGCATCCGTTCCCTGTCTTTTTCATGGTCGTACCGAAAAAATGCGGCATCCACTGTAGCTTCTGTCGGCCCGTAGCCGTGAATGACCGCAGTCTCCGGCAAAGACCGGGCAAATCGGGCGGCTGTCTGGGGAGCGAGTGCTTCACCTCCGGCGAATACGCGTTTCAAGGTTTTCGCAAGGCTTGTCCTTTTCTCCTCTGTTTCCATCTCGACCTGGTCTAAAAAGCTGTTGGCCATCGCCGGGATAAAATGCGCCGTTGTCACTCCTTCGTTTGTGAAGGCTTCTGTCATTAAAGCGGGATCCTTCTCCCAGCCCTGCGGAAGCAAATACATGGAGGCGCCGGGAATCATCCACCAAAACAACTGCCAGATCGAAGCATCAAATGAAAACGATGACTTGAGCACGATGACATCATCTTCAGTTAATGGGAACTGGCGTTGCATCCCGGACAAAAAGGCGGCAGCCTGTCGGTGCTCAACCGCGACGCCCTTCGGTGTCCCGGTTGAACCGGATGTATAGATGACATAGGCGAGTGAGCCGCCATCCGTATGAGCGCAAACCGGTTCGTTCTCCGCTGGTTCCGTTCGAAGTGATGACAGATTGACTTCAAGCGTTTCCCCGGAAAATCCGGAGACGGACAAACCCGGCCCTGTGACGAGAAGCCGGGCGCCACTGTCGGCGAGCATGTATCTGAGCCGTTCTTCAGGATAGTCTGGATCAAGCGGCACGTAAGCGCCGCCGGCTTTCAAAACAGCCAGCACCGCGATCACCATCTCTGGTGAACGGTCGGCGAGCACGCCGACCACACTTTCTTTGGCGACGCCTTTTTTCTTCAACCGAATAGCGAGTTGATTGGTATACTGATCAAGCTCTCGGTACGTTAAGATACCGCCGGAAAAACGAAGCGCCGGCAAGTTCGGCGACAGCGCCGCGCGGCGGGTGAAAAAGCTATGCAGCGTCGGTGCTAAAGGTGCAGCGGGCTCTGTTTGATTGAATTCGTACAGCATCTTTTTGGCAGTTTCTTCGCCAAGCAATGCAATTTGTGCGATTTGTTGATTGGGATCAGCGATGACAGAGCCTATGATATGGCGTAAATACAGTTCGATTTTTTTCATCATGGCTGGATCATACAGTCCGATATCAAAATTTATGCGAATATAAAGCGAGCTTCCCGGAATGATTTTAATGCTGCATCCATAGTTGGTAACTTCATCCATATCGAAATCATCGACTGTGAAATCGAATGCATCAGCCTGATTCAGACTTTCAATTTCGCGCTGGGCCGGTATGTTTTCAAATACGACAATATGGTCAAACAGCTCATGTTTCAGCATGCTTTGCGCCTGAATATCATATAAAGGATAATAACTGTACGCTTCCGCTTTCAGTGACTCCTGCTGCAAGTGGCTGACCAATGTCAAAAAGGACTCCGGCCCGCTTTTGACCCGGACGGGAATGGTGTTAATGAAAAGCCCGACCATTTTTTCTACGTCCTCAAGATCAGACGGCCTCCCGGAAATAACGGAGCCGAAGACTGCGTCATCACAGCGGTTGATCTTTTGCAGAATGATTCCCCATAATGCCTGAAAAACCGTATTCAGCGTCGCGCCTGCTTGCAAGGCCAATTTTCGCAGCCCTTCAGTCTGTTCTTTAGATAGGGTAAATGCCATCTGCTCAAGCTTTCCTTTTGAGGATGATGATGTTTTGGGCAGTGATGCGGTTTGTTTGACATCGATAAGCCTTGTTTTCCAAAAGGCTTCAGCTTCTTTTCGATCCTGTCGCATCAGCCATTTAATATACTTGCTGAACGGATGAACCGGTTCAAAATCAGGAAGCTGCCCTTTTCCTAAAGCCTTGTAAATCGCAAGAAATTCTTTCATCACAATACCAAAGCACCAGCCATCCATTAAAATGTGATGATGGCTCCAAATACAATGATATTGTTCGTGCGCCCTTTTTAAGATAGATACTCTCATAAGAGGGTCTGTTTGCAGATCAAATCCTTTTTTCTTGTCGTCATGTTCGAATTGATCGACAAATGTTTCTTTAGCCGTCTCGTCTAGATGAGAAATATCAACAAATTGAAGGCGGCTTTGCCGCTCTTTTAACACGACTTGGCGCGGCTTTGCCACATTTTTGTGTATAAACGCAGTGCGGAAAATATCATAGCGTTCAATCAGCGCGTCTAAACTTTTTTGAAACCGTTCTGTATCAAGCGAGCCGTTTATCGTAAATGATGCCTGTTCAAAGTAGGCTCTAGATTCCTGATCCAACAGCGAGTGAAACAGCATGCCCTCCTGCATAAAAGATAAAGGATAGATATCTTGTATTTCCGGTTGCTGCACCATCAGCGACTCCCCTTTTCTATAATTTATTGACAGCTCCCATAATGTCGCTTAGTTCCTCCAAAGTTAAATCTTCATCAGTGAAGTCTGTTGCACTTTTTTCATGGTTTTCTTTCTCTGTGCAATGCTTGATGATCGTTTTGAGAAAAAATTGAACATGGTCTGCCAGAGCTTGTACTGTTTCTTTCTCATATTGAAGCCGGTTGTAGACAAAGTGCATGACGAGACATTCTGAAGATACGGCGCCGCTGATATCGAGAAGATGAGGCCGCTCCCAATCCGGACTGATCTCATGCCCCGCTTTGACGGGAGAAACGCGAAATCCGCTCGACTTGATATCTTCGTCAAACTGTCCCAAATAGTTAAAGCTGATGTCGGGACGCTGGAAATCTTCAGGTTCCCACATGCCGCCGATGTATTTCAGCACCCCGTAGCCAACGCCCTTATACGGAATACGGCGCAGCATGTCTTTTGTCCGCTTGATGTGGTAGCCGAAACGCTCATGATCATCTGCGGACTCCGGAAGGCTTGCATCGAGTAAAACAGGATAAATCGAGGTAAACCAGCCGACCGTCCGGCTGATATCGATATCCTCCAAATGCGCTTCTCTTCCATGGCCTTCCAAGCTGATTTTGAATCGATCATTGCCGGTCCATTTGTGAAGCGCAAGACCTAACGCGGCGAGTAATATGTCATTTGTATCTGTCGTATACGGCTTGTTTACAGCCGTTAACAGACGCTCTGTTTCTTGTTTTGTCAGCCGAATGTCTATGGTGTCTGTATCTTGCAGCAGATTCGTAATGGTTTCGGCATCTTTCGGAAGCGGTTCAACTCTTGTTTTTTCCCTTTCAGTCCAGTAATCTATTTCCCGTAATAGCTGTCGGCTTGTTGCGTAATCAGTCAGCCGCTTGGCATAGGTTTGATAGGAATCTGTCTTTTCCGGAAGCACGATTTCTTTTCCCGCCAGGGCCTGTTTGTATCCGGCGGTTAAATCTTCGAAGAGGATGCGCCATGATACTCCGTCGATGACAAGGTGATGAATTACAAGCAGCAAATGATCGCCGTCCGATCCGCGAAAAACGCCGGCTGCAACAAGCGGCCCTGTCTGAAGCTGAATCGATTTCTGAATATGTTCCGCGGCCCTTTCAATCATCACATGCTCTTGAGCTAATGATCCTGCTTCTCTTACATCAAGCAGTTCAAACGAAAACAGCTCCTCTTTGGCAAGCTCTTCGGCTCTGTTGTACTGTGTTAAAACTCCGTCTTGATATCCGCATACCATCCGCAATGCGTCATGATGGACCACGATATGGGCGAGCGTTTTTTGCAGAGCTGTTTCATCAAATCGCGCGGAACTGTGCAGCATGACAGATTGATGAAAGTGATCGTGTGACAAAGATTGTGAGAAAAACCAGTGCTGTACAGGCGTCAGCGGCACTTCGCCGTTGACGGGCGCTTGATCAATCTCGCGCCGGACTTTCGTTACCCGCTTTGACAGCTCGCCAAGCGTCTGATGTTTAAACAGCTCACGAACCGTTGTTTCATAGCCTCGCTGCTTTAGCCTTGCGCATACTTGCAGCGCTTTAATAGAATCTCCGCCAAGGTGAAAGAAATGGGCGTTCACACCGAGCCCCTCCATTCCTAAGAGCTCTTCCCAAATCTCAGCCATCATCTGTTCAATATCGTTTCTTGGGCTTATATCTTCACCTGCGCCCTGATTGGCCGCCGGTTCTGGCAGCGCATTTTCGTCGAGCTTGCCGTTAGCTGTCAGCGGCAGTTCGTCAACCTGTATGATCCGCGCGGGTATCATGTATTCCGGGAGGAGCGTTCTGAGAGATGTACGAATCTCTGCTTCATTTAGGCTTTGCGCCGTTACCGCATATCCATAGATCGATTGCTGTCCGTCTTTGTCATTTCTTGTTATGACTGCTGCTTCCTTGATTGGAGGCAGTTCTTGAAGGGCGCTTCTGATTTCTCCCAACTCAATCCGGTATCCTCTGATCTTCACTTGCGCATCTTTTCTGCCGACATATTCCAGCTCGCCGTTTGGCATCCTTTTGACGATGTCTCCCGTACGATACAGGCGCTGACCTCCGACATATGGATTTGTGATGAATCGGGAAGCGGTCAGCTCTTCTCTGTTGATATAGCCTCTTGCGACTCCGGCGCCTGCGATATACAGTTCTCCCGGCACACCGACAGGCTGCAGGTTCATATAGGCGTCCGCGACATAGGCTTGTAGGGTTGCCAGAGGTTTTCCGATATTGCTTTTATTGTGTTTCATATCGGTTCGAGTCAGCTTTTTATACGTGGCGTGCACCGTTATTTCGGTAATGCCGTACATATTGATGAGATCCGTTTCTGGATACTTCTCAATCCAGTTCATCAGCATCCCGGGCTGCAGGGCTTCTCCCCCGAAGATGACATAGCGGAGCTGTAAGCGGTCCGAATGCCTTAATTCTTCATCGATAAGCCCGTGAAAAGCTGTAGGCGTCTGGTTTAGCACAGTCACGCCTTCTTTTTGTAAAAGCCGCCGGTAGACATGGGGATCGCGGGCGGTTTCTTTCGGGACAATGACAATTTTTCCGCCGTGTAAAAGAGCGCCGAATATTTCCCAAACCGAGAAGTCGAAACAATAGGAATGGAACAGTGTCCAGACGTCCCGGGATCCGAATGAAAAAGGCAGCTCGTCATGTTTGATCAGGCTGACCACATTGCGGTGTTCAATCACTACACCTTTTGGCTTTCCTGTTGTTCCTGATGTGTAGATCACATATGCCGGCTGTTCGGCTGATATCGGCTGGCGCCGCCTTTTCGCTGCGGCTTTTTCTGCCTCGTCAATATATAAAACAGGTATGTCTATAGGTTCTTCCCATTGTTGTCCGGATTGAGTAAGCAGCAGTTTGGCCCCGCTGTCATTCAGCATAAAGCGGATCCGTTCAGCTGGATAATCAGGGTCGATCGGCAAATAGGCGCCTCCCGCTTTTAAGATGCCGAGAATCCCAACCAGCATATCGAGTGAACGGTCTGTCATTAAACCGACCACTTGCCCTGAACCGACACCATGTTCATTCAACACAGCAGCTGTCCGTTCAGCCTTTTCATCAAGTTCCCGGTAAGACAGCTGCCGATCATCGATCACGGCGGCTATTTGATCCGGAGCGGCCATTGCCTGTTTTTCAAATAGACTCGCGATGTTCTCTTGTCTCGGGTATTCAGCCGTTTCTCCTGCAGCATTGATCAGCATGTTTTGTTCTTTCGGAGTCAGCATTTGCATGTCGGACAGTTTCATGTCGTGATTGGCCGACATGCTGCCGATTAGCGCTTTAAAATGATCAGACCAGCGCGCGACCGTTGCCTTTTCAAATAAGGCGGTACTGTACTCAAAATGACAGCTGATCGTACCGTCATCTTGTTCTTCGGCATGCAAAGTCAAATCAAACTTTGACGAGTGATGCGGCAGTTTATGTGATAAAAGCGTCAGTTCCGGTAATTCCACCTTGAAATCATCGCTGTTTTCAAGCACCAGCATAGCGTCAAAAAGCGGGTTGCGGTTCACTTCTCGTGGGGCGTCAAGGTGTTGGACGAGCTCCTCAAACGGATAATATTGGTTGTCAACAGCCTCAAGTGTCAGTGTTTTGATCTCTTTCAAATATGTACGGACTGTTTTATTCCCTTCAGGCTTACTTCGCATCGCCATTGTATTCACGAACATCCCGATCACGCCATCAAGTTCTGCGCGTTCTCGGCCATGTGCCGGCGAACCGATGACAATATCCTCTTGGCCGCTCAGTTTAGAAAGAAAGACTGAGAAGCCAGCCAGCAACACCATATATAACGTTGAACCGGTCTCATCCATTAACTGGCGCAGCTTTGCCCCTGTTTCCCTGTCAATATGCGTGGTCAAAGTGTCTCCGCTAAAATCGGGGAGAAGCGGCCGTTTTTGATCAAGCGGCAAGTCCAGCACCGGCAACGTCCCCTTCAGCACTTCCAGCCAGTACTGTTTTTGGCTGCCGAATGCCCCGGCTGAAAACTGTTCATTTTGCCATACAGCGAAATCTTTATATTGCAGTGTCAATGGAGGCAGCTCTTTCCCGCTGTAAATGGCCGTGAATTCACGAATAAACGTGCTCATTGACATTCCGTCAGCAATGAGATGATGCATATCAAGCAGGAAGAAATGCCGGTCTTTGTTCAACGCGGCTAAACAGACTCTGATCAGCGGAGCTCTTTCAAGATCAAACGGCTGAACGAACGATTCCAACACTTCATTGAGCGATTTCTCGGATTGGATGTGCAACTCTGTCCACTTCACTTCGGCAGATGATACGACTTTTTGCATCGGCTCCCCGTCCTGTAAAACAAACGAAGTGCGCAGCGCTTCATGTCTGTCGATTAATGATGCAAAAGTTTCTTTCAATCGCTTTCGGTTCAGTGTTCCGCAGAGTTCCAAGCAAGCGGGCATGTTGTAGCTTGTACTGTCTTTTGCCAGCTGATGCAGGGCATAGAGCCTTTTTTGCGCGAAAGACAAAGGATACAGATTTTTTTCCGGCGCCGGTTTTATCTCCGGACGGGTCTCACTTTTGACCCGTTCTATTGCAGGAGCCATGCTGGCAATCGTCGGATATGAAAAGACTTCGCGAATCGGCAGCTGAACATTAAGCCGCTGATAGATTTTTGAGACAAGCGCCGCCGCTTTAAGAGATTGACCGCCCAATTGAAAGAAATCATCATGTATGCTAATCCGCTCCCGCTTCAACACGTCTTGCCAAATCGACATAAGCTCTGTTTCCAGCAAAGTGCGGGGCGCTTTCGGCATGACGTCTGTCCCGCCTGAATGTGCCGGTTCCGGGAGACCGGAGCGATCCAGCTTTCCGCTCGTTGTAAGCGGCATTTTGGGCAGTATTGTAAAGCTGTCAGGCATCATATAGGCCGGCAATTTCCCGGCAAGGGCTCTATGCAGGTCCAAGCGCTCTGTTTCCTTTTGCAACACAACATAAGCCGCAAGCTCCTGTTCTCCATCTGCTGTGGTGCGTACGAGTGCCGCCGCGTCTTTTACCCCGGAAATACCGCGAAGTGCGGATTCAATTTCTCCTAGTTCTATTCTGAATCCTCTGACTTTTACTTGGTGATCCAGGCGTCCAAGGTATTCGATCGTTCCATCCGGCAAAAAGCGCGCCTTATCCCCTGTCCTGTACAGCCGTTCTCCTTCATGAAAGGGATGGGCGGTAAAGGCTTGATCTGTCAATTCCTTTTGCTGAAAGTACCCTTCAGCAAGGCCTTTTCCTGAAATGCATAATTCACCGACAGCACCGATCGGCTGAAGGAGGTTCCCGTGCATAATATAGACAGATGTATTATCAACCGGCCGTCCGATTGTCAATCGCTCGCTTTTCTGAAGATTCCGCAGCACCGTCGTTGACACGCTGTTTTCTGTCGGTCCGTATTCGTTTATCAGTTCGGCGTTGCTGCAAATCTCGCGGCTTACGGTGATTAAATCAGGTGTCACGGCTTCCCCGGCGAATGTCACAGCCCGGAGTGTTTCCGCGTCTGTTTTTGTCAAGGTCTCCAGCAGTACGCGGTATAAGGAAGGAACGAAGAGCAGATGGCTGACGCCGTGTTGGGCGATAAGCTGTTTCATAGCCACGACATCTTTTGCATCATCTTCATCGGTCAGCAAGACGCAGGAGCCTGACAGAAGCGGTGTGAACAGACCTGTTATTGACCCGTCAAACACATATGAAAAGAGATGGAGCGCGATATCTCGGTCTGTCATCCTGTATTCTTCCCGTCTCCATTGCAATGTATTGGAAATGCTTCTGTGGCTGACGAGCACCCCTTTGGGCTGCCCCGTTGTCCCTGATGTATAAATGATGTAGGCCCAATTTTCGCTGTGTGACTGTGCTGAAAGAGCGGCTTTTGGTTCCGCGTCTGTATCTTCAATTGTGACAATCTTCCCTTTGTAATCCGCAGGGATAAAAGGGAGCAGTTCTTGTTGCGTAACGAGCCATTTGGCTTGACTGTCGCGTAAGAGAAACGAGAGCCGCTCAGGCGGATGATCCGGATCAAGCGGCATATACGCACTGCCCGATTTCCAGATGCCGAGAAGAGCTGCGACAGTTTCTTTTGAGCGGCGCAGCATAACAGCTGCAACTTGATTTGGACCTGCGCCTTCTTTCCTTAGCGCACGAGCGATTTGATTAGCTCGCTCATCTAATTCACGGTAGCTCCAGCTTGTTTCATTGAATCTGAGCGCCTCTTGTTTCGGTGTTTTGGCGGCCTGCTCTTCAAACAGCTCATAAACTGTTTGATCCGGATAAGTTCGCTGTTTGCCGTGAAAGGAATGAATCAGTTTTTTTTCAGCGAGTGGCACGGGATCAATGCTTGTGATCAATTGATCGGGATCTGATAGTATACAATCGATCACTTCTTTTACATGCCCTTGAAGCCGAAGTATGTCGGTTTGATCATAGACCTCGGCGTTATAGCTGAATTTTATGTAAAAGGTCTCACCGGGAACAATGACAATATTCAAGTCGTAATTGGTTTCCTCTGACGTGGAAAAATGATCAAGATGAAGAGCGTTTTCCTCCGATTCTTCCCAGCCGTTAACCTCTTTCTGCATTTGGACGGGATAATTTTCAAATACAAGGATATGATTGACCAGGTCTTTGTTTAAGCCGCTCTCGTTTTGAATCTCATAGAGCGGATAATAGCCGTGATCTTCACAAGTCAGGATGTCTTTTTGCACTTGTTTGGCGAGTGAAGAAAATGACATACCCGCGGAAGAGCGAATCCGGACAGGCACCGTGTTAATGAACAGTCCGGCCATTGATTCGATTCCGTCAATGGCGGAAGGCCTCCCTGAAACAACTGCGCCGAATACAGCGTCATCAGTCGCGTTGTAGCGGTGCAGAAGCAAGCCCCATATACTTGTAAACAACGTGTTTAACGTCACGCCCAATCGCCTTGCTAAATCGGAAAGTTTTTCAACCGTTTCCGGCTTGAGTGAGTATTGAAGGTGTCTCGGTGTATAACCGCCTTCTGTTGTTTTGCTTTTTGAACCGGGGACAGAGACAGACTCCCCGTACCCTTCCAAATAATCGGACCAGAAGGCAGCTGTTTTTTCTCTATTCTGACCGCGAAGCCAAGTCATGTATGTGCTGTAAGGCGCCGGCTTCCCAAGGCGGAAAGGCCGGCTGTTTCTTAGAGCGTAGTACATATGGAAAAAATCTTGCAGCACAATACCTAAGCTCCATCCATCCATCATGATGTGGTGGTGGGTCCATACGCATGTATGCCGTTTTTCTCCTGTTTGATAAAGGGTCAGCCGCATTAATGGACCTTTTTGCAGATCGAACCGTTGAAGCCGATCTGCTTGTTTGCGGCTATTTATCAACGTATTCTGTTGTTCAGCCGTCAAGGCAGAAATATCCTCCGTCTGAACAGCTACTTTTCGGTGTGATAGAACGACTTGCTGCGGCCCGTCCAGATCAGGCACCTCTTTTATATAAATCGTTCTGAAAATGTCGTAACGTTCAATCAATAGATCCAGACTCTTCTGAAATGAATCCAGACACAAATCACCGCTGATGGTGAAGGAAATTTGTTCAATATAGGCGTTTGAATCGGGGTGAAGCAGTGAATGAAACAGCATTCCTTCCTGCATATACGACAATGGATAAATATCTTGAATCTCTGTCTCTTGCGCCATGAATGCCACACACCTTTCCGGCGAAATTAAAGTTCTTTTACGAGATTGGCAATACTTTCGAATGAAGCGGAAGTCAATTGTTTATTGCTGTAATCGCTCAATGTTTTTTCTCGTTGTTTCTTGGCGGAACAATGCTCAATGACCTCACAAAGGCGGTCATAGAAGCCATCCATAAATGTTTCAATCGTACGCCTGGAAAAGACGTCGGTATAGACAGTTTGAATATCAAGCCGCTGATTGACGACCATGGCATTGATGTCCAAATCAAATTCTCTCGGCCGCTCTTCTGCAATGTTGTGGCGCGGCTGATAAGGAGACATCCGCATCATTCCTTCGAGACCGTCGAACTGTCCGAGATAGTTAAAGCAGATTTCAGGTTCACGGTGCTGAATACGTCCAGACGATTGCAAAAGCCCGTATCCGGTTCCTTGGTTCGGCACGCGTCTCATCATGTCTTTCACGTTTTTTATACGGCAAGCGGTTTTTTCGCTTGAATTGTCCGGTACACTCATGTCCAGAAGAACCGGATATATCGAGGTGAACCATCCTACAGTTCTGGAAATATCAATGTCCGGAACATGTCCTTCCCTGCCATGTCCCTCAACACTGACAAGGAAATGCTCACGTTTCGTCCAATTGGCAAGCGCTATTCCCAAGGCCGCCAGCATCAGTTCATTCACCTCTGTGCCGTATGCCTGTTTTGTCTGAAACAGCAGCTGGTTTGTCAGTTTCACGCTTAACAAGCGCGAAGCGGTGAGTGCCGTTTTTTGCAGCCTGTCCGCATTCCTGTGACCGTCTTTTGGTAATGCGGTCGTTTCAAAAGATATCGCATGCTCCCAATATGCCGCTTCCTCAAGCAGTTCGTTGCTTGTTGACAATGGATGCAGCCTGTTTGCATATGTTACGTAAGAATCGCTTTTCTGCGGCAATTTAATTTTTCTGTCTGCTAAAGCTTGCTGATAAGCTGTTTGTAAATCTTCAAGCAAAATTCTCCATGACACACCATCCACAATCAGATGATGAATGGCGATCAGCAGATGGTCTGCATCCCGCAATCTGAACAATCCAATGTGACAAAGGAGTCCTTCGTCCAAACGCATTGCCCGCTGTATTCGTTTTTCCTCCGCTTCTATGCGTTCGGCAATCTGCGTCTCATCGGCGAGGTCTATGGTCTTAAAGCTGAATCCATCCTCATCCGTTTGACTGATTCCGCGATTATATTGAAGGATGCGTCCGTTATCGTCTTTTTTAAACATCATCCGCAAGGCGTCATGATGCTTGATTAAAGCGGATACGGCCCGGCGCAGTGCAGTCTCGTCCAATCTTTTTTCACTTGTGAGCATGACTGCTTGATTGTAATGATGTTCAAAGGCGCCAGGATAGGCAAAAAACCTTTGCTGTACAGGTGTTAGACTGGCATTCCCTTCAACAGGTCCCTGATCGGCAATTGATACGGTCGGAGTCAGGTGACTCGCCAGTTCTTCAATGGTCGGAAATTGAAATAAATCCCGAATCGTCATATCCCATCCTTCAGCGGCAAGACGAGCCGACACTTGCAGCGCTTTTATGGAGTCTCCCCCCAGCTGAAAGAAAGAGTCGGTGATGCCTGCTTGCCGTACATGGAGCACATCCTCCCAAATCCGGCATAGCAATGCTTGTTTTTCATTTTGCGGGGCATGGTAAGTTTCCAAGCTCTGAACATGTGCAGCAGGCAAAGCGTCTTTATTCAATTTGCCGTTAAATGTAAGCGGCATTTTCTCTAAACCGACAAAATGAGCTGGAATCATGTAAGCCGGAAGCCTTTTTGCCAAATCTAAACGCAGATCGATGATGTCTGCTTCTTTAGGAACGACGTATGCCGCCAAATAGGTTTTCCCTTCAATATCTTTTTGAATGGCGACTGCCGCTTCTTTGACATGCTCGTTCTTCAAAAGCGCATTTTCTATTTCTTCGAGCTCAATTCTGTAGCCCTTTATTTTGACTTGTTGATCAAGACGCCCATAAAGACGGAGGGTGCCGTCAGGAAGCCAGCAGGCCTGATCTCCGGTTTGATACAGCGGCCGACCTTGCGCTAAAGGATCGCTGAATTTGGCTTTTGTCAATTCAGCTTTTCGCCAATAGCCTTTGGCCACGCCTTCCCCCCCAATAAAAAGTTCTCCCGGGACGCCGATGGGCTGAACTTGTTTGTTCTTGTTGAGAACATACATTTGTACATTTGGGAGCGGAATGCCGATCGGTACAAAATCGTGATAGCGCTCTTTACTCATCGTGATTTCATAATAGCTTGAATCAATGGTCGCCTCTGTTACACCGTAGCTGTTGATGATCCGCATCTCTTTTCCGAATCGTTCATTTAATGTGTAAAAATCCTGTGCACTGACAATATCTGAGCCCAGAATCAGCACCTTTAGGCTCGGTAATCGATATTTCCGCCGGTAAACATATTCCATAAAGGGAACAACCAGGGCTGGTGTCGATTCCATTAATGTAATCTGCTGTTGATTCATCAGCTTACATAACAGTTCGGGCTCAATTCGGACATCATCCGGGCAAATCACAAGCGTTCCCCCGTTTAAGAATGCCCGGGCTATGTCTCCTGAAAAGACATCAAACGAGAAACTGGCCATTTGCAGCACTCTCGCCGGTGTGCGGTCAAGCTCATAGATGCTTCGCCAAGCAAGCGCTGCATGTGTGAAATTGCGATGTCTGACTTCAACTCCTTTTGGCGCTCCTGTTGTTCCCGAAGTATAGATGACATAGGCAGTATCTTTTGGAGTTGCTGTTGAAACTATATTTTCCTCGTGCAGGCCATTATGTTCATGGTCAAGATGGATGCAAGGCATACTGCCATCTGTCAAAAGTGAAGCGATATCTATATATTCAGCCTGGGCCAGCAGCGCAGATGCTTCGCTGTCTTTTAATAAAAACCGAATTCTTTCTTCTGGATAATGGGAATCTATCGGGATATACGCTCCTCCCGCTTTCAGCACGGCCAAAACACCTATGATGGCTTCAATCGAACGATTGGCCAAAATCGCAACTCGTTTTCCAGGACCGATTCCGGCTGTTTGAAGCGTCCGCGCCAGTCGATTGGCGCGACCATTCAATTGGTGATAGCTGATCTGTTTCGAGCCCTCAATGACTGCGATTTGCTGAGGATTATTCGCTGTTGTTTCTTCAAACAGTTCGTGAAACACTGCTGTTCGTTCTGGAAGTTGAAGGTGTTTGTGATTAAATTCAACAAGAATTTGGTATTGATCTTCATCGTTCAGAAGATTGAAGCGTGCAAGATCTGTCTCGGGCTGATGGACGATATGGCGCAAAAGTACAAGCAAATGTTTCATCCAGCGCTCGATGGTTGTTTTTAAGAAAAGATCGGTGCTGAATTCCATGTCGAGACGGATATTCCCGTTAGATTCGCAAGCGGTCAATGTAAGGTCAAAAATAGATACTTGATGGGCAAATGTTTGAACGCGATTGACTTGAAGGCCGGCTAATTGCATATCGTGCTGTTCCATGTTTTGCAAAATAAACATGGCGTCAAACAACGGATTGCGACTCATATCACGGACGACATCAAGCCGGTCGACAAGCTCCTCAAACGGATAATCCTGATGTTCGAACGCTTCAAGCGCCGTTTCGCGGACCTCCCTTAAGAAATTGCTGAAACATTTGTTTTCTGCCGGATGCGTTCTGATCGCCAATGTGTTGACAAACATGCCGATGACAGGTTCTAAGTCTTTGTGCGGCCTTCCGGCGATCGGCGAACCGATGATGATATCCTCCTGTCCGCTGAGCCGGGCAAGAAGCGTGCTGTACGCGGCGAGAAGAACCATATACAGGGTGCAGCCGTTGTCGCGGGCGATCTTGTAAAGGCCGGCTGTTGTTTTCGCATCAAGCGTGCGGGACACTGTATCACCCGCAAAGCTTCGTACCGCCGGGCGGGCGTTGTCGGCCGGAAGCTCAAGCACCGGCAGCTCTCCGTCGAGCTGCTTCAGCCAATAGGCTTCCTGTCTGTTGTACGCCTCCCCTTGTTTGAATGCCTGTTGCCAGACGGCGTAGTCTTTATATTGAATCCGCAGCGGGTGAAGCGTCCGGCTGGCGTACAGCTCGCTGAATTCGCGGATTAAGGTGCCGACAGACACCCCGTCGGAAATGATGTGATGCATGTCCACCAACAACAGATGGCTCTCCTCTGCTTCCTTCACAAGAGCGGCGCGGAAAAGCGGCGCTTCTTGAAGCCGGAACGGACGGACAAAGTCTTCAGCCGCCGCCAACTCCATCAGCTGAAACGGGACATCATCATGGATGCGCTGGACAGGCTCGCCGTCTGCCCCGGTTTCAAACGACGTCCTGAGCGATTCGTGGCGGCGGATCAGCTGCCTGAATACTTCATCAAGCCGGGCGCGGTCGAGCGGTCCTGTCAGCTTAAGCGCCGCCGGCATATTGTAGCCGACACCGCCGTCTTCCAGCTGCTGAAGGACATACATCCGCTTTTGCGCCGAGGACACCGGGTAGGTGTCCTGTATTTCCGCCGGTTCAATCGCCGCATATGGGCTCTCATCCAATTCATGAATCACGGCGGCGAGCTCTTCCAGTGTCGGCTTGGCAAAGATCTCCTTCAGCGGCACTTGCACGCCAAAGGCTTTGGCAATGCGGGAGACAAGCGCTGTCGCTTTCAGCGAGTGGCCGCCTTGTTCGAAAAAGTGGTCGCGAGTGCCGGCAGGGCCGTATTTCAGCACCTCTTCCCAAAGCTTGGCGAGCTTCATTTCCGTGATGGTTCGCGGCGCGGTGTAAGCGCGTCGTTCAGCCGCTCCGTCGGGAGCGGGCAGCGCCTTGCGGTCAAGCTTTCCGCTCGGTGTGACAGGCCAGTCACGCATCTCGATGAATGATGAAGGCATCATATAGGCCGGCAGGCGTTTGCCTAGTTCTGTCCTTGCGGTCTTTTGATCCTGACCTTCAATATAGGCGTAAAGCTCGGTTTCCTCCCCTTCTGTCCGGGCGACAACCGCCGCTTCCCGCACGCCGTCGATCTGGCGAAGCGCCGCTTCGACTTCTCCCGGTTCGATTCGGTAGCCGCGGATTTTCACTTGGCCGTCCATGCGGCCCAGCCATTCAACGGTTCCATCCGGGAGCCATCTCGCCAGATCGCCCGTTTGATACATGCGTTCCCCTCGATAAAACGGGTCATCGAGAAACCGTTCTTCTGTCAGCTCCGGACGGTTCAAATAGCCCCTTGCGACACCCGCGCCTGCGATATACAGTTCTCCGGCCACCCCTATGGGCTGGACAGCTTTCTCACTGTCTAAAATATAAAGACGGGCTCCCGGTACAGGTTTTCCGATCGGAAGCCGCATCCGTTCCCTGTCTTTTTCATGGTCGTACCGAAAAAATGCGGCATCCACCGTAGCTTCTGTCGGCCCGTAGCCGTGAATGACCGCAGTCTCCGGCAAAGACCGGGCAAATCGGGCGGCTGTCTGGGGAGCGAGCGCTTCACCTCCGGCGAATACGTGTTTCAAGGTTTTCGCAAGGCTTGTCCTTTTCTCCTCTGTTTCCATCTCGACCTGGTCTAAAAAGCTGTTGGCCATCGCCGGGATAAAATGCGCCGTCGTCACTCCTTCGTTTGTGAAGGCTTCTGTCATTAAAGCGGGATCCTTCTCCCAGCCCTGCGGAAGCAAATACATGGAGGCGCCGGGAATCATCCACCAAAACAACTGCCAGATCGAAGCATCAAATGAAAACGATGACTTGAGCACAATGACATCATCTTCAGTTAATGGGAACTGGCGCTGCATCCCGGACAAAAAGGCGGCAGCCTGTCGGTGCTCAACCGCGACGCCCTTCGGTGTCCCGGTTGAACCGGATGTATAGATGACATAGGCGAGTGAGCCGCCATCCGTATGAGCGCAAACCGGTTCGTTCTCCGCTGGTTCCGTTCGAAGTGATGACAGATTGACTTCAAGCGTTTCCCCGGAAAATCCGGAGACGGACAAACCCGGCCCTGTGACGAGAAGCCGGGCGCCACTGTCAGCGAGCATATATCTGAGCCGTTCTTCAGGATAGTCTGGATCAAGCGGCACGTAAGCGCCGCCGGCTTTCAAAACAGCCAGCACCGCGATCACCATCTCCGGTGAACGGTCGGCGAGCACGCCGACGACACTTTCTTTGGCGACGCCTTTTTTCTTCAACCGGACAGCAAGTTGATTGGTATACTGATCAAGCTCTCGGTACGTTAAGATACCGCCGGAAAAACGAACCGCCGGCAAGTTCGGCGACAGCGCCGCGCGGCGGGTGAAAAAACCATGCAGCGTCGGCGCCAAAGGTTTGACGGAATCTGTTTGGTTAAAAGCAGACAAAATCCGTTCCTTTTCGTTGGACTCTACCATATCGATGTTTTTAATCGGCTGGTCCGGCTTCTCAAGTGCCTTCTCCAAAACGGTTAAAAGATGGGATTGAATCCGTTTGATGTCATGATCAGTAAACATAGCGGTTTGATAATCAAAATTTAACTGTATGATACCGGTATCAAGGCGCTCTTTAATTGAAACAGACAGCTGATTTGCAGTGCGCCCGCTGAAATACATGGCCGTTTCATATTCAAAGCCATCTGCTTGTTGCCATTGAAGCGGCTGATACTGTATGGAAGTGACAATTAAATTTTGCAGATCACCATGCTGATGCCTTAATTCGTTCATCAGCAGATTGTAGGGATATTTTTGATGACGCATGACTGAAAGCTGTTCTTTCCCGATGCTTGTGACAAATGAAAGAACATCACAATCCGGATCAACTTCCATTCTGATTGGCAGTGTGCTCACAAACATACCGAGCATGTCTTTTTCCAGCCTGGAGGCGCGGTTACCGTAATAGGTCCCAATCACAATATCCTTGCTGGATGTCATTCTGCTGATGCATATGTAAAACGAAGCCATAAACAGAGAAAGAATGCTGATTTGATGCTTTTCGCAAAAGTGTCGGATTGATTCTGCCAAGGGATGTGAAAGAGTCAGGGTTTCTCTTAAAGCGGCGGTGCTTTGTTGTTGAGGCAAGGCTTTTTCTGTTAGTGGGAAATGTTCTGGAATGGTGTGGTAGGTGTTTGTCCAAAATAAGCGGTCTTTTTCAAACCGGGAAGATTGCAAGTATTGCTTCTCTTTTTCGATATAGGTGAGATAGGAAGGTTCATGATGTTGAGGTAAGGGTTCATTCCGAATCATTTTTTGATACATCTCTATCAGTTGATTGCCTAGCAGATTAAGAGAAATACCGTCCATTATGATATGGTGGAATTTTGCATAGAGCCAAACTTCTTTACTCGAAATCGCCAGCAGGGTGAATTGATAAAGCGGTGAATGAAACAGCTTAAACGGAATCGAAGTCTGATCGTCAATCCACTTATTCCGTTCGGACTTGCCGGCCTTTGTCAAATCAATGGTCTCTATGGAAAGCGGGCGATGTGCAGCGAGATAAAGATCAGGCTCTTCCCCTTTCCCTTCTGTCAGCTGAAAATGAAGTGAATCATGCCGGGAAACTGAAAAGTCCAAAGCCCGCCGCAGCACATCAAGGTCAATAGCGCCCCTGAATTTGACACAGGCTGCAAGATTGCAGATACTTGTACCCGGATCGAGCAGCTCGGTAAACCATACTCTTCTTTGAGCATGGGTCAAAGTGTAGGTTGTGTTCAATGGAACCCCTCCATTTCAAATATAAGAGAATAAAAAAGTAAAATAATTACAGGTTATATGACAATATATGGCTAAATCAATACGTATGAGAATCATTGTAATACAAATTCGATAAAATACAACAATGTTTACAATAAATTCAATAATTTTTTAGAAAATGGTTATTTTATCTCATCTGCAAAATTCTTGTCTTTACTGCTCATAACATAAGAAAAGCTCTAAAGCGGAGAAAATATCACGATGTTTATACCATTTTATTCAAAAAACAGAGCTGGAATTCAACGCACTCTGAGCAGAAATGGAAATAAATTGTTATCATTTATTCGTGAAAAATATCATCTCACGTGTTTTTGAAAAACCTCATAAAAAAACTGTACCTTAACCAATTAAGATACAGTTTTGCTTCACTTTCAAAAGCTTTAGGCTACACGGCATCCGTTTACATGTGCGGATGATCCGTTAAACAAAAGAGTCCCTCATTTTAGTTCGTCGCACTTGCAAGGGAAAATTACAATTGAAAATGTTCAAGCGCTTGCTCCCTTAATTTAAATTTCTGCACTTTTCCTGATGCCGTCATCGGGAACTCTTCGACAAATGCGATATAGCGCGGAATCTTATAACGGGCGATTTTACCTTTGCAGTATTCTTTTAATTCGTCAGCTGTCATGGATGCTCCGCTTTTCAGTTTGATCCAGGCCGATATCTCTTCACCGAATGTTTCGTCAGGCACACCGACAATTTGGACGTCGAGAATGTTGGGATGCTTGTATAAAAACTCTTCTATTTCCCGCGGGTATATGTTTTCTCCGCCTCGGATGATCATGTCTTTTAATCTCCCGGTAATCCGGCAGTAGCCTTCTTCATCCATTACGGCTAAATCACCTGTATGCAAAAATCCGTCCTCATCAATCACCGCTGCCGTGTCCTCAGAATTTTTGTAATAGCCTTTCATGACATGGTAGCCGCGTGTGCACAGCTCGCCTTGAACGCCTCTTGCAACCTCCTGATTTGTGCCCGGTTCAGTTATTTTGACTTCAACATTCGGCAAGGCGCGCCCTACGGTTTCGACCCTTCTTTTGAGCGAATCGTTGACCCTCGTCTGGGTAATGACCGGTGATGCTTCTGTCTGTCCGTATGCAATCGTTATTTCAGACATCCCCATGTTATTGATCACTTTTTTCATAACTTCAATCGGACAGTTTGAACCGGCCATGATACCCGTTCTTAAAGAAGACAAGTCATATGATGCAAAATCTTGATCATTCAGTTCGGCAATGAACATGGTCGGTACACCGTGCAGCGCCGTGCATTTTTCCGTTTCGACAGCAGAAAGCACTCCTTTTGGATTGAATTCTTGCACCGGCACCATCGTCGCACCGGCGGTGACGCAAGCGAGAGTTCCCAGCACGCATCCAAAGCAGTGAAAAAAGGGTACGGGGATGCACATTCTGTCTTTTCTCGATAAATTCATGCATTCCGCAATATTTGCCGCGTTGTTTGCCAAATTGGAATGAGTGAGCATCACGCCTTTTGGAAAGCCTGTCGTACCTGATGTATATTGCATATTGATGACATCATGCTCTTTGAGTCGTTCCATCCTGTGATCAAGCGCTTTTTCGCTTACCGAACCGGAGAGCTTTAATATGTCATCCCAAAGGTACATGCCGGGATGCCTTTTATCTCCCATCAAAATAATATTTTTTAAGAAAGGCAGTCTTTCAGATGCGAGCTTACCCGGTTCCGACTCCTTCAATTCAGGAATCAGTTTGTAAAGGATATCAATGTAAGAAGTGCCCCGGTATGATTCCATTAAAATGAGTGTTGTGGCATCTGACTGTTTCAGCACATATTCAAGCTCTGATAATTGATAGTTCGTGTTGACTGTGACAAGCACCGCGCCCGTTTTTGCCGAGGCAAACTGGGCGGTGAGCCATTCCGGAGTATTGGAAGCCCAAATTGCGACATGTTCACCTTTTTCAATACCGAGCGCCATCAGTCCTTTTGCGACTTTTCTGCACAACTGGTCAAATTGCCGGTACGTATAACGGAGGCGGCGATCCGGATAGACGACAGCCTCGTGATCAGGTGCGTTTGCCGCGGTTTTCTCCAACAATTTTCCGATAGTCAAATGGAGCAGCTCTGCCAACGTTGTCCCTCCCTTCTCCCGGAAAGCGTTTTCAATTCGCCGCTTGTTTGCCTATGCCGAGCTGCCTTGCGATGACGAGCCGTTGAATTTCTGAAGTTCCTTCACCAATTTCCATTAATTTGGCATCCCGCAGCATCCGCTCGACTCCGTACTCTTTCATATACCCGTATCCTCCGTGTATTTGAATGGACTGATTACATGCCCTGAACGCCATCTCTGAGGCATAAAGCTTGGCGAAAGCCGCTTCCTTTGTAAACGGCCGGCCTTGATCTTTCAGCCAGGCGGCCTTCAGCACCATATTGCGGGCAAGCTCAATTTCCATGGCCATGTCGGCAAGCTTGAACTGAATCGCCTGGAAATAGGAGATGGGCCGGCCGAATTGTTTTCGTTCGTGTGCGTATGCAAGCGCGGCCTCAAATGCGCCTTGAGCGATACCGACGGCCAGCGCGGCGATCGAAATTCTGCCCCCGTCAAGTGTATTGAGAAACTGTTTAAACCCTTTTTCCGGGCTTCCCAACAGATTTTGTTTTGGAACGCGGACATTGTCCAAGATGAGCTGCGATGTATTGGAGCCGCGGACACCCATTTTGTCATATTCGCTATTAATGGTGAAGCCTTCCGAATCTGTCGGAACGATGATGGCGGAGATGATGTTTTTTCCGTTGTCATCTTTTCCGGTGACGGCGGTGACGATGACGGTCCGGGCATATCCGGCATTGGTTATCCAGCATTTCTCCCCGCTGATCACATAGCTGTCCCCTTCCGAGCGGGCTTTTGTCCGGGTGCCGCCCGCATCTGATCCTGCATTCGGTTCGGTCAGCCCGAACGCTCCGAGCGCCCGGCCCGTCGCAAGTGGCACGAGATATTCTTGTTTTTGTTCTTCGGTGCCGAAATAATAAACCGGTGCAGCCCCGAGCGATACAGCCGCAGCATAGCTTAGACCGGTGCTCCCGCACGCTTTGCCGATTTCTTCGACGCTAAGCGCATAGGAAATCGTATCCCCGCCTGACCCGCCGTAGCATTCCGGAAACGGAATCCCCAAGAGGCCGAGCTCCCCCATTTTTTTAAATGTCTCAACCGGAAATTCTCCCGTCCTGTCAACATGTTCGGCATGCGGTGCAATTTCCTGTTTCGCAAAATCTCTGGCGAGTTCGCGAACCATTTGCTGTTCTCTGGTTAGTTCAAAATTCATAAAGTGACCCCCTTTTTGGATCGTCAAATTCCTTAGGCAGCAGAGCTTTGTAACATTATATTAAAAAAGTGCATTTTTCATGCCAGAGGATTTTGGACAGGCAAAATCGGACCGTTTGATGACAACTGATACTTACCTTTACGTAAGTACCTGAACCAAAAGTGCATACTTACAAATTCGCAGTGTGAACTTTATAATCAAGATGAAAACATGCCGAAGGAGGAAAATTTTTGAAAACACTGATTATCGTTGCACATCCAAGTTTAGAAACATCAGTTATCAATAAGCGCTGGGTAGAGGAGCTCAAAAAATATCCGGAAAAGTATACGGTTCACGAATTGTCCGACGTATATCCGGATGGAAACATTGACGCGGAAAAAGAACAAAAATTGGTGGAAGCGCACGGCAATCTTGTTTTTCAATTCCCTATCTATTGGTTTAACTGTCCGCCTCTTCTTAAAAAATGGCTTGATGATGTATTGGCTTACGGATGGGCTTATGGTTCAAATGGAGGTGATCGATTAAAAAATCGTAAAGTGGCATTAGGTGTATCCGCCGGAATTAAAGAAGAAGATTATGGTGAAAACGGAAGGTACCGCTATACGCTTGAACAAATATTAGTTCCATTTGAAACGACATTCCGATATTGTCATGCAGACTATCGTTCATTTTTTGCGTTTTACGGCAAGGAAAATGAGCCCGGCGGAAATGAGGAAGAAGCGACCGGGCCGGGAGCGGGAGAATTGGAGAAAAGCGCCCGGGATTATTTGCGTTTTATTGACAATCTTTAAGTTTTGCGGAAATCATTCCGGTTGAAACAGGCTGTCAGCCCAGCCTGTTTTTCTCTCCCCACTCACACATCATATTGAACAAAGGTAAGAGAGAACGTCCGCGTTCAGATAATGAATACTCCACCTTTGGGGGAATTTGGGGAAATTCCTTACGTATAATAAGGCCGTCTGCCTCCAACTCTTTTAACATGATGCTCAGCGTTTTGAAGGAAATGGTGCCGATGCTTCGCTTCAGCTCATTATGCCGCATCACTTCGCGTTCAGACAGCCAATATAGAATGATTATTTTATATTTGCCGCTTATCAATGACAACGTATATCCAAAACCGGTGTTTTTAAGATCCACACCGGTCGGAACGCAGGTTTTTCCGGTTGGGGGTTGCATAACGTACACTCTCCTTCTGAATCCTATATCATAGATCATTATGTAATTTGATTGAAAGGATGTAAAGGAAGGATTTTAAAGGATGCTTAAAGAAAAACCACTGCGCCGTATGTTTTCCGTGATACGGCGGATGCAGCCGTAAGAAAAAACTGCACCTCAATTGTCACCTGACAATCTTGAGGTGCAGTTTCAATGCAGGCTTTTTTATTTATCTTCTGATATGGCCGTCGCCTCTCATGATATATTTGCATGTGGTCAATTCTTTCAGACCCATAGGTCCGCGGGCGTGAAGCTTCTGTGTAGAAATCCCGATTTCCGCGCCGAAGCCGAGTGCGCCGCCGTCGGTGAACCGGGTTGAGGCATTGTGATACAGTGCTGCCGCATCAACGGTATTCAGAAAAGCCTTGGCTGTTTTCGGATTTTCGGTGATAATCGCTTCTGAATGCTTTGTTCCGTATGTTTCGATATGATCGCAGGCTTCTTCAAGACTTGCTGCGACTTTAACCGCGAGAACAAGGCTTAAATATTCGTTCTGCCAATCAGCTTCCCCCGCTGGTATCGCGCCTGGAATCCATTGAACCGCCTTTTCGTCCCCGTGAACTTGAATACCGTGTTCGTTTAAAGCATTGATAAGCGCTGCACTGTTTTCCTCAAGCCATTTTTCGTGAACAATCAGCGTTTCAAGCGCATTGCAGACGGCGGGGCGGTCTGTTTTCGCATTGATCATGACATTGATTGCTTTTTCAGGGTCTGCTTCCCGGTCGATATAGATGTGACAGTTGCCGACTCCCGTCTCAAGAACGGGAACGGTTGCGTTCTCAACGACTTCCTGAATGAGGGCACCGCCTCCCCGGGGGATGAGTACATCGATATGCTCTTTCATCTTGAAGAGCTGCTTCGTGGCGCTTCGGTCCGTGCTTTCGATAAATTGAACAGCATCGCGGGGAATGTCTGTCGTTTCCAGCGCTTGGTGCATGACCGATACGATCGCTGTATTCGAATGAATGGCGGAAGAGCCGCCTTTCAAAACGATCGCATTGCCCGATTTTAGAGCGAGCCCGGTCGCATCGACAGTCACATTCGGACGCGCTTCATAGATCATGCCGATGACGCCGAGAGGAACGCTGACTTTTTCCGCCTTTAGCCCGTTGTCGAGCGTCCAGCTTGATAGCGTTTCTCCGACCGGATCATCCAGTTCCGCGACTTCCAGCAGTCCATTGGCAAAATCCAGTACCCTGTCTTCATTGAGCGACAGGCGGTCGATGTAGGCTGCATCATAGCCTTTTTTTCGTCCCGCTTCAATATCTTTGGCATTTTCAGTGAGAATATAGCTCATGTTTTGTTTCAGGTGTTCGGCCAGTGTAGCAAGCGCCTCGTTCTTGTCTTTTTCAGTTGTCAGCCGCAAAGATTTTGCGGCTGTTTTTGCCTTTATCGCTTTTTCTTCGATTTGTGCCCTGGTGTTCTCGCTTGTCGCCGTCATGTCAATTCCTCCTTTGATTTGTTTTTTAAAGCGGAACGGATAGCTCTAAATGACAGACAAACGCTTCTCTGTCAACGACAGCCTGTGAGGAAGCGGCTGTTTCCTGATTCGTATCCTTCTTCCATTTACGAAGCTGGGATGAGGAAAAGTTGACGACGCCGAGGCCGATTTCCTCTCCTTCCTGATCAAGGATTCGAACGACGGAACCGTTGCTGAAACGGCCGTTAATTTCGTAAATACTAGAAGGATACAGGCTTTTTTTACGGTCGATAATAAACTCTTTGCTTTCGTTGTGGACGATGATGTCTCCTTCAGGTCCAGAGTTAAATGCTATCCATTGCTTTTTATGGTTGAGTGTGTGTGAATCGTCATTCGGAATAAAATACGTTCCCCTCGCAGTCCCGCTGATTGCTTCTTGCAACAGACCGGAGGTGTCTGCACGCCCTAAAAATCCTTTGATGCCTGAAGCCATTGTAATTTTAAAAGCGTCCAGTTTCGACTTCATGCCGCCTGTTCCGACTTCGCTTCCGGCATCCCCTGCTGAAGCTTCTATCTCCGGCGTGATTTCATTTACTTCCCGGACGAGTGCGGCGTCCGGCGTTTTTCGCGGATTCGCGTCATAAAGGCCGTCTATATCAGAGAGGATGGTCAGCAGGTTAGCGTCGATCAGACCCGCCACTTTAGCAGAAAGCGTATCATTGTCTCCGAATTTGAGCCGGTTGACGGTAACTGTGTCATTTTCGTTGATGATCGGAATAATGCCGCGTTTCAACAGAACATTCATCGTATTTCTCACATTGTTGTACCGTTTTTCATCTGAAAAATCGTTTTTTGTGATTAATATTTGTGAAGCGATATAGCCATGGGATAAAAAGAGCTTGGAATACGCTTCGATTAGTAAGCCCTGGCCGACAGATGCGGATGCTTGTTTTTCAGGCAATGTATCCGGCCTGTTAATGAAGCCAAGTTTCCGGTATCCGGCCGCCACAGCGCCAGATGAAACGAGGAGGACTTCGTGCCCTTCATCTTTGAGGCGGACGATCTGCTCAACGAGCTTTTCGAGCTTTTTGCTGCTGATTTCGCCGTGAAGACTTGTTAAAGAACTGCTTCCCACTTTGACAACTACCCTCTGTTGATTAGAGGTCATTTTATCACTCCTGTAGTATTTTTCTTCGTTACGGGTGCTTACTTTGCTGCGACTAATTGTTCAAGTTCGAGACTGATGGTTTTGGATCGTTTTGCGGCTTGTTTGACCGCCTGTTCGATCGCTTCGCCTCCTCCGCTTTCCTCCAAGGCCTTTAAACCGGCGGCAGTCGTACCGTTAGGGGAAGTGATGTTGTCTTTGAGAACAGCTGTATCTTCAGGGCTTTCCAACAGCATTTTGGCGGCGCCTAACAATGTCTGCGCGCCGATTTCCCTCGTTAGTTTTTGGCTTAATCCAGCCTCGGCTCCCGCTTTTTCGATGTGCTCCATTAAATAATAAAAGTAAGCAGGCCCGCTGCCGGCAATGCCGGTGAAAATGTCCATTTTGCTTTCTTCGATGGAATAGACTTCTCCCATGCATTGAAGCAGTTGTTTCGCGGTTTTTGACAGATCGGCTGTTACATGGCTGCCTTCGGCCATGGCGGTTGCAGATGCGCCGATTGCACTTGAGGTGTTAGGCATGATTCGGATGACAGGCTGCATGCCGTGCAGCTCGTTTTCAATAAATGAAATTGATATGCCAGCTAAAACTGACACGATAAGCTGATGGGGTTGAATATGCGGTTTCATGGAAGTAAGAGCACTCTCTGCATCTTTCGGCTTCATCGCCAAGATGAAGCAATCGATGTTCTGATAGTCAAGTTCTTCTTTTCTGACGCCTCGTATTCCATATTTCTGCTGGAGTTCTTCTAAACGCCGGTGGTTCGTGTGGTTTGTAACATAGATTTGCGAAGCAGGCAGTTTTTTGGATTGAACGATGCCTGAGATCATTCCCTCTGCCATTGATCCTGCCCCTATAAAAGCTACGTTTTTTTGATTAAAGATCTTTAACATCTCCCTTTGTTCGCATTTCTGTTCGTATTTTTTCGAACACGGTTAGTATATTAACACTTTAGATATTTATGTCAAGTTTGCGTGTTTTGATTGGACAGCGCAGGTCATGTGAAAAATGGAGATTTTTGAAGAAAAAAGGAAAAGAAAAAGAGGCTGAAAGCAGATTTTCCAGCTTCAATTGCACCTTTTGTCGTTTGTCTTTCCTCCATTTGAAGGCCGTTTGAATGATTTAACGGAATTTTTTAGAGATTGACAGCCTTTCGGACCGGTAAAAAAGTACGATCCTTTAGCCGTGTGAGCGCAAATAGAAAAGCGCGGGCTCGAAGCTTGTCGAACCCGCGCTTGCCAATATCAATAGGTTGTAACGTAAAGCTGCCCCTCATCGCCGCGCCATTCCGCATAAAGCACCTCTTGATACTGTGTAATACCTTGACTTGATAATTGATTTTGCAGCCAAAGCTCGTCAAAGCCGGCTTCATGCAGATTGTTCTTTTCGAGCTCGCCGTCGAGGATTAACGGCACCGGGAGCTGAACCGGTTTGTAAGGGATGTTTAAGTCTTCTTTTGTCGGCATCCCGTATTTGTGTTTTGGCAGGACGCTAAGCGAACCGTCTGTTTCAAGGATGGCATATTGAATCTCGTTTAAGGAAAAACAGCCTTTTTCACGTGCCAATGTCTGCAGCTGGTTCAGGTCCAATTTATTTTTTTTGAGGGCATTATAATCGATTTTTCCTTTATTGATCACAATACTTGGCCTGCCCTCGAGAAAACCTCTGATGTTTTGCACTTTTTGTGATAAAACTTCTATTGAATAGATTAGAATGGCCCAAACGAGGATGGCGAAAAGGACTTTCCAGATGGTGACATCCTGATCGAAAATCGCGTTTCCAACCATTTCCCCCAATATTAAAGCGGAAATAAAATCAAACGGCGTAATTTGGGCAAATTGGGTTTTCCCCAGAATTTTCGTCATCAGAAATAAAGCTGCAAACCCTATCGTCAGTTCGACTACCAAGTGTACATATTCCATCAAGGTTCCCTCCCGAATCTCTCTCTTCATTGTTAACAATCGGGATGTAGTTTAAACCAGAGGAATACTTTTCCTGAGAAAAAGGGCCATCTGCTGCGCCGCGCCTTCTGCCAATCCATTGGTATTCTTCAAAAAATAGCGGCGTCGTGCCAACCTCTTCTTCGATCATACGGCTGAGAAGTGCCGTTCCGCTCATGACTTCTCACGATCAGGCAATGAAACAGATAAAGCTGCACGAGCGCCTTTTTTAAATCCGGCTGATTCCGGGCCTTAGTCCCAATCATCCAAAACAGGCGGGCCGGTTAACTAAAGTCCCTCCATGCGGCAGGTTCTCTTTTACGCCCTCTTCCTCCAACGATCGACTTTACATGATCCCTGTTTCTTCGGACATCTGATTGTTTCTGCCTGGCATGTTTCATAAGGCTTACAGATCCAAGAGTGGCAAGAAAAACACATAAAACAACTGCAACTGAATATAAATCAAAATCGAGAAAGATTTTCACGAGACTATACGAAATGACAAGTGAAAAAACCGGTGAAACAACCCATACTTTCATTAACTTCAAAATAACGCTTTTACGAAAAATTGCCCTTCCCTTTTCAGAAAGGCCAATCCCAATGATGCTGCAAGTCGTAATCTGGGTTTGCGGCACGGGAATGCCAAATAGCGAAGCGCCGATGACTAGGGACGCACCGAGTCCGGAAACACATGACCCTTGCAAAAGCGAAAACTCGGTGATTTTTTTCCCATTCGTCTCAATGACTCTGCTTCCAAGGCAAATGGCTCCGATAGCCACGAACAGTCCCCCAAGAAGCGTTCCGCTGCTGACTGACAAGAGGCCTGCTCCAACGAGAGGTCCGACGGAATTCGCGACATTGTTCATTCCCGCCGAAAAGGCTTCTAAAAACCCGGTTAAAATCACTAGTGCGGTGAGCAGCCGCGCCCATTTTTGCTGTTTAAGCCACCGCAGCCTCTTCTCGGCTTTTTTCAGCAATTGTCCAATGAAAAAAGCGAGAAAAAAAGCGGCAATCGGAATGATCAGCCAATACATGACGATCACCAACAGCTTATCGGTAAATACCGCTTGAAATGCGACGCCGACCCCGACAATCGAGCCGACCGTCACCTCGCTGGTTGAAAGGGGAATCCCCGCGATGTTTGCAATAAACAGCGAAATCGCAGATGCTCCGAGGATAATCACGACAATATGCACATTGAGAATAGACGTGGGGATAATGCCTGAACCGATTGTTTTCACAACCTCTCCTCCGCCTATCATGGCGCCCAAAAATACACCGATTCCGCTGATCCACAAGGCCGCCTGCCTTTTCCGGACGGCACCTGCGCCATACGCTATTCCCATTGAAGCTGCTGCTCCGCTCGCTCCTATGTTCATGGCAAAAAACAAAGCGATAATGAATGCCAAAATGGTAATCGTCATCTTTTACCCAGCTCCTACCGGAATTGATGCAGCCCGCATTCTGTTTTTTCCTGACGGGCCCACCTTCCCGCTCTTAAATTGCCGCCGTCTGCCACGGGAGACGTACACACCTCACAGCCGATGCTCGGATAATCTTGATCATGAAGCTTGTGATACGTCAGCTGATTCAGCTTAATGTAAGTCCAGACATCTTCCCATGTCCAGTGAATAAGGGGGCAGACTTTAATCAGTTTAAAATTGTCGTCCTTGTTGATATAACGGACATGTTTCCGTGTTTCCGACTGCTCCCGCCTCAGCCCGGTCATCCATGCCTCCATCCCTGACAGATGCTCTCTGAGCGGCTCGATCTTGCGAAGGCGGCAGCAATGGTCCGGATGGCGTTTCCAAAGTTCGCTGCCATAGCGTTTTTCCTGTTCTTCAAGCGAGAGGCCGGGTTTTAAAAAGCGAATCGACAGACCGGGATAGCGATCTTTCACTTCATTGATAAGTTCATATGTTTCCGGAAAATGCAGTCCTGTATCTAAAAACACGATGTCCGCTTCTTTCACAACTTTTGAAATCAAGTCGATCAAAACGATTCCTTCCGCGCCGAAACTGCAGGCATAAACAATTTTTTGATACGTGCTGTACGCCCATTTCAAAACGTCCATCTCGCCGCTGAAGGTATCCATCACCTCTTCAGAAGCTTTTTCATTCCATGTGTGATACGTTAAAACATCGTTCATCGATTTTCCCCCAATACGTCCTAAAGGTTAGTTTTCTTACCCCCTGATACGAAACATGAACTGAAAGAACATATAGGCAGATTATTCACTTTTTAAACTAAATGTGATCTGGAAATTGTTATGATTTCAGCAATTTTGTGAATATCTGAAAGACCCGGCGCGCCAAATTGAAATAAACCGATTCATATCAGTCAATCATTACATCTGTCTTGCGGCATTAAAATAAAAACTGGCGGTGAGAGATCCGGATTTGATATACTGATATATTTTCTAAGATTAAGTAAGGGCTTCGCGTATCTGTCGCGGGCCTTCTTTTTACGTCAGTTTTCATTGTGAAGAACTAGTGAGGAACCATATGAAAGGACGGCGAATATACTTACTTTGACTTCACAAAATGGATAGATACCTAGTTGAGAAGCAAGTCAGGAGATGAGAGGCTAACATGCTGCCTAATGGGAGGTGGACGAAGATCACTCCTTGCCGAACGGCAACACATGAATGGGAGAAACGAAAAACGGGAAAAGGTGAATTCTTATTGTGACAGCTGAATAATGGCCGACAGACATTTACCTAAAAGTATGAAAGATACAGCAGATTGTGAGGGGTAATCAATGATTTCATCTGAACTGATACTGCCCGACAGGCAGCTTAAACCAAGATTAAAAGGGATCACCATCCTGATTGATAACGGGGTTCCCTTGAACTTTTTTAAAGATACGATTCACGGAGCGGCAGATTATATAGATTTTGTGAAATTTGGATGGGGAACATCTTTAATTACGAAATATTTGGTTGAGAAAATCGATTGTCTGAAGCAAAATGACGTTCAATTCTTTTTTGGCGGAACGTTGTTTGAGAAGTTTTTAAGCCAGGATAAAATTGAAGATTACTATCGCTACTGCAAATTATATGGATGTCGTTATGTGGAAATATCAAACGGAACGGTCCGTCTCTCTAATAAAGATAAAGCAAGCTTTATTTCCGATTTTTCGAAAGAGTTTCACGTGTTCAGCGAAGTCGGCAGCAAAGACAGCGCCCTCAGCAGTGAGCTGGAGTCAGCCGAATGGATCGATTACATCCTCGAAGATCTTGAAGCCGGAGCCGAGAAAGTGATCACGGAAACGAGGGAAAGCGGCACGAGCGGGCTGTGCAAAAGCGATGGAGAAATGCGGTCCCAGCTTATTGAGGAGATCCTTCATTCCGGCATCGCTTCAAGGGATTTAATTTTTGAAGCGCCGACGAAACAGCTGCAGACGTGTTTCATTGAAAAAATCGGTCCTGACGCCAATTTGGCGAATATACCGTTTCAGGATGCCATTCCGCTTGAAACGCTGAGACTGGGACTTCGATCAGATACATTTTATTTATATGATTAGGGTCGTTTGAAAAGCGGCCTATTTTTTATTGCGGAAACTGGCGATAGGCATCAATAACGGACGGAAGCGAATCTGATAAATCGCATCGATGATCCTCGTAGAAATCCACTGGCAGATTAGTGCTTGGATAACGATTCCCCAGGCGATGACAGACGCCGTCAAAAGGAAGATGAATGCGTTCATCATAAACAGTGCAGTTCCCGGTTTTCCGCCGCGGTAAATCGATATCATTAAAGCCAAGGCGCCAAAACCGCCGTTAGAAATATTGTATTTATATAGCAGTCCAACCCCCGTCCCCAAAAGGACGGATCCGTAAAATAAATCCAGCCAGATATTGTTCGTCGTCATGAGGGGCATGCAGGATTCGAAGATCTGCACCGAAACGGACGTCATGGTAATCGCCCCCATCGTTCCGAAGACCGTTACGGGTTCAAGCCATTTAACGGCCGTTAAAAGCAGCGAAAAGTTGACAGCCCAGACGGTTAATCCGTGCGGAACCTGAAACCAAAAATTGAGCAAAACAGCGATGCCGGCTGCGCCCCCTGAAGGAATATGGTTCGGAAACAAAAACAGCGCCATGCCGAGACCCTGTAACACGCTGCCCAGCACGATAGCATGTACGATTTTGAGCTTTCTTCCCATACGGATATAATCCCCTTTAAAGAAACTTGTCCTCTTCCTACTATATGTAAGGGGAAATGAAAAATATCACATTTTTTCGAGTTGGCGCTTTCACATGTAAGACGAGCCGTCCCATCCATACGCTTCTACGAGCTCTGTATCGATTTCGATTTTGTCCGGGACTTGAATGTATCCGTCTTTTATGCTGACGGGCACGAGTTTTGTGAACGGATTCTCCATCGCATCCCATTCGAGCGGTTCGATATCTTCTCCGTCCATTTTGCTCCAAGGCGGCAGACAGGCTTGTCCGAAAACGGCGTACATTCTTGAAAGTCCGCCGTCATAGCTGTGGGGAGAAACCCTTTTTCCGAAATGCCTGGCGAGCTTCAGAACGGTTTGAAAATCGTCTGTGCCGTCACAGTGCATAACATCGGGTTGAGCAATATCGACTGCGTTCTCCAGAAAAATCGGCAAAAACGGTTTTGCGCCTTTTACATTTTCTCCTCCGGCAACCGGAACAGAAAGCGCTGAACGCAGCATCCGGTATTCAGCGGGAACGTCAAACGGCATGGGCTCTTCAAACCAAAGCACGTTGCCCCAGGCGGAAAACCACGTTTCCCACTTCCGTGCGGCGGCCTGGTCATAACTCTGGTTGGCATCGAGTATCAGTCCGGTGTTTTGGCCTGTCATCTCCTGGAACGCCTGAATATGCGCCAAGTCTTCGGAAAACAACTTGCCTCCCGCTTTCAGCTTGACGGTTTTAAATCCGGACCGCACGGCCTTTTCGACAAGCCGGAGGGAATGGCGGCTCCAATCGGGCCTGTCTGAATATGATTGAAATGAGGCATAGACCGGGATCTGCTCCCTCAGTTTTCCTCCCCATAATTCACATACCGAAAGGCCTGCTTTTTTCGCCGTAATGTCCGTTAAAGCCATGCTAACGGCAGCTGCGGCCCGCTGATGCCACTTTTTGATGACGGTGACAAGCTCTGTGCGATTGCCCGCTTCTTTTCCAATTAAGTAAGGAATGATCCGTTTTTTAAAGCCCGCATCCAAAGCAGGCAGCCAATCCGCACATTCTCCCCATCCCGACAGGCCTGAAGCTGTCGTGATCCGAATCAGGTAGCACGTTCTGTAGCTTTTCAATCCGTTCGCATCGCCGTAAGGGGAGGAAAGCCTGTGGAACAGCGGAAATGTGTCAACCTTTTCAATGCGCATATTTTTTCTCTTCCCTCCTATCTTGCGTCAGCAGGCTGCAGCCCCTTCTCCCCTTTTTTGGTGTCTTCCTTTTTGACATGAATCATCGTCAGCACCAACACACCGACGACTAATGTCAGGCCCGCAATCGACATAAACATGCCGAGTTTCGACCATTCCATCAGCCTCCCGAAAATCGGCGGACCGATCGCGACTCCTAAAAATCTGACCGATCCGTACAGCGATGTCACAAAGCCGCGCCTCTCTTTTCCGACAGCCCCGGTTATGAAGCTGTTGACACACGGCAGAACAAAGCCTGTACCGATGCTGCTGATGACAAGGATCGAAATAAAAGGAATGAGCGCGGAGAAAAAAGACAGTGTGCCGTAGGAAACCGTAATCAGAGCGAGCCCGATAACCATCATTTTTTTCATCAGCTGCTGATTTTGTCCGATTTTGCTGCCCGTAATATATGATGTTGTACACATGACAAGCAGAGGGATCGCCAAGATCAGACCTTTCTTTACGCCGTCTGTATGAAATTCTTTTTCCAAAACATCAGATAAGTAAAAGAGGATGCCAAACAGAGTAAACAAACAGACGGCCCCTGCGAGATATGCGGTGAAAAGCCATCTGCCCTCATGTTTAAAAACGCTTGTCAGCCCTTTCACATATTTTCCGAGAGGCGGCGGATCTTTTTTCTTGTCTTTTTCTTTGATAAAAATCCAAGTCAAAATGATCGGTGCAATACAGAAAGCAGGAAATGCAAAAAACACCCAAAACCAAGCGATCAATGCTATCAATGATCCTAAAATCGGAGACAGCACTTTTCCGAAGCCGTTCGAGGCTTCAACGAGACCGAGCACCCGGCTTTCTTCAGATCCTTTAAAAAGGTCTCCTGTCAGCGCCATTGCGATCGGCGCTGTACCGGCTGCTCCAAGCCCCTGCAGTCCTCTCCCGAAAAGCACCCACGGGAAAGCGTTCGCAAAGGTCGTCGATGCAAATCCTGCAAGAATCCCGCCGGCCCCGTAAAGGAACAGGCACGGAATAATCACCACTTTCCTTGAGAAGCGGTCCGCCAAGTAACCCAGCAGCGGAATAAAGAGCGCTGCAGTAATCGAAAACACGGTAATGACAAGGCTGACTTGAAATTGCGATAAATTGAGTTCAGATTTCATCTTCGGCAAAATCGGAATCAGCATCGAATTTCCCAACGTCATAATCAATGGGATCGACCCGATCGCGACAACCGTCATGCCAGAGGTTTGTTTTTCTGTCATAAATTTGTACATCCTTCCTTATTCAAAATGAACTGTAAAAGTTAAGTAATCCGTTTGATCCGTCATCAACTGAACTTCGTTTCCGGCCGTTTTTCAGGTTCGCGCCGGCCGAGCCGTTCCGTATATAAATCGATATCCACCGCATACCTCGGCCTTCTTTTCACTTCGGTGAAAATCGTTCCGATATATTCGCCGATAATGCCGATCCCCATCAATTGCAAACCGCCCAAAAACCATATCGAAATGATCAACGAAGCCCAGCCAGCATTCGTGTAGCCGAGCAGCTTTTGAATCATTGCATATATACCTGCGATACAGCTTAGGAAAAATAAGAAGAAGCCAATCAGGGTAAAAAAACGGATCGGAGCGACACTGAATGACGTAATCCCGTGAAAAGCGAAAGACAGCATTTTTTTCAGCGGATATTTCGTTTCTCCAGCCAGCCGCTCTTTTCGGTCATAGAACACTTTGGCCGACCGGAGGCCGATCAGGGGCACCAGACCGCGCAGAAAAACATTTGCTTCTGCATAACGGCTGAGCTCTTCAAGCGCCCGTTTATTCAAAAGCCGAAAATCGGCATGGTTATCGACCAGCTGGATGCCGAGCTTATTCATGATCCGGTAGAACCATGCGGCTGTTGTTCGTTTAAACCATGTATCCGTTTTCCGGCTGCGGCGTACGCCGTAGACGATTTCATAGCCTTCATGATATTTTTCGATAAACCGGCGAATTGCCGAAATGTCATCCTGAAGGTCGGCATCGATTGAAATAACGCAATCCGATTTTTGCTTCGCTTTATCTAGTCCGGCTAAGAGAGCTTTTTGATGTCCCGAATTACGGGCCAGCTTCAAGCCTGTCACATAGCGGTTTTTTGTGCTTTCCATAGCAATCAGCGGCCATGTGCGGTCCGTCGATCCGTCATCGACAAATAAAAGCTTGCTCTCTGCAGAGATCAGCTTGTCTGCTGTGAGATCATCCAATACCGCAGTCAGCTGTTTTGCGGTTTCGGCAAACACGTCCTCTTCGTTATAGCAGGGTATGACGATTGTCAGCAAAGGCTGTTGAAGATTCAATTTGCTTCCTCCTTATCGATGCTTATTTCGCTTCATATACATAGATGTTCCAAGCGGACTGCGGGTGGCTGAACCGCTTTAAAAACGCCAGCTTGTTTTGTTTTGCATTCATAATCGGAACCGAAGAAAAAATATATCGCCCCCCCATTTTTTTGAACGCTTCAGTGTTCAATTCGAGGTTCGTGATTTTTTTCTTTGTGCTCTTTTTGAACGCGTAATGTTTTCCGAGCTCGTCAACAAACAAGTAGCAGCGGCTCCCCCACTCATCGAAATAGCGTTTCAAGACCGGATTTTTATCAAGCTCTTTGGCGATGATTTTCCGGAATTGATACTTGTACTTCAGCGGATAAATATTGGCATACGTATCAAGTGTGTAAAAACCGTTATACTGCGCAATCGCGGGATGCAGGCCGATGCTCGCCACCCGGTAGGAATCGGGAGACCGGCCGATGAACCGTTTGATCTGTTTGAACTGATCTGATGCATAAAATTCCCGAAAGGTCGGGGCATGGTGGTATGCGCCGTAAGTCAGCTCTTCATGAAACGGTATAAGCACGAGCAGCTGGGCCACCAGCGCGGCATGGACGAAGCGCCGCCATCTCTTCCCCATTTTCCACAATATGTAGCATGCAACTGCAAAGCTTGCGTATATCACAAGAGGGCGCAAAAAGTGAAAACGCGCGAAATTGAATGCCGAAAGCAGACTGATCTTTTCCTTGGGAAGCGCCCACAGCTTGTTGAACCAGAGGGCATACCATAAAGAAAGCGCATAATTTAAAATGAATAAAAAGATGAACAGCTTTTCTTCTCTTGGCCGCTTTTTTCGTTGTCTCGCAACGACGAGCCCAAAAGTGAGCACAATCAAAGGCAGGATCACCGCCGTATGGACGGTCATGACATGATTGTGGCCGAGCACGAAATTTTTAAATGACAGCCGAAACGAATGAAGGATGTCGTGCCTGGATGAAATAAATTCAACCCGATGCATCGTTTCGCCTGAAGCGAAAACCGAATAAACAAGCCGGTATTCTATCGCCAGAAAAATGCCCGTCATGAGAGCGATGCTTCCGAGAAAGCGAAGGTTAAAGCTGCGCTTTAAAACCAAATCATAAAGCCAAATCAGTGAAACGGCTGCTAGGAAAAAGAAGAAACCGAGCACAAAGCTTGAGTAAAGCGGCAAAAGCGCAAGGGTCGCCCATTCTTTCCATGAGTCTCTTCCTGCCCTGATGTTTAAAAAAGCCCATAAAGCTAAAGGATGGCCAAGCGTGCTGAGCATTCCCGAAGGCCAAAAGGGTGTCAGGGCAAAAGCAAGCGATACCGCGATTCTGATGAAATACGCTTTTTCATCGCGAATCAAATGGCTTTTCAGCAGCAGGTACATCCCGACAAAGGCAAACACCCTCGTGATCGTTTGGCTTATAGCGTATGCGGTCATTGAGGGAAACAAGGCATGAAGCCAGACAATGCCGCTCCATTCCGTTCCGTAAGCATCCCGCGGCAGTCCGTTGATGATTTGCGGAATAACGGCTTTAACACCGCCGAGCAGTTGACCGCTTTCCGCCAACACCTTATACCATGCAATGTTGGAATCCAGGTTGTCATGCACGCGGATATGAGCGTCTTCATTTAATATGTAAAGCGGAAGGACATAGAGAAGAATGACACTGAATGCGAAAATTAAATATCGCTTTTCCTTGCTGGTCTTTTTGACGAATAACGACACGAATACCACATCCAATTTTGTTCTCTTTTGGAAATATAGAGCTTTTATCATATCGCTGTTATTATTCGTGGAAGCGTTTTGAAAAATTCATCAAAATGAAAAAAGCTGTCTGTTTCACCAGACAGCTTCGCTTTACCCATTACCAAGGGTACGGGTAGTAAGGGTAGTATGGATAAAAAGGAAAGAACGGATAGAAGAATGGATACGGATAAAACGGCGGTCTCGGTCTAGGGCGCGGTCTTGGCCGCGGATAGGGGTAGCCGCCGTAGCCGCCATAAGTAAAAGGCTGCTGTCTATCCGCATCCGTCCAGTCATCTTGATATTGATAAGTTTCTTCCACTGTTATAGCCTCCTTTATTGCGTTGCATACTTTAGGTTATGTTATATACCATTAAATGGAGTACGTACACAATTTTTTTATCATTGCCTTTGTATAAATTCGAACAAATAACGATATGGCAAGTCGAATCAGCAGGTGAATATTGTGAAGCAAACAAAAAAATCAGCCTGCCCTGTCAACCTAAAGAAGGTCGCAGGACAGGCTTTATTTATATGATGTGAAAACCCCTTTGTTTTATGGCAGTACAGAACTTCCCATTAAATATTTGTCAACCTCACGGGCGACTTCGCGTCCCTCGTGAATCGCCCAAACGATCAGGCTCTGTCCTCTTCTCGCATCCCCTGCTGCGAAGACTCCATCGACATTCGTTTTAAATTCCCCGTATGCTGCGTCAACTTTATTTCTCACCGTATTTACCCCGAATTGTTCAAGCAGCGGCTGTTCCGTTCCTTCAAAGCCGATAGCGATAAAGACATATTGAGCAGGCCATGCTTTTTCCGTGCCCGGAATTTCGTGAAACTCAAATTTTCCTTGATCATTCTTTACTTTTTTCATTTGAATCGTATGCAGTTCTTTCAAATGGCCGTTTTTGTCTGCGACAAGCTTTTTCGTTTGGATCGAATATTGTCTCGGATCGCTGCCGAATGCTGCCTGCGCCTCTTCATAAGCATAGTCCAGTGAATGGACATGCGGCTGTTCAGGCCACATATTTTCGGCGGTTCTTGTATCGGGCAGCTTCGGATGTTTGCCGAACTGGACGACGCTTCGCGCTTTTTGGCGCAAGGCCGTTGCAACGCAGTCTGCTCCGGTATCTCCCCCGCCGATGACGATGACATCTTTATTTTTCGTATTGATAAACTGTTTATCTTTAAAATTCGAATCGAGCATGCTTTTTATAGTGCCTGTTAAATAGTCCATGGCAAAGTGGACACCTTTTGCTTCCCGGCCTTCAATCAAGAGATCGCGCTGTTTTTGGGCTCCTGTGCAAAGGATAACCGCATCGTACTGTTCTTTTAGCTCGTCGGCTGTAATATCTTTGCCGATTTCCGTATTGGTGACAAAGTCGATGCCTTCCTGCGTCAATAGTTTGATGCGGCGTTCGACAACGCTTTTTTCAAGCTTCATGCTTGGAATGCCGTACATTAACAGGCCGCCCGGGCGGTCGCTGCGCTCGTAAACAGTGACCGAATGCCCCGCTTGATTCAATTGATCGGCGCTTGCCAGACCGGCAGGCCCTGAGCCCACGATCGCGATTTTTTTGCCGCTCCGTTTTTTCGGAATCCGCGGCTGAATCCATCCGTTTTCAAATCCTTTGTCAATAATCGTCCGTTCGATCCCTTTGATGGATACGGCCGGGTCGGAAATCGCCACCGTACAAGAGCCCTCGCAAGGCGCCGGACAGACCCGCCCCGTGAATTCAGGGAAGTTGTTTGTCTTCAGAAGACGGTCAAGCGCTTCTTTCCACCTTCCCTTGTAAACGAGGTCGTTCCATTCAGGGATTAAATTGTGTATCGGACATCCTGACGTATAACCGCCTATATCCATGCCGATTTGACAAAAGGGGGTGCCGCAGTCCATGCAGCGCGCTCCCTGTCTTTTTGATGCTTCCTCAGAAAATGGAGACGAATATTCGTTCCAGTCATTTATCCGTGTGAGAGGATCGCGTTCAGCAGGCTTTTCCCGCTTGAATTCCATAAATCCTGTTGCTTTGCCCATTTTCCCCTCCCCTTTCTTACTGTGCCACCGCTTCTTTTGATGAAGCAGCCGCAGACGGTTCAATCTTTTGCTTCGTACCGGCTTCAAACGCGTACATCAGCGCTTCTTCATCGGACAAGCCGGCTTCTTTTTGCTCTTTAATCCGCTCTATCATTTGCTTGAAGTCTTTCGGAATCACTTTCACAAACCGGCCGACGGCCTCTTCCCAATGATCAAGTATCGAAGCTGCTTTTGAGCTTTCAGTATATCTGTAATGGTTTTCGATCATCGTTTTCAGTTCGGCGATTTCCTCAGGTGCTTCAAGTGTTTCAAATTCGATCATTTCAGGATTGCATTTCCGTTTAAAGGCTTTTTTGTCTTCGGCGTACACGTAGGCGATTCCGCCTGACATGCCCGCGGCAAAGTTTTTGCCGACGTCGCCGAGAATAGCGACGCGTCCGCCGGTCATGTATTCGCAGCCATGGTCGCCGATGCCTTCAACGACAACGCTGACTCCGCTGTTTCTGACGGCAAACCGTTCGCCGGCGAGTCCGTTAATATAAGCTTCTCCGCTTGTAGCACCGTAGAACGCAACATTTCCGACAATAACATTTTCACGGAATGCAGGGTTGAATTCGTCAGGCGCTTTGACGGCGATTTTTCCGCCTGAAAGACCTTTGCCGATATAATCATTGGCATCTCCTGTCAAATACATTGTCATTCCTTTTGGTACGAACGCGCCAAAGCTTTGCCCCGCTGAACCTGTGAATCTGAGCGTAATCGTATCTTCAGGGAGGCCTTCTTCGCCGTAGCGCTTAGAAATTTCACTTCCGGTTATGGCTCCTGTTACACGGTTGATGTTGCGGATTTCAAAGGATGCTTCCGCAGACGTGCCGTTTTCAACAGCTGACTGGACGGCGGGTAGAATTTGCGTAATATCAAGTGATTCATCGATTTTGTGGTTTTGCGGCGTACGGAATGTGCGTGCGCCTTCCGGCTGATATAGCAGGTTTGATAAATCGAGCTGACCCGCTTTCCAATGTGCTTTCGCCCGTTCGCTGACACGAAGGACATCCGTGCGGCCCACCATTTCATCAACTGTTCTGAAACCGAGCCGGGCCATCAATTCGCGAACTTCCTCTGCGACAAAGAGCATGTAATTCACGATGTTATCCGGATCGCCCATGAACTTTTTGCGCAGCTCAGGGTTTTGCGTCGCTACCCCGACAGGGCAAGTATCCAAATGACAGGCTCTCATCATAACGCAGCCGAGAACAACGAGCGGCGCTGTGGCAAAACCGAATTCTTCGGCTCCTAAAAGCGCAGCCATGACAACGTCTCTGCCGGTCATTAATTTGCCGTCTGTTTCCAATACGACGCGTTCGCGCAAACCGTTCATCATCAGTGTTTGATGAGCTTCTGCGAGTCCAAGCTCCCACGGAAGGCCGGTATGCTTAATGCTTGTTTTCGGTGAGGCTCCAGTGCCCCCGTCATAGCCGCTGATGACAATGACATCGGCAGTCGCTTTGGCGACTCCGGCTGCAATCGTGCCGACCCCGGCTTTAGCGACAAGCTTTACACTGATCCGTGCATCGCGGTTGGCGTTTTTCAAATCGTGGATCAACTGCGCCAAATCTTCAATCGAGTAGATGTCGTGGTGCGGCGGCGGTGAAATCAAGCCGACCCCAGGCGTAGATCCGCGTACATTGGCAACCCATGGATACACTTTGTTGCCAGGAAGCTGTCCGCCTTCTCCAGGTTTTGCACCCTGCGCCATCTTAATTTGCAGCTCGTCGGCATTGACGAGATAATGGCTCTTCACACCGAAACGGCCTGAAGCGATTTGCTTGATCGCGCTGCGGCGGTTATCGCCATTTGCGTCTGGGGTAAAGCGCGCCGGATCTTCTCCGCCTTCCCCGCTGTTGCTTTTTCCGCCGAGACGGTTCATTGCAATCGCCAGCGCTTCATGGGCTTCCTTGCTTAAAGAGCCGAATGACATCGCCCCTGTTTTAAAGCGGCGCACAATCGATTCAGCAGATTCGACCTCTTCAAGCGGCAGCGGCTTCCGGTTTTCATCAAATGAGAAGAGATTGCGGAGAAAACCGATTCTTTCTTCATCAGCTGCTTTCGAATATTGTTTAAACAGGCTGTAATCACCTTTGCGGCATGCCCATTGCAGCGTGTGAATCGTTTTCGGGTTAAAAGCGTGGTGCTCCCCGCCTTTTCTCCATTGAAAATCGCTTCCCGAATCAAGCGTTTCGCTGAATGTATCTTTATACGCTTCCCTGTGGCGGCGCTTCGCTTCTTCGGCAATCGTATCCAGACCGATTCCGCCGAGCTGTGATGCCGTTCCTGTGAAATAGCTGTCTATGACGTCTTTGCTGATCCCAACCGCTTCAAAAATCTGTGCGCCCCTGTAGCTTTGAACAGTGGAAATACCCATTTTGGACATCACTTTTACGACGCCCTCTGTCACGCTTTTGCTGTATTTTGTAACGGCTTCTTCATAGCTGATGGAAAGTGCTCCGTCTTCAATCGCCTGCTTGTATGTCGCATACGTGAGGTACGGATGAATGGCATCCGCTCCGTAGCCGATCAAGGCGGCAAAATGGTGAACTTCGCGCGCTTCACCGGATTGGGCGATAATGCTGACTTTCGTACGTTTTCCCGCGCGGACTAAATACTGATGCAAGGCACTGACGGCTAGCAGCGCAGGAATCGGCGCTTTCTGACCGTCCATTTTGCGGTCGGATAAAATAAGGAGAGTCACGCCTTCGGCGATCGCTCTGTCCACTTCTTTAAACATATCTTCGAGGCCGCTCTTCAAGTCGTCTGTAAAGAGCGTATGAATCGTCTTGCTTTTGAAATCCTTATGCACAAGTCCTTTTAAAGAATTGAACTGTGCGTTTGTCAAGACCGGTGTATACAATTTAATCCGGCGGCAGCTGCTTTCATTCGGATGGAGAATATCGCCTTCCGCTCCGAGCCATGTCAATGTCGAAGTGACGATCTGCTCGCGGATTGCATCAATCGGCGGATTTGTAACTTGTGCAAACAGCTGTTTAAAATAGTTGAACAGCGATTGCGGACGGTCTGACAACACCGCCAGCGGGACATCGTGGCCCATTGAACCGAGCGGGTCTTTGCCTTCTGTAATGACAGGAATTAAATATTTGTGAATATCTTCGTACGTAAAACCGAATGCTTTTTGGCGGGTCAATAGGTCAGGCACAGATTTTTCTTCGGTTTCCTCAATATCGTTTGAGACATGAACCAGTTCTTTACTAAGCCATTCCTGGTACGGAAACTCCCCGGCGATTTCGGATTTGACTTCTTCATCGGAGATAATCCGCCCTTCTTCAAGATCAACAAGAAGCATTTTCCCGGGATCCAGCCGGTCTTTATATAAGATGTTTTCCTGTTCGACATCAATCACGCCGACTTCGGAGGAAAAAATAAGGTAGTCGTCTTTAGTGACATAATAGCGAGCGGGTCTGAGCCCGTTCCGGTCTAAAATGGCTCCGATCTGTTTTCCGTTTGTAAATGAAATCGCAGTCGGGCCGTCCCATGGCTCCATTAAAGAGCTGTGATATTCGTAAAATGCCTTCTTTTCTTTTGACATGTACGGGTTCTCGTTCCACGGCTCCGGAATCAGCATCATTGCAGCATGGGCAGGATTCCTTCCAGCCAGAACAAAGAATTCAAAAGCGTTATCCAGGATCGAGGAGTCGCTTCCGTTTTCATCGAGGATTGGCAAAACCTTTGGCAAGTCTTCGCCGAACGCTTCGGAAACAAACTGCTGCTCCCTCGCTTTCATCCAGTTCATATTGCCGCGCAGCGTATTGATTTCCCCGTTGTGGATCAGATAGCGGTTTGGATGTGCCCTTTCCCAGCTCGGAAACGTGTTTGTGCTGAAACGGGAGTGAACCAATGCAAAAGCTGAGACGAAGTCCTCGTCCTGTAAATCTTCATAGAAAGCATCAACCTGCTCGGGCGTTAAAAGTCCTTTATATACGATGGTATTGCTAGAGAGGCTGACAAAATAGAACGTTTTGTCGTGTTCTTTCGCCCAATTTTCGGCCTGTTTGCGAATGATGTACAACTTCCGTTCGAATGCCAGATTGTCTTTCAGCGCTTCATTTGCTCCGATGAATACCTGGCGGACGACTGGCGCGCTTTTCTGTGCGACTGTTCCGATTTTTCCGACATTTACAGGTACAGTTCGCCAGCCGAGCACCGTCTGTCCTTCCTGTTCGATCAGCTCGTTAATGCGCGCTTCGGTTTTTTCGCGCCCGCTGTCATCCTTAGAAAAGAAGATCATCCCGACGCCGTAGCGTCCTTTTTCAGGCAAGTTGAAACCGGCGCAGACTTTTTTGAAAAAAGCATCCGGAATCTGCATCATGATGCCTGCTCCGTCTCCGGTATGCGGGTCACTGCCCTGACCGCCCCGGTGGTCTAATTGGCAAAGCATTTGTAATCCTTTTTTGACAATATCATGAGTAGGAAGGCCCTTTAAATGAGCGTAAAGGCCGATTCCGCATGCATCATGTTCAAATTCAGGACGGTAGAGACCTTGTGCCTTTGGTAGTTGATTATAAGTCATTGTTCCTCTCCCCCGTTCATTTTTCCCGTTTGTCCCCGGTCATAAAATCTTACAAACTCTAATCCTATTGTAGGTTTTCAAATCTATACAAACAATATATAATTTAGATTAAAACTATCTCATTTTGAGATGAGCAGGTGAAACAACGATGGAATTACGCCAATTGCATTATTTTATGGAAGTTGCAGAAAGAGAGCACGTATCGGAAGCGGCCATGCACCTTCATGTCGCTCAGTCGGCGATCAGCAGGCAGATCGCCAATCTCGAAGAAGAGCTCGGTGTTGATTTGTTTGAGCGCGAAGGCCGCAATGTGAAGCTGACTCCGATCGGGAGACAGTTTTTAGACCATATTAAAACAGCGATGAAAGCGATCGATTTCGCGAAGGAACAAATCGATGAGTATTTGGACCCGAATCGCGGGACCGTTAAAATCGGTTTCCCGACAAGCCTTGCGGGCCAGTTCCTCCCGACGGTTATTTCCGCTTTTAAAGAGGAGCATCCTCATGTCGCTTTTCTTTTAAGGCAGGGATCTTATAAATTTTTAATCGAAGCGGTGAAAAACAGGGATATCGATTTGGCTTTTCTCGGTCCTGTTCCGTCAAATATCGCTGAGATTAAAGGGGACATTTTGTTTTCGGAAAGCCTTTTGGCACTCGTGCCGATCAATCATCCCCTATCAGGCCAGCAAAGCCTTCATCTCGGCGATCTCAGAAATGATCAGTATGTGCTGTTTCCAGACGGATACATCCTTCGAAAAATGGCTGTTGATGCATGCAAGCAAGTAGGATATACGCCTAAAATTTCCTCAGAGGGCGAAGATTTGGATGCGATCAAAGGGCTGGTTTCTGCTGATATGGGTGTGACGCTTTTGCCGGAAAGCGCCTTTAATGAAACGGCTCCCCGTTTTACAAAGAAGATTCCGATTGATTATCCTCAAGTAAAGCGCACAGTCGGAATCATCACCCCTAAAAACAGGGAGCTTTCCCCTTCTGCAAAAGTCTTTTATCAGTTCGTAAAGAAGTTTTTTTCTCGCCTTCAGCAATACCAATAGCTAGTATGACAACGAATTCAGCCGGGCGCAAAAGCTTGGCTGTTTTCATTTTATCATAAACAACAATTAATGTCTGAATTTTCTGTCCATTTATTCTCAGCGCATCTCTTCTATTGTAAAAAGCGCATCTTATATATGTATGTTTATCCCCTTTTTTTATGCTGATTTTTCATACTGACGCCAGTTTTTTCTGTCTGGAAACGGACTCGCCAGCACTGGCTGCAGACTGGAACCGGCCTTTGACTCGTCAAAACCGCTGAAGTGAATGACATATTCCGTCAGCCGGATCGCGCCGTCACAAAGGACCGAAAAGGCGATCACATCGCCGCTCCCGTGATGAAGTTTTAAAAAAAGCCGCCATTCAGGCGGCTTATCGTTTCATTTTATTCCTTACTTTTTCGGCATATCGGCATGGATTAAATAATGAATCAACGCTTTTTGCTCTTGTTCGGAAAAGCCGCTTTTGGCGTCGATCCAGAATTCATGCCCTTTGCCGGTTACCCTGACCGCTTTTAAGTCGGGCGATTCCGAATTGCTTTTGACGACCTGCTGTCTTAAATCTCTGTCGATCATCGCCAGCAAACTGTTATAAGGATCCGCCTGCTTACCTTTTATGACCGTCTTTGGTAAGCCTGTCTCTTTTAATGAGCTTCCCACTGCAACCCCTCCGTCGTGCAAATAAGGAGCGCGCCAGTAAACGCCGATCAGACTCGGCACTTTGTACCCGCCTTTGGAATCTCCCTGCGCCCAGGAAAGCTTGATCTGTTCGGGGTCAAACCCGGCTGTCGGGACTTTCAGGATCTTCGGTTTGCGCGGCAGAGGCACCGGTGTGTCAGGCGAATGAATAAGGCTTTTCCCGAATATGTTTTCCGTTTTCTTAAAAGACCGGGCCCTTGTCGGCTCGGTTCCGATTTTTTCTACCGAAATGACCTTGTTGTTCGTCAAATACCGGCCGGCATGACAGGATATGCAGCCCGCTTGTTCAAAAACACGTCTGCCGCGCCTGACGGTTTGGCTGTCGGTTTTTTGCCGCGGATCAGGAGGTCTAAGTGTATTTTGCCAGGCGGATACAGCGTTGTTTTCTTCATTCACTTTTCGTCCGGGTGAGCTCACAAGTACGCCGTCGGGCGCCGCCAATGTGATGTTAGGATAGTTTGGCGGCTTGACCATTTGGTTGACGCCCGGTACTCCGGGAGTGGGATCGGCTTTTTTGAAAAACGCAGTCGGACTTTCCTTTTTTTTCGGCTGATACCTGTATGTTGAGACGGGAGCCCTTTGCAGGATCGTCCCGATATAAACATCTTCGCTCATGCCGAAAAGCGCCCGGCTTGCCGGGGCTTGCGAGAGGCTGTCCGAATTTTGCGCATGAACATTATTGCTGAACACAGTCAAGCCTTTAAAAGGACCGGCCATTGCCGAACCGCTCCAGCTGTACGGATGGTCGCCCAATGTATAGGCATCCGGAATCTGCGTGGGATTGCTTTTCATATCGATCGTCGAGTCGAAAAAACCTCTCGGCCACTTCAGGAAAATGCGATCGACCGCATCTTCGAGGCGGTCCGGATCGGGAAGGCGTTCTTTTTTGCCGTTTCTGGCAGTGATCACAGGGCTTTTATCATTCATAAATTGTTGAATGTTATCAATTTCGGCATGTGTAAAATAAGCCGCTGAATTTGTCGCCAGCGCCAGCATCAGCCCTGTATTTAAATCAGAGTTTGTCACGCCTTCCATCACCTTCATCGTTTTCGGATCGACTGCGGCGTGGCAGGCCGCACAGCTGATGCCGGCTTTGATTTTTCCGTCAGCGTATTTGAAAGGCATGCCGAGCGGTGCGTATGCCCCTTTTGGAACATCAATGCCGGTGTCGATCTTCTCGCCTTTTTTAAAGATTTTCCCGCCGACCTTAACCGTTTCAGCTAATTCGATGCGCAAGTTCGTCGTCCCTTTCCCTTTCAATCCGGCAATGGCTTTCGTCATGTTGGCTGCTGTAATGGGACCGTCAAGGAGTCCGATGATATCCGTCAAAAACACTTCGTTGCCGAAAGTTTCCTTATAAAATGTCTCCCGTCCCAAGTCGAGAAGGCGGTCATCAACCTTTACAGCTCCCTCCTCTGCGGAGGCGGGCTTGTCCGGTGTAAATGCTCCCCATAGATCGTATCCGTGCACTCGTTTTTCTTTTGAGATGACTTTTTCTTTAGGAGGCATATATACATATTCCGGTTCAAGATGTCTGACCGTGATATAGCCAATTACGGCTAAAATCGCGATGATAGCAAATGCGGCTAACCATTTATGCTTTTTCATCATTGACCCACCTTTCTAATTGAATAGGATTCCCCAGAGCTGCCGTGAATCATTTAGAACGTATTACCAGCTATAACTTCCGGCGTCCCATGCCAGAATATGCATATGATGGGATTAAAGGAATGAGGCCATTTTGAAAAAGCTAAGCATTGTTCTTGCCATTTTTATATGTGCGCTAATTTCATTTATTATATGGCTGAATGCCGGGAATGAAAAATTGGGACTCCCGGATGAAGAAGCAGAGGCCGTCAAATCCTCCAAAAAACCGGTCATTGTCCTGATCATCGACTCTTTGATGGATCAGCCTTTGAAAAAAGCGATTCAAGCAGGCCGCGCCCCGGCATTAAAATTCTTTCTTGAAAACGGTCATTATGAACCTGAAATGGTAAACGCGTATCCGACCATGTCGGTTTCGATTGATAGCACCCTGCTCACCGGAACTTATCCGAATATCCACCGCGTTCCCGGGCTCGTCTGGTATAATCAGGATGAACAGAGGATCGTGAATTACGGGAGCGATAAAAAAGAAATCGCCACACTCGGCATCAAACAAACGATCGAAGACGGGATATTTTCTCTTAATCACCGCCATTTAAGCCGAAAGGTGACAACGGTTCATGATGATTTGCAAGTGCGAGGAAAACAGTCGGCATCCATCAACGGGCTCATATACAGAGGGCCTGACCGCCACGAATTAAATATCCCGCCCCCGCTCAAAAAGCTTAAATTGATGCCTGAACATATGACGGTAAACGGGCCGGCTCTTTTTTCGTTCGGCCGCTTTGCCCAGCTCGATCCCAATAACTCCTACCACCATATTTGGCAAGGTTATGGCGTTAACGACAAGTTCACAGCACAGGAAGTGGCCTATTTAATTAAAAAGAGGAAGCTTCCTGCGCTGACTGTCGCCTACTTGCCCGATTTTGACCATGATGCACACAAAAAAGGCCCGATGGACATGAAAGGCCTCGAAAAAATGGACCAGCAGCTGCAGCGTATATTGAATGCATATGATTCTTGGCGCGATGCGGCCGAAAAAGCGGTATGGGTCGTCATGGGTGATGGCGGGCAGACAGCGATCGGACGCGATAAAGACAAGGCCGCCATCCGGCTTCATTCGCTTTTTAAAGGATACCGGATCGCTAAAATAAACGAAGCCCCCGATCGAAACGCCCAGCTTCTTTTTGCAGTAAACGACAGAATGGCATACATTTATGTCACGGATCGAAACATGCCGCTGCAAGGTGCCGTCAATGAATTGAAAAAAGACGAACGGATCGCTTTCACAGCGTGGAAAAAAAGCGGCTGGATATATGTTGATTCGAAGCGTTCTTTAAAACCGCTTCGGTTTCGTCCAAAAGGCGGCTATCAAGATCCTTACGGGCAGTCATGGACGATCAGCGGAGATTTTTCTTTATTGGACATTAAAGCAGACGGCGTCTCGATCCAATACGGCGATTACCCGGATGCTCTTGCCCGCCTATACAGCGCCATGCATTCGCATCGCGGACAGTTTGTGATCACCGACGCGAAACCCGGGTTCCAATTTGCCGGCGAAAAGTCTCCCCTCCATTTTGGCGGAGGCGGCCATGGCTCACTTTATAAAACGGATAGCTTGGCTCCGATGATCATCGTCGGTTCGGAAAAAGTTCCGGAACATCTTCGCCACCTTGAAATGAAAGATTTTTTTATGAAGCTCGTACAATGACCCGGTCATGTCATCAATGATCGGGTTTTTTCTTTTTTATAAGTTTCTTCTTTGACAATCTTTTGTTGTTCTATGTATGATAATACCGTGTTTTAGTTTATTTACTTAATTAATTAAAATGGAGAAGCAGGTGCTTTTTATGAAACAAGATAAAGTCAGCCGCAAGACCGTTGTGCAGTTGATCGAAGCTTTCAACCGGCTGCGGTATGCGGAAATGAAGCAGTCTTTTCCTGCAGTTGAATGGAAAAAGACTGAGGCAAAAGCGCTGATGCTTTTAAATGAAGCAAGCGGTGAAGGCAAAATGGCATCCGAAATCAGCCGCGCTCTGCATGTCACCTCCCCTTTCGTCACGCAGATGTTGAACAGAATGGAAAAAAAAGGGCTCGTTTTTCGGCGCATGGATGAGGATGACAGGAGGATCGTCCGGATTTTTTTAACCGATGAAGGAAAAAAAGCGGCGGACAATGCGCTTAAAGGGCTGAATCGGTGGTTCCTGCAGCTCACTCGGTTTCTGGGCGAGGATGAAAGCAGGCAGTTCGCCGATTTGATTCATAAGTTATCCGAGTTTATCGAACACGGAGAAAAAACAAGTGAAAAGAAGGTTGAAAAATGATCTCACTCTTAAAATATTTAAAGCCTTATAAGCTGCAAGTGATTCTTGTCGCTGTTTTTACTTTGCTGAGCAGTGTGCTTGAGCTTTATTTGCCGACGTTAATGGCAGATGTCGTTGATGTCGGAATCGTGAACGGCGACATGCCATTCATATTGAGAACCGGCGGCTGGATGATCGCCTGCTCCCTTCTGGCCATCATCATGACTGTCGGAAAAGCGTTTTTCGCTTCGAAAACAGCCCTCGGCTTTGGAAGGGATATCAGGCGCAAGCTGTTTGTCAAAGTTGAACACTATTCAATGGATGAATTCGGAAAAATCGGTTCTGCTTCTCTCATTACCCGTACCACAAATGATGTCAAGCAAGTCCAGGATGTACTCAACATGATGCTTTCATTGATGACAAGAGCGCCGTTAATGCTGGTCGGCGGTATTGTGCTTGCCGTGTCCAGAGATGCCAAGTTGTCGATTATATTCCTGGCCGCTCTCCCGATCCTTGCGGGGCTGATTTTTCTCATTACAAGAAAAGCTGTTCCCTTATTCGGCGTTCTTCAAAAAAAGACGGATCGTCTCAACCTTGTTCTCAGGGAAGGTTTGACTGGGGTTCGCGTCGTTCGCGCCTTTAACCGAGTTGATCAAGAAAAAGCCCGTTTTCAAAAGGCAAACGAAGAGTTTCGCGATACAGGCATCGCCGTCAACAGAATCATGGCTTTTCTATTCCCTGTCATGATGATTATGATGAATTTCACGAACATCGCGATTATCTGGTTCGGAGGCATCCGCATCGATCAAGGCAGCATGCAGGTCGGGAACTTAATGGCTTTCCTTCAATATGCATCCATGATTCTAATCGCGCTGATCATGCTTGCGATGACATTCGTAATGATCCCAAGGGCTCAGGCATCTGCCGACCGCATTAACGAAGTGCTGTTAACAGTGCCTTCGATTACCGATCCGAAAGAGCCGCAGAAAGACAGCGGCTTGCGCGGTTATGTGGAATTTCAAGATGTGACTTTTCGTTATGCCGGAGCTGAAAAGCCCGTTCTCGAAAATATTACGTTCAAGGCAAAACCGGGTGAAACGACTGCGATCATCGGCAGCACGGGGGCCGGAAAAACGACGATTCTTCAATTGATCCCGAGATTTTTCGATATTGAAAAAGGGTCTGTGCTTGTCAACGGAACAGATGTCAGAAAGATGGCGCAAAAGGAGCTTCGCGCGAAAATCGGCTATGTCCCGCAAAAAGCTTCAATATTCAGCGGGACGATCAAGGACAATATCCGATTTGGCAAAGAAGATGCAACAGATGAAGAAATTTTGGAAGCACTTGAAACGGCACAGGCTGCCGAGTTTGTGGAAGGCAAAGAAAATGGAATTGAATCTGATATCGAGCAGGCCGGAGCCAACCTTTCAGGCGGCCAGAAACAGCGGCTTTCCATCGCCCGGGCATTGGTCAGAAAACCGGAAATTTATTTATTTGACGACAGTTTTTCGGCGCTTGATTACAAAACGGATCAAAAGCTGAGAAAAGCGCTTCAGAAAACCACCGCTGATGCCGCCGTCATTATTGTTGCCCAAAGGGTAAGCACGATTACAGATGCGGACCAAATCATCGTATTAAATGAAGGAAAAATAGCCGGTATCGGCACCCATCAACAATTGCTTGCTGAAAATGGAATTTACCAGGAAATTGTGGCATCACAGCAGGCCGAGGAGGAAAGCGCATGAGCCAACAACAAAAGCATCACGGCTCGATACCAAAAGGAATGCACGAGACAAAACCGAAAGAATTTAAAAAGACCCTCTTGAGATTGGCCCGCTATTTAAAACCGCGGACCTTCCAGCTGGTGCTCGTTGTCTGTGCTGCAATATTGGCGACGTTGTTTAATGTCATCAGTCCAAAACTTCTCGGAGATGCGACCTCTTCCCTTTTCGCAAGCTTTACAGAAGGCACCGGTGTTCAATTCGGCTTTCTCGGCCGGATCACAATGATCCTGGCAGGACTGTATCTGCTTTCTGCTTTCTTTACGTTCTTGCAGCAATACCTGATGGCCGGCGTAGCCCAGAAAACGATATACGAAATGCGCCAGGAAGTGAATGAAAAGCTGACGCGGCTCCCTTTAAAGTACTATGACAAGCATTCGCATGGCGATACGCTCAGCCGCGCCGTCAATGATATTGACAATATTAATACGTCACTGCAGCAGGCGCTGACGCAAATGATTACGTCTGTCATTACGATAGTCGGAATCATCGTCATGATGCTCCTGATCAGCCCTGTGCTGACACTCGTCGTCTTCATCACGGTTCCGCTCAGCATGCTCGCTGTCCGATTTATCGCCTCATTTTCGCAGAAACACTTCGGCACGCAGCAGAAAGAACTCGGCGACATCAACGGACACGTTGAAGAGATGTTTACAGGGCACCAGGAAGTAAAGGCATTCGGTCATGAAGAAAAAGCGATTCAGCAATTCGATGAAGTGAATGAGCGTCTTTACCAGTCAGGCTGGAAAGCGCAGTTTATTTCAGGTCTGATGATGCCGATCATGACATTCATCGGCAACCTCGGCTATGTGTTTGTCAGCATAACCGGCGGTATTTTCGTTCTTAACGGCACCCTCTTAATCGGAGGCGTGCAGGCTTTTATCCAATACACGCAGCAATTTTCCCAGCCGCTCGTTCAAGCTGCCGGAATCGCGAATACAATCCAATCGGCAATCGCATCCGCCGAAAGGGTGTTCAGTCTTTTAGACGAAGACGAGGAAACCGAGGAAACGCCGGCTTCCATCGATACCGGCGCATTAAAAGGCGATGTATCGTTTGAACGTGTCGCCTTCGGCTATGATAAAAACGTTCCGGTCATCCGCGATTTAAGCCTCCATGCCAAAGAAGGCCAGACAATTGCGATCGTCGGACCGACTGGTGCAGGAAAAACGACGATCATCAATTTGCTGATGCGGTTTTATGAATTAAACAAAGGCAGCATCAAGGTCGGCGGCACTGACATCAGCGAACTGTCGCGCGAACAGGCCAGAAGCATGTTTGCGATGGTTTTGCAGGACACATGGCTGTTCAACGGCACCATCCGCGAAAACATCGCCTACGGACGTGATGGCGCAACAGATGAAGACATCATCAGGGCTGCAAAAGCCGCCTATGCCGACGATTTTATCCGTACCTTGCCGGACGGCTATGATACGGTACTGGGCGAAGATGCCCAAAACATCTCGCAAGGGCAGCGGCAGCTCCTCACGATCGCGAGAGCCATTTTAGCCGATCCGAAGATTTTAATATTGGATGAAGCGACTAGCAGTGTCGACACCCGGACGGAAATGAATATTCAAAAAGCGATGAACAAACTGATGGCTAACCGCACGAGTTTTGTCATCGCCCACCGTCTTTCTACCATTAAAGATGCCGACCTGATTCTTGTGATGAAAAACGGAGATATTATTGAAAAAGGCAGCCATGAAGAGCTTCTCCGCGAGAACGGTTTTTACGCCGATTTGTATAACAGCCAGTTCTCCCGGGAAGAAGCCGTAAGCTGAAAGATCGAGGCCGTACCTGATCAGGTGCGGCCTCGTTTTTTTCATCCATCTCTGAGCTGATGTTCCCGGTGTTGTGAGCATACCTCGCCTTTTTTCCTTTTTTAGATCCGATACTTTCGGCCAATTGACAATTTTTTCATGATATGTCCGTTGAAACCGTTGTAAAAATAGTGATAACGTAAAGATTGAACCGGTTCATCATGTATAAACGATTCATGTTAAAGGAGAGAGTTGACGTGGCAAATTCAAATTCACTTCAATCAAGCAAGCACTATGCCAATTGGATTCCGATGAAAGAAATCAGCTCCAGTAATGACCGGCTGTTTCCGTTCCCGATTTATAACCGGATCAGAAAGACGTCTCCTGTGCGTTACGATGATGAGCGAAAATGCTGGGATATCTTTTCGTATGAAGACGTTCAATTCGTGTTAAAAAACCCGAAGCTTTTCTCTTCAAAACGCGGCGGTAATATGGAAGGAAAAAGCATATTAACAATGGACCCGCCGAAACACACAAAAATGAGGGCCATCGTTAATAAAGCTTTTACGCCGAAAGCGGTGAAAGAGCTTGAGCCGCATATCGAAGAAGTGACGGCTTTTTTATTTAACGAAGCGAAACAGAAGGATTTGTTTGATGTGGTGGATGACTTGGCTGCTCCCCTTCCCGTCATTATCATTGCTGAACTTTTGGGCGTTCCGGCTGAAGACCGCCTCATGTTTAAACATTATTCAGACATCCTTGTCGCAGGTGCGGAAGACCGCTCGGCTGAAGCCGCTGAACAGATGTACAAACGCCGTGAAGAAGGCAATCGGTTTTTGGCGGATTATTTTAAAAACATTATCAAGCAGCGCAAAAAAGAGCCAAAAGACGACCTGATTTCGCTTTTGCTACGGGCAGAAGTTGACGGCAAGTCGCTGACAGAAGAAGAACTGCTGAATTTTTGCATCATTCTTTTGGTCGCAGGCAACGAAACGACAACTAACCTGATCGCAAACAGCGTCCGCTATCTCACCGAAGACAAAGCCACACAGGAAGCCGTAAGGCAAGATTTGTCCCTCGTTCCTGTTTTTGTTGAAGAAACACTGCGGTATTATCCGCCCGTGCAAGCAATCGGCCGCACGGCGGCTGAAGACCTTGACATCAAAGGCGTGCGGATTGCAAAAGGTTCCACGGTGATCAACTGGGTCGCTTCAGCGAACCGTGACGAACTGAAATTTGACGACCCTGACAGCTTTAAGCTTGATCGTAAATCAAACCCTCATATGAGCTTCGGCTTCGGCATCCACTTTTGTCTCGGTGCTCCCCTTGCCCGGCTTGAAGCGAAAGTCGCACTCGATTACTTGCTGCGGCATGCATCCGTGGAAAAGGACAGCTCAGAGGAGCTTGAAGCGATTCAAAGTCCGTTTGTCTTCGGCGTCCGTCATCTCCCCGTACGCCTTTCGCAAAAATAGCACGAAAAAAGGACAGGCTGTTTCAAGCCTGTCCTTTCCTGATTGTTTAAGGGTTTGTAGACCACATGCCCGCTGATTTAATAAAAATGCGCGGATGCAGTTTAAGTTGGGCAACCATGTATTCCGCCAGATCTTCAGGCTGCATGACGCGTTCCGGATTGCCGTCTGTTAATTTGGAGTCGATTGCCAAGTCCGTCGCAACCGTGCTCGGTGTAAGAGCACTCACGCGGATATTGTGCTTTCTGACTTCCTGCATCAGCGATTCGGTCAGTCCGAGTACCGCGAACTTAGACGCGCTGTAGGCGCTTGTCCCGGCTGCTCCCCTTTGGCCTGCTGTAGAAGAAATATTAATAATATCGCCGGCTTTTCTTTCGATCATTTCAGGCAGAACGGCGCGTGTTACATTATAAACTCCCATCAGATTCACCTGGACAATATTTTCCCACTCCTCGGGGGATTGCTCAAGAAATCCTGCAAACCCGCCGATCCCGGCATTGTTAATGAGAATGTCGATTTGTCCAAGCTCTCCTTTTACGGATTGGACTGCACGTTCTACAGCTGTTAAATCCTTTACGTCAGCTGCGGCTACAGATACTTTTACGCCGAACGCCTTTAATTCCTCTGCTGCTTTTTCAAGATTCGCAGCTGTACGGCCGATAAGGCCGATATGTACGCCTTCTTTTGCAAGGGCAATCGCTGTTGCGCGGCCGATCCCTCTTCCCCCTCCTGTAATCAGAGCGGTTTTGTTTTGTAAAGATTGCATATGAAAAACTTCCTTTCTATATGTATCACACGTTTAAATTATAGGAAAATAAACTACGTTTTTGCAAATATGACGACTTGCGAAGAATAAACCGCCTGCGCAGCTGGCATCTTCCGCGAACCGACCGGATTAAATCGGCCATCGTTATATTCGATTGCATGAAGAAACAAAAAAAGAACCATGGTTTTACCAGGTTCTTTTAATATTGCATAAAAACAGACGCGATGATATAATCAGATCACGCACGTTTAAAATTAAATGTCATAGATATCCCATTTTACATTTTAAGTCTACCATATCAGAAAGCTCTTGTCAAATTTTTTTTCGAAGGAGAGATGCAGAATGAGTCATTTCGTTCTCGGTTTTCATGAAATGGAAAAAACACAGCTTTTGCTTGTCGGGGGAAAAGGGTTAAATTTAGGGGAATTATCAAAAATTCAAGGAATACAAGTACCAGAAGGCTTTTGCGTCACGACAGCAGGATTTCAAAAAGCCGTCAAGGGAAACGAAACGTTCCAAGCGTTGCTGGCTCAACTGGCCATGCTAAAAGTTGAGGATCGGGATCAAATTAGTGACATCAGCAGGAAGATTCGGCAAATCATTATGGAAGCAGAAATTCCTGCTGATGTTGTGAAAGCAGTTGCTCACTATCTCTCTCAATTTGGCGAGAAACATGCTTATGCAGTGCGTTCTAGCGCGACTGCCGAGGATTTGCCGCATGCTTCTTTTGCGGGTCAACAAGATACCTATTTAAATGTTATCGGCAAGGATGCGATCTTGCAGCATATCAGCAAATGCTGGGCTTCCCTGTTTACGGAGCGCGCGGTCATCTACCGTATGCAGAATGGATTCGATCACAGGCAAGTTTATTTATCCGTTATCATTCAAAAGATGGTTTTCCCGCATGCTTCAGGGATTTTATTTACCGCTGATCCGATGACTTCCAACCGGAAACTGCTTTCAATCGATGCCGGTTTTGGACTTGGAGAAGCTCTGGTCTCCGGCTTGGTCTCTGCCGATTGTTATAAAGTGCAAAACGGACAAATCGCCGATAAGAGAATAGCGGCCAAGAAATTGGCGATTTATGGACGAGCACAAGGCGGAACAGAGACAAAGCAGATCGATCCTGATCAGCAGATGTCTCAAGCACTCACTGATGGGCAAATTTTACAGCTGGCACGTATCGGAAGACAGATCGAAGCTCATTTCGGCCAGCCGCAAGATATCGAATGGTGTTTGGCTGATGATACATTTTATATTGTTCAGAGCCGGCCGATCACGACTTTATTCCCGATCCCTGAAGCGAATGATCAAGAAAATCACGTCTATCTATCTGTTGGTCATCAGCAAATGATGACTGATCCCATTAAACCGTTGGGCTTGTCTTTTTATCTGTTAATTACTCCTGCACCTATGCGTAAAGCCGGCGGGAGATTGTTTGTTGATGTTGCGCCTAGGCTGACGACACGTGCCGGCCGGGAAGCTTTATTAAACACCGTGGGAGCAGATCCGCTTACAAAAGACGCACTCATGACCGTAATCGAGCGAGATTTTATAAAATTGATGCCAAATGATCAAACAGCACCGATTCCGGGCAACGGTCAAACAGATATGCCGGTGCAATTCGAGAACGATCCGACAATCGTTTCTGATTTGATGAAGCGCAATCAAACATCGATCGAAGAGTTAAAGCAAAACATCCAAGCGAAATCGGGATCGGATTTGTTTGATTTTATACTGGAAGATATCCAACAATTAAAGAAGATCGTATTTGACCCGCAAAGTACGGCTGTGTTTATGGCTGCTATAAATGCGACAACATGGATCAATGAAAACATGAACAAGTGGCTAGGCGAAAAAAACGCCGCTGATACCCTTTCTCAATCTGTACCGGGCAATATTACTTCGGAAATGGGTCTGGAGCTGATGGATGTCGCGGATGTGATTCGCCCTTATCCAGAAGTGATTGATTATTTGCAGCATGCAAAAGAAGATAACTTTCTCGATGAACTGGTTAAGTTTGATGGTGGAAAGGAAATTCAAGACGCTATTTATGATTATCTCAGCAAATACGGAATGCGGTGTCCCGGAGAAATTGATATTACAAGACCTCGCTGGAGTGAAAAACCAATTACACTTGTCCCCATGATTCTTAGTCATATCAAAAACTTCGAGCCTAACGCCGGCAATCGAAAGTTTGAGCAAGGGCGGCGGGCTGCTTTGGAAAAAGAACAAGAGTTAATTGATCGATTGAAGCAATTACCGGATGGTGAACAAAAAGCTAAAGAAACAAAACGAATGATCGATCTCATCCGGAATTTCATCGGCTACCGGGAATATCCAAAATACGGCATAGTCAGTCGCTACTTCGTATATAAGCAGGCATTGCTGAAAGAAGCCGAACAACTCGTACAAGCGGGCGTTATTCATGAAAAAGAAGATATATACTACCTCACTTTTGAAGAGCTTCACGAAGTCGCACGCACAAAAAAAATAGATAACCAGATCATCAGCAAACGGAAAGACGAGTACAAATTATATGAAAAACTAACTCCACCGCGTGTGATCACGTCTGATGGCGAAATCATTACAAGTGCGTACAAACGAGAAAATTTGCCGCCTAATGCGATTGCAGGCCTGCCTGTTTCTTCCGGAGTGATAGAAGGAAGAGCACGTGTCATTTTAAACATGGAAAATGCCGATCTGGAAGATGGAGATATATTAGTCACCTCCTTTACAGACCCAGGCTGGACACCATTATTTGTATCCATAAAAGGCCTGGTCACCGAAGTCGGCGGATTGATGACCCACGGAGCAGTGATCGCACGCGAATATGGCCTGCCGGCAGTCGTCGGAGTGGAGAATGCGACTGGGCTGATAAAAGATGGGCAACAAATTCGCGTGCATGGCACAGAGGGATATATCGAAATATTGTAATGGTGTCTGTTGCCCAAATAAATACGGGAGTCGACAGTGCATTTAAAAGAACTCTTCAGATTTAGTATCTATCAGGGAAAGGATCCGGAGATAAATTTCTTCAGTCAGAACAGCTGCCAGCAATACAGGTAAATTATACCTGTAATAATCGGCTGATTTGACTGAAAAGATGATCTATGTCCTTCCCTCCCTGTCTTTTCATAATCATCCATACGTTAACTTCAAAAGATGAACCTGACAATTTTATTGTAAATATGGGTGAAACCGAGTATACTCATATAGTTGCCAATCATGAAGAAAAACAATGAACGGCGGTGGAGACACGTTATTATATAAGATGAAAAACGAAAGAAACAAATTGGGACTCCGGATATCTGGGAATCCTACATATCATTTGTCGTCATGTTTTTGGGTAAATTGTATTACAGGAGGTTTGATATGGAGAAAAAGTTTAATTCTAAAGCAATATTAGTCACCTTCATGATTGGTGCATTTTTTGCAATATTAAATGAAACGCTGTTGAACATCGCATTAACAGAGCTGATGGAAGTCTTTCACGTTGATGCCCCGACTGTTCAATGGCTGGCAACCGGATTTATGCTTGTCATGGGTGTTTTAATGCCTATTTCCGCTTTACTGATTCAATGGTTCACGACAAGACAGATGTTTATCGGCGTCATGTCGATTTTTTTAGTCGGAACCATCATCGCCGCTTGTGCAGTGAATTTTCCGATGCTCTTGACGGGGCGCATGATTCAGGCGGTCGGTACAGGTCTCTTGATCCCTATTATTATGAACGCGCTCTTGCTCATTTATCGGCCTGAAGTCCGCGGGAAAATCATGGGGACGTTCGGTTTGGTCATCATGTTTGCTCCGGCAATCGGCCCCACTCTTTCGGGCGTCATTGTTGACATCCTCGGCTGGCGCTGGCTGTTTATTATCGTCATCCCTTTTGCAGTATTTTCAATCTTGTTTGCGGTGAAGTATTTGCAAAATGTCGGAGAAGCGACGCGCCCGCGGGCTGATTTTTTATCGATCGTTCTCTCAACCATCGGGATCGGCGGAATCGTATACGGATTCAGCAGTGCCGGAGAGGCTCCGGAAGGGTTTCAGTCCCCTCTGATCATCGGTGTAATCATCGTCAGCCTGATCAGTATCGTGTTGTTCGTGCTTCGTCAGCTGAAGCTTGAACAACCGTTGCTCGATGTGCGTGTGTTCGCCTATAAAAATTACACGCGCGGGGTCTGCCTATTTGTGATTGTCATTATGGCGATGTTCGCTTCCGAAATCGTGATGCCGATGTATTTGCAAGGACCGCTTGGTTTCACAGCCAAAGCAGCAGGGCTTTTACTTTTGCCCGGGGCCTTGCTAAACGGTCTCATGTCACCGGCCATGGGCGCTTTATTCGATAAGTTCGGGCCGAGAAAACTCATCATTCCGGGTACGATCGTTCTCGTCGGCGTGATGTTTTTCTTCAGTAGGATCAATCCTTCGGTGCCGGTCTGGGCGTTTATTATTGTGTACATCATCTTGATGCTGTCGATCTCAGCCATCATGATGCCTGCGCAGACGAATGCATTAAACGAATTGCCGAAACATTTATATCCTCATGGAACGGCAATCGCCAACACGCTTCAGCCTGTTGCAGGCGCACTCGGTGTTTCGGTGTTCGTCAGCATCATGAGCCAAGGCCAGAAAAGCTATCTTGCCGGACAAGAAGCCGCAAGCCCACAAATCGTGCATGAAGCGATGACTCACGGTGTTCACCATGCCTACTGGTTTGCGCTTGCTTTATGCTGTATCGCTTTCTTTACCGCTTTATTTATTAAAAAAGCGGTCGCACCTGATTTTGATAAAGAATAAACAAAAACTTAAAGGATGTCCTTTCAGGGGCATCCTTTTTTATCGTTGTTCTGCCGCGATTCTTTCGGCTCTTATTTTCAGAATTGACGAGATTTTGTGATATAATGCTAGAATCATATTCATTTTATCGGAAAGGAACGGATTCCATGGAGTCATTTGTTGATCAAAAAGACGGGATTTTCAAATCCGTATGTTCGCTCGACTGCCCGGATCAATGCGGCCTGCTCGTTCATAAAAAAGACGGAAAAATCGTTAAAATACAAGGCGACCCGGACCATCCGGTCACACAGGGCAATATTTGCAATAAAGTCCGCAATATGACGGAGCGTATTTATGATCCCAAACGGCTGAAAACTCCGCTGAAACGGACGGGTCCAAAAGGTGACGGGATTTTTGAACCGATCAGCTGGGATGAAGCAATTGAAACGATTCGCTCCCGCTGGCAGTCGCTCATTGAACAGGAAGGCCCCGAAAGCATTCTGCCCTACAGCTTTTACGGCAATATGGGGAATTTGACGGCTGAAGGAATGGACAGGCGCTTTTTTCACCGCCTCGGGTCGAGCCAGCTTGACCGGGCGATTTGCACTCCTGCCGGTTCTGTCGGCTATAAATACACGATGGGCGGAAGCATCGGCACAGACCCTGAAGATACAACGGAAACAAAACTGTTTATCTTTTGGGGAATCAATGCAGTCTCAACCAACATGCATCAAATCACTATTGCTCAAAAAGCCCGGAAAAACGGTGCAAAAATCGTTGTGATCGACGTTCATAAAAATCAGACCGGGCGGATGGCGGATTGGTTTATTCCGATTCGTCCCGGCACGGACAGCGCGCTTGCGCTTGGCATTATGCATGTCTTATTCGAGGAAAATTTGGCTGATGAACCATTTCTGAAAGAATTTACAGTCGGCCATGAAGAGCTCCGTCGCCATGTACTGCAATACGATCCCGCCACTGTAGAGGCAATCACCGGCGTATCCCGGAATGATATTGTCGAGCTCGCCCGCTTGTACGGCCGCACCTCCCCTTCCCTGATCCGGATCGGCAACGGTCTTCAGCATCATGACAATGGAGGAATGATTGTTCGCACCATCGCGTGCCTGCCCGCGATCACGGGCCAATGGACGAAAAAAGGAGGCGGAGCGATCAAAGGCAACACGGCATTTTTGGCCTATAATACAAAAGCTTTGCAGCGTCCCGATTTACTAAAAGGCAGAACGCCGAGAGTCATCAACATGAATCAGCTCGGCAAAGCTCTCCTAGAAACCGAGCCTCCGATCCGTTCGCTGTTTGTGTACAGCAGCAATCCGGCCGTCGTCGCGCCGGAGGCGAACAAAGTCAGGAAAGGGCTTGAGCGCGAAGATTTATTCACGGTTGTTCACGATTTATTCCTGACGGAAACGGCACGGTATGCCGATATCGTCCTGCCGGCTTCTTCCGCTTTCGAAAATACGGATTTCTATACATCATATTGGCACCATTATGCGCAAATTCAGCAGCCTGTTATTGAAAAATACGGTGAGAGCAAGTCAAATACAGAAGTATTCAGACTTTTGGCTGAGGCGCTGGGCTTTGATGATGAACCGCTGAAAGATTCCGACGAAGAGATGATCAGACAGGCGCTTGACTACCCTGATAATCCGTGGCTCGACGGCATTGACTACGACAGCCTGACTGAAAAGCATTTTGTCAAAGCCAATCGGAAAACGATTTTTCCTGATAAACTGCCAACGCCCAGCGGAAAAATTGAATTGTACTCAAAACTGATGGAACAGCACGGCTATCCGGGCCTGCCGACTCATACCCCGCTTGTTGAAACTGACAAGTATCCGTTTTTATTTGTACCCGGACCGAATCATAATTTTTTAAATTCGACCTTTTCAAACAATGAAAAGCATATCAAACTAGAAAAGGAGCCGAAACTTCACTTAAATAGAAAGGATGCCGAAGAAAAAGGCATCGAAAACGGAGATTTGGTGAAGGTTTGGAATGACCGCGGATCATGTATCCTGCCCGCTGCGGTCGGAGAACACGTCCTTCCGGGTGTGGCCGTCAGCCAAGGATTATGGGCGGATGCAGATGGGAAGCATTATCTCGTCAATGCGCTGACGCCTGATCGATTAGCTGATATGGGCGGTGGAGCAACTTTCTTTTCCGGAAGAGTTCAAATTGAAAAAATATGAACGTGTACAAAAGACCGGTTGAAACAAAACCGGTCTTTTGTCACTTTGTCTTCTTTAAAGTTTTGGCATAATCGGCGGCGAACGCCGTGCTGTTTTTCAAAAATTTGATAATGGTTTGCAGTTCCCCCTCTGAATATCGGCTTAAAAATCCGGCAGATTCTTGCGCCAAGTCTTGAAAGATATGAGAGATCTTCTCCATGTTTTCCGGGATCAGCTCGACTAAAAGACGCCTTCTGTCGGACGAATCCCTGATGCGTCTGACATAGCCCGTTTTCTCAAGGCGGTCGATCACGCCTGTGATCGCTCCCGTTGTCAGCCCGCTTTTTGCGGCAAGCTCCCCCGCTGTTACTTTCCCTTCCCGCGCGATAATCTCAAGGCATTTATGATCCGTGGCGTTCAGTCCGATTTTCTCGCCGATCGCCTCGTGCAGAAAAATGGTTGCGGTGCTGTGAAATCTCAACTGCTGTATCAGCTCGTTGAGCAGCCCTTCTCCTTCAATATGATTTGTTCTTGACATCGGTAACACCCTTCTATAAAATCATTATGTCTTAGCAGCTAAGATATTTATTTCCTGATATAAATGATCATAACAGGATGAAGCGTCCATGCCAAACGCTGCTTTAGAACGAATTTATTTAAAGGAGAATAGATTGATTTGTCACAAACTCAAAATCAAAAATTAGGATTTGTTGTAGCAGGGCTTTTGCTTGCTATTTTGATGGCTTCGATGGACAATACCATCGTTGTCACGGCAATGGGAACAATTGTCGGCGATCTTGGCGGACTCGACAGCTTTGTCTGGGTTGTATCTGCCTTTATGGTCGCTGAAATGGCCGGCATGCCGATATTCGGCAAGCTGTCGGATATGTATGGAAGAAAACGTTTTTTTCTTTTTGGCAGCATCGTGTTCATGGCGGGATCAGCATTGTGCGGAACGGCTACAACCATTGAGCAGCTCAGCATTTACCGCGCGATCCAAGGAATTGGCGGAGGCGCGCTCATTCCGATTGCTTTTACCATCATTTTTGATATTTTCCCGCTGGAAAAACGCGGTAAGATCACTGGACTTTTCGGCGCTGTTTTTGGCCTTTCGAGCATTTTCGGACCGCTCATCGGCGCCTATGTCACTGACTACATCAGCTGGCACTGGATTTTTTATATGAATCTGCCGCTCGGTATGGTTTCTTTTGTTTTCATTCTTCTATTTTACAAAGAAACGAAACAGCATGAAAAGCATCGCATTGATTGGCTAGGGGCGATCACGCTCGTAGGAGCGGTCGTCTGCCTCATGTTTGCGTTGGAGCTCGGCGGCGAGAAATACGCCTAGGATTCGAATGTCATCCTTACACTTTTCGGAAGTGCAGCCGTCTTATTGGTTTGCTTCCTCATGATCGAACGTAAGGCCAGTGAACCGATCATTTCGTTTCATATGTTTAAAAACCGGCTGTTTGCCGGCAGCACGCTTGTCGCTTTATTTTACGGCGGGACATTTATTTCAGCTACCATCCAGATTCCGATCTTTGTTCAGGGTGTTTACGGAGATTCTGCGACAAACTCCGGGCTTGTTCTTTTGCCGATGATGCTCGGCTCTGTCGTATCAGCCCAGCTTGGCGGATTCTTAACGACAAAAATGAGCTACCGGAACATTATGCTCATCTCCGGACTGGTTCTCGTCAGCGGGTTTTCTTTATTAAGCACGCTTAACATTGACACTCCGCGTTTATTATTAACCATTTATATGATTGTTGTCGGCTTGGGAGTCGGTTTTTCTTTCTCTGTATTAAGCATGGCGGCTATCCATCATTTCGGCCCGGAACAGCGCGGCTCAGCGACTTCTACGAGCAACTTTATGCGCTCTCTCGGCATGACGATCGGCGCCAGTATGTTCGGCATGATTCAAAAAAACCAATTTTCAGAACAGATGGAAGATATGTTTAAAAGCACAGGCGCTTCAAATCTCGCCTCACCGAATGATGCCAACCAGATTTTGTCTAGTGCCCGGGCATCAATGCCACCGGATATTTTAAATCACATCACCGAGGCGCTGTCACATTCGATTGTTCATACGTTTACTTGGGCAATTTTCCCCGCAGCGGCCGCCTTTTTGCTCGTGTTTTTCATGCCGAATGACAGGGTGAAACCGAGAGCTAAGAAGCAAGTGAACAAAGCGGGCTGAACATCTAGCTTTGCAAAGGTTTCTTTTTCCTCATTTTCGAAATCAATAAAAGCGGAACCGGCACAATGCCGAATAAAACCACCGCAATGTAGCTGATCATGTTGCCGAGAGAAAAAACGCCATCGAGGTTTTTGGGCGTCATCGCGATAACATACATCACCGGAAGCAGACCGAACATAATCGGTCTGCTCTTTTTTTTGAAAATTTGCGACAGCCCCAGCGATGCGGCGTAAAATGAGACGGAAAAAGTCGCAAACAACTGCATAATCCAGATGACAAGGAGCAGCGATTCAAAACGTTCAAATATTAAGCCGGGCATTTCAAAACTGCGGATGAGATCAAGCGTCGGCCATGTCAACGCGGTTACCCCGTCGACTGACAGCCCTCCGATCACGAATACGACCGTCGTTAAGTAAAAGAGTATCGCAATGCCGATTCCCATGACAACGACTTTGACACCATCTTTCGGCTTTTTCATAAACGCCAAAAGAAACATCATTACTTCTGCGCTGATAAATGAAAGCATTGTCGCTTTTGTCCCCTTTAATGCCGGCATGATGCCTTCCCCGAGGACTGGCCGCAGGTTATCCAGTTCGAATATGCCAAAACTCATAAATACGACGGTTAAAAAGAAAAGGATTGTAATCGGAAAAATGATTTCAAATAAACGGGCAAGCGATCCCATACCGTCTTTTATCGAATAAAATCCGACCCACATCATCGACATGACGATCGCCCAAATCGGTGTTTGCTGCAGCAAAAAAAAGGTGATGACTTCTGCCATAATTCTTGCTTCAAAAGCCGCAATCATCACAAAATGCTCAATAAACAGTAGGCTGATCACAATACTGAGCCACTTTCCGACAATGTTTTCCCCATATTGAAAAAATGTTTGCCCGGGATAATCCTGGCTTAATTTTGTCATCACCACTCCGGCTGCCATTGTGATAATTCCGCCTAATAGGACGGAAATCCATACATCCGGCGTACCGGCTTCTTCTGCAGCGGTTCTTGGCAAGGTGAGAATCCCGGCAGCCATAATATAACTGACTAAGACAATAATGGCCTGAGAAGTCGTAATTTTATCTTCGGAACGGATCATTGCGTATTTCTCCGCCTTTCGTGATTAGAAGTGCTTCTGTTACTGATCCCCAACGGTACCGTATTCTTTAATCGTGATTTGCACATGAAATGTAATCGGTATATCGGTAAAGGTCTCATCCCAATTTTTCTTTAGTTTTTCCCAAAGCCTCGGATGCTTGATCCTCAGCTCGTTCCCGAATCCGGCAAGATCTGCTTTGTATTCGGTTTTCATTTTTTTTGTAATGTCCTCCATCGTTTTTTTCACCGTTTTCTCGGTTGTTTTTTCGACCTTTTCTAAAAATTTGTTATCAAAAGCTTTTTCATTCGTGCTCCAGTTTTCCGCAAGATAACCATCTGACTTTACGTTCACTTCAAAAGAAAGACGGTTTCCTTTGACGATAGGCTTGATGTCGCTTTTAATCGTTTCGACACCAAATGCGGTCACTTTTTTTTCTTCCGGGTCATAACTTTTAACCGTGCCTCCAATTCCCATTCCGGTGATCCACATTACCCCTTCTAAGTCATGTTCATCCAAATAACCGATCAGCTTATTGGTTTTTCCGTTGATCGCGGCTGCTCCTGCATATTTGACTTCCCCATCGGTACCAATAACATTTTGAAGCAGATAGCTCGTTCCTGACCTCATTTTGCCTGTCAGTTTGGCAAGTGTCACAGGAGGAAGAATTTTTTTCGCTTTATATTCATTTTCGACGATTTTGCGCAGTCGAAACGCCGGCATTTCACCGGTTTCCTTCAGCTCAAGCGTGTCTCTCGCCCGCCCTCTTGTGACGATCACCATACTGCTCGGCCTGATTTCATTATCGCGGAGAGGCTGATCAAGCAGTTCTGCCAGCGAATAGGTGCGGAGAAGCTCAGCGGCGATGACAATCACCTTTAAATGAGGACTGAATACAGGCCTGTCCTGTCTCAATGCTACTTCAGAGTTAATTTGCTGAAGCGAGTCCCCCGTTCCATAAACGTTAATATACGATTTTTGATCAGTGCTTCCTCCGGTCGATTTTGAACCGGCCGCCTGTTCGTTCACGTATTGATAGATCATCGTGATCCGATCTTTTTTCGGGTAATTACCTCCCATTTCGTCAAATTTTTTTTCGAGTTCGGTTTCTTTGCCTTTGTCAATCCCCATCGCAAATGTAAGACCCAGCTCTTCAATTTCATGGCTGCTCCAGCATCCGGTTAATAAAAACAAAAGTAAAGCAATCGTTAAGTAGCGAATGGTGTTAATTTTTTTCAAACTTTCTCCTCCTTACTTTCGATATCACCAAAAGCATGAGCGGGATGAGCCCGACTAAAAAGATGGCGCTGTTGCCGATCAGATCTCCCATTTGAAAGAGCTGGTCGATATTTTTAGGCGTCATCGCAATGAGATAAATGACCGGAAGCAAGCCGAATAATATCGGTTCCATCCTCCTCTTCAAGAGTTGTGACAGACCTATAGCAGCAGCAAAATAGCTGATCGTAAAATTGGAGAATATTTGCATGATCCAGATGACCAGCAGCATGGACTCAAACCGTTCAAAAATCAGCCCCGGCATTTCAAAGCTTCTCATTAAATCAATCGTCGGCCAGGTCCGTGATGTCACTCCATCGACCGACAGTGCACCGATGACCATAATAACGGTGATCATATAAAAGATAATCGGGAAAGAAATGCCCATTAAAGTAGCTTTTAACGCTTGCTCGGGCTTTCTCATAAAAGGAACGATGATCAGCAGAACTTCTATGCCTGTATAAGCAAAAGACGTTGTCTTGACTCCTTGCATCACCGGCACGATCCCTTTCCCGAGAACCGGACGCAAATTGTCGGTCTCGAATATGCTTGCACTCATAAATATGACGACAAGAAAAATGAGAACTGTAATCGGAAAAATGATTTCATAAAGTCGGGCAATCGGATTGATACCGCCGATTATTAAATAGATCCCGCTCCATAAAAAAACCATCGCCATTGCCCAAAGCGGCGTGTCTTCCAGTAAGTAAAATCCCATAACCTCTGTAACAGAGCGGACTTGGAAACTTGACGTTGCGAGAAAATAGCAAATCAAAAGCAGGCTGAAAAGCCCTCCCGGCCACTTGCCAATAATATCGCGGCTGTATTGATATAACGTTTTTTCGGGGTACTCCATGCTTAATTTCACCATGATGAAACCTGCCAATAGAGCAATCAATCCTCCAAATGCAACAGACAGCCAGACATCCGGCGTATTAACCGCTTCCACAGATGTCCGCGGCAGTGTCAAGATACCAGTTCCCAGCAGAAAATTCGTGATGACGATGACGGTTTGCGAAACGGTAATTTTGTCTTGCTGACTCACCATCATGGAGAAATCCCCCCTTTCCTTTTTCAATCATCAGCCTCTGTCAGTTCCTTGTTTCCTCCTTTTTATTTTTGAAATCACCAGCAGGACGAGCGGTGTCATGCCGCCTAAATAAACGCCGCTGTTTCCAATAAAGTCTCCGAATGCAAACATGTTGTTGATATTTTTCGGGATCATGGCCATGAGATAAATCACCGGAAGTAAAGCAAACAGCATCGGCCGAATATTTGTTTTAAAGAGCTGGGCCAGGCCTAATGCTGCACCATAAAAAGAAATGACAAAGGTGGAGAACAGCTGCATGATCCAGATGACCAGCAGCAAAGACTCAAACCGTTCAAATATCAGACCGGGTATTTCAAAGCTTCTCATCAAATCAATCGTCGGCCAGGTTCGTGATACCACCCCGTCTATAGACAGGGCGCCGATTACCATAACGACGGTGATCATATAGAAAAGCAAAGGGATGGCGATCCCGATCACAACCGTATGAATGGCCTTGCGAGGCTGATACATGAAGGGCATCAGGATCAAAATGATTTCAATACCTGAAAAAGACAATGCGGTCACCTTTATTCCTTTTAAGACAGGCCCTATTCCCTTGCCAAGTACAGGACGCAAGTTGTCCGCATCAAAAATTCCGATACCCATAAACACGACCAGCAGAAAAAGAATAAATGTAATGGGGAGCACGATTTGGAACAATCGGGCGATCGAACTTAAACCGCCAACGATCAAGTATAATCCCACCCATAAAAAAATCATGACAATGGCCCAGCGGGGGGTTCCTTCCAGTAAAAAAAAGCGGATGATTTCAAGCATCGAGCGGACCTGAAAACCGGAATGGGCCAATAGATAAGATACGAAAAACAAGCTGATCAGGCTGCCGATCCATTTGCCGATGATGTCCTGACTGTATTCATAAAAGGTTTTATCAGGATATTGATGGTTGAGCTTTACCATGATGACCGCGGCCAAGAGAGCGACTAGGCCGCCTAATATAAGCGTGATCCAAACATCAGGGGTTCCGACCTCGTCAACAGACGTTCGCGGGAGCGTCAGGATCCCTGTCCCAAGCAGGAAATTGGTGATGATAACAGCTGTTTGCGAAGTGGTAATGCGCTCTTCGTGCCTGACCATCATAAGTGTCTCCCTCCTTTCTCTGCTACTGACGTGTCGAATCGTCTGTTTTTAGCAACTTCGGCCGCTTTTTCATCAACTGTATCGGCATGCGAACGATGAAATCTTTCCAATCTTGCAAACGATAAGGGACAGCCGGGCTTGCGTATGGAACACCAAAGCTTTTCAGCTTCACCGCGTGGCTGGCAAGCATGAGGAAAAACATAATCACCCCGTACAAACCGAACGTGGCTGCACAAAACATCGCCACAAATCTCAACATGCGCAGCGAAATACCGGCGCTGTATTGCGGAATGGCGAATGAAGAAATCGCGGTAACGGCGACAACAATGACCATAATCGGGCTGACAATGCCTGCCTGCACGGCAGCCTCCCCGATGATGATACCGCCGACGATTCCCATCGCCGGACCGATTGGTTTTGGCAGCCGGAGGCCGGCTTCGCGCAAAATTTCGATCGCCACTTCCATAATGAGCGCTTCGATCAGCGATGGAAAAGGTACACCCACTCTCGTTCCGGTAATGGAAATCGCAAGTTCACTCGGAATCAGCCCGGGATGAAACGAAATAAAGGAAATATATAAAGCGGGTCCAAGAAGCGAGATCATCGCTGCGCCAATTCGCATGATGCGGATCAGTGAACTCGGGAGCCAGCGTTCATAATAATCCTCGGGCGATTGCAGGAGCATACTGAATGTAACCGGAACGATTAAAACAAAAGGCGTCCCGTCCAATAAGATGGCCACTCTGCCCTCCATTAACGCACTCATCACCCTGTCAAGACGTTCAGTGCTTTGCACCTGCGGAAATGGACTGAGATAATTGTCTTCGATCAGCTGTTCGACAAAACCTGATTCGAGCACATCATCGATATCAATCTTTTCGATTCTTTTTTTGACTTCTTCCACCAGTCCTGGTTCAGCCACGTCTTTAATATAGGCGACGACAAGATTTTTGACAGCTCGCTTCCCAACTTGAAATTGAACCATAGACAGATTTTGATTTTTGCCGTGCTGCCTCAAAAGGGCTGTATTTGTGCCAATCGTTTCCGTAAAGCCGATGCGCGCCCCTCTGACCAAGGATTCAGATACGGGCTCTTCAATGTTCCTTGTATTTTTTTTAACGGTTCCCAGCAATAAAACTTCCGCTGAACCGTCGATCAGCAGTATGGCCGTACCCATCAACACTTCCGGCACCACTTCGCTGACATGCTTTGCCACTGATACTCCGCTGATTGATAAAATCTGCTTTTGGATTAAGTCCGGTATATTGCTGCTTAATGAAGAAAGCTCAATGTTATATTCTTTGGAGAAATCATCCATAAGGGATTTCATAATATGTTTGTCAATCAGGTCTTGATCTGCAAGCATTTCAACAAAAACAATCGCCGCCCGGATGCCGGTGCGCCCTAAGTTGAATTCTCGGAAATGAACGTCTGAGTTATTCTCCAAGGCTGTTTTGACCGCTTGCAGGTCGTGATCAAAATCGCCGGTCAAATACCCCGTTGATTCCAAAGCCGGCACTTCATTTTTAGGTTTTTCCGGCTTGTTGGACGACTGTATCAATCTGCGCGTTTTTGCTTTCCACCATCTCATATCAATCATCCCCTGCCGTACGAAGCCACAGAAATACTTTTGATATGGCAAACGGGACGAAAAAAACAAAAAAAGCCTGCATCAGGACCATCCAGTCCGGAAAATAGGAAACAATCGTTTTCCACATGTTGATCACCCTTTTTTATTGCTGTAGTAAGTCCATCATTTTTATCCTATTATTACCTTGGATGCCATCTCTAATGGGTGGTAATTTAAACCACGTCAAACAAAAAAGAACCATCTGTGTTAAAAAACACAAATGGTTCTTTCCATTTATTCTTTTTCTAAAAACGTCCGTTTGCGTTTGGCCAGCTCTGAAAATTCCTGATCCAATTCATGATATCGCGGGTCTTGGGGTGTGAGTCCGGCTAATTCTCCGAGAACGGCGGTCATCCGATTTTCGATACGAAGCCGTTCCTCTTCATCGCGTTTTGCATGTCGCTGTTTCTTTCTGCTCCGATAATCTTTCAATCCGGTTTCGACGCGGATGATGCGCCCATTTTCAAATACGAGAAGTTTGTTACACAATTGATCTGTAAAATACAGGTCATGCGACACAATGATGATCGTGCCTTGAAACTCAAGCAATGTCTGTTCAAGCTGCTCTCTGCTTGGCAAATCAAGGTGGTTGGTCGGTTCATCCAGAATCAGCAGATCATAATCCTTTAAAATCATACCTGCCAGTTTAATCCGGGTCCGCTCCCCGAGGCTGAATGTCCCGATTTCATTATGAAAGCGATTTTCTTTGATTCCCATATTGGCCAAAATGGTCCGCGCATTTGCGATTTCGGCTCTGTCAGACAAATTCAGTACTTCAGCAACTGTTTGATCAACGCTTAAATCACTGACATCCTGGCTTAAATATGCGGCCTTTACAGATCGGCTCTTCCATAGCGTTCCGGCTGTTGCAGGTTCAGCATCCAACATCATCTTCACAAGGGTCGTTTTGCCGCAGCCATTGTCTCCGATAAGCCCTATTCTCTCGCCATGTTTGACATAAAAATGGCTGTCTTTGAATAAGGTGCGTCCGTCAAACGCTTTTGTCAGGCCTTTCGCTTCGATAATCCGCTTGCCCCTTTTTTCTCCCGATGAAAATTGAAAATTGACAGATTCTGCTTCTTGTGGCTTTTCCGCTTTGTTTTTTTCAAGTTCCTGTTCAAGGCGTCTAAGCTTTGATTTGACTTGGTTATCGAGCTTTTTGGCTTTTACCCGGTGGTATTCTTTAAAGCCCAGCTGCCTTCGTTCTGACCGTGATCCCTGTTTTGTTGAGTCACGGTGGGCTTTCTGTGACCAATTTTGGAGCGTTGCAATCTGTGACTCGATTCTTTCTTTTTGCTTTTGCTGGACTTCATATTGGTGCAGACGTTCTTCATATAACCGTTTTTTCTCCTGCCTGTATGCACTATAGTTTCCTTGATAAGTGTGCAACTTCCCATCTTCCAGCTCAAGTATTTTGGAAACGGATTGATCCAAGAAATAACGGTCATGAGAAATAATCAATACAGCCCCTCGATATTGTTGCAGTTCTTCAAGGAGCCAGCTGATTCCTTTTAAATCCAAGTGATTGGTGGGCTCATCTAAGATGAGGAGGTCAGGCATCGTTTTCCAGACGTGCGCCAGCGCAAGCTTTAGTTTTTCTCCCCCGCTCAAATGACTGAGCCGCTCGGAATTCCAGCTTTGGACCTTTGATAAGCCAAGACGGCTGGTCAACTGATATAATTTCCCGCCCTCATCGTCTGTTAATATGCTGTTGAAGTCATGAACGGAGTACTCAATCGACTGGAGCAGATAGCCGATTTTAAGCGTCCGGTCTGTTTGAACAGTGCCTTTGTCAGCTTTTATATGACCGCTCAATATATTTGCGAGCGTTGTTTTCCCCGCTCCATTGTATCCGACCAACCCAATCCGCTCTTGATTGGAAATGTCAAAATCGATGTTTTTTAAAATCGTTTGCTCTCCAAAGCTTTTTTGCAAACCTCTTATTTTCATTAAGATCGTCATACCGTTCACCTCTGTTTTTATTTTGGCTGACAACAAAAAACCTCTCGCGGAAACCCGGAGAGGATATCATGCCAAAATATGCACCGTGAAAGCGGTATGAACCGATCCCATTTCTTTGCACGACAAAAAACATGCAAATTTCAGAAATTGATGCAAGGTATAAAAGGGCATACTCATCCTATTCTCCAAGTTTCCGTTTTTTCATATTAAAAAAAACGATGGAAAATAAGATTACTGCTTCATGTCCCCTATACCTATTCCTTTCACTGTATTTACCGATTAGTATATAAACGAAGGTAAACTTTGTCAACAGTTATGCAGCCCTTTTTTCAGCCAATCCCGAAAACTGTTGCCTTCGCCTTAGTTGAGCATTTTATTTTGAAGTCTAAATTTTAAAATTTGATGCAAAAGTGTGAAAATTGTCCGATATTAATCTCGTAACCTATAAAAAGGAGTTTTGGCGAATGAAAAAAATAGTAAATTGGATCAAGCATCCATCTCTTTCCAAAAGATTAGCGGTCTCATTTTTATTGATTTTAACACTCCCTGTTTTAATCCTTTCAGGTGTTTCCTATTATACGGCGGGAAGTTCGATTGAAGATGAAATCATGAGAAGCGCAAGAAACAGCGTGGATCAATTAAACGAAACGATCGATCAAAATATCGAAAAAAAAGCGGATGCTATTACATATTTCAGTGAAGTGATCAAAGAAAAAACATACAAGGATAAAGGCCAGACTTCGTTAAGACAACAGTTTGAACAATACGCCAGACAAAATAAAGATGTAGAAGCCGTGTTCACAGGCTCTGCAGACGGTGTCTACGTGCAGCATCCTTATACGAAAATGCCTGACGGCTATAATCCCGCGGAAAGGCCATGGTTCCAAGAAGCGGTTGAGAAAAAAGGCGAAATCATCGTCACTGATCCATACACCTCTGCCGCTACCGGCAACACGGTCATTACCATCGCCAAGCAGAATGAAGACGGGTCAGGCGTCGCGGCGCTCAGCTTGAATATCGATGAGCTGATTAAAGCGACAAATGATGTCAAAGTCGGAAAAGACGGCTTTGCTTTTATCTCAAGTGCATCTAAAAAATATATCGCCCATCCGAAGATTAAAGCCGGAACTGAAGGTGAAGGCAGTTGGGTTGACCAAGTTTACGGCAAAGAAAAAGGTGAATTCAAATATACTTTTGAAGGAAAAGAAAAGCAAATGGCGTTTGCAACAAACAAACTGACAGGCTGGAAAATTGCCGGGACAATGTTTTCCGATGAGATAACAAACGCCACAAAGCCCGTCTTTTATATGGCTCTTATCGTCTTTTCAGGGGCTTTGGTGCTAGGCGGAATTCTCATTTTCTTTATCATCCGCGCGATCAGCAAACCATTGAATCAGCTCGTTCAATCTGCAAAAAACATCAGCAGCGGCGACTTGACACAGCAAATTAAAGTGCGTTCAAATGACGAATTCGGGCAGCTCGGCACAAGCTTCAATGATATGGCGGAATCGCTCCGCACACTGATCGGCACCATTCAGGAATCGGTTGAGAATGTCGCCTCATCTTCAGAGCAGTTGACAGCAAGCGCGGAACAGACGAGCCAAGCGACAGAACATATTACTTCTGCGATCGAACAGTTCTCTAACGGGGCCGAAAGCCAGAATGAAAAAGTCGAAACCAGCTCGCAGCAGCTCAGCCAAATGAATGAACATCTGAGCGAAATGACCGAAGTGTCGGAATCGATTACTGAATCATCGATCAAATCGACAGAAATCGCCGAAACCGGCGGAGAACTCGTTCAGAAAACGGTCGGCCAGATGAACTCCATCGATCGATCTGTCAAACAAGCTGAGAGCGTCGTCAAAGGTCTCGAAGGCAAATCGAAAGATATCACATCAATTCTCAGGGTCATTAATGGAATTGCCGATCAAACGAATCTATTGGCATTGAACGCTGCGATTGAAGCGGCCCGCGCCGGCGAGTCAGGCAGAGGCTTTTCCGTCGTCGCCGAAGAAGTTCGAAAGCTTGCTGCCCAATCAGCGGAATCGGCAAAAGAAATCGAAGCGCTGATTCAGGAAATCGTCAAAGAAATCGAACATTCTCTCAAGATGTTTCAATCAGTCAACCATGAAGTCCAATCCGGACTCAAAATTACCGAGAAAACAGAAACGAGCTTTCACGAAATCAGCGGCATGACGAATGAGATCGCCGGCAAGCTGCAAACGCTCAATGCAGCGGTCGAACAATTGTCGAAAGGCTCAGAGGAAGTCTCCGGTGCCGTTCAGGAAATCGCCGATGTTTCAAGGGAAAGCACAGCTGGAATACAAGATATTGCGGCATCAGCGGAAGAACAGCTGGCTTCAATGGAAGAAATCAGTACGTCTTCTGCCACACTTGAACAAATGGCGGAAGATCTGCGAGATTTAACGAAAAAATTCAAGGTGAAATAAAAAAAGAGGCTTCCTTCTGGTAGAGGGAGCCTCTCTTTTATGTATCAGCTGATCTTCGTTCCATTGGGCGCTTCTTGATCAGGCGCCAGCAAAATAACGTCGCCTTTTTCCGGCACGCCGCCAAGAACGAGAACTTCCGATTTAAACCCGGCAATCCGCCGCGGCGGAAAATTGACGACTGCCGTCACCTGCCGGCCTATAAGCTTTTCAGGTGTATAACGCTTTGTGATTTGAGCGCTCGAACGTTTGACGCCAATCTCTTCTCCAAAATCGATCTCAAGCTTAATAGCCGGCACTTTCGCTTCAGGAAACTCTTCCGCTTTTAAAATTGTCCCAATCCGAATATCCAGCTCTAAAAAATCTTCGATTGTTGCCATGAATTCAGCTCCTTTGGCCGCTTTCTAGAGGGTGATATTGACATGACTAGAATATCATGTATTTTGGCTCGTTTAAACCCTGGACTTCCGTTGCCACTTTCAGAAGCGAATGGGAAACAGGCCTCTTTTGCCGCCGTTTTAGGACAGCCAACTTTACGGGCCCCCCCTTTCATTCATAGATTAAGAGGAAGAATAAACTATAAGAGATGAGGTGGAACTAGGATGTTCGGTTCCTATATGGTTCAAATGGTAAGGTCCAACGCCCATAAACTGGACCGGCCGCTGAGAGAAAGCGTGCTGAAACTCTATAAACCTTTTAAATGGACCCCTTGCTTTTTACACGGATTTTTCGAAAAAATATTAATGAAGAACAAAAAAATACCGGTCATTATTGAATTTGAAAAAGACAGCCACCATAAAGGCTATCAATTAGTCAATGAAATGATCGGCAGCAAGAGAAGAAACAAAATCAAGCATCGCTTTTCCAACATTAGCTGCTGCAGCGCGGAAGTCACCCCTTCTTCTTTGCAATCGCTTCTATCTCAATGCGATGACATTCGCAAAATTTATTTAAATCGCAAAGTGAAAGCGCTCCTCGACGTAGCGGTTGAATCAAGCCGTGCCAAAGAGGTGATCAGAAACAACCAGACGCTGACAGGCAAAGGTGTCACAATCGCTGTCATTGATACGGGCATATACCCTCACAAAGATCTTGAAGGCAGGATCAGGGCTTTTCAAGACTTTGTCAACCAAAGGACAGAACCGTATGATGACAATGGCCATGGCACACACTGCGCCGGCGATGCTTGCGGAAACGGTGCTGCCTCATCGGGTCAGTACCGGGGGCCTGCTCCTGAAGCGGAACTTGTCGGTGTAAAAGTATTGGACAAAATGGGATCCGGCACGCTGGAAACTGTCATTCAAGGGATCGATTGGTGCATTCAATTCAATGAGGAAAACCCTGATGATCCGATCGACATTCTTTCAATGTCATTGGGGGCAGATGCGTTACGCTACGAGAATGAGGAAGAAGATCCGGTCGTTAAAGCTGTTCATGCAGCATGGGACGCAGGCATTGTTGTATGTGCGGCAGCCGGAAATTCCGGTCCTGATGCGCAAACGATTGCCAGCCCGGGCGTCAGCAGCAAGATTATTACAGTCGGAGCTTTGGATGACCGGGATACAGTCAGCCGGGAGGATGATGATGTTGCCTCTTATTCAAGCAGAGGGCCGACGATCTACGGTCAAGTTAAACCGGACTTGCTGGGACCGGGCACAAATATTACATCGCTTCGTTCACCTGGATCTTTCCTCGATAAGATGCAAAAAGCAAACAGAGTCGGCACAGATTATATGATATTATCCGGAACCTCGATGGCCACGCCGATCTGCGCAGGCATTGCAGCCCTTATTCTTCAGCAAGCCCCAGGGACAGGACCTGATGAAATCAAACAACTGTTAATAGACGGAACCGATTTATGGAAAGATCGCGATCCAAATGTTTACGGTGCGGGATACATTAATGCAGAACAATCGGTTCCGCAAGATTAAAGACCGTTCGCCCGCTTTGGCATAAAGCGGGCGAATCTTACATAAAAGATTTAAACCGCAGACCTTCTTTTTTCAAGTATGAGCGGTATCGTCAAATACATAGCATACGCGAAGACCATCCAAACCGCAAATCCAATCACCTGGCCCTTTGAAAGCGCCGGGAAGATCAATGAATGATGCCATAAAGAAAATGTGTCGAGAAACAAACCGACTGCCGACCCTACAATGCCAAACTTAACCGCAGCAAACCTCGATTTGTCAACTCGCCGGTAAGCGAGGATCACGGCATATAGTAGGGCAAAAGTTCCGGCTTCAAGAAGCAAAAAGCGGAGCATAAAAGAATCTTGGCCGGGTTCGGCAAGAACCGCACTGCCGAACAGCATAAAAAACACGGTGGCGCCAAGCCAGACAACGAACGAAAAAACAAGAGCCAAACCGAGTTTTTCAGTTAACATCTCCATCTCCCTTTACTCCCCTCCATGCTGTTTTACGGCGGTTTCCGTCAGCATCTGCAGCACCGCCTCTAATTCCCCGTAGACTTTTTCAGAGGAAAATCCCGAAGACATCAGCGACTGAAGAGCAAGACCGTCGATTAGTGCGTTTAAAAGAATGCCCCACGTGCTGAAAGAAACCCCGTCAACAGGAGAACGCTTCCACATCTCGGAAAGCTGTTCTGCCAACACCGTATTTTCCTCTTCGAGAAGTTCTCCAAGCTGCTCGTTTATCTTTTCATTTCGAAAACCTAAAACGGCCAATTCTAAAAAAAGCTGATGGTAATACGCATCTTTCCGTGTTCTTGATTTCGCCGATGACAATCCGTCTTTTATCCTTTCGGCAGCGGGTCTATCATTTGCTTTCAACCGTTCCCACGACGCGCGGCAAAGGTCGCGGACCACTTCAAACACAAGCTGCTCTTTTGTCCGGAAATGATAGTAAACCGTTCCCTGTGTCACCTTTGCTTCTTCAGCAACCGCCTTTAACGTCAGTTTGTCCAGACCCTGTCCGGCAATGCGGCGCTTAGCTGCCTCAATCAACGTTTCTTTTGAAGTCACATTCGGCCTCGCCATTCACTTCACCTCTTAGTTATCTGAATAACTAACTCATTAATTCAACTATAATCTGGAAGGGGTTTCTTGTCAATCGCTCATTCAAGTTAACATAATATTGTTATTGTTTCCTATCCGTTTCTGTCATAAGTGTCAGACCTTGAAGAAATTTCAAAATAGCTCCCTGTTCTGCTGTTGAAAACGAATCGAGAAACCTCTGAAACTGTTCCGCTTTTTGCTGATGGAGCTTTTCATGAAGTTCATACACTTGTTTTCCGCTGGGCGTCAGCCTGAAGTATATCTCTTTTTTATTATCCGTCAATTGAAACCGTTTAATGAGGCCTTCTTTCAGCAGCTTTGAACTGATTTTTGTAATATTTGCTTTTGACAAATTCATTTTTTTGGCGATGCCTGTATTATTAATCGGTTCATCATGACCGATACAGCTGATGACATGGATGGTCGTCATATTCCCCGGGAGCCGTTTAACATCAGATTCTGCCGCCTGCTTTAAAAATGCCTTGAGATCAGTATCCGCTTTTTGTTCGTTCAGGTGCAGGAGTTTAACATACATATCATAGATCAGCTGTTTTGTCAGTTCAGACATAGTCAATGGACAGTCCCTTCTTTTTATTTTCCGGTTAACAAAATATTTTAATGGTATGTTTTAGGATTTGTCAATGTTATGATAAGGTAAAATCAGATAACGAATGTGTTTTGTTTATCATGAAACAACCTCAAAAAGGAGAATCTCTGATGAATATTGAAGGAATAGAGATGGAAGTTCGTTGCACAGGTGATGTATGTTCAGATGCCCTTGAATTTTTGAGACGCCATAACCACGAAAAAACAGCCGAACATTCGATAAGAGTGAAAAAAGCGGCGGAAGAATTGGCAAAGCGTTTTCATGTTCCTGCACAAAAAGCGGGAATAGCCGGTATTATGCATGACATCAGCGGTGTCATCCCTAATGAAAAAAGAATTGCGGCTGCTGAGGCGCTCGGTATTGATATTCTGCCCGAAGAACGGATATTTCCGATGATTATCCATCAAAAACTGTCGAAAGTGATGGCGCGGGACCTGTTTCAGGTGGCGGATCAAGATATTTTAGATGCAATAGAATGCCATACAACGCTTAAAAAAAATCCCTCCCAGCTCGACCTTGTCCTGTTTTCAGCGGACAAAATAGAATGGGATCAGACAGGGACTCCGCCTTATATCAAGGAGCTTTGTGAAGCACTTGAAATTTCTCTGGAGCACGGGGCGTTTGTTTATATTCAGTATTTGTGGAAACAAAAAGATAAACTGAAAGTTGTCCATCCCTGGCTAAAAGACGCCTATTATCACCTGAAAGCAATAATCGAAGCTTGACCCAGGCAAAATGAACTGCGGCTTAGGGTGGGTGACCGCCTTAAGCCGCCATCTTGCCTGACAACACCGTTAGTTGACGCCTTTTGAAGGGTCCCACGATTTCTGCTGTTTTCGGATCGTGACGATTTGTCCCAGATGGTAAGCGTTATGAAGAATGAGAAGGGACAAAATCTCCGCCCAGGTGGAATGCGCATCATGCTGGGCCGGCTCCTTCAGCATCTTCTCTTCGCATGCCGAAAGCGCATCGATCCATTCGTTATAGATCGTATTCAGTTCCTGCCGGCTTTCTTCCCAGCCCAGTCCGCTTTTGTTTACAAACGTATCATCGATCGTATAATCAAAAGCCGGAACGGGAATTCCTTTAAACCACTTTAAATAGCGCTCGTTGTAAAAAATCAAATGGTTGGCAATTTCTAAAATCGAATTTTCCGAACCTTCCCCTTTTTGCCTTGCCTGGCTTTCCGTAAGATCAGCGGAAGCCGTTTGAAAACAAACAAACCAAGTCGTTTCGTTAAAGCATGCTTTAAACTGTTCAAGCAAAATGTTTTTTAGCATAAATACCCTCCAGTTCGATTCGATTTTTGCCTAGCTTTCTTTTGCTATTTTCGCCCTATTGACGGCAGAATCCTTTTTTTCAATATGATATTGAATGTCGAGAAACCGTATGCCGAACAGCCACATGCAGTGATGAGCGCAGAGCCTCTTTCGTCCCTGCTCTTTGATGATAAAGCGTTCGGCAAGCGGCAGTTTAAACGTACCTGTTCCGGTCGAAAGGAAAATGCCTTCATCACCCCGGTCAGATCGTTTGTCACTGCTCGTCAAAATCAGGCAGCCGTCCTCTGCTTTCGGCTTTAAAATGCCTGTCATATTGGAAAACGGCAATGGCAGTGCAATATTCATATATGTGATGTCATCATGGGTATGAGCAGAATAAAGCGCCACGAACACAGTCTCGCCTTCCTCGTTCGTTCTGACCCAGGCGCGCACATTCTTCCTGCCGTCTTTGGCTGAATCAACACCGATAATCTCGCCCTCCATCGTTTGCCGCCCGGTCTTTGTCCCCAAATGAATTTGCCCTGTCATTTTTGAAATCAGCTGATACATGTGCGCAAGCGGCTTAAACCATGGACGCCAGGCGATCTCCGCTGTTAACGAATAATCGGCAGTATGCTCATAGAAATCGAGAATGAGAGGAGAAACCGTCTCAAGCTGAAATCCGTTTCTCTGAAATGCGCTCATATCATCGGCAAGACCTTGGTAAGACGAATCGCTTTGTAATCGGTGCCGTTGTAAAAAATCGGCTCCGATTCTCCATGACCCGTAAATGTTGCTCATCATTTCGCCTTGCCTCCTTTCACAGTCCGGCTCAGGAGATTCAAGACGCCAGCCGGTCAGCGCTGGAATAATGACGCCAAAAGCGTTGACAAGCCCGTGAATCCAAATCATTTCCTGAATTGTAAAAGTCGGCCGGCCGCGATAAACACCGTAAGAGTAAATAAGTGAAAAAGCAATGGTAATCATCAATGTAAAAGACGAAAAGATCACAAAGCGGCGAGCCGCGCTGTTTTTGAAGGCCGCGATCGAGACGAGAAAGCCGCTGCCGTATATGGCCGCCAAATACAGCGCAACGGCGAAGACATCAATGGTTTTCGAAAACGATATGCCGACCGCAATGAAAAGCGGAGACAGCATGATGAGCCATGTCACCGCTGTATAAAAAAGGCCTTTCTTTTTCAGCTTCCTTCCGAGCATTCCATTAAAAATCGGAATGAGAAATGCAGAATAATGAAAATGCACCGCTGTCAGCAGCACGATCAGCGGGCTGAAATCCATGACCTGGAGATTCAGCGTATAAGCAAAAAGCCAACCCCCTCCGAAAGGAAGGTAAAGCAGACCGCTGTCAATCGATGCCTCTTCAAGGCCCTTTCCTCCTCTTTCCCAGAGACGAAGGACGCCGTATAAGGCGATCATCCCCGTATAGCATAGCCAAATCGCTGAAAAAAGCGGGGAATGGAACAACAGGGATAACGAAGCCGCACAAGCCGCATAAGGAAAGCACGCGCTGATCAGCCGAAACATTCCGTTTTCATGCTGAGTAAGATCGAGTGCGGCCGGAACAAAAAATAGCATCGCTAATAAAAGCAGCGCCTCTGCTGGCGGGATGTCCGGCGCTTTGCCGGCGAAAAAAACCGCATAGCAAAGAACGCTTACAAAAAAGCGGCGGAATTTCATGCTATCTCCTCCTCCCTGTTAAACGTTCCTCTGTAGGCAAACAGCGTTCCGAACAGCGGATTTTTCACATGAACATCAATCGTAAAACAGCCTTTTTCTTCGTCATACGATTCATTCACCCTGGAAATACCGTATAAACACTTTACAAGGGGCAGCTTTTTACTGAATAAAGGCAGCCATTGTCTGACAGAAGTAATCGACAGTGATCCGTCAGCTTCCGCCTTAAACCGCAGGCTTGAAATTAAGATTGGCGGATGTCCGAAATAGTCGATAATTTCTCCCCGGCTTTCATCATAGATCATGACAGCATCAAAATACCTTTGTTTATCACGAAAAAAGAAAGTCCTGTTCCAAACGGCTGCCGGTGTATCATTTTTCGTCAGCCGAATGTGATTTTCAATCGTGAACGGAATGTTCCTCCCTCTTTCGGGAAAAAAACAGCGGAAGACCGTTCCCGCTTTAAACAACAGCCTGATCCAGTACGAACCGCCGGATATTTCCGTCATCACTCCTTTTCCTCTGAACGCGCTTTCTTGGGTGAGGTGATACCGTTCCTTGAGTTTTGGGTGAAGAAGGTGAAAATCCTCGATCACCCGTTCATACATCGAAACCAAATCAACGCCTCTTTCTGATCGTATTACCCGCGTGTGGAATGCCGCAAGCGCTCACATAGCCGACAACGGACAAGATGATAAGCGCGGCATTAAGCACGACCGGGTTAAAAGGTTGGGCAAAAGATGCGAGATCCGCCATTCCTGCAGATACCGAAAGCAGCACAAGCAGGGCGATATGCAAAAGAAACCACTTCCTTTTCCGACCTGGATAAAGCCATAACACGCCGACCATCACCTCGGCCATGCCGATCAGTTTCAGGAGCATTTCGGGATGAAAACGGCCGCCCGTGAAAGTCGAAAGCATGCTGATTTCCTCAGGATGAACCATCATGAGCTTTGGCACAAGCCCCTGGTAAATCCAGACGAAAGAAAACAGCAGACAAACGAGCCAATAGATCAATGTTTTTTGAAAAAGCAGCCTTGGATGGTGTCCTTTTTCAAGCCAGATCTTCAGCGCAGCAAAGCTCCAGGCCGTCGCCCAGCCGATGAGCGGCCTGAATGCCTTATCTGCAAGCCGGCCCAGCCTCCCGTAACGGGTGTCATAATCGTATTGTGTCATAAACGTGATCCCGGTTTCGCTTTCGCTGTATTTCCAATATCCTCGGCCTTCGCGAATGACAGAAAGCGGGTGGTTTGTAGCGAACTTGAGTGACGAGACTCTGTCTCCCGTGTCTTGATATACGTTTCCGACAGACACTCCTGTACCGGAAATTTTTAAACCGAAGCCGATTCTCGTTTCGTATAAAAACCTTTGCGGTTCACCCGGTCTGCGCTTTAAATAGGTAATGTCCGTAAATCGCAAGTCCCATTGCCGATGGAGGGCAGGATCTTGAGTATAGCGCCATAGCTGCTCCATATCTGTCTGGATAGATATTTCTACGTAAATCGGAGTTTTTTTCATTGCGCACGCCCTTTTGTGAATATATTCACAATAACAGCATAACATGGAACACATCATGTGTGAACCAATTTTTGCATATCCAGTCTCTCTTTGCCGACATAAAAAAATCCTCGGCTGTTAGGCCAAGGCAATTAATGGCTGGTTAAGCCTTCTCATACCTATGACTCAAAAAATGGAAGAGCCATACGACAATCATACTAAATTTTCGAAAAAATGTAAACAATTAAGGAAAAATTCCCTTGTTTATTCGGTCTGATAGATAGCGATGCCTTTTAGGAAGGCACGGATTGTCAGATCAAAACTTTCTTCCACATCATAAGGAAGACCGAACGCATCGTGTTGCCTGAGTGTTGCAAATCCATGCATGATGCTTCTCAAGCCTCTGACCGCATGGATCGCGGAGTCATTGTCTAAATGATAGTCTTTCAGAACGGAAAGCACCAAGGCGAGGATTCTGTCTCCTGCTTCGTCAAGCCGTTCATCTTCATCAGGCATTGCAATAAAAGTTGCTTCATAAAGCCCCGGCCTGTTTTTGGCAAAAGTGACATAGGCGTGAGCCATTCTGCTGACAGCCTGATCCTCTTCGGCTCCCTGGACAGCAGAAGCCATGTTTTCATAAAGTATCGTCAAGCCGTAAAGTGCGAGTTCTTTCCGTAAGTCGTTCAATCCTTTTATATGATTGTACAGAGACGGAGATTTGACATTCAGCCTTTTGGAAAGAGAAGCAAGCGTCACTTCATGAATGCCTTCCTCATCAGCCAGAAATGCCGCAGCTTCCAATACTGCTTCTTTATTCAAACCGATTCGTGGAGACACGATTTCTTCATCCTTTCCTGTTCAATTTGATATGTGCTTCGTTCACCGCTTTTGTCATCGCTTGAACCGGATCATGGACAAGATTGCCGTGGCCGGCGGCAAGCGCCTTCGGTTTTAAATCTAACAGCTTTTGCGCGCTTTCTAAAGCGATTTCTTTGTCCCACGTGGCCAAAGCCGGAAAAGGAAATGAAAGCTTTAAATGTCCTGATACCGTCATGCCGCTTCGCGTATGGTACGCGTCACCGACTATGAGAAGTCCGCTTCTTTCATCCAAAAACGAAATGCTGCCAGGCGTATGCCCGGGTGATGAAACAGTCAGCAATGAACCGATCCTGTCTCCTTCCTTTAAAAGGATATCAGGATTTGTCTTGATGTTTTTCGGAACGCCTCCTTTGATTGTTCCGCGCTCCCCTTCCAGCATCTTTGTATCACCTTTTAACAGACGTGCATCCCGTTCAGATATGGACACTTTCACACCGGGAAGGCTGTAGTACAGCGCGTCAAGCGAACCGACATGGTCGCTGTGGGCATGGGTCAGCAAAATCCGTTTAATCGGCTTACGGAGATGATCCGCAGCCTTTAAAATCCCTGTTTTGCTGATCGGAATCCCTGTATCAATTAATGTAAGGCCGTCTTCTTCATCTGCTAAATAACAGTTGACAGGAAATAGGCGCGGAAAAAAAGTCAGCTGGTAGACCGATTCAAATCGGGTAATCCTCATCGCTTTCACCTCTTCGATCAAAATAAAAAACTAATACCGTTAGTTTTCATTTTAAAACTAATGGCATTAGTTTTGCAAGCATTATTTTTTTCGATCGACAGCAACATAGATGACAACTTGGGCATTTTCGGGATTTTCTGCTTGTTCATCATAAACTTCAAAATCTCCGGTATAAGTACGAAGATTTTTTTCATCCCATGTCCAAATCTCTTGCCAAGTTTCAAACACGACCTCCGCGATCCTCCCCCGCTTTGAAACAAAAACGGCATATTCGGATGCAGGGAGCGAAATGAGATTGGCCGTTTTTTCTTGCTGATCAACGAACGTTCCGATTGAAAATGTATATGTCCCGTGTTCGTCCGTCTCATAATCTGAATAAAGTGCGATCGTGTCTCTCCTAATGTCCTGGCGTTCAGTATGCGGAAATTTTTCGCGATATAAACTCCACATGGAAGGAATTTTACCTTTTTCAGATACTTCATCCCGGTTGCTTGTCACGGTCGATATCCCGCTGAATAACTTTGCCTTCTGTTTTTCGAAATGAGAAAAGCTCATCTTCTCTGCCCGCCTTTCGTTTGCGTATCCGACGCCCACCGTTTTAAATGAGGGAGCGTCCGCTCCAAGAGCGATCTCGCTTCGGCCTCGGTTTTTCCCTCTTCTTTTATATAAGGAACACAGATGTCAATCATCTCTTTCAATGTCGCATCCGGATGTGTATATGCTCCGTTTTCATAGCAGTAAAATACAGTAGTCGCGATTCTTCCCCCCGTCTTTTTCTGTGCCGAAAAGTTCGCTTGTCATCGGCATGCCGCAGCTTTGGCAAACATGATGTTCCATGTTTCATTCCTCCTTTTTCTTCATCATACAAAAAGAAACCTGACAGCATCGTGTCAGGTTTCGTATAAATGTACAATTTGATTAGCCAAATTTTTTATTTTTTGACGGATGCGGGGAGGTGTGAGAACTTCAATATGTGTTCCAAATTGGAGGAGAAATCCGTACAGCCATTGATCTTCCGGATAAGAAACGGTTGCCACGCATTGTCCGTTTTCATAAGTGAGAGCTTCTGAGCCAAACCATTCTCTCGCCAAAGACTCTCCCGACGGTTTAATGAGAAGGGTCAACTCGGTCATATTGTCCGGTTTGTACCATGATGTTTCCCAAGGAAGTGAAGACAGATCAACTTCCTTTCTTTCAAACTTTTCTTCAAGCATCTTCACGTCTTTCATACGCAACAGTTTAAAGAAGCGAAACGCCTGTCTCTTTAGGCAAAACGCATATAAATACCAGTGCCTTCCCTTTAGGACGAGGGTATGTGGCTCAGCTTTCCTTGTTCCGGTTTGCCCCTCTCTGTTCACGTATGTAAAGGAGACCGCCCGCGTGCTGTCTGCCGCTTCATCCAACAAACGGATCTTTTCTTTGATGACAGGACTTTCTCCCCAGGAAGAGATGTCAACAAACCATTTTTCCGTTTTCTTGCGGAATTCCGGCATTTCTTCTTCGGAAACGAGAAACCGGATTTTTTCAAGGGCAGAACCGTGATGAAGGACTTCATACGTCGAAGAAACGCTTTCCAAAGCCGTAGTAATGGCAGCCAGTTCGTCTGCAGAAAGCAGTTTATTTTCGAGCCGAAACCGCTCCATGATGCTGATCCCGCCTCCCGCTCCCTGTAAGGTAACAATCGGAATGCCCGCCTGGTTGATCGCCTCGATATCCCGGTAAATCGTTCTGACAGAGACTTCGAACATGCCGGCAAGCTCCTTTGCCTGCACTTGGCGTTTATTAATCAATAAAATCACGATGGCCAATAGCCGGTCAATTTTCACCGCAGATCCCTCACATTCATCTTACGCTGTCAATTTTCATTTCTAAAGCACACACCATTTTGGAATATCATGACAAAAAAGGGGATCTCATCACCCAATTATTTAGAAAATCACTTTTCCTGTTACGATTTATACAGTTTGGACATATACTCCTTAAAAAAGGAGGTTTTAAAAACATCATATATTATTTTTTACAGTTTTTCGCCATTGTGTCCTTCGTCTATATCAAGTTCAAACGCTCAGTCGGCTATCAGCCTCTAAAGCCGGCACGCATGCTGTTCCGGATCATCCTCTTTTCGGGAATTTTCGTTTTTCTGCTGACGATGAGCGCACTTCACCCTTTATCATACTTCTATGATCTGATTGGGATCGCGCTCGGACTCATCTTGACCGCCTATGCGCTGAAGCATGTGTCAATTGAAAATCGGGACGGCATCCTTTATTTCAGAACGCATTTATGGATTGAATTGATCGTACTTTTGTTATTTTTATACCGGTTTCTTTACCGGATCGCCGAGATCGGCCAGCTCCAGACTGCGGTTTCAAACGGGGGTTCAGCAGCGTACGGCGCCCTTTTTGCGCAGGACCCGGCCACGATGATCGGTTTTTTTGTACTGGCCGTTTATTATGTCGGTTTCTCTTTTTTTGTTTTAAAAAAAGGAAGAAACGAAGAAAAACGCTCAGCGTAAAAGGCAAACTCGGGATGTGGAGTTTGCCTTTTCATAAGCTTTAGTCATGCTGTGTATGATCGATCATCTGCTGAAGTACATCGAGGACATGCTGGTCTTCCGGAGAATAAAAAATGGAAGTCCCTGCCCTTCTTGATTTAACGAGACGAAGATTTTTTAAAAACCTGAGCTGGTGCGAAACGGTTGACTGCAGCAGACTCAGCTTCTCTGCTATTTCATTGACCGAATGTTCGCCTTGTGAGAGCAGGTGAAGAATTTTGATTCTCGTAGGGTCTGAGAGCGCTTTAAACGTCTGTGAAACGAGAAATAAAGTTTCTTCATCTAACTCGGCCCGCACCTGTTTTTCTGTTGTTTCCTGATTGTGCTCACTCATGCTTTTCACCTTTTCCGCGCAACTTTTACCTTCATATCATATACCAAAACATACCGGTTGAAAAGTTTTATAGCCAGGGAACAGATCAAGTCGAAAACAGCGTTCCCAGAAGCGCTTCTGCATACCTTGCGGCTGACAGCTGTACACGTTCTCCGGCATGGTTTTCCACAGAGCGGCGAAAAGCGCCGTACAGCCGGTTGAATGGAACATTTTTTAATTGATCAGCTATTTGCTCCACTTTGCCGGCAGGAAGAGGAATCAAATTTGGATAGCTGTACATAAAACTCACCCATCTGCGATCTTGAACGACTTGGATAATGTCTCCTGAAAGGAGGATTCCCTTGCCTCCGTTTCCGTTTGCCCAATGGCAGACCGCTCCCCCTTTAAAATGGCCGCCAAGCCTGTGCAAGGTCAACCCGCTTGACAGCTTGAGGGAATCGCCGGACCAAAACACAATCCGGCTGCTCGGCCGCTGCACCCATTGTTTGTCATCTTCATGAATGTAGATCGGAGCATCAAACATTTCAGCCCATTCCGTTTGTGCAGCATAATAATGCGGATGTGATAAAGCGATCGCCTGGACTCCGCCCATCCGCTCGATATTCTCAATCGTCCGCTGATCCAGGTATGTGATACAATCCCACAGTAAGTTAAAACCGGGCTCCTGTATCAGGTATGCCGATTGACCGATGCCGAATTCGGGGGTTGTCGTCAAACTGTATAATCGCTCTTCTTCCAATGCGATTTCGTTTTGAAACCTTCCGCTTTGCTTCATTTCTTCCAGCGTTGTCCAAGCTTGCCCTGAATGATTGACATACTGTCTTTCTTCATTGCAAATAATGCATTCCGCCGGCTCTTTCGGAGCAGCGTCATATTGAACACCGCACGTCGTGCAAATATAATTAGTCAAAATTGCTCCTCCCCTTTCAAACTATATTTTACCATCTCCTTCACATGTACATGATTTTTTCGCTTCTATATATTTCGCTATCCAGGCTGATCTGTCCGCATCATCCTGAAACGCGAAAAAAGCGTCCGCTGATCCGGACGCTAGCTGCCTTCTTGCTGATACATATGTTCAAGCTGTGAAAATGAAATATCGCCGGCCGCACAATCTACAGCGGCATCGACTACCTGATCAAAGCGATCGGCCGAAGCGCTTTTCTCTTTTAACCGTTGTTCATAGCGTTCGAGCTCTTCCTGCTGTCTTCTTAGATCCTCTTCTTTTCCATCATAATCAGATGCATTCATCGTCTCCATATTTCTTTTGACGGCTTCAACATAGCCTCTCAATATATCCATACCTTCATACTCCTTGCCTTTTTTCAAAGGGTTTGCAACTGTTGCTATTTTTATACAGGAAAAAGAGGTTTTATACAGTTGCTCAAGCGCAAAAAAACAGATAAAATATGTCTTAATTTCTGTATTTTTTACATAAGGGGATTTAGAAGTCATTGAAAAACGAAACTGCGCTTAAACGAAGCCTTACACTCGGCCCGCTCGTTGTGATCGGCCTTGCTTATATGGACCCGCTCGTCGTATTTGATTCATACGGAGTGGTCGCACAACTGACAAAGGGGCACGTTCCGGCGGCATACATATTCACTGTTGCCGCACTCCTTTTGACCGCTTTGAGCTACGGCAGCATGGTCAAAGCCTATCCAAAAGCGGGATCGGTTTATACATATGCATATGAAAGCATTCATCCGCACGCAGGATTTTTAGCCGGCTGGACAATCATGCTAGACTATTTATTTTTGCCAATGGTCAATTTTGCGATCGGCAGCGCTTATTTGACGGCGGCTTTTCCTGAAGTGCCGCATGGTTTTTGGGTCGTTCTGCTCGCTTTATCGATTACCGTTGTCAATATTTTAGGCATTAGACTAACCGCAAATATTACAGGGCTGTTCGTCGCTTTTCAAGTGATCGTCGCCCTGACTTTTGGCGGATTTATGATCGCCGGGCTCGCAGACGGCCTCGGGACGGGCGAGCTGGTTTCAGCCGATCCGTTTTTCCGTTCTGATATCGAGCCTTCCCTGATTGTATCAGGAGCGACGATTTTGTGTTTTTCGTTTCTTGGCTTTGATGCGATTTCCACCATGTCTGAAGAAACGGTCAACCCGAAGAAGAACATTCCGTTAGCCATCTTTTTAACAGTAGCGATCGGCGGAACGCTGTTTACGGCGATTTCTTACTTGATGCAGCAAATCTATCCGTCCTATGATAGCTTCCAGCATGCCGATTCGGCATCGCTGGAAATAGCCCTATATACAGGAGGCGCTTTTTTAAAGTCCTTCTTTTTGGCGGGCACGATGGTCGCTGTCGTTTCATCCTCGCTTTCTTCGCATGCGAGCGCTTCGAGGCTTTTGTATGCGATGGGGCGGGACAGCTCTCTTCCGAAACGCTTTTTCGGCTATGTGCATCCGACTTTAAAGACGCCGGTGTTTAACATTATGTTCATCGGGCTGATTTCATTGACGGCCATGATCGAGGAACTCGAGGTCATCTATTCCTTCATCAGTTTCGGCGCGCTGATCGGATTCATTTTTGTCCACCTGTCTGTCATCGGCCATTACTACATTCGAAAACAGGAAAGAGGCTTTTTAAAAACGCTTCGCTATTTGGTTCTGCCCTTTTTGGGAGCCTCTTTCTGCGGCTGGCTGCTGCTTAGCATCAGCAAAAATGCGCTCATGATTGGAGCCGGCTGGCTGATTGCCGGTTTTATATACTTTTTGTTCAGAATCCGTACTCTTCCGAACGTCACATTCGGCTTTGACCGCGATCCAAGATAGAAGGATATCGCTTGGTCTTCTTGAAGATATATGTCATAATAAATGAGGCTGTATACTGTTTTGCATCAGGGCGCTACAGAGGTGAAACCATTGAAGAAAAAGAAATCGGGATGTTTAGCCGGAGCTGGCTGTTTGTCTTTTTTTGTGTTTGTTCCCTTGATCATTTTCTTTGCCATCTCCGGTCTGGAACAATTAAAATGGCTTCCTCTTGACACTGAATCTAACATTCTTGAGAGATTAAAAGATTACAAACCTCTTGTTGAAGAAGAACTCGATGAACAGGATCTTTCACAATACACCGCTCTTTTATTGGGCATGATGTATCAGGAGTCGAAAGGCAGAGGCGGTGATCCGATGCAGTCGTCGGAATCTCTCGGTATGAAGCGAAATGAGATTGACGATCCAAAAGCAAGCATTAAGCAGGGTGTGCGCCACTTTACAGCAATGTATAAAAAGGGACAGAAAAAAGGCGTCGATATTGAAACGATCATCCAAAGCTATAATATGGGATCGGGTTATATCGATTACGTCTCAAAACACGGCGGAAAGCACTCAGAGAAGCTGGCAAAGGCATTTTCCGAGGAACAAGTCAAAAAGAACCCCGATCTGTATAATTGCGGCGGAGATACAAACAATTTCCGCTACCCTTATTGCTACGGGGATTACTCTTACACGGAAAAAGTAATGGAACGCACAAAAAAAGTCGAAGAACATATCGAAGGGTTAACACTTGAACATTGACAAAACGGCAAGCCGGGTGAATTTTCGTCCGGCTTGTCCTGTTTTCGAGGAGCGAACAGAAGCATCGCCTGCAGCCGCATGCCATGCCTGTCATCAGTTCGCGTATTCTCCGTGAACGCTTCGGTCCATCCTTCTACTCCAAAAAACCGCCTTCTTTAAGCATTTCTCTTACTTCCTTTTTTGAGATTAAAAAGTCTTTTGAGCTCAAATGATCAGTTTCTAAAGGCTGACAATCCGCATACTTTTTATGAAGTTCAGGCATTTTGATTGCAGGAAGCACCACCGCGAGGTCATTTGTAAATGAAACAGCATGCTGCCGTTCATGAGGTGAAATCAGCAGTTCATGAAGCTTCTCCCCCGGCCTTGCCCCCGTTTCTGCAATGGACGTTTTTTCGTTTCCGTAAGCTTCGATCAGCACTTCAGCCATGTCTAAAATTCTGCAGGCCGGCGAATTCATAATGAAAATTTCCCCGCCTTGACCGCTTTCAGCCGCTTTTAATAAAAGCCGGATCGTTTTTTCCTTCGTGAGGAAGAAACGGGTCATTCTTTTGTCTGTGATGGAGACCTGGTTCTTTTCCCTGATCTGGTCTTTAAAAAGCTGAAGAACACTTCCGCTGCTTCCGAGCACATTTCCTCCCCTTACACAAATAAAATCCGTGTCTGAATAGAGATGGTTCGCATATACGATCAACTTCTCGCCGATCGCTTTCGTCATTCCGTAAAAGTTGGCAGGGTCAGCCGCTTTGTCAGTCGAGACGTTGATGACTTTTTTAACCCCGTTTTCGATCGCTGCTTCAATAACGTTTTCCGTCCCTGTGACATTCGTTTTTAATGCTTCAAGCGGCTGTTCTTCACAAACCGGCACATGCTTCAGCGCAGCTAAATGAAAGACATAGTCGACACCTTTTAATCCTGTATTCAGCGCTTTCCGATCTCTAATATCCCCGATGAAAAACGTCAGCCTCGGATCTTCAATCTGCCTTCTCATTTGAACTTGTCTTTCTTCATTTCTGGAAAATACAATGAGCTTTTTAGGATTTAAGGATAGCAGCTGAAGAATGAGTTCCTGGCCCCATGAGCCTGTTCCTCCAGTAATGAATATCGTTTTATTTTCAAACATTTCTTTTCCTCCTCTGGTAAACTCCAAAAAAATCCGGTTTAAACGAGAGTGATTCCTTTAAACAACGATGCCCATAGATCATTGTTTGACTCCCATATCTCTTTGTCCGGCAGTTCAACAGTGCAAGTCTTTTCTAATGGCCAATTTTTCTCTACAATCCCATTCACCTTCGAGTGCTTCACCAGAAGAACGCTAAAGTCGTGCTGAACCAAATCTGATAATACAAGTTCAAGTTCCTGTGCTTCTTTAAAGCTGCCTTCTCCTTCTGTCCTGACAAATAGGATGCGTTTACTAGTTGACATTTTTTCTATAAAGCGATCGATTCTTCTATTGTATTTTTCTATTACCTCAGGATAGGTAGCCAAATGGTCGAGCGTATTTTGATTTGCATCAAAATCATGAACAGAGCCAATGTTATAAAAATCATCTGAAACATAGATAGTAGATCCTTCTTCTTTTTTTTTACCGGTATTATATCCGATTACCCTGAGGTTTTTTGGTTCCATAAAGCCGGTAAACCGATTTCGAAGAAGGAGGTTGAGGTCTGTCAAGGAATGAATAGTCACCCAGTCAAGAGGGCCTGAAAACGGTCTTAGGTCATTGTTTTTCAGCTGTATAGCTGTCAAACAAAGATGCCCTAAACTAAACACGGCATTATATTGTCCTTTAATCTCCTTTAAATTCACCTATCTAACACCCCATTGTTCCCGGTTTTGTTCATTAATAGTTATAGTTAAGAATCCGCTGTTTTTTAGTATTGTATGCCGCATTACAAAGAAAGGTAAAAGACAACCACCTACTCCTTTTTAATTTGAATCAGAGAAAAAAGATGGCGGCGTTTTGTTTCCCGTTTTGCTATTAACCTAGCTGTGCGTGAGCCGTCTTGCAAACTCTTTCTGCTTTGTCTTGCTTATATTTTCCCTTGCAGCAGCTGGATCAATGTGTAATAGGGGTCTCCGCGTCCGCCGAAAAGCCAGCAAGAAACAAACGCTTGGCACGACGCAGGATTCTTTTCCAAAATAAAAAGCCTTCGAGTTGCGAAGGCTGACAAGATTTCAGTATTAATTGTTTTCGTTTTCCTCATGTTTCTCTTGAACCGCTCTAAGGACCTCTACCGTTTCAGTTCTCGGGATCGTGTGGTCTTCAGGCAGCGATTCTTTTAGCGTTTCTACAACTGACCGCTCGACACTTTTCGTAGAGCCGGCGGCCGTCCCACTATCAGACAGCGATTCTTTTAGCGTTCCCAAAGACTCTGCCGTTTCGGTGTTGGATAATTGAGCTTCTGAACGCACCGACTCGATAATTTCTTCTAAAACTTGGCGATCCATTCCTTGAGCAGCAGCTCCTAAAATATCTTTTAAAACCTTATTATTGTTTTCTAAAATATTATTGTTTATACTCTCAAAAATAGATTTCAGCTCCGATATTAAAGGCTTCAGACTTTCATCGATGGATTCTTCCGCTGAATCTGAAGAGCTATCCTGCTCCTGCAGAGCCCGCTCCTCGGCAAACTCGACGAGCAGATCCAAATATTTTGCCCACCAGTCGGCATCCATTTCTTTATTCAAGCTGTCAAACAAATGATTAACAATTAAAGATTTCATATGATCTCACTCCTCTTTCCCATTCGTATTTTGATAGATATCAAGAATTCTCGTAACCGCTTGATCCATATCCCAATGTTTCTTAGCAAACTCCTTGGCGTTAATTCCTAATTTGTTTCTGAAATCATCGTCTTTCAACAATCGTTCCAAACTGCTTGACAGTGCAGCTGCATCCCCTTTTGGAACGATAAGGCCGGTCTCTTCATGCTCCACCATTTCCGGCAATCCCCCGGCATCACTGACAACTGCAGGAACTCCGGCTATTTGGGCTTCAATTAAAGATAACGGCTGATTATCCAAAAGGCTTGGAAGAACGTATATATCAGCAAGCGACAGCAAATAAGGAACATCCTCCCGGTTTTTCAGAAAGACTACGTCATCAACAAGGCCTAGCTGCTCGCTTTGAATTTTGAGTCCAGCCAGCTTCTCCCCTTCTCCTGCCATCCAGCAAACCCAGTCATTGCGGGTGTCCTTTAATTGGGAGAGTGCTTCGATTAGGTAATGGATGCCTTTATTCCCGATCATTCTGCTGGTAAAAAGGATCACTTTCTTGTCTGTCTCAGGCGTATCGGCAGTCTTTGTGTTCATCCGCGCAAGGAATCCGTCAATATCATAGCCGTACTGGGAAACGTGAATCTTTCCGTCTGGTACCGCAAATTCTTCTGTCAAAATGTCTTTCAACCAATTGTTTGCAACAATCACTGTTTCTGCAGACATCGCCCCCGTATGTTCAAGGTGGTCAAAATATTCCTTGGCAATATAGGAGGTCGGTGATCTGTGAATATTGTTGAGCTGATCTCTGATTTCATATGTGACACTGCCGTGAATTGACGTGACAAGCACCTTATCTTTCGGCATAATACGCTTGATGCACGCACTTGATATGACATCCTGCGCGTGAATAATATCATATTTGTCAAGCCCCAAATAGGCAGCGCCCAGCTCATAGGCATTCCGCTGAAGCTCAGTATAGCTGACCAATTGATTTGCGTATATTTCCGGAAAATCCTCTTCGCTCATCATTGCTTTCACTAATGGAAGCAGCTGATCTTTCGCGATACTCCGGTTTTCATTTACAATATGAATGATGCTGTTCTCTTCTCCGTATCCGAGCAAATCTACTTCATGTCCTAATGACTCCAGCTTTTCTTTTAATTGGACCATATATGTCCATACACCACCTACATGGGGTATGCTCCAATAAGTGGCAAGCAAAATTTTCATATCCATCTCCCTTTTTCATTTCTATAAAAAGCTCTAATTATTTATATTCCTATTTCCATATCTTGTGTAGACGATCATCTATTTCAGCATATATTTTTGTACCAGAGGAAAATCGCTTTTAAAAGAGAAGAATGTTGCGGGAACAAAAAAAAGCCGGATTCTCCGGCTTTTAATAGTATGGGGAAATCATCATATAGACGAGAACACCTGTCAGGCTGACATACAGCCAAAGCGGCATCGTCCAGCGGGCGATTTTGCGGTGGCGTTCCACCTGCATGCTCAGGCCTCTGAACAACGTAAACAAGGCCAAGGGAACGATTAAAGCGGACAAGACAATGTGTGTGATCAAAATAAAATAGTAGATCGGTCTTATAATCCCTTCCCCGCCAAAATGAGTGTCAGGCATTAATGAATGGTAAGTTAAGTATGAAACAAGAAAGATGAACGTTGTCGTAAAAGCGGCAAAAATAAACCGCTTGTGCGCCTTAATGTTTTTCTGTTTAATCATGATCAGTGCAGCCACTAAGAAAATGAATGTGAAGCTGTTGCAGACTGCGTTCAAAAGCGGCAGAAAAGTCAAATCCAAATGAGCGAATTTGTCGCTTTTCGGCATGAAAAACAAGAGGGCAATGACACCGTTTATGATAATCGTCAGAGCAACAACAATGCCTGTATAGTTTTTATTTTTTTGTGTATGTGTCATATCGGGCAATCTCTCCTATTTGTGCAAGCTATCAAAATCGTATTCAAATTCAGGAGGAATGTCAACGTTTTCGGCTTTTCGTCAGAATTTAGTCACAGAATATACAAAAATTCCCCTCCTCTAGAACGAGGAAGGGAACCAAGGCGGATGCCTTAGAAATTCATAGCATCTTTAGCCATTAATTTTTCGAATTCTTCTTCAGTTACGATATCTTCTTTATTCGGTTTATGCTCAAACTTTACGTCACCATCGATATTTTTGTAAGTTGTAGATGCCGTGATGCCTAAAGATTGAGGTGCTTTTTTGCTGTCAACAGACAAAGAGATATCCGCATTTTCAGTCAGAAGATTTTCTTTGTCATCGATTGTTGATGTCACATCGAACTTTTTGAATGTGACGTCTTTCAGTCCGTCTTTAATCTTGTTCAGCTCGCTCTTCGGAACAGCTTCTCCGCTCGCTTTTCCGGCGATTTCGATGAACTTGACGACCGCAGCTTTAATTTCTTTGTCACTAAAGCTGAAAGCGACTTTTTGAGCAGCACCCTGCTCTTTTTCTTTATCTGTCAGATCCGCTTTTTCAAACTTATCTGCAGGCAGATTGTCTGCAGCTTCTTTGATGGATTCCATCAATTGTTTTTGAAGTTCATCCGTGTCTTGAGATGAAGTTTTGTCATCTTCAAGCGGGAATTCAAGGTACTTGCCTTTGACGCTGTCAAAATTCATGCCGGCTGTTCCAAGGAAGAAGCCGAAGCTGTCAAGAACGCTGTCAATTTTGATGTAGCCGACTTGTTTCTTTTCGTCCATATAAACCGGAATATCGAAATCAAGCGACATGTTTTGGACTTTCAGCTTCGCTTTAATCACAGCCTCAGACTGTTTCGTTTCAGCATTCGTTTTTCCGCTGATCGTTAATGTTGCATCGTTCAGCATATCAGCAACTTGCTTATCTTCCGCTCCAAGGTTGGATGCGTCAACTTTCAAGCCGATATCACTTGAAAATTCGTATGATTTCGCAGAAATCAGCTTTTTATAAGCCGTTGCGTAAGATCCTTTTGGATCAGCCTGCTGACATGCAGCTAATACAAGAACAAAAGCTGACATCAGCATCAATAGAGAAAAAATTCTTTTCTTCAAAATCGTACGCTCCTTTTGTCATGGTTTTTCTGGGATTAGGAGGATCCATTGTCTCGTATCCTAGGTAAATATACCAGAAGTCATATGAATTCTATCACAAAAAAATCGTAGAATGTGAAATTTTTGTTTAAAATTACATTAAAATTTAATTCTAGCAACCCATTTGCAAATTGCCGTTCTTTTTACTATAATCGAAAACTGTATGTTTTAATGGAAAGGAGTAAGTTTTTATGATAACGGATGAAGAAATGGAAAAAGACAGCTCCGGCTTGCAGAAGGAATTGAACGAATTACAATTTCAACTGTTTCGGATGCGTGAAAATATGAAGGATATCTCCAAAGATTCGCGAGTGCTCGGTATTGATCAATCGAAAGACGATGAATGGATGATTGTCCATTCGATTGATGATGGCCGGACATGCAAGATCATGTTAAGCGATTGCCAGTCGCCGTACCGCGGAAGATGTGATTTTTCTCTTGTCGCTTCCTACAAAGAAGAAAAATGCGCGATCCATATCGGGGATATTAAAGGGCCGGCAGGCTACGGTTATGGTTCCATCTGCATGAAGTATTTAAAAGAAAAAGCCCGCGAGCACAACATACCGGTCATCACGGGGGACATTGCTGAAAGGGATTGGGACCATGTGGACCGGCTGATCCATTTTTATGAAAAGCATCATTTTGAAGTAACGATCGACCCCGGTTTAAAATCCGGTGAAATTCAGTGGCAGGATCTTTAAAAGTATGGTGAAATAGATAGAAACAATGAAAGGTGTGCCCGTTCATGTTTCCAGAAAAACTACAGCCCGGTGACGAAATCAGGGTGATTGCCCCATCGAGAAGCCTGTCACTTCTCAACACCGATAAGATCGAAAAAGCGAGAACGGTTTTAAACAACCTCGGATTTCGAATCTCTTTTTCCGCACATGCTAATGAAATTGATGAATGTTCTTCCTCCAGCATTCAATCGAGAGTAAGCGATCTCCATGATGCCTTTTCCGATCAACGCGTCAAAGGAATACTCACTGTGCTCGGCGGGTATAACAGCAATCAGCTGTTATCACATTTGAATTATGAACTCATAAAAGCCAACCCAAAAGTGTTCTGCGGCTTTTCAGATATTACCGCTCTTTCAGCGGCGATCTATGCAAAAACCGGGCTTGTCACCTATTCGGGACCTCATTTTTCAAGCTTTTCAATGGGGTATGGACTAAACTATATGACAGATTACTTTTTGAAGTGCTGTTGCGCAAGCGGTGTCTACGATGTTGAACCATCATCGATGTGGTGTGAAGAAATCGAAACTGAAGAATGTCCCAAACAAAACAGCGGCCCTGTTGTGATCAACGAAGGCTCAGCAGACGGAAAGATCATAGGAGGGAATTTGTGCACATTGAACCTATTGCAAGGTACGGAATATTTCCCTGACATCAAGAACGCCGTATTGTTTCTTGAGGATGATTGGGAATCGCCGGCAGCGTTTTTTGACCGCGATCTGCAGTCCTTGCTTCATCTGCCCGATTTTTCCGGTGTCAAAGCCGTTCTCATTGGCCGTTTTCAGACAGCATCAGCCGTAACGCTTGAGCGCCTTAAACAAATTGTGCAAACAAAAAAAGAGCTTTCTCAAATACCCGTTATCGCAAATATAGATTTCGGCCATACGACCCCTTTCTTTACATTTCCGATTGGCGGACGGTGCCGGATCGACGCACAGAAAGAACATGTATCACTTTGTATCACAAAACATTAAGGCAGAGGATGAACACATCCTCTGCCTTTTTTTATTTGGCAAGACCCCAAGGCGAAAATAACAGATAAATGCAGGCCATCAGACAAATCACAAGAATAGAAGCAAGTTTGGCATGCTTCCATGGCCGCAAGTCAACCTTAGCATTTTTCTCAAGCTTGAATTCTGACGGCCTTGGCTTCAATTTTCCGATGAAAAGCATCAAAAGGACGGAAAACGGAAACAAAACGGCCAATATATAGAGAAAATGAATATGGCCAAAATAGATTTTTGAGATGGTATACAAAACAATGTGTGCGAATATCGCCCATTTCACGGCAAGCGCCGGCACTTTTTTCGTAAAGAATCCAACAACGACGGCAGCCAATACAGGGACATTGAAAAATCCGAACATTTCCTGTAAATAATTGTAAAGTCCGGACGGCGCAAACAGAATAAAAGGCGCGATGATAATCGACACCGCGGCAAGGATCACCACAAAGATCCTTCCCGTTTTCACAAGCTCTTCTTCTTTTGCCTCAGGCTTGAAGATCGGTTTGTACAAATCCAATGTAAACAACGTGATCGTGCTGTTCAGCGAACCGTTAAACGAGCTGAGAATCGCTCCGAATAAAATCGCGGCAAAGACACCGATAAGCGCAGTCGGCAGCAAATCAACGATCAGCTTAGGGTAAACGGTGTCAGCATTTTCAATATGACCTCCGTAAAGATGGTAAGCAATAACCCCGGGAAGAACGAGATAAAACACACCGATCGTCTTAAATACACCGGCCAGCAATGCGCCTTTCTGCCCTTCAGCCAAGTTTTTCGCCCCAAGCGCCCGCTGAACGATCGACTGATTAACAGCCCAATAAAATAAGTTGTTCACAAGCAGTCCCGTAAAAATCGTCGGCCACGGGACTTCTGCAGTGTTGTCAGCTGTAATGGCATTCAGCTTTTCCTTATGTACACTCGTCAGCTCAGTATAGCCGTTTAAGAGACTGCCGTCGCCGATTGCCATGATTCCAAGCACAAAAATAAACAGACCGCCAAGAATTAAACCGGCGCCATAAATGGCATCAGCCGATGCCGCAGCTTTTAGTCCCCCAAAAAATATGTAGCAGCAGCTTGCGGCCCCGATCACAAGCGAGATGAAAAAAACAGTCGCAAACGTACTGATTCCAAGCGCAGAGGAAATATTAAACACTTGATCGAGAACGAGCGCCCCGGAGTACAATACGGTTGGCAGAAACGAGGTCGCATATCCCAGAAGCAGGAGAATCGAGACGATTTGCCGCGTTCTTTGATCATAGCGTTTTTCAAGAAAGTCAGGTATCGTCGTAACCCCAGAACTGAGATACCTCGGTAAAAAAACGAATGCCAGCATAATGAGCGCAAGCGGTGCTGTAACCTCCCAAGCCATCGCACTCATCGTTCCCGAATAGCTTTGACCGTTTAACCCTACCATTTGTTCTGTTGACAAATTGGTTAAAAGCAGCGAACTTCCAATATAGAGAGCAGTGAGACTTCGCCCGCCGAGAAAATAACCGTCTGACGTCTTCAAATTAATATCTTTTGTCCTCAGATAAGAAAAAATAAAAATCCCTGCATTAATCAATAAAAATGTCATGATAATCCACAGCAATACTCCTACATCTCCTTTTCTAAATCAGCTGATATGTACATATCTATTGAACTACCCATTTGCCAATCTAAAAAAACATCTAAATCGAAAAAAAGATGCAGAAAACAGAAAAAAGACACTGATCATCTCCATGGTCAGTGTCCATCAATGGTAAAACTTCTTATTTTAAAACTTTTACTTTAACCGTTTTAACGCCCCAGTTTTTTGCCGCGGATTTGCTTGGAACAAATACGTCGATTTTGTTCCCTTTGATCGCACCGCCGGTGTCGGCAGCAGTCGCTTCTCCGTAGCCTTCAACATACACCTTGGATCCAAGCGGGATCACGTTTGGATCCACCGCAATAATCTTGGCGTTTTTATTGGCATTCAGATCAAAACCCGTAGCTGTCACGCCTGTCATTCCGCCGTCATTGGCAGTGTATGCCGTTGCGGTAACCGTCAGTTCTTTTGCAGCGCTTTGAGAGCTTTGAGATTCGTTTGAACGGGAAGCCGTTTCTTTTTCCTGCTTAGGTGCAGGCGCAGCTTTCTCAACTTTCGCTTCTTTTTGTACGGCAGGCTTTGTTTCCGCAGGCTGCGCCGCAGCAGCTTGAACCGTCGCCTGTCCGTCAACAGTTATGGATGTATTCGGGTAAATGATATCTGATTTTATGTTGTTCCAATTTTTAAGGTCGTTCACGGAAACGCCGAATTGTTGAGCGATTTTCCAGAGAGTGTCTCCCTTTTTAATGGTATATTGTTTCTTTTCTTCTGTCTGTTTTTCAGAAACGTTCAGCTTTTGTCCTGGAATAATCAGGTCTGAGGAAAGCTGATTCCATTCTTTTAAGTCCTGCAGATTTACCCCTTGTTTTTGCGAGATTCCCCAAAGGGTGTCACCTTTTTGGACTGTTACTTCTTTTGCAGAGGCACTCGCTCCGAATGCAGTTGAAGATAGTGCTGCAACTGCAACAAAGGACATAAACGTCTTCTTCATAAGTAAATCCTCCCTTGTTAGCTTTTTATTGTCCGGCTAACAGGAGCAATCGTAACATATGAAAATGTCAAATCAATAACAAAACAATTTGTTTTTGATTACAGTTATTTTACGAGGAGGAGTTTCAGCCGTCCAAAAACCGGCATAAATTCAGGTGTATCAAGGGTTCCAATCTTTTTTTATCTGCAATAGGAGATTTACTAAAAAAACTTTTTACATATGATGTTTTTGGGTTTTTATGCTTCTTTCTCAGTTTTATAGGCTTGAAGCTCCTGTAGAAATACAGCGCCGTATTTTACTCTTTTTTGTTCTCCCACTCCTTTGACTGACAAAAGTTCTTCGTCTGTCAGGGGAACTTTCCCGCTCATTTCCCGCAGCGTTTCGTCAGAGAATATGACAAAAGGAGGCACGCCTTGTTCCTGGGCAAGTTTTCTGCGCAGCGCTCTTAACCGTTCAAACAATTCGTCATCTTTAACAATTTGACTTGTCTGCATTTTTTCTTTGCGCATCACCGCTTCCCGGCCGAGCAAAACGTTTCGCCCCTTGTTGGCGACAAAGAGAACGGGATATGTTCCGTCGGACATCTGGATGTACTCATCTGCGATTAAAAACTCTATAAAATCGCTGATGTCGGCAATAGACCGGTTCTTTAAAATTCCGTAAGTCGATAATTGCTGGAAGCCGTTTTCGGTCACTTTCTTATTTTTCGAACCTGCCAGAACTTGCGCCACCATGGTTTTTCCGAACCTTTCTCCCATGCGGATGATGCAGGACAGTACCATCTGTGCTTCCTTCGTCACATCGGTGATGCTTCGGGTGTCGAGACAGCTGCTGCACCTGCCGCAGTCTTCAGTCGAAACTTCGCCAAAATAAGAAAGAATAAACCGCTCAAGACAGCCTTCAGTATGGCAAAAATCAACCATTTGCCTCAACTTTTTCACGTCTTGCGCCCGAATGTCTTCATCTTCTGTCGACTGTTCGATTAAAAACCGCTGAAGCCGGATGTCCTGAGGAGAAAATAGTAGGACACACTCGCTGTCAAGACCGTCGCGTCCGGCTCGTCCTGCTTCTTGATAATAGCTCTCCATGTTCTTTGGAATTTGAGCATGAATCACATAGCGGATATTGGATTTATCGATGCCCATTCCGAATGCTGAGGTCGCTGTCATCACACTGATCTCGTCATTTAAAAAGAGATCCTGCTGCCGGTCCCTTTCTTCATCATTCATCCCGCCGTGATAGCACCCGGCCGCAATTCCTTTTTGAGACAGGCGGCTTGATATTCTTTCGGCTTCCTTTCTTGTCGCTGTATAAATAATTCCCGCCTCTGAGCGGTTTTTCTCCACATATGATTCGATAAAACGATCCTTGTTTTCGCCTTTTAAAATTTTAAACGTCAAATTATCCCGTGAAAAACCGGTGAAAACCGTGCTCTCTTTTTCGATCCCGAGCTGTGTGCAAATATCCTCATGAACCTCGGGCGTTGCGGTAGCCGTCAATGCCAATACGACCGGACGGGTGCCGAGACTATTTAAAAAGCTTTCAATATGTCTGTAGCTCGGCCTGAAATCGTGGCCCCACTGTGAAATGCAGTGAGCTTCATCAATCGCTGTCAGCGGGATATGAATGCGGGAAAGCACGCGAATAAAATCGGGAGACGTCAGCCGCTCAGGTGTGACATAAAACAGCTTGTAGCCGCCTTCCTTTAAAACGGAAAGCCGCTCAGCGATTTCGCCATGGCCTAAAGAACTGTTCACGTACGCAGCTTGAATTCCAAGCTGATTTAACGCATCCACCTGGTCCTTCATCAAGGAAATTAAAGGAGAGATCACAATGGTTGTCCCCTCCATAAGGAGCGCAGGAATTTGGTAGCAGATTGATTTCCCTCCGCCCGTAGGCATAATGCATGCTGTATCCCGTTTTTCAGAAACAACCGATTGAATGGCTTTCTTCTGACCCGGACGCAGTGAAGGATAGCCATAATAGTGCTGCAATAAAGCTTCAGCTTTCTCTAGCATATAAATGAAACCCTCTCTTATCATAAACTTCTTCCTGTCCACCATGATATCATATTTAAACCGGCAATCAGCCTCTCTCCGTAAAATCGTCTATTCGATAAAGAAAATTCATTTTTAGCTCAAATACAAAAAAACTCCGGCGCTGATGTAAAGCGTCAGAGTATCAAATGAATCGTTTCGCCTTTCATTTAATCGCAGTTTGTTGTTCAGCTAATAATTGCAAACGCTTCGCTTCCTCCAAGCAAAGTGTTTTGTATGCCAGGGCTCCGGTAATGCTCACTCTGTCCGATGCATCCCGACGCAGAGCGGAAAGCTCTGAAAGCACAGATGCCGCGTCGTCTTGTATCATTCCGTGGTCATGCAGCATTTGAATCAATTCATCGCCTTCAAGGCGGATCGCATTTTGATCAAATGTCGAGGCTGTTTCCCGCAGAACATTGTGAACATCAGACCAAGCGCTTTCGATCATGTTCTCCCCTGCCGGCGCTGACCGTACAGATGTCAGTCCCGATAACCTTTTTTCCCGTACGGAGACGAGCTTCTGAAGCCTTTTGTCAAACTCCAATTCAAAGTCCTTGTATTTCAGTTTGATCAATTCCTTCATCCGTTCAGACAAAGGTTCCTTTAACAGCAAAACGCACATCATCAAAGTAGCTGGCCATGCCAATGATTGAACCGTCGCAGAAACAAATTCAAGCCAATCCATAAAATCAGCCTCCGTTTCAAAAGGAAAGTTGTTTTGTGAAAGACCAGGTGGTAATGTTGAATCGAAAGGAAAATTTTGTGCAAAAGGGTGTGGTTTACCATGTGGATCATCATCATATTAATGATCATATTGATCGGATTTGCAGGAAACATTGTTGCCATGTTGCGAACGATTGTCAAGCAGAATGATAGAATCATCAGCCTCTTCGAGAATGAAATCAACAAAGGACATTAGACAAATGCTCAGGAAGTGAAGAATCGCGGAAGATACAAAACAGCTCTTCTTATTCGAAGACAAACAAGGAACCGGTCAGTGGCGGTGAGAGACGGCTTCTTTTTCATGGTGTTTAAGATGCCGCTGGGATCGGTTTACCACTATATTAAATTGAATATTCAGATTAGTAAATATGAGTAAAGTCCTCACCTCTCTAACCGATACACATGTTAAGGAGGTGGTTATGTTGGATATTGCTGTTTTATCAATGGCCATGAGTCAGGCCGCTCTTTATCAAAACGTGCAAATGTCGCTGACAAAGACGGCTTTGGACACCGCCGAACAAAGCGCACAGCAGCTCGTTGACATGGTTCAGGCGCCTCATCCCGTTTCAGGACATCATATTGACCTGAAAGGTTAAGGCCAAAACATACATTCAGCAGGCTGCAAAGTCTGCCGGATGTATGTTTTCCCGAAGAAATTTTTAAAAAAACCGCTGCAACCTCTTTATTTTTTCTGATTTTTGCACTATAATATTGTTCTGTGTCCCAGTAGCTCAGGTGGATAGAGCAACAGCCTCCTAAGCTGTGTGTCGGGAGTTCGAATCTCTCCTGGGACGTTTTAAATGAGAAGAGGCAAACCCTTGGTGCGTAAGGGTTTGCCTCTTTTGTTAATGGCCGTGTTGTTGTTGCTTTAAAATAAAGTTGATTAAAAACATCATGAGAACCCATATATTATAGAAAGAACCCGTTTTGAAAAAAAGATTGATCAAAACGGATTCTTATCCAACGAATTTAAGTTTCGGTTTTATAAAAAAGTTTGAACATTTTCTGGTTCCTTTTGCGAAACGATCATTTCATGATTTACTTGGTTAAATTAAAGCTTTGCTCAATTAAGTTATAAACTTCTTCTTCTGAATCTATACGTTCTAAAACAAGTGATATCCAATTTTCCTTATCCATATGATATCCAGGTAAAATACTCTTTCCATTTCTTAAACTGCCGCTTATTTCGGGAGGGCATTTTAAATTCAGAATATCTATTTCGTCATTTCCATCTAAGCCTAACTTTTCTGGGAGAACATTCATTACAAGACCATACCATTTTTCGTTAGATTCATGTCTTAAAGCGGCATAGTTTGGAAATTTTTGAAATGGGTAATCTGGCGATGTACCGAATTTTTCTTTGACATGCTTAAAGATATCTTCTCTTGTTAACATACTGAATCATTCCTCCAACAACTTAAATAGATTTTCGGCATTTGCCGATCCAGATGGAACAATGGTGAATTTTTTGAAGTCATGATGTGAAGGAGACATGTTTCTCCTGTAACGGGATTAACACCCTCAGTGGCTTTCTTGTAATCATAATATCCGGTGATGTTTCCTGCAAATGTGCTGCCTGCATCCAACACTTTTTCATACCACTCCCGCTCGCAAGATCTTCCTGTTTTTTGAGTGAGTTCTTCTTGCTTCGATTTCATATTGATTAGCCGGCTGCCTCGTATTTGATCATTTTTAACTAGTTCATGAGATCTTTTCACCAAAAACCCGAGCTGGCAACAGCCGGCTCGGGCGGGGTCAATCCCTCTTATTCATTCCTCTTTTCTCTCGGGGTTCCTGATGATGTTTTTGGTGCTCCGGAGGCTGAGTCGTGCGTTCCAGCTCCTCTGTATCTTGTCCCATTCCTTTTAAAAAGGAGAATAGCAGTGTAACTGCTTTGTTGATTTCCGGGTCTTTGAGTGAGCGGATGACATCAAAATAACCTGTTTTCTCTTCGCTGTCCTTTTGTTCCACCGCGTTTGCCACCCCCGCATTCACTTTCAAAATGAGAGGTTCCAGCTGTTTCACGTCTAACATGCCGAGCGTCCCAAACAGAAGAAGCAGATTTTTAAGCGTGTTGGCCGTTTCCTCTGTATCTGCCTTTTTCACTAAGATGTCCAGAACTTTATCTCCTTGGCCAAAAAGGCCGCGGAGCATTGGCAAAACACCGCGCTCGTTCATGTGCCCAATCATATGCAGCGTTTCAAGAATGGCTTCCTTATTTTCGACTAATGCATCTTCTATTTCTTTCATATCACGCTTTCTCTGATCCTCTTCGGTTATCTCGATTTTCTGAATTCGTTTAATCGCTTTAGCCATTATGCCCAATCCCCCTTTTCACAGCGTCGCCAGGGAAAATATAATCGTTCCGCGCCCATTTCTTTTGTACCTGCACACCGATTTGCGGCTGCGGATTGCCGTTGCGGTGATTGATCTTAGGCAGCGGATTGGTTCCATCGCGCTTCAAAATTTCCAATTTGGCCGATGTTTCTTTGTATGCAGGCGTATCGGTATCCTTATCAGCATGGCTGCCTGTTAACAGGTTGATCGCTGCTTCCCCTGAATCGTTCATTGGCAGATACACTTCCTTCCCTTTGACACGATCAGTGATCAAGCACTTCACTTTGACATTTCCGAAAGGCGATGTGAGTCTGACAAGGGTTCCGTCCTGAATTCCCCGCTCTGACGCCAGTTCAGGAGAAATTTCTAAGAACACTTCCGGCGTTTTTTTCGAAATCCCTTTTGATTTGTAGGTCAGGTTCCCTTCGTGGAAATGCTCTAAGAGCCGCCCATTGTTGACGTGGATGTCATATTCCTCACCGAACTCTTCAGGCTCTGTCCACTGAACAGGGTAGAGTTTGGCCTTGCCGTCCGGGAAAGGGAAGCGCTCTGTAAAGAGTAAAGGCGAATCCTTTCCATCAGCGCTTACAGGCCATTGCAGGGAATTATAGCCTTCAAGGCGTTCATAGGTGACGCCGGCATAAATCGGCGACAGCATGGCTGCTTCCTCCATAATCTCTCCAGGGTGCTCATAGTGCCAGCCGGCGCCAAGCTTATTGGCTACCTCCATAATAATCTGCCAATCAGGCTTTGATTCGCCCAGCGGTTCAAACACCTGATACAGCCGCTGAATACGGCGTTCTGTGTTTGTAAAGGTTCCTTCTTTTTCGAGGCTCGGGCTCGCAGGAAGAACAACATCAGCAAACTCGGCTGTTCGTGAAAAGAAAATGTCCTGCACCACAAAGAAATCAAGCTTTTCATATGCGGCGTGTACATGATTGATATTGGAATCGACCAGACCCATTTCTTCACCTTTTACATACATCGCTTTCAGCTGGCCGGAATGGATTTTTTCGATCATTTCGTGGTTGGTCATGCCCGGATCCTTCGGCAGCGGCACACCCCACGCCCGCTCGTATTTTTGGCGGACTTGTTCGTCCGTCACTTTTTCATACCCCGGCATTCTGTCAGGCATGCTTCCGAAATCACTTGCCCCCTGCACGTTGTTATGGCCGCGCAATGGGTAAGAGCCTGCTCCCGGTTTACCGTAGTTTCCTGTCACCAGCAGCAGATTAGAAATTGCCGTGCTCGTGTCGCTTCCGCCAATATGCTGTGTCACGCCCATTGCCCACAATGCGCACACACTGTCAGCCTGACCAATCATCTCCGCCATTTGGATGAGGGTTTCTTGATCAATTCCGGTTTTCTCCTCGGCATATTCAAGGGTATACGGCGTTAGGCTTTTCACATATTCGTCCCGTCCGTTCACTCTTTCCTGCAAAAAGCGTTCATCTGCCTTGCCGTTTTCAATTAAATATTTGGCGATGGCATTCAGCCAGACGATATCTGATCCGGCACGCGGCTGGACAAATAAATCAGAGCGCTCTGCCATTTCGTGTTTTCTGATATCCGCTACGATCACTTTCTGTCCCCTCAGCTTATGAGCCCGTTTAATGCGAGTGGACAAGACCGGATGCGATTCAGACGTGTTCGAACCGATAATCAACACAAGGTCCGCTTCCGCGATATCTGTAATCGACCCTGAGTCACCGCCATAGCCGACTGTCCGGAACAGGCCGGCAGTCGCAGGAGATTGGCAATAGCGCGAACAGTTGTCGACATTATTTGTGCCGATGATCCCTCTGGCCAGCTTTTGCATGAGGTAGGATTCTTCGTTTGTACATTTAGAAGATGTAATAAAGGAAAGCGAATCCGGGCCAAACTCCTCTTTTAAATCCGTGAACTTACTGGCGATCAGCGATAACGCCTCTTCCCATTCAGCTTCGCGGAAATGGTCGCCTTCTCGGATCAGCGGCTTTGTCAGGCGTTCCTCGCTGTTGACGAAATCCCAGCCGAACTTTCCTTTTACACAAGTAGAAATGCCGTTGGCCGGCGCTTCCTCCTGCGGCTCGACTTTCAGAATGTCTCTGCCCTTTGTCCAGACATCAAAGCTGCAGCCGACGCCGCAGTATGTGCAGACGGTTTTCGTTTTTTTGATTCGTTCATCACGCATGGCAGATTCCATATCGGAAATGGCGAGAATCGAGCCGTACCCTGTTTCTACGCCTTTTGTGATCTCGATCATCGGACGCAGCGTTTCGTCATCGATTCCTGTTAAATATCCGGCTTCCCCCTCCATTCCTTTTTCCATCATCGCATTACATGGACAGACGGTAGAACAGTGTCCGCATGATACACAAGATGACTCATTGATCGGCACATCATTATCCCAAATGACGCGCGGGCGTTTCCGCTCCCAGTCTATGGTCAGTGTTTCAGTTACCTGAACATCCTGACACGCTTCGACACAGCGTCCGCACAAAATACATTGATCCGGATCGTACCGGTAAAACGGATTTGATTCATCCTTATGGTAAGGCTTCTGATCAAACGGGATGCTTTGGTGATTGACTTTCATTTCTTTCACCGTATTATGTATTTCACATCCCCCATTGTTGTAATCGCAAACTGTACAATAAAGCTCATGATTATATAAAATCTTGTCCATCCCGATAACCTGCGCTTTTTTCACATCAGACGAAAGCGTATCAATGACGTCGCCATCCTTTAATTCAGCGGAGCACGACCTCTTCAGCTCGCCATTGATGCTGACGATGCACGTATCGCATGTTTCAATCGGCCCTAAGCTAGGATGATAGCAAACTTGCGGCACTTCAATCGAGCTGTTATTCAAAAGCTGCAGCACCGTCTGTTCCTCGGACGCTTCCATTTCAACGCCGTTTATTGTGATTTTTTTATTGTCAGCCATCTCCATTCCCCTTTCTTGCTTGTGTATATACCGAATTACCCATTTCTCTTCCCTTGCAAGGGATCAATAAAACATACAAAGCACACTCACATGTTTTATTGCATCCTCACCGGGAAACGAGAGGGTAGATGAAAAAGAGGGATCAGCATGAAAAAAAAACAATGTCTGTTCTAACCGTGGCAGCAGCACTGACAGGCTCTCTTTCCGGCTTTGGGGCGGCGTCCTTTTCAACACCGACAAACACCGTAACTGAAGGCGCGCAATCCTGCATAGACTTCAGCCGCTCCTCCTGTGAAGCTGACGACCTTCATTATCATACGATACATCCGAGTTCACACTTGATAAGGGAAAGGAGCGTCTCCCATTTCGGCCAATAAAAAAGCGGCCACCAATCAGCTGCACAATATCCGTGTGCAAAAAATCAGTGTCCGCAGGCTCTCCTTCTTGGACTCAGGTATACGTTCGTTTTCTTGTCTCTATCGTATGACAAAATGGAATAGAAAAAGTCCCCATTTTATCCCCCTTTTTGTCGGATTTTTCTCGGACTGGAACATAAAAAAACCTTGAAAGGCAATAGCCAATCAAGGTTTTGGTGATTTCAGCAGTATTTCTCTTTAATTTTCCAATATTAATTATCTTTGACAATCGGCTCTAAACTCAGCACCGTACCAATGGGTCCTAATTTTTCAATTAGTTTCTTTGCCTTTCCATATGGGAATCTCTCCATTAATAAATAAGGGGGATTTTTTGAACCCTTTAGTAGGTCCGCTGTTGAAATCTCAATACCTAATATATTCTTTATTTTTATTAAATCTTTCAATCCTCCATCAAGAGGCTTCGCTAACACTATATTGCATGTATCAGGTGGCTCACTTATTGTTTTCTGTTCCGATTCCCTTATAATACAACCGCTATTCACCCATTCAATAAAATCTGAAGTGATTACAGTAGCATGGCTTGGATCCATGTCTCCAGAGTCAACAATCAATACTTCTGTTTCCTTTTCATTTTGAAGCATTAAGAAAACATTACCTCCGCCATCATCTCCAATAGCAACATATCCTCTTGCATATTCATCTACTTCCCATGTCTCGTTTCTTTCCACAATATCTTCTGTACCATAAATAGCCACCTCACCACCAATTGAAAAACCATTTGTATTTCTTAATAAATCCTTATATACATTTGGTAATTTAGCTTGTAGAATATCTTCTGACTCTTGAATTTCACTTTCACTTGCTGGAGTATTTTTTATCAAATCTGAAACCATTGATAAATCAATCACTTTACAAAACCTCCCAAACCATCGAAATATTTATATGCATCCTTCATTGCTTTTCGGGTAGCTTTTTGATCAACACCTGCTTCAATCATTTCCCTATAACTCACATTAAATTCATAACGTATGTCAGTATTAAATCCCTCGATTTTTCTTCGCTTTCTTTGCATAGAAGAGATTTTTGCGTGTGAAAGCCCCGAGCTTGACGGGAGAAGTATTGCGGATGCTTTCTTTTCGTTATAATCAAATCCACCTTCTTTAGCCCATCTTTTCGCCCACTCATTTTGTATTGGGTGGTGAGACTGTACTCGATTATCAGAACCAATATTTTTGTTCCCTGGTGCACGATTAACCCCTGGGCTTAAATAGCCATGTTCATCAACATCTTCCTTGAGATATCCCCCTGGCCTTTTAGCAGTACTGGTCGAAACCCTTTTCGCCGTCTTCGCACCTTTATTCGCTTTGAAAACATATTTTCCTACCTTGACTACTTTAGTAGCGGGTATGACAGAAACACCGGACAGGATACGGTCAGTGACGGATAGTTTTTCACCAGTCACAGGGTCAACACCTGTTATCGCTCTATAACCATCATAACCACCGGACAATTCTCCAACTGTGTCTTTAGCCCAATCAAGAGCTTTTTCAATGTCGCTTTTCTTCACTCTGCTTTCCGGTATACGACTGACAAGTTCGTATTTCACTTCACCGCCGGATATGTATTTTCGGACAATTTGACCGTTTGAATAAAGCATGTACGAACCGCCGACGAAGTCCTTGCCTGTACCGATTTCATCGGTGACATCGACAGAACCGAGCTTTTTGTATCCCTTCATATTATATACTTTGCCTTTGATGATGCGAATACCTGTATCAATCTTTTTAAAATGATCTGCTTTGGTAAGTGAATCGACTTCAGATTCTTCTTGATCGGACAATTTTTTTAGCATGATTTCCATCGGCGAAGGCTCAGCATTTTCTAACTCTCCCTTTAAACCGCCGACCGGACCGTTAATGTTTGTATTCTCATCCGGTTTTAAAATTGAGCCTTTTTTATAGCTTGTGATCTCGATTTTGGGGCCTGTGTACATTTTCTCAAGCTCTGTGATGTATTTTTGCATCGTTTCAAGGTCTTGTTCAGCAGTTTTAAGAGCGCTTGTCTGTTCGCGGTCAAAAGTGTGCAGCTTTTCAATTGTCTGATTGATTTCCTTTAATGCTTTCCTGTTCTGTTCGTGAAAATCGCTGTCATTCAAATCAGGCAAATCGACGATGTGGCTGACTTTTGCGATCGAGGCATTTGTTTTAGATACCAAACGCTTCGTTGTGCGGTCGGCCGCATTCACCCCTTGTTCCAGCTCGTGTTCGAGAAAGGACTGTGCAATAAATCCGTTGTGGTTTGGTTCTAGGGAATTCAGCGCGCTTTTCAATTTCTTCAGCGTGGAACGATATTCCACTATGAAAGTATCATAGAACCGCAAAAAAGGAGTGTGGCACTCCTCGTAAAAGGCGCGGATCGCGTCTCCGCCTTTTCCTTTTAAAGCATCATCAAGTGATGTAATACCCTCTACGGCTTTTTTGACTTTGGCGAATTCATCAGATTGATGTTTTAATTGTTCCAGCGTTTGATCAATGGCTTTGTGCAACGCCTGAACGTCAAGAGTTTTCATAGCATTCTCCTCTAATACTAAAGTGACATACCACGAAATATTTTACCACTTTATAGAAAAGAATTGGTGAATAAATCCTGTCAATCCATGAAAACGAATCTTATTGAGTAGGTCTTAGACCCCTGACACGTTCAACTTGTTATTTTCAAATGCCAAAAAAGGAAAATCATTGTCAAAAAATGATCCTTTATGTAAAATGAATCATATGCAGAAAAAGGAAAAGACCAGACATTAATTTTTTGAATATTTAAAAACAACTATATGAAAGGATGCTGGGGCATTGGAAGCTAAAGTTGCGTTTGAGAAAGTCGGTAAAATGCTTAATGATTGGTATTGCTTTATTAGACAAAACAATATTCAAAATGCTACTAAACTGCGGGAAGCACTTCAACATTGATAAACTCTTTACGCTGCGTGTCTCTATTAAGATGAGAGTAAACAGCTAAGATTATTGATTTCGAGAAACCAAGAATTGAAATTATATTTTGGCAAAATACGGCAAAGATCGCGAGCGTGGTTTCCGATGGGGGATAGTCATGAAAGTGAACCAGGCAAATCTAAAATAGATAATTCTTTTTTGATATGGGCGCGGAATTTAGAGTCTTTTAAAAATTTCAGCAGGAACCCATTCATATTTCGAGAAAGTTTTGCTTTCTCGACTGGAGTTAAATCATTTGCAAAAAATGCAATATCTGTCTGGTTTCCATCTTTATCTGTCGCATACATTGCAATTGTAAGAATAAACGCGGTAGATCCTCCCTTTTGTCCCGCATGAACAAGCCATTCACAATTGTTTGGATTTCTCATTATTTGTTCCATTACTGGATCAAGATATTGATATACACTTTCACTAAAATATACTTTGCTATTTAGCTTTTTCATAATAGATACATAATCTCTAGTCGTTGATCGGGGCAAACGGTCGGACCAAATTTTTTGAAAATCATTGTCCAAAGTTTTTCTTAATTGTTTTTTTTCTTGATCAGTTAGTGGTTGGCTCAGCCATCTATTATGAATTTCAATCGCTTTATTACGGTATTCATGCATATCCATGTTTTTCATTACTTCTAGGACTTCTTTTTTCGATAAGTTCTTTTCATTCATCAGTTGGGCAGGTATATAAAGTGCACTTACAATGGGATACATAGGCTCATGCTTTAACATATCTAAGCTCTTTGGAACATGATTGATGTTTTGAAGCCCCAGCACCTCAATTAAGTATTCAGTATTTGCATTAGAACTGTAAGCAATCATCCCGTTGACTACCTCACATAATGGAACACGATCTATCTCTTTGTCTTTTTTCAATTGAATAATCCAAGCCTCATGCGCACCGCCGTCTGTTTTTGGGATATAGAAATTCTCTAATTCCTTTAATCTTACTTCTTTTTGCGGATCGATTTTTCCTGCTGCTGCTTGTTGTGCATATTCAATGGCTAAGATGATTTTCACAGTACTTGCCAGAGGGAGTTGTTCGTTTACGTTAACATCAACCCAATTCTCATCGTTGTGTTTTATGGATAATGAGACATTCCCGCTTCCTGATTTTGCTTTAACAAACTGTACAATATACTCTGGATTTAACTTTTTTATTTCCCTCCGAAACATAAGAATACCGATTGCTATTACTAAACCAAGAGAAATTATTATACCTGCAATAATCAATAGTGCAATCTTCAATTTAACACTCCCTATAATGTTCAAATTACTATAGATACGAATTAAATAATGTTAGGTTTCAATTTCCTTCACACCAGCTCTTATGGTACGCAGTCCAGAAACCGTTCTTCTCAGGATTTCTGGGCATCATGGTCCATCCGAATGACACGGCCATCATCACGTTGATACTTAAGCTGGAATCACCAGTCCACCGCTTTTAAGAATAGCAAACGTTATTTCTGCCTTTTTGATAATCTCCGGGTTTCTCATCGTAATCTTCCTTTTAAAATAAGCCATCCCAAACGGCCTTTTTTAACTAAGTCTTGATCGGTTTTAATTTGTCATCAAGCAATTTCTCAACCTTTTTTCAATTCGTATTCGATTCTGCCAGACGAGAGCTCACAGAAATCTTACGACCGCCTTTTTCTACTGGTGTTTGGTGCTTTGCTTCAAAAAAGAAGTTTTTCAGCAAATTAAAAAGCCCTTTTTCTTCATTAGCAGAAGAAAAAAGGCTTCTCTTTTTTTTCGTTGGTTCAGCGGTCGCGACCATTGAATCCCGGTTATGTCACCTTTTTTGATAACGCATTCCAAGCTTATGCGACGAGAACTCAAGCTTCTTTTTTGACCTTGAAATCGGCCGGCGCAGCCTAGGATTCCACTGCTTCACCGACGATGTTGCTTGTCGATCTGCCGTTTTCATGCAGAATATCTGTTACATATGAAGGCTCACTACACTTCAGTGCAGTTGATGACTTCTGTTGGCAGAGTTGGACGCCAACTTGCCAACAGATTTCCATAAATGTATATGGCGGGGACGAAACATCTCTTCTGAATTAATTGAGGGATATCAGGCAGATCACTGTATTCCTAAACTTCCATTCATTCAGTTTTCAATTTCCTTCTTTCTGTCAATTGCAATTTTATGCAATAATGTACAAGGGTTTGCTCATCATGTTCATTCATCTTGATAAATTCAACTGTCATGAGCTGTTTGTTTGTTCTGCGATCAATGTAAGTGCGTTTAACTTGAGCATGGACGTCAATCACATCTTCATCATGTCCCTCATTTGGCAGATGGATACTTAGCTTCAAATCTTCTTCCGGTTCGTGTTTTTGCGTTTCTTCAATGATTAACGCAGCGCCTCCAGCACTGATATTTGCTGTATATGTTTTAAACATTGAGCCAGATCCATATGGGCGAACAGTGACGGGAAGCGTTGTATTGACTCTAAAAAATTGCCGTCTTTGAACTTTTTTCATTTGAACTTCTTCAGGTAAATACATATTTAGTACAGGTATATCCTGATAAATTTCCCGGCCTTTTATTACACTATTAAATTTATATGGGACTTGTTGCTCATTTATAAAATGAACTGTTACCGCTGTATTTGTTGGAATAATAACAGTTCTCCCCGTTTCTTCATCAACAGGATAATGCACTCTTAAAACATTGTCTTCAATAGATAGTACTTTGCTTTTCGCAAGGACATATTCTTGAATTTCGTTTTCAAATTCTATTGTTATAATATTTCCTAAAGATAACAATGGACATCACTCTTTCAATTCTACTTAATCATTATATCGGTACTATGACACATAATTTAAAAAAAGAAAAGAAGAAGGCATTGAAAGGCTACTAAATCTTACATACTGCATAGACTCAGCCGCTTCACCAGTAACCCTGACGATCTTCATCTTCATTCGATACATCATTTGATTATGGAAAGGTGTGTCCCCGGCATTAAAAAGCGGCCGCCAATCAGCTGCACAACATGTGCAAAAGATCAGTGTCCGCAGCCTCTTCGTCTTTGACTTAATATTCACGTTCGTTTTTCTTTTCTCTAGTTTTATCCCCTGAACATAAAACAAGCACTCGATCTGAGATAAGTGCTTGAATATATTAAATTATTCTTCATCGTCCCACTCTTCGTCTTCTTCCCAGTTTTCTTTAGACTCCTTAAGGTCTTTCATGAAAAACTCTAGAAAATTATGTGCAACAACATTTCCGTAACCTCCGTCATTAGCCCATACAATTACAGGACACTCTCCGTCTTCCATTTTATTTGTATCGAGGCAATAGGAGAACTCGTCAACATACTCTATTACAACTATCCCATCAGGTAAATTATAATATTTCCTATAGTCCTCAGTTTGCTCTACAACATAGGCACCCTCAAGGTCATATCCAAGTATCTCCACGCCGAAAATTCCACCTGAGCCATAGTTTTTTAAAAACCATTTATAACTCTCCGGGAATTCAACTTGAAGTGTTTCTTCGATCCACTTTATATTATTTTCATTCGTGCCTCCAGTAAATATTGCCTCATGTTTATTCTCTTCAATAAATTTACTTACTTTTGAGAATGTCATAAAATTATTCACCTCATCTGCTTTTCAATTTCTTCTGCTCTTCCAACGTTTGATCAATGGCTTTGTGCAACGCCTGAACATCAAGAGTCTTCATGGCATTCTCCTCTATTTTGTTTTCATCGAAGAAGCCAGCTGTTTGTCGGTGCCCTGCATTCCTTCGACTGCTGATTCCGTTTGGGCGGCTTGTTTTGAGAAGGCAGAGGCATAGGAAGAAGCGATCTTATGAATCGCCCGATTCAATTCCTCTATCTTCTTCGTCGCATCAAGCTGATTCTGGCCCTTGATATCTGTCGGAACCGATGCTTTCATTGAATGGCTGGAATGCTTCAAATTAGAAAGCTCTTGTTTGACTTCCCCAGTATTTACTTTTATTTCTTGACCCATTTTTCATTTACTCCTTGCTTCGCGCTTCGCGTTCTCAATCTTTTTCTCTAAAGAACGAACTTCCTGGCTGAGCGAGTGAATATCCTCTTCTAAAGATTTGATTCGTTCATCGATTTTGCTTAAAAGATCAGAAAGCTGTTTTCCGCTGATGTCATTGTAGGCAGTCTTCATCAGGCCTCGAATACGGTTAAAGGAGTCAGCAAGACTGCCTTGCCACGAATGAGACGACAACTGTGGTTCGGTGATCGTCTTTTTAGAATCAGAGAACTCCGTTTTGTCTTTTTCTAACTCTTTACGGCAAGCTTTCAGCTCTGTCAAAAATTCTTTCTTCATCGATAAATCAACTTTCATGATATCTAAAGCCAGCGTTTCTCCAAGTATTGAACCGATCATATGCAATACCTCGCTTCCCGAAAAATGTATGACAAAAGTAATGACCAACTAAGAGTTTACCACTATACGGAAAGGAATTGGTGAATAAATCCTTTCAACTATTCTTTAATCAAGAATTTCAAGCGCATAAAAAATACCGCTAATGAAACGGCTGCAAAAAGATAATTCAAAACTTATTTCTAAGCTAAACAACAACATCATGACTGAGAGCGCTTGTGATGTTTCTTGAAGCTGATATACTGCCTCATTTATGCGATCCGTAAGTTTTTCTGCTGCTCGGGTTAAATACTTTTCAGCAAATCAAGAAATACTGATGAAAAAGGTGGTGTCTTTTTTGGATTTTCCAATCATTCATACAAACTTTTGGGATGCTGTTATAGCAGTGCCAATTATTTTGATCGTCACACAGATAATTAAAATTTTTCTCAAGGTTCCCAAAAAGTATGTCCCATCAATTGCGATCGCACTAGGCTTAATCATATCTGTTTGCATAAGCCATCGACACAGCCTCATAGCTGGAGTATTTATGGGCGGATTCTATGGTTACGCAGCTATTGGTTCATATGCATCATTGAAAACAACCATTTCATCATATAGAAACAAAAAAACATAAACAGGCAGGAAAAATATATCCAGAGTTGAATTCGCTTTTTTTCCGCTTTTATCCCCCAGAGGAGGCGCCCAACCACATGTTCTTAAATACATAAGCCTTAATCATCGAATAGGAAGTTATCCTGTTTGATGTCTGCCATTGAAAGGATTGGCGTCGTTCCTGCTGCACGCCCGGTTTTGCTTTATGATTTTTTTGCGCCTGTTCTCTTTCCCCTAGGGTTGAAGATTGATTTCCCGAAAAAGAGAATGAATACCACCTCAACAGACACAATAAAAAGAGTTGATATTTCAGCACAATTCGCAAAGGAGTGAAACCATTGTATTGAATGATCATCAGACTAAAATGGTCTTCAGATGCCCCTGTCTAATTTTAAAGGAAACATAAAATTCAATAATATGGAGTGATAAACGTGACGCAAAAACATGGAGCAGACAGACCCGATGACTACAAAAGATTTTCTTCAGCAGACAAGGAATACGATTCTCAGCAATCGTTAGACAGCAATGCTAAGACAGAGAACGTTAATACTGAAACCGATAACAAAGAAAACATGAATGACAGCACGGATGTGGCAGGAAAATATTTTGACCCCTCGGATTATGAAGGAGCCACGCAGTTGGAAAAAGGATTGGCTGAAACTCATGAACAAGTCAGTGATGACTATTTTGAAGGAACGATCGATCAAAATCTGGATTAGTCATTTGAACGGCGGAACTAACTTAAAAAGTAAGTTAGTTCCGCTTAGATTAACAAAGTATCGATGTTCTCAAGTCCCAAATTAATCATTCAGTAAATCAAAAGTGATGGCCGAATGACAAGCTTAGTCTTTTTACTGCCTCATCTCTAGAATTCCCTCAATGATCTTGACAATTATAAAAAGATGATTGATCCCTCCTTAAAATAAAAAAGACACAAAGCAAACTCATGATTGCGCTGGTTTTGTGTCCGAGGATTCTCCATTTAAGACTAATATTTTTGTAAATATCTATTTTTTTATTCCCTGTTTCCCTATTAATATCCGTGTCACTCTTTTCATGAAATTCAAATCCCGTCTCCTTGGTCTTCCACTCCTTTACTTCAAAATCACTTTCAATCATTGCCAATGTGGCGCAATCGAAAGGAAAACAGCTACGCCTTCCGCCGATCGAACTTTTATATGAATCTTCTATATATTTGTGCTAAGATAAAGTCATCTTTTGACAGAAAGGCGTGCTACGATGAAAAAATATTTACTCATAACAACCAGAACCGAGAATTTTAAAGATCAATATGTGCCAGCCCATTATCAATTTTTGGACAGGCTTAAAGCCGAGAACCGCTTGGAAATGTTTGGCCCTTTCAGCGATGCTTCCGGGGGCGCTTATCTTATCAGCGCAGAGTCTCTCAAGGAAGCAACAGAGATCGGAAATTCTGATCCGATTGTTGACAGCGGCTCTTCAACACTTGTCATTAAAGAATGGCAGATTAAATAAACTATTTGGACATAGCCAACATAAGCCTCTCCAAACACGGGAAGGCTAATCTTAAACGGAAAATCTAGACCTGCGGGTCATTTTGAAATTACGGTAAAACCGTTTTTTCCCTATTGAAGGAGAATAATATAAACGGCCATCGACATTTTTTAAAATTCTTTGATTTTTCATGTTCCATATTTCTTTTCCTTCGTCGGTAGGACAAGAAGCTGTTTCTTGCAATCAACAATCTAGGGGGAGCCAAAGGTGAAATCGGCAGCCCCCTAGTCCCACGAATCAATTTTCTGAACAGTCACTTGCTGTTTATGATCAACTTTCCACCCATTCCTTCTATCCCTTTCACTGACTGCCATGACCGTCAGTTTTTTGTTTTTCATAGTTTTTGACAGTACCGCCTATCCCTTTCCCTTTGATCCACATGATCCCGTCTACATCTTTTTCATCTAGTAAACCAAGGAGCCTATTTGTTTTTCCGTTAATGGCTGCAGCTCCTGCATATTTGATTTCCCTATTGACACCGATAACGTTTGAAGCAAATAGCTCGTTCCAGCATTCATCATGCCCGGCAATCTGGGCTCCTGCTGTGTACGGATTAACATATTGGTATGTCAAGGTGATTCGATCTTTCTTTGGATCATTGACGCCCATTTAAATAAATTTTTTCAAGGGGAGTCTCTCGGCCTTCATCAACCCCTACAGCAAAAGTCAAACCAAGATCTTCAATTTCATGGCTGCTCGACCATCCGGTTAAAAAAAGTTGGAGAGGCTTTTACACCCTATCAAAGCCATACGCGATTTTTGGTTTTGTGCTTCTCCCTCAAAAAACTTCCATCTTTTTTAACTCATCTATGCTACAATAAAATGGAAAAAGGAGGGGGTTTTGAATGAAACGCTTTTTGCTGGTCATGGTGTTATTTTGTGGATTTTTCAGTTTTGGGAGCAGTGCTGAAGCTTATTCGTTCCCGCACAAGCTGAATCTTACGTTTACGGGAACTCATGTGGAGGACATTCCCTATAGCGACTCTAACGTTTCTCACTGGCATATTGGCTACAAGTTTACGATTTTTAATGCAGAAAACTGCAAAACAACGATTAAAATTCAGATGATGCATCTTTCCGGCAGGTTTATGAGTTTAAGCATTAAAGATTTTGAAGGGAACTGGCCTGATCGAACTGCTCAGGATGTCATCACATTGATGCCTAGGACTTACAGGCTTTATTTTGAGAATACCGAAGGTGAATGTAAAGATATTCGTATTAAAGGAACATACGGAGCTATTCCGCAAACGTATGATAATTTCTCGGTCTTCAGCCAAAGATAGCCGTTATAAAAGACTGCAGGAAGGCAATACAAGCATAAAGGCCCGAGCAGCATTTTGCATGATAGATACTGATATAAACGAATGTGGGGGTATCATTTGAAAAACTTTTGGATATACGAAGACGAAGATCCGTACACTTTAAAAAGCATATCAGAGAGAGGCATTCTGAAAGCTGAAAAAAAGTTAGGTGTGAGACTTCCGGAGGAATATAAAGCGCTTATTCTTGAACAAAATGGTGGCTATATCAATTTTAACGCCTTCCCTTCTGAACGGCCCACCTCCTGGGCTAAAGATCATGTCCAGTTTGACTACTTATTAGGCATAGGGAAAAAGGATGGAATTCTCGAGAGTAAAGCCTTTATTAAAGAATGGGGACTGCCTGACAACCTGGTCCTTATTCATGGAGACGGCCATACGTGGATAGCGCTTGACTACAGGGAGACGAAAGAAAATCCGCCCGTTCACTATTTTGACTCAGAATTTGAAGAGGATTTTAGATTAGCCGGCTCATTTGGAGAATTTCTCTCTAAACTTTATACAGATGACTCCATTGATGATGACCGCTGCGGACATACGGGAGGCATACATTCTGGGAATGCAGATATTCCCTATGTCTATTCGGAAGATGCCATCACAAAAGAAAAAGCGGAACAGATTCTGACTGAAAATTCGGCAGCCGATCTGTATCAGATTCATTACTACCCTATTGAAGGTTTGGATGATTTAAATTGGCTTCTGACAAAAATAAAAGAAAGCTCATTGATAGCAAATATTGACAATGGTGTCGAACTTGCCGTTGTTTTGGAATCTATTATTTCCCATCATAAAGATTTAATCCTTGATAACGAACAAACAAGAAGGCTGGTTTTAGACATTTCAGCTATTCTAAAGAATTTGAATGACTCTGTTATAGACATCCTTTTATTACAGATAAAAGATTCCCTTTAAAAAACAACTTTTACGTTGTTTTTTATTTATGTTTCCGCCCCATTCTTTAAACTCTCCTGTTCCGAGACCTCAATGTAGGCAACTGTTGTTACTCAACCCTTTTATAAAACATACAATACTAAATAATAGATTGTTGGAAATTAATCCACAAAAGGAGTTAAGATTATGAATTTGAATGATATAAAAGGAGACTATAATGCCATTTTCGGATTAGGCCACCTCTGTTTAACTGCTCTTCAGCTTAGGAAAAACAATTTAAGGCCGTATGCAGGTCCTTTAGACTGGGTCGGTACCTCTTCCCTGACCGAACTGAACCGTCTTTTAAAGAATCGCTTTTCAAATTTTATGGCACCCCAAAATCTAAGGGTAACAGGCTACTCAACAGGTGTTTATACTACTGACCGTTATATCTCTTTAACAGATGATTATTATCATGTCGATTCAGCTCATGATTTTAAAGCAGATAAAAATACACTCGAACATCTTGCCACATACAATGAAGTGATGGAAAAATTCAATAGAAGAATCAACAGATTTTATGAAAAGATGTCAACCGCTAATCGGATCCTTTTTGTCAGAACTAACGGAACCTACAAGGAGGCTCAAGAACTGGAGTCCGTATTATCGGATTTAGTACAAAACGACTTCAGGGTACTCCTTATCAATCACTCAAAAGTTAAAGGAATTGTCGAGCAGAATTGGCCATTAAAAAGAATATGCGCGGTTACACTTCCAGATCGTGAAATCTGGCAGTCTAATGATCATCTGTGGAGAGAAATGCTTAATGGCGTGAATTATATCCCCTTTTAATCAAAACTTATAAGCGACAGGAAAAGGTTATAACATCATCATAACCTTTTCCATACATACTCTTCTCTGAAAACTAAACCAAAAAGCTGGTCTTCAAACAGAAACAATTCCCGAAGAGCGGCCTTCTGAAGTCAAGCAAGGTAAGTTTATCACTGAATTTCAAAGGAAAGATCAATAGGCGCCTTCAGGGGATCGGGATAAGATATGGTCTCTAGCTTCCAGCGCTTTTTGTCTCACCTTTTCAAGATCTGCATCAACCAATCGACCGTTTCGTTTCACTGCTTTTCCTGCGACATATACGGAATCTACATTTCCGGTGTGCGCGCTTTGGACGATGGCCCCCACCGCATCAGTCAAAGGGAGCAAATTGACGCTGTCCGTTTTCACCATGATAAAGTCAGCTTCTTTGCCGGGGGAAAGCGAGCCGATTTTATGATCGAGCCTTAATGCCCTCGCCCCATCAATGGTCGCTGCTTTCAAGATTTGTTCGGCCGATATGCTCAATTCGGGACCAGGCATGATCCCTTCTTTCAACAGCTCTTCATTGCGCTTTGCACGCTCTGCTTGAAGGGCAAATTTCATCTGTGCGAAAAGGTCACCTCCCGTCGATGTCACAACATCAACCCCAAGTGCAGTAAGAACCCTGTTTTTTAAGGCGAGCCCTGTAACAGGATAGCCGTGCCCCATCATCATCTCAATTTCTGGTGTCACAGAAATCGAGCTTCCGTGAGCCGCAAGCATTTTCATTTCTTCTTCACTCATCGCATTGGCATGCACCATATTTAAATCGGGACCGAGCAGCCCGGCTTGATTCAGCTTCTCAATCGAACGATCTTTCGCTCCCCAGTTGCCAAACGCAATATGCATGCTGCATAAGGCATCAAGTTCCCGGGCCGTTTCGATTTCAAACACAGATGTCTTCCATGAAGAAAACTCCGGACCGCGAATGGCAAGCCCCATCGTCAAAAGCTGATCCTTCGATTGAAAATATGCTTTTTTTACCCGTTTCGCTTCGTCCATATTCGAAAGATCACTGTCTCTGTCCCAATATTCGGCATCACCGGATGTTCCGAAAGCGAATACTGCGCGAATGCCGGCGTCTTTCAGTCCCGCAATCAGCTGGTCCGTATGATCAGGCGATTCAATCATCGTCCAGTCCAGCAAAGTTGTGACTCCTGCCTCAAGCGCCTCAAGCGCTCCTAAATAGTTCGCGACCCAATCATCCTCAGGCCTTCTCATTGATCCATAATTGCCATAATAAATCCGGTTTAAATAGGTTTGCAGGGACCAGTCGGCTCCGATTCCGCGGATCACAGATTCCCATACGTGGCGGTGTGTATCGACAAATCCAGGCATGATCAGCATGTTGGAGGCATCAACAATCTCAGCGTCTCCCGGTGCAATCGACTCGGCAACGTCCAGAATGACGGAGCCTTCAATCAGCATGTCCCCTTTTTCGATCGTATGAAGCTGCGGATCAAGAGTTACAATCGTTGCATTTTGAAAAAGTGTTTTTTGCATAACGGTTCTCCTTTCTTCCCAGCCAACTAGAAAAAACAGCATCCTATATGTACCATTTTAAAATAAAAAAGGTATAAATGATATTAATATGTATTGTGCGACTTGAAAATCCGCCTTCTGAGCTAGATGGAAGAGATGCAGTACACGATCACGTTAGAAAAAAAAGAAAGGTGAATTGCAGGAAACAGCGGTTGTTTAAATTGCAATGATGCGTTGTGTATTTATCGTAAATTCTGCTTTCATACTGCTCGCAATCACGATATACGGTTACTACCTCCCAAATGGAAACAGACCATAAAAAAGCTATGGTCTGTGAAATGAGTGAACGTATATTTAACTGTGATCAAAATATGGTATAATCAAGCTTTTATTAATAGCAATGGCCATAGTCCGACTTTTTTTCATAGCCTTTGCAAGGTTTTCCGCAATGATAGTGTTCATGCGAAACGTCTTTATGATGTGAATAAGTGTGCGGATAGTAATGAACATGTTCATATTTGTGGTGGTCAATTTTTTTAGTATGCTGCGGATGAATATGAGGAACGACAGACTTTGAATACTTATGATCCTCACAATATTTCGTAGGGTAAACATGCGGCTCATGATGTTTTTTGCAGTACATGTGTACACGCTCCTTTCATTTTATAGATTCACTAGTACATTATGCTGAAAAGCTAAAGCCTGACTGCATAAGTACCTATACTTTGTCCCTATTTTTGCCCGTTCATTTTCTGAAGATCGTGTTTGGAAAATCTGCTTGATTACCCTGAAGCATCCGCCGGTTGAATACCCCTTGCTTCCGGAGTTAAAAAAAGACACTAAACGAATACTTTAAATGTTCGCTTAAAGTCCTTCATCTCCAATATACCTTGACGGACTCTGTATGAATATGCAGCTCTGTTTTTGTATCGAAATGAACAACAAAGCCTCTGATTAATCCATAGAACTTGTTTTTTTCTGTAATTTTCATAACGGTCGCTTCGTCTTTAAATCCTGGCGGATGGCATGGCTCACCTACAATATATTGCTTTGAATGAACGGTGATTGCTTGAATTGACTTCATTAAATTCCATTCCCCCTCAGAAACGTCATGCTTCCTTCTGCTTCTGCGCAAAACGGAGATTCACCCTAGTAAAAATTGCGATTCTTCTCTTCCCTGGAGTGCAAAATTATTCGGGTATTTTTACGCTACAAACTGTAGAAGCAGTCTCGGTGATTATCATCATAACACGTTATCCAAAATATTCCTTTCTGCTTTTTGAACATTATGTGGCGGCAGCTCCTCGGTATAGAATCAACCGATAAACTGCGTTAAAATACGGTTGAACATTTCGCGTTCCTCCCAGAACGGACCGTGTCCGCTGTATTGAAACGGAACAAGATATGAATTTCTTATTTTGCGGTTGAGTTCCTTTGCTTGCGCAAACGGAATCACCTTGTCTTGAACACCGTGAATGATCAAGGTCGGAGCAGCGACTTTTCCAAGATCATCATACAGTTTCTCATCTCTCAGCATGTCGATGACCGCTTTTGTTGACCAGCCTGCCGCCTGCAATCCCAATTGAAAAAACCAGTCCGAGAACGGTTGTGTAATATATTGAAAGAAAAATGTGTCGGTCACTTCACGCATCATCTTAGGACGATCGTGAGACGCTTGCTGAAGCAATTTGGCTGCCGTCTCTTCTGTAAATCCCACAGGTGCCGCTGCATCGATCAAAACCAGCTTTGAGACCCCGGAACCCCTGTATCGCGACATATAGCGAAGTGCTATGGCGCCGCCGGTTGAATGACCGGCAAGCGTGAAGCGGTTTAGTTGAAGCGTCTCAACGACAGCGCGGATATCGTCAGCCAAACGGTTGTAATTGTAGCCCGTCGCCGGCTTATCCGAACGCCCGAATCCCCGCCAGTCAATGCCGATACAGCGGTATCCCTTTTGTGAAAGATCGTCAAATTGATATTCAAACTGCAGATGGCTTAATGGCCAGCCGTGCAAAAATACAATTGTTTTGCGGCTTTGAGGATTAATGTCTTCTACGTACAGGTTAACGCCTGATTCTGCCTGAACAAAGTATCCCATGCCGTCGCCCCCAATCATGGTGTCTTTTACCATAAGGTACTCCCAAAATGTCAATAGGTGAATGTCCTGGCGGCTGAAGGTGAAGAATTTGAAAAGGTGTGACTGGTTAGACTATTTCAAGATACGGAGGTGGTTCAATGATGAAACGCTTGGGAAGTCTTGCGCTGTCGCTTGTCCTCATGCTGCCTGCGGCGGCGATCCAAGCGCAGCCTGCCGCACCAATACCTTATCCATGCAGCGTCGTTCTTCATCCAGCCCAGGATATTCCCAATGCCCGTGGAACGGCTTTAATTGCAAAAGTGAAAAAACCGTATACCGAAGCACCTGACAGTCCAGTCAGGGAACGGCGAAGCGTCGGCATCTACGCCGATTGGCTTCCGGCCCCTGCTTCATTTGGAGATTATGATCAATATGAAGGAATGGCCCGGATACCGGACCAGATCAGCTGGCGCTTCACCATGCATCTCGTCCGGGAAGACGCGCCAAGCTGGTTTGGCGGAAGTCTTTGGGCGGGCAAATTTGATGAAATATCATCAGAGCTGACTGTGAATACCCGAGTCGAAGTGCGTCCTTTCAATTCGAAGACGAAAAAGGCCGGCCGAGCTGTTTTGCAGGGGACTTTGCAAGGTTGCAGGAACTAAATGAAAAAAAGGCCGCAGAAGCACCATTAGGACGCTTCTTACGGCCTTTTTTTCATGAGAAGAACTTTTTCTTCCGGAAAGGTTAGTATTTTTCGTAGCGATTACAAGGTTTACCGCAGTAAGAGTGATCATGATAAACCGGCTTATAGTTTGAATAAGAATGCGGATAATAGTGAACATGCTCGTATTTCTGATGATCCACTTTTTTAATATGCTGCGGATGGATGTGAGGAACGATCGTTTTAGAGTATCTGTGATCCTCACAGTACCTGGTAGGATGCACAACTGGCGGCAGAACGCGCGGTTTGCAGTAAGACATAAGCACTTCTCCCTTCCTTGAGTTTCATTCTTCATTATCAAAATATGTTGATTAGCACAAACTTGTACTAATACAAGAAACTAAAAAACCGTCCATTTTCCCCGCCTTTTCACTCAAAAAAGAGTTTCTCTGATAGTATAATAAAAAAATACTAATGAAAATGGAGTTGGACAGATGGATGTGATATCGATCGTTTCTTTTTTAGGTGCGGCTGTACTGCTTACACTTATGCCGGGCCCTGACAACTTGTTCGTTTTGGCACAGAGCATCTCAAAGGGAAAATCGGCAGGTACAGCAACCGCATGCGGGCTATGCACAGGGTTAGTCGTCCACATCACAGCTGCTGCAGCAGGTATTTCTGCTGCGATCTATCAATCAGCTGTCGCCTTCTCGATCGTGAAATATGCAGGTGCAGCCTATCTGTTGTTTTTAGCTTACCAGTCTTTCCGGCGAAAAAGTGCTGGTTTCAATCTTGAAGCTAAAGATTCATTGAACCGCAGGGCTTTATACCAAAAAGGCGTTGTGATGAATCTATTAAACCCGAAGGTCTCATTGTTCTTCCTTGCCTTTCTTCCGCAATTTATTCATCCCGGCACCTTCAGCGTGACAACGCAAATGCTCGTTTACGGCATGTTATTTTTAATTCAAGCGTTTGTGATCTTTGTGATGATCAGCCTGTTTGCGGAAAAAGTCGGAGACCGGCTGCGCAGAAGTCCGCAAGCCGCCAAAAAAGTTCATTTGCTGGAAGGGTCTTTATTCGCTTTGATCGGGCTTAAAATAGCGGTCAGCCAAAGGTAGCCGCTGAAAAAAAGGTGTGCAGCCGGCACACCTTTTCCCGATTTTACCGCTTATAACATTTGACGCGTTTACCATTTCCGCCGTCGGCGCCGCTTTCAAGGACACAGCGGCAATGTCACCCCTAGAACATCGAGGTTCATGTGAAAATGAACAGCCCTGCATTCCGTGATTCGTTTTCAAGCTTGATCTAGAGCGGGAGCTGGTGTTACGGAATCGAAGTGATTTGTTTCTTTGGCTGGAGTCGAATCACAAGACTGTCAAATTCTGCAGCGCTTTCTTGCTGTGTTAGATTCTTCCTTCGTTTCATTGTATAGTGGAGTGCCAGACAATGAGACAAAAATCTAAATACCGTTGTTCTCTATCCTCCCCCCTTTCTTTGAAGCCAGTATACAAATTTCCCGCTGCTTCGTAATGATGCAAATCGGTTATTTTCCGCTCAATCCAAATCATCAGATCGAGCAAAGCGGACACATCGATCTTAGGGATGGCAGATCAGTCAATCGATGGGCGTGGGTCTTTTTTGATAGAATATGCCGCTTTTTAAGGAGAAACGGGATCGTTTAATTGCTTTAATCAATGAGATTCATTTTCGCTTTTTATCTGCAAAGCGAGTCTTTTGAATTTATTTACAAATGATATTTTAAATGTTATAATAAATTGTTTACAGAAATAAATTCTATTTTTATTTATATAAATCGATGAATTTAAAATGAAGGAGGTAAAAAGATGGCCAAGACTTCAATGATTGTCAAACAAAAACGGGAACAAAAGTTCAAAGTCAGAGAGTACACCCGCTGTGAACGCTGCGGCAGACCGCATTCCGTGATTCGGAAGTTTAAATTGTGCCGCATCTGCTTCCGTGAGCTTGCTTACAAAGGGCATATCCCCGGCGTTAAAAAAGCAAGCTGGTAAGAACGACTTCGTCAGCCTTTTTAAGAGGCTGGCTTTTTTGATTTAGGCTCTGTTGAATTTTAATGTTGATATTGCATGAAAATAGAGGAAATCCTATGATTAGGGTTTCCTCTATACTTGTTCAACTAACGTCTCTGTTAGCTGGATAAGAACTATTGAATCAGTTGCTCATTATACACACTCATTGAGTGTACATTCTCTTTTAATAGGTTATCAATGATTTGCTTTATTACATTTGGTTCTCGTAAGTCTTCGTTCTCAAATGTTACAAGGTCACTTACTTTTATCCACTTGCAGTCTGAAATTTCATCTTCTTCGAGCTTGATAGAACCTCCGGTAACTTCACCAATAAAATGAAATAAAATAACTTGATTCTTCGTTCTGCTGATAAAATTATATACACCAGCAGCCGCAATCAGTTTTACGTCCAATCCAGTTTCCTCTTTAACTTCTCTTCGAGCTGAATGGAGAATGTCCTCTCCATATTCGATACGTCCACCCGGAAAGTTCCACTTATGAACGGCGGTAGGCTTATTCTCTTTTATCATCAAGACTTTATCATCCCGTAAGATTGATACACTGGCTACTAAAACAATTCCATTTTGCGACATCCATTTCTCCTTCATTTTCATTGGTTTGACTGGCTTCTTCTTTCATGAATCTGCTTTGTTCATTGAAAGCTCTCAACGCTTTGCTCACCTTGAGAATCAAACCGAACTCTTGTTCTGTTTTTATTATATCAGGTATAAGCATCAAACATCAATATAAGCGCTCATGAGCCGTCACTGTTCAATATTTGAACAAACCCGTTTGTTCCGTCGATTCGGATGTAGGCGCCGTCTTCTATGATGTCTGTCGCTTTGTCAATTCCGACGACCGCAGGAATGCCGTATTCCCTTGCCACTACTGAACCATGAGTCATCATGCCGCCCACCTCCGTAATCAGTCCAACCGCTGAAGTAAAAAGCGGAGTCCAGCCCGGATCAGTATACGGCGCCACTAAGATGTCCCCTTGATTCAGCCTCGCGTCTTCAGGGCTCTTCACAACTCTGGCGGTCCCTTCAATGATGCCCGCAGAAACCGGTGTCCCTGTGAGAGCTCCTTCGGGACTTTTTGCATTTCGCAGCCTCCCTGTGATGATCTCCCCTTCACTTGTCATCACACGGGGGGATGTGAGCTTTTGATTGGACATATGCTGCCGTTTTCTGTCTGTTAACCATTCCGGAATATTCCCGATGCTGCGATTCTCCAATAGCGCGATAAGCTCTTCAAGCGTCAAGTAAAAAACATCGTCTTCACAATTGAGGATTCCTTTTTCAACGAGGTGGCGGGCTTCTTTAAGAATGGCTTTTTTGTATAAAAACATCAATTTTACAAGTGTAAATTTATGATGCTCCCGCATTCCCATCAGGCTTCGATACATATGAACGAGCCGGGAGATTCTCTTTTTTTCCGTGAAACGAAATTGAGAGATGATTTCCTTTTTTGCTTCTTCCGCTTCCATTTCGCCTTGTTTAAATTTCCTCCTGTGTTCCCCTTGGGCAGTCGTCCGAATATGGCTGAGTATGGACGGAACGAGCTGAACCGGAGCCTCTGCCCATCTTGGCCTTGTCATATCGATTTCTCCCACGCACCGCATCCCGTACTTTTTGAGATAACCATCTAAACTCGACTTCAATTCGGCGCCGCCGGGGATTTTGAGCAATTCTTCCATAAAGTTTTCGCTGTCTGCACGCTTGAAATAGTCAATGACTTCAGGATACTTCCTCGCTTGATCGGAAAGATCCCCCAACTCAAGACCCATTTCCGTTGTGACATTATGAGGCAGGGATTTATACAATTTCCCCAGTAAAATAGCGCTTTTCTCGTCCCCCAGCTTTTTTTTCAGCTTTTTTTCGAGCGCTCCGGCTGCAATCATTCCGCTGAAGACATATACAGCGACTTTTGAAAGCACGTCTTGGAACATTCTTTCCATTCCTTTTTGGATGACGCGGATCGTCTCAGCACCGGAAGTCCGGCTAAGCTTCTCCTCGGTGTCCGTCACGATCGCTTCAATGATCAATTCCGCTTTTTTCTCGGCTTTATCGGGGTTTTTCATCAGCAGGATTCCGACAACCTTTAATGCTGCCGGAATCAAAATCGGCATCAATCTCCCGGCAATATGAAACATGCCTTTTATCGAAATGGAATTAAGCTGTTGTTCTTTGCGCTTGACTGCCTCCGATACAGCAGATGCCATCAGCTGATCCATACCATTTAATACTTTAAGCAGCCGGCTTCGGGCGAATCTGAGGGAAAGAGCACCCGTAATATCGGCGAACACTCTTCCTCCCGCTTCGCGAAGAATCGGCTGTGCCGAAGGGTCTTTTTTTAAAAATCGGAGAACTTGGCTGATCACCGATACACCCAATGGTTTCATTGGATCGGTCATCATTTGGATATAGCCAAAATTAATCAATACATGCGGCTTATCATCAAAAACGTGTACGGCCGGGTATAGGGATGTGATCGGCCGGCTTTGAAGAATGTAAAAGCTGCCGCCGGCAAAAGCCCATTCTATATCCTGTTCCTTACCGTAGTGAGCCTCGATTCTGCGCCCCAGTTCTGCCAATTCGACGATTTTTGGATCCGGCAAAGCCTGTGTTTGTTGTTCTTCCGGAGAGAGGGTTTTCTGAACGGTTCCTCCTTCTGGAACGGAGTAAATGGCCGATTCCTTCTTCGAAAGTTGTTTTTTGACGATTTCACCTGACTGAACCTGATACAGATCAGCGCTCACAATTCCGGACACCAACGCTTCACCCAAGCCGAAGCTGGCATCGATGGAAACCGTTTTGCGGTGCCCCGTGATCGGGTCCGCAGTGAACATAATACCGGACACCTCGGGAAAAACCATCTCTTGCACGACAACTGCAAGAAAAACAGAGCGGTGATCGAAACCGTTTTTCGCGCGGTAGGAAATCGCCCTGTCCGTAAACAGAGAGGACCAGCATTGTTTTACCGCATCAAGAAGCTGATCTTTTCCGCAGACATTCAAAAAGGTATCCTGCTGCCCCGCAAATGAAGCTGTCGGCAGGTCTTCTGCCGTAGCACTGGAGCGGACAGCATAGGCTTTATCTTTGCCGGTCGTATCAACGCCTTCCAGTATCGCCGATTTGATCTCGTCAGGTATGGGAATCTGGGCAAGATGCTCGCGAATCTGCTTCCCCGCAATCCGAATCTGTTCCAGATCATCATGCTTGAGCTGTCCAAGCTGGTCGAGCAGGCTGTCGATGATGCCGCTTGTTTGTATGAACGCGCGATAGGCGGCAGTTGATATGCAAAACCCCTCGGGAACGGGAAAACCCGCTTTTGTCATTTCCCCGAGGTTCGCCCCCTTTCCGCCGACATAGGGCAAAGCAAATTGATCGATTTCATTGAAATACAGCACATATTTCTCCATTCTATCCTCTCCTTAGAGCCGCTTTTTGAAATTCCACGCCTCATTTTGGACGATTGATTTTGCCCTGGCCGGACTTTCAACACACTTTGTCTTATGAGGCATGCTTTTTCATACACAAATATTGAACACTGTGTTGATTAATATTCATCATGTTTATTATAATTGCACAAAAGGCGAATGCAATGAACAATCAATCAGCAAATGTTAAGTTCTCAACACAAACATGGACATTGTTGATTTTCATGGACCTCAGGAGGATTTGTATGACTGGACAAAAAAAAGACCGCAGGGTAAAGCGCACGAAAAAAATGATTAGAGACGCACTTTCTGAACTGATGAAAAATAAAACGTTTGAAGAGATATCCGTCACGGACATTACAACGAAAGCCGATATTAACCGCGGCACGTTTTACTTGCATTACGAAGATAAATACGATTTGCTGGAACAAAGCGAGGAGGAAATTATCCAAGAGATCAGTAACATTGCTAAACGCTCGATTCACTCAATGGACATATTAAATCAGGATGTGATTGATCATCCGCTAACGTTTGTCGTCGATATTTTTCAATATATAAGAGAAAACGAGGTTTTTATGAAGGCAATTTTAGGCCCGAAAGGCCCGGGTTCCTTCCGTTTGAAATTCAAATCGGTTTTGAGCATCAATTTAAAACGGCTGAAAAAAGCGATCAAGGCGGATCCGATCGTACCGGAGGACTACTTGATTTCCTATATAACCGGCGCTCATATCAGCGTCATGCAGCAATGGCTGGAAAACGGCATGAAAGAGACGCCGCATGATATGGCGCTCATTTTATCAAAAATAACCGGGATGGGCCCTGCATACGCGGCAGGACTGAGAAAAAAATGACAGGCTTTCAGGAAGAGGGATACCCCTCTTTTTTGCTTTTTTCGTGGTATGTATAAGAAATCAAAAACAATCCAAAATATAGTGAAAAAGGTGGTGAGACCATGCAGAAGAAAGGCATTCAAAACAGCAGCCTCGAGCAGCTGAAAAACGACCACGAAACAGAAAGCGCATTCCAGCAGGATAACAAAAGCAATAAACAGCAACAAAACAGGAATGCTTTAAAATAAGCTGAAAGGTGTGGAAACGAAATGAAGCATGTAAGAGCATTGTGTTTAAAATTTATTGTGAGCCTTGTCCTCTTATATGTGGTGCTAACTCTATTTTTTGGCGTTCCATTTGGCGAAATGTTTGTTTTGACATTGTTTTTAGGTGTGATCTCCTATCTGATCGGAGATCTTCTTCTTCTGCCGAGAACAAACAATACAACTGCAACAATGGGAGACTTTGGCCTTTCCCTCGTATTGATCTGGGCGATTCTCGCCATGCAAAATAATCCGCCGTATGGTTCGCTTGCTGCCGCTTCAATCGTGTCAGCAATCGGCGTCACAGTGTTCGAATATTTCTTCCACCGCTATATGGAAGCCAACGTTTTGGGCGAAACGGAAAACGAAAAACGAGAAAAGCCAGGCTCATTGCAGTATCAAAGTGAAGCATCGGAAGAACTTTACCCGGTTACCCCATCTAAAAAACAGGACGAAGACTAAGCACAAAAACCTGCCGATCGGCAGGTTTTTTACTTTTTATGCCCCGAGGTATTTTTTCCTCATTTAAAGGAATATCGGTCTTTTTCACGAATTGATAATAAAAAAGTGAGGAGGGCTAAAAATATGACACATCGCGCACTAAAGCATTTAGATTATCACAACTGGGCGAATCAAAGGGTGCTCAGCCACCTGAAAAGCCTGCCTGAAGAGCTGTTCACCCGGGAAATCCAAAGCGTTTTTCAATCTGTATCTGAGGTCGTTACCCATATGTGCGTGGCCGACGCCTTGTGGCTGAAAGTAATATCCGGAGCCGCTTACGAGGAAGCAAAGGAAACCGGTATGCGGCTGAAAGAAATGTTAAAGGGAAAAAAGATTGATGACTTCGTCTCCATTTTTCAAGACACGGCGCTTCAATATGAAACGTTTTTTGAAAATCTTGAAGACCCCGATGGTGAAATCACGATTGCACATCCGGCATTCGGCGAAATCAAAACGCCTGTTAGCGAACTCCTTCATCACGTGGTCAATCACGGCACGTACCACAGAGGCAACATTTCAGCGATGCTGCGGCAAATGGGTGAAGCGGGTGTGCCGACTGACTATGTTTATTATTTATTAAGCATGAAGCAGCCGACATAAATAAAAAACCCTTGTTCCGCTTTTGGAACAAGGGTTTCACAATTAAAATGATGCTGCAAGTTTTTTAGCTTCTGCTAAGCCGTTTTCAATGATTTTTTGAGCGTCGTCAGGAACAGCGTTGTGTCCTTCGATGACAACGGTATGCAGGTCTTGAACACCGAAGAAGCCCATGACGGTTTTCATGTAGTTCAATGACATTTCCATTGCAGCCATCGGTCCTTCAGAATAGAAGCCGCCTCTGGCATTTAACAGAGCAACCTTCTTGTCTCCCATCAGGCCTTTAGGTCCTTCAGGAGTGTATGTAAACGTCACTCCTGCGCGGGACAAGTAGTCCACATAAGTGTGAAGTACAGCTGGAACAGCAAAGTTCCACAATGGGAAAGCAAAAACAACTTTATCGGCTTTGACGAATTCGTCCAAGTAACGGTCCGCTACAGCTGCAGCTGCTTTTTCTTCCTCGTTCAATTCCATGCCTTTTCCTGCTTTAAATGTCCCGTTAATAGCATTTCTGCCCAGGTACGGCGGGTTTTCTTTGTAAAGATCAAGCTCTACAATTTCATCGTTTGGATGATTTTCTTTATAGCTGTTAAGAAACGCATCATAAAGTTTTACAGATACAGCTTCTTCAGCAGTACGGTCATTAGCTTTAACAAACAATACTTTAGACATTCTATTTTCCTCCCGTGCTAACGTTTCAATATTTACTTACAAATAGTATGTTACTTTCTTTTAAATAGAAAGTCAACTCATTTATTTTGATGCCAAAAGATGTTTCTATCAAAAAAGCCCTGTTCATATTTGATAAAAAACAAACGATTGCTCATATCAGCAAGAACTTTCGTTCGGATAATACAACATTATTTAAGTTCAAGCATAAAATATTATATTATGTAGCATATTTATGCGTGGTAGGAATATGCTGCGAAGCAAATAAAAAAGTTTTCGTTTAGGTTACAATGGCACATCTCATTAGGAACATTTATATCGATAACAATATACAAACCAAGTGATACTTGCACTTAGTAAAGACAACGCAATCAGTGCGGTTAGATAACTATACGTTTGCCAAACTAGAAATGACCTCCAACTAGCCCCAAATATTGTGGGGAGGATTAGGCATAGGATACCTATAAAAATTGTAGTCACAAGCCAAAAAGCTATGAGTATCAATCTCTTTTTCGTTAACGGTAATTTCCTATTCTGTTTCTTTCTACGCACCCCTAAAAAGAAAAATAGAATTGCTAGTAATGTTAGAGCAATTGTAGCGGAAGATAGGGCGATATCGGAAATCTGCATCAAACTCATTTGATAGCTTTGGGAGATGTTTCCGTCTAAAATATCCTTAATATTATATAACATATCAATATTTGTACTGGCACTATTGGATAATAGAGAGATACCTAGCTGTTCTTCTGGGAATAAGAATATATTTGTTGCAAACGTTGGATTACCACCTGCGTGTTGGATGAATGTCTGATCTGCATTCACGACCCACCCCGCCCCATAGTACAGTTCATCCACAGCCGCAACAGACCTATTGCCCTCATGTGATTTTGCAATCAGCCCTTGAAAGATTTCCGGAATATCTTCAACAATTCCCAATTGTATTCCCATCCAACGGGCTATGTCTTGAGAGGACGAAAACAGATACCCAGCAGGTGTGTTTCCTCTAAATTCCGGTGCATCATATGGCAGCGTCATGAAAAAAGCGGAACGATAGCCCTGTGCCAACTGACCTGTCGCTTGTACCTTACCTCTATTCGCATAAGTTTCATACAACCCCAGTGGTCGAAATACTTGTTCTTCCATAAAATCCTCAAAGCTTTGCCCCGATACGGTTTCTATCACCAAGCCCAGCACATCATAATTTACCGTCCCATATTCATATCTTTCGCCAGGTGGAAATACCACTTCGGCATCTATTAACATTTCAACGGTCTTTTGCAACATATCTGGTGTATTTCCCTCTGGGATATGCTGAGTATGATACCTATTGATTAACCCTGTAGTATGATGAAGGAAATGATTCAAAGTAACACTCTGCATGTCAACGGGCTGTCCCTGATATCGCAATGAGAACCAAGGTAAATACTCTACAACCGAATCGTCCATAGACAAAAATCCCTGCTCTTCCAAAAGTAAAATTCCTAAAGCAGTAAAAGCTTTGCTGACGGAGGCTAACTCCCATATGGTGTTTTCATTGGTCAAAATCCCTTCCTCAGAGTTTGCATAGCCGGATGAAAAGAAATAGGTATCATCCCTTGATTGTATTGAAACTGACATGCCCGGTGTGCCAGATATACGCCTAGCATCTTCTAATAATGATTGGATTGCAACAGACTCTTCCTCTGTCAATGCATAGGCTGAGGTGTTAAATCCAACAAACAACATAAATACTGTGATTATTGTTATAATTATCATCTTACTTCCCATGAGACACCCCCAGTAATAAAATATTGACTCGCTATCTGTGATCATGATGCCACTATATTTTTTCATTTCAAAGCAGACACATTATACCGATTATACAAGGGAAAAGGTTATTTCTGAATATGTAATGAGATTAATAAAATGGAAAAAGATAGATTAAGTTATGGCGCAGTACGTAAAAACTATTACCTTATCTTTGATAAACATAATAGAGAAATTTACATATTAAACATGATTATATGTAAATCTCCTTATTTTTCTGCTAATGTAAAAGATTTTGATATGTGTATATTCAATGCTTTCATGTCTACAATCCATCAAGCAATTGTTTCTTCGTTTTATATCCAGATATTATACTTTATCGGCGTTCTGTCTCTCACTCAACATCGATTATGCCCCTATGACAATATGTCCGCAAGAATTTTATTGCAGCAAGAATTTCATTGCAGAATTTGATACTTTTTTCTCCCTCTCTAATAGTTGATATGATAAGGATATTACACAATATCACAACACATCATGCGATAATAACATTGAACAAATAAAGATTTATTTTGCACCCCCCCTACAACTCCAATACAAATCGTAATATGATATTAACCGTAACAAAGATATAGACAGAAACTTAGCAAGCGAGAAAATAAAAATGAGAAAGAGCGATGTATGAAGAGCTATTTTTTTAAAAAACAACATTGCATATCGTGATATTTATTTTGTGAGAATAGCCATACTAAAACCTTTCTACATGCGAAAAATCACTTCATAAGCTGTCTTTGAAAGGAATTATTTAAAAATACTCCCATACAACTAAATACAGAAGTTTGAAACTACTACATTCATGAATGGAAACCTAAGATGACTTGTTTCAAGCGAGACATACAAGCAGTCTCTAAACATTGTAGTTGATAAAACAGCGAGCAGTATTGACCGTAAAAGCTGTTATGTAGACTAATGATTGTAAAAACAATCTACTATATATCGCCATGATGGAAGCCTATTCCAGAGCGATTGATAAGCGCCGAGATACCGAATACGAACGGTTAGCGAGATAAATAGAAATAGTGCTTCATTTTTCACAATGGAAGTGAGTGCATGGAGAAATTATGAAAAACTGCCGAAGTGACACCGCTTCCGCAAGCGGCAGCAAAAGCGAGCAAGTGGAAGCGGTGTGCGTGTCGTTGCGTAGCAACGACACCATTCTACCTCTCCATATCTAACAGGGAGGTAGGAAATAGAGAATAATAGTATGGAATCCGTTGATACGGTAAGGGAAATGATGTCCTGTGCTGGAATTTTGTGGCGGACATATCAAGGAATTGGATAAAAAAGGTGATAAAAAAAGACTTTTATATCAGATTGATGGAAGAAACAAAGAGATTTGACTTAGGCATGTAGATTCTTTTAAACAACTAACACTGGATATATCTTGTGAAGAAAAATGATATACAAAAAGCTACGTTTCAAAGATACCTAGAAGCGTCAGGGATTATTAGAAAGTTATTCGGAAATATTCAGTTAAAAGATATGAATGACATTGCTGTGCAAAGAAAAATTGATGAATACGCAAAGAAGCGTTCTCACAGTACCACTCGCAGCTTGTTAATAAAAGTCAAAATGGCACTTCGTGACGCTTACGCTCGTGGTTATCTCACGAATGATTTCGCAGAACTTGTCAAACCTCGTGGGAAAGAGTTATCGAAACGAAACAAAGCGTTATCCATTACGGACTTCCAAAAGCTAAGAACATATCTACTAGCACACACAGAGGAAGAATTTCATGTGCTCGTCTTAGTAGCTTTAGAAACAGGTATGCGAAGAGGAGAATTGGGTTAACGTAGACACCTTCTTGATGAAGTGAGTCTGCAAAACGTAAAGTTGTGTCGCGATCTGGAAGAATAATTGGAATAATAGGTGATTCACTATGTAATACATTAAGACCTATTTGTTGAATGCCGTCTCTTAAGTACTTTTCGTTTTCGTGTAACTTTTCCTGGATGTCCGGATTTTTCTCTAGAATATCAATAGCTGCAATTAAACCTCCGATAACTGATAAATGTTTTATTGTGTCGAGTACTTGACTCCCCGTCGACAGTTGTAGGACATCTCTTTTAACAAACAGAGCCATAGAAAAAAGCACCCTGTTTTTGCGGGTGCTTATTTTGAATCCTGCTCCTCATCAAGACGTTCGTAAGCATATGAACGCTTTTGATCCATCGTTTCTCTGTTTGTCAAATCCTTCATTTGCCGTGTAAATTGCTCGTCATATCCTTCCCCCTCTTGATTTCTTTTTTCTGTTTCAGCTTGAGTCTCCGCGGTTTTTCTTGCATATGGAACGGCTTCGAGGCGCTCATATGGTATTTCTTGACCTGTTGCTTCACATATTCCGTATGTGCCGTCTTCCAATCGCTTGAGGGCGTCTTCAACTTCTTTTAATAAATTTCTGTCCGTCTGCCGGAAGGTCTGCTCTCTCATTCGTTCAAAATAAACGCTGGCATGGTCAGCCTGATGATTGTCAACTCCGTTTGAAAGCTCGCCCGTTTCTTCCGCCATCGACTGATCTGTTCCTTCTGCAGGGGAAAGGCTTTGTTTTAAGTCAATTAATTTATGGTAGAGATGGTCTTTTTGTTTTTGTGTTAATGGCATGGCTGATCCTCCTCCTTTCTTCTTCCTTTCCCGATTTCGTGGGAGAAAAACCCGCCTTTCCAAAATAAAAAGGCCGTTCAGACGCGGGCAAGCGGTGAACAGCCTTTACGGTTTATGCACATAAGTATTTTGATAACAGCGCTTGAATTTCAAGCATGTCCGTATCCTTCGTAAACTCCAGGTCAAAGATTTTGCTGCTGGTCATCAGAGAAAGAGAACTGTCTGGATTGAACATGCTGACTTCTCTAATCGCAAAGCCTTCAATCGATCTGTATGGCAGAAAGACGCGGACTTTCTTTTTGGAAAACAGTTTATTATCAAAAAAAATAATCCGCTTGTTCGTAAAACAAATTTGATCTATCCTCAGTCTGCAAACCGATTCAATTTTTTCTCCTTCTATGAGCAGCGGTTCAAATTTTTTGCCGTCTGCTGTCTTGCTTGCTGAAAAAACGCCCAATCAAAACCCCTCTTTCTGTATATCCAATTTATGTTTATGCACAAGGCAAAGTATACTTGTCAGTTACTAATAAGGATACGATAACCCTGATTTATAAACAATTACGAGCAGATTACATTTCTTTAACGCTATATGTTTGTTTTTACTATCAATTAATACGCCCGGCGGACGCGGGAGGTTTCAACTTTTTATCAGTTTTTTCAGCTTATTTTTCGTTTGCTACCAATCAAAAGGTGGATAACGGATAAAACAAAAAACCGCAGCAGGATGTTCTTCCTCTGCGGTTCTCTTCTGACTATTATGCCTGATTGATATGCACATATCAGGCACTTGCTTCTGCTTCGGTCAAGCAACTGATTCAGTCAGCCGATTTTTTATGAATGCGTGCGGGTGTTTGTTCAACTACCATTCATTGCTGTTGATGACCGGCGCAAATTGATTCAGGCTTTTACTTCTTCAAAGTACTCTTTGTAATAGCCGCCGACTTTGTTTGTATTATCGATGATAAACAGAAACTCTTCCGTTTCGTTTTTGACCTCGTATACGTTGCCTACGGTCAGCGCTCTGTTGACGATGTACTTTTTGGCATCGGTATGTATGCACTTTACTTTTTTAATGGTGTTATTGTTTTGCCATTTTTCGTGAATCATGCGGATGTCTCCTTTTTCATACGTGTATAGTTTCCATTGTAGCGTTTTTTCGCCGAAATGCAATGCGATCTGGAGGCGAAAGTGATTTTAAAGAGCATGGATATTGATTTGGATTCATTCCCTGTTATAGAATGGTGGTGTATAGTTCCAAAATCAGAAATATATCCCTCTTTCATCCGCGCAATGACCAAATCAAAAGACAAACCAGCACCAAGACAACTCACCCGAAGACAGACCAAAATTTCAAAGGAGGTTTGTTTGACAAACATGAGTTCATTAACAATGCAGGTCAGTAAAAAGCTGGAGGTATTTTTGCAGGGAACAAAGAAGCTCTATATTAACGGGGAATTTGTAGCCAGCGCCTCAAACAAAACGTTTGAGACCCCAAACCCGGCGACTGGTGAAACGCTCGCCACCTTATATGAAGCAGGTCCCGAGGATGTGGACAAAGCGGTGAAAGCCGCGCGGGAAGCTTTTGACCGCGGTGAGTGGCGGACGATGAACCCGGCCGAAAGAAGCCGGCTGATGTACAAACTCGCCGATCTGATGGAGGAACACAAAACGGAACTGGCTCAGCTTGAAACGCTGGATAACGGGAAGCCGATCAGCGAAACGACCGCAGGCGATATTCCGCTGTCAATTGAACATATGCGTTATTATGCCGGCTGGGCGACGAAAATAACCGGACAGACGATTCCTGTTAACGGACCTTATTTTAACTATACACGACATGAGCCTGTCGGAGTTGTCGGGCAAATTATCCCTTGGAACTTCCCGCTTCTGATGGCCATGTGGAAAATGGGAGCCGCTCTTGCAGCCGGATGTACGGTTGTCTTAAAACCGGCGGAACAAACGCCGCTTTCCGCTCTGTATTTGGCGGAACTGATCGATGAAGCAGGCTTCCCGAAAGGCGTCATCAACATCATTCCTGGCTTCGGTGAGACGGCCGGAGAATCTCTGACCGATCATGCCCTTGTCGACAAACTGGCATTCACAGGGTCAACGGAAATCGGTAAAAAAATTATGGAGAAAGCGGCCAAATCGGTTAAACGGGTGACCCTTGAACTCGGCGGAAAGTCGCCGAATATCATCCTTCCTGACGCCGATCTGAAGAAAGCGATTCCAGGCGCACTAACCGGCGTTATGTTCAATCAAGGCCAAGTGTGCTGTGCGGGATCGCGCGTGTTCATCCATAAGGACCAATATGACAAAGTCGTCGATGAAATGGCCGCATATTCCAAGTCGCTCCGCCAGGGTGCGGGCCTTCATGAAGACACGCAAATGGGACCGCTTGTCAGCAAAGATCAGCACGAACGCGTCCTCTCGTATATTGAAAAAGGACGTCAGGAGGGTGCGAAAATCGCAGCCGGCGGAACATGCCCTTATGAGCAGGGATACTTTGTTTCTCCGACTGTATTCACCAATGTCGAAGACGAGATGACAATAGCAAAAGAAGAAATCTTCGGTCCTGTTTTGGCGGCGATCCCTTATGAAACGGTAGATGAAGTCATCGAACGGGCCAATCGCAGCGAATACGGCCTTGCTGCTGGCGTATGGACGGAAAATTTGAAAAACGCCCACTATATCGCCGACCGTCTGCAAGCCGGTACCGTTTGGGTCAACTGCTATAATGCCTTTGACGCCGCATCCCCATTCGGCGGCTACAAACAGTCGGGACTCGGACGTGAAATGGGCTCATACGCTCTGGATAACTATACAGAAGTAAAAAGCGTCTGGATTCATACAGGCGAATAACGCACGATATGAGTTTCTGCAGCCGCCCTGTCGATCAGGGCGGTTTTCTTTTTTATAGAAATAAACATTTATAGACACATATGGTAAAATGGATGATAGTTTAAGTCGAATGGAATGATAGAATCGTGTTTTCTTCCTCTCTTGGCAAAACCCTCTGGAATCAAAAAAGTTTTAGATACATATGGGCATCACAAACAGCACAGGCTGTCGGGTCGATTTTGATGACGATCATCGTCATGGTCGATGTGTTTAAGGAAACGAACTCTGTATTCGGATCGGGTCTGGTCTTGGCTTTATCCTCGTTCGGCAGTGTATTAGGCGGTGCGATGGCTTCTTTTGCTATTCAGCGCCTCGACCTGCTTCAAACAGCGGCTTGGTCAACATGGTTCAGAGCGGTCTGCGCATTATGCATCGGCTTATGCCAAACGCTGGGCTTACCCTCTTATATCATTTATATGCTGCTGTTTTTGCAAAGCTTTGTCGGTTCCTGGTATTCCCCCGCACAGTTAGGTTTACTGTATCAAGCGATTAAAAAGCGCGATTACGTGGCGGCATCGGGAAGCATCGTAACGGTCAACCAGTTTGTTCAGGCAGCAGGCTGGGGGCTCGGCGGCTATTTAACCGTTTTGGCCCAAACTCACACGCTGACATTGTTTACAGCAGGACTCTTTTTCGTATCAGGACTTTTAATCAAATTGCCGGATTTGAAAACAGCGGTTATCCCTCGTCAAAAAACCCGCACACAATCAGTCTGGCGCACTGTATACAGGAAGAAAACCGTTTTGCTGCTTACGATGATGGACATGTCAGAAGGTTTAGCAAATGCGGTCTGGACTTCCGCCGTTTTGCTGGCTTTTACGAAAGAGGTGCTAAATAAAGGGGAGGCTTGGTGGGGATTCATCAATGCCGGTTATTTTTTGGGAGCGATTTTGGGCGGCATTCTCGCTGTGCTCTTTTCCAACCAGCTCAAAAAAAGGCTTGGCCTCATGATTGTCTTGGGTTCTGTTTCAATGGGAATCACAACGCTTTTATTCGCCTATTCGTCAAATCCCCTCCTTTCGGTCATCCTCTGTATCATGATGGGTCCGCTTTATCAAGTAAGAGACGTCAGCCAGACGGTTATCCTTCAAGATACGTTGACAGATGAAGAGCGCGCACCGGTCACCGCCGCCAAAAATACTATTTTGACTGCATGGTCTGTCTTAACAATTGCCATTATGGGGGCTTTGGCAGACTTGATCGGGATCCAAAGCGTATTTATCGCTGCCGCTGTATTATATGCCGGAACAGCCGCTGTCACATTTTTCGTGCGGGATGTGAGAAAGTACAGCCAGTCTGCAAGGCAAATAGAACGATGAAGCTGCTGTGGATATTCGATGACAATGGCGCTGATTGCCGGCGGCATTTACAGCCGTTCAGCAAAGATTGAAAAATAAAAATGAACAAAGCGGCGCTCAGTAGAATAACATGCTGCGCGCCCTCTGATTCAGCGGGATATCAGCTCTTCGTATTCCCGCTTCAATATCCCCATAATGATTTCATCTGAGTACTGTTTATTCATATAAAGAGCATCCCTGACAGTACCTTCCCTTTTAAATCCGGCTTTTTCATATGCTTTCAGCGCGCGCTTATTGTGTGAAAAGACAGCTGAAGGCGGTTAAGATCGAGCATTTCGAATGCAAACTGCATGGCCAGCCGCACCGCTTCAGGACCATAGCCTTTGTTCAAATAAGCGGGGCTGTGCAAAGCGATTCTAAACCCTGCTTTTCGATTCGTCCGGTCGATGTCAATGATGGACAGATCGCCTATCAAGCGATCGTCCTCCTTTAAGCAGACGGCAAAATCATAGCGCGTCTCGTCGCTTGTGATTCTCTCGTAGTGCTCATAAAGGTCTTCCATCGTAAATTCGCGCGTCGTGCCCGTCATATATCTGATGTCTTCATTTTGAACAGCTTTGTAAAAGCTCTCCATATCCCCTTTTTCAACAGGTCTGAGATAAACCTTGCGGCACTCGAACATCGAACGCTCCTCCCCTGCTACTTTTGATACGCAGTAAACCAATGGTATGGCTGTATTTCCTTTAAAGATTTATAAAGCAGATGCCCATCCGGTACAGTTACAGCTGCTTTAAGATCCGGCCCCCAATAAAAAAGTCTTTCCTGGCATACCCCACACGGTGTTAATACCTTGCATTCGGAATGTTCATCATCTCTCACGACACAAACAGAGTGCGTAATTTTTGCCTGATATTTATGGGCTTCGAGAATGGCGCCCGTTTCAATGCATAAATCGGTTGAAGCGTTGATTACTTCCGGCGCTACGCTCGTCAAGATTCTCCCGTCTTCGGTATACATGGCGGCTGCCCCGCCCCATCCGGTCGGATACCTCTTTTTGATCAATTCGACTGCGGTGTCATACAGCATCTGTTCAATATTCATTCAGCAACATCCCCCAAACATTGTTTCTAAGGTCTCTCTTTTTACAATACCTGATAATGGAACAGAGGTAAACGAAGATATTCATGATTTCCTGATCATGCTCACGCATGCCCGCGCTGACGAATGCCTCTGTATGCTCATCACATATTCAAAATCGCTGTTCTTCTGTTTTCATCCGGTTGGCATGACACATTTCCGAAATGAATACAGTAAAATGAAGGAGATGAGAAGATTGCGTTCTTTACTAGAAGACGTGAAAGCTTTCAGACAAAAGACGCTCGCAAAGCTTCAAAATAGACAGAGACCTGATGGGTCATGGCGGTTTTGTTTTGAAGGGCCCGTGATGACAGACAGCTTTTTCATTTTGATGCTGACCTCACTTGGCGATCAGGACTCTTCTCTCATCACAAGTCTTGCTGAACGAATCCGTTCGAAGCAGAGCGGAGACGGTGCGTTTCGCAATCATCCGGATGAAACGGCAGGCAATTTGACCGCGACAGTCCAGGGCTATACCGGGATGCTGGCTTCGGGGCTCTATGACCGGAGAGATGCGCATATGCAGAAAGCCGAGGCGTTTATTAAGGCAACAGGCGGTTTGAAGAATGTGCACTTTATGACGAAGTGGATGCTCGCTGCCAACGGGCTGTATCCATGGCCGAGAGCCTATATTCCGCTTTCGTTTTTACTGATCCCGCCCTATTTCCCGCTTCATTTTTACCATTTCAGCACATACGCAAGAATTCATTTTGTCCCGATGGCCATTACGTTTAATCGACGATTCTCTTTAAAAAACAACCAAATCGGCTCGCTTCGGCATCTGGATGAAGCCATGTCAAAAAATCCTCTCGAATGGCTGAACATCCGCTCTTTTGACGAGAGAACCTTCTATTCTTTCAATCTGCAATGGAAACAGCTCTTTCAATGGCCGGCTTATGTTCATCAGCTCGGATTTGAAGCGGGCAAAAAATATATGCTGGACAGAATCGAAGAAGACGGAACACTATACAGCTATGCGAGCGCGACCATGTTCATGATTTACAGCCTGCTAGCGATGGGAATATCAAAAAACGCCCCCGTTGTTAAAAAAGCAGTCGGCGGAATCAAAAGCCTTATTTCCTCATGCGGAGAGGAAGGCTTCCATTTGGAAAACTCAACTTCCACTGTCTGGGACACCGCGCTCATCAGCTTTGCCATGCAGGAATCCGGAATACCTGAACAACATTCTTCCATCTCATCGGCAGCGGACTACCTTCTCAAAAGACAGCATGTGAAAAAAGCGGACTGGGCGGTCTCAAACCCTCAAGCGGCACCGGGAGGGTGGGGTTTTTCACACATCAATACAAACAATCCCGATTTGGACGATACCGCTGCGGCATTAAAAGCAATTCCGTTTCAAAGGCGTCCGGCTGCCTGGAACCGGGGGCTCACCTGGCTTATATCAATGCAAAACAAGGATGGGGGGTTTTCAGCATTTGAAAAAAACGTTGACCATCCGCTCATCCGAAATCTGCCGCTCGAATCTGCCGCTGACGCAGCAGTCGATCCGTCAACGGCAGACTTGACTGGGCGCATTCTTCATCTGCTCGGACTTAAAGAGCGGTTGACAGATGACCATCCCGCAGTCAGACGCGCTCTAAGGTGGCTTGATCACCATCAGGAAGCTGACGGTTCGTGGTATGGCAGATGGGGCGTCTGCTTTATTTACGGGACATGGGCCGCACTCACCGGAATGAAAGCCGTCGGAATTTCCCACAATCACTCGTCTGTCAGAAAAGCGGTCTCCTGGCTTAAATCGATCCAGCTTGAAGACGGAAGCTGGGGAGAATCTTGCAAAAGCTGTGAAGCGAAGCGTTTTGTCCCTCTTCACTTTGGAACAGTTGTTCAATCTTCATGGGCGCTGGAGGCGCTTTTGCAATATGAGCGTCCGGATGACCCTAAGATCTTAAAAGGGATTCGTTTTCTCACCGATGATCACGAAAGCTCGCCTGAGCGACTCGAATACCCGACGGGAATCGGGCTGCCGAAACAATTCTACATCCGCTATCACAGTTATCCTTTTGTGTTTTCATTGCTCGCTTCAAGCGCATTTATTAAAAAAGCGGAAATGAGGGAGACATATTGAATGCTTACAAAGAAAAAATAGCGTCATGGGCCAAAGGTCTGAAAGACCAGATGAAAGATGATCCTTCTATAGAAAGCCAGTTAGAAAAACTTTTTCAATCACTGGATGATCCTCGTGCGACCGAACAGGAATGGTATGAACAGGCAGAAGCCGTGTATCAAGCCATCTCCCGCAGTGATGCGTCTCAAGCAGGTCGGCAGCCATTCAGAACAGTGCCGATCGGAGGCCATCGCCTGCCAAGCCTGCCCTACTCTTATTCAGCCCTTGAGCCTTATATTTCAAGAGAAATTATGTTTCTTCATCATACAAAGCATCACCAAAGCTATGTCGACGGCTTGAACAAAGCTGAAAAAGAACTGCAGAAAGCAAGGCAAACCAAACAATTCGACCTTGTAAACCACTGGGAAAGAGAGCTCGCCTTCCACGGAGCCGGGCACTATTTGCACACGATATTTTGGTACGCGATGCATCCAAAAGGAAAAAGGCGGCCGACAGGCGAATTGCTGGAAATGATTAACCGTTCTTTCGGCAGCTATTCGGCCTTTAAAGAACAATTTTCCGAAGCGGCGAAAAAGGTGGAAGGCGTGGGCTGGGCGATCCTTGTCTGGGCGCCTCGCTCACACCGCTTGGAAATTCTGATCGCAGAAAAACATCAGCTGATGAGCCAATGGGATGTGATCCCCCTTCTCCCGCTCGACGTATGGGAACACGCATACTACCTTCAATATAAAAATGAAAGGGCAAAATACGTCGATAATTGGTGGAATGTCGTTGACTGGAGAGAACCTGAAAGGCGGTTTGCGACAGCAAAGCGCGTTCTATGGGAGCCCTTCTGATTCAAATTCAATGGCGGGACTTCAACTACTGAAGTCCTCTTTTGTTTCGGTAGTTGCGCCCGACATCGGCCTCCCCGTCAAAGCCTTGCCTCAAAAAGCGGACGAGCCTTTCCTCTCGCACCTTTCTCTTCTCTGCGCCAGGCAGCCGTCGACACTGGCCGAATCGAGCGAAAGTGCCGATACCTTATCACTCTCAATACCGTATCTATATCCCTTAAACCCTCTATCGTCTGTAATAAGATAACAAATAAAAGTTTAAATATCCCAGTTTCTCTTGAGGATTGTTAAGGCCGCTACACGGAGATTGGCAAGGAGGGGTCGGAAGAGAACCCCCACAACCATACATCCTTCTGAATCTGCTATTTTGATCATCCCTTTATGAAATACTGAATCTCAACAGTCTATCAATATATCCCAAATTTGTGCCTTAAGTATGGAATGTGAACATTTTTTGATTTATTTGGAAAATAGTCGTTTTTCCTCATTCTTCTAATTCCAAAACTCGTTAAGCTATTCTACAAGAAGGGAGGGAATAAATGAATAAACTGTCGATGTTTGTCTGATTCAGCCGGTCAGTTTTTCGAAAATGGCAAATTTATTTTAGGAGGGTTAATCATGAAAAAAATGTTTGCTTTCTTTACAGCCTTAATGCTCGGTTTGACTTGTTTGCCGTACTTATCAGAAGCGAAAGAATCAAAGCATACGGACAGTTCTGTTACAACCTTGCCTTCTATGTCTATACCCACATCTCTCAATCAGTCATTGGACCAGGAAAAACAACAGTTTAAAACTTCCGCTATTAATCTCAACATCAACCTCGATCTTTTAGGAATCGGAAACTCGATTAGAGATGCTATCGTTCAAAGCTCCAACCGCAGCGGTTTCGTCAAAAACTGCATGGAAACCGCTTTTTATTCTGCTGGGCAAAGATACAATGTCATGGTATTTAACTTAAGTCAAGGCTATCAAAATGGTTTAAGAGGAGTAAAATTTTATGGATCTGCCAACTATCATGGCGTGATTTACGGCATTTGGGTATTTGAAAGCGGACAATTTACAAACCAGGGAGACGGCGGCTGGATTAACTGGGCCTTTAAAGGCTGGTTTGATCGAAACGGCCAAACTGTAACATTCCGCATGCCTTAATCAAAGTCAAAGTATCCCCCTCTTCTGCCTGCCGGTAAAATCGTCAAAAACGAATTCACCGGCAGGCCTTTTTAATATGTCTGCGCAGAAAAAAGCCGATTAATCAAACACTTCCCTTGCCGGTCATACCGCTGCCATTTCACAGAGAGAAAAGAAAGTACCGTTGACAAACTGTCTGCATGAAAAAAAGGCCGGACAAATCCGGCCTTATAAACAATTCAATTTTAAAATACGCCAATGACGTCCAAAAAGACGACAATAATAACGATCGGAGCGGCGTAGCGGATCAGCAAAAGCCATGCTGCAAACCATTTTCTGCTGATTTTAGAGCCCTCCCTCAATTCAGCAAAAAGCTCTTCTTTCGGGATTTTGAGCGGCACAAAAACGGCGATGAGCAAAGCGCCGAGCGGCATTAAAATATTGCTGACAAGGTAATCCGCCGCATCAAATATAGATAGATTAAAAATCGATACATCCTGAAGCACGCCATATGATAATGCTGAAGGAATTCCGAATAGGAAAATCGCAATTCCCCCGGCCCAAGCGAAAGCCTGTCTTTTTTTAGGATCCCCTTTTGATAAGGAAGAAACAAGGATCTCAAGCATTGAAAATGCGGACGTCAGTGTAGCAAATAAAAATAAGAGCAGAAACGCCAATAAAAAGACGATTCCCAAAGGCATCTTGTGAAAGACTGACGGCAGCACATTAAATAACAGCATCGGGCCGGCATCAGGAGATAATCCGAATGAAAAAACGGCCGGAAAAATCGCAAACCCGGCAAGAATCGCTACAGATACATTGAGCAATGTCACTGAAACGGCCGACTGTATAAGGTTTTCTTTTTTCGATAAATAAGAGCTGTACGTTACCATAACGGAAACACCGACACTCAGCGAGAAAAAGGATTGTCCAAGCGCAAACAGCACCGTTTTGGCTGTGATATGGGAAAGATCAGGTTTTAAGAAAAATTCCAATCCTTCCATTGAACCGGGAAGTGTAAGCGAACGGATGATCAAAAGCAGAAAAATAACGAACAGAGCAGGCATCATAAACTTGCTCGCTTTTTCAATTCCGCTTCTGACTCCTTTTGCAACAACAAGAATCGTGATCATGATAAATGCAAACTGGCTCGCAAGAACGAGATACGGATTTGCAATTGTCTCTCCGAAAAGACCTGCATAATCCGTGCTTCTTGACAGTTCGCCGGTCAGTCCTTTGATAATATAAATGATGATCCAGCCGCCGACAACACTATAGAAAGACAGCAGAATAAAACACGTGATAATGCCGAGCCGGCCGATCCAATGCCAAAGCGAGCCGGGCGCCAGCTCCTTATAGGATTCAACGGCATCTTTTTGAGTCTTTCTGCCGATAATGAACTCCGCCATTAATAACGGAAGCCCAATCAATAAAGTAAAAAGAATAAACATAAGTAAAAATGCTCCGCCGCCGCTTGTTCCGGCGACATAAGGAAACTTCCATATCGCGCCGAGCCCGATTGCCGAGCCGGCCGAAGCTAAGATAAATCCAAGCTTTGATGACCATATATTTTGTTGATTTTCCACTTAAGCACCTCTTCTTCTCGGTCTAATTGCATATGGCTACAAACTATCATTTTAAAAAGCATAAACGAATTCGTCAAGGTTTTCAAACATTTCTTTCAGTTTACATAATAATATTATTTAAAACAAATTCGAATTTTACAAGTATTGAATTATTCAGAATATTAATTATAATAAGAGGATGTTATATTTTCTACAGATGTGAGGAGCTGGACTTATGAGTTATTTGATCAAAATCAGTCAATTTGCAGGAAAAACGTTTGCCATTTGGGTGATTCTGTTTGCGGTTCTCGGCTTTGCCTTTCCGACGCAATTCACCTGGATCACCCCTTATATTACCATCCTGCTTGGCGTGATTATGTTTGGCATGGGATTGACATTGTCAGCGGACGATTTTAAAGAGCTGCTGAGACGTCCCCTGCATGTGCTGATCGGTGTGCTGGTTCAATATACGGTCATGCCGCTGCTCGCTTTTGGACTGGCCTATGGACTCGGGCTTCCCTCCGAAATAGCGGTTGGAGTCATTTTAGTGGGATGCTGTCCCGGGGGAACGGCATCAAACGTCATGACATTTTTGGCGAAGGGAAATATCGCCCTGTCAGTGGCGATTACAACGGTTTCCACATTGCTTGCCCCTTTTTTAACGCCGTTTCTCATTTTATTTTTCGCAAAAGAATGGCTTCCGGTATCTCCGGGCTCACTGTTCTTGTCGATTTTACAGGCGGTGCTGCTCCCGATTATCGCCGGGCTGATCGTTCAATTTTTCTTTACAAAACAAGTGAAAAAAGCGGTGCAGGTGCTTCCGCTCGTCTCTGTTCTCGGCATCGTCGCCATCGTCACCGCGGTCGTCGGAGGCAACCGGGAAAACATTATTCAATCAGGGCTGTTGATTTTTGCAGTCGTCGTTCTTCATAATGGCCTCGGCCTTTTCCTTGGCTTTGTTTTGGCAAAGTGCTTTAAAATGGATTATGCATCACAAAAAGCCGTGTCCATTGAGGTCGGCATGCAGAATTCGGGTCTCGGTGCAGCATTGGCAACGGCGCACTTCTCTCCTCTTTCCGCTGTCCCGAGCGCTGTTTTCAGCGTTTGGCATAACCTTTCAGGCTCATGGCTTGCGACATACTGGAGCAAGAAAGCAAATAAGCAGAAGAATAACAATTATTCTCCTGCCCCGCAGATGATAAACAAAAAGCTTTGACCGTACATGCGGCCAAAGCTTTTTTCTTGATTTAACCTTCCAACAGAAGCTGTTCAGGATCTTCAAGCAGATTTTTAATCGTAACCAGGAAGCCGACTGCCTCTTTACCGTCGACGATCCGGTGGTCATACGATAATGCAATGTACATCATCGGGCGGTTTTCGAAACGCTCTTCATCAATTGCCACAGGGCGCAGCTGGATCTTATGCATGCCCAAAATACCAACTTGCGGACTGTTCAAAATCGGAGTCGACAACAGTGATCCGAACGTTCCTCCGTTTGTGATCGTAAAGGAGCCTCCTTGAAGCTCGTTGAGCGACAATTTGTTGTTTCTCGCTTTCTTCGCAAGCTCTCCGATATCCTTTTCAATATCAGCAAAGGTTTTGCGGTCTGCATCCCGAACGACCGGTACGACGAGGCCATCCGGCGCAGCAACAGCGATTCCGATGTCATAGAATTGTTTGATCACAAGCTCGTCGCCTTGAATTTCCGCATTGAGGAGCGGAAATTTTTTCAGCGCGGCGACCACAGCTTTTGTAAAGAATGACATGAATCCGAGCTTCACATCATGCTGCTCAAGGAATTGATCTTTTCGGCGTTTCCTTAGGTTCATGACCGCCGTCATGTCCACTTCGTTGAATGTCGTCAGCATAGCGGCGGTGTGCTGAACTTCAACGAGGCGTTTGGCGATCGTCTGTCTCCGGCGGGACATTCTTTGACGCTCTACCGGTTTACCTGCATTTTCGGTTTGTTTAGCAGCCGGCGCCTGTGTTTCGCGTTTTGGTTCAGGCTGAGCTTTTGGCGGCTGCTCGTTCTTCTGATAAGATTCAACATCTTGCTTTCTGACCCTTCCGAGCGGATCACCGGTAGGAATCTCCGATAAATCGATGCCTTTTTCACGGGCGAGCTTTCGGGCAGCCGGAGAAGCGATTGTCCTTGTTTTGGTTGTATCCGCCTCATCGTTCGCGCTTTCGCGAGGTTCGGCTGTCTTTTCAGACGTGGCTGGCTTCTCTTCCGAAGCGCCGGCGCTTTCTTGAGCGTCAGCTTGAGGAGCCGTTGATTGGCCTCCTTCTCCTTCGCCTTCTGAAATCGTTCCGATTATTTCGCCGACCTGAACCGTGTCACCGGAATCTTTCAGCACTTCCTGAAGAACGCCGGACTGCTCTGCCGTCAATTCAACGTTGACTTTATCAGTCTCCAGCTCAAGCAGGAATTCCCCTTGTTCTACATAATCTCCCGGTTGTTTCAGCCATTGGGCTATCGTTCCTTCTGAAATTGATTCCGCTAATTCAGGTACTTTAATTTCCGCCATTTTTTAGTTCCCCCTTAATTTTTGCGAGTCAAGCTATCAGATACAATGCGTTCCTGTTCCTTTTTATGAACCGTCGGATCCCCTTCTGCCGGACTTGAACGTCTTCTTCTGCCAATATAGCGGACCTTCACGTCCTTTGGAGCAATCTCTCTTAAATAAGGCTCGATATAGTTCCATGCACCCATATTTTGCGGTTCTTCCTGTACCCAGACAATCTCCTCCAAATTCGGGAGTTTGCTGAAGATCGCTTTAATATGCTTTGCAGGGAAAGGATACAGCTCTTCAACCCGTGCAATGTGCAGCCAATCTTTTTCACCTTCCATTTTATTGAAATGACTGCTGATGTCAATCGAAACTTTACCGCTTGAAAGGACGAGGCGCGTCACTTTGTCATACTGATGGGAAAGTCCTGACATTTCATAGACCGGCTTAAAGTTACTGTCGCTGAGCTCCTGCACTTCTGATACGGTATTCGGATTTCTCAGCAGGCTTTTCGGCGTCATGATGATCAGCGGGCGGATCTCCTCGCGAAGGAGCATCTTCGCCTGCCTTCTTAAAATATGGAAGTACTGGGCAGCGCTCGTCAAGTTGGCGACAGTCCAGTTGTTTTCCGCCGCCAGCTGAAGGAAGCGTTCCGTTCTTCCGCTTGAATGCTCAGGTCCCTGCCCTTCATAGCCGTGCGGCAAGAGAACAACGAGCCCTGATTTTTGTCCCCATTTCGCTCTTCCTGCAGAAATGAACTGATCAAAGTACACTTGCGCCGCGTTTGCAAAGTCTCCAAACTGCGCTTCCCAGATCACCATCGTTTCCGGCGAAGACACGTTATATCCATATTCAAAGCCAAGGACGGATCCTTCAGAAAGCGGGCTGTTGTGAACCGCAAATGACGCTTTCGTATCTGCAAGGTGATGCAGTGCGATGAATTCGTCCCCTGTCTTGCTGTCGTGAAGGACAAGGTTGCGGTGTGCGAATGTGCCGCGTTCTGAATCCTGCCCGGTCAGCCTTAGAGGTGTGCCGTCTTTCAAAATGGATGCAAAAGCCATCGCCTCTGCAAGCGACCAGTCGACTTTTCGGTCATCGTCGAACGCTTTGGCGCGCCTTTCGAGGATTCGCTTTAGCTTATCGAAAACGTTGAAGTTTTCAGGCCATGAAACAAGCTCCTGATTAATTTTGCGCAAAGTTTCAACATCAACCGACGTGTCAACATCAGGAAAACCGTTGGAAACAGGTTCCGGAAGAACGATTTCATGCGTCATATCTTCCTTTTTGGCCGGCACTTTGCGATACGCTTCTTCTAAACGCTTCATGACAGCGTCCCCGATTTTGTCGACGGTTTCATTATCGACGATCCCGTTATGAATCAGCTTTTCAGCAAAGATGTTCTTGACGGTCGGGTGCTTTCTGACCGCATCATACAGCATCGGCTGCGTTGCAGACGGCTCATCCATTTCATTGTGGCCGAAACGGCGGTAGCCGATCAGATCGATCAAAAAGTCTTTGTTGAAAGTCATGCGGTATTCAACAGCGAGCTGAACCGCTGAAAGGCATGCTTCAGGATCATCCGCATTGACGTGGACGATCGGAATCTCAAAACCTTTTGCAAGGTCGCTTGCATATTTCGTCGATCTTGACTCATTGCTTTCCGTCGTAAAGCCGATCATGTTATTGGCGATAATGTGAATCGCTCCGCCCACCTGATAGCCTTTAAGCTGGCTTAAATTCAGCGTTTCCGCGACAATGCCTTCCCCTGGGAATGCCGCATCGCCGTGAATCAGAATCGCCAGCGATTTTTTAACGTCTTGAAGCGGATAGCCGCTCTCCGTTCTCGTTTCCTGGGCGGCTCTTGTCGATCCCTCAACGATCGGATCGATGAACTCCAGGTGGCTCGGATTGTTCGCGAGCGCAATGCGCGCCGTTTTCGTATGCTCATCCTGAATCTGACGGTTGGCGCCGAGGTGATATTTTACGTCACCCGTCCAGCCGTAATTGATCCCTGTCGAACCTTCCGACGGAACGAGATCTTTGTTCGGCGCATGCTGGAATTCAGAAAAAATGATTTCATAAGGTTTTCCGAGCACATGCGCAAGAACGTTCAGGCGGCCCCTGTGCGCCATTCCGATATTAACGTTTGTCGTACCTGCCGAAACGGACTTGGCGATAATATCATCCAGCATGGGCACAAGCGCATCAAGTCCTTCTATTGAAAAGCGTTTTTGCCCGACAAAGGTTTTGTGGAGAAACTGTTCAAGGCTTTCAACTTCTGTCAGCCTTCTTAAAACTTCCACCAGCTTTTCTTTCGATTTCGGGGCGAATAATTCCCCGGATTCGATCTTTTTCATCAGCCAGTTGCGCTCTTCAAAAATGTGCACATGGTCAAATTCAAAAGAAATCGATTTTTTGTATGTGTTTTTCAAGTACTGGATGGCTTCTAAACCGTTCGTTACTTCTTGAGGGGCATCTTTGCATATGACAGACGCCGGAATTTTTTTCACATCCTGCTCAGTTAACCCGTACTCAGCAAGAGGAAAAAGCTCCTGTTTCTCTTGTGTTTTTCTCAGTGGATTGACGGAAGCGTTTAAATGGCCATAGGTTCTAATATCTTCTGCGAGTTTTATCACTGATGCGATTTTTTGAATAGATCCAGCCGTGAAATCTGCCTCTTCGTTTTTTAGAGAGGCGGCCCTTATATCGCCCGGGGGAGCTCCAAGTTCGTCAAACATCTCTTTTAAATCAGCATCCAAGCTTTCTGGATCCTTGACGTATTGATCGTAAAGCTCCAGCACATAGCCGAGGTTCGGACCGTGAAATTCTTCCCAAGTCATTCTTTGTTTCATACTATTTTGAAACATTTGAACATTACCCCCAACCTAATAATCAAGTGAATGATTCACTATCTTAATATATCTTCTGAACCTTACGCCCAGAAATATGTAATAAAAACGCTTCCACGTACATTTTACCACTGTTTCTCATTTGTTTCTACACAGATTGTTCAAATAAAATTAAAAAATCATCTTGAAAAATAAAAAATTTTATAATTTTGAACTTTCAGACCGAATTCTTTTAAACCGGCTCATTATTTATTCACATATTTCCCCTAACCGTCTATTTTTTAACATCCCGATGTGCTCCGCAAAAAATTAAGTTGATAAAAATAATAAAAATTTCAATATTTCACTGTGTTTCTACGATAAAAAACAGATGGCCGCGAGTATTGCTGCCATCTGTCCTATCTAGCCTATACTTTTGTTCAACAGCTTTTTTAAAAGCGGGTACAGAACATCGGGAAGCTGATCGACGTCCGGCACGAAAAGGCTGTACTTTCCGTACATGTCCTGTATCGTCTTGATTTGTGATTCTTCGATTTCGCTGTTTGATAAAAATACATTGATGACTTCAATATTTCGTTTCCGCGCTTCCATAACGGCTTCATGTGTATCGACAATCCCGTTTTGTTCATAATCGAATGCGGCCGGCTCCCCATCTGAGAAGACAATCAGGAACTTCTGAGCTTCGCTTCTTTGAACAAGCATCTTTGTCATCTGTCTGATCGCATATCCATCCCGGTTGTCTTCCTCCGGTTCAAGCTGCATGACATGCGGTCCGGCGCCTGCTTTTAAGGAATCCGCAAAAGAGACGACCGTATGAAAGTAATTGGGCTGGCTCGTCTCTGTCGCATCGTTCGTATCTTCCCAAAAACCGACGATTTGGTGAGGGACAGCAACAGATTTAAGCGCTTCGTGAAACAGGACAATGCCCCGTTTCGTCTCGGCCATTTTGTCATGCATGCTTGCTGAACAGTCGACGAGCAATGTAAAAACGGCGTCGATCTCTGTTGACGGTTCTTGCTTTTTATAGAAGAGGCGCGGATTGCGCTCTGTAAAGTAACGGAGCAGTTTATTGTTCAATCTGCCTGCATGCAAATCGGTTCTCGGGAGCGTTTTTTTATGCTCGAGCGTTTTTTGAATCATCTGCTTGAGCCGTTTTTGATACGATTCGATTGTTTTTGCTTGAGCCTGGTAGTCTAATATGTCTTCGTTAGAAGGTTTTTCCGGAGGCTTCATCACCGAAAACGCATAGCGGTTTTCTTTGCCGGCTGGTGCGGCGCCGCCGTTTGGCTCATCTTGAACAGATTCAAGCGATTCAAGTTTTGAATAGTCTTTTCTTTTCGTCTGCTTCGCCGTTCCCTGAACTGACCCGAGCGCTTGGTCGCCGTCTTCGCCTTCTCTTAAAGCCCCGCCGGAAATATCGGTTTTTGCACCGTGCTCCAAATCAAACTGGAGAAAGCTTTTCGCCGGAGCTTCCGTTTCTCTGTGCCAAGTCGGCATTTCTTCTTCATGAACTTCCTCATCACCCGCACTTTTCTCTTCAAGCGTCAGATCCTCGCTCAGCTTCGGTTTTGCTTTCAAATCTTGAAAAAGCGCTTCTTCGTCAACTTGTTCGTATTCCAATTCCGGAAAAAAGAAGTACGTATTAAGCATATCTTTTTCGAGCACCTCTTCAAAACCTTCCATCAGCCCGCTTACAATCGAGACGATGTCAGCAGTTGAACGCGCTTCGAATACTCGGGCGAGCTCGGCTTCTATAAATCCCTTCATCGGATCGACCGATTCATGGATAGCCGGTATCTCATCAAGCGGCGACTCCGCGGTCAGCTTAAGATATACAGCGCAAAACAAAGCATCTGTAAAAATGCTCCGCTCCAGATTCAGCGTCAACTGGGTCGCAAAATGTTTCCGGTACATTGATTTCCGGCTCGAAAATACCGGTTTTGTACCGGGCCGCTCCCTCTTGATGAACTCTTCGATTCTGATATCTTCAAAAAGCATAAACAACTGTTTTGCCAAACTCTTAAAATGATATTTCCGAGTCGCGTCAAGCATGCGGGAAAAGTCTTTCATCGAGCTGTAACGGGAGCCGATTGACCGCAAGTATACATCGCTTTTCAAACCGTCTACCATATCCCGGTGGTTCCGGTCTTTCCAAAAATGGCTCATGTAGATCTTTTTCTCAAAAGGATTGTAGTAAGACTGAACCCCGTACTCCACTTCAACCTGATCGCTTTTCGCGAGCGTTTTCGCGAGATCTGTCAGCTCCATAAAAAGCAGAGAGTCAATCTTGCTGTCATTGAATTTAATAAACTTCATAAAAAAACCCTCATTCGAACAAAGTCTGGGCAATATTTCGGACCGCCGCTTTTTCGCGTTCATCATCAAGCTTTTCAACGATGCCGCGTTCGATCGCTCGCAGCGGCGGAATATATGTCGACAGGTCGCAAGTATCGAGAAGCGCTCTGATGGAAGCGGCCTCTTCAGAAACCTGTCCATTATGAGCCTGCGTCATTAAGTCCGATGACAGGGTAACAAACCGGTTCAGCAGCTTCTGATTTTTTAGTTCGGATTGTGTTTCAAGCACCCGCTTCAGCAGGTCACCTTTAATGTAGGGCACGTCGATAATGACAAACCGGTTTTTCAGCGCTTCGTTCAACGGGACCGTTCCGACATAGCCTTCGTTTATCGCTGCAATCACGCCGAATCCCTCTTTCGCTTTGATGACGTCCCCCGTAAACGGATTGGTCATCATTTTCCGGTAATCGAGCACCCCGTTTAAGATCGGCAGCGTTTCCGGTTTCGCCATGTTGATTTCGTCAATATATAGGAAATGGCCGTTGTTCATCGCTTTTGTCACAGGACCTTCGATAAATTCAATAGAGGCGTTCCCGTTGGTGTTTTCAATCGTTTTGTAACCGACAAGCGCCTCTGCATCAAGATCCACAGAACAGTTGACACTGTGCATAGGTTTTTGAAAATAAGCGGAGAGCGTTTCGGCAAGTTTTGTTTTTCCGGAGCCTGTCGGGCCTTTTAACAAAACGTTTTTTCCGAGTGACAGCGCGATCATCGCGTCATAGAGAATGGCGCTGTCTTCCGCTTCATAACCGGGCGTTCCAATCAATGATTGGTATTCCGCGGCAACAGGTTTAGCGGCAGACTGAATCAGCCGCTCTTTTATTTTTTCAGGCAGCTCTAGTTCATGCAGATCATATTTCATGTGTTGTAAAATTCCTTTCTCAAAGCGTCTTCTGTATGTAAGTATACTAGAAAAGATGCACTGCCCTCAATATAAACGGCTTCCATGCGCCGATTCACTTTTTTCCGGTGTTCGTCAGCGCTCCGCAAACCATCCGGGCTCCGGAGTTTCCGGATGGATTTGTCAGATCATCATCCTGATGCTCATGAATGACGAAAGCACTTCCGTCATGATCAAGCAGACTGAACTTGCTTTTCTGATCGAGGGTGACGTCCGGCGCATTTACGATAACGTCGACTTTGCCGTCGGCTCCGACTTCAATATTCGGCAAATCACCGGCATGCGGTCCTTTCGGATTGTGAAAGCCGTGCTCCTTTTGGTCAGGATTGAAATGAGCACCCGCACTTTCAAAATCAGGCTTTTTACACACGCCCGTTTCATGAATATGAAAAGCAAGCATTCCCGGCGGCAGATTATGGGCGCTGACTCTGATATCAAGGCCTTCTGCAGCAGATTCAGACACTTCTATAAAACCGGTTTCCGTACCGTCGCGTTTGATCAGCGGTACTTTTAATGGCTGTGTCATCGCTTCAAAGGTTACTCTATGTTCCTGTTCGACATTTTTTTGCTGAATTTCTTTCTGCTGTGTACATGCAGCTGCCAAACAAACAGCCATACATGTGAGCAATATGTAATGTAATGTTCTCAAACGGCTCCCCCCTTCGCTTTTCTTTTCAGTTTAGACAACGAAGAGGGGCATTAAACCTGTCCTTCCTATCCTGAAAACACGCAAAAAAAAAGCCATATAAAATGGCTTTTTTAGAATGAATACCGTTTTGCGCCGAGATAGCGCTGTTTCCAGTAGGAATTGTTCATGTCGCTGACAGTGACACCGGAATCGTTGGCATTGATAAACTTGTTGTTTCCTAAATAAATGCCGACGTGTGAAGGGCCCGCTTTATATGTTTGGAAGAAAACGAAGTCTCCTCTTGAAGGTTGGCTGACTGGTGACATGACGCTCCAGTATCCGGCTGCGCTCAGCCTTGAGACAGATGTGACTTTGTTCAACGTGTAATAGATGAATCCGCTGCAGTCAAAGCCTGAAGGGTTGTTGCCTCCCCATCTGTAAGGCACGCCGATATGCTTTTCTGCTTCTGCAATCATCCGTTCGACCTTTGCACTTGTCGAAGTGCCGGTTGAAACTGAAGAGTTCGGCGAGCTGGAAGACGGGCTGCCAGATGATCCGGAAGTCGATGCACCGGAGATTTTAAGCTTCTGGCCGACTTGCAGGACATCTGTTTTTAATCGATTAGCTTCTCTGATGCTTTGTACTGTCACATTCATCGAATTTGCAATTTTCCACAGAGAATCGCCTGGTTTAACCGTGTAAGTGGTCGTTTTTGAACTGCTGCTTGTGTTCGTTTTACTTGATGAAGAATTTGAAGACGAACCAGAAGATGTTTTGCTTCCGCTGGAAACCGTTCCTTTCACTTTAAGAACCTGGTTCGGGTAGATCGTGTCCGACTTCAAGTTGTTCAGCGTTTTAATTTCGGCGATTGTCATATTCAAATTATTGGCAATTTTCCATAAAGAATCGCCCAATTTGACTTTGTATGTGCTGCTTGAACTTTGCGAGCTTGAGGATGAGCTGGATGATTTCGAACTGGAACTCGAACTTGAGCCAGAGCTGGAACCGGTGTTTTTCGCGCTTCCTTTAATAACCAGCTTTTGTCCCGGGTAAATCATATCGCTGCTCAGACCGTTTAAGTTTTTAATCTCTTTTACGGTTGTTTTGTAGTCTTTGGCAATCAGCCACAAGGAATCTCCTAATTTCACTGTGTAAGTTGACTTTGCAGTGCTTGAGCTTGAGCTGGAACTTGCGGATTTTGTCTGTGAGCTGCTTTTTGACTTGCCGTCCGGTACTTTTAAAGTTTGTCCGACATAAATAACTGTAGATGAAAGATTGTTGGCTGATTGAAGTGCCGAAACACTGGTATTGTACTCAGCTGAAAGCTTCCACAGTGAGTCTCCGCTTTTCACCTTGATGGTTTGGGCTTCTACCGGTGACGCCGCCAATGAAGTTCCAACTACCGCAGAGGCCGCCAAACCTACTGCTATCTTCTTCTTCATAACCTCTTAACCTCCCGTTTCATTTTCGTTCTCTCTATGTATGCCATTACATTTGCCATTGCTTAAGACTTTATCCAGCCGGTCAGGCAGGTGATCTGATCACCGTATGGATGGCCTTTGGCTGAAAGCCCCCTTTTATATTCTTAAGCAAAAAATGCAATTCACGATTTGTATCGGTCTAATTTATATTTTTTTAATAGTCTTTTTGCCTTTTTACAAATTTCTTATTAAAAATACAGACTGATAGGCACATTGACAAAAATCAACACTTTTTTCAATGCTCGAGATATCGGGTGCTTTTTTTGCAAAGGTTTGAGTTTTAAGTTTTCGGAAATACGATGATCAGTTGTTTTAAAATCAGAGGTTCATGGTGAAAAACAGCGAGAAGGAGTTAACTGGATATGCTGCATGTGCCGAAACAGCCCGAATAGACGCCGTAACATGCGGATTTCTGTGCCGTTTTACAGCCGATTTTCTTTTTCGGATCAAACGGTCAAGCCCAGCGTTCAAGTTGAGGGTGTAAAAACTGCGTATTCTTATTCATTAGTTTACCGTAAATCGCCGATCAATCCTCATCTATTGCCTAATCGAAAAGCAAAGATCAGGATCACTCATACATTTCTACATTTCAGCACAAATTCCTCCACGAAACCATAAATTGACTATATCATACATTTTTTTTGCCAACATCCGGAATTGGGAGTATCTTTTTTTAGATCGAACGGCGTTTTACTATTTCATCTATAGATTCTTATTTCCTATCTTAATATAAAGATAAATCTAAAATTAACACTTAATACTCATTCGTTTTTGTATATCAATAGTCGTTATTTACTATTAGAAAACACATAAAAAAACTTCCGGTTTATTACCGCCGCTTTCATGCATGTTTCCTCCTTTTATGACGCATTTTAAGATATGGAGGTGAATCTTCTTGGCCATTCAAAAAATATGTCAATATTTATGTACGTGTTTAGGAATTCTTTCTCTTTCCTTTATTTATGTGCAAATGTTTAAAAAAGCAAAACAGGCGAAAAAAGATTGAACAGACATTTATTGCATTTTATACATAACGTGTTATAATTTCTCTCGTTATCCAAAAGAAACGGGGAACTGATATGAGGGAAACAAAGGATTTGCGGGAGAAAACAAGGCAGTTTTTAACGATTTTAATTCCGATTTTGATTACGCAAGCGGGACTGTCGCTCATTACGGTTCTCGACACGGTGATGTCAGGCAAAGTCAGTGCCGCCGACCTCGCCGGCGTCGCAATCGGCTCGAGTTTGTGGACCCCGGTTTATACAGGGCTTGCCGGCATTTTGACAGCTGTAACACCGATGGTCGCCCAACTGATGGGGGCCAAGCGGCAAAAGGATGTCCCTTATACTGTTATTCAATCGATTTATGTGGCCGGAATCATCAGCATTGCCGTGATCGTCTCCGGGTACTTACTGATTGATCCGGTGCTTGAGAATCTCGATCTTGAACAGAAGGTAGCGGTCATCGCAAAGCAATATTTAATCTGCATCGGGCTCGGCATATTGCCGCTGTTTGTTTACAATGTGATGCGCTGCTTTATTGATTCACTCGGAAAAACGCGGGTGACGATGCTGGTTACGCTCTGTTCTCTGCCCATTAATTTTGTTTTGAATTATTTGTTCATTTTCGGGAACTTCGGCTTTCCAAAGCTTGGAGGAGCAGGAGCCGGTATGGCTTCCGCCATCACATATTGGTGCATTTGTCTGATCTCTTTATACATCGTCCACAAAAAGACGCCGTTTCACCAGTTTAGGATTTTTGGAACATTCTATTCATTTTCTTTTGCTGAAAGTATGAAACTGCTGAAGATCGGCATTCCGATCGGTTTCGCCATCTTCTTTGAGACGAGTATATTCGCAGCTGTCACTTTGCTGATGAGCCATTTTGACACGGTCACGATCGCTTCCCATCAGGCGGCAATGAATTTCGCTTCGCTTCTTTACATGCTTCCATTGAGCGTATCGATGACGCTGACAATTGTCGTCGGCTTTGAGGCCGGAGCAAAACGGTTTAAAGACTCGAGAACTTACAGCTATCTCGGCATTTCAATAGCGGTCGGTTTTTCATTATTCACCGCACTCATCATTTTACTGTTCAGAGAGCAAATTGCCGGCTTGTATGCGGCTGACCGGGATGTGCTGCTTCTGACAAAGGACTTCTTGCTGTTTGCGTTGTTTTTTCAGCTGTCAGATGCCATCGCCGCTCCGATTCAAGGAGCGCTCAGAGGATATAAAGATGTTAACTACACGCTTGTCACAGCTCTCGTCTCGTATTGGATTATCGGGCTTCCGGTCGGTTTTGTGATCGGAACGTATACTTCATTCGGAGCTTTCGGGTACTGGATCGGACTGATCACGGGGCTCGCAGCCGGTGCAGTCGGGCTGTTCTTTAGGCTCAAACGCATTCAAAACCGCTATATTCACACTCAAAGCGTGTAAAAAGGTGCCGGGCTCATATGCCCGACACCTTTTTTGATCATTTTAATCATTCCATTGATAGGTCCAAAATGTTTCTTTTTCAAACCATGTCTCAACAACCGGCTCGCCATTGGCGAGTTTTTTCTCGATTTCTTTCATAAAGCCGCCTGTTTGAGATTTATGCGCTTTGAGCGCGTTCATTTTAATATCTGCGGCTTCTTTGATATCAAGAACGACATCAGGTTTGCCAAGAACCTCTTCCCTGTGGTGGGTGATGGCCATGCATAAGACGCGCGGCCGGTCTTCTTTCTTTTTCCGCGATAATGCCCTGATAACCGCGGCACCGCACGCATCATGGTCAGGATGAACGCCGTGTCCCGGATAAAACGTCACAACAAGGCTCGGGTTTACATCATCAATGACAGCCTCTATTCGATCGGCCAGTTTTTCTTCATCCTCGAATTCGAGCGTTTTATCGCGGTATCCGAGCATGCGCAAGTCCTGTACATCCATTTCCCTGCAGGCGTCGATCAGCTCTTGCTTTCTGAGCAGCGGAAGGGTTTCCCTGTTGGCAAAAAGCGGGTCTCCCATATTTCTTCCCATCTCGCCCAGCGTCAGGCACGCGTATGTTACAGGTATATCTTCTTTTCGGTTTAAGGCGATCAAGCCGGCGACTCCGAAAGATTCATCGTCAGGATGCGGCAAGATCACGAGTAAATGTTTTTTCATCTATAACACCTTCTTTTTAGACTGCAAATGGCTTTTTGCTGATTTGAAGCGAAATGGCGAGTTTGCCGCCCGGCAAATAGCCGGCGAGAAGCAACCTTCCTTCATCATCAACCGTATAATCCGTCAGGCCTTCGGCGTAGATCCAGCCGTCTTCGATTTTCAAACCGGCGCGAAATGGCCCCTCGCCCGTGATTTTGGCGCGGGAGCATGTCACCTTCGCGTTTCTGATATACGCCACCACGGTCATGTTCTGCTCATCTTTATGCGCGGAATACGATCCGGTTGTCGTCTCCAAATGAATGTAAACAGGCTGGTTTAAAAATGTTTCCAAAGAAGCCTGCACATCTTCTTTTATTATTGCTTTCATGTTACTCCCTGCTTTCTTCGTTTGTTAATAACTCCAATCGTTCCGTATGCCATTCAATCAGCTTGAGCTTCATATCTGGTTCCAATTGTGAATTCACAATGCGCCGGATTGATTGATAGTATTTTTCGTGCTTCGTCTTTCTGAGCCTTGGATGGGTGCGGAGGTCGTTCAACTCATCATCAATCGCCCGATGAAGCGCCTGCCTGCCTTCTCCGTCCATCGTCCGGTTTTTCCAAAGGGTTTTATACGCCCAGAAAAGCTCTAGTTCGTCTGCCATGACGGAATAACCTCCGAATTGCTTCAATAATGTTTAATTATACATAATCAGTGCTTATTGAAAAGAAAAAGGGCTTACGGATGAAAGGAGTTTTTTCTTTTTAAAAATACCTTCTCCGGTTTCTTCCATTGAAATTGCGAAAGTGTAAACAAAATCAGCGCCGCCCATATGCAGGTAAACGTAAAGACCTTACTGCTGCTGAACGGTTCATGGTAGACGAACACGCCTAAGCATAATGTAATGGTCGGAGCGATATATTGCAAAATGCCGACTTGATAAAGCGGAAGTTTTTTCGCACCTTCCGCAAATAAAAGCAGCGGAATCGCAGTTAACACTCCTGCCAAAAACAGCAGTACCATCATGCCGATGCTCCCTGAAGCGGCTTGAGCCTTTTCCGGATGGCTGAAGAACAACAGATAGATCACTGCAACCGGAGCGATCATCATCGTTTCCAGGGTAAGTCCTATGGCGCTTGAGAGCGATGTCCGCTTTTTCGCCAGTCCGTAGAGCCCGAAACTGAATGCAAGTATCAGGGCGATGTACGGCACGGAACCGTACTGGAAGGCGGAAATAAGCACGCCGAAGGCAGCGAGAAGAACTGCCGCTCCCTGCATCCGCGTCAGCTTTTCCTTTAAAAAGACAATTCCGAGCACGATCGATACGAGCGGATTGATGTAATAGCCCAGGCTCGCTTCAAGAATATAACCGTTGCTGACAGCCCATATGTAGACATACCAATTGATCGAAATCAGAACGGACGACAAAATGAGCGGTACAAATTCCTTACGGTTTCCCGAAAGCGCGCGAAATGCTTTGACTCCGTTTTTCCACTGCCGCAAAACGAGAAGCACGCCGCACATGAAAACAAATGACCAGATAATCCGGTGCGCCAGTATATCGAGCGCAGCCGTCTGATCGAGCACTTTCCAATATAAAGGAAGGAGCCCCCACAGCAGATAAGAAAGCGCTGTGTAAATGATTCCTTTCGTTTGAGATGAATGATTCATGTCTGTTTCTTTCCTTTCTTCTCATCACTTTCCGCACTTTTTTGCATATACTGTACCGTCTATGTGAAAGGAAGTGTGATCGTGTTTGATTGGCAACGCTTTTTTCCATTTCAGCAGTTTTCCAAGGACGGATTAAAAAACGCTGACCCGAAAGATGTGGAGCAGTATATCCACCACATGATGAAAAGCGTTTTCGGCCCGGGGTATGCAGTTCAATTTCCTTTTCGTGACCCTCTCTCAAAAGAAACACAGGCGGCAGATGAATCTGATCCGATTGATATTTTTGAAACGACAAGCCATGTATTTGTTAAAATACCGCTCACCCAAGAACAGCTTAACCTTCTGAAAATTAAACATACTTCACAAACCCTGATCATAGAAAACTACCCTGAAAAAGGGCGGCAGGAAAAAGTCGTTCTCCCCTCTCTAGTGCGCAGAAAGGGTACGAAAGCAATATTTAAAGACGGCATTTTAGAAGTGATGTTCTTAAAAAATGAGGACTTTAACCTGTCTGAAATCGACATCACGTTTTGAAAACGGCCAGCTTGGCAAAGCAGGCTGTTTTTTTTCTTCCTGTACCATTTTAACACTAGTCCTCAAGGATGATCACCTCATTTGCCTGACATGCGGCTGAACTTTTACATTTCAACGGTGGTAGTCATTATTCCTTAAAAAATCTCTGTAACTATTTGCTCTTTCGGCTGTTGTCAGTTAGTCCTTATAATGATAATGGTTCTCAATTTATAAAACAGGAGGATGGATATGAAAAAGAAAATCAGCTTATTGATCACAGCAATGTTTTTGACGATCCTTTGTTTTTCACCTCAAGCTTCTGCAGCATACAACTCACTGCATAAGGGCTACGCCACTTACACGGGGTCGGGTTACTCCGGCGGTGCATTGCTTTTGGATCCTATTCCGTCCAATATGAAGATCACCGCTTTAAATCCGACAGATATGAATTACCGCGGAGTGAAAGCAGCTCTTGCCGGCGCCTATCTGCGGGTTGAAGGGCCGAAAGGAAAAACGACCGTCTATGTGACCGATCTGTATCCTGAAGGCGCGCCGGGAGCTCTTGACCTTTCACCGAACGCTTTTCGCCAGATCGGCGATATGAAAGACGGCAAAATCAACATTAAATGGCGTGTAGTCAAAGCGCCGATTACCGGCAATTTCACTTACCGGATCAAAGAAGGCAGCAGCCAGTGGTGGGCGGCAATCCAAGTCAGAAATCACAAATATCCCGTCATGAAAATGGAATATTACAAAGGCGGAAAGTGGATCAACATGGAGAAAACGGACTACAACCATTTCGTCAGCACCAATCTTGGGACAAGTCCGCTTAAAGTCAGAATTACAGATATCCGAGGAAAAGTCGTAAAAGACACGATCAAAAAACTGCCGGAAAACGGGACGTCAAGCGCATATACCGTACCTGGAAAAGTACAGTTCCCTGACTGATCGATCCGGAAAGAATGAGACGGCGGCCAAAGGCGAAAAGATTCGCAAGCTTTGGCCGCCGCTTCATATTGGACATCCGGCATTTTAGATGCCAGCAACAATTGGCTTATTGATCAATAGCCCGATCCCGCCCCTCTGAATGGAGCTGCGCCCGGAACACCTCCGTACGGAACGGCCCCAGGAGCTGACCCGTAGCCGTAATAAGGCGTGCCGCCGTAAGGTCCAGGGTATGGCGGCGGGTAAGCGTAAGGTCTTGGGTAGTTAAAAATCGCACTTCCGAGAAATCCGCCCAGCAATCCGCCGACAAGCGGCGCTCCAAAACCCCAGAATAACGGGAATCTTGCCGGGTATCCGGCAGGACCTGATCTCGAATAAAGCATATGAGGGTTCATTGGCTTTTATCCTCCTTTATGTCTGCCTATAGTAAAGGTATTCATAAAGTCGGGAAACGTTTGGGCTATTCTTCATAAATCATTTTTTTTGTCATTCCGCCGTCCACCGTCAAGTTTGTACCGGTGACAAAGCGATTGTCCGGATCGGTCAAGTAAAAGCATGCTTTGACGATATCCTGAGGGCGGCCGACCCTGTTTGACAAATGCTGTTCGTGGTCAATAGGCCGCAGGGCAGTATCATCACCAGTTTCGATCCATCCCGGGGAAATGCTGTTGACGACGATTGAATCTTTGCTTAAAGACGCGGCCAATGCGTGAGTCAAAGCGATTAAGCCCCCTTTTGACGCGGCATAGGCTTCCGAGTCAGGCTCGGACATAAACGCCCTTGTCGAAGCGATATTGACGATGGCTCCGCCTGTTTTCGCTTCTTTCATTTTTTTGGCGGCTTCTTTTGCGCAAAGAAACGCGCCTTTCAAATTGGTATTCAGAACATCGTCCCATTCTTCCGCCGTCAAATCATAAGGGGACTTCCAAACTGATCTGCCCGCGTTATTAATGAGCGCAGATATCGAACGGCCGTTTCGGGAAGCTTCCTGCATCAGCTGTTTCACATCTTCTTCAGATCCCACATCACAAGCTGCAAACTGAACCCGCGCTCCGGAAGCGGTCAGCTCTTTTTCAAGCTGTTCCCCCTCTTCCTTCAGTACATCGGCGAATACGACGATAAAACCTTTTTGAGCATAGGCGGTCACAAGGTCTCTTCCGATGCCTTTGGCCCCGCCTGTAATGACGACTGTTTCTTTACTAGTCAATCCGGTCAGCTCCCTTCCGGATCGCAATGATGCTCGGCCCAGGTTTGTATCTCTCTGAGGACAGGCTCTAGCGCCGTTCCCTTGTCTGTCAATTGATAGATGACTTTTACCGGCGTTTCCGGCAGCACTTGGCGCTCGATTATTTTGCAGTGTTCGAGCTCTTTTAAACGTTCAGCCAGCATTTTTTGGCTAATCATCGGTATCATTTCGGTCAAGTCTTTAAACCGTTTAGGTCCATCCAACAATACATGGATGATCAATCCATTCCATCGTTTGCCGAGTAAAGAAAAGGCGGCTTCCATTCTAGGACACATTGTAAACCCCAATTCTCTCACCCCTCCATATCCAGTTGACAAATATAATGTGTGCCATTAAAATACTCAATAAAGTTACAAAAAGTAAGTTTCTAACTTTTTGTCTGACTCTATCATAACATGTTTAGCCCAAAGGAGGAAGTCACATGTCTTCACAAGAAAACACCGCTCTCAACATTCTGGAAGAGCGTACTTCGATTAAAGAATATGACACAAGCGTTTCCATTTCCAAAGAGGAGCTGACAAAGCTGCTGAGCGTCACAACAAAGGCTCCGTCAGCCTGGAATCTGCAGCACTGGCATTTTACAGTCTTCCACAGCCAAGAATCAAAAGATAAGCTCCTTCCGATCGCGTTCAACCAAAAACAAGTCAGCCAGGCATCTGCGGTTGTAGCCGTGCTTGGAGACTTACAAGCGAACCTGAACGGTGAAGCCGTATACGGCCCTCTGACAGAAGCAGGTTATATGACCGAAGACATTAAAAACACGCTGCTCGGACAAATCAACGGCGCTTATCAAAACAGCGGATTTGCAAGAGACGCCGCCTTTACTAACGCATCGCTCGCGGCCATGCAGCTGATGATTGCGGCTAAAGCTATGGGCTATGACACATGCGCGATGGGCGGCTTTGACAAGCAAGCGTTCGTTAAAGAATTCAACATCAATGAACGTTATGTACCGGTCATGCTGATTTCGATCGGAAAACCGGTCAAACCTGCGCACAAAAGCAATCGTTTTGATGTGTCTGACGTATCTACATGGCTGTAAACACGCTAAAAACCTTAGTCCCCAAAAAGGACTAAGGTTTATTTTTATGCTTTTATATGCTTTTCATACCAGATTTTCGCCTGGTCGATCTCGCTGTGTGTCAGCTGATGACCGCCGCTTTCCCAGTGAAGGAGTACTTGGGCGCCGGCGTTTGTGAAATAGCCGGCAAGCTCGCTTGATTCCTGCGGCGGGCAGAGGGGGTCTGTTTTGCCGGCTCCAATGAACACGGGCAGGCCTGTCATATCAGGGAGCTTGCGATTTCTAAACGGAACCATCGGATGATGCAAAATCGCCCCTTTCAGTACACGTTCATGACGGAACAGCAGACTTCCCGCGATATTGGCGCCGTTTGAATAACCGATTGCGACCACCCGGCTCCTGTCAAAGTGAAATTCATTTGCGGCTTCATCTAAAAACACTTTTAATTCATCCGTCCGGTCGATCAAATCTTTCTCGTCAAACACCCCTTCTCTCAAGCGCCTGAAAAACCGGGGCATTCCGTTTTCCAGCACATTTCCCCTGACTCCGAGTAAATTTGCATCGGAATCAATCATCCTGCCGATCGGCAGAAGATCGTGTTCGTTTCCCCCTGTTCCATGCAATAACAACAGGGTGGTATCAGAATTCCCTTTCTCATATATATGATTCATTTCCTTTCACTCCTTTTCCCATTTTGTTTCAGCGATGTCATTGCGCCGGTGCTTTCCAGCGGTTCATCAATCAAAAAGCCCCCGTTCGCCCGTCTCTTTCCCATTCTTTTACTCAGCAGTCTCCTGCATGGTGATCCTCTTCATTCTGTTTTATCTCGAATTCAAGATATTAATTATTGTAAAGTTATACTTTCGAATATGCAAGCCAGAACGCCTGTTTAAATAATTTAAAAAATCACTTTTTTCTAATAATTATCTTGTGATTAAATCTGACAACTGCTATGATTATGAACATTAAAATCGCTAAAGGAGGAAAAAAGGTGAATCAACAGCTTTTTAAATGGGTTTTGTTCATCATCCCTTTTATCGGGCAGCTTGCCTTGCTACCATTTGTAAACCGGATTGATCCGATCGTTTTCGGACTTCCATTTTTTCATTTTTGGCTGGTGCTGTGGATTGTGCTGACACCGATGATCACATTTGCGATTTACAGATTTGAGAAAAGAAACGGAGGTTATGAGTGATGCAGGGAAATTTAACAGCGCTCCTCATCACCGCCGGCATTATTTTGACCGTGGTCTGTATCGGGTTTATCGCCGGCAGCAATAAGCAGTCGCGGAAATCGGTTGAAGAGTGGTCTGTCGGCGGAAGGCGGTTCGGAGGGCTGCTCGTCTGGTTTCTTGTGGGTGCCGACTTGTATACGGCCTACACGTTTTTAGGATTGACAAGCACCGCTTTTACAAGCGGAAGCGTCGCTTTTTTCGCGATTCCTTATTCGGTTTTGGCCTATTTCATCGCCTATTTTTTTCTGCCGAAGATTTGGAAGGTTGCGAAAGTGCACCAGCTCACAACGCTGGCCGATTATGCAAGGGAGCGCTTCAGCAGCAAGCTCCTGTCTTCGCTTGTTGCGATTGTCGGCGTCTTAATGCTGATCCCGTATATCTGCCTGCAGCTCAGCGGAATTCAGGATACGCTTCAAGTCGCGGGTACAGGGTTTATTAACGTCAATGTCGTCGTAATCATTTCGTTCGTCCTTGTCGCGCTTTATACGTTTTTCAGCGGCATCAAAGGTCCTACATACACTGCCATTATTAAAGACATTTTAGTTTGGGTGATGATGCTGTTTATGGTCGTTTCGTTGCCGCTCATCCATTTTAACGGCTGGACGCCGATGATTGACAAGCTGGCAAATGAAGCGCCGCATATGCTGACAATCCCTTCTGACGGACCTCGCGGAATCGCCTGGTTCATCACGGCATCGATCGTTTCCGCGTTTGCTCTGTTCATGTGGGCCCATGCGGCGACAGGCGTTTTCACGGCGAACAGCGCGGATGCACTCAGAAAGAACAGTATGTTTCTGCCGTTGTACAATATTGTATTGATTTTAGTCATTTTCTTAGGCTTTATCGCATTTCTCGTACTTCCTGATGACATTAACCCGAGATTTGCATTGCTGTATTTAATTCAAAGTTCCTACGGCGGCGTCACGCAAGGATTCGCCTATTCAACGATTGCCCTGGCAAGTCTGATCCCGTGTTCGATTATGGCGATAGGGGCATCCAACCTATTCGCTAACAATTTATACCGCGATTTGATCAACCCCCGCGTTTCGGGACAAAAGCTGACGATCATCACCCGCTCGATGGTATTCGTCGTCATCGGTCTGGCCCTTTTATTCGGAATGCTGTTCCCGGCAGCGCTTGTAACGCTTCAGCTGCTCGGTGTATCAGGCATGGTGCAGATATTCCCTGCCATCGTCATCAGCCTGTTCTGGAAAAACCAGACGAAGGAAGCGACGATCATCGGTCTTCTCATCGGCCTGGCCGTTACATTTACCGTTTATTTAACAGGTGCCACTTTCGGCATTTACGAAGGCTTCTGGGGGCTTACCGCCAACCTTTTGACCGTTGTCTTGTTGAATCCGTTTTTTGCGAAAAATGTAAAACACAATTCTGTGATCAGCTTTTTGTTCCATGCTAAGAAGGATGTGCAAAAAAGCGCTTGATCACTAAAAAACCCTTGCGCTTCGTGTGAGCGCAAGGGTTTCTTTTATTTTTCTTTTTTTAAGATCTCAATCGCTTTATCCAGCTGCGTATCATTGTCAGCAAGCTTAGCCTGCAGCTTACTTGTCATGCTGATCGTCGTCTCGCCCGTTAGGATGCCTGTCGTTTTCAGCTTTTGGTCTTTTTGAAAAGCCTTAACGGCAGCCTCTGTCTGTGCGTCGAATGCCCCCGTCGCATTCAGCTTATAGCCGAGCGCTTGGAGCATTTGCTGGGCAGCTTTCACTTCGTCTCCGGTGCTGCCTGCCTTATACTCTTTTTTGGAATCCAGGTACGGCAGTTTAGCATAGCTTGGGAGCTCCGCTTTATATTGAGGTTTGATTCCTTTTTCGTGAATCCAGTCACCATTTGGCGTCAGCCACTTGGCAATCGTCAGCTTGACGGTCGATCCGTCAGAGAAGCTCTCCGCATTTTGAACCGTTCCTTTTCCAAACGTATTTTCACCCACAATCGGGATGCCTGAAGACTGGTGAAGTGCTGCGGCCATGATCTCAGCGGCGCTTGCCGTTCCTCCGTTGACGAGAACGACGGTCGGCTTGTTCACTTTTCGCTCCTTCTCAGCTTTGTACACTTCTTTTTTCCCGTTTTTGGATTCAACCTGCATAATGGTTTTGCCTTTATCGACAAACATGTTGCTCATCATAATCGCTTGGTCCATCAGGCCGCCGGGATTTCCTCTGAGGTCAAGCACGAATCGTTCCGCACCTTTTTCAGACAAGTCATCAATGGCTTTCGTCAGTTCCTTAGCGGTATTTTCAGAGAAAGACGTAATTTGGATTTCACCGATGTTGCCGCTGATCATTTTAGAGTACACCGTTTCGATTGGAATCGTATCGCGCTTAATCGTAACATCGATTTGGCCGACGCCTCCCCTGTTGAGAACAAGCTTGACATTCGTGCCTTTTTTGCCGCGGATCATTGCTGTCGCTTCGTTGACGGTCTTGCCTTTTACGCTTTTGCCGTCCACTTTCTGAATTTCATCATGCGGCTTTAAGCCGGCTTTTTCTGCGGGAGATCCTTTAATAGGCGCGACGATTAGAATTTGTCCATTTTTTTCTTCTACTTGGGCGCCGATTCCTTCAAAAGAAGAGGTAATGCTTTCTTCAAAGCTTTTAGCTTCTTTCTTATCCATGTATGTTGAATATGGATCGTCCAAAGCTCCAAGCATCCCTTTAATTGCCCCGTCAGTCAGCTTTTCATCGTCTGCATTTTGATAATAGTCGCTCTTGATTTTGTCGTACGCCGCCATCAGCTTTTCGAATTTCTCGGAGTCTGAAGCGGAATATACTGAACCGCCGCTGCCTTTGCCCACCAGATAAAGCGTCAGTGCGGAGGCGGCGACAGCCGTAATCAATACAGCCAAAAAGAGTTTTAACTGCTGTTTCAAACGAACACCACCTTTTCTTCTTACCATATTATCATGGACGAATCTTTATTCGTCAACTCGAATTACTCAGGATCCGATTTTCCGGTCTGCTGGGATTCGATCGTTTTTCAACCATTATTCCTTTTTTGCATATGCATACAAAAAAGGAGGGATCTCAATTTGAGCGATTATTTAGACATGCTTGCCAGCTTCGGCGTCTCATCCGCTCATCCTGGCGGGATGTCCCTGTCAAAGGCAGTGCTCGCCAAAGCCGGCATCGACCCTGAGCAGCCGATTCTTGATGCAGGCTGCGGAACCGGCCAGACCGCCGCTTATTTGGGGCAGATGCTGTTTCCTGTCACTGCCCTTGATGCCGACCCGGTCATGATCGATAAAGCCCGACAGCGTTTCAAAAAAGAACAGCTATCCATTCCGATTGTCCACTCTCCACTCGAGGAAATGCCGTTTCAGTCTGAAAGCTTTGCCTGTGTATTATCTGAATCTGTACTGAGCTTCACAGATATCCGGTCCGCTTTACAGGAAATCCGGCGGATTTTAAAACCCGGAGGGATGCTGATCGCGATCGAAGTGTGCCTTAAGGAAGGCAACGCTCTGACAGACGAAGCCAAAAAAGAAATCACGGACTTTTACGGATTCACCGCTTTATATGCCGAGAATGAATGGGTCAATGTCCTGCGGGAAGAAGGATTTTCAAAGGTTAGCATCATCCCTGTCCTATTGGAAGACACAGCAGACCCTGATGACGCCGTCGAAATGGATCTGTCGCCTTCGATTTCCGACAAAAACTATGAAACAATGGAAAAACACCTGCATTACCTGGAAAAATACCGGGATTCTCTTGATCATATTATTTTTATATCACATCTATAAACCATCATTTGTCCTCCTTCTTTCGTCCAACCTTTTCTATTGAAACTATCATAAGCTGACTAGGAATAGAATAGATTAGATGATGGAAGGAGCATTCAAGTGGACCGATATTATAGGTTTTGCCACCAAAATGTTGGCAGAGTTGCGAGAATCACCGACAAAGGAGGCCGCGTCCATGTCGGAAGAATCGTCCGTGTATCACCAAGCAAAGTGTATATCGCCCCGATGATCAGACGGGGAGGCCGCGGATTCGCCTACGGATATTACGGCGGCGGATGGGGTTGGGGCCCTGTATACGGACTTGGCCTTGGTTTAATTGCCGGTGTGGCCCTTGCAGGTTTGTTTTTTTGGTAACATGAAAAGGCCGATATCTATCGGCCTTTTCCCTTTTATATCTTTTTCACCTGTTTAAAATACTCTTCAAGCGTCAAGCCGTGTTCTTGGATGACTTTAGCCGCTTTTTTGCCTACATAGCGCAGGTGCCATGGTTCATACTTATATTTCGTAATGTCTTCTTTGTTTTTCGGATAACGGATGATATAGCCGTATTTGTAGGCGTTCTTCTCGACCCATTGTCCGTCTTTCGTATTGCCGAAGTCCTCTGATAAGGCGAAGCCGTTGCTTTTGCTGGAAATATCCATCGCAAGTCCTGTCTGATGCTCGCTTTGACCCGGATATGCCACAGCTTCTTTCGCCTTTTCTTCTCCCTTTTGGCTCACTTCGTTGTTATAGATCGCTTTTTGTCTGTCATAGGATCTGTAGCCGGACACCGCAGCCAGTTCATAGCCTTCTTTTTTCGCGGCACTGAACATCTCTTCAAGCGCTTTGGCGGCTTCTTTTCTGATATACCGCTTGTCAATATCCTCGGTAAAAGAAAATGCGACATCAGGCACTGTCAGGTCGCTCGGTGCATAGTTGCCGGGAAGCGCGTATTCTTTATTGACAAGCGCCAGTATGTTTTCCGGATTTTGAATCGTCGGCAGCCCGTCTACATCTTTAATTTGATTAAAATACTTGCTCTCAAGTATGAACTCCTGATCTTCCAGGCTGCTGTCGTCCTTTTGGTCTTTCGCATCCTTGCTTGCATTTGCAGTGTTCTGTGTTTTAGCCGTGTCATTTTGCTTCTGTTCAGTCATGGTACATCCTGTGCCAAGCAGAACCGCTGCACTCAGCAATGAAGCAATCGTCACGTATTTGTACTTTCCGTTCATTCGAATCCATCCTTTTTCAGTGCATGTATCTGGTTACAATGCGGTATCCAGAGCCAGCAGAATCATATCATTAAAGGTCGTCTGTCTTTCTTCTGCCGTTGTTTCCTCGCCGGTAATAACGTGATCGCTGACCGTTAAAATGGAGAGGGCTTTTCGGCCGAATTTCGCAGCTAATGTATAAAGCGCCGTCGTTTCCATCTCGACCGCAAGCACTCCGTGTTTGGCAAGCTTCTCAATTTGGCTGTCGTCATTATAGAATTGATCCGCCGTAAACACGTTCCCTGCCGTAACCGGGATGTTCCGCTCACTTGCAGCGTCATAAGCAGCTTTTAACAGGCCGAAGTCTGCGCAGGGCGCAAAGTCGATCGATCCGAATGCCACTCTGTTGATTTGCGAATCGGTTGATGAAGTCATTGCCAGAATGACATCTCTTACATTGACGTCTTTTCTGATCGCACCGCACGATCCGACGCGGATCAGGTTTTTCACATCATAGCTTCTGATCAGTTCATTGACATAAATTGAAATAGACGGCACACCCATGCCTGTCCCCTGTACGGAAACGCGCTTTCCTTTATAAGTGCCCGTAAAGCCGTACATTCCCCGTACTTCGTTATAACATTCAACGTTTTCCAAATATGTATCAGCGATATATTTTGCACGCAGCGGGTCTCCCGGCAGCAGCACCGTTTCTGCAATTTGTCCTTTTTCTGCGCCAATATGTACGCTCATGAATATTCCTCCTGCCTTTTTAAAGCTGATTGGTGATGATGATTGCAGCATCCACTCGCATATGTATTATAAACCAACATCGCGGAAAAAGAAAATAAAGCCCTGCAACGCTTCGGCATCATTCTTTTGTTGTCATGTTTAAAAAAGGACAGGCATACCTTTAAAAAAGAATCATTACGATTAGCTATTTCAGGATGGAGGAAAAGTGATGTTTCGTTCACTTAATAGTTATTTAATCGACTTTACCGGGCTTGTTGTCATCGGTGTTTTGCTATGCCTTGTGTCAGCCGGCGGATCGCTCGCCGCAGGCCTCCCCTTCCAGATTCCGGCTTCCGTTCAGCAGCTGAATACGATTTTCATCAGCATTTTAATCGAAGCTCTTCCCTTTGTATTAATCGGGGTATTGATCGCCGGTTTCATCCAGATTTTTGTGACTGAAGAGCACATCCGCTCGCTTTTTCCAAAAAACAGGTTTTCAGGAGTAATTGTCAGCTGTTTGCTCGGCGCTTGTTTTCCGGCTTGCGAATGCGGAATTGTCCCGATCGTGAGAAGGCTCGTCTCAAAAGGCGTTCCCATCTACGCCGGCGTCGGCTTTCTGTTGACAGGTCCGCTGATCAATCCGATTGTCATCTTATCCACTTTTATGGCATTTGGCAATGATTTGCGAATGGCCGTTTTAAGGGTTGCTGTCGGTTTTGCCGCAGCGGTCATCATCGCTTTTGCGATCAGCATGATGTTCCGCTCCAGCCAGCTGAAAACGGAAAGCAGCATAACAGCTGCACACTGCGCCCATTCCGGCAGACAATCCCCTTTTTCGGAAAAGCTATTTGATATGCTGAAACACGCTGTTGACGAATTCTTTGATATGGGAAGGTTTCTGATTATCGGCGCTTTAATTGCCGCACTTGTGCAAACCTACCTCCCGTTAAAGTCGCTGTTTTTGTTCGGAGGGGGCATGCTCGACTCGGCATTGGTCATGATGGGACTGGCTTACTTTTTATCACTGTGCTCTGAAGCGGATGCATTTATCGGCGCCTCCTTCTCCAATTTGTTTCCTTCTTCGTCCATCCTTGCTTTTCTCGTATACGGACCGATGCTCGATTTAAAAAATACGGTCATGATGCTGCATGCGTTTAAGCCGAAGTTCGTCATTTGTTTGTCTGTTCTGATCACAGTTGTTGTCTATGTTTGTATCAAATTTGTCAGTTTACTTTAGAAAGGAGGTTTCACCAATGGTTTTTCAGCCTCGGCAATTTTTGCGCGCACTCGTGTTGGCGGCTTTTTCCGTCTTTATTTTCAAGCTCCATTACACAGGGGAAATTGATAAGCTGATCAATCCGAAATACGATTACACAAGCCTCATCGCCGCAGGTGTGTTTGCGTTTCTGTTTATCATTCAGCTGACAAGGGTCTGGACGGTGAAGGATGACCACTCTGGAGATTGCGGCTGCGGACATGATCATGACGAATCAAAGCCTTTTTTCATCAGGCTGATGCATTATGGCGTAATCACGCTTCCCCTTATCACCGGATTCACCCTTTCCCCGGCTGTACTGAATTCGTCTGTCGCCGCCAATAAAGGGACGATGCTCACCAAAACGGAGATCGCCCCTCAAACCGAAGGCGAAAAGGAACATGTCATGACACCGGAGATTCAGCAGGGGCTCGCCGATTCAGCGATGCCGAAGTCGGCGTATGACCGGAAGATGGAGCAATTTAAGCATGAAAAGCGAATTGTCATGAATGACGATATGTTTGCAGACTATTATGATGAAGTGACAAGCCGTCTTGATCATTACATTGGAAAAGAAATCACGGTCAAAGGCTTCGTCCATAAGGAAGCGGGGCTGAGCGCACGCCAGCTCGTGCTGTCCCGATTTATGATCACACACTGCATCGCAGACGCCAGCCTGATCGGGTTTCTCGCCGAATGGAGCGGCGCTGAGCAATTGCAGCCTGATACATGGATTGAATTGGAAGGAACGCTCGGCAAAGCATCTTATAACGGCGCTGTCATCCCGATCATCCGCACGAAGCGATGGAAGGAGATCAGCGAGCCGAAGCAGCCGTATGTCTACCCGGCCGCGATCAATATGACAGAATAAAGACGACTTTCTCTTGGATAAATAGCGGGGCGTTTAGTCATCCTATTTTTTAGGAAGGAGGTCATAAATGATGGGCAAAAAACAGCGAAACAGAGTCACCGGTCTGAAAAAGAACAACCACATCCCGACAAAGGACGTCATCGCGGCAGAGGATGCACACGAAAAGGAATTCAGCGCCAGAAAACGAAAGAATACAACATAAAAAAACTGCGGACAGCGCTTCCGCAGTTTTTTCAGCTTTACGATGACTGCAGCAAAATGCGGTTGATTTTGCTCCATCCCGTAGACAGCAGTTTATAATAGGTTTTTCCCTTTCTTCCTTCATCGATTAAAACGATGTCGCCTGTTGCAAGGAATCTCGCCTTATAATCATTCGGCACCGTGTCATAAACATTGAAAGTGGAAAATGTCCGTTCCAGCACATCTTCATGGGTTCTGCCGTTTATTTCCGTTCTGTAAACCATTTCATATCCCTTATCTTCACCAAAGCAAGGCGTTTGAAAAATCGTCACATCATAAGGTGTCAGCTTCTTTTTAAACAGTTGAAACATTAACGGCAATACAGATCCCTCCTTTTTTTATACAATTGGCGCTTCGCGGCTCAATCCCTTTGACTACTTTTGTCGAACAAGCGGGTACTTTTCGCCAATTTTTTTGAAGATGAAAAACAGCGCCAGACCGAGAGAAAATCCTGAGATGACATCTGTCATATAATGAACGCCGAGATACATGCGGCTGATGCCGATGAGTCCGACGATAAAGCCTGTCCACATGTAAAGTGCGCGGCTGCGTTGTTGAAAAAAAGGAATGCAGAGCAAAAAGAGATATGCGATAAACGGATATATGCTCGCCGCATTCATTGAATGGCCGCTCGGAAAGCTGTGTGACGATTCGTGGACGAGCGGGTTTATCGCAGGGCGCTCTCTGGCAATCCAGCCTTTTAAAGCTTCATTGGCCGTTCTTTCAACAAAAAACAGCAAATAAAGATACAGTGATGCCGCTGCTTTTTTATAGACGGCAAGTACCAAGGTTAAAGCAAGCATCAGCGGCAGCATGAAGCCGCTTGACCCAAGCTCTGTCACCGCTTTAAAAAACGCTGTGAGAACCGGGTGTCTAACAGACTCGAGAGCTTGTATCACGCTCACATCAAACGATTGAACCGCCGGGATGCGGATAAGAATGGCCATCATTGCAAAGACAGCGGCTGAAAATAGTGCTTTATACATTGAAAAAATCAGTGCCTCCTTGTCATTGTTTTTAAACATTTTACACCCGGCTCCCCCGCCGGGCAAATTTATAAGAAAAACCGGAGCAGGTGCGCCCCGGTCCCTTTTTTCAATCCTCTATATGCTCATCTATCATACATTTTGCAATCAGATAATCAAAGGTGATATCGGCAATTTCGAACAGTTCGTCCTCGCTCGGTATGTAGCCTCTTCTTGTCAGCTCTAGATAAAAAAAATCAGCGATTTCTTCTGTATCTATCATCAGTTCAATTTCTTTCATTGTGATCGCCTCCTTATTCTGATGTATGAGCTGGCATCCGGTTTTATAACCGGTTTGTCATAATGTTTGTCCTCTGTCATATACATGTCGTAACAAGACAAAAGCCGGAAGGGGAAAAGAAAATGATCCAAAAAACGCTTGAAGCACTTGACGGAGAAGGGTTTGACCTGGTATTGGGGAAGGTCTTGAAAGCCATGTTCGGCCTGATTGTGTTCGGCTGTTTTCCTTACTTTTTATATTTGTTGTTTATCATTTGAAATATTCTTTCAGGCTGCTTAACACAAACTCCATCATTTCTTTATATTCCGCATCCTGAAACATTTCATACAATACTTTATAGTCATTGTAAATATCAAGCAGCTCATCCACGACAGCAACAGCCATGTTGCGCTCATGCTCATGCTCCTCGGGATCCCCCGCGAATGGCAGAAACACCTTTTCAGATATCGGTTCATCAAGCTCTTGTCCTGCTTCGCCGACATAATGAACAAACAGAAGCTGATGGACGAACTGGTCCATTTCGTAAGTTCTGAGGACGAGCGTTAAATCTTCTTCTTCGGTTTCAAGCCATTCCCCGTCTTTCAAACGGGTCAGCTCGTAAATGATGTCTTCCCAGCCATCCTCCACATATCTCCAAATTTCCGTTCTGTGCCCGGTGATTTTAAACAATTCTTTGCCGTAATCTTTTACATAGACGACATCCCCGATTAAAAATTCATATTCGATATCAAGCTTTTCCGTATCGACAATGACCCCGTCATAATCTTTGTAGAGCTGAAGAGAAGTCTCAAAATAAAGCACTTCATTATGATTGACTTCATACAAAAAATGCTTATCGATTTTATGAACTTTTGTAATCGTTCCGACCGTCCCGTACATCACGACAACGACAACATCCCCGACTTTGAATTTAGGCGCGTTTGACTTCATATTTGGATTCCCCCTTGCCTTGAAGCTTCCGTGTTACGCTTATCGTATGCTGAGTGCTGTTAATTCGCATGGGCTAAGGTTACAAAGCCCGATGAGTTTTCCGAAAAGCCCAGCCGGCTTTAGGCGAACGTAAAAAATCCGCAGTTATTCAGAACTGCGGATTTTTTATCGCTTTGTTTCCGAAATATATTGCTCCCAAGCCTCATCAAATGTCGTCATCGACGATAAATAATCCCCATTAAGCTCAAGGTAAGAGCTGATTTCATCGTAATGAGTTGATGTCTTGGGAAATCCGTGATCAAGATAAGCGTGGTTCGCAAATTCGCTGATCGCGTCCTTCGGTTTCGGATGGCGGTATTTCATTAAATAATGGTAAAAAGACTTCACGGTCTCCCCTCCTGTCCTCTTTTGATGTTCTATTATACAGGGCGTCTGAAAAAATACAAACAAAAAAAACCGGCAAAAAGCCGGCTTCATGAAGAAAAATCAAAGTAATTGCGCTTCAATATGCGCTCTGTTTTCATCAGCGCATCATACGAAACGGACGAAGGCAGTTTTTTTGTATCGATCAAGAGCAGCTGATTTTCAATTTCCCAAGTGACATTGTCCTCCTGATAGACCATGCCGCAGCCTTCGCATTCCACCGCAGGTGTATCGGTGATTTCGATCGCTTTCGTCCCGTCAGGAAGCTCCCAATAAACCGCCGTGCGGGCTTCCCCGGCTTTTTCTTCACTGCACCATTCACACCTCTTCATTGCACACGCCCCTCAGCTTCGCCTTCTTTTTTTTGCTGAGCAAGGAATTTCTTTTCTTTCAATTCATCGCGCTTTGCCCGGCGGCTTTTCAATGTTTCATGATCGGGCCTTGTGGAATAGCTCTCCCTTCTTTCAAGCCGTTTTAAGCCGTCCGGTGTGTATGAAAGAGCTTGATCCGCATAGATTGCCGATATGCCGATCTCCTCTTTTTCCTTCATTACATCAGGGAAAATTTTGGCAAAATAGTCGTCAGCTCTTCCCGGAATATAGTTCTCAGGCTCAGGATAAGACGTAATGACGCCTTCAAAATTGCGGAGCACGACTTTATCGGGGCTTTGCGAAATCAAGTAATTCGGCTGTATGGCGATTTTTCCGCCCCCGCCCGGCGCGTCAACGACAAAGGTAGGGACTGCATAGCCGCTTGTGTGTCCGCGCAAGCCTTCAATGATTTCAAGACCTTTGGAGACAGGCGCTCTGAAATGGCCGATTCCTTCAGACAAATCGCATTGATAGATATAATACGGACGGACTCTGATTTTCACCAAATCATGCATCAGCTTTTTCATGATGGAAACGCTGTCATTTATACCAGCCAAAATCACGGCCTGATTGCCGACCGGAACCCCGGCGTTGACCAGCTTCTCACAGGCTTCCTTCGCTTCCTTCGTGATTTCGATGCTCGTGTTGAAATGCGTATTCAGCCAGACGGGATGATACTTTTTCAAAATGCTGCAAAGTTTGTCGGTAATCCGCTGCGGGAAGACGACCGGGGCTCTCGTGCCGATCCGGATGATTTCCACGTGCGGGATCGCACGGAGGTTTTTCAAAATATATTCAAGAATTTGATCGTTAATGAGAAGGCCGTCCCCTCCTGAAATCAGGACATCCCTGACATCGGGCGTATCCCGGATATATGCGATCGCCTGATCGAGCTGCTTTTTCGGCACGCCCATGCCGATTTGTCCGGAAAAACGCCGCCTTGTACAGTATCTGCAGTACATCGAGCATTGATTAGTGACGAGAAACAAAACCCGGTCCGGATAGCGGTGGGTTAAGCCGGGGACAGGCGAATCTTCATCCTCATGAAGGGGATCTTCAAGGTCGTATTTTGTTTTGTGCATTTCTTCTGCCAGGGGCACCGACTGCATTCTGATCGGACAGCGCGGATCATCCGGATCCATCAGTGAAGCGTAATACGGCGTAATATTTAAAGGGATCGTCTTTGTGGAGATTCTCACCCCTTCTTCTTCCTCTTTCGTAAGATTGACGACTTTTTTCAAATCGTCAAGCGTTCTGACGGTGTTGGTCAGCTGCCAGATCCAGTCGTTCCATTTTTCCTCGGGAACATCTTTCCAAAGCTCAATATCCTTCCAGTGCCTTTTCGGCTGAAACAGACCGTTTTCCATCTTTCATCCCCCTATCAGCATTTTCCCTATACTTTTCAGGTTATGTGACCGGTGTGAAAAGTGTCTCTTCAAATATAAAACCCGCGGAAGACCGCTTTTTAAGACCGGCTTAAATTTTTGCACCAGATGTTCATGTTCTCGATGGTTTTATAAATGAGGCAGTTGTTCAAAAGCCGGCCCCTATATGAGTATGATAAATGATAAAGACTGGCGTTCATCCCGAAAGAAGCTGCTCTTGCGATTGAATAAACGTAAAAGATACCCGCTTGTTTCAAATCGGTTTCGAGTGCGGCAATCAGCCGCCTCGTCAATGAAAAGCCCCTGTATTCCGGCAGGACGGCGCAGTCTGTTATTTCCGCATTCCCCAAAACGGGATTCACGTCTGCACCTGCTGATGCAATCACTTTTTCCCCGTCAAAAGCGAGGTAGTAAACAGCCCCTTTCCCCATCGCTTCCTTAAGATATGCCGGATCTGAAACAGGCGCGGGGTATACAGGAAAGACGCAGTTGTAGAGATCGGCGAGACCAGGCGCATCACTGGAGGCGGCCCGCCTGATTTGAAAGGAAGCGTTTTGGGCCTCCGCGATGCGGGGAGTGCTGAACAGCTCTGTCAGCATTTGATCCTGCGCAAGCCAGTCAGCGGTTTTTCGCCTGTCTTCTTTCACATATTTTACGAACACGTCAGCATCATGCCCGTTAAAGTATCCGTCAATTTTCCCTTCCGGTTCAAACGTCCGCTCAAGCAAAGCGTTTCTGTCATTCGTTTTGGTGAAAACGATCATTTTCCCTATGCCGTGTTTTTTTGCTTCTTTCAATATGGCGGGAAAAAATGAACACACATCGCCTTCATAATTGATGATTCTGATTCTTTTACTGAACAAGTCGACATCCGCTTCAAGCGTACAGCTGTCATTACTCCATTTTTCCACCATATTTAACCTCCAAAACAGCTGATCTTTTCACCGTTCATAATCACACCAATTCATAATAAACAGGCTGATGATTTTGGCTGACTGAATCAGGGCGTCTTTTTCAATGTATTCATTTGCCTGGTGAGCCATTTTCGTTTCTCCCGGACCGAAGACGATGACAGGGGTGCCTCCGGCGTGCGACAATATTCCGCCGTCTGTCGCCCACGGGGAAGCTTCGATTAGGGGATCGTTTGCCGTGATGGTTTGATAGGCGGATTTCAGCACTTTCGTCAGTTCATGGTCTTCAGCCAAATCGTTTGGGAGCCACATGGCGCCGAACCATTCTATGTCAACAGGGTAGTGTTTAAACCATTCATCATGGTATTGAAGATCATTGAGCCAGTTTTCAAACTCGGACTGGACGGCTTCAGGAGATTCGTTCGGAGCGATTCCGCACCTTCCTTCCAGTGTCACCGTGTCAGCGACCGATGAAGGCCATGCGCCTCCTTTGATCGTGCCGATGTTAATCGGAACCGGAATCGGGATATTGTCATACAAAGAATCTGTTATTCTCTTATTCCTGACCTGTTCAAGCTGGCGAAGCGACTGGATGACAAGCATGCTTTTTTCAATGGCGCTGACACCTTCATATCTTGTGCCGCCGTGTGCAGAAAGCCCTTTGACCGTGATTCTGAACCACATCGACCCCTGCTGCTTAATAAACATTTTCATATTTGTCGGCTCGGGAATCAAAGCGCCGTCCGCCTTGTAGCCCCTCATGACGGCCGCCAGCGTCCCGGCTCCGCCACACTCCTCGTCTACGACACTTTGAAAAATCAGGTCTCCTTTTAATTGAACCCCGCATTGCTCCAGCGCTTCCATCGCCATTAAAAGAGCCGTATTGCCGCCTTTCATGTCAGTTGTGCCCCGGCCGTATATTCGTCCTTGCTTCATGACCGGCTGAAAAGGCTCCGTCTCCCAGTCTTTTCTGTTTCCTTCAGGCACGACATCGATGTGTCCGTTTAAGATCAGCGATTTCCCGCCGCCCTTTCCTCTTTTGACAGCCGTAATATTCGGGCTTTCTTTAAAGCTTGTTCTGTCTGATTTAAACAGCGGGTGCTGTTCCAATTGCTTCATGCTCGGCTCCCAGACATCGATTTCAGCTTCGAATTGCCTCAGTTTCTCCAGGACGACAGCTTGGGCGGTAAATTCACTGCCCATTGTGCTTTTTTCTCCGACGAGTTTTTTCAAAAGGCGAACCGCTTTTTTCTCGTGCGAATCGATCCAATCGCACACCTTTCTCTCTATGTTCTCCATCCAATTCCTCCTCTTACGAAAGCGGCAGTTCGATCCGGACCTTTCCATCCGTCAGCCGCAGCACATCATCAAGATCCTCTTCATTCATCAGCTCTTTTAATACAAAGCCGCCGCTGTCAATGGTGATCACGGCTTTTTCTGTAATCACCATGTCAACGCAGCCTTTTGCAGTCAGTGGCAGAGTGCAGTCGGCGACAAGTTTGGGGGCGCCGTTTTTATCGGTATGGCTCATCACGACAATGACTTTTTTCGCCTTTTGGGCAAGCTCCATCGCCCCTCCCATTCCAGGAACCTTTTTGCCGGGGACGATCCAGTTGGCCAGATCCCCTGACTGGCTGACCTGCAGAGAACCAAGAATCGTGACATCAATCGCGCCCTTTCTGATCATGCCGAACGACAGAGCCGAATCAAAATAAGAAGCGCCTTTTACTACGGTGACAGGCCAGCCTGCCGCATTGCAAAGATTCTCATCTTCCCTTCCTTTTTCAGGCGACTCGCCGATGCCGAGAAGCCCGTTTTCAGATTGGATCATAACGGAAGTGCCCGGATCTAAAAAATTGGGAACTAAAGACGGAATGCCGATGCCCAGATTGACAATCATTCCGCTTTTGATTTCGCGGGCCGCCCGTTTTGCAATTCTCTCCCGCTCTATGACTCCCAAACCCATTTCCAGTTCACCCCTTCCGTTTCAGCGACACCTTCGACAAAAACACCGGGTGTTACAATTTCTTCTTCATCCAGCTCTCCCAGGGGAACGATCCGCTCCACTTCGGCAAATGTCCGATCAGCAGCCATCGCCATAAGCGGGTTCATGTTACGCGCCGTTTTGTCGTAGATGATATTGCCGAATTCATCGGCGGTTTTCCCATAAATAAAAGCGTATTCCGCACTCAGCGCTTCTTCGGCAAGGTATGCACGACCATTCAAAGAAACGATCTTCTTTCCTTGACGCACCATGTCATTATCGATCCCAATATCGGTCAAAATGCCGCCAAGACCTGTGCCGCCCGCACGGATTCTTTCCGCGAGCGTCCCTTGCGGTGAAAATTCAACGGCGAGAAAACCGTCAGTCATTTGTTTTCCCGCAACGGGATTTGATCCGATATGGGAAGCGATCAGCCGCCTTACGCGGTTATTGACGATTAATGGCCCGATGCCGATGCCGGGAAAGCCCGCGTCATTGCATATGACCGTTAAATTTTTTACGCCTTTTTTCAAAATCGCACTGATGAAAGAAGGCGGTGAACCGACTCCCCCAAATCCGCCAAACATGACGGTCGCTTCGTCTTTCAAATCGGCAATCGCATCTTCAACAGCAATTCGTTTGTTCAGGACCGTCATCTTTCGCGTATCACCTTTTCTGCTTGTTTTTCAATCTCGTGTACGGCATGTTTAAATATATGAATAAGTTCTTCCAGCTCTTGATCCGATATCGTAAGGGGCGGCGCAATGATGACCGCATCTCCCCCGCCGCCGTCAATGCCCGCCTGGGACGGATAAAGAAGCAGGCCTCTTTTTTTCGCTTCGGAAATGACGAGAGCCGACACCGGCAGTGATGAAGGAAATGTCTTTTTGCTTTTTCGATCGGCGACAAATTCAATCCCGATAAGAAGCCCCTTGCCCCGAACGTCGCCAATGATGCTTGACTGTTTCATGACTTCTTTCAGCATCTTTTTCAGCTTTTCCCCTTTTATCCTGGCTTGTTTGACAAGATCGTGCTTCAGAATGTAGCGGAGAACGGCGAGCGCCGCACGGGTTGAAAAAGGGTTTGCGCTGTACGTATGTCCGCTCATGATGACTCCTGAGCCGTTTTTGACCGTTTCCATGATGTCATCGGATATGACAGCTGCGGCAATCGGTGAATACCCTGCGCTCATCCCCTTGCCGAGTACGGCAATATCCGGGGTCACACCCCAATGTTCAATCGCCAGCAACCGGCCGGTTCTTCCCATCCCACTCATGACTTCATCCGCAATAAAAAGAATTTCATTTTCTTCGCAAATCTTTTTTACTTTTTTGTAATAACCATCGGGCGCTGTTATGGCTGCTCCAGCAGCCCCGATGACGGGTTCGGCCACGAAGCCCGCGATAAATTGCTTGCCGATCCTTTTAATGGCGAGCTCGATTTCTTTCACGCACGCTTCCTGGCAGTCGGGATGAGAAAGCCGGCATCTGTAGCAGTTTGGCGCGGAAGCGGCGGGATACTTGTGCAGCATGTGCGTAAACCTGTAGCGGCGCTCATAAAATCCCGACAGCGACAGGGCTCCGTTTGTAATTCCGTGATAGCTGTTCCATCTTGAAAGGAAAATCGTTTTGTCGTTTTGTCCTTTTTCCTGCCAGTATTGAACGGCGATTTTCATGGCGGTTTCAACAGCTTCCGACCCGCTGTTGACAAAAAAAGACCAATTCAGATCACCCGGCAGCCATTCAGCAAGGAGTTCGGCAAGCTGTTCAGCTGGTTCACTCGTAAACTGTGAACGGTAGACAAATGAAACGAAATCAAGCTGCTCTTTGAGAGAATCAATCACTTCTTGTACACCGTGCCCGAGATTGCAGGTAACAGCCCCCGAACAGCCGTCAAGGTACCGTTTTCCGGAATTGTCGACAATCCAGCTTCCTTTTGCATACTGAACGACCGGATAGCTTGCGTGCAAATCCGGCTTAATCAAAAATGACATGAAAACATCCCCCCTTCCCCAATGAGAGGTTTTTCTTTACATTATATGAATGGGGAAAAGGCGGCATTCTCTTTTCAAGTGAAATGGTTGATTTCGGAGCGATCGCCGTTAGTGTAAACAAAAAAATAAAAGGACATGTCCTTTTATTTTTCCAAGCGCGCTTATTCACATTGACGTTTTGTCCTGCAAAGCAACGGTTTCCTTCGTCTGTTTTTCCCATAAATAAAATGATCTCATCATCGAAAACGCAGCAAACGGCGCGGGCAGTGCGACGATGAGGAATAAATATTCGGGACTGACAGCATCCGACAACATTCCCGCGGCCGCATAGCCGAGCGGCATAAAAGCGCTGTTGACCGCAAAAAAAGCGCCCAGCGATCTGCCTCTGTTTTCACCTTCCGTTACCCTTTGCAAGTAACCTTCAATATAGATGTTGACTACGCCGCTGATCATTCCGATGACGATCAAAATCGCGGCGCCGAGCACGACATGATTAATCCAGCCTAGAGGCGACAAAAGTAGGCCGAAAATCAGCATTAAAGCGGGCACAGCAGCTTTTGCGTGCTCCGGTTTTGCGATAAAAGACAAGAAAAGCGCCGCAGACAGCGTCCCGCACGCCCAAAATGATTGAAAAGCGCCGCCCAGCCAAGCCTGATCTTTTAATAATAGCGAGGTCCAAATGACGATATATATTGGAAAACCGCTGAATACAAGCTGCTGTATGCTCGTCCCATACAACAAATACTTGAGCGGCTTATTTTGAAGCAAGCTTGTAAAACCGCTGAACAATTGTTTGTTTGTAAAAGGAATACGCTTTTGGCTGCCCCTTTTATCTTTGATTCTCCACTCCAAAAAGATGGATAGGAAGGAGAGGCTTCCGCACAGCACCCATAACCAGCCGAAATGCAGAAAGGAAAACAGAATCCCTGTGACAAGCGGAACGATCACTTGGATAAGCTGTGTGATCACTTCTTGAAATGCGATTCCTTTTTCAATTTGTTCTTTCCTCAGTGTATCCGGCAAGAGCGATCTTGCAGCAGGTTCGATTGCGGTCAAACATGCCGATACAATCACCCTTGCAACCGCCAGTAACATAACTGAACTCATGCCTGACAGCGCCAAAAATCCGATTATTAAAAATACAGTTGAAATGATCATATCTGAAGCCGCAATCAATTTCCCCCTGTGAAACCTGTCGGACAGCCAGCCTGTAAACGGCGATATCAAAATCGAGACAGTCAGCCCGATGCCGATCACGACGCTTCCCGAAAGGGCGCTTCCGGTTTCAGCTAAAGACCACCATACCAATGAATAATAGAAAAGAACCGAACTAAAGAGCGATAAAAACGTTCCAGACCACAGTCTGAAAAAGTCCCCTTTAATGACCCAAGCATATTTCAAAGTTTCTCCCCCGTTTGTCCGATATTTTCACCTCATGATTATATTACATATATATGTAAAATTTTACAACAAAAACAAAAAAACCTTCCGGATGGAAGGCTTTGTGAGCATGTCATGCGACCGGGCGTTGGGCTTTTAGCTAGCAAATGAAAGCCGCACCGACAATGATGAGCAAAATAAAGAGGACAACGATGAGCACAAATGTGTTTCTGCCGTGAAACCCGTAGCCGTATCCTCCAGTAGGACAGCAATAATGGGAGTAATGCACAGGCTTATCATCCTTTCGTATAAAGTCTACACCCCAGCCTATGCAGGCCAAGTCCCAATTGGTATGTGCACCTGCCTACTTTATTCAAACAAATATTTAAATACCGTCGTAAGCTTTCCCTTCTGCTGAAAACCCAGCTTTTCATAAAACGTTTTCACCTGATCGCTTCCCGAAGTCACAAGATAGCACGATTCCATGCTCGATTGTTTGGCAGCGACGAGCATCTGCTTGATAAGGCCCGATCCATAGCCTTTCCGCTGATAAGGCTCCAAAATGGCGACTTCCTCGATTTTAGCAACGTTTTCGTCCTGATCGAGATAAAGCTCGGCACATCCAATCGGTTCTCCTTCTTCCGAGTAGCAGACACACAGCTGAATGATGCCTTCCTCGTAAAAACGATACTTGCGCAGCAGCTTTTCCTTCGCAAACGCTTCATTGATCGACAACGAATCATAAGCCTGCATGATGCGGCAGCCGTCAATGAGAGATTTCTTCGTCCCCCATTCTGCCCGCACAGGGGAAACTCCTTTCCAATCTGCAAGCCGGATCGAATAAAACAATTCTTCATCAAGAATGTATCCAAGATCAAAGAGCGACTTTTTCATTGTGAAAGGGAGATCGCGGTTAAAAGAGCTTTTCACATGAATATAATTTCGGTTTAAAATATCGGGTACCCGAACGAGCAGGGAGTACAGCTCTCTCAGCGGAAATTCGTCCTGCAGCTGCAGAAAATGAGATGAAAACATTTGCGGGATCTGGTCATCTGTGTATATATGATAATGCGACTCAACTTTTTTGCTGCATGTCAGCATTAAATAACGGTCTTCTGTGTTTGAAATGGATGTCACAACGGCTGCCTCTTTTCTAAGATGTTCTATTATATTGTTTTTCGCTTTCAGAGCAGAAAATCCTCTAAAAAAGATGGCCCTTTTGAAAAAAGTCATCTGAACATGCCGTTTTTCTCAGCTTTCTTCGTTTGTATTTCGTGGGATGTTAACAGATTTTTCTATATGCTGGGTATCCTCACGGCAGTCTTATGCCGCTTTACTTTAGCAATAGAAACTACTCGACTTTCTAGCTCGGAGTATTCAATTCCAAATTCGGAGATGAAAAAGCCCTCTCTGCTTTGTGAGAGCAAAGAGGGCAAACCATTGGTTATTTATCATACTAAGGTACACGACGAGTGCCTTTAAGATCTATTTTTCCCCTTCAAACAGCTTGGCATATTCGCCGTACCCTTCTTTCTCAAGGTCATCCTTCGGCACGAAACGGAGGGCTGCTGAATTGATGCAATAACGCAGGCCGTCCGGTCCGGGGCCGTCCGGGAACACGTGTCCAAGATGGGAATCGGCAGACTTGCTTCTCACCTCAGTCCGAACCATGCCGTGTGAAGTGTCAAGTTTTTCTTCGATCTCCCCGGTATCGACCGGTTTTGTGAAGCTTGGCCAGCCGCAGTGTGCGTCAAATTTGTCAAGCGATGAAAACAGCGGTTTTCCCGACACGATATCGACATAGATTCCGTCTTCGTGCAGATCCCAGTATTCGTTTTGGAATGGAGGCTCCGTCCCGTTTTTCTGCGTCACTTCATACTGCATCCGGGTCAGCTGCTTCAGCCGTTCTTCTTTATTGTTCGCCATGCTTACGCCCCCAATGCTGTTGTATAAATCCTTCTCTTCCGCTTCCGATCCGATACTGTGTGTAGCGTTCAGGATGCTTTTTATGATAATCCTGATGATATTCTTCAGCCGGATAAAATGGCGCGGCTTCCAGAATGTCGGTCGCGATTGGATCTTTAAAAATGCCACTTTCTTCAAGCTTTTTCTTCGATTCCTCAGCGAGTTTCCGCTGCTTGTTATTATGGTAAAAAATCGCTGTCCGGTAAGACTCGCCGCGGTCTGCGAATTGTCCTCCGCTGTCAGTAGGATCGATTTGCTGCCAGTAGAGTTCCAGCAGTTTTTCGTATGGAAAGACATCGGGATCAAACGTGATTTGCACCGCTTCCCTATGTCCCGTTGTATTGCTGCAAACCTCTTCATAGGTCGGATTTTCCGTATGGCCGCCGGTATAGCCGGATTCGACTTTTATAATGCCCGGCTGTTCGTCAAAAGGCTTGACCATACACCAAAAGCAGCCTCCCGCAAATGTGGCGAGTTCTCGTTTTTCAGCCATCTGTTCTGCCTCCTTCTTTTCAACATTTGTTGGGAACCATTATATCACAGCATGCTCATTTTTAAGCCCTCTCCCGCTCATCGCAAAATCAGCCGCTGCCTAAAAAGAAAAAATGACAATAATATGTCATTGCCATCACCAAATTCTAAGAAACAGCAGTATTCATCTATCATTGTCATGGACCGTTGTTCAATTGATGGTCAAATGAACTAAAAATCTTCTGAAACATACACTTGAAAAACGAAAATTATGGTATCATAGTGATATCATGTTCATGAAAAATAATATTCATGCTGATTCGGTCATTCCTTTTTAAAAAAAGCTGAAATTTGCTACTTATATGGAGGGGCGAAATTTTGAAAGTTAGAGAACAAATGATGTATGATATGGAAGCACTGCTTCGCACAGTATTTAAACAGATACGTGATGAGATAAATGAGCTGCTCGAAAAAGAGATGTCCCGCAATGAATTCATGATTCTCCGCCTGCTGAGTGAGCAAGGTCCGAAGAAAGTCACGGAGTTTGCAACGATTTTAGGCGTTTCTGCGAGCCATATCACAGCTGTAACCGATGCGTTGGTTGAAAAAGGATGGATCACGAGAGTCCGGTCAAAAGAAGACAGACGGATCATCAAAATCCATCTGACAGACGCGGGAAAAGAAATTATCAGATATTTTGAAGAAAAGAAAACGGAATATTATTTCAAGCGGTTCAGCAGCTTCAGTGATGAAGAGCTGAAAACGCTGATTGAACTGTTCAGCAAATTGGACAAAAAACGGGAACAGCGCTAATCGGGTTTTCATAAATTGGCCCGAATCTGTGCACCTTAATTAAAAAAGAGGTGTATTGACATATGACAGCTCCTTATCTTTGTCCAAACTGCAAAACAAACCGAACACGGTTCAACTTAATCGAACAGTCTCCGACATCCGTTAAGATTGATCCGGCAACAGGGGAGATCATGGAAACGTATTCAGATGACGAGCTTTCTCCATTTCACCTGCCCTACAGCGGTCCCGCCATAAAAGTGCAGTGCGGCGCGTGCGGATTAATTGAAGACGAAAAGACTTTTATCAAACTTGCGGAATTCGATAAACGAACATAACAAAGACAGGATAGATGGACATCGTTTCATCTATCCTTTTTCGTGCAGCTTAACGTGAATTCAAACGGAGGCGCACACCCGGTTTCTCCCAAGGTGTTTAGCCCTGTACAAACATTGGTCGGCTTTTTCAATCAACTCGTCCGTACTGCGAATGACCTCCGGAAATGCCGCAACCCCAATCGAAACGGTAATATGAATCTTTTTAGAATGAGAAATTGAAAAAGTGTGTGTCTCCACTTCCTTGCGTATCCTTTCAGCAATCTCTGCAGCCTGCGAATGAGAACTGTTCGGCAATATGACCGAAAACTCTTCTCCGCCGTTTCTTGATACGATACCTTCCGCACGTGTTGACTTTTTTAAAATCGTTCCCAGTTCTTTTAAAATCACGTCTCCATTTGAATGTCCGTATGTATCATTAATCGTTTTGAAATAATCGATATCGATCATAAGCAAAGACAGTTTCTCGTTCTTCTCCCTTGCGTTTGAAATATGAGCATTCCATATCGCATCAAAATGGCGGACATTATTCAATCCCGTTAAATAATCAAGCGACGATTCCTCTTCATACTTTTTCAACAGAAAATGAGATTTTTTTAAATATGAGACGACATATACTGACGTAAAGCCGCCGATAGTAGATAAAATCCAGAACCATATCATTAAAATTTTCACTAAATGGAAATCATGGAGGAGCATCAAGATCACAATTGAAATCGCCACATTAGCAAAAATAACCAAAGCAAATGTCTTTCGATAAGTGTCAGCGTCTTTATCCATGACCCTGAGGATGAGATAATATCCTATGAATATAACGATCATTCCTGTAAGCGCTGCAATCGAAGATATATTCCCCCCGTAAACAAATCTTCCTCCTATAATCAGCAGAGAACAAATAAAGGCCGGAAAGACGCCCGTAAATAGAAACAAAATCATAACGGGCACATAACGCAAATCAACGATCGTTTCATCGGTTGCCTGGATCGAAAAGAACATGAGCACATTCCCGAGCAATCCTCCCATGACGCCGTCAATCCAATTAAGTTGTTTGTTTGTAGCTTTTCGGGAAAAAATATTCCACTTTAGCTGAGTGTAGATAAAGAGTGAAGTAATTAAAATACACAAATTCAAAAATAAATCGATTAAAAACATGACAAGCCCCCAACACCAAACTCATTTTATATTGTATATATCGTCAATTATTAAGACGATAACAGCATTTTTGTTTCTTTGCTTCAGATGCCCGGCGGGAATCGCTTCCGGGGCTTGCCGCAGGAGCTTGTTCTTTCATTTTTCAAATAAAACGAGGTGCTTCCACTTCCCGTAGCGGTAATATAAAAACGCGGTCAGGCTGCTCAGCATAAAGCTCATTCCAATGCCAAGTGCTATGCCGTTTTCGCCAAGCCACTTTGAAAATAAGTATGTAAACGGATAGCGCAAAACCCAAAAAGAAATCACGTTCAGCACCAAAATTTGAAACATCGCGCCGGCTGCCCTTACAACACCGTTTAACACAAAGTTAATCCCGATAAACGGATAGAAAAAAGCAATCGTTTTTAAATATTCTTCCCCGAATGTAGCTGAATCGGCTTCCGAAATAAACAGCCTGACCGCATGATAGCCTGTCAGAAATATCGCGGTGCTGACGGCAACCATAAACAGCAGAACATAAATGACGCCGTAGTGAGCAATTTTTTTCGTACGCTCCATATCGCCGCTGCCGACGGTTTGGCCAGCCATACTGTTGACAGCCGTGCCGATGGCCATCGCCGGGAGTATCAACAGGCTGTCAAGCCGCTGTACCGCGCTAAACCCTGACACGACACGTTCTCCAAATGAATTGACAACGCTCATAATCGCCATCGAGCCGCCTGAAATCACCATCATTTGCAAGCCGGCAGGCACTCCGAGCTTCAAAATGACGGACGTCTCTTCCAGAGACGGAAGCGCGGGCTTTGAAAATGGAACAAGCCGCTTTCTCACCGTATAGACCACACCGTAAATGAAAGCAATCCCTTGGGAAACGACGGTTGCATAGGCCGCTCCGGCAATTCCGAGGTTGAATACCGAGATAAACAGCGGATCCATGAACAGGTTCAGGATGACGGCCAAGAGGACGAAACGCAAAGGTGTTTGACTGTCGCCGACCGCCCTTAACACTGTACTGATGAAATTATAGCCGAATAAAAATATAATCCCGATAAAATGAATGCTCAAATAGCTTGCAGCCAAATCCATCATATTGCCGGGCGTTTGAAGAAGCGAAAGCAGAGGCTCTGTGAAAAAATAGCCGATAACCCCGAGCAATACGCTCATCGCTGTCATCAGAACAACAAACGCGTTGATATATGAAGCAAGTCCCTTCTTATCCCCTTTTCCTTTCTGCTGCGCAAGAATCGTCAGCGCCGCATTGTTGACGCCCAATACGAACGACAGCACCGTAAAGAAAACCGTCCCTGAGACGGCCGCAGCACCGAGTGCTTTTGCTCCGAGCAGATTTCCGACCCACAAGCTATCGACGAATTGAAATGAAATCTGCAAAAGATTGGCTAAAATGATCGGGCCGGAAAAAAAGACCAGCTGTTTAAACACATTTCCGTATGTAAAATCCGTTTTCATTGTTTACTCCTTTTCATCTGTCGTCTTGATCGCGATGTGACCGATGGCTTCGCAGCCTCATATAATGTCAGAAAGCATGCAAAGGGGCGTGACAAAATGTTCTCTACAGATCATGATGCCCGGCAAATGGCGGAGGGTTTTCGGAGGAACTGCTACCATCTTCCGCCTGTAGAGGCGCCCTTTTATTTTCGAAACGGCGGAAAAGCAGCGATGATCAGACTGCTTCACGCGGCTCCTCACACCGACAATCTCGACGTATACGTAAACGGCATATCCGTTTTTCAAAACATCTCCTATACAGATTTATCTTCTTATGTCCGGTTTCCTGCCGGCCGTATTCAAATCGATGTTTTCCAAAGAGGCAGGGCGCACGGTCCCTTGCTGTCGGTACAGTATCACCTGATCCACGGCGGGTACTGCACGGTTGCCGTTACAGGCACAGCTGCAAAGCTCATTCCCGTCGGAATGTATGACCGGCCTGCGGCTGATCCGGAAAGCCGCAGCATCCGTTTCGTTCATTTATCACCGGACTCTCCGGCTCTTGACTTTGCAGTGCAAAACGGACCTGTCCTGTTTACAGGTGTCCCCTTTCAAACGGTCACGCGGTACATCCAGGTGCGTTCACAGAAAATCGACATGGAGGTAAAGGCCGCCGGTTCAACAGCGGTCCTGCTGAAGGTTCCGAAAATCACGCTTCACGCCGGGGAATCCACAACTTTGTATGGCCTCGGTTTCGTCAACGGCTCCCCTTCTCTCACAATAAAAGCGGCGCCGTTTCCTGCCAAAGCTCCGCCTTCATAGCGAAAAAAAAGAGACCTGATGTCTCTTTTACAGTCTGCTGAAGCATGGACAACAAAATCCTAAAACGGTCTCATGTTTTAGGATTTTGCCGGCAATTATTGATTGTGATGGTCAGTTTTTTTATGTTTTTTCGCATCTAGGGTAAAGATCATAATGCTTAAAAACAACGCACAATACCCGATGTTCAAATACATCTTGTCCATGTTTTCATCGATGAAACTGAAGGCGGCGAGGCCGCCGAAGTACAGTGAAAACAACATAGACAGCAAGCTGAAATATGTGTAGATACGTTCCATATGTTCACCCCTGTAAATCCCGCCGCACGATCTATGAATCTGTTTGTGCAGGCTGATAATAAACAAATTCGATTTGATCTTTTTCTAAATCAATGTCTTTTGCTTTCACATACATTCCGTTTTTAAGCGGCATCTCTGACAGACGGACTTGAATTTCTTTAGCATCCGAACGAACGTGTACAAAATCAGGAAGATCATAAAATTGATCCATGTAGTTCAGCACCATCGATATCGGAACATTTAACTTGCCGATCGAAAATCTCGTCACGTCAAGAACCACATCTCCGTTTTTTTCCACTGTCGGCCGAAAGGACACCCTCGCATCGACTGTCGAGGAAAAGGCGCGGATCGCACCGACGATGTGGAATTCATCGTCGATTTCGATTTGATAGTCAAGATCCGGCGAAGACTCCTTTTCCAAATATGTGTTGATGAATGCGGCCAATGATTCTTTCGTGCTCGTCACGTTCAATTGGTATTCGCTCGGAGTCGGCCTCGACGGTTCCTTTTGACCGCCGGGCATGAATACGAGAATGAAAATCCCGGCAAGTATGATGACGTTGACTGCTGCTAAAATTAAAAATAAGTTCTTCCATTTCTTCATTTTTTCACCTTATTCTGCTTGGGGGTCTTCGTTTTTAATTTGTTCGTAAACGCGTTTCGCTATTAAAGAATACCCGTATTGATTAGGATGAAACTCATCTTTTGCAATCTTCTTTTCATCGCTGTATTCCTCAAAAATATCAGCGATATTCGCTATTTTCGTATTGGAGACCTTTTTCAGCCTTTTTTCTGCGCCTTCATTCCATTCGTCTACGACTTGGTCAATTTCCCTCAGTTCAGACAGCGTAAACTTAAACGGATTATACATGCTGACATAAATCAACTCAGCGCTGGCGTTTTGCTCTCTAATTTCCGCTAAAATATTCGAAAACCGTTTTTCAAACAGTTTTTGTTCAACGCGGAAAGGGGTAAGCGTTAAGTGCGCGAAGTTTTGGCGGACGACTTTCATCAGGTCGTTGCCCCCTATTGTAAACAAAATGTAGTCTGCATCTTTCAGGCCCTCTTGTACTTCTTTTTCTTTTAATCTTTCAAGCAGCTGATCAGTCCGGGAGCCTTTAACGGCATAATTTTTGACCGTTACGGACTTCACATCGCTCCGGCTTTCAAGCTCGTCGGCCACCATGCCGACATAGCCTTTCTTCTCTTGATCGCCTACCCCCTCTGTCAGAGAATCGCCCACTGCTGCAATCACGATATCGCGCTTAGGGGAGACCGATGTTTTTTCAACGCCCGCATTCCATTCCGTACAGGCTGAAAGCAGACAGACGAGGGCCATCATGACTGTTATAAACCGTATGTTCAAAAATGATGCCCCTTCCTTCTAGATACCTAAAAAAAAGTGTACCATGTTTTGATTCTTTTGAAAATGATTTGACAGGTGTAAAAAAAAGCCTGTTTCCGTGGTCAGGAAGCAGGCTTCAGCGGCAGGCCGCCCGTTTTTATCAACGGTTTTCCAGCGTCTTAATATCGGCGATGATTTCATCGTACGGCGTATTTTTTGCACCGTCATAATCCTTGACGACTTTGCCGTTTTGATCGACTAGATAAAATGACGATTGGTGAATCACCTGATCCTCATCTTCAGGTTTTTTCACGATTGCTTTAAAGCTTTTCAGCGCAAATTTTTCAATTTCCTCCTGCGAGTATCCGGTTAAAAAATCCCAGTTTTGAAAATTGAGCGGATAGTTGGCCGCAAATTTTTTCAACTTTTCCGGCGTGTCATTTTCGGGGTCAACGCTGAAAGAGACGATGCGGGCCTGCAGGTTTTCCTCTTCCATTTGTTTTTGCAGTTCAGCCATATGTGAAGTCATCGGCGGACAGATCGTTTTACAGTTCGTAAATATAAAGTCGGCCACCCACACCTGGCCTTTTAAACTTTCAAGAGACACGGTTTTCCCGTCTTGATTTTGAAAAGAAAAAGATTGTACGTCATAGTTTAAAGAATTTTCAATCTTGCTAGTTCCGCAGGACGAAAGAAACACTGTGAGAATACCTGCAAGGAAAATGCCAAAAACGTTTTTCAATCCTTCCATCCCCTTTTTCAATCGGTGTAAAAAGTAAAACCGATCGCTCCTTTTCCGGTATGAACAGAGATAATCGGCGTTGTGTACGCAATATCAATATCGATTCCCGGGATATGTTCAAGCAAAGAGTCTTTCAGCCTATGAGCAAGGTCGAGTGCATCGGCATGGGCGATTCCGATCGCTTGCACCGTCCTTCCCTTCACCGCGGAAAGAAATTGACCCGTTAAATAACGGATAAGCTGACTGGTGCTCCTAACATTTTTTTCAGGCGTATAGATTCCGTCCTCAAGCCTCGCGATCGGCTTAACCTTGAGCAAAGAGCCGATCAGCGCTTTTCCTTTCCCGATGCGGCCGCCTTTGATCAAGTTATCAAAATGATCAATTGTCACATAGAGGGATGTCCGGTCGCGCAAGTTTTCCAGGTCTTTTACAATCGCTTCGGCTGTCATTCCCTTTTCGGCCAGCAAGGCGGCTCGTACGACCTGAAAGCCGAGGCCTTTTGAAATATACATGGAATCAATCACCGTAATATTCCCGTCGACCATGTTTGAAGCGCTTACAGCCGTCTGGTATGTCCCGCTCAATTGGCTTGAGAGATGAATGCTGATCACTTCGCTTCCGTCAGCGGTCAGCTCTTCGTACAGTTCGATAAAAGCGCCTAAAGGCGGCTGTGAACTTTTCGGGAGTTCTGCGGCGCTCTCCATTTTCTCAATAAATTCGTCCGGCTGAATATCGAACCTGTCTCTGTAAACAATGCCGTCGATTGATATCGAGAGCGGGAGAACGGAAATATGATATTCTCTGAGCAGTTCTTCGCTCAAGTCAGCTGTTGAGTCCGTTACAATTTTAATGCTTGGCAATTCCCTTCACATCCTGTCGGTTCAAATGGTGAATTTCCTAGTGAGGCCAAATTCGGCATGAAAAATTCTTTGCCGGCCGAATGCCGTCTTCCGCCCTTTTCCAAGCGGATTTGGCTGTCTTCATGGGCCGGCAAAGAATGCTATCAATTCTTATGCATTATGCTTCAATTCTTCCTGTTGATAAATGGCGAGGTAATCCTGCCATTTCAATGCTCTCTTTAAGTAGTCCCTAAAGGAGTAGACGTTTTTTTTCCGCTTTGAGCAATAGAGTGTCTTTAAAAAGATCTCGAGCCTCAGATTGGCCATAAAAAAATGCGGGTCGTCCTCCTTCAGCAGGGGTATTTCCGTCACCTTCACCTTCTGTCCATCCGAACGTTTGAACTCCAGGCTTTTAAGTAACAAGCTATCAATCCTCATTTATGAGATATTTTCTTTATTATACATAATCTCAGGAGCCGTTGTCTTTGATTTATGCGTGTTTTCAAAAAAATTTCTTAAATCAGCAAATGAAAGAGCCCTTCATCTTTATTCACTTCGACATAGCGGAAGCCTTTGCGGTCCATTCTCGCAATCAGCGGCTCGTAGTCTTCGCGCTGTTTCAATTCGATGCCGACGAGCGCAGGGCCGCTGCTTTTATTATTTTTCTTCGTATATTCAAAGCGGGTGATATCATCGGTCGGCCCGAGCACTTCATCTAGAAATTCGCGCAAAGCTCCCGCCCTTTGCGGGAAGTTCACGATGAAATAATGCTGGAGTCCTTCATACATCATCGATCTGTCTTTGATTTCCTGCATTCTGCCGATATCGTTGTTTCCTCCGCTCACAATGCATACGACATTCTTTCCTTTGATTTCATCCCTGTAAAGGTCTAAAGCGGCGATCGGCAGCGCTCCCGCAGGCTCGGCGACAATCGCGCATTGGTTGTACAGCTCAAGAATCGCGGTGCATACCTTTCCTTCGGGAACGAGCAAAATATCATCTACAACGGTTTCAAGCGTTTTAAATGTCTCTTCGCCGATTTTTTGCACGGCGGCTCCGTCTACAAATTTATCGATTTTCTCGAGGGTCACGACTTCGCCTTTTTTGTTTGATTCAAATAGAGCCGGCGCGCCTTTGGGCTCAACCGCGATCAGCTTTGTATCCGGGGACACGTTTTTCATGTAGGTTCCCACTCCTGAAAGCAGGCCGCCGCCGCCTACACTTGCAAATAAATAATGGGGTTCTGTTTCGATATCGTTTAAGATTTCGACCGCAACCGTTCCCTGTCCGGCCATGACGGCAGGATCGTCAAACGGGTGGATAAATGCCCGTTTTTCTTCCTCGCAGCAAGCGACTGCGCTTTGATATGCATCATCGAACGTGTCGCCTGTCAGGATGATCTCGATGTATTCCTTGCCGAACAATTCGACTTGAGAAATTTTTTGCCTCGGAGTCGTCGACGGCATAAAAATCTTTCCGTGAATACCGAGATGTTTACAGGAAAAAGCGACCCCCTGCGCATGGTTTCCTGCACTGGCGCAGACGACCCCGTTTTTCGTCGTTTCTTTTGAAAGCTGCTTCATTTTATAATAGGCGCCTCTCAGTTTAAAAGAGCGGACAACCTGCAGGTCTTCTCTTTTTAAATATACGTTGCAATCGTACCTCTCGGAGAGCCTCTCATTTTTTTGGAGGGGGGTATGAATGACAACGTCTTTTACATTTTGATGGGCTTTTAAAATGTCTTTGACTTGGATGAGAGAGTTTTCTTTAAGCAACGGTTTCATGTATAAGATCCTTTCTGTATAAAGCTTTATTTAATACGCCATTATATCATGAATATTCAAAATTTAAAGGGCAATTCTTTGTTATTTACAGAATATTATACACTTTCTCAATATATACGGAGTTCTTTTCGATTCTTAATGTGCAGCCAAATATACTTTTTTTCAAAAAACTCTTTATTTGTTCTAATTGGGTGTTATAATAGAACCAATTAGAACCAAAAGGAGATCCGCCATGATTAAACACACGTACCCATCCATAGGGTTCTCCGAGCTGATCGGGGAATGCGATTCCTTTTTGCAAACGAAAAACAGAGCGATACAATTTGCAGCCTCTTCCCATCCGATTCTGATTCATGGAGAAACAGGCACAGGCAAAGAGCTGTTCGCCAAAGCCATTCATTCCGGATCATCTTTCAACCATGATCCCTTCACACACGTAAGCTGCAGCACGCTGAATGAAGATGAAGCGACTGAAGACTTTTTTCTTTCAGAGATGAATGAATCCGGAACCTTGTTTCTCGACGAAGTGTGGGGGCTTTCCTTGCCTCTCCAGGGCAAGCTTTTGGCAGCCATTGAAAAAGGGATGCCAAAAAGACTGATTGTCACCTCAAGCGTGCCGCTCGGTGAACGGATTGAAAGCAGCGAATTCCGCAAGGATTTGTACTACAGGCTCAATGTGCTCGACCTTCCGCTTCCCCCCCTTGCTGAACGGCGAAGCGACATCCCCCTTCTCGTGCATCATTTTTTAAAAAGCGGGGATCATGACATATATGTCGAACCGGTCGTTTGGAAGGCTTTAGAGCAGCATGAGTTTGAGGGGAACGTCAGAGAACTCAAAAACATGACGGATTATATGAAAACCGTCTCAGACGGGAAAACGATTCAGCTTTACGACACTCCGCCGGCGTTAAGAGAACAAATCGAAAAGAAGAAGCCAAAAGATAAAAAAACGGCTTCAACATCACTGACTTTGATGGAAAAAGAGGAGTTTGCGTTTTTGCTCGATGCAGTCAAGCAATTAAATGAAAAAGGAGAGCCTGCCAGCCGCAGAGTTCTGTCTGAACTGAGCAAAAACGGCAAGTCGGAGCTTACCCCCCAGCAAGTGCGCAGCAGATTGGATTATTTGGAAAAAAGAGAGTTTATTACAAAGGGCCGCGGAAGAGCCGGGACAAAAATCACGCTTGAAGGCCTCCGCTTTTTAAACTCTTTAAAGCATCACATTATTCAAGATTAGAAAGGGTGTCTTGGTATGTACACGATTAAAGAAGAAATTGCGAATGCAATTACCCATGGGCTCGGCGTTCTCCTCTCCATACCCGCCATCGTATTTTTGGTGATATTTGCGATTCGCTACGGAAGTCCGGTGGATGTTGTCAGCTTTTCGATTTTCGGCGCTTCCATGCTGTTCCTGTATTTAAGTTCGACCCTTCTGCACAGCATTCAGCACCAAAAAACAAAAGATATTCTTGAGATCATCGATCACTCAGCCATCTACGTACTGATTGCGGGCACATACACACCGCTGCTCCTCGGACCTTTGAAAGGCACGCTCGGCTATACAATGCTTGCGGTCGTCTGGGGACTTGCGATTGGCGGAGTTGTATTTAAAATCTTTTTTGTGAAACGATTTATCGTGGTCAGCACGCTGGTGTATCTTGTGATGGGCTGGATGGCGATTATTGCGATCAAGCCGCTTTATACGGCCTTGACCGGAGAAGGATTCGCCCTGCTGCTCTTAGGGGGAATATTGTATTCTGTCGGAACGATCTTTTATTTATGGAGAAAGATCCCGTATCATCATGCGATTTGGCACACCTTCGTACTCGGCGGCAGCGCCTCCATGTTTTTCTGCGTGCTTTTCTACGTGGCAAAGGTGCCGTTTATATCATAAACGGCGAAAACCAGGCTCCCATAAAGGAAGCCTGGTTTTTTTATGCCCGAAGCTGTTTGTTTTCGGTCAGGACGTATGCCGGGTGGATCGTCAAGTCGATATCAGCAGGTCTCAGCCTCTTGAACAACTTGCCTTTCTTCATGTCTTCCGTACCGGCTGTTTCGACTGCAACGATCGGAATGCCGAGCTTTTTGGATAAAGATTTGTAATCGAGCCCGTCATCTTCAGACAGAATAAAGCTTTGGCCTTTCCTGACGATCTCTTCCACTTTTTCAAGTGATGCTTCCTTGTCGGCGCTTTTTTTGACCACGGCCATTTTATTGAGCCAGCCGCTGAGCAGCGGATAACGAAAGGCGCGCGGATCAGCAAAAAACGAAGCCGTTTTATCAAGGTGTCCGAGCAGCACGGCGAGCTCTGACAGGCCGAGCTTTGGATGCACGTAAAGGACGGGGCCAGCCGGGGATCTTCCATTCTGATGGATGGAAACGGTCGAACCGGTTAAGCCGATGCACCCCCGTAAAAAAGCTTTCGGCTTATCAAAGACAGCTTCCATCTGATTGGCGTACGAAAGGCGCGGGTCAAGTGTCTGTAGCGCCTGCAGGAGCTTGATATGCTTGATGAACATATAGGCCGAATACATCCATAAAAAACAATAGCGAAACATGAAAATCCTCTCCTCTATCCTTTTCTTTGATAAACGAGGAATTCGTAGTCATATGGATTTTTGTCATCTTTCAGGCCTTTCCGCCTCGAAACGATTTCCCACTCAGCTTCGCTGAATTCAGGAAAATACCGGTCCCCTTCAAAGGTTTCATCGATTTTTGTCACATACAGCTTGTCTGCAAAAGGCAGAATCTCCGCGTACAGTGTTGAACCGCCGATGACAAAACATTCTTCGTTTTTGTTTTTCGCAAACCGCACCGCTTCTTCTGCCGAGTGCATCACCTGACAATTCGGAATATCCAGTTCTTTATTGGATGTAACGATGATGTTCTCCCGGTGAGGCAAAGGTTTGCCGATGGATTCAAACGTCTTTCTCCCCATGATCACGGCGTGTCCTTTCGTCACCTCTTTAAAATACTTCAAATCCTGCGGCAGATGCCATGGCAGATCATTATCTTTGCCGATCAGGCGGTTTCTGTCCATGGCGGTAATCAATGAAATCATTAATTTAAAGCCCCCTTATGATGTTTGTAGCGAAATAATGCCGGACGATGCTCATCTCTTTGTGTGATCATCTGTGAACATGATGCATGAAGATGGAGGTTAAAGCTGTGATGAGAGGAAACCTTTCTTCGAGGTTTACATTCTGATCAGGCCGCCCGAATGCATTGGTGTCATTCCCCGTTTTGTTCAATTCCGGTTCTCTAACATATGACGGCATATATCCGCATGATGTTTCATTTTTTTCATCCTTTTGTAGTGTATCTTGTTTAACCTTTCGAAAACAAGACATTTTTCGGGAAAAGACATAAAATATCGGCATAAAAAAACCCCGCCTGATGGCGGGGAGGGCGAGGTCTTTCAACGGCTTTTCGCAACGCTCTGTCCGTCTGTTCTCTCTTCATCCTCAAGATCCTGATGCGAATGGGCAATTCGGCTTGCAGCAGCTGCCGCCAAGGCAGCGACGATATCATCAAGGAACGTGTGAACCTCATCGTCCGGACAGTCGTCCAGTTCTTTAATGATGCCGAACTTTTCTTTATCCAGATAGCCGAAGTTCGTCAAGCCGATCGAACCGTAGACGTTTACGATGGAAAGCGGAATAATCTCGTCGATCCCGTAAAGGGGTTCATCCGTTTCGACCAAATATTGAAGCGGTTCAGGCAATAGCTTTTTCTCGGCAAGCTGGTCAAGCGCTATCCCCGTTAACACGGCATGAACGATTTCCCTTTTGTTTAAGACCTTTTCGACATTCTCAACGCATACAGCAAGCGACAGATCAGGATGGTATTTTTCCTGCAGCTTTTGTACGATCAGTGCAATATCCTCAATCGTAACCCCGCGCTCATTCAGCATATTTTTCGTTAAGTGCACCATTTCATTCATCGTATACTTCTTCATCTGCATCAATCTCCTTTAGTGGCTCATCCAGTTAGGCGGTGTATTGCGGTCCCAGTATATGCTTCCGAGATCGTGATGTTTTTGAAAGCCGTCTTCGGCAGTATGATAATGAAAGTTAAACCAGTACCCTTTATGCGGCGGCTTGTCCCTGCGCACATGGAACCTCAGCACATCCTCCCCCGTTTTCCGGTTGTAAACGTGGAAGATTCTCTCCGACTTCCCCGCCGTCGGCGTTTTGGAAATGACAAGATCCTGGTAAGCGTCATTGTCCTGCATTGTCATGAGATGGCTGACGATGATCTCCTCGACCTTTGGAAGCACTTCTTCCCTGTACTCGTCTTCGATGACCGGCGATATCCTGCTGCCGAATTTTACGAATGACAGATCTTCTGCTTCATTGAGCAGTTCATCCTTGTAGCTGTCAAATGAAGATTTGGATTCGCCGTCTTCTTCAAGTTCGGGCTCTTCCTGCTTTTGATAAACAGCTGTATACCCGGATTCTTTCATGCTCTGATGCTCCTGCGGCTTGTCCGCCATTAATGCCGCAGGAGGAGATACAAGGCCGAACGTTGCAATTGTAAATAATGTGACAAGCGCTTTTCTCATCCACATCTTCATGACTGGTTAGTCCCCTTTTGGATCGCTTTCTCGTTTTCTCTTATTCTATCATAGGTTGAATTTTCAGTCATTCATAAAGTGACGGTGCAAATAAACAAAACGCCTTTTCTTTTGGCGATAAAACGTTTACAATCAAAGATGAAAATTCCAAAATTGGGAGTGATCGTTCATGATTGAAGGTCTTTTTATAACCGCTTCATTGATTACCCTCGCTTATTTTATCGTCATGGAAATCGCAGATTAAAAAATCCCAAGGTATATGCCTTGGGATTTCATTTTTCGAGAACACCGTAATGAAACAGGGCCGTTTTGCGTTTTTTTACGCGAAATCCGTATTTTTCGAAGCGCGGACTTTTCCAGTGGTCTTTCAGGACCACTCTTTTTCTGGCGACCCGAAGGGCTTCATTTAAAGCACCGTCAAGCGTAAACTCGGAATGCGCCCACTTTCTTAAAGGGGCGATGCCGTTTGATTCTTCGATTCCATCATCAAACATCGGGTCAAAGTAGACGATATCTGCTGAATCATCATCAAGCTCCAGCAGATATTCAAAGCTGTCGCCGGAATGAACCCGAATCCTTTTCATCGCCTGATCCAAAGCGTCAAGGCCTGTCTCCCACGATTGAAGCCCCGCCTCGACAAGAAAAGCGAGGAGCGGGCTTTTTTCAATTCCGCACACCTCGCCTTGTTCGCCAGCGGCAAGGCTTGCAATGATGGCGTCTGATCCAAGGCCGAGCGTACAATCGAGCAGCTTGTCTCCCGGTTCAACTTGTGCAGCTTCGACAAAAGGATCCGGTTCGCCTCTTAACATGCGCTTCGCCCGGAACATCGCAGAGTTCGGGTGGAAAAAGAACTTTTCGCCTTCTGAATGATACAGCTCGAAGCGCTCTTTTCCAACCACGAGAACATCTTCCTGCTCTGTCTCCCGGATTTGGCGAATCGGCCGTTTTCTCCGTTCGGAAAAGCGGGCGCCGAGCGTCCGGCTGATTTTTTCCGCCGTTAAAACCGTGTTTTCAGTCGGTCTGTAGCTTGTTGTGACAATCATGTTCTTCTCCGTAAAAAATGCCCTTCAAAGGGCATTTTAGCAATGTTTTTCAAAAGCGTCCGTGATGTTTTTCATAATCTCCGTCATTTCACGGCCTTCAATCTGTTCACGAGGAATGAAATGAACGACTTCTTTGCCTTTCAGCAGTGCCATTGAAGGTGAAGACGGTTCATATCCTTCGAAGTATTCCCTCATTTTCGCCGTTGCTTCGCGGTCCTGTCCGGCAAAGACTGTAACGGTCTCATCAGGCCCGTTTTCGCTTCCGGAGACGGCCTGAACGGCTGCCGGTCTCGCCAGCCCTGCGGCACATCCGCAGACTGAATTGACGACGACGAAAGTCGTGCCTTCTGCACCTTCCATGAATGTCTCAACTTCTTCCGCGGTCGATAACTCTTTAAAGCCGGCCTGCACCAATTCCTGACGCATCGGAAGAACGAGCTGGCGCATGTATTCTTCATAAGCTGTTGACATATTAAAAAGCCCCCTCTATAAACCTTGCTACTGATGTCAAGGATACTACAGCGGGGGCTGAATTTCAAACACCGGGCGAAAAAACCGCTAGATTTTCATAATGCCGCCGGTATTGGCAGATGTCACCAGCTTTGAATACCGGGCGAGATAGCCCGTTTTCACTTTCGGTTCAAATCCGGGCCAGTTTGCTTTTCTTTTTTCCCACTCTTCATCGGAGATTTCGATGTTTAAAATCCGCTTTTCGATATCAACAATGATATGGTCGCCGTTTTCTACGAAAGCAAGCGGGCCGCCTTCGGCTGCTTCTGGCGAAACGTGGCCGATCGAAAGACCGCGGGAGGCTCCGGAAAAGCGGCCGTCGGTAATTAAAGCAACTTTCGGACCGAGGCCCATTCCGACGATCTGCGAAGTCGGTGCAAGCATTTCAGGCATTCCCGGTCCGCCTTTAGGACCTTCATAGCGGATGATGACGACATCTCCCGCTTTTACTTTACGGTTAATGATGCCGTCAAGCGCTTCTTCCTGTGAGTCAAAGACAACCGCAGGTCCTTCATGGCGGGTAATCCCGTCTTGGACGCCGCCGGTTTTAATGATCGCACCGTCAGGCGCCAGGTTGCCGAACAGGACGGCGAGTCCGCCTTGCTCTGAAAACGGCTGATCGATCGGATGAATGACCTCGTAATCTTTCACTTCGCGCCCGGCAATATTTTCGCCAAGCGTTTTTCCCGTTACGGTCAGCGTATCCAAGTGAAGCGCGCCTTCTTTTTTCGACAGCTCGTTTAAGACTGCTGATACGCCTCCAGCTTCATGCAAATCTTCAATAAACACATCGGAAGCCGGCGCAAGCTTTGATAAATGCGGAACCCTTGCCGCTACCTCATTGATCCGTTCAAGCGAGTAGTCGACCCCCGCTTCATTGGCGATCGCAAGCGTATGAAGGATCGTATTCGTTGATCCACCGAGCGCCATGTCTAAAGCGAACGCGTTGTCGATCGCTTTTTCGGTCACGATGTCGCGCGGTTTAATATCCGACTTGATCAACTCCATCAGCTGGCGGGCCGACTGTTTGGCAAATTCCCTGCGGTCGGGCGATGTCGCCAAAATGGTGCCGTTGCCCGGCATGGCGATGCCAAGAGCTTCAGAAAGGCAGTTCATCGAGTTGGCCGTGAACATGCCCGAGCAGGATCCGCATGTCGGACAGCCGAACTGTTCAAGCTCCTCAAGCCCTTTCTCATCGATTTTGCCTGATTGATAAGCGCCAACGCCTTCAAATACAGAGGAAAGCGAGATTTTCCGTCCGTCGCTCGTTCTTCCCGCTTCCATCGGCCCCCCGCTGACAAACACGGTCGGAATATTGATCCGCATTGCTGCCATGATCATACCCGGCGTGATTTTATCGCAGTTTGGAATACATACCATTCCGTCAAACCAGTGCGCTGATACAACCGTTTCCACTGAATCGGCGATGATTTCGCGGCTCGGAAGAGAATATCTCATTCCGATGTGCCCCATCGCAATTCCGTCGTCGACCCCGATTGTATTAAATTCAAACGGAACACCGCCGGCCTCTCTGATCGCCTCTTTGACGATTTTTCCAAACTCCTGCAAATGGACATGACCCGGTACGATATCGATATATGAGTTGCAAACGGCAATAAACGGTTTGCCGAAGTCCTCTTCTTTTACCCCAGCCGCGCGCAGCAAACTGCGGTGCGGCGCTCTGTCGATCCCTTTTGTAATCATGTCACTGCGTAAACCTGTCATCGTGATCCTCCTAAACATCTTCGTATTTACATTCTATATTTTCTGAATATTCAGTTTTAAAAAACTGTCTGCTAACCGCTTGCCGGACTGATCCGCAAGATGACGGTTGTTTTGATCTTCATCTGTAAATCATTCCCCATGAATCAGAACCTCCACATTCCATATGATTGCTAACTACTATATATATTTTCAGCGTGTTTTTCAACAATATTCGAAATATTTTTATAGAAAAAGTGATATTTTATAACAAGACGCGTGACTTTTTTCAAAATTCCCGGATGGATCCCCGCTGCAGAGCGAAGAGCTTAAGGCATAAAAAAAGACGCTGTTTCCAGCGTCCTTGTCAGCCGTCTTTTTTGCGGCTTTCCGTCATTTGCTTCCATACGGAACCTTTCGCTTCTTCACCGTATTCGATCCGTTCGACCGCCATTTTGACTTGAAGGCTGACTTCAAATTCGGGATCGTTTTCAGCTTCTTTTAAAGCGGGAAGCGCGCTCTCATCGCCGACTTCGTACAGAAACATGGCGGCTCTCCAGCGCACAAGCTTGCTCGGGTCCTTGAGCGCTTTGATCATTGCCGGAATCGCTTCCGGGTTTCCGATGTCTGACAGACAATCACCGGCTGTTCTTCTGACCGTGATCGTTTTGTCTTCGAGTGCTTGATATAATAGAGGAAGCACCGCAGGCGTTTCGATCATGCCCAAATAAACGACAGCAAGTCTTCTGATCGATGTTTTCGGGTCATTGAGCGCTTTTTCGAGTACTGGAATGTCCTTTTCATCCGGATCCATTTGTTCAAGATGGGCATAGCGTTTTTGCCAATCTTCCTCATCCATCATTTCAAGCGTTACCCGGTAAGACTTTCGCTGCACAGCCGCGCGTTTATCCTCAGCATCGCTTGATGCGGCTGATTCCGTCAGCTTCCGCAGGCGCTCCTCATCGTAAGCCGCCTCAAGCTCTTCCGTTACTTCACGGCCGATTTCTGAAAAATCGCCGAATCTGACGCCTTGCTCTTTCCAAGACCGTTCGAGCACGACGTTGGAAGACGCGGTTTTAAGCTTCAAGATCGCTTCTTGGAAACGTTCTGGAAGGCCGAAGCGCTCCTCGCGCTCGCCGTCGGTCAATTTCACCTGCATCGGTATCCCGCTGAACATTTGCACGAAGACTTTAACTTCGCCAAACGATTCTTTTTCTTCGGAACGGCCCCCCGCCTCTTCGGCTTCGTCCATTCCGAAAGCAGCACGCACGGCAGGGAGGATGTCTTTCCAGTCAAATCTCGCATTGCGCTCGACAGCGATAAAATCGGCCACATGGTAGACGCCTTTTACTCCCTCTATGTTTAAAACCTCTTGGATGACGGGAGGCGCGCCTTCCGCATGGTCCTTTTTATAATTATTGCTTTTTCCGCCCGGCAGTTCTTCGGTCAAAATCACCTTCATTGTATTCGGGCTCGGTGTCGGTTCTATCGATTTAATTTTCATCATTGTCCCCCTCTGTTAAAAGATCCGGTCTTATTCTACCATAACCCCCGGCCCTGATCTATCAAGGCGGCTTTCTCTGGAGAAGGCGCATTCATTTTCCAGTTCGCCGAGAAATTCGAGCATCAGCTGATGCCTTTTTTCCGCGAGCATCCGTCCCGTCTTTGTATTCATCAAATCTTTTAAAAGGAGAAGCTTCTCGTAAAAGTGGCCGACAGCAGTAGGCGCATTGGCGCTCCCGTAGAGGAGATGCCCCTTTGCCCCTGCATACATCAAAGCCCTGGCGATCCCGACGGCGCCGATCGCATCAAGCCGATCGGCATCCTGAACTGCCATACCTTCTTTTGAAAGGCGTTCGTCTTTATATTTTTCTCTGTCTCTGAATGACATTCTTGTGATGATGGCAAGAATCCCGTCAACCGTTCCAGGATCGACCTTCCAGTCTTCTGAGAGGCGCCTTTTCAACTCATCAAGCGGAACCCGGTGTTCATCGTCCAGCTTTACATCAATCATATCGTGGAGAAGGGCGGAAGCTTCGGTCACAAACAGGTCTGCACCCTCTTCTTTTGCAATCTGAAGGCTTATGTTCCGAACCCTTTCGATATGCAGCCAGTCATGTCCTGTCCCTTCGGCTGCGAGCTTTTTTCTTACCCATTCGGACATCAAGCGGATCTGTTCTGTTTGTTCCTGATTCAGCCCAGCCATTTCTGAATGGCCTCCTCCATCTCCTTTGGATTGGTTTGCGGTGAAAAACGCTCAACGTTCTCCCCGGTTTGATCAACGAGAAATTTTGTGAAATTCCATTTGACCGCTTTTGTTCCAAGCATGCCCTTCGCCTTGTTCGTCAAGTGGCGGAACAGCGGGTGGATTTGATCTCCTTTTACATTCACCTTCGAAAACATCGGAAACGTGACCCCGTAGTTTACGCTGCAAAATTCTTCTATGCTTTTTTCATCGCCAGGCTCCTGATTCATGAATTGGTTGCTGGGAAAGCCCAGAATCTCAAGCCCCCGGTCTTTATATGTTTCATACAAGTCTTGAAGCTGTTGATATTGGGGTGTAAATCCGCACTTTGAGGCCGTGTTGACGATGAGAAGCACTTTGCCTTTATACGGCCGCAGTGTCGTGTCCTCGCCTTTAATCGTCTTGACGCTGATATCGTAAATGGACATGACGGTCCCTCCTTTTTAGAATAAACCTTTGGCCCTGCCGTCTTCACCGACATCCATTTTAAGTGCAGCAGGATGTTTCGGCAGCCCGGGCATTGTTAAAATGCTGCCAGTTAAAGCGACGATAAATCCCGCGCCCCTCGATGGTTTTAATTCACGGACGGTGATGCTGAAACCTTTCGGCCTGCCAATTTTCCCCGGATCATCTGATAAAGAATACTGAGTTTTGGCCACGCATACTGGCAGCCCGTCCAATCCGTTCTTTTTCAATTCCAGCAGCTGCTTTTTCGCCTTTTCGGTAAACTCTACCCCCTCGGCTCCATAAACGGTGCGGGAAATTTTGGCTAATTTGTCTTCGATCGAGTCGGTTAATTCGTATAAATAGGAAAAATGATTGTCCTTTTGCTCCATGACATGAATGACTTCCCTTGCCAGGTCAATCCCGCCTTTTCCGCCTTCTTCCCAAACATTGCACAGTGCAGCCGGATGCCCGTTGTCCCTGCACCAGCCAAGAACCGTCTCAAGCTCATCCTCCGCATCGTGTACGAACCTGTTGACGGCCACAACGTACGGAAGACCGAAGGCGTCTATCGTTTCGATATGCTTGGCAAGGTTTGCGATTCCGCTTTTTAATGCGTTTACGTCTTTTTGCTTCAAATCGGCGAGAGGCATTCCGCCGTGCATTTTCAGCGCTCTTACGGTGGCGACGATCACGACCGCTCCCGGGGTGAACCCGCCGGCTCTCGTTTTGATGTGCATGAATTTTTCCGCACCCAAATCCGCGCCAAATCCCGCTTCAGTCACGACATAATCAGCCAGTTTCGCCGCCGTTTTAGTCGCGATCAAACTGTTCGCCCCGTGTGCGATGTTTGCAAACGGGCCTCCGTGGACGAGCGCCGGTGTTCCTTCAACAGTCTGAACAAGGTTTGGTTTGATGGCATCTTTTAACAGGAGAGCGAGCGCTCCCTGAACACCGAGCATGCCGGCCGTCACCGGCTGTCCGTCAACAGTGTAGGCAACGATCATTGCTGCCAGACGTCTTTTTAAATCGGCCAAGTCTCCGGCCAGGCATAAAACGGCCATGATTTCCGATGCGACAGTAATGTCAAAGCCGTCTTCCCGGGGAAATCCGTTCGCTTTTCCGCCTAAGCCGACAACGGTTTCGCGCAGCGCCCTGTCATTGAGGTCAAGCGTCCTTTTCCAGACGATTTTTCTAATATCGATGTTTAATTCGTTTCCCTGATGAATATGATTGTCTATAAAAGCCGCCAAAGCGTTGTTCGCAGCTGTGATCGCATGCATATCTCCTGTAAAGTGAAGATTGATATCCTCCATCGGAAGAACCTGGGAATATCCTCCTCCGGCAGCCCCGCCTTTCAGTCCCATTGTCGGACCGAGTGAAGGTTCCCTCAGTGCAACGATCGATTTTTTGCCAATCTGCCAGAGCGCCTGGCTCAATCCGACGGTGACAGTCGACTTCCCTTCGCCGGCCGGGGTCGGGTTGATGGAGGTTACCAAAATCACCTGTCCATCGTTTTTTTCTTTTAAACGCTCAAAAATTTTTAAAGAAATTTTCGCTTTTGTGCAACCAAAACACTCTATTTCATCGTCATTTATATTGAGCTTCCGTGCAATTTCGGCAATCGGTTTTAATTCCGTACTTTGGGCGATTTCTATGTCTGATAGATGGGATTTCATTTGCAAGAGGATCCTCCTTTTGGTTCATCACACGATGATTTTCCATATTTTTCACACACTTCTTTCATTGTAACACAATTCACACATTGAAATATCGCCAAAAAGTTCCTATAATGAAGAAAAATCAGCGGAGAAAACCGGAGGTGGCGTGTTGCCTATCAACATACCTATCAATTTGCCAGCGAAGCAGATTCTTGAAAGTGAAAATATTTTTGTCATGGATGAAAAACGGGCTTTTCATCAGGACATCAGACCTTTAAATATTGTGATTCTTAATCTGATGCCGCAGAAAATCAGGACCGAGACACAGCTGCTCAGAATGCTCGGAAATTCTCCTTTACAGGTATATTTCACTTTTTTAATACCGTCTACACACACGCCAAAACATACACCAAGGCAGCATTTGGAACAGTTTTATACAACTTTTTCTTCGATCAGGGACAGAAAATTTGACGGCATGATCATTACCGGCGCGCCGATCGAGCACCTGGAGTATGAGGAAGTGTCCTATTGGAAAGAACTTCAGGAGATTTTAGAGTGGAGCAAAACGCATGTCACGTCAACGCTTCACATCTGCTGGGGAGCGCAGGCGGGGCTTTATCATCATTACGGAATTCGCAAAGTCAAACTGCCGAAAAAAACATTTGGCGTTTTCGAACACAGAATAATGGAGAAAAATGAAAGACTGGTCAGAGGCTTTGAAGAGTTCTACTATGTCCCGCATTCAAGGCATACAGATATAAATATGGATGACCTAAAAGCCGTTTCTCATTTAAAAGTGCTCAGCGTATCCGATGAAGCGGGCGTCTGTTTAATTGCTTCAAAAGATGAAAAACAAGTTTTTTTAACTGGACATCCTGAGTATGATACAGATACTCTTAAAGAAGAGTATGAAAGGGATTTGGCCAGAAACATGGACATTGATCCGCCGGTGAATTATTTTAAAGACGGGCCGGACGGTGCGGCGCCTGTAAACCGCTGGAAAGCTCACGCGACTCTTTTGTTCATGAACTGGCTGAATTATTACGTTTACCAGGAAACACCGTACGAGTGGAAATGAAATTCTCATGCCCTGGTCTGATGCAAGACATTCAAAATGTGTTAAAATACAGTTGGGTTAGTCTTCCATAAGGGGGTTCGGCTTGGCCGCGAAAGCAGGAATAATAAGGAACCCAGTGCTTTCCTGCCGATCCATACTTTAAAAATACCTTAATTTTTGTTCTTCATTTATAATTAAAATAATATTTATGGTATGGTATGTGTGGACATTGACTCCTGTTTTTTTACCATTTTAGCTCTTGCTGTTTGAATTAATTGAGGTGAATATGCTTGAATACCAATAAAAATATATTAATTTTGACTGCAAATTACGGAAATGGCCATGTTCAAGTAGCCAAAACGCTCTACCAAGAGTGCGAACGGCTCGGTTTTAAGAATGTAACTGTTTCGAATTTGTATCAAGAATCAAACCCGATTGTGTCAGAGATCACACAGTATCTCTACCTGAAAAGCTTTTCAATCGGTAAACAGTTTTATCGCCTTTTCTACTATGGGGTCGATAAAATTTACAATAAAAGAAAGTTTAATATTTATTTCAAAATGGGAAATAAACGGCTGGACCAACTGGTTAAAAAACATCAGCCAGACATCATCATCAATACGTTTCCAATGATTGTCGTACCCGAATACAGACGGAGAATGGGAAAAGTCATTCCGACCTTTAACGTCATGACGGATTTCTGCCTTCACAAAATTTGGGTCCACGAACACATTGACAAATATTACGTAGCCACTGATTATGTGAAGGAAAAACTGCTCGAAATCGGCACTCACCCGAGCAATGTCAAGATCACGGGTATTCCGATCCGCAGGCAGTTTGAAGAAGAAATGGACAAAGATAAAATCTACGAGAAGTATCAGCTGTCTCCCGACAAGAAGATATTGCTGATCATGGCAGGCGCACACGGGGTTCTTAAAAACGTAAAGGAACTGTGTGAATCTCTGGTGACGAAAGAGGATGTTCAAGTCGTCGTCGTGTGCGGAAAAAATACGATGCTGAAATCTTCACTGGAAGACATTGAAGCCCTTTATCCAAACAAGCTGAAATCACTCGGTTATATCGAAAGAATTGACGAGCTGTTCAGGGTGGCTGACTGCATGATCACAAAGCCGGGCGGAATTACCCTGACGGAGGCCACGGCAATCGGCGTTCCCGTCATCCTTTACAAGCCTGTTCCCGGGCAGGAAAAGGAAAATGCCCTGTTCTTCGAAGACAGAGGAGCTGCCATCGTCGTCAACAGGCATGAGGAAATTCTTGAATCAGTCTCCTCCCTTTTGGCTGATGAGAAAAAGTTAAACGAAATGAAGAAAAACATTAAAAACTTGCATTTATCCAATTCATCAGAAGTCATCCTGACGGACATTATCGAGCAGTCTGAAATCATCATGAACAAAAAACAGACTGTCCGGGCGCTGTCCTAAAAAAGCCCGAGTCAAAAAAACACTTGCCCTGCAAGTGTTTTTTTCGTTTAATATTAAGATTCCGAGTAATAAACTTCTTCAAACGGCTGCACAACGACAAACCCGTTCCCTGAAAACTTCATTTGGATCGATTCCCCGCTTCCCCTGCCGATGAACGTCTTAAAAGATACATCTGTCACAAATTCAGGCTGAAGGCTTCCAGACCAGGCAACCGTTGCGTTTGGATCGGTATAGACTGGGCTTTCCGGGGTTACGATCAAAGTGAGCGGTTCGTAATGGCTTGTGATTGCAGCCATTCCAGTTCCCTCAAGCTTAATGTTAAACAATCCGCCGGCCAGCATGCCGGAAATTCTTTTCATCAGTTTGATGTCCCAGTGGATCGACGGCTCAAATGCGAGCAGATCGTGCCCGTTCACAAATATGGAGTCCCCCTTCAAGTTTAAGATGGAGATCTTCTTTCCTTGATCAGCGAGATACACCTTTCCGTTTCCTTCCGCTTTCATCAGTGCAGCCCCTTCTCCGCTGAACACTTTTTTCACCATCCGTCCAATTCCGTGTTCAAATACCCCTTCACGCTTAAATTTGACTCTTCCCCTGTAGGAAACCATCGAACCGGCCTTTGCCCACACTTTTCCATCGAGATTAACTTCCAAGAGACGGGGTGTTTCCATTTCAAACAGCCCCTCCCCTTTGTCTTCCTGCTGGGTTTTGGATACAAACTCATCAACCGAATAACGGTTCATCTATAAACACTCCTCTTCGCATTCCTGATATTGGTTTTATTATATACGGGCTGACGCTTAAAATGTTTCGTCCACTTTGCGAAAAATAATGATCAATAACCAGAAACTGAAAACGATTTCAAAGAAATTCCTTAAAAAAGCATTAAAGTTCATTTTTTTCTCTTGACAGCTTGACGAAGCCTCCATAGATAGTGTATAGTGAAACCATCATTTAGCAGAACACCGTTAGATGATGAAAATTTTTTTTAGCACATTGTGCTACAGTACTAGGAGGATTAAGCAATATGCAAAACGGTAAAGTAAAATGGTTTAACAATGAAAAAGGCTTCGGCTTCATCGAAGTTGAAGGCGGAGACGATGTATTCGTTCATTTCACTGCAATCGAAGGTGACGGATACAAATCTCTAGAAGAAGGACAAGAAGTTTCTTTCGAGATTGTTGAAGGTAATCGTGGACCTCAAGCATCTAACGTTGTAAAGCTTTAACAAAATCAAGACAATTGAGACTTCAAATAAGAGGAGAGGCATTTTTTGCCTCTCCTATTTAATTTTCAGCTGAATTTCGATTGCCAGTATATTTTGCTTCAACCTTTGCTCGATTTCCTCAATGTTCTTCTCGAGAGATGGACGCCCCTTTTTCGCGATATCAACGAGCTGTTCAAGATCTTTATATACCTCCACAAATGTCTTGTGAAGAACGGTTTGCAGTTCATTGCTTTCCACTGTTCCTCAGACTCCTTTTTTTCATGATTACCTAAATTAGTAATAAAGACTTATATTTTTTAGGTTCAATAGTTATATCGGATTAATTTTACTTTATTTTTTCTATTTCACACATAAAAATGCCTTTTTTAGAAAAAATACTTGTCGGAGGTGTATGATCATGAACTCAGAACATCGCGATGATCTTGTAACGGGATTTAATCAGCGCAAGCAGCTTGAAATAGCCGTAGAAACCGCCCAAAAGACGACGGGAATGGCGACGAGGCAAAAGAGCTCCACTTTGCTGAAATCGGCGTATCAATCCATCGAAGACGCCAGACAGCTGTCACAGGCTGAGGAACTATCCGCACTGGATGAAGACTTCTTAAACGAACAGCTCAACATCTTAAATGATTGCCAGCACCAGCTTGACGAATCACAGCATTAAAAAAACCGCGTTCAGCGGTTTTTTTAGCGCGGCCCAAGGATGATGGTTTATTGGGGGGATCAATTTTTGTTTGTCAGCACGTCTCCATAGGTTCGGAGCTTTTCTCCGACCGTGCATTTTGAAATGCAAAATGCGTGGGCATACGTTTTTCCGTATTCTTTTCTGAAGTGTTTTTTAATGAAGCACCCTTCACAGTAGGTGTCCTGCAAATGTGTGAGTTCCTTAAAGATCTCTTTCTTATCCAAAACGTTCATCTCCGTTATTCATCTAGTTTGATTTGGCTTTCCACAATGGTATGCTCAAGCATTTTTTTTGCGAGCTGATCCGCTTCCTTGTTGTCTTTGCGGCTGATTTGAATATAGGTGGGCGTTAGCTTTAATTTTTGAAGCTCGCTCTCGATTCTGTCCAGCCATTTCGAATGAACGGGGTCATAGCATGGCCAGTTACCTTCAAGCTGGTTCAGCACGACGAGCGAATCCCCTTTTATGACGACGGAGTTCCTGCTTGCCCCAAGGTCTCTAAGCTCTTTAACGGCTTCGGAGAGAGCCGCATATTCCGCCTCGTTATTCGTTGTCAGCCGAAAGCTCTTGTTCTTTCTCAATCGGTACCGGTCCCCGCCGAGGGAGTAATATATCACAATGCCTAAACCAGCGAGCTGACTTTCTTTATCATAGCTGCCGTCAAAATAGACGGTGATCTCATCCGGTTCAGCCGCAAGTTCTTCTTTCAGCTTTTCCAGCTCTTTCAGAGTCCAAAAGCTGCCCTTCTCATCTTCAAACTCAAGTTCAGTGACATACGGACTTTGAGAAAGCTGACGCCCGGCCGCCACTGCCTCTTTCATCTCGATCCACTCATCAGCTGTAAAAGGAATGGGTGAAGACCCTTTAATCTTGATTTTCATACCTGCTCTCAGTTTCACAAAATCACCTTTATCAAATTATGGCTTGTTATGCTATAATCAAAACAGTTTATTCAGAAAGGAAGTACCCGTTCTTGTTTAACGAAATATTATGGATTAGTTTTGCGATCATTAATTTTATCATTGTTCTCTTCTTTTTTAAACGATTTGGCAAAACCGGTTTATTTGTCTGGATCGGTTTTGCGACAGCCGCCGCCAATATCGAGGTGGTCAAAACGGTCGAGCTGTTCGGGTTGACCGCGACACTCGGCAACATCCTGTACGGAAGCGTATTTTTTGCGACCGACGTCATCAATGAAAGATACGGAAAGGAAGAAGCGAAAAAAGCCGTTTCAATCGGTTTTTTCATTCTGATTGCTTTGACGCTCGTCATGCAGGGAGCGCTTCTGTTCAAGCCGCATCCGGAAGACATTGCACAGCCTGCGCTGGAGACGATATTCGGCTTCTTGCCCCGTGTGGCGCTCGGCAGCCTGCTCGCCTATATCATCAGCCAAACGCTTGATGTTTATGTATATTCGGGAATCAGAAGGTTATTTCCTTCCGATCGGGCACTGTGGCTTCGCAACAGCGGCAGCACAGCCCTAAGCCAGCTGCTCGATACATTGATTTTTACAAGCGTCGCATTTATGGGCGCTTATCCGCTGAATGTCTGGATTCAGATTTTCATCACGACATATGTCTTGAAATTCGTTGTCGCCGTTTTCGCAGCGCCGTACGCTTATGCCGCTAAAAGAATCACCCCTTTGGATGAAAGGAGCGGAAACAATGCCGATTGAGGTCTATATCGACGGAGCAAGCGCGGGTGATCCCGGACCGTCCGGACTTGGCATTTTCATCAAAGACGGTCAGAAGACCGAGTCCTTCTCCCTTCCCGCCGGCTTACTGAGCAATCATGAAGCGGAATTCAAGGCGCTGATCGAAGGAATGAAGCTGTGCGCCGAACGAAACTACCGGATCGTTTCGTTTCGGACCGATTCGCAGATCGTCGAGCGCACGGCGGATTTGGAGTTTGTCAAAAATCAGGCATTTAAGCCTTATCTGGATGAAATCATCCGCTTAAAAAACGATTTTGATTTATTTTTTATCAAGTGGATTCCTTCGAAGTCTAACCAGGCGGCTGACAAGCTTGCGAAAAAGGCGATATTGCTGAATCACCCCGAGTAAAATCCATTCCCGCTGCACATCATAACGAGTGAGGTGGTTCATGTGGAAAAACAGCATTCAGCAGGAAGAGGCCGCCTGACAGGCGGTGTCACGCCCCAGGGAGATATTGTATTAAACCGGGATAACCGGCATACAGACCCAAAAACCGAGCTTGAAAACCGGGCGAAAAAAAGCAATACAAAACATTAGAGAGATCGGTTATCCGATCTCTCTTTTTTCGAATTTCACCAGCAGCGGTTCGATTCCCCGTATTTGATGAAGTCTCAGCATCGCTTTCGCCCTGTCATGCATCAAGGTGAAGTCTGCGTCGTCCAATGAGCAGGAAAGCGGTACATCGCATTTGATTTCTGCAAGGATTCTGGACAGCTTCAGGTCTTCAAGACATTCGGTTATTTTCGTCTGCTGACCCTTTGTCAGCTGTCCGATGTTTTCCAGCAGCCGGTCAACAGTCGAATATTCCTTAATCAGTTTGTAGGCCGTCTTTTCGCCGATGCCTTTTACACCCGGGTAGTTATCGCTTGTATCACCCATCAGCGCTTTGATGTCAATCAAAGCCTTCGGCTCGACACCGGTCTCTTCACTGAATGATTCTTCCGTGTATACTTTATAATTGCCGATTCCCTTTTGTAGCAGGGCGACTTTAACATTGACTGTTAAAAGCTGAAGCAAATCTTTATCACCGGTGACGATCGTGATCTCCGCTTCTTCGCTGAACATCGCTGACAGCGTGCCGATGCAGTCATCGGCTTCATAGCCCGCAATGCCGATATTTAAAATCCCGAGCTCTTCCGCCGCTTCCTTTGCTATGTCAAATTGCGGTATCAATTCTAGAGGCGGCTCGCCGCGATTCGCTTTATAGTCCTTAAATAAATCGTTGCGGTACGTTTTGCTTCCCATGTCCCAGCAGCAGACGACATGACTCGGTTCAAACGCAGACACCGCGGTTAACAGATGCTTTAAAAAGCCGTGAACCCCGTTTGTCGGCACCCCTTTGTCATTCAGCATAAAATTGCGGTGCACCGCAGTCGCAAAAAAAGATCGGAATAATAAAGCCATCCCGTCTACAAGCAGCAGCTTCTTGTTCATTATGGAAACTTCCTTTCATCATACAATGCACTTATTGTACCACAGGAGCAAAAATGATGAAAACAGCGTCAATCGACGCTGTTTCTATTTTTGGTGCTGTTTTTTGCTAGAAATTAATTTGGCGGCTTCCATTTGCGAATAGGATTCAGTCGCAAATTCAGTATTAAAGCCGTTCTTCTTTTTAGCGTTGTTGTTTCGCTGTGCATTGGCGTTGCCAAGCTTTGTTCTTCCCATCACACTTCACCTCCAGCGGGCGTGACATGATTTATGTTTTGCAAAAAAACATGACGCCACACGCGGAAGGATTCACCAGCTAGGCCTGCGGATATTTTCGGCTGACGTATTCGGCGACCATTTCTTTCGAGACGAGCCGTCTCGTGGGAACGATGCCTTTTTTGGCCAATTCGTTCATTTGCATGGTAATTTGGTTGATGAGGCCGGTTGAAAATGCTTCATTTCGCCGGCACTTATCAACCGCTTCATCGATCGCTTTTTCCCTCTCCTGTTCGAGACGCACGAACTGCTTGATGTGCTGGTGCTGTTTTTTGGAATGTGCTGTAATGGCTTCATGAACGTTTGTCATCATCTAATTCCCTTCTTTTTTTATTCAGTCTATCATGTCTGCCGGCCAGATATCCATACCAATATCAATCTGATTCAACTTGAGCGGAGCCATTCGCCTGCCAAGTTATGCGCTTTTTCAATGTTTTCACGCTCTGCGCTTTCCAACGGCTCATGAAAGTACGCTTCTTTTTGTTCTTCGAGTTGAGCTTTTGCGGACAGAACAGCCGCTTTCTGTAATTGTCCGGCGCTCGTTTTGCAGCGCTTTAAACATGTCCGCTTTTCACGTTGAATCCATTCGTCCGTGATAGCCGAAAGCTTTGCAGTAAACGCCTCGACAAGCCGGGCTTTGCCATTTTGCTGAAAAAACGCTTTAGGCGTTTTGAACATTTTCAGTTCATCTGCAAATTCCCCTTCATCCGCTGACGCTGCAGCTGTTTCCCAGCTGCCGGTCTCAGGGCGGTCAGCTGTGATATGAACCGCAAAATAAGGATTATCGGCAAGCCGCTCTTTTACGGCATTTGCCCACTGTTCGCCGGCATACTTGAGCATGATGTTTTCCATTCTGATATCAAGCGCTTTTAGTTCCTGCAAAAATTCGAATTCATACTCCTTTAAGCAGCTTTTCAAAGCGGTTTGCAGATTGGCGCGCCAATCTCCGTTCTGAAGCCCTGGATGGATTGCAGCTTTAAATAAATCGTGTGCATAAAAGGCCAGGCGCTGCCTCATGTGGTAAAATTGCTCTTCCACATCCTTTTCGGTCATTTGAAGGATTGATGATCCCTTTTCTGCTTCTTCAATGACAGCTAAAGCCGCTTGATAAGCTTTGGCGATCCGCTTTTGCTCCGCTTCCTTTTCTTCAGCGGAACGGTGCAGTGAACGGCGGAGCTGAAAGACGGTTTCACACAGTTTTTTGCCTTCATCAAGCAGCTCTTCGACAGCTGTTCTGGCTAGACCATTTTCGATAAAATCGTCGAGCTCCCGCTTTAATCTGCTGAAATCGTTATTCGGCGAAGCTTTTTTGCTGAGCTCCTGTTTGCTCGATACGTGATACAGATGCGGGTTTTGAATGCCTTCTTTCAAGAGCTCTCCCCTAACATAGTCTTCAACCGTCTGTAATTCGGCCGGGTTTTCCGCGAGGTCTGCCGCATTTAAAATAAAAAACATTTTATCCATGCTGAAAGCGTCTTTAATGAGTCCGAGCTTGCGCAAAAACGACCGGTCCGCTTTGGAAAATGCATGCTGGTAGTATGTTAAGTAAAGCAGAGCATCGGCATCTTTCATGTATTGAAACGCAAGCTCAGTATGCCGCTTATTCATGCTGCTGGCACCCGGTGTATCGACGATCGTAATTCCTTTCTCCGTGACCGGTGTGCTCAAATAAACGGTGACTTCACGGACGGCGCAGGCCGTTTGTTCTTCAGCGACATACGGATGCAGATCTTCAGCGGAAATCGTCAGGATTTCCCGATCGTTGATATATGAACCATAACGCTCATAAGCTTTGAGGAAGTTCTTGATCAGCAGCCGTTCATCATCATCCAGGTCTCCTTTTTTCAAAAGGTTTCCAAGTTTTTCGCCAAAAGCGGAGCCTTTTGCCGCAGCCATTTTCCCCTCCAATAGCTGATCCAGTTCCGCTCTGATTTCCTCTTCCGTTTTAAAAACGACTTCAGCCGTCCCGTTCCTTTTGGTTCCCGACGGTTTTGTTATTTTATTAATCGTTGCCGTTGTCGGCGTCGGAGATGACGGCAGCACTTTCCGCCCGCAGAGCGCATTTGCAAAAGACGATTTGCCGGAACTGAATGCGCCGAAGAGCGCCAGGGTAAACTGCCTTGTATGAAGGCGTTCCGTTTTGTCCAAGAATGCTTTTCGCTGCTTTTCCAAAGCAGGAATATCCGCCAAAAACCGGGCCAAGTCGAAAAAGTGCTCAATGTACTCAGAAACGCCCTTTTTCGGATGGAGCACATCGTCTTTACGGCTGCTGTTTTCCCCTTGCACACGGACCGGTTCCGCTCGTCGGGCATCAAGCGGTTTTTCAAGGGGTTTTTTTTCTTCGGCATACCAATTCGCTGGCAGCTCGCTCTGATCGCCGTGTTCCCATTGATCCCAGAGACGGTTTGCTTTTTCATATGACTTCTGCTGTTCGATCAACCGGCTTTCGAGCTCGGCGAGCTTCGCCTGTTCCGCTTCATATTCGACTTTCATCGCTTCCGCCTGCAGGCCGTTTCTTTCTTTGATGAATGTTTTGAGCTGATCGATAAGCGGCTGCGCTTGTCTTTTTGCCTTTCTTCTGATGTTTTCAGCCAGTTCTTTCGTATAGTTCAGCACGTATTCCGGTGTAAGCTCAGCCCCTTTTTTCTGGGAACGAAGCAGTTCATTTTCATCTACCTCTGTCCGAAATTGAAGAACGTCCCGAAGCAGTTCATCACTCTGGACGTTAAAGCGGTTCATGAAAGCCTTGATTGCTTCAATGACATGCCAGTCGATTTCGGCTTGAACCCTTTTTTGAACGTCGGCAAGAAACACTTCTTTTCGTTTTTGTTTTTCTTCAAGCGTTTTGGCCTTGCTGAAAAGAAATCCTTTTTTAAAGCCTTTTTCGATAGATTCCAAATACGATTTGGCCAGTTCTCTCATCTCAAACGGCGTTAAGTTTGCGTTTTGGGCAATTGTATGTATGTCTTTTTTGTTTTGTTCCTCCGCCCGTTTTTCCTGTTCTATCAAATCGGCAAGCCGTGCTTTTACAGACTCGACTTTTTCTCTTAAGGAAGCGGTTTCTTCAGACAGAGCCGTGTCTTCGTCACTGATCAGCATTTTGATATGTTCATGAATCAGGCTGCTGATTTTTTGCTCCGTATATGCCTTTAGCTGCTGTTCGGATTGATGCTGCAACCTTTCCAGCACAGCGCGAAGCCGGGTGAATTCGTTCAGCGGATGACCGGCTTCGGTGACCGATGTAAAAAAAAGATGATCTTCATCGATCCCTTCTTTCTGCAGCATATCAAGCACTTGCTTTTTATAGGCATGGAAGCCTGTTTCTGCTTCGTCATGACGGTCAATCTGGTTCACGATGAAAAAAATATTGGGTATCTGATCTTTTATTGATCGAAGAAATTTCACATTTTCTTCGGAATGGACATGATTGTAATGCACGACATAAAACAAGGCATCCGCCTGGTGAAGTATCGAAGACGCCGATAAAAAATGGGCATCGTCCGTCGAATCAATTCCGGGGGTGTCAATTAAGACGGCCTGAGGCGCGATTCCTGAAAATGGCCCCTCGATTTCCACCATTTCAATCTGGCTGCCGTCCCTGCAGTACGCCTGCACTTTTTCTTTATCATAAGAGCCATCCATCCGGGCGTATCTTCCATCGATCGTATGGAGTGTTGTTTTCATTTCCCCCCGGCGGACCAGCACAAGATTGGCGCTCGTCGGTATCGGACTTGTCGGCAGGACGTCTTCCTGAAGCAGCGCGTTCAATAGCGATGATTTTCCTGCTGAATAATGTCCGGTTAACGCAATGTACACTTCTTTTCTCAGCCATTTTCGGATGATTCCCGCAAGCTGCGCAGACCGCTTGTTATCCCCGATCTTCCTGAGCTCCCCGAAAACCGCTCCGGCTCTTTTCAACAGGTCGTCTTTCGTGTTTATTTGTGCCATGTTTCCTACCCCTTTTTGCGTTGTTGTTTGCCATCTTAGCCCTTTCTCCCATTTTACACAACCTTGCTGTATTTTTCTTCACAATCTGAAAGAAAAAACGAGAAAAAGCTGCCTGTTTCGGCAGCTTCAGCACGTGTATTTATTTATTTTTGCGGATTCGCTCCTGCGATACCTTTTAAGACATAACCAATCAATAAACTGTATGTACTGACCGCCGCCAGCAAAAAAAACATCGTCATACGCGACTCACCATCCTATAATGAGAATGTTTATCATCATTATAAATGAAATGATAATCATTTTCAATGGTGTAATTTTTCTAATGCCTGTTCTTCCGTGCGGATGCGGATGTACATGACAGCAGCGTTGAGCACCGTAAATAAAAGTGCGGTGGCGTATGCCTGGAAAAGCAGGGGCAAAAGCAGAAATTCAAGAGCCACCGCCACATAGTTCGGGTGTTTGAACCATTGATAAGGCCCTTTTCGGACAAGGTTCGTTCCAGGGATGACAAGGATTTTCGTGTTCCAGCATCTCCCCAGAGAAAAGAGCGCCCAATACCGGAGGGCCTGAGTGAAGATGAGGCCTGTTAATACGACAAGCGCCATCGGAAGAGGTCCGCGTTGAAAAGCGATCGTTTCCCAAATCAAAGATATGAAAAACAAAACATGCATCGCGACGATATAAGGGTAATGACGTCTCCCGTATTCGACCGCTCCCTCTTTCAGAGCGTTTTTTTCATTGAACTTCGCGACTGCCAGCTCAAGCAGGCGCTGGGCGGCAAAAATGCTTAAAATTGTCCAAAACATGTGTCAGTCACTCTCTTTTTGTCCATTTCAAAAGCAGCAGCTCCGATGAAAAGCCCGGGCCGAGCGCCCCTAAGAGACCGTATTTTCCCGGTATGGGACTGCCATGCAGGCAATATTCTTTTAAAACATGCATCACAGTGGCTGATGACATATTGCCGTGCCTGGCCAAAATTTTTCGTGAACAGTCGATGTGCGCTTCGGAAAAGCCGAGGCTTGCCATATAAGCGTCGAGAACTTTTTTTCCGCCAGGATGGGCAAGAAATACTTGAATGTTCTCCAAAGCGAGTTGTTCCCTATTGAGAAATGCTTCGACATCGTTCTTTAAATGTGTTTTGATTAATGTCGGAATGTCCCTGGAAAAAACGACACGGAAACCGTTGTCATTGATTTCCCAGCCCATGACATCTTCCGAATCTTCCAAGGTGGCTGATTGTGAGCTCACTACTTCCGGAAGAACCTCCAATCTGGCTGATGAGAAATCCGCTTCCTTGCCGCACATTAAGAGCGCGGCGATTCCATCGCCAAATAAAGATGTGCCGATAAGGTTGCTTTTCGATTGATCATCCTTTTGAAACGTTAAGCTGCACAGCTCCGCCGCAATCACAAGGACATGGGCTTTTGGAAACGCTTTGCAGTATTCGAATGCCCGCGCTATACCTGAAGCTCCTCCTGCACAGCCGAGCCCCCAAATCGGAATCCGCTTCGTCTGTTTTGAAAAAGGCAGAATGTTCATGAGCTTCGCTTCAATGCCGGGAGTCGAGATGCCTGTAGAAGATATAAAAAAAATCGCTTCAATTTTTTCGAAAGGGATTTCTTTTTTCAAAAACCGTTCGTCTGACAGGCAATTCGAAACGGCTTCTGCACTGTGTCTGACAGCCATTTCAATGTACGCCTGATTTTTTTCCTTGAAGCTCCTGGATTCTTTATACCAATCCAAAGGCATGACAAATTGTCTTGAAGCGATTTCTCCATTTTGGAAAGCTGACAGCAGTCGGTCAATGTCTTTAAATGAATCTTTGAACATCTCCCTCGCAAAAACGGCCGCTTCCTTCTGGTCAACATGGCAGCGGGGAAGGCTTGTCCCCGCCGAAATGACGTAGGCCATAACACCACCTCTATTTACAGCGTCTCCCGAATCGCCCGGCCTTATGTGGACCTCTCGAAAAAATAGGCCATCAGCACTTCATCTTCATATTTCCCGTCCGCAAAAACCTGCTCCTTTTGAACCCCTTCAATGATAAAGCCGCTTTTCTCATAGAGCGACAGCGCTGCTTTATTTGCAGAAAATACGGTCAGGCAGAGCTTATGCAGACGATGCAACCTGCACCAGTTGAGGGTGTAGGACATGATTTCCCTGCCGATTCCAAGCCCTTGCGCTTTGCTGTGAAGCCATGTTCTGAACAGCCCCGTGTGCCGCTTCATTTTGAGGTCGCCGCGAATGACCCGGGCAATTCCGTACACCGCACCATCGATTTCAACCGCCGCATACATGTTATCCTTTTCCATCATATCGCTGATGAATGCCCGCTCTTCCTCAAGTGTGCGCGGCCGTTCTTTTTGGATGTACACACCGGTTTGAATCACATCTTTTACTGCTTCAATGATGTCGGGGGCATCCGCCATTTTGACGGGACGGATGACAGCTTCACCGCCGTCTTTCGTGCTGATTCGTTCGACAAGCTCATTCACAGTTTCCATTCGTTACGCCTCCTCTTCATACCGGTAGTATGGCTTATCCGCAATGCAAAAAAACCTCACAATCTGTGAGGTTTTAAACGGCTGATTTTTCAGTTGGAACTGCTTCAGGCTGTTCAGCATGACGAGAAAACGGATGGATATGAAAGATCGCATTCAAGAGAATGGCTGTAAAGCTTCCCGCGACAATTCCGTTCTCTGTCAAAAGCTTGACGGCATCGGGAAGGTTTTGAAACATTTGCGGTACAACCGTCACGCCTAGGCCGATTCCGATGGAACACGCTACGATCAATAAGTTCTCCTGCTTTCCGAAATCAACCCGGCTCAGCATTTTGATCCCGTAGGCGATTACCATGCCGAACATCGCGACCATAGCGCCGCCGAGCACAGGTTTAGGAATGATCGTCGTTAAAGCAGCGGCTTTCGGAAACAGCCCCAACAGAATAAGAAAAGCTCCAGCGAGCGCAATCACGCTGTTTTTCTTAACTCCTGTCAGCTGGACGAGACCGACGTTTTGCGAATAGGCCGTATAAGGGAAGGCGTTGAAAACCCCGCCCAGCAGCACGGCAATCCCTTCGGCACGGTAGCCTTTTGCTAAATCTTTTTCTGTCAGCCGGCGGTCCGTCAAATCACCCAATGCAAAGTAGACGCCTGTAGACTCGACAAGGCTGACGATCAGCACGAGGGACATCGTCAAGATCGGTGTGATCTCAAAAACGGGAGTGCCGAAGTAAAACGGATGGATCATCTGCACCCAGCCTGCGTTTGCCACTTCTGTAAAATCAACTTTTCCTATCAGAGCGGCGCCGGCTGTTCCTGCAATTAAACCGATTAAAATGGAAATTGATTTGATAAATCCTGTTGTAAAACGATATAAAAGGACGATGACCAGTAAAACGGAAAAAGCTAAAGCAAGATTGGACAGCTCACCGAAATCGCTGCTGCCTTCACCGCCGGCCATGTTGTTCATCGCAACGGGAATCAAGGTAATACCGATCACCGTGACGACCGATCCTGTGACCACGGGAGGGAAAAACTTAACAAGTTTTCCGAAGAAAAAAGAAACGATAACGACAATCACACCGCCTGCTATGATGCTTCCATAGATCGCTGGAATACCGTATTTTGAAGCAATCGCAATCATTGGTGAAACGGCTGTGAACGTACACCCCAATACAACAGGCAAACCGATTCCGAAAAAGCGGTTTTTCCAAACTTGCAGCAGTGTCGCCACACCGCACATCAAAATGTCGGCAGACACAAGGTATGTGAGCTCAGCCGGCGTCAAGCCGAGAGCGCCGCCGACGATCAGCGGCACGACAACGGCTCCTGCATACATGGCCAGGACGTGCTGAATGCTTAATGAAACGGTTTTACCGGCCGTAAGTTTCATGACCCAACCTCCTGTAAAAAGGTAACTTTTCCATCGGCAAGAGATGCAATACGCGCAAGGGATTCGACTCTGATTCCAAGATTGTCAAGCTCCTCCCTGCCCGTCTGGAATGATTTTTCGATGACAATCCCGATTCCGCACACCTTTGCGCCGGCCTGTTCAATGATGGAAACGAGCCCTTTCGCCGCTTGTCCGTTTGCCAAAAAATCGTCGATGATCAGAACTTTGTCATCCTTTGAAAGATGGCTGGCTGATACGGCAATCGTACTTTCCGTTTTTTTTGTAAATGAATAGACAGAAGCCGTCAACAGATTTTCCGTTAAGGTAAGCGATTGACGCTTTCTTGCAAATACTACCGGCACGCCCAGTTTCAAGCCTGCCATCACAGCAGGTGCGATGCCTGAGGATTCAATCGTCACAATCTTCGTGACGCCTTCCTCCCGGAAAAGCGAGGCAAACTCTTCGCCCACAGCAAGCATTAATTCCGGATCGATTTGATGATTTAAAAATGAATCAACTTTCAGCACTTCGTCAGACAACACCGTGCCATGCTCTGCAATTTTTCGTTTTAGCTTTTCCATTAAACCCCTCCGTTCATCAATTGCCCTTCATAAAAAAAAGCATTGTCCGCTCGGATTTTGAATGCGAGCGGGCAATGCTTAAAAAGACGAATTCCGTCTGTTTCACTAAATGACGTTCGTTTTCTTAGCGCCCACTCATAGTCGGACATTTACGGTGTCCGGTAGAAACTTGCGTGCCATATCCACGCGATTATATGAGTGATATAATGTATCAAATTATATCAACTTTCGATCCGGTTGAAAAGGGATAAAACAAAAAAAGACGAACCTGCACACATTTTTTTCAGTTTAATGTTCGTATTTAACAGAAAATTCTGATCCAAAAATCCCTCCCGGACTCACGGGAGGGATTTCTTTTTTACAAATAGAGTGTTGTATATTTTTCTTTCAGGTAGCGGATTAAATGACGGACGTTTAATTCTTCGCCTGTCGCAGACTTGATGATGTCCAACGGTTTTTTTCTTTTGCCGTGGATGTGAACGTGCTCTGTCAGCCACTTTCTGATCGGTTCAAATTCGCCGTTTTCAATCATGCGGTCAAACTCCGGAAAATCTTTCAGCATGCTTGATTTCAGTTGAGCCGCATACATATATCCGAGCGCATATGAAGGGAAATAACCGAAATCGCCGCCGGACCAATGGACATCCTGGAGAATTCCTTTAGCATCGTCAGGAGGCGTAATGCCCAGATATGCTTCATATTTGTCATTCCATAGTTTCGGAAGGTCTCCGACCGATACTTCGCCGCTGAAAATCGCTTTTTCAATTTCGTAGCGAATCATAATATGCAGCGGATATGTCAGCTCATCAGCCTCAATCCGAATCAGCGACGGCTTTGATTCATTAACGGCCCTGTAGAACCCTTCGGCAGTAACGCCTGCAAACTGGTCAGGACTTGCTTCTTTTATTTTCTCAAAATACCGCTTCCAAAAACCTTGATGTCTGCCGATAAAGTTCTCATAGAAAAGGGATTGGGATTCATGTATCCCCATTGATGCGCCGTCTGCTAAATTGGTTCCGCCCAGCGCTTCATCAATGTTCTGTTCATAAATGGCATGGCCGCATTCATGAATCGTTCCGAAAACGGCCGAGCGAAAATCGTTTTCATTATATGCTGTGGTCACCCGGGCATCCCCTTGACTGATCGTCACCTGGAAAGGATGAACCGTCTCATCCAGGCGCCCCGCCTCAAAATCATAGCCCAGTTCTTTTAAGAAAAAGTGGCATACATCGCGCTGCCGCTCTTTTGGAAAACGTTCGTGCACAAAGCCCGTATCAGGCTTTTGATCACTGGCGGCAATCTTTTGTACAAGCGGAACGATCGCCTCCCGCAATTCAGAAAAAAGGCCGTCGAGCTTTTCGACTGTAACGCCTGGTTCGTATTGGTCCAGAAGGGTGTTATAGGGGTGGCCTTCATATCCCCAGTACGAGATAAACCGTTTTTTATAGTCGATGATTTTTTCTAAATACGGAGCAAAGAGAGAAAAATCGGACGCCTTTTTCGCTTTTTCCCAGACGGATTCCGCTTTGGATGTCAGCGTCGTATATTCTTTGAAATCCTCTTCCGGAATCTTGCTGTTTAAATCGTATTCTTTTTTCGCTTCCTCAACCGCTTTCTGTGTATCGGCAGGCAGATCCTGTTTTTGCTCGGCAAGGGCATCCAAAAGCTCCTTCATCCGCGGGGACGTTCTCATTTGAAAGACGTCTGCCGACAATTGTCCGATCGCTTCGGCGCGGCTTTCTTCGCCTTTTCTCGGCGCGCCCGTCCTCATATCCCAATACATCACGTTAATCGCCTGCTCATACCGGCTGATTTTCTTTAATGTTTCTAAAAACTCTTTTTCATATGTATTGATCGACATCATTCATCCTCCTCTTCCCTTATATGATGCGAATTGTAATCAGACTAATGGAAATATTTACGAAAGTCAACTTTTATGCAGCCAAAAAAAAGAAAAGCGGGATGTCCGCTTTTCTTTATACATAAACCGGCTGAACAGGAAGCACAGATTCGACTTCTTTTATCACATTCCATTCTTGTTCATCGCCCGCAAAAATGCTGATCGTGCCGCGGTCGCTGTTTGATCTGATCAGACGGCCGATGCCTTGGCGCAGCCTTAGCAGCATGTAAGGAAGTTCTACTTCGCGAAAGGCGTTTTCCAAACCGCTCCGCTTCGCTTCAAACACAGGATCATGCGGCGGAAAAGGAAGCGACCAGATGATGACATGTTGCAGCGGATCTCCGGGAATATCGAGCCCTTCCCATAGATGCACAGAGCACAAAACGGATTCTTCAACCGTTTGAAACTTTTCAACAATTGTACTGATTTCTTCATCCCCCTCAAAGTAAACAGGAAACGAAAATGATTCCTGTGCAGTCCGGCGCTTGAAGGACAGAAGCTCCTCAAAAGACGGAAACAGAATCAGCGTTTTCCCGCCCGATTCTTTGATTGCACGGATTGCCGCTTTTTCTTTTGCTTCTTTTTCCTCAATTCGATGGATGTACACTTTCATCTGCTCTTCATAGTCGTACGGCGAATCAACGGTAAATGATAAGTAGTCGCGGATCCCAAGGCTTGTCGCTAAATAATCGAACGATCCGTTTTCCGATAATGTCGCCGATGAGAAAATAAATGGAATCTGCTTGGAGAACACTTTTTCTCCGAGAACTTCGGAGACGGTTCTCGGCATGACGACGAATGTTGACTCAAGCTCTTTTTGCTCAAGCCAGCTGATCGCATTTTTCCTGTAGAGCGAAAGGGAGTAAGCCATCTGTTCGAGATACTCTTCAACAACGGTTAAAGCGTATTGGTCGATCGTGTACAGCTCGCCTTCAAAAACGAGCGCCTCCCCGATCTTTTCAAGCAAATCATACAGCTCGGCGGCCGCTTTTTTCAGATTGGCATGATCTTTGATGCGCATGCGCTCAGAGCCTTCTGCTTTTTCGGCGTTTTCTGAAAGCAAACCGAAAAATTCGTCGTTGGCGCGAAGCGCTTCTTCGACAAGCTCTGCAAATTCTTCTCTGATGTCATTGCCGAGCAGGCGCTCGAGAAACATTTCGAGCGTCGATTGCTTCACCCTGTACGTCAGCGCCTTTTGCGCCGCAAACTCGAGCAGATGCCCTTCATCGAAAACCACAGCGCTGTGTTCCGGCAAAAGCGGAAGCTGGCCTTCCCGTTTTCTCGCCTCTTCTGTCCAAACGTGCTCCATATAGAAATCGTGGGAACAGATGATGAAATCGGTTGATTTTCGATAATGGTCTCTTGACAGTGTAAGTCCGCATCGGTGCCTCATGTCGCACGTGAGACAGTCTTGAAAAGAATCGTAACCGATTTCAGACCATTCATCATTTGATAAAGACGAATACTCTTTGCGGTCGCCGTACGGATAAAAAGACTGCATGCCCTGCGATTCATGAACGAAAGACGGCAGACTTTCGTAGAGGTCAAGCCATTTCTCATCATCAGATCGCTGCATCGTTTTCTCCAGTTTTTTCAAACATAAATATTGATCATGCGATTTGCTGAGCCTTGCGTCAATCGTCAAGCCCAAATGCTCGGAAATTTTGTAAATATCGCCTTCTTTTTTGACGAGCTGTTCGATCAGCGTCTCATCCGCACAAGCGATGACCGCCGGCTTGCCCGTATACCTGGCATAGCTCAAGGCAAACAGAAGATAGACGAGCGTTTTTCCGGTTCCGACTCCGGCTTCTGCAAACATGACCTTCTTTTCCTTAAATGCCCGTTCTAATTGAAAAGCCATGAATATTTGCTCATCGCGCAAATCAAAGCCTTTTTCAGGAAGAATATCGTAAAATACATCACCGATCCAATTGTTCAGTTCTTCATAAAAGTTTTTTGTTTTTGTTAATGAAAAAGGCAGACGAGATGCTGTCACCCTGCTCCAACCCCCAACTATCGAGTTTTCAGAACTTCTATCCTATCACTATGATTCGGGAAATTCAACAAGAAAGATTTGAGAAAAGGAGCAGGAAGCCTCTCTTAACTATTTCCGGTAAATCGAATGCGTCAAAAACGGATGATCCGTCGATTCCATATGGCTGATCGCGTTTTTCAATTCTTCCTTCGCATATGTAAGGCGCTCTTCGCCAATGTCCTCGAGCTGGTTTTCTGACGTCTCCAGCGCTTTTTGAATCATATGAATGTGATCGCTGTTCAACATGAAATCACCCCTTTTCAAAATCAATAATCCCGAGTATATGCAGGATGAATCGTTTTTATACAGGCTGATTTTATGTTTTTTCTTTGCTCTTGATAAATACGCAAAAATAAAGGGAATCCATAGTATATATGGTTTCCTTCAATCTTGTTATGTAACTCACCCGATTCCGGAACAATTAAAAACTTTAAGAACCGTCTTATATAAGACGGTTCTCCAAAGATTCGATTGCCAGTTTTAGTGCAGTCAAGCGACGCTCATTTAATGTTTTTTGAGGACTGCCTTCTTTTGCTTTGGCTATTTGTTTTTCAATAGATGGAATGATACCTTGTAAAACTTCTTTAGAAGTCAATATGATTTCTTCGTTATAGCCAAAATCTTCTCCATTCCAAATACCTTTTAGGGCTTTCTAAACCAATTTTTACTGCGTTTAGTCTCTTTTTGACAAGAGTTGTGTTTGAACCTTTTTCTTTCGTGCTTTTATAAGCATTTGTTAGTTTATTAAAAGTTGACTCCAACGATTGAATGGACAAATCTTGGATTTCTTGGCTGACAGAATTCATATACAAACCTCATTTTTCTTTTTTAATGATTCAACATTTTTTAACAATCTGCTTAATGGTTGAATTAGGACTGCACATTCATTTTTGCGAGTCGTAAACTGTCATTTCGACTATCGACAAATAAAAATCAAGATATTTCGCAGCGACACCTTGATTAATCGACCACCCACAGTGGAAGAAGGTTCAACATAGCGTTTAACCCATCTTGTTCTTTTTGGGTATGTGGTAATCTGCCGATATCCTTTAACAAGTTGCTAAACGCTTTGCTCAGCTTGATAACTTACCATCGAATATTTGTTCTGATTTTGATTGTATCAAAATTTTGGGGAAGTTTTCAAATATCAACATTTACGTTTAACCGTTTTCACAGCGGTCAAACACCCTTTTTCCAGTCAAACAACAGCTTAACATCAGATAGTAAGGACTATATTAGACAATGTGCGCTTTATCCACAATAAAAACCCAGTCTATTCTGTTTTTCTATCATATCCTGTAGGGACTTAAAAATTTATAGACTAAAGGTGGAGAGTTTATGTACTATTATGAACCGGCAAAGAAAGATTATTGGGATTATGATTATGATCCTTACAAGAAAGATCACGATTATTGCAAAAAGGACTACTACTACCATGAGCCTTGCAAAAAAGACTTCTATTACCATGAACCTTGCAAGAAGGATTACGACTATTGCAAAAAGGATTATTACTACCATGAGGATTACAAAAAAGACTACGATTACCACAAGCCTTGCAAGAAGGATTACGATTATTGCAAAAAGGATTATTACTACCATGAGGATTACAAAAAAGACTACGATTACCATAAGCCTTGCAAGAAGGATTACGATTATTGCAAAAAGGATTATTACTACCATGAGCCTTGTAAAAAAGACTACGATTACCACAAACCTTGCAAGAAAGACTGCTACTATGAGCCGCGCAAAAAATGCTATGATTCGTCTTATAAAAAGAAAAATGATTCATGGATTTACTAGTGAATCGATGTTTTGCCATGCGCTTTTAAGGGGATAATCCCGCGGGCGCGCAAATTTAAAAACGCCGTTCGGCGGCTTTCCAGCTATGGAAAGAAAAAAGGCTGCCGTTTCATGGCAGCCTTTTAGCTTCACTTCTCTTTATTCGGTTTTGGCGGCCTTTTCCCCCAATACTGGTAATAGTCCGTCTTAATAAAACCGTTAAAGAGTTTCCGTTTTTTTGTCGCTTTTTTCCCGTAGCACTCTTCAAAACGCTCGTTTGATGTCAGCATGTAAACAGACCACGTATCAAGTCCGGCAAATGCTTCGCCCATATCTTTATACATGGCTTCGACTGCTTTCTTTTCACCGAGGCGTTCCCCGTACGGCGGATTTCCGACAATCACGCCGTATTCCTCTTTCGTCCGAAAATCCTTTACCTGCATTTGCTTAAATTCGATGAAATCGGCTAGTCCCGCTTCCTCGGCATTCGCTTTGGCGATCTCGATCATACGATGATCCAGGTCATACCCCGAAATTGACAGCGGCTGATCATAATTCGCTTTGTCTTCGACTTCAAGCCTTGCTTGATCCCACACTTCTTTGCCGATCCATTCCCATCTTTCGGATGCAAAATCCCTGTTGAAACCCGGCGCAATATTTTGGCCGATCAAAGCCGCTTCGATCGGTATCGTGCCCGAACCGCAAAACGGATCGACGAAAGGTCTGTCAGGCGTCCAATTTGTCAATTGAATCAATGCTGCAGCGAGGGTTTCTTTCAGCGGCGCTTCCCCTTGACCGGTTCGGTATCCCCGTTTATGAAGCCCGGCTCCGGATGAATCAAGCGTAATGACCGCTTTGTCTTTTAAAAGGGAGACTTCGATTTTATATTCCGGGCCTGTTTCCTCAAGCCACCCGCCTTGTGTCTGATACGCTGATTTCAGCTTCTCGGCGATCGCCTTTTTGACGATGCGCTGGCAGTCCGGCACGCTTGCAAGCACTGATTTAACAGACTTTCCCGTCACGGGGAATGAGGCGTGTTCAGGAAGATAGGCGCTCCAGTCGACCGCTTTTGTCTTCTCGAATAACTCGTCAAAGGTCTTGGCCGTAAATTCGGCAACCTGCACTTTCACCCTGTCAGCAGTTCTCAGCCACAGATTGGCTCTGCAGATGGCGAGGGCATCACCTTCAAACACGACTTTGCCGTTGTCAACCGTACAATCATATCCTAGATCTCGCACCTCTTTGGCAACGATCGCTTCAATTCCCATCGGCGCTGTTGCAATTAATGTATAGGTTTTCATCATATCACCTGTTTTTATGTATGTTTTTTACATGATAAAAGCTCTCCTACCTGCGGAGAGCTTATACATTGTCATCATCATAATAGTGTGTAACGTTCTGTAAGCCATGTTTTGTTCCGTCGTACTGCTGTCGGCTGCTAAGCCTCGTACTCGGGTGGTAATCATCTATCTACAGAGTCAACTCTGTCCTTCTTTCCGTTCATTTCCGTCCAGAAGGTTCCCCTACCAAAATTTGGGTTTCTCGCTCGAGGGGTTTACCGCGTTCCACTCTCACCATTTCTAGTGAGACTTCGTCACTGTGGCACTTTCAAGGATACTCAGCCATATCCATAAAGGACGTAGGCTTTTTTCCTGCCGTCAGCCTTCTGCAAGGCTGCCCTAGCTTATGACTTCGCTAGGCACGAACACTACGGGCATCTCAGCACCGTGCGAGCATGGACTTTCCTCTACAGATGTAAAATCTGCAGCGATTACCCGAACGTTAAGACATCAACTATTATAGCTTAGTTTGTTCTAAAGGGCAAGCGGTTTTCATCAATCGTATAATTTGCTTCCAAACACATGTTTTTCCAAATTGGAAAGCCGTTTTAGAATATCAAAATTGGTCGTATTTGATTGAGCCGGCTGTCTCTTGTTCGCTTCTTCAAGCTGTTTTTTCAACTGCAGGTTTTCCTGCTGCAATTCTTCGATTTCCTGATGGAAGGCTTCATAGTCTTTAATGACCATGTCCAAGAATTTGTCAACATCTTCCTGCTTGTAGCCTCTGACTCCTGTTTTGAATTCTTTTTCCAAAATTTCTTTAGCAGAAAGCTTCACTTTATCAGCAAGCATCTTTTTCACCTCATATCGTGAATCATCATCTTATATTTTTTCAGAAAACGTGTGCAATGTCAAATTTTCTCTTGCACTTTTTACTCTTCGTAAAAGCTGCTTTCTTCAACAGTGACTCTCAGGTCATCCATCGTAATCGTGTAAATCGGAAAATCGCGTTTTTCTTGAGCTTTTTTTGCTTCATTCAGCATATACACAGGCGAGCCTTCTCTTTCTTCGTCGTACAGAATCAATAAGCCATCCGCCTTTTCGATGAAAAACCGGTTTTTTTGTTTAAATTGGACCGGGCTTTCGTACGGCCTGTGTGTCAAGCTTTCAGTGAAATCGCTGGCTGCGAGCACAGCTTCATACTGCTCTTGATTTTTCTCGTTCCACTTCTTTTCCTGTTCCAAAAACGGAGTGATAACCGCCACTTTCAAGTCGGGATATTCTTCCTGCAGCGAAAACGCAACTTCCGCCGCCCATAGTTCCGTGCCGAGCTGGCCTGAGATAAGGATCCATTCCAGCCCTTCCTCAAGCAGGGCGGTCAATCGGTTTTCAAGCGCTTTTTTTATGTAGAACAGAGCCTTGTCATCCTGTTTGAAAATCCCCAGTTCAAACGGCTTGTACCCTGTAACGGCCAATACTTTCATTATGATCACCTGCTAAAAAATGGGGCCGTATTCCGCCCCATTTTTTTAAAAGATATTCTGTTGCTCACGTTCAATCCGGCGCTCGTTCATCCTGACAAAACTTCCGAAAATCCTTTTTAGTAAGGACCCATACCCATTCCAGGTCCTGGCATCGCTCCAGGCCCGGGCATCATTCCTGCGCCAGGGCTCACGAAGTGCTGATGTGATGCCTGGTTGACAGCTGATTGAGTTTGCGGGAAGTAATGAACATGCTGAAAATGCTGATGGTTGACATTCGTTGTGTGCTGCGGGTGAATGTGCGGTACGACGGTTTTGCTTTGCGTATGGTTGTAGCAGCATTGAGTAGGATGAACAATCGGCGCCATTACATGCGGTTTACAGTGCATGAAAATTCCCCTTTCTTTAAGCTTCTATATACACTATTAAACTATGAAGCAAGGGGTAAACATGTACTAATATAAAAACCTATTTTAAAAGTAAGCCATAAAGCTTTCCTTGAAATTCGTCATGATTAATACGATAAACAGTACGACGACAAAAAACAGATAAAACAGCCCCTTATACATATCGACGCTCCCTTCAAACCATTCTAACGCTATTTTACAAGAAGCGATCGGTTTCTACAATTCATAACATGCTTGAAATGTTTGGCTTTCGAAGATCGTCGTTTTCTGCGCTTGCCCGGGGAATATTTCGTCCGAATTTCCTTTCCAGCCGCTCGCGCCGTTTCAAAAGGCCGGCTACTTCTTTTTCGGTCAGCTCAAACTTTTGTGAACCGTGCTGCAGCATCAGGTTATCCGTTACCTCGAGGGCGGCCCGAATGTCCCGCTTTCGATGTTCAAAGTATTTGGCGAGTTCGATGCCTGCGCGCCAGGCGGTTTTTCCGTCTGTTCCATTTTGGAGCTTCAGCCAAAGGGATGCGGCTTCTTTTAGCATGCCCTGCTTTTTATACTGCATGGATAAATCGAATGATGCGCGTTCAGACTGCTCGAAAGGCTTTTTTTCAAGCTCCTGCAATTGCGCTGTCGCAAGCTCTGTCTCCCGGTTGGCGAGAAGCCATTTGGCCATCGCGTACTTTTCGTTTGCTTCCGCTGTCTGCTCCGGAGTGAGGATTTTCTTCGATAAATGGATGTAAAGAGAAATTAAAGAAAGCACATCAAGCTCATTGTGGCGCAAAACGCCTTCAATGATTTCCGGACGCTCCTCCTTTAAAAAATGAAAATACATCATCGGCGCCAGGTAGCCCGGCGTATCTTCAGTTCTTACAACATCCAGCTCTTCCTTTTCCACCGTCCCCAAAGAGACGCGGTCAAACTTATGCTTCCAAAGGCGGCGGGATCCGTGGAGCAGGTCAAAATGGCCGAAATCCGGCAGCTTCGGAACCCTGTCGCGGATCAGCGTATGCCTCGTTTTCACCTGAGGCCAGTCGAACGCTTTTCCGTTATAGGTGACAAGAGACTGAATATCGACTTCACTCAGGAAGCTGTGATAGAGGGCGGCTTCGTGCCCCGGCTTTGGCAGCAGATGCTGTTTGACGACTACGCGGTCGTCATACACCCGTGCATGGCCGAGCAAAAAGATCGCATTGCCGGCTCCTCCCCCGAGACCGGTCGTTTCCGTATCAAAGAAGAAAAGCTGGCTCGGTGTATACCCTTTGCTTGAAAGCGAATGGGAAACGGCGCTGTTGTTCCAGCGCCTAACCGTCTCATGCAGTTCAGAAAATGCGTAATGGCCATGAACATGTGTCAACGGATAAACGACTTCCCTGATCAGGCAATAGCAGTCCTCAAACACATACGGTTTAACACCGAATTCGGCCCATTCTTTCTCAAAGCCGACGGACACGGAAGTCCGCTTTTCTGCCGGAGAATCCGTTTTTTCTTCTTTCGCTTGATTTCCCAGGTGATGCTTATAGCGGTTAAGTTTTCGTTTTAAAGACATTCCGCTCAACCTTTCCAGCCTTTTAAAAGGCGCAGCGCATTGTTTTTTGTCTGATCGCCGCTGCCGCCCGCTCCTATGCAGGAAGGGCATCCTGACTCACACGGACATCTTGAAATCAGCCGATGCGCTTCACTGATGATCTCAGGCATTTGTTCATACACTTTCTGAGACAGCCCCACTCCGCCGGGATAGCGATCATACAAAAAGATCGTCGGCTTTTCGTTATGAACGGCTTTAATTTGCGGAAAAACGTGCAGATCAGACGGATCGCACATCACTTTTAAGGCGGCGACATGTCCCAGGACGTTTGCAGTCCCAAGCAAAGCTTCTTCCAATTTGATGTCGTTCCAATTTTGCCGCTCCTCATCGTTCACCTGCACCCAAGCCGCATTGGTATGCAGTTCCTCTTCAGGCAGATGAATCGGGCCTGAGCCGATATTTTCATGCGTCTCAAATTTTATTTTCTTAAAAATCGTCGCTTTCGCCTGAACGGTCACATCCCCAAAACCGAACGCTGCGGTTTCTGTCTTTTTCTCCTTGTCAACTTCGAGAACTCTCAATAGGACGGCGAGATTAGCATCCGTATAGTAATCAACTTGAACCTCGCGGACAAACGCCTTTTTCTCCTCCCAGTCAAGCTTTTCCACCTGGTATTGGATGCCTTGATGCAAATAAATGGCTTCATCGTGCAGAAGCGTCATGGCGCTGAACCTGTCCATTTCCCCGATCACTTTCGCCTTCTCGCGCTTTGACTGATCAATAATGACAACATTTTCCTGAGAAGCCGACCTCAAGCTGATGCCGTGCGCCGGAAAAGCGTCATTCATCCAGTGATACGTGTTCCCGGTTAAGTGGAGGACTCTTTCTTCTGCCAAGTAGTCAAGAATATCCTCGATTTCGGCACCGCCGAATGTGTCCGTTCTTTTGAAAGGCAGTTCAAAGGCTGCGCATTTAATATGATCGACAAGAATGACCAGGTTATCCGGATTAATGACGGCAGTCTCGGGATTTTGTTTAAAGAAATAGTCCGGATTCTGTACAATGTACTGATCGAGCGGGGCGGAACTTGCCACCATGACAATCAGCGCTTCGTTGTGCCTTCTTCCAGCACGGCCGGCCTGCTGCCAGGCGCTCGAGATCGTTCCCGGATATCCGGTCATGATGCATGTCTGCAGCTGTCCGATATCAACGCCCAGCTCAAGCGCATTCGTGCTGACAACGCCTTTAATGTCCCCGCTGCGAAGGCCTTTTTCAATGACGCGCCGCTCGTTCGGCAGATAGCCGCCCCTGTACCCCTGAATCGAATGAGGGCCGACAATCGGTTTCATCACTTCCTGCAAGTATGTCAATATAATTTCAACCCGGACTCTGCTTCTTGCAAACACAATCGTCTGAATACCGTTTTTCAGAAATTCGGATGCGAGCTTTCTCACTTCAAGGGTCGCGCTTTTCCTGATGTTAAGCGAACGGTTGACCATCGGCGGGTTGTAAAATAAAAAGTGCTTTCTTCCCGACGGGGCGCCGTTGTTTGAAATCAGATGCATCGGCTGCCCTGTGAGCGTCTCAGCGAGCTCCAATGGATTGGCGATCGTCGCGGATGTACAGATAAACTGCGGCTTGCTTCCGTAAAATTCAGCGATCCGCATCAGCCGTCTGATGACATTGGCTACATGGCTGCCAAAGACTCCCCTGTATACGTGAAGCTCATCGATGACAATATATTTCAGATTTTCAAACAATGACACCCATTTTGTATGGTGGGGCAAGATCGCCGAATGCAGCATATCCGGGTTTGTAATGACGATATGTCCTGCTTTTCTGACTTTCTGCCTGATCGAAGGCGACGTATCTCCGTCATATGTATAACAGTTGATCGACGCACCGATTTCATCGATTAATTCGTTCAGTTCACTTTTTTGGTCCTGCGACAATGCCTTTGTCGGAAAAAGATATAAGCTGCGCGCATCCTGGTCTTCTGTGATCCTCTGAATGACGGGCAGATTGTAGCAAAGCGTCTTCCCGGATGCCGTCGGCGTCACAAGTGTCACGTTTTTGCCGGCGGCGCTGTGCAGAAACGCGTCAGCCTGATGGGAATACAGCTTTTCTATCCCTCTCTGCTGTAAAGCATGCACGATTCTTTTATCTAAACCTTCAGGAAAATCGCGGTAATCCGCTTCTTTTTCCTCAATTGTATGCCAATGAACAATTTGCTTGCTGAAAGCTTGGTCTTCTTTCAGAAGCTGAATCATATCTGTCAAATTTCGTTTTTGAAACAACGCTGTCACCTCTCCCTTCTATTTTAGCGAATGTCCGTTCGTTCTGAAAGAGGTGATTTCCTGAGAAAATGAAAAAGCAGAGAATCGCTCTCTGCTTTTTTGCTGTTACTTAACTTTAAGCTCCATGAGCTTTGTCTCGCTTTTTTTCGCCTTTGCCTCTTCATGTTTTGTGACGCGCTCCAACACATCGCCGTTCATAATGACGATCGGCGTAATGGTGCTGCTCGCTTTTTCCTTGATCAGTTCCAAATCGCACGTTATCAAAGGATCGCCGACTTTTACTTTGTCTCCTTCTTTGACATGGGCTGTGAAACCTTCACCTTCCATCGCTACGGTTTCCAGACCGATATGAATCAAGAGTTCCACGCCGGACAGTGAACGGATGCCGATGGCATGTTTTGTATGGAACAGCTGGATCACTTCCCCGTCGACAGGTGAGACGATCTCGCCTGCGGAAGGCTCGACAGCCATTCCGTCACCCATCATCTTTTGGGAGAAAACGGGGTCAGGGACTTTTGAAAGTTCCAAAACTTGTCCGTCAACCGGTGAAAAAACGGTTTCTTCTTTCATTTCATTTTGTTTCTGACCAATACCGAATAATTTTTTCAGCAATACAGTTGGGCTCCTTTCAAAACGCCTCTTTATGATGGCTATTAAAAGAGGAACAGGTTAAATAAATCTTTGGATTCCCCACTATTTAACCACACTTTCAAATTCCCATCAATGAATAACCATACCAAGAGCCCCTGCATAAGCTGAAAATAAAAAACCGGGGTGATGAAGAATGGATTTCAAGGAAAACGACAATCACTCGCTCAGCAAGAAAGATGAAATTCAAGAAGCGGTTGAACAGTTATTTTACAATTCACCTTTCCACGATATTTTAAATTCATTCCAAAAACTGATATCAGACCAGCTTCAGAATTCCACCATTTCCATGAACATCAGAGAGGAGAATGAGGCGCTTCACGTCGACATTGCCGTTCCTGAATCGTTTCAAAACGGAGATATCATGATTGAAGCGAAATCGAGGTATCTTCATGTCGCCTTGAAGGAGAAAAAAGAAAGCGGCGGTTCTTCATCGTTTACAAGCCTGTCCAGAACCGTTTTGCTCCCATATCCCGTCCGCGAAGAAACAATGAAGACGTCGTGGAACCAAAATATCCTCACGGTCTCATTTCCGGAGCAAAAAAAGCATGAATGACCTTCATCCATGCTTTTTTTATTTGAAGAATCCCATAAACCCTTTGGCCAGCGCTCCGACCTGGTTGACCGTGCTCACCATCTGGCCAGCGGTGTCCATCATTTTGCTGAAATCAAACTGCCCGTTCTTTTTTTTGAATTGCGACAGAAAGCTTTGAAACTGTGATGGCTGGTGGAGATTCGGCCGCGGCGAGGGATATGGATGCTGATAAGGAAATGCCTGAAACGGCGGAAGCGGCGGCTGCATTTGCTGCTGAACAGGCTGATGATAGACTGAAAACGGGTCCACATTCTGCTCGATCGGCTGCTGATAGGCCTGCGGCCGCTGAGCTGGATGAGCGTACGGGACGGTTTCCTGGCTGTAGTACGGCTGAACGGGATGATAGGCATGATGGTTTTGCTGATCGGCTTGAACATATGCACCGGGGCCGGAATAAGGATATACGGCGGTTCTCCTCTCTTCCATCTTTCCTCTCCTCCTAAAGCCCTTTTTTATATGTGTATGATATAAAGGCATTTCCTGTTCCAAAGGTTCTGTCACAAGTTTGTCAAAAAGTGTCGAAAATTTTAATATTTGAAAAACAGAAAAAAGTCGAATTGTTATGGTACGATATTATTAATATAAAGGAGAGGGGATGCACCATATGAACGTATCATACTTAAGAAATTGTTTTGCCGAGATGAAACAGTATGAGACAGACTGCATGAACAAACTGATGGATTTTGCCAAGTTTTTGTATATCCAGGGACATCTGACATTAAACGAATTTCGCACAAGTATGAAAGTTCTTGAAGCGAATGGCGCACAGCACCCTGCTTATGATATGAATACGGACGCCAGCTAAACAAACAAAAAGAAGACCGGGTTCTAATCCCGGTCTTCTTTTAATATATCGTCTTCTACGTTTTTCAGCGTATAGAGGACGGACTCCGTCAGATCTTTAAAGCGTTTTTTATGGATTTTGCAGAAATAGGACTGCATGAAAATTTCATTTGCATTTTCCTCAACCGAGCTGAGCTGCTCTTCATAAATGTATTTTGGCCGATTCGCCTTGATATAAGGCAGGCTTTCCGCCAGCCAGCTTTTCACTGTTTGTTCGAATCTCTCGACAGAAGGTTTGACAACCTCGAAAAAATCGTATTCCGTCCCTTCCTCTTTTCCCTTACTGTATCGTTCTTCCGCTTCTTTTACGAGGCGGATTAATTCCCGTGTCTGTACAAGAAGAGATTGTGTATCCAATTTTTTCACCTCGGGTTTATCGTACCAAAGGAAGACGACCGTTACAACGAATCCGGCTTATGCCGTCTCTCCTCTTGGCTCCACTCCCATTAACGTGCTGTTTAAACAAGCTGAGAGCTCTGCCAGTTCTTTTTCAATCAGATCGAGCCGTTCGTTCCAGCCAGCCCGCTTTTCATGCTCCGCCCGGCGTACGGCTTCTGTCAAAGCTTTCTCAGCAGACGACATGTCTGATTCCGTTTCCAAAAGCATTTGAAGGACCGAGTCTTTGCTTGCAAATCCGTTCATTTGCTTCCCTCCTTTTTGATCGCCTTCTATGCATTCTCCCCTATGCGCCCCCTCTCCTCCGCAGCTGACAAAACTAGAAGCAAACCGCCAAAGAAACTCATTTTCCAGCCAAACGCGCCGCTTTCGACAAGTGATCTTGCGAAAAATGGTATGATCAGCGCTTTTTTGCAAAATCTAAAAAGGTAAGGAGGTGCCCGCTGTGGAAAACAACAAAAAGAAATCACCTGCGAAAACAAAACCTGATGCTAAACAAACAGACACACTGGATAAAAAATTAGGCGGACCTAACCGCCCGTCCACTTAAAAAGCAAGGAGAACCCTTGCTTTTTTCTGTTTTACCTCTTATTCAGCCAATGCTCCAGTGAAAACAATGCCTGCAGCTGCCTTCTTTTTTGAAAATACCAATCGGTGATTTCGATCGTTTTCGGCAGTTTTTCATCTTTGAACATCGCCTCTCTCTTTCCTCCGCGAAACCAATCGGATTTTAATCCGTCTAATGAATGGGCAACAACGGGATAACACGTTCTCAAAAATGGCGAGGTTCTGATTTTAACCCCTGCCCAGCGTTCCATATCAAAGCGCGACCCGGTATGCGGAACACATGATGTAAAGTGAAAAAAACCGGGGAAAAGCTCAGGCGAAAACAGCAGCTCGCTTAATTGCTTGCCGAGCTTGATCCTTTCCTTTAAACTAGTGAAGCGTTTGACAGACACGCCGTAAAAAACGCCTTCTACCGTCGGAAAAATGACTGTGTTGAAGTGAAACCATTCACATAGCTGAAAAGGAATCGTCTGAAAAACATTCTTTTTAAACAAAGGATTTTGTATAATAGGAGTTTGGATAGTGTTTTGTTCATTTATAATGAGAGCATACATGAGCCGCTTTTGATCGCGCTCATGCCAGAACCGCTCCCACTCCGTTTTCATAAATGAAGACACACCAAATGAGGAGAGCAAATGAAACAGCGGCTGGCCAAGCTGCTTGGACCAATGGTATAACAGGAGCTGCGGATAGGCGTCCGAAAAAATCAGCCAGTTCGCTCTTTCATACGTTAAAAACAGCCAGTTCTGCTGAAAGGCCGTAAGTCCGAGCTCGAATAAACGCCCTTTTAAATCGGTCATCGACCAGCCGGCATTCCTGGAAACAAATGAAGCCAAAAACGACCACTTGATTTCAGGATGGCGGTCAAAGTAGCGTTTGTAGGCATTTGTCCGTGAGATATTGTCCTTGTTCAGTTTTGCGGTCAGCTCTTGAATGCGGCTCGTCAGCTCCGCCGCGGAAAAAGTGTTGTGCAAGATCAGCCACTTCCGTTAGTATCCAGATTTTTGTAAAAGGAGGATGAAGAAAGTGATTCGTTACCCGAACGGCAAATCGTATCAGCCGAAAACAGCTGCCTCATCCTTGCAAAAGAAGCCGTCGTATTCCAATCGCGGCATGACCCTCGAAGATGACCTGAATGAAACGAATATGTATTATCAATCTCATTCGATTGCGGTCATCCATAAAAAACCGACTCCTGTACAGATTGTTCAGGTCGATTATCCGAAGCGAAGCGCTGCGGTGATCAAGGAAGCATATTTCAAGCAGTCGTCAACTACTGATTATAATGGGGTTTATAAAGGCCGCTACATCGATTTTGAAGCGAAAGAAACGAAGAGCCGGACCTCTTTCCCGCTTCAAAATTTCCACGATCATCAGATCGAGCATATGAAGCAGGTTGTGGCGCAAGACGGCATTTGTTTTGTTATCATATCCGCTTTTGAAGAAATTTATTTTTTGGAAGCAGAAAAATTATTTTATTTCTGGGAGCGGAAAAAGCAAAACGGCAGAAAATCGATCCGAAAAGACGAGCTTCAGGAAGCCGCTCACCCTATTTCACTTGGATACTCGCCAAGAATTGATTATATTAAGATTATTGATCAGTTGTATTTTTCGCCATCATAAATTATGATTTTAAAGTCATGTGAGCGGAAAGGTTTAACTACGAAAGGTTGAGATGTTATGTCAGATCAATTTAACAGCCGCCAGGAACGGCGAAAAGCCCAGCAGGGCAATAGCAGGTCTAATACTCATTCTAAACCCAAGAAAAAGAAAAAAGCAGGATTGTTTAAGAAAATTCTTTTATCCATTTTAATCATTGGTGTTATCGGCTTGATTGCCGGGGGCGTCACTTTTGCGGTGATGGTAGCGGACTCGCCGTCCCTTGATGACGCAAAACTGAAAACACCGTACTCTTCCACCGTCTATGACAAAAACGGAAAAGAAATCGCCGAAATTGGTTCAGAAAAGCGGACGTACGTGTCGATTAAAGACATCCCTGATTCCGTCAAAAACGCATTTCTTGCAACGGAAGACGCGCGTTTCTATGACCACCACGGCGTCGACCCGATCCGGATCGGAGGAGCGCTTCTGGCAAACTTCGAAGGCGGATTCGGTTCTGAAGGCGGAAGTACGATCACACAGCAGGTCGTCAAAAACTCACTTCTGTCACATGAAAAAACGCTGAAACGGAAAGTCCAGGAAGTCTGGCTGTCGTTCCAGCTCGAAAGAAAATATTCAAAAGACGAAATTCTGGAAATGTATTTAAACCGGATTTACTTCTCGCCGCAAGCCTATGGTGTCGGAAAAGCGGCTGAACAGTTCTACGGGGTGACAGATCTAAACGACTTAACGGTCGAGCAGGCCGCAACGCTTGCCGGCATGCCGCAAAGCCCGAATAACTACAACCCGATTAAACATCCGGAAAAAGCCGAGAAACGGCGCAATGTCGTGCTGAGTCTGATGAATAAACACGGCTTTATCTCTGACGCAGAGTACAACAAAGCGAAAAAAGTAGCCGTCACAAAAGGCCTTGTCTCTCCGAAGGAGTACGCAAAAACAACGTCCAACAAATACAGTGCGTTTATCGAGCAGGCCGTCGCCGAAGTGAAAGAAAAAGCGAACGTCACTCCGGGAACGGACGGACTGAAGATTTACACGACGATTGATACAGACGCACAGGATTATGTGGATGAGCTGATGGACGGCGATTCGATCCAGTATACCGAAAAAATGCAGGCCGGCCTCACCTTGCTTGATACGAAGACCGGAGAAATCCGCGCACTCGGCGGCGGACGCGACCGGAAAGCAGGCGACTTTAACTATGCAGTAGATACGAAACGTCAACCTGGTTCAACGATTAAGCCAATCCTTGACTACGGCCCAGTCATTGAGAACAAGAAATGGTCGACGTATGAACAGATTAACGATGAAGCATACACGTATTCAACCGGAGATCCGATTAACAACTATGACAGAAGACACAGGGGCTGGATATCGATGAGAGAGGCACTTGTCGATTCTCGGAACGTTCCAGCTTTAAAAGCGTTCCAGGCAGCCGGAAAAGACAATATTGTAAAATTCGCAGGCAACCTTGGTCTTAACATAAATTCAGATGATTTAGTGGAAGCTTACGCAATCGGCGGCTTCGGAAACGGTGTGTCGCCTCTGCAAATGGCCGGAGCGTACAGCGCATTCGGCAACAACGGCTACTACAATGAGCCTCATACTGTTACAGCGGTGGAATTCAATGACGGCACAAAGCTTGATTTGACGCCTGAATCAAAGGCAGCCATGAGCGATTATACCGCATTTATGATAACGGATATGCTGAAAAGCGCTGTTCAGCGAGGAACAGGAACAGCCGCCCAAGTCAATGGCGTTACTGTAGCAGGTAAAACGGGTACGACGAACTTTACCGAGGACGACATTAGAAAACACGGCATAAGTCGAAATGGAGCGAGGGATTCATGGTTCGTCGGCTATACGCCGCAATATACGGCAGCGGTCTGGACCGGTAAAGAAGGCTTTAATTCGCTGAGCGCGAACGAACAGCAAGTCGCCAAACTTCTGTTCAAAAAACTGATTGCCAAGGTGGACAACGGCAGCGGCTCATTTGAAAAGCCTGACAGCGTCGTTGAAGCGACCGTTCTAAAAGGCTCGAACCCGCCGGTGCTCGCCAGCAGCAACACGCCTAGCGATAAAAAAGTCACTGAGTACTTTGTAAAAGGCACACAGCCGACGACTGTTTCGAAAAAATATGAGGAAAAAGAAGATGCCGACAAGCCGACCGGTTTGAGCGCAGAATATGAAGAAGCATCAAAGAGCATCAAGCTTTCATGGTCATATTCCGGAGACGGTGATGTATCCTTTAAAGTCAAACAGTCTGTTGACGGAGGCGGATACAGCGAAATTCAAAACAGCAGTGCGAAAGAAGCTGTCATACCGAATGCAAAAGAAGGATCCGTCTACAAATTCCAAGTCACGGCCGTTACTGAAGATGGCGAAAGCGACCCTGCTTCTGTGACGCTTAAAGTCAACGCGGCTGAAGATGATGAGTCAAAAGCGGACGATGAAAAGAAAGACGAGGATGACGAGAAGAAGCAGGATGCTGATGATGATCAGGACAAAGACAAACAAAATAACGGCAACTCTAATCAGCCGGATGATCAAAATTCAGGCAATCCAGATCAAAACAATCAAAATCCGGGAAATACAGACGGCAGAAAAGATGATGACGCCGATGATCAAAACAAAGATCAGAATAAAGACAAAAACAAAAACCCGGATCAAGACAGCAACACAGATGATCAACAAACAAATTCCAATGGTCAATCAACCGGAACCCATTAATCTAAAAAGCCACTCACAGTTTAGTGAGTGGCTTTTTTATGATTGATGGTAACATATTTATAAAATTGCTTTTTCATTTCCGTAAACAATTCGTCAAGCTGAATAAAACAATGATACTGCGTTGGTTTCTGGAGGATAAACTCGAGGCGTTCCGTCCAGTTCATCGGCTTAGCTCCAAAATCCTTACGGGTGATAGCCTCCCAGTTGAGACTTGTGACAGGCTCCCCCATCGTCCAGTGGAGGCTTGCGATCAAGCAGCACACCCCGTTCAGCATATCATCCTGGCTGCACCTTGACTTTCTCGTTTTAAAGACGGGCAGAAGCTTTTCTTTTGTACGCTCCCAAGCCGCAAACAGAAGCGGAACCCATTCTTCCGCATGCTCCCACGGCTTGTCCTCTTCTATGTCCAGAAAAAAATCGCAGCAGAGCGGATTTTCCAAAAGAACGTCAAGCTTTTCGCCGGATTCCGGTCTTCTCTTACGCAGCGTTTTTTCGTATTCGTCCAACAGAGAAACGCTTGTCACGGCAGCTTCACCAGCCCTTTTTTATATCGTTTTTGCCCTTCCCTGCACAGAGAAAACAACGGGCATTCTTCACATTTCGGCCTTTGCGCCTTGCAGTGATAGCGTCCGAAAAAGATCAGGCGGTGATGAGTAACGGACCACTCTGATTCAGGCACTTTTTTCATCAGCGTCTTTTCGACTTCCGTGACCGAATCCTTCCATCTGCAAATGCCGAGCCTTTTTGAGACCCTTTCCACGTGGGTGTCGACGGCAATGGCGGGAACACCGAATGCAACCGAAACGACGACATTGGCGGTTTTTCTCCCGACGCCCGGAAGTTTCACCAGCTCATCCCGGTCTTTCGGCACTTCACCGCCGTATTCTTCCAGCAGCATTTTGCAGAGCTTTTGAATATTTTTTGCTTTATTCCGGTATAAGCCGATCGATTTGATGTCCTGCTGCAGCTCTTCAAGCGGAACAGCAAGATAATCTTCAGGCTTTTTATATTTTTTGAAAAGCGTTTTCGTCACTTTATTGACAAGCGCATCTGTGCATTGGGCCGATAAAGCGACGGCGATGACAAGTTCAAACGGATTGTCATGGACTAATTCGCATTCAGCATCCGGAAACATTTCACCGATTGTTTCTAAACAAAACTCGATCTGTTTTTTTGTCAGCATGTCTTCACCTTTCACTTTATTGTTCAAGCCAATTGTAAAAAGGAACCTGTCTTGTATACTCCTTTTGCTCACTCTGCCGCGGTGCGGTCTTCCGCCTGAATCTTTGGCTGTAGTTTGCGGCTTGTTCGACTGTTGAAATGCCGTTTTTCTTCCACTCAAACAAAATCCGGTCAATGTAGCGGAAATTGAGTTTTCCTGATATGACGGCTTCTTTGAGAGCTTGTTTGATCAGCTGTGCATCGTGATGATCCTGGTCAAGCCAGATGCTGAGCGTCTCGCATTCAAGCGGAGACAGCGGCCGCGCAAATTCCTCTTCAAAGATCGTATAAAGGCTCTTCTCTTCGCCTTCATTCTGTTCAGCGAGTTTCTTCTGCTCGTCCATTTCAAGATGCTCAAACAGCTTGCCCCAGAGAGGTTCGAGCGAATACTTTTCAAACTTAATGCCGTTCTGGTCTTCGCATTCTTCTATATAGATGAAGCCTTTTTGAATGAACATTCTCAGCATGTTCATACATTGTTCGGTTTCAATCGACATCGTCTTGCTTAATTCCTCCGGCGTCGGAAAAAATGAACCTCTTTCAACATGCATTTTAATGTTTAAGAGCAGCATGAATTCTGTCTCATTTAAGCCAAGCTCCCGATAGTTCAAAAAAAGCAGATTCGGAATGGTGACAGATCCCATCTCCTGCATCTTAATAAAGTGCTGTTTTTTCATTCGATACACCTCTTACCTTCCAGTATATCATGGATGACTGTGAAAAAGTCTCCTGCAATCAGGAGACTTTTTTCTTAAGGATATAAGCGATTTAATAGTCTTGGGAACGGAATCGTTTCGCGGACGTGCGGAGAACCGCAGATCCAGGCAACCGTCCGTTCGAGTCCGAGTCCGAATCCTGAATGCGGAACTGAGCCGTATTTTCTCAGCTCTGCATACCATTGATAAGCATCCGATTCTAAACCATGCTCTTTCAGGCGCGCTTCGAGAAGCTCAAGATCATGGATCCGTTCAGATCCGCCGATAATCTCACCGTAGCCTTCAGGCGCAATCAAGTCAGCGCACAGTACGACATCGTCCCTGTCAGGTGCAGGCTGCATATAAAACGGCTTTAATGATGTCGGATAGTGTGTAATAAATACCGGTTTGTCATAGCTTTCGGCAATCGCCGTTTCGTGAGGAGCGCCGAAGTCATCGCCCCATTCAATATCGTCAAAGCCTTTCTCTTTTAAGAACTGAATCGCTTCATCATACGTGATTCTTGGAAAAGGCGCTTTGATAAGCTCCAGTTTGGAAGTGTCTCTGCCGAGCGTATTCAGTTCAATTTTGCAGTTTTCAAGCACGCTTTGAATGATGAAAGAGACATAGTTCTCTTGAACTTCAAGGTTTTCATTGAATTCGACAAACGCCATTTCCGGTTCGATCATCCAGAATTCAATCAGATGGCGCTTCGTTTTTGATTTCTCAGCTCTGAAAGTCGGCCCGAATGAAAAGACTTTTCCTAAAGCCATTGCAGCTGCTTCCATGTAAAGCTGGCCGCTTTGCGAAAGGTAGGCATCTTCGTCAAAATACTTTGTCGCAAAAAGCTCTGTCGTTCCTTCAGGTGCGCTTCCCGTCAAAATCGGAGGATCGACTTTAACAAAGCCTTCCTTATTGAAAAATTCGTATGTAGCGCGAATGATTTCATTGCGGATTTTCATCGTTGCATGCTGCCGTTTTGATCGGAGCCACAAATGTCTGTGATCCATCAAAAATTCTGTTCCGTGTTCTTTTGGCGTAATCGGATAATCTGTCGCTTCATGGATGACTTCAAGCGATGTGACTGCAAGCTCGTAGCCGAGTGGCGAACGCTCGTCTTTTTTGACGACGCCTTTTACATATAAAGATGTTTCCTGTGTGACAGATTTAGCGGCTTGAAATGTTTCTTCGTCCACTTCCGCTTTGACGACGACTCCTTGGATAAAGCCTGTCCCGTCTCTAAGCTGCAAAAACGCAATTTTGCCGCTTGAGCGTTTGTTGGCGATCCAAGCGCCGATTGTTACTTCTTCACCAACATGCTTGTACACTTGGTTTATTGTTGTTTTCACTATCGTTTCCCTCCAAAACACGAAAGAATTCGGTCAAGCCCTCATTCTTTCTGACGTCCATAACGTATATTATACCTTTTTTGATTCGATCAGGTCAATGCAGCTTGCGTGCATGCAAAAAGCGTCCAGCTGCGGACGCTTTCTGCTTCTAGCGGCTGCGATTCACGACAAAGCGGCGAATCCGTGCGACCGCTTCTTCCAAAAGTGACAGGGATGTCGCATACGACAGACGGATGTTGTCCGGTGCGCCGAACCCTGAACCGGGAACGATCGCAACTTTTTCTTCTTCCAAAAGCGCTTCGGCGAATTCATCAACGCTTGAAAAGCCGCACGATTCTGCCGCTTTTTTTGCATTCGGGAACAAGTAGAAGGCCCCTTCAGGCTTCAGGCATGTCAATCCCGGAATGTCAACAAGCAGTTCATACACCTTGTTCAGCCGGTCTTCAAAAGCTTTTCTCATCTCTTCAACAGGCTCGTTTGGTCCATTGTAAGCGGCAATGGCTCCGTATTGTGCGACAGATGTCGGATTTGACGTGCTGTGGCTGGCAAGGTTCGTCATCGCTTTAATGATCGGTTCGCTGCCTGCCGCATACCCGATTCTCCAGCCGGTCATGCTGTGTGACTTGGAAACCCCGTTGATGATTACGGTTTGATTTTTAAGTTCTGGAGAAAGCTGTGCGATGGATACATGTTTTTTTCCGCCGTAAATCAGCTTTTCATATATTTCATCAGATACGATTAGAATGTTGCGGCGAAGGCATACTTCACCGAGCGCTTTCAGCTCTTCTTCCGTATACATCATGCCTGTCGGATTGCTTGGGGAATTGATGATCACAGCCTTCGTTTTTTCCGTGACGGCTTTTTCAAGCTGCTCCGGAGAAATTTTGAAGCTGTTTTCCTCAAGGCCTTCCACAAATACCGGTTTGCCGCCTGCAAGCTTGACTTGTTCAGGATAGCTGACCCAGTACGGAGTCGGAATAATCACTTCGTCCCCTTCGTCGAGGAGCACTTGAAATAGGGTGTAAAGAGCATGCTTTGCACCTGTGCACACGATAACTTCAGATTGGCGGTACTCGATTCCCTGATCGCGCTTGAATTTTTCGCGGATGCTGTCTTTCAGCGCCGCAAGACCTCCGGAAGGCGTGTATTTGGTATGTCCTTCATTCATCGAACGGACAGCCGCCTCAATGATGTGCTCAGGCGTATTAAAATCCGGTTCACCCGCCCCAAGACCGATGACGTCGTGCCCTGCCGCTTTTAAATCTTTTGCTTTTGCAGTGATTGCCAGTGTTGCAGATGGTGTTAACGCTGATACTCTTTTAGCTAGATTCAACTCGATTTCCCCCTGTTTCGTCTAAGGCGTAATATTTTTGTGAATTTTTCCGTTTATAAAGTCCACATAGCTTAAACTGTACTGCCCATCTTTATTTAAGTATGTAACTTCCCACAATAGAACATTGCCTTCCCTTGCAAGGTGCACCTCTTTAAGCTCAGACACAAGGCCTTCATCCTGAACCGCTTTTGAAGCCTGGCGGCCGGTAATGCCGTCTGCCGCTTTTTTGTAAATCGTTTTCTGCTTTTTGTCAGCAGGCACCCAAACATACATTTTGCCGCCTTTTTTGTCCGTCCCTGTGACAATGTACTGCTTTTCTTTGCCGACAAACGTCTCCACGCTGTCAACTTGTTTTAAGCCTGCTTCCTGCTTGGCTGTTTCGGCAGCCTGCTCGTGGCCGCTTTCTTTCTGATCCATAGCCGTACGGTAGACATTCGCTCCCGCAAGAAGTGCTGTTAAAAAGATAATACCAAATATCAGTATGAAAATTAATGTTTTTTTGCCCATTTTCTGCTCCTAAGTACGATAAATCGTAAAAATGGCCTGTTTTTGATCTTCTTCATCGAGAGCGAGGCCGAACATGAGATCATCGCGTTTGAGCGTGCGGTTCAAAAGGTCGACGATTTTATACAGGTCTTCTGAATGCTCGACGCTTACGGTAGATAAAATTTCGATTTTGTTTTCCATTTTTCAAATACCTCCGAACGAAACAATAATTGTAATTCATACTCTCTGTGCCTAAAGCCATACTAGTTGTTACAACGGGATAACCGTTTAAATAAACAGCCTAAAAAATAAAACCTTAATCCACACCATTTAAGAGCCGCTTTATGCGGCTTTTAGCCGTTTTTCCCGGCTATGTACGCTTCAAGCTCAAGGAATGTAGGCTCCATGACTTTTGCAGGGGGCAGAGCCTTCATAAACACCGTACCGTAGGAAGAGGTTCGGATGCGGCGGTCGAGAATCACGACCGTTCCGCTGTCTTTCTCCGAGCGAAGCAGTCTGCCGATGCCCTGCCTGAATGCCAGGACAGCTTCCGGCAGAGATACCGCTTGAAACGGGCTTTCTCCCCTTCTCTTTGCCCGGTCACACTTGGCTGATTCAACGGGGTGGTCTGGCGGCCTGAACGGCAGCCTTGCGATGACCAGCGTCGTCAGCTCGTCACCCGGAAAGTCAACGCCCTCCCAAAAATGGTTCGTTCCGAGAAGAACCGCATGGGGATACGATCTAAACAATTTCATAACCTTGACGGGGCTTCCGCCGGAAATCCCCTGTGCAAGGAGCTGACAAGGAAAATCTTCCTCTTGTTTTATTGCATGGTAGACATCTCGCAGCATATCATGAGACGTAAACAGGACGAGCACTTTGGCGTTTTTCTGTTTTGCAAGCGCCTTGACGAAACGCGTGACATCTCGAATATAGTCTTCAGGATCGTTTTGAATCGGGCTGACATCCGTCGGAATCATGATGTTCATATGCTTATCATAAGAAAAAGGCGCCTCGATTTGCAAGGTCCTCGGATAGAAATCGCTTAAACCGAGCTTTTTGATCATATAGTCAAATGAGTTCTCGACGACAAGCGTCCCCGATGTGAGCACAACACTTTTTTTCTCGGTGAAAAACCGGTCGGCCAGAATTTCGCTTGTATCAAGCGGCTGAGCGTAAATGGCCGCGGCGTTTTTTGCGCCCTTCGCGTCAATTTCAATCCAGACGACCTCTTCTTCGACAGGGTCAAACATCAAGCGGGCGAGCGTCTTTCGATATTCTTCAAGGTCGTCCATGCATGAATCGTATTCCTCTAACAAAAACACCTGGCGGCTGGTGAAGGAAGCCTGTTTTTCAGCGAGGCTTTTCTTTTGATCCGAAAACAGCCGGTGCATGTCATACAGCAAGGAACACAGTCTTCTCGCGCTTTCTTCAAGTCTGTTCCATGCCCTGCTTTCACCGATTTCGCCGATCTTATATAAGAGACGGTTGAGATCGTTTCTTGGTTTCCTCCGCTTGACAAAAGAATGAACAGCCGTAAAGAACAGATCGCTTTCTTCAAGAAGCTGAGCGAGCCATTCGTCCATTTGGAAAAAAGATTCTGGTGAAATGCCTGCTGACCGGTAGAGGCGTTCGGCTTTTTTTAAAATCCCCCTTTGTTTGAGGGTGCCGAGCCGCATCAACCTTTTATGGAGAAAGACATAGTCTGCTCTTGCCCCATACTGCTCGCCCGCTGCGCGTTCAAAGTGATGGGCTTCATCAATAACAAACGTATCGGCATCACCGGTATGAATTCGCTGATTGGCTTCGTCAGTCAACAGAAGCGCATGATTGGTAATGATCATATCAGCCTTCTGCGCCCGCGCTTTGGCTCTCTCATAAAAACACAGTTTCCTTAGGGTGCTGTTTTCTGCATATGAATGCGAATCATATGCCAGTCTGTCCCACAGAAGCTTTCCGCCTGACGGAAGATTAATTTCCGATAAATCGCCCGTTTCTGTATCTGTCAGCCAGACGAGAATTTGCGCTTTTGCAAGGACGCTATCATAATTGTCATCATCTTCCTGTAAAATATGCTTGAACTTGCGAATGGATAAATAATGAGAGCGGCCCTTTAAAACCGCGGCTTTGACCGGGAAAGGAAAAATCTTTTCCAAAAGCGGGATATCACGGTTGATCATCTGTTGCTGAAGCAATGTCGTATATGTGCTGATCACGACCGGCTTGCCTGTTTGCTTGGCGCGGATTGCAGCCGGCACGAGATATCCGAGCGTTTTTCCGATTCCAGTGGCAGCTTCGATCAGAGCATGCTCATGATTTTGAAAAGCGGTCCAGACCTCCCGCATCATTTTCGTCTGTCCTTCTCTCTTGTCAAACCGGTCGTTCAATGAAGAAAGCCCGCCGTCTTTTTCCCAAATAAGCGGCTCTGTCTGCGGGTCCCGGCTCTTATGACCGGCCTCTTCATCCTCGTCTTCAGGGGTCCTGATCACAAAGGAACCAACCTTCATAAAGCCGGCATCAAGTTCGGCATCGGCACCTTTTTCAGCGATCAAGCCGTCAAAAAGCTCCTGCGCGTCACTGATCAAATGCCAGGATAGACGTCTGATTGATTTCAAAACCGGAATCGGCAGCCTTTTCAGTCTGTCCATCATATGTAAAAAGATCAAAGCGGTCACTTCTGCATCGCTGTCAGCCCTGTGCGGGTTTTCATGGCGAATCTGAAGCTCTTCGCTCAGCTCAGTCAATTTATAGCCGTCAAAACCCGGAAAAACGATTCTCGAAAGCTCCACCGTATCGAGAACGCTGCATTCAAGCTCGCCAAAACCGGCCTGCTGCAGCTCATACTTTACAAAAGCAAGATCAAAATGAATGTTATGAGCGATAAAACAGCTGTCTTGAAGCAGCTCAAAAATATCTTCGGCAATCGCCGAAAATGGCTCTTCATTTTCAACCATTTCATTCGAAATTCCCGTCAGCTGCTCGATAAAAGCGGGAATCGGCTGATTGGGATTCACATATTTGGAGAAACGTTCGGTCATTTGTCCATTTTCAATCACAACCGCTGCAATTTGAATGATTCTGTCGCCTTTTTTCGGCGAATTCCCTGTCGTTTCCACATCAATGACCACATATCGTTGATTGTTCATTCAATGGACACCTCAATTTCGATACCTTCGACAAAAGTGTAACACGTTTTAGAAAGATGCGGGGAAAAAGCTTCGCCTTCTACTCTTTCTAAACGATATGAAAGCCCCCTAAAGGCAAGGGGGCTACAGAATGGTACGGGCGGGCTCCTGACCCAGCATTTCCTCGATTTCGTTTCTCTCGTTCAAAACGGCAACCTTCGGCTTATGGGTCTTTGCTTCCTCTTCAGACATCATGGCATAAGAAACGATGATGACGACATCTCCCACTTGAACAAGGCGGGCGGCAGCTCCGTTTAAACAAACGACGCCGCTCCCCCTTTCACCGGGAATGATGTACGTTTCCAGCCGGGCCCCGTTATTATTATTCACAATTTGCACTTTTTCATTTGCCATCATTCCGACGGCATCCAGCAAATCTTCATCAATTGTCACGCTGCCGACGTAGTTCAAATTGGCTTCCGTCACTCTTGCTCTGTGAAGTTTTGCGCTCATTAACGTACGGTACATCATAAATCCTCCTTTTGATCTGCCGGGATATCGACGATGATATTATCAATTAAGCGGGCTTTGGAAAACTGAACGGCAACCGCTATGATGACTTTTCCAGTCAATGGCTCCCTGATCTCCAGATCGGGATATGAATAAATATCCGCATAATCGATGACACCGCTCGTTTTTTCAAGAATGCTCCGAACCTCTCGCTTAACAGCTTCCGCATCCCTCTCTCCATCGCGGATCAGCTCGGCGCCGCGCTGAAGGGCTTGATAGAGAGCGGGTGCTTCCTGCCGTTCTTCTGCTCGCAGGTTGACATTTCTTGAGCTTTTGGCAAGCCCGTCTTCTTCCCGTTTTGTTTCAACCGGGATCAGCTCAATATCCATGAAAAAGTCGTTGATCAGCCCGTCGACAACGGCAACCTGCTGCGCATCTTTCATGCCAAAATAAACCCTTGTCGGAAAGGTGAGATTGAACAGCTTTGTGAGCACTGTTGCGACACCGTCGAAATGACCTTCCCTTGAACGGCCGCAAAGGACGTCCGTCCGCTTTTTCACGCTTGCGGTAACCGTCGGCTCCTGACCGTACATTTCTTCAGGCTCAGGAGTGAACAAGATGTCCACTCCTCCGTCAGCCGCAAGCTGCCGGTCCCTTTCGATATCTCTCGGGTACGCTTCATAGTCTTCACCCGGACCGAACTGCATAGGATTGACAAAAATGCTCATCACGACAATATCATTGTCTTTTCGCGCTTTTTCCACGAGCGACATATGGCCTTCATGAAGGAAGCCCATTGTCGGCACAAAACCGATCGTTTTGCCTTCTTTGCGATAATTTTTCGTTACATTTTGTATATCTTTTGCTGTATGGATCTGAATCATGCTTATTTCCCTCCGTATAATCCTTCAAGAACTTGCTGATCGATACGGAATGAATGAGCATCTTCAGGAAACACGCGGCTTCTGACATCCTCAACATATCCCCGAAGCGCTTGTTCAAGCGGCTGATCGATTTGCACATACTGTTTTACAAATTTAGGCGTCCGGCTTACTCCGTGTCCGACAACATCGTGGTAAACGAGAACTTGTCCGTCTGTACCAGGGCCTGCTCCAATGCCGATGACAGGAATCGTGAGCTCCTTTGAAATCTGTTCAGCGAGCGCTGCCGGGACGCATTCGAGAACGAGCGCAATTGCGCCTGCTTCTTCACAGCGCCTGCTGTCTTCAATCAGCTTGCGGGCGCTTTCTTCATCTTTCCCCTGAACTTTATAGCCTCCCAAGACACCGACGGATTGAGGAGTCAAGCCTAAGTGGCTGACAACAGGTATTCCGCCGCGTGTTAAAGCCGTGATCGTCTCAAATACACCGTCGCCGCCTTCAAGCTTCAAAGCATCGGCTCCGCTTTCCTGAACGATCGCCGCGGCATTATTCAGAGCGCTTTCCAAAGAGCAGTGATAAGACATAAACGGCATATCCGTCACCACAAACGTATCTTTTGCCCCGCGTTTTACGGCTTTTGTATGGTGGATCATATCAGCGACCGTCACAGATACGGTCGAATCAAGGCCGAGCACAACCATGCCGAGCGAATCGCCGACAAGAATCATATCGACGCCGGCCTGTTCGGCAAGCTTTGCCGCCGGGTAATCGTAGGCCGTCAGCATGACGATCGGCTCTCCCTCTTGTTTCATTTTTAGAAAATCAATCTTTGTCTTCATGTTTTCTCCTCCTCTTTTTCAGAGGAGATGAGCTGCCGTGCTTGCATGAGCATCTTTTCGGACAGCAAAAAAACCTTCCGGCAAGAAGAAGGATTTCGAATCGTCCGTGTTCGGCAAGAATCATCCCTCTGTCCCAGTCCTTTTTGGATCAAGGCAGACTGTTTTTTATCAGTTGCATGTTTTCCAGGTGCAGTTCCTACAGGATACTGCCCATCCGAAGTATACCAAAAACGCATGGATCCTTCCAACTATGACGGATTTATATCGATATCGGCGGAGTATATTTTTTTGATGCCGTCACTCGTTTCCAGGATCAAGACGCCTTCTTCGTCTATTCCCAGCGCTTTGCCGTGAAACGTTCCGTTCAGCGTCCTGGCCGTCAATTCACGGTTCAGGCTCAAAGCGTAGCTCTCCCATAAAAGCTTGATCGGTTCGAAACCGTAGGCGAGATAGTCTTCATACCTTTTTTCAAATGCCGCCATTATCGTTTGAATCAAAGCGGCTCTGTCGATTTTTTCACCGCTTGCGAGACGAAGGCTTGTCGCTGTTTCTTTTAATTCTTCCGGAAAGTCGCCAGCAAGCTGATTGACGTTGATCCCCATTCCGACGATGACAGAATGGACCTGATCGGCTTCCGCCTGCAGTTCGGTTAAGATCCCGACGACTTTTTTGCGGTTGATCAAAATATCGTTCGGCCATTTGATTTCAGCTGCGATGCCGGTTTGCTCTTCGACTGCCTGAACGATCGCGACTGCGGCTAAAAGCGTCAGCTGCGGCGTTTTTTGCACGGGCATTTCAGGTCTTAAAATGATGCTCATCCAAATGCCGTTTCCTTCTGGGGAATGCCATGCTCTCGCCATTCTTCCCCTTCCTTCGGTCTGCTTGTCGGCAACGATGATCGTTCCTTCCGGCGCACCGTTGTTTGCTAGCTCATGGGCGATTTTTTGAGTTGATGAGACGACATCCTGAAAATGGATGGTCTGTCCCATTTTTTTCGTTTTTAACCCGAGCCTGATTTCATCTTCGGTGATTTTGTCAGGTTTTTTTATCATTTTATAGCCGAGCTTTCGGACCGCTTCAAGTTCATATCCCGATTTTCTCAGATCTTCGATATGCTTCCAAACGGCGGTCCTTGAGCATCCGAGCTCTTCGCTGATTTTCTGGCCTGAAATGAATTCGCCGTCGGCCTCTGTAAACAATTGAATGAGTTTCTTTCTTAAATTTGACTGCATGAATCCAGCCACTCCTCTATGGCTTTTTTTTGATTGGCAAGCTCCCCGTTTAACACGGCCCGCTCAATCCGTTTCAAATCATCGGACACCCATTTCCCGGCCGGCTTCTTTCTGAAATTCAACAAATCGCTTCCAGACACCGCCAGGTCTTTCAGGCTTTTAATCGGAAGCGCGCGGTACGACTGTCTGATTTCAGCCAGCCGCTTTTCATCGATTGCCTGCTTGTCCCTTAAGCTGCGGATGGCGGAAGCGGACAGCAGCGTCTCTTCCCCCGCCTCATACATCGAGACGGCATCCCATTTTTGATCGATTCGTTCAGCCGTCAGGAGCGCCTGTTTTATGACTTTCCCCGGAAGCTTCCACCCTTTTAAAAACCGGTGAGCCTCAGCGGAATCGAGTGATATCATGTGAATGAAAGCCGCCCATATATCCGCTCTTTTTTGAAGTTGGTAAAAAGGAAAAGCACGGGCAGCCAGAACGCGCTCCTTTTTGCCGTCCAGCCCCGGAAGCTCCTTGTAAAGCCCTGTTTCAGCCGCCGCTTCCAAAGCCCTGTCCGCCGCTTTTCCTTTTAAAAGCTTTTCGAATTCAACCGTTTTCCGCTCTGTAGAAATATGAGCCAAGAGCAGACGGTTTTCGCAAATCGCTTTTTTTGTATTTGGAGAAAGCTCAAACTCGAGCTGACTCATAAAACGGAGCGCCCGCAGCATGCGTAGCGCATCTTCGTGAAAACGCTCCGCCGGGTCGCCGACCGTTTGAATCAATTTTTCCCGTATGTCGCGGAGTCCGCCGAAATAGTCGATCAGTCTCCCCTGTTCATCCATCGCCATAGCATTAATCGTCAAGTCCCGCCTCTTCAGGTCTTCTTTCAGCGATTTGATAAACTGAACGCCGCTCGGCCTTCTGTAATCCTCGTACTCAAGCTCTGCACGAAAGGTCGTCACCTCATAGGATTCTCCTTCAAAAAGGACGATGATGGTTCCGTGTTCCTTTCCGACATCAACGGTTTTCGGAAAAATGGCTTCAATTTCTTCCGGGGATGCATCTGTAGCGATGTCAATATCACCGATATCCCGGTTCATTTGGGCATCCCTGACAGATCCGCCTACAAAGTAGGCTTGCCGGCCGTGTTTTTTCAGCTCACGAAGGAGAGGAAGAGCCTTCAAAAAGAGATCCTCCATTTTCACACTCCCCGTCTGTTAATTGTTGATAAATTTCTTCATATTGCGCGATGATTTTACTGGAAGAAAAGCGCTCCTTGATGCTTTCTAGCGCCGCTTCCGCAAACTGGCGCTGCAGGCTTTCATCAGTCAGCAAATGGAGCGCTTTACGAGCTGCGCCTTCAATATCTCCTACATCGACCAAGTAACCGGATTTACCGTTTTTGATCACCTCGGGAATCCCTCCGATATTGGTGCCGATGCACGGAACGCCGCAGGCCATCGCCTCCAGCAGCACTAAACCGAAGCTTTCCTTCTCGGACAAAAGCAGCTTTAAATCGCTGATGGCATAAAGCTCTTCTACGCTGTCCTGTTTGCCCAGGAAAAGAACATCATCTTTTAGTCCGAGCTGTCTGACAAGCTGGCAGATCACGGTCATCTCCGGCCCGTCGCCGACGAGAATCAGCTTCGACTTCATTCGTTTGACAATGCGGCTGAAGACATGGATGACGTCCTGCACGCGCTTCACCTGTCTGAAATTGGATACGTGGATGATCACTTTTTCATCAGGGGCAATGCCGTACTGCTCTTTCAGCGAATGATGCTCCTGCTTTTTTAAATACACGCGCTCATCCACAAAATTATAGATCGTTTCAATTTTTTTGTTCGGTTTGATCAAATCGTACGTTTGCGCGGCAAGAGCTGAAGAAACCGCTGTTACGCGGTCAGATGACTCGATCGCAAACTTGATCAGATCTTTTAAAGACGGATCATAGCCGAGAACGGTTATATCTGTGCCGTGCAGCGTTGTGACCGTTTTAATGTTTCCGTTCAGCATTTGCTTCGCTAAAAAAGCGGAAATCGCGTGAGGCACCGCGTAGTGGGCATGCAGAACATCAAGCTGTTCCCGCTTCGCCACCTCCGCCATTTTGCTGGCCAAAGCCAAATCATACGGCGGGTGCTTAAACACGGCATATTGATTGACTTCGACTTCGTGAAAATAGATGTTGGAATACACTTTATTGAGCCTGTACGGAACACTTGATGTAATAAAATGAATTTCATGTCCTTTTTCCGCAAGGAGCTTGCCGAGCTCGGTAGCGATAATTCCTGATCCTCCGACACTCGGATAACATGTGATTCCGATTTTTAACTGTTTCATCATCCGCCCCCAAATAAATCGTTGTTTAACAGAAGAGTCCGCTTTGAAAAAAACCCTTCCGCGTATGCGACGCCGACCTCTTTTCCCAAAAGCTTTTCCCTTGCTTCGACCGTTTCAATATATCCGTTCGTCAGCGGTGTTTCAACCGACTGCCGGGAACGGGTGAACTGGCTCTGATAAGCAGCAAGGCTTTCCTTTTTTTGATTGATCGTTTCGGAAATGTCGATGACAAATTCGGGTTTGTGAAAACCGTTGATCATATAGTAGTACACGTTTTGGACTTTATGGGCCGGCTGTTTTTCTGCATCTTCGTATTTATGTATTCCAGCGGAAAAGACCGCTTCTTCGACGATTTCCGCTGCGTGCCCGTGATCGGGATGCCGGTCCTTCGGATAAGGGACAAAGACAAGCTTCGGCTTATGTTTTCGAATGACGGCAACCGCTTCCCTGATCGCCTCCTGGCTGGGAAACAGCCCCCTGTCCGGCAGCGTGAGGGAAATCCGCGCGCTGGCGCCGAGAATGTCGGCCGCCTGCGCCGCTTCGCTTTTTCTCGTTTCGACTGTTCCGTTTGAAGACAGTTCAGCCTGGGTTAAATCGCAGATGCCAATTTGAAAGCCTTTTTTAGTATATTTGGCAATGGTTCCTCCCATGCCGATTTCTACATCATCGCTGTGCGCGCCGAAAGCCAGTATATCAAGCATCTCGATCCCCGCCGTGGACAATGTTTCTGAATTCAAACGCGCCTTCCTCGACAGATCGGATCAAGATTTCCGCCGTTCCCATATTGGTGGCGAGCGGAATGGCATAAACGTCAGACAAGCGGATAAGAGCTGACACATCAGGTTCGTGCGGCTGGGCCGTCAGCGGGTCTCTCAGAAAAATCACAAGGTCGATGTCATTTTTCGCGATTAAAGCACCGATCTGCTGGTCTCCGCCAAGCGGTCCCGATTGAAAACGCACGACGGGCAGCCCTGTCGCTTCGGTGATTTTTAAACCGGTCGTCCCTGTCGCAAACAGCTCGTGCTTTTTTAAAATATCTTTATAAGCGGTCGTCAGCTGAATCATGTCCTGTTTTTTTCGGTCATGGGCAATTAAGGCGATTTTCAAAGCGATTTCCCCCTTCTTGTTACTCTATGATATTTTCAAGGCCGTAGACAAGCTGATCGATTTTCATCACTTGTTCAACAGCCAGTTTCACACCAGACATAAAAGATGCGCGGTTGTATGAATCATGACGGATTTTCAAGGTTTGGCCGTCTCCGCCGAACATCACTTCCTGATGGGCGATCAATCCCGGCAGACGAACGCTGTGGAGACGGATTCCGTTTTGATCGGCTCCTCTTGCTCCCGGCAGAATTTCTTTTTCATCCGGATGCCCCTGCATTTTCGCTTCGCGAACAGCCGAAATCATTTCCGCCGTTTTCAAGGCCGTTCCGCTTGGTGCGTCAAGCTTTTGATCATGGTGCTGTTCAATGATTTCGACATCGGTAAAATAGTTGGCAGCCATTTGCGAAAACTTCATCATCAACACGGCTCCGAGCGCGAAGTTTGGCGCGATGATGGCTCCGATCCCCTTCTCGTCGGTCAGTTCCATAAGCTCGTTCAAGTCACTCTCAGAAAATCCTGTCGTTCCCACAACAGGACGGACGCCGTGCTCCAGCGCGATTTTTGTATGTAGCTTGCCGATTTCCGGCGTTGTCAAATCAATCAGAACGTCCGGAGCCGTTTCTGAAAAGCATTCGGTAATATCAGTGTAAATGACGGCTTCTGAACTTGATATCATCACGTCTGACAGCTTTTCACGGTTATATGTACGGTCGATTGCACCGACAAGCTCAAAATGTGCGGTATCTTCAACAAGTTTGACCGCTTCGCTTCCCATTCTTCCGCGCGGTCCTGCTATTGCGATTTTAATGGTCTCCTTTTGCATCTTGATTCTCCTCTACTTTCCTTCTTCTTTTCTTGTCCAGCGGTCTTTGTCACGGGTGTTGAACTTCTCCATGACCATATCATGCGCTTCATCCAATGATATATGAAGCGAATTCGCAAGACAAACTAAAACGAACAATACGTCGCCGATTTCTTCATCGATCTTTTTTTCCGATTCGGTTTTTTTCTTCGGTTTTTCACCGTAATGATGGTTGATTTCCCTCGCCAGTTCGCCAAGCTCTTCCGTCAGCCTGGCCAGCATGGCAAGCGGACTGAAATAGCCTTCTTTAAACTGGCCGATATATTCGTCAACCTCACGCTGTATATCTTTCATCGTTTTTTCTTTCGTCATGCTGACAAAACCTCCTGTCATCTCTTACATGTTAGCGAATTCAAACAAGTTTGACAAATGTTTAAGACGGGTTTGCTGTTTTAAAACGGATACACTATAATATTAACGCCAGCTTTTGGAAGGAAAGGAGTTTTTTTATGTTCGGAGACATCAGAATGAAGAACGTCCTGTTTATTTTAGCAGGCGCCGCTGTTTTTTCCTTTGGACTCGTTCATTTTAATATGCAGAACAACTTGTCGGAAGGCGGTTTTACCGGCATTACCCTGCTGCTTTATTTCCTGTTTAACATCGATCCTTCCATATCCAATCTGGTGCTGAACATCCCGGTCTTCTTCATCGGCTGGAAACTCCTCGGCAGAACGGTCTTCTCATATACCATTCTCGGCACAGTCAGTCTGTCGGTGTTTTTATGGATTTTTCAGCGCTTCCAGATTCATATGCCGCTACAAAACGATCTTGCGCTCGCGGCTCTTTTTGCAGGCGTTTTTATCGGTACCGGATTGGGCATTATTTTCAGATATGGCGGAACGACGGGCGGCGTCGATATTATTGTGCGGCTGATCAACAAATATTTTCAAGTGCCGATGGGCAAAGCCATGTTTGTGTTTGACGCCTGCGTCATTACATTATCCCTTATTTTTTACCTCTCCTATAAGGAAGCGATGTACACGCTTGTTGCCGTATTTGTCGCCTCAAAGGTCATCGATTTTATGCAGGAAGGCGGTTATGCTGCAAAAGGCGCCACCATCATCTCTGAAAAAAACGACCAGATCCAGCGCAAAATCATTGAAGAAATGGAAAGAGGCGTCACGGTTTTAAAAGGTCAGGGGTCATATACGAAAACAGAGCGGGACGTTCTCTACTGCGTCGTTCCGAAAAATGAGGTTTTCCAGCTGAAAAACGTGATTACCTCGGTCGACCCGCACGCTTTTGTAGCCGTAAGCGACGTACACGACGTTCTGGGAGAAGGGTTTACGCTTGATGAGAACAAAAATCCCATCACACGCTGATTGAAGGTCAGCAAAAAAAAGAAGCTCGCGATCAGCGGAGCTTCTTATTTCGGCCAATCTTTTTCTCTTTTTCTGCGCCTGTCCTCTTCAGCTTTATACTTTCTGAAACCGACATATGTCAGTGTCGAGAGGATAATGCTTCCTGTCGTCAGGATGACCCATAACAGTGAAGGGTCTGCATCATCTTCTTCTACTTGATCAAACACATCTTCCAAATCTTTTTCCAAAAGCGTCAGCCTTTCCAGCTTGCTGCTTTCCGTCATTTGCTGAAAGCCCCCGTTTTCCACGACCGCAATATGGTTGGAGACGCTTTTTAACTGCTTTGGCGAAACATCAATCGTTAAGCTTGGATAAATCGTATCATACAAGGATAAAAAATGATTCCACTTTTCCCTGAATGTCAGGTTGTCTTCTTTCTGAATCCCGGCCTTCAAAGCGCTGAAAGAATCCATGATCGGCTTTTTCAAACTGCTCCACAGCGGATCATGGTCAGATTCTATGGCGTCCATCAGCATTCTAAACTGGGCAGCGGCTTTAAATTTTTCCTGCTGTGCGACATCTTCGCTTTCCAGCCTTTTCAGCGTATCATGGTAGGCCAGACTGACCTGGCGGATTTCCGAGCCTGTCATAATACCCTCTGTTTCCCCATTCTCCGCTGCTTTCAGCCGTTTTTCAAAGTATTGAAGAATTTGTACCGCTTCCTCATATTGAGACTGCCTTGTTAGCTGGAATACCGTATCTGACAGTTCCGTCAATTCCTGCAAAGCCGATGATTCTTTCGCTTTTAAACCGGCCGCAGGAAAAACAAGCGCAAGCATCATGCAAAGGATCACCTTTCGTATCATTACGGTCCCTCCCACTCCTTCTATTAAAGCGTATGAAGAGAGGGACAAGGTTAGACCTAGATTGTGAATCCGTGTTACAGCTTAAAAGCTTTCCGGGACAAAACCAAGTAATAGGCCAAAGCGATCGAAGCGATACTGAGCCAAAATGTAAAATAGCCGATCTGCGGCATATATTGATCGAGCATTGAATAATTCGGCATCATGCCAAACAAGTAATCAATGACATCATTATGCAGCGTCCAAACAGCCGCAAGCGCCAAATGCCACCCTTTAAACCGGTAATGAGGGGCGTACAGCACGCCTTGCACAGCCATTGCGAAATGCGACGCGATCAGCATATAGCCCGTCCAATGGAGGCTTCCGGACACCGCAAGCACAAGAATATTCATCACAACCGCCCACAGCCCGTATTTGACGAGCGTAACAAGCGCAAGCGCCTCAAAGAGAGGAGCATTCCTTCCCAATAAAAGTCCGATGAGAACAAATAAAAAAAACAATGTCGCCGTCGGGCTGTCGGGAACGAAAATCAGAAATTTCGCAGGCGTATTCGTCAGCTGCGGAAGGTACCAGTAATACCCGTAAACCGTACCGAAGAAATTAATGATCAAAAGCAGCAGAAGCAGCGGCTTTTGAGCGAGCATGTAGGAAATCAGTTTCAAAGCAATCAACTCACAGTCTCTTTAAATAAAAAAAGCCACCGCCGAGTCAGCTTCACAGACTGACCGCAGAAACGTGCGCCAAGAAGCAGCGGCCTTTCCGGCTTCCGTACGGTTCACGATCAGCAGCGGTCAAAATTGAAAAGGCCATCGACATCGTCGACAGCCCGAGAGGCTGACTTGGCGTCAGCTTCAGCTCTATCAAGAGTATAGCCTGCCTTCATCAACTTGACAACCGTTTTATTTCGCCGTTGTTTCGGAGATGAATTTAGACAGTTCTTTAAGCTCTTTATCAGATCCTTTAAAAACGCCAGCAGGCATTTCGCCTTTTCCTTCCTTGGCGATTTTCGCAATCTCTTCCGGAGACAAGCCGTTGTCAACGAGAGACGGGCCTGCCGCTCCTCCCTGCATGTTGTCTCCATGGCACGAAATACAGCCTTGCTCCTGATAAATCTTATACCCTGCTGCACTCGTATCTATATTGGCCTCTTCCTTGATCTTACCCTGCTCTTCAGCAGCGGCCCAGTCGTGGGTGACAACGGACTGCCATGTTAAGAAAATCGTCGCTGAAATTGCCAAAAGCATCAACCCTACGGCAACCGGGCGTTTAAACGGCCTTCTTTCAGGGCCTCTGTCAAGAAACGGTGCCAATAATAGCGCTCCGAATGCAATTGTCGGAATAATAATTGCGCCGACCACCGTATACGGCCCGGCAGCATATTCGTATTTCAGCAATTGGTAAAGAAATAGAAAATACCAGTCTGGCAAAGGTATGTAGCCGGTATCGGTCGGATCTGCCATCCGCTCGAGCGGAGGCTCATGCACGATGGTCAGCACGAGAAAACCGACAAGGAAAACCGCCCCGACCATCCATTCTTTCAACAGGAAATTCGGCCAGAACGCTTCCGTTTTCCCTGGAAATTCAGAATAATCTTTTGGAATATTCGGTTTTCTTTCCGCCGGGATCCGTGAATCACCGACAAACTTCATCCCTTTTCCCCTCTTCATGCCATCCCCTCCTTCTCAATTGAGTCGCTCGCTTACAGCGGCCCAGAAATTCCTTGCTTGCGAATCATGATAAAGTGTGCAGCCATCAGTCCGAACAGAGCGGCTGGCAGGAAAAAGACGTGTATGGCAAAAAAGCGCGTCAACGTCTGAGCGCCGACAATATCCGGATGACCGGCAAGCAGCGTTTTAATTTCCGAGCCGATCAGCGGCGTCGCCTCAGCAATCTGCAAACCTACTTTTGTCGCAAACAGAGCTTTCATATCCCAAGGCAAAAGGTAGCCTGTAAAACCTAAACCGAGCATGACAAAGAAGATCAAAACGCCGACAATCCAGTTCAGCTCTCTCGGCTTCTTATAGGCCCCCTGGAAGAAAACCCTGAGCGTATGAAGAAACATCATCACAATGACCAAGCTTGCACCCCAGTGGTGCATTCCCCTTACAATCTGTCCGAACGCCACTTCATTCTGCAAATAATAAACAGATTCCCAGGCGTTTTTAATATCCGGAACGTAATACATCGTCAAAAACATGCCGGACAGCACCTGAATCACCGTAACGAAAAACGTCAATCCCCCGAAGCAGTACACGAAAGCTGAAAAATGGTGAGCCGGGTTCACGTGTTCAGGAACTTCATGGTCGGCGATGTCCCGCCAGAGCGGCGTAATGTCAAGTCTTTCGTCCACCCAGTCATAAATTTTGTTTAGCATGATCACCCATCCTTCCTCGGCTTGGCTTTCCCTAAGTAAAGGTAGCCGTCTTTAACCTCTTGCTCATAGCGGTCCAAAGGAGCAAGCGGCGGAGTTCCGGGCACGTTGGTACCATCCTTTTCATAAAGTCCGTAATGGCACGGACAAAAGAACTTATTCGGATTTTTAGGATCGCTGTTCCAGTTGACCGTACACCCCAAATGTTTACAAACCGGTGATAAAGCTACAATTTCGTCCCCACTTTTGAAAACCCACGCTGATCTCGATTCTTCCGATTCGTACCAGGCATCCACTTGTTTGATTTTAAAATCGAAGCGCTGCGGTTCATTTGTCAATTCATCAACGCTGACAACCTGAACCATGTCCTGATCTTCAGTCGGCCTTAAAACCGGATCGAGCGCGAAGCGAACCATAGGCATGAGCATCCCCGCCGCCATAAAGCCGCCGACTCCGGTCAGCGTATAGTTTAAAAACTGACGTCTGGATACCCGATGTCTTTTTTCGCTCATCTTCATATCCCCCCTCAAGTCCCCAGCTACAATATAACTGAAATAGAAAAAAATTCATGAAACTAGGACACCCTCATAATATATCAATATTTTAGGAAGGTCAACATTCCCAAAATCATTATACAAAGGAAATGTAAGTGTTTTTATTAAGAGTTCCAATATTGTAACAAAATGTTCAATATTTGCTCAATTTGGTCTTCCAGCAGCTTCTGCTTTAACGAATCCTTCATATGTTCGAGAGGAATCGCCGGAACCCACAGCAGCTTTTGCTCGCTTTCGAGCACCTGCTTCCAGCGTTCATCCGTCGTTAAAAAAACGATGTGGCGAAAATGTTTTCCGGCCATTTCTTTTAAATCGGCGATATGCTGCGCCGATTTTTCATTCGCATCTAAATATGTACAGGGCGGAAACAAATAGATTCTGCCCTTCAGCTGCCTTTCAAGTTCTTCTGCAAGTATAGACGTAAATTCCCCTTTTGATACGGCCGATTTAAACTGATCTCCCAAATTAACCGATATTAAAGGGATGACAGCTGTATCGATGTATTCTTTCGCGTTCAAGTAAATATCCGCATCGTGCGTATTCCATTTCACGGCTCCCGGCCTCCTCGTTTTGACAGCGCTTTCTCCGGAGCTGAACAAGCCTTGCTCTCGGCAAGGCTTGATTGGCAGCGGATTATCGCAGCTGGCTCAGTTGTTTAGCTAGTTTTTCGAAGCTTTCTTTATCTTGGCGGTCAAGCGCTTCATCGATTTCCCGCAGCAGCTTTTGTCTCTGAAAAGTGGAAATGGAATGCTCCAAAATCTGTTCAGCGACAATTTTATCTTTTTCATTTTCATATAGGTCTTTCGGAATATGGGGATTGGCTTCGAGTACCGCCGCATATTCCGGAGAATTATAGGCTGAGCGGAAGTTCAGCTGGATAAAGAGATCCTGCTGCTTATTCAGCCTGATATCATGAAATGATTTTTCTGCATCGGTCGTCATGACATTTTCTTTATAAAAACGAAAAGGCACTTCCTCAACGCAGTGGGTAGACATGATAATGCCCCTCGGACAAAATTCGGCCTGCTCGACAAAATGCACTTTTTCCATCAGCGAGTCATGGCTCATTAAATAATTCAGAATCCATACACACTCTCTTCGTTTCAGCTGATAATGGTTGAGAAACCAGCGGATAAAATCTTTTTTTTCATTGACAGAAACAGGGGTCTGCATGTTATTCCCTCCTCTATCGCATCTTGTGTATTACTTTATAAATTCCACACAAACCGATCATATCCTGCTTATTCAAAGGAATTTTCATCTTCGATTCTGAAAATCGTCTCCTGGACTTCCTCGTTTGCCGGGTCGAGCTCTGCCAGTTTTTTCAGCAGAGGCAGCGCTTCTTTTCGCCGTCCTTCTTCTAGCAGAAACATTGAATATTCGTAAAGGAAATCGGCGTCATCCCGATAGTGCAAAAATGCGTTCTCATATTCCTCACGCGCCTTGTCGTACACCTCTGTCCGGGCGAACGCCGATGCCAGATGCCAGCTGAACTTCGGATCATCCTCTCCGTATTTGCGCACTTCCTGTACAAGTTCAATAATGCTCTCATCGTCGTCTTCTTCAAGAAACAGGGCAAGCAGGGTATGGACGGCTTCCAGAAATCCGGGGTCCAGCGCCAGCGCTTCACGAAGCAGCTCTTTCGCTTCCGAATGCCTTTTCGTTTTTAAGGCTGCTTTTGCAGCAGAAAGATAAAGCTCTTTGTTGAATTCATCGAAGCGGATTCCTTCTTTTGCCGTTTCAAATGCTTCTTCATAAAGCCCTTCTGCTTCAAAGCTGTTTGCCAGAGGCTTGTAAAGTGAAGAATAAGCAGGATCCATTTCCTTCAGCTCTGTCAGTTGTTTAATCGCAGTTTTAGGATACCCCGCTTTCAGCGCCGTAAAACCAAACCCGAACAGTGTGTTGGGCTCCGGGTTCTCCTTGACGGCTTTTTCATACCATTCAAGCGCTTCTTCAAACGCGCCGGATGAACTTAATGATTCCGCCAGCCGTTGGTACACATTGACGCCGCCGATGACGGCTTCTTCTTCGGCCGCTTTTTTGAATTGACGGACCGCTTTGCCGTAAGCTCCCTGAGTGAAATACAGCTCTCCCAAGGCAAAATCGATAATCGGCTCATCCGGCAAAATGGCTTGGGCCTTTAACAGCTTTTGCTCGCTGACTTCAAACAGACCCTGCATCTGATAGAGGTCAGCCATTAAAAGCAGGCACTGTGGGTACGCTTCATCTGTTTCCGGAATCGTTTCGAGCACGCTGAGCGCTTTTTCTTCCTGGTCGGTTTCGATGAGGAGTTCGGCATAAAAGCATGTCAGTTCCGTTTCATCCGGATACAGTTCATGGAGATCATTCGCTATGGCGATAGCCTTATCGACAATGCCCCATTCGTAATACAGCTGAGCTACTATGGCTTTGTCTTCATCATGAAGGTCAGACTCGATATCAGCAAGCTTTTTCAATCCGCTTTCCGGGTGGCCTGCTTCAACTAATTTTATGGCTTCTTGAATCGAAGTATTCAAATCTAAACGTCCCTTTCTTTCGTCAATTCATCGCCTGCCGTATCAGCCGGCATATCGCGGTGAGTTACTTACTATCATAATTCACGCGGCGGCTTCCGGCAAATATGTTGCCCGCATACCTGTATGAAGCAGATTGATTCTGTTAAGACAAGCTATGCGGGAGACATTCGTTTTATGATTAAACGCCCGGCTTTCATGATTTTCCGGGCTGAAAAAGCCTGAGCACAAGGCTTCAGGCTTTTTTTGCAAGCTTTTCAATATGTTCAAAAAACGAAGGATATGAGACGCTCACAGCTTCAGGCTGTAAAATGTCGATCGGCTGCTCGCAGATGCAGGCGGCGATTCCCAGCATCATTCCGATCCGGTGGTCCCCGTGGCTTGAGACTTTCGCGCCGCCTGTAAGAGGCGTCCTGCCGTGAATCTTCATCCCGTCTTCTGTCGGCTCGATGTTCGCACCGATTTTTTTCAGCTCTGAGGCGACGGTATCGATTCGGTTCGTTTCTTTTACTTTGAGCTCAGCCGCGTCTTTGATGACCGTCGTTCCTTGAGCTTGTGTAGCGAGAAGAGCGATGATCGGTATTTCATCGATGAGGCGCGGGATCAAATCGCCCGAAATTTCAGCGGCTTTCAAAGAGGACGTTTTGATTCTGAGATCGCCGTACGGCTCGGCGTTTCCGGCATTTTTTTCTTCGATTTCAAGATCGGCCCCCATTTCTTTCAAGACATCGATGATTCCCGTCCTGGTCGGATTGAGTCCGACATTGCGAAGCACGACTTCACTGTCAGGAACTAGGGAAGCCGCTGCCAGGAAAAACGCAGCTGATGAAATATCACCCGGCACGAAGACTTCGGCCGCTTTCAGCTGCTGCCCGCCCTCAATTGTTACGCTTGTTTCATCTTCCTGAAGGCTGACACCGAACATTGACAGCATCCGTTCCGTATGGTCTCTTGATTTATGAGGCTCCGTCACCGTTGTGACGCCTTCGGCCTGCAGACCTGCAAGCAAAACGGCAGATTTGATTTGCGCACTTGCAACAGGCGACTGAAAATCGATCGCTGCCAGATGTCCGCCGCTGACAGAGAGCGGTGTATATTCCCCTCCGGCGCGGCCGTCGATTTTCGCTCCCATTTTTCGAAGCGGTTCTGTGACACGCTTCATCGGCCTTTTGGCGATGCTCTCATCGCCGGCGACTGTACTGTGAAACGGGCGTCCCGCCAAAATGCCGAGCATCAGCCTGATCGTCGTTCCGGAATTCCCCACGTCAAGGAGTTCCGCAGGTTCAGCCAGCTGATCGAGCCCTTTGCCGAGGACGGTGACATCACTGCCATTCTGTTCGATTTCCACGCCCATTTTCCGAAAGCAGGCGATCGTGCTCAAGCAGTCGGCTCCTGGCAAAAAGTTTTTGATGACCGTTTTCCCTTCTGCTATGGCTCCGAACATAACAGAGCGATGAGAGATGGATTTATCTCCCGGAATATGAAGCTCTCCTTTTAGTGAACTGATTTTTCCTCTTTTCATGTGTTCCACCTCAATCAGCATAAAATGTTTCATATTTTGCACGGGTTTGAATGCATTTTTCGGCGCGTTTTCGATCTTCATCGGATTGAAAGCTGATTCTGAGAACACCGTTTATGTCTTCCCTTGTTTCAATAATCCGGATGTTCGTAATGCTGATTTTCTCGTCAGCGAGAATCGCCGTAATTTCCGAGATGACCCCGGGATGGTCGGGGACATCGACATAAAGATCGTAAAAGGAAGGAATCGCGCCTTTTTGCCGCAAAGGCAGACCGTCGCGGTATTCCTTGGCCTGCCGAAAAAATTCAAACAGCCCGTCTGCATCTTCATTTTCGATAAAAGACTGGATTCTGTCCAGCTCAAATTTCCATTCGTCAAACCGTTCTAATATTTTATCTTTATTGTGCAAAAGAATATCGCGCCACATCGCCGGGCTGCTTGAGGCAATTCTCGTAATATCGCGGAAGCCCCCTGCGGCAAAACGCTTGACGAGCGGATAATGATCTTCGAATTTGACGGTCTGGTGGACGAGACTGGCCGCTACGACGTGCGGAAAGTGGCTGATCACGCTTGTAACGGCGTCGTGTTCAGCCGGAGACATTTCCACAAACTTTGCATTTGTTCCTTTGAGCAGATCTTTTAAGGAAGCAACCGCTTCTTTGCCGGCGGAGCCGGAAGGCGTCAAAATGTAAAACGCGTTCTCGAAAAGGAAGTCTTTGGCGGCTGCGACGCCCGATTTATGCGATCCGGCCATCGGATGGCCCCCGATAAACCTGTATTCATCCGGCAGCACTTTCTCGGCATGGCTGACGACCTTTTGTTTCGTGCTGCCGACATCTGTAATGAGCAGCTTTTTTCTGATGCCTGAAGCGGCAAGTTCATCAAGCATGTGAAGCGTCTGTTCGACCGGCGCCGCTAAAAAAACGGTTGATGCTTCTTTCACCCCTTCTAAAAAAGAAACAGCCGGAGCATCAATAACGCCAAGCTTTTGTGCAGCTCTTGCCTGCTCTTCTGACACGTCAAACCCGATGATCCGTTTGCCGGGGTGTTCCTTTTTGATGGCAAGGGCGATCGAACCGCCGATTAAGCCCAAACCGGCCAATAAAATCGTTTCATTTGGTTGAGTCATTTTTTATCACCTAAGTTCATCAATAGACTAAAGAGGTGACTGAATCATCACCTCTTACAACATGCCGGCTAACGTTTTCAACAAGCCTTCGTTCTGTTCCTTCGTACCGACCGATATTCTAAGGAATGTCGGAAAGCCGAGCGCATTCCCCGATCTGACGATATAGCCTTTTTTCAGCAGCTCCATGAAAAGTTCGTCTGCATTCCGTTTAAAATCGATCAGCACAAAGTTCGTTTGTGAAGGATAGTAATTTAGCCCGTGCTCATCACAGAAATCGTAGTACTGTTTGAGCCCTTCATTGTTTTTTCTCACGCAATCGTCGATAAATGCCTGATCGCCCAGCGCGGCAAGCGCGGCAGCCTGGCCGAGCCGGTTTGTATTAAACGGCTGTCTCGCCGGCTCAACCGCCTGAATCAGCTGTTCAGAGGCAATCCCGTAGCCGACCCTCAAAGACGCTAAACCGTAAGCTTTTGAAAACGTCCTGAGAATCATCAAGTTCGAAAAGCGTTCCAAAAGCGGAATGGTCTCAGGGTAGTCTTGAGCCGTTACGTATTCGTAATAAGCTTCATCGACGACAGCAAGGACATGTTCCGGGACTTTTTCAAGAAAACGGATCAGGTTGCGGCTGGATTCATACGTTCCGGTCGGATTGTTCGGACTGCAAACCCAGACAACCTTCGTCTGTTCATCGATCGCCTCCAGCATTGCATCCAGGTCGTGGCAGCCGTTTTCAAGCAGGCCGATTTCCCTGACTTCCGCTCCTTCGATGACAGCATTGTGCTTGTATTGTGAAAATGTCGGATTCGCCATTACAGTGTTTGATGCAGGATCCAACAAAGAGCGGGAAATAATTTGAATGACTTCGTCCGTTCCGTTTCCAAGGATGATGTTCGTTTCGTTTACGCCGAGATGGGAGGCAAGCTTTGTTCTTAATGCCGCACTATAGCCGTCAGGATAGAGAGCCATTTGCTGCACTTCGGTCTGGAGCGCTGCTTTTGCCGCTTCCGAACAGCCGTAAGGATTTTCATTTGAAGCGAGCTTGACGACCCGGTCGAGGTTGAATTCTTTTTTGACCTCTTCAATCGGTTTGCCCGGCTTGTAAGGCGTTAATTGTTTTAACTGTTCTTTAATTTGCAACATTCTGTCACCTCATTTTACCATGTACGATCCGCTAAATGTCTTAGCGTATGCCTCAAACGCCTTTAAGGCTTGTTCCCTTGTCTCAGGGGCGATGAGTTCGTCTTTCAGCTCTTCGATCTTTCTGACAAGGGCGCTTCCCACGACAACGCCGTCCGCCAGTTCATTCATCATCTCCACTTGTTTGGAGCTGGAAATCCCAAACCCAACGGCAACCGGGACGGAGCTCATTCCTTTAACTGACCTGATAAATGAAGAAACAGAATCTTCGAATTCATTGCGCACACCTGTCACACCGAGCGAAGAAACGCAATACACAAAACCTTCCGCTTGCTGCGTTATTTTTTGAATGCGCGATTCGCTTGTCGGCGCGACCAGCGAAATATAGGTAATCCCGTGTTTTTTACACTGCTGCTGCAAATATACACTTTCCTCAAAAGGAAGGTCCGGTACAAGGAGTCCGTCTAGCCGATTTTGTCGCAGTAAAGCGAAAAAGTGATCTGTATCTAATTGTAACACAGGATTATAATACGTAAAGAGAATAATCGGAATATGGACGCCGTTTTTTTTCATTTCACCGCCAAGCCTGATCGCTTTTACGATGTTCATGTCGTTGTCAAGCGCCCTTTTGGACGCGCGCTGAATCACCGGGCCGTCAGCGAGCGGATCAGAATACGGAACCCCGAGTTCAAGGGCGGACGCCCCCGCCTCTTGAAGGGATTTCGCCAGCTCGATCGAGATTTCAGGCAGCGGGTCTCCCGCTGTAATAAACGGAACAAATAACTTATCGGACGGCTGTTTTTTCAGATTGAACATCTTGATTCACCTCTTCTTCCAACACCTTCATCAAGGTATGGACGTCTTTGTCTCCCCTGCCTGAAAGGCAGACGAGAACACTTTTCTCTCTCGGCAGTTCTTTAGCGATGTCAAATGCTTTTGCCAATGCATGGGCGGATTCAATAGCCGGCAAAATGCCTTCTGTCTCTGTCAGCAGCCTTAATGCCGAGACCGCTTCATCATCAGTGACAGATTCATATGTGACGCGCCCTGTTTGATGAAGATGAGCGTGCTCGGGGCCGACCCCCGGATAATCAAGTCCTGCTGAGATGGAATAAGGCTCAATGATCTGTCCGTACTCGTCTTGAATCAAGTAGGTCAAAGAACCGTGGATAACGCCTTTTGTACCCTTTGTGATCGTTGCCGCGTGAAGGGGGGTGTCGACACCTTTTCCCGCAGCTTCGACTCCGATCAGTTCAACAGTTTCTTCAATGAATGCGCTGAACATCCCGATCGCATTGCTTCCGCCTCCGACACAGGCGACAACTTTATCGGGGAGGCTTTGCTCCAATTGATAAAACTGCGCTTTCGCCTCTTCGCCGATCATCCGTTGAAATTCACGGACGATATAAGGATACGGGTGCGGCCCGACGACGGAACCGATCATGTAAAAATGATCCTGGCAATGCTGAACCCAGTAACGGATCGCCTCGTTTGTAGCATCTTTTAATGTCCCGTTTCCGCTTGACACCGGAACGACCTCCGCTCCCAAGAGCTTCATCCGGAACACGTTCAGCGATTGTCTGGCAACATCTTCTTCACCCATAAAGACAATGCATGACAAGCCGAACTTTGCAGCGACAGTCGCCGCAGCCACGCCGTGCTGCCCTGCGCCGGTTTCAGCGATGAGCTTTGTTTTCCCCATTTTCTTGGCCAACAGAGCCTGGCCGAGGGCATTGTTGATTTTGTGGGCGCCTGTATGGTTTAAATCTTCTCTTTTTAAATAAATCTTCGCTCCGCCCAGCTGCTTTGTGAGCCGGTCAGCGAGCGTCAAAGCCGTCGGCCTGCCTGAGTAGTCTTTTAAAAGCTTTTGATAATCCTTTTGAAACGAGGGGTCGTCTTTCAGTTCAAGAAACGCTTTTTCGATTTCTTCCAAAGGCTGCATGAGTGTTTCCGGCACGAATTTCCCGCCAAAATCACCAAACCTGCCTTGTTCATTCGGATATGAATACATGTTCGAACATCCTTTCTTCTAAAAGGCCGATCAGCTTTTCGCTTTTCCTGCCTCTTTCTTCAATTCCGCTTGCCAGGTCGATTCCCGGCGGGCGCCGCTTTAAAAGATCCGCGATTGTGTCCGGGTTCACGCCCCCGGCGATAAACAGTCGCTTTCTTTCTCTTTGCGCTGCATCTTTATACATCGGAACGCTGTCCCACGAAAACGAAACGCCCGTTCCTCCTCTGAGCCCTTTAACAGACGAGTCGATGACATACCCGTCGATGTAAGGTGCGAAAGATGCCATGCGCTGAACGGTATCATCCCCATGGTGGAGCGCCTTCCAAATCTCGCAGTCTGTCATGCTTTTCAGCCGCTTGATATCTGCCTCTGTTTCATCTCCGTGAAGCTGGATCACGTCCAAACCGGCATCTTTTACGATTTCTGCTATTCTGCAAATATTTTCATTAACAAAGACGCCGACAAGCTTTTTACCCGCTGTATCCGTTTTGCCACACCAGCGTTTCACATCCTCCGGGTCTGCCGACCGTCTGCTTTCGGCGAAAATAAATCCGAGGTAATCGGCTTTCGAGCGGGCTGTCACCTTTAAATCTTCCAATGAATGAATCCCGCAATATTTTAAGCCCGGTTTCTCCATCATCCGTTCTCTCCGAATAACGCATGGACAGCCTTCAGCTGTGACGGCTCTCTCATTAACGATTCGCCGACTAGCACAGCCCGGGCTCCGCACGCTTTTACAAAAGCGAGGTCTTCCGATTGTCCGATGCCGCTTTCGCTGATAAGAACGCTCCCTGACGGAACGAGTTTTGCCATACGCTCCGTTTGCCCGACGGATGTTTCAAAGGTTTTTAGATTTCGATTGTTTACGCCGATGATTTCGGGTGTAAAGACATTTAAAATACCTTCAAGCGTCTCTTCGCCATGAACTTCGACAAGCACATCCATACCTTTTTCAGCAGCTTGCTGATAGAGGTCAAACAGCTTTTGCGGTTCAAGCGCTTCTCCGATCAGCAGGATCGCATCCGCTCCGATGCGGTCCGCTTCTTCAACCTGAATGGAATCAATGATAAAATCCTTGCGCAGTACTGGCAGCGAAACCGAGCGTTTCACATCTGACAAATAACTGTTCTTCCCTTGAAAAAAAGGTGTATCTGTCAGAACAGACAAACAGTCGGCTTTAGCCTGTTCGTACTGTTTAGCGATTTTTACGGGCTCAAAGTTTTCCTGAATCACACCTTTTGACGGTGAAGCTTTTTTCACCTCCGCAATTAAAGCGACAAACCGGTTAGGAGAAAGAAGCGCCTTTTTAAATGACCGCTTTGGCAGCTTCAAATCTTCCGGCAGTTCGATTTTCAGAATGTCTTCTCGTTTTCTATCAATAATTTGATTAAGCATACAACTCTTCCTCTTTCTGTTTTAATCGTTCCAGCTGATCAAGCGCCTCACCGCTTGCAACAGCTTCTAAAGCGAGTGCAACGCCTTCTTTTAAACCCGGCGCCTGTTCTGCGACGTATAAAGCGGCTCCGGCATTAAACGCTGCGATATGAACAGCCGAATCCGGAGCGCGGTTTTTCAAAATATCGACGATGAGACGGCCGCTTTCTTCAGGCGTCGCCACCTGAATGTCGCTTATGCTGCCGAACGGCAGACCGACATCGCCAGGCTCAACGGTGTATTCGTATGTTTTGCCGCCTTTCAGTTCAATCACATCTGTCGGCGATGTGATCGACAGTTCATCAAGACCGTCCCGGCTCGATACAAACAATACGTGTTCCGGTTCAAACGCTTCAAGTGCGCGGGCCATGAGCTTTGCTTTTTCAATCGAGTAGACGCCGATCACCTGGCGCTTGGCTTTCATTGGATTGCTGAGCGGGCCGAGCAGATTGAATACGGTTCTAAAAGCCAAATCCTTCCTTGCGCCGGCCACGTGCTTCATGGAAGAGTGATAGCTTGGCGCATAGAGGAATCCCATATTGCGGCGTTCAATACTCTGAATCGTTTCTTCAGGCGACGTCTGAATTGAAACGCCGAGATATTCGAGAACATCAGCGCTCCCGCTTTTTGAAGAAACGGAACGATTACCGTGTTTGGCGATTTTTGCCCCGGCTGATGAAGCGATGATCGCCGCCGCTGTGGAAATGTTGAAGGTGGAGCTTCCGTCTCCTCCGGTTCCGCACGTATCAACAACATCTTCCGGCCCGTTTATTGTTTGCGCCTGCTCCCGCATGGCTCTGACAAATCCCGCAATCTCTTCAGCCGTTTCTCCCCTGTAGGCGAGAACGGACAGGAGGCCTCCAATTTCCGCGGCGCTCAGCGAGCCGGTCATCATGTCACGCATGATGCTGTGTGCCTCGGTTTCATTCATTGTTCCTCCATTAACGCATGATTTCAGCAGTTCGTTCATTGCCGTCCTCCCCCTTTTCGAGAAACATTTCTTCAGCGATTTGAATCGTTTTTAACAGAGCCCCCGCTTTATTGCAGGTCTCTTCCCACTCTTTTTCAGGCACGGAGTCGGCTACGATGCCTGCTCCGGCCTGGATGGACGCCACTCCGTTTTTCACGCTCATCGTCCGGATCGTGATGCATGAATCGATATTTCCGTCAAATCCGATATAAGCAATGCATCCCCCATATGTTTCCCTCGGTTCGGGCTCAAGTTCATTTAAAAGCTGAATCGCGCGGATTTTCGGAGCGCCGGTCAAAGTTCCGGCCGGAAATGCGCTCATTAAAGCGTCTACCGGATGAACGCCCGCTTTTAACGAGCCGGTTACGATCGAAATGATGTGCATGACGTGTGAAAAGGAAACGATTTTCGTAAACTCGGGCACTTGGACAGATCCGTACTCAGCTACTCTGCCGATATCATTTCTCGCCAAATCGACGAGCATGTAGTGCTCCGCTTTTTCTTTCTCATCAGCCAAAAGATCTTTTTCGAGCCGCTTATCTTCAGCCTGATCACCGCCTCTTTTCCTCGTGCCGGCGATCGGATGAATTTCAAGATGACCGTTTTGAACATGGATCAGGCGTTCAGGCGAGCTTCCGACGAGATCGCGGTCAGGAAGCTTCATGTAGTACATGTACGGGGACGGGTTGACCATTCTCAGCACTCTGTATAACTCAAAAGAACTGACCTTCACCGGAATATCGAACCTTTGCGAAAGGACGCCTTGAAAAATATCTCCCGCTTTAATGTACTCTTTCAAGCGATTGACATCGGCCAAAAACCGGGATTTCTCATATGTTGATTGAACCCCTTTAAAGCTGGGGGCCGTGTGCCGTCCTTGCGGGAGAAACAGCTCTTTCGTCGTTTTCCGGCCTGACAGCCTGTGTGTAAGCTGTTTGAGCTCTTCTTTCCCCTTTTTAAAAATGCGCTGTTTCTCCTCCCTTGTTTCACTGCCTTCAAGCCTTGCATAGTGGATGAAATGCAGCTTTTTCAGCTCGTGATCATAGGCGATCATCGTCCGGCAGACAAACAGGAGGCATTTTTCCATCTCCGTTTCTTTGCTGTGCCCTTTGACGGACGGTTCAATGAGCGGCATTAAATCATAGCTTAAATAGCCGACCGCTCCCCCTGTAAACGGGATGTCGAGCTCAGGCGCTTTGATCGAATATGTCTCCGACATCCATTCGAGAATTTCTTTTAACTGTGAAGCTGAATAAAGCTTTTTCTGTTTTTGATCGCAGGCGTGAAACCGGCCGCATTCTTCTTTGATCGTCAAAAAGGGATCCAGACCGATGAAAGAATATCTTGACCATGCAGAGGTTTCATCCTGGCTTTCCAGCAAATACACGATGTTTTCCTGCAGCTTCTCGACCAATTGAACGGGCGTCAGCGTATCGACGGAAAAACTCTCAATTATCGGTATTGTTTTAAAGTGTGAAGTATCCTCTGAAAAAGAGGCAAAATCGGTTTGCAGACTCAACAATCTCTCACTCCTTATTCAGGCGGAGAGAATGAGAAGAAGGCCTTTAGAGGACAAATGATTGAATTGAAGAGGGGAAAACGAAACAAACCCAAAAGAACAGCGTCTTTTGGGTAGAATGAATAAACGTTTTGTCTCAACTCAGCTCATCTCAGCTCATTCTCAATCTACCCTAGTCTCATACTCAGCTTTTCTAGACTAAAACCCCATACACACTCCTGTGTATTTCAAGGTTTCTACAATCGTATTACAATTCAGTATTTTTTGTCAATGATAAATCAGGTCTGAGCGTTACGGCATTTTCTAAATAAACGTGGCGGACTTCATCCTGCCGCATATCCGTCTGAACCGTCATCATCACTCTGATGCATTTTTTAAGGGCGTGTTCAACATCCATTTCCTGCATGCACATGACGGGCACATGCTGCCAGCCGTCAAACGTTCTGACGACCTTTGCGGGAAAAGCAGCGTGAATATCGGAAGTGGCAGAAATGAAGATCTGCACGACTTGCTCAGGTTTGAGTTGATTTTCATCGATCATTTTTCCGATCAGCTGCTTCGTCCGCTCCGTAATGTCTTTTTCTGTATCCTGGTCAACTGTCGTCGCTCCCCGAATTCCGCGCATCATCATTTGCCTCCCTCCAATCTCCACATATTCAGCCATCGTTCAATTTCATCGGCTTTAAAGGAGTGCAGCCGCACACTGCCGATCTTATCCAGCAGAACAAACTGAATGATGCCTCTGCGTGTTTTTTTATCGTTCATCATTCGATTGATGAGAGCTTCTGTTGAAACTTCGCGTTTTACGCTTTCCGGATAGCCGAGATTTTTCAGCCAGGCGGCGATTTTTGTGCGGTCAACAGGACAATTCAACACCTTCTCGCTGACAAACAAAGCAAATTGCATGCCTAAAGCGACAGCGTCGCCATGGGTCATCTCTCCGTAGCCGTATTCGGCTTCAACGGCGTGGCCAAGCGTATGCCCAAAATTCAGATAGGCCCTGATTCCCTGTTCGTGCTCGTCTTGTGAGACAACTTCCGCTTTAATCGAAATGCCTTTGTACACCATTTCACTGAGCTGGCCGGTCGTAATCGCTTTAATTGAATCAATTTTAAGCAATTCGTTCAAGAAAGATTCATCACGGATAAATGCGTGCTTAATGACTTCCGCAAGACCTGAACGCATTTCTTTTTCAGAAAGCGTGCTCAAGCATTCGGTATCATAAACCACCGCCTTCGGCTGATGAAAAGCGCCGATTAAGTTTTTTCCGAGCGGATGATTAATGGCAACTTTCCCTCCGACCGCGCTATCATGAGACAGCAGAGTCGTTGGGAATTGCACATAATCGATGCCCCTCATAAAAGTTGAAGCGACGAACCCTGCAAGATCGCCGACAACGCCGCCGCCCAGCGCCACAATGCATGACGAACGGTCAAGGTGAAATTGAATGGCTTCCGTCTGGAGCTTCATAAACAGATCGATTGATTTGGCCTGTTCACCGCTTGGCACCGCAACCTTTTTGACGGGCCATTTGCTGCGGAGAAGGCCGAACAGTTCTTCTCCATAGTGTTTATCAACTTCTTCGTCGGTGATCAATAGCACTTTCGTCATCGGAAGGTTCAAGGATGACAAGAGCTCTGCCGCGTTTTTTCTAATGCCTCCCCCGATGAACACCGGGTAGGATAAAGAAGCGGTTTCGATTTGAAGTGATTTCATTAAAACTCCCTCGCAAGCTTTCTCATTTTCTCAACATTTTCAGCGATCCGGTCCATTTGGTCAACGCCAAACTGCTCGACGATCGCCTTGGCGATTTCCCATGCAACAACCGCTTCAGCCACTACGCTTGCGGCAGGGACAGCGCAGGAATCGGAACGCTCGATGCTTGCTGTAAACGGCTCTTTCGTCTCGATATCAACGCTTTTGAGCGGTTTGTACAATGTTGGGATCGGCTTCATCACGCCTCTGACGACAATCGGCATTCCCGTTGTCATCCCGCCTTCAAGGCCGCCGAGACGGTTTGTAGCGCGCGTATAGCCTTTTTCTTCGTCCCAAATGATTTCGTCATGGACTTCACTGCCGTTTTTGCGTGCAGCTTCAAAGCCGATGCCGAATTCAACACCTTTAAAAGCATTGATGCTCAGCACGGCGGCAGCCAGCTTGCTGTCGAGTTTGCGGTCGTAATGGACATAGCTGCCGACTCCTACCGGCACCCCTTCAACAATCACCTCGACGATTCCGCCGATCGAATCGCCATTTGCTTTTGCTTCATCGATCGCGTCCATCATTTTTCTGCCCGCTTCTTCGTCATAGCATCTGACAGGAGACTCTTCGGTTACTTTTTTCAAGTCTTCGATAGATTCATAATTTGTTTTTTCGGCTTTTACTCCGCCGATCTCCAGCACGTGGCCGGCCACTTGGATGCCGAGCTGGGAAAGGATCTTTTTGGCGACGGCTCCTGCCGCCACACGGACGGTCGTTTCTCTGGCAGATGAACGTTCAAGCACGTTGCGCATATCTCTGTGCCCGTATTTGATCGCGCCGTTCAAATCAGCGTGACCCGGTCTTGGCCTTGAAATCTGTCGTTTCATTTCGCTTTCTTCTTCAGCCGTGATCGGCTCTGATCCCATGATTTTCGTCCAGTGTTTCCAGTCGTTGTTTTCGACGACGAGAGCGATCGGCGATCCAAGAGAACGCCCGTGCCTTACACCGCTTGTGATCCGTGCCTGATCTTTTTCGATTTGCATCCGGCGTCCGCGGCCGTGGCCTTTTTGACGTCTTTGAAGCTCGTAATCAATGTCTTCTGTTGTGATATAAAGCCCTGCTGGGACTCCTTCGATAATTGTCGTAAGCTGCGGACCGTGAGATTCACCGGCTGTTAAATACCTCATGCTTTCGTTCTCCCTTCATCACATTAACGCTTTTAAGTAAAACTATAACATAACCTTTTATAAAAAGTCAGCTAACTTTTTTGATAGAAAAACGTATCTGTCGATTGAAAACCGTATTTTTCCGGATTGAAGATCTGTTCCGTGCTTCCGACAAACAAAACTCCATTATTCTTCAAACTGCCGCTGAACTTATGATAGATCTTCTCTTTTGCTTCCTCTGTAAAATATATGAGAACATTGCGGCATACGATGATATCAAAATCTTTCTCATATGCATCAGCCAGTAAATTGTGTTTTTGAAAGCGAATGTTTTTCTTGATCTCGTCTTTGACGGCAAATCGGTTTCCGTCTTGCGTAAAATAAAGTTCCTTTATCTCTTTCGGCACTTCCTGCAGAGATCTTTCCTGATACACGCCTTCTTTCGCTTTCGCAAGAACTTTGTCATCGATATCTGTTGCGATGATCTGATAGTCTGAGAGGCCTTTCTGTCTGCTTAAAATCATCGATAATGTATACGGCTCTTCACCGGTTGAACATGCCGCACTCCATACTTTCAATGTTTTCGCAGGCTTTAAGAGTGGGAGGATGGTTTTTTCGAGAACCTCCCACCTCTTATAGTTTCTGTAAAATTCTGAAACATTAATCGTCATCCTGTCCAGCGTTTCCTGCAGAAGAGCTTCATTCTTTTCTAAAGCGAGCGCAAATTCGCGGAAATCGCCGTACCCCTTTTTTTCATAAAGAGATGTTAGCCTTCTTTTCATTTGCGCCTCTTTGTACAATGCCAAATCCACACCAGTTATTTTTTTCCATTTATCAACAAAGAAACTGTAATTGTCCATGTTTTCTCTCCTAATCGTCGTGCTGATATGAGTACAATTATAGCTTGTTTTCTTTTAAATTTGTATCTTTAAAAAGAAAAAAGCCTGCCCGGCGGCAGCCATTCTGATCCATATAAAAAAATCAGCTTTTCAGCTGATTTTTAGTAAATCCATTGATTCATTAACTTCTCGTCTTCAACAAGTTCGTCTTCTTTAAAAAACAAGTTGATTTCGCGTGCTGCACTTTCAGGAGAATCTGAACCGTGAATGATATTTTTTCCGACAAACATGCCGAAGTCTCCGCGAATTGTTCCTGGGAGCGCTTCCTTAGGGTTCGTCTTCCCGATCAGCTGTCTGGCGACCGCGATTGCTTCTTCGCCTTCCCACACCATGGCGAATACCGGGCCTGAAGTAATAAAGTCGACAAGCTCGCCGAAAAACGGTTTGCCGTTATGTTCTTTATAATGCTCGCCTGCCGTCTCTTCTGAGACCTTCATCAGCTTGGCTCCGATTAATTGTAAGCCCTTACGTTCGAATCTTAACAAAATTTCGCCGATCAGCTGACGCTGAACGCCGTCAGGTTTTACCATCACAAAGGTTTTTTCCATAGTCGATTCTCCACCCCGCTAATATGTATAGGCTTTCAACACTACAACAGAAATATAGCATTTTTCAAACAATTAATCAATAAAGGGTGGAGAATATTCATACTTTCGACTCATTTGTCTTTTTTTAGAACTTTCGTTTACCGATGTATTTCGCAATTTGGCCCAGTGCCGTCCGCGCCCGGTTTTTCGGGAGCGTTTCAAGCAGTGCGAAAGCCTTATTTAAATACATTTCGCTGACTCTGAACGATTGTTCTATGGCATCGGTTTTCTTCAGTTCCTCGATCACTGGTTTGATCTGTTCCGGAGTCGTTTCACTGTTGACCAGCATCAGCCGCGCTTTTAATTCAGGCGATTTCCGTGCATATAATACGGGAAGCGTGACATTCCCCTGAAGCAGATCACTGCCCACAGGCTTGCCAAGCTCTTTTTCGCTTGAGGTGAAATCGAGGATGTCATCAATAATTTGATAGGACATGCCGACATAATAGCCAAACCAGTACAACGTTTTATGAATGTTTTCACCCGCGCCGGCAGCAATGGCGCCTAGCTGGCAGCTCGATGCGATCAGAAGGGCTGTCTTGCGCCTGATTCTCCGCAAATAGGTTCTGAGGTTTTGCTCCATATTATATTTATCTTTGATTTGTTCAATTTCTCCAAGACAGACTTCGACAATCGCCTTGGACAAGATTTCATGGGCTTTCGGTTCGTTTATTTTCGTCATCGCTTCAAGTGAGCGAGCGAACAAATAATCACCTGTGTACATTGCAATCCGGTTATCCCACTTCGCTTTGATAGTCGGCTGTCCCCTTCTAAGCTCCGCATCATCGATGACATCGTCGTGTACGAGAGAAGCCATATGTATCAATTCCAATGAAACAGCGACATTTTTAATTTTGTTGATATCGTATTCACCGAACATGCCGGAAAGCAGGACAAACACAGGACGAATCCGCTTGCCTCCGGCCTGCAGCAAATGCAGGCTCGCTTCACTTAGCAATGGATAGTCGGAGTGCACGGTCTTTTCAAGCTCTTTTTCTATTAATTCAATATCGTCATTTAAAAAAGAATAAAACGTTGTCAATTTCATATCGATTCACCCGAGTATTTCAGTAGTCATCATCGCTTCAAGCCGACATGTGTAGCCGCTACGCCGCCTGTGAACGGATGATATTGAACATTTTCTAATCCAGCCTCTTCAAACAATGCAGCAAGCTCTTTCATACCAGGAAATTCCCTGGCCGATTCCTGAAGCCATGAATACTCCTTAAAGCTTTTGGCAAAGAGCTTTCCAAACATGGGCATAATAAAACGGAAGTACAGGAAGTACAGCTGTTTGAACCCGAACATTTCAGGCTGGGACGTCTCAAGGCATACAACCTGGCCGCCGGGTTTTACCACGCGCGCCATCTCTTTTAATACGGTTAAATAGTCGGGAACATTGCGAAGCCCGAAGCCGATGGTGACATAGTCGAACGTATTGTCCGGGAAGGGCAGTTCCATCGCGTTGCCGTGGATCAGTTCGATCTGGCTGTAGCTGTCGGTCTTTTGTTCGGCGATGCTCAGCATGTTTTTGCTGAAATCAAGGCCCTTGATTTCCCCTGTCTCTCCGGCCGCATCAGCGAGCGCGATTGTCCAGTCGCCCGTCCCGCAGCAGACGTCAAGCGCTTTGGCTCCTTTTGGTACGTTCATGAGCTGCATCGTTTTGTCGCGCCATTTTTTATGCTGTTTAAAGCTGATGACGGAGTTCATCTGGTCGTAATTTTTATAAATCTTTTCAAACACGCCGTGTACGCGCTGTTCTTTTGACTGCACCATGATTACCCTTCTTCCACTTTCTGATGATAAGTTCGTTTTTCAGGCCGAATTTCCTGCAGGCGTTTCAGAAGCCATTTTTGGACGGCGGGCTTTGCAGCAAGCGACTGGTTGATCGCAAGCTTGGCTTCTTCATAAGCCGCTGCAGCCAGCTGTCCGCATGAAGCCTGGTCTTCCGGAAACTCTTTCTGTATGATCGTCTCCAGCAGCCGGGAATCTGAAGCTTTTTCTTCGGCCGCAAACCTTTTATACACAAGAAAGTCATTGGCGGCTGTTTTCCAGTGAGGCAGGTAAAAGTGGTCGGCGAGATGGTGAAAAAGTGCAGCTTCCACTATGCTGACGCTTTTTTTCAGGCTGTCCGCATCTTTTGCGGAATGGTCGTAAATCCTGATTTTATGTTCGTTTATTTCTTTGATGGCCGCAGCGAGCGTCCGAATCATATAAATATCCTTCATACCCGATAACAGCGAGTAGTACATGCCGCTGAAATAATCACCGGCCAATACGGTCAGCTGGCGGTTTTTATAGTCGTCCTGCTTAATTGAAGCTGCGGTCGTGACTTCATCATGGGTATCAAGGGCTGTTTGAACAAGCATCGCCGTTAAGATGTAACTTTCCTTGTCAGCTTCTTTTAAATCCGTTTCCTCAAACAGAGCGTAGAAAAGAAACAGCTTATCCTCATCAACTTTCGGCGCAGTCAAATGCTTCGCCAAATATGGATGTGAAAGCTTTTGATTCAGCTTGATTTTCAAATAAGATAATTGTCCGTAGATGTCTTGCAAAGATATCACCCTTGTCCCAAAATTCGCAGTTTTTCTTTTTGATTGATTATGTATCTTTTTTGAGCGGAGAAAGTTTAATTATACCATAATATGTTGAAAGATATTGTCTTATGCCACGCAAACGGCCATAAAAGGCCGGCTATCTATTTTTTCGACTCGCTTTTCATCTCGCCGTTTGCCGTCTGAATCAGGGCCTCGCCCCGGATCTTGATCGCAGAGGTGTGCTCGGTAAACTGGCAGATCATCACCTCTCCTTTATCAAGCTTTTCTGAATGATGAAATCTTGTGTCCGTGCCCCTCGTCAGGCCGATCACGTTGACGCCGTCTTCGACGGCTTTGATAACGACAAAATCATTCGATTGATTATTGGTCATGTTCATCGCACACCTTCTCATTTTTAATCATGATGTTTTGATAAGCTCCAACACCTCAGAGCGAGCGGCTACATCTTGTCTAAACGTTCCTCTTACGGCTGAAGTGACAGTTTTTGAACCCGGCTTTTTCACGCCGCGCATCGTCATGCACATGTGCTCGGCTTCAACAACAACCATGACACCGTGCGGAGTCAGCGTTTCAACAATGCTGTCGGCGATTGTTGACGTAATCCGCTCCTGCAGCTGCGGGCGCTTTGCCACCGCTTCAACGGCTCTCGCCAATTTGCTGAGCCCTGTCACTTTTCCCCCTTTAGGGATATAAGCTACATGGGCTTTCCCGTAGAAAGGGACTAAATGGTGCTCACACATTGAATAAAAGGGAATATCTTTAACAAGAACAAGCTCTTCGTGATCCTCGCCGAAAATCGTCTTGAAATGCTCTTTCGGATCTTCGTTTAACCCTGCAAATACTTCGGCGTACATTTTCGCGACTCTTTTCGGTGTATCAAGAAGGCCTTCACGGTTCGGATCTTCTCCGATCGCCTCCAATATTTGCCGGACAGCTTGTTCAATTTGTTCTTTGTTGATTTCTCTCATTGTTTTATATCCTCCAGAAACGCATACATTTAATTCAGATTCTAGCACACTTCAGCTTATAAAAGCAAAATGAAAGGTTTTTTGCCGGCAAAATGTTTTCCATCTGAAAAAAAGCCTTAAAATTATGAAAAGCCCCTTTGAAAAGGGGCTTTCCTGTGAAGAAACAACATGGTATGTATTACGCGCGAAAACGGCATATATACATACAATTATTTTCCTGCTACAGCGTCTTTAAGCGCTTTACCTGGTTTGAAAGCAGGTACTTTGCTTGCAGGGATTTCGATTTCTTCACCTGTTTGAGGATTGCGTCCTTTACGAGCTGAGCGCTCACGAACCTCAAAGTTACCAAAACCGATCAATTGAATTTTTTCACCGTTTTTAAGTGCATCTAAAATTGTATCAAAAACAGAATCAACTGCTTTAGTAGCGTCTTTTTTAGATAGTTCGCTTGCTTCTGCAACCGCATTGATTAGTTCTGTCTTGTTCATGCCTTTCACCTCCTCCCAAAAGGTATCAAACAATAGATTATCATCATTTCTTCACAGTTCAACCTGTTTCTATACCTGTTTGAACAGAAATTTCAAATAAATATAGAAAAGGCATTTCACGGCTTTCAGTGAAAATTTCACTTTGAGAGGAACGTTTGTCCAGTAAAGTGAAGATTTTCTGTATGTAGATTAACACATCTGAATAACCATATCAAGCATTTTAAAGCGATGATCCCTTATTCGTCAAGGTTTAAGCAGAATGAAACGAACAAATATTCCTGTTTTTCCTTTTTTAATCATAATCTTTCCTATATTTCCAGCCGCTTGCCCCTGCCGTCTCAATCCCTTTCACGGCGCCTGTTCATCCTGTTTCAGGCATGAAAAAAAGACCTCCCGTATGATAAGAGGCCTTCCCTTTTATAAGATGATCGCAATCAAGCCGCCTGATCCTTCATTGATGATGCGCTCGAGCGTCTCCTTCAGCTTATATCTTGCATTTTCAGGCATGAGGGACAGCTTCGCCTGAATCCCTTCTCTGACGATGGAGCTCAGGCTCCTTCCGAAAATGTCGGAATTCCAGATCGACAGCGGATCATCCTCAAAGTCCTGCATTAAATAGCGGACAAGCTCTTCGCTCTGCTTCTCTGTTCCGATGATTGGCGCAAACTCGCTCTCCACATCGACTTTGATCATATGAATCGACGGCGCCACCGCTTTCAGCCGGACTCCGAATCTTGACCCCTGCCTGATGATTTCCGGTTCATCAAGGCTCATATCGGTTAATGCGGGAGCAGCGATTCCATAACCGGTTTGTTTCACCATTTTCAACGCATCTGATACTTGATCATATTCGGTCTTGGCATGGGCAAAATCCTGCATGAGCTGAAGGAGGTGATCCTTTCCTCTGATTTCAACGCCGACGACTTCCCTCAAAATTTCATCGTACAGGTAATCCGGCGCGTACAAATCGATTTCGGCGATCCCCTGGCCCATTTCTATTCCGGCGAGGCTGGCGCGCTCGATAAAATCAAATTCGCTGAAGTGTCCGACGACGCGGTCGACATCTCTCAGTCTTTTAATATCTTTGACGGTTTCTTTAACGGAATCTTGATAGTTTTCCCTGAGCCAATGATTCTCTTTTAATACCATGACCCAGCTCGGAAGATTGACGTTGACTTCGAGTACAGGGAATTCGTAAAGCGCTTCTCTGAGAACGCTCAGAACGTCCGCTTCCCTCATGCTTTCAACGCTCATCGCCAGCACCGGAATGTCGTATTTCTCCATCAGCTCTTGCCTGAGCGCTTCCGTTTCCGGATGGTACGGCCTTACGGAATTGATGACCATGATAAATGGTTTTCCAACCTCTTTTAATTCATCGATCACCCGTTCTTCAGCCTCGATATAATCCTGTCTGGCGATTTCTCCAATCGTGCCGTCAGTCGTAATCACAACACCGATGGTGGAGTGTTCCTGGATGACTTTTCTCGTGCCGATTTCGGCAGCTTCGTGAAATGGAATCGGCTCTTCATACCAAGGAGTGTTGATCATTCTCGGCCCGTTTTCATCCTCGTATCCCTTTGCTCCGGGTACAGTATAGCCGACACAGTCGACAAGCCTTATATTCACATCGAGTCCGTCACTGACATGAACTGACATTGCCTGATTCGGAACAAACTTCGGTTCAGTTGTCATAATGGTTTTGCCAGCGGCACTTTGGGGGAGCTCATCTTGTGCGCGCGCCCGGTCTGCTTCATTGTTGATATTCGGGAGCACCACTAGCTCCATAAATTTTTTGATAAACGTAGATTTTCCTGTACGTACAGCTCCTACGACACCTAAGTATATATCGCCTCCTGTTCGTTCAGCGATATCCTTGAAAATATCGACCTTTTCCAAGTGATCCCCTCCCGGACTTCCAATCCTTTTCAATTTTTTACTTCTTCATCAATCAAAAACAGGACACTATAGTGTATGACGTTGTCCTATTTCAATATGACAGCTTAGGGAAATTTTTTCGGCATGCATGAAAAAACCTTTCTCCTCATTGTATGCTGAGGAGAAAGGTTCATGACTGATACTTGCATTTTGACCGATATTCTATTCGAGAAAAACAGGTTCCTGTTTGTCATTCACTGTATACTTTACCGAAAACGCTGGAACAAAAGGCGTCTCTTTCCACATCAAATCCTGAATTTCCTCACCCGGCTTTACCGTTTTTTTCGACCGCTTTATCAGGTTGGCCAAATCCACTCGGTAATCCACTTGAATGTCGCCTTTTTCATCGACGAGAAGCGGCAGAGAGGTGCCGGAAAGCGGACTCGTGACAGAAGGCGCCTCTTTCAGTCCGAGCTTTTCATGGTCAAGCATGAATAAGTGATTGGATACGACTTTTTTATACGGTGGATACTTGTGCTGATCTTTATACATTTCGACCCGAAGCTTTAGCTCTCTGATCATTTCCGACATTTTTATATCAATGAGCTTGACCATCGGCTTTTTTTCTACATCGACAAGAACGTACAAGTACTCTCCGCCGCTTTCATAGGAAGTACCCGGCGGCTCAGCCATATACCGGGGGGACAGCCTGTTAAAATCGATAGGGTATTTTTGATAGATTGGAACGCTCATATCCCTTGTCTTAATCGGCAGAAGCCCTCCCGTCGCCTCCCTGAATTCATCAACGGCCGCCTGCACTTCTTTGAGCTGGTGCTGATACGGCACGCTGTTTTTCGCCTTTCTTTCTTCAGGGTACAAACAGCCGCTTAGCATGATTGCGGTCAATACAGTAACAAGCAGTGCGTTTACGATTTTCATATGAATCTTCCTTTTTTATGCTTTATTCGTTGACGGGACCGCTGAAGACGACAAAAAAGACGATCACGCCGGAGATGAGCATACATGTATAGGCGACGAACGACGTGAGCACTTTTAAAAAACGGTTTTTAAATTTATATCTGCTTATGTATATGGCAATCACCGCTAAGAACATCAGGCCCATTGATCCCAAGGCAAACCACATTTTTAACAGACCGACATTCACATTGAAGCCCTCCTTCTACCTTTTCTTGTGATGTAAGCGTTATATTTCATTTTATATAAGAAAAACCAGAAGTTCAACAGCTTTTCCAATATTTCGAAACGGAAAAAACCGCAAAAAAAACCTGAAGCAAAGAGGGGGGCTTTGCTTCAGGCATAACGATTGTGACTATATAACCCAATTGGTAAGATACAGCTCTTCCAGACTTCGATTCTATTTTATGCAAGTCTTCGGACAAATGTATCCTCTCTTGCCTAAGTCTCCAAAATGTTTCGGTTTTTTTAAAACGAACTTAGAGGAGAGTATAAAGCAGTTGGTGATGGAGTGGTCATTTCATTTGATTTTCAAATGTGTTCACAAGATCTTCCATCTCGTGTGTTTTGACTCTCGCCATCAATGATTCGACTGCCGTCTCAACTTTTTCGCCGTCAAACAATACTTTGTGCAATGCCTCGGTAATCGGCATTTTCACATCAAATTTCTTTGAAAGCTGATAAGCGGCTTTTGTCGTGCGGACCCCCTCAACGACCATCCCCATTTCTTCCAGAACTTCATCCAGTTTGAAGCCTTTACCCAGCATATTACCGGCTCGCCAATTTCGTGAATGGACGCTCGTGCAGGTGACGATCAAATCCCCGATTCCTGTAAGCCCCGAGAATGTCAGCGGGTTTCCGCCCATTTTCGTGCCGAGTCGGGCGATCTCTGCCAAGCCCCTTGTTATCAGCGCGGCTTTCGCATTATCTCCGTACCCCAAACCGTCTGTAATGCCCGCGGCAAGCGCAATGACGTTTTTCAGCGCGCCGCCGATCTCTACGCCGATCATATCCGGATTGGTATACACGCGGAAATTCTGATTCATAAACATATCCTGGATCGCCTGTGCCGATTCAATGCTGCTGTCGGCAGATACGGTTACCGTCGTCGGGTGTCTTAAACCGACTTCTTCCGCATGGCTCGGCCCGGAGAGAACGACGATGTCCTCCCTTAATTCAGCCGGAATTTCCTCTTTCATCATTTCAGAAATGCGGAGCAGTGTGTCAGGCTCAATTCCTTTTGAAACATGTACAAAAATCGCCTTTTGGTCGATGAAGGAAACAGCCTGTGCGAGAACTTCTCGGATCGCTTTTGTCGGAACGGCGACGATGATCGTCTTGACATCGGCCACTGCAGCTTCAAGATCTGTTGTGGCATGCACGTTTTCAGAAAGTTTGACACCCGGCAGATAATCTTTGTTTTCATGGTGTTCATTGATTTGCTGAATCAGTTCTTCACGATGGCCCCAAATGCACACATCGTACTGGTTGTCCGCCAAAACGAGCGCCAAGGCTGTTCCCCAGCTTCCGGCTCCCAAAATCGATACTTTTGTCATTTTTACTACACCTCTTTATTTTCTTGCTCTTGCGAAAATCTTGATTGGTGTTCCTTCAAATCCGAAGGCGTCGCGTATCCGGTTTTCCAAAAAGCGTTCGTAAGAAAAATGCATCAGCTCAGGATCATTGACAAATACGACAAATGTCGGCGGCTTCACAGCCACTTGTGTCGCATAATAAATTTTTAAGCGGTTGCCATTATGCGTCGGCGTCGGGTTCATAGCCACTGCATCCATAATGATATCATTAAGAATATTGGTCTGCACCCTCATCGAATGGTTTTCGCTTGCCGTCATGACTGCAGGCATCAGCGTATGGATGCGCTTTTTCGTCAAAGCGGACATAAACAAAACAGGCGCGTAGTCCAAAAATTGAAAGTGATCTCTAACCTTTTCTTCGAATTCTTTCATCGTCCGCTCGTCTTTTTCGACTGCATCCCATTTATTCACGACGATGACGACGGCTTTTCCCGCTTCATGCGCATAGCCGGCAATCCGCTTGTCCTGCTCGATGATGCCTTCTTCGCCGTCCAAGACGACGCAGACGACTTCTGAGCGGTCGATCGCCTTTAAAGCCCGGAGGACGCTGTATTTTTCAGTTGCCTCATACACTTTTCCCTTTTTTCTCATCCCGGCTGTATCAACGATGACAAAGTCTCTTTGATTGTATGTAAACCTCGTGTCAATGGCGTCGCGCGTTGTTCCCGCAATATTGCTGACGATCACGCGCTCTTCTCCAAGCATGGCGTTTACAAGAGAGGATTTTCCGACGTTCGGCCGGCCGATGAGGCAAAATTGAACGACCTCATCCTCATACTTCGTTTCGGGTATGTTTTTAAAATGTTCGCTGACCGCGTCAAGCAGATCGCCGAGACCGAGGCCGTGCGTCCCTGAAATTGGGTACGGCTCGCCAAAGCCGAGGGCATAAAAATCGTAAATGTTTGCTCTCATTTCAGGATTATCCACTTTATTAACCGCCAGAACGACAGGTTTTTTTGTACGGTATAAAATTTTTGCCACTTCTTCATCAGCAGCCGTGACGCCTTCGCGGCCGTTCGTCATGAAAATAATCACATCTGCTTCTTCCATGGCGATTTCGGCCTGATGGCGAATCTGCGCCAAAAACGGCTCATCGCCGACTTCGATTCCGCCTGTATCAATCAGGTTGAAGTCGTGATTCAGCCACTCGGCAGAGCTGTATATCCGATCCCGCGTCACGCCAGGTGTATCTTCCACAATCGAAATTCTTTCGCCAGCGATCCTGTTAAAGATCGTGGACTTCCCCACATTGGGCCTTCCAACTATGGCTACGACAGGTTTTCCCATAGTACCCTTCCTTTCAATTCAGTAAAGCTTTTCCATCTTTAAATGAATCATCATTTATTTCTCTTTTCAAAAAATCAGTTTGAAGAAAGAAACCCTTCTTATTCCATGAGAAGGGCTTAACTCATATATTATATCAATTTCTAAAAAGATCACAACTGTAATTAAAAATGTTTCACAATCAAATAAAGGTCATCTCCTATTCCGTGGGCGATTCCGTCGAGAATGGCTTCAAGGTTTTTCGCGTACGTGTTCATTTCCTCGGGGGTGTCGCAGAAAAATGCAGCCGTCCCTCCGATCACTCGCTCTCGCCTTGTTGTGACGACGGCGAGGATGAATTTTTCGATTGATTCGCTCATTTTATCACCTTGCTGTGCTTTTCTTTAATAAATTCCATCGGTACGCGAATGGCGTTTTCCAGCGTCGGAACATCGCCGATGACCCTGATCGCCGTCTCCTTGTCCTTGATGACCGGAAGGACAAAAACCGCGACCCGCCCGTCATTCAAATCCCTTTTCGCCAGCGGCGAAAGAGAGGGTTCTCCGGAGTCTCGATACACGCCGAGCACATTGGAAACGTCGAATAAAATCGCTTGCCTTTGCCCGAGATTGGCAATGGTTACTGCGGAATTAAAATTTTTCGGTTTTAAAATAAAACCCATGCCGTGTTCCAAAATCAGCTTCTGTTTTTCAGGAAGCCCGATATTCATAATGTAAATATTGTCAACATAAAGGCCGGCTCCTTCAAAATGAGGCTTTTTATACTCTATATCGACGATGTCCTTAATAAAGCTTCCGGACATTAAGATCCTGCCCGAGATAAAACAGATGAAAGCTGCAGCAAGGCCTGCCCATACCGATGAAAACAGAATATATGCGAGGGTCGTCAGGAGCGATGTGAAAATGACAATGTAATTTCTGCTTTCAAAGGCGATCGCAATTCCTTCGATATACGTGCTGCCTCTTGAAACAAGTTCATAGCCGTCAAGCTGCGTCAATGTTTCGCGTTCCATATTCCGGACATCCCTGAATTGGGTTGCAGCCAGCGTTAAAAACGTAATCGCTGTATAATCCGATTTTAAGATCGACGGAATAATGATCGCTCCAATGCTGGCAGCGATCAAAGCCAGCGCAATATGTATCGTTTTCCCATGAAGATATGTGGGGTACTGGCGGTAGTCGGTTCGGAGCATGTACACTCTGACAACAATACCGGCGATAATTCCCAAGATGATCGGATAAGTATATTGGCTCATGACATTTTTGCTGCTCCTTTATTCAATCGCTTCCATTTGTGATAGAACTGATGCATCAGCCGTTCATACTGGGAGATTCCGTAAACGAGAACGATTCCCGCAGCGCACATTGACAGCCATGAATAACCGCCGGCTGCAATGTCTCCATAAAGCTTTCTGATGACGAATGTATACAAGAGCTCCCCCTGGCACGCACCGAGCACAAACATCCCGAGACGGGCGGCGAAGCTTCTTTCAAAAGCCGTCGTCATGATGACAAACAGAATGATGGTCAGCCATTCAGGCTTTAGGATAAACCAAACAGGGTCATATAATGCAAACAGAAACAAAAAACCGTAGGCGGACACCATCGACAAATGAAGCAGGAGCCGCTTGACGCTTTTATGAAGCCTTAAATAACCGCACAGCATGAAAGCTCCTATATAAAACGACAAATAGGCGGCATTAAAATGCAGAAAGAGCTGAATCTGATACATACTTAACATGATGTTGAGCAGAATAAATGCTGACGCATAAAAGCGAAAGCTGTTTTTCTCAAGAATAAAAGTCGTTAACACCCATAAAAACCACATTGACCAATAATAATAGAATTCTTCCATATGTTTTCGTCCTCCATTTTCAGTATGGAGTGACTTGAGATTTTTTAAACGTGCGATAAGGAGGGAACAGCGTTGGGAAAAGACAGGCAGGAAAAGAAGCTGAAACAGCAGAAGCGAACCGAATCCGACCGTGACCAGTCCATCAGCTACAATGGGGCCGCCTCTCTCGAAAGTGCGGAGGACGCACGGAAGCGAAACCCGTAAAAAAACCGGCTCATGAGAAGCCGGTTTTTTTAGCGCTTGCTGTAAACAAAGGGGTCAACACCCCTCGCTTTCAGCCAATGATATGTATCGCCCTTGATGACGAGCGGTGCTTTTTTCAACTGTTCAATCGTCCGGCACCCCAAGACGGTCATGATCCTTTTTAAATCTTCGATCAGGCTCTCGATTTCGGCGGCTAACGCCTCTTCTCCCGAAGCTGTCAGCACTTGGAGAAAATAGCCCGCCATCCCCGCCGCAGACGCACCCAGCGCTATCGATTTGGCCAGATCAAGGGCATCTTGAATGCCTCCGGATGCGATAATCGGCTGATCGCCGAACAGAGAGCTGACTTCGGCCAGGCTGGCTGCTGTCGATATGCCCCATTGATCGAAAAACTGAACCGCTTTATCTCTGCGCAAATTTTCGATTTTCGAAAAATTCGTTCCTCCGAAACCGCCAACATCGACCGCCTGGACCCCGGCGTTAAAAAGCCGGGCCGCGGTGTCCCTACTCATGCCAAAGCCCACTTCTTTTACGGCGACCGGTACGCTGACATTTCGGCAGATGTCTTCAATCCGGTGCAGGCGACCTGTAAAGCTGCGGTCGCCTTCAGGCATGACAATTTCCTGAATCACATTGAGGTGAATTTGAAGCATGTCGGCTTCAATCATGTCGACCGCTCGTTTGGCCTGATCCACCGTCGCTTCGCTCCCCAAATTGGCGAATACAAGACCCTTCTGATTTTCTTTTCTGACGATCTCGTATGAAGGACGTTCATCAGGGTCTTTCAAAGCGGACATTTGCGAGCCGACAGCGACCGGTATGCCCGTTTGTGCAGCCGCCCTCGCCAAAGCCCTGTTGATCTCAAACGTCGCCTTCCCGCCCCCGCCTGTCATCGCATTGATAAAAATAGGCGAACTTAAAAACAGTTCGCCTATTTTGGTTGAAGTATCAACTTGTGACAATTCCGTTTCCGGAAGGCTGACGTGAACAAACGTAATATCATCAAGCCCGGTCTGACGTTTCTGTCCGGTGGACAAGGCATGATCAATGTGTTCTTTTTTTCTTTTTGCTCGCGTCACCATCATCACCAAATTTTACTTTAATTTATTCAGTTTGTCTCCGATCATTTCACCAAGCTGGAATCCTGAAGACTCTTCCTTCGCCTGGTATTGACGGTAATCTTCCTGCTCTGCTTTATCGGTGTTTTCTTCAAGCTCTTTCATGCTTAAAGAAATGCGCTCTTCCTCTTCGTTGACGTCAAGAACTTTCACTTTAACGCCCTGGCCTTCCTCAAGGACTTCATGAGGTGTTCCGATGTGTTTGTTCGAGATTTGCGAAATGTGGACGAGGCCTTCAACTCCAGGCAGCACTTCGACAAACGCACCGAAGCTCACCAAGCGCTGGACTTTTCCGTCCAATACGTCTCCAGGCTTCACTTTTTCGCCGATGTTGGACCAAGGCCCAGGAAGCGTTTCTTTGATTGATAGCGAAATTCGCTCATTGTCGCGGTCGACGGACAGCACTTTGACTTTGACATCCTGGCCTTCTTCGACTACGTCTGACGGTTTTTCAACGTGTGAATGCGACAGCTGGGAGATGTGAACAAGACCGTCAATGCCGCCGATGTCAACGAAAGCACCGAAATCTGTCAGGCGCTGCACTTTTCCTTCAAGTACCTGTCCCGCTTCCAGCGTTTGAAGAAAATCCTGTTTTCTTTCCGACTGCTCTTTTTCAACAACCGCACGGTGTGATAAAATCACGCGGTTTTTATCTCTGTCAAGCTCAACGACGATTAAAGTAAGCGTCTTTCCTTTATAATCTGTAAAATCTTCAACAAAATGCGCCTCTACAAGCGATGCGGGAATGAATCCGCGCACGCCGATATCGACGACCAGACCGCCTTTGACGACGTCTTTTACTTCGGCTTCAAACACTTCTTTTGACTCAAACTTTTTCTCTAGGTCTTCCCAAGCGCGGTCTGCATCAACAGCACGTTTTGATAAAATCAATGCATCGTCTTCCACTTTTGTCACTTTTAATTCAAGCTCATCGTCTACATTGACGACATCTGATGCTTTTTCAACATGAAGACTTGATAATTCACTGATTGGGATAATTCCGGTTTGCTTGCAGTTGGGGATGTCAACATCGACATGCTTGTCCTCAACTTTCGTTACAATACCTTTCACCACATCTCCAACCTCTGGTACTTGAACATCAATTTGATTCATTTCCTCTGTCATTTCAATAACCTCCTTGGTCCAAACCTACACAGCTTTTGTAAAAACGGTTATTCCGGACGAATTGATATCCGATCCGGACAGCCGATATGTATTAAAGAACCATTCAAAAATGGATATTTGAATGTTCTAAAACATGATTTATTATTACTAACTTCTAATAAAAGCCTGTGTTTGTCAAGTCAAAACATGCAGACAATAAGTAATTTGCCCGGATTTTTTATTTTTGAGCCTTTTTGTCTACAACCTGCAGGATTTTTTCGGCCACCTCATCGATCGTCAGTGAAGTCGTATCGATTTCAAGCGCATCGTCCGCTTTTTTCAACGGCGAAATCTCGCGCTCTGAATCGAGTTTGTCACGGCGCCTGATTTCTTCTGCAAGCGTTTCATAGTTTACATTGTACCCTTTTTTGACGTTTTCTTCAAAGCGGCGTTTTGCCCGCTCTTCAACGGACGCCAAAAGAAATATTTTCACTTCCGCATTCGGGAGAACGTGGGTACCGATGTCGCGGCCGTCCATGACGACGCCGCCTTTTTCAGCCAGCTGCTGCTGCCTTTTCGTCATTTCTTCGCGGATCCCGGCGTATTTGGCGACGATTGAAACCTGGTTGCTCACGTCATCCGTGCGGATCGCCTCTGTTACATCTTCGCCTGCGATATAAACCTTCTGCTCCCCTTCAGGCGAAACCGTGAGATCGATGGCAGATTCTTTTAACAAGGCCGTCAACGCCGCTTCGTCGTTTAAATCGACGCCCTTTTTCAGCGCTAAATACGTAATCGCCCTGTACATGGCACCCGTATCGATATAAATATACGACTTTTTTCCGGCCACGATTTTAGCCACGGTGCTTTTTCCGGCTGCCGCAGGGCCGTCTATTGCAATGCATAATTTCTTTTCCATAATTCCTCTCCTTGCTATCTGGTACTCCTTATAGGATTGTATCATGTATCAGGCGAAAAAGGGGAGATTTTAGCGTGAATTTACGGCTTAAATGTCTCGATCCATTCGCCGATTTTCATGTTGTTCACGCCTTCATACTGCACAACTTTTGACAGATAAGGCTCAGCCTTGGAGAAATGAAAAAGAAGCTGCACGCTGATTAATATGACCGCCTGTACGACAAGAATCTTAAATAATAACCGTTCAATTGTTTTCATAACATTCCTCCGCTGCCCGGAAAGTTTATGGCACCGGGCATGTTCAATTTTCACCGGCGGACGTTCCGCCCATACGTTCAGTATGGAAATGTTTAGGACGAATTATTCCGAATGCTAAAAAGGAAAAGGCATGTATCCGCCTTTTCCCTCTGATCTATCGTTTTACAAATCGTTATATATCGGTTCTGCACTTTTCATTTTTTGGACCTTCTCTTCCGTGCCGTCTTCAGTATTGATAAACATGCGGAATGTATCGTTTTCAATCGTGCCGAGAATTTCGTAGCAGAGCACTTCTTGTGAAAGCTCGTTTGTGACTAAAGCAAGGCGCGTCTCCTGAACCTTTACATTGGGATTCAGGCTTGCTTTCGCTTTTTCAAGCGTTAATTTCGGCTTCGGCAAGTCTCTTTTTTTATGGGAGATTAAGAAATCCTTTGCATTAAATCCGGTAATTTCGCCGTCGTCAAGCGCGACCTTGATGCGGATGCTGTCCGGATAGAGCCAGACGCCGTCCTGGACCGGAACAAACGAAAATACGCCGACGCCGTCGTATTGCGAGCTTTCATCCATCTTCAGGTCTTCGGTTTTATAGCCGTTTTTTTTCAAAAATTGAAGGGCTTTGTTCGACGCGTCGTTCAGGCTGATTTTTTCATCTTTAATTTTTTTGTTTTGGATCAGATAAACCGGATATCCGCCTTTTTCGGTAATGTCCATATAAATATCCGCTTTTTGATCAGGGTCCTGCATGCTGATGCTGTATACATCCCTGTTCGTTTTCTTGCCGCTTTTCGACACTTTGATATTGTAATTTTTGTCCTGAGCGAATTTTTGGGCAATCTTGCGCGCTTCTTTTTCGGTTATTCTCTTGCCTTTTAAATGGTCGTACCCTTGCTGCTCTTTTTTCGTGTTCGTCATCTCTGTCGCGCTTAAATCTGTATCAGAAAACGCACTTGCGCTTTTTTCAACGGTTTTAAATCCATTAATGATCGTATTGTCGCTTTGTTTTTGGCCGGACGCGAGCGCAAGCTCCACATCCATCCATCTCAGATTTTTGTCTATAATCAAATGCTGGACATTACGCAATTCATTTTGTATATCCTTTGAATTTTCATATAGCTGATTTAAAGAAGCGTACTCTTTTTTATTAAGCGGCTCTTTGTCAAGGTCGCGCACGGCTGCTTTGTAGCTGAAATCTCCGACCTTTGCCAAAAATTCTTCTGTCTTGTTAAACGGCATTAAGGTCAGCGGCAGCTGGCTGACATTGTTATGCGCTTCAGAAGTCGTCTTCCATACTTCCGCCAAGGCGGGAGACAGGGTTTTTTTGCTGTTCATCGCAAGTGTGCTCCCGATTTTGTCATGCAGCTGATCCACCTGATAAGTTAAATCGTGAAATGCCCTTTGATAGTTGTTTTCGGCATGAAGCAAAACGGCGTCTTTCTCCTGATGTTCCTTATAGCCCCAATAGCTTGTTCCGACGATGGCGACACCTAAAAGGGCGATTAAAATTCCTCTGATCATTTATAGCACCTCGCTTTTATTCACAGAAAATGTGTTTACCGATCCTTTTAATTTGTGGTCTGCCCCAAATCCATGAGCTAGTGGCCGTGTCAGGGTTAAAGTAGTAAGTCGCATTTTCTGACGGATCCCAGCCATTGATGGCGTCAAGAACGGCTTTTTTCGCCGTTTCATCCGGGGTCATGTAAATCTGTCCATCCGCGACAGCTGTAAATGCAAGCGGTTCAAAGATAACACCAGCCACCGTGTTCGGGAAGGTAGGGCTGTCGAGCCTGTTTAAAATAACGGCTGCAACAGCAACCTGGCCGTCATACGGTTCTCCGCGCGCTTCACCGTAAACCGCTTGGGCCAACAGATTAATGTCGTTGTTCGAGAAACCGCCCGGCATGTTGGCTGCAACGGCATCCTGTTTTTTAGGCGCCTGCTGTTTAGGTGCAGCCTTTGGCTGCGCTTGTTTTTTCGGCTGTGCAGGAGCGGCCTGCTGCTTTTGCTGCGGCTGCTTTTGGGCAGTGCCCTGCTGCTGTGCGCCCTGCTGCTGTCTTGCTTCCGCCTTTTTTCTCGCCTGCTGCTGCACTTCTTTTGAAGGCTTCGTCTGATACTTCAGCGGCATCCCGCCGTAATGTGTAAATTGGTTTCCTTTTCGAAGTTGTCTGTGCACGTAGTCGCTGTAATATTTAGTATGATTGATTAAAAATCGTTTTGTTTTCGGCCCGACCAGGCCGTCTGTATCCTTTAAGCCGAACTGATTTTGGAAATTGCGGACGGCCCAGTATGTCGCCCATCCGTATACTCCGTCAATTCTGCCATTGTAATAGCCGTTGTATTGAAGCCTTGCCTGCAGTTCAATCACATCATCCCCTGTCGCCCCCCGCTGTATCACCTGTTCAGAAAAGGCAGCGCTTTTTTGACTGAATGGAAGTGAAAGACTGGTTGCCATAATGGTACATAAAATGACATTCAAACAAAAAGAACCTTTCGACTTCATGTTTTAAGCCTCCTCCAGCATTTTTGTACCCATATCTTTTGTAGAGAGGCAGATTTTATACACGCTTTCCTTTCTGTTTCAACTTTAGGTAAATATGCCGGACAGAAAATGAAAAAAACCGCCTATGCTCGAGGCGGCTATTGCTGAAGAGACTGCCCGCCGGCTTTGACGGAACGGGCTTTTTTTGCTTTGCGCAAGCCGAACCACCAAAGAAACGCCATAAAGGGCAGCATAAAATAAATCCAGTTTTTTAAGGCGAGCAGAATATAATCGTAGAGACCGTGAAGCAAAGCCGGAATAAAAAGCGAGCAGAACAGCCATTTCATCTTTGTTTTACTTGAGGAAAAACGGGCTTTGCCGATGTAAAAGCCCATGATCACTCCGAATAAGGCATGGCTGGAAACCGGAAGCAAAGCGCGCATAAAAGCGTACTCCACCCCGTTCCCGATGAGATACAATATATTTTCAAGCGTCGCAAACCCCAATGAAAGGCTTGTCCCGTATACGATCCCGTCATAGTGTTCATCAAAATCGATATGCTGAAAAGCGCTGACCATCAGCAAAAACCATTTTAAAAATTCTTCCAAAAAGCCGGAAGTTAAAAATGAAACGACAAAACTGCCCTCAGAAATGTGTTCTTTTTCCAATACATACTGGATAAACATCGTCGGAAAAACGAGCAAGACCCCCAGTATAAAAAGGCGGATGACCATATGAATGGGCTCGGATTCATATTTTTCCTTTAAGTAAAAATACATTAACAGTGCGATTCCGGGAGCTAAGCCTGCTGAGATAATTCCGAACATGAGGAAACCTCTTTCCTTTTCATCTCATTCTATCCTACCATGATTCTGATTGTTTTGAAATTGAAAAAGAACGGGCCGCCTAGTAGCAGAATTTGTCTTTTATACCTTCTTCATAGCTTGCAAGAAGGACGGCCAGTTTCATTCTCGCTTTTTTGCTGTCATAATCCTTGCCTAAGATGACCCCTTTTTTTGCGAGGTCATAGCTGCTGCCCGCATAGTCATAGGTCGTATACACTTCGCCTTCCTCTGCGCTCGTCGTGATGACGATATAAACGCCCTGATGTAAAGCTTGCTCAATATCGCCCACCATATTCGGCGGTACCTGTCCCCTTCCAACTCCTTCAAGGACGATCCCTGCTGCACCCTCGCGGACAGCGGCTCTGATAAACTTGCCGTCTCCATCCAGATAGCATTTGACGATATCCACTTCAGGAAGCGGTCTTTGCAGCTGATGAACATCCCTCTTTAAGGGCTTTTGATAAACGTATACTTTATCATTGTCAATAATCCCTAAGTAACCGAAGCCGAATACGTCAAAACCCTGCAGATTCGAAGCGTGCACTTTTTTAACGTAGCGCGCGTTGAAGATCCTCTCGTTAAAAACAACGACCGTGCCGGCTCCTTTTATATCTGGGCTGCACGCTGTATAAACGGCGTGTCTGATATTTGTATATGCATCTGTTCCTTGCTGCTCGGGGGCTCGTTGTGAGCCTGTGACAACGACCGGCCTCTCATCCTGCAAGGTTAAATCTAAAAAATAAGCGGTTTCTTCAAGCGTGTCCGTACCATGCGTCACAACCACGCCGTCATAGCTGCCGTCCTGAAAAACGCGTTCGACGGTTTGTTTGAGTTCTAGTAAATGCTGAAATGTAATATGCATACTCGGAAGCTGAAACGCCGGATAGACATCGATCTGGACATCTTCCGGCAGGCTGCACATTTCGGCTAATTCAGGACCGCTGATCGCCCCTGCCGCAAGCCTGCCGCTTTCGGTTTTCCGGCTGGCGATCGTTCCTCCTGTTGTAATAAGAGCTACTTTCTTTTTCATGTCAGGCTGCCCCTTTTCATGTTGATCTGTGTGCCGATAAAAAAAGAGAGCACATCTATATATAGAATATGCTCTCTTTTGCCTGATACAAATCATAAAATATTGGTTTTATATTCGTTTAGCAATTTCAGCTGCAATTAAGCCGCCGTGAAAACGTCCGTTTTCAATGAAGATTTCATTTGCGTTGTTCCCGGCCGCAATAACGCCGGCGATGAAGATGCCTTCTTCGTTCGTCTCCATCGTTTCTTCATTAAAGGAAGGACGGCCCGACTCCGCGTCAATTTCGACTCCCATTTTTTGAAGGAAGCCGTGATCAGGGTGATAGCCTGTCATCGCGAATACAAAATCATTTTTGATCTTGGTCTCTTTTCCGTCGACAGAAAAAATCAGCTCTTCTTCCGTAATTTCTTTGACGACCGCCCGGAATTCCATTCTGATTTTTCCGTGCTTGACAAGCGAAAGGAATTCGGGAAGGATCCATGGTTTGATGCTGGAGGAATATTCGTTCCCTCTGTACAGAACGGTCACTCTTGCGCCCGCTTTAACGAGCTCCATCGCCGCGTCGACGCTTGAGTTTTTCCCGCCGATAACCGCAACATCTTTATCAAAATACGGATGAGCCTCTTTAAAATAATGGAACACTTTCGGAAGGTCTTCTCCCGGGACGTTCATATAGTTCGGGTTGTCATAATATCCCGTTGCGATCACGCAAAATGACGACAAATACGTATCCTTTGATGTTTCCACGACAAATTGGTTATTTTCTGTTTTTGTGACGGATTGAACTTTCTCAAACGCGTTGATCCGCAAATTTTTCCGCTTGGCGACTTCCCTGTAATAAGAAAGCGCCTGATTTCTGACCGGCTTGTGATTTTCAGTAATAAAAGCGACATCGCCAATTTCAAGTTTTTCGCTTGAGCTGAAAAAGGTTTGGTGTGTAGGATATTGATAAATGCTGTTGACGATGTTTCCTTTTTCAATGACGAGTGCATCTATTCCGATCTCTTGCATGTGAATAGCTGCTGAAAGCCCGCAGGGGCCACCGCCGATAATGATCACTTTTTCTTCTTTCATGTTCCGTTCATCTCCTGTCATATCGGGCAAATCAAAAAATCTCCTATTTTATGATAGGAGATTTTTTGGGTTGTTGCAAATGTTTGAACCTATATCCAGCCTCTGAAGCGGGATGCTTCCGCCATCTTGCGGACGCCCACCATATAGGCTGCAAGCCGCATGTCGATTCTGCGGTTGTGCGCCATTTCGTAAATATTGTTGAACGACTTGACCATCATTTTTTCCAAACGTTCTTCAACTTCTTCTTCAGTCCAGTAGAATCCCTGGTTGTTTTGCACCCACTCAAAATACGATACGGTTACACCGCCGGCGCTTGCCAGCACGTCCGGTACAAGAAGAATGCCGCGGTCGGAAAGAATTTTCGTCGCTTCGAGCGTCGTCGGGCCGTTGGCTGCTTCGACAACGATTTTCGCCTTGATGTTATGGGCGTTTTCCGCGGTAATTTGATTTTCTATTGCAGCCGGCACCAGAATGTCGCATTCCAGTTCCAGCAGTTCTTTGTTTGTAATGGTGTCATTAAACAGCTTTGTGACCGTTCCAAAGCTGTCCCGGCGGTCAAGCAGGTAATCGATGTCAAGCCCTTCAGGATCATACAGGCCGCCGTATGCATCAGAAATGCCGACAACTTTTGCACCCGCGTCATACATGAATTTCGCAAGGTAGCTTCCCGCATTTCCGAACCCCTGCACGACGACAGAAGCTCCCTCAATGTCGATGTCTTTCTTTTTCGCCGCCTCTTTAATGCAGATTGTAACCCCTTTTGCTGTCGCAGATTCTCTGCCGTGAGAACCACCTAAAACGAGCGGTTTGCCGGTAATGAAGCCCGGCGAGTTGAATTCGTCGATTCTTGAATATTCGTCCATCATCCATGCCATGATTTGAGAATTGGTAAATACATCGGGAGCCGGCACGTCTTTTGTCGGTCCGACAATTTGGCTGATCGCCCGGACGTACCCTCTGCTTAAACGTTCCAGTTCAGGAAAGGACATATCCCGCGGATCACAGATGATCCCGCCCTTTCCGCCTCCATATGGAAGGTCGATGATGCCACATTTCAGACTCATCCAAATAGAAAGCGCTTTAACTTCTTTTTCTGTAACTCCCGGATGAAAACGGATGCCGCCTTTTGTCGGCCCTACTGCATCATTGTGCTGGGCTCGGTAGCCCGTGAAAATCTTAACAGATCCATCGTCCATGCGAACCGGAATTTTCACCGTTAAAAAACGGATCGGTTCTTTTAGTAATTCATACACCTCTTCAGGATACCCCAATTTTTCAAGCGCCTTATGTATCACCGTTTGCGTTGATTTCAAAACGTCATGTGTGTTTTCTTCAGTATGACCGGTGTTTTGATCGGCTACCATTATAAGTTAACCTCCTAAAGTCTTTCTGGCATGTTGTCCTTTCAGAGAATAGTATACACCCTTGCACTAATCATGCAAAGAACAATCAACCATTTTTCGTGAAAATATTCGAGAAAAATCTTTTTTGTTATATTCTTATTTTCGGCAGAAAAAAACTGCTGTTTAACACAGCAGAATATCTTTTTTGAATGCGGGCTATTTGAAATATGTCTGAATGGTCTGAACGGCATTGTTTTCCATGATTTTCTTTCCGTATTCCTGAAGCCTGTAAATCGTTAAAGTCGTCGGATTCCCATATTCGGCTAAAATCGAAATCACGCCGTCAGCCTCATGGGAGTCAAAATCGTCGAGACTTAAGAAATACCTGTCTTCATAGTGGTAGACTGTCCCGCCTTGAATACCGATGCGGTCCAGGTTTTTGGAAAGTTCAATCAGATGCTCAAACGTTTGAAATTCATATATAATGTCAACACTTTCGCCAAGTTTGACTTGCATTTCAATATAGTCCTCATCATACTCATTATCGTCTTCATCTGTTTCTTGATTTTTTGTGACAATGATGACCATTCCTTGTGCTTGAAGAGAATACACTTCAACAGCGATTGGGCCATTCGCTTCGAACCCGAGCTCTGTATTCGCTTCGTTCATCATGTCTTTAAACAGCTGCTGAACTTTAAATGAGTCTTTCCAAAGGTCTTCTTTCGTCAGCCCCCGGTCTGTCAGATCGTCAAGTGTCAGAAAGATTTTGATCTTATTATAATTTAGACGCTCAAGCCGCATAACGTTCCCTCCTGCCTCTTCTTGCACACATCATATATCTTATTATATGGAGATGATGAGTCATAGGTTCTTAATTTTGATACCAGTTTACACTGTGTTTGGGCGGAAGACAAGCACAATGCCGCCTTTTCGTTCCTTTTCAGTGAAAAAGCATCAGTTTCCTTCCATGCAGGGTCCCGGGACCAGCTTAATCAGATGGGTTTCCGGCCTCGCTCCCAGCCGCAGCGGAAGCTTCGATGTGCCATAGCCGTTGCTGATCAAGTACGGCGCCTGATGAACGGTTCCGGTTCCTCCGATTTCACAGAGCCCGAATCTGCCGAGGCGAATCTGTCCTCCGTGGGTATGACCGCTCAATATGAGATCAATACCGTCCGTCTCCTGTATTTGATGATGAATCTCCGGATTATGTGACACAAGGATGGTCGGAAAATCCTGCTGCACGCCTCTGAGCGCTGCCGGGTAATCATCCAATTCGAGCCTGATGTCATCCACTCCGCAAATATTGACGGCTTGTCCTTGATGGTCATGCAAAACCGAAGCATTGCGCAAAGGCGTTACGCCGTGTGCCCTGAATATTTCCTGCAGCCTTTCCTGATCAACTTCATAATCGTTATTTCCCCATACAAAATACGTTTTTCCCAAACTTGAAAGCCTTTTGATATTTTCTTCAATTCTCGAATAAGGAACGCCGCCCTCCGCTAAGTCGCCGCCGATCAAGACGAGCTGAACCCCGTGTTCTTTCACTTCACGAATAATGTCTTCACTGACTGTCCGCCTATGAATATCCGAAATAAAAAAGACGGTCAATTCGTTATTTAGGCGCCTGAGCGAAAACTCGGCTTTCAATACCCGGTTTTCTCGCGCGATACCTGACATTTTCCACACTAAAGCAGCAAAACCGATGAAAACGGCCGAAGCCAGACTGAGCCAATAGATCATGTGCATTCTCCAATCTGTTTTGTTTATCATAAGACGGCTTTATGCAAAAAGACGTTTCTTTTAATAAGAAAACGTCTTTTTTATTTGCTTTCAAAATAAAGATTAATGTCATACTGCTGTTTCATGATCTTAAAAACCGTTTCCCTTGATTTCCACTCTTCAGGCTGGGGCCATAAATCCGTGCTTTTCTGAATAATCTCGCATCTCAGCTTATGAAATTCCCCTTCTGCTTTTTCTTCCTTCTTTTTAAAATAGTAAGCGGTGCTGTATGCAAAAGCGGCCGACAAAATCCAAAGCAGGTAGACGGAGTCATTCAGCAAGCCGGAAAGGAAGCCGTTTTGCCCGAGCCCTTTTGACGCTGCAAACAAACAAAACGAAACCGCACATATCGCCGCCAGCGCCTGCCACCTGAATGTCTGTCTGGCATAGTTTTCGTACTTTTTCTTCCTTTTAATTAAGGCGCGGAGCATTTGTTTCGTCGGTTCGTCCGTAAAACGGTTCAGCTCTTCAAGCTCGCTTCCCACAGTCCTCACACCTTGTCCTATTTGATAGTACAATGTATATGTATTCGCGGGCAAAATGATGCCATTGTTAATAAATCGGGATATTCAGAATCTGGCCGGTGTAGACATTGTTGCCTGATAATTGATTATAATTGCGGATTTTTTCCTCTCCTGACCGGTTCTTATAATATTTCATCGAAATCCGATAAAGCGTCTCTTTTTCGCCAACCGTGTGCTTCAGCACCTTTTTGGGCTGCGGCGCTTGCTGAACAGGCGGCGTTTGAGCTGCGCTTGCCGTTTTCTTCTCTTGTTCCGCAGGCTGCTTCGGTGCGGTAGGCTTCTTTGCAGCGACAGGCTTCTCCTCAGCTTTTTTTGCCTCTTTAGGCTGCTCTTTTTCCTTTTGCTCGTCTTTTTTTGACGGTTCATCCTCTTTATTTTCCGATTGTTTGTTCTCTTTCAGCTTTTCTTCTTGAAGGGCGGCGGCTGTATGCTGCGAAGCCGCCTTTTGATCCGCTTCTTGTTCACCGTTTTGATTTTCATTCGTCATTCCCGTCTCACCGGATTTGTTTTCATAAAACACATTATCATACTGATCAGAGTTGGAATCGCCGCCTTTGTCTTGGTTCAGCATGTACATAAACACCACGAAGACGATGATCGGAATGAAAACAAACATGACTGCAAGTGATGTGAATAGCGGATTTCTGTCTTTATTCTTTTTTTTGCTGTGCTTCTTTTTTTTGTGATACGTCTGCCTGGAAGGAATGTCATCATCAGGTGTCTTCAGTTCAACAGCTGCGGCCGCCTCCCGGCTCATTTCAGCACGGGTCTTCTCCTGCTCCTTCTTCTTCCTCTCTATCCTTGACATCTCCGTCATGCGAACTCCTCCTTACGTGTTGAAAACGAATCTGGCACGCAAATACAACATCGATCAAAAAGTGTGCCGTCACAGGAACGAATAAATTCCCTGTCCATTCAAAGCTCAATCCGAGCAAAAAGCTGATGGACACAACCATTACAAACAGCAGCCATTTTTTCAAATAACGAAAATGCAAAATCGCGAAAATAATGCTCGCTGCCCAGAGACCGAAATGCGTCTGAATAACGCCTCTGAACAATATTTCCTCTGCAAATGCAATGAAAAGGGTAAGAATCACGATATGCGGGTACGAGCGTTCACGAAAAAGCTTTTCATTTATCCCTTCATCGTCATACATATGCTTCGGAGCCCATTTCATCACCATCAGGTCGGCGATAATCACGAGAGCCGCGAGCGGCGCCCCGTATTTCAAGATGCTCAAGTCCGATGGATTCCAAAGCGACAAAAAATCGTCTGCATCATCAAATAAAAAGATGCCCATCAATAATGCGGTAAAAAGCATCAGCATCTGGGAAAAATAGAGCTGTTTCAGCATTTCCCTGTCTGACAGGCGACGTATGATTTCCGACTGCTTTTTCAGCATACACGATCACAGCTGGCGGCAAATATGGCATCTAATTCTTCTTCCCACGCTGTCAATTTGTTCATAGACGGACGGTCTCCTTTGGCTTCGTATGCTTCAAGACTTAAACCGCAGGATGTACAGCACGCTGTGTCATCCGTTTCCAGCGGTTCTTTTTGTTCATTAAAATAAGCGAGCAAGCTTTCCCTGAAACACCCTTCGCTTTCGGTGACGGCGGCGAACCCAGCCGCTTTTTTCAACTTGAGCTTCCTGCGGCTGTCCATCTCCCTCTGAATGACCGCCCGGCCGTCGTCGCCAAGGTGATGCACCTTCTGATAAAGATGTAGAAAATGGCGGGCTTGCGTTTCCGATAAACCGGCCTGCTGTAGAACTTCCCGCCGGTTTCGCTCATCTTTCACTCCGGCAAGCTTTTCGTATAAAAAGCCGATATCACTTTGAGAGAGAGCTTCCATTTGAATGAGCTGCTCCTGGATTTCCTCGTCTCCCGGAGCTTTCAGCAAAATGCTGACGCTCTGCTTTCCATCCCTGCCCGCACGTCCGATTTCCTGCAGATACGCCTCTGTCGTCTGCGGGAGGCTGAAATGGATCACATATCTGACATCAGGCTTGTCAACTCCCATACCGAAGGCGTTCGTGCAGCAGACTACATCAAGCTGGTTGCGAATGAACTGCTGCTGAATCAGCATCCTGTCGCTTGCCTCCATCCCGCCATGATAAAATCCCGTTCTCAATTTTGTCTCATCACGAAGCTTGTCAGCCAGTTCTTCAGCCCATTTTCTTGTCGGGCAATAAACAAGACCGGGACCTTGCAGCTTTTGAACCAGCCCTGTCAGTCGCTCCGTCTTCTCAGCGGTATCCCGCAACTTTTCAATATGAAGCGCAATGTTCGGGCGATCAACGGAATGGATCAAATAATTGGCGCCTTTAAGCCCCAGCATATTGGAAATGTCCTTCAATGTCGCTTCGGTTGCCGTCGCTGTAAGCGCCAGGGTGACGGGATGACCGAGGAGCGCCTTGATGTCTCCAAGCTTCGAATAATCAGGCCTGAAATCATGCCCCCATTGTGAAATGCAGTGAGCTTCATCAACGACAAAAAGGCTGACATTGAGCAATTGAAGCTTTTTTAGCACTTGGCCGGATTGGAGGGCTTCTGGTGAAATATACAGATATTTGAGGCTGTGAAGCCGACTTAATACGTCATTTTTTTCCTGGTGTGTCAAAGCGCTGTTCAAGGCCGCGGCCCGCTTCTCTCCGCGCATTTTTAATTGCTGCACCTGGTCTTCCATTAAAGACAAAAGCGGTGAGACGATCAGGACGGTTCCGTCTTTCAACAATCCGGGAAGCTGGTAGCACAGCGATTTCCCGCCTCCTGTCGGAAGCATCGCCACCGTGTCCCGCCCCTCCAGCACGCTTTTGATGATCTTTTCCTGGCCGTTTTTAAAAGTATGATAACCAAAGTACCGGCGGAGCGCCTGATGAAGTTTATCCATTCCTGATCACCGTTTTCGACAAGGCCAGGCGGATTTTAAAATAGCTGTATCGGCCGCCGAGCCCCTCTTTAATTTGTCTGATTTTATTGGTTTGGTTCGCTTTCGCATAATCGGCAATGATTTTCTGCTCCTCTTTCGACACGTACTGATCGATGGAAAAAGACGGATCATGAATGGCAATTTCCACAATGTGATCCTCGATCGTCGCCGCTTTCAGCTTTCGAATGTCTGCGATCCGGTCTATTGTATGCCCTTCTTTTATAAGAAAAAGCGTTTTTCTCGTCGATTGTGTCAAGCCATCATTCAAAGGAATGTCCTGAATAAGCGTTTGAAAAAGCGGACTTTCACCATTTTGGGCGGATTGAATAAAATGATGCAGAACATCCCAAAACAGTGCATATATGTACCACTCATCAAGGTCCATTTTTTCGGAAAGCTGTCTAAATGTATAGCCCGCTTTTGCCCCGGAAGTCAGGGAGTGGACAAAAATAGCGGCCTGTTCATCATCGTTCAAAACAGACAGCTTCTCTTTCAGCTCATGGTGAAACTGGGCTGCTGTTTCAGCGGCATTCCGGCTTCTTAAATATTGTTTAACCCAGTTCTGAATCTGATAATCTTTTACGATCGGTAAATACACGCGTTCGCGGTAAAGTTTGTTGGAGAGCACCTGAATCAAAAGCGACATCCTTGCCCACATGATTTTGGCTGCCGCCTGATAATAGCCGCCGTGAAAATGGCGGGGCCACGGGTAAAGGGCAAAAAAGCCGGCAAGTTCCTCTTCTCCTTTTTCGGTGACGATGTAAGCGCCGCTTTCCGCTTTTTCTCTGACCAAAGACTCCTGTTTCAATTGTTGAACGCTGACTGTCACCTGCTCTCTGGATAGAGCCGAACAAAAGCCAAAGTATTTTGAAACGGCAAATAAACCGGCGTCCTGTATCGTCTGTGACGACCTTTTTCCTTTTAATAAATGATAGACCGCGCTTGAAGAACGCTCACCCTTCATGGATGACAGAATGTCGAGCACAATGGCGTCAAAAAAATGAACCGGCATATCATCACCTACAATCTTCCGGCAACATTCGATCTTTTCTTCTTTTTATTTTAACAGATTTTGCGGAGAAATCGACGTTTAAACTCATATAAAAGGGGTATGTTAGCAGTAGAACCCTTGTGTGATAAGCATTCTCAATATTTTTGAGTTGAAATGTAAGATTAACACCATTACAATAAGGAATGGGAATAGGTTTCATATCGGATAGATAGAGGGTTAAACCATTTGTTCCAACGAAGAACAATCTGGGAGGTTTTTTATTCATGCCAAAATATACAATTGTAGACAAAGATACGTGCATCGCATGCGGAGCTTGTGGTGCTGCGGCTCCTGATATTTATGATTACGACGATGAGGGAATCGCGTTTGTCACCCTTGACGACAATCAGGGTGTCGTCGAAGTCCCTGACGTCTTGGAAGAAGACATGATGGACGCATTTGAAGGCTGTCCTACAGATTCGATCAAAGTTGCGGATGAGCCGTTCGAAGGCGACCCGCTTAAACACGAATAAAGCAAAAAAACATCCGGTGCACAAAGTGCCGGATGTTTTTTTATCAGATAAGCACTGCTTCGCCAACAAGCAAAAAGAAGCCAGCTCCTTCTGCAGCTGAAAATGCCCGGCACTGTTCCGGGCATTTTTCATGTCTATTTATTTGGCGGCCATGCGGACGTTTTCCTTCAGCCGCGGCTTCAACGAAAGGAAAATCGGCGTGGACACGAGAGCCACAGCGATGCCTTTGATGAAATTAAATGGCAGGATTCCGGCCAAAACTGTGGTTTTGAGCGCTTCTCCCGATAGCACTGGAGCATTTAAAAACCAAGTGTAGGCAGGCAGAAATAATAGATAATTTAAAATGCTCATCGAAACGGCCATCACAAGCGTCCCTGCGAAAAGAGCTGTGACAAACCCTTTGGCAGAACTTGATTTTTTAAGCAGCACAGCCGCCGGCAGGATAAACAATGTTCCGGCAATGAAGTTAGCGGCCTGATCAATCGGAACGCCTGAGGCGCTTCCGGCAATAAAGTAATTCAGCACGTTTTTGATCGCTTCAACGGCAATTCCGGCTCCCGGACCATACAAAATAACAGCGAGCAGTGCCGGGATATCACTAAAATCGATTTTTAAATACGGGAATGCCCCCAAGATCGGAAAACTCAGCATCATTAAAATAAATGCGATGCTGCTCAGCATGCTGATTGAGACGAGACGTCTCACCTTGTTGTGTTTCATTTTGTCACTCTCTCCTTTTCGATCACATCTCACGAAAAGAGGAATGGTTCTTTCCCCCTGCCCTAAACAAAAAACCCGCTTTATTGAAAAAGCGGGGCTGTTTTACAGACAGGTCAAATAAACGTTTGAAAATATCATTTCAAAACGCACGGAACCTCCATCTTCTCCCATCCAGACTATACTGTCGGCTTCGGAATCGCACCGAATCCTGCCCCTAAAGAGGCTCGCGGGCTTAGAGCGCTTGCTCATCACCGCCGGTAGGGAATTTCACCCTGCCCCGAAGATTGATCTTATTTATTTTTGATACTGATATTATTATAAATGAATTGTGAAAAAATGTACAGATTCAAAGCTTATTGCGCTGTTTTGGGGCGTCCTTCAGGATATTTCGGCAAACTCACTTTTTCCACACACTAAAAACCGCACATTCACAGTTATTTCATTTTTAATTTTCGTCTTTCCGCGCGAAACTCATTGACACCCTTTATGGAATATGGTAAATTATCAGATATTTATGACGCTTATTTAGGAGGAAATCTTACATGTTTCGAGTATTGGTCTCAGATAAAATGTCCAGCGACGGCCTCAAACCATTAATGGAAGCAGATTTTATTGAAATTGTAGAAAAGAATGTTGCGGAAGCGGAAGACGAGCTTCATACGTTTGACGCTCTCTTGGTGCGGAGCGCCACGAAGGTGACCGAAGAATTGTTTAAAAAGATGACTTCGCTAAAAATTGTTGCCAGAGCAGGTGTCGGCGTCGACAATATCGATATTGACGAGGCGACAAAGCACGGTGTCATCGTCGTAAACGCGCCAAACGGAAATACAATTTCAACTGCTGAACATACTTTTGCAATGTTTTCAGCGTTAATGAGACATATTCCGCAGGCAAACATCTCCGTTAAATCCAGGGAGTGGAATCGTTCGGCTTACGTCGGTTCAGAGCTTTACGGAAAAACGCTCGGCATCATCGGAATGGGCCGCATTGGAAGCGAAATCGCGAGCCGCGCAAAAGCGTTCGGCATGACCGTTCATGTATTTGACCCGTTCCTGACGCAAGAAAGGGCAAGCAAGCTCGGCGTTAACGCGAACAGCTTTGAAGAAGTTCTGGCATGCGCTGACATTATTACAGTTCATACCCCGCTCACAAAAGAAACGAAGGGACTTTTGAACAAAGAAACCATCGCAAAGACGAAAAAAGGCGTTCGTCTCGTGAACTGTGCAAGAGGCGGGATCATCGATGAAGCGGCGCTTTTGGAAGCTTTGGAAAGCGGACATGTCGCAGGCGCTGCCCTCGATGTGTTTGAAGTCGAGCCTCCGGTCGATTCAAAACTGATCGATCATCCGCTTGTGGTCGCGACTCCTCACTTGGGCGCTTCAACGAAAGAAGCTCAGCTGAATGTCGCTGCACAAGTTTCCGAAGAAGTCCTTCAATATGCGCAAGGAAATCCTGTGATGTCCGCGATCAACCTTCCGGCCATGACAAAGGATTCATTCGAAAAAATCCAGCCTTATCATCAGTTTGCCAATACGATCGGAAACCTTGTGTCTCAGTGTATGAATGAGCCTGTTCAAGATGTAGCCATTCAATATGAAGGCTCTATCGCCAAGCTTGAAACGTCATTTATTACGAAAAGCCTTTTGGCCGGATTCCTGAAGCCGAGGGTCGCGGCTACCGTCAACGAAGTGAATGCCGGCACTGTCGCGAAAGAGCGCGGCATCAGCTTCAGCGAAAAAATTTCTTCCAATGAGTCAGGCTATGAAAACTGCATTTCTGTGACTGTCACCGGAGATGTGACGACATTCTCTTTAAGAGCGACGTACATTCCGCACTTCGGCGGTCGCATCGTTGCCTTAAACGGCTTTGATATCGATTTTTATCCGGCTGGACACCTTGTGTATATTCACCACCAGGATAAACCGGGGGCTATCGGCCATGTCGGACGAATTTTAGGAGACCATGACATCAACATCGCCACTATGCAGGTGGGCCGAAAAGAAAAAGGCGGAGAAGCGATCATGATGCTTTCATTTGACCGCCACCTTGAGGACGATATTTTAAATGAGCTGAAAAACATCCCGGATATCGTGTCTGTTAAAGTCATCGACCTTCCTTAATAAAAAGCCCCGGAACCTGAAAGAAATTCCTTTCGGGTTCCGTTTTTTTTAGGAACTCTCCCTGATCTCAAGCAGCTGGCGGGGATAAATCTGCTCTCCTTTCAAATCGTTCCATTCGATGAGGTGCTGTACAGTAACGCCCATTTTTTCGGCGATATGATGAAGCGTATCCCCTTTCCGCACTACATATGTGCCGGTCTTCGATTCATCGGCATGAAGGCGGAGTGTTTGGCCGGCCTTAAGATTCGAATGTTTCAACTTGTTTATTCTCATGATCTCCTCGATTGATATACCGCTATCCCTGCTGATTTTCCAGAGCGTGTCCCCTTTTTGAACGGTTACTGCACCGCTCATTGTCCCGGCGTTTTGATGAACGTGAACAGAATTTTGCCGGAACGCTTCTTCACGAAACACCGTCAGCGGATTGATTGCATATCTTTTATCTTCAGTCCATGAACCGTAATGCATTTCAAAATGCAGGTGGGTTCCGGTCGATATTCCCGTATTGCCGATGATTCCGATTTGCTCGCCTTTTTTCACCCGTTCTTTTTCCTTTTTCAGGCGTTTGCTTAAGTGGGCATAAACGGTTTCATACCCGTTGTCATGTTTAATAAATATCACTTGGCCGTAGGAGTCGGATTGATACGATTTGCTTACCGTTCCGTCTGCGGCTGCCGCTACAGCCTCCCCTTCGGGAGCAGCGATGTCAAGCCCCTTATGCTTTCCGCCTCTCGTCCCGAATTGATCTGTGATCTCCCCTTTAATCGGTTCAATCCACTCTGAAGCTGCCGCTCCCGGCGTAGTGACGAGAAACGCAAGCCCCGAAAGCCATGCGATCGCGAACAGGAAGTTTTGATGTCTGAGTATCTTCAAGGGTTTCCATATCCTCCTATTACAAGCATCTGCGGTAAAATTCCCCCGATTCGGAGACAGCTTAGTATACTTCCAAATCAATACATTTTATACATCAAAAAAAGACTCCGCGCGGGGAGTCTTTTAGCTTTCTATCGTTATCGGATTCGGTGCGTAAGGAACCTGTACAGATTTCGACAAGTCATAGGCGCCGACCTTGGTTGTGGATGCATTTTTAAATTTCACTTTTGTGAACCCGAAATCTTTGGCGGTCAATAGAAGGCCTTCCACCATCAAAACGTCTTCAGGTTTATTTTCAATATTCGCGGAGGAAGAAAATTGAATGATCAGTTCTTTTCCATTCTTTTGAATATCTTCAATCTTTGTATCATCGGATAGAATGGGTTGTAAATGAGTGCCGCTTTCTTTAACTTTCATCATCTTTATCGCTTCCTGCACCGTTTCGTAAGATTCGCTTGAAGGTGCAAGGAACCGGCGTCCGTCAGAGCTTTCATATAAATAGTAGCCTTTTTGCGTCTGATGCATAATCGCCATATCAGCGAGCATTCCGAATGATTCAAATTCAACGCCAGATTCATCATCGGAAATAAATAAAACAGAATCATATGAACCCCATTTAAAGGTTTCGTTGATCACATTTTTCAGCCGTTCGAAATCTTCCACTGAAAGCTCCGGTATTTTTTCATTTACTTGAATCGTCAGTTTTTTACCGTTTTTCTGTTCTTTGAACTTCACCTGATCAAGATAAGATGTATCAAATGATGTAAATTGGTCCACTTTAAGCCGGCTGTATGCGTGAAGTGCATCTTCAAGATTCGTCATGCTTATGCTTTTCTCAAGACTTATCGGGACAACGACAGACTTGGACTTGTCAAGGAAAGCGAAGGTGATATAGTCGTCTTTTTGATTCTGGGAGACGACAAACGTATTTGCAGGTTCAGACTTGGCAGCATCAGCCTCCGTCTGCACCAATTTTCCGTCAGATGAAATGTTGGCGTCGGCGCTGTTTTGAGATCTGATCTGTTCGATTAATTGAGGAGTGATCAGCATCAGAAGAAAGAGAACCAAAACTGTAGCAGCAAATGCGCCGACCCGTTTTTTCGGTGATTTACGCTTTGGTGCGAAAATCAGCTTTTGATAGATCTGATTTGCCGAACGATTATCCTTAACCGTTGGAAGTTGGCTTAGTAACGCCTTCAGCCGTTCTTCGTTCCATTCTGACTTCTTCATTCTTTGGATCCTCCTTCAAAAGCTCCATCTGTTTACGAAGCACTTTCAGACCGCGGTGCTGAGTGGTTTTCACCTTGCTTTCGGAAAAATTTAAGGCTTTTGCCGTTTCACTGATCGAATACCCTTGGATAAACCGCAATACGATAACGGATCTTTGATCAAGCGTACACCTGTCAAGGGCCTCGAAAATTTCCTTCAGGTTTTCATTCTGCATCACGATGTCCTCAGGCAGAGGCTTGCGGTCTTTTACATCTTGCTTCTCCCAGTCAAACGTCCCCAAAATCCGCTGGCGGATCGTCTGCTGCTTTCTGAACCAGTCGATCGCAACGTGCCGCGCAATCGAAAGAAGCCAGGTTTTTTCGCTGCTTCTGCCTTCAAATGTTTCATAAGAATGCAGGACGCGGATGTATACTTCCTGAACTAAGTCTTCTGCCTGGTTTTTGTCTTTTACCATATAAAATAAAAACTGAAATAAATCCTGATGATACTGATCATATATTTTCTGAAAGGTTTCTTCCACCTGAAACCCCTCCGTTCAATTTATTGTCGTTTGTCAATCTTAAAAGGTTACATTACAACTATTACAACTATATTACGAACATATGAAAATGGAAAGGGGGTTTAACTAAAGTTAAGCTTAATTTTAACTTAACAAGCATAAAAGCACCCGTTCTAAATGAACAGGTGCCAAGCTTACAGGAACTTTCGCTTTCTCACTAAGCTGCGTCCGTATACTCATAATCGGAACGTTCCTTAAGGCGGATCCTTTGAAATGGACTGATTTTCATCCGTTTATGACTTTAAGTCCAATTGTTGGCGAAGCTTTTTGGAAATCTCCTTTCTCTTTTCGTCAGTCACCAGGTGATACCATAAGCCGTCAACTTTTTTATCTTCACCCTCAATTTCTATCTGTTTAATATCCTTGGCAGCTTCTTTATAAGAATGTTGAATATCGATCATCTTGTCCAGTGTTAAGTTTGTTTTGATGTTTTTTTCTAATGCTGTCAAAATTCCTTGATAGTTTGTTAATGATTTTAATTGGGCACCTTCATGAATGATTTCATTGATGATCTCACGCTGACGCTCTTGACGTCCAAAATCACCGCGGGGATCGTCTTTTCTCATCCTAGCATATGTCAAAGCAGTTTTGCCATTAAGATGCTGCTTTCCTTTTGACAGATGCACGCCTTCAAGGGTGAAATCAATCCGATTATCCACCGTAATGCCGCCAATTGCATCGACAATATCTTTAAACCCATCCATATTGATTTTAATATAATAATTGATGGGAATGTTCAAAAATTGTTCTACAGTTTCAACGGTCCCTTCAATTCCGCCATAGGTGTAGGCCGAATTCATTTTCGAAAATTTATTCTTCGATTTGATAAACACCCTTGTATCACGCGGAATACTTGTCATTGTCGTTTTCTTTGTCTCCGGGTTAATCGTCATCACAATCATAGAATCCGGTCGTCCTTTATCACCAGGGCGCTCGTCTATCCCTAATAAGAGAATGGATATAGGATCGTGCGGAGCAGTATCCTTCTGCTCGGCATCCCTGTGAAGAGGCTCGTACATTCCATTTATTGATTTTGCGACGGTACGGTAAATCCCGTATGAAACCACACTGCCAATCGTTATCGCTAGCGCGAGGGCGAACAATATCACATTTTTCATCTTTAGTTTTCTTTTTCTCATTTTCACCATAGTATCCCTTCCTTGTTGATCCAGGTCATATTTTTTAATTCCATCTGAAATGAACCGGTTTTATCGAATCATGAATAGGCTTCATTTCATATCCGTTTTCCTGGAAGTATTTCAATAGTTTCTCCAAATGGGCCGCAGTTGTCGGTTTTTCATGCATTAATACGACAAGCGGCTCAACACCGGAAAGGTTATTGACTTGCTGAATCACATTATTGACGAATTGACCGTTTGTATTTGCAGATTTCCAGTCCTCTGAATCAACAGTCCAGTCCCAAAGATTAAAGTGGTCGCGCTTAATGACTTCTTGAAATGGACCGGTAATATAAGGCTTTGATCCGTAAGGCGATCTGATCAAATGTGTGTCAACGTTGGTCGTTTCTTTGATCGTTTTCAACGTATCGTTCATTTCTGCTGCAAAACTTTCAGGAGATTTATAGATTTTCGATACTTGGTGCGTCACTCCGTGAGAGCCGACAGAGTGGCCGCTTTCAACCATTTTTCTCACAATATCGGGATTTTGTTCGATATTCGGTTTTAACATGAAAAAAGTAGCTTTTGCATGATACTTATCGAGCAAACTTAAGATCTTATCTGAAGCCGCAGGATTCGGCCCGTCGTCAAATGACAAATAGACGACCTTTCCGATTTCCGGCGCTGTTTGCTTATTTTCTTTTTTCTCTGCTTTATGTTTGCCTCCCGTCACAGGTGCTGAAGCGGAGGAATTTTCTTTTAGCGGTTCCTGCTTTGGACCAGCGAGTGCATTCCACGAAATGCATAACAAAGTCACCCCCACTACAATCAACATACCCAGCACTAATTTTCCTAGTGCGCTCAATTTACGATCTTCTTTAGGTGAATTTGACACTTTTTCCAACTCCTTAAGCTGTAATTATCAATCACTAGGTTTCTTTTAATCTCGTCACATACAAGACAACGTTCTATAAGAAGGATGCTCTTTAAATATAAAGGGAAGATATCGCAGAAGTTCGGCCAACTTGTAAACAAAATGTCACAAAAAGAGGAAAAACATCATTTTTTGAGGGATGTTAATTAGTAAATAATAAGACTTATTACCTTAAAGGGGATAGTGAGAAAGGAATGGATAAAAAGAAAAACCTTATTTCGGTATTTAACTGAAATAAGGTTTTTTTTGCCTGATATTAAAGTATAAAACGATCGGTTATTTAAATGTGATGATATAAGCTTGTTCTTCTAAAAATCGCGCCGATGCACTCTCCATAGAAGGATACTGGTATTGTGCGCTAACGAGCAGGCTGTTGCCGTCCGGGCTCCAATATATTTCCGAAGGGATGGTGCCGTGGTATATCGGTTCTTCATACAGGATATTTTTCCCTTGAAGCTTGCCTGCATAGATATTGTCTTCATCCTTCAAAGAGTAAGCGATTTTCTTTAAGTCGTTTGAGAATTTAAAAACAGTTACTTTTTCGAGCAGAGCAGAAAGCTCGCCGTTTCTGCGATCATATTCGTACAGGGTTTCCCCTGTGTCCAGGAATACAAATTGATCATTGTTTAACCAAACAGGCCCGCCGCGGCTGTCCAGACGCTTGTCCTGGATTTTGATGCGGTTGCCGTCAATCGTTCCCATTCTAATCCCGTACTCGTCGGAACGCTGCAACACGGTAAGCAGCAAATCTCGTCCATTATCAGAGATGTTAACTCCCGTAAGCGAATCTTTCTCCGCAAAATCATTCAATGTATACGTTTTGAGCGTTCCGGAATCCGTATCATAAACACGAAGGCTTGTCTGATTCCCCTGCCCGGCATCTAAAACGAGATAACAAACGTATCTGCTATTATTTGACCATGAAACATCTTGGACATAGACCTCATTGCTGGCGGAGATGCTGGCGATTTCTGTGTTTTTTCCGTTCGCTGGCGAAAACAGCTGCATTGATGTCTTACTTAATGACAAAGTGACTCCGGCGATACGCTTTCCGTCTGGAGACATTTTCAGGTTGGACATGTTGCTTTCAATGCCTTTTACGATTTCAGCTTTTTCATAGGGGGAGGAAAGGCGCTGAAGACTGCGCGCTGTACGTTCGGATGTCCCATCTCCCTTGAAAAAACCGACAACGGAATCCGGTGAAGACCACCCAAGCAGCTGCCCTGCTTTTGGAAGGCGATAAATCGTATTGACTTGAAAAGGGCGGGTCTTCTGGTCATCGCTATGATTTTCTTCCCCGCTCGGGATAATAATCGTTTCCGATCTTTTTCCGACATTATAACTGGACACGATAATGACCAGAAACAACAGCACTCCTGCCCAAATGATAAACGGTTTGTTTTTCATCATTTCTCAACCTTTGCGTAAGCTAATTCAACATGAATCACTGTTTGGTTTTCCTTGTAGTACATCTCGATTGTTCCTCCGTGTTCGTCAACAATTGTTTTCACAATGCTTAATCCCAAACCTACACTTCCCTCTTCCTTAATCTTCTGATTGACTGAATAAAAAGGCTGGAACATTTTGGAGTGTTGGTCATTTTCCAATGGAGCACTTGGATTCTTGAATGTAAAAAGAATGTTTTCTCCAACGATTTCGGCCTTAATGAAGATTTCCGAATGAGATAAGCTGTATTTGATGGCGTTGTCCAGCAGATTGATAAAAAGCTGGCGCAGCCTGCTCACCTGACCGTGAACGTACAGGCCATCTTCAATGTCACAGGTAATCCTTTTCTTATACCGTTCTGCCCGAAACTTCATCGATTCGCAAACATCTTTTAAAATTTCCCCTGCCTCGACCCTGTCAAATTGAGCGCCCTTGGCAGGTTCCCGGGATACTTCAAGAAGCTTGATCACCAAATGATGCAGGCGCCTGCTTTCTTCAACAATGTGGTTCATTCCTTTATCAAAAAACACCCGATCCGATTCCCCTTTATCTTTTATGATCTCTGCATATCCTTGGATGGAAGTCAGAGGTGTTTTCAGCTCATGCGTCATATTGTCAAAAAATCGTTTTTCTTGTTCGTTCAATTCCTTTAAACGGTCACGATCCCTTTCGATAGTTAAAATTTGTTCTCGAATTCTGCTGATCATATCGTTAAAGTTGATGGCAAGCTGGCCAATTTCATCTTTTCTATTAAAGTGGATATCCATATCCAGTTTACCCTTCTTGACTTGCGAGGTGGCATCTGTCAGCTTGACGAGCGGAATCGTGATATGTCTGGACAGGATATAAGAGAAAAGAAACGCCGCCAAAAATATGGCAAGTGCGATGTAAAAAACAATATCCAGAATCTCTCCGCTTTGCTTATACTGCAGGTCGAAATTTTTCGAAAAGCGTAATATGCCTACTTTTGTGCCTTCAACGACAACCGGGTATGAAAAAAACACTTCTGCTTTATTGCGGTTATAGGTGATATGATAGGCAGTCTTTCCTTTGATCGCCTGTTTAAGATCTTCATCACTTCCACGGGAAAACGCCTTCTGATCAGAAGCAGACAACAATGCGCCATTCACGGTATAAACACCGACATTGCTTCCTGTGGAGTGATTCAAATTATCTACCATTTCATCGGCCATATCACCGAAATAAAGTTCATTGTTTTTATAATGATTGATTAAAAATGCCTGGTTTACATAGACGGTACTGTTTTTTTTCAGTTCGACTAAATCCGATGTTACAATTTTTTCATTACTCGACCAAATCACGTTCTTAACCGTATGATTGAGCACAAGGAAAGAGAGAGAAAAAATCAGAAAAAAGCCAACAATAAACTTGCCCTTGATGGTCCGTAACACTCTCTACTCCTCCTGCTTCTCGAATTTATATCCGATACCGAACACCGTTTTAATCAAGTCGCTTGCATCGAGCTTTTTGCGGAGTCTTTGAATATGGGTATCAACTGTACGGGTGTCACCGAAAAAATCGTATCCCCAAATGAATTCTAAAAGCTCTGAACGCGTAAAAACTTTTCCCCGATGATCAACCAAAGTCATCAGCAGATCATATTCTTTAGGAGTCAATTCGACGGCTGCCCCGTCTTTTTTCACCAGTCTTTCACCCGGGATGATCACAATATTTTTAAACCGGATCTCATCCTCTTTTTCCGTTTCCCGTTCGTTCACATGATAGGCTTGTTCCAGACGCCGAAGGATCGTGCGGATTCTCGCGACAACTTCGCGCAGATCAAACGGCTTTGTAATATAGTCATCGGCCCCGAATTCCAACCCGAGTATTTTATCCGTGACATCTGATTTTGCGGTGATCATCAGTATCGGAATATTATAGCTTTCAGTCACTGTTTTGCAAATATCCAATCCGCTGCAGTCAGGCAGCATCCAATCGAGCAGCAGAAGATCAGGTTTGAATTGATCTAATTCCCTCATGCCTGAAGAGCCGTTATTGACCGTGCACGTTTCAAAACCTTCGGACGTCAGCCCGTAAGCAAGCAAATCAGCAATTGCTTCATCATCTTCTATAATCAGTATTTTGGTTTTATCCATAAAGTCATCACTCATTCCCTGTTTCAAGTTTATTTTGTCTAGAAACCTCTTTTGTTTCTCGCATCCTTCTATAGAGATTATACATAAATCCAAACCAAACTCTTCCTTTGACGGTCCGCAATTGGAGCGCTGGCGGACTTTTAAGGCGCAGAAAAAATAAACGGCCTTTTATAGATGATCAGAACGGGAGCAATTATGTCCATATGTGATTTTCACTAGTCCATTTGTCCAAATCCTTCATCCATTTCCTCTGATGTTCATCTGTCTTTTGGAATCCCCACTCTTTTAACGGCAACAAAGGCAAAAACGTTTCAGGATAAGCAGAAATTTTACAACTTGGATACAAGTTGCCCTCAAATAACGGAGCACCTGTTCTTCATGAACAGGTGCTCTTTGTTTCTTATGGAACAAGATTCTTCGTCAAATTTGGCCAACATCCTGCTTATTTCTTGGAATGTAAAACGTGAAGGAAGTACCTTCGTTCAGCATGCTGTGGACGGTGATCGATCCGTTGTGTGCATCGACGATGTTTTTAACGATCGCAAGTCCGAGGCCCGTCCCGCCTTTTCCTCTCGTCCTTGCTTTATCCGCCTTGTAAAAGCGTTCAAAAATAAACGGCAGGTCCTCTTCTGGGATGCCGCTGCCCGAGTCTTTCACGGCGATTTTCAGCCCGCTTTGCGCTGACTGCACATCGACATGTACGGTGCCGCCGGCATTTGTATGGCGGATCGCGTTGTCAATCAGGTTCGTTAATACCTGCTCCATTTTGTCCGGATCAAACACAAATTTGGCTTCGTGCAGATCAAGATTGTGAGAAAGCGTAATTTCTTTGTCACCGGCCACTCCGTAAAACTTTCTGAACACCCTCTCGAAAAATTCGCGGAGCTCCACCTGTTCTACGTTTAAGGAAATATGGCCCGCCTCCATTCTGGCAAGGTCCAGCAAATCATTCACAAGCCTTCCCATTCGTAAAGACTCGTCATAGATGACCTGCGCGATTTCCTTTTTTTCTTCCTCAGAGCTTGCAATGTCGTCAACGATTGCTTCACTGTACCCTTGAAGCATCGAAATCGGTGTTCTCAGCTCATGGCTGACATTGGCGATAAAATCTTTTCGCAGCTTATCAAGCCGTCTTTCCTCCGTCATATCCCTCAAAACGGCGACCGCTCCGCGCACATGTGACTGATTGTACAGCGGACTCATGAGCAGCACCCATGTTCTGCCTTGCAGGGTCATTTCAATCATCTGCTCCTTCTCCGTGCCGACGGTGTTTTGAAAAAGCTCGCGCGCTTCAGGAGGCAGTTCATGGCCTTCTTTTACATTCATGTTCTGCTCATAATACCAGGCCTGTAAAAAGCGTTCAGCCGGAGGGTTAGTCACAAGGATCGTCCCGTCGATATTGATGGTGATCACGCCGTCTGCCATACTGCTTAAGATATTCGACAAATGCTCCTTTTCCTGATTGAGCGCTGTAATATGGAACTTCAGCTGGCGCCCCATTTGGTTAAAGGCAATCGCCAGCTCGCCGATTTCATCCTGGGTCAGGATCGGAATCTTCGTATCAAACTTCCCTTTTGCAAGATCCTGTGCACCCTGCCGCATTTTTCTGAGCGGGTAGGTAATCCGGCTTGACAGGAAGAAAGCGAAAATCGTCGTTAACACAATCGCAATTGCAGCGGCAAAGAGAATATACCTTGTCGTATGCTGTGTCGTATCTTTCACGGCAAGAAGCGATTGAGAAAGAAACACCATGCCTTCATCTTCGCCTTTCCCGTACGGTACACCGACAATCAGCTGATCGTTCTTTTGATTGGAGATGACCGTCCGCTTCTGCACTTTTTGATGCTTCTGAAGCGCTTCGTTCAGATCGGAATCATTTTTAATATCTTTTAATGTAATGGAAGCCACTTTTTGATTTTCCCGCGGTGAATACCAATATTCATTCTCATTTTTGATAACGGTGATGCTCGTCAGTTCATCGGCAAGCTCCCATGTGATCGATCTGGCCGTCTCCTGGTCTTTATGGTTTTCCATGATGACGGCCACCTTGCTGGCGAGCTTTGTCAAATCAGCTTCCGCTTCATCGACATGGTAGTTTTCAATAAACTCAAGCAGAAAGAACGTAAGGATAAATAAGACAAATGAAACCAAAAGCAGTATGGTAAACCACAGTTTACCGACTACGCTCTTCCAAAACTTCATTCGTTTCCGACCTCAAATTTATACCCGACACCCCATACTGTTACGATTTTTTTCGCAGCTTTCGGCGAGACTTTGTTCAATTTTTCACGTAGACGTTTAACATGGGTGTCGACCGTTCTCAAATCGCCGAAAAACTCGTATTGCCATACTTCCTTCAGCAGCTTTTCACGATCGTATACTTTATCAGGAGTTTTGGCCAGGAAGTAAAGCAGTTCATATTCTTTCGGCGTCAGGCTGACTTCGGTTCCGTCCGCCATAACTCTGTGAGCATCGTGATCAATGGATAAGTGAGAAAAAACAAGAACATTTTTTGCCGTTGTATCTGTATTCAGATAAGAGGTTTGCGATGATCTTCTCAAGAGCGCTTTGACTCTCAGCACCACTTCCCTCGGACTGAAAGGTTTTACAATATAGTCATCGGTTCCGACTTCAAAGCCCTGCACCCGGTTCGCTTCTTCGCCTTTCGCCGTCAGCATGATGATCGGAGTGGCTTTTTTGTCGCGTACTTGGCGGCATACTTCAATGCCGTCGGTTCCTGGCATCATCAAATCGAGCAGGATTAAATCGTATTCGTTGCCCAGGGCTTTATCGATGGCTTCGTCGCCATTCTCGGCTTCCTCGATCTTATAATTTTCCCTTTCCAGGTACATTTTTAAAAGTCGTCTGATTCTTGCCTCATCGTCTACTACTAATATTTTTGTCTCTTTCGTCTGTTCCATCGTAAACCTCCTGATTTGAATCTTCTTACATTCATTTTATTAGAAAAGCGATCGTAAGCCAAGCTAAGAATGGCCTTTCCCAATTTAAAACGATAAGCTGCGGAAGGCCCGGCGAAAAGCCCGGACCTTCCTGCACCGCACGGATCATGCATAAGAGTGAAGTCCAGCGATGACAAGGTTTACAAAAATAAGATTAAACATAATAATGGCAAAACCGATAACGGCAAGCCACGCCGATTTTTCGCCGTGCCAGCCTCTTGAAAGCCTGAGATGCAGATAAGCTGCATAAAACAAAAATGTAATCATCGCCCAGACTTCTTTCGGATCCCAGCCCCAGAATCTGCTCCATGCCAGCTGTGCCCATATCATCGCGAAAATAAGCGCGCCAAGCGTAAAAACCGGAAAGCCGATCGAAACGGATCGATAGCCGATTTCATCGACAAGGTCAAGGTTCACATTTTTCACGAGCGGCTGAAGAAGCTGACTGATGCGTTTTCTGATGATCAGCCTGATGACACCGTAAAGCAATGCGCCGGTTCCAAACGACCAGAGAACCGTATTCAGCTTCCGTCCTGAAAAAATAGGCGGCACATTGACAAGCGGCTCCATTCTCTCCTCTGTTAAAAGTTCGCCTTTGTTCGGCCCGATCAGAGCGGGAAGCTCGTAAATCATGACGTCTTCCTGGTTGTCTTTATCAATCCACTTGAACTGCGCTTCATAGCCCCCAATGCGGAATGAGGTCGTGACAAGGATAAACGCGAGCGTTGTCACAAGCATAAACATGACAAATTCGAGCCAGAACGTTTTTTTGCCAGGCTGTGACTGATCCACATGCTTGAGCAGAAAGATCACGCCGGCGACAAAGCTGATGGCGAGAATCGCCTGTCCGAGAGCTGCAGTCGTAACATGAATATAAAGCCAGTTGCTTTGAAGCGACGGAATCAGCGGTGTGATATCGGTCGGAAACATGCTGGCATATGCGATTAACAGCAGGACAACGGGCAGTGTAAACAGCCCCAAAGCAGACAGCTTGTAAATAAAGTAGATGATGATGAACGCCAGAACGAGCATCATGCTGAAAGCAGTTGTAAATTCGAAAAGATTGCTGACCGGTGCGTGTCCGGAAACGATCCATCTCGCAATAAAATATCCAAACTGGCATACAAATCCGATGATCGTGATCAACACTGCGATCGACGCCCAGCGGTTCTTCTTCTTCCGGTCTGAAGCCTTGCTCCTGATGGAGCCGCCAAAAAAGAAGACCGCTGAGAGATACAAGAGAAATGCCGCGTACAATAAATTGCCGCTTAACTCTGCCATGAAAACCCCTCCCTATGCTGGCCGTTTATTTTTTTCCTTTGACAGTTCTTTTTGATCGGCCGGTTCGGATATCCCCGTATCCTCAAGTACGGCCTTCAAGTCCTGTTTCAGCCCGTACCAGTTTTTATTCGTATGTCCGGCGACGAGCACATGCCCGTCCAGCGTTCTGAGCCAGATCCTTCTGTGGTGCCAGTACATCCCCTGGATGACGCCGATCATAAAGATGGCGCCGCCGACCATGAGCACCCACAAAGTCAAATCTTTTCTAATGGTGAGGCCTGAGAGATTTTTCGTTTCGACGTGGTCAAACTTCATTTTGTATTTATTGTCGTCAGAACCTTCGATTGTTTCCTGAATCGCAACGAAACTCTTTTCTCCTTTAGGCTTATCCGGGGCGGTGATCTGGAATACAAAAGCCGGATTGTTCGGATTCCTCGTTTTCGTGCTCGGCTCCCCGTCTTTGTTAAAATAAAAGTCCGGCAGGTAGCTTGCAATATGAACTTTGTAACCGTTGCCAAGATCATATTCCGGCTTCGGCTCCAAGAGGTTGATTGCCACTTTGCCGAAAGATTTCCCGCTGTCTTTTTCAATCAGCTGAAAGACCATTTTGTCGAGCTCGCCTTCCTTGTAAGTCAGCTGATAGAGTGCATATGAACCGAATTTCAGCGGGTCATTGACCCTGATCTTGCCGCTTTTCACTTTCTTCAATTCAGGCGCTTCACCCGGGAGGCTGTCATTTTTTCTTTCATATAGTTCAACATCGGTTTGATATGTTTTTGCGACAGTACCGTCACCTGCTTTAGTAATCGCCTCTGAAAATACTTCTTTTTCTTTTTCACTGTCGTACATTTCTTTTGTAAACCGGTTGTTTTTCAAGTAGTAATGGCCGTCAGTTCCCGGGATGGGCACGGTCTCCCCTTCCCTGATCCAAAGGGTTTCGTCGACATACATGCCCGGAACAAATCTGAGCATGACACCGATGAGGAATATGATCAGCCCGATATGGTTCACATATGGGCCCCATCTTGAAAAACGGCCTTTTTCCGCAAACAGGTTTCCGTTTTCTTCTTTGACTCGGTATCGTTTTTTCTTCAGTTTACCGACGATTTGTGATCTGGTGTCTTCAGACATGTCCGCTTCCGTCCGGCTGAAAAGGCGCTGCCTCTCCATAAAGTTCGGATTTCTCGTGACGCCCTGATTTTTCAGCGCCCTGTACAAAGGAACGACCCTGTCAAGGCTGCAGATCACAAGCGATATGCCGATTGAAGCAACCAGAACAATAAACCACCATGAACCGTAAAGATTGTGGAAACCGAGAGTATAATAGATTTGTCCGAGAAGCCCGTATTGTTCGCTGTAGTATGTATCAGCCTGCGCACCCGGCGGCAGGAACATTTCCTGCGGGAAAATCGTTCCAAAAGCAGATGCTGTCAGCGTAATGACGATCAGCCAGACGCCGACCTTTACAGACGAAAAGAAATTCCATATTTTATCTACGATTGTTTTGTTATATGTTTGAGAGCGTCTCGCACTTCCGTCATACCGCATGTCAAGGAGTTTGGCATCCTGTTTGACGAGCGGCTTTCCGCACGATTCACACAAAACGGTGCCCGTCGGATTCACATGGCCGCATTCGCATTTGATTTCTTTCATCATGACGATCCCTCTGGTTTGATCATATTCATATAATCATGGATCATTCGTTCTGTCATCGTGCCAGACACGACTTTGACAATCTCTCCGTCAGGATTGATCAAAAACGTGGTCGGCAGCGGTGTGACATCGTATGCGTTCAGAACCTGCCTGTCTTTATCAAGCACAACCGGAAAATTGACGCCGTAGTCTTTCATAAAGTTTCGGACGGCAAGGTTTGATTCGCCGACATTGACGGCGACGATTTCAACCCCTTGATCCTTAAACACTTTATATTGATTCGCCATGTAAGGAAATTCTCTTTTGCATGGTTCGCACCATGTTCCCCAAAAGTTTAAAAATACCCCTTTGCCTTTTAGATCGTCCAGCTTGAGACGGTTGCCGTCAACATCCTCCAGCGAAAAATTGGGAGCTTTTTCCCCCACCGCCACACTCTCCGTCTTTTGAAACACGGCGCTGTACAGCGTGTAGCCAAGCGCTGCAAGCAGCACAAGGAGGATGCCTGTCCGAATGTAAAAACGCTTTTTTTTCATAATCCGCCCCCTCATTTAGACATTCAGTATCATTATATCATCTCATGACTGCCTGCCATTTGCCTTTTTTGAAGGTTGTGTGAAAATTTAGAAAGCCGCTTTACCGTGTTCCGCCAATGCCCTGAGCCTTTTCACTTCATGAGGCGTGAGCTCTCTTTTTTCCCCGGTTTTCAAGCCCGCCAGGTTCAAAAAAGCGTACTCTTCCCTTTTCAGCTTGAGCACTTCGTGTCCGATGGCTTCAAACATTCTCCTGACCTGACGGTTTCGCCCTTCATGGATTGTGATTTGGACGATGCTGGTCTGCTTTTTCTTATCGAGTGACAAAAGCTTCACTTTTGCCGGAGCTGTCTTTCCTTCCTCAAGGCGTACGCCCCGCTCAAGTTTTTTTAAATTCTCCTTTAAAGGAATGCCTTTCAGCTTTGCCACATACGTTTTATTAATTTCGTATTTCGGGTGCATCAATTTATTGGCGAAGTCCCCGTCATTCGTTAACAATAAGAGGCCGCTTGTATCATAATCAAGCCTTCCGATCGGATAAATCCGCTCCTCCACCTCTGTGAAAAAGTCGGTCACAACTTTCCGGCCTTTATCGTCTTTAACAGCTGATATAACCCCTCTCGGTTTATACAGGAGAAAATAAACGGGTTCTTCGCTTTCAAGCTGGACGCCGTTTACCTCAATCCGGTCTGAGCTTGATACTTTAACGCCGAGCTCTCTGACGGTTTTGCCGTTGACCGTGACTTTCCCTTCTTTTATAAGTTCCTCCGCCTTTCGCCTTGATGCAATACCGGCGTGGGCGATTACTTTTTGAAGTCGTTCCATATCTTTCACCTCATGTATTATCTTACTTTTTTCCAGACCAACAAACAAGTTTGCGGGCGCCTTCTTCCTTAGGAAAGAAGCACTCCGCCCTTAAATGTATCCTTTCTCACGTCAAAAGTAAAACAGTTTTGGCTAAAAAAGCAAAAAAGCGCCTGTTGATCAGGCGCTTCCAAACAGCAATGTTACAATAATCACAGACGCGATAATCCCCGCTAAATCAGCAAGCAGTCCCACTTTTAAAGCATCCCCCATTTTCTTGATTCCGACCGCGCCGAAATAGACGGTCAAAACATACAGCGTCGTGTCTGTCGATCCCTGCATGACAGAGGCCAGCCGGCCGATGAACGAATCGGGTCCGTAAACTGCGATTAAATCGGTCGTCATGCCGAGCGCCGCCGTTCCCGAAATCGGCCGGATCAGAGCCAGCGGAACCACTTCCGTCGGAATTCCCACGGCGGAAAATACCGGCTTTAAAAGATTCATAAAAAAATCGAGCGCCCCTGAAGCACGGAAAACGGTGATCGCTACAAGCATACCGACCAAATAAGGGATAATGGAAAACGCAATTTGGATTCCTTCCTTCCCTCCCTCAACAAACGCTTCATAAGTCGGGACTTTTTTGAATGTACCATACAGCAGAATCGTGGCGATGATAAACGGGATAAGGGCCAGAGAAAGCCAATTGATGAATTCCAAATGCTCACCCCTTCTTTTTTCTTCTATAATAAAAGTATCGGTCGATGAAGATCGCAAAGATTCCCGATATTAAAGTCGCCAAAATGGTCGGCCCGACGATGTCTGTCGGCGCCTTTGCATCATATGTCATCCTGACCGCGATGACGGTCGTCGGAATCAAGGTAATGCTTGACGTATTGACCGCCAGAAAGGTGATCATTGAGCGGCTCGCTTCCCTGCGATTCCGGTTGAGCGCCTTCATCTGTTCCATTGCTTTAATGCCGAGCGGTGTCGCCGCATTGCCCAATCCGAAAAAGTTGGCCATTAAATTGGATAAAATATACCCCATCGCCGGATGATCCGGAGGGATCTCGGGAAACAGCTTTGAAATGAACGGCCGGCACAACCTGCTGAATTTTTCGAGAAGCCCGGATTGTTCGGCGATTTTCATCAGCCCCAGCCAAAAAACAAGGACGCTCATCAGGCCGATCGAAATCGTGACAGCTTCCTTCGAACCTTTAAATACGGCCTCATTGACTTCCTGAACCGTTCCGTTGAAAAGCGCAAACACCAGACCGATCACCGTTAAGCCGACCCAGATTATATTGACCATGATGAACCGCCTGCCGCTTTTTGGAATACGGATTGAAAGGTCTCGAAAAACGATTTTTTCGGCTTTTTGTTGCGTTCGTTTTCATAATAGATCGGTACACTTGCAATCGTTTTTCCGTTGAACATGACGTTCATTTCCCCGATGATGTCCGGGATTTCTTTTTTGTTTTTACGCCACGATTTTTTCGGTTTAAGAAGCTCGATGTCAACCTTCACGTCTTCTTTTTCATCTTCGTTTAACAAATATGTGACATCCCGTTTAATAAAAGCTTTATTCCCGTAAAAAGAGTCTTTTAATTTCGGAACCTCGCCTTTTTTGGCGATGATATATGTTTTGTAGTGGCCGTATACATAGTTGAACATGTTCATATGATCGTTCCAGTCGTCAGGGGCATTGATGGTGACGGCGATCAAATCGGTTCCGTCTTTCGATGAAGTGGAGACGAGCGTGCGCTTCGCCAGCTTGGTATATCCCGTCTTCCCGCCTGTACTGTATTCGTAAAGCCCTGTTAAAAGCTTGTTTTTATTTCTCCAGATGCCTTGCATCGTTTCTGCCTTATAGCGCTTCGTTCCGGCGATTTTTTGGTACGTTTCGTTTGTCATCGCATATTTCGTCAAAAGCGCCATATCATAGGCCGAGGAATAGTGGTCAGGGTGATCATCGAGTCCGTGCGGATTGCGGAACAGGGTGTTTTCCATGCCGAGGTCGGCCGCTTTTTGATTCATCATGTAGACAAACCCTTCCAGGCTTCCGCCCACATGCTCAGCAATCGCAACAGCTGCGTCATTTCCCGATCTCAGCATCAAACCGTAAACAAGGTCCTTCAGCTTCACCTTTTGCCCGCTTGTCAAATAGATTGATGATCCCTCCGTTTTGACCGCCCTGTCGCTGACCGTGACTGTCTCATCCAATTTGCCCGATTCCACGGCCAAAATGGCTGTCATAATCTTCGTAATGCTTGCAATGCGCCGTTTTTCATGCTCATCCTTCGCAAACAATACCCGTCCGGATTGCCCGTCCATGACAATCGCGCTTCTTGCGCTGACATGAAGGGAAGGCTGTGCTTCAGCGATTTGGTATGAAGAGCATAAAAGAGAGCATATGATGATGGCTGCTGCAGCCTGTTTTAGAAAAAAGCGCATTTTTTCTCACGTCCTTGTGGTTGTTTGTACAAGTTTATGCGCTTGTCTTTCCGTTATGAACACCAATTGGATGATTCCCCGAGAAAAATCTCAAGCAACATTAAAACTCCCCCTTTCATGAAAGGGGGAGTTCCGGCACACAGTTCATTTAAGCTATGATCTCGGCTGAACCATCTTCATCCGATAGTCAGTCGCATAGTATTCCAATTCTTCTCTCATCGATTGATATTCTGTTTCAAGCGAAGCCATCAAATTTTTTAATGAGGCCGGCGCTGGTTCGTGAAAGCAAATGGCGTTTTTTCCCGTGTAGGCCGCTCTGCTGTCTTCGTACCAAGTATCTTTTTTCGGTGTAAAAAATTCTTCTATGCATCGATGATAGATCTGATAGAGCGTCCTTTCGGCGGCAGCGTCCTGAAAAGGAACCTGCTTCAGCCTGATTCGGCAAGCCAGAAGCCCTTCTTCACAGTAAACCGCCAGTTTTCTCAAGTTACTGAGGACATCGCGATAATAATCTCTGCTCCCGGGCTCTTCGGCTTCAAGGGATGAGAGCGTCGTTTCGTTTAAATAATCGCTCAGCGTCTGAACGGTCTGTGCTAAAAATTCGCCTGCCTGCTCGGTTTGGGCTCTTGCCATAGATTTTCCCATTGGTGTCGGCACCCTCTCCTCATCGCTTTGTTACAATCGTATTCTTTCATGCATGAAATTAAACATAAAAAATACGATAATATATATTATCATACTTCGGTCCTTAAGGTGAGTCTATTTTAAATCTTCGAACGTCTGGTTAAAGTTCTCAAAGAACAGATCGGCTTCTTCCTGAACCCCGTCTTCTTCTACATTTTCGGGCAGCGGCGGAAGCTCTTCAAGCGTTTTTAAGCCGAATTGTTCAAGAAATGTTTCGGTTGTACCGTACAAGATTGCCCTGCCCGGTCCGTCCGCCCGGCCTACTTCGCACAACAGCGCTTTTGCGACAAGGCTCTGGAGAATCCGTTCAGATTTGACCCCTCTGATCTCCTCGACTTCCGCTCTCGTAATCGGCTGCTTATATGAAACGATGGCCAAAACTTCGAGGGCAGCCTGAGAAAGCCCTTTTGAAGGGGCTTCAATCAGCTTTTTCAAATAGACGGCGAATTCTTTTTTGGTCGAAAGCATGTACGTATCCGCGTACTCGACAAGCTCGATGCCCCTGTCTTCTTTTTCATAGGTTTCTTTGACATCAAGCATAATATCCTGAAGCTCGGCTTCATCGATCTCCAAAACGGATAATAGCTGTTTTTTTGTCAGGCCCTCGTCGCCGGCGGCATACAAAAGCGCTTCGACAATGGCTTTCCAATTCACGATATCAAGCGTCATGAATCGCTTCACTCCCTGTTATGTAAATGTCTGAAAAGTTGTGTTCCTGTTCAATGATGATCAGCTGGTTTTTCATCAGCTCCAAAATCGCCAAAAACGTCACAACGAGATGCTCTTTCTGTTCGTATGGGAACAGTTCCATAAAATGCATCCTTTGACGGGACGATTTCAAACAATCGACGATTTGCGTCATTCGTTCTTCTATCGGTATTTCCTGTCTTGAAATTCTAGTTTCAGACGGCCGGCTGATTTTTTTGCGGTTTAACACCTTTTGAAACGCCCCGAGCATGTCGTAAACGGTGACGGACAGCTTTTGCTCGCTGAGTTTGATTTCCTTGGCATAGTCGCTTAAATCGCTCGGCGGCTTCGCGAATGCTTTTTGCCGCTCTTCCTCGCGCTCCTTCAAATTTTGCGCGGCACTTTTGTATTTTCTGTACTCTATTAATTTTTCAATCAATTCTTCTCTCGGGTCCTCTTCCTCCTCGAGAAACTCTTCGTCAAACAGCTCCTCTTCCTGCTTTGGAAGGAGCATTCGGCTTTTAATGCTGAGAAGGGTCGCAGCCATCACCAAATATTCACTGGCCACGTCGAGCTCAAGTTCGCGCATCGTATGCACATATAATAAATACTGCTCGGTTATCTTCGCAACAGGTATGTCATAAATGTCTATTTCAAGGCGGTTGATTAAGTGCAGCAGCAGATCCAGCGGCCCTTCAAACGCCTCGATTTTCACCTGATATTCCATGTTCATTTCTCACCATTTTCAAAATCGCTTCTAAGCCGGCTAAAACTGGCTACCCTTTAGTATAAATTACGCGTCTGCATGAAGTCCAATATAATTTAAGAAGCTTTGGCATTCGCCTATACGATTTGAGCGTATGCTGCATAGAATACTGTGTAAAATCTTAAACCTGAGGAGGGAACAACATGGGAGGTAAAGGCTTCGGCTACGGCGGAGGATTTGCTTTGATTGTCGTTCTGTTTATTTTGTTGATTATTGTAGGAGCGGCATGGATCTATTAACATAAAAATGAGAAGCGTCCGTTACCCGGGCGCTTTTTTCATAGCCTGGATATATCTCCATTTTTCCTCCGTTCCGTTCTTATGATACACTTTAACGGAAACTTAAAGGAGGATGTCAGATGTATCCCCAAGCTTATATCGATTACCTGGCCGAATTCCACGGGTCAAGGGATTATTTTGAATGCCACGAAATTTTAGAAGACCATTGGAAAAAGGACAATCCCGGCGAGCGGAAATCATACTGGGTTGGATTGATTCAGCTGGCAGTCGCACTCTATCATCAGCGGAGAAACAATTTTGCCGGTGCAGAGAGATTAATGGCGAACAGCATCCGCATCCTGGTGTCCGAAAAAGACGCAGTCGAATCGCTCGGATTGGATTACAGCCGCTTCATCAAGCTGTTAAGGAAGACTTACCAAAAAATTAAAGCCCATTCTCCTTATGAAAGCATCATGCTTCCAATCACAGATGAATCTTTGATCAAAGCATGCCGGAAACAATGTGAAAAAAAGTCGTATGAGTGGGGAGCAAACGATCCACCGGACGCCTTCATCATTGATAAACACCTGCTGAGAGACCGGACTGAAGTGGTTGCCGAGAGGGAAAAACAAATCGAACGGCGAAAAAAGAGCAGAGGCTAGAAGCCTCTGCTCATTGGTTATATGTGATGTCTTCATTTTCGTGATCCTGACAGCGCTCAAAGAATCCTTTAGTTAATTCATTCGGAACCAGCGGTTTAGGTGCAAACATTTGCGAAATGGCCGACACCATTTTTTTGCCGATTCCTTGATGACGGTGAGACGGGTTTACACTGATATGCTTGATCTCGACTTCTTCTTCTCTTTTCTCTACTCCTACACAGCCGACAATATCCTCGCCTTCTTTCCATAGGAACAGCTGCCTTTCAGTGTCCGTTTCATAGTCTTTAATTGTCTGCTGAAGCTGCTTGACGTCCTTCTCATTCGGCATAAACGAAAGGAGCCCCATCGCAATCTTTTCGAATGACTTTTTATAACGAATTAACATAAATACCCCTCAATATATCAAAATGTGGATCTAACGAAGGCTAGTCGCTTCACATCACATTATAAACATTTTTATAACCTTTTTAAACTCTTTTTCGGTAATTATTGAAGCGACCGGGTCAGGTTCGCCATTTCAATCGCTGCCGCGGCAGCTTCTGCACCTTTATTTCCGGCTTTTGTTCCGGCGCGTTCTACCGCCTGCTCGATCGTGTCTGTCGTCAATACGCCGAAGATCACCGGAACGCCTGTTGACATGCTGCCCGCCGCAATCCCCTTTGCCGCTTCATTGCAGACATAGTCATAGTGGCTTGTCGCTCCTCTGATGACCGTGCCCAGTGTAATCACGGCGTCGTATTTTTTCGTTTCAGCCATTTTTTTGGCGATCAGCGGAATCTCGAATGCGCCGGGAACCCAGGCGACATCAATATCATCAGCTTTGACCCCATGTCTCAACAGCGTATCTTCTGCACCGCTTAGAAGTTTGCTTGTAATAAAATCGTTGAACCTTGACACAACGATCCCAATTTTCAAATCTGTTCCAATTACATGACCTTCTATTTTATTCATATGAATCCCGTCCTTTTTTGTGATTGATTTTAGTTTAAAAATGAAGCATATGCCCCAATTTTGATTTTTTCGTTTTTAAGTACTTTTCATTGTCTTTTTTTGTCTCCATCTGCAGCGGCACCCTGTCTGCGATCGTCAGTCCGTAGCCTTCGAGACCGGCAATCTTTCGTGGATTGTTCGTCAGCAGCTGCATTTGTTTCACGCCGAGGTCTCTTAAAATTTGGGCGCCGATCCCGTAGTTGCGAAGATCTGGGAGAAAACCGAGCTTTTCATTAGCCTGCACGGTGTCATATCCTTCTTCCTGCAGTTTATAAGCTTTCAGTTTATTGATTAAGCCGATTCCTCTTCCTTCCTGTCTCAAATAAAGGAGCACGCCCCGGCCCGCTTGTTCGATTTGCGCGAGTGCGGCAGCAAGCTGCGGGCCGCAGTCGCAGCGGTAAGAGCCGAAAACATCGCCCGTCAGGCATTCTGAGTGCACGCGGACAAGGACAGGCTCGTCTCCGAAAGGTATATCGCCTTTGACGAGTGCTATATGTTCCTTGTCATCGATTTCGTTTGTATAGCCGTAAACCTTGAATGTGCCGAATTCGGAAGGCAGCGTAATCTTCACTTCTCGGTTGATCAGCGTTCCCTTGCTGTAGCGGTATTCGATCAAATCTTTAATCGTAATCATTTTCAAGTCGTGCTGGTCGGCTATTTTTTTGAGTTCAGGCACCCTTGCCATCGTGCCGTCTTCATTCATGATTTCGCAGATGACGCCGGCCGGCGCGGAACCGCACGCCTCCGCAAGGTCAACGGCCGCCTCCGTATGTCCGGCTCTTTTTAAAACGCCGCCTGTTTTCGCAATCAAGGGGAAAATGTGCCCCGGTCTTTTAAAATCGCCCGGAAGCGCGTGATCATCAATCAGCGACATGACGGTCAACGACCGCTCTTGAGCGCTGATCCCCGTCTTTGTATCGCGGTGATCCACACTGACCGTAAATGCCGTGTGATGAGAATCGGTATTTTCGTCCACCATCGGATGGAGGTCGAGCCGTGAAGCGATCTCTTCATTAAGCGGCGCGCAGATCAAACCCCTTCCGTGCGAAGCCATAAAGTTGATCACTTCAGGTGTTGCGTATTCTGCCAGCGCAACGAAATCGCCTTCGTTTTCCCTGTCCTCGTCATCGACCACGATGATGACTTTTCCTTGCTTCAAATCGCGTATCGCTTCTTCAATTGTGTGAAACATAGGCGCGCAGCCTCCTTTCATTTAAAACCCGTTTTCTTTAAAAAACGATTCAGTCAATGGCTTTGCCTGTTTGTCTTGTTTTGCTTGGTGGAGAAACCGGTAAATGTATTTGCCGATCATATCGCACTCGATGTTGACGATGCTTCCGGGCTTTTTTTCCGAAAAAATCGTTTCATCCAATGTGTGCGGGATAAGCGAGACTGTTACTTGATCTTCCGTCAGTCCAAAAATGGTGAGGCTGACGCCGTCTACGGCGATCGAACCTTTTAACACAAGCATTTTGGCCAGTGAAGGGTCAAGTTTTAAATCATAGTATACGGCGTTAGCCGCTTTTTCTATGCGCACGATAGACGCGGTGCCGTCGACATGCCCCGACACCATATGCCCGCCGAAGCGGCCGTTTGCCGCCATCGCCCGTTCAAGATTGACGCGGCTTCCTTTTTTTAATGTGCCGAGTGATGTTGCTTTCAGGGTTTCAAGCATGACATCCGCCGTGAAACTGCCGGAACCGAACTCATTTACGGTCAGGCAGACTCCGTTGACAGCAATGCTGTCGCCAAGCTTCACATCCTCGGTCACTTTGTTGGATTGGATGACTAAAGACATGGCGCTTCCCGCCTTTTTCATGTCCAAAATCATTCCGACTTCTTCAATGATGCCTGTAAACATATGCCACCGCCTTATTCTTTTATCGGTTTTGCCGCCAGCTTTATATCCTGGCCGATTTTGGTAATGGTTGTGAAATGCAGTAAGGGGACATCTTTCATCGATTGAAAGCCTTCACCGGAGAGGATGCTGGGAGATTGCAGCCCTCCGATTAATTTAGGGGCAAGATAGAAGATCATTTGCTGATAGAGTCCTTCTTTGACGAAGCTTGCGTGAACCGTCGCACCACCTTCGACAAAGACTGAAGCGATACCTTGGTCTGCAAGGTGCAGAAGCACGTCGCGCACCGGAAGTTCATGCGCATCCAGCACGGTTACCTGTACACCTTCTTTTTCCAGGTTCCGAACCTTTTCGGGATCTGCCTTGGACGTCGTGTAAATCCAGGTTGCCGCTGCTTTATCCTGAATGACTTTTGACTGAAGCGGGATTGACAGCGTCGTATCGAGAACGACACGCACCGGCTGATTCACTGCACCGGGGAGACGGCATGTCAAACTCGGGTCGTCTGCTTTTATTGTGCCCGATCCCACTAAAATACTCTGGTGGTTTTTTCGGTATTGGTGAGCGTCCATCCGCGCTTCTTCAGAAGTAATCCATTTGCTGTCGCCTGTTGCGGTAGCGGTTTTGCCGTCAAGGCTGGCAGCTGCTTTTAATGTCACATACGGAAGGCCTGTCCGCATAAAATGCATGAACTTTTCGTTCAGCTCTTCCGCCTGTTCTTTGAGAACGCCTGTTTCGACCTCGATCCCGGCACTTCTCAGCATCCCGATTCCTCTTCCGGAAACGAGCGGATTCGGATCTTCGGCCGCCACGACTACCCGCTTCAAACCGGAACGGATAATCAGTTCCGCGCAAGGAGGCGTTTTGCCGTAATGGCTGCACGGTTCAAGCGTCACATAAATGACGGCTCCTTCCGCATGGCGGCCTGCCATTTGAATGGCGTGCACTTCTGCATGCGCTTCGCCGTATTTTAAATGAGCCCCCATTCCGACCACTTCACCGTCTTTGACGACAACGGCTCCGACAAGCGGATTGGCTCCTGTCTGACCTTCACCCTGCTTCGCAAGCTCCAATGCAAGATTCATATAATGCGCATCTGTCATGAATTTCCCTCCCTTCTTCCAAAAAAATAACCCCGGATGTCGATCCGGGGGTTTGTTTTTGTGCATGAGAAATAAAACTATGCATCATCATTATTTTTCACATAGTCTCTTCATCCTTCTCCCATCCAGACTTTCACTGTCGGCTTCAGCTTCTCACTGAATCCACCGCTTTGCACGAAGCACAGCGGGTCACGGGCTCTAAAGCTGTCTCTCGCTTTATTACCGCCGGTCGGGATTTTCACCCAGCCCCGAAGGATACAATCGATATTTACTTGTCCTTATGCGTAATTATAGCGGCCGCATATTAAAATTGCAATGAAAACTGCTTGCACAAAAAAACCCTCTGAGAAACAGAGGGTTTTTAATCTGCCACCTTGACGACTTTGATTAATCCGTCGATTCTGTTGGCATTAGAGAAGTAGGCCTTTACTTTGTCTCCTTCTTTAATGTCGGACAGATCCTGGTTGAGATTTTTCGCATTGAAAATGATCTTCGTTCCGTTATCTGATACCCCGTGGTATTCAGTGCCGTCAATTTTGGTGATCTTATATTGATAAATGGTATAGTTCTTTTCCTCAGATGAGACGGTTTGGCTGAGCGCCGTTGAGACATCTTGAACGCTTCCGTTTTTTAAATAATAAAAGCCTCCGGCCAGTACGGCAGCCAAAACGAGCAGAACCGTGAGCTTGAATCTTATTTTCCCCATGATCAAAACCTCCAGAACACGTTCTGAACTATCCTATGTTTATTTCCTTTGAATGATGAAATAAAACATGTTCGATTCAGACGGAAAATATGTGGTTTTTAAGTATAACGCAAAATGAAGGGAAATCGTTTCATATTCAGACGAAATACTACTTATAACCTACGAATGTACATTCTGGTTTAGGGGTGTGTGTGAAAACAAGCTTGAAAATTAAGTCTAAATAACTATGTTCCAAGAAACCGACCGTTTGTTCTGTTTTCTTCGCTTTAGGTTTCGCTGTAAAAGTCGTTTCGGATGGTGATAACGGACTGGTTTTTAAGATACTCGCTGTCTTTCGTTTTGGCCCAGGCGAGAAACTTCACATGCTCGGAATGGAACAGGGCCTCGTGATGGGGCGAGCGACCAGCAGCCGCGCCGAGTCTGTGCTTGATACCGCGCACGAACTTCCAATATTGATAGAAAGGCAGTTTTAATTTTGTCATAAATCCTGCCGAGTCTTCAATCACATATCCTTCTTCTTCAATCGACGGGTCATTTGACACAGACAGGTACCATTTATAAAAATCGGTCCACTGGTCAAAAGAAATGACTTTTTGCTTACATTCTACGCGAAATGTCTCAGCAAAACAGAGGACATCTTCATACGGCAGCTTTTCATATTTCATCTGTCTTTTGACAATGTCGAGAAGGACAAGCTTATCCGATTTGTACTCGATAATGTGCGGATCTTTTTCTGGCAGCACGACTTCAAACACTAACGAAACATTGCGTGTTTTTACATATTCTTTTATATCCTCAATCTGAGATGCGTCAAACGTTTTGTGAAACAGCTCTTCCACCCATTTCGCATGGCCGTCTTTTTGTCCGCTTGCCGATGTATAAGATTTTGAGGTGAAGACGAGCTCATCGGTTTCAGAATTGTAGCCGACCGTTCCCAAAAATCCATTCGCCTTATCATAAACAGTGACCGGAAAGCGCAGCGTGTTAACGAGAACATGCATTTTCGTCGTCAGGCGTTCATCGATGTTGAAAAATTTGTTGTAGCTTCTGCTGACGATTTCCTTGGTGTTTCTGTTGATAAACAGCCCTCTTGCCTTCATGCTGACGCTGTCCCATTTTCTCTCCTGAAAAGCCTTCCTCGTAAAGTTAAAAGAGGAAATGCCTCCGGCTAATTTTTGCTCAGATACATAATCGTGTTCGTCCAAATGCTTTAGAAAATGGTCGACTGTCAGCTCCTCGTGTTCGTGATGAGAATCAAGCGAAGGAGCGGACGTTTTAAACACATCATTTTTTATCTCATGTGTTTGAATGCCAGACCGATCGATGGTGACAACCCTTAAATGCCCGCCGTGCTCCACCTGCCCTTCCAGGTTATATGATTTTGCGGCTGCATGCACTGGAAGCCGGAACATGTTTCTGTGCCCGTGGATTTGAATGATGTTCCGCCCTTCCATATTTTTCGTAAAGACATGGTCGATATCTGTCTCATATCCGCCGACACCGTTGATCAGCTGGCTGGTAGCTGTAAGCAGAAGGTTGTCAGGAAGCGCGGAAATACCTCCGTGCGTGATGATGTAAGTATCTTCTCCATACGTGAAGTAGACAATTTGGTGGAAGCGCCTGGCCAGTTCCCTGATATCTTTTTTGTCAAAGCCTGCTTTGTCTAATTCCGGTTTTGTCTTCTTGTTGAATACACTGCTTCTTGTTTCTTCATCATGCCCGTATTGCTTCAAATATTTATCATGATTTCCTTCGAGCAAAATCACATTTTTACGATCTTTGATACTGAGCAGGAATTGAACGACTTTTGCGTTTTCTATTCCTCTATCAAGCATGTCACCTGTAAAAATATATAACTCGTCATCTTCGAGTCTGCCTTTCAAATAAGAATCCAGCACCGTAAAACAGCCGTGCACATCCCCGATCACATGTATTTTTTCATAACTGTCGAGCCGCCTCGGCTTATACTGTATCACATCGTCAAATTCTTCCGGCTTGATGACCGTTGTCCAGGAAGGCGCCGGTTCGGTTAAAATCCGCTCGTGCATGGCGTGAACCACGCTGTCGGGCACCCGCTTATGCTCAGCCCTCTCCCGGTTTCTCAACAGAGCGGTCTCAAGCGGAATATCGGAAAAATCAACCACATACGCTCTGTAGCGATACTTTAAAACAAGAGCTTTATAGCTTGAAATCATGCTTGGTTTCGCATGTGTGGCATCAACAACGGTGAATTCCCCCCTTTCCATCCTTTCTTCAAGGAGAGTGAACAAAAGCTTCCATACTTTTCCGTCATTTTTTTGAGAAATGTCGTATTTCCCTTCCAAATTTAACACGGGTGACTGATGGATCAGCCTCAGCTGATCAGCAGACAGTGTATATTGATTCAATTGATGATCCCTGATCCAGGTAGATTTTCCGGTGCCAGGGCAGCCTCTAAGCAGTACCAAAGTCCTCATTATTGATCTCCTTATTTAGTTCTGATAAGTTTTATTATAAAAAAATTTAGCATTCCTTCCAAGAATATACGTCCTTATTTGCATTTTGTTTCAAAAAATAAACAAAAAATATCCCCTAAAGGGGTCTTTTTACGTGTTATTTCACACCTATCCTCTTTTTATCGGACATAAAAAGGGCAGTGCTCATATAAGCGAGCACTGCCCTTTGACGGAATATTATGTTACATTTCGTTCTCCGATATGAATCGGTGACGTTTTGGCAGATGTTACGTTTCTCTCAGCAACATGTACCGGTGCGGATGTTACATTTCTCTCAGCGATTTGCACCGGTGTGGACGTTACGTTTCTCTCGGCGATTTGCGTCGGTGCGGACGTTACATTTCTCTCGGCGACTTTCATACCATCTGTTTGCGTCATCAGCACAGCACTTGCCAGAGAAAGTCCTGCTACTGAAGCAGCGGCGGTTAACAACAGTTTAGATTTCATACGACCAGTCCCCTTTTTTCATTTGTTTTCGAGCACTGAATACCGTTTGATAGAAATAAACAGAGTCGCTCAAGCGCCCAATTTCATTATAGTATTCAGCAGCTTCCAATGCCAAGTCCTCAATATCGGGATACATCTTTTTTGACCCGAGCAGCTTAAAAGTTTCCAGCATTTGAGCTCTTCCGTCATCATCAAGATACAAGGCTTTCAAAAAATGAAATTTTGATAGATAGATCGAATCATCTGATCGCCGGGCGATGTCAATCCCTTTGTTTAACGCGTTATCCGCCTGTTCCAGCTGCTTCAGCTTGAAATATGCATGTGCAAGACTAAAAAACGCTTTTGGGAGAATATCTGATGACTCTTCTTGATAAATCGCAGCAGCTCTGTTGAAGTATTCAGCCGCCCGATTAAAATCCCCCATCTTATAATAGCAGTTACCCAAATTGTAATAGGTGTGTCCTTCCAATATGAGCTGGCCTTTCTCCTGTGAAAGCTTCAGCGCCTTTTCAAGATGCGAAAGCGCTTTTTCATTCGAATCCAGATCGTCATAGTTGCCTGCGATGACGAACTCGCATTGGATTCTCCGAACCGTGTAAGTTTCATGCGCCTGGTAGGTTTCAATCGCTTGAAGCGCATAGTTCATCGACACGTGGCTCTGTTTCATATGATAAAACACTTCAGCCATTTTAAAATGAAACTCGGCTCTCTCTATTTCGTCCTCGACATGCAGCAGCTTTTTTTCGGCGCGCCTGTAAAAAGAGATCGCTTTAATATAATCATGGTTTTTATATTCATACATCCCTCTAAAAAAATTGAAATAATATTCAAGCAGGCCTGTCAGCTTTCCTTGTTCATCTTCGATATCTTTTAATATTTCAGAAAAGTCAGGCGGGGTTTCGCCTTCTTCCAATGGTTTTACGTAATCAAGCATGATTCTGTGTCTGAATTCCATTAAGGCGTAATACAATAATAAGTCTTGATCTTCTTCCATTTGAGAAATTTCGCGCTCAATTTCTGCCTTCAGCATTTCGGCGTCCGTAACATTGAATTTGCGTATCGCGTTATACCAGTCATTAATTTTTACGCCGACTGCAGTCGATGGGATTTTTACGCTCACCCCTTACGCCCCTTCCTTTTATACAGATTGCGTTCTCTTTCTAGCTCTTCACTTGAATATATTTTACATAAAGGGTCATTTTTTCACAATTATTTTATTTATTAGGATCATCATTTCCTAGCAAAACGCGGTCGAAGAATCGGTCCCTGGTCCTATTGCATCTGGAAAATGAACACCGTTTCAGACAAAAAAACAGCCCGGCTTAGCGGGCTGTTTCTTCGCTTTCTAATTATGCGTCAAATACTTCGACTTTTTCCATGCCTTGTCCCTGCTCCATTGAAGTGACAGCATCAAGACCTGATGTGACTTTTCCAAAAACAGTGTGTACGCCGTTCAAGTGCGGCTGAGGCTCATGGACGATAAAGAATTGGCTGCCTCCAGTATCTTTTCCTGCGTGAGCCATTGAGAGAGAACCGGCTTCGTGTTTATGCGGATTCCCTTCTGTCTCGCATTTAATCGTATATCCAGGTCCGCCTGTTCCGGTGCCGTGCGGGCAGCCTCCTTGGCTGACGAAGCCCGGAATGACGCGGTGGAACTTCAACCCGTCATAGAACCCTTCGTTTGCAAGTTTTTCAAAGTTGGCGACAGTTCCCGGCGCCGCTTCCGGATATAGTTCAAACTCGATTTTTTTGCCGTTTGTCAGTTGTATGTATCCTTTTTTAGCCATCTTGATTCTCTCCTTTCATTTCACAAGGGTCATTATATCATATCAAAGAAGCACAGAGCCAATCTACCTGAAATAAACGGCGCTCTTGCATCACTTTTGTAAAAGATTTTAAAAAAAGGTTGAATCGCCTGTGAAAATCATGAATGATAAAAGAGCGGTGTGATACGATACCCGGAGGGCATTTGACTTGAAGAAAAATGGATCTCTTTTTTTCTTTGAAACCTCTCTCATCTTTCATCCGTCTATATTTCGGAACGCATTATTTCCGTTCCGGCAGGCTTCTTTAAAAGTACAGCAATTCTGCCTGAAGCCTGCATTTTTAAGGAGGGCATTGAGCTTGAAAAAATCGATACTAGGAATCTTTACAGCATTGTGTCTGCTCATTTTCCCGCAGGTCAGCTTTGCTGACGCCGCAGTGGGTGATGTGATCGTCACGCTGGGGAAAGACTTGTCAAGCCAGGACAGACAAAAGGTATTAAAAGAAATGAATGCGCCTGAAAATGCGACCATCATCGAGGTGACAAATGATGAGGAGCATAAATATTTAGGGGATTATATACCGAAAGCACAAATCGGAACAAGAGCGATTTCTTCTTCTTCGATTACCGTAGCGAAAAAAGGCACCGGTTTGGAAGTGCAGACACACAATATCAGCAGAATTACGGATGAAATGTATTTAAACGCGCTGATGACAGCCGGTGTAAAAGACGCTAAAGTCTATATCACTGCACCATTTGAAGTATCAGGCACAGCCGCTTTGACCGGTTTAATGAAAGCCTATGAAACGACTTCGGGCGAAAAGATCTCCGAAGACGTGAAAAAAGTCGCGAATGAAGAGCTAGTCACCACTTCAGAGCTTGGCGAGAAAATCGGCAGTGAGAATGCATCAGCGCTGATGGCCAAAGTCAAGGAAGAAATCTCGAAAAACGGGGTTCCCGAATCAAAAGAGGAATTGGAAAAAACGATTGATTCCGCCGCTTCCGATCTGGGCGTGACGCTCACAGAGGATCAGAAAAAATCTCTCATGTCTTTATTTAATAACATGAAAAATATTAATATCGACTGGAACCAGGTTGGAGACCAGCTTGACAAAGCAAAAGATAAAATCACGAAATTCCTGGATTCTGAAGAAGGACAAAATTTCCTTCAAAAACTGATCGACTTCTTTGTGTCTCTGTGGAATGCCATCGTTTCCGTATTCACCGGCGGCGGCACCTCAGAGTCCAACGGTTAACACAACCGCCAAAACACCTCCTTTTTCAATTGAAGGGGGTGTTTTATTTTTGCAGAGGGGAAGTCCCCTCCGTTTTCTTCATAGTTTTCGTGAATAAAATCGGTCAGCAGTTTTGTAAATCGGTAAAACGTTTCGTTTTGCGTCGCTGCCCTGTCTTTTAGCGTGAACCGATCAAATAAAGATTGGCGGAATCCTGTGCTCATTTCAAGCTGAATGCTCAGCCCGGAAAGCGACTTGTTGGCGATGTTATTCGGATGGGTTCCGGCGTACTTGTCGTCCGTCGCCAGCATTTCAGCGGCAAACCCCGAGCGATTCAGCTCATCAACCAATATTCTGATTTTAACGCGGTCTGTCCCGCCCACTTTAATAGCGCGGTCTTCACTGTAATAGCCGTGAAGCGACATGACATACTGGTGACTCGCAGTGATGGCGAGCGCCGCCGGCTCGTCAAAACGGGTGCTTGTAATGTGAAGATCCCTATTGCCTGATGATTTCAGCCCTTCAAACAAGTACAAGGAATAATTTTTCGCCACTTCATTGGCGATTTCACTTGTTCCGGGTTCGATGCCGCCTCCATGGATCGCCATGATGAGCATCGGCACTTTTGCGTCCTTCTCCGTCATTCGGTAAGACGCCGGATCTTCATTCCGCTTCAATTCTTCAAAGCTTGAATATTTATCAGCGGACTGTGTTGCAGGATGAGCCGCAGCAGAATATGGGAATGAAATCACAGCAGAAATTAATAAAATATTCACAGAACTGTTTATTGCTGTAAAACACTTCGCTATGTTACAATCAACACATTGCTTCAGGCACTGGAGCATGCGGTGGAGTAGGGATACTTTGGCCGGTTTCATCTACTCCGCCTCTAAATCCGCAAAATCAGCAAATCTCATCCTTTTCACCTTGATCATTGCCTTTACCATCTCCTTTGTTAAATTTTCGTTAAATTCCCAATATTATATACAATCAGCCCGGTCGCTGTTCTATGCATGTCATGATCTTTTTTGCAAAAAACACCGCCCGATGGCCGGGAAATATTCTTCATGCGGCAAACGGGAAAAAATTCTTTTTGAATAAAAAAATGGAGACCCCCCTTGAGGGAATCTCCATTTTTTATTGTTTTACTTTCGATTTCAGCGGCAGATCCAGCTTGACGATATCCTCATACGTCTCTCTCTGAATGACGAGCTGCGCTTCTCCATCCTCGACAAAAACGACGGCCGGGCGCGGAATGCGGTTGTAGTTGTTAGCCATGCTGTAGCCGTATGCACCGGTGCAGAAAACGGCGAGCACATCTCCGTCACGAACTTCGGGGATTTCCAAATCCCAAATCAGCATATCTCCGCTTTCACAGCATTTTCCTGCGATTGATACGGTATCATGACAAGCATCGTTCATCCTGTTGGCGACGGCCGCTTCATATTTTGCCTCATAAAGCGCCGGCCTGATATTATCGCTCATGCCGCCGTCAACAGCCACATATTTGCGAATGCCCGGCACCTCTTTTTGCGAACCGGTCGTGTACAGCGTGGTTCCCGCATCTCCGACGAGAGACCTGCCCGGTTCGATCCAAATCTCAGGGATGTCAAAGCCGAAATGCTCGGCATTTGCTTTGACCGCCTCGATGATTTTTTCAACATAGACATCGGCAGCGAGCGGCTCGTCGTCTTTTGTATAGCGGATGCCGAAGCCCCCGCCGAGATTGAGCACTTCCGGAATGAATGAGTAAGTCTCCCTCCATTCAGCGAGCTTTTCAAAGATCTTGTCTGCCGCAAGAACAAATCCTGCCGTATCAAAAATTTGCGAACCGATGTGGCAGTGCACGCCGAGGAGCTTAAACGCAGATGAGCGAAGGACTTGTTCGATGGCTTGTTCGACCTGCCCATTGTGCAGATCAAAACCGAATTTCGAATCTTCCTGTCCCGTCGTAATATAATCATGCGTGTGCGCTTCAACTCCCGGTGTGATTCTGAGCAAAACGTCTACAGTTTGTCCTGATTGCTTGCAAAGCTTTTCTGTAATGGCGATCTCGTGAAAGTTATCGAGCACGATGCAGCCGATTTGATGCTCCAGAGCCATGGCTAGTTCTTCAGGGCTCTTATTGTTTCCGTGAAAATGAATCCGTTCAGCGGGGAACCCTGCTTTGATCGCAGTAAAAAGCTCTCCTCCCGATACCACATCCAGAGACAGCCCCTCTTGTTCGGCAAGCTGAATCATGGCGACCGCTGAAAACGCCTTGCTTGCATACGCTACCTGCGCTTTTAAACCGGCTTCCCTGAATGCCTTCTGGAATTTTCGGGCGCGCTCTCTTATCAGCGCGACATCGTATACATAAAGAGGTGTTCCATATCTTTCTGCCAATGATAGAACATCGACACCGCCGATTTCGAGGTGTCCACTTTCATTTCGTCTGCTAGTACCATGTAAAAACAATTGTCATTCCCTCTTTCTCTATCTACAAAGGTGCAAGGGGCGGTCCGATTGCTGCCCGATGCATCTTCCGGCTTCATGATAGTGCGATTCTTATGTTGTATTATAACATTTCGTTTTAAAAACTAAACCACCATTTGTCCAAATTTTCTTGATTTACAAAGGGAATAATCCCCTAAAAAACCAATCCATTCTATTGATTATAGAATAACAGAAAACAGCACTTGATAGAAATAGGCATACATAACGTCCATTCAGTTAAAAAAAGAGCTGAAAAATCGAGATTATCGCCCATACAAATAGGCATTTACCTGAATATAATCTTAAAGATGAAAACTAAAAAAACGAAGTGGGAAAGAGGTTATCATATGTATCCAAACCGTTACCCCTACACCCCGGCTCCAGGCTATACACCGGAAGATGTATACGGCTCTTATCAGCCGGCTGTACATCATGAACAGCGAATTTACGAGCCTTATGAAGGGCAGATTATTACAGCTCCGGCGAATACGAGATTTTGGCGGAGAGGAACCGAGGTTTTCCTTCATTCGTCAACGTTTGACCCGTCCGGCCGCGAAATGCTGTATGTCGTCTATCCGATCAGAAGACAGAACAACATCTGCAGCCTCCGGGCAGTCGCGATCTCTGCGAACGAATACAGAGGTATCGGGACCCAAAGACCTGAATTCGATTACTGAAAAAGAGGCTTTTCCCCGGGGAAAAGCCTCTTGGAATACCGTCTTCACGGCTGTCTGGAGCGGTTTCGCGGATGAACGATGCTCGGCCTGACTTTTCCCCCGGGAACGGAAGTGCGCACGAGAACATGCCAAAACGCTTTTCCGTTGAACGGGAGGAGAGGCCATAAGTAAGGCGTCCGCAATGATCTGATCGAAGTCATCACTATAGTTAAGATCGTTAATCCGATGACAAATCCCTCCACTTTAAAAAGCGCCACCAATATCAGCATAAACAGCTTCACCATTTTATTCGCCAGACTCAGCTCGTAGCTTGGTGTCGTGTACGCTCCGATTGCCGAGAGGGAAACGTATAAAATGACTTCGGGAGAAAACAAGCCGACATTGATCGCGATATCGCCGATCAATACGGCAGCGATCAGGCCCATTGCAGTCGAAAGCGCCGTCGGCGTATGAATGGCGGCCATTCTTAAAAATTCGACGCCGAGATCCGCCAGGAAAATCTGCATGATAATCGGGATATGAGTGTCTTTGTTTAAACCGATAAACGATAAATGATCAGGCAAGAGCGACGGCTGAATGACAAACAATAGCCAAAGCGGCAGCAAAAAGGTGGAGGCCAAAATACCGAAAAACCGCACCCACCTTAAAAACGTCCCAACAGCCGGTGTCTGTCTGTATTCCTCAGCATGCTGTACATGGTGAAACAAGGTCGTCGGCGTAATGATGACGCTTGGCGACGTATCGACGATCACGATGACATGCCCCTCTAAAATATGGCTTGCGGCTACGTCTGCCCTTTCCGTAAACCTGACAAGCGGAAACGGATTGAAGCCTTGGCCGACAATGAATTCCTCTACCGATTTATCCGACATCGGCAGTCCGTCGATCTTCACATTTTCAATTTCTTTTTTTAATACTTCAACAAGATCGGGATCTGCAACATCTTCCAAATAGCAAAGGCAGATGTCTGTTTTGGAGCGTTCACCGATATGAAGCATTTTATAGCGCAGGCGTTCATCTCTGATCCGGCGTCTGATCAGGGCTGTGTTGACGATGATGTTCTCGACGAGCCCGTCTCTTGCACCGCGTACGACTTTTTCTGTATCAGGCTCTTCCGGCGTTCTGCCCGGATAGCTTCTGACATCAATGATAAATGCAAATCCCGCATCTTCGACGATGATGGCAACCAGTCCCGACAGCACTTGGTCCACCGCTTCATCAAGCGTTTCTGCTTTTGAAACCTGCTGGTTCAAAAGCCTGTTTTCGACAATGTCTTCGACCTCGCCCGACTCTTTTTCTTTATCATTGAGATGCACCAGTTCCCTTAACAGGTGAATGATGTATTGGGTGTCGCACAACCCGTTGACATAATAAAGCTGAACTTCATGGCCGAGGATAAAGACCTTGCGTACGCCAAGGTCAAAGCTTTCTCCCATGCCGACCCGCTTCTTGAAATACGCTTCATTCTTAGAAGGATCAAGGAATACGTTCGTCTTCTCTTGCTTTTGAGCACTCATGATACCCGCTCCTTTCTAAAATGAGCTCGACCGCTTTCATTGTAATCGGCGACCCTTTTTCCACATCGTCTTTTCTGTTCATTTTACCGATATCACCGATTCCGACGATGATCGGAACATCCAGCTGATCAAGGCAATAGACCGTGTCACCGTTCATTCGTTTGACATCGAGCTCTTTGACCCCGTGTTTATCGACGCCGAATTCCGTCAGTTCACCTTCCGCATCGATTGATACATCGATCCTTGTCCACTCTGCATAATGAGTTTTTGAAGCGACGGCGATGACCCCGAGCACCTCGATATCGGCATGCATCGCTACATATTTCATCGCTGTCTCTCCCGGCCCTTCGCCTTGAAGTCCGGAATCATCAAACATGACGAATACAGGATCATGAGGGGTTTCTAGGATCATGGATACAAGCTCCGGTCCCGTTTTAATGCTTGGATTCCCCGCCGATTGGGAAATACAGCGGCCGCCCGTTTTTCTTGCCGCATATTCGATTGCTTTTGCAGCGTATATATCGCCGTCTGTGACCAAAATGACCTTGCGTTTTGCTGGCATTATCCTTTATCCTTTCGGTTTAAAAATCACGGCAACAAGAAAAGCAAACAAGATAGCGGCAGATACACCGGCAGATGTCAGTTCGAATATCCCCATGCCGATTCCGATAAAGCCATGTTCCTCAGCCTGGTGCATCGCGCCGTGCAAAAGAGAATGGCCGAAGCTGACAATCGGGACTGTAGCCCCGGCACCGGCAAATTCGATAAAACGGTCGTAAAGGCCGAAACCGTCAAGGATCGCTCCTGATACGACAAAAGTTGACATGACATGAGCCGGCGTCATTTTAAAGATATCAAGCAAAAGCTGGCCGATGACGCAAATCAATCCTCCTGCAATAAAAGCAATGACATATTCCATCTTAAGCGTTCCCCCCTTCGGCCCGTTCAAATACGACGCCATGGGCAATGCATGGTATCGATTCTTTTTGCTGGACGATCGTCGGGCTTAAAAGGGCGCCTGTCGCTACAACAAGCACTCTGTTCAGCCTTCCCGCTTCAATTTCTTTAAAAATGTGGCCAAAGGTGACGACAGCGGAACAAGCACATCCGCTTCCGCCTGCAAAAACCTGCTGGTCAGGCGTATAGATCATCAGTCCGCAGTCATTATGTTTTGTCCCGACATTGATTCCTTCCTCTTTTAACAAATCCTTCAAAATCGGGCTGCCGACACCTGAAAGGTCGCCGGTTAAAATTAAATCGTAGTCATCAGGGGTGCGTCCCAGATCCTCTAAATGCTGCTTGATCGTATCCGCCGCAGCGGGGGCCATCGCCGACCCCATATCCTGCGAATCGGTAATCCCCAAGTCGATAACTCTTCCGACGGTTGCACTGCTGATTTTGATGCCGCCTGGCTGCTGACTGAGGACGACTGCTCCGCTTCCGGTCACTGTGGATGTAGCGGTTCCCGGCTTTTGGCCGCCGTATTCCGTCGGGTAGCGAAACTGCCTTTCAGCAGTAGCATTATGACTGCTGGTTGCCGCTAGGGCACGCTTTGCGAAACCTCCGTCAATCAATGCCGAACTGATCGCGATCGATTCCATTGATGTCGAGCATGCTCCAAATAAGCAAAGAAAAGGAATTTTCAAATGCCTCGCCACATAGTTGGCTGTCACGTTTTGGTTGAGCAGATCGCCTGCCAAAAAGATATCGATGTCTTCCTTTTTAAGATTTTGTTTTGATAACGCAGTCTGAACCGCATCCTCCATCAGCTTGCGCTCTGCCATCTCCCAGTTTTTCTGGTTGCAGTGCATTTCATCATAGGTTTTGTCAAATAAGTGTCCAAGCGGACCTTCTTTTTCTTTAGGTCCAACCGCTGTTCCGCTCGAGTTAACAAACAGCGGGTTCTCGAACTCCCATGTTTGTTTTCCAGTTAATTTCATGATGTTTTCCTCCTAAAACAACTTGTCAAAGGCAAAGCGGATCATTCCCACAATATAAGCGGCCACAACGCCGAACACGATGACGTTTCCGGCAAGCTTGAACATGTTTGTCCCCACGCCGAGGACATAGCCTTCACTTTTATGCTCAAGGGCTGCACTCGTCATACTGTTGGCAAACCCTGTAACCGGAACGGCGGAACCAGCACCGGCAAACTGGCCGATTCTGTCGTAGACGCCAAGGCCTGTTAACAGAGCGGAGATTAAGATGAGCGTAGCAACCGTCGGGTTTCCAGCTGTTTTTTCATCAAAGTGGAATACGGCCATATAAAAATTCTGGAGAGCCTGGCCGATCGTACAGATCAGACCGCCGACAAGAAAAGCCTTGATACAGTTCAGGACATAAGGCGGCGTAGGCTGATAAGCTTTGACTTTCGATTGGTAATTATCTTTCAAACTTGACATCATATTCCTCCTTTTATGACAAATGAACAAAAATGAGCCATTGAAACATCGAGCCAAGGATCTTCCCGAACACAATGGCCATTAAAAGAATCAAAATCCTGTCCCCCATACCGATGCGTTTCGCCAGTATCGGAAGCACGTTCAACACTTCTGTCAGCGCCGCTGCAAGCATTCCGATGAAAACGCCCGCAAAAAGGCCGATCGGAACAAGCAGCCATTTGGATAAAAAAAAGCGGGACATGTTCAGCGATTCCCATCCTCCGAACACCGCGCCCAGAATGACAGCCCATTCATACGCCTGGATAAACCCTTGCGTTTTCGTCAGCTGAGTCAGTCTCGGTATAATGCCAAGCACGGTAAGAAAAGCGACAAATCCAGATCCAACCGCAATCCCTCCTGCGAGTCCGAGAAAGATGATAAAGATCACGCTAATGATCATGAATATCCTTTGTCGTTTCTTTGTTTTCGTGCAATGCCACATAATGGTCCAAATCAAGCTGATATTTAAACATCTCGACCTCCAGAGGGCTCGGCTCCTCGTTAAACCGTTTTTTAAATAAATGATTAAAAAACAAAATCATGCCGAGACCGAGACCGATGCTGTACGGAATCTGCAAAAGGTATGGATAGCGGTTCTCCTTGCCCGTCACCATTTCGTAAAGCAAGATGTGTACGTCCCTCATGCTGACATCTTCATGAAAGTTCATGACAGCAAGGCCGGCACCGACGAACAGGAGCAGCCAGACGCCGACGAACAGTACGGGAGACAGCCCCCTTTTCGGATATTGGATCTCCACGATTGTTTCGGAACCGCCGACGGTTTGGACGTCAAGGTCAGGAAACGATTTATGTACAGCTTCGATCACCTTCATCACGTCCAACACCACCATGCTTTGATCCGCTTTGCTGACCTGATAAATAGGCAGCCGTTCAAGCTTTTCTTTGTATCGGCGGTCGCCCGCTACCTGTGCGATATGGCCGAGCAGAATCAATTCATCGGGATCGGCCTCAAGCCGGTGGCGGAGTCTGATAAAAACTTGACGTTCCATCTGGGTCACTTCCTATATGATGGTTATAGTTGTAGTATGAAGTACATCCCATTTATCATTCAGCAAGCGGCAAAAGACCATAAATTACCACAAAAAAACCGGAACGCTCTTTTTTGGAGCGTTCCGGTTTTTCATTAGACATCCGAGCAGCCTCAGCTTTCAAATTGATCCATCTGGTTTTTGATTTGCTTTAAAATCTTTTTTTCAAGCCTCGACACTTGCACCTGGGATATGCCGAGGCGGTCGGCAACTTCAGATTGCGTCTTGTCTTTGTAATACCTTAAATAAACAATCAGCTTTTCCCGTTCATCCAAATCCTTGATGGCTTCCTTCAAAGCGATTTTATCGAACCACTTCTCTTCCGACTGATCGGCGATTTGATCCAGAAGTGTAATCGGGTCTCCGTCGTTTTCGTAAACCGTTTCATGAATGGATGAGGGAGAGCGGACCGCTTCCTGGGCCATCACGACTTCTTCCGAACTGATTTCGAGATAATCGGCGATTTCCTGAACGGTCGGAATCCGGCCGTTTGACTTGGAAAGCTCGTCTTTTGCCCGCCGGATTTTGTTGCCGAGTTCTTTCAGCGAGCGGCTCACTTTGACGGTTCCGTCATCTCTGATAAACCGCTGAATCTCGCCGATAATCATCGGGACGGCGTAGGTGGAAAACCGAACGTCATAGGAAAGATCGAATTTGTCCACCGACTTCAAGAGGCCGATGCAGCCGATTTGAAAGAGGTCATCAGGCTCATAGCCTCTGTTCAAAAAACGCTGAACGACAGACCAAACAAGACGCATGTTTTTTTCTATGAGGAGGTCCCTTGCTTTTTGATCGCCGTTCTGGCTGTTTTTAATCAGTTCTTTCACTTCATGGTCTTTAAGCTGAGTGTTCTGGTTTTCTTTTTTAACCTCCACATCCATAACAAATCTCCCTTAATTGCAAAGCGCTTTGCTTTTTGATAAGTGCTTTGTTAAGTGTATTGTGGTTCCCATCTCAGGTGAGGAGTCGATCGAGATATCATCCATGAAATTTTCCATGATCGTAAAGCCCATTCCCGACCGCTCGAGTTCAGGCTTTGTCGTGAACAGGGGCTGGCGCGCTTCCTCAAGATCAGGGATGCCGACTCCTTCGTCACGAATCGTTAAGTAGACGATATGATCATGAAGGGTGACGGAAATGTATACGTCTCCCTGCCCTGAGTTTTCATAACCGTGTATGATCGCGTTTGTGACCGCTTCAGATACGACCGTTTTAATTTCGGTCAGTTCATCCATCGTCGGGTCGAGCTGAGCGATAAAAGCAGCGACTGTCACCCGTGCAAACGATTCGTTTTGGCTGAGTGCCGTGAACTGGATATTCATTTCATTTTTCATGACGCCACCCCCAACGTTTCAAGTGCACGCTGCTCTGATTGCTCAAGGCGAATGATTTTAAACAGCCCGGACATATCAAATAAACGTTTGACAGCAGGAGAAATGGCGCAGACGATCATTTCTCCGCCGAGCTGTTTAATCTCCTTATATCTGCCGAGCACGACGCCAAGTCCTGAACTGTCCATAAACGAAAGGTCTGCAAGATTCATGACAATATGGCGAATGCCGGATTGTTCCAGATGGTCACTGACTTGTTTTCTCAAGGTTTCTGCTGTATGGTGATCGAGTTCACCTGTCAACCGAATGCATAGTACGGATTCTTTGACGTGAATATCGATTCCGAGGCTCATCCTCATTCCTCCTTGGTTTAAATCGGATAATGAGTGTTTCGCTTCAGACTTTATAAATTCCTTCACCGTGACAAAACTAGTGACCGTTCGGCATTATTCACTCCACTTCGTCCAGTGGGTCATCGTCCGCTTGAACATCGTCCACATCCCTGCTTTATCCATGTCTTTTTCCGCGACAAGAGGGCTTTCAGCGAGAACCTTTCCGTCCTTTTTCAATACGAGCGTCCCAAGCTCTGTGCCTTTTTTGACAGGGGCCTGGATATCTTCCTTCTGTTTGATTTCTTTTTTAACAGCTTCGATATTTTCGCCTTTTTTCGTCAAAAGGGAAATCGGTTCCGATGTGACAAGGTTTATTTTTTGCTCATGGCCTTTATTGACCTTCAAATCGGAAATGATTTCATTGCGTTTATACATCGGATGCGTTTCATATTGGCTGAATGCAAAATCAAGCATTTTTGTGATTTGGGCATTTCGTTCTTTTGGCGTACTGGCACCAAAAACGACAGCGATGACGCGCATGTTTCCTTTTTTCGCTGAAGCTGTCAGGCAGTACTTTGCTTCATTTGTAAAGCCGGTCTTGACTCCGTCAACGCCGGGATAAAATTTGATGAGGCGGTTTGTGTTGACGAGCCAGAATTTTTTATCACTGTTTTCTCTCAGATAGTCTTCATATGTTCCCGTAAATTTCGTGATGTTTTCATATTTTAAAAGCTCTTTCGCCATGAGTGCCATGTCATAGGCTGTGCTGTAATGGCCTTCTTCAGGCAGACCTGTCGTATTTTGAAAAGATGTATCCTTGAGGCCGAGCTCAGCGGCTTTTTCATTCATTCTTTTGACAAATTCCTCTTCAGATCCGGCAATATGCTCTGCCATTGCCACAGAGGCATCATTACCCGATCCGATGGCGATCCCTTTCAGCATATCTTCAACCGTCATTTCTTCGCCGGGCTCAAGGAAAATTTGCGATCCCCCCATTGAAGCGGCATACTCGCTTGTTCTGACTTTGTCTTTCATTTTGATCTTGCCTTCATCAAGAGCTTCCATGATCAACAGCATGGTCATCACTTTTGTCATGCTGGCCGGGGGAAGCTTTTCACGGCTGTTCTTGTCATACATCACCTTACCGGTATCCCGCTCGATTAAAACGGCAGATTTTGCGTCATCAGCAAGCTCCGACGGTTTCTTTTCGCTCTCTTTTGCAAACGCCGGCGGCGCAGTCATCAGGATTATCGTAAAAATCAGCAATTTGGATAAATGACGTTTCATCACCCAGACCTCCATTTCGTAATCCTCTCTATTTTTTCCAATCCAGTTGGATTTATACGGATTGATTGGAAAAAATTTCTCATCAGGCAAAAAGAAAGAGCCAATGCAGGTTCTTATTTGAACTTGCATTGGCTCACATTTCACTTCGCGGCGGTTTTAGCCGATTTTGGCGACGGCCGCTTTAACAAACCGCAAAAAGTCGGCTTTTACTTTTTCGGTGACTTCGATCACTTCGTCATGGGAGAGCGGCTGATCGAGGATTCCGGCTGCCGCGTTTGATATACACGAAATGCCGAGCACGCGAAGGCCCGCATGTTTTGCCACGATGACTTCCGGAACCGTCGACATGCCGACAGCATCCGATCCGATCGTTCTGAGGAAGCGCACTTCGGCAGGCGTTTCGTATGTAGGTCCTGTGACGGCTGTGTAAACCCCTTCTTGTACACTGATGTTCAATTCTTCGGCTGTTTTTTTCGCCAAGAGGCGCAGTTCCTTATCATATGCGGATGACATGTCAGGGAATCTGACACCCAGCGAGGAATCGTTCGGCCCGATCAGCGGATTCGTTCCCATATAATTGATATGATCGGATATGATCATCAAATCGCCGGGACGGAACGATTCATTGACGCCGCCTGCGGCATTGGTCACAATTAAAGTCTCGATCCCGAGTTCTTTCATGACACGTACCGGGAAGGTTACCTTGTCCATTGAATATCCTTCGTAAAAATGAAAACGCCCTTGCATCGCGACGACTTGCACATTTTCAAGTCTGCCGATGACAAGCTGTCCGGCATGCCCTTCAACAGTGGAAACAGGAAAATCCGGGATGTCTTCATATTTAATGCGAACGGCGTCTTTTATCTCATCAGCAAGCACGCCAAGGCCCGATCCCAAAATCAGGCCGACCGCCGGTTTGATTTCTGTTTTGCTTTTAATATAGTCTGCAGCATTTGCAATCATCTGTTTCACGTCGTTTCCTCCTATTTCAGCAGGGATAAAAAGCTTTTTCCGTACTTTGGCATATTCGTTTTAAAGTTGTCGGCAATCGTCGCGCCGATGTCCGCGAATGTATCTGCGAGCGGAAGCGCACCGGGCTTTTCGTGCTTTTTGCTGTATACAAGAAGCGGCACGTACTCCCTTGTATGGTCTGTGCCATGGTGAACCGGATCATTGCCGTGGTCGGCGGTAATGATGAGCAGATCGTCTTCACGCATCTTTTCAAATACTTCGGGAAGGCGCGCGTCGAATTCCTCGAGCGCTTTTCCGTAACCTTCAGGATCACGGCGGTGCCCGAACAGCGCGTCAAAGTCCACGAGGTTTACAAAGCTGATCCCTGTAAAATCTTTGTCAAGCGTTTGCACCAGCTTATCCATCCCGTCCATATTCGATTTCGTTCTAAGCGATTCCGTAATGCCTTCGCCGTCGTAGATATCGGAGATTTTGCCGATCGCAATCACATCAAAGCTGTCATCTTTCAATTCATTCATTACGGTTCTGTCAAACGGCTTCAGCGCATAATCATGCCGGTTCGGCGTCCGTTTAAATTCGCCCGGCTTGCCGACAAACGGCCTCGCAATGACGCGTCCGACCATATATTTCTCGTCAAGCGTAAGCTCGCGCGCGATCTCGCAGATTTTGTACAATTCCTCGAGAGGTACGACTTCTTCGTGTGCGGCAATCTGCAGAACGGAGTCCGCTGAGGTGTAGACGATCAGCGCGCCGGTTTCCATATGCTCCGCACCGAGCTCATCCAAAATCGCAGTGCCTGATGCAGGTTTGTTTCCAATCACTTTTCTTCCGGACTTCTGTTCAAGTTCATGGATCAATTCGTCCGGAAAACCTTCGGGAAACACCTGGAAAGGTTTGTCTATGTAAAGTCCCATTATCTCCCAATGACCAGTCATCGTATCTTTTCCGTTTGAAGCTTCTTTCATTTTGCCGTAATAGGCAAGCGGCTCTTCTGCCTTTTCGACACCTTTGATTTCTCGGATGTTGCTGAGTCCGAGCTTCGACATGTTCGGCAGGCGGATGCCTCCCATGTGTTCAGCAATATGGCCCAATGTATCTGCGCCTTTGTCATTAAATTGATCGGCATCAGGCGCCTCGCCGATTCCAACGGAATCCATCACAATTAAAAATACGCGGTTGTAATCAAATGCAGGCATTTGTCGGCCTCCTTTTTTTCTTTCTGTCAGCTGTAGGCTGTCACGCTTGGCATAAAAAAACCAAAATACCGCTATTAGCCAAGTATAAACCGTTTACACAACAGTTGACAATACGAACGGGAATAGTGAGAAACTTCCCGCAATTTGCTGCTCACTCAACATGAAAAACCGTGCTTTCGCCTGTTCTTTTAGGCTATGCACGGGGATGGTATTGCTTATATACGTCTTTCAGCCTTGTTTTCGTCACATGTGTATAAATTTGCGTCGTCGAAATGTCGGCGTGTCCGAGCATTTCCTGAACGGCCCGGAGATCGGCTCCGTTTTCGAGCAGGTGTGTGGCGAATGAGTGCCTCAGTGTATGCGGCGTCAGCTCTTTATTAATTCCCGCTTCCAAGGCGATTTTCTTTAAATTTTTCCAAAACCCCTGCCGGCTCATCTGTCTGCCGTGGTGATTCAGAAACAGGGCGTCTTCGGAATTTTTTTTCAAAAGCTTTCCCCTCGCTTTTGACAGATATTCGCCGACCGCATGTGACGCCGCTTCGCCGAGCGGAACGATCCGCTCCTTTCTTCCTTTCCCGAAGCAGCGGATAAAGCCCATCGATAAATGGACATCGGACAGCTTTAATGCGATCATCTCGCTGACGCGGATTCCTGTCGCATACAGTAATTCCAGCATCGCTTTATCGCGGTAGCCGAACGGCCCCGTCAGCTTCGGCGTATCCAGAAGCGTTTCGACTTCCTGTAATGACAGCACCTTCGGGAGCGTCCGTTCCGTTTTTTGTGACTCAATATGGACGGACGGGTCCTGGGCTGTTACTTTTTCCCTCAGCAGAAACTGGTGAAAGCTGCGGATGGAAGCGAGATGCCTCGCAATCGTCTTACCGGATTTTCCGGCGTCTTTTAAATGCTTTAAAAACTGGATGATGGTAAGCCTTGTCACCTGGTCAAAAGAGCTCAGCTGCTCCTGTTCCTCTAAATAGGCGGCGTAGCTGTTCAAATCCCGTTCATAGCTCACAACCGTGTTGTGGGAAAGCCCCCGTTCAACAACGGCGTAGTGGATAAAGTCTTTAATATGAACTTTCACGCTATCCTACTCCCCGTTCAAATAAAAAAAGATTAACCGGTTAAACCAGCTGCCCTGCTCGTCCCCTTCCATCGAGGCGACCTTGAGGGCTGCTCCTTCAGGTTTATCATACCGATGATAGTTTTCATACTCTGAATTTATCCATATCATAGCATAATAAAACAAGACGGTAAAACCGGTAAACAGCACGAACACCTTGATCATATCGGCAGCCGTTTTCAGCATTTTCATACGGTTTCAGGTCCCTTCTTTTGATTCGATTACTAAAACTTATGCCAAATGAGACAAGTTTTATACGTCTGAATCAAAAAAGAACCCGCTCATGGCTGAAAGGGTTCTCTCCGGTTTAGACTATTCCGATTCCTTTTGCTGACAGTCATGACAGATGCCGTGGAACGTCAGCCTGTGGTCTTTTATTTTAAATTTCCAATCCTTTTCAATGATTTCTTCCACGTCTTCAAGCAAATCTTCTTCAATTTCAACAACCGAACCGCATTCCATGCAAACAAGGTGGTGATGGAAATGTGCGGCACCTTCTTTACGGAGGTCATATCTTGACACACCGTCGCCAAAATTGATTTTATCCACTACTTTTAATTCAGTTAACAGTTCAAGAGTCCGATATACTGTCGCAAGACCAATCTCAGGAGATTTCTCTTTTACGAGGAGGTATACATCTTCTGCGCTTAAATGGTCTTCCTCATTCTCAAGCAGCACCCTTACAGTAGCCTCGCGCTGAGGGGTGAGTTTATAGCTGGAAGAATGCAGTTGCTTTTTAATCCGATCAATACGTGTTTCCATTGACTTTCCCTCCTACGCCGCATTACCTAGCTTATTATAACAAAACAAGCGCAGGGAGCCAACTATAATCATTATAAATTGAGAAACAAAATGAATATTTTTTAATAATCATTATAAATTAATGCTGTTTCGGCAAGACGTACTCCGTCAGCTTTTCCATCAACACCGGCGAAAGATATGCTTCAAAGGAAGAGGATATAAGAGACATCGCGAGAATCAGGACGAGCACAAAAGCGTACCGGCCAAACCAATGGACAGGCGCTTCTGCAAGGCTGCGTTTGACAAAAAGCTGGCGGATGAGCCTCATCGAAAAGGCGATGGCGCAAGTCCCCATGATCAAGTAAGCTGGGATCAGCAGCATATTTTGCGGGAGCACGGAGACAAAAGACAGGAAAAAGCCGTTGATTCCCATTTGATTGACGAGAAAGCCGACTGTAAATCCGACGACGATCCCTTTTAAGAAGACCATGATAAAAATGACGGGCAAGCCGATGATGGAAATCCCGAGAATCCACATTAAGCCTAAATATTTCATATTATGAAGAAAGCTCTGCAAAAACATTTCCTTTGAGCTGGCTGCTTTTCCTTCTGAAAGCTGTCCAAAAAATCGATTCAAATAGTAGAACAAATCTTCTTTTTGACCGATCGTCATGCTGTTGACGATGACCGCGCCGAAAATCACACCCATTAAAAACAGTACTGAAACAAATAAATAGATTGACAGATGATCCTTCATATGTTGAAAGATGAGCTCTTTGATTGTGGGCTTCCGCATGTATCTTCCTCCCAGACGTGCTTTTGATTTTAATAGATTGTATGAGAGAAAAGAGAGCCGCATGACTTTTTTTGAAAAAAGACAGGCGCCCGTAAAAGGCGCCCTGATCACGTTATGATTCCTCCCTGTTTTCCGAAGAATGCTCCCTGTCCGTATTCACAGTCTTGTTGGCAGCCATTACAAACGGCAGATAAATCACTGTTGAAATGGCGAGGCAAAGAAAGCCGACCCCGAGCGCAAGCCAGTTTCCTCCTGTCCCGAGAAACGGAATCAACGGCCCGGGCGTTGTCCACGGAACAGCGTATGCGATCGGCGGAATCAGCTGAAACTTGATGAACAAGTAGCCGATGACAGTGTTGACTGCCGGAACGATGATAAAGGGAATCATGAAGATTGGATTGAGCACGACCGGAAGTCCGAAAATAACAGGTTCATTAATGTTAAATATCCCCGGCCCGATCGAAAGCTTACCGATGTCTTTATAATCCCGGCGCTTTGAAGCGATGAATATTGCGATCAAAAGCCCCAGCGTCATGCCCGATCCCCCGTAGTTTGCAAAGGCGTCATTCAGCGCCCATGTTTCAGGAAACGGAGCGTTCCAGGCAGAGCCTGTTTTGGCGGCAAAAGCGAGATTTTCAAGGTTTGCTTCGGCAAAGATCGTTTCTCTGATCGCCGCGATTGTATTCGGGCCGTGAATGCCGAACAGCCATAAAAAGTTGGCGACGATTCCAAGGAAAACAACAGTGAAAATATTCGTTCCCATCTCTCTCAACGGCGCCTGCAGCACGGTATACACCAATTCATGCAAACCGTTTTTCGACAGAGACAATAGCGCAAAGCTTAACATCGCAAAACCAATTGTAATGAAGATGATCGGAAACAGCACTTTAAATGTCCGGGCAACCGCAGGCGGCACCTGCGGAGGCATATGAATTTGCAGGCGCTTGGCATTTGAAAGCCTGCTGAACACTTCACCGACGAGGATCCCGATGATTAAGGCAACGAACAGCCCTTGCGCACCGAGCCACTTCGTCGTTAAAAAGCTCTCGTTTTCGATCAGGCGGTACGGTGAATAAATGATAAAATAACAGGATACGGCCGTTAATCCGGCAAGCAGTTCATCCGCTTTCATTGAGATGGCTAAATTGCGTGCGACGAGAAACACAACAAATATGGACATAATATCGAGCGATCCCCGCAGTACGGGGGTAAAGACCGACTGATAATCAGCCAAGTTCGGAAATATCTTTTCAAGGAACAAAATGTTGGCGATAAACCCGTCCGGAGATAAAATAGCGAAATTCAATAAAATGATAATCGACCCTGCCATAATAATCGGAAATGATAGAATAAAAGCATCTCTGATCGCACATATATGGCGCTGTGAGTTCAGTTTTGCAGCAACGGGAACCAAAAACCGTTCCACGTTCCGCTCAAACTTCTCCATAAACCCGCTCATCCCTGTCTCCCCTCCTTTTTATTTCATCAGCTGCAGCGCTTTTTGCAACACAGCTTCGCCGTTCATGGTGCCGTAGTCGCGCATGTCGATCACCTGAACCGGCGTGTCTCCCGCGCTCGCCTCAACCTGTGACTTTTGGTACCTGACTTGCGGCCCCAGCAATACGACGTCCGCGCTTGACGCGGCAGTCCCGGCTTCGGATACAGGCAGTGCGATGATGTCGACCTCTTCGTTCAGCGCCTCGGCATGCTTTTTCATTCTGCTGACAAGCAGGCTCGTTGACATGCCGGCCGCGCAAACCAATAAAATTTTCTTCATTATTTGTTAACCCCCTTCAGTTTCACCTTTTTCCCCGCCGATCAGAAAACGCTTTCATTACAATGCGGAGTAATATTTCAATCTGGTCTTTTATCCTATGACCGAGATAGACAACTGTTTCATAAAAATCAATATTTTTATAACGGTTTCAAACGGCTCGTTTAGTCAACCTCAACAAACGCCTTGAAACATTTGTTTAGTTTATCTAATGAATTTTTCAGAATAATAAGTTATATTTTTCCTTAAAAATAAGCGGAGGGATTATATGAAATCTGTCCAATATGAAAAAGTTCAATCAGACCGTACACTCTCAAACAGCGACCTGCAGCCTCTAAAGCCTGAGGAACGCACATGGAAAGCGGTCAATTTCGCATCGATCTGGATGGGCTGCATCCATAACATCCCGACTTACGCAACGGTTGGCGGACTGATAGCGATCGGGCTTTCTCCGTGGCAGGTGCTTGGGATTATCGCAGTCGCTTCGGTCGTGCTCTATGCAGCCCTCGCATTGAATGGACATGCCGGCACAAAATACGGCGTGCCTTTTCCCGTGTTAATCAGGGCTTCTTTCGGGATATACGGGGCTAATATTCCGGCGCTTCTCAGAGGTTTTGTGGCGATTATGTGGTTCGGCATTCAAGCGTTTGCGGGAAGCATGGCGCTTAACATCCTGATCTTAAATGTGTGGAGCGGCTGGAAAGACATCGGCGGCGATTGGAACTTGTTTGGATTGCATTTATCAGGGCTTTTGTCATTTGCTTTCTTTTGGGGAATTCATCTGCTTGTCCTTCACCACGGAATGGAGTCGATCAGAAAGTTTGAAGTCTGGGCCGGCCCGCTCGTTTATCTCGTCTTTGGCGGAATGGTGTGGTGGGCAGTCGATATTGCGGGAGGACTCGGTCCGATTTATTCGCAGCCGGGAAAATTTCAGACATTCGGCGAATTGATTTGGCCGTTTCTTGCCGGTGTGACGGGAATTATCGGCATATGGGCGACACTCATTTTGAACATTCCCGATTTTACGAGGTTTGCAGCCTCTCAAAAAGAACAAATCAGAGGGCAGTTTTACGGTTTGCCGGGCACATTCGTTCTGTTTGCATTTGCAAGCATTACCGTCACCTCCGGCTCACAGGCTGCCTTCGGGGAGCCGATTTGGGATGTTGTCGATATTCTCGCCCATTTTGACAACCCGTATGTGATCGCGCTTTCGGTCATTACGCTTTGCATCGCCGCCATTTCGGTAAACGTTGCAGCGAATATTGTCTCGCCAGCCTATGACCTGGCCAATTTTTTGCCGAAATATATCGATTTTAAGCGAGGCAGCTATTTGACAGCTGTTTTGGCCCTGTTCACTTTCCCATGGAAGCTGATGGAGAATGAAGCGAGCGTGTTTTCGTTTCTCGGCACAATCGGCGGAATATTGGGGCCGGTCGCAGGCGTTATGCTTGCCGATTATTTTATCATCCGGAAGCGCACGCTTCACATCGAAGATCTCTACTCTCTAACCGGGAGGTATACGTACTATAAAGGCTACAATTACCGCGCATTTGCCGCAGTTGGACTTGGAGCGTTTATGTCTTTGATCGGGACATACTTGCCGGCCCTGAAACCCCTCTATGATATTTCATGGTTTTCAGGCGTGCTGCTCGCATTTGCCGCATACATCTTTTTGATGCGCATCCATCCACCCGGCGTCCTTAGAGATAAAACCGCTGACTACGCTGCCGAAAGCAATGTATAAGCACGGGCTCAAGGTCCGCGAAAACGCTATTCGCGATCCATTTTTTGTTATATTCAGTCATTTTAAACAAATTCGAGCTAAGGAATGTGATAGACTAATGGATATAAAAAATGATTGGAGTATCTCATGAACAAACGCTTTGATGGTAAAGGGCTGAGCTACATCGTCAGGCCAGCTGTCCAACAAGATGCAAAGGAATTATCTGCTGTAAGGGTACAGATCGATGGAGAAACCGAATATTTGGACAGGGAAAAGGGTGAAGGTTTTATTGATGAAGCGGGTTTTAGAGAGCTGATCAAAAGAGACAGCGAACATGACCGATGCTTGTTTTTAGTGGCGGTCGCTCGAAACAGGATCGTCGGCTTTTCAAGATGTGCCGGACAGGATTTAAAACGCTTCTCTCATCAAATCGAGTTTGGCGTATGCGTATTGAAAGAATTTTGGGGATACGGCATTGGAAAACGCCTTTTAAACGAATCGATTGTTTGGGCTGATGCCGCAGGCATTCAAAAAATGACCCTGCGCGTGTCGGAAACAAATGAGAGGGCTTCTGCCCTGTATCAAAAGCATGGCTTTAAAATAGAAGGGATTTTAAAAAAAGACAAGCGGCTTTCTGACGGAACATATAACAACACGATTATGATGGGAAGATGGCACAATCGAAAATAGAAAGAATATCTGGAGGGAACCTGGATGAATCCGATACTGCTCGATTTTCCGGACAGTTTTGAAACCCCGCGCCTTTTTGTCAGAGCGCCAAGGGCAGGCGACGGCGCGGCCGTCCATGACGCCATTCGAAAATCGTTGCCTGAGCTCAAGCCGTGGATGCCGTTTGCAAGGGAAATGCCCGAGGAAGAACATGTAGAAATCAACGTCAGGCAGGCACAGGCCGATTTTATTTTGCGCAACGATTTACGGATGCATATTTTCCATAAAGAAACGGGGAAATTCGTCGGCAGCACAGGCCTTCACCGCATGAACTGGCAAGCGAAACGGTTTGAAATCGGCTATTGGCGCAGTTCTGAATTTGCCGGACAGGGGTACATGACCGAAGCACTTAACGGACTGATTGATTTCGCGAGGGGACACATCAAAGCCAAGCGGCTTGAGATATGCTGTGACAGCATGAACACGAAAAGCAGAAAAATGGCGGAGCGCCTCGGCTTTCAGCTGGAAGCCGTTTTACAAAGCGATGACCTTTCGAATGATTTAAGCGAACATCGGGACACATGCATGTATTCGCGCATCTTCTAAAAAAAGAACCCTTATGATCTTCATGAAGCAAATCATAAGGGTTCTTTCGTTTATGTTTCATATGCAGCTTTGCAAGCTCTTCCCGCCTGCTTTTCGTTTTTCTGACGTGCGTGCTGAATTCAGGCGCCTTGCCTCTTGATACGGCGGCATCTCTGCCTGTGTTTCTCAACATGTGCTCACGCTTTTTCCTTGCCTTGCTTTTGGCCATGTTCCCCACTCTCCTGTCAAATTTTTATCTTATTATTATAGAAAGGCGGGGTTCTGAACGCAAGTCATACGGTTTCTGCCGTTTTGATCATATCCACATGCGGAATGCCGTCCTCCATATAGACGTCTGATATTGCTTTAAATCCGAAGGAGCCGTAAAAGGAACGCAAATGATTCTGGGCGCTGATCTTGACCCTTTTCTCCCCCCGCTCGTCTTCCAAAAAGCGGAGCGCTTGATCAAGAAGCGTCTGCGCATATCCCTTTCCCCTGTCCTCTTTACGGACGATCACCCGGCCGATTGATGCCTCCGGGTAAGCCGTACCGCTCGGGAACAGCCTGCAATACGCAGCGATCTCTCCTTCTTGGCTCAGAAATAAATGGTGTGCCCGCTCATCTAAGTGATCAAGCTCATGATACGGACAGTTTTGTTCAACGATAAAGACGTCTATTCTAAGCTTGATGATGCGGTACAACTCTTCCTTCGACAATTCCTCATACGATTTTAGTTTCCACTCCATCCCTTTTTCCAAAGCCCCCTTCAGCTCTGCACTTTTCCATAGGTTCCGCCGCCTCCGGCTTTCAGCTCTAAATCCCCGTTCCTTGCTTTGATCACGAGATCAGCCGTCTGCGGACGAATGGTTTCTTTTAGTTCGCCTTCTTTTACCCGGTGAAGGATATTCATCTCAGTGCCGAAAGCATCTTTCAGCTTCTGAATCGTTTTCGGACCGATGCCGGGGATCAGCTGCAGCGGAACCTGGTGAACGTACGGCGGGCGCTTGACCGGGCTTTTATCCTGATCGTAAAGCTCCATTAGACGTGTGCTGACGCCTTTTGTAAACTTTCGGCTTCCGCACGCTTTACACACCGTTTCACCTGCCTCCTGCAAACGGCCGCATGTTTCACAAGCGGTTTGAAAATATTTGCCCAACTGCGGATTCATTCCGTAATTGGCGGCAATGCAGCGCCCTTCTTGTCCTCTTAAAGCAAGTGAAAACTCTTGAAAGCTGGCATGTTTAATGTGTAGCTTATTATACTCCCTGCCGATTTTCCCAAGAGAATGGGCGTCCGAATTGGTCAAAAATGCATAGGGATTCAGTTCGGATACGTGTGAAGCCATATCGGTGTCGCTGCTCAGCCCGAGTTCAACCGCATCAATCATCTTCGGGTCAAGCACTTCTTGCAGCGAAAATTTGACTCCTTTGCCATACAGGCTCTTATGCGGCGTAAAAATGTGCGCGGGAATGAACAAGCCGCCGAGCTCTTTCACCTTCCGCTGAAGGCCGATGCCTGTCTCATAGATGCGCTGGGAGCTCAGATGGATATTCGTCACCCTTTCCGAGAGCCAGGCGGAAAACTGCTTCATTGCGGAGATCGACGGCATAAATGCCAGCACATGAATCGGGCCCCGGCATCTGTCATCATTGATTTCCAATTCAGAACCGCACAGAAGCACGGTATCTTTATATTTGATTCCGCCGTCTGCAAGCTCTGTATAACGGCCTGAAGACACCCCTTTTTCAATTTCCGCCAGCACCTCCGGTGAATGACAATCTATAATGCCGATCAGTTCCATTCCTTTATGCTCGCTTGCTTCAATCAAAATTTCGTCGAGCGTAAGCGTTCTGGCAGCCGTTATCTTAACGGGCCGGCCTGATTCCGTCCGCCCGATATGGATATGCATGTCTGCGAATATTTCTTTCATTTTTTTGCTTGCAGGGCCTTTCTCAGCTCCAGATACTGCACGGCATAAGCCGTTTTCGCATCATAGATGTCCTGAGTTTCCATCAATTTCAGCGCACCTGTAAGCGGCACCTCCATTACTTCTACAAATTCGTCTTCATCAAGTTCGCGCTTTTCTTCAAGCGGTGTCAGCTCTTCGGCAAGATACAGGTGCACCAATTCGTCCGCAAAGCCCGGCGATGTGTAAAAAGCGGTGATTTTCTCCAGCTTTGCCGCCGTGTATCCCGTCTCTTCCTCAAGCTCCCGCAGCGCGGTATATTCAGGTTTCTCTCCTTTTTCAAGCTTGCCTGCCGGTATTTCAACGATCGTCCGTTCAAGCGCTTTTCTGTACTGCTTCACCAAAATGATGTTTCCTTTATCAGTCAAAGCAAGCACCGCAACAGCGCCCGGATGCTTCACGATTTCGCGCTTTCCCGTTTTACCATTCGGCAGTTCGACGTCTTCAAGATAAAGATCGATCACCTTGCCCGAAAAAAGTTTTTCTTTAGATATGGTTTTCTCCTCTAAATGCTTCAGTTTGATCATCTCCTAAGTTCTGCTCTGGCTTTTAATCCCATACATTTTATCATACACCATGGAAGGGGGACACGCCATGAAGGTCTACCGGCTGAACAACCGCATCGTCATGTCGGGGAAAGCATGGGAAATCCGCGCCAAGCTGAAGGAATACGGACGAATGTATCACTATGTGAAAGACTGGCTTTCTGAAAAAGAAAATCGAATGATTTTGATTGACATCAAGAAGGATCGCATGAAATAATACTTTTTAGTAACGTTACTTGAAAGTATTATTTTGGAGGCGGATGAATGTGGGAAATGAAAAAGGACGCAAAGGCAAAGAAAGCCGGAAGCGGCTGCTCACAGTTGCTGCAAACGAATTTGCAAACCGGGGATTCCATGAGACGAAAGTAAGTACGATTGTCAAAAGAGCGGGGCTGACTCAGCCGTCTTTCTACTTATACTTTCCAAGCAAAGACGCCATCTATAACGAGCTGATCAATGGCTTTCACGCGAACTTAAAAAATCTGATCGAATCGTTTCGTTTAGAAGAAGGAATCGAGAAAAAACACGTATCAAAACGGGTAACGGCTGCTGTAGAGGCTGTATTTCGGTTTTTGGCAGAGGACCCGGATTTGACCCGCATCGGTTTTTTTCTCAGCCCGGAAGCATATGAAATGAAAAAAGATTTAACACTGGCCTTGAAAGAAAACTTGAAAGCAGAGCAGGAGCTTGGCTACTTCCGGTCCGGCCTGGAAATGGAGACCGTTGCCGAATGCCTGACAGGCATGATTGAGCACCTTGCCGATATCTATTTGCTTGACGGATCAAAAGACCCCTCAAGTCTCGCAAAACAAATCACGGATCTTTTGATCCACGGGATGCTCGTTAATCCGCAACATCCAGAAACGGAGTGAACATGGTGGCATTTATTTTCGTAAAAGCAGGATTGGCGGCATTTATGCTGACCGGAGGCGTAATCAAGGCGATGCACGTTCCTTTTCAAGTGGAACATTGGCGCCATTATCAATACCCGCTGTGGTTTCTTCCAGTAACAGGGTTTCTTGAAATCGTCGGAGCGCTCGGCATGATCGCCGGGATTTGGAATGTGCATCTGGCTGTCGGCTCGGGGCTGTTGTTCTCCCTGCTTATGACAGGCGCCATTCATGCCCACCTATTCCGGGCGCGGCAGCCTTTTTTTACGGCCATCCCTGCCGCGGTTTGTTTGATTTGCGCCCTAAGCGTGATCATCTTCGAGCTGTACTTCTGATTCCGATGCCGATGGGTTGAAAACTTCGCTCCTTTGTATTACGTTCAAAGTAAGAAAAAAAGGAGTGAAGCTTATGAAAAAAAGGACGCTCGGACATTCCGATATACAGGTGAGTGAAGTCGGCCTCGGCTGCATGTCTCTCGGAACAGACAAAAAGCACGCACTGTCAATTTTGGATGAAGCTTTGGCGTTTGGCATCAATTATTTGGATACTGCCGACTTGTACGATTTTGGACGCAACGAAGAGATTGTCGGTGAAGCAATCAAATCAAGGCGCCAAGACGTGATCCTTGCGACAAAAGCAGGAAACCGCTGGGAGGAAGGAAAACCGGGCTGGTTCTGGGATCCCCGGAAAGCGTACATAAAAGAAGCCGTCAAGCACAGCTTAAAGCGGCTGCAAACCGACTACATCGATCTTTATCAGCTGCACGGCGGCACGATTGAAGACAATATCGACGAAACGATCGAAGCTTTTGAAGAATTAAAACAGGAAGGCGTCATCCGCCATTACGGCATTTCTTCAATTCGGCCGAACGTCATTAAGGAATACATCAAAAAATCAAACATCGTCACGGTCATGATGCAATACAGCTTGTTGGACAGACGGCCTGAGGAATGGCTTTCTCTCCTTGAAGAACATGGAATCAGCGTGATTGCAAGAGGACCTTTGGCAAAAGGGATTCTGACAGAAAAACCTCTGTCAGATGCAAACGCCGCGATCAAGAAAAACGGCTATTTATCGTATTCCTACGATGAACTCGTTAAAACAAAAGCGGACATTGAAAAAACGGCGCCTGATTTATCCGCGACCGAAACCGCGATGAAGTATATTCTCGCCCAGCCGGCTGTCGGAGCGGTCATCCCCGGAGCGAGCAAAATCTCCCAGCTTCGGGAAAACGTTGAATCTGTCGGCGGACGCGGTCTGACAGAACAGGAAATCAAAGCACTCCGCTTTTATACAAAACGCGGCGTGTACACTGCACATCGCGAATAAAGCAATAAGAAAGCCCCGTCTCTTGATCAGACAGGGCTTTCTTACTTATACTTCTTCCAGTCGTCAATTCCGCTTTCGTTGAGGAGCTCTTCAAAACTTTTATTTTTTTCCCTTTCCTGTCTTTCCTTGATGAGCCGCTCTTTCTCACGCTCTTTTCTTTTTTCGTCCTCCTCTTTCAATTCGCTCTTCATTTGCTGAAGTTTATCTTTCAAATCGTCGGCGAGCGCATCTTTCAGCAGCTGCCGGGCATTTGGGTCTTGTTTTTTCTTTCCCATATCCTGTCCTCCGTTCTCCCTGTTTGTGATGATAGTTTATCAGGAATCTAAAAGTTCAGGCAAGCCGTCACTCGGAGAGCCGTCTCTCTCGGCAAATGCCAATCGTTGTGTGGTATGATAAAGTGAGAAGCATTTAAGAAAGGAAGAATACATCAGATGTTGATTTGGCTGGCTGCTATCGGGGCGGTTTTGCTGTTTATTGCCGCGCTCGGAATCTATTTTACGAATCAAATCATGTACATTAAAAAACGGACAGACGAATACATTATCGAGCGGGAAACGGCTGACGGCCATTATGACGAAAAAGCTTTTGCCGCTCTCCCGAAAGAAGAAATCAACCTCCCTTCTTCTTACGGCTACAATATTAAAGGATACTACGTCCATCCGCACAAAACGAAAAACACCGTGATTATCTGCCACGGGGTGACGATGAATCTGTTGAATTCGATCAAATATATGAATCTGTTTCTTGATCTCGGCTGGAACGCCGTCATATATGACCACCGGAGGCACGGCACAAGCGGCGGAAAAACAACGAGCTACGGATATTATGAAAAAAACGATTTGAAAACGGTTGTCCATTGGCTTCGGGAAAAACACGGCGAACACGCGCTGATCGGCATTCACGGCGAATCGATGGGCGCTGTCACGACGCTTCTTTACGCGGGAATGGACGATGCCGACGCTGATTTTTACGTGGCCGACTGTCCGTTTGCCACATTTGAGGATCAGCTCGTTTACCGGCTGAAAGAAGATTTTCATCTTCCGGGAGCTTTCATTTTGCCGCTTGCCAGCCTCTTTTTGAGATGGCGGGACGGCTACCGCATCGGTGATGTCTCCCCTTTATCCGTCGTCGGGAAGATCAAAAAACCGGTGCTGTTCATTCACAGCAAACAAGACGACTATATCCCGCCTGAATCGAGCGAAATGCTTTACGAGAAGAAGCCGGGGGAGAAAAGACTTTATATCGCTGAAAAAGGTGCGCACGCGATGAGCTATACCCAAAACAGAACCAGCTACAAAAACACGGTGCGGGACTTTCTTCAAGAGATCACAAATCGGCGTAAAGAAGGCGAACGAGCATAAGTCTCGTCCGCCTTCTTTTGTGCTACAAAATATCCGTAATGTCGCTCATATGATCGCCGATCCAAGAGATGGCCGTCTCAATTGTATCGAATTCCTTTGTTTCAAAAGTCATTTCATCCTGAAGAAGCCAGACATCCTTTTTGACGGACTCTGTCCCTCCGATTGACCAATGAAGGAGTGTATACGGATGATTTTGATGTAAAAAGGACGCCCATGTTTTATTTTGAGCGGTTTGTTTTAAAGATTTTACCTTTTGATTCAAATCGAACGCCACCCTATTTCACTAAAATACTCATTCTGGGAGAAAGCACCTGTGCCGGACTTTTCAGCATCAAGGCACCCGCTTTCTCATAATAGTCGATGGTCATCGCTTCATCAAAAAAGACTTTTTGCGATGACTGAATATAAATCGGAAGCCCGTTTGTCTCAAGGGGCTCGCAACTTCCCGATAATTCGTCCGTCAGCCACAGAACCGGCACGCCGCTGACCGCGCATCCGCAGCCCTCGGAATCATAGCGAAGCTGGATCTTTTTATCAGGATAAGGCTCTGTTGCCCGTTGAATGGCTTGTTTTGCCTGTGCAGTGATTTCAAGCTGCATGATATCATCCTTCTCTATTTCGTTTACGGACATTGTACCACAGGAGCAGGAAAAAGCGCATCGTTTCCGACTGTCAGGCATAAATATGAAGGGATTCGGAGGTGGAATGATGCCCAAAAAAGTGCAGATTAAAGTGATGGACAACGGCGGTTTCCGGGTCACGGGAGACGTCGAACTGATCGATATGGAAGGAAACCCGTTCCCTGAAAAACCCGCTTTTTCGCTCTGCAGATGCGGAAAATCGCTGAAAATGCCTTACTGTGACGGAAGCCACAAAGGAACGTTTGAATCTTGTGTCAGAGCCTGAAACAGGAGGGGGCATTACCTGTCCTCCCCTCCCTTTTCCCATTGTTCAGCCAAGTGCTCAGTCTCTTTTATCCAGCCGTTTTTGCCGTCAACATAGCCTGCCATGTCAAGCGGAAACATCTCCGCCAGCTTCATCTTCAGAGCAGCATATTCTTCGGCCCGCTCCGGATGCGAGATTAAATAATCCCGAAACGCGAGATGCCGCCTGATATCGGGATGCCCGCTTTCATACAGATGGACATGGTGTGTACGCTTCCGTCCTCCTTTTTGAAAGAACCTTCTCCCCGGAATTCCGTTTTCCCCCTTCGATTCATAGCCGAGCATTTTCATCCCCTTTTCGAAGCGGGCTGCGGAGCCGAGATCGTTTACTTCGATCAGGATATCAATGACAGGCTTGGCGCTCATCCCCGGAATTGACGTGCTTCCAATGTGGTGAATATGCAAGACTTCATTCTGGAAAAGCGCTTCAAGCTGCTTTTTTTCTTTGAAAAATTCGCCCTCCCACTCCTCTTGATAGGAGACGACTTTCACCTTTCTCGGCGCATTCAGCGTCAGTCTTGAAAGAACAATTCCTTTTTCAGGTTCATACTGCTCAATCTCGGAAAATCCCAATTTCTGATATAGCGCTTTTGCCGGTTCATTCTCCGCTCCCGTCGTCACTTCAAACGCTTCGGCTTCCTTCTCCATCAATAGATAACGAAGCAATGCCATCGCAATTCCTTTTCGAAAATGGACGGGATGAACGGCCAGCCTGCAGATCGTCAGCTTTTCGGCTGTATGTATAAAGGAAGCGATTCCGGCTAATTCTTCTCCCTCAAACCAGCCGATGAAAGTATCACGGGAATCCATCACATCAAAAGCTGTTTCATTCAGCTGCGGAATGCCCTGAAATTGAATAATCTCCGCTTCTCTTTCATAAGCCGGCCTTTGAACATTTACAATGCAGCGGGCCGTGTGCGGGTCTTTATGATTTAACAATTGAATCATTGCATTTCCTCCCCGCCGGTGCCATCTGACGGGGGCCGGCCGGGCCGCTCCGAAATCCTTGCGGCTTCAACTTTTGCAACCCGCACGGCAAAGTCAGAATACCATTTTGTTCGGCCTTTTTCCTTCGCCTGCCGGTGTTCGCTGTGAAACTTCCATTTTTCAATCGCCTCAAGGCTTTCCCAATAGGAAACCGTTATTCCTTTTCCGTTCATGTCCCTTGCGCTTTCTGCTCCTAAAAAGCCTGGCTGTGCTGCGGCAAGCTTTAGCATGTTCGCAGCCGTCTCTTTGTAGCCATGATCCCCGTTCGTTCTGACCGATGTGAAAATCACTGCGTAATACGGCGGCTCCGGCGTTATTGAAATCATGTTCATCCCCCTTTGGTAAACAGGACTTGATCCTGATCCGGTCTGTCATCATTCGAAACGTCTTTTTTTTTACGAAAATCCCGTTTTCCGCTGATAAGCAATCAACACTTTGTTGATATGCAGCGGACCGCTTTGCAGTCGGAAAAACACTGCACATGAGAGCACAGGCACATTGTTTTCAGTGCCCATGTTTTCATCAAAATCTAACCTCTCCTTTCAACATTGTACCTGACCATCGGCACAAATGTTCTGCAACTAAGCAATGGATATGCTTCCTTATTATACCGTTTCCCGCTCCCAATTTACCATTTTAATACGTCAGTAGATGAATGGGAGTAAATTCTTAGTTCTAATTCAACAGCACAAATCGATTTGCCATCTCCCTGAAAAGCTTCACTCACCTTGCCCCATAGGATACCGGCGCGCCCAGCGGCAAAAAACCGTTTCATATACTGCTCTTTTTCCGAGTGTAAAAAATAGATAATTTTACACTTCGTTTTCATATGTTCGTTTTATAGAATTGTCGTTGTTGTGAACTTATTACTTTTTTAGGAGGAGAAACAATGCGTCGCCATTCATTTTTATCTATTCTATTGATTTTCATGCTGTCTGTTGTGTCCGTATTTTCATGCCGGCCTTCAACAGCTTCCGCCGCTTCCCACAATCCGGTCGTCATGGTTCACGGCATCGGCGGAGCCAATTATAACTTCATCGGCATTAAATCGTATTTACAATCTCAAGGCTGGACAAGCAGTGAGCTTTACGCCATCAACTTTATCGATAAAACAGGAAATAATAAAATCAATGCGCCGACATTATCCGAATACATCAAGCATGTGCTGAATCAAACAGGAGCATCAAAAGTCGATATTGTCGCCCACAGCATGGGCGGGGCCAATACGCTCTATTATATTAAAAATCTGGACGGAGCAGATAAAGTCGGACATGTCGTTACCCTTGGGGGTGCTAACCGGCTGGTTACAAACACGGCGCCTCAGGGAATCGCTCCGAATGACAAAATCTCATACACTTCGATTTACAGCACAAGCGACTATATCGTCTTAAACAGCCTCTCCAAACTTGGTGGTGCAAACAATGTGCAAATCTCAGGCGTAAGCCATGTCGGCCTTTTGTTCAGCAGCAAAGTGAATGCCTTGATTAAAGACGGTTTGACCGTCAACGGGAAGTAAAAGTGAAGGAACCTTGAAGAGCTAAATTTCTTCAAGGCTCCTCCTCATTTATCGGGACTGTCTTCCCGCCCGGCAAAAATAAAAAGGACTCTAAATAAACGCCATTTCCGATCGTTCATTCAGTGTCCGTCAACCCCGTCGATATATGATTATTCCACAATGATTTCAAAGACTCTTTGTTCGAGATTGTATTTAGCGTCTTGGAATGTAAATTTATAATCATCTGCGTCGGCATCAGGTGAAAGCCAAGCTCCGTATTTTCTGATCGTCTGGACGATGCTTTCGAGTTCAGCAGGAGTGAAGTCACCTATGTCTGTGCCTTCGGTTTCAGCGGTATGGCGTATTTTTACTGTAATCATCATCGCTTTATGGCTCCTTTCACTTGCTGTTTGAACATCTTATTAACAGCATATTTTTTTCCCCTGTAAATCGTTCCATTAACTCCCTTGTTTCAAATTATTCGGGCTTTCTTTTTTGCAGACCTATTTTATATGGAAAAGCTGGCCGGGCTCCGAAAAATTTGTCCCCGCACTTTCGTCAAACACGAACAAACATTCCTTTACAACAAAGGAAATATCCCCTATGATAATGAAGGTAAATCGAAATCATTACTACTTGGGGGTATTAACCGATGGCTTACATAGCAAAACGCATGATCATACCGATTGTTTTTCTCTTCATTCTCGCTTCCTGCTCCGCCGGAGGCGCTGACTCAGCGAAAGGTGATGAGAAGAAACTCACCTTTCTTTTCAATATTCCAAGTCAAACCCTTGACCCGAATCTCGATGTCAATTATACGGCTGTCCGCGCCGGCATCAGCGAAACGCTCGTCAAAATCAGCGCTGACCTTTCCATCGAACCTTGGCTTGCCAAGGATTGGGAAAGTAAAGACGGACAAACATGGGTCTTCACCCTTAAAGACAATCTGACGTTTCAAAATGGCAAAAAAGCGGATGCCAAAGCGGTAAAAGCGTCTTTAGAACGGACGATACGCGAGAGCAAAGCGATGAATAACGCCTTAAAAATCAAAGAAATCAAAGCTGCAGGACAAACATTGACGATTACAACAAAGGAGCCTTTTCCCGAATTCCCTTCAGAATTGGTTCATCCAAACACATCGATCATTGACGTCAGCGCAGCAAACATTTCTCAACAGCCCGTTGGGACGGGCCCTTTTCAAGTTTCCTCTTTTGAGGCCGGCCATAAAATAGAGTTAGAACGGTATGACGATTATTGGGACGGCAAACCGAAGCTGAAGCACGTCACATTTTCGTTTAATGAAGACGCAAACGCCCGCGTCATGGCTCTCCAATCAAAAGATGCCGACATTATTTACAGACCGAGCGTGGAGGATATTGACCAAATTCAAAAAGATTCAGCGATTACCGTTGATTCGGTGCCTAGCTTGCGCGTTCACCAGATTCTCTACAATACAAAGAAGGATCATTTCGCTGACCGTCACCTGCGCCGCGCCTTCGACGCATTACTGGACCGCAAAGAAATCGCTGAAAGCATTTTGAACGGGCATGCTCAGCCGGCAGACGGGCCTTTCTTAGCGGATTTCCCGTTTTCCGCCGGTACGGTTCAAAAGCCGAGCGGACTGGAAGCGGCAAAAGCTGAGCTGAAAAAAGCCGGCTACGAGCTTGAAAACGGCAAAGCCGTGAAGGACGGACAAGCCTTATCTTTTACACTGCTAACCTATCAGTCTCGTCCGGAATTGCCTTTAATCGCACAAATTCTTGAATCAAATGCGAAGGAACTGGGCATTTCGATTAAGATTCAACAAGTCGAAAATATCGATGAGTATTTGGCGAAGAACGATGATTGGGATTTGGCGACATACAGCTCGATGACCGCGCCCAGAGGCGATGCCGGCTATTTGCTGAACACCGCCTATATGCCGAATGGCGCTTTAAACTACAGCGGCATCGAAAATCAAACCTTGATCAAATGGATTGAGGAATTCAACCGCACAATCGACAAAGAGAAGCGGGACCGCCTTGCTAAAAAAGCAGCTGAATTGATCGAGAAGGAGACATTGAACTCTTTTATCGTCACTCCCGAAAACATCACGGCATACCGAGACGGTGTATTAAATTGGGAAACGAGCAAAAGTGAGTATTATATGCTGACGAAAGATTTGGATGTGAAAACGAAATGAAGCAGATCGCTAAGCGGCTGTTTGAACTGGTTCTATTCTTATTCCTGCTTTCGTTTATCAGCTTTGTATTTATGAAAGCGGCTCCCGGTGATCCGGTGAAACAGATGCTTCGCGTAGATGATGTAGCGGTAACAGACGAGCAGATCGAGGCATTCAAAGAGGAGCTCGGTTTGGACAAACCGGTTTATATTCAATATTGGAACTGGTTTAAACGCTTTTTCCAATTTGATTTGGGAAAATCCTATACAACACACGAACCCGTCATCGACGAGCTCAGCCGGAAATTCCCGGCGACATTGCTTCTGACCGGCGCATCGCTTCTCGTCATGCTGCTGATCGCCGTGCCGGTCGGAACGCTTTCCGCTTTATACCGGGATCGGTGGATCGATCATCTCGGCCGCTTGCTCGCTTTAGTGGGAGCCGCGCTCCCAAGCTTTTGGCTCGGATTGATACTGATCGATCTCTTCTCCGTCAGGCTGAATTGGCTGCCGTCGATGGGAGCCGGAACGTTTAAACATTTGATTCTCCCCTCTCTCACGCTCGGGATCGCGATGTCGGGCGTTTATGTCCGCCTTGTACGGTCAAGCTTGATCGAAAGCCTTGGTCAGGATTTCATCAGATCAGCCAGGGCGCGCGGTATCAGCGAGGCGAGAATTTTCTTCTTTCACGCGTTTCGCCACTGTCTTGTCCCTGTCATCACGATATTCGGGGTCAGCCTCGGCAGCCTGCTCGGCGGCACGGTGATTATTGAAGTCCTGTTTGCATATCCCGGCGTCGGCAAGCTTGTCGTTGACGCCATCGTTCAGCGTGATTATCCGATCATTCAGGGGTACATTCTTTTCATGGGGATCACGGTTGTCCTGATCAATCTTTTGGTCGACCTCTCCTATCGGTACCTCAATCCGGAAATTCGCTTAAAGGAGGCTGGACGCCGATGAGAAAAAACGTCAAACTTATATTCCGAACCAAAACAGGACTGTGGTTCGTGCTGCTGTTTTCCGCGGCGCTGTTCACCGTCCCCTTCTTTTTGCCGTTCGATCCGCTCCGCACAGATATGGCCAACCGTCTCCAGCCGATCAGCTTGCAGCACTGGCTCGGGACAGACCATTTGGGCAGAGATATATTTTCCCGAATGATCGCCGGTGCGAAAGCGACGGTCGGCACCGCCTTGGCCGCGATTCTGATCTCCGTTTTCATAGGCGTTCCCGTCGGGCTTGTCTCCGGCTTTTTCGGCGGACGGCTGGATCGGATGATCATGAGAATCGTTGACGCGGTCATGGCGTTTCCGGACTATATTGTCGCGATTGTTTTAAGCGGTTTGCTTGGCCCCGGTCTGATGAACTTAATATTAGCCGTTGTCGCTGTCAAATGGGTCGGCTATGCAAGGCTGGTCCGCAGCACGGTGTTTTCGGAAAAACAAAAAGATTACATCGCCTCTGCCGAGCTGACGGGCTTAGGCTCCGGGGCGATTTTAAAAAAGCACTTGCTGCCCCATGTTCTCGGCAACGTTTCCGTACTTGCGACACTTGATATCGGAAAAACGGTGTTAATGATTGCTGCCCTGTCCTATATCGGACTGGGTGCTCAGCCTCCATACCCGGAATGGGGCGCCATGCTGAATGACGGAAAACATTACTTTTTGCATGCGCCTCAGCTTATGGTGATTCCCGGTCTTGCGATCATGTTCATCGTTCTGTTGTCCAACCTGTACGGTGATCGTTTAAGGGACAGGTTTGACGTTAAACACAAGAAAGGAGTTTCTTAGCATGCCGATGTTATCCATTGAGGGCTTATCAATCAGCTCCCGACAGCACACCATTGTCAAAAATGCCTCCTTCTCGATCCATGAAGGGGAATGGTTCGCGCTGCTCGGGGAAAGCGGCAGCGGAAAGAGCCTGACCGCTTCGGCCATAGCCGGGCTGCTTCCGGACGGACTAACGGTGTCCGGCGGAGACGTGATATTCGAGGGCCGCCAGATGCTTCAAGCCGGCCGCAAAGCGCTCCGACGCATGCGCGGAAAAGATATCGCCTGTATTTTTCAGGACTGTCACGGAGCATTCACCCCTTTTATACGGATTGGCAGACAAATTGACGAAATGGTCAAAACGCATACCGATTGGTCTAAGAACAAGCGAAGAGAAGCGATTCTCCGCGCTTTTCGGGAGGTTTCTCTGCCGGAAAACAGAGTATATGAAAGCTACCCGTTTCAATTGAGCGGCGGGCAGCTGCAAAGGGCCGCGATCGCTCAAGCGATGGTGCTCCGCCCGAAGCTTCTCATCGCAGACGAACCGACAACGGCTTTAGACAGCATCACGGCAGCGGACGTCTTGCAACAGCTCACCGTGATGCGCGCCAAAACAAACTGCGCCATCCTTTTTATCACTCATGACCTCCGGCTTGTCAAAAGGTACGCCGATCAAACCGCTGTCATGCAAAACGGAGAAATCGTCGAAAGCGGTTTAACCGCTGATTTAATCAGACAACCGGCACATGAATGTACAAGACGTTTATTCGCAGCCGTCCCGCCGCTGAAAAATCCTCCGCCGAGGCTGACAGCCGCGCCTGAAACAAAGGAAGCGGCGCTGGCGGGAACAGGAGGTGCGTGATGACCCATTCAGCAGAAACCGTTCTTTTTGTCAGCAATCTGACAAAACATTACGCTTGCGGCCACAAAGCGGTTGACAATGTATCGTTCTCCATTCGAAAAGGCGAATGCCTCGGGCTCGCCGGCGAGAGCGGCAGCGGGAAAAGCACCCTCGCGCGCTGCCTTCTCCTGCTCGAAAAAATCGATCACGGAGAGATTCGGCTTCATCAACATCCGCTTCCCGGCATAAACAAAAAAGAGACCCGAAGACTGCGCCGAAAGCTGCAGGCTGTTTTTCAAAATCCGGCCGCATCATTGAATCCAAAGCTCAATATTATCGATTCAGTTATGGAGCCGCTTGATGTTTCCAAACAAGACATACCGCCATTTTTAAAGGACTTCCAAGGCAGCCGCCGTCTGACGGCTGAGCGTCTGTTCTCAATGGTCGGCCTTCCCTCGAGCCTCCTTGACCGCTATCCGCATGAATTAAGCGGCGGGCAGCTCCAAAGGGCCTTAATCGCCAGAGCCATCAGCACTCACCCGTCTTTAATCATCTTTGATGAGCCTACGGCAAGCCTGGATGTCACCAGTCAGGCGAAGATCCTTGACCTCCTCAAAGATTTGCAGGATGATATGGGGCTTTCCTATTTGTTTATTTCCCATGATCTGGCCGCTGTCCACTTTATGAGCCATCGCATCATGGTCATGAAAGACGGGCAGATTGCCGATCAATTTAAAAAAGAAGAGCTTTTTTCTGCCGAAAGGCACCCATACGCCAAAAAGCTGCTTCAGGTGTTTGAATCCTAAGGGGGGGCATAAGAGATGAATCACAGACATTATCTAGCACTCGCAGTTCCGCTGATCATTTCAACGATCACCACTCCTTTGCTGGGGGCGGTCGATACGGCGGTAGCCGGGCAGCTTTCCTCCCCTGCTTACATCGGCGGTGTTGCAGTCGGAACGATGATTTTTAATACGATGTATTGGCTCCTCGGCTTTTTGCGGGTGAGCACATCGGGGTTCGCTGCTCAGTCGCTCGGCTCCCAAAACAGATCAGAGAGCGTTTTGGCTCTTGCCCGGCCTGTTTGCATCGCGTTTTTTGCCGGACTGATGTTCATTCTCTTGCAAAAACCGCTTGAATACGCAGCGCTGACGCTGATACAGCCTGACCGCCATACCGCTGAATTCGCCTCGCAGTATTTTTCGCTGAGGATTTGGGGCGCTCCATTTGCTTTAATCAGCTATTGCATTCTCGGCTGGCTGATGGGAATGTCCCTTATCAAAGTGACATTGCTTTTGCAGATTTCGATGAACGTCTTGAATATCGTGCTTGACATCGTTTTTGTCTACGTCTTTCACATGGAAGTATACGGCATCGCTCTAGCCACTTTGATTGCGGAAGTGACGGGCTGCCTGATCGGCTGCTGGCTTGTGAAAACGAATGCCGCCATGCGGTTTAAGCTGCCGTCCGTCAAGGTTTTGTTCGACCCGAAACCGTTTAAAAAAATGATGGTTGTCAACCGCGATCTATTGATTCGGACATTGTGCCTTTTAACGGTTTTTAATTTGTTTACGGCTAAAGGAGCCGGCTTCGGCGCTGAAGTTTTGGCCGCAAATGCGATCTTAATTCAAATTCATTATATGATGGCTTATGTGTTTGACGGATTTGCCAATGCATCGAGCATTTTTGCCGGGAAAGCCGTTGGAAGAATGGATCGGGAACTTTATTCCCGTACGCTTTCCCTTTCGATCCAGTGGTCGCTGATCTCGGCCGCGCTGCTTTCAGTCGGCTACTTTCTTTTGAAAGGTGTAATCCTTCCCTTGTTTACACCGCTTGAAAGCGTTTTGGAAGCAGCGAAAACCTACGATATTTGGATCGCTCTCTTTCCTTTGGCCGCAAGTTTCGGACTCGTTTTTTACGGGATTTTTACAGGAGCGACTGAAATAGGCCCGGTCAGAAATTCAATGTTCTTGGCTGTTCTCGTCTTCCTGGCCGCCTTTTTTACCGCTGTGCCCGCTTTCGGAAACCATGGGCTGTGGCTCGCTTTTCTTTTATTCAGCCTTGGACGTTCCGTATTCTTATGTATGGCTGTTCCCGGGCTGACCACCCGTCTCTTCGGAGAGCGAAGTGCTGCGAAAGAGGCAGGCTAAAAGCCAAATCATAAAACCCCCCGGCTAAAGCTTAGCCGGGGGGTTCTCGTTTATTCTTTCGTTAATTGTGCGACGAAATGGTTCAGATGATCCAGCGTCATCACATTTTGATTGCATGTTTCACTGTCACAGCAAATATAATTGCCTCTGTCTGTATAGGTTTCTTTCCCGCTTTTCACCCGGGCCATGAACAGTCCGATCTCTTCGGTCCTGTTGCATATCGCGCAGATTCCTTTTTTATTGCTGGATTTGATGGTGCCGTGTATTCCGGTCAGCTTTCCGCCGGCATCCACAATCATGTACTTTCTGCCTGATCCTGCATCATTCCATCCCAGGTAGGAATATCCGCTGAAATCCATCTGTTCAAAATCGGGCGTCTTTAACTTCTTCACTTTAGAAAATAGCTTTTTAGCGGTTTTTACTGTTATACGCTGAAATGGAATGACATGAGGCTTTAATTCGGCTAAAAAGCGCATCGCTTCACCGCTGTCTTCCACTTCTGCCATCTTCTGCAGCAAAGACTTTTGATCGCTGCTGAGATCAGGAAACAGGTTGAACACTTGATCGAGCGCATTGCATTTCAAAGCGTCAAGTACGTTTTCGTCATTGATGTTCGCATGTCCCTGAACAAGGCTGTCCGTTTGAAACTTAATAAAATTATATTGGTCATTTCTGATAAAAGGTGTCTTCATTTCTGCCAGCTCCTTATTTATGGATCTATATTTAAAAATAAGGTGCAAAGCCGGATGATCAGAAATGATACCTTGCTTTTTTTAGGCGATTTGTTTATAACCCCGCCTCATGCAAAGTATCGCCTTTCAAGATAACAGGCTTTGCATGAGACGCTGCAGTCGGCAAATGAATGTCATTTACCATTTTATCCACCTCCGAATACTGATTCTATTATAAACGACAATCGTATTCAATCTCAATGATATCCTCCATCTTTAAAATGCATATTTCATCCGCCCGGCTTACGATCCGCAGCTCCCTTTTCAGGGCGTCGGCATAGTGAATCCGGCCGGCCAGCGTTTTCACTTCCCCCTGCCGATAATAGGCAAATTGCAACATTCTGTTTTCTGCCATCGCTTCACAAATGATTTCATTAAATTCTTCATATTTTTGTTCATCCAGGATCGGTTTTTTGAGTTTTTGAAGGCTTTCATGATATTCCCTGAGCAATTCCACGTGCTCAGGCAGCATCATGGAAACCCATTTGATACTGCCTCTGTCGCGAAGCATAAATGATTCTCCTTTCTATGCCTGATGGCCTCCGACCAATTTTGACCGCAGCCGGGCCGTCCCGGCGTTTGTATAGGAAACGGCCCGCAAAAGCGCTGTTGATCCGTGCCGTTCTCTGATGCCGTCCATCACGTACCCGAGCTGCCGCTTCTTTTCCTGATCGGGACGAAAAAGATCAAGCTGCATATTGGTATCGTCTTGAATATTGGACAAAGAGACGGAAATTTTCCGAACCGTTTTGCCGGCATAAAACCGCTCGAACAATGCCAGACATGTATGGTATAGATCAAGGGTGACATTTGAAGGGCTTTCCATTGTTTTTGAACGGTAAAACCCGCCGCCAAGCTCATCGCGGCTGTATTCGACGCCAAGACTGACGGTCCGGCCCGCCTGGCGGTGGGCGCGCGCCCTTTTGGCCACTTCTTCACACATTTCAAGAATGACATGCTTGACTTCCTCCGGATTCGGGTAATCGCGAAGCAAAATCTGGCTTTTTCCATAGCTGACCTGCCCCTCCAAGAGCGGCGCTCCGATCGCTGAAAGGTCGATGCCCCAAGCGTGATAATAGAGCTGGTTTCCCATCACCCCGAATGTTTTCTCAAGCCGCTTGAGATCATAGTGAGCCAGCTGACCGACTGTAAAAATCCCCATCCGGTTTAACGTCTTTTCCAGCCTGGAGCCGATTCCCCACATGCGGCGCAGCGGAGACAGCGGCCACAGCTTCGTTTTCACGTCTTCGTAGCCCCAAACGGCCACTCCGTCTGCTGATTTTTTCGCTTCAAGGTCAAGGCACAGCTTTGCCATCAGCAGATTCGGTCCGATTCCGACAGCACAGGGAAGGCCAAACTCCCTTTCCATATCATCTTGAATTTTCATCGCAATCGTTCGGGCGTCTCCCCACATGCTCTCAACACCGTCCACCTGAATAAAGCTTTCATCCACGCTGTACGTATGAATGGCATCAGGCGGCACATAGCGGCAGAACAGCCGGGTGAGCTCTGTAGAAACACGGACAAACAGCCCCATCTTTGGATTGACCAGCTTGATGCGCGGATCATCCGGCAGCTGATAAAGCCTTGTTCCCGTTTGCACGCCGAACTCTCTTTTCAGAGCCGGAGAAGCAGCGAGAACGATGCTCCCCTGCCGCTCCGTGTTTCCGACAACCGCCAGCAGGCAAGTCATCGGATCAAGTCCGAGCAGGACTGCGGCACAGCTTGCATAAAAGCTCCGCATATCAACGCACAAAACCGAACGCGACGGATATTGACCGTAATCCATCTCTCTCCCTCCAAAAAGAACTGATGTTCGCACAATTAGTGTATGAATACTATACTCCGAATATACGTTCGATTTCCAGGCGTAATTTTATCCAAAGAAAATCCTGGCTGAAAGCAACAAAAAACACCTTCTTTGGAAAGAAGGTGACATGGCGGATCATTCCAGTTCGGAATGCTGCCGCATCCGGTTTAATGGCTCAAATTGAAAGCTCCCTTGAGAACCTCGTTTTTTCCTAGTAAGATAAAAGAAAAAGCGCTCCTAAAGGAGAAAGACAAATGGATGAGAAACTGATTGAAAAAATGCTCGGACAGGCGCTGAAGCAGTACGGACGCAATGTTGCAACCGATCCGCTCAGCCCCGGCGAAAAAGAAATCCTGAAGCTGGCTTTGCAGGAAAGGCGGATCGAGGAACCGAATGAGGGGCTGCATGCCCATATCGAAGATGTCATCTATGATTATGTCACAAATCAAGGCTTGTTCTCCTTTTGATCACCCAGCATATAGAAATTCCTCTATTCACCTCCATTTGTTTCATGTATGATAAACAAATAAAAACGTAACGGAGAGTTTATCATGAAACAAAAATGGCAGAACATCCACCCGCTCAGCTGGACCATTATTGTCGGAACCATTTTCGGACGTATGGGCACAGCCATGAGCATCCCTTTTTTAGCAATTTATTTGACACAAGTGAAAGGCGCCTCTTCCGGCTTTGCCGGCGCCGTCATTGCAGCGAGCTCTCTGATCGGAATTGCGGCAAGCTTTTACGGCGGGTACTTATCAGACAGGTTCGGCCGGAAAACCATCATGCTCGTTTCGATTTTCGGCTGGACATTCGTGTTCGCCGGTTTCGCGCTCGCCGATCATGTCTGGACATTCTTTGTCATGAATGCCTTAAACGGATTATGCCGCGCTTTGTTTGAACCGACTTCAAGAGCGCTGCTTTCAGACGTATCCAAACCCGAAACGCGCCTTTTCGTCTTTAATCTCCGCTATACCGCGATCAACCTCGGCGTCGTCTTCGGTCCGCTTTTAGGCCTGTACCTCGGATCTTCGAAAACGACGCTGCCGTTTTTCATTGCGGCTTTCATTTATTTTATTTATGCGGCGGTGCTGGTCATTCAATTTAAACACCACACCGTACCGGCAACTGAGCGGAATAAGCGTATAAAAGTGCGGGACGCGCTGGAGGTGACAAAAAAAGACCGGGTATTTACGATTACACTAATCGGTTCGATTCTTTGTTTATTCGGGTATTCCCACTTCACATCCACGCTCGCACAATACATGGCGGCCAGCCCGTTCATCGAAGACGGGACGAAAGTGTTCGGTATGATGCTGACGCTGAATGCCTTGGCCGTGCTTGTCGTACAGTACCCGATCGTACATATCGCCAAACGGTTTTCACCGATTTTATCGCTGATTGCCGGAAATGTGCTGATTAGCGGAAGCCTGTTCAGCCTCTCGTTTTTCCACGATCTATGGTCCATCGTCTTGATCATTATCGTGTTTACGATCGGGGAAGTGCTTCTCTTTTCGATGATGGATTTACTGGTCGACCGGATTGCCCGGCCTGAGCTGAAAGGCACTTACTTCGGGGCTATAGGCTTCACCCAGCTGGGAAGCGTGATCGGCCCTTGGGCGGGGGGAATGCTGCTGGACGCCTTTGGAGCGGAAAAGCCGTTTTTCACTTTTGCAATCCTGTCTGCTGTCACTATTTGCGGCGTTCCTTTCCTGGTGGCAGCCTTCCGGAAGCTCAAAATAGATGAAGCAAAAGTCAAATTAAGTTCGAAAAAAATGATGCAGCATTAATGAAAACAGGCCGGCTCGGTCAAAGGCCGGCCTTCCGGCGGACGCCCGCCTCAAGGCGCCGCAAGTTCGACTTTAATGCGGTCGGGATCTTCGGTATACAAGGCATAATGCCCGCTTCCGCCGGCAAACGGATGTCTGTCTTCGTATAAAATGCGGCATCCCCGCTCCCTCAGTTTCATTGTCATTTCGTCGACCTGTTCTTTGGATGCCGCGTAAAAAGCAAGATGGTTTAAGCCGATGCGGCACCTGTGATAACCCGCTTTGACAAACTGCTCTTTCGCCTGCACAAGCACGAGATAGGCGCCGTTTGCTTTCCAGCTGATCCCGTCTTCCCATTGTTGAAAAACTTCATAGTCAAGCTCTCCGAGAAACCAGCCCCAAAAGCGCTTCGACGCTTCCAAATCTGAAACATACAGTTCAATATGATGGATCATGCAAGCCTCCTCTTCTACACCCGTCTGACGAGAATCTCTTCCACCTTGTGGCCTTCGCCTTTTCTCAAGATTAAATCAGACCGGAATTTTGTAGGCAGAATGTTCTCATACAAATTCGGACGGTTGACGGTCTCCCATATTGACTTTGCCATATGGTCCGCTTCTTCGTCCGCAAGGTCTTTGAATTTATGGAAATAAGAACTCGGATCTTGAAATGCCGTCTCTCTGAGCATGCGAAAGCGTTCAAGATACCATTTGATAATGAGGTCTTCTTCGGCATCCACATAAATCGAGAAGTCAAAAAAATCGGAAACGAAAACCCGCGGTTTTGTCCGGTCGTCTTCAATCGTCGGTGTCTGCAGCACATTGACGCCTTCGATGATGACGATATCCGCTTGTTCAACCGTTTCGTAAACCCCTTCCAATCTGTCGTACGTTAAATGGGAATAAACGGGTGCGCGAACCATTTCCTTGCCGGATTTTAAGTCGTTTAAAAACTCAAGCAATGCTTTGACATCATAGCTTTCCGGAAACCCTTTCCTCGACATTATCTGTTTTTCTGTCAGCACCGCATTGGGGTAAAGAAAACCGTCGGTTGTGATCAGACTGACTTTCAGCCGTTCCTGCAAACGCGAGAGCACCGTCTGAATGATGCGGGCCGTCGTGCTTTTTCCAACCGCGACGCTTCCGGCAATCCCGATGATGAACGGAATTTTGGCCGCGTGAGGATGGTTCAAAAAACCGTTCACCCGGGTGTTCCGTTCATATTGAGTTGTCCGGTGTAAATAAAGCAGCCTCGCCAGCGGAACATAAACGGTTTCGACTTCTTCCAAAGACAGATAGTCATTTAAACCTTCAAGCCTTTTTACTTCCTCTTCGGTCATTTCTACCGCCATATGCCCGCCGAGATTTGCCCAGGCATCGCGGGTATGACTCGTATATAACGTGTGCAAATTCAAATCCTGATTCGCCATTATACTCACCTGCCCTCTGTTCAAAAGCTGTTTACTAAAAAGTGCATGAATTCCTGAGACCGCTTTATTATTATATAGAATTTTTCGAATATTTACGAGGAACAAGGTTTCAATCAAAACAACCGCCTCATCCAGAGACGGCAGATTCTGTTGTTCCAACTATTTGACACTCGCCTGCCAAACCTGAGCCAACGGGCATCCGTCGCTTGCAAAAAAAGAGCGCAAGTGCCTGCGCTCTTTTTTCAAACGACATATTTGCTTTGCCTGTGCGCCATATAATAAGTAACCGCAGACAGCAAGCCGACAGATGCGGCTAAAATGATGACGACCGGAATCATGTCCACCTTCACCGGTGTAAACAGTTTAAAGCCGCCGCTGAAACTGAAAACCGCATGCCCGAGATTAGACAGCAGGTTTTTCAAATCGAATCTCCCCAAAGCAGGGATAAGCAGGCTGTAAACGATATACAGCAAAGCAGGCGTAATAAAGCTTCTGAAGAGGACGCCCAAATAAAATCCGACCGTCGAAAAAATGAAGCTGACCGCCAGAACGACAACGAGCTGAAGCGGGATATTGCTTTTTGAAACAGCGGGTATTGTGAACTCGCCGACCGGTATGGCCCTTGAAGCCAGGGAATAAAAGACGAAGCTTGACACATATGCCGTACATACAACGGCGATCACGGCGGCAGCCATCACCATGTAAACCGAACACTGTTTGGCCAGCAGAACGGATTTCCAATCATGGCTGACAGCTTTCACTTTCACCGTCTTGAACCTGATGTCGTAAGAGGAGATATAGATGGCATACAGCGTAAAAGCCAAGGGAAAAATGATGAAGCCCATCAGCTCAAGCGTCATGATAACCGACTGCTTGGGCTCCAGATGATGGAGGGACAAGACGAAATTCTCATAGTCAAACCTTAAAATATTTTCGACGATCTCTCCGTCGCCATCCTCGCTTTTCAGCTCCCCTTCCTTCACCTTGACGGGCGACGCCAGCGCCTGCTTAATATCGATGCCGAGTTCTTTATATTCGTCTTCAGTCTTTTTAAACTGCTGATAGCTGTCAATTGTATTTTTATAATGTACATATATGTATCCGGATGAAATGAATAATAGAGGAAGCAATAACATGACGAGCATTTTAGAATATGATTGAAATGCAAGCTCTTTTTTGAAAATATTATAAATATTCTTTATAGACATCGCCCAATTCTGCTCCATTCGTTTTAAAATTGTCTATGTGGATAGCTGAACCGTCTTTCAACACGTATAATTGATCGACGATTGAAGAATAAAACTCAAACTGATGGCCAGCGGCAACAATCGTCATCCTGCTCGACCAGTCATTGATCAGCGCCTGAAGCTCCATCATGGACCGGTAGTCAAGCCCGTTTGATATCTCATCCAAAAACAAATATGACGGTTTGTTTAATGCAGCGATCATTAAGGCCAGCTTTTTCTTTTGTCCGTATGAATAGGTCTTAACCTTTTTTTTCAGCAGCGCCCGGCCGAGGAACTTTTGCGATAATTGTTCCAGCTCTTCTTTGCCGGCAGGTTTATTGATCAACAGTTTAATATTTTGATATCCGCTCAGATGATCGTAAAACGGGGAATCGTCATAGATAACGTGCACTTTGCTCCTGACGGCTTCAAGCGGCTCTCCGTCGTACAGAATGCCGCCTTCGAAATGTTCCAGCTTGAGCAGGCATTTCAAGAGCGTCGTTTTCCCGGCGCCGTTTTCCCCCATCAGGAAGGTGACTTTGTTTTTTTCGATATTCATGTTGAGACGGTTGAATACCTTTTTGCTTCCATAAGATTTCGTCAGGTCATCGATTTTGATCAATTTAAAAAATCCTTTCTTGCATCAGGATGGTGTTGCAACATTCTCCATTATACAACGCTGCCATTAATTTCAAAATAGTCTTTTAGCAGCGTTGTATGAAATGGCTTACGGCAAATTAATCGTTTCCGTATTTTCCTTTTTTATTGACCCACCTTCTGTCTGTAAAGGTTGAGCTGGCGAATTCAACATCTCCCCACGGTGTAACGGTCCCGAAGCTCAGCGTTTTTTTCGCTCTCCATTTGTGAAGCCCTGAAGACTTGTAATACCTTTTAATCCCTTTTGCTCTCACGACATTCGGAAAGACGTAGCCGACATCCTGCGATCCGCTGCTTTTCGATACTTTTTTGCCGTTGTAGTACCAGTCGATATAATCTTTCGACCAGGCGAGGAAGCTTCCTCTTTTAATTGTGAGCCTTTTTCCTGCATATGCCGTCACACCGCTTTGGACAGATGCCTGTTCAGGAAGTGACTGCACGTATTCTGTCTTGGCTTCAAGCAGTTCTTTTTGCTCACTTGTCAGCTGCCCGTCCCCAGCAGCCGCAGCGAATGAGGATGGAACCAGGAGCGCCGCAGACAAAGAAAACCCTAAAATCGCTTTTTTCATTTCGTTTCCCTCCGTATTTTTGATAATTCGTATGTACGTCTTCAGCTGCCATCCATAAGCTACTGCCGCATCCAAAACAATTTAAGGTCCGAGTTCTCTCATTTTAATGGATGAAAAAATAGATTTCTAGCAGAATGGACCATTTTATCATTACCTATTGGAAATTATCACCTCCTATGTAATTGATATTATACCATATTTTTACTTATATTCAATTCCTATTATTTGGAATTTTCGTCATGGATAGCCCGCATCTTTTATAATGGGGATGAAAAAAGGAGGAAGAAGAGGAACCTATATACCTGGAAAGCGATTCTACAGCTGTTATTCGTACAAAAAAACAAAGCACCCGACAGACCGTCTACCTTCATGGAGACGGTCATATACTCTTGCTGTCGGGAACCGCCTTCGATTTGGAGGATGAAGAAGCCGATCGTTTATTTGTGAGTGCACATAGCAAAGGCTGCCTAAATCCAAGGCAGCCTCATCCTTTAAAAGTTCTTCGATTTATCGTTCGATTTGCTTTTGGAAGGAACAATCCGGTGTTCCACCTTTTCATAAAGGGACAGCATTTGATGAATAAATGACAGCTTCGGTGCTGTCCAGAATACAAACAGAGCTGACAACACGCCAAGAAGGGCTCCCGCCGCAACATCGAGCGGATAGTGAACGCCCGACCAAATGCGGGAAATGCCTACGGCAAACGCAAGCACAAGCCACAGCCAGCCCGTCTTTTTGTGAAACAGGAAGATTAAAAAGCCGATTGAAAAAAACAAAATCGTATGGTCGCTCGGAAACGAATTGTCAATTTCATGCTCTATCAGCTTGTTGACATTCGGAAGCGTGGCAAACGGTTGATAGTTGGAATGCAGAAAGCCCATGATTTTCCCAAGAATTTCGGCAATCACAAATGCGATGACTGCATAAATGACCATCAATCTGTTTTTTGTCGTCCGGGTCAGCCAATAAACGACAAGACCCAACGCGAGGAAGTACATCATATATTCGGCCAGAAAGTAAACGACCGGATTCAGCATCGAATACTCTTTTCCCAAATCATTAATGAAACGAAAAGCATCAATATTTAATTCTGAAAAAGACATGTTCCATTCTCCTTTTTTATACTTTTATCCTAAATATATCCATTAAAATTGTGCAATAAGCCTTTATCGGGATTAGGAATGTACAAACATGTGTTGCACATTCCCTTAGACTCCTCCTGCATCAATGAATATCGATTTTTTTAAAGTAAACGATTGTCGCGGCTAATCCAAGAACGGTTGTGGCGGCAACACTGATAAAAGAATATTCGGGCGGATATTCCGGAAAGAACGTACCCGAAGCGATCACCCATACCGCCGACCAGGGGAGTAAAGCGCTGTACTCCGTGCCGTATACCATAATGCTGACCATTGATATAATGATTGTAAAGATAATGGTGGGCACGTAGTTTTTAAACAGCAGTGTCACAAATATAATTGGACTGACCAGGAAGAAAAGAAGTGCCCCGCCTATCATAAATTGTTTAAACCCATCTATTAAAACCGCCGAACTGAGCCCTTCAAACTGGCCGATCAGCCCAAACAGCAGCGTCAGCACCCAGGCAATCAACGTCAGCATCATGATCCAAATGAGGAGCAGAACCAATTTGCTGACAATCAGGCTGATTCTTGAAACAGGAATCGTCAATAGATTCTTTAGCGTGCTTTCAGCGTATTCCCGATTGAATAAATATGATGTAATCACGCCATACAACGGGACTCCGATCAAAAGCACAATATACAGGTTGGTATCGGAAAAGGTCTCACTGAAGCGAATCGGTACATCAGGGTACTTGGCTTTTTTAGCCAAAGACGATATAAAACAGATGAAAGGGGCTGCCGCCGCTCCCAGGATACTGACAAGAAACATCTGTGACCGCTTAAGCTTCAGCAATTCGGTATATAGCAAATTAGCCAATCGTCCCGCCCCCAATCAACTTCACGAAATAGTCTTCAAGACTGTCTTCGCTCATCGCAATCTTCAATACGTCTATTCCGTTTTCGACAAACAATTTATTGAGCTTTCCCTGCTGGCCCAAATGGGAGTATACCCGGATGATCCCGTCCTGGTGAACTTCGTAGTCATGAATATCAAAATGCTGTTCCATCAGAACGACCGCTTTATTTTGATCGGATAATTGAAATTCCAGATATTTGCGGTTTCTTTTTTTGAGATGGTCAAACGGAATTTCTTCAAGCAGTTTTCCTTCATGAATGATCCCGACATGATCGACGAGCTGTTCGATTTCAGACAAAATGTGGCTTGATATAAAGATGGTGATGTTTCTTTCTTTGGCGAGAGAATGAATGAGTCTTCTCATTTCTTTGATCCCGATCGGGTCCAAGCCGTTTGTCGGCTCGTCCAGTATCAACAGCTCCGGATAGTGAAGCAAGGCTCTTGCAATTCCCAGCCTTTGTTTCATGCCCAAGGAAAACTTGCCGACGAGCTTTTTCGTTTCATGCTGCAGGCCCACGATCTCCAATACTTCATCGATCGCATTTTTTTTATGGATACCTATGATTTTCGCATTGATCAGCAGGTTTTCCCTTGCCGTCAAGTTTGCGTAAAAGCCGGGCACTTCCACGATAGATCCGATTCTTCTTAAAATTTCTTTTTTATTCTTGAAAAAATTCTCTCCGAAAATTTCTATCTGCCCGCTGGTCGGTTTGATCAGACCCAGCAGCATTCTGATCGTCGTCGTTTTGCCGGCGCCGTTTCGTCCCAAAAATCCGTATATATCTCCTTGTTTTACATTGATATTGAGATGGTCTACAGACTTTTGCGGCCCGTACATTTTCGTGAGATCCGTCGTTTTAATAATTGTGTTCAAAGTTGATCCACTCTCTTTCACTCGCCTTATAACTACATCATAAACAGAAGGATTTAACTTCTTCTTAACCAATTCTTAATTAATTCTTAAATGATTGGAGATGGTTTTGTTTAGGCAGCGAAAAACCAAACGTCGTTTTTTCCCACGGGACGCTCTGTGCCCATATGCGTCCGCGGTTTTTTTCGACGAGCGATTTGGCGATGGCAAGCCCCAGGCCGCTCCCGTCATCAAGGCTTCTCGACCGGTCTCTGCGGTACATTCTATCAAACACGTTTTCAATATCGTTTTCCGGAATTCCCGGACCTTGATCCCAGATGAGAAGCTGATATTCATGTTCTGATTCCGTCAGTTCGATTCCAAGTACTTTTCCCTCTTTTCCATAATGAATGCCGTTTCTCACGATGTTTTCGATCACGCGGATCAAGCTGAGCCGATCTGCAATAACAGAGCATTTCTTTTCCGGGATCTGTACATTCAAATCAATGTCATGTTTTTTCAGTTCCGGCAAAAAGTCGATCAGCGTTTCCCTAGCGACTTCGGCCAGGTCAAAAAACTCTGTTTTCAACTGGACTTCATTCGCGTCCAATTTCGCCATGTTGAATATTTCATCGATCAATTGCTTGAGGCTGTTGGATTTTTTAGAAAGGATATTGAGATATTCCTGTTTCTCTTCTTCCGAAGACGCGACCCCGTCTTTTAATGCATCAACATAGCCAATAATTGATGTGAGCGGCGTTCGGATATCGTGGGAAATATTAGACAGCAGCCGTTTTCTGGCCGCTTCCGATTTTGCGGCGTTGATTTGAACTTTTTCAAGCTGCTCTATCAATTCGTTAATGGAAAAAATGATTTCATTAAACGGCTGACCGCCTTTCGCCAGCAATCTTCTTCTTAAATTTCCATCCGCCACGCGCTTCAGCTCGGTTTCGATCAGCTTTAAGCGATCGATGAAGCGAAGCCTCATCGTAAACAGCAGCGCGGTAACGGCAAACAGAAAAATAAACAACATTGTGCTGAAAACCCCAAAGGAAGCCGTTTTCATATAGATGAACAAAAGTGCTGCAATCGCCGCACATTGCAGAATGAGAAGCAGCAGCTTTTTATCGGTCAGCATCTTTCTCACCTACAAACTTATAGCCAATTCCCCAAACAGTTTGAATAAATTGTGGATCGGAAGGGTCCGGCTCTATTTTTTTTCTCAGCCTTCTGATATGCACCATGACCGTATTGTCATCTTCTATGTATTGATCGCTCCATGCGTTTCGAAACAGCTGCGTTTTCGTAAATACCTGCCCCGGATTTGAGGCGAAAAACTTCAGCAGTTCAAACTCCTTCGCCGTCAGAGAGATCTCCTGTCCGCCCGCGGTGACCGTATATGTTTTCAAATCGATGGTCAATCCTTTAAATTGAATCAGCGATTGTTCATCGGAGCGGCTTTCGCTTCCGAGGACCAAAAAGCGCCTCAGCATGGCTTTGATCCGCGCAAGCACTTCGTTTACGCTGAAGGGCTTTGTTATATAATCGTCGGCGCCGATGGACAGTCCTAAAATTTTATCGCCTTCAAGGTCTTTGGCGGTCAGCATCAGGATCGGAACATTCGTATGATTCCTCATCCTTCTGCAGACCTCGATGCCGTCGATTTTCGGCATCATGACATCCAATATCACGAGGTGGTAATGGTTTTGTTCAAACAGCCTTAACGCATCTTCTCCGTCAACTGCCACGTCAACCTCATAACACTCTCTTTTTAAATAGGTTTTCAATAAATCTCTGATTTCTTTTTCATCATCCGCTATGAGCACTCGAATGGTTTCCACTTGGTTCACCCGCTTTTATTTTGTCTTGATAGATGTTCACACCGCAGCACCAGCTGCTGCTTGTTTTTTGAAATATTTCCTCTCTTTTCTTTGCCTTTCATTATAACAGAGAGTTGATGAGGCAAACAAAAGGCACCCTGAAAAGGATGCCGTTTTGTTCATATTTTGACAGTCTTATTGATGATATCATGGATCAATTTTGCATTTCTTTCAAGAATGTCGGGATGGGACTTGGAGATCATTTGCATATGGGTTCCGGCTCCTTGAACGACTGTAAAGGTTTTGGACGCCGCTTTTTCCCACATCATCATATTTTCATCCCGCTGATTGTCGCTTGACTTGATATAGCTGATATGTCCGTCAATTGCGCCGGTTGTGACTGTGTTTTGTATATATACATAAGACTTCATCACCAAGTCCACTAAATAGTCGCTCAATAATTTCTCTGCATCGCGGTATTTCTCAAGTTCAAATGTTTTGGATATCTCTTCTCTGTATTCCTCCTCTGTGAACTGATGTTTCTCGGCTTTTGTCCGATATTTTGAATCGATGATGATCAAATCTTCGACTTCATATCCTTGCCGGTTCAATTCTTTCGCCACATCAAATGCCAGGATTCCGCCGGATGAATAGCCGATTATTGTGTACGGCCCTTCACCTTGAATGTTTTTAATGATATCCGCGTATTTTCGAACCCTGTTTGCGGATGGAATGAAGTTGAAGCTGTACACCGAATGCTGCTTTAGATACTTGGCCAAGCCCATGTAGGCAATGCCCATCGACGCGGCCGGCGGGAAGCAGAACAGGTTTTTGCCGCCTTCTTCCGCCCTGGTCAGCTGCATGCAATCATCTGTGTAGTCTTTCAGCAGGTCTTGTGCATGCTTCAGAAAATCAGACAGCTCTTTAATGGTCGGCTTGGAGAAAATGTCCTTAAACGGAACTCTGAAGCCAAGCTCTGCATATAGCCTAGAGACAAATGACATGATGTTTAAAGAATTCGCTCCGATATCGAATATGTTGGCGTTGATGCCAATCAGTTCGATATTCAGGATGTCTTCCCAAATGGCGGCCATTTTTTCTTCCAACTCATGTCTTGGAGGCTCATATTCCAGTAAAGCGCCCGCGCTTCGATCTGGCTCTGGAAGGGCCTTCAAGTCGACTTTTCCGTTTGGTGTCAGCGGCAGCTCATCAAGCTTCAGCAAATAGGACGGCACCATATATTCCGGAAGCTCCTTCACCAAAAACGCTTTGATGTCTTCCTGTGTGATGTCTCTTTCGGAAACGACGTATGCGCAAAGAACTTGATCGTTGCTTTGATCTGTTTTGGCGGCAACCGCCGCTTCTTTTATATCGCTGTGCCTTAACAATTGATGCTCGATTTCGCCAAGTTCGATGCGGTAGCCCCGAATCTTGACTTGGTGATCGATCCGGCCCAGATACTCAATATGTCCATCCGGCCTCATCCTTGCAAGATCTCCTGTTCGATACATTCTTTCACCCGGTAAAAACGGATTTGGCAGGAATTTTTCAGACGTCAGTTCCGGTTTGTTCAAATAGCCTTTTGCGACTCCGTCTCCGCTGATATACAGCTCTCCGGCAATTCCGACCGGCTGTACTTCCTGACGCTCATCCAGAATATAGAGCTGGACATTGGAGGCCGGCTTGCCGATCGGGACAGAAACTTGCCGGTCCCGTCCGGCATCATATTGATAGATCATGCAGCCGACAACCGTTTCGGTCGGACCGTATTCATTGTAGATTTCAATGTTGTGATGAAATCTCTCCGTGATTTCTTTGGCCAGTTCCGTTTTTAAATCTTCTCCGCCGACGATCAGGCGTTTGATGCTTGATCCGCTGGCACCCATGTCTTTGACAAGGCTTAAATGAGACGGGGTTAATTTGACAATCCCGGCTTTTTGGTCTCTGAACACTTTTCGAATCAGCGGTTCCCCGTCCCTGCTATGATGATACACAATCACCCGGTTGCCTGAGATTAATGGCGTAAATATCGATGTCACCGTTAAATCAAAGGCAATGGATGAGTAGAGGGCAAAATCAAGCTGTTCGCCTTGGACATATACACGGGCAGCCCAGGTAATATAGTTAACCAGCCCTCTTTGCCTGATCATGACCCCTTTTGGTTTTCCTGTGGATCCTGACGTGTAGATGATATATGCAAGGCTGTCGGTGTTACCCGCCAGTTCCAGATTGTCAGCCGGATAACTGCTGAAATCTCCGGTTAATTCGACGGCTTCCTGATGAAGTGTGCCCAAGTCCTGCTTGTGATCCACAAGGATGATGGCCGCTCCGCTGTCTTCAAGCATATACTTGATCCTTTCTTCCGGATAATCGGGATCAATCGGCAAATAGGCTCCTCCGGCTTTCAAAATGCCCATGATTCCGACCACCATTTCCGGTGAGCGTTCTGCCATGATGGCGACAATCGTATCCTCTTTGACTCCTTTGTCCCTGAGGTATCTGGCAAGCTGATTTGATTTTTCATTGAGCTCACGGTACGTCAGTTTGTCATTTCCTGAGACAACCGCAGCAAGCTCAGGGGTTTTTTCGGCTTGTTCCTCAAACAGCCGGTGAATCGTCTGATTCGGATATTCCGCTTTCGTGTCATTCCATTCGTACAACAGCCTGTTTCTTTCAGCTTCCGAAAGGACTGTGATGTCGTTTAATGACTGATCTTCATTTTGGACGACCTGTTCCATCACTTGTTGAAGGTGTCCTTTGATACCGGCGATGATGTGGTCATGATAGATATTTCCGTCATAAGTCAATTTGATGACCAAACGTTCGCCCGGGACGGCCACAATATTAAATCCGTAATTTGTTTGTTCTTCGGCGTGAATTTCTTCAAAGATAAAACCAGCACCGCGTTTGCCGCTTGTCTCAAATGCACTCTGATCAACTGCGTAATTTTCGAAAATCAGGATATGATCCAGCAGCTCTCTTTTTAATTCACTGAGCGACTGTACTTCCGACAGATTCATGTCATGATATGTCCTGCCTTCCAAAGCCTGTTCCTGAACGCTTTTGATGAGTTCCTTAAAGCTTTGGCTTGTTTCCAGTCTAATTCTCGTCGGTACAGTGTTGATGAATAATCCGACCATTTTTTCGATTCCGGCTACTTGTGCATCCCTGCCGGAAATGACTGTACCGAATACGACATCATCCGTTTGATTGTACCTTGCCAAAAGCATTCCCCAAATGCATTGTAAAACAGTATGGAGGGTGACATTGTTACGGCTGGCAAGCTCTGTGATCCGGCCGGTTAATTGTTGCGGGAATTCTATGACGGCCTCTTTCCTCTTATATTTCGCATGTCCGGAAGAACTCGCCAAAACCGAAATCGGCGATTTTTCGGTAAAGCCTGATAAATAGTTTTTCCAGTACGCTTTTGGAGCTTCTTTATCCTGTTGCTCTAGCCACCCGATATAATCGCTGTACGGTCTTGCCTCTTCAAGCTGGTGTTTTTGCCCGCCTTCTTTCATATGATACATTTGGAACAGCTCTCCCATAATGATTCCCCGGGACCAGCCGTCAAGCAGAATATGGTGGTTTGTCCATATGAACGTATAACTGTCATCCTCGGTTCTCATTAGCGCGGCTCTGATCAATGGTTCGCTGTTTAAGCAAAAACCTTTCTCCCGATCTGCTTTGCGATACGTTTGAATCACTTGCTCCCGTTCCGCCGGACTCTGCTTTCGCAAGTCATGATAGTCAAGATTGATCTTTCTGTCCTTGATGATCACATTTCTTGGTTCATCCGTTATTTCATACTCGATCGAGGCCCTTAGAATCTCGTGTCTTTCCATGATGTCATTGAACGTTTCTGCAAACAGACGCTCATCGATCAATCCTTTCATATCGATGGCCATTTGTTCAAAGTACGCCTGTGATTCCTTGTCTTCGAGTGCGTGGAACAGCATGCCCCTTTGCATGTTGGCAAGCGGATAGATTTTTTCGATTTCCATCCCTTTATATTTCAGTTTGATTTCCTCAAGCTGATCTAAGCTGATGCCTTTGTCTCCGTAATCGGACGGCGTTTTTTCCGTCTCTTCTCGTTCCGCGCAGTGGCGAATGACCGCTTTCAAGGCTTCTTTATATTTTTGAGCAAAAGTTCTGACGACGTCTTCACTGTATGCTCTTGTGTTATAGGTCGTTTGAATGGCCAGTTGTCCCCTGAAGACCACCGCATTGATTTCGAGTGGATTTTCTCTAGTGATGCCCTTTCCGGCTGCTTCTCCCGGCGACAGGTGTGATGAAGAAAATTCTCTGCTGTTGATGTCTTCATCAAGCTGTCCCAGGTAATTGAACAAGATTGGTGATGTTGCGCCTTTTGCGATCTCACTGTCCCGGGTGAGATACTTTAAAATTCCGTAGCCGATGCCTTTGTTCGGCACGTTTCGCAAGTGCTCTTTCACCATTTTAATCGTTCTGGACATGTCTGTTTCTTGTCCCAAATCGATGAATACCGGGTATTTCGAGGTAAACCAGCCGACCGTTCTGCTGATATCGATGCCATCTGCCACCTGTTCTCTTCCATGCCCCTCCAGCATGATTCTTAATTTATTTTGCCCGGTCATATCTCTTGCCGCCACCAGAAGCGCAGCGATCAGAAGATCGTTGATTTCGGTACGGTAAGCTTGGTTTGTTTCTCTTAAAAGCCGCGCTGTCTCCTCTTTTTCGAGTTCCGTGCTGAATGTTTTGCTGTCCTCAACTTTGAAGACACCTGCATCTTCATTCATTTCCAGGAATTTGACGTCTTCACAAACGGCCTTCAGCCAATACTGTTTTTCACCAAGCAGTTTTTCAGTTTTTGAATATTCCGTGATGTGATGTGCATATTCCTGGTAGGAAGCTGTTTTTGGATAGAACTCGACTTTTTCCCCATTTGATAACTGACTGTACCCCAGCGCCAAATCTTCAAATAATATTCTCCAGGAGATACCGTCGACCACAAGGTGATGGATGATGATCAGCAGGTGATCCCCATTATTCGTTTTGAAGAGCGCCAGTTTAACCAGAGGGCCGGTTTTAATATCGATGCTTTGCTGAAGCTCCGTTGCCAATTGGTACACTTTCTGTGGCTGGTCGTTTTCGCTCGAGACATCATAGACAAATAGGTCAAACAGCTTTTTGCCCGGTCCCCGGTTGTACTGAATGATCTTTCCGCCTTCTTCTCTAAACACCGTCCGGAGTGCATCGTGATGTTGGATGATTTCTCTGAATACACGTTTGACGATGCTCTCGTCGAATCCGTTTTTCCTATAAAGTATAACCGCATGGTTGTAATGGTTCCTGTCCGTTTTGTTCAACGAGAAATACTCTTGTTGAATCGGAGTCAAGAGAACCTCGCCCTCTACCGTTTCATATGATGCTGATTTGTCGGTTTCGGCCTTGACATATCGGCTCAAAGACTTGATTTGCGGATTTGCAAACAGATCTTTCATTTCTAGCGACAGGCCTTCTCTTGATAATCTTGAGATCATTTGCAGCGCTTTGATGGAATCGCCGCCTGCTGCAAAAAAGTGATGAGTGATCCCAATCTTGTCAATGCCAAGCACATCTTCCCATATTTGAACAAGCTTTTCTTCCGTCTCGTTCCGCGGCGGTTCGTATTCCGTCTCTTTTCCCGGCTGCGGTTCAGGCAATGCGGTTGTATCGATCTTTCCGTTGGCTGAAAGCGGCATCTTCTCAATTTGGACAAATGAAGACGGAATCATATATTCTGGAAGCTCGCGCATCAGATACGTCCTGATGTCCTCGAACGGTAATTCGGCGTTTGCTGTGAAATAGGCGCACAGCTGTTTTGCACCTTTATGGTCTTCCCTTGCAGCAATAAAGGCTTCCTTGATATCATCATGAGCCAACAGCCTGTTTTTGATTTCTTCCGGTTCGATTCTGTAGCCCCTTACCTTTACTTGGCTGTCCATCCGTCCTGCAAGTTCGATATTTCCATCGCTCAGCCTTCTGGCAAGGTCCCCGGTCCTATACATTTTTGTATGCGGTGCAAACGGATTTTCGACGAATTTTTCTTTCGTGATATCCGGTTTGTTTACATAGCCGCCTGTCACTCCGGCGCCTGCGATGCAGAGCTCTCCGTACACACCTTCCGGAAGCAGTTTCATATTTTCATCAAGCACATATGCATTCGTATTATGGATCGGAGTGCCGATAACCGGATATTCTTTGAAAGAATTGAGGTGTTCCGGGTCGATTACTTTAAAGACTGAGCCGATTGTCGTTTCCGTCGGGCCATAATGATTCATGACTACATGATCGGGATATTGGTTGTAAAATGTCTCAACATCCCTTGTATTGATCATCTCCCCGCCCAAGACGACCAGCCTGAGAGAAGCGCAAGGTTTTTCGGCGGAAAAGCCCGGATCATTGACAAAAATGTTAAACAGAGACGGCGTCAGTTTGATATAGGTGATGCCGTTTTCTTTGATATACTTTAAAGCCCGGTGCGCATTTGTATAGCATTCTTTTCGTGCGATATGCAGTTCGCTTCCGCTTAACAGCGCCGAAAAGATGCTCGTATAGCCCAAATCGAACGCATATGAAGACACAAGCATGGCTTTGTCGTTTTCTGTAAGACCCGCTTCCTTCATAAACCATGCTGTATAATTCACCACATTCCCGTGTCTGATAAATACGCCTTTCGGCTTTCCGGTGGAGCCTGATGTGTATATAATATATGCATTCTGATCGGCTGCACCCGATGCAGACAGGTTTGACGCGGCCTTCGCATCAATCAAACCGTCGGCAACATTGACGATTTCTCCAGCGAACGCGACGTTTTCTTTGACAGAGCCTTTGACAAGCAATATTGCAGCTCTGCTGTCACTTAAAATCTCATTCGTCCGTTTGGCCAATTGCTCCGACTCGATCGGCACGTAAGCCGCTCCGGCTTTCAGTACCGCCATCATGGAAATGATCATCTCAAGCGATGGTTCAATCATGATCGCTACAGGTGCACCGGCGCTTGCTCCTTTGTCTCTCAAAAGCCTTGCCAATTGATTTGCTTTTTCGTTCAGTTCCCTGTACGTCAGCTTTTCATCCGCAAAGACCACCGCTGTTTGCTCCGGCGTTTTGCCAGCCTGATGCTCAAACAGCTGATGAACCGTTTGATCTTTAGGGTAATCTGTTCGTTGTCCTTGATTCTGATCCCGAAGCACTCTGATTTCTTCATCTGACAGCATGTTCACGTCGCTCAACGGCATTTGCGGATCGTTTGCCGCTTCCTTTAAAATATTGATCAAATGGCCCGCCATTCTTTCAATCGTGGACCGCTTAAACAATTTTGTACTGTAGTTGAAAACACATTGAATGCCTTCATTTGTCTCAGCGGCTGTCAGCGTCAAATCAAATTTTGAGATGTTCACCTCGGTTTGGAGTGGCTGGAATATCAAGCCATCGATGTCCGCTTCATCGCCGTCGAAGTTTTGCAGAACAAGCATGGTATCAAACAGCGGGTGTCTGCTCATATCCCGTTTGACATCAAGTTTTTCAACCAGTTCATCAAATGGATAGTCTTGATTTTCATAAGCTTTCAGCGCCGTTTCTTTAACCTCTTTTAAATAATCGGCAAATGGCATGTCTCCTATTGGATGGTTCCTCATCGCCAGCGTGTTGATAAACACTCCGATGACATGTTTCAAATCGCTGTGATGCCTTCCCGCGATCGGTGAGCCGACAACGATATCCTCCTGGCCTGTATACTTCGCCAAGAGCGTTGTGTATCCCGCCAAAAGCAACATATACATCGTCGCGCCGTTCTCTTTCGCCAGTTTGTTCAGCATGGCGGACGTTTCGCCGTCTATTTCAAACTGAACGATATCTCCTTCAATCGAACGCTTTTGCGGACGTTTTTCATCCGCCGGCAAATTCAGCACCGGCACTTCACCTTGAAAAACGTTGAGCCAGTAGTCTTCCTGGCGTTTAATCTCATCTTTTTGATAAAAAAGTTTTTGCCATTCTGAAAAGTCTTTGTACTGAATCGTTAACGGCTGCAATGTTTTCCCCTCATACAACTCGGCCAGTTCTCTTGTGAAAATGGCCATGGATACCCCGTCTGAAATGATATGGTGCATGTCGAACATCAGTACATGTTCATCGCCACTCGCTTTTAATACTTCCACTCTTAAAAGCGGCGCTTTTTCCAAAGCAAACGGCTTGATGAACGCTTTGATTTTTTCTTCCAGCCGGTCCTGTCCGAGTCGTCCGTACTTCACTTTAAAATCGACTTCTTTTTCGATTTTTTGTACAGGTTCGCCGTCAACCATCACAAAGGCCGTCCTCAAGGCTTCATGTCTTTCTATCAATTGCCGAAAAGCATCCTCGAACCGGTCGACATCAAAATCTCCTGAAATTTTCATGGCGAAAGGCATGTTGTAAGAGAGGCCACCTGGTTCGATTTGATTAAGGATATACAGCCTTCTTTGTGCGGATGACAATGCGTAATACTCTTTCTCTTCCGCTTGTGTGATGGACGCATAAGGGCTTTCTTTCATGGATTCGATAAAATCACCGATGTCTTTGATTGTTGGTGTTTCGAATATTTGTCTTAAAGGGACTTCAATCTTCATTTCTTTATGCAATTTTGCAGTCAATGCCGCAGCTTTTAAGGAATGGCCGCCAAGTTCAAAGAAATTGTGGCTGATTCCGATGTTTTCGATCCCTAAAACGTCCTCCCAGATTGAGACAAGCTTTTCCTCTGTGCGGTTCCTCGGTGCTTCGTACGTCGCTTCACTGATTGTGCCGCTAGGTTCAGGGAGCGCTTTTCTGTCGATTTTGCCGTTTGCCGTAAGCGGCAATTGATCGAGCTTGACAAAGTATGACGGCACCATGTAATCCGGCAGTTCCTTGAACAAGCATTTTCTGACGTCTGCAACGCCGGCCGTTTTGTCCACGACGATATATGCGCATAGGTATTTTCCGCCGGCTTGATCTTCCCGCGCCATAACTGCCGCCGCGTCAATGCCTTCTATTTTCAGCAATTGGTTTTCGATTTCGCTCAGTTCGATTCTGAATCCGCGGATTTTGACTTGGTGGTCGATTCTTCCTAAATATTCGATTTGGCCATCAGGTAAAAATCTTGCGAGATCCCCCGTCCTGTACATGTTTTCTCCTGGAACAAACGGGTTTGGAACAAATTTTCCAAGCGTGAGGTCAGGTCTGTTTAAGTATCCGCGGGCAAGGCCTTCCCCGCTCAGACAAAGTTCACCGGGTGTGCCCAACGGCAGCAGTTGCTGGTTGTGATTTAAAATATAAGCCTTGTGATTGCTGATCGGCCGGCCGATGACGACTTTTTCGTCATCCTTTTGCAGCTCGCCCCGCGTTGAGCAAACGCTGTTTTCCGTCGGTCCGTATTCATTAAACAATTTGACGTTCGGCAGCTTTTCAAAATGCTGCCGGATCAGACTTTCATTGAAGCCTTCCCCTGCGACCGTGATAAATCTTAAATCCTCTAAAGGCTGCTCAATCGTGTCGAGCAGGCTTAGATAAAAGCTCGGAACGGCCAGCAAGTTTGTCGCTTTATGCGTTCGCAACGCACCGATGATCTCACGCGGATTCATCCGCAAATCTCTAATTAAAACCAGCTTCGCCCCAGATATAAGCGTCGTGAAAATATCTTCAACAGAACTGTCAAATGAAAAGGACGGCACTTGAAGTGTGGCATCGGCTGTACTGTAGCCATACGATTGTTTCCTCCAATAAAGCGTATTAACAATTGATTGATGGTTGACCATGACACCCTTCGGCTTTCCGGTCGAACCTGAGGTATAGATGACATAAGCCATGTCAGAAGAACCGCTCGTGTGCTCTAAGTTCTCTGTGGCTTTGTCTTTTGTCAGCCCTTTTTCGTTCATATCGATACAGGTGAGATCACCGTCAATCTGTTTGTCCGCCTTTTTCAGCAGGATGCTGATGCCGCTGTCTTCGATCATGTATCTGATCCGGTCTTCCGGATATTCGGGATCGATCGGCAAGTATGCGCCTCCGGCCTTCAGCACCGCCAGCATTCCGACAATCATCTCCACAGAACGCTCAGCCATAACGCCGACGATCATGTCAGGTTTTACGCCTTTTTCCCTTAACAGTCCCGCCAGCTGATTTGACCTTTCATTCAGTGCTTTGTACGAGAGCTTCTCCTTTTCAAATACGACCGCAGTATGCCCAGGCGTCCGTTCCGCCTGTTCTTCAAATAATTGATGGATCGTTTTATTCCTTGGATAATCTGCGTTTGTCCGGTTGAACTCATATAGAAGCGTCTTTCTTTCTTCCTCCGCCAGCATGTCAATCTCTGCGATTTTCCGGTTCTCATTTGCCGTCACTTGCTCAGCGACCCTTTTGATATGACCTTCGATATTGTTGATGATATCCCTGTCATAGACATTGCCGTCATATGTCAAAACAAGGGTGAGCTCTTCGCCAGGAGTCACCGACATGCTAAAGCTGTAATTGCTTTGTTCCGCAGCGCTGATCTCATTCACCTTAAAGCCTGTCTTCATTTGACTCTCTTCAAAGTCCTGTTCATCAGTTTCATAGTTCTCAAATACGAGAATATGATCGATCAGATCTTTCTTTAAGCTGCTCAAAGCCTGGACTTCAGCGAGATTCATATAGTTGTAGCGGTTGCTTTGAATCGCATCTTCCTGAACCTTTTGCAAACATTCGTTAAAACGCGCCTGCTCATTGAATCTGATTCTTGTCGGGATGGTGTTGATAAACAGACCGATCATGTCTTCGATTCCGTCTACGTTTGCTTCCCTGCCCGATACGACCGTTCCAAACACGACATCATCGATCTTATTATATTTCGTAAGCATCAAGCCCCAAATCGTTTGAATCACCGTATGAAGCGTAACGCTGTTTTTAGCAGCGAGCGCCTTCAATTGTTTTGTCAGCTGTTTTGACAAATGGATGACCTTCTCCCGGCGGTCATACAGGCTGCTTTTTTTGCGTTTTGTTAATGTAGGCAGCTGTGCCTGTTCCTCATACCCTTTTAAATATTCGCGCCAATATTGACGGCCCTCTTCCTGATCCTGTCTTTCAAGCCACTTAATATAATCGCTGTACGGCTTCGTCTCCTTTAATGGACTGGCTTTGCCGTTCATCCGGTTTTCGTAGATGACAAACAGCTCACGCATGATGATGCCAAGGCACCAGCCATCGAGTAAAATATGGTGATGGCTCCAGACAAGCCGGTACGAGCGCTCCGCCGTTTTCAGCAAGTAAACCCTCATTAACACATCTCTGCTTAAATCAAAGCCTTTTTTTCGATCTTCATTGATCAATCTCTCAATGAACATTTCCTGTTGCTGTGCGGAGCTTTTCGCGATATTGAAATAGGTGAAATCGATGCTGCGGTTTTCGATGATGATCTGCCTCGGTTCTTCAACAATTTCATATTCATAAGAGGCCCTTAAGATTTCATGCCGTTTCATGATGTCATTAAAGCTTGCCTCAAGAATCGCCGGATCGACATATCCTTCAATATCCATAATCGTCTGCTGAAAATATGCATCTGAGGTATGATCCTCGATGGCATGGAACAGCATACCTTTTTGCATGTTGGCAAGCGGATAGATTTTTTCAATGACGCCTCTGTATCTTCCTTTGATTTCTTCAAGTTCGTCTAAACTGATATTTGTATCTCCATAGTCGGACGGCGTTCTTTCGCTTTCCGTCTGTTGCGTGCAGTGCTTAATGATTTGTTCCAGGCGTTCTTTTAATTGATGATTCAGCCGGCTGATCGTATCTTTTTCGTATTCCATTTGATTAAAGGTTGTATGAATCACCAGCTCATGATGAATCACGATGGCGTTGATTTCGATAGAATGACTTCTCGCGATTTTTCCGCCGATGCTTTCCCCTTCGGAGAAGCTTGAGCCGGAAAATTCGCCGCGATTCATATCGGCATCGATCTCGCCTAAATAGTTAAATGAAATCCGGGCCTTTTCTTTGTTGATAAAATCCGGGTCTTCGGCCATATACTTTAAGAGCCCGTAGCCGATTCCTTTATTCGGTATTTTTCTCAACGTTTCTTTGACCATTTTGATATGTTGGGAGAGGGCTTTTTCTTCTCCTGCATCAAGAAGCACCGGATACATCGTCGTAAACCAGCCGATTGTTCTCGTGATGTCAACGCCTTCTAAAATATCTTCCCTGCCGTGGCCTTCCATCATGACCTTCAGTTTGTTTTCCCCTGTGATGTCCTTTGCTCCGGTTAGTAATGCCGTTAACAAAATATCGTTGATTTCGGTGTTGTAGGCTCTGTTCGTGTTTCGCAAAAGGTCCGCTGTTGCCTCTTTGCCGAGCTTGATGCTCAACGTCGTGCTGTTTTCGTATACATCTTCCTTTAATATGTTCTTTGGCGGAATAAACCGGACACGTGCCTTGGCAACGTTCCGCCAATACTTGGCTTCCTTCAATAAGGTTCGGCTGCGGGCGTATGCTTTTAACCTGCGGGCGAATTCTTGATAGGAATCCGTTTTGTAGCCGATCTCGAGCGTTTGCCCCTTTAATGCCTGACTGTACAATGTTTCGAAGTCCTCAAACAGTATTCTCCACGATACACCGTCGACGACAAGGTGATGGATTACAATGAGCAGGTGGTCGCCCTCATCAGCCCGGAAGATGCCGAGATGAACAAGTTTTCCTTTTCTGATCGATGTTTGTTTTTGAATGCTTGTCGCCAGCTCATACACCTTTTCCGCTTGACGATCAAGCCCTCTTACATCATAAACATCCAGGTCGAACAGGTCTTCCTGAAAGCTTCTGTTGTACTGAATGAAGTCCCCGCCTTTTTCTTCATAGATCATCCTTAACGCGTCGTGCTGCTCCATTATTTTATTGAAAGTCTTTTTGACACAGCTTTCGTCAAATCCGCCCTTTCTGAAGAGCACAAATGACTGGTTAAAGTGATCCAGCTCTTCTTTGTTATTAGCAAAATACCATTTTTGGATCGGAGTGAGTTCTGCATGTCCCGTGACGATTGTATTGGCATTTTGCCTCTGTGATTGTTTTTTAACATACTTGGAAAGATCCTTGATTCTCGGATTGGCGAACAGATCCTTCATTTCAAGCTTCAGGCCAAGCCTGGACAGCCTTGAGACGATTTGCAACGCCTTGATCGAATCTCCTCCTGCTGCAAAGAAGTGATGGCTGATACCGATGTCTCCGGCACCGAGAACATCCCTCCAGATGTCAACGAGCTTAGCTTCTGTGTCATTCCGCGGTGCTTCGTATTCCGCTCCTGTTGCGACATGTCTGTCAGGTGCAGGGAGGGCTTTTCGATCGACTTTATCGTTTGCGGTGAGCGGCAGCTTATCCAGTCTGACAAAATAAGCCGGAATCATATAGTGAGGGAGCTCTTTTTCGAGCCATTCACTGAGCTCGGTTGATGTCCAGTCTTCTTTGGAGACGATATAAGCGCACAAATAATCGCTGTTGTCATCGTCCTTCCTGGCTATAACCGCTGCTTCGTCGATTTTGTCAAGCTTGAGCAATTGATTCTCGATTTCTCCCAGTTCAATCCGGTATCCGCGTATTTTCACCTGATGGTCTATTCTTCCTAAAAACTCGAGATGTCCACCGGGCAGCCATCTGGCCAGATCACCCGTCCGGTACAATCTTTCCCCTGATACAAACGGATGTGAAATAAACTTTTCGGCTGTCAGTTCCGGCCGGTTTAAATACCCGCGTGCAAGACTGATTCCGCCGACGCAAAGCTCTCCAACAACGCCTGTCGGCACAGGCTTCTGGTTTTGATCCAATACATATACGTTTGTATTGTCAATCGGACTGCCGATATGAGGACGACCGGATCCTCCGTAAACCCCCGCCGTTGCACAGACCGTCGTTTCCGTCGGTCCGTAGGCATTGATAAACAGCCGATTTCCGAACCACCTTTTTGCGAGTTCTTCAGTGCAGGCAGAGCCCGCGGAAACGATCACTTTGAGGTTTTCCAATCTGAATTCATCCAACACATTCAGAACGGTCGGCGGCAAAGTCGCATGAGTGATGTCATACTGTCTTAGAAAGCTTGTTAACGGCTGCCCCGGCATCATTTCCTCCTGCCGTCCCAACACTAAAGCCGCCCCGGCTGCCAGCGCCGGAAAGATTTCAAATGCTGACGCATCAAATGATAGTGAAGCAAATTGAATCACTCTGCTGTCCGTGTTTAAATGCATCAATTTGACAACTGCTGAAACAAGATTGCTCAGCCCTTTTTGTTCGATTAAGACGCCCTTCGGTTTTCCTGTGGACCCTGAAGTATAGATGATGTAAGCCAAATCCCCGCTATGGCTGACAGGCTCCAATTGAGCCGCATCCAGGGCGGCAATTTGTTTGTCGTGAATATCAATGTTGATCATGCCGGCCTCTTTGATAAAGGACCGTTTTTTGATGAGCGCCTCTTCCGACAGAAGAAACTTTGTTTGGCTGTCGCCTAGGATGTATTTGATCCTGTCTTCAGGATATGCCGGATCAAGCGGCAGGTACGCGCCTCCGGCCTTCAAAATTCCCAGAAGGCCGATGATCATCTCGGGAGAGCGGTCCACCATGATGCCGACGGCTGTGTTCGGTTTAACCCCTTTGTCTCTTAAAAACCGGGCCAGCTGATTTGACCTCTCATGCAATTGTCGATATGTCAGCTTTTGATCTTCAAACACGACCGCGGTTTGGTCAGGCGATGTCTCCGCCCGCTCCGCAAACAGCCGGCAAATGGTTTTGTCTATTGGAGCATCAGTTTTCGTAACATTAAACCGATATAACAATGTGTTTTTTTCGTCTTCTGACATGGCCTCTATTTGATCAAGCCGCTTGTCCGGCCGATTGGAAATATCCTCTAAAGCACGGACGAAATGCGCCGCCATCCTTTCGACCGTTTCTCTTTTAAACAGCTTTGTACAGTATTCCAAATCAAATTCGATCTTCGAGTCTTTTTCGATTGCCGATAAAGTGAGGTCAAATTTTGAAATATGGATGTCGCTTTCAAACGGTTCAAATGTGAGCCCTTCTATTTCAGCATCCGCTTTTTCCAAGTTTTGCAGGACAAACATCGTATCAAACAGCGGATTTCTGCTCATGTCGCGTTCAAGGTCAAGCTGTTCGACAAGATCGTCAAATTGATAATCTTGGTTTTCATACGCCTTCAGCGCCGTCTCTTTTACATCTTGCAAAAATTCAGCGAATGTCTTGTCGCCCTTCGGATGATTTCTCATCGCCAGCGTATTGACAAACATTCCGATTACATGTTTCAGCTCGTGATGTTTTCTTCCTTGAATCGGCGTTCCGATAATCAAATCTTCCTGTCCGCTATATGTTCTAAGCAAAACCGTATACGCCGCCAGAAGAAGCATATACATGGTCGCTCCGTTGTTTTTGGCGATCCGCTTGAGCTTCTTCGTCAATTCGCCGTCGATTGCAAAACCGATTCTATCGCCTTCAACACTGTGCATTTGCGGCCTCGGGTAATCCGTCGGCATGTTGAGGACTGGAATCTCGCCTTTGAAAATATTGAGCCAGTACTCTTTTTGCCTTTTCATCTCATCTTTTTGATAAAAAGCCCTTTGCCATTCTGAATAGTCTTTATATTGGAGGCTGAGCGGCTCCAGTTCTTTTCCGCCGTACAAATCGCAAATTTCTTTTGTCAAAACCCCCATCGATGCGCCGTCTGAAATGATATGGTGCATATCAAACAGAATGATATGTTCCTCGTCGTCAACCTTGACCACCTCTGTTCTAAAAAGCGGGGCCTTTTTCAAATCAAACGGTCTGACAAATTGTTTGATGATCTCTTGAATGGATAGAGACTCTATTTCGCTGGATTTGATGCTGAAATCTACTTCTTTTTCAATCTTTTGAACTGGCTCTCCATCCGCCATCAAGAAGGACGTTCTAAGCGCTTCATGTCTTTGAATGACAATTTGCAATGCGTTCTCAAACCGGCGTATATCGAAGGAACCCTTGACTTTCATGGTAAAAGGGATGTTGTAGGACAATCCGCTCCCTTCGATTTGACCTAGAATGTACAGTCTTTTTTGCGCGGATGAAAGACGATAGTATTCTTTTTCTTCCACTTTTTTAATAGATGAATCAACACTATCTTTTGTCGATCTGATATATTCTCCCAATCCTTTGATTGTCGGTGTTTTAAAGATTTGCCCAAGAGGGATTTCCGCTTTGAGCTCCTTTCGGATTCTTGCCGCCATCGCGGCCGCTTTGAGAGAATGTCCCCCCAGCTCGAAGAAATGATCGTTGATACCGGCCTTTTCCACCTTTAAAATATCACGCCAAATTGCTGCCAGCTTTTCTTCCGTTTCATTTCGCGGCGCCTCATACTCACTTTCCGCTCCCATCGTTCTGTCCGGCTCAGGCAGGGCTTTTCTGTCCACTTTCCCGTTTTTGGTGAGCGGCAGCTTGTCCATGTTCACGAAATAGGCGGGAATCATATAATCCGGAAGCTTTTCACCTAAAAACCCTTTCAGCTCATCAAGGGAAATCTCACGCTTTGCCGTGATATAGGCGCAAATGTACGGGCGGTTCTCTCCGTCTTCTCTGACGGTAACGATCGTCTCGTTGATGTCTTCATGCATCTCCAGCCGGCTTTCGATTTCGCCGAGTTCGATCCTGAAGCCGCGGATTTTCACCTGATGGTCGATTCGGCCGATGAATTCGATGTTGCCATCAGGCAGCCATTTCGCTAAATCGCCCGTCTTGTACAGCCTTTCTCCCGGCATAAACGGATGCGGGATGAATTTTTCCGCCGTCAGTTCCTCGCGGTTTAAATATCCTTCGCTTAAACCGTCGCCTGCGATGCACAGCTCTCCGGGAACCCCGATCGGCACGAGCTTGCCGGCTTCATCCATGATCAAGACCGACGTATTCGCCAGCGGGCTGCCGATCGGGATTGTATCGGCTTTTTCATCTATTTCATTGATGAAATAATATGTCGCATATACCGTGCTTTCCGTCGGGCCGTAAACATGAATCAATTTATCCCGGCCGACATGATCCAGCACTTTTCTCACATGCGGAATCGACGCTCTTTCCCCGCCAAAAAGGATTTTCCGCAGCTTGGCGAGACAGCCGATATTGATGTCGGCGAGCGTATTGAACAGCGCTGTCGTAATGAACATCACGCTGACTCGTTCTTTCTCAATCACTTCGGCCAGCTCATGTGTATTCAAGACTGTCTCTTTTTCGATCAGGACGAGTGACGCTCCGTTTAAGAGAGCGCCGAAGATGTCGAACACCGATCCGTCAAACGAATAATTGGACAGCTGGAGGATGACATCGTTTCCTGTGATGTCGATATAATTGGTGTTTTTAACGACTCTTGCCGCACTGTAATGCGGGGTGACGACGCCTTTTGGCATTCCCGTAGATCCTGATGTGTAGATGATATAGGCGGTATCGCCGGAATCATTGACAGAACTGAGTGGTTCTTTACTGAATCCGTCTGAAGCCCCTTTGTCCAGATGAACGATGTCAGCCTCACAATCGATTCCGTCTGCCGCTTTTCCTTGTGTAAGCAGTACCGCAGCTTTTGTGTCTTCGAGCATGAAGGCCATTCTGTCTTTAGGCGTTTCAGGGTCAATTGGCAGATATGCGCCGCCCGCTTTTAAAATCCCGATGATGCCGATGATCATCTCGAAGGAGCGGTCCGCGATGATCGCGGCAATCGAGCCTCTCCCGATCCCTTTTTCCCTGAGGAGTCTCGCGGTTTGGTTTGCTTTCTTATTCAGCTCTCTGTAGGTCATGCGCTGAGCACCGAACACAAGAGCCGTCTGGTCAGGCGTCTTCATGGCCTGTTCCTCAAAGAGCTCATGAAGCGGCTTGTCTTTCGGATAATCCGTTTTTGTATCGTTGAATGTGTCTAAAATCCTCTGTTGTTCTTCTTTTGACACAAGGTTGATGTCTTGTAATGTTTGTACCTCATCTTCCGCCACTTGTTCTGCGACGGTGATGATATGCTTTTCTAATGTTTCGATGATGGTGTCGTCATATACATTTTCATCATAGATGAAGAGCAGCTTTAATTGATCGTCAAGAGCCGCGGAAATGCTGAAATGATAATTGGTCTGTTCTTCCCCGCTGACATTCACCATTTCAAAACCTACATCATTTTTTTCTTCAAACGCTTTTTGGTCAACGGCATAGTTTTCAAAGACCATGACATGGTCGATCAAATCATTTTTCAACTCGCTTAGCGCTTGAACCTCCGCTAAATTCATGTAATTGTAGCGGCTGCTTTCCAAAGCGTCGGCTTGGGTTTGGCGCAGAACATCTTTAAAAAGCTTGTCTTTGTCCAGCCTGATTCTGGTCGGGATGGTGTTGATGAAGACGCCGACCATTGTTTCTATACCTTCCACTTCGGCATCTCTGCCGGAAACAACGGTTCCGAACACCACATCCTCGCTGTTGTTGTATTTCGCCAAAATCACGCCCCAAATGCTTTGCAGCACGGTATTGATCGTTACATGATTCTGGTTGGCCAATTTGATGAGGCGATTTGTCAATTCTTTGGAACATACAATTGTTTTTTCTCTTCTTTTAAAACCCGTCTCAGAAGGTGTGCGGAGCTTTGGAAGTGAATTTTTTTGATCATAGCCGCTCAAATAGCTCTCCCAATAGCTCTGAGCTTCTTCTTTATCCTGATCCTCCAGCCATTTGATATAATCGCTGTACGGCCTCGGGTCTTCCAATTGATGATGTTGGCCTTTCCGCTTCATTTCATATATCGTCAACAGCTCATCCAGGATGATGCCAAGGCACCATCCGTCAAGCAAAATGTGATGATACGTCCAGACAAATTGATACGAATCGTCAGACGTTCTGATGAGACAAGCTCTCATCAACGTATCTTTGGCTAAGTCAAAACCCTTTTGTCTATCTTCTGCCAAATATCTCTCCAAAACGCCGTCTTGATCATGCCGGCCTCGTATATCAAGATAGTCAAACTTCATGTGCCGATCTTTGATAATGACGTGCAGCGGCTCATCCAATCTGTGATGAAATGATGCTCTTAGGATCTCATGCCTTTTCATGACTTCATTTAGGCTTTCTTCAAACATCCGCTCATCCACATCACCTTTTAATTCAATGATGAACTGCTCAAAATATGCGTGTGACGCTTCGTCTTTCATGGCATGAAACAGCATTCCTTTTTGCATGTTTGATAACGGATATATTTTCTCAACTTTTGTTTTCATATCGTCATCTCATCTCCTAGAATTCCTTTTGTTTTCAGATCCACATGGGCCGCCCATTTTTAAGCAGCAGGTTAACCATTTCAAGGGGGCTTCTTTAGCTTTTTTCATGATGTCTAGCTGTCGATAGATTCATATTCATTTAATAATTCTTCAAGATCTTCCAACGAGAGTTTGTCATAACCGTAGTCAGAGGACGTTTTTTCGGTTTCATTTTTGCCAGTACAATGGCTGATGACCATTTGCAAACTTTCTTTGAATGCTTGATTCAATTCGCTGATCGTATCTGGAGAATACTCGTATTCGTTAAATGTCGTACTGATCATCAATTGCCTGCCGACAACAACTGAATCGATTTCAACAGAAGCATCTCTTGCACTTTTTTCTCCGATGCTTTGACCTGTTGAAAGCTTTGACGATGAAAATTGTTCAGTCGTCAGATCATGATCGAGCTCACCAAGATAATTGAATAAGATCGGAGGCTTTTCATCCTTTATAAGCCCTTCGTCTTTTCTCAAATACTTGAGGATGCCGTATCCGATTCCGTTATTCGGTATTTTCCGCAAAGTTTCTTTCACGATCTTAATCATCACAGACAAGTCTGTTTCATCTTCTAAGTCGATGAATACCGGATACATTGCGGTGAACCAGCCGACCGTTCTCGTAATATCCACATCTTGCAAAATATCATCTCTTCCATGGCCTTCCATAAGAATTTTCAGCCTGTTTTCCCCCGTCAGCTGCCTTGAGGCGATCAACAAAGCCGTTAAAAGGAGATCATTAATCTGCGTATTGTATGCTTTATGCGCCTCTTTCAGGAGCTGTTCCGTCTCCATTTGGCTGAGGGATATTCTGAGTGTTCTGCTATTTTCATAGTTATCATGTACCGCTTGGCGATGTTTAGGGAGGAATGCCATCTTTCCTTTGGATATCTCCCGCCAATATTCTTGTTCTTTCAGGAGCTTTTTGCTGCTTGCGTACTCAGCCAGTTTTTCGGAAAACGTTTTGTACGAATCCGTTTTATAACCGAGCTCTATCGGTTTGCCTTGCAAGGCTTGACCGTATGCCGCTTCAAAATCCTCGAACAATATTCTCCAGGACACGCCGTCTACCAAAAGGTGATGGATCGCAATCAGCAGATGGTCTCCCTCCGTTGTTTTAAACACGCAGAGCTTGATCATTTTGCCCTCGCTGATGGATATGTCTTTTTGAATATTCGTCGCTATCTGATAAACAGTTTCCTCGAGATTTTTTTCCGTTTTCAAATCATAGACATTCAGATCGAAGACGCTGTCTTCCAAGCCGCGGTTATGCTGAATGATTTCACCGTTCTTCTCCCGATAGACCATCCGTAATGCATCATGGTGTTCTGTGAGTTTACGGATAACCTTTTCGACGATCCTTTCAGCAAACCCGTTTTCCCTGTAGAGCATAAACGCTTGATTATAATGGTTTTGCTCCCTTTGATTCGCTTCAAAAAACGACCTTTGCACAGGAGTCAGCGGCACTTGCCCTTGCACGATTTCGCTGGTGCGAGCTTTCGTTTCTTTTTTGACATATTTACTGAGGTGTCTGATGGACGGATTGGTAAACAGATCTTTAACCTGAAGCTTGAGATCGGCTCTTGATAATTTTGAAACGATTTGCAGAGCCTTAATTGAATCTCCCCCGATTTCAAAAAAATTATCGTTGATTCCGATTTTGTCCCTGTCCAGCACCTCCTGCCAAACAGCGGCCAGCTTTTCTTCCGTTTCATTGCGCGGCGCTTTATATCCGCTTGCCGCTATGGCGTCTCCGGCAGGTTCAGGAAGCGCTTTTCGATCGATCTTTCCGTTTGGCGTGAGGGGCATCTTGTTGATTTGAATAAAATAGGAAGGGAGCATATAATCCGGTAAATGATCGGACAAATATTCCCTCAGTTCATTTGCGTTTGTTTTCGCTCGAGCGACAATATAGGCGCACAGGTACTTATGTCCTTTCTTGTCTTCCCGGTCTATAACGACAGCTTCGCTGATGTTTTGATTTTCCAAAAGCTTCGTTTCAATTTCGCCTGTTTCTATTCTGAAACCGCGAATCTTGACTTGGTGATCGATTCTCCCGAGGAATTCGACATTTCCATCAGGCAGCCACCTTGCCAAGTCTCCCGTTTTATACATCTTCCCCCCGGCGGCAAAACGATTTGGAACAAACCTTTCCTTGGTGAGTTCCGGTTTGTTTAAGTATCCCCTCGCGACCCCTTCACCGCCGATGTACAACTCACCATAAACGCCGACCGGCTGCGGGTTTAATGAGGAATCCAATATATAAAATGCTGTATTGTCCAGCGGCTTTCCTATCGGCGTATTCGCAATCTCTGGAATCCGATCCAAAGCTTCTTCATAATAGCCGGAATCGACAGAAGCTTCTGTGACGCCATAGCTGTTGATGATTCTCATCCTTTGTCCGAACCGTTCAACGAGCCACTTATAATCTTTGATCGTGCAAGTGTCAGAACCCATGATCAACAGCTTCATGCTTGAAAGGTCAAGCTTGTGATGATCGATATATTTCATCAAAGGAATGATCAGGCTTGGCGTCGATTCCAACATATGAATGCCGTATTTGTTGATCATGTCATACAGCAGATTCATTTCCAGTTTGACATCATCCGGGACCATATACATTGTTCCGCCGTTGAGAAGACTGCGGCATAAATCTCCTGCGAATACATCAAACGACATGCTGGCAAGCTGGAGCAGGTTAACTGAAAATGATGCCAATTCATAGTGCTTTCTCCAAGTATAGTGGGCATGAATGATATTGCGGTGCTCGACCATCACGCCTTTCGGGTTTCCCGTCGTACCCGAGGTATAGATGACGTATGCCAAATCACCGGGGGAATTAAGATGCTCCAAATTGCTTCCATCCGTGTCGTAAGCATCGGCCTGATCGATTTGGATGATTTCTCCGGCAAAGCTGATGCTGCCAATAAGCTGATGCTGGGTCAGCAATAGATCAGCTCCGCTATCCGTGATAAGATATTGGATGCGCTCTTTCGGAAGCCCCGGATCGATCGGCATGTACGCCCCGCCGGCCTTTAGAACCGCCAATATGCCTGTCACCATTTCCAACGAACGCTCCGCCATGATTCCGACTACTGACTCCCGCTGAACCCCTTTTTTCCGCAATGTTCTGGCCAATTGATTCGCTTTTTCATTTAATTCGCGGTATGTCAACATATGATCTTTGAAGACCGCCGCCGGATGATTCGGTGATTTTTCGGCCTGCTCTTCAAACAGCTCAGAAAAAATTCCCGACGGGTGTTCGGCGTTCGTATCATTAAATTGATACAGCACTGTGTTCCTTTGTTCCTCTGAAAGCATGCTGATTTCGTTTAACGGCTTCTGCGGATGATCGGAAATATCTCTTAGGATATTCACGAAATGCTGCGCCAGCGTTTCGGCGGTTTCTTTTTTATACAGCCTTGTGCAGAATTCCAGGTGAAACGTAATGACGCCTGCGGACTCTGCTGCTGCCAGCGACAAATCGAATTTTGAAATCTGAAACTCCAAATCAACGGGTTCAACATGCAATCCCTCTATATCAGGCTCTGCATCATCCAGCGCCTGCATATCAAACATTGTGTCAAATAAGGCATTTCTGCTGATGTCCCGTTCCAAATCTAATTTGTCTACGAGTTCATCGAAAGGATAATCTTGATTTTCATAGGCGTTAAACGTATTTTCTTTTACATCTTGCAAATACTCAATGAATGTCCTGCCGCCTTTCGGATGGTTTCTCATCGCAAGGGTGCCTACGAACATCCCGACCGTCTGTTCCAACTCCTCCCGGGTTCGCCCCGCAATCGGCGAACCGACAATGATATCTTCCTGTCCGGTGTATTTCGAAAGCAGTATTGTATACCCGGCCAACAGCAGCATATACATCGTGACTCCGTTTTCTTTCGCTGTTTTTTTCAGCTTATCCGTCAGCTCTCTTTCGATTGCAAATGCGATTCGATCTCCTTCATAGCTTTGCATTTGCGGCCTTGGAAAGTCCGTCGGCATGTTCAGAACAGGGATGGCGTCTTGAAAAACGGATAGCCAGTATTCTTCCTGTTTTTTCAACCGGTCTTTTTGACAGGACCCTCGCTGCCACTCGGAATAATCTTTATATTGGATCTTTAACGGTGCAAGTTCCTTTTCTTCATATAAAGCCGCCCATTCTTTCATCAAGATCCCGATTGATACGCCATCGGAAATGATATGGTGCATATCAAGCAGGAGAATGTGTTCGGCTGCGTTCACCCTCACCAGCTCCGCTCTCAGAAGAGGGGCTTTTTCCAGGTCAAACGGTCTGATAAATTGATTCATCCGTTCCCGAAGGCTGCAATTGTCAAGCTCCCGGTATTTCATTTCAAATGTGACCTCTTCGTTTATATTCTGAACGGGTTCGCCATTGATGGTCACAAAGGATGTTCTTAAGCTCTCATGTCTTTTGATGAGCGTTTTGAAGGCCTTCTCGGCCTTTTTCGTTTGGAGCCCACCTCTTATTTTCATCGCAAAAGGCATATTGTAGGCGGTTTGGCCTTCTTCGATTTGATTGAGGATGTACAGCCTTTTTTGAGCGGAAGAAAGCGGGTAGTATTCTTTCTTTTTCGCTTTTAGAATGTCGGATTGAACTTGTTTTTGTTTTTGTACGATATAAGCTGCGATGTCTTTAATCGTCGGATGGCTGAAGATTTCCTTTAGCGTCACTTCGACTTTTAATGCCGCTTGAATTTTCGCGGCCATTGAAAAAGCTTTTAACGAGTGTCCGCCGATGTCAAAGAAATGGTCGTTAATCCCGATCTGTTCCGCTGGCAAGATATCCTGCCAGATCGATAAAAGTAAGGCTTCCGTTTGATTGCGCGGGGCTTCGTAGCGGGCTTGGGCAAATGCCCCTCGATCCGGCTCCGGCAATGCCTTAAGATCAGCCTTTCCATTGATCGTGCGGGGAATTTGATCAAGCTTGATAAAGCAGGACGGAATCATATACTCCGGAAGGTCCTTCGCCAAACGTTCTTGAACCTGCTCAATATCTGCGTTTTTGTTATTGAATGCGATGTAGGCGCATAGATATTTGCTGTTTTCCTGATCTTCCTTCGCCACCACGATGGCTTCATTAATATCGTCGTTCATCAGCAACCGGTGTTCGATTTCTTCCAGTTCGATCCGATAGCCGCGGATTTTGACTTGGCTGTCGATTCTGCCTAAAAACTCGATGTTTCCGTCAGACAGCCATCTTGCTAAATCGCCTGTACGATATACTCTCTCGCCTGATTCGTCCAGTACAAAGGCCGCTTTTGTCAATGTTTCATGATTCAAGTATCCCCTTGCGACCCCTTCGCCGCCGATCAATAGTTCGCCCGGTACTCCAACCGGTTGCGGCCGGCCGTATTGATCTGCAATGTATACTTTATAATTGCTTAAAGGCTTGCCGATAGGAATGCTCGTTTTTTTGCGGTCTGCGCTGCTTAGTTGATAATAGGTTGCACAAACTGTCGCTTCCGTGGGACCGTAAGAATTGTAAACGTCAGCGCCTTTGATGATATTTTCGACGTACTCAAATTTTAATACGTCGCCTCCACTGATAAATTTCATCTGCGGATGAAAGGTTAAGTGCTGATTTTTATCGATTTCATTCAATAGAAGCGGGGAGCAGCTGACAAGTGTGACACGATGCTTCCCGATCGTTTTCACCAGTTCATCAATGTTCAGATCGCTTACTTTTCTGCTGATCACCAAGCGCCCTGAGCAAGCTAAAATAGGGTAGACTTCTTCAGAAAATGCATCAAATGAAAAGGATACGACTTGCAAAACTGTATCATCTTCGCTCAAAGGGATCCTTTTCGTAAAAGCATCAACATAATGAACGACATTGCGGTGAGTCGTCATGACACCTTTCGGCCTGCCTGAAGAACCCGAAGTATAAATTACATATGCCAAATCAGAAGCCTTATTGACATTTGGGAGATTTTCTTTGCTGAAAGATCGGGTGTCTTCGGCGGTTATCAGTTGACGCCCGTCTATTTTCGATTTAAAGGGCTCCTGGATGACGACCATATCAGCCCCGCTGTCTTCCAGCATATATTTGACTCTGTCCTCCGGATAATCCGGATCAATTGGCAGATAGGCTCCGCCGGCTTTTAAAATTCCGATAATTCCGATGATCATCTCGAGTGAACGGTCTGTCATGATCGCGACAATTGTATCCGGCTTTACGCCCTTCTCTCTTAAAAGCCAGGCCAATTGGTTGGCTTTTTCGTTCAGCTCTCTATATGTCAATTGCTGATCTTCGAATATAACAGCGGGGTGATCGGGTGTTTTTTCAGCCCGCTCTTCAAACAGCCGGCTGAGTGTCTTGTTTTTCGGACCATCTGTCTTCTCATGATTGAATGTATGTAAGATGATGTCTTTCTCCTCTTCCGACATCATCCTAATCTCACTTAACGCCAGTTCAGGGTGATGAGCAGCGTCTTTTAAAACATTCAAAAAATGTCCGGCCATTCTTTCAATCGTTTCTTTTTTATACAGATCCGTGCAATATTGAAAATCAAATTTCAGGTTGTCTCCATGCAAAAATGCCGTCAGGCTTACATCGAATTTCGCGACATGAAATGGAATATCATACGTGTCAAAATGCCCCCCGCCGGCTTCAGATGCGAAATCATCCGCATGCTGCAGATCAAACATCGTATCAAACAGCGGATTTCTGCTCATGTCCTGTGTCAAGCCCAGATGTTCGATCAATGCATCAAATTGATAATCTTGATTTTCATAGGCGTTCAATGTATTGTTTTTGACCGTTTGGACATATTCGCTAAATGTCATGTTCCCCGTTGGCCGGTTTCTCAGCGCAAGGGTGCCGACAAACATTCCGATTGTCCCGTTTAAATCGGCATGCGGTCTTCCGGCAATCGGCGAGCCGACAATGATATCCTCTTGTCCGGTGTATTTTGACAGCAGAATGGTGTAGCCTGCCAAAAGAAGCATGTACATTGTAACGCCGTTTCTTGCGGCTATCGTCTTCAGTTTTTTTGTGGTGTCCTGATCCAATTCCACAACCGTTCTGTTCCCTTGAAAGCTTCGGATTTTCGGTCTCGGAAAATCGAGCGGCATATTCAATACCGGAATGTCTCCCCGGAAGGTGTTAAGCCAATACGCTTCCTGCTTCTTCAACCGGCTCTGCTGCTCGATGTCTTTCTGCCACTCTGAATAATCTTTATACTGAACCGCCACCGGAGGTAATTCTTTGCCTTCACAGCAGTCGGCGAATTCCTTCATTAATATTCCGATAGAGATGCCGTCTGAAATGATATGATGCATATCAACGATCATCATATGCTCAGCTTCATCCACTTTTACGATTTCCGCTCTTAAAAGCGGGGCTTTTTCTAATTGAAAAGGTTTGATGAAACGGCTGATTTTCTCCTGGATGCTTTGATCCCCCAACTCGCTGTATTCAAGTCGGAACTCGGCTTCCTGTTCGATTTTCTGCACCGGTTCGCCATCGAGCATGACAAAAGAAGTTCTTAACGATTCATGCCTTTTGATGAGCGCTTTCCATGCCTGTTCAATTCGGCTGATTTGAACTTCACCGTTTATTTTTACTGCCATCGGCATGTTATAGGCCGTTTTGCTGTCATCAAGCTGATTTAAAATGAACATCCTTTTTTGTTCCCTTGACAAAGGATAGGTTCCGCTTTTAGACGGTGCCGCTTTCGGAAAGCTTCGCTCAATGTCCGTTTCGCCCGCTTCCAGCGCTGCGATGATGTCATCTTTATACCGCTTGATTTGCTGTTTTAAGTCAGCCGTCAATAATTCTTGAGGACCGATGATTTTGATTTTGCCCTTGTTATGGTATAAGGTGATATTTTTCTTTTTCAAATCATTTATGAAGTCCATTATGCTCATACTCATCTCACTCCATTCGTCAGACTTGCGGCCAATATCAGAATCGTTTTTTTGCGGAAAATGGGGCAGCTGTACAATCTATCATTTCAAATGATAGATTGTACAGTGCAATTCCATCACACTTCCTCTTCCGCGTACTCCTCACTAACGGCCGATTCGGCTTCAGCGGTTAATACAAAACGCGCTAATGATTTTGCAGTCGGATGTTTAAAGAACGTGCTGATCCTCATATTAAGGCCAAACGTTTTGTTAATGGAATGAACAGCTTGCATCGCTTTCAGCGAATTCCCCCCCTTGTCGAAGAAATGGCAGGAAATACCCATCCGCTCTGTTCCGAGTACGTCCTCCAAGATGGAAATGATGCGCTGTTCGACATAGTTTCTTGGCGCTTCGTACTCTGCTTCAGTTCCTGCGCTTCTGTCCGGCTCAGGCAGGGCTTTTCTGTCCACTTTCCCGTTTTTGGTGAGCGGCAGCTTGTCCATGTTCACGAAATAGGCGGGAATCATGTATTCCGGGAGCTTTTCACCTAAAAACCCTTTCAGCTCATCAAGGGAAATCTCGCGATTTGCCGTGATATAAGCGCAAATGTACGGGCGGTTCTCTCCGTCTTCTCTGACGGTAACGATCGTCTCGTTGATGTCTTCATGCATCTCCAGCCGGCTTTCGATTTCGCCGAGTTCGATCCTGAAACCGCGGATTTTCACCTGATGGTCGATTCGGCCGATGAATTCGATATTGCCGTCAGGCAGCCATTTCGCTAAATCGCCCGTCTTGTACAGCCTTTCTCCCGGAATGAACGGATGCGGGATGAATTTTTCCGCCGTCAGTTCCTCGCGGTTTAAATATCCTTTGCTTAAGCCGTCGCCTGCGATGCACAGCTCTCCGGGAACCCCGATCGGCACGAGCTTGCCGGCTTCATCCATGATCAAAACCGACGTATTCGCCAGCGGGCTGCCGATCGGGATTGTTTCCGCTTCATCGTTTATCTCGTTGATAAAATAATATGTCGCATACACCGTGCTTTCCGTCGGGCCGTAAACATGAATCAATTTATCCCGGCCGACATGATCCAGCACTTTTCTCACATGCGGTATCGACGCTCTTTCCCCGCCAAAAAGGATTTTCCGCAGCTTGGCAAGACAGCCGATATTGATGTCGGCGAGCGTATTGAACAGCGCTGTCGTAATGAACATCACGCTGACTCGTTCTTTCTCAATCACTTCGGCCAGCTCATGTGTATTCAAGACTGTCTCTTTTTCGATCAGGACGAGTGACGCTCCGTTTAAGAGAGCGCCGAAGATGTCGAACACCGATCCGTCAAACGAATAGTTGGACAGCTGGAGAATGGCGTCATCTTCTGTGATGTCGATATAATTGGTATTTTGAACGACTCTCGCCGCACTGTAATGCGGGATAACCACTCCTTTTGGTGTTCCGGTTGAGCCGGACGTGTAGACGATGTACGCTGTATCGCTTGAGCAATTCACACGCGGAAGATTCTCTCCGCTTAGTAAGTGCAACTCGTCCGAACGCAAATCAACGGTTTTTATATCAAAAGGTTGAAGAAGCGAATCTGTTGTTACTAACAATGCCGCACCGCTATTTTTCAACATATAATCGATTCTGTCTCTAGGCGTTTCAGGGTCGATCGGCAGATACGCACCTCCCGCTTTTAAAATGCCAATGATGCCGATGATCATTTCAAAGGAGCGGTCCGCGATGATCGCGGCAATCGAGCCTCTCCCGATCCCTTTTTCCCTGAGGAGTCTCGCGGTTTGGTTTGCTTTTTCATTCAGCTCTCTGTAGGTCATGCGCTGAGCACCGAACACAAGAGCCGTCTGGTCAGGCGTCTTCATGGCCTGTTCCTCAAAGAGCTCATGAAGCGGCTTGTCTTTCGGGTAATTTGTTTTTGTATCGTTGAATGTGTGTAAAATCCTCTGTTTTTCTTCTTTTGACACAAGGTTGATGTCTCGTAATGTTTGTGTCTCATCTTCCGCCACTTGTTCTGCGACGGTGATGATATGCTTTTCTAGTGTTTCGATAATGGTGTTGTCATACACATTTTCATTAAATGTCAATTTGAGTTTCAGCTGCTCATTTTCTAAAACGCCGGTCAGATTAAAATCATAGTTGGTCCGTTCTTTTCCATGAACACCTTCCAGTTCAAAACCGCTTTCCCCGGATTGGCTTCTGAACAGCTCCTCATCAAACGCATAATTTTGAAAGGCCATGACATGGGTGATCAGCTCTCTTTTCATTTCACTCAGTTCCTGAATTTCCGATAAATTCATATAGCTGTATCGATTGCTTTCGATAGACTCGGCTTGTGTTTTCTTTAACACCTCTTTAAAGCTTCTTGCGCCTTCAAAGCTGATCCGGGTCGGTATTGTATGAATAAACAAGCCGACCATCTCTTCGATGCCGTCAACAGGAGCCTCCCGTCCCGAGACGACGGTTCCGAATACGACTTCATCGGTATTGTTGTATTTGGCGAGAATCATGCCCCAAATTCCTTGAAGAACCGTATTGATGGTGACATGATGCGTCTTGGCGATCCGGGTGATTTTCGTTGTCAGTTCTTTTGAAAACGATATGACTTTTTCTTTGCCGCCATATTCTTCTGACGTTGCGCCGCGATTGAACGCCGGAAGTTCAGACCGCGACTCATACCCTTTTAGATAATCCTTCCAGTATGCCGCCGCTTCTTCTTTATCTTGTTCTTCCAGCCATTTGATATAGTCTCCATACGGCTTCGGCTCTTTTAATCGGCGGGATTCACCTTTCATTATTTTTCCATATAGACTGAACAGCTCGCTCAAAACAATACCCAGACACCAGCCGTCCAGGAGGATGTGGTGATGACTCCAAATCAGCCGATACGATTCGTCATTCATTCTGATCAAACAAACCCTCATGAGGGCTTCACTGCTCAGATCAAAGCCTTTTTCCTGATCTTCTTTTAAATATGTTTCTATGAACCTATGCTGGCGAGTCCGATTTTCGCCTGTCAGATCTATTGATGCGAAAGGCGTTTTCCGTTCTCTAGCTATAATCTGTCTCGGTTCGGATGTGATTTCATATTCAAAAGACGCCCTTAAGATTTCATGCCTCTTCACGATCTCGTGAAAGCTTTCTTCTAAAATGTCCGGATGGACACGTCCTTTTAATTCGATGACAATTTGCTGGAGGTATGCCCCTGATGTCTGATCCATAGCGTTATGAAATAGAATTCCTTTTTGCATGTTGGCCAGCGGATAGATCTTTTCGATTTGAAAAGCGCTGTACTTATCTTTAATACGCTCCAGCTCTTCAAGACCAAGTGAGACATCGCCATAATCGGAAGGCGTCATGTCCGATCCTTCTTTATCAACGCAATGATCGACGATCTTTTCCAGGTTTTCTTTGAATGATTGATTGAGTTGTTCGATTGCGCTTGTTTGGTATTGGTCCTGGTTGAACGTCGTATAGATTGTCAATTCGCCGTTTAAAGAGATCGCATTCATTTCGACGGCGCAGTGCCTTACGATTTTTCCGCCGATGCTTTCTCCCGGCGAAAATGGCGACTGGGAAAATACTTTTCTATTCATATCATTGTTCATTTCTCCAAAATAGTTAAAAGAAAGCGGAGCCTGAGTTTGTATTTTCTGAAGCTCTTCTGTCATGTATTTTAAAACGCCGTAGCCGATTCCTTTATTCGGTATTTTTCTCAACGTTTCTTTGACCATTTTGATATTTTGCGATATTTCTTTTTCTTCTCCCAAATCGATAAAGACCGGATAAACCGTCGTAAACCAGCCGATCGTTCTCGTGATGTCAACACCGTCTAAGATGTCCTCCCTGCCGTGCCCTTCCATCATGACCTTCAATTTGTTTTCTCCGGTGATATCCCTGACTGCGGCGATTAATGCCGTCAGCAAAATATCGTTGATTTCCGTGTTGTAGGCTTTGTTTGCGTTTCGCAAAAGTTTTGCTGTCACGTCTGGGCTGATTCTGATGCACAAGGTCGCGCTGTGTTCAAACGTGTCTCGTTCAAGCTTTTCAGCAGGAATAAATGGAGCATCCGCTTCCAGGGCCTTTTGCCAATACTCCCTTTCCTTTAACAGCCTGCGGCTTTGGGCATACTTCTTCAATTGACGGGCGAACTCTTGGTATGAATCCGTTTTATATCCGATGTCGAGAGGCTCGCCTTTCAATGCCTGAAGGTACAATGTTTCAAAATCCTCGAACAAAATTCTCCACGATACGCCGTCAACGACAAGATGATGGATCGCAATGAGCAGGTGATCGCCCTCATCAGCCCGGAAGATGCCAAGATGAACGAGTTTTCCTTTTCTAATCGATGATTTTTTTTGAATGCTTGTCGCCAGCTCAAACACCTTTTCCGCTTGATTGTCAAGGCCTCTTACATCATAAACATCCAGGTCGAACAAGTTTTCACGATAGCCTCTGTTGTATTGAATGATGTCTCCGTCTTTTTCTTCATAGATCATCCTTAACGCGTCATGCTGCTCCAGTATTTTATTGAAGGCTGTTCTGACGATGTTTTCGTCATAGCCGTCTTTTCTAAAGAGCATAAATGACTGGTTGAAGTGGTCAAGCTCCTCTTTGTTGTTCGCAAAATATCTCTTTTGGATAGGAAGCAGTTCCGTCTCACCTGTAACGGGTTTGTTATGTTTGCGATGTCTCGTTTCTTCTGTGATCAATCGGCTGAGATCCTTTATTTTCGGATTGGCGAACAGCGCCTTCATCTCAAGTTTCAGGTTCATCTTTGCCAGCCTGGAAACGATCTGGAGCGCCTTGATCGAGTCTCCCCCTGCCGCAAAGAAATGGTGGCTGATCCCGATGTCCTCGGCACCGAGAATCTCTCTCCAGACTTGCACGAGTTTTCGTTCGATTTCATTTCGAGGCGGATCGTACCGAGTTCCTTCTATTAAATTTCCGTCCGCCTCAGGCAGTGCGCTTCTATCCACTTTACCGCTTGGGGTGCGCGGGAGCCTGTCAAGCTTAACAAAATAGGACGGAATCATATAATCAGGCATTTCCCTTTCAAGAAATTGTCGTACATTAGCTGCAGGCAATTCCTGATCAGACGCGAAATAGGCGCATAAATAGCTGTTGCCGTTTTGATCCTTTCCTGAGATCACCGCCGCTTCTTTAATTTTCTCATGTGACAAGAGCTGCTGTTCCACTTCGCCAAGCTCTATTCGATAGCCGCGGATTTTCACTTGATGATCGGCGCGTCCCAAAAACTCAATCTGTCCATCAGGAAGCCACATCGCCAAATCTCCGGTTTTGTACATTTTTTTGCCCGGCTCAAATGGATGGTCGACAAACTTTTCCGCCGTAAGCTCAGGTCTGTTTACATACCCTCTGGCAACCCCTTCGCCTGCTATGCATAGTTCTCCGGCAATCCCAACCGGCAGAGGGCGGAGGTCTTTGTCCACAATATAGATGCTTGTATTGAGAAGCGGTCTGCCGATCGGAATGGACGGTGTTTGCGGCACTTTTCCCGATTCGATTTGATGTGAAGCAGCATCAACACAGCACTCTGTCGGGCCGTATACATTCGTGATATTGCATGACAGATTCGGGAATTTATGAAATAGGCCGCCTATGACATCAGGTGTTAAAGCATCTCCGCCGACAATCAATTCCTTCAGATCGAATTCGAGTTCCGTTTTGTCTACATACGCCAGCATGTTTAAATGAGCAGGCGTCATGTCCGATACATTGATGTTGTTTTTCGAATAATACTCAATTAAACTCATCGCATCCCAAGCTGTCTCGCGCGGGACGATGCAAAGGGTATGCCCGAAGAGAAGCGCTGCGAATATTTGTTTGACAGAGGCATCAAATATATAAGGCGCAACCAGTGCTACATTTAAATGAGCATCGAGATGATGGTAAATTCTTTCACTTAATCCATGAACAAGATTGTTCACACTATGATGCTCGATCATGACGCCTTTCGGTTTTCCAGTGGATCCCGATGTATAGATGACATATGCCAAATGCTCCGGCTTGATGTCATGCTTAAGGTTTTCCACGTGGTCATTTTGTCCGGTTTGATCAATCCGGATGATGTCTCCGGCATAAGCTTCACCCAGATCCACATCGCCTGCCGCGCATAATACGCTGACATCGCTGTCTTTTAACATGTAGCTTATTCTTTCCTGCGGATACGCCGGATCGATTGGCAGATAGGCTCCGCCAGCTTTCAAAATACCCATAATACCGACGATCATTTCGATTGACCGTTCTGTGAGAATCCCTGCTATCACATCAGGGCCTACTCCTTTTTGACGCAAGGTGAAAGCCAGGCTGTTCGCCCTTTCATTCAGCTCCCTGTAAGAAATCGTTTCATCCCCGAAGGCAACCGCCGGATGATCAGGCGTTTTTTCCGCCTGCTTTTCAAACAGCTCCGGTATCGTCATCTCTTTGCAGAACACACCGTCTGTTCGGTTAAAATCATACAGAACCCGATGTCTTTCACCCTTTGTCAGGACATCTATCTGATTGATGGCAATGTCCGGATGATCCGCCGCTTGTTCCAACAAGCTGATCAGGTGTTCAGATAGTCTTTTCATTCTTTCCTTGTTGAATAGCGTCGTTGAATACTCAACTTCCAATCTTAATCCGTCTGCCGCTTCACTCGCAGTCACTGTGATGTCAAACTTGGAAATACCGCGCTTGATCTCCACCAGCCTGCTTCTCAGCCCCTCTGCTTCAAACGGCTTTACGTCTGTGTTATGGTACACGAGCATCGTATCAAAGAGCGGGTTTCGGGCCATGTCCCGTTTGATGTTTACTTTTTCTACAAGCTCTTCAAACGGATAATCCTGGTTTTCATAAGCCTGAAGCGTGTTTTCTTTTACCTCTTGCAAATAATGTCTGAAAGTCTTTTTCCCTTCCGGATGGTTTCTGATCGCCAAGGTATTGACAAACATGCCGATGAGATGTTGAGTATCCTCATGATTTCTCCCTGCAGCCGGAGTCCCGACGATGATATCTTCCTGACCTGTATATTTGGAAAGCAGCGCTGTATAACCGGCCAACAGAAGCATGTACATCGTAACGCCGTTTTCTTTCGCCATATGCTGAAGCTTGCGGAATGTTTCACTTTCGATTGCTGCAGTGACTGTGTCACCTTCAGAGCTTTTCGTCAGCGGCCTTTTATGATCTGTCGGGAGATCAAGGACCGGGATATCGCCTTTATACGTCTCCAGCCAGTATTCTTCCTGTCTTTTCAGCTCATCGCTGCGGGCATGGCTATTTTCCCATTCTGCGTAATCTTTATATTGAATTTCGAACGGCTCCAGTGATTTCCCTTCGTACAGTGCTCCCAGCTCTTGAATGAAGATGTCGGTGGACACGCCATCGGAAATGATATGGTGCATATCGAACATCAGCAAGTGCTCACGTTCATTCACTTTGACGACCTCCGCCCTTAAAAGCGGTGCTTTTTCAAAATGAAACGGCCTGATGAAGCTTTTGATTTTTTCTTCGGCGCTTTCTTTGCCGATGTCACTGTATGCGACTTGAAAATCGATCTCTTTTTCAATCTGCTGCATCACCTCACCGTCGATCATGACAAATGAAGTTCGAAATGATTCATGTCTTTTGATCATGTTTTTTAATGTATTCTCAAATCGGCGGATATCAAAATCGCCTTCGAGCGTCATGGCAAAAGGCATGTTATATGCAACATGACTGCCTGCTTGAGAAAGGATATAGAGCCTTTTTTGCGCTGAAGACAATCGGTAATATGGTTTTTCTTCCGTTTTTCCTAACGATGTAAAAGTACTTTCCTTCGCTGCACCGATATATTCCCTCAGCCCTTTAATCGTCGGGGTATCGAATATTTGTCTTAAAGGCAGCTTGACATTCAGTTCTTTATGAATAGTTGATACCAAAGCGGCGGCTTTAAGCGAATGCCCGCCGGCTTCAAAGAAGCTGCTGTTGATTCCGATTTTATTGATTCCTAAAGCCTCTTCCCATATGGAAACAAGTTTTTCTTCCATCTGATCCCGCGGCGCTTCATAGCAGCGATCCATTGTGATGCTCCGTTCCGGAACCGGAAGGCTTTTCTTGTCCACTTTTCCATTCACGGTAAGCGGCAGCCCGTCAAGCTGGACAAAGTGCTGAGGAATCATATAATCCGGAAGGCTTTTCTTTAAAAACGCTTTGATCTTTTCCTGTTCGACTTCCTTTTTAGCCGTTACATATGCACAAAGATACGGGTCATGATCTCCGTCTTCTCTTGCGATGACCGCCGCTTCTTCAATCTTTTCATATTTAAGCAGCTGGTTCTCGATCTCGCCGGGTTCGATCCGATAGCCGCGAATCTTAACCTGCAGGTCAACCCGTCCCAGAAACTGAATGTTTCCATCTGGCAGCATTTTGGCAAGATCACCTGTGCGGTACATTCTTTCCCCGGGTACAAATGGATTTTCGATGAATTTTTCCCGAGTCAATTCCGGTCTATTTACATACCCGCGGGCCAGCCCTTCCCCCGCGATGCAGAGCTCGCCGCTGGCTCCGAGCGGACAAAGCTGCAGGTCTTTGTTCAATATATACACTTTGACGTTATCGATCGGTTTTCCGATCGGAATATTTTGATACGATTTGTCGATTGGAAAACTTGTAGCAACGACTGTATTCTCCGTCGGTCCGTAGTTGTTTACGATTTGATAGCTTTTTTCTTTAAAGACGTTTAATTTATCTCCGCCCGTTAACAGCGTTCTTAACGAATGATTGTCAAGCGCTGTAAATTGTTCGCAGACTGGTGTCGGCAAAAAGCTGATCGTAATATGATGGTTATGAAAATACCGGTTCAGCTTTTCAACATCCAGCCTTGTCTCCTGATTGAGGACATGAACGGTGGCTCCCGCTGTTATATAAGGGAACAGCTCCCAGACAAAAGCGTCGAAGCTGATGCTCGCATAAATCGAGCTGTTGTCGTTTTGTCCGACTTCAAAACAGGATTGATGCCAGCGGCACAAGTTGATCAATGATTGATGCTCGATCATCACGCCTTTTGGCTTTCCTGTTGAACCCGACGTATAGATGACATATGCAAGGTCGCCGCTTTGATTGACATTGTCAATGTTTGACCGATCCTGCCCGGCAATCCTCTCATCATCCATATGAATCAACTCGATCGATTCCGCCGTAAGCTCCTCGGCCAGCGGAACGTCAGAGATGATGACTTTGACTTCACTGTCAAAAGCCATGTATCTCATCCGCTCCAGAGGATACTCAGGATCAATCGGCAAATAGGCGCCGCCTGCTTTCAGCACACCGAGAACCGCTGCAATCATATCGGACGACCGCTCCATCACGATCCCGACGAGCGTATCCGGCTTGACACCTTTTTCTCGCAACAGCCTTGCCACTTGATTTGCTTTTTCATTCAACTGTCGGTACGTCAGTTTTTGATCTTCAAAAACAACCGCAGTGTGATCTGGTATTCGATTCACCTGCTCCTCAAACAGCTGGTGGATTGCTTTTCCTTTTGGATATGCCGTCTTTGTATGGTTGAAGGACTCTAAAAGTGTCCGTTTTTCTTGACGGGATATCATATCGATTTGATGTAAAGTAACATCAAGGTTTTCTGAAACTTCCTCTAAAATCCTGAAATAATCTTCCGCTATCTTTTGAATCGTCTCTTCCTTGAAAAGGTTTGTCGAATATTCAATGTTCAATACGATCTTTTGTTCAAAATCCAACACATTAAAGATCATGTCAAATTTTGCATTGTCCAGTTCAAAGATGATCGGACTCAGCTTGACATCGCCTTTCTGTTTGGTAAACATCCTGGCATCTTCCAGAACAAACATCGTGTCGAACAAAGGATTGCGGTTAGACTCCCGTACACCATTGAGTTTGCGGATCAAATCATCAAACGGATACTCGGAATTGTCAAAGGCCGCTATCGTACGCTCTTTCGTCTGCTGCAAAAATTCTTTAAAGCTGTTGGAAGTATCAATCTCGTTCCGCAAAGCAAGTGTATTTACAAAAACGCCGAATACATCTTGTAGATCAGGATGCAGCCTTCCCGCAGCAGCCGTTCCGACAACGATATCTGTTTGATTTGTATATTTATTTAAAAGCACATAATATGCGCTCAGCATCACCGTATAAAGAGTTGTTCCGGTGTGTTTCGCCAGCTTCCTTATATGATCTGACAGCTCCCGCTCCATTTCCAAAAACACGCTGCTTCCTTCAAACGTGTCGATATGATGACGTTTATAGTCATAAGGAAAGTCCAGCTTTGACGGTATATCGCGATAAACGTCAAGCCAATAAGCTTCCTGCTTTTTCATCGCGGCTGATTGATTAAATGTATGATTCCATTCCACATAATCTTTATATTGCACATTTACTTCCGGCAATGGCACATTGCTATAAAGTTCCAATATTTCATTCATCAGGATCCCTTGAGAAACCCCGTCACTGATGATGTGGTGAAAATTTATGACCAGTATATGCCTATTATCGTCGATTTTGATCAGCTTGGCCCTCATAAGAGGCGGCCGGCTCAAATCAAAAGGCTTAATGGATTCTTTACAGTACCTGCTTGTGATCTCCATTAAAGCATGCTGATCTGTAATTGAAGCGTCTAAGCACTCGTATTCGAGGCGGAATTCGACATTCTCATAAATTTTTTGGATGAGTTCATTGTTTTGAATTTCAAACCCGGTTCGCAAAACTTCATGTCTTTGCAAAAATGTCTTCAATGCGTTTTCAAGCTGTATGGCGTTTATCCGGCCTTCGACAAGAAGGGCCATCGGAATATGGTAAGCTCCCCTTTCATTTTCCAGCATCGACAGCATATACATTCTTTGTTGGGCAGGGGATGTCGGATAATACTCTTTTTCGTGAGCTGTTTGAATCGGATGTTCCATATCGCTTTCTTCTCTGTTTTTCAAATAGTGGTCCAAAGCGATGATTGAATCATTTTTAAAGATTTCGCTGATCGGCATCTCAACATTCATTCGTTTGTTGATTTCCGTGATGATGGATATCGCTTTGAGTGAGTCTCCGCCGATTTCATAATAGCTGACATGAAGATTGATGCTGTCTAGGCCAAATATATCTTTCCAAATCTCCAGAAGCATGGCTTGTGTTTCATTCTCCGGCAGCATCGATCCGCCTCGTTGACCTTCATCTGCGGTATGCTGTTCAGCCAAGTCATGGAGCGTGCGCTTATCGACTTTTCCGTTTACAGTTAACGGGATTTTGTCAATTTCCACGAATTTCGCAGGAATCATATAGTCAGGCAGCGTTTTTTGCAAAAATTCCTTTACATCTAATTGGCTGATCGCGTTCTCTGCTACAACAAAAGCGTATAAGTTTTTGATTCCATCCGGACTTGTGTAATCAATAACCGATGCCTTCGTAATCTCCTGATGGCTTACGAGAGTATTTTCAATTTCCCCCATTTCCACTCTGTAGCCTCTGATCTTCACCTGGCTGTCTTTTCTTCCGAGAAACTCTACATAACCGTCCTCTTTCAAGACGCCATAGTCACCCGTTTTATAGATGTAACCTAATTCCTGATGATGGATAAATGAATGATCCGTTTTTTCTTGATCATGAATATACCCGCTTGCTACCCCTGCTCCGCCTATGTACAGCTCTCCTTCGACACCGACGGGACATAATTGTTTATTCTGGTTCAATACGTATATTTTTTGATTGGCCAGCGGTTTTCCATAAGGAATGCTTTTCCAGTCTTCCTCTACTTTTTGAATCGGATAGTAGATCGACCAGATCGATCCCTCTGTTGCGCCTCCCAAACTAATCACTTCTGCGTTTTTAAACGTCTTCTTTATGGTTGCAGGCAGCTGAAGCGGTATCCAGTCTCCGCTTAGCAGGATGAGTCTGAGATGATGATTGAGCTCGTTGGCCGGGTATACATCGGCCGTCATTCCCATAATCGCCGGAACAGAATTCCAAATTGTAATCCGTTCTTTTTCGACTGTCTCTTTCAGACTGAATACATCCCTTTGGTCATCAATGATGACAAGTGACGCCCCGCTGCTTAAAGCGCCAAACACGTCATAAACAGATAAATCAAAGCACAATGAGGAAATGCCCATTATGTTATCTTGTTCTGTGACGTTGAATTTTTCATTGATATCGAGAATGGTATTCGCTGCGGCACCATGCGTAATCTGAACGCCTTTTGGCTTGCCTGTGCTTCCTGACGTAAAGATGACATATGCCATGTCATCCAAATCGACTTTTCGGTCAACCGGCGCTTTTGAGAAGCGCTCGATATGTTCTTTGTCATACACGTCATGGCTGATGAAGAATTTGCAGTTGCTTTTTGATTGGATATACGCCTTTCTTTCTTCTGGATAATCCGGATCGAGAGGGATATAAGCTGCTCCAGTCTTCAATACAGCCAATAAATTGACAATCGTCCCCAGGCTTCTTTTGCCGATGACACCGATATAGTCGCCCCTTTCAACCCCTTTTCCAATGAGAAATCTTGCGACCTGGTTGGATTTTTCGTCAAGCTCCTGATAGGTCATCACCTCATCATGATGCTTGAGTGCCACTCTGTCAGGTCCATGTTTAACCTGGCCGGTAAACAATTCGTGCAAGGGCTCGGTATCGAAAGATTGATCTGTGTCATTATAGGCGCTGATCATCTGGCGGCTTTTTTCATTTATTTGGATGGTTGAAACGTCCTCGCCGGATACGGCTTTCTGGATGACTGCGATATACTGGTCAAACATCGATTCAATTACTTCATGTTCAAAAATTTGCTCCACATAGTCCCATGTAATATAAAGGCCGCCGTTTATTTCATATACTTGGTTGTCAATGTATACTTGCGATGTTCTCGTGCTAAAGAAATGAATGTTGTCAAAATCGACAAGACTGTCAAATGAGTCGTCGGGATTTTCACTCAGCACGCTTGTGAATACGATCGGCATGACCGCTTTTTTATTCATGCCATTCTTTTTGGCGATGTTTCTGATCACATCAACTCCGTCATAATGTCTGTGTTCCAGTGCTTCTAAAAGCGTGTCCTGAACATTTAAAGCAAATCTCCAGAAAGAGCTCGTGTTTTCTTCGGCATGGATGTCCAGCAGCATTAAAGAGGTAAAATCTCCGATCATGTTCTTGACATCCGGATGAAACGGGATTCTGTTAAATACGGTTAAATTGATAGCAAAGTGGTTTTGCCGGCTCCAATAAGCTAAAATATAGGCATATGCAGCACAAAGGACTGAGGTCGGCGTGAGATGATGATGCCGGGCTTTCTTTTTTAATTCATTCCATGTATGTCCATCCAAAAACGTTGAAAACTTCTTGAACGAAGGTTTCGCTACATGGGCTGGATCTGATTTAAGAGGCAGCTCAGGCGCACTTGGAAAATGATCCAGTTTATCCAGCCAATATTTTTGATCTTTTTGATATCTGCTTGTTTGCTTAAAATCGATCGAGGCCAAAACATAATCTCTGAAGCTGTATGCTAGTGAAGGCAGTTTGAGGCCGGGGTTTTCATATAGTTGTTTAAACTCCCTGATTAATCGTTTCATACTGCTGTCATCGCAAATGAGCGGGTCCACATTGAGGAAAAAATATTTTTTCTCTCCCGGCAGCATAAACGTTTTGAGTTCAAACAAAGGCCATACACTTGGATCAATGATCTTTGATGTCATCTTCTCCCGCTGTTCTAAAATTCTGGCGTTGATTTCTTCTTCTGTGAAACCTCTTAAATCCTGAGTTTCGATTGTATAACGTTGTGTTGCTTCGAGAATTTTTTGCGTTCCGTTTTCAAATACGATCGTGCGGAGAATCGGATGCCTGTCAATCAATTTTTGCAGTGTCAGCTGAAATCGATTCAAATCGACATCAGCTTCAAATTCGACAGTTAAATTCGTAGCGACTCCGCCGATTTCGAACGACTCATCTCTTCCAACTAAATAAGCCAGCTGAATGCCTGTAAGCGGGAATGTTTCATGGATATTTTCCGGATCGGCAGCCCTTGTCACGAAGCCGTCTCCCTTGTCTTCTTGTTGATTAGCTTCGATAAAAGCGCTCAATTCCTTTATGGTCGCAAGCTTAAATAGCTGATGCAGCGGAATTTCAACATTCATTTTTTCCTTTATTTTGGCGATGAGCTCCATCGCATGCAATGAATGTCCGCCCATTTGTGCAAAATGATCATGAATGCCCGCTTTTTCAACGTGCAAAACATCCTGCCAAACAGCTGCCAGCTTTTCTTCCGTTTCATTTCGCGGCGCTTCATATTCGTTTTCCGCCCCCGCCGTTCTGTCCGGCTCAGGCAGGGCTTTTCTGTCCACTTTTCCGTTTTTGGTGAGGGGCAGCTTGTCCAATTTGACAAAATATGCGGGGATCATGTAGTCCGGAAGCTTTTCACCTAAAAATCCTTTCAGCTCATCAAGGGAAATCTCATGATTTGCCGTGATATAGGCGCAAATGTACGGGCGGCTTTCTTCGTCTTCCCGGACGATGACGATCGTCTCATTGATGTCTTCATGCATCTCCAGCCGGCTTTCGATTTCGCCGAGTTCGATCCTGAAACCGCGGATTTTCACCTGGTGGTCGATTCGGCCGATGAATTCGATGTTGCCGTCAGGCAGCCATTTCGCTAAATCACCTGTTTTGTACAGCCTTTCTCCCGGAATGAACGGATGCGGGATGAATTTTTCCGCCGTCAGTTCCTCGCGGTTTAAATATCCTTTGCTTAAACCATCGCCTGCGATGCACAGCTCTCCGGGAACCCCGATCGGCACGAGCTTGCCGGCTTCATCCATGATCAAGACTGACGTATTCGCCAGCGGGCTGCCGATCGGGATTGTATCGGCTTTTTCATCTATTTCATTGATGAAATAATATGTCGCATATACCGTGCTTTCCGTCGGGCCGTAAACATGAATCAATTTATCCCGGCCGACATGATTCAGTACTTTTCTCACATGCGGTATCGACGCTCTCTCCCCGCCGAAGAGGATTTTTCGTAAATTCGACAGACAGTCGACATGAAGATCTGCAATTATGTTGAATAGTGCCGTCGTAATGAACATCACGCTGACCTTCTCCTCATTGATAGCGCTTCCAAGTCTATTGATGTTCAATAACGCTTCCTTCTCAATCATGACCAGCGACGCTCCGTTTAATAAAGCGCCGAAGATGTCGAACACTGATCCGTCAAACGAATAATTGGACAGCTGGAGGATCACGTCGTCTTCTGTGATATCGATATAATTGGTATTTTGAACGACCCTTATGACACTGTAGTGCGGGGTGACGACGCCTTTTGGCGTTCCCGTGGAACCTGATGTGTAGATAATATAGGCGGTATCGCCGGAATCATTGACAGAACTGAGCGGTTCTTTACTGAATCCGTCTGAAGCCTCTTTGTCCAGCTGAACGATGTCAGCCTCACAATCGATTCCGTCTGCCGCTTTTCCTTGCGTTAGCAGCACCGCGGCTTTCGTGTCGCTGAGCATGAAGGCCATTCTGTCTTTCGGCGTTTCAGGGTCGATCGGCAGATACGCACCTCCCGCTTTTAAAATGCCAATGATGCCGATGATCATTTCAAAGGAGCGCTCCGCGATCATCGCGGCAATCGAGCCTCTGCCGATCCCTTTTTCCCTGAGAAGTCTCGCGGTTTGGTTTGCTTTTTCATTCAGCTCTCTGTAGGTCATGCGCTGAGCACCGAACACAAGAGCCGTATGGTCAGGCGTCTTCATGGCCTGTTCCTCAAAAAGCTCATGAAGCGTCTTGTTTTTTGGATAATCGGTCTTTGTGTTGTTAAAATGTAGGATCAGTTCTTTTTCATTCTCTGTCATTTTGTGAAATACCCCATTTTCTAATGAATGTTTAGCAACCATATAAAAATTCTCCTTTTTGATAAAATATTCACCATAATATTGGTCTGTAGTTGCTCTTTTACCGATTTTTTATTGAACCTCCGTCTTGTGAAAACAGATTATCAAAAATAATCATTATTTTCCATGGGAATATTGTTTAATAATGGTTAATTTTTTATGAATTGGATATTTTATATTTTACATTGTCGATACACGTATTTATGAGACAAGATAAACAGCAACCAGATCAAAAGACCTAAAAAACACTGTTCCGATTATAATAAAAGTAATTTTCGAAGCGGCGGAGGAAGGAAAAATAGATTAGACCCGGGCTTGAATCTCGCCGAAATCGTAGGTTAAAACGTCCGGCTGGCTGTCAATGAATGATTGATGATGCCGGTGATCTTTTCAACGTGATGGTGCAAAAAGAAATGATTCCCCTCAAAGTAGTAGGCTGTAAAGTGTCCTGAAGTATGATGTTTCCAATCGGATACATCTTCCTTGCTCATAGCGTCTTCTTTTCCGTTGAGAACGGTAATGTCGCAATCTATTTTGCTGTTTCTTTCTTGATAGATATAGTTTTCTACCATTTTAAAGTCGCTTTTGAGAATGGGGATAAACAATTCAAATAGCTCTTCATGATTGATGAGCTCCTCAGGTGTTCCCCCGAGCTCGACAATTTTTTTCTTAAAAATAGGATTGGGCAAGGTATGCAGTTTTTCTTTCTTTCTGATCCTGTTTGGCGCTTTATAGCCCGAGAAAAAAATGTGAACCGGTTTTTCAGCTCCCGCCCCGCTCATTTGATAGTAAAGTTCATATGCCAAAAGGCTTCCCATGCTGTGCCCAAAAAGAGCGTAGTCGTCACCTTTTCGTTCAGCTTGAACCTGCTCAAAAATGTCTTGAACTGCTTCTTCAAGGCTTTCGTAACAAGGCTCGTTGAAACGCCGGCCCCTTCCCTTCAGCTGAATCGGACAAATCTCAATGTCGGGCTGCATATGGCCTTTCCAGGAATAAAATGCAGATTCGGATCCGCCGGCGTAAGGCAGGCAAAATAATTTCATTTCTATCATTCCCTTTCGTTGTAGATATTTTTTGGTGAATAAGCCGTTAATCGACAGATACGTCAGCCGTCCGATTCAGCGCTAAAAACTTCGGAAGGATAATCATGTAGAAAACGCCAACAGCAATCAGGCTTCCCCCGACTAGCCAATACAGGCTTTCAAGCGCGATCCATGCCGGGTAAAGCCACGCAATAAACAGAAGGGTCAGCGACTGTGAGAGCATCATAAGCGGATGAATCCACCCCTGCACCCTACCCATCATTTTCGGATTGACGATGTTTGGTATCCACCCTCCGATGGCAACGTTGATGCTTGGAAGCGAAACCGCGATAAAGCAGGAGCAGACCATATACATCCACAAACTTTTAACCAGGGAGCCTGAAATCGTGGCACATCCGCAAACAATCAGCGCTAGGATCAAAAGTTGATAAAGCTTCAATTTTTGAGAAAGCAAGGATGCGGCGATGCTCCCCGCCAAAAACCCCGCACCGAAAACAATGCCGAGTACAATCGACATCTCTTCATAGTTTCCAGGTGCAAGCTTGTATTTTAATATAAACACCTGCATGACCGAGAGCCCCCCATTGACAACTCCGAAAAGGACGAATCCGGACACGAGAGCAAGCAGCAATTTATGGTTGAGAATATAAGTAAAACCAAGTGTGAAATCTTTCCATATACCAGCGATATTCAGCTGTCTAATGGAATGTTTTCCATTTGGCATGCGGACGGCATCGGAAATCCGGCAGGCTTGAATTAAAAGCCCGCTCAGTGCGAAGCTGGCTGCATCAACCATAACGGCTCCTTCAACTCCAAGCGTCCAATAACAAAATACGCCAAGCCCGTTTCCGAACAGCATAAATAAACTGGCTACCATTTGATTCAATCCGACGGCCAGCGAATATTCGTTTTCAGATAATATTCCTTGAATAAGAGAAGTTTGGGCAGGGGTGAAAAAACTTTTAACGGCATTTCTTAAAAAAAGAACGGCAAATGTAAACGGCATCCATTCAAGATAGAGAGACAGCAGTAATACAATAGATAGTCCCATACAGATCCAATCGCAGTTTTTGGCGATTTTCTGCCGGTCAAACTTATCCGCGAAAACACCGACGAGGAAAAATACAGCCAATGTAGGCAATGACAGCATCAGCTCGGTCATTGTGGCATATGCAGACTGATTGGAAAAACGGTCTAGCAGGTAAAACAAGAGGGCAGTGAGTCCGATGATCCCTCCCATTTGTGAGGTAAAGGATGCGAAGAACAGCAGCGCATAATTTTTATTTTGAAAAATAGAAAACATTTTTTTCATAGGCGCCTCCTAATTTGTATTGAGACAGACGGATCCATTTGTTATTCTAAAAAAATAACATCATTCTAATTTTCCGTCTCTTATCACGCTGATTTTCATTTTCAAAACTACACTTCTATCATTTAAAGTGTCACAGATTGAATTTCCCAATATAAAATCGCTGCTTCTCAAACGATTGCAGCCGTCTTTTTAACCCCCCGTTTCTTCTTTCAGATAGTATTCTCTAGCAAAGTGGAAGGGAAATCCTTGATCTCTACCCTTCAAATTTACAAAGAAGTAAATTTATGAAAAGTAATTCTAAGGTTATAGATTCGTCCTATTTCAACAATATCCTCTATCTTATATTCAATTTTTTAGAAAATGTCCTTTTTAAAAAACAATTACTATATTTAAAAAATAAAAAAACGCTTCCTATATGGAAGCCGAAAGACTCATCATACTGGAAGCTGTTTAGATGTTCATTTTTTTATGAAATTGTTATCCAGCACTTCGATCACCGAAGAAGTCGTTTTTGAACGGTCTTTTGTTTGCTGCACCAGTTTGATGATGTCTTTGTATGCCTGCTGCGCTCCGAGCACCAGCAAAGGAACCCCGATCGGATCGATTTTCAGCCTTCTTGAAAATAAACCGCCGAATGTCATCGCAATGGGCACAGTCGGAGACGTGTTTGAAAAAACGACTTTTTCCTGCAGTTTTCCGTTTTTTTCAAACAGCTCGAAAACGCCCAGCATGGCTGGAATGACCGCTTTTGATGACCCTCTGCCGATCGTGTACACCTGGTGGCCTTCTTCATCAAGACCGTGAAAGATTAATTTCCCCATTTCCTTCGGACTTAATTGATTAAAACAGTCGGTACTTAAAATTTCGTTTTTCGACGGTTTTCTGCTGAATGGGAGCTTTTTCAGATGATAAGCGGCGGCAAGTGCAGAAGAATGAGTGCCGCCGTAACAGTTGTATATATAGATCAACATACTCACCCTCTTAAATGTCTTTAGTTTTAATGTGACCCAAATATACAATCTTATTTATACCGCGTTTCCAAAACTTCTTTAACAGCTGAGACATACGTTTGGAACGTCTCATTTTTAGAACTTGCCCGCGTCCACAGGCCGAACTCCGAAAAAAAAGCCTCTCGTTGAGGCGTGCTGATTTCCAATTGAATGCTTTGACCTGTTTTGCATTGATTATTGATATTTTCGGGATTTCCCCCTGCAAGCCGGTGGCTTGGGCTGACCAGCTCCGCTGAAAAACCTTGGTTGTGCAGCGCTCTGACAATCGCTTTCGCCCCTCCGGTATCCGTTCCTCCCACAAGCGTATGTTCAACGATGTCATGATATCCATGAAAAGCCAGCGTATAGTTGTGCTCTTTGACCGCTTTGACGGCCTGCGGTTCATCAAAATGATTGCTTGTGATGTGAAGATCCCAGTTTTGCGAGGGTTTGATTCCTTCGAATAAGTAAGTGGAATAATCGGCGCTGAAGGCGCGGACAAGTTCACTGACACCTCCTTCGATTCCTCCGCCGTGCGGCGAAAGAATCAGCAGTTCGGTGCCCATGTCTGTATATTCGATTTGATAATCTTCTCCTTCTGTTTCATGTTCGGCAAGCTCGGCAAAATTGGCGTATTTGTCTGCAGATGAAGCGACGCTCTGCAGCGGAAATTGAAAGATGACCGTTAAGCAAATCCCCGTGACTAACCAGATGATGCAACGATTTTTCATCAATAGGTTCCATTCTTCCTGCACCGTTAAGAAACTCCTTTTATCGTGTATTTTGTTGCGAGTATCACGTGATATCATGTTTCGGCCGGGATGAGAGAATTTCAATAAATGGTAAAATATTACTCCTTTTCGTCACCCAGTTGCCATTTTATATAAGAAGAACAGCATAACGAAAGCGACCTTTACCTTATTTTTCATCAGCGGCCGGCACGTGTTCCCGGAAGCACGGAATCTTTCGGCATACAGTATTTTTATATCGATTGCCTCAGACGGGACAGGTGCCTTCAGATCAAGCAAAGCCTATAGAAGGAAGCACAGGTTCGGTGCAGCGGTTTGAAGAGGGACAAAGTCTCCCTGTCTTTATATGATATTTTGAGCCTCTCTGACAGGAGATCATCTAAAAAAATGCAAATAAAAAAGAAACGGACGATTCCGTTCCTTTCAGAGACGATCATTTTTTATAGAAAGCGCTCCGGCCTGCTCGTTCAACCAGGGCTGGGAAGAGCTGATAGAGTTTGCTGACGCCGTTCATCCAGCCTGGAAGATTAATTTCTCGCTTGTTCGTCATCATTGCCGAGACGACTTTCTTAGCAACCTGATCCGGATCAAGCATCCATCTCTCGACGCTTTTGACATAATCCCCTCTTTTATCGGCCGTCTTAAAAAAGTCGGTTTGAATCGGTCCAGGATTGACCGTTGTCACGTTGACCCTCGTTTCGGCAAGCTCCATTCTCAAGCTGTTTGAATACCCGAGCACAGCATGCTTTGTTGCCGCATAAAGGCTTGACTTGGGCGTCGCTAATTTGCCCGCTTGCGAGGCGATGTTGATAATATGGCCTTTGTCTTGCCTGATCATATGCGGGAGTGCCATTTTCGTGCAGGCGATCAGACCGAATACGTTGACCTCAAACATCGCTTTCATATCTTCAAGGGAAGCGTCAAGCGCGTTTTCGAAAATACCGAATCCCGCGTTGTTCACAAGAATATCAACCGGACCGGCCTCTTGGAACGCCGCTTTTATGTCATCCGTCCGGCTGACGTCCAATGCGATTATGCGGCATTTTGCACCGGTTTCATCGGCGATGTTTTGCTTCAAAGCCATGAGGCGGTCTTTTCTGCGCGCAGCCAGAATGACCTCGGCTCCTTCCTTGGCGGCATGGTATGCGATCCGTTCCCCAAGTCCTCCTGAAGCCCCTGTAATCATCACGTTTTGCTCTTTCAACTTTTGCTGCATGTTCGTCACCTACTTTGCGTAATAGTACTCGATTCCATCGGCCGTTTCTGCTCCGATCCTCCCTTGGGATTCCAAATCGTCAAGCTGCCCAATCGTTTCTGACATCGTTAAGAACAGCTCTTTTTCATAGACTGCAGGGAACAGTTTTTGACATATCTGATAAGGTGAATGCGGTTTTTCAGTAAGGATGCGGTACACCTCTTCGGCTCTGTTTCGCTGCTTTTCCAGCCTTTTGGCGACAAGCTCATTCACTTTTGTGATGTCCTCCCCGTGGCCGGGATAAATAATGTTGAGCGGAAGCTCCCGCAGCCTGCCGAGCGATTTCAAATAGTCCAGCAGCGGAGTCGGGCGCCTTTCTCCTTTTTGCGGCACTTCAAGAAGCGGATTTGAAGAAGACGGCTTTAACAGCAAGTCTCCTCCGAGCATGCTTCCAAGCTCCTCATGATAAAGGACAATATGTGAAGCGGCGTGTCCGGGCGTCTCAAGAACCCTCCACCCTTCAAGCCCGTCAATTTGCGCGCCTTCTGAAACGGTCTCTGTCAAAGTCCGATTACAGGAAAACCGGTACGACGCTTTTACCGTAAGCCCCGGCGGCTTCATATCGCCGGGAACGCCGAATCGCTGATACAGGTATGTAAAAAAGGCCTTTTGTTTTTCAATAAAATCGGGATTTTGGCTGATATACGGTTCATTGAACGGATGGCCGATGATGTTGACCCCTGCGGGGAATTCGTCCAGCAGTCCGGCGTGATCAGCGTGATGATGGGTCAGAACGACCTGGTCAATATCGTTTAATGACAGTCCCTGGCCGGCCAGCTCTTTCTTCAAAACGGCGGCCGCCTCCTTTGTGTTGGGCCCGGCATCGACCAGAGTCAGCGCCTCGCCTCTGACCAAATAAATGTTGACGTCTCCGACTGCAAACGGAGTCGGCAGTGAAATAGGAATGATTCTTGCGTCTTTCATCGTTTGATTCTCCTCATCCTGCGAATTGATGTTGATCATATTTTACCTTTTTCTCCCGCGCATGTCATTTTTGCTTCAAATGCCTGTTGACATTTCATCATTCCTCATAGCATAATGAACAACAAATATATGCAGGTAAATGATTGAAGACGCAATGAAGAGGAATAGTAAACAAGCAATGGTGAAAGAGAGTGAAATCCACGGCTGAAAGATTTCACAGCCCGCTTGCATGTTGAACCTGCCCTCAGAGCGCTTAGGCAAACCTAAACGTATCCCGCGTTACGGGGCAAGAGCTGAGCATGTATATGCTAATGAAGGTGGTACCGCGAAACCTTTTCGTCCTTTGTGAAGACGGAAAGGTTTTTTTGTTTTTTAGAAGGAGGAATTCATAATGAAACGAATGGGATTTATCGGAGCCGGTTCGATGGCTGAAGCGATGATTAAGGGGCTTGTCAAAAGCGGTGCGATGGAGCCGGAAGCGATATTCGTTACGAATCAGTCGAATACGGCCAGACTTCGTGAGTTAAGCGAGACATACGGGGTGTGCGGAGAAGCCGATACGGCAAAAGTCGCCGCCCGTTCGGATACACTCGTTTTGGCGATGAAGCCGAAGGACGCGGCGGCCGGAATGGCCGCACTCCGCCCCTATTTGCGAAAAGATCAGCTGCTGATTTCAGTCCTTGCAGGCATTCCGATTCGCACGATCCAGCACTACGCCGGGCTTGATCTGCCAGTTGTAAGGGCCATGCCGAATACATCGGCCGCCATTCAAAAATCAGCCACAGCCTTTGCGGCAAGCCCGCTCGTGACGAAAGAGCAGATGCGGGAAGCAGCTGACCTCTTTGCGACAGTCGGAAGCGTTGCAATCGTTGAGGAATCTGCCCTTGATGCGGTGACAGCAGTAGCCGGAAGCGGCCCCGCTTTTGTTTATCGATTTGTCGAAGCCCTGCAGGCGTCAGCTGCGGAATTGGGACTTCCTGAAGAAACGGCGAAACAGCTGATTATCGATATGATGTCAGGTGCGGCTCAAATGCTTGAAACCGGCAGGAACCCTTCTGTCATGAGAAAAGAGATTACAAGCGCCGGAGGGACAACGGAAGCGGGCCTTCGGGTGCTTGACGACCATCAATTCGAACAGATCGTCATATCCTGCGTCAAAGAAGCGGCGAATCGTTCTGCGGAAATCAGGGATATGTTTGCGGCCAAAATTTAAAAAAATCGGGAGACAGCGTTTCGCTTGTTCCCGATTTTTCCCCAAGCGGCCCCGTCCGTATACTTAGAGAAGCTTGTGTATCGCCAGCCGAAGGATATCGGGCAGCTTTCCGAATGAAAACGGCACATGGAGGCGTTCCGTCCATTTATGAGGGTCTTTGCCGGCCGGCCCGATATTGATGACCGGCACAAACAGTGCGTTTTCTCGTCCTTTAGGCAATGAATAGCCGTGTTGAAACAGCGGCATATTGGATGTGAACGCATCGACAGACTGCTTTTGCAGCTGAAGGTAGCTTAAATCGGACAGGCCGGGAAAATATTGGACTTCTGTAAATTCAATACCGTACCTGTCGGCCGCATACTGTTTCACATCTTTCATCACCTTTCGGATCAAAGGATCGTCCTTTGAAGAAACAGCCGGATAAAACGGCGGACTGTAAAACAGAACGATCATCGGAGCATCTTCTTTGCAGAGCGAAGCCAATTCAGACACGATTTTCGTTGAAAAATCGCGGTCTCCAAGCTTCCCCCTGTTGGCAAATGCAAAGTTGAGTATGCGCTCCGCCTCGGACTTCCCGGCCTTTTCCTTTGCTTTGTTCCACAGCTCCTCAAACGTCAGCACGGAAACGGTCGGATTCATTGGCGTGAATGCTTCAAATCGCTGATATTCGGCCGTTTTACGCTCAATATTTGTTTGAATATTGGCGGCCGCTTCCTTGGCTGTGTCAAGCAGCATGTGATGGAGCTCGGCGGCGGAACGCTCCATCATCAGCACATTAAAGAGCGACACCGCTGCGTGAGGAGTCTGAACCGAGTACGCTTCCTTCAAATCTTTTTGCATCAGATTGGCCGGGGGAGGCGTCACTTCTCCATCCGCTTCTTCGCAATAGTCAACGTTTAATTCGAGCAGCCTGTTGATTTCGGACACCATTAAATTCGCATTCACCCCTGCAAACGGCTCGCCGACATGCGTCTCAATCCCTTTGCAGAAAAATCCGGCAAGCGCTTTGCCGATGCTGCCTGAATAGACGTATTGCTTCTGATCTCCCGGATGTTTTTCAAACATCGGCTCACAATTTAAGCATGATGTATAATGAAGGCCAAATTCCTCTTCTAAAGCTTTCAGTGCGGGTACGGCTTCAAGCATCCCCTGTGAGTTGACTTCTTCGTCCGGAACCGTAATTAATAGAAGGTTTCCGTCAAATTCTCCGTTCATCGCCCGTTCCAACATCGAAAATTGAACAGCAAGACCCGCTTTCATGTCCATGCTTCCCCTTCCAAACAGCCACTCGCCGCTTTCCAAGTCTCTTCTGACCCGTTTGGGCAAAAGTTCTTTTTTATCATTTAATACATCCATGAGTTCTGGGACTTTGCATGCCGTATGTTTGAATTCGCCGTAGTCTGCCGTATCGACCACGTCAAAATGGCTCAAGAGGAGCACCGTATTTGATTTCTCTTCCTTTTTGACGAGGGCGGTTAGAAAATAACGCCCGTCTTCCATCGGGTGAAGCTTTAAATATTCAGGATTCTTTTGAAAGTACGAACGGTCTTTTAATAAATCATGCATATACTTCGCAAGCGCCACTTCTCCGGCCGTGCCTGAGATGCTTTCGTATTGAACTAGAGAAATGAGCAGCTGTTTCAGTTCTTCCACTGTCTGCCACTTCACAAAGCAAACCCCCTCTTTCGCTGTTTTCCGCAGGTGTATGCAAATATCGTATTTAGTAAAAAATAGAATGTGAACAACTTTATTGTACTGAACATTCTTACATATGGAAATGACTTGAGCAGTTTATATGACGTGAATGGGCAGAATTGGTATAATCGAGGCGAAAACTTACGGGAGGCGAAAAAATTTGAGTAATCGAAAACTGTTCACACCATGGAGTTTAAAAGGAGTTACACTAAAAAACCGGATTGTCATGTCGCCGATGTGCATGTATTCCTCCCATGAAAAGGATGGAAAAGTGCAGCCGTTCCACATGACCCACTACATCTCCCGCGCCGTCGGACAAGTCGGACTGATCATGGTAGAAGCTACCGCCGTCACCCCAGAGGGCAGAATCTCCGATCAGGATCTTGGTATATGGGATGACGCGCATATTGACGGACTTGCCGCATTAACGTCACAAATCAAGCCGTACGGCAGCAAAACGGCGATTCAGCTGGCACACGCCGGAAGAAAAGCCGAGGTCGAAGGTACAATCTACGGGCCTTCAGCTCTTCCTTTCGACGAAAATTCGAGAACACCTATTGAAATGACAAAAGAAGACATAAAAGAAACCGTTCAGGCTTTCAAAAAAGGAGCTGAACGCGCGAAAGCCGCCGGCTTTGACATCATTGAGATTCATGGGGCCCACGGATATTTGATCAACGAATTTTTATCACCGCTTTCCAACAAACGCGAGGATGAATATGGAGGATCACCGGAAAACCGCTACAGGCTGCTTCGCGAAGTCATCGACGCTGTAAAAGAAGTCTGGGACGGGCCATTGTTCGTACGCGTTTCAGCTTCAGACTACAAAACAAAAGGCCTTGATGTCGCCGATTATGTCGGTTTCGCCAAATGGATGAAAGAACAGGGCGTTGATTTGATCGATGTCAGCTCCGGTGCAGTCGTGCCTGCCGACATCAACGTCTTCCCGGGTTATCAAGTCGGCTTCGCCGATACAATTCGCGCCCAAGCCGAAATCCAGACAGGTGCAGTCGGGTTGATCACAAGCGGCCTTCAAGCTGAGGAAATCCTCCAAAATGGACGCGCAGATCTCATTTTCGTTGCGCGAGAGCTGCTGAGAGATCCATACTGGCCGAAAACCGCTGCCAAACAGCTGAACACAAAAATTGAAGGACCTGTTCAGTACGACAGAGCCTGGTAAGTTGCTGATATCCCGCCTCAAGGCGGGATATTTCTTTTTTTCAAACTCGTGAGAAACGAACATCCTTGTTCGTGCGTCTTTCCTAATAGAACACCATATACAGAGAGAGGATGACCTCTATGACCATAACGGAAAGAATATATACAGTTGAAGGATGCATGTTTTACACAAAGCAGAGAAAAGGAAAAAAGAACGCAACCATTATTTTTGAAGCGGACTACGGTTCTTCTTCAAAGACTTGGCAGCCCATTTTACCCGATATAGACGAAGATCTCGGCTTGTTTGCATACGACCGTGCAGGCCTTGGCAACAGCGGGCCGAGCAGCAGCAAAAGAACAGCGGATCAGATGGTGAAGGAACTAAAAGCGCTGCTTGCAGCAGCAGGCGTCAAACCACCATACCTGTTTGTTGCCCATTCGTTCGGCGCCGTCATTGCAAGGTTGTTTGCAAGCCGGTACAGCGATGAAGTCATCGGCATGGTGCTGCTTGATCCCGCTTGTGAAGATCAGGAGGAAACAGTGCTGCCTCTTCTTCCGGAAACATTAAAAGAAGACTACAGCAAACAGTTTTCGATCGAAGGGTCCCATGAGGACTTTCAACAAAGCCTAGACATTCTGAAGCAGGAAAAGAAACACCTTGGTTCGGTTCCTTTGCTCGTCCTTTCGGCGGGAAAAAGAACGGAGGCGGCGAAACAGGCTCATCACGAGTGGCTGAAGCTTCACAGCAGACTGCTGTCTCTTTCGCATCAAAGCGGCTGGATTCAAGCGAAAAACAGCTCGCATTTGATCCATCATGATGAGCCCCACATCGTCCAGCTTGCGATCTATGATGTGTGGTATGCCGCACAGCAGCAAACATACGCTTATCAAGCCGCCAATTAAACAAAAAAACCAGCAGACATTCTGCTGGTTTTTTGTTATTTTGTTTCTCGGTGTATCGTGTGCCTTTTCAGACGCGGAGAATATTTTTTCAATTCCAGGCGATCCGGATTTGTACGTTTGTTTTTTGTCGTAATATAATTGCGGTCCCCTGTTTCAGTACACGCCAATGTAATTTTGACTCTCATGTTGTCCTCCTTATCAAAACGTAATGATTACGCTTTATTATACACCATTTTAAAACCGTGTCAACAAAAAAAGCTTCCCGTCCCGCATTGCCGGAACAAAGAAGCTTCGAATGCCAATTAAGTTCTTTTGATCTCATGCTCATAAAAGTCAAAAGCTGCCACGGTATCAGGAAAGATCGCTTTCGCTTCATTGACCAGTTCAAGCACGTTTTCCCCCTGGTATCTTGCACTGATATGGGTTAAAATCAGTTCTTTTGCGCAGGCCTCCCGCGCTGTTTCCGCCGCTTGTTCTGAAGTGCTGTGATAATAGTCTCCGGCAAGCTCCCTGTCGCCTTTCGCAAATGTTGCTTCATGGATGAGGACATCGGCTTTTTCGGCAAGCTTCTTCACATTCTCGCATGGCCTCGTATCTCCGGAAAAAGCGACAATCCGCCCTTTTTTCGGCGGTCCGATAAAGTCTGCACCGCGAATCTTCCGGCCATCTTCCAATGTGACCGTCTCCCCGTTTTTCAGCTTTTGATAAACAGGGCCAGGCGAGACTCCGGTCTGTTTCAGCGCTTCGGCGTCAAGTGCGCCTGGAACATCTTTTTCCTGCACGCGGTATCCAAAAGCGGGGATGCCGTGAGATACGCTTCTCGCCGTCACGATAAACTGGTCATCTTCAAAGACTGTCCCTTCTTCAATCTCCTTAATCACAAGCGGATATGTGACATGCGTCCCCGATACGTCAAGCGCCGTTTCAAGAAACGTTTTGATTCCTTGCGGTCCGTACACGGTCAGCGGACCTTCTCCTCCCTGGAAAGAGCGGCTGCTGACAAGACCCGGAAGCCCGTATACATGATCGCCGTGAAGATGGGTAATAAAAATCTTTTCAATTTTTCTGGGCTTGATCGATGTATGTAAAATTTGATGCTGTGTGGCCTCCCCGCAGTCAAACAGCCAAACAGACCGCCTTTCTTCTAAAAGCTTCAATGCAACGGATGTGACATTCCTCGTTTTTGCGGGGATGCCTGCTCCCGTTCCTAAAAATAATAACTCCAATATCCTTTCCTCCTGCTAAAAACTTCATCTATCACAAGCATACAGGAAGTCTGAGAAAAAAGAAACGCCGGCTTCACGCCATGCTATGCAACTAAATACCCTGCCCGTTTTCAGTAAACTTTTCATACGATTCGATCTCAAATGTTTGCTTTAAGGGATTATTAGCTTTAAAATGAAGAAAATAAACTTAGCTTCGAATAAAGTGAGGTACGTTTAATTGAAAAAAGATCAAATGGAACCAAAAGCAGTTATCGTAATATTTGGCGCAACAGGGGATTTGGCAAAACGAAAACTATATCCTTCTATCCACAGGCTCTACGAAAACGGACAAATCGGGAATGAATTCGCGGTTGTCGGAGTCGGCAGACGCCCTTGGACAAATGAAGACTTTCGCAGTACCGTACAGCAATCGGTTTCGAAGTTTCCGTTAAACGAAAAGGATGTAGACGAGTTTACATCTCACTTCTACTATCATCCTTTTGATGTTACAAATTCCGGCTCATACCGGGAATTGAACGAACTTTTAGAGAAGCTGGAAAGTACATATGATATTCCGAATAACCGGATGTTTTACTTAGCGATGGCTCCTGAATTTTTCGGAACGATTGCAAAGTTCCTAAAATCAGAGGGTGTCACTTCAACAACAGGCTGGTCAAGGCTCGTGATCGAGAAGCCTTTCGGACATGATCTGCCGAGCGCAAAATCCTTGAATCAGGAAATTCGCGAAGCCTTTACAGAAGATCAAATCTATCGGATTGACCATTATCTAGGAAAGCAAATGGTGCAGAACATCGAAGTCATCCGCTTTGCCAACGCGATTTTTGAGCCGCTTTGGACAAACAGATACATCTCGAACATTCAAATCACGTCAAGTGAAGATTTGGGTGTGGAAGACAGAGCGAGATATTATGAAAAATCCGGTGCGCTTCGAGACATGGTTCAAAACCACATTCTTCAAATGGTGGCGCTGCTTGCGATGGAACCGCCGATCAAGCTGAACACGGAAGAGATCCGCAGCGAAAAAGTGAAGGTGCTCAGAGCCCTTCGTCCGATTCGAAAAGACGAAGTCGATCAGTTTTTTGTGCGCGGCCAGTATGACGCGGGTGTCGTTGACGAAAAACAGGTTCCGGCTTATCGCGATGAGCAAAATGTAGCAAAAGAGTCGAATACGGAAACGTTCGTTGCCGGCAAACTGCTGATCGACAACTTCAGATGGGCCGGTGTGCCGTTCTACATCCGGACAGGGAAACGGATGCAGAAAAAATCAACCCAGATTGTCGTCCAATTTAAAGACATTCCGATGAATCTTTATTACGGAAACGGCAACACGATGCATCCTAACCTGCTGGTGATCCATATTCAACCTGATGAAGGCATCACCCTTCATTTAAACGCAAGGAAGCTTGGAGGCGGCACTTTTGCCCAGCCGATCAAGCTCGACTACTGCCATAACTGCGGGGACGGCATCAACACGCCTGAAGCTTATGAAAAGCTGATTTTGGACTGTTTGCACGGAGACGCGACAAACTTTGCCCACTGGGATGAAGTTGCGCTTTCCTGGAGTTTTGTTGATGCGATTTCTCAAAACTGGGAGGAAAACAAAACCCTTTCCCCTAACTATGAGGCGGGCTCTATGGGACCGAAAGCTTCTGATGACCTGCTCGCAAAAGACGGCTTTCATTGGTGGCCGCTTTAATAAAAAACAGCCTTCACATTGAAGGCTGTTTTTTTATTTATGCTTTTAAGGCCTGCATTTCTTCTGGATGGCTTTTGTCCCGCTTCCACATCAGCTGAAGAACGAACAACAGAAGGAATATGCCGAGACCGATTATGTCGGAATAGCCCTCCGGATAAATCAGCAGAAGACCGCTGGCAGCCGCCATTATTCTTTCAAACCAGAACACTTTTCTCATCCAGAATCCAATCATGCCCGCACCGATGGCGATCATTCCGGACAATGCGGTAAAGATCACCCAGAGAATTTCATACCAATGCGCGTCAATCATGAGAAGCTCCGGAGACAGGACGAATACATACGGGATGATAAAAGCGGCAATCGCAAGCTTTGCTGAATTGATCCCCGTTCTGATCGGCTCTCCTCCCGCAACACCGGCGGCGGCAAATGCGGCCAAAGCAACGGGCGGTGTAATGTCAGCTACGATGCCGAAATAAAACACGAACAAGTGGGCCGACAGATCAGGAACATTCAGCAAAATCAAGGCTGGTGCGGCAATCGTTGACGTAATTACATAGTTTGCCGTCGTCGGCGATCCCATTCCGAGAACAAGAGCGGCGATCATTGTCAAAAAGAGCGAAGGCAGCAATGCGCCTCCTGCCAAATCGAGCAGGCCGTTTGCAAGTTTGAGGCCGAGACCCGTCTTTGTGACGACTCCGACGATGATGCCGGCAGCTGCCGTTGCCGCCGCAACGGAAAGCGCCATTCTCGCTCCTTCCGCGAGAGCCAGCACAATCCCTTTAACGCCCATTCGCGTTTCCCTGTTGAACAAACCGACCAGGATCGCCAGAACGATCGAATACAAAGCGGCATGCATGACCGTGATGCCCGACATTAACAAAAAGACGACCGAAACGATCGGAAGCAGCAAATAAATCTTTTTGAATACTTCCTTGCGGTTCGGCATTTCTTCTTTCGTTAATCCGCGCAGGCCGAGGCGCTTCGCTTCAAAGTGGGTCATAATCCAGATGCCCGTAAAGTACAAAACAGCCGGGATCATCGCGGCTTTCGCGATATCCCAGTACGTAATGCCTCCGCCGATGAACTCAACCATTAAAAAGGCGGCGGCTCCCATGATCGGAGGCATCAGCTGCCCGCCTGTAGATGCGGAAGCTTCGACTGCACCGGCAAATTCTTTTTTATAGCCCAGTTTTTTCATCATCGGAATCGTAAACGATCCGGAAGTGACGACATTGGCGACAGAGCTTCCGCTGATCGTTCCCTGAAGCGCACTTGAAAAAATCGCGACTTTTGCCGGTCCGCCAGTGCTTCGTCCGGCGATCGCCACAGCAAGGTCATTAAAATACTGCCCCACACCGGTTCTGACAAGAAATGAACCGAACAGGATGAACAGGAAGATGAATGTCGAAGACACAGCGAGCGGAGTGCCCAAAATTCCTTCCGTCGTAAAATACATCGTCTGAACGAGCCTTTCCAGCGTCAGGCCGTTGTGAGACAAAAAGCCCGGCAGATACGAGCCGTAAAGGCCGTACAAAAGAAACAGGCCGGCGATGATTGTAATCGGCAGCCCGACAGCACGTCTTGTCGCTTCCAATACGAGCAGGACGGCCAACAGTCCGACATAAAAGTCCGTTTCCGTGATCAATCCGATCCCGCCTACAATCGTTTCATAATTGGCAACCCAATAAGCGCCGACGCCCGCTCCTAATACGGCTAAGATTGCGTCATACCAGGCGACTTTGAATTTGCCGGTCTTCCGTAAACCTTTTGTCGCCGGAAACAATAAAAAAATCAGACCGAGCGCAAATCCTAAATGAACCGACCTTTGAATTTGAGCCGGAAAAACGCCAAAAATGGCTGTGTATAATTGAAACAAAGAAAAAGCGAGCAGGCCGACAAATGCAATGACCCCCGTCAACCCTTTGAGCTTTCTCGTCCCCGCTTCAGGATCGTATTTCTCCAGCAGTTCCTGCTGATCTTTTTCCGAAAGCTGCTCAGTCATTGATATTCACTCCCCTCAGTTGTTGCAAGACATTTAGTTTTCGGACATTCATCCTTGTCCATGTGCCGGGGCGGATGTACCGCTTTAACTCATGTTCAGCGCCTGAATACTTGATCCTGTGATTCGCCCTCACCCTTCCGATCCGCATGTCAATGAACGGAAAGGTCCTCTTCATATCCGAAATGGTATAGACACCGTTATTGATGACGAGCCTTTCACCTTGCTCCGCGTTTGCGGGCATCCCGACGGCCGGATCATGATAGGTCAGAGCGGTCTGCCGAATCATTCCTTTTTCCCACACATACGATTCGATCACTTCTGTCCGATGGATGGAATGCGTATAGATCACATCAAAGCTTTTCTTCTTTTGGAGGGGAAGAAAAGCGATGATCTCGCCGCTGTCCTCTTTCTCGAACACGACAGCGGTCTGATAAGGAATCAGGCATGCCGCTGCAAAAGCGGCAATAATCAGCGCCGGCACAAGCCGTTTTACAATTTTAAATTTCCCCATTTTTCCAAATCCCCTGCCGAATAGAAAAACGATAGACCGATGTTTCATTGCAACGGTCTATCGATTGTCCGGGCTTGTTCATCGCTTATCTGCCTGCGGCTTTACGATTTTTCTATCCCTTTTTCTTTGAAATATTTAGCCGCTCCAGGATGAATTTCAATATCGCCCAATCCTTCAAGCGCGGTTTCAGGCTTGATAAATTCGCCTTTGGCATGATTGATTTTATCGGCTTCAAACAGCGCTTTCGTCATTTTATAGACGGTGTCCTCATCCATCTTGTCGGATGCGACGAGCATCGCTTTGACAGCGACCGTGTTCATATCGCTCCCGATGCCGTAGGTGCCTTTTTTGATCGTATCCTCAGCATAGAACGGATACTTTTCCATCAGCTTTTCCTGCTTATCTTTTTCAATATTTAAAATTTTTATTTTATTTTGCGCAGAAAGCCCTTCGACAGCCCCGGTAGGCGTTCCAGCCGTGATGAAGGCGGCATCGATCGCGCCTGACTGAATGCCGTCTGTCGACTCTTCAAAAGACAGGTTTTGCGGTTTGATGTCGTCAAAAGACATCCCGTGAACCTCCAAAATCTGCTTGGCATTAATGTTGACCCCTGCACCCGCAGCACCCACGGAAACCGTTTTGCCTTTTAAATCTTCAATCGAATTGATTCCGCTTTTTTCCGTTGTTACAATCTGTACAGTTTCAGGATACAGGGCGGCAATCGCCTTGATTCCTTCAATTTTTTCTTTAAACATTTCTTTGCCTTCTATGGCATAAGTGGCAATGTCCGTCTGAGAAAAAGCGACCTCAGCTTCCCCTTTTTGCAGAGTTGCCATGTTTTCAGCAGAAGCACCTGTAGTCTGCGTCGTAAATATGTCTCCTGTTGCATCCTCCCAAAGGTTTGCAAATTGACCGCCGAGCGGATAATATGTACCGCCGGTTCCCCCTGTCAGCAGACTGTAGCTTTCTGATCCTTTTGACGCAGATCCACCGTCCTTATTTCCTGATGCATTGCCGCTTCCGCACGCTGCCAATCCCATGACAAGCGTCAGCAGCAATACAATCCATGATAAGCTTTTCCACTTTTTCATTCATTCTCCCCCTTTGCTTGTTGGACAAATAACAATCCTATCGTACCACGAAAAATGTATTAGTTGTCAATATATTGTTTTATTTCTAATTATTTAGTTAATTTTATGAGCAGCTGGTTCTGAATATGCGCACGGCCTCGGAAATTCCCGTCCGCTAAAGCGATGGCAGCCCACGATCCCCTCGGAGGACAAGCATGCTGGAAGATTGCATGACAACACAAAAAACCCGCGGTTATGCAGGTTTTTCATTTCCGAACATGGACGCTGGAAAACACAAACTTGTCGTAGCGATGCCTTGCAAAAGAATATTCAAACGGTTCTCCCGTATTTAAAAAAGCGACCTGTTCAACTTCAAGAACCGGATCGTCAGGGGCGCATTCCAAGTACTCTCGGTCGAGCGCATTCGACTTATCCGCCCTGATCTTCCGGTGCGAGCCGGCGATTGTCAGTTTCAGCGTCTCGGTGATGTGCCGGTAAACGGAGCCGTGAAGAACGTCTTCATTTAATTCAGAGATGACATTCGAAGGCATATACGTTTCTTCAATGACATACGGTTCGCCTTCAACCTTTCTGAGCCTGATGATATGATACACCGGAACGGTCTTTTCGATTGACAATTGCTTAGCCACTTCATCTGAAGGGAATTCGACATCAAATTGAATGATGCGGCTTTCGATTTGTTTATTGGCGAGAAGCTTGGTCAGCCCGAGGTTTTCGCGGTCTGTCACACTGACGGGAAGCTGCTGAATCGATGATTTTACTATGAAGGTGCCGTGTCCGCGCTTGCGGTACAGCATGCCTTCTGACACGAGAATATCGAGGGCTCTTTTCATCGTCATTCTGCTGCAGGAAAATTCTTTGGCGAGAGAAAGCTCATCAGGTATGGGCTGATCAATCGGATAGTATTCTTCCTGAATCCGCCTCCTCATTTCGTTTGAAATATATTCGTATTTTCTCATGTTTTAACCACCATTACTAAGGATTCTGTATGCTTGTAACACCTTCCTTATCATTATATCGGTTTTGAAGCGGAAATAAAAAGATGGCCCAACAGACCATCTTTTAGTCCGAGTCCTTTTTAAAAACCGTTGTTCTCGGCAAGTTTCTTAAACCAGTATCCGCTTTTTTTAATCGTTCGTTCGCCGTTTTTGTCAAGGTTGACAGATACAAATCCATAGCGGTTTTTATAGGCGTTCGTCCATGACCAGTTGTCCATGAATGTCCAAAGGTGATAACCTTTGACATTCGCTCCTTCCTGAATCGCTCTGTGCACCCATTTTAAGTGTTCTTCGATAAACGCAATTCGGTAGTCATCGCGGATTATGCCGTCTTCGCCACGGAAACGCTCTTCTCCTTCAACACCCATTCCGTTCTCAGAAATAAAGCATTCAATATTTCCATAGTTTTCTTTGACATTCATTAAAATATCATAGATTCCTTTTTCGTATATTTCCCAGCCGCGGTGGCGGTTCATTTTTCGTCCGGGCATTTCATAATGGTCAAAAAAACGCTCCGGCATAAAAGGCGCGTCCGGATGAGGCATGTGCTCCTTCGCTTTCACCCGTCTCGGCTGATAATAATTGATGCCGAGCAGATCGACAGTGTGATTTTTGATCAGCTCCAAGTCTCCTTCTTCCATGACAGGCAAATAGCCTTTTTCTTTTAAAATATCTGTTAAAAGCTGCGGAAACTCACCCTTAACGGCAGGATCAAGAAACGACCGGTTAAAGAAAGCGTCAGCTATTTCAGAAGCTCTCACATCTGCCGGGTGCTGGCTTCGCGGATAGGATGGCGTTAAATTTAAAATGATGCCGATTTTGCCGTCGCCTCCGAGTCTGCGGTAGGCTTCGACCGCTTTGGCGTTTGAAAGAATTTCATGGTATGCGACCTGGACGGCCTTTTGAAAGTCGATGATGTTCGGATAATGAAAATCGTATAAATAGCCGCCTTCAGCAGGAACGATCGGTTCATTGTGGGTAAACCATTTTTTCACACGATCCCCGTACAGCCGGAAGCACGTTTCCGCGTATGAAACAAAGCGATCGACGACTTGCCTGTTTTCCCATCCGCCGATATGCTGGAGCGCAAGCGGCATATCAAAATGATAAAGGTTGACAAAAGGCTCGATCCCAGCCGCCAGCAGCTCATCGATGACTTGGTTATAAAAGGCAGCTCCTTCCTCGTTCAACCGCCCTTTTCCTTCAGGAAACAGACGGGCCCACGAAATGGAGAAACGAAAAGAGTTGTGGCCGAGCTCCTTCATCAGCTGAATATCTTCTCTGTAAGTCTCGTAAAAACGCGAAGTCTTCTCAGGGCCTACTCCGTCAAAAAATCGGTTCGGCTCTTTTTCGTACCAGTGATCCCAAATGTTCTTTCCTTTGCCTCCTTCAGCCGCCGCTCCTTCAGTCTGAGTCGCGGATGCCGCCGACCCCCACCAGAAGCCTTTTGGAAAACGGTATTGAATTTGTTCTAGCTGCAGTTCTGTTTTTGACATGTCATCAATCTCCTTTTAAAGTCCTAGCGTTGTCTGATCTTGTTCCGCTGCATTGATTTCCTGCTCTTTTTTCATATTCATCCGGTCGATGAATTTCAAAAACGGGAACCAGATCATAAAGACAACGGCTAAATTCACAATCTGTAGAATGCCGCCGGCAAGCGAATTGGTCGCCATCATTCCGCTGATAAAAATCGGCACAGTCCAAGGAATCGTGACCCCGGTCGGCGGCGGCACAAGCCCGGACGCCATTGCGAAATACGTAATTAAAGTGACGATCATCGGCGAGATCACCCACGGAATAAAAATGAGCGGGTTCATGACGATCGGCAGGCCGAAAATGATCGGTTCATTTACGTTGAAAATCCCCGGCGCCGCTCCGAGTTTTGCGACCTGCTTCATCTGCTTGCTCTTCATAAACAGCAGGATGGCAATAATCACGGCCAGTGTCATCCCGGTTCCGCCCATTCCGACGGTGTACACTTCCATAAACTGCTTATTGATAATATGCGGAACTTCCCCTGTTGCGGTATAGCTATTCAAATTTTCGATCGAAAGCGTATTCCAGATCGGATCCATAACAGAGTTGATGATAATTTGCCCGTGGAGTCCGAAAAACCAGAGAAGCTGAGTAAAAAATATAGCAATCAAGGTCGGAATGATACCGCTTCCAAGGCCGACAAGCGGAGCCTGTACCAGATTGTAAATTAAATCGTGCATATTCGTATTGAACGCTTGGGTCACAAGGATATTGATGACCAAGTAGACAGACAAGGTCATCACCGCCGGAATCAGCGCGGCAAAAGATTTAGCTACAGCAGGCGGAACGCCGGCGGGCATTTTGATCGTATAGTTTTTCTGGACAAAAAATCTGAAAATCTCCGCGGATGTAAAGGCGGTAATCATTCCGAGGAACATCCCTTTCGCACCGAGCCTGTCAATCGGGATGACGTTCGGAATCACTTCCCCTCCTTCGCCGTTTAATACAAACGGAGTCAGCAGAAGGAACGATGCCAAAGCGACGACTCCTCCAAAAACCGCTTCGACTTCATAAGTTTTGGATAAATAATACCCGATCCCGAACACGACGAAAACGGACATAATGCTGATCGTTGCGCTCGGCGCTATGCTTAAAGCCGACTGGAACGTTTCAAGCGCCGATTTGCTCATCATTTTATTGAGAAACGGCAAATTGGTTAAAACGACAATGATCGATCCGAAAATGGTGAGCGGAAAAGCCAGCATAAACGCATCCCTCAGCACGCCTAAATACCGGTTGTTATTCAGCTTCCCGGCAATCGGCACCAAGAGGTTGCTCAATTTTTCAAACATGGTCTCTTATCCCCCTTCGATTTTGCCATACAGTGCGAATCATAGATTTTTCTCTTTGAATAATTCCAATAATTCGGACACAAGTTCCTTCATCGTGAGCGTCGACATCAAATGGTCCTCCGCGTGCAAGAGCAGCAAAGAGAACTCACTTTTTTCCCCGCCCGCTTCTTTTTGAATCATTTGAAAGTGAATATCATGGGCCTGCTGCAAATCGGCTTCAGCCTGGTGCAGCAGCTCCTCTGCTTTCTGAACGCTGCCGGCGCGGTATGCCCTGATGGACTGAATGACTTTGCTGCGGGCGTTTCCGCTATGAAGAATGAGCTGAAAGCAAATTTGTTCGCCTGTTAATTCATCGAGTTTTAATTTTCCCATCATTATCAATCTCCGATCAAGCTGAGCGCCTGTTCATAAGCTTTCTTTCCGTCTGCCATTCCGTAAGCCATCATATCAATCACATCAACCTTAGTACCGTACTGTTCTGCTTCTTTCTGCAGCTCGCCTTTTAAAAAGCTCATTTGCGGGCCGATGAGAACGACGTTTGCCTCTGCCATCTCTTTTTTTGCCTTGTCCTGTCCGACCGCCCAAATTTTTGCCTCGTCACCGATTGAATGCGCGTATTCCTCCATCTTGGTGACAAGGAGACTTGTCGACATACCCGAACTGCATGCAAGTAAAATCTTTTTCATCGTCATATCCTCCTTTATTAAAAGCGCTTTCACACAACTATTATTATATCTTTTTATTTTTATATGTCTAGACATTTAAAAATAAATGTATGTATTTATTTTGAATAATAAAAACCCCCTCTTCTTTCAAGAGGGGGGCCAAACAAATTATCGGGCGTATTTTTTGAACAGCTGAACTGCTTCCTTCGGCACGTAGAAGGATCCATTGCTTTCAACAATCACGCTGTCTAATTCATATTCCTTTCCGTTGATTCTGATGAGGTTTTTGTTCACCGGCATTTCGGCTTTCCCTTTTTTGCGCGATGCGACAAGAACTGGATTAGCCGGATCTTTCTGATCGATCGTTACGCTGGCTCCGGCTTTTTTAAATGCCTGTTTTGCTTCGATAAATAATTCGTTTGTTAATTTGTCTAAGTTGAAGCCCATTGCTTTTGCCATCGTTTTAGCGATGCCGGTGTTATCGACGAGCCCCTGCGGCTTTTCGGGACCGTACGAATACAGGAAGACATCTTCACCTGTATGACCGCCTGTTGTGAATCCGATGTTGGCTCGGTTGCTGAGCAGCTTGGTGAATAATGAAGCCGCTTCTTTTTTGTTTTTCACGCTTTTCAGCTGTTCCTTCTCTGCCGGCGTTAAATCATCAAGTCCGTAAAGCTTTGCCGCTTCTTCGATATTCGATAAATCGTCTTTTAATTTGCCGGTTGCGCCTTCCACCGTCATTTTAGCCTTTTTCAGCGGATCGATATAGGCTGATACCGGCGTTGTGTCATAGCCTTTCGTCGTGTTGCTGTTGCCGATGGAGATGCCGCTGTTGCCGTGGTCTGAGACGGCAATAACCATTGTATGTTTGTCTTTTTTAGCGAATTCAAGCGCTTCTTTCACCGCGTTATCAAATGCCAATACATCGCTGATCATGCCGATCGGATCGTTTTGATGCGCTGCCCAGTCAGGCTTGCTTCCTTCCACGAATAAAAAGAAACCGTCCTTGTCTTTAGAAAGCGTCTGAATCGATTTTTTCGTCATCTCCGCAATCGTCGGCTGCTCTGGATGCGTTGCACGGCGGTCCATGTCATACGCGAGATCGCGCTGTGAGAATGCGCCCCAAATTTTTTTCGATTTTGACTTGAGGAGCTGATCTTTCGTTTCAACAAAATCGTACTTTTTATCTTTGAGCACTTTGACAAGGTCTTCACCGTCTTTGCGGCTTTTATCCTTTGTCCCCGGCTGAAGCGATTCTTTTCCTCCGCCAAGGACAACGTCCATGTTTTGATAAACCTGCTGTTCACCGAGCACTTCAAAGTTATTGCGGTCCTTATGATGGCCGGAATAGCCGGCAGGCGTGGCATGCTGAATTTCAGAGGTTGCAATAATGCCAGTTGCTTTTCCCTTCTGTTTGGCGCCTTCCAGCACGTTTGCCACAGGCCGGTATTGATCTTTTTTACCGACCTTCTCGACACCTGGTGTATTCACCTTTGAAGGCAGCACTCCAATATAGGAAGAGTTTGATTTTCGTCCCGTTGCCATCGCAGTTGCTGCAGGTGCAGAATCAGTGATCGCCGATTCTGCCGAATGCGTCCGGACACCACCGCTGACAATCTGGTCCATCGCGAGCGGTTCGCCTTTATACCAGCGTGCCAATGTTGTTGCAGAAGAGCTTGTTCCATCCATGACCATCATGATCACGTTTTTGACCTTTGGTTGTTCCTTCTTTTTCGCTGTTTCCATTGCTGCACTGCCTGTTCCCGCTGATCCTAAAGCGACTGCGCCTGCCAGTGTAATGCCGACGATTCTGTTGCGTAAGAAACCCATTCTTATGTACTCCCTCCATAACCGCTTTTTGTTGACAAACCTACACTATCATTGCTATGTAAACAGCACTTTTGCTTTCTATTAATCTTATGTAAATTTTTTTGGGCTTATGATGAAAAGAAGGCACCCCGCCTTCTTTTCATCCTTTTCCAGCTTGGAATCCCGGGTATTTCGTCATTCCGCCGTCCACATACAGCGTCAGGCCCGTCACATAGCTCGCTTCTTCGGATGCAAGCCAGGCCGCGCAAGCCGCGACTTCCTCCGGCTTTCCGATATACCCGATCGGAATCAATTCAACAACGCCTTTTTTCAATTCGGGATCAGCGAATTTTTCGGCGTTAATCGGCGTATCGATCGCACCGGGTCCGATCGCATTTACCCGAATTCCTTTCGGGGCATATTCAAGGGCAAGGGTTTCCGTCAGCAGTTTTGCCCCGCCCTTGCTTGCCGCATAATGGACAAAATGCGGCCACGGGATTTGCTGATGGACGCTCGACATATTAATGACCGAGCCTTTAATATTATGATCGAGCATATAGCCGATCGCTTCCCGGCATCCTAAGAACATCCCTGTCAAATTAGTTGATATGACGCGGTTCCAGTCTTCCAGAGACAAATCCTCAGAAGGTACTTCATTTTCCACCCCAGCGTTGTTCACCATCACATCTACGGAACCGAATGAATCAACGGCCTGTCTGATCAGCGCTTTTACATTGTCTTCTTTTGAGACATCTCCTTGAACGGCAATCGCGCGCGCTCCACTGTTTTCTATTTTCTTCACCGTCTCTTCAGGATTTTCTTCTTCCTTGAAGTAATTGATCACTACATTGGCTTTTTCAGAACCGAAGCGAAGTGCCATCGCTTTTCCAAGACCTGTACCCGCCCCTGTAATAACCACCGTTTTTCCCTCTAAACTAGGATACATGGGTTGATTCCTCCTTATTGAAAATCTCTTTTGAGTAGGTTTCCACAGAAGCGCTTAAACATGCATCCTTCCGAAATCAAAAAACCGCAAGCTTTTCAGCTTGCGGTTTTACATCTTATTTCATCCACTCAGTGTGGAAAATGCCTTCTTTATCTGTACGCTCATACGTATGTGCGCCAAAGTAGTCGCGCTGCGCCTGAATCAGGTTGGCCGGCAATGTCGCAGTGCGATAGCTGTCAAAATAAGCGAGAGCGCTTGAGAAGCAAGGTACAGGAATTCCTTGTTCAACCGCAAGAGAAATCGTTTTGCGGAGAGCGCCCTGATAGCCTTCAACGATATTTTTGAAGTAAGGATCAAGAAGCAGGTTGTCAAGCCCCGGATCGCGGTCATACGCTTCTTTGATTTTTTGCAGGAACGCCGCGCGGATGATGCATCCTCCGCGGAAGATCATCGCGATATCGCCGTATTTCAAATCCCAGCCGTATTCTTCTGATGCGGCTTTCATTTGAGCGAAGCCCTGTGCGTAAGAACAGATTTTGCTCATGAAGAGTGCTTTTCTGACCGCTTCGATCAGCTCTTCTTTGTTCTCGGCGGCTGGTTTCGCTTCAGGACCTGTCAGAAGCTTGCTTGCTTTGACGCGCTCTTCTTTCATGGAAGAAATGAAGCGGGCGAAAACGGATTCCGTAATGATCGGAAGCGGCACGCCCAGGTCAAGAGCGCTTTGGCTCGTCCATTTTCCTGTGCCTTTTTGACCTGCTTTATCGAGGATGACATCAACGAGCGGCTTGCCAGTTTCCTCGTCTTTTTTCGTGAAAATATCAGCCGTGATTTCGATCAGATAGCTGTCAAGCTCTCCTTTATTCCACTCGGAGAAGACTTCGTGAAGCTCATCTGAAGACAGACCGACAATGTGTTTCAAAATAAAGTATGATTCTGAGATCAGCTGCATGTCTCCGTATTCGATGCCGTTATGAACCATTTTTACATAATGGCCGGCGCCGTCTGGACCGATGTATGTCGTACACGGTTCGCCGTCTACTTTTGCAGAAATCGCTTCAAGAATCGGCTTGACAAGCTCATGGGCTTCTTTTTGTCCGCCTGGCATGATAGAAGGACCTTTCAGAGCGCCTTCCTCACCGCCGGAAACACCGGTGCCGATGAAGTGAATGCCGCTTTCGGCCAGCTCTCTGTTTCTTCTCTGCGTATCTTTATAATATGTATTTCCGCCGTCAATCAAAATGTCGCCTTTTTCAAGATGAGGCAGGAGCGATTGAATCGTTGCGTCTGTCGGTGTTCCAGCTTTGACCATCAACAGAATTTTGCGCGGTTTTTCAAGAGATTGAACGAACTCTTCAATGCTGTATGTACCGACAACGTTTTTGCCTTCGGCTTCTTTCAGAAACTCTTCCGTTTTCTCGCTTGATCTGTTGTAAACAGAAACCGTAAACCCGCGGCTTTCAATGTTTAGAGCCAAGTTTTTTCCCATTACTGCTAAACCAACTACACCTATTTGTTGTTTTGCCATGTCAAACGTCCCTTCTAAAGCGTTTAGCATTTTAGTTTAATTTTTATTTAAATTGAAATTACCACACTTTGACCTACATTTTCAAGCTATTGATCTTGTCTCTCGTCCTGGAAAAAATCTTTGTTAAAGCTTGTTCCGCTCGTCTTGCTTTCTTTTTTCACGATCCTGATCCCTTTTTTGATGAGGTCTGTTCCATATTTTTCATTCAATTCGGCCATCACTTTTTGGATCGGCTCATCTTTGGCATCCTCATGAAACGAAAATAAATCAAGCTGTTTGACGGCTTCCTTCCGATTGACGAGGTCTGTTCCCGTCACGCCTAAAAGTCTGACAGGGCTTCCGTGCCAATGCTGCCTGAAAAGGGCTTTCGCTTCCTTCGCAATATCTTCTCTTGAATCGGTCGGATTCAGAAGGGTCTTGCTTCTGGTTATGTTCGTCCAATCCGCAAAGCGGATCATGATGAAAACTTTTGCTGCCATGACCTCTTTTCGCTTCAGCCTGTCGCTTACTGAGACGGAAAGCTTGTCAATCAGGCCGCACAATTCCTTCTCATCTGTGCTGTCATACGGGAGAGTCGAGGAATTGCCGACGCTTTTGAATTCGTATATCCTGTCGGGATTCACCTCTCCGGTGTCGATGCCGTTTGCCCTCCTTTTTAAACGGGGGCCGTTGATACCTAGGAGGCGCTTTAAAGCATACTCATCTGCGGCAGCCAAATCGCCGATCTTGCCGATATCAAGCGTCTTGAGCTTTTCAGCGGTTTTCCGGCCGACTCCGTACATCTCGCTGATGTCCATGGGCCAAAGAATCCGGGGCACTTCGCGCTTTCTCAATATCGTAATGCCGAGCGGTTTTTTCATATCCGAAGCCATTTTGGCCAGGAATTTATTCGGAGCGATCCCGATGCTTGACGGAAGAAGCAGTTCTTCTTGAAGGCGCTCTTGAATTTCCTTCGCCGTTTCATATGCCCGATTTCTGTATGGCGTGTCCGTTAAATCCATGTACCCTTCATCAATGGAAACAGGCTCGACAAGGTCCGTATACTCCCTGAGCACTTGAAACATTTCTCTTGAAGAGCTTCTGTAGCGGTCGAAATTCGGCGGCTTGACGATCAGCTCGGGGCAGAGCCGCTTCGCTTCCCAAAGCGGCATAGGCGGTTTTACGCCGCGTGCTCTCGCCTCGTAGCTGCACGTGACGACGATGCCTTTCCGCTCCTTTGCATTTCCCGCGATGGCGAGCGGCCTGCCTTTCAGCGAAGGGTCATACGCCATTTCAACAGACGCGTAAAAGCTGTTCATATCGATATGAAAGATGACTCTTCCCTTTTGTTTATCAGCAGACAAAACGGCTCCCTCCTGGTACTCAAATTAGACATCCCGGCATTCATATAGTAAGATGTTAAATGAAACGGAAGTGATAATAGATGATTCTTGAATCTTTCAACGATGCTTTTTTACTGTTTGAGTTTTTCACAATCGTCCTTCCCGCACTGACGGCGATCGGTATCGCCCTCATCCTAAAGGACTGCAGTACGGGCGACAGCTGGAAAACGAAACGGTTTGAAGAATATCATGCAATACAGTTTGTTTCTGCAATCGATTTTCTTATCATCCTATATCATCGCATTACGGTATGGATAAGTAAAGTCATTCGCATGAAAGCTTCATCGAACGACGATGAAGACCACCGTTCCCTTCTTCTTTCAATTTAAACGGGAAAAGGTGTCCGGCAGACGGGCCCTTTTATTCAGAAGGAGGAGAACGTGTTGAACACGAAATTAAAACAATTGTTTGCGACTGCAATGTTTTTGATCATGACCATGTTTATAGGTGAACAAGCTTCGGCAGCCACCGGCAGTACCGGAGGAAGCGACAACTTCTTCCAACACTATGTCGTGGGGCCTTTTTCAGAGCTGATTAAAGGAATCGCCGGATTTTTCCACGGAAACTACGGACTGTCGATTATTTTTGTGACCATCATCGTCCGGGTTCTCGTCTTTCCGCTGTTTGCCAACCAGTATAAAAAACAGCGGGCCATGCAGGAAAAAATGGCGCTTGTCAAACCTGAGCTGGATGCGATTCAAAGCAAGCTAAAAAAGACGAAAGATCCTGTGAAGCAGAGGGAAATTCAGCAGGAGATGATGCAGCTTTACCAAAAGCATAACATCAATCCGCTGGCGATGGGCTGCCTGCCGATGCTGATTCAGTTTCCGATCCTAATCGGTTTTTATTATGCGATCCGCTCGACGCCCGAAATTGCTTCACACTCTTTTCTCTGGTTTAACCTCGGGCATTCGGATATTATCGTATCTTTATGCGCCGGGTTCATGTATTTTATCCAGTTCTATGTGTCTCAAAAGCTGAACGCACAGAACGCCCAAACAAATCCGGCGGCTCAGCAGTCCGCCAAAATCATGGGCTTCTTTTTCCCTGTGATGATGACGATCTTTTCGATCAACGTCCCTGCAGCCCTGCCGCTGTACTGGCTGACAAGCGGACTGCTTCTGACGATTCAATCCGTCGTTCTTCATCAAGTTTACCAAAAAAACAAAAAAGCCATTCAGCCTGCTGAATCGGCTACAAAATAAAAAAGCTTGCGCCTTTAAAGGCGCAAGCTTTTTTGCGTTTCCCTTCCATCTTCTCGATCGCGACTTCAGGTAGTGTGACCGTTTCCGCTGAAACCATCGGCTCGAGCTGAAACGGTCCCTGTAAAAACCCGCCTTTATGACGGGTTTGCTACTTCCTCAATAATGGCAACAACCATTTCTGCAGTTTTGACAAGTTCCTCAATCGGCATTTTTTCGTTTTTCGTATGGATTTGTTCATATCCGACTGCAAGGTTGACAGTCGGAATGCCGTGTCCTGCGATGACGTTCGCATCGCTTCCTCCGCCGCTCGTCAATAGCTCGTACGGACGGCCGATTTTCCCGGCGGCTTTTTTGGCGATTTCAACGACGAGATCCCCGTCTTTGTATTTAAAGCCCGGGTACATGACTTCGATTTCCACCTCGGCTCTGCCACCCATTTCAGCGGCGGCTGCTTCAAACGCCTGCTTCATTTTTTCGGTCTGCTTTTCCATTTTTTCCGGAACAAGCGAACGGGCTTCAGCGAGAATGTCGACCTGATCGCAGACGATATTGGTTTGCGTTCCGCCCTCAAAGCGGCCGATATTAGCCGTCGTCTCCTCGTCGATGCGGCCAAGCGGCATTTTGGCAATCGCTTTTGAAGCGATCGTGATGGCGGAGACTCCTTTTTCCGGCTCTACTCCGGCATGAGCCGTTTTTCCGTAGACAGTTGCTCTAATTTTCGCCTGTGTCGGCGCTGCTACGATAATATTGCCGACCTTCCCGTCGGAATCAAGCGCATATCCGTAATCGGCTTTGATCAGCGATCGGTCTAAAGCTTTCGCTCCGACAAGCCCCGATTCTTCGCCGACCGTAATGATAAACTGGATCGTTCCGTGCGGAATGTTTTTTTCTTTCAGCACTTTTACGGCTTCGAGCATCGCTGCAAGGCCTGTTTTGTCGTCAGCTCCCAAAATCGTTGTGCCGTCTGTTTTGACATATCCGTCTTCAATGACCGGCTTCACACCTTTTCCGGGCACGACGGTATCCATGTGGGATGTAAAGTAAATCGTGTCCGCCTCTTTCGTTCCAGGAAGCGTGCACACGAGGTTTCCCGCTCCGTGCCCCGTTTTTGGCGCGGTGTCATCCTCCACGACATCCATTCCAAGAGCAGCAAATTTTTCTTTCAGCACCTTGCAAATATCAGCTTCGTGTTTTGTCTCGGAATCAATTTGCACAAGTTCTAAAAACTCTTCTAACAGGCGTTTTTCATTCATGCTAGTTTCCCCTCCATTTTTAAAGCGGTATATTTCCATGCTTTTTGTCCGGCCTGATTTCTCTTTTGCTCTTCAGCATGTCAAACGTTTGGATCAGCTTCTTCCGCGTCTCTTTCGGATCGATGATATCGTCTACCATGCCGTATCTTGCAGCGGCAAAAGGGCTTGAAGCGTGCATGCATTTCCGGATTTTTTCCTCGCGGGCGGCCCGCGGGTCTTCCGACCGTTCGATTTCCTTCGCGAACAGCACATCCGCAGCTTCCGAGGCGCCCATCACTGCAATTTCTACATTCGGCCAAGCAAACACGGCATCAGCTCCAAGCGCCTTGCTGTTTAAAGCGACATATGCTCCGCCGTATGCTTTTCTTAAAATGACCGTCACCTTGCAGACGGCGGCTTCCGCATACGCGTAAAGGATTTTAGCGCCGTGTCTGATCACCCCGCCGTGCTCTTCGCGTATTCCCGGAAGAAAGCCGGGACAATCCACCAAAGTCAAAATCGGGATCTGAAAGGAATCGCAAAAACGGATAAACCGGGCGATTTTGTCAGCCGCATCCATGCTGAGGCTTCCGGCTAAATACTTCGGCTGGTTGGCCACGATCGCCGCCGTTCCCCCCGCTATCCTTGCAAAACCGATCACCGCGTTTTTGGCAAAGTGGCGCTGCACTTCAAAAAATGTTCCGCTGTCTGCGATTTCCGCGATGATCTGTTTGATGTCATACGGCCGCTGACCGTCTTCAGGCAGAATCGTCATTAAATCAGGCCTTATCTCATCGTCTTTCGCCTTTCTCGCCTTAGCCGGAGGCTTTTCTTCGTGATTCTGGGGGATGTAGGACAAGAGCTTGCGCACCTCACTGAGGACGGCCTCATCGGAATCCCCGGAAAAATGGGCATTCCCGCTGATTGAATTATGTATATAGGCGCACCCCAATTCTCCGGAGCTGACAGCTTCGCCTGTCGCCGTTTTGATGACTTTCGGACCGGTAATGAACATCTGTCCGGTTTTTTCGTTCATGAAAACGAAGTCGGTCAAAGCTGGAGAATAAACCGCGCCGCCCGCACAAGGGCCGAGAATGACAGAGATTTGCGGAATGATGCCTGAGCAAAGGACATTTCGGTAAAAAATATGACCGTATCCATCTAATGATAGCACACCCTCTTGAATTCTCGCACCACCTGAGTCGTTCAGACCGATGAAAGGGGCCTTATTTTTGAGGGCAAGATCCATGACGGCCGCTATTTTTTTGGCGTGCATTTCTCCGAGCGCTCCGCCGGTGACGGTAAAATCCTGGGAAAACAGATAAACGGGCCGCCCATCGATTTTTCCGAATCCCGTGACAACCCCGTCGCCTAACGGGCCGCCGGACTGCCGGCTTCTGGCAAAAGCATTCAGCTCAGTGAACGTTCCCTCATCAAGCAGAAGATCGATTCTCTCTCTGGCGGTGAGCTTGCCTTTTTGCTTCTGCCTGTCGATCCGTTCCTGCCCGCCCCCTAGCAAAGCTTGTTGACGGCTGTTGTTTAAATCGTCGACTCTTTCAAACATATTCATCGTGTTCTGCCCCTTCTCTATTTGATTCTTACACGAAACTTGTCCGATGAAAAAAAGCAGTATAAAATAATGGGAGATTAAAAAACAGAGGTGAAAAGCTTGTCTCGAAAATTCATCAAATTCATGGTTATTTTAATGATCGGCGTCATGGTGCTGACGACTCTGCTTACCGGACTCAGCATGATTTTTTAATACAAATCATGAAAGCAGGCGGCTCTTTTTGCGGAGAAACGCCTGCTTTTCTTCAAGCCCGGACTTCCGCAGGAATAGAAAAAACCGCACGGGTTTCCCCCTGTTCCATTAGATTGACCAATGAAGGAGAAACTCATGCGGTTATGCAGGAGATTTAATTCCTTTAAAGTAGCTCTTAATCACAAGATACTGTTCCATTTCGCCGAGAAAATTGAAAAGAGCAGCGCGCGCTTCAAATTCTTCGCGTGTCGTCGGCAGCTCCATCTCATCAATTTCCTCTCTCATTTTCACGAGCCGCTTCAAAAACTTATGAGCCGTATTGCCGGGATGGATGGCTCCTCTTAAATCATGAAGAAACGCTGCGATCATATGCCCCTGTTCAACCGTCATCGAAATCGACGTGATTTTCGGCAGGACCCTTTCGATAATTTCAAACTGCTTTTCTCTCATTTTAAAGTAGTGATAATAGAGATTTTCGTGCCTGAGAAAGTGATTTTCCACATCACGGTATGCCAGGGTCTTCGCTTCATTGATCAAACGGTGCGTCTCAGGAATCTCTTTTCCCGTCCAGTCCTGTTCCCCGGTCAGCAAATAGCGTTCGATTTCTTCAAAAATCTTGGCAAAGTTATCTTCGATTTTCTGCTGATACTGTTTGAGCTCTTTATCGAGGCTCGGCATGTACAAATTCATCAGCAGGGCAACGCCGATTCCCGTAATGATGATGAGGCATTCATTCCAAATGAGAGAAAGGGTGATCCCTTCTGACATATAAAGATGAAGAATGATGACCGAACTTGTGACGATTCCTTCTTTTATTTTCAGAAGAACGGTTGTCGGAATAAAGAACAGCAGCATCAGACCGATGACAGCCGGATGATAGCCGATCAGTTCAAAAAACGCGTATGAAAAAACGATCGCAAGAATGCATGCCGCAAACCGGGCCCATGATGCCTGAAGGGACCGCTTTTTCGTCACTTGAATACAGAGGATCGTGATGATCCCTGTCGACACAAAATTATGAAGGCCGAGCAGCTGTGCGATATAGATGGCCAATGCTGTGCCAAGCGCTGTTTTTAATGTGCGATAACCTATTTTAAACATCGTTAACCCCAATCTTTTCTGCTAGTCTTAGTGAATAAAAAAGAAGAAGATCAGCATCTTCTTCGCTTATTTTATAGTATTTTCTCTAAAAAGTCTTGAGCTCTTTTCGATTTTGGAGAAGAAAAAAACGCTTTAGGATCATCGTCTTCGACAATGGTTCCTTCATCCATGAAAAGCACCCTGTCGGCGACTTCTTTGGCAAAGCCCATTTCGTGCGTCACGATCACCATCGTCATCCCGGTTTTCGCCAAATCCTGCATCACCTGAAGCACTTCTTTGACCATCTCAGGATCAAGGGCCGATGTCGGCTCGTCAAACAGCATGATGTCCGGATTCATCGCCAGCGCCCTCGCAATCGCAACGCGCTGCTTTTGCCCCCCTGATAAACGGTTCGGATAATCATCTTTTTTATCGATAAGCCCCACTTTCTCAAGCAGTTCTTCCGCTTTTTTCGCTGCCGCCTGTTTGCTTTCTTTTTTGACATGGACAGGTGCATACGTAATATTTTCAAGAACCGTTTTATGCGGAAACAAATGAAAATGCTGAAAGACCATGCCGATGTTCTCTCTGATTTTCAGCACATTTGTTTTCGGGCTTGTAATCTCTTGATCCTGAATGAAAATGCTGCCCTCCGTCGGCTTTTCGAGCATGTTTAAGCAACGCAGAAACGTGGACTTGCCTGAGCCTGACGGACCGATGACAGCGGCTACTTCGCCTTTTTCAAAGGAAACGGAAATATGTTTAAGCACCTCGTGCTTTCCGAAAGATTTTGAGAGATTGCGAACATTAATCATTGACATTCAGCTTCCTTTCAATCGCTTTGCCGACAAACGTCAGGATCAAAACGAGCACATAGTAGATGAGACCCGCAAACAGCATCGGCTCAAGCGGGCTGTAGATCGCCGCTCCTGCCTGATAGCTTCGTCTCATAATATCGCCGAGTCCGATGACGGTGACAACAGCCGATTCCTTTGTCAGTGTAATCGATTCGTTGATCAGCGCTGGCATGATATTTTTAAAGGCCTGCGGCAGCAAGAGATCCTTCATCATCTTTGCATACGGGACGCCCAGCGCCATCGCCGCTTCTTTTTGTCCTTTGTCGATCGCATTGATTCCGGCTCTGATGATTTCTGATACATAAGCGGCGGAGTTTAAGCCGAATGCGATGACGGCCGCCCAGTAAGCATCAATATCGAAGCCCAGCACCTGAGGCAGCCCGTAATAGACGATCATCAGCTGCAGAACAAGCGGTGTCCCCCGGAATATAGAAGTGTAAAAATCGGCAATCCATGCGAGGGGCTTGATCGAACTGATTTTTAAAAGCGTAATCAAAACCCCCAGCAAAAATCCAAGCACGGCCGCAGCCGCGACCACTTTTAAGGTGACGCCCAAGCCTTCCAAAATGAAAGGCATCTCGGGTATTGTACTAGAAAAATCAAGAAAATTCATGTGACTCTCCCTCTCCCGCCTCATCATTAAAGAGGCGCACATCGCTTTAGAAAAAAAAGTTCAACAAAAAGTTGAACTTTTCACGCTTACTTTTTCGTTTCTCCGCCGAACCATTTTTCTTTCAGCTTTTCAAGTTCTCCGCTTTTCTCCATTTCTTCAAGCGCTTTGTTGAACTTCTCGGTCAAATCGCTTCCCTTTTTGAAGGCGATCGCGGAGCCGGCTTTTTCATCCGGTTCTTTCGGCAGATTGTAGCCAACCAGTTCTTCATTTTTATCAATATATTTTTCGGCAACGATATCCTCTATGATTGCTGCGTCAAAGCGGCCTGCTTTGATTTCTTCGGTTAAATCCGAAATGCGGTTGCGGTTTTCAACTTTTAAATTGTAATCCGATGTAAGCTCCTTCGCTTTTTCTTCCTGAATGGAGCCAAGCTGCACGCCGACCGTTTTTCCTTTCAAATCGTCAAGCGATTTGATGCCGCTTGATTTTTTTGTAACGATCATGTTGTGAGCCGTATAATAGACGTTTGAAAAATCGACCTGCTTTTTGCGTTTAGGCGTCGGCGTCATTCCTGAAAGCACGATGTCGACTTTGTTTGTTTTAAGAGCGGTCACCAGGCCGTTGAAGTCCATGTCTTTCACTTCGATTTCATGGCCCGTTTTTTTAGCCAGTGCATTGGCCAGATCAACATCAAAACCGACAATCTTATCTCCGTCTTTCGATTCAAAAGGCGGGTAATCGGCTGAAGTTCCCATCACCAATGTTTTTTTATCAGCAGAACTGCTGCTCGTCCCGCATGCAGTTAATGCAAATGTGACACATGCTGCCACTACCAGTAACATCCATTTTTTCATGTTGTGTATCCCCCTGAACCTTTTTTGAATATTTATTCGTTGATATGTATTTTAAACATTTTCTAGGCCAGATGCAATACCATTTTGAAAAATAACTGAAAAACCTTCAAACAAGCCTTTAAATACCAATTGAAAGCCTATGTTTTTATCTTTCTGATTGCATATAAAAAGAATTTTTATACATAAAAAAAGCCTGCCACTGTTTTGGCAGGCGGTATTTCCTTTACCTTATACTTCTTCACAGTGTTCTTCAAACAATCCTTGAAGCTTAGTGATGACAGCCATCGGCTCATAGCCTTCAATTTCATGGCGTTCGACCATTTTTAAAATCTTGCCGTCTTTTAAAAGGGCGAATGACGGAGAAGAAGGCGGATATCCTTCAAAATATTCCCTTGCTCGAGCCGTCGCTTCTTTGTCTTGTCCGGCAAAAACGGTGACGAGATGATCCGGGCGCTTATCGTAATGAACCGCATGATGTGCGGCCGGCCTTGCAATTCCCCCTGCACAGCCGCAGACGGAGTTGACCATCACAAGCGTAGTCCCTTTTTTCGTGAGCGCTTCATCGACCTCTTCAGGCGTTTTCAATTCGGTGTAGCCGGCAGCCGTTATTTCCTGTCTGGCTTGGCGCACGACATCATTCATAAACAGATTAAAATCCATGTTCACTTTAAGATCTCTCCTTTTTAGCCGCCTTTAGCATGATGCTAAAGGCGCTGTTTGCTCATCTGTTCTAATGATACTTTGAAACCGTCCGAACCGCAAATCAGGCGATTCGTGTTCCTTCAGGTTTATGGCACGGGCAGCCCGGGGAAAAATAAGTAAAGACTCTATCAAATAAAGGAGCACCTTTATGAACCGAAAGAAAGCAATGCTGATTTACAACGGAAATGCAGGACAAAAAAATGTTGAAAAAACACTGGGTGCTGCCGTACCTGTTCTTTCACAGGCTATAGACGAACTCATCGTAAAACCGACGAGAAAGAAACGTGATGCATTCGAATTTTGCCGAAAGATCGGGGAGGATATCGGGCAATTGTTTATATTAGGCGGTGACGGAACGGTGCACGAATGCATTAACGGCATCAGCCAGCTTCAAACGAAGCCAGATATCGGCATTCTCCCGGGCGGCACATGCAACGACTTTTCGAGGGCGCTCCGCATTCCCCAGAACATTGAAAAAGCGGCGGAAGCGCTCGTCAATGGAAAACCTGTCCCGGTCGATGTGTTAAAAGCAAATGATCATTATTGTCTCAACTTCTGGGGCATCGGATTGATTACGGAAGCTTCCACCCATATCAATCAAACGGAAAAAGCGCTGCTCGGGAGAATCAGTTATTTTACAAGCGCACTGCGGACCATCTCCAATCTTGAGCCTTTCTCTTTCCGCCTGTCGATCGACGGAGAAGAGTTTACTGACGAAGCGGTCATGGTGGTCGTGCTGAACGGACCATTTATCGGAACAAACAAGATCCCCCTTCCGCAGCTGAGCATTAACGACGGAAAAGCGGACATCCTCGTCTGCCGGAATACGAATCTGGCTGCATTGAAAGAACTTTTTGCAATGGATGATCCCGAATGGGATTCCTTTGCAGGCGAGCTCTCCTATTATCAGGGGCAAACCGTTGAAGTTGAAACCGTCCTCCCAATGGAAGCCGATACAGACGGCGAAATCTGCACAAAAACGCCAGCTTCAATCGAGGTGCTAAACGGACATCTCCGCATGCTCGCCCCCTTAGAAAAAGAAAAGAGCTGACCCTTAACGGGCCAGCTCTTCTTTTTTAATAAATGGAAGTATGATCATCGATTTGTTCCAAAATCTCTTTCACACGGGCAAGGAATCTGCCGCAAACGAGGCCGTCAAGCACTCTGTGGTCGAGGGATAAGCACAGGTTCACCATATCTCTGACCGCGATCATGCCATGCTCCATGACGACGGGACGCTTGACGATCGATTCAACCTGCAGGATGGCCGCCTGTGGATGGTTGATGATCCCCATTGACTGAACCGACCCGAACGAACCGGTATTGTTGACCGTGAACGTACCTCCGCTCATATCCCCGCTCGTCAGCTTGCCGCTTCTGACCTTATGAGCCAGTTCGTAGATTTCTCTCGCGATGCCTTTAATTGTTTTTTCATCGGCATGCTTGATGACAGGAACGTACAGCGCATCGTCAGTCGCTACTGCAATTGAGATGTTGATGTCTTTTTTCTGAATGATTTTATCTCCGGCCCACATGCTGTTCATTTGCGGGAATTCCTTCAGCGCCTGTGCGACCGCTTTGACAAAGAACGCGAAAAAGGTCAGGCTGAAGCCCTCTTTCTTCTTAAATTCGTCCTTTATTTTGTTGCGGTAGCTCACAAGACTTGTGACATCCACTTCCATCATCGTCCAGGCATGAGGGATTTCATGCTTGCTTCTGACCATATTGGTCGCAATCGCATGACGGATTCCGGTCACAGGAATCTCGACGTCTCCAGCCGCACTCTGAGGCGGTGCAGCTTGAGGGGCGGCTTGCGCCAGCTTTTGGACGGGCTCACTCGCTCCCGCGGCATTTGTATCCGGCTGTTTTTCCGGCGCCGCATCAGCTTGAGGAGCAGCTCCGGAAGCAATGATGCGCTGGATGTCTTTTCTGGTGATCCGTCCGCCGGCACCGGTACCTTCCACCTGCTCCAAATCAATGTTGTGCTCACCGGCAAGTCTCAGCACCGCCGGGGAATAACGTTTTTTCTGAGATGTATCTTTTTCCTCCGGTTTGGCCGGCTCCGCTTCCGCTTGATCCAGATTGGAAACAGCCTCAGCCTCCGGTTTCGCTTCTTCGTTTGTTTCGACTTTGCAGATGACGTCTCCGACTTGCAGAGTTTCGCCTTCTTTCCCGACAAGCTCGGTAATCGTTCCCGTGAACGATGAAGGGACTTCAGCATTGACCTTATCCGTCATCACTTCAGCAATCGGATCGTATTTGTTGACGTGATCTCCGACGCTGACAAGCCATTTGCTGATGGTTCCCTCCGTCACGCTCTCCCCGAGCTGCGGCATTGTCATTTGTTCCACTGCCATACGATATGTCCTCCTTCGCTATATTAAAACTCGGCCAATTCTCTCATTGCTGCTTCTGCTTTATCCGGATTGACCATAAAGAATTTTTCCATTGTAGGAGCATACGGCATTGCCGGGACGTCAGGGCCCGCCAACCGCTTAATCGGCGCATCCAAATCGAACAGGCAATGCTCTGAAATGATCGCGGCTACTTCACTCATAATGCTGCCTTCCTTCGTATCCTCGGTCATCAGAAGCACTTTGCCCGTTTTGGAAGCCGCTTCAATAATCGCTTCCTGATCGAGCGGATATACTGTTCTTAAATCAAGGATATGTGCGGAAATCCCGTCTTTGGCAAGCCGCTCGGCAGCCTGAAGGGCGAAATGGACGCACAATCCGTATGTGATGACGGTAATGTCTTCGCCTTCCCGCTTCACATCCGCCTTTCCGATCGGCAGCACATAGTCGTCACTCGGCACTTCGCCCTTGATCAGCCGGTACGCACGTTTATGCTCGAAGAACAGGACAGGGTCGTCATCGCGGATGGCCGCTTTCAAAAGCCCTTTGACATCATAAGGTGTCGAAGGCATGACGATTTTCAGCCCGGGCTGGTTGGCAAATACGGCTTCAACTGACTGAGAATGGTACAGCGCGCCGTGCACGCCTCCGCCGTAAGGTGCGCGGATGACGATCGGACAATTCCAGTCATTGTTGGAGCGGTAGCGGATTTTTGCCGCTTCTGAAATAATCTGGTTGACAGCCGGCATGATAAAATCTGCAAACTGCATTTCGGCGACCGGTCTCATCCCGTACATGGCAGCCCCGATTCCGACGCCGGCAATTGCGGATTCCGCCAAAGGCGTGTCCATCACCCGCTCTTCGCCGAACTGGTCGTAAAGACCGGCTGTTGCCTTGAACACACCGCCTTTTTTGCCGACATCCTCCCCTAAAACAAAGACGCGGGAATCCTTTTCCATTTCTTCTTTCAAAGCCAAAGTGACAGCATCTATATATGACATAACTGGCATTGTTCTTCCCCCTTACTCCGCATATACATGCCGCAGCGCATCTTCCGGATCTGCATAAGGTGCATGTTCAGCATAATCTGTTGCTTCATTGACGATGGTTGTGATCTCATCCGACATTTGCTTCTCAGACTGGTCGTCCAGAAGCCCTGTTTCTTTTAAGTAATGCGCGAATTTGTTAAGCGGATCATTTTTCTTCGCCTCCGCCACCTCTTCGCGCTCTCTGTAGCTTCGATCATCATCATCGCTGGAGTGCGGGGTCAGCCGGTATGATATCGTTTCGATTAATGTCGGACCTTCGCCTCTTCCGGCACGTTCCCTTGCTTCTTTAACCGCTTTGTAGACTTCAAGCGGATCATTTCCGTCAACGGTCACGCCGGGCATGCCGTAACCGACGGCGCGGTCGGAAATGTTTTCACAAGCCACCTGCTTTTCGTAAGGAACCGAAATGGCGTATTTATTGTTTTCACACATGAAAATGACGGGAAGCTTATGAACGGCGGCAAAGTTCGCCCCTTCATGGAAGTCCCCCTGGTTTGAAGAGCCTTCGCCGAACGTCACAAAAGTCGCGATGTCTTTCTTTTCAAGCCTTCCGGCAAGCGCTACACCCACCGCGTGCGGAACTTGCGTTGTCACTGGCGAAGAGCCTGTGACGATCCGGTTTTTCTTTTGACCGAAGTGGCTCGGCATCTGCTTTCCTCCCGAATTCGGATCCTCGGCTTTTGCAAACGCCGACAGCATTAAATCTTTTGCCGTCATGCCAAAAGCAAGGACAACGCCCATATCTCTGTAATATGGAAGCACATAATCGTTCTCACGGTCTAATGCAAATGCCGCTCCGACCTGGGCGGCTTCCTGTCCTTGACAAGAGATGACAAAAGGAATTTTGCCTGAACGGTTTAAGAGCCACATCCGCTCATCAAGTTTTCTGGCTAAAAGCATGGTTTTGTACATGTCGATTGCTTGTTCATCTGTTAATCCAACTGCTTCATGACGGTTATTGCCCATTTTCTTCACTCCTTCATGCTTTCTAAAAATGAATCGCCTTTCCATCTACGGCAAGGGCGGCTTCTCCGATCGCCTCCGACAGCGTCGGATGCGGATGGATCGTTTGTCCGACTTCCCACGGGGTGGCGTCAAGCACCTTTGCCAGACCGGCTTCAGATATCATGTCTGTCACATGCGGGCCGATCATGTGAACGCCCAAAATATCATCTGATTCGCGATCGGCGACGATTTTGACAAAGCCGTCCGTCTCACCGTACACGAGCGCTTTGCCAATCGCCTGAAACGGAAATTTGCCTACTTTAACGCTTTTGCCCTGTGCCTTCGCCTCATCCTCTGTCAAGCCGACCGATGCGGCTTCAGGACTTGAATAGATGCATTTTGAGACAAGCGAATAGTCGATGTCGTGCGGATTCTCGCCAGCAATATGCTCAACAGCCGTAATCCCTTCGTGGGAAGCAGCATGTGCAAGCTGAAGGCCGCCGATCACATCTCCGATCGCATAGATGTGGGATTCTTTTGTCTGGTACATGCTGTTTGTCGCGATAAAGCCGTTTTCCACTTGGATATCTGTGTTTTCCAGACCGATCCCTTCAACATTTGCCTGCCTTCCGACAGATACGAGCATTTTCTCAGCGGAATAGGTCTGTTTTTCTCCGTCTTTTTCCGCTTGAATGCTGACCGTATCGCCTTTCGCCAATGTGTCGGGCAGCACTTTCGCTCCCGTGATGATGGTGATGCCTTTTTTCGCCAGCTGCGTCTGCATTTCTTTAGAAATATCGGCATCTTCAGTCGGCAAAATCCGGTCTGCATACTCAATGACGGTCACGTCAACACCGAAATCGCACAGCATGGAAGCCCACTCGATTCCGATGACACCTCCTCCGACAATCAGCATGGAAGCCGGAAGTTGCTCAAGTTCAAGCGCTTCGTCGGATGACAGCACGTTTTCCCCGTCAAGCTCAAGCCCTGGCAGCGACCTGGGCCTTGAGCCTGTGGCGATGATGACGTTTTTCGGTATGAGCATCTCATTCTCATCCCCGTTTGCCATCTCAACGGAAACCGTCCCCGGCATCGGGGAAAAAATCGACGGCCCGAGAATTCGTCCGATTCCTTCGTAAACATCAATCTTTCCTTTTTTCATCAAGTGTTTGACACCGTTGTGCAGCTGGTCAATTATTTTTTGTTTTCTGCTTTGAACTTGAGAAAACCGCAGGCCGACTTCAGAAATGACCACTCCGAATTCGTCCGCCTTTTTTGCTGTCCTGTAAACTTCCGCGCTTCTTAGGAGCGCTTTCGACGGGATGCAGCCTTTATGAAGGCACGTGCCGCCGAGTTTCCGCTTTTCAACGACGGCTGTTTTCAGCCCCAGCTGCGAAGCTCTGATGGCAGCCACATAGCCGCCTGTGCCCCCTCCAAGAATCACGAGATCGTATTCAGTTGCCATGACTTTCCCTCCTCTGGTTCGGATACTGTTTCGCCTCTTCTTCGCCGTTTAATACGCGAAATGCACCTTCAGCCAATGCTTGAAGCTCATTTTCTCCCGGAAAGACGACGACATCCGAAATCCAGTCTATGTATTGTCTGATCGAGGTAACAAACGATTTTCCGTACGCCAGTCCGCCTGTCAAAATAATGACATCGACTTCGCCTTTTAAGACGGCGCTGGCCGCCCCGATTTCTTTGGCGATTTGATAAGCCATCGCTTCATAGATGAGCGCAGCCTTTTGATCGCCTTCCTTGATCATTTTCTCAACTTTAACCGCATCCGTCGTGCCGAGATAGCCGGCGAGGCCTCCGCCGCCGACTAGCATTTTCATCAGCTCGCCTTTCGTATACTTGCCGGAGAAGGCCATTTCGATCAGATCACCCGCAGGAATGGTTCCGGCCCGCTCCGGACTGAGCGGACCTTCTCCGTGGAGGCCGTTGTTGACATCGATCACCCGACCGTGGCAATGAACGCCGGTCGTAATGCCGCCTCCCATGTGGGTGATGATCATTTTCATATCTTCATACCGCTTTCCAAACTGCCAGGCCGCTTTCCTCGCGACAGCTTTTTGGTTGAGCGCGTGAAAAATACTGCGCCTTTCAATGGCCGGCGTGCCGGAAATTTTTGCGATAGGGGCCATTTCATCCACAACAACGGGGTCGACGATAAAAGCGGGAATATTTAATCCGTCGGCAATCTCCCTGGCGATGATACCCCCGAGATTTGATGCATGCTGCCCCGCATATCCGTTCTTCAAATCGGTGATCATCGCATCGTTGACTTCGTAAGTGCCGCCTTCAATCGGTCTGAGCAGCCCTCCCCGGGCGCAAACGGCATCCAATTTAGAAATATTGATTCCCTGTTCATGCAGGGTTTCGAGTATCGCCTGTTTTCTGAACGAATATTGATCAATAATGGTTTGGTATTGCTGTAACTCAGCCTCGTCATGACGGATTGATTTTTCGAAAATCGAACGGTCATCATGAAAAACGCCGATCTTTGTAGATGTTGATCCCGGATTGATGACGAGAATACGTTTTTCCTGTACCTGCATTGATATAAAACCTCCAATAGCGAATAGGGGTTATGATCTTAACGCCTGCTTAAAATGTGATGGCCGTTTTGCAAAAATTGACTTCTCGATTGGCGCATGCGCTCAATACGCTCTTCCGCCAGGCGGTCTGCGGCCAAGTATGTCGGAATGCGGTCGCGTTTTGAAATTTCAAGGACGCGTTCAATATTTCCGTAGATGCCTTCGACTTTTTTCAGCGCGCGCTCTGAATTATAGCCGTAAAGCTCGTCAGCGACATTGATGACGCCGCCGGCATTGATGACATAGTCAGGGGCATAAACGATATCCATGTCGTGGATTTGATCCCCGTGGCGCGTTTCTTTCAGCTGATTGTTGGCTGCCCCGGCAATCACTTTGGCTTTCAGCTGCGGAATCGTATCATCGTTGATTGTCGCTCCCAGAGCACACGGTGCATATATATCGCACTCCTGTGAATAAATATCATCCGGATCGACGGCACGGGCGCCGAATTCGGCGACTGCGCGTTCGACCGCTTCTTTATTGATGTCGGTCACGATCAGTTTCGCGCCTTCTTCGTGGAGATGACGGCACAGATTGTATGCCACGTTTCCGACCCCTTGGACAGCAACGGTTTTTCCTTCAAGCGAATCTGTCCCGAAGGCCTCTTTTGCCGCAGCCTTCATCCCTTTATATACCCCGTAAGCCGTTACCGGGGAAGGATTGCCAGATGAACCGAAAGCAGGCGAAATGCCTGTAACAAAATCAGTTTCGTCATGAATGATGTCCATATCTTCAACGGTTGTACCGACGTCTTCCGCGGTGATGTATCTGCCGTTCAGCCCTTGAATGTAACGGCCGAAAGCGCGGAACATTTCTTCGTTTTTATCTTTGCGCGGATCGCCGATAATAACGGTTTTGCCTCCTCCGAGGTTCAGTCCGGCCGCCGCGTTTTTATAGGTCATTCCCCGCGCAAGGCGCAGCGCATCTTCAATTGCGGCTTCTTCACTTTCATATGTCCACATTCTCGTGCCGCCGAGAGCCGGCCCGAGAGTCGTATCATGAATCGCGATGATCGCTTTTAATCCGGACTGTTTATCTTGGCAAAATACCAATTGCTCATAGTCATACTGTTCCATATATCGAAATAGTTCCATTTTTTATTCCTCCTCTTGTCGTGCTTCAGACGTACACAGCGCCAAAGCAATCGAATACAGCTTGTTTTCTGCGGAATCGGCCCTGCTTGTCAAGGCGATGGGCGCTTTTGCCCCTGCCAAAATGGCTCCCACTTTCGCACCCGCAAAATGAATCAATGATTTGTAAAGGACATTGCCTGTTTCAATTGAAGGAACAAGCAGGATGTCAGCCTCGCCCGCAACGATTCCAGAAATGTTTTTATGCCGGGCGGCAAGCGGTGAGATCGCGTTATCCAACGCAAGAGGCCCGTCAACGATGCAATTTTTGATTTGGCCCCGATGATTCATCTGCGTCAAGGCAGCTGCATTTAATGTCGCTTCCATTGCGGGATTCACCGTTTCCACCGCGGCGAGGCAAGCGGCTTTCGGCATTTGCACGCCGACCGCTCTCGCCACGCCGACTGCGTTTTCTAAAATTTGTTTCAGCTCATCAAGCTTGGGGCTGATATTCATTGCCGCATCTGTTACATAAATCAGCCTCTCAAACCCGCTGACTTCAAAAGCTGCTACATGTGACAGCACATGCGAGGAACGGAGCCCGTACTCTTTATTCAAAACGGCTTTTAATAGCACGGCTGTCGGGACATTCCCCTTCATGAGAACATCAGCATTTCCGCTTTTGACAGCTTGAACGGCAATTCTCGCCGAATCCGCCGGCGATTCCGAATGAATGATATCCACGTGCCGTTTTGAAATGTTCTGTTCTGTCATCATATGCCTGATCTTTTCTCTGTGCCCAATCAACAAGAACCGGGCAAATTGTTTGTCGACCGCAAGTTTGACTGCTTGCAGCACTTCGTCATCTTCTGCATGTGCGACGGCGACCGTTTTATTGTCTAGCTCCGCCGCTTTTTGCAATAATTGTTTCAGCTTCATAGTACCCACCTTTCTTAGCAAACATCCGCCCACTATATCATGCAAGTTTCGTGCCAGTATAAAAAAGCGGTTCGGTACTGTGATCCTGTTTTACAGTTTGCATGATTTTGCACTCGTTTTGCAATTTATTGCATGCTATCTTTTGCAAGATTGTATTTATCCATTTTGTAATAGAGATTGCGGATACTGATTCCAAGCGCTTTCGCCGTTTTCGTTCTGTTGTATTGATGCTTTTCAAGCGTTTCTTTTATGACATGAGCTTCAAACCGTTCAACCGCATCAGACAGCTTTTCCTCTTCAATCTCAGGGAAAGCTGCTCCGGCTTCCACCTTTTTTTTCGGACGGTCTGCTTCAGGCAGGTGTTCGAGATCAATCCATTCCATTTGCGGTTTTAAAAAGATCATCGCCCGCTCAAGGACATTTTCAAGCTCTCTGACATTCCCCGGCCACTTCCGTGCTTTTAACGATTTGAGTGCGTTTTTCGTGAGCCCCTTTACATTGCGTCCGTATTCTTGATTGATCTTCCCAATCAAATGCCTGCTCAAGGCTTCGATATCCTCTTTCCGCTGCCTGAGCGGCGGAATTGATATCGGATAGCGATTGATCCGGTAGTACAAGTCTTCGCGAAACCTGCCCTCAGCGAGCGCTTTTTCAATATTGACGTTTGTCGCTGCGATGACCCGGACGTTCACAGAAATCGGTTTGGTCCCGCCGACTCTGACAATTTCTTTTTCCTGAAGAACGCGGAGGAGCTTCGCTTGTGTGTTTTGCGTGAGCTCTCCGATTTCATCCAAGAAAATGCTGCCGTTGTTCGCCTCTTCAAAAAATCCTTTTTTGCCGCCGCGGCGCGCGCCTGAAAAAGCGCCTTCTTCATAGCCGAACAGCTCTGATTCAAGCAGTGATTCCGAAATGGCCGCACAATTGACGCGAACAAACTTATTATACTTTCGGTCACTTTCGTTATGTATGGCATGGGCAAAAAGCTCTTTCCCCGTTCCCGATTCGCCTCTCAGCAAAATCGTCGCAGGCGTCTTCGCCCCCAATTTCGCCTGTTCCAGCGCGACGAGCATCTGCTCGCTTGAACCGATGATGTCGGCAAATGTATATTTCGCCTCGAGTGTACGGATAATCTGGCGCGCTCTGTTCAGCTCGTTTGTGAGCGATTGAATTTCAGATACATCGTGAATAACACCGACGCTCCCTTTTAAAATACCGTCAACGATAATCGGCGCGACATTGACGATCACTTCTTTTTTATTGGGGCCGACTTTCATTCTGACCCCTCTGACAGGGCGCCTCGTTTCAAGCACTTTCAAATGCATGCTTTCACCTTCGGATATGTCGGTATTGGCCGGCTTCCCGATCACCTGGTCTTTTGTCAGGCCCGTCATCTTTGTATACGCCCTGTTGATCATCATCCCGTTTCCGTTTTCATCAACGACCGATATCGCTTCATCCGAAGATTGAATGATCGCTTCAAGCATCGTTCTGACTTCCTTCAGGTTGGTCACCTCTTCAGCCAGCTCGACCGCATCGGTAATGTCCTTAAATATGCTAAGCGCCCCGAGCAGCGTCCCTCCGTCATCGATAATCGGAATTCTGGTCGTGACGATCTGCCTGTTCGGATGGAGAAATTGTTTTTGATGATACTCAGGCTCTCTCGTATTGAGAATGCGCGGCAGCTTCGTCGTCGGGATCACGCTTTGAATATGCTGGCCGATCGCTTCAGTGCGCTTTGTCCCGGTCATCACTTCCGCCATTTTGTTAAACAAAATGATCTCTTCGTTAATGTCGATAAAAATCATGCCGTCATTCATAGAGTTGAAAATACGGTCGTGTTTATACGTCTGCTCTTTTAACATTTGGATGAGCTGCTGCTTTTCGTTCATCAGCTGAGAGATGATATAAGCGAGCGATCCCGGCACCACGATCGTACTGTCGTGCTTTTTTCGCATCAGTTGCTTTAATACACCGGCGTCTCCGGTCGTTTCAATGATGATATCGATCTGTTCTGTGATGTACGGCGCCCAATCGAGCGCCGTTTCGATATCGTTTTTTTGCGCGATGAAAAGCCCGGGAGCTTCCGGATTTTTATCGATGACCGCCTCGATATGCATCGTCTTTGTTTTCAGCAGCACATCCAAGAGAGCAGTCCCCCCTTTTCCAGCACCAACGATCAGTACTTTTTGCATCATCCCTTTACCCCTTTGTATGAAAAATTTTGCACACTATCACGTTCACTTGCAACAATTTGCACAACATCTATGTTATCATGTTTTCCTTTCTTGACAAACTTTTTTTTCAAATAGACAATAAAGGTAAATCTTTGGTAAGGGGATTCGTGTATGGGGAGAATGATCGCACTGCTCGTTTTGCTGATACCGGGAGGCCTGGCTGCTCTCGGAATTAAATTGATGCGCGACACTGTTTTCGGCGTTTTGATCAGCCCGTTTCAGATCCTTTGGCTTCAGGGGCTGGCGGGGTTCATATGCTTCGCAGGCGGCCTTTATTTATTAGGCGGATTTATTCTATACAGAGACAGAAAACGCAACCAAGTAAGCCCCCGCTTTAGAAAAAAGCAGAGCGGCCGCGAGGTGTGATCTCTGCGAACGGAAAGCAAAAAGCCGCAGATATTGTCTGCGGCTTTCAGATTGTTGACAAAATCCCAAAACGACTTTTAGTTTTGGGATTTTGTAATCCTTTCAGCGTGTCACATCTCGGCTTTTATTTTTAACGCTTTTTCGGGAAAATCGGTGAAGAAACCGTCAATTCCTTCAGCAATCAGCTTTTTCATCTCCTCTTCACGGTTGATGGTGAACGGCCGGACCGCTTTTTGTTTCAAATGGGCGTTTTTGATCATGTCAACCGACATTGAACGGCGATACGGATGAAATCCTGTAGCCGGAATCATTTCAATGTACTCCTCCGGCTTGTAGATGACATCCATGTAAAGCGCGGCCAACTCGATACTTGGATTCAGTCTGCTGCATAACGCAAGGCTTTCATGATTGAATGATGAAAGAATGATCCGGTCTTGAAGGCCGTACGCTTCAATCATCGACATCACCTTTTCTTCCATTCCTTCATAACGGATAATGCTGTTTTTCAATTCCACATTGAGAAGAAATTCAGCATCTGCCGCCCACTCAAACACTTCTTCAAGGGTCGGTACCGGGACAGAGCCGGTTTTTTCGGAAAAACGGTGGCTTGCGTCTCCGCGCTTGATCTCCGCATATGTAAGATCCTTTACATATCCTTTCAGCGAAGTCGTCCTGTCAAGCTTTTCATCATGTATTATAACAAGACGTCCGTCTTTTGCCATTTGTACATCCAATTCGATGCCGTCTGCACCGATGGCCGCCGCCTGCTTAAACGCCTCCATTGTATTTTCGGGAAAAGTGCCTGAAGCTCCTCGGTGTGCAAATATTTTCGTCATTTCTGGTTCACCTCTACAAGAATTGCAAGTTTATATCCCATTATGAAGGTCTTACTGTTTTCTTTCCACACATAAGGCCTTTTTTAACATAAACATAACACAAGAACCCCGGTCTTATACCGGGGCCCCTATTGTTATTCGTAATAAGCTGTGACAGCGTCAGCAATCGCGTCTGCCGCTTTTTCCTGATATTCCGGACTTTCGAGTTTAGCTGCATCAGTTTTGTTCGTGATAAAGCCGAGTTCAACTAAAACACTCGGCATTTGAGAATTTTTGATGACATAAAACCCTGATTCTTTTACACCTCTGTCCCGAGTGCCAAGCGCATCCGGAAGGCGTTCTTGAATGTTAGACGCCAGGCGTTCGCTGTCAGCGGCTTGATAGGCAGAATCGAAGTATGTTTCTGTACCTGACGCTTCAGGGACGGCCGAGTTTGCATGAATGCTGATCAGCAAGTCCGAAGCGTGCTTGCTCGCTTTGGCCACCCGGTCTTCCAGCGTCAAAAACGTATCATCCGTTCTTGAGGCGACTGTGGCAGCTCCCTCTTCTTTCAGTTTTTCATCAACCAGCTTTGCCACTTCAAGATTGACATCTTTCTCAAGCAGCCCGTTTCCGACCGCGCCGCTGTCTTCGCCCCCGTGACCTGCGTCAACATATACCGTCTTACCGGAAAGCGGCTCAGCTGCAAAAGCAGCTGGAAAAACCGCAATAAACGAAAACAGCAGCAAAACTAAACTCCTCATTAACAGTTTCACGATTAGTTCCTCCTACAATCCCTTTTTGCAAACGATCATTCTTTCTCTTTCATATCTTCAAGCTGTAATGTTCCGTCCTCTGTTTTCGTGTACTTCACTTCCACCTTTGTATCATCCTTGATCCCCTTATATTTATCCCGTTTTTCGGGAGGGACCTGAAACGTCGTTTCTTTACCGTCAATATTGACGGCGACGGTATGCTGATCCGCCAAACCGACAAAGGTGCCTTCTTTCACAAACGTTTCCCCGCCTGTTCCTTTTCGGCTTTCATTATGTTGCGTTGTCCCGCAGCCTGCCAATAGCAGCATAGCGAACAAAACAAGGATGACTCCTTTTTTCATGTCGACCACCTCGCCCGCTGAATTTTTTACACCCCGTACCTTATCTTTAATACCCGGCGGCTGTAAAGCAGGCCACGCCAGCAGATATTGGCCCGATTTACCCGTCCAACGCCCCAGGGATTTCCGAATTGTTAGAAGCCATCCGCTCAAAAACGTCTGTGAAAAACGGTCTACCCAAGGCGAAAAATGGTTGTCATCTGGAAGAAATCAGATCTATTTCATCATTTTTATTTTTTTGTATAAAAAAACGTCTTTTTTCATAAGAAAAAAGACGTTTCATGCGGCTTTCGCTTTATATGATTCAGTCTATGACGCCAATGCACCGGGCGTGAGACAAACTTTGAAAAATAGACGGATACACCGAAAGCTGGCTGCGTGCTATGTAGCTTTTATCAGAACTTGCAGGAATGCATTTTTTAAAGGCCGGCTGCTTGATGACAACATTTAGTCCTTCATAGCGGATGATTTAGCAGCGCTGCTCCTTCCGCAGTTCTCATGCTTATATTTGCTGCTGCAGAGCCTGCTTCCGGTCCATTGTTGACGGCGCCTCTTTAATCTTTTTGGCAGGCACACCGGCTATTGTAATGTTTTCCTCAGTGAAAGATTTGTTGACTACGGCGTTTGCGCCAATCGAAATGCCGTCGGCAATGTGAATGCTGCCAAAGAGCTTTGCTCCAGGCCCGATCCAGACATTGTCTCCGATTGTTGGAACATCGTGGTGAGCGTGATTTTGCCCGATGTTAACTCCTTGATGAATGTCACAGTTTGCACCTATTTTTGCATTGCTGTTTACGATGAGCAATCCGTAATGGTTGATCCTCAACCCCGGACCGAAAACATTCACCGGGATGTCAAATCCGAGCTTCAATCCTCTCTTTTTATGCAGATACCGGTAAACATGCTTGAACACCTTGGAGTTGGCATTTGAGTAATATTCATGTTTGCGCAAGGCTATCTGATACTTCCAAATATCATCGCCAAACCATTTAGGCCTTTTTCGACTTGAGATTCCTAACGCTTTCTTGTCTTGTTCGAGATAATAGCGAAGATCTGTTTTCGTAAAGATCATCATACCACCTGCTTATTTCATACTTTTAACTCGAGATTGGCTTTTTCGAAAGGTTTTACATTCTCCGCCATCTATTTCCGTGAAATTACTAAAAGGAAAACAAAAAAAGGGGGAGCCCCCCTTTTTTGTTCATCCTTCGTAAAAACCAACCCAAGTGTTAAAAACATTACTGTAAAATTTCCCTTTGAAATACCATGTTCCATCGCTATCAGAAAATTTGTTACTGAAAACTCCTGAAGAAGATTTTACACATTTTGATGATTTGCTGCTTTTGAATGAGCTTGGCAAGTCACTTGGACAATTGATGTATTGAGCAGTCGGATGTGCAATCACCTCAGATGAATGCGGTGCAGCAAATACCGGCGCTGTAGAAATAAGTAAACCAACAGCCAGAGTCGTACCAGTTAATAATTTATTGACTTTCATTTTAAAACAACTCCTTTTCCATTTATTTCATTTCGATTTCATCATATAACAAACAGGCATGTCTAAAAAGTGCACAAATTATAATATTTTGGTATTTTTTGATGAGCTGTTAGGCTGACTTTACACAATACACACCGTGCTGAAACACAAACAGTACATTTAAGAGCAAAAAAACAGCCTCGTTTATAAAAACGAGACCTTCAAATACTGTATGAAACCCTTCGGATCGCAATTCATCGCAATAAGGGCGAAAAATTCATCGGAATTACGATAAACTATTCGTTAGAAAAAGGTCGGCAATTCAACGGTAAATCTTCGTCAAAACCGCGCCATGTCAACGTTTAAGAAGCCTTATGCTCCAGTCTCAGCTTGTCTGCGACCATCGCGATGAATTCTGAATTCGTCGGCTTGGCTTTTGACATGCTGACTGTGTAGCCGAAAAGTGACGAAATCGAGTCGATGTTGCCTCTGCTCCATGCGACTTCGATGGCGTGGCGAATCGCCCGTTCGACTCGGCTTGCAGTCGTGTTGAATTTTTTGGCGATATCCGGATAAAGCACTTTTGTAATGCTTCCGAGCAGTTCGATGTCGTTATACACCATGGAGATGGCTTCCCTTAAGTATAAATAGCCTTTTATATGAGCGGGCACGCCGATTTCGTGGATGATGGTCGTGATGCTGGCGTCCAGGTTTTTCTTCGGCGATTCCGGCTGCGGCCGAAGCACACTGCTTTGAGAAGACGGGGCACGGTGTGTCAATTGAGATCCGTTTCCGCTGACCTGGCGGATATGGCCGACTAAGTTCTCCATGTCAAAAGGCTTCAAAATAAAATACGACGCGCCCAAATCTACAGCTTTTTTCGTCACGTCTTCCTGACCGAACGCCGTCAGCATGATGACATTCGGCTGCTTTTTAAGCTGCGATTCCCTCAGCCTTTCAAGAACGGCCAATCCATCGAGGTGAGGCATGATAATATCCAGCACAAGCACATCGGGCTCCTTGTCTTTAAACAACGAAAGGCATTCCTGTCCGTTGTACGCGACACCAAGTACTTCCATGTCGCTTTGTCCCTCGATATATTCGCTTAATAGGCCGACAAGCTCCCTGTTATCATCAGCAACACATACTTTAATTTTCTCCACGTTTCTTCCTCCCCAATGTGTATGTTGATAAATTTCATCATTCTTTTCTAATATGTTTAATTCGACAGCACCACTTTATTCCCTTTTTTTAAAAAGGATTTTTCCAATAATAGTGGTATCTCTCGCTTTTTCTCTGTTTTTTTCTGATTTTCTCGATTTTTCGACTCGAAATGCGACTTGACAAACCGGGGAACGTGAATTTGTCGAAAAATCTTTTCTTCTTTCATTTTAACGCACAACGCGCAAGAAAAAAAGACGAAATCAAAAACTGCCGGAGGAATCCGGCAGTCAGCTTGCTTTTTCTTTTTTATAAATATCGATTCCTGCTTCAGACAGCATCCATTCAATATGCACGCCGTATCCGCTCGTCGGATCATTGACGAAAACGTGAGTTACGGCGCCAATGATCTTTCCGTTTTGGATGATCGGGCTTCCGCTCATCCCTTGAACGATGCCTCCTGTTTTGCTCAACAGCCTCGGGTCGGTAATTTTCAGCACCATCCCTTTTGTAGCCGGAAACTTCTGAGGTGTCGTACTGACGACCTGAATATCGAATTTCTCGACTTTGTCGTTTTCGATAACCGTTAAAATTTGGGCCGGGCCTTCTTTTACTTCATCTGAAAATGCAATCGGAATGGCTTTGTCAGCGATGCGGTTTTTGATTGACTCGTGAAGCGTCCCGAAGATCCCGAATGGACTGTTTCTGTTGATATCACCAATCACTTTTCGTTCTGATGCGAAACGGGCCAGTTTCTCTCCGGGATTTCCGCCTGTTCCTTTTTCAATCGAAGTGACGGTCGATTTCACGATTTGCCCTTTTTCAACAACGATCGGTTTTTTCGTATCCATGTCTGAAATGACGTGACCAAGCGCTCCGTATTTTTTCGATTTCGGCTCGAAAAAAGTCATTGTGCCGATTCCTGCGGCAGAGTCCCTGATATATAAGCCGATTCTGTATTTATCTTCAGCCTGGTCTTTTTTCGGAATGAGCTTCGTTTTGATTTCTTGTTTATCTCTTTTAATCGACAGATGTAAGGTTTCTCCTGTTTTCCCGGCCTTTTGAATAAAAGGGGTGATGTCATTCATTTTTTCGATTTTCGTGCCGTTGATTTCGGTGATAATGTCGCCTACCGCGATTCCGGCTGCTTCACCGGGCGATTTTTTGCCTTCAGAGGTATTGATTTGATGAAAACCTACGACCAATACGCCAACGGAGTGAAGCTTTACACCAATAGACTGCCCGCCGGGGACCACTTTCAAATCAGGCAGGACATTTACTTTCGTTTTTTTAACTGGGAATCCGGCAAAATCATAGACGAGTTCTGCCTTTCCATTCTTTTCACCTTTTATTTCCACTTCACTTTGATTTTCTTTCAGTGTGAATGCTTCCGATGATCCATCTTTCGAAGCACTGACGGATAAGCTCGTTTCAACCGCACGGGTACCCGTCTCAAAAATGTTCAAGTTTTTTGGGATTACAATGTATTCTTTCACCGGTTTGTAAAACCCTACACTTATTAAAGAAACAAGGAGAATCATACCCACAACTTTTCTGATTTTTTCAACATCCACCTTTTCACTCTCCTCGCACCTAACCCACACCATATAAAATTTCTTTCGCTACATTCATTACTTTTGCCTTTCGGACAGCGATTTATAACTGCGGACGGAAGAAAATCATTGGATAAAATGATAAGAATGAGTTTGTATAAGAAAATGCCGACAAAAAAATAAGCTGTTCAGGATGAACAGCTTATCCGGTAGTTTTAACAAGCTTAGCTTGGTTCAAAAGTTCTTTCGCATGGCGCTTCGTCAGATCCGTTACTTCGACTCCGGCGATCATCCGGCCGATTTCCGCTATTTTTTCCTGTTTTGTCAACGGTGTGACGCTTGTCGTCGTTCTCCCGTCTTTCGACTGTTTCGTAATCAAAAGATGGGTGTCAGCCATCGCGGCCACCTGCGGCAAGTGGGTAATGCATAAAACTTGAGAGCCGATCGAGACGCGGTGTATTTTTTCGGCGATCGCCTGCGCGACTCTGCCGCTTACACCCGTATCCACTTCATCGAAAATGATCGATGTAACATCCTGCTGAGCAGAGAAAATGCTTTTCATGGCCAGCATGATTCTTGACAGCTCTCCTCCAGATGCAACCTTTGACAAAGATTTGAGCGGTTCTCCCGTGTTTGTTGAGATTAGGAAATGGACGGTATCAATGCCGTGCTTTGTGAGCTGAACCGGCATACCGTTGACGACGGGTGCATCATCATCCCGTTCCGCTTTTTTCACCTGGAATTCCGTATCGAATGTCGATTTTTCCATATACAGATCTTTCAGTTCCTGCTGAATCTGTTTGGCCAGTTTTTTCGCCCATTTTTTTCTGATTTCGGACACATTGGCGGCTTCAATCGCCACATCCTTGCCGATTGATTCGAGGCGGGATTTTAATGCCTGCAAGTGGCTGTCCCGGTTTTCGATCCGGTCGATCTCTTCCTCTATCTTAGCCGAATAAGCTTGGATATCTTCGACAGTAGCGCCGTATTTGCGTTTCAGCTGTTTGATTTCGTTTAATCGCGATTCGATATAATCGAGGCGCTCGGGGTCGTATTCGAGTTCATCCAGCATATTTCTGATCTGAAAAGTTGAATCTTCGAGAATGTAGTATGCGTTGGCTACGGATTCAGATACTTTATTGAGCCCTTCATTGATGCCTGAGACGTTTTCAAGCTCGCTTGAAGCCATGCCGACCCAGTCAAGCCCGGCCTGCTCGTTGCGAAGCGCATTATAGGCATTTTGCAGAGCTTCGTATATTTTTTCGAAATTAGCGATTTGACGGCGCTCTTCCTGAAGAAGTTCGTCCTCTTTCGGCTCAAGGTTTGCAGATTCGATTTCATCAAGCTGAAACTGTATTAAATCGAGTCTGTGAGCCATTTCCTGCTCGCTTTCAGAAAGCTCTTTCACCTTTCTCATGACGTCCATGTAGCGGCTGTAAACTTCCTGATACGCTTTTAAAGCATGCTCGATTTCTTCTCCTGCAAACCTGTCCAGAAGCTGAAGATGGTGCTCATCCTCCATCAGCAGCTGATTGTCGTGCTGCCCGTGTATGTCAAGCAGCAGTCTGCCGACTTCCCGCAAAGCGGCAATGGTGACAAGTTTTCCATTGACGCGGCAGATGCTCTTGCCGTTTGCGTTAATATCTCTCCTCATGACGATCATGTCATCCGAGGCTTCAATCCCCAGTTCTGTGCACAAATCAAAAACCGGATGGCCGCTGTCAAGGAGGAAAAGCCCTTCCAATTCGGCTCTTTTTTCGCCATACCTGACATATTCGGACGAGCCGCGGCCTCCGACAAGCAAAGAGACGGCGTCGATGATGATCGATTTTCCGGCCCCCGTTTCACCGGTCAGAACCGTCAGCCCTTTTTCAAAAGAAACGGTTAATTCTTCGATAATGGCAAAGTTTTTGATCGATAATTCAGCTAACAAGCTTTCATGACACCTCTTTTCAGGCCTTCGTTTATAAAAGCTCCAATATTTTCTTCTGTACGATTTTGGTATCATCATGCGTCCGGCAGATGATCAAAATGGTATCATCTCCGCAGATCGTTCCCATGATTTCTTCCCAATCCAAATTGTCCATCAGCGCCCCGATCGCCTGCGCGTTGCCCGGCATTGTTTTTAAAACGATCAGATGGCTGGCTGAGTCGATTTTGACAAATGCGTCCATCAATGATCTTTTTAATTTGGAAAGGGGATTAAAGCGCTGATCAGCAGGCAGGCTGTATTTGTAGGAACCGTTGTTTGTCGGCACCTTGACCAAATGAAGCTCTTTAATGTCCCGCGAGACGGTGGCCTGCGTCACATTATAGCCGTCTTTCTTTAAAATATCGACAAGCTCATCCTGCGTTTCAATTTCATTAGCGGTGATAATCTCCCTGATTTTAATATGCCTTTGACCTTTGTTCATTTCACACCTCGTTTTATACACAAATTGTGTATGTTTATACATTTATGTTAAATGATTTTGTCGGAAAAGTACATGTTTGCAGTAAAAAAGGAATAATAGCCCACTATTATTCCTTTTTGCGTGCCGGCCACCCTCGCATTCGCCGTACGGCTCTCAAGGGTTTTTAATCACGCGGATCCGTTTTTTTCGCTTTTAATGTCTTGTGAGCTTCTTCGACAATTTGATTGATCGTTTCTTCTGCTATCGGCGTGCCAGGTTGCTCTTCTCCGTCCCAATGCAAATGGAGAAGGAATTCGATGTTGCCGTCGCCGCCGGTAATCGGCGAAAACGAGACGTTTCTGCAGTCATATCCTTCCCGAGCCGCAAACCGGCTGATGTCATCAAGCACAGCTTGATGGACGAGGGGATCGCGGACGATCCCTTTTTTCCCAACGGATTCCCGCCCTGCTTCAAACTGCGGTTTGACGAGAGCGATGCAGTCGCTTCCCGGAACTAAAATGCTCTTAAGCACAGGCAGGATGATTTTCAGTGAGATAAAAGAGACATCGATCGTCGCGAACTCCGGCAGTCCTTCCGTAAAATCGGCAGGTGTGCAATACCGGAAATTCGTGCGTTCCATCACTACAACCCGCTCATCCTGTCTCAGCTTCCAGGCGAGCTGATTATACCCGACATCAACGGCATATGAGCGGAGAGCGCCGTTTTGCAGCGCGCAGTCAGTGAAGCCGCCGGTGGAAGAGCCGATGTCAATCATCAGCTTGCCTTGAACGGAAAGCTGAAACTCTTTTAATGCTTTTTCAAGTTTTAATCCGCCTCTTGAGACGTATTTTAACGGGTTTCCTTTAACGGTCAGCGGAATCGTGCGGTCGACCTTTTCGCCCGGCTTGTCCAGTCTGTTTTCATTCGTATAGACGATGCCGGCCATGATGGCTCTTTTCGCTTTTTCCCGCGTTTCCATTAACCCTCTTTCTACTAATAAAACGTCGAGCCGTTCTTTTTTTCCTGTCATGATCCAATTCCTTTATGAGTCTTTACGGGCGTCAATAGTCTTATTCGTCTGATGACGTCTTCTTTTGTCATTCCGATCTCTTCCAGAAGCTTGGCGACACTGCCGTGTTCAATAAATTGATCAGGTATCCCCATTCTATCAATGATCGGGCTGTAAGACTGATGTTCATGGGCATACTCAAGGATCGAGCTGCCGAATCCGCCTTGGAGCACAGCCTCTTCGATCGTTAAAATCGGAAGCCCTTCGTTCAGGATTTCCATCAGCATGTTTTCGTCAAGCGGCTTGATAAAACGGGCGTTAACCACTCTGACCGAACGTCCTTCTTTCTGCAGCTCCTCCGCGGCAGCAAGCGCCATCGGAATGGTGGTGCCGAATGTTAAAATGACCGCGTCTGTCCCGGGTCTCAGCACTTCCCACGTTCCGATCGGGATCGTTTTCAATTCTTTATCCATTTTGACGCCGAGTCCGTTTCCGCGCGGAAAGCGCATGGCAATCGGGCCGTCATCGTATTTGACAGCCGTGTTGACCATGTGCTGGCCTTCGTTTTCGTCTTTCGGCATCATGAGAACCAAATTCGGAATATGCCGTAAAAAAGCAATGTCAAACACGCCCTGGTGTGTTTCCCCATCAGCGCCGACTAGGCCCGCTCTGTCAATGCCGATAAATACATTTAGGTTTTGCCGGCAAATATCATGGACAACCTGGTCATAAGCGCGCTGAAGAAATGTCGAATAGATCGCCAGAAACGGCTTCATATTCTGAGTCGCGAGACCAGCCGCCATCGTTGCCGCATGCTGTTCCGCAATGCCGACATCAAACATGCGCTCCGGAAACTCGCTCGCAAACCCTTCAAGTTTTGAACCGACAGGCATGGCCGGAGTAATGGCTACAATCCTTTCATCCTCGCGGGCAAGCTTCCTGACCGTTTCGCTTACGAGCGCGCTCCATGATGGCGCAGCGGCTTTCGGCTTAACAAAATCACCGGTATCGATTTTATATGGGCCGGTTCCGTGCCATGTGCCGGTTTTATCGGTTTCCGCAGGCTTATAGCCTTTTCCTTTTTTCGTAATAACGTGGAGGAGTACCGGGCCTTTCGTCTTTTTCGCATACTGCATGTTTTCAAACAGTTCATCATAGGAATGACCGTCTACAGGCCCTAAATACGTAAATCCGAGCTCTTCAAAGAACATCCCGGATACCAGCAGGTATTTCAGGCTGTCTTTGATCCGCTCGGCTGTAGCGGCAAGCTTCCCGCCAACAGCAGGAATCCGCTTGAACAAATACTCAAGCTCATCTTTGACCCATTGGTATTTTCCGGCTGTGCGCAGCCTTCCGAGCATGGAATGAATCGCTCCGACGTTTGGAGCGATGCTCATTTCGTTGTCATTCAAAATGACAATCATGTCTTTTTGCTCATGGCCGATATGGTTAAGCGCTTCAAGAGCCATGCCGCCGGTCAGTGCACCGTCTCCGATGATCGGGATGATATATTCGTTTGTCCCTTTCAAGTCTCTCGCAGCTGCCATCCCCATCGCACCGGAGAGAGAAGTCGAACTGTGGCCCGTTTCCCAGACATCATGTTCGCTTTCATTCCGCTTTGGAAAACCGCACAGTCCTTTATGCTGACGCAGGGTGGCGAAGTCCTTTCCGCGGCCGGTCAGCAGTTTATGGACATACGATTGATGCCCCACATCCCACAAAAACTTATCTTTCGGGCTGTTAAATTCTTTATGCAATGCAATGGTAAGCTCGACAACGCCGAGATTCGGACCAATGTGCCCTCCGGATTCAGAAAGCGTTTCAATTAAAAAACGGCGAATTTCAGCGCTCAAGCTTTCCAGTTCTTGATTTGAAAGGTTCTTCAAAAATGCAGGGTCCTTTATCGATAACAGATCCAATCGGATCAACTCACTTTCAGCATGATTTCTGCAAGTATGCGCCTTGCTTCATTTTAAGTTTCAGCTTGAATTATTATATGACGAATTCATCCCCATGCGCAAACTTGCATATGCGGACGCTTCGTTTGAAAAAACAGCCGCTAACACAACGTGATAACGGCGCGGCGTTTTAGAGTTCAACTCTTTATATTTTAGCATAATAAGCCTTTGATGCTCAAATGGAAGCCCTGTATCAATGATCCCTTGCGGCAATCATATCGCAAAACTCGTACATAAGCTCTTTTTCAAGCGGAAGCTCTGAAATCAGCCGTTTTGCTTTTTCAATATGTTCATCAAGCTTTTGGCTGGCGCCCTCAAGCGAAAGGAGCGACGGATAGGTCGATTTTCCGTTTGTCTCGTCAGATCCGATCCGTTTGCCGATTTTATCCTCTGATCCTTCAAGGTCGAGAATGTCATCTCTGATCTGGAAGCCGATGCCGATATGATGGCTGAATTCGCGGAGCTTTTCGATCTCTTTTTCAGATGCATCTGCTAGAATCGCCCCCGCGATGACGCTGAAGCTGAGGAGTTTAGCCGTTTTTCCTTCGTGAATCCGCTGCAGTTCATCAAGAGAGACAGACTTTGATTCCGCTTCCATATCTAAAATCTGACCGCCGACCATGCCTTCAGCCCCCGCTGCCGATATCAGCTCATTCACCAGTCTGATGCGTTTTTCAGCAGATACATCAGAAGGCATATTGGAAGTGATCATTTTGAAGCTTTCGGTTAATAAGGCGTCTCCGGCGAGAATGGCCGTCGCTTCCCCGTATATTTTATGGTTTGTCGGCTTTCCCCTTCTGAGGTCATCGTCATCCATACAAGGGAGATCGTCATGGATTAATGAATACGTATGGATCATTTCAACCGCGCACCCTACCGGAATTCCGGCTTCTTCGTCTTTTCCGTACGCATGAAGAAGCGCAAGTACCAAAATCGGTCTCAGCCGTTTCCCTCCGGCTTCCAATGAGTACAGCATGGATTCCTTAAGGATGGACGGCGCTCGCAGGTCTTTAATATACATCGGAAGGCGTTCTTCAATTACTGTTTTTCTCGATTTTAAAAATCCGTCAAGTTTACCGGTCACCTTTTTCCTCCTCCCGAACACTGAAAGGAGCTAATTCCCCATTTTCCCGCAAAATGTAGTCCATCTGCTTTTCGACATTTTGCAGTTTTTCGTGGCACATTTTCGAAAGAGCCATCCCTTCCTGGAAGTAGTCGATCGCCTTTTCCAAAGGCACATCCCCTTCTTCAAGCTTTGATACGATCTGTTCCAGACCTTTCATCGCCTCTTCAAATGTCAGGTCTTCCCGTTTTGTTTTGTTTTCTTCAGCCATTTGTTTCGCCTCTCTTTTGCAGTACCTCACAGGTCAGCGTCCCATCGTTTAATGTGACGCGGATCTCGTCTTTTTCATGAACCTGTTCAATACTTTTAATCAATTCGTTTTCTTTATATGTCAAACTGTACCCTCTTTCCATCACTTGGAGAGGGCTTAATGCATTCAGTTTACCAAGAACCGTTTGAAACTGCGAGTGAATCTGCTTAAGCTGCACATCCATATTCCGCTTCAGCCGGACTGTCTGCTCTTCATGCCTCTTTCTCGCTTGTTTAAGCTGCTCCTCGGGATGAAGCATCTCCAGCTTGTATGTCTGTTCGTTCAGTTTTTGTTTTTTGCGTTCAACGGTCATCGCCAGCTGTTTTTGGAAACGGTCGAATATCAGGTCGAATTCCTGTTCCTTTTGGGCATACAGCCGTTTCGGGTAGCGGAAGGCATAAGAGGACTGGAGGGTTTTCACGCGCTCCTGCCGCTTTCTTAAATCCTGCTTCATCGATTTTGCAATTCTCGCTTCGAGCGTTTTCAGACGCTCCAGCAAATCAAGCATATTAGGTACGGCCTGTTCGGCCGCTCCCGTCGGGGTCGCCGCGCGCAAATCCGCAACAAAATCGCTGATTGTAAAATCCGTTTCATGCCCGACGGCGGAAATGATCGGAATGTCGGAAGAAAAAATGGCCCTGGCGACAGCCTCTTCATTAAATGCCCACAGCTCTTCGATCGATCCCCCTCCGCGTCCGACGATTAATACATCGCATAACTCTCTGCGGTTAGCCTCTTTGATGCTACTGACGATGGACTCGCCCGCGTTTACTCCTTGAACGAGCGTTGGAAAGACGATCACTTTTACAAGGGGGTATCTTCTTTTAATGGTGGTGATCACATCGCGTACAGCCGCTCCGGTTGGAGATGTGACAACACCGACGACGGATGGGAACGCGGGGATGGGTTTCTTATGTTTTTCATCAAACAAACCTTCTTGCGACAGCTTTTTCTTAAGTTCTTCATACGCGAGATGAAGCGCACCTATGCCGTCAGGTTGTATTTCTTTCGCATAGAGCTGATAATTGCCGCTCGGTTCATATACCGAAATGCCGCCTCTCACCAATACCTTCATCCCGTTTTCAGGGGTAAAGGCGAGATTTCTGTTTTGTCTGGCGAACATGATGGATTGAATGCGGGCGTTATCATCTTTCAGTGTAAAATAAATATGGCCTCTGCTATGTATTTTAACATTTGACAGCTCGCCCTTGATCCAAATATCTTCAAGATGGGGGTCCACGTCAAATTTGCGCTTAATATATTTTGTCAAAGCCGTGACCGTGACAAATGAAATTTCACTCATGGCACAGTCTCCTTTCTAAGAAGGCACAAGCACGTTTATCCGCCGGCGCGAGACCAGGCGGATGAACGGCTGTACATTAAAGTTAAATTGTACGCTTCGCTGATTTAACCGTGTTATGGGCCAGCATTGTAATCGTCATCGGACCGACACCGCCCGGTACGGGTGTAATATAGGAAGCCTTTTCCTTCGCTTCTTCAAAATCGACATCACCGACGAGCTTTCCGTTGTCAAGGCGGTTAACGCCGACATCAATGACAACGGCTCCCTCTTTCATTTGATCCGCTTTGATGAAATTCGCCTTTCCGACAGCGACAATCAGAATGTCGGCTTTTTTTGTGTGAGCCGTAATGTCGGCCGTTCTTGAATGGCAGTACGTAACGGTTGCGTTTTCGTTCAAGAGCAGCTGCCCTACCGGCTTTCCGACGATATTGCTTCGCCCGACGACAACAACCTCTTTTCCCGACAGATCAATCTCGGTTTTCTTTAAAAGCTCCACGATGCCCGCAGGCGTGCAAGGCAGAAATGTATCTTCGCCAAGCAGCATCTTTCCTACGTTTAATGGATGAAAACCGTCAACATCTTTGTCAGGGGATATTCTTTCAATCACCGCTTGTTCGGAAATATGATCCGGAAGAGGCAGCTGGACAAGAATTCCGTGAAAGTCGTTATTTTGGTTGTACTGGTCAATTACTTCAAGAAGTTCCTGTTCAGAGAAACTTGCATCGAAATGATCCAGCTGAAAACGAATCCCCATGGCTTCAGCTGCTTTTTTCTTTCCCCGTACATATGAAAGAGACGCCGGATCATCACCAATTAAAATAACGGCCAGTCCCGGGGTCACTCCTTGTTTTTTCAGCTCTTCAACTTCCTTGGCCAGCTGCCCGCGCTTTTCCTTTGCTGTTTCTTTCCCGTCGATGATGGTTGCTGTCATTTGCTCTCCTCCTAGATTATTCAAGATCGGATTTAATGTTAGAAAGAACACCGTTTACAAACTTCGCCGACTTGTCATCTCCAAATTGCTTGGCCAGTTCAATCGCTTCATTCATAGAGACGTTGACAGGTATGTCTTCTAAAAAAATCATTTCGTAGGCGGACAAACGCAAAATCGCGCGGTCGACATTCGCTAGCCTGTCAAGCTTCCAATTGACGAGATGCCGTTTGATCATCTCATCGATTTTCTCTTTGTTCTCTAAGACCCCGTAAACAAGCTGCTCGAAAAAAGCGTCGCTTTCCTGCCCGTCCAAGGCGTGCTGCATCGCTTCATTCGGTTCTGTATCACTGACATCAATCTGGAATAGTGACTGCAAAGCCTTTTCTCTTGCTGTTCTTCTTTTCATTCTTTCTTTTTCTCCTTTAACCCTCTTTGCCGCTTGCCGTTTAAGCCACAAAGAGATCATATCATATTTTTAGTCTTTCCGCATGCAAAAATCGCGGTTTTATCGTCAATAACCGAATAATAAGAAACAAACATTTGTTATCATTCGTTTTTCGAACTTCTTTGCAAACTTTCCGGTTCCTCTTATTTTTGGTCGATAACAGCGGAAAGATGCTTTTAAACGTCATTTTTTAAAACGGAACATGAAAAAACCAAAGGGCCGTCATTCCCCTTGGTTCTTCCACTTCACCGCACTACATCTCTTGATCGACTTCCACCTCGTGCGTTTTTGAATCGAATTGAATGCCAACGATGTGAATATTGATTTCATTAATCGAAAGAGCTGTCATATTGAGAAGCGTCTGGCGGATATTATCCTGAACGGCATTTGCAACTTTAGGAATCGAAACGCCAAACATCATCACGCAATAAACATCAATGATAATTCCGTCATCTGACAAATCAACTTTGACGCCTTTGCCGTGATTCTTTTTTCCAAACCGTTCCACGACACCTGTCGCAAAATTGCCGCGCATTTCAGCTACGCCTTCAACTTCGGAAGCTGCGATTCCGGCAATGACTTCGATGACTTCCGGAGCGATTTCCACTTTTCCTAAATGATTGTCTTCATGGCTCATTTCCAATAAGCTGTTGTCGTCTTTCAATATGTTCACCTCCGTTAAAATTACGACCCCATTACATCATATATTTCTAAAAACTTCGTATTGAATTCTCCGCTTACGAATGTTTCGTGCTCGAGCAGTTTCAGATGGAACGGTATCGTCGTATGAACGCCTTCGATGACGAATTCGCTCAACGCTCTTTTCATTCTTGATACAGCTTCTTCCCTCGTCTTCCCGTATGTGATGACTTTTGCAATCATGCTGTCGTAATAAGGAGGAATCGAGTATCCCGGATAAGCCGCAGAATCCACTCTGACGCCGAGCCCGCCCGGAGGCAGATACATCTCGATTTTTCCCGGAGAAGGCATGAAGTTTTTCTCAGGGTTTTCCGCATTAATCCGGCATTCGATGGCCCAGCCGTTAAAAGTGACTTCATCTTGGGTGAGGGCTAATTTTTCACCTGATGCCACTCTGATCTGCTCTTTAATCAAATCAACGCCCGTCACCATCTCTGTTACCGGATGCTCAACCTGAATGCGCGTGTTCATTTCCATAAAGTAGAACTTCTGCTCGCGGTAATCGTAGATAAATTCAACTGTTCCCGCGCCCGTGTACTTAACGGCTTCAGCCGCTTTGACAGCCGCCTGCCCCATTTGCTCCCTGATTCCTTCATCAAGCGCAGGTGAAGGGGTTTCTTCAAGCAGCTTTTGGAGCCTTCTTTGGATTGAACAGTCGCGTTCACCCAAGTGAATCGTATTTCCGTGTGTGTCCGCAAGCACTTGGATCTCGACGTGTCTGAAGTCTTCAATGTACTTTTCAATGTACACACCCGGGTTGCCGAAAGCGGTGGCCGCTTCCTGCTGAGTGATTTTAATGCCGTTGATCAGTTCTTCTTCCGTACGGGCGACCCTGATTCCTTTTCCGCCGCCCCCGGCAGTTGCCTTTATAATGACAGGATACCCTATATCGCGCGCTAATGAAACCGCATCTTCAATATCTTCAATAATTCCTTTGGAACCCGGTACGATCGGAACGCCAGCCTGCTGCATCGTTTCCCTGGCAACATCCTTTGTCCCCATCTTAGAGATCGCGTCTGCTGTCGGACCGACGAAGGTTACGTTTACCTCTTCGCAAAGCTCGGCAAAATCGGCGTTTTCCGCCAGGAAGCCGTAGCCCGGGTGAATCGCATCAGCGCCGGTCATTTTGGCGACGCTGACGATGTTCGTTATATTCAAGTAGCTGTCTTTTGATAGCTTAGGTCCGATGCAAAATGCTTCATCAGCCATCTGAACATGGAGCGCCTCTCTGTCGGCCTCGGAAAAGACGGCTACTGTATCGATCCCCAGTTCTTTACAAGCTCTGATAATTCTGACAGCAATTTCTCCCCTGTTCGCAATTAATAGCTTTTTGATCATCTTATTGCTCCTTACTCTGCTTTTACTAAAAATAAAGGTTGTCCGTATTCAACCAGCTGGCCGTTTTCAACCAATACTTCAACGATCTCGCCTTTCACTTCGGCTTCGATCTCATTAAAGAGCTTCATTGCTTCCACAATGCAGACGACAGAGGATTCTGTTACCTTCGAACCGACTGTTACGTAAGGGTCGGCTTCAGGCGAAGAAGACGCATAAAACGTTCCGACCATCGGAGAGGTGATTTTGTGGAGGTTTCCGCCGTCTTTTGCGGCTTCTTCTGCTGCAGGCGCATCCTGAACTTGCGCTTGCATCGCGGGAGCTTCCGGAGCCGGTGTTTGAACAGGCGCCGCAGCCACTTGCTGGATGGTTTGCACGGCTCCGCTTTGTTTTTTCAGTTCAACCTTCGATCCTTCGTTTTCGTATGTAAATTCATTTATCGAAGATTCATCAATTAATTTTATCAACTGTCTGATTTCATCAATGTTTAACATGCTATCGCACTCCTAATGAAAAAGATTTTACGCATTTATCAGTTAGTACTAAAAGTACATACTATATTCATCTTACAGGAGAGGAATGCCGAATTCAACTACAATCATGAGCGCCCTGCATCAACAGGAGCCTCAAGCATAAAAAAATCCCGCTTTTTGCAAGCGGGACATGTTTACTCTGCTGGCTCGAACGTCACAGCCACATCGTTTAAGTTTTTCACTTCTTTTGCGACGATGTCGATGATATCGGTGGCAGCGGCCTTCGAGTGCTCCTTCGCCTTCACCGTAATATTGACTTTATCGCCGTCGGCATTGACCAAGGCGTCTTTATAGCCTTTTGTTTTGATCAGCGTTTCAAGCGTCTTTTCCGTTCCTTCAGCTTCACTGAGCTCTGTCATCTTGTCGTAAGCTTCGCTTTTTTCTTTTGCCGTCGCTTTATCGCTTCTGACGATTTCGGTTAATTCCTCCCTCTCCCTGCTGCGCTGATCGTCCATTTCCATGCGGTATGTTGTGAATAAATCTTCATCACCGGATGATTCTTTTGTTACAACTTCTCCGTTCTGCTCACTCGCAGACGTTTCTTTATCTTTTGTGTCTTTCCCTTCAGTTTTGTCTTTAGCAGGCGCGGTGTCTTCTTTGCCATCTTTGGCAGGCTCTTCTTTCATCGGTTTTTCTTTTTCAGCAGCGACTTGTTCTTTGTCATCCACCGTGACGACATTTTCTCCTTCAGGCGACATAATGTAGTAGACACTCAGCACAACGACGAGACTTAACATGGTTAAAAGCCAAACCGTTTGTTTTTTCAGCATCATTTATGAATCCTCCTTCATTTTTTTAGGGGCAACAGCGACGCGGTGGCTCGGAACATCAAGAACCCTTGTCACTGCTTCAATGATGGTCTTTTTTATTTGAACGTTGTCGACTCCTTGAGCGACAACGAGAACACCCCTGATATCGGGCTTTTTCGTCTGAACGACGACAGGCGTCTCTTTATCTCCGTTTTTGATGATGACAATTTCTTCGTCAGAAGACATTTCAGACACCGTTCGCTTGCCTCCCTGTTTATCTGTCTCATTCGTTGAAGTCTCCTGGGTTTTTCTATTTTTCTCGAATATTTTCAATGAGGTTGCATCAACATTGACGACGATTGATACGTCTTCCACGCCGATAATCGTTTCCAATATGTCTTTGAGCTGATTCTCATATTCCTGTTCGTAATCTTGGATCGAGTCCTTCGGTTTGTCATCTGAGGCGGGTTTGAACACTTCTTTTTCACCTTCACCGCTCTGTCCGGCGCTTTCAGACGAAGCTTTTTGTGAAGCCGACGGCTGATCTGCCGCTCGATCTTGAGAAGGTTCGGAAGAGAAGATTTGACTGACGAGCATGAAGGAAACGCCGAGAACAAAAAGCAGCAGAAAATAGTGATATTTCGTCAGCTTTTTTCCGTTTTTCTCGTCTTTGGGTAGCAGGTGGCCGATCAGCTTTTCGATCCAGGTTCTTTTATTCATTGCCGCTTCGTTCTCCCCCTTCAATATGAACTGTAATCTTGTCGGGGCTTATTTCCCATATGCCTGCAAGCTGTTCTCTGACTTCCCCCGTCTCTTTCTTTTCTCTTTCTCGCATTGGCTGGTAGCCTCGATCCGTATTGATTTCGACAGGAGCGACGGCTTGGACCGTTTTTTCGGATGCCGGTTCTATGAATACCGAGACTTCCGCATGCTTACTGAGATCTTTCTCTGTTTTCAGCTGGCCGTCAGAAGAGACCGCGACTCGGTCAATCTTGTATTTGTCGCTGGTAAACCTTCCCTCTGCGCTCTTTTTCAATTGAACAGCCATCTGTTCTAAGATATATGCTTGTTGTGAGGCTTGTATTTCTTTTTTTTCTGAATTCAACTGATTTTTTATTTCGTTTGACTGAACTTGTCCGTTTTTTGTAAGCCTCTCAAAGATTACATCCGGATCGGTCCTGAATAAAGAGAAGATCGGATTCAGTATCACAACGATCAAGAGCAGGCTGATCACCATTTTCGCGTATTTTTGCATGCTCGAATTCGGCAGAAGCATATCGATGACGATCGCCATCAGAATAAATAGAATAATGTTCGTGAGCCACTCTGTCAGAAATTCCATCTCATCCCTCCCTACTTCATCATCATCGTCAAATTCCCCGCTGTAATGATCACGGTTAAGCTTAAAAAAAACATCAGCGAAACGATGGCCATGGCCGCGAAAATGTAGATGACGCTTTTGCTGATGACATCCAGGCAGCTGATCACCGGACCGCCTCCGAGAGGCTGGAGAACGGCTGCGGCAATTTTGTATATGAGCGCGAGGGAGAGGATTTTGATTGCGGGAAAGGCTGCGATGCAAATCAAGATCGCCACCCCGAGTATCCCGACGGTGTTTTTCAACAGGAGAGACGCGCTGATCACCGTGTCCGTCGCTTCGGTAAACATGCGGCCCAATACGGGGATGAAGTTTCCGGTGATGAATTTGGCCGTCCGCAAAGTAATGCCGTCCGTCACTGCGGCTGAGGCGCCCTGAACCGAGATGACACCGAGGAACACGGTTAAAAATGCAGCCAGCGTGCCGATCGCCGCGTTTCTGAGGAGCTGAGCCAGCTGTGTGACTTTATACTGGTCCGTCATCGTGCTGACAATGCTTAAAATCGCTGATAAAAACAAAAGCGGCAGCACGATATATTGGATAAACAAGCCGCTCGTGTTCATGAGAAAGAGAATGACCGGATGAAAAAATGCGGCTGAGGCGGCTCCTCCCGAAGTCGCCATCAGCGCTAGAAGCAAAGGTACGAGCGACAGAATAAAGCTTGTCATCGTCTGGATCGCTTCATTCGCATATGTGACGGCAACCCGAAAGCTGTTGAGCGCAAGAATGATCAGCACCATGTAGACAATTGCATACGCCACTTTGCTGACGGTGCTTTGCTGAAACGCGTTTTGCAAAAGCTGAAGCAGCACGCAGAAGATGGTCAACAGGATCAGCGTCCCGAGCAGTTTCCCGTTAGCCAGCACTTCATGAAACAAGTAAGAAAACAGCGCTTTGCTCCATTCCTCAGGCGAAAAGTGCTTTTCACCTTTGACAAATTCAAGCAGGCTTCCTTTTTGACTTTCGGGAAGGTGTCCTCCATACTCAGTCAAAATGTTGTTCCAGAACTCCCCGACCCGGTCAAGCTCCAAACCTTCAGCCTGCTCTCTGGCCATCGCTTCAGCCGATTCTTCCGCGGCGGGTTCCCCAACCGGCTCCGCTTCTTTTGGCGAAGCTTGTACATCATGCGCTCCAAAGCATACGATTCCTATGACCAAGAGCCAGAACAGAAAACGCTTCACTCAGGAAATCCTCCTTTCTGACTAAGACATGGAAGGGATGAGTCCGATGATCGTTTCGATAATGACGGTTAAAATAGGCACGGCCATGACTAAGATGAGGATTTTGCCTGCCAATTCGATTTTTGAAGCAATCGCACCCTGTCCGGCATCTTTCGTCAGCTGGGCGCCAAACTCCGCTATATAAGCAATCCCGATAATTTTCAAAATCGTTTCGACATACATCATGTTGATGTTGGCATTGGCAGCTATTTTTTCAATCATCCGAATGATTTCGTAGACTTGATCGACTAAGAATAAAAAAATCGTGCATCCGGCAAAAACGACAATCATAAAAGCAAACGTCGGTTTTTGCTCTTTCACAATCAAGCTGAGGAAGGTGGCGATCATTCCCAATCCTACGATTTGTACGATTTCAATGAGTGAGCCCCCCTATCCTTGAAATAGAAAGACAGCTTTTATCTTTTGGAATAGATCATCGACAACAGTAGCCACCATGAACAATATATAAATGAATCCTAAAAGCGTGACCCATTGGGCATATTCCTTCTTCCCCATTTGATCCAGTATGGTGTGAAGAAAAGCGACGACGATCCCGACGCCGGCAATTTGAAAAATAATATTTACGTCTACTCCCATTTCGTGTATGCTCCCCTCTTCATTACATCAATAGAAGAATCAGCAGCAGTCCCGACAAGAACCCAAGGCTCTTCACCATTTTTTCATTTTTCGCCTGGGCGAGATTTGCTTCAGCTTCCTCTGTCTCTAAATGGGTTAACGCCAGTTTGATATGTTTTTGCTGAGAAATCAGATCATGACGGCCAAGCGTTTCGCCGAATTGCCGTAAAATCTCGTATTCTTTCTTTTTGAGAGCCGTTTCGGGCCATACTTTCTCCAAGCTGTCTTCCCATGCCGTCCCCGCTGAAGCGCTGCCTTTTTCCAGCTGTTCTGCAAATGTCTGAAACAAAGAAGCTATCGGCCCGGAAAGCTGGTGTGCGATCTGCTTTGACGCCTGAAGGAGCGGTGTGTGCCCGTACATGATTTCAGCCTCTAAAGACTGCAAAGCGGCCAACAGCTGGCGGATTTGCTTCGGTCTATCCCTGAAAGGCTTCGCCATTTCAAATCCTGTCCATGTGGCTGCTGCCAAAATAAGCACGGCACCTAAAAGCTTCAGCATGATAACATCCTCTTCGCCGCACCGAGCGGCTCTCCATTCCCGTTCAAGATGCGGCTCAGGCTGCCGGGACCGTTCTTTCTGGATAGTTCCACGATTCTCTCAAAAACCCGGTGCTCCTGAAGCATTTTCAATGATGGACGCCTGGCGATATCGGCATATGAGGAGCCGTGAGCCGAAACGATGACAGACACCCCCGCATGGACCGCTTCCAAGAGCGCTTCTGCGTCTTCCATTCTTCCGATCTCATCGGCGATCATAACCTCCGGACTCATCGATCTGATCATCATCATCAGGCCTTCCGCTTTTGGACAGGCGTCAAGGATGTCTGCCCGGTCGCCGAGCCGATATTGCGGGATGCCGTTTACACAACCTGCGATTTCAGACCTTTCGTCGACGATTCCCACCTTTTTGGCAGACACGTTGCCGCTCCCTGAGCTGATCAGCCTGGCGAGATCTCTGAGCAGTGTTGTTTTTCCGGTTTGCGGCGGACCGATGATCAGCGTGTTCAGCCACGAGTTTTGAAATAAATGAGGGACATACGGTTCGGAAATGCCGATTTTTTCTTTGGCAATGCGGATATTAAATGATGATATTTCTCTGATTCCTTTGACTGCTCCGTTTTCGACGACAACCCGGCCGGCAAGCCCCACGCGGTGTCCGCCTCTGATCGTGACATATCCTTTTTTCAATTCCTCTTCCAGTGTATACATGCTGTAATTTCCCAGCCTGTTTAAAAGAAGCGCCGAGTCTTCAGGCGTCGCCGCATAAGGGAGAAAGCGTGGCTTTCCTTTGTTCACCAGTTCGAGCGGACGACTTGTCCGAATCCGAATTTCTTCTATCTGATTGATTTCATGGTCGCCAAGACCGTTGAGCGCGCGTTTGATCGTATCGGGGAGAATCTCTGTGATGTGATGCAAAAACACTCCCTCCTCTTTTTGCTTGTCTTCTATAAAAATGTATGATCAACGGAAGACATTATGACAAGTCGGTCTCTCTTATCATGTGTCACTATTTATAGATCCCCGCGATGATCAACACCACTCCCATAAAGATCAAAATCAGCTTTGCGTAAGAAAGCTGCCCTGCAATCTGATAGATGCCGATTGTCATTGTAATAATAAAGATGAGCGGTCCGACCATCGCAAGCACACTGTTGACCGCCACGGCTTTTCTGACGTCGTTTGTCAAAAGCATTACGACAGCCGCCGTCAGTTCGATCAAAGATGATACCACTCTTAACGCAGCCATTGTCAAAACCGTCGGATTGACTTGTCCAAAGAAAAGCTTCATGATCTTAAACCTCCAGTAACACATCCTCTTTTTTTACAATCTATGCTCCTCATTGAAAAAGTAGTCTTCCGATTTTTCTATTTGGCCTGTGAGAGGTAAAAGATTTCAGACAGCAAAAAAAGAGCCGGCTTCAATGAAGCCGGCTCTTTCCCGCTGTTACTCTTATGCTCTTGATACGTAAGATCCGTCAGAAGTATTGACAACAAGCGTATCTCCTTCGTTTACGAAGAACGGTACGTTGACAACAAGGCCTGTTTCTGTTTTTGCCGGTTTTGTTCCGCCTGAGGCTGTGTCGCCTTTAATGCCCGGTTCTGTTTCCACAACTTTCAGTTCAACTGTATTCGGAAGTTCGATTCCGATCGTCTCTGTCTGATACATCATGATGTGGACAGACATATTTTCAAGCAGGAATTTGAGCTCGTGTTCGATTTGCTTCTCGTTCAGCTCAAGCTGCTCGTAAGATGTCGTATCCATAAAAACGTGCTGGTCGCCGTTGGCATACAAGTACTGCATCGTTTTTGTTTCAATTTGGGCGCGTGCCACTTTTTCACCTGCGCGGAATGTTTTTTCCTGAATCGCGCCTGTGCGAAGATTTCTCAGTTTGGAGCGGACAAATGCCGCACCTTTTCCCGGCTTAACGTGCTGGAAGTCAACAACGCGCCAGATGCCTCCATCTACTTCAATCGTTAATCCTGTACGAAAATCGTTTACTGAAATCATGATTATCCTCCTATTGCTCCAATCAAACGGATTATAAAATAATTAATTCTTTCGCGGAATGGGTAAGGGATTCGTTTCCTTCCTCTGTCAGGACAATATCATCTTCTATCCTGACCCCGCCTTTTCCCGGTATGTAAATTCCCGGTTCAACCGTTACAACCATGCCTTTTTCAAGCATCTGGTCCGAACGTGCTGAAAGCGCCGGACTTTCATGAACTTCCATGCCGAGGCCGTGGCCTGTTGAATGGCCGAAATACTCGCCGTAGCCTTGTGAAGATATGTAGTCCCTTGTATAAGCGTCAGCCTGTTTCCCGGTGATTCCTGGCTTGATGCTCCGCATGCCGATAGCCTGCGCCTCAAACACGGTTTGATAAATGCGTTTCAGCTCATCATCCGGCTCTCCTACCGCGACCGTACGCGTTATGTCCGAGCAGTAACCTTTATAGTAAGCCCCGAAGTCCAATGTCACAAGGTCGCCTTTCTCAATCGCTTTGCCGCTTGCCACTCCGTGCGGCAGACTTGAGCGTACGCCTGATGCCACGATCATATCGAAGGACGAATGATCCGCTCCCTGGCTCCGCATGTAAAACTCGAGCTCATTGGCGACTTCAATTTCGGTGATGCCGGGCTTTATGACCGTCAGAATATGGCTGAATGCATCATCTGCAATCTTTGCAGCTTCCTTTAATATCTTAATCTCTTCACTAGACTTAATCAAGCGCAACTTTTCCACAGATTGAGAAACAGGAACGAGTTCAGCTGCGCCAAGCTGCTCTTTGTAGGCGGCATACGTTCCGTATGTCATTTTATCCTGTTCAAAACCGATTTTGTTTATCCCCATCTCTTTGATCACTTCGGCGGCCTTTTGAACGATTCCGCCGGCATGCTGAACAATGTCAAAGCCTTTGACTTGATCTTTCGCCTGTTCTGTATAGCGGAAATCTGTAATAAAGACCGCTTGGTCGCCGGAGATGACCGCCAGTCCTGAAGATCCGGTAAATCCGGTGATGTACCGCAGATTAACGCTGCTCGTCACCAAAATCCCGTCAATACCCAAACCGCCGAAAAGCTCTCTCAATTTGTTTAGTTTCATTGTCCACTAGTCCCCCTATTTGTTATTTGCGTTCATAAAATAACAGATGGCCAGATTATAACCTTCAAAGCCGAGTCCCGTGATCTGGCCTCTTGCAACCGGAGCGATGACCGAGCGGTGCCGGAACTCTTCCCTCGCATGAGGGTTTGAAAGATGGACCTCAATCACCGGTATACTGATTGCTGCCACCGCATCGCGGATGGCATAGCTGTAATGGGAGAAAGCCCCCGGATTCAGGACGATTCCATCGTATTGTTCCTCTGCCTCATGAAGAGCATCAATCAGGTCCCCTTCGTGGTTTGATTGAAAAAAAGTCAATTCAATCTGAATGCCTTCGGCAAATTGAAAAAGTTTTTGTTCCAAATCAGTTAATGTGTCTGTACCGTATACATCGGGTTCGCGTTTTCCAAGCCGGTTTAAATTCGGTCCGTTCAATATTAAAATATGCGGCAACTCTGCCTCCCCCTTCTCATCACGCAAAAAAATGTCCACTTACAGTGAACATTTTATCATATTGCTTCCTGATCAGGCACTATTCTCTTGTTTCTCCAAGGGCCCGCGTCAACTTTTCAGAATTGAGCTCATTGTATTCAAACGAAATGGAATAGCCGACGAATAAACCGTAAAGCAGGTAAATGCAAAGCGTCGTCACAACCGTTTCCCTCTTTAATTCAGCCACAGTCTGAACATCTGGGAACATCGGATTGAACAGGTAAAACACGACAGCCCACAAAACGGCTCCATATACAATGCCTGCCCACATGCCTTTGACCTGCTTCAAAGTGCCGTAGTAAAGCAGGGCAGCTCCGATGGAAATAACACCGATCAGCAGGATGCTGATAAACGTCCCGAGAAATCCGTTTTTCCAATCGCCGATGACAAAAGGCTGGAGAATCATGTTTGCATTGACTTCGGAGAACTTAAAAAGGTACGCAAGCTCACCGAGTGCACTCCAAAGCACTCCGCCGACAAAGCCAGTCGTGATCACCCTTCCGATGAAAGTCATCGGAGTTTCACGCTTATTTTGCTCAAGCTCTTCCGGCTGTTTTTGATTGTCTTCATTACCCATACAGTCCAGATCACCTCCATTTCCAGTATGTCCAAAAACAGCCTTGCCAACATCAGCTTTCCCGGATTTTTAAGATCCGAGTGTAAAAAGCATGAAAAAGGGTATACTTTAATTAGATTTGGCTTTGTAATAGGTTCGAATTTCTTAAATTTTTGAGCCCGTCAATCTAGAGGTTTCAGCGTTTTTCCTGTACAATAGGTGTAAGGAAATGGTTAATGTACTCATAGATTGATACAGATAGGTTGATGCAAATGTCAAATCAAACAAAACAGCCCGCATACGGAGGGCAGGCTGTCGTCGAAGGCGTTATGTTCGGCGGCAGGCGCCATTATGTAACCGCGATCCGCAGAAAAGACGGAAGCCTTGAATTTTTTAAGCTGCCTCGGAAAACCAATCCGGCGCTTGAAAAATTTAAAAAAATTCCTTTTCTCAGAGGGATTATCGCGATTATTGAAGCAAGCGCGAACGGCACCAAGCACTTGAATTTTTCGAGCGAACGCTATGACCTCGATCCTTCTTTAGACGATCAATTGAAAGAAGAGAAGCCGTCCAAGCTGACGATGATTTTTGGCCTCGCCGCAGTCGGCGTCCTGTCTTTTTTGTTCAGCAAGTTTATTTTTACGCTCGTGCCCGTTTTTTTAGCGGAGCTCACGCGTCCGGTCTTTCAGTCGGACGTCGCGCAGATTATGATCGAAAGCTTTTTTAAGCTGCTCCTTCTCTTAAGCTATATTTACGCCATATCATGCACTCCTTTTATTAAAAGAGTTTTTCAATATCACGGAGCAGAACACAAGGTCATAAACTGTTACGAGCAAAATCTGCCGGTCACGGTTGAAAACGTTCAGCGGCAGTCAAGACTGCACTACCGATGCGGAAGCAGCTTTATTTTATTCACCGTCATCGTGGGCATGTTTGTTTACTTGCTCGTTCCTACTGACCCTCTCTGGGTCCGTATTTTGAATAGACTCGCACTGATACCCGTCGTTCTCGGCATTTCATTTGAAGTTCTGCAGCTGACAAACAAACTGAGAGACATCCCCGTATTGAAGGTGCTCGGCTATCCGGGTTTGTGGCTGCAGCTTTTAACAACGAAAGAGCCGTCTGACGATCAGGTGGAAGTCGCCATCGCAAGCTTCAATGAGCTTCTTCATATGGAGACCAAAGCAGAGGACGAACAGAAGGAACCTTCTAATATCGTAATGTAATGCAACGAATTGGTTAATTTTTTGGGAGGTGGACAGTTATGAAGCAACGCGTACATCCTGTCTCAGCTTTAATTATTGCGTTTGGAATTTTTGGGTTTGTCTATTTCGCCGTCACAAGTCCGGGCCGCCTGCTCCAATACTTGGTTGTTTTTGCAGCGGTCGGCGCCATCATTTATTTCGTGATCAGGCGCATTTCCAATCGCGATATGGGCAGTGAAGGAGCCGCTTTTAAGAAAGCAGCCAAGCAATCCAACAAGCGTTTTCAAGATCACAAAAAACGCTCTATAAAAGGCAAGGTTAATCATCTGAGAAGCGTACCGTCTATTAATAAATCGAAGCCGGTATTGGTGAAGAAAAAAAGCCAGACTCAGCTGACAGTGATTGAAGGCAAAAAAAGCAAAAAGAAAAACAGGGCTTTCTTTTAAAACGTCCACTGTTTCAAAAATAATTCTGTTCGTTTTTTTCCTAGCTCGATTAGAGCTAGTTTTTTTTCTGCCGACATCGCGAATTCAGTCGACAGGACTTCCTCAACAGGTAAAAAAATGATGTTGCGCTCATGTTTTGTGGCAATGTGCCTGGCGTCATGCGCCTCTTTCATCGTCTCAAACAGCGCCCCGAACAGTTCGAACGCATTTTTAATCGTTTTCTTCGGCCTCTCTTTTTCATTGGGCATCAACGTGATCCCCAATACCGGCCGTTTTTTTTCTGTTGTAAACAGCCACATCGGAAAATTGCTCAGAACTCCGCCGTCTACGACAACGCTGATGCCGCTGGAGGACTTGAGCTTCACCGGCTCAAAAAAATAAGGAATGCTGCAGCTCATCCGGACCGCCCTGGCGACGGAAAAACGCCTTGGGTTTAAGCCGTATCTGTTTAAATCGTCAGGCAGCACAAGCATCTTGCCATTCGATAAGTCGGAGGCGATCAACTTCAGTTTTCCCTGTTCAAGATCCCCGAAAACTGAAATGCCTTTCGCTTTCAGCTTTTCGGAAATCCAGTTTTCCAGTTTATCTCCTTTATATAAACCGAGCCGCCAATAAATCGATGCCCATTGCAGCATTTTCAAAGGCAAGAGTGAAAATCTCGGGTCAAGGAGCTCGCTTTCATTTAATTCTTCCATCATTTGACGGATCTCCGCGCTTGTATAACCTGCCGCGATAAACGAGGCAATAATCGAACCGGCGCTCGTTCCGGCCAGCCTTTTAAATCGGAAGCCCCGTTTCTCAAGCGCCTCGTATGCCCCCACAAGTGCAATCCCTTTCATACCGCCGCCTGAAAAAACCCCGTCGATGTACATCGCGATCTCCCTCCCTTAAAAGATGGCTTTACACCATTTTAAGAAACGGACAGAAAAAAAAGACCATGAGACAAAGCGGCAGCTGGAAAAACTGATACGGAAAGAGAAAAGCCGCCGTTACCCGGCGGCTTCAGCGTGTCGACAAACCCTCGCATTCGTTGTCAGGCCTGCGCGTCGGTGCTCACGAATAGAGGAAGGATCGGCGGCTAACCGCCCAGGCGTCCTGCCTGAACGCCGCCGTCATCACTTCCTGTGAAAGTCTGCTCCGATGCTCGGCCTTCCTAGACTGCAAGGGTTGGGGGTCACGCTGGATAGGATGACAAAATCCCAAAACCAAAAGTCGTTTTGGGATTTTGTCAACAATCTGAAGCCGCCGTTACCCGGCGGCTTTTATTGATTTTCCTGTTCGTTTCTTTTTTGGACGCTTCTCAAATCGTCGATTCTTTTGCTGTCGTCTTCAAAATACTGCACAAGATCTCCGACACGGTCAATGCTGTTCCAGCTTAAATGATGCTCGATTCCTTCGACATCATCATAAATTTTCTCTTCGTCAACACCAATGATTCGTAAAAACTGCTCCAATAATTCATGTCTGTATACTAAACGTTTGCCTATTTTCTTCCCTTTAGGCGTCAGCACGAGGCCGCGATACTTTTCATAAATCAAATATTCGTCTTTATCGAGTTTTTGAACCATTTTTGTAACCGAGGAGGGATGGACGGCCAGAGCTTCGGCTATATCTGAGACCCTTGCATATCCTTTTTCTTCAATCAGCATATAAATTTGTTCTATGTAATCTTCCATACTCGGTGTTGTCATCAAATCCCTCCAAATCACACCTATTCAAATCATTACAAGTTTACACTATGTGCATGTAAAAAACAAGCAACGGGATAACGTTTTCACCCGATTACCTTCTATAATTCCATTCATCTGCCGCATACTTCGTTCTGGCGAGATCGGCGACAAATTCCGTTTCCTCTTCTGTCAGTTCATAAGGCTCCAAATGAATGTTAAGCCCCTTTTCGAACCCTTTTTTAAAAGCTTTGCTCGCTTCTTCAATCGTGATTTTTTCTTTTGCGAGCTCATTGATGGCGACCGCTTTTTGTTTGAAGTTTCTCTGCATGCGCTCTCTGAGGCGATCATTTTTGTAAATAAACAAATCAAAGAGCTTGTCCTCATCCAGATCAAGAAGGATCGAACCGTGCTGGAGAATGACTCCTTTCTGCCTCGTCTGGGCGCTTCCTGCGACCTTTCTGCCTTCGACAACGAGCTCATACCACGACGGCGCGTCAAAACAGACGGAAGATCTCGGGTTTTTCAGGCTCTGTTTCTCTTTTTCCGTTCTTGGTATGGCGAAATACGCATCAAGTCCCAGCTCTCTGAAGCCTTCAAGAATACCTTCTGAGATGACGCGGTACGCTTCCGTCACCGTCTTGGGCATTTCCGGGTGTTCTTCAGACACAATAACACTGTAGGTCAGCTCTTGATCATGGAGCACGCCTCTTCCGCCGGTCGGCCTTCTCACAAAGCCTAAACCGTGTTTTTTGACGGCATCCAGATTGATTTCCTTTTCGATATTTTGGAAATAGCCGACTGAAAGCGTTGGCGGATTCCAGCCGTAAAAGCGGATGGTCGGCGGAATCTTATTTTCGCTGTGCCAATAAAGGAGCGCCTCGTCGAGCGCCATATTAAAAGCGGGATCCTGTCGTCCCGAATCGATAAAACGCCATATTTCTTTTTCCATAACCTACCCTCTTTTTCTTTGGTATAAAATAAGTCTACCATTCCCTCTTAAAATTGAAAATAAATTCGGCGAATCAGATGACAGATTTCTGAGGCTTTACTATAATAGTATTTGTCTTAACATATCGTTAAAAATCTCCCGATTATCAGACGGGATGAATTCAAAAAGGAGTCGGATCAGATTGTCTACCAGCAGCATTATCATTCTCTTGATTTGCGCCGCGCTCATCATCTACGCGGTCGTTTCATACATCTATCAGCAGCGCATTATGAAAACCTTGACAGAAGAAGAATTCCGGGCCGGCTATCGCAAAGCGCAACTCATCGATGTGCGCGAGCCGAACGAGTATGAAGGCGGCCACATTTTGGGTGCGAGAAACATTCCGCTTTCACAGCTTAAGCAAAGAAAAAGCGAAATCCGTCCTGACAAACCGGTTTACCTGTACTGCCAAAACAACGTCAGAAGCGGAAGAGCCGCCCAAACGCTCCGCAAACACGGCTGTAAGGAGATTTACAACCTGAAAGGCGGGTTCAAAAAATGGGGCGGAAAAATTAAAACGAAAAATTAATAACCGCAGCTGTCTCCAGTTGCGGCCAACATCCTAAAGCGTCTTTGCGTTTTAGGATTTTTTTTAGCATATCCTGCTGACAATCAAAACAGGCGGAGCAGATGATCCTTCAAATAAAAATAAGCCGGCGAAATGGGTTCGCCGGCTTTGTTCGTTATTTTTTCAAGTCTTCGATTGAATTGACATCTTTCATGTATGTCGGAACGACAAGGCCAATTTTTACGCCTGTCATGCTTGTACCGATATCTTCGTATTTGCCTTTGTATTTTTCAGCATATGTTTTATGCGTTTGCGGCAGCCATGCAGCAAGTGAAGCATCGACGCTTCCATTTGCAATTCCAGTCCACATCGGGCCTGCTTCTACTTGGCTGAGCGTCACGTTGTAGCCTAAGTCTTCAAGAACTTTTGCGATGACATTTGTGCTCGCAATTTCACTGTCCCATGCCACATAGCCGAGCTTAATTTTTTCGCCGTCCGCTTTATCGACGCCTTTTGTCCATTTCTTAACAAGGTCTTGATGTTTTTTAACGAAATCTGCTGCAGCTTCTTCCGCTTTTTTGCCTTCCTGAACGGCAAGCATGACTTCTCCCATATCATCCTCTGTCCAGCTGAATTGGCTGAGCAGCTTGTGTGCGCCCGGATGATCGTCCTTGAATCCTTTGCGCGTAACAGTATGGATTTCTTCGGCATCGCCGTAAGAACCTTTTGGATCTTTCAAATATTTGAGATCGTATTTTGCAAACATCCAATGCGGTGTCCAGCCCGTAATAATGATCGGATCTTTTTTATCGTAAGCTTTTTTCAATGCGGCTGTCATCGCTGAGCTTGAGCCTGATGTTACAGCCCACTTGCTCAGATCGTAGTCCTTGAGCGCCTTGTCCGTTGCATTCATAATGCCCGCTCCAGGATCAATGCCGGTAATTTTATAACTGACTTGATCGCCTACAGACGCGTTTTCATTATTATTGCTGCTTCCGCAGGCAGCCAGACCCAATGTCAGTACTGCTGCAGTGCCGATTCCCGCTATCTTTTTCCACATTATGCATTCCCCCTGCTTTTTTTCAATTTTATATTTTGTGTAACCCGGTCAAGTACGATCGCAATAATAACAATCGCAAGCCCGGTTTCTACACCGGTACCCGTTTGCAGCTGGGTAACAGCCCGGTAAACTTCTTCTCCAAGTCCAGGCGCACCTACCATGGATGCAATAACGACCATTGACAACGCAAGCATGATGCTTTGATTGATACCGGCCAGAATGGTTTTCGTCGCAAGCGGCAGCTGCACTTTAAAGAGCCGCTGGCTTGTCGTTGAACCAAATGCTTCTGTAGCTTCAATCAGATCTTCCGGCACCTGCTGAATTCCTAAGATTGTCATCCGGATTGTCGGAGGCATCGCAAAGATAACGGAAGCGACAACACCCGGCACAACCCCGATATTGAAAAAGAAGATGGCCGGAAGCAAATAAACGAATGCCGGCATCGTCTGCATTAAGTCAAGAATGGGCGTAACGATTCTCCGAACCGTTTTCTTTTGGGAGCCCCAGATTCCGACCGGAATGCCGATAATGACAGAAATCAGAACGGATGTGACGACAAGCGCCAATGTCTGGAGCATGGCGTCCCAATATCCTAAATAATCAATGATAAAAAATCCGATTAAAGTAAACAGCGCAATGCCTCTTTTGCTGATCAGCCAGACGAGCGCGGCAAAGATAACGGTCAAAATAACCGGCGGAACAAAACCCAGGCCTTGGACAATCGCATCAACAAACGATTCCACTCCGCTGGCAATTCCGTTAAATACCCCGCCGAACGACACCGTCAGCCAGTCAACAAACTGATCGATCCAATCGGCTAAAGGAATGCGGGGAAGCGATGATAAAGTAAACATTATCTCACCTCCTGAACAACAGTTTCATGAGCTGGTTCATGATCTGAATGTGCATTAATATACCGGTCATTTCCGGCAAGCGCTCCGATTAACGCGCCTTTGACGATGATCCCTTTCATCCGCTGTTTTTCATCGACGACAGCAATCGGGATGCTGGCATCAGAGACCAATTCAAAAATATCCGTCAGGACCGCATTCTCTTCCACGGTTGTAATGTCTCTCGAGATGACGCTCTCCAGCGTCTGGCTTTTTTCGGCTGCTTTTTTAGCTGTTTCAGCATCAACAGAACCAAGAAGCCTATTGTGTTTGTCAACGGCATAAATCGAGGAAATCCCGAGGTTTTTCATCAGCGTCAGAGCGACGCGCGGCCCTTTGTCTGCGCGTACGGTTTCAGCGCGTTTCATAATATGACCGGCTGTCAGCACTTTAGACAAGTCGACATCTTCAACGAATTTTTCAACATATTCATTTGACGGGTTCATTAAGATCTCTTCCGGCGTACCGATTTGAACGATGTTTCCGTCTTTCATCAATGCGATTCGATCGCCGATTCTCAGCGCTTCATCAAGATCATGGGTAATGAAAATAATCGTTTTGCCTACTGATTCATGCAAATCGAGGAGTTCATCCTGCATATCTTTGCGAATCAGCGGGTCAAGCGCGCTGAACGCTTCGTCCATCAGCAGAATGTCCGGATCATTCGTCAATGCGCGGGCAAGCCCGACGCGCTGCTGCATCCCGCCGCTCAGCTGATCCGGATATTGCTGTTCATATCCTTCAAGACCGACAAGCTTTAATGATTCCATAGCTCTTATCCGGCGTTTACTTTTATCGACTTTTTGCAGTTCCAATCCGTACTCTGTGTTTTCAAGAATCGTTTTGTGCGGAAACAGAGCGAACTTTTGAAAGACCATGCTGATTTTTTTCCGGCGGATTTCCCGAAGCTGGTCTTTGGACATATTTGTTATCATGTCACCATCTATGTACACATGTCCTGCAGTCGGTTCAATCAGCCGGTTTAAAAGCCGCACCAAGGTTGATTTACCGCTCCCTGATAGACCCATGATGACAAATATCTCACCTTCATACACGCTAAAATCCGCTTGGTTCACCCCGACGGTCGCCCCGGTTTCTTTCAGAATTTCTTTTTTGGTTTTGCCATCGGCAAGCAGCTGCGTTGCTTTCTTTGTATTTTTCCCAAAAACTTTAGACACTTTTTCTACTTTTATCTTGATTGGCTTTTCGTCTGAATTCATATTTCTCCTCCCGTATGAAGCAATCTAATATACCGTAACATTTATGTAACATATGAGACAAACGGCATATTCACTGTCATTTTGTATCAAACCTTCATATTCATCGTTGTCACTCTCTACCCTTGTGAATCCTTTTAAATACTCCATAATCCTCTTCTTTTAAGGCAAATTAAACCATTATATTTCATAAAAACATTGAAACTATCACGTTTTACAATGTAATTTTTATTTTTAATTTTAAATTAGATGAATTTACTATTTAATACGAGAGAAATCCTTATCATTCAGTACATAAACCGTTTACATAAAGATGTTTTTTTCACAAAAAAAACCGGCGAAATTGATCCGCCGGCTTCTTATCATTTTTCATAACGCAGCACGGGCTTCCGCGCAGCTTTTGTTTCATCCATGCGTTTCACAACGGTTGAATGCGGTGCTTCCTGAACGACTTCAGGCGTTTCCTCCGCTTCTTTTACAATCTGGATCATCGTATCGATAAACGCATCGAGCGTTTCTTTAGACTCTGTTTCTGTCGGTTCAATCATGATGCATTCCTCGACATTGAGCGGGAAATAGATAGTCGGCGGATGGAAGCCGAAGTCCAAAAGCCGCTTTGCGATGTCAAGCGTCCTGACTCCCAGCTTTTTCTGGCGCCTTCCCGACAGCACAAATTCGTGCTTACAGTGCCGGTCAAACGGCAGATCGTAGTATGGAGCAAGCTTTCTCATCATATAATTCGCATTTAAAACGGCGTTTTCCGTTACTTCTTTGAGCCCGTCCGGCCCCATTGAACGAATGTACGTATAAGCTCTCACATTGATGCCGAAGTTTCCGTAGTAAGGTTTCACCCTGCCGATCGAATGCGGACGGTCATGGTCAAAGGTATAACGGCCGTCTTTTTTCACCAGCACCGGCTTCGGCAAATACGGAATCAATTCCTTCTTGACGCCGACAGGGCCTGATCCAGGTCCTCCGCCTCCATGCGGTCCTGTAAAGGTTTTGTGAAGGTTCAAATGGACGACGTCAAATCCCATGTCACCCGGCCTTGCTTTGCTGAGAACGGCGTTCAGGTTCGCTCCGTCATAGTACAGCTTTCCTCCGGCTTTATGGACGATTTCAGCCATTTCTAAAATATTTTCTTCAAAAAGGCCGAGCGTATTTGGATTAGTCAGCATTAACGCGGCTGTTTCTTCATCTACGACACGCTTTAAATCTTCAAGATCAACAAGACCGTCGTCATTCGATTTGACGGTGACCGTTTCAAATCCGGCAACAGTCGCAGACGCCGGGTTTGTACCGTGGGCCGAATCAGGTACAATGACCTTCGTCCTTTTATGATCGCCGTTTGCCTCATGGAACGCGCGGATCATCATCAGCCCGGTCCACTCGCCGTGCGCACCCGCAGCCGGCTGAAGGGTGACCTCATCCATCCCCGTGATCTCTTCCAAATGCTCGCTCAAGTCGTACAAGAGCTCCAGCGCACCCTGCACGGTCCGTTCATCCTGGAGCGGATGGATCGCAGAAAGTCCCGGGATTCTCGCGATTTTTTCGTTAATCTTCGGGTTGTATTTCATCGTGCATGAACCGAGCGGATAAAAGCCCGAATCCACTCCGTGGTTGCGCCTTGATAAAGCCGTATAATGGCGCATAATATCAAGCTCAGACACTTCGGGGAGATCTGCCGGTTCGTCTCTGAGATACGCTTCGTCAAGGACGTCTGTCACATCTGTTTCAGGGACGTCAAGCTCAGGAAGGCTGTAGCCGACCCGCCCTTCTTTTGATACTTCAAAAATAAGCGATTGATCCTGATTATTCATGGCGATCCCCCAATTCATTCATGAATGTATCGATTTCCTCTCTTGTCCTGAGCTCTGTCACGGCGATCAGCATGTGCTGTTTTAAATCCCGATATGAAGCGCCGAGATCGTAGCCTCCGATAATATTTTTCTCAAGCAGGCGTTCATTCGCTTTTTCGACAGGTTCATTGAGCCTGACGACAAACTCATTGAACATCGGCCCGTCAAACACGACTTCAAGACCGGCCCGTTTAGCTGCTTCTTTTGCGTAAGCCGCTTTTTGCAGGTTCTGCCATGCGATTTCCTTGACGCCTTTTTTGCCGAGCGCCGTCATGGCGACTGATGCGGCAAGCGCATTGAGCGCCTGGTTGGAGCATATATTTGATGTTGCTTTATCCCGTCTGATATGCTGCTCCCGCGCCTGCAAGGTGAGAACGAATCCCCTTTTCCCGTTTTCATCTTCCGTCTGACCGACGAGACGGCCAGGCACTTTTCTCATCAATTTTTTCGTGACGGCAAAGAATCCACAGTGCGGCCCGCCGAAAGCGGCCGGTATTCCGAACGGCTGGGCATCCCCGACAACGATGTCAGCTCCCAGTGCCCCGGGCGGTGTTAAAAGCCCGAGAGCCAGCGGATTGGCGGACACGATGAACATGCTTTTCCCTTTATGGGCGATCGGTTCAATGTCTTTCAGCGGCTCAATTCGCCCGAAAAAGTTAGGGTATTGGACGATCACTGCTGCTGTATCTTCGCAGACGGCTTCATCAAGAGCCGCAAGATCTGTTGTTCCGTTTTTGGCAGGGACTTCTACCACGTCGATGTACTGTCCTTTCGCATACGTTACTAAAACCTCGCGCGATTCGGGATGGACGGTTTCCGAAACGACAATTTTTTTCTTTTTTGTATGTCCTGAAGCAAGCATTGCCGCTTCGGCTAATGCCGTTCCCCCGTCATACATCGACGAGTTGCTGATATCCATGCCCGTCAGCTCGCAAATCATCGTTTGAAATTCAAAGATCGCCTGGAGCTCCCCTTGAGAAATTTCAGGCTGATACGGTGTATAAGCCGTGTAAAATTCCGACCGCGAAATCACGTGGTCCACGATGACGGGCTGGTAATGATCGTATACGCCCGCTCCCAAAAAAGAGGCGTGCATCACTGTATCTTTATTTTTAGCCGCGAGTTTCGTCAGCTCTTTTGTGAGCTCAGTCTCGGACTTTGCCTTTTTAATTTGGTATTCCCCTTTAAATTTGACGCTTTCGGGTATATCGGAGAATAGCTCTTCGATCTTCTCGACTCCAATTGCCTCAAGCATTTCTTTTTTATCCTGATCTGTAGCTGGCAGGTAACGGTGCTTCATCTTCAGTCTCCTTTCACGGCCATGGCAAACTTACGGCTGCCGTTTGTAAAATGGGGTTTTCACGATTTTGGCTTTCAAGCGCTTATTTCTGATTTCCACTTCAACGACGGTGTCGAGGGCGCAGGCTTCTTTTTTCAGCAATGCGAGGCCGACGTTTTTCTTTAAGGTCGGCGACTGTGTGCCGGTTGTCACCTCGCCTGCTTGTTCGCCTTGATAATAGACGGCGTAGCCGTGCCTTGGAATGCCTTTATCGATCATTTCAAGGCCGACGAGCTTTCTGTCCGCTCCATGTTCCTTTTGGCTTGCCAGGACGGCTTTTCCGAAGAAGTTCGAGGCTTTGTTTGTTTTGACGGCGAATCCGATGCCGCCTTCGATCGGTGTAATATCTTTTGAGAGCTCCTGTCCGTACAGCGGCAGCTTCGCTTCAAACCTCAGCGTATCTCTGGCCCCGAGGCCGCACGGCACTAATCCCGAATCCTTGCCCGTTTCAAGAAGCAGCTTCCAAATGTAGGCTGCATCTTCACTCCGGCAGTAAATCTCAAAGCCGTCCTCTCCCGTGTATCCCGTTCTGGACACAAGCGCCTGCACGCTGCCGATCGCCGCATCATCCCTGAACGTAAACGGCTTTAACCCGGCAAGATCGCTATCTGCGACCTGTTTTAAAATCGATTCGGCCTTCGGTCCTTGAAGGGCAAGCAGCGCAATCGCGTCAGACACGTTTCGAACCGAAACGTCTCCTTCTTGGTGCTTGTTCATCCAATCGACGTCTTTGTCGATATTGGCTGCGTTAATGACGAGCATGTAAACATTGGCCGCTTTTTTATAGACGAGGAGATCGTCGATCGTTCCGCCGTTTTCATAGCACATGGCCGTATACTGGGCACCGCCTTCTTTCAGTATCGAAACATCGTTTGTCAACAGTTTTTGCAAAAACGGAAGGCTGTCTGTTCCTGTGATTTCGACCTCCCCCATGTGTGAGACATCAAAAAGCCCCGCTTTCGTCCTGACGGCTTCATGCTCCTCTTTAATTGAAGAAAATTGAACAGGCAGTTCCCAGCCGCCAAAATCAATCGTTTTTCCGCCATATTCCTTATAAAGGTCAAATAAAGGCGTTCGTTTAAGCATTCTGCTTCCCCCTTCGCTTTTCAAACTAAAAACAAGTTTGCCAATCATCAGAAAACAAGAAAGATTCCAACATCACCTGGATGGTTCCGCCGCTTTGGACGGCACAAAAAAGGACAGAGAAGCCCCTTTGTCAGTTCTGAGGCTCTCTGTCCTGGCACCTGAAAGTTTACTTTGCATCAAAAGCAAAGATGTCCCCTTTGGTGGTTTGTTAAAACATCATATGATACAAACTCTCTCCAGAGTTGCGTCAAGCAAGAGTTCTTTTGCCTGAGAGATTCACTGTTTCCCCAGCTTGCTCCTTCGGCGCCGCTTTAAGGTTTCCCGCTATCGGTCTCTCCCCTTGCTGTCATTCGCTCATATTCATTTCTTTTCATGGACATACTATATAAAGCTTATGATTTTTTTACTGATGATCTACAAATATCCTACCATCATCACAACAATTGGGCAACAGGAAAAATCATTAACAATTTATTATTTTAAAATAAGAATGTTCGTGTTTTGTTTATTTGTTAGTAAAATCCGTTTTTTTCACGCAAGATTTTCTTTTAAAAAAGAACATTTGAATCTCAGAAGAGAAAGGCGGCATTAGTGATGAGACCAGACATTCATTTCGACAACGAGTGGCCGGAACAGTTCAAAAAGCACCTTGATGAAGACGGACCATGGGCGAATTGGGAGCTTTACAAGCTTTCCTGTGAAGTGCAGAAAAGGCTTGCGATTCCGACGTTTGAAGGCTTGCAGGCCCCTTATCACCTCCCAGGCTTTACCCCGCTTCCCCATCAGCTCGAAGTCGCCCGGAAGGTAGTCGAGCAGATGAACGGAAAAGCCATCTTGGCGGATGAAGTGGGCCTCGGCAAAACGGTCGAGGCTGGGCTGATATTAAAAGAATACATGATTCGCGGGCTGGCCAAGAAAATCTTAATCCTCGTCCCCGCCTCGCTCGTCTCGCAATGGGTGAAGGAACTGCGGGAAAAGTTTTTAATTCCGGCCGTGGAACAGAAAAAAAGCTATGTCTGGGAGCAGTGCGATGTTGTCGTCTCCTCCCTTGACACGGCAAAGCGGTCGCCGCACAGGGAGACGGTTTTGTCGATCCAGTATGATGTGGTGATTATTGATGAAGCTCACAAACTGAAAAACAATAAAACAAAAAATTACGAGTTTGTCCGCAGCTTAAAGAAAAAATATTGCCTGATGCTGACGGCGACGCCCATCCAAAACAAGATCGACGAAATATTTAATCTCGTTTCCCTGCTAAAACCCGGACACTTGGGAAATGAAAGCAACTTCAACAAAGATTATACAAAACAGATCAATTCAGCTGAAGCGCATGAACGCTTAAAGTCCCTTATCAATAAAGTCATGATCAGAAACAGACGGCATGATACCGGCATCACCTGGACGAAGCGCCATGTCGAAACCGTGCCCATTTCCTTTTCTCCTACAGAACAGGCTTTGTATGACGAGATTAAAAAGCTGAAGACAAGTCATCAGCATTCATCAAGCATGTTCTCAATCATGACATTGGAGCGCGAATGCTGTTCAAGCAGAGAAGCTGTCTATATGACGCTGAAAAACATGCTTGACCGAAAGGATCGCGAAGCGCCGGTGATCTCCGAACCTGTCATCCACCATTTGATCGAAAAGGTCAACGAGGTCGCGCAAAATTCAAAAGCGCTGAAAGTTGTTGAGCTCATTCAAGAACTCGATGACAAAGTCATCATCTTTACTGAATACAGGGCGACGCAGATTTATCTGCAATGGTTCCTCCAGCAGAACGGCATCAGTTCTGTACCGTTCAGAGGCGGATTTAAAAGAGGAAAGAAAGACTGGATGAAAGATTTGTTCAGGGGCAAAGTTCAAGTTCTGATCGCGACTGAAGCAGGCGGTGAAGGGATCAACCTTCAATTTTGCAATAAAATCATCAACTATGACCTTCCGTGGAACCCGATGCGTCTCGAACAAAGGATCGGCCGGATTCACCGGCTCGGCCAGGAACGCGATGTTTACATTTTCAACATGGCAACAAAGCATACCGTAGAAGAGCATATTTTAAAACTTCTCTATGAAAAGATCCATTTGTTCGAAAAAGTCGTCGGAGACTTGGATGATATTTTAACAAAAATCGAGGTCGGCAATTTTGAAGACCACCTTCATGACATTCTCTTTTACTCCGCGACAGACGAGGAAATGAAGATTAAAATGGAAAACTTAACCTCTTTCATTTCATACGGAAATGAAGCCGTTTCAAACCAAGAACAGATCGGAGGCTAAAATCAAATGCGTCAGGAAGAAATATATCTGTTTTTAGAACGCTTTTTCATCGCAAACGGCTGCACGATCACCGACAAAAGTTCAGGCCACATGACTGTGCAGCTGACGGTTGAAGTCGATAAACAGATTATGAACAGGCCGTTTTACTGGCACTGGCTCGAAAAGACGGGCGGAGAACCTAATCCGATGAAAATCACGCTGATCACGAATGAAGACGAGGCCCCTTCCGATATCGAAGGTGAGTTTATTCATTTTGGATCACCAAGACTTTTTCAAATTTTCCAGGCCGTGCAAAAAAACGGCAAATTTATTCGCCTTTATGAGAAAATCCGTTCCGATGGAGCCCATATTTCCCTGGAACCGTGGCTCGGCATGAATGTGACGATCTCGTACCAATCCGACATGAAAAAAGATAAGCTTCTGTCTCTCGGCCTTCATTTAATCAGCGGTCAGCTGGTCGAATCGTTTCAAGAACAAATGGAGGCCCGAGATCTCTCTTCACAGATCTCTGACTACTGCTACACGATGTCGCCGTTGATTAAGCCGGAAAGCGGCATTAAACGGCTTGAGCGCTATATCGAACAGGCGGCCAGAAGCGAGCCGCTTGATTGGGCTGAAGCTTCCCTGAAACGCTGGAATAACGACCTGTCACTTTTAAACCAATTTTACGAGGATACTGAAGAAAAACCGGAGGAATACGAAATTGAGAAAAAGGCTCTCCAAACGCTTTACGAGCCTAAAATCGATATTAAAGTTCAAAACGGGGGATTATTTTATTTGCACAAAAAAAATTCAGGATAATTTTTCCGATTCGACAACATTCTTGTTTTTATTCAGTGAGCTGGACTTATAATAGAACTAAAGAGATAGGAGGAACTTTCGTAACACCATTTGGACAAGCTTGGTAAAGTGTTGAGTCTCGGGGTTTATCTTTGTTTATCACAACACGGTTGTCTGAAATACATAATGAAGTATTTTGGGGGGGAAATGTATGAATAAAGATAAAAATGAGAAAGAAGAATTGGATGAGGAGTGGACAGAACTGATTAAACACGCTCTTGAACAAGGCATTAGTCCAGACGATATACGTATTTTTCTCAATTTGGGTAAGAAGTCTTCAAAACCTTCCGCATCAATTGAAAGAAGTCATTCAATAAATCCTTTCTGAATGTGCTATAATATCGAAAGGAAGGTGATGACATTGATTGGCCAGCGTATTAAACAATATCGAAAAGAAAAAGGCTACTCACTATCTGAACTAGCTGAAAAGGCTGGGGTAGCGAAGTCTTATTTAAGTTCAATAGAAAGAAACTTGCAAACAAACCCCTCCATTCAATTTCTAGAAAAAGTCTCCGCTGTTCTGGACGTCTCGGTTCATACCCTGCTCAATGAGAAAGATGAAACCGAATACGATGGTCAATTAGATAGTGAATGGGAAAATCTAGTTCGTGACGCTATGGCATCAGGGGTTTCTAAAAAACAATTTCGAGAATTTTTAGATTATCAAAAGTGGAAGAAAAGACAGGAAAAGGAGTAAGGGAAACATATCTTACTCCCTTTGGCATTTTTTACGCTGAATAAGCCGATTCCTCATGAACATAAAAAAACGGATCATACAGATCCGTTTTTTAAATTGCACCATTATTTATCTTCACTGTGCGCTCTTTCGTTCTCTTTTACATAACCTTTTTCATCGGCATGTTTTTTGCCGTCGATTGTCAAGCCGTTCCATTGAGTACCTTCGAATGAGAAGTCAAGCTGCACAGAATCTCCTTGATATTTGTTCTGTACCATTCTGCCGCTGGCGTCTGTTGTTTTGTCATTGACGAACTCAATCACCAATTGAACTTTGTCAAAGTCATATGGATCTTTCGGAATGCCGTCGTATTCAGGCGCCGTTTTTCCGTTGATTGTCGCTACATTGATTTTGCCATTGTCATGCAGGAACTCTGGCTCGATTGCTTTCTTCACTTTTTCGTACGCGGCCTTATCTTTTTTCGCGGACATATTGTACAGATCATAAAGGTTGGCTTCATCTAAAATGATGTTTTTAGGATAGCCGTTTCCGCCTTCAACTCCGACAGTCAGAACGCTGACTTTAAATTGTTTCAGGAAGTCTTCCGCTGTGCTTTTTCCGCCGTTTTTCGCGTTTCCGTCAACGAAATTGCTGTAGCCAACCTGCATCAGCACTTCTTTAATCGCAAGTGATCCGTCATTTTTGAATTCGAAATCTTTAGTGAATTTGTCGCCAGGTTTTAAGTTGGACAAGTTCACTCTTGCAGATGTATCTTTCGCATTCAGGTCAAGTGTACCTGCTGCATAAGTTGCTTGAGTTGTTTCGATGTCGTTAAACGCAGCCCAAGTTCCTCCTCCTACTAATGCCAGTCCAAGCGCAGCAGACGCAACGCCTAATCCGAGTTTTTTCTTTGTACCCATTGATAACTCCTCCTTTTATAATAAGAAAATCTGTATATATGGAGACCTGAATGTTCAGGTGACCAACGAAGATTACATGGAAACTGATTGATCTTTCCCGGCGGCTTCAATTGCCTTAGTTTTTTGGTCAATCTCTCTTAAAGCCGCGGATACAGTAATCACTGCATAAAGAATCAACAAGAGTCCCGGCACGATCAGCAATATGGCTGTGCCGATCGGTTTACTTGCAAAATCCAGCAAATACCCGGCATACGGAACCGTAATGCCCGAATACTTAGCGACAACATTTTCCGCCAGCACCGGATCGGAATCAGGGTTTTGGTTATTGTCACCCTTTGTTTTAAACATGAGGTTTGATTTATTTTTTGTTATACCGATAATTCGGTGGGTAACCATGGTGTTTTCGTCTTGCATGAATGTAATGATATCTCCCTTTTTCAAAGACCCGGGATTTTCAATCTTTTGAACGGCTATCACAGAACCTGTTTTAAACTCCGGCTCCATCGAACCGGATAAAACCGTTTTCAATTGATAGCCGAAGAGCTGCGGCTCTCCGCCGGACGACTTTGTCGAAATTACGACGATGACCGCGGCGATGATGAGTGTGAAAATAATCACATATAAGATATTGCTGACCCATTTGATCACATGTTTCATGACGCTTCCCCGCTTTCTAATGAATTTTCTTCTTTTCTATTTTCTTTATCTACGGATTCACTGCTCTTTGGTGTTTTCTCTATGTCCTGTTCAGACTTTTCCCGTGTTTCTGTCTGTTCTGTTTGCTTCGGCTTTTCTGATGCTTTTTTAGGCGGCTTCGGTGTTTCTTCTTTACAGTCTTGAAGCTTCATCACATTTGACCAAATAAAAGGTTTGCCCTTTTTCACATCGGGATGGCCTTCAGGCTTAATCAATTTAAATGCGTAGAGCCCTCCTTTTGCCGCCCGCTTTGACTCTATCCGGTAGATGTTCTTTTCGGCTTCTTTTTTGAACGCGCCTTTATCGATCACAGTCCCGTCCTCTAACGGTTTTTTGGCATTACCGAGTTTATGCAGCTCCCACTTCCATTCAGAGTCGGCGATTTGGCTGCCGCGGTTTTTATATTCTGCAAACAATGTCAGCGGTGCACAGACCGTTCCTTTCGTCTTTGTCTGTTTTTGAAGCTTCAAATTGCTCCCGTCCCACTGTTTCCCATCTTGAGGAAATGAAGAGGCCGCTTTCATTGTCATGCTGTATGTTTCCACATCGTGAAATGATGCGTTTGTATGCTGTGACAGCTGACTCCCCAATCCAATTAAAAGATAAATGATCAGCAGCGTTTGAAAAACGATGATGTTTTTTCCGGCTCTTTTTCGGGATCTCCTAGTTCGAGATAATCGGATCATGACTACCCTCCTAGCGAGTATGTAATGGCTTTTTCCGCTCGTTCGTTTTAAAGAACTTGATAGTTAGAGTATAAAGAACAAATGTGCCATTTGAAAACTATCAAAATAGTCGATTAAGTTCGTTTTACAGAACGTTTTCGTTTAATTCCTCAAAAAATCTCTCAAATTCTCATCTTTTTGAAAAGTTTGAAGTTCTTTATAAAGTACATAATTTCTTCTTCATTTTTGTATAAACACTGTTGACAAGGAAAAAATAGGATAGAAAGGATGATGCCCCGTGCTGAAAAATGCTATGTTATGCTCTTTTTTACTGCTTGCAAGCATTGGGCCGCTCAATGCCCATGCGGCAGCTTACGAAACAGCCCGCATGTCTAAGTGGGAAGAAAAAGCGGTTGAGGAAGCAAAAAAGAGGTATCCGGAAGCAGAAGTGCGTCTCACGAAAAAAGTATGGGATCGAAAGCGGGCGGATGAAGCGGTCAAACAATACCATGTCACATTGAGTGAAGGAAATAAAAATTTCGGAGTATTTGTTACAATTTCATTTGAACCTGTGACACACAAAATCAACAAAGTCGTCGTTGTGGAAGAATATAAATAAGCCGCTTTGCAGTAGAAAGCGGCTTGTCTTTATTTATGCCTTTTAAAAAACATGATACACCCAAGAGGAAGAATGCCGAACCATTGATATATCCTGGACGGCGGCTTTGATTCTTTACGTTTTTCTTTCATTTCTTTTCTTTCCTGCTTAGGCGTGTCCATATATTTTACGAGCTGTTCCGTCATATATTTAACATAATCGTTCGTTTTCATCACATCACCTCTTGGGGAGTTCTGTCAGTTGAAGTGTTGTCATACGAATCTTTTTTTATACATTCTTCATGATTCCGACACACAATTTTTAATATTCTTTCCACTGTGTGATTTTCTTAGTGCTCAAATCATATTGAAATTCAGCGCTCGTTTCTGTGCCGGAAGCTGTCGTTACCTCTATCTTCACTCGCTTGAGCCGCTGATGAGCCGGATTGACAGTATACGATATCAAGCCATGCTGTTTTTGAATTTTCTCTTTTGTCTCTTCGTGAATATGAGACAAGGCATGGAGCATTCCATTTTGGAGTAGGTTTTGCTGAATATGAAATTCTTTTGTTTGCTGTGCAAACATTCGTTGATTCGATAATAAAACAGCTGAGTGACCCGCGCAGAGCATGCAAATCACAGCTGTGAAAACAGCAGCCGGATAAATGAATCCTTTTGAATTTTTCACGTGATCACCTTTTACATATGATAGAGCGGAATGGACTTACGGTATGACTTGCCGCTTAAACTTGTCGCTTCAAGGATCAGCAGATGATCTTCAATCACAAACCTCATGTGTTTGACATGTTGCAAAAGCGGCACATGACCTTTTCCATTGACTCTTTTTCGAATAACTGTCTGATATTTCTCATAGCGAACGGCGGCACCTTGGCGATTTGTCATTTCCAATGACTGATGATCGTCGCCCACTCTTAGATCAACCGAGTTCCTGCATTCCTTCAATATTTGCTCGGCAGTAATCGTCCATTCGCGCGGGTGAATATCCGCACCGTTTCTTTCCGGGGATAAAAACAGATGAAATATCGAGGCCATCGTTCCTGCAATGAACATATACACCATTAAGGAAACCAGTACATTAAGAAGGGTAAATCCCTTTTGACCGCAAAATGGTGAAGCAACGCCTTTGACTGTCTCTTTTTTTAATGGAGATGCATACTTCATAATCATCTCCCTGCTCCTTCCATTCAATAAAGTAAGATGTGTTTCGGTAAAGCACAGTTTCTTTAGGCTGAAACCGTCCGGTCAGTGTGTAGCGGCTGATCTTTTCATCCAATATGCGATATGCCTCTTCTTCTTTTTCAGATGCCCCGCGCTGCAAAGACAACTGATGAACCATAGGAATCAATAACATGGTGATCATGACCCAAATGCCCAATGCGGAAACAGCTTCAACTGTTGTAAAGCCTCTATTTTTTTTGCACATTAATCTTTCCGCTTCCTAAATAGATCGTCAGTGCAAAAGAGGCGTGCTGTGTATCGATCACGATTTTCCCCCCTTGATTCGGAACTCCGCTTGGGTTAAAAGTAAGAGTTCGCTTGAGCGTCGCTTTTTTGAACGCAATATGGCAACTGTATGTCCTGACCAGCTTAGGCGATGAGCCTTCGTCCGCGTGCTTAATAATATAGCGGCAGCCGGCAAAGTCAAACTGCACCTTAACCGTCGCATGGCGGACGAGAGCTGTCTGCTGTGCGTAAAGCAGATCCTCTTCAAGCTGTGAGACAAAGTGCTGAACAACTCTTTTTTCATAAACGGGAGGCAGTGCGGCAAAGAGAAGAGAGAGCATAATGGAACCGATCATCAATACAGTTAGGCTTTCCAAAAGCGTAAATCCTTTTTGATTCATAACCGTCAATCAGCCTGTGCTTTGCCGTTTGAAATTTTAATTGCTTTCCCATTCGGGCACTTTAAGTTCTTCTTCACGTAACCTTCAGATTCAAGGTCCGCCCTACTCGGCGTTTTCCCGTCATGATCCATTTGATAAGCCGTGATTTGCGCTTGAACCATATTAATTAACCCTTCGCATCCTTTCTTTTGAATACTTTGATTATGCTTGGTCACATTCGGTATGGTGATCAACAGCAGGATGGAGATGACGAGCATGACGACTAACATTTCTATCAGTGTAAATCCCTTTTCATTCACAGTTCCGTCCTCCTTATAACTGGTTCATCATTTGATACATTGGCAAAAGCATAGACAAATAAAGAATTAATATCATCGCCGCTGTTAGCCCGTAAATCAATGGCTGGATCAAACCTGTCCATTTTTCTGCTTTCCGTTCAAGCCGTTCAATCAAAAATTGACTGTATGAATACAGCTCTCTGTATAAGAGTCCGTTTAATTGGCCGTGAGCAACAGCCTTCGCCAGATCATTTTCATAAAACGGATGCCCGGCCAGCATCTGCTCCAGACTCTCCCCTTGTTTCAGCCGCTCGATCAGACGCTTCGCTTCATTTTTATGAAATGATAAAAACGGCTGGCTTTCAAATGCTTTTAAACTGTCATATACAGACAGACCAGCTTGCAAAAGATTGCTCAATTGGAGCGATAAAAAATAACTGTTGAATAGTTTGAAGGTTTGGCCCAGCAAGGGAATTCTAATGAGAAAGGTCATTTTGTCTTCTGGAGGTTTATGGCGAAATGAACACAGATAATAGAGGGATAAAGCGGCGGCAATCAACATCATTCCTGCGATAAAAAGATAAAAATGATCAAAAACCGAAAAGATGAGGGTCGTTGCAAAAGACGTTTCAACGTTCATTGATTCATAGATCGCGGAAAATTGCGGGATGATTGCCGATTTCATAATAGAGATAATGACGCAGACCGTTAAAACTAAAAACAAGGGATATCTGGCGGCTTTCTTTAGTTTTTCGGTTTGAGCGATCTTGCGGTGAAGCAGCTCTCCGCTCTGCCGAAAGGCATATGGCAAATTCCCGTGCTGTTCGGCAAAGTAAACAATGGTAACAGCATCCTTATGAAATGAAATCATTTCAAGCACTTGAAACACAGGTCGCCCTTCTGTCAGCTTCTCCATCGCAAATGTCAGATCTGCTCTTCGCCTTTCATTCAATTGCAGTTTCAGCATACTTAAAGCATCCAAAATCGTATATCCGCTCTTCATCATGTCTCCGAGTTTTTTCAGAATGTCCGCCTGTTCCCGGACGGGCCACTTCTTTTTAATCTTCATGGCCTATCCAGCGTTCATAAGTATTCGACGGCAGATATCCGAGTGCTATTCCCTTCTGGATCAGCGTTTTCAATGTTTCTGTTTTTATGTCACCGCACCTGCCTTTTGCTTCTTCGATGCAGAGATTGAGGCTTTTTCCGTACAAAAGCTCGAAGATGCTTGCTCTTCTCACAGGCCTCGACAATCTGCAATATAAAGAGCAGTTGTCGCCGCAAAACGGGCAGACGAGACCGACGAGGCGCTGGGCGCTGATTGCGACCAGTGTTTGTTCAATTTCTGTCATATCAACGCCGAACTCGAGCAGCCTGTATATTGCGCCTTTGGCATTTTTCGCATGCATGCTCGATAAAACAAGGTGTCCTGTCAAAGCTGCCCTGACTGCGATTTGGGCTGTTTCGGCATCGCGAATTTCCCCGAGGATGATCATGTCCGGATCGTGGCGAAGCACCGCCTTCAACCCCGCAGAATAAGTCATGCCAGCTTTTTCGTTTACTTGCACTTGCAAAATGTTTTCGCTTCTTGATTCAACAGGGTCTTCCAAGGTAATGATATTTCGCTTAAAATGCCGCTTAGCGTATTCGATTAAAGAATAGAGTGTTGTCGTTTTCCCCGAGCCTGTCGGACCGGTGAACAGAATTAATCCGTGGGAATGCTTCAGAAAAGACAGCAGCTTGAATGTTGCACTCGGAAACAATGAGAGCTTTGTGAGCGGCTTGCTGCTCACCTTGGGAAGAAGCCTGATGACCAAGCTTTCATCATGGATGGTGGGCAGAGTGGACATTCTTAAATGAACGGGCTGACGGTTGATATAAAGAGTCAAAGCTCCGCTTTGCGGCAGCCGTCTTTCCCCAATATCCATCGAAGAAAGGAATTTAAAGTGAGAAATGAGCCTTGAGCACTCATTTCTCGTTAATCTGTCTTTTTGAAAAAGTTCATCATCAATCCTGAAGCGGACCACCGCCTCTTTTTCACCGGGAACAATATGAATGTCTGACGCCTTCATTCTATATGCCTCGTCAATTAATCTTCCGCTTAATGATTCAATCGTGTACAAACCATTGCGCCTCCTTTCTAAGCGCAGTTTATACGAAAAACATCGGAAGCATCAAATCCTTAAAAATCGCAAATCAAGCTGAATACGAAGCAAAAACGGAATTTCCGAATACCGATTTGACTATTTTATTCAGCTTCCAACTGCTGAAATGAGAAATTTAAACCTTCTCTTCAGCCTTGCCGTTTTCACGGATGCAAAAGCCTTTATTGCAAAGCGCCTTAGCAAGGCTCTGTTCTGTGTTAATATGCGAAAAATCCATCCCAAGCTTCACAACTGTTTGGGCAATCTCCGGTCTCAAGCCCGAAAGAACCGTCTCAACGCCAAGTAGTTTTGTGCTGTCTACGACTTTGAACAACTGGTAGGCAACCATCGTATCGACGACAGGAACACCGGAAATATCAATAAACAGATGCGAGAGATGAAGCTCAGCACACTGCTTAAGCGCAGATTCAATGATCACCGTTGCCCTGTGAGTATCAATTTCGCCAATGAGCGGCAGCACACCGATGTGTTCTGATACCGGTATAACAGGTGCGCTCAGTTCGCGTATCATCTCGGTCTGCGCCTTCAATTGCCTCTTTGTCGTATGCTCATATTCAAGAATAAACTGTTCAATAACCTCATCCATCATTGAGTGAAGCTGTTTATTCCAGATAAAAAAGTCTTTTTTCGAACAGTCCGGTGCATGTTTATCCGAAAAATGCTCGATTTCATCTATTAAAAGTTCACGGCACACTTTAAACCCCTTTATGCTTTCAGTCACCGGAATTTGGCTAACAGCCCTGTCGTAGGCAATTTCCTTGGCGCATCCGGAGGCTTTATCCCAGCATAGCGCCTGTTCATCCTTGGCAAATACCCTTGAAACAGCCAGTAAAAAGTCCTTATATTGCTGTGCCGTTTTTTCTTTTTCAGACGCTGTTCGGGACAGCCATTCATCGGTGATTCTGTCCGCCTGTTTGACCAAATACTCATAAAGGGCTGCATGCTTGTTTTCCATGTCAATCCTCCTCATTGTTTTCCTTTAAAATCAATCGGCTATATGACCAACATTTTGATCACTATGTATAAAACGAAATCGATTGTCTACACTATACGTAAGCGCATTGGGCTATAGCCAAGCGGTAAGGCAACGGACTTTGACTCCGTGACGCGCTGGTTCGAATCCAGCTAGCCCAGTTACACAGGCGAAAAAACGAAGATATGCTGAACATGCAATGTGTCAGCAATCTTCGTTTTTTTCAGGAAACAGAACGGTGTAAGGTGTGTTTTTTTAATTTTAAGAGTTCGCCGGGATTATATCCGACAACCAGCTTATCGCCGTTTACGATAATCGGGCGTCTCAGCAGCTTTGGTTTTTGAATTAACAATTCCAGCACTTCGCTGACCGTTAATTCTTCGATATCAAGATTTAACTCTTTAAATGCCTGGCTTCTTGTCGCCAATATCTCATCAATTCCTTCGGTCGTGAGAGACAAAATATGTTTCAGCTCGTCCTGATTCGGCGTTTCCCTGAAAAGATGCCGCTCTGTAAAATCAACCTGGTTCGCTTTCAGCCAATGTTTCGTTTTCCGGCATGATGTGCAGCTCGGGTATGAATAAAAGGTCAGCTCTTCCATGAATGATTCCTCCTTAAAATGTACTGACTTTGTCTTTGTATGTTTTAGTACCCGTGATATTTTCCGTTTAAACACGTGACAGGTGATTTTTTAAAAATGCTTATCACAAAATTGTAAAAAATGAATTGATTTTCCCAAAATGAAAATGTTTACATTTCAAGATAAATTGGCTTATAATAAAATCAAAGGGGCTTTTTGGGAGGGATATAAATGAATCGCATGTTCCGTGTGTTAGGATTCTGGACAGGTATCTTTGCGGTCATGTTTTATTTAGGAAATATGAAAGATGCATCACTGCTGTTCTTCGGTCAAACTGTATTTTTTGTGTTCTTATCGTATCTCAACTTGACCGAGCGGATGTACATTTATATTTTCGGTGCTTACTTGACAGTCTTTTTTGCCGCATTTACATATTATTCTGTGTTTATTATGGTTCCCGGGCAGGGAGGCCATTAAAAAAGACGATCCATCAGGATCGTCTTTTTTATGTTTTACAAAGTAAATCCGTTGATGAACGGGTTTTGTTCCTGTTCTGTTGCAATGTCCGTCTCGGGGCCGTGACCGCTTAACACAAGCGTCTCTTCCGGAAGCGTCAGCAGTTTTTGATGAATACTGTCCATCAGCACCTTTTGATTTCCTCCCGGCAGGTCTGTACGCCCGACTCCCCCTTTAAATAAAACATCCCCGGAAACGATCAGGTTTTCTTCTTCCGCATAATACGAGACGCTGCCCGGAGAATGTCCAGGCGTAAAGAGCATGCGGAGCGTAAAAGAGCCGATTTTAAGATCCCCCTCTTCTTCGATCAGATGATCTGCTTTTTCTGCTGTGATCGTCTGTCCCGTAAGCAGCGCTGAACCATTTAATGAAGGATCAGTCAGCCATTCAGCTTCATTTTTATGTACGTATACAGGAATGTTCCATTCTTTTCTGACATTGTCCACGGCTCCGATATGATCAAAATGAGCGTGAGTGAGCAATACTGCAAGAGGCTTCAAACCGTTTTCTTTTATGTATGCATTCAGTTTCCCTGATTCGCTGCCGGGATCAATTATTAAACAGGTACCGTCATCATGGGATAAAATATAAGCGTTCGTCTGGATAGGCCCTAAAGGCATTCTTCTCCATTTCATTTTCTTCACCTCAGATTCATCTTTCTTTGTTCCATTATGAAGGTTTTGCGGGAAACTTTCAATGAATCATGTTGTCCTCGACAAATTTGATGAAAACGGTTAAAATAAAATTGGAAATATACTGCAGGGGATCCAAACGAAGGGGGTTTATATTGATGTTGCTCGTGATCATTTTCGGTCTAGTCACGATATTATCTGCTCTTGGAGTTCTTCGTTCTCTTAAACAAATCAACGTTCTTGGCATCTTATTTGGCGGGGCGGCTTTTTTAGTGTTTGGATGGTTTACCGTCATGACAATCATTAACAGCGGGTATCCGACAGTCCACTAAACCCGGTGCCTTTAGACAAAAACAGCCTTATTCCGTTATTCCGGAATAAGGCTGTTTTTCTTATTGGCTGAAATGACGCTGGACGCTTGCAAGCTTGCCTTCCATCGTCGTTTTCTTGTCGCGGCGGTCGTCAATCCTGATATTCGTCGCCACTCTGTGGATGCCTTTTTGGAAAGGCGCTTCGTGAATCGTCTGAATCACCTCAAATAAATCGCTTAATTCCCCTTCAATCAAAGTATTCATCGGTGTCAGCTGATATTGGATTTTGCCTTCTTTTTTAAATCCTTCTAAAATGGTTTGAATCTCCGCTACATACGCGCTTACGCTCGGAGTTTCGGTACCGATCGGTATGATGGTAACGTCTGCTATGGCCACTGTCCATTCTCCTTTCTATTCTTTTGACACAAGGGGTGCTGCAGTTTTTGAGTTGAATGAAATGATTTGATCCTGGGTATAACCGTACAATGCATAATCCCCGTCAGGAGATACGGTAATCGGAAGCATTTCCACTTTTTCACGAATGACTTCCCGTTTGCCGGTTTTGAGACTGACGGAAATCAGATCATACAAGGAGCCCGACTCATTCGGCTGATACGTATAAAACAGCTCATGCCGAGGGTCGTAGCTGTATTCCATCGGTGACAGGCTGCCATATTCCGAGTACAGCGGCAATTTGAAAGAAATTTTCTTTTCCGAAGAAGAAACGTCTGAAAATATGTAGGTGCCCTGGCGATGACTGGATGAAGGCGCTACAATCAGCCGCATATCCCCCAGAACATCGAGCAGTACGGCATCACCGGCGAGCTTCTTTTCCCGTCCGTCCGCTGTGTTGAAGGAATAAACAGGAGCCGGTTTTTCCCGGTTCCGTTCATTCCATTTGATATATTCAAAAGTGTCAGCGGAAGTCCAATGAACAAAGGCGGCCTGTGCGATGTCTTTTTCCGTTTGCTGTTCTTTCGCATCAATCAGGCGCGATTCATAATTCCAATCTTTCGTAAAAGTTGTGACGTATAAAAGATAAGGGTCAAACCGATTCCAGTCCACTTGCAGTTCATGCGTGCGAAATTTTTTTGTGTACAGCTGTTTTCCCTGTAAATTAAGCAAAGTTAACTTCATTTCAGAGCCGTTTCCGGCGGTTTGGATGAGAATCATGCCTTTTTCCCTGTTTACTTCCGCCGCTATCAGCCTGTCATCCGTCTTGTAGATCGTTTCGCCCGTCCCTTTAAATATATCATATGATTTGACTTCACTTCCTGCGACCGGATCGGTTGCGGTGTATATAACGGTTTCATCATCAAGCCATCCTGCCGCCTCATCAAAGTGCCGGTCCTTCAGCGCTATCACTTTTTTATCTTTTACTGCTGCACTGCTTTTCTTTTTCCCTTCCGGCTCCTCATGATGAACGCTTTTTGTTCCTTCCTGATGCTGCGGTGTGCAACCAGCCGCAGCCACGGTCATCACAGCGGCAATAAGCCATAACGAAACTCTCAAACCGGCCATTCTCCCTCCATAAATGATTGGTTGTCTAATTTACGATTTTCACCGTGAAAAGTTTCAGCTTTCAAAAAAGCAGGATGCCCAAAGTATGCCTCTGCTTTTACAATATATATCGTCAAATTGTTTCAGTGGTAAAGGATTTTTTCCTTTGCCGAGTTCAACAGTATATCCTTCTCTTCCGAAAAAATGAATAAACCAATCTCTAAATCCTGCATAGCTGTCTATATATCTGACGCCCTTATAACCGCTCAGGCGCTCAAATGTTTGGATCACATCGGCTGATTCAGGAGGCTCCAGCCCCTTGTATCCCCAATAAATTTCCTCTCCCTGTGTGTGAAGCGCCACAAGCCGATCAGGCGGCTCGTTTGCGATTAAATCCCTCATCGCTGCCGCTTCCGGTTCTGTCAGCGGTTCATCTCCGGGGTAGTCCCTGTAGGAAGGGGATTTGGGCGGTTTTCTCTGTTTTTCGATCTCCCAAAAAGACGGAAACTGATTATTTAAATCCACTCCGTTTATATTGGCTTTCCATTCCCGGAAATCCGGTTGATGCTCATTCATCTCATCCAGTGCTTCCCGCGCTATCCCAAGATGACCGGGACCGTTAAGCACAAGATCAACCCCGTCGGGATTAACGATCGGCACGACGGAAAGCTTTGTTGATGAAAAAATGTCAAGCGGTGAAAAACCTAAAGCGGACCGGCCTGTACATAAATGATAACAATATTCTTTGAGCCATTTCATCAAAACAGAAGTGGTGATCCATTCATTGGCATGAAAAGAAGCATTCATATGCGTTTTTTTTTCGGCATTTTCAGCTCCGAGGAGCAGTTCGTATATAGGCTGGCCCATGCTTGAGCGACCGATGATGCGGGAAGTAACAAACGGAAAGCACTCCGTCAATCTGTCAATTTCCTTTTTCAGTACTGCTGAATCGTAAACGACTGTTTTTGTCAGCCACTGTTCATCTTCAAGTGTGTATTGATTCACCAATAATTGCAGCTGTTCATATGTTTCGGCTGCTGGAACGTTTTTTCCTGCTTGAAAAGACGCTCCCGGAAAATAAAATTCGTCCGCGGCTGCATTCGCGTTTGCGCTGATTAAAAGCGGTTCGGGTATGTTCAGGATATTAGACAATCTTTCCATATTCTGCTTTAACTCCGGTTTGATGTTGATGAATGCCATCAATGATCCCTCCCACAATAGCATATGATGAAGGCTCGTTTAAAAACTCTCCCGGTTCGCTTAAAAAACGCTTTTTCAATAAGGTTTCAGCCCGCAAAAAAACTTCCGCCCAAATAGGCGGAAGTTCATCTTTATTTCGCTAAGCTTTCTGTAATAAAGTCAAGCTGGCCCTCTAATGAAATCGGATCGGAAAAGTAGAAGCCGACAGGGTCGATTTTATAGACATGTTGATTTTTGACCGCGCCAAGGTTCTTCCAAATAGAGGTATTAAGCACGGCGCTGTCGTCTCCGCTTGATTCCCAGGGCCCTATAAATATATAATCTCCGGCGAATTCAGGCAGCTTTTCTAATGAAATGCTCGTGTAGCCCGGCCCTTCGTCGATTGCTTTTTCCTTCGTCAGCTTTGTCGCCTTTAAGCCGAGATCTTGATAAACAATGCTTCCTCCCCTTCCGAATTGATCGCCGAATACAAAGATTTCTTTGCCATTCGTTTGCATAATGGAAACCGTTTTGTCCCCGACCGCTTTTTGAATTTTTGATTTTGCCGCGGCAACTTTTTTGTCCCATTCAGCCAGCCATTTCTCCGCTCGATCTTCAGTACCTGTCATTTTTGCGAAATCCTTCAGCCGTTCAGTGTTATTCAAGCTGTCATATTTCAAAGCGACCGTCGGAGCGATTTTTTCCAGCTTTTCGATATCAGCGCCTTGGGTCGTCCATACGACAATCAGGTCCGGTTTTAATTGAATAACCTTTTCAGCGGAATTTCCTTCACCAATGTTTGTCACACCCTCGGTTTTCCCCTTGAAATAAGGATTTTTGAATACCCTGTCAGGGGCACCCACTACATTGAGACCGAGTGTCTTGAAATAGCCGAAATAATCGTCAGCCATGACAACCACCCGTTTCGGATGCTTCGGAACTTTAACCGTTCCGTTTTCAGCCTTGTATGTAATCGTTTCTTCGCTTTTTGATTGAGAAGACGAATCTTTGCTCTCCGTTTGATTGCCGCATGCTGTCAATGCTGCGATCAATAATAGTACAAAGCATGCTCCAGCGAGCGTCTTTCCTTTCATATTCACCTTTCATACCTTCTTTCTGGTTTGAATATCGATAAAGAGAATCATTATCAATTATATCATAACCAGCATCGGCTTGGATCATGATTTTTATGACGGACTCTTGTCATTAAAAACAGGCCGGAACGATATCCGGCCTGCTGCATCAGCTTTCTCCGCCAAAAGAAAAGCTTACTCGTCTTTCGGCTTGGCGTCAGATTGCTTTTTTAAGCGCTCGCTGTCATAAAACCTCAGCAAGTCGCCATAAATGATTTGATCTGAATATGAAAGCTCCTGTTTCGCTTTTTCAATGTACGGCTCACAGCCTTTTTTATCTTTAGACGGCTCTCCTGTCGATTTATCATAGCATATGCCGTCTGTGTATACTTTGTCTTTCGTAATAAAGCTGCCGTCGCGAAGCACTGTAAACTCCGTTTTGTCTTTGGCAAACAGGTCGTTTCCAAACTGGATCTGATCGCTCGAATCGATTCCGAGAAGGTTCAGTACAGTCGGCCGAATATCGATTTGGCCGCCGACGGTGTCAATGGCTTTCGGCTCTTTATCCGTCACTCCCGGAATGTGGATCACAAGCGGGACTCTTTGAAGCTGTACTTCCTCAAACGGGGTTACTTCTCTGCCGAGGAATTGGCTCATCGCTTCGTTATGGTTTTCGGAAATCCCGTAATGGTCACCGTATAACACGATAACAGAATTATCGTAGAGGCCGTCTTCTTTCAGCTTTTCAATAAATCGTTTAAGCGCTTCATCCTGATAGCGGACGGTCGGGAAATATCTGTTTAACGTACGGCTTTTTGAATCAAATTCATCGATCAGTTTATCTTCCTCATCCAGCTCAAACGGAAAATGGTTTGTCAGCGTGATCAGGCGGGTATAAAACGGCTGAGGCATTTCTTTCATCAGCTCTGATGTTTGTTCAAAGAATTCCTTATCTTTCAGTCCCCAGCCCACTGAGTTTTCTTCGTTTACATCATAGGAATTGATATCGTAAAACTTATCGTATTTAAACGTATCGTACATAATATCCCGATTCCAGAAGCTTTTGTTGTTCGCATGGAAAATCGATGAATAATAGCCGTGGTTTTTCAATATTTCAGGCATTGCCGTATATTCGTTTCCTGCATTCGTAAAGAAGACCGCTCCTCTTCCAAGAGGATAGAGAGAGTTGTCAACGATGAATTCGGAATCTGCCGTTTTGCCTTGGCCTGTCTGATGATAGAAATTCTCGAAGCTGTAGCTTTTCTTTATCAGGTCGTTTAAATAAGGCGTAATCTCTTTGCCGTTTAACTTTTGGTTCACGACAAAGCTTTGGGTGGACTCCAGGGAAACGAGGATCACATTCCGACCCTTGGCGATCCCGGCCAGGTTATGATTGGTGTCCGTGCGGTTTGCGTTGACATAGTTTTCAATCTCCGTGAGGCTGTTGCTGTCGGCCAGCGCACGCTGTGCAGACTGCTTTGACTGGATCAGCCCGTCATAGATATGGAAGTTGTAAAGACTGATATTCTTCACAAGAACTTCCCTGTCAAACGATCTTGTCAAAAGCTGCGGTCTTTCTGTTTCAGAAATCCCTAAATTGAAAAAGAAAACGGCAGCGACAAATAGATAGTAAGCCGCGCGTTCCTTTCTTGTCGCCTTTCCGCCTGTTTTGGCAGGCTGGCGCTTGTACAGCCAAATTAAAATGGCAATGTCGACGACGAGGAGCAAATCGGTCGGCATAAACAAAGAGTTGATACTGCTTCCCAAATCACCCATATTATTCGTCTGGAACAATACAGGAATCGTTAAAAAGTCGTTGTAAAAACGGTAGAAGATCATGTTCGCAAGCAAGACAAACGTCAGGACGATGCTTGCCCCGATAATAAACCGGTTCCTGTTTTTTTCTTTGAAAAACAGGCCGATTCCGAATATAAACAGCAAAAAGCTTAAAGGATTGATGAACAATATAAACTCTTGCATGAAGTTTTCAATTTTAATGTTGAAGCTTGTTTTGTAGACGACATACGTTTTCAGCCACATCAGCAATGTCGCAATTAACAAAAACGAAATTTTTGAAAAAAATGACTTTCGCATTCAAAACCTCCCTATGCAGCAAGACGCATGTTTCCGCAAACTGAATTTCCACATATTGTTTTATTTTAGAAAAATCGCTAAAATTACTAAATCATATCTTAACCTGTCTGTACAAAAAAATCAATCATTTTTCACATTGGCTTAAAAGTGTTAACAATGCTGCAAAGCGGTCCGAAAATGCTTATAAAACAGGCTCCGCCTGGCTTTTCAGCCATTGGTTTTTGGCGATCCATGCGCCGCCGATCACGCCTGCGTCGTTTCCAAGTGAAGCGATTACGATCTCAGCCGCCTCGCCGGCCCGCGGGAATACGAAGCGGTTGAAAGATTGTTCAACTTTGGAGCGCAGGATTTCTCCTGCTTTTGAGACGCCTCCGCCAATTACGATTTTCGAAGGATTGAGCGAGCTCGCCAAGTTGCCGAGGACCATTCCTAAATGACCCGCCACATAATCGACGACTTCGCAAGCAACCGGATCATTTTCCCGGGCCGCTTCAAAAATATCGCGTGCCGTGATATCCGGACATGCACGCAAGTCTGTATCTAGATGACCGGATTCTATTTTTTCTTTGGCAATTCTGACGATGCCCGTAGCCGAAGCGATCGTTTCGATACAGCCGCTTTTCCCGCAGTTGCACGGCGCTCCTCCTTCAGGAACTGAACAGATGTGGCCGATTTCTCCGCCTGCACCGTTTTGCCCGCGGACGATTTCTCCGTTTACAATAATGCCGCCTCCGACACCCGTTCCCAACGTGACAAGAATCAAATCCTTTGCGCCGTCTCCCGCTCCTTTCCACATTTCGCCGAGAGCCGCGATGTTCGCGTCATTTTCAATGACCGCCGCTAATCCTGTCTCTGCTTCAAGGTGGTCTTTTAACGGATAGTTCTCCCAGCCCATGTTCGTCGTTTTATAAACGATGCCGGTCTCCGTATTGACGGGGCCCGGAGCGCCCATGCCGATCCATTTTAAGATGTGCTTCGGTTTGCCGAGCTCTTTCAATTTTCCGTCGATGGCTTTTGCGATGCTTACCGTAACCGTTTCCCCCGATTTATCGGTCGGAATTTCCCACTTGTGCAGGATTTCACCATAAGCGCTTACAAAAGCGAGCTTTACCGTTGTTCCTCCAAGGTCGACTCCGACCAGCCAGCTGTCATTCATTTTGCTCCCCCTCTAATCCCTGTTTTATTTTCTCTTTACTTTTGTGAGTTCATTCTGCAAAATTGAAACGCCTTTAAGCCACTGTTCTTTTTCTATCAGATTCGAAAGAAACATTTCTTTCAGTTCGTCCATCATATATTCAAGTTCAAGTTCGCGATCTCCAAAATAAACATAACATCCAAACTGTTTCAGCAACAGCTGTACATCATAGGCTGTTTTCATTTTATTTCACCATTCTTTAAAGGTCTAACATTAGAGTATTCATAAAGCTGTCCGGCGTCAAGCAAAAAAAAGCCTGTTTTCCTGAAGGAAAACAGACATTCAGCGGTCTGGATCCTGGGGATCCAAAAATACGGGCCTTCTATTTTTCAGCGGCATTGGCGTTCGAATCGCGATATCTCGAAAGGCTCTGTAGTCAAAGGGGATAAACGGCCATAAATACGGCACATGAAACGACTTCATTCTGACCAGATAAATCACCCAGCAGAAGATCGCGATGACAAAGCCGATCGGTCCGAATGCGCCGGCCGCGATCAGGAGAACGATTCTTGCCAGCCTGTTCGCTATGCTCAGCTCATAGCTCGGCGTAGCAAACGTGCCGATAGCCGCAACAGCGAGATACAAGACGACTTCATGCGAGAAAAGTCCGACCTGCACCGCCACTTCTCCGATCATTAAAGCAGCTACAAGTCCGAGAGCCGTAGCCAGAGACGACGGGGTGTGGATTGCAGCCATCCGCATCATGTCGACGCCTATTTCAATTATGATGAATTGCGCAAGCAGCGGAAGGGCCCCTTTTTTTTCAGGCCCTATATATTGAAGGGCGTCCGGCAAAAGATCGGGATGGACAGAGAGCAAAAACCACAGCGGCAGCAAAAAGATCGATGCCAACACAGATATAAAACGGACCACTCGCAAATAGGCGCCTGCAAGCGGTTTGTTTCTGTACTCTTCGGCATGCTGCAGATGGTGCCAAAAAGTAACAGGGGTAATCAGCGCGCTTGGCGAACCGTCCACAAAGACGAGAATGTGGCCTTCGTACAAATGAACGGCCGCAGTATCAGGCCTTTCTGTATAGCGGACCGTCGGATAAGGATTCCAATGACGGCCGCCGATATATTCTTCCAGTGTCTTTTCCGCCATTGTCAAAGCGTCCGTATCGATCGCTTCAAGCGATTGCTTCAGCTTTTTTACACTTTCCAAATCAGCGATATCTTCCAAATAGCAGATGACAACATCTGTTTTGCTTCTTCTACCGACCTGAAGGAACTCCATTCTGAGGGAACGGTCGCGGATTCTTCTTCTCGTCAGTGCGGTGTTGAACACGATCGTTTCGACGAAGCCGTCTCTTGAACCTCTGACGACACGTTCATTGTCGGGTTCCTCCGGGTTTCTTGCCGGGTATGTCCGCGCATCGATAATAATGGCATGGTCCACCCCGTCGACAAGGAGAACGGCCGGCCCGGACAGCACCTGGGCGGCTGCTTTGTCGAGGTCGTCTTCCGTATCAATTTCGATGTATGGGATGTACGTTTTGATCAGCTTCTCAAGCGGATCGTCTTCCAGAGTTTCGGGGGTGAGCCTTGAGAGATTCTTAAGCAAGTGGTGCATAATATCATCTTTTACAAAGCCGTCGACAAGATAAAGCGACATGTCTCTATCAGCATAAACAACATCAAGCCGGATCATATCGAAGCTTTTGTCGACCCCCAGCTTTTCATTTAAATATTCAACATTTTTCGCTAAATTTTTTTGGACCGCATGCTTTTTTTCCATTGTATATTAAAAGCTCCCGTCAAATGAGTCTATACTAAAGACCATTTTTAACATAACGGAAGCTTTTCATACTTGGTTACCGGGCGGTTTCTTTCTTAAGTTCGTCCCGAAACGCTTTATACAACTCTTCATCAGGCTTTTCTGCCAACGCTCTTTCAACAGACTGTTCGGCTTTGGCGAACTCGCCTTTTTGAGCATAGAGCCTGGCAAGATTATAGAGTGAGGCGTGATCTGATGGATCTTTTTCAACGACGGCCTCGAACCTTTTCTCAGCGTTTTCAAACTCGCCGAGCTGAAATTCGGAATAAGCGAGCAGCTTTAAAGTGTCGCTGGAAGCGTCCTGCTTTGAGCCCGCTTCCTGCAAGGCATCTTTTACCTTTTCATAGTCTCCCTCTTCATACCATTTCGCCGCCTGATGCAGCATGGCATTTTCCTGCATCGAAGCTGAATGTGTCCCAATGTACAGAGCGCCTCCTCCGATGACAAAGATGAGAACCCAGCCTGTCAGCCGCTGGAGTGGTCTTTTTTTCCCGGGGATTCCGACTGCCAAGGCCGTCAGAAGTCCGCCGATCAATCCGCCGATATGGCCGGCATTGTCAACATTTGAAATCGTGAAACCGAGGCCGAGGTTCAGAATGATAATCACAATGATATTTGTTCCAATCGTTTTTAAGAAAGCTTTCCGATTTGAAAAAGCCAGATACAAAAGTGCTCCCAAACAACCGAAGATGGCTCCCGAAGCCCCTGCGGACGGATACGGGCTGAACAGAAAGCTGCCGATCGATCCAAAAATTCCGGCTGATATGTATATGACAAGAAAGCGGAATGATCCAAACACCCTTTCTGCCGCGGCTCCGACAGACAGCAATGCAAATGTATTGAACATGAGGTGGACCAATCCGATATGAAGAACGATCGGCGTGACAAGCCGCCACCATTCCCCTGCTAACAGGAGGCTGTTTTCCTTCGCACCGAACCGGATGAGCGTGTCGGTATTCTGACTGCCGCCCGACATTTCCAGAAGCAGAAACATGAAGACTTGAAGCACTGCAAAAATCCAGGTAAACATCGGTTTGCCTTTCTCAAATACAGCCGCTTCCCGCCGCCTTTCTTCTTCTCTTGCTTTAGCCGCTGCTAATACTTCGGCTCTCTTCTCTTCCACATTCTCGTATCCGGCATCGTGCATGTGGCCTGTCAGCTCATCCGGCCCCATGTTTAAAGCAACGGCGAGTTTGCGGAAGCCTTCTTCAGCCGAAGCGTGCTCAATAAAAACCGGCACGATGCTGATCCGTTTATCTGCGACCGGATGACTGACAACATCTTCCCACTCATCTACAGGTGCTTCCTGTGACAAATAGACGTTTAATATCGAGAGCTTTCGCTGCCTTGATGCTGCTCTCAGGCGCTCCGCTCTTTCATAAAGAGATTCCAAGTCACCGACGAGATCCTGTCTGAAATCGATATCCTTCCGAAAAACGCGAACCAAATCATACGGCGCGCTCCCCCTTGCTTCAAGCCAGGCTTCTCCGAATGAAGCTGGTGCCTGCACAAGCTCAAAATCCCTGTCTAAGAGGTTCCCGATGAAATTCCAATACAAATAATCGATTGAATACATACCGACGCTCCACAATTGTTTTTGTCCATTATAACAGGAAACGCGTCATTCTGCGCCTTTTAAGCGCTTTAAAAAAATCCCGTTTTTAAACGGGATTCAGAAAGCCTGCTGTATAAACTTATTGCGAAAAAACGGAATTCTCATCATCAAATGGATAAAATAGTGGCGGATCTGGTTTTGACCAAGAATGAAATTGATGACACGATAACGGTTTTGAAAAAACACAAGGGCGGCAATGACGCCTACTGCAATGAATGTAACTTTTCTCATATGATCCCTCCTATAACCGTATCGTGTCTCATTTTTTAATAATTATTCAGCAGACCCGCTGCAGGTGTAAACGGCGTCTTCGGTAAAAATTTGCTCAACCGGAATGTCGTGCGGCTCCTTTGGGACATGATCGATCACTTGGCACTCGAAAGCCAGCGATGCGGTATCTTTTGTGAAACCGGCCAGGTATCTGTCATAATAGCCGCCTCCATAGCCGATTCTGTATCCTGTCCGGTCATAGCAAATTCCCGGCACAAGGATGAAATCGATGTCTTCAGGCTCCATCCGCCCGGTTTTGTGCACGATCGGTTCCTGCAGGCCAAAATACACAACTTCAAGATCGCTTTCATCCTGAAAGCTGCGAAAGTGCATCTCTTTTGTATCAGGCATACATTTCGGAATGCACACCGTTTTTCCTTCAAGCCGTGCCTGTTCGATAATCGGTTTTGTCGGAACTTCGCGATTTCTGGAAATCGTAAGGGCAATGCCAGACGCTTTTTTCCACTGTTTGGATTGAAAAAGCTTCCGGTGAATCGCTTCCGCCTTTAGAAGAAACTCCTGTTCCGGCATGTTTGCAAGCCTCTTTCTGACCTCATTTCGTAAAGAACGCTTCACATCTCTTTCCCCCTTAAAAACAGAAAAACAGCAGGAAAATCCCTGCTGCTTACTTTGTTTCGCGGTGTAATGTTGATTTTTTGTCACGTGGGCAATACTTTTTGAATTCAACGCGATCTGGATTGTTACGCTTGTTCTTTGTAGAAATATAGTTACGCTCGCCGCATTCAGTGCAAGCTAAAGTAATATTAACGCGCATTTATTTTTCCCTCCAAACTATATATCATTTCTGTTCAGACTTATCTATAATACCACTTATGATGCCGGAATGCCAGGCGTTTTTTTTAGTTTGTCACGGTTTGTTAAAAAGACGTGTGATACACATGTTGCAAAAACACATTTTTGATATATCCAGGATCATGCAAATCTAATATATAAGCCTCTGCCGTTTGTCCGACCTTGTGCAGCTGCTCCTTATCGCGGACAATTTCTGCAAGCGCATATGCAGCTTTATCAGGATGATTAAAATCAACCTGAAAACCGGTCACCCGATCGATGACGAAATCGTTCCATCCCCCGTTGTTTCCGACGGCGACGGCAGCGCCGGCTGCCATGCTTTCTTGAGCAGCAATGCCGAACGGCTCATAACAACTTGGAAAAACAGCCATTTCACAAAATGCCAGCCAGCTCTCTCTTTCTTCTTCACAAAGGAAAGGAAGAATTGTCACACTTTCCTTAATGCCCAATTCTCTTGCCTTGGTCTCGATCCCGCTTTGAAGCGGTCCTTCCCCGGCAATGACAAGTTCAAGATCAGGCTGCCGTTTGCGAAGCTGCTGAAAGGCGTGCAGCCATTCGATAAACCCTTTTTCCGGAACAAACCTTCCGCAGGAAAAAAAGTACGGTACGCTTTTCATTCGTTTTTTCACCGTGCGGCTTTTTATGCACGGATGGGGAATGACGCGGACTTGCTCGAAAGGAAGCGAAAACGCCTTTTGCATGTCTGTCTTCATCATGCTGCTCAGCACGAGAATTTGATCGCTTTTTTCAGCCAGAAGCCGTTCGAGGCTTGCTCTGTATGGGTGGACATTCTCGCCTGCTGCCGTTTTCCGGCCGCTTTCAAGGCCGTGTACCGTGGAAATCAGCGGAAGAGCCAGCACCTCGCTGAGATAAACGGCGGCAGGCGCGGTGATATCATCATTTGCATGGATAAAATTAAATTGTCCTTTATACGCCAGCACGGTTTTGATCATCTGAAAATTCATGGCGGCCACCGCCTCTTCAAAAGAAGCGAACGCTTTTAAATCAAGCGGAATCTCAAGCGTTTTCCATCCATTGCTGTTTTGCCCGGCAGCCGTCGTGCAGACGGTAAAGCTGACTTCGTTCCGCAATAGTTCAAGGTGACTTTTCACATAGCGCCCCGCTCCGCTTTTCAATAAAAGAGGATTTTCCAACGACAGCAGCAATACATTGATCAACGGAAACGCTCCTTTCCTTCTATTAAAGAATAACTCGTGTACGCGGAAAATTGAGTCGTCCAATCCTGCTGATTGTCGTGATACAGAAAACAGCTGCTGTTTGAATGGATTCCGTTTTCCCCAAGGTAGAAGCAGCCGGAGGTGAGAACGGCCAGCGACATGTTGAGCGAATTGTATATCCGGTATTCCGCTTTGTAGAACGCATTGCCTGCAGCGGGAAAAACCGAGGCTTCCCCTTTAAATGCACCGGTATGGATCGTCCGTACGCTGCGCTCTCCGTTTTTTACGCAAAAGAGAAGAACTTGCTTTTCGACGTCTTTAATATTTTCAAACAGCACCGCTTCAGCTGCCGAAAGCGCAGCATCTGAGATTTCCCAGCTCAGCCGAACGGTTTCATGATCCGGCGAAGATATTTTTAAAATATCGTTACAAAACAAAGATTCGCTTCGAATACTATGTTGAAAAGGTTTTTTCGAGATGATTATCCTTTTCACCGTGCGCCCTCCCGTTAAGCCCTGTTATGTATTTATCCTATTGGAAATGGCCCCGCAGGCGCAACGAAAATAAAATTCTTCGACAAAATTTTTATTTTTTGCATTAACTCCTTTTGAAGCAAGCGTTTTTATGGTATAAAAAAGAAGGAGAAAATTAGAATTGAAGGTGATGAACGTGGAAATTGCTATCATTGCGCTGCTCGTTGTCAGCATTGCGCTGATTGCATTCTCATATTTTCAAAGAGAACCGATCAAGGAAGTTGAACAGGAGTTGGAAACCCTTCAGCTGTCCGCCATGCAGGAAATCTATAAATTGAAAAAGAAGATGACCGTGCTTGAGGAAGAGCTCCTCGATTCAAATGTGGTCGTCCGCAGACCAAATGCCGGCATCAGCCAGCATATTGCGAAGCAGATTCTTTCAAAATACCAAAACGGCATGTCTGTAGACGCCATCGCTAAAGCTGAGCACGTATCTGTCGAAGATGTGAAAGCGATCATTAAAGACAATGAGAGGGTGCTTGTATGACCAGACAAAGTGTACAAGCATTTGCCGGAGGAATGATTTTGGCTACCGCCGTTCTTGCAGGCGCATTTTATTTGACAGATAACGGAAAAGTTGAAGCTTCTAAAGACGCTCAAAACATCAGCGAAACCGATGTCAAAACCTATTTAAAGGACAACCAGCAGGTTTCGCTGAAACGCGAAGAATACCAGCAGCTGCTCCATTATAAAGAGACCGCTCTGAAGCAGGATGCTTCGTCTCAAAACAAAAAAGAGAAAGAAGCAGAAAAAAAAGATTCCAAGTATAAGCTTGAAATCAAAAGCGGCATGAGCACGGCTGAGATAGCAGACCTCCTTGCAAAAGGAAAAGTCATTTCATCTGCCGATGACTTCAAAGATTATGTGAAAAAGACCGGAAACGAATCCAAAATCCGCGCAGGTAAGTACGAACTGAAGCGCGGTGACAGCTTGAAAAACATCGTCAAAACGCTGTCCAAATAAAAAAGCAGGCTGGAACGGGACTGACCCCCGTTTTGAGTCAGGATTTAAAAACACCTTTAAACAACCAATTCCCGATAGTTTACCGGTGATTGGTTGTTTAGTTTTGTTTTAATACGAATATTGTTAAAATAATGAATGTATTTCTTTAACAGTGTGTTCTACGATGGCAGTCGTAGTTCGATCAATGCTGTTAAGATCAAACGTTTCAGACTTTAGTGAGGAATGAAACGATCCGATGGAGGCATTATATTAATAGCTTTCTGATACTCATAAGATGTATACACTTAACCTTGATCGCACAGTAAGCAAGGACCCATATGTAATTTTTACAAGCTGAAGCAGTGCGGGTACAGTTCATAAAAAGGTTGTGGCTCCTGCACCATCTAAGTGTGAGATCATCCCACTTGCAGCTGTACCCATGGAAACAGTGACAACATTCCCCTTTGTCAGCTGTTTAATGCTTTGATTAGAGCTTTCAAAGAATCCTGTGTCTTGTAGAATGCAAAAATTAAAGTGACGAAGATAAACATGGTCGCCACTGGCAGTACTTTGATAATCCCTTCTTTAAATATCATTGATGCCAAATCCAGAAATAAGCATCCCTACCAAAGGCACCATGGTCGGACTTGCTTTCCCCAAACCAGTAAACGTTAACATAAGCCCTCCCCCTACAGAAACCGTTTACATACCTATACAATAAAAAAAGATGAAGAACCCATTCGTAGTACGAAGTTGAACTTGTCAAAAAGCAATTCAAATTATTAATTTAAACGATATAAAAAAACATCCATTAAGGACGTTTTTTGATTGATAATTAAGCAATCAATTTAACCAAAAGAAAGTAACTGTAATTAAAAGTATTAAATATATGGCCGAAAAAATTCTATAAATACCTTTTTTGGTTTGAAAAGGTGGGGATATAAAAGTTACTAAAATGGTCGGGCCAAACAAAGCAATCAAAAAGTACCTATAATCAAAAAAGACAGTACAGATTGATAGTAGTATTGAAAAATAAAATACTATTATAAATGAAGTATTAACTTTACTTTTCGTTTCTTTTTGTTCTTCTTCTGTATGATCATCCAGTAATTTATCTATCTGCTTTTTATTAAAGAACATAAGAGCCTCCTAATGTTAATTTGTTAAGTAAATAAGGCGTTATTAATGCTTCTGTAACAGCAGCAAGTAATGTCAATAAAAAAAGTATAATAACAAAGTACAAAAAATCTTGTAGAAACTGTTTTTTTGAAAAATAAATACCCCTTATCTTCATATACACGTAATCTAACAATTTGAAACCAAGTGCTCCCGACAAAATCATTGCCGGAATCTCAAAAATACCGTGAGGAACCAAAGCAGTTAATATAAATAAGACATCGTTTCCATGGTCAGTGATACTATGTAAAGAAGATAGACCGACTAAGAAGCCATTCAATAGTAATAAGATAGATGTCAAAATTCCAAATGTAAACATTGAAAAAATGAGAAATAAATTTGCTGCAAAATTATGTGTAAAGTAACCTGATACTGTGATATTTTGAACATTATCTTGACTAAGGCTAGGTAGAATATTGTTAAAAATCACACCAAGAACTAAACCCACTATGTAAAAGGAGCTTGCTATATAGAGTATACGCTTATTTCTTTTTATTAATTCCTTCATTTTAGTATCGTATCCATATCCCTTATAATCAAATCTTCAAAATCCTTTATGTCTGTCAGGTGATTATATTCTTTAACTAAAGTACCATTAATCAGTATACCAACCTTATCGCATAGTTGTTGCGCTATGTTTACAAGGTGTGTAGACATGATGACAGTATTCCCCTGTTCAGCATAACGTTTGAGAAAACTTTTCATCATCTTTGTAGTGGGGGGATCAAATGCCCCTAATGGTTCATCTAATATTAATATTTCTGGTTCATGAACTATGGCTCCTGCAACAGATAACTTATGTTTCATACCAAAAGAAAATGTAGATATCATGTCGTTTTCATTATCTTTCAATTTAAATTGACTTAACAAAAGATCTATTCTATCATTTTTAATCTCATAAGGGACTTCTTGTAAATCAGCAACAAACTCAAGGTACTCTCTAGGTGTTAAATAATGATAGATAAAAGGTGCGTCTGGAACGTATCCTATATATTTAAGGTAAGAGGATCTTTCAGATTCCAAGGTTTCTCCTTTGACAGTGATTTTACCTTCGTAAGGTTTCACTATACCAAGGATACATTTTAAAAGAGTTGATTTACCAGCTCCATTTGGTCCAAGTAAGCCGTAAACTTTGCCTTTCTCTATCTTTAAATTAATAGATTCAAGGATCAGTTTATCTTTATATTTGAAAGACACATTTTCAATGTTCATGTTTTCATCTCCCAATTTTTCGTTCCTATTCTTTTAATCCAAAAATAATAAAAGACTCCAATACCTATAACAAATAAAATGGTACCTGTCACAATGATTAAAAAGAATACTCCCCTATTAATAATATTAAAAGTAACGAGAACGCCTGTGATACCATACAACTGAAGGTAAAATGCCAGTAACACTCCGAGAATAGTATGTTCAAAAAATGATGCTTTAACAGATGAACCAATGTCTTCAAAGTTCTCCCAATCTAAACGAGGATAGAGAAATGTTCCAATAATTTGTCCAGCCCCTATGATAAGACTGATGGAGTTAATCATGATGAACAATATAAGCTGCGTCATAATATCTAAGTTGAATAACAATAAGATGAATAAAAATAACGTATTCATTAAAATAAGAATCACAGATAAGTGCAATAAAGATTTTCCTGCGATCAATTTAAAAATAGAAGCACCCGAGCTCTTATAAACGTAAAGGTTCTCACGCTCTGCATCTGCTGAAGTTACGCCAAGTAATCCCTCTCCTAATAAAGATGTATTATAAGTCACAGCAAATAAAATTGGGTAGATAACAAAAATGTCTGAGAAATCAAACCACTTTTGATTTAAACTAAGACCTATCAATACACCTAGTTCTACTGCAATCATATTAATGGAAAGTACCAGTCGTTTTTTTATTGTAAAATTAGCTCTTAATAATGCAGTAAGGTCTTTCTTTAGAATAGCAATATTTTGCCGTGGTAAGGTCTTTTGTAAGAAACTTAAAAAAGGCAACTTGATTGGTTTTAATTTTGGCAAAAGATTATTAGGTACTGCTTCTTTTATAATCAATACTTTCAAAATTAAATGAAAGGTAATAAATGCGAAAAGGCAACCTAAAGCAATATAACCTATAGAACATAAAAAAAATAAATGTATATCACTTGTTGAAAGTAAAAACCAATTTGTAGGCAGCCAATTGGTGGTTAATATCGTATCTAATTTGAATAGATATATGAAATTGCCAATAGCTTCAAGGAGATCATTTTGATAAAAATAATTAAGTCCAATCCAACCAAGAAAAGTAGTTGAAATGGCAGATATACAGGCAATTCCTATAAGGGATAACAAGCTTTTTAATCGTGAATTTAAAATGTTATGTAGAAATTTAGAATAAACGATGTATGTAAGCGATGAATAAAGACTTGTCAGTCCAACAATAAATATTAGCAGTGATGGAAATGATAACAAAAGATATATACGGTCATGTGTAGAAAAATTTATAAAAAAGAGTATAGGGAATAACACTACTGTTAATTTAAACAGGATGTTTAGAAAAATTGTTGTGAAGAACCTTGATAATAAAATTTTTTTGGGATCCGTTTTTAAAGTATGAAGAAGAAGAAAATCTTCAGGATATACATATCGATGTATGATATCAGTCGATGATTTTAATATATTCAAAACAAAAAAGAGAATGATAAAGTTAGTACCTAGAGTTAGAATATGCTCGGGAACTCCAGTTAAAAGAGTCTGTGAGGCTTTATATAGAATAAATATATACACCAAGAAAAAGGGCGCAAAGACAAATAGAATTTTATTTGATTTAAGTAAATTTTCGCTTGATGGGAAAAAATAAATCAAGCGATTTAAAGTTCGTCTATAGGTTAGTTTAAAGTTTGCAATGAGAACCCTTTTGTTGAGCATGTGTATATTCCTCCTAGAACGAAAATAAGGAGGAGTATAATTATACTCCTCAATCTCTTCCTTTTGAGCATCTTACCATTCAGCAGCATATTTCTTGCCGTATTTTTTAGCTAGCTTTTTCGCTGTAGCTACCATTGCAGCTGTAATTAGACCAGTTCCGCCCAAAACAACAGCCAATAGGCTGAGAATTGTTAATACATCGCCTGTTGTCATAATAACACCGATTGCTACATAGGCTGTTTTTTTACTAATTCCTAGGTTTGTTGCAAGGTCTAAAGCGAACTGATGACCTGAACTAAAGTCAATAGAAGCTAAACCTGCAATACCTTCTGAAGAGCCCATAAGGAAAGTAGCAATGGCAAAGAGAGAAACTACACCTGTAATACTTGCAATTTTAAAAAGATTGCTATTTTTCATCTTGAAATCTCACCTCCTTTCAGTTTATAAAAATAAACTTGTTGAAAAAAGAGAAATAATACCTAAAGACATTGTAATGCTAATGATTATGATGGTTTTTTTATAAGAAATTTGATGTATTACTTTTAAGGCAATACACCCTAGAATAGTAGACCACCAAAAGAAAGGGTCGATAATAATATTCAAGATAATATCTAGCGGCTGTTGAGAATTTGGGTAAATAACTGAAAAGGCGAAATCACTACCTAAAAAGAAAGAAAAAATAATGAGTATTGTAAATTTGATGCCTATAGGTATGATTGAATAAATAAAACTAGGGAAAAATTCTTTGGCTGTAGCGGTCCCGCCAATTAATATCCCAATAATATGTATAATAAAAAAGCTTACAAGAACCATCGAGGTAAATTGAATAATACCTAATACTAATGTAATGATCATAATGAGTGTATTCATATCAGTTGTATAATCAATTCCATTGTCTTGAAATGAATTATTAATCAAGGTAGAGAGTGTTGGGAAGATAGCTAAATAAAAGCCTAAGAACAGAAACAATACAGCTAGGAAGACAAACCAAGAATGACGATAATTCTTATCGCTAGAATACTTGATAGAAAAAAAGTCCTTTGGAGAAAATATGAAATGATGTACGAGAGTAATAAAGTTTTGTTTATTATCCATAAATGCTCCTTATATAAACAAAAGTATTTTTTGTTAATTCTATTAAAAACATATCACCTTTTACAATGTTTGGTCAATATGGGATTTTATTTATTAAGGTAAATTTAAGGTTGAATTGTTTCGTGAAAATCGAAAAGAATGCCTCTGGGACTACCCCCTTTTTTAAAACTTCATTTTGTTGTTTCAGCTAACGACTTTCTGCCTGCATTCAGAAGAATACTCGGGATCCTTTCGATAAGTATATTGTTTTCCAACAGAAGACGTGGAGGTGTTTTTTCTATGGGGACAAGAGTGAATTATCCGGTTGAAGTCAAACGGAAGGCTTTAGAAATGAGATTGGTAGGCGTACCTAAGAAAGAGATCATGCAGAAATCGAATATCAAGAAAAAGGCGCGGGTTCAGGCATGGGGCAGGTGGTATAAGGCTGCGGATAAACACTGATTCGAACAGTTGAAGGTGTTTTTTATTTGTCTCATCTTATGGGACCGGTCCCCTTCGTACCAGCCTGCTTTTTTATTGCCTCCGCTCCGGTGCAAAAAAGGCTGCCGCTTTAAAGCGGCAGCCTCTTTCTCATCCGAACCGGCCTGTAATATAATCTTTTGTCCGATAGTCGTCAGGACTTGAAAACATTTTGACCGTATCGTTGCACTCAATCAGCTCGCCCATGAGGAAAAATGCCGTTTGATCGGAAATTCTCGATGCCTGCTGCATATTGTGCGTGACGATTGCAATCGTGTATTTCTCTTTCAGCTTGAGCATCAGCTCTTCAATTTTCAAAGTCGAAACTGGATCAAGAGCTGATGTCGGTTCATCCATCAAGAGAACGTCCGGATTGGTGGCCAGCGCCCTTGCGATGCAGAGGCGCTGCTGCTGCCCCCCGGAAAGTCCGAGCGCCTGGGAATGAAGGCGGTCTTTCACTTCATCCCACAGCGCCACATCCACAAGCGCTTTTTCCACCCTCTCATTCAATTCCTTTTTGTTTTTCAGTCCATGGATCCTTGGTCCGTATGCGACATTATCAAAAATCGACTGGGGAAACGGATTTCCTTTTTGAAACACCATACCGACTTTCTTCCGCAGCTCAACAAGATCGACTTTGCTGTTGAGTACGTTCGTTCCGTTGTAGCTGATCTCTCCGGTCATTTTGACATTCGGAACCATATTGATCATGAGATTCAGCGTTTTAATGAAGGTCGACTTTCCGCAGCCTGACGGACCGATGATGGCGGTAATTTCGTACTCGGGTATTGTCAAGTTAATGTTCTTTAATGCGTGATGTTCGCCGTACCATAAATTCAAATCATTGATCTGGTACACATCTTTTGGCTTTACGGCTGTTACAGCGCTCATACCGGCCCCTCCTTATCCAAACCTGCCGTTGATGTAATCCTCTGTCTTTTTTTCTGAAGGATTCATAAAGATCTTTTCCGTACGATCGTATTCGATCAAATCTCCGTTAAGGAAAAATGCCGTTTGATCGGAAATTCTTGAAGCTTGCTGCATGTTATGCGTGACAATGATGATCGAGTATTCCTCTTTTAATCCGACGATTAATTCCTCTATTTTCGCATTTGAAATCGGATCGAGCGCTGAAGCAGGCTCATCCAAAAGCAGGACTTCAGGCTTCATCGCGAGCGTCCGGGCGATGCAGAGGCGCTGCTGCTGCCCGCCTGACAGCGAAAAAGCCGACTCATGCAGCCTGTCTTTCACTTCATCCCACAGCGCGGCTTTCCTCAAGCTTTCTTCCACGATCTCATTAAGCACAGATTTACGCCGTTCACCCGCATACTTTAAAGCATGGGTAATGTTGCTGTAAATCGATTTTGGAAAGGGATTCGGCTTCTGAAATACCATTCCGATTTCCCTTCTCAGATTGACGACATTGATATTGGAATCAAGGATGTTAAGTCCTTCATATCGTATTTCTCCGGATGTTCTGGCTGATGGAATCAGATCGTTCATCCGGTTGATGCTTCTTAAAAAAGTTGATTTTCCGCAGCCTGACGGGCCGATCAAAGCCGTAACGGCATGTTTGTCAACATGCATGGAAATGTCGTTGACGGCCCGCTTTTCTCCATAGTAAATATTTAAATTTTTCACTTCTAAAATATGTTCTTTCGCTTCAGGAAACGGAGCGATTCCGATAGTGTCGCGCACGGTTTCCAAAACCGGCATCTGAACCTGAACCATATGATTTCATCCTTCCTTCTTATTTGTTTGCCGTTAACTTTTTATGAATAAAAGAGCCGAGCCATCGGGCTGCCAAATTAAAGATCAAGACGGACAGTACAAGAACGGCGGATGCCCCGTTTGCGATCGCTTCAGCATCAGGGATGATCCCCTGTGTGTTTACATTCCAAATGTGAACGGCCAGCGTTTCAGCCGGTCTGAAAATATTGAGCGGCGAGGTCTCAGAAAACGGATTCCAATCGGCGAAATTCAGTCTCGGCGTGGTTAGTCCGGCTGTAAACAGCAAAGCGGCAGCTTCGCCAAATACGCGGCCCGACGCAAGAATCGCCCCTGTGATGATGGACGGCACCGCACCAGGGATCAAGACCGTTTTAATCGTATGCCACTTGGACACACCTAAAGCAAGGGAAGCTTCTTTTTGTTCCTTAGGTACAGAGCGGATCGCATCCTCTGTCACCCTGACCATGACGGGAAGGTTGAAAATCGTCAAAGCAAGCGCTCCGCCGATAATGCTGTACCCCCATCCGGTCAAATTAACAAACATCAGCATGCCGAACATCCCCATGACGATCGAAGGAAGGGATGACAGAACTTCAATACAGACACGGATAAAATCGGTCAATTTGTTGGCGGGCGCATATTCAGCCATATAAATTCCTCCGCCGACTCCAAGGGGAACCGTGATCAGCATCGTCAGTGCGAGAATATAAAACGAGTTGAACAGCTGATCGCGGATTCCGCCGCCGCTTGAAAGCGCACTGGAACGCGAAGTTAAAAAGCTGAGACTGATATGTGAAACACCATTGATGATGATATAAGTGAACAAACCGACAAGAATGGCGGCGATTACCGCAGCAATCAATCCAAAAACACCGGTTGCTAAACGATCTGTTACTTTGCTGTTCATTACAGTTTCCTCCTGGATGACAGATAGCGGATGAGCAGGATGAACAAGAACGACATGATCAGAAGGACAAGGCCCATTGACCAGAGCGTATTGTTTTCCACGCTTCCGTATGTTGTATGGCCCATATTCAACGTTATAATCGTTGTTAATGTCCCCGCAGGGTCTAAAAGGCTCTCAAACAGGTTTCGGGAATTTCCGATGACCATCTGCACGGCCAGCGCTTCGCCGAACGCCCTCGCCATTCCTAAGACGACGGCTGTCAGAAGCGAAGGCAGCGCTGCCGGTATCAGCACTTTTCGGATCGTCTGCCAGCGGGTTGCGCCCAATGCGTATGATCCTTCGCGCAGATTTTTCGGCAGCGACATGAGCGCATCCGTTGAAATAGAAGTGACCGTCGGCAAAATCATGACAGCCAGGACAATCGTTCCCGCCAGAAGGCTGTGGCCCGATCCGCTTGACTTAAACTGTGAAATGAACGGCACTAACACTGTAAGGCCTATGAATCCATAAACGACGGAAGGAATACCAACAAGCAATTCGACAACCGGCTGCAGTACTTTTCTGCCCCATGATGGCGCGATTTCCGTCATGAAAATCGCACCTCCTATTCCAAGCGGTGCAGCAATCAAAGATGCAAGAAGGGTCACTGCAAAAGATCCGAGTATAAACGGAAGGGCTCCGTATTCAGGGTTTTCGTTCGTTGGATTCCAATCTAGACTGGTTAAGAACTCAATTGGACTTACACCATTGGCCAGAAAAGATTGCAACCCCTTATTTCCGAGAAAAATTGTGATCGAAATCGCCGCCGCCATCATGATAAACGCGCACGACGCAACCAAAATCCTCCCGCGGATTTCATCCATTTTGCGATTATGCTTGGAGCTGATCAGCCGCTCTTTTGCGGACAGTTTCTCTATTTTTTGAACCATTTTTTTACACTCCTATAAGAACAAGTCATAAGAGGGAAAGTGTCAGGAGCACACTTTCCCGCCTTCTATTGTCAATTATTTATCAGTTTGCTTTCCATTCGCATCGCGCTTGACTTCCATGTCTGTTACTGGAATGTAGCCCTGCTCCGTCACGATGGATTTTTGAATGTCATCGTTCATCAAATAGTCGAGGAATTCTTTCGCCAAGCCTTCAGGCTCGCCTTTCGTATAAGAATGCTGGTATGCCCAGATCGGGAATTTGCCTTTTTGTACATTTTCGGCTGTCGGCTTAACGCCGTCGATTGAAAGCGGAGTGACAGTGTCATCCTTGATATAAGAAAACGCAAGATATCCGATTGCTCCAGGCGTTTCAGCGATTAACTTTTTCACTGTGTTTGAAGAATCTTCCGTGATTCCTTCAGCCGGAGTTTCTCCGTCAAGTGCATATTTAACAAAAGTCGCGCGGGTTCCTGAAGAATCAGGACGGTTGACAAGCGTAATCTTTTGATCTTTCCCGCCTAGTTCCTTCCAGTTCTTGATTTTACCTGTGAATACCTTTTTGAGATCCTCTAACGAAATGTCATCGATGCCTACTTCAGGATTGACCGCAGCTGCCATTCCGACAACCGCAACTTGATGATCGGTAAGTTCTTTGGCAGGAATGCCTTCTTTTTCTTCGGCAAAGACATCGGAGTTGCCGATTTGGACTGTGCCTTCAGCCACTTGGGAAAGACCTGTGCCAGAACCTCCAGCCTGAACTTGAATATCGGCATCAGGATTTTCATCCATGAATTTTTCAGCCGCTGCTAAAACAAGAGGCTGCATCGCCGAAGAACCCGAAATCGTCAAAGAACCTGAAGCCTTATTCTCTGCTTTATCGCTTTGTTTGCCTTCGTCTGCATTGTTGTTTGTACTGCTGCTTCCGCAAGCTGCTGCGAAGACAACTAAAACGGACATGATGAACATCAGTGTGATTTTTTTAAATGGTTTCACTTCTTAATCCTCCCGCGTAAATGTGTAATTTGTCCTACGGGTATAGCGTAACTTTTCAGTGTTAATCTTGTTTAAATGAATTATTAAGGTTTTGTAAAATAAGCTTGAACTTTGTATAGAATGCGGATGAAAGGAACGGGCGCACAAAAAAACACCTGCATGGTTCAATGCAGGTGTTTTAATGAAAAAGTCCTATTCTGTAGCTTCTTTTTCGATTTTGTCTTTATTTTTTTCGGCGGTATTTTCTTTCGATTGTTTTGATTTCAGTTCAAAATACTTATCAAGCACTTTCCGGCCGAGTTCGTTTGTAATTGAATATCTTTGGCCATAGTCATTATAAACCCAAGGAACGACGACGGAAATTGCGACTTCAGGATTATCGTAAGGAGCGTAGGCAACAAGCGTTGTATTGTATGTCGGTGTTCCCGTTTTCGATTTGTCCGGTCCGTCATAGAAAGACTGGGCCGTTCCTGTTTTTCCTGCTGGTTTATATGAAGCAGAAGCAAACTGACCCGCTGCCGTACCTTTTGTCATTACGCGCCTGAATCCGTTTTGGACTTCTTTAATGTATTGATCGCTCATGTCTAATTTGTTCAATACTTCAGGCTGCACGGACTGTTTAACGGCCCCGATTCCTTTTTTCGAATCAGGCTCCCTGATCTCTTTCACGAGCTGCGGCTTCATGCGGTACCCGCCATTGGCAATCGTTGATACGTACTGAGCCAGCTGCAGCGGTGTGTATGTGTCATACTGTCCGATGGAATAGTCAAGCAAGAAACCAGGCAGTCTTTGAGATCCTTTGTAGCCTGTTGCTTCATTTGGCAGATCGATTCCGGTTTTGACGCCGAGGCCGAACTGGCTGAAATAATACCTGAATGTGTCAAATGCTTTTGTTTGAAGATTGAGAGGCTGGTGCGCCTTATATTGACCTTTACCAAGGGCGATCGCCGTTTTAAACATGAACACGTTTGAAGATTGTTCAAGCGCTCCCTGGATACCCAGTGTTCCCAAGCCCACTCTCCATGACTTTTTCGGATTCGGCGAGTCACCGATCCAAAGCGGTTCATCAAGAAAAGTCGTATTTAAATTAATGGCTCCCGTCTGCAGACCTGTTAAAACAGTGGCCCCTTTGACAGCCGAGCCCATCGCATAAGAAGACGTCATCGCGCCGAGGGCATAGTCGTCAACCTTTAATTTGCCGCTTTCGTTTTTAAGCTGCTTGCCGGCAATCGATAACACTTCCCCGTTTCGCGGGTCCATCATGACGACGAATGCGCGGTCGAGAAGCGGAGCGCTATGCTGGGCTTTGGCGGACTTCAGTTCATCCTCAATAATTTTTTCAATCGCTTTTTGCATATCAACATCGATCGTCAAGACTAAATCTTTTCCGCTTTTCCCCTCGGAAATGACTTCCTTATCGACGATGTCCCCTGATTTGTCGGTAATATTTTTTACTTTCTCTTTCTGTCCCTGAAGCACATTTTCATATTCGGCTTCGAGGTAGCTTTTTCCGACCCGGTCATTCCGGTTGTAGCCGAGCGACAAATAATGATCAAGCAGACTTTTCGGAAGCCCTTCATTTGAATCAGATATGCTGCCGATCATCGTTCTGAGCAGACCGTTATAAGGATAATCCCGCTTCCAATCTGACGTCACATCGACTCCCGGAAGCTCGTCCAGGTGTTCGCTGACAACCGCCATTTCTTTTGCCGATACGTCTTTGTTTTTAATATACTGCGGAGTCAGCGCGTACCCTGAATCCATCTGGCGCTTGATTGCCAAGACTTTCAAATCTTGATCTGTCAGTTCTTTCAGTTTATCTTCCGTAATCCTGTCAAGCTGCAGCTGGTATAAATCGTCTTCTTTCAGCTTGCCGTCCTTAACTTTTTTCCGGTCCTGATCGGTGATGAGCTTCTCGGCTTTTTTCGGCCTCGTTAAAATCCAGTAGTCCTTTTTATCGCGCTCCGTTATTTTATCTGTATCGATTTCGATCATTTCTGCAAGTTTTTTTGCTATTTTGAGCCTGTCCTCTTGAGAGGTCGATGATGTCCTTGTGTATGTAATGGCATTCATCGGTTTATTTTTCACGATCGTGTTTAAGTTCCGATCATATATTTTCCCCCGCGGAACGCTTGTCGAGACATCGACTTCTTCCTGCTTCTGCACTTCGTTCGTATAGTCTTCGCCAAAGACGATCTGCACCATGCCGAGGCGCACGACGACGATGGTGAAAATAATAAAAGCGAGCAGGAACAATATGTTCAATCTAATGGGGAGCGATTTACGTTTTTCAGTTTTCATTTTTTTGTTCATCATTAGCATCACCTTTTTGAAATAAAGAAAAGACACCTTATGAAAAGGTGCCAAATCTATTGTAAAGTTTTTTTCGGCATTTTTCTACTATTTTCCCTTGCGGCTTACCTTTTTCCTTCTAAATAATTGGGTTCAGCTGTTTGTTTATGCGCATCTTTTCCGACCGTTTCGCGGGCGGGCTCTGTCAGACGGATATCTTTGACGAAATAGTAGATCAGCGTGTGGCCTGCCCCCAGCAAAACGAGGGAAACCGGAATGCCCAGGTCTTCTTTCAGCAGCGACACGAGCAGCAAAAAGACCAAGATCGAGACAATCCGTCCGATGTTTAAAAAAACCTCTCTGACGACAATATATTCGATCCGCGCTTTCCGGGCATACCTTGCTTTACCGATCACATCATATGTGAGCGATGAATACGGTACGAGCAAAATCGGATAGCCGATCGCAATCGCTACAGCATACAGCAGCAGCGTCACATACGTCATATGAAACAAAATCAGAAATAGAGCGCCGAACAGGATGAGACCGCCCATTAAAATCGCCTTTTTGCGCGCTCCTTTTTTAATAAGCCGCGTTGCGAAATAGTATGCAAAAAAAGAAACAGCTGAATTAATCAAGCCGAACTTCCCCAATGCCAACTCGCTCTTTGTCGTAATAAAGACAAAGACATTGATTAAAAAAACGAAAATCCCTTCTCTCAGCCCCTGAAAAAAATGAGCATTTGTAATGCTGCGCCAATTCGGGTCTGAATTTCGTTCCGCCCAGATTTTCTTCAAAATGTAGCGGCCGCGCGATTCACGCCTCTTTAAAAAAAAGCTCGTGATGACAGCCACTGAAAATAAAGCCAAGGACAGGCTGAAAATCACCGTGTACCCCGTGTTGTCAGCAAGCCGTGAAATAACATAGCCGGCGACAATCGGACCGATCATTCCCGCGCCGGAATTTAAAATGCCGAGAAACCCGTTAAAAAAATCTCTCGTGTCCGGCTCAGTGATTTCAAATGTCAGGACATTAAACGCAAGCCAATAAAATCCGTAGCCAATTCCGAGCACACTGCCGAGCAGCACAAGCCGTGATCCCGCATTCTCCCCCGCCAACAGCACAGTTAAATAAAATACAGCCAAAAACGAAACGCCAAACCTGAGTATAAACACCCTGTCGATTTTTTTAGCAAGGCGGCCTGCAAACATAAAGATGATAGGCTGCATCACGACGATCGACAAATTGTAAATAGCCAAATCGACAAACTGTCCGGACTGCTTCCACAGATATACATTCACAAACGTATTGGAAAGGGCAATGCTAAGAGAATAAAGGCCGCCGACTGCAAGCAGCAGCAGGAGGTCCCTGTTTACTTCAACATCGCCTATTATGTTTTTGATTCTGCTCATAACTGACTCCCCTTTACTGATCATCATTAGTCTGTCTCATCAAAAGTCAGTTATGTACTTCAGAGCAAAAGAAACGAAAAACAAACAGACCGGCTTTTTGCCGGTCCTTCAACAGCCGCTCCGCTTCGCGAACAACATAAAAAGGCCCGCTTTCCGCGGGCCTCTCAGCGTGTCGACAAACCCTCGCATTCGTTGTCAGGCCTGCGCGTCGGTACTCACGAACCCAACATTCGCTCCGCTCCGATGCTCGGCCTTCCTAGACTGCAAGGGTTTTCAATCACGCTGAAAAGGGATGATAAAATCCCAAAACAAAAAGTCGTTTTGGAATTTTATCAACAATCTGAAAGGCCCGCTTTTCGCGGGCCTCTTTTCTCAAACTGGATTATTTTGCTTCGCTGTAAAGGCGTGCAACTTCATCCCAGTTCACGACGTTCCAGAATGCTTTAATGTAATCTGGACGGCGGTTTTGGTAATTCAGGTAGTATGCGTGCTCCCATACGTCAAGACCTAAGATAGGGGTCTTGCCTTCTGAAAGAGGAGAATCTTGGTTTGGCGTGCTTGTGATTTCAAGCTCTCCGTTATTGACAACAAGCCATGCCCAGCCGGAGCCGAAACGGCCAGCTGCTGCAGCGGCAAAGTCTTCTTTGAATTGATCGAAGCTGCCGAATTTGCTGTTGATCGCTTCTGCCAATTCACCAGTCGGAGCGCCTCCTCCGTTTGGAGAAAGAAGTTTCCAGAACAATGAGTGGTTGGCATGTCCACCGCCATTGTTGCGGACAGCTGTGCGGATGTTTTCCGGTACAGCATCAAGGTTTGCAACAAGCTCTTCAACAGATTTGCTTTCAAGATCCTGTTTGCCTGCCACCGCTTCGTTCAATTTTGTAACATATGTGTTATGGTGCTTCGTATGGTGAATATTCATCGTCTCTTTGTCGATGTGAGGTTCTAACGCATCGTAAGCATAAGGTAATTCTGGAAGTTTGTAAGCCATATCAATTCCTCCTTAATTTGTATGTATTGAAATGCCGCCTTTAGCAAGCCTTTCCTCTTTCAATGTATCAAAAGAAAAGGCTTGTTTCAATGGAAATGCTCACAAAATGATCACAGTTGCATTTCAAGCGCTCACTAAACTTTATCCTTTTCCCCTTCTTTTTAAACATGGACGGGAAAATTTTAGAGCACAGTATATAAAAAGTAGCCGATCATTATCAGCTGAATCACACTTTTCGCAAAAACGCCTGAAATAAATCCGATCAATGAACCGATCCCGATTCTGGCCGCTGTTTTCAAATCCTTCTGATGGACAATCATCTCACCCGCCAAGGCCCCGACAAAGGGCCCCAAAATAATGCCCGCCACAGGTATCACAAAAGGTCCGATCAAAAGGCCGATTGTGCTGCCCCATATCGCCGCCCTGCTGCCGCCGAAGCGCTTAATACCGAGGAGATTTGCAATATAGTCAGCAGCAAACAATACGGCTGTAAAAATGCCTTCAATGATCCAAAACAGGTAGGAGTAATGCCCGAATGTAAATAAAAAACCGTATAGTACAAAGCCGGCTACGATGAAAACGACGCTCGGAATGATGGGATAAACAAGGCCGATGAACGCAATGACGAACATCGCCGCAATGATGATCCAATATAAAACATCCATCCGAATCTCCTCCAATCGATTGTGATGCTTCATATTATACCCATTTTTCCAAAAGGAAACTTCCAGAGCCCCTGTTGATCGATAAGTTTTCTTGTATTCGTCCTTTTGTGACGATACAATAATGCAGATACATTATAGAAATAGGAAGTGAAAAACGAATGAATTTATTTCAGCGATTTTTTAAAAGTACATATTCCCCTCACTCGATTGGCAAAATGCGTTTCCAAGGCATAGGGAAAACGATTTTATACGTATTTTTGCTCAGCATCATCGCCGCTCTCCCGAACCTTTACCATATCAGCAGCGGAGTGGTGAATACAATGAACAGCTTTCAGTCAGCTGTAAAAGAATTCCCCGCTTTCTCCATAAAAGACGGCTCACTGCAAACAGATGCAAAGAAAGCGATTGAATCACAGTCATTCGGATTTGTCATCGTTTTTGATCCGAGCGGCTCTTATAAAACAAAACAGATCGAAGACAAACGGAATTCCGTCGGCATTCTGAAAGATAAGTTTGTCATCGCCATTGACGGCCAAGTTCAGGAAATGCCGTACACCATGCTTCCCGAAGACATGTCCAAGGACGATATCCTTTCTTTAGTTGATCAAAATAAATCGGTGATTGTTCCCGTCTTATGCGTTCTGCTGTTTTTGGCGACAGCAGCCGGAAAATTCATTGATGTCTCGGTTCTTGCCGTCATCGGGCTGATCATACGCAATGGACAGAAGAAAATGCTCTCCTATAAGCACCTTTGGGTGATGTCTGCTTATTCGATCACGCTCGCGACCGTGTTTTTTGCAATTATGGACGCGCTGGAGGCGGTGGTTCCAAGTCAGTTTCTCCTGAACTGGTTTGTGAACTTTATCATCCTGTTTCTCGCCATTAAAGAGACGCCGTCTTCTAAAGCAGCAAAGTAAAACGGGAAGGAGCAAATTTATTGTCATGTTGAAAGAGGGACAAGCGTAACATAATAAAAAATGCATGAAATGGGGACAAATCAGATGAAACGTGTGATTGTGCTGTTTTCGATTTTGCTCGCCCTGTTCATTGTTTATTATGACTTGAAATCAGGCACCATCCCTCAAAACGCCTTGCCGGCTTCAACCATGGCAGCAGAAGCTCCGGCTGCAAGCCTGCAATATAAGACCGTTACCGTCAAACCCGGACAGACCGTATTTTCAATCATCGGGAACAGCGCCGTTCCGGCCGACAAAATAGCCGAAGATTTTGAAGCGCTGAATCCGAATGTGAAGGCGAGCCGCATTCAAGCAGGCATCACCTACAAGTTTCCCGTTTATCCTGAATAAGCGTTAATTTCTTGTCAGTTTCATGAACGGGCTGTTACAATAAGACTTGTAAACGATTTGGTATAAGAAAAGGAGCAACCGCCTCCGAATTATACTTAAGGAGCGAATTCAAGTGAGTGAAATCACACATCGTACAAAAACGCGTCCCGTTAAAGTGGGACCTTTAACAATAGGCGGCAATAACGAAGTCGTCATTCAAAGCATGACAACAACAAAAACACATGACGTTGAAGCAACCGTCGCCGAAATCAACAGACTCGCGGAAGCGGGATGTCAAATCGTCCGTGTCGCCTGTCCTGATGAACGGGCTGCAGACGCGATTCCTGAGATCAAAAAGCGGATATCCATCCCTCTTGTCGTGGATATTCATTTCAACTATAAATTGGCTTTAAAAGCGATCGAAGGCGGAGCCGATAAAATCCGCATCAATCCGGGAAACATCGGCCGCCGCGAAAAGGTTGAAGCGGTGGTCAATGCAGCGAAGGAAAAGGGCATTCCAATCCGGATCGGTGTCAATGCAGGCTCTCTGGAAAAACGAATCCTTGAGAAATACGGCTATCCGACAGCAGACGGCATGGTCGAAAGTGCACTGCACCACATTAAAATTCTTGAAGATCTCGATTTCCACGATATCATCGTCAGCATGAAGGCGTCTGATGTCAATCTGGCGATTGAAGCGTACGAAAAAGCGGCAAAAGCATTCGATTATCCGCTTCATTTAGGCATCACCGAATCGGGTACGCTGTTTGCCGGTACGGTGAAAAGCGCCGCCGGTCTCGGCGCGATCCTTTCAAAAGGAATCGGCAATACATTGCGGATTTCTTTAAGCGCGGACCCGGTCGAAGAAGTAAAAGTCGCCAGGGAGCTCCTGAAATCTTTCGGGCTCGCTTCCAATGCAGCGACATTGATTTCCTGCCCGACTTGCGGCCGGATCGAAATCGATTTGATCAGCATCGCCAATGAAGTCGAAGATTACATTGCTAAAATCAAGGCACCGATCAAAGTTGCCGTTCTCGGCTGTGCCGTCAACGGTCCCGGAGAAGCGCGTGAAGCCGATATCGGGATTGCCGGCGCACGCGGCGAAGGCCTCCTGTTCCGCAAAGGCGAAATCGTCCGGAAAGTGCCTGAGGAAACGATGGTCGAGGAATTGAAAAAAGAAATCGACAAGCTCGCCGAAGAGCATTATGCCAAACAAGCGGCCGAAAAAGAAAAATTAAACACATAATCAAAAAGCTTGACGGATATCCGTCAAGCTTTTTCCGTTAGAAAAACGGGGTGATGAATATGCCAAGCACCAAGGAAACTGCACCGATACCCATTGCCCATGCTCCTAAGCCAGCTGCTCCTTGTCTTCTGGCTATATAACCGACAATGATCCCTGCAATTCCTAACAGCACTGGAAGCATAAACAAGGAAATAATCGAAAGCGCAAGCGCGATATACCCGGTTACGCGTCCGCCGGCAGCATCGGCATCGTTACGCGCGTCACCGTTGTCCCTGTTATCCGTACGATAAGTCGGGGCAACTTCTGCTGCTGTTTCTTCTAAAAAGTCATCATTATCTAAAGTCGCATCGACTAGGTCAGCATCATAACCGGCCCGGTTACGACCGCGAACATTTTGATCTCTTTCCATTCGATATCCCCCCTCTTTAATCCATAAAGGAGCATTTATAGTTTAAGCATTTTAGCCCGATTCATGTTTGCTAAACTTTACTGTAAATGTTAAAAGATTATGATACACTGGAGGAATGGATGATAAGGAGTGTGGACATGTTACATTTAGGAATCGATATTGATGGAACGATCACTGCCCAGGATACTTTTGTTCCCTATTTGAACGAGTCGTTCAGCCTCTCCATTACATTGGAAGATATTAAGGAATATGACTTAACAAAGCTGCTGAATATATCCCAGGAAGATTTTTGGAAATGGATGAACGAAAACGAGCCCCGCATCTATCAGGAAGCATTGCTGGCTCAATATGCCAAACAGACGCTGGATGAGCTGAAAAAGCAGCATAAGCTGATATACATTACGGCAAGAAGACACCATCTGGAGGATATCACCTTTGATTGGTTCGAGAAACGCGACATTCACTATGACCATATAGAACTTGTCGGCGGTCACGATAAACTGGAAGCCGTCTTCAGGCATAAGATCGATGTTTTCTTTGAGGACCACCACGGGAATGCAACCATGATTGCAAAAGAAGCAGGCATTCCGGTTCTGTTGTTTAATACGCCGTATAATCAGCTTCCGATCGATTCAAACATCGTCAGAGTCGACAGCTGGCTTGAAGCCGCCCAATGGCTGAAAAAGAACGAGAAAACGATTAAAGGCGCAAAAAGCATGTAAGATAAAGTCTCTTACATGCTTTTTGCGTTAAAAAGGCATATGGCTTTTTAACGCCATATGCCGCTTTTCTTTACTGCGCTTCTGCGCTTTTTTCTTCGCATCGCGGGCACGTTCCGTAAATTTCAAACTTGTGGCCGCTGATCTGGTAGCCGTCAAGATCGTCTGTCAGCTTTTCCATCGGGCATAGCTCGATTTCCTTCGTTTTGCCGCATATCATGCAAATAAAATGATGGTGGTGATGAGCAGAAGAACATTTAAAGCGAAACAGCTTTTCACCGGAAAGCTCAGTCGTTTCCAAAATGCCGAGTTCTTCAAACAGCGACAAATTCCTGTAGATCGTATCAAAGCTTAACCCTGGATAATCATCGTTTAAAGCGGAAAGGACGTTTTTCGCCGTTAAATATTTATCAGAATCACTAAACAGCTGAAGCATATCCTCCCGTTTGCTTGTATATTTATATCCTTTTTCCTTCAGTAAATCAAGCGCTTCCTGTACGTTCACGGCGAATCCTCCTTTTGATTTTATTATAACTGATGCACAGTATCAGGATAAAGATCGACAGCATCACGATTGTTCCCCCCGGCGCAAGATCGAGATGATAAGCAAGCACCAGGCCGACGATGACGGAAAGTTCACCGAATAGAATCGATAAGAAGATCGCCTGCTTAAACCCCTTGGCAATGCGCATGCTCGCAGCGACAGGGAGCGTCATCAGCGCTGAAACGAGAAGCGTACCGACGATTCTCATAGAGGCGGCGATAACAAGCGCAACGATCAAAATAAATATAAAATGAATCCACTTTGCGGAAATCCCCGAAGCTTTAGCATGCTCTTCATCAAACGACAGAAGAAACAGCTCTTTAAAAAGGGAAAACACCACAATCAAAACGGCCGCGGAAATTCCGACGATCACCAGCATGTCTTCCCGCGAAACAGCGCTGACGCTGCCGAATAGATAGCTGAACAGATCCGTATTAAATCCGTCCGCAAGCGAAATAAAAATAACGGAAATCCCGATTCCCCCCGACATGATAATCGGGATCGCCAGCTCTTGATAATGTTTATAAACCGTTCTCAGCCTCTCGATAATCAAAGATCCGGCAACGGAAAACGCCATTCCGAAATAGATCGGGCTGACGCCGGCGAGTACTGCAAACTGTTTGCCTGCATACAGGCTCGCTGCTATGCCGGCTAAAGAGACGTGGCTGAGCGCATCTGCGATCAGCGACAGGCGCCTGACAACGATGAATACACCGAGCAAGGGCGCGATGAGGCCGATTAATATTCCTGAAATAAAAGCGTTTTGCAAAAACTCATAATGAAAAAAAGGTGTCAGCATTATTCGTGTCCTCCATGATGATGGTGATTGTGGCTGATGGCTTGAACATCATGCCCGTAAAATTGAGACAAGTCTTGATCTGTCATGGACTCAAACTCTTCTGTATTGCCGTGAAAATGAAGATGTTTATTCATGCAGGCAACGTGTGTGACTTTATCGGAAACCGTGCCGACATCATGGGTGACAAGAATGAGTGTAATGCCTTTTTCACGATTCAACTTCTCCAGCAGCTTGTAAAACCCTTCAACTGTTTTTTGATCGACTCCAACCGTCGGCTCGTCAAGAATGAGCAGCTTCGGTTCGCTCACAAGCGCTCTCGCGATGAAAGTTCTTTGCTGCTGTCCCCCCGAAAGCTCGCCGATGTTCCTGTCTTTCAGGGACGTGATGCCGACGGCTTCGATCGCTTCATCCACCTTTTGCTTATCGGCTTTGGACATGCGTCTGAATAAGCCGAGCTTCGCTGTTAAACCGCTTGCCACCACTTCATATACGGAAGCGGGAAAACCGGTGTTAAAGCTGTTTGCTTTTTGGGATACAAAGCCGATTTTGCTCCAGTCCTTAAATTTTCTGAGAGGGACGCCGAACAAATTAAGTTCGCCTGTCTGCGGCTTAATCAGCCCCAGAATGCATTTCAGCAATGTCGTCTTTCCCGATCCGTTTGGACCGACCAAGCCGAGAAAAGTCCCTTCTTCAATGTTTAAATTGATATCTTCTATCACATTTCGATGATCATAGGAATATGATACATGCTTCATTTCAATAATAGGTTGTTTCAATACGTTCACCTTCAACTTCTCCAGAATCATTACGATTTATCGCACAAAAAGAAAATGGCAGCCAAAAAGCAGCAAGCCATTTTCACGATTGACCAGTTCATCTTTAAATTATACATATAAACTAAAAAAAAGTAAATGAAAGCCTAATGGATGGCATTTTTGAACTTTCCTCCACGCGTTTCGTGCGTGTCCATAATCGTTATAAAAGCATTGTGATCAATATTGAAAACAATCGATTTCAGCTTTGTCACTTCAAGCCTGGTCACAACGGCATAAATCACCTCTGTATCCTCATCGGAATAGCCGCCTTTCCCTTTGAGCTTTGTCGTTCCCCGGCCGAGGCGATGCAGCAGCGCATCGGAAATCTCCTCGTATTGATCTGAAACGATGATGACCGCTTTCGTCTCATCAAGCCCTTGAATAACGGCGTCGATCGTCTTCATCGCAATATAGTACGTCATAACCGAAAACATAGCCTGCTCAAGGCCGAATACAAAGCTTGCCCACGTAAAAATAAAGACATTGACGAACATGACAAATTCGCCGACTGAAAATGGCAGCTTTTTCGTAAGCAAAATGCCGAGTATCTCAGTTCCATCCATAGAACCGCCGTTACGAATAACAAGCCCTACGCCGAATCCGAGCAGAAGACCGCCGAATACGGCTGCCAGAACGGGCTGAGTCGTAACCCCTTCTACATGATGCAACAAGGTTTCAATAATTGATAAGCTGATGATTCCGATCAGGGTTGAAATTAAGAACGTTTTTCCGATGTGCTTGTAGCCTGAAAACATAAACGGAATGTTAAGAACGACGACGAGCAGTGCGAAGTTGATATACGGAGTATCTTTAAAAATGTAGTCCAATATTAGTGAAATGCCGATAATGCCCCCGTCAATGATGTTGTTCGGCACTAAAAATAATTCGATGCTGGCGGCTGCACAGGCAGCCCCGACGAGAATCATGACGATCCGAAACGCCACTTTGACCGCTGATTCTTTTTTATGCTGTTTTATGGTATTTGCCATTCTGTCTCTCCTTTTTCCAAACTGGCCAAACTGTCCCTTATCATCATATCATTTAACAGACTGAAATAAAAAAATGACACATTTTTAATTTTACGCCATACATTAGTTCAGAGGGGAGGAATGGACGTGATTTTATTTCAAAAAATCGTGCTGCAGCGTTTAAATCAGGTCACGGCTGACGAGGTGCTGAAGTACGCTAAACAATACGGAATTCATGTAACAAGAAAACAGGCGCTTGAAGTGGAAAAGCTTGTGAAAGGAAAAAACATCAATATTTTTAATGAGGAAGAACGCAATAAACTGCTCAAGCAGGTGGAAGCGGTCACTTCAAAAGAAGCGGTGCAGCTCTTGAACCAGCTATTTTCTCAATACGTATCATAAAAAAGGGGAGCTGATACGCCCCCCTTTTTTTATTGCTGCTTGATTTTTTCCAGCAGCCCTTCATCAAACTGTTTATTTTTAAGCATTTCAATTTCAAACCGGTATGGCGGCTTTTTGTTCTTTTTATCTTCTCCTACATAAGGCGTTTCAAGGATTTTCGGAATATCTTTCAGCTGATCGTGGTGGACGATGTATTGAAGCGCATCAAAACCGATTTCTCCGAATCCGATGTTTTCGTGCCGGTCCTTTCTCGCGCCTCTGACATTCTTGCTGTCATTAATATGAAGCACTTTTAAACGGTCGATTCCGACGATCTTATCGAATTCGTTTAAGACACCGTCAAAGTCGGATACGACATCGTAACCCGCGTCATGGGTATGGCATGTATCGAAGCAGACGGATAAATGTTCATTGTGTGTAACGCCGTCGATGATCTGTGCCAGCTCCTCAAACGTCCGTCCGCATTCTGAACCTTTGCCGGCCATCGTTTCCAAAGCGATCTGCACATTCTGATTCGGGTCGATGACCTCGTTCAATCCTTCGATGATTTTTTGAATGCCCGCTTCTGCGCCTGCACCTACATGAGCTCCCGGGTGAAGAACGATTTGTCTGGCGCCGATCGCCGACGTCCTTTCAATTTCAGAACGCAGGAACTCGACACCGAGCTCAAATGTGGCCGGATTTGTTGTATTGCCGATATTGATAATATACGGGGCATGAACGACGATATCAGAGATGCCGTTCTCCTCCATATGGGCTCTTCCTGCTTCAATATTTAAATCCTCGATTTTTTTCCTGCGCGTGTTTTGCGGCGCTCCCGTATAGATCATAAATGTATTGGCGCCGTAGGAGCTTGCCTCCTGACTGGCCGCAAGCAGCATATGTTTTCCGCTCATTGAGACGTGTGAACCGATTTTCAACAAAACTGTTTCCCCTACTTTCCTTTTCTAAATTGCTTTCTTTTTTGCTGTCTTTTTCTTTTATTGATTTCCGTCTGCATTTTCTTCTTATATCCCGGCTTGACTTTTCTCGGTTTTTTCACAAGCCGCTTGGCGGCCTCATCCGTTTCATCAGGCGTTCTTTTTCGATTCTGACGGCGCTTGCGGTCATCGATCTTTTTCCACTCGCCTTTTTCAAGCCTCATGTTTTCAAACACGATTCCCATCTGTTCAAGCTTCACAAGTGCATCTTCGTCAGAGGTATCATAAAACGTCATCGCTGTTCCGGATGTTCCGGCGCGCGCTGTACGGCCGACGCGGTGAACGTAAAAATCAAGATCGTCTGGCAGTTCATAGTTAATGACATGGCTGATGCCTTTAATATCGATTCCCCTTGCAGCCAAATCAGTGGCTATGATATAGGTGAATTCCAGATCGCCGATTTGCTTCATCACTTTTTTTCGTTCCCGCGGCGTAAGCCCTCCGTGAAGAAGTCCGACTTTCATCCCTTTGTCCGTCAGGTATGCGGCGATTTCGTCAGCCGTTGTTTTTGTATTGGCAAAAACAATCGCCAAATACGGATTTAAATGGGTCATAACCTCGAGCAGCAGCTCATTTTTATCCCTGTGTCTGGAAGGTATCAGCACGTGTTCGATTTTTTCGGCCGTGATGTGCTTCGGCTCAACATGCGCATACCTCGGATTGGCCATATACTTTTTCAGGAAAGGCTTTAATTTTTCTGGAATCGTTGCGGAAAATACGAGCATCTGCAAGCCTTCAGGCATATGCGACCCGATAAAATCGACATCTTCCAAAAATCCCATATCAAGCATTAAGTCCGCCTCGTCGATAACGAGCGAACCGGCTTTATGAACATCGAGCGCCTGCTCCCTGATCAGATCTGCAATCCGCCCCGGCGTACCAACCACCAGATGGGGCTGTGTTCTTAATTTGTCAATCGATTTTTGTTTATCGGTACCGCCGATGAAACATTTCGAACGAACCGCTTCATCAGGCCCTAAAAACTTGGTGATTTTCAGGACTTCCTGATGAATCTGGTTGGCGAGCTCCCTTGTCGGAGCCGTAATCACGACTTGAACGAACTCTTTTTCAAAATCGATCCTGCTTAAGAGCGGGAGCAGATAGGCATGCGTTTTTCCCGTACCTGTCTGCGACTGTCCGATCGCGCTCTCCCCTTTCAGCGCCGCAGGAATTAACCGCTTCTGAATATCAGTCGGCTCATAAAATCCCAAGTCGTGAACAGCCTCTATAATAAACGGCTTTAAATCGTACATTTCAAATTTCGTTTGTTTCATTTTCCCAACTCCTTCTTGGAAAGCCTTTATTCCGACGCTCCAAGCTTTATCCTATATGGCTGAATTGTGCGCTTATGTATCCTTTTTTATGCCGCACTGCTTAAAAAAAGGCTGATATCATGTCCATCATTAAATTATAACTGATCCTGCGGAAAAAAACCATCACCCCCGCCCTATTCGGGCCGGCGGCAAAGGCACTTTGCCACCGTTGGTGCATACCCTATCAAGAGAAGGATTTTGAAAGGAGGTACAAGTATGTTTCAGCAACAGCCGATGAGAAATCAGCCAGGACCGCAGATGCCGCAAAGGCCCGGCAGAGCCTTGATGCCGAGACATCCGGGGATGAGAATGCAGCCCCCTCAAGCGCAGCAGCGCGGCCTGCAGCAAATGTTTCAGCCGATGGGCGCCGCCCAGGAGCAAGCAGGGGCGCGAGGAGGCGGCGGGATTCAGGGTTTGCTCTCGAAAATCCTTCCTGGATCTGCCGCGTCCGGGGGAACAGGAGCAGGCCTCGGCGGAACCGGAAGCGGCCTTGGAGGCATTCAGGGTCTTGCCAATCCGGCTACCATTTCAAACATGCTCGGCAATGTTCAAAAAGCGCTCGGTGTAGCCCAGCAAGTAACGCCGATGATTCAGCAATACGGACCTCTCGTCCGCAATCTCCCCGGCATGGTGAAAATGTTCAGACAGCTGAATTCCGATGATACTGAAGCGGAGGACAGCGAACAACAAAAAGACGAACCGGACAACAAGACCGAAACGAGCGGCGAAAAGAAAGAAGAAATAAAAGTGTCTTCCAAAACACCCGAAAAATCCAAAGCCGAAGAAATCAGAAAAAAACGGAGCCGTTCAGCCCCTCCGTCTGCAAAAAGAAAAACCGGAGGATCAAAACCTAAACTGTATGTATAACATTCTTTGATATCTCCTGCGGGATCAGATATAATGAGGTCTATAGAGACTGCAAAAATAAGCCGTTTTTTACGGCTTTTTATCATGCCCGGCTCTTACTTCTTTATAGGAGGACTAAGAATGAACGTAATTAAAATATCGCCGCGCGGCTATTGCTACGGTGTCGTCGACGCCATGGTCATCGCAAAAAACGCGGCTCTCGATAAAAGTCTGCCGAGACCTATATATATTTTAGGAATGATCGTTCACAATAAACATGTCACCGACGCATTTGAAAAAGAGGGCATTTATACGCTTGACGGTCCGAACCGGCTTGAGATTTTGAATCAGGTCGACAAAGGAACGGTGATCTTCACCGCTCACGGCGTTTCGCCCGAAGTCCGTAAAATAGCTGAGGATAAAGGTCTTGTCGCGATTGACGCCACCTGCCCTGATGTGACAAAAACACACGATTTAATCCGAAAAATGAAAGCGGAAGGCTATCACGTCATCTACATTGGAAAAAAAGGACACCCGGAGCCTGAAGGAGCGGTCGGTGTCGCCCCGGATATCGTTCATCTTGTCGAAACCGAAGAAGACGTGGAAAGGCTGGACATTGAAGCGGAGAAACTGATTGTCACGAACCAAACGACGATGTCCCAATGGGATGTCCATGATATTATGGAAAAAGTAAAAGAAAAATATCCGGATGTTGAATTCCACCAGGAGATTTGTCTGGCCACCCAGGTGCGTCAGGAAGCGGTGTCCGAACAGGCGAAAAAAGCCGACTTGACAATCGTTGTCGGCGATCCGAAAAGCAATAACTCGAATCGCCTCGCCCAGGTCTCCGAGGAAATCGCAGGCACGAAAGCATACCGGATCGGCGATTTAAGCGAATTAAAGCTGGAATGGCTCGACGGCGTGGAAACCGTCGCTGTAACGGCCGGCGCATCGACCCCGACTCCGATTACAAAAGAAGTCATCCGCTTTTTAGAACAATTCGATCGTGAAGATCCTTCCACATGGAAGATCAGTCACGAAGTACCTCTTCAAAAAATCTTGCCTAAAGTAAAAGCAAAAACCTGAAGCATCCATCGCTTCAGGTTTTGTTTTTATAAAAATGTAAACGGGTTCGTATTTGTATCTGATGGAAAGACGGCGACATTGTATTTTTTCTTTCGGCACATCGCCGTCAGCTTTTTCGCAACTCCGTTTTTCATGATTTGTTCGGCATAATGTCCAGGGTCGACCACATTCAGCCCGATCATCATGGCATCGTGCGCCGTATGGAAATAAAGATCTCCTGTTACATATACATCGGCGCCCATACGTTTTGCATGATGGATGTATTTATTGCCGTCGCCGCCTAATACAGCGACCTTCTTCACTTTCGCATCAGACTTGCCCACCATCCGCGCTCCGTTTGCCTCCAGCTTTTCTTTCACATAACGGGCAAATGCTTCGAGTGTCATCTCTTCATTCAATTCACCGATACGGCCCAGCCCTTTTCGAAGCGGACTCTGCTCGACGGGATAAATATCAAAGGCCACTTCTTCATACGGATGAGCCTCATTCATCGCTTTGATCACGGATTTTTCAATACCTGACGGATAAACGGTCTCGATTCTTACCTCTTCGACCCGTTCAAGCTCGCCCCGCTTGCCGATAAAAGGATCGGCTTCAGACAGCGGCTTGAAGCTGCCGACTCCTTCTGAAGAAAACGCACAGTGGCTGTAGGCGCCGATATGACCGGCTCCGGCGTCTCCAAGCGCTGCGCGCACCTGTTCTTCATAATCTTTCGGGACATAGACGGCGAGTTTTTTCAGCGGCTCTTCGTAGGTTGGAACGAGCACTTTTGTGTTCTTTAATTCCAGCGCTTCCGCAAGCATGTCGTTGACACCGCCGTCAGCAACATCGAGATTTGTATGAGCCGCATAAACGGCGATATCATGCTTGATGCACTTTTCGATCAGCCTTCCGCCGGGCTGGTCTGTGATGACATGTTTCAGCGGCCTGAAAACAGGCGGATGGTGCGCAATGATTAAGTCAACGTTCTTTGCAATCGCTTCATCAACCGTTTCTTCGAGAACATCTAGCGTGACCATGACATTGGACACCGTTTTGTTCAGCGTGCCGATTTGCAGGCCGATTTTATCGCCTTCAACGGCGTATGACTTTGGTGAAAATTGTTCAAACAATTGGATGATTTCATGCCCGTTTATCGTTTTTGTCATCTTCTAAGTACCTCCTTTAAGACCTCTATCCGTTTTGACAGTTCAAGCAATTTTTGTTGATTTTCTGCACTCGGAAGAGCCGCTTCAATTTGTTGATAGATGTTTTCCGTATGTTTCAGTTCTTGCGACCATTTTTTGATAAAAACAGCATTTTTTTGTTTGGCCAAAAATGGGCCGACAAGCATGCCTGCCGCAAAGGAAATCCCATCGTAAGCCGCATCCCGATCGCCCGCTTCCGCGACGAGAACCTCATAGTACTTGCCGTCTTCTTCAAGGATTTCTTCATTGATCAGTGCATAGCCTTCCTGATAGAGCCATTCTCTAATATGGTGAGCGTGGATATTCGGCTGTAAAACCAAACGTTCCTTACCTGAGAGCTTATCCTTGCCCGCTTTTAGAATGTGAGCAATGAGCGAGCCTCCCATTCCGGCAATCGTGATCACATCAGCTTCGCCCTTTTCAATCACTTCAAGCCCGTCGCCTTTCCTTACGGATATGAGCGGACTTAATTGCAATTTCTCAACCTGCTGCTTCGCAGAAAGAAAAGGACCATCTGTGATTTCTCCGGCGATCGCGGCACTTGCCAGTCGATTCAGCACACAAAAGCAAGGCAAATACGCATGATCAGACCCGATATCAGCCACAACCGCCCCTTTTGTTATGTATTTCGCCACAGTCTGCAGCCTTTTCGATAACTTCAATTCATTCACAATTATCACAACTTTTCTAGATTCATTTTTCCTTTACTATCATATAAAAAATCGCTTTAGTTTCCAAGCTGGAACAGCAAATCAACATTTTACTCGATCAATTTTTGATTTTCTCTGTAGTACGCACGTAAAGCATGAGTCTCAAGATCCGCGAGCCGAACCGGAATCGGCATCCTGCTTTCTCGATTGACCAAGCTCATTGCGATGTCATAACTGCTGTCTAAATCAATCAAATGTCCGCATGATAGAAATATCGGTTTGACATCTTGCCTTGTCCGCACCGCACGTCCGTAGACTTCGCCATCAATTACAATATCAGTATAAGCACCGAAATTATTATCAGGCATCACAAAATCAGTTTGTTTTATTTTCAAGTAAGTTTTCGCAATGCCGATCGTTGGCTTTTCGAGAAAAAACGCCGCATGTGTCGCAATCCCCATATGGTTAAAATGGAGATAGCCATTCCCGTCAAATAAAAAAACATCCGGTTCAATCGTCAGCTTCTTAGCCGCCTTAATAATAAGCGGCAGCTCCCTAAAAGCAAGAAACCCCGCGATATAAGGCACAGCGATTTTTCCTGCACTATGTACTTTTTCAATGACACGCTTCGTATGAAAATCCAGCACGATGATACTGCAGACACCAAACGCTTCACCATCTTCCTCCCAATAAGCTAAATCAACCCCCGCACAGGTTTGCAGAGCGTCTTTACTGATGGAGTTTACTAGATTGATATGTTTTTTTAGTTTTGTTTGTATCGTTAAGAAGTCATTTTCTTGGTTTAAATTAAAATCGTGTATGTTGTTGATGTTCATCTTTAAAAACCAACTTTCTATCATCCCATTTTTTAAGCGCCTTTAGCCAGATCATATCTAAATTGTTCAGTTCATTCAAAGTTATTGATTCATACCGGGATAAGCCGGGACAGCAAGATGTCTTATAGAATGAGCAGCATATAAAAAAGAACCCCTCAACAAGCAAAAAATTGGGAGCTCTGTTTGTCTTTTTGTAAATCGAAGTATTTTCTAATCATTCATTATTATTCTTTATTTCTCAGCTTCATCGTCATACTGTTTACACCCTCAAAAACAGCGTCCCGTATGATTTCAGTGTAATTCTCATAACTGTCGCTTTTGGCTTTAATGATATCTAAAACTTGTTTAAATTGTCCATCTATGATAATCGTAATGCCTTCGACCTTTTCACCTGTCTGATCATTCACAAATTCCTCATTTAACATGGTTACCGTATCATTACTATTCATAAGACACTCTCCTATCTTTTTGAAAATAAATTTTTCCCTTTATGATTGATCCAATACTTTTGATTTGTAGGAACTAGATTTGTAAAGTCCTCATAAATTCCGATCCAATGATTCGGTACATATTCTTCATAAGATGCTGGCTCTGGGTATATGGAATACAACTTTTTTTGACTAAAATCTAACAAATCATCGGCTGGCTATTTATATTTATGTTCGGCTGCTTTTTGAAGTGTGGCTTCGATGTGGTCCACTAATTTTTCCGGCCTTCTCGTTTCCATGTCTTCTAACGGGTTTTCCCAGTCTAGATTTTTTATTAACAGCATATAAAAGGTGCCTGAAGGATCAATATCTATGTACCAGCCGACATCTAAAGTCAAGCGGCTTTCTTTATGCTCCAACTGCAATAATGATGACGTAAAGTTGAACCAGTCATCACTGTCTTCCTCTAACTGATCTGGATCGATATCAATTAGTTTATTATAAGAGACAGTCCATCCTTGAGGAACTCTCAGACGTAAATAGTCAGGAGGGCCTTCAAAAATAAAAATGTTCCCTCCAAATGCCGCCGCTTCTATTTTCCAAATGATCCGTTCCAATTCGTCCACTAACTGCCGGCGATCTTCAACATTGATTGTGTCAATCGTTTCTCCATGATTGTCACAAATATGTATAAGATAATCATCATGGCCTTTAATGATTTTGACCGCAGCATGATATCTTTGTTTTTCTAATTCTATTAATTTGGTATTTGGTTCAACTGTTTCTTGTGTGACGGTTAAATCATGATATTTAACGAACCAGCCGCACGGTATATTTATAGGTTCTAATGATTTTATGGAATTAGACAAATCGTTCACTCCTGATTTTCTATTATAAACTGTTGATTTGTTTTCTGCTATATCTTGTATTTCTGCTCAGGGATTTCCTGTAACTCTAAACTTTAAACATCCTTTTCTAATTTGATAAGTTCTAATTCACTAAGGTTAATAAAATAGGAGAGCTGTAGTTAATTTTGTATTTGTAATTCCTTTAATATCTTTTTCCTCAAATCACTCGCAATATCTCCATTTATGTAATCGTCCAGCAAAGAATTTATTTTCTGAATATAATTATCTGCATCTTCTATACATTTTTCAAAACAGTCAATAAAATGATCCACTAATGTGTCATCAACTAAAGTAATTGGTTCTGGGTAATATTTAACCCCTTCTCGTTCAAATGCTTTTTTACTAGTGTATGCAACTGCATCAATCATACAGTTCCAAGCTGCGACATCTATTTCATTATCTGACATCTCTTGAATTATAGTTATACCATTTTTCTCATTATCCAATAAATCATAAAGAATATCCCCAATATCATTTTTATCGTTTATCCACTCCCAACATTTTTCTAGAATTTCCTGGGCAAACATTTGGTCTTCCTTTCGGGAAAATACCGACGAAACTTTTTCTGAAAGCCCAAGAAATAATATTACTTTATCGTCTTCTGTGAAACGATCGAAGTTTGTATCAGTCATCATTTTAACCTCCAACTAATCAATATCCTTTTCATTTTTAATCTTTAGATTAAGTCACAGTTTACCTTAATGCTTTCATCAATTTCCTTCCGATGTTACAAAGACTTTCAACGTTTTTGAGGCTTTGTAGGGGTCAAGCGCGTATTCACGATGGTGTTTTGCCGTTTTTTGCGATTTGATATTTTATTAATATCATCGTCGAGTGTCCAATCCGTAGCTTGGATATTCAGCTTTCTTATTTCTATTCTAACTATTAAGTAAAAAATCTTGAAAAGCATACAGCTAATCAAGACTTGAAATTGATTATATTTATTTTTTCTTATTCGTTGCTACTAGATGGGACAAAGACAATAAATTCCCCTTTAGGATATGTTCCCTTCCAACCGCAAGGCCATCCGCCTTCTTTATATATCTCAAAAACCTTTTCATAAAAATTATTTGTTTTTCCATTGACCAACCGATTTAAAGCACACATTGTGAGGTCTCCTTCAATCTCCTCATGAATATCTACATAATCAAACGGAAGAAAATTTTCAGAGTAATTTTCATAGTCACCGAAATACTCGTATAATTCATCCTGCTGAGTAGCTAAGTCTAAATCGTATATCTTTTCTACAATATTTTCAGTTCCTAATGACTTAACATTCTCCCACACTGTATCAACTTCATTTAAATCTTGTGACCAAGCAAAATTTTGCGCATCACTAAAACTATTGATTACTTGCAAATTAGGTACATTAAAGTTCTTACTGAAAAACATCTTGTTATTACGAATAAAGCTTATTACTTCTTCGACTAATGGAGTGTTCTTACCAAAATCCATTTAGATAACCACCTTTCCCATAATTCTTCAGTTGTTCCACCGCCTCTGTTCCAAATAGGGAGCTATGTGTCAGTACTTAACTATTTGCATTAGATGACTGACGGAGGTCCAGTTCAAACTGCCGACACTAAAATACAAAGGACAGTGTCCACAAGCTCTCCTGCTTGGAGCAATCATCATGCTCGTCTTCTTGTCTTTTATGTATGACAAATTGAAATATGAATAATTTTATTTCTTTTTTCAACCATTCACATTAAGAAACCTTGAAAGCTATTGCCAATCAAGGTTTCTATAAAACATATTTTACGTCCCGTCATAACCCGTACAATAAAGCCTTTCGAAAATAGGAATTACTGTTTTCTTAATCAAAATCCATGGTCAAAGTCTATTTCATACAAATCTACCCATTCTATAAAAGTCGGCATTGATTTAGTTCTAATAAACTCATTAATTATCCGGTAAGCTAAACACGATCCACATAACTGCAAGACGGAACCTTCATTGGCTCCCCACCTACTAAATGTTCCACCGTTTCTATTTCAACATTTTTATTCATTGGAACTAGGTAGTCTGGATGTCTCATTATAAAGAAACCATATGGTTCATCATAGAAGAAAATTAACCATTCATCACAGCCCTCTACTTCAAGACATGAATCCCCGCTTCCTTGCTTCCAATAATCCTCGCCTTTTTCAAATACAATACTTCTTATAAAATCATCATTCGGATTTTCAATTGGTTCTTCAACCGGTCCATTATACGTGATCATATTAATACCACCTTATTTGGCAGCCTCAATATTAAGTAAAAAATCTTGAACGCTCTTCCTGGAAACTTTCTCCTTACTGTCTTTTTTCAAAAATTTCAAAAAGGCTTTTTCTTTTTGGCCTGGATTTTTAGATAATAAACTAAAGTGACTGTGAAATTCCTCAAATAACTCGTAAGAATCAATAGATTCGATGGTTTCAGGTAAATACTCATCTTTCTGATATTTATATGCTTTGTAAATTGTATAAGATATTGCATCAGCAATACATATCCAAGCATCTAGAGCATCTTCATTTGATTCAAGCTGCATTAAAGTTAAAATCCCTGTGTCATCTAAATTTTCCAGGTAAGTATAAAGATCGTCTGCTTCTATATTCTTGTGTTCAAGCCACTTCCAGCAGGCATCTAGTGCTTCTTTTATATAATTGAAATCATTTGATTGTTTTAATGTAGGAACTATCGCTTCACAAAGTCCTAAATAATATGCAGATTTTAAATCATCATTCAATTCTTCCCATTCTTGAAACATCTACTACACTCCTCAATTAAATATATTCACCATTTTTAATAACTAAATTCAATCTTCCGTTCGGCTTGATTCCTTGAATAGTCTCAGAAGTTACTTCTATCGTCAGATTAGGAAACATCTCACTAAACTGCTTAAATACTCCAGCTGGCACATTCGGATTATTTAGCCCTTGAATACAGGTTGGACAAACCCCTTTAGGATTAGATTGGTGAATTTTTAATGTTCCTGTTATTTCAGCAGGATTTTTTCCTAAAGCTTCTACTTTGCTTATAAAGTCATTTAACACGCCTTCTTCAGCATGTCTTGTTGCACTTGCGATTTTTCCTGGAGATTTGATAGGTCTATCTGGCATTACTGAGTCTAAATCAGGAAGCCCGGCTTCTTTTCTGACTTTAGGCGATCCACCCTCAAACACTAAATTTTCCAAACCTTCCACATCTGTCTTTCCAACCGCAACAGTGTCAGTTTTAGGAACATTCCATTTTTGGCGTAGAACATCTAAATCAGCTTTTCCAACATCTATTTTACTCCCAATCCTATTGGCTCCCTTACTGACGTTCCCCCCACCACTCACCATCTTCACAATCCCAAGCTCTTTCACCGGCGTTTTCTCAACATTCACGCGGACAATTGGGGTGCCGATGCGGTGGCCTGTTGTGGAGGCCGGCTGTTCGACGTAGACGCGGACGTTTGTCGGAACTTGGAAGGATTTCACCTTTTCAAGGATGTTGTTTCCTTTTTGTACCAGCGCCGCTTTTGGCGATTTCGCGAGCGGAATGTTTTTGCCGGCCGTTTTGGCCAATGTTTGAGCGCCGTGGTTTGCCGTTTTTGCGACAGCACCTGCACCGACGAGACTCAAGGCTGCTTCGATCAGGCCTTGTTTCCGCCTCTCCTCAGAAACTTTGTTTCCAAACATGTCCTTGCCCGTGACGGCTTCTGAGAACCCATTTGAAGCGACAAGGCCGTAGGCGCCCATTTCCGTCATTTTCAAGACGTTCAACGTTTTTGAGGCTTTGTAAGCGTCAAGCGCGTGTTCAGCGGCGATGAGTCCTTTTCCTGTTTTATAAATGGCTTTGCCGCCTTTGAAGGCTCGGCCTGCCCACCCTACGATCGGAATAAATCCTGCTGCCGCCATTGCTCCGGCGGCGACACGCTGGCCGTCTGTCAGCTTTTCTCCTGTGACCGGGTCGACGCCGTCAGCGGCTCTCTTATAATCATAATACCCGCTGACTTCTCCGACAAATGTTCCGGCTGCGTCGAGCGCTTTTAAATACCAAGGCTTGTTCGCTTCTTCTTCTTGTTTTTCCTGAAGCCTGCGCGCTTCTGCCTGTTCATTTTTGAATTCAATATAATTGGCGGCTTGATTTTCGACGTCTATCGTATTTTTATAGATCTCGCTTGAGTGGAACGATTTCAAGCTAAAATACATCGGCGAGGCGGTTTTTCCGTGGCTTGTAGCTTCCATTAGCCCGGAATATTTGCCGAGCACGGCGCTGTCGAGCGCTTGTAAGTTTGTGTATTCGGTCTTGAGCGATTCATCCAGCTGATTAACGGCGTCGATGGTGTTTTGCCGAGTTGTTTGCGCTTTAGACATTTTATCAATATAGTCATCGAGCGTCCAATTGTCCAAGTCAACGATATCGCTGATACTCGCGATGATTTTATCCATTTCCAACTTGAGCCCCGAGACGATTTCCGTCGCTTTCAAATCAGCGTTTTTCAGTTCATGATCCAAAAAAGAGATTTCCACATAAGAATCGGACAGCTTTTTGTCCTTTATATCACCTGATACACCTTTAAAAAAAGCAATCTGCGCTTCAACAAGCTTTAACCAACTGTCTACAATCTCTGCCTGTCCCTTATAGAAGTCTTTAATGTTGTCCGCACCTTTCCCCTGAAAATCATCACCTAAATCGGCGACTCCGAGAAACGCTTTTTTGAGCGTTTGCAGTTGATCCTCAAAGGTTTCGTATTGTTTCTTGCGGTTATTCGCTGCTTCAATTAAAGAATGCGCTTCAAATACTTTCATTGAATTGTCCTCTCTAACCTAAGGGCTATTTTCTGGCGATTGCTTTGTCCTGCTCTTTCAGCAAATCGACATTTTCCTTCGTATCCTTTATGTTTTTGTGTACGGCTTTTTTGTAATCGGCCACCATCTGATGTATGTTCTGCTCGCGTTCGTGGCACTTTGTCACATATGTCAATTTATTTTTCCCCGCAGCTTTCGGAGGATTTGGCAGGTCTAGGGCATCGAGCGCCTCTCTTACGGCCTCCAGCTTTTTGATGACCGCTTCATGTTTCAGCTTGATTGTCGTCATTAAAACCAGCTCCAACTGTTTTTGATTGAGCGGAGTTTATCGCTCAACTGATCAATCGCTTTTTCTCCGAGAGAAAGCAAATGATCCGCCTCTTTAGCTGCCGCTCCCGCCAATTCAAGGCTGTGTTTTTCAATTTCCAGCGCGAAAATTTTTCTCTCCAGCTGTGAAATATAGCCTTCGTACTTTCCGTTCACGATGTTGTACATTGATGTATGAGCTTCATCCCGTTCGTCATCAAAATCATTGGCGAAGTCCCCCGTCCAGTGGCTGTTCAGGTGAGGGTGCAAGATTTGTCTGATCTCGACTATCCCGGTTTCGTGTTCTTTCTCAATCTCCTTTTTGGCTGTTTTGACTCGTTCAATCCGGCTTTCTACATCAGCCAGCTTTTGGTTAATCGTGCTGTGGATATGATTCAATGTGCTCTCATGACTCATATGATTCACCTCAAGAAATACTCAAATAGACGGATGTCACCAGTGCATCCGCTGCATTTTCTCCATTTATATAATAGTAAAATAGATGCAATCTTACTTAAATAGGGTGGAATGCTTATTTTTTCCCTTGCAAAGATGAGTGCAGTCTTCAGAAAAAGTAATAAAGACCTATTACCGATAGACGCCGCACCGTCATAAAGGACGAAATCACGGATGCTGAAACAGTTCAAATCACCCTTTCGAGGTGACTCCTCGTCAAGCAAGATCACCCATTTACCGAAAACAGAAAAAGGATTCGCACAAAAGCTCTTATCAAAGCTTTCATTGCGAATCCTTTTGGTGATGAAACGGTTTTAACCTATTTAATCTCCGACACCCATTTTGCCATATCATCAAGCTTTTCCGCCGGAACCAGTCCTCCCGGCATTCCGTTACCGCCTTTTTCAATCTTTTCTTTAATCGCACCTGTATCCATCCGGTCCCCGACGCCCTTCAGTTTAGGTCCTGATACACCTTCATAATTCTCGCCGTGGCAGGTTACACAGTTCGCTTTGTAAATTTCTTCAGGCGAGGCATCCGCTTTGTCTTCTTGAGCTGTTTTATTCCCTTCGCCTGCAATTTCTTTTTCGTCATAAAGGCCTTTTATGGATAAGATAAAAACCAGTCCTATGCCCATAATGGCGATTAATAAAAATGGTATCAATGGATTGCGGTTCATTTTACATCCCCCTTTTTAATTTACCCCTGCCCCTTATGTAAACAATTCTAATTCTACTTTAATTTTACAAAAAGTAAACCAATTATGAAACAAAAGCTGATGAAGTTCACATTTTAGACAAAATAACGGATGATGAAGCAATTGTTCATTTTCCATTTAAAGACCAGTTTTTGAATACGGTTACAACAATAATTATAAAGGGCTTTTCCTTCGATCTCAAGGTTATAATGACTCAAAATGCACTTTTGGATATTTGCAAATTCGAAAGAAATTAAGTAAAATATAATCGGGTTACCAATAATAGCGCTTTCATTCTGTCGTAAAAAAAAGAACGGATCTCCTGACCCGTTCAAGTTTATTCGAGAAAATCTTTCAAGCGTTTGCTTCTGCTTGGATGTCTTAATTTACGAAGTGCTTTAGCTTCTATTTGACGAATTCGTTCTCTTGTTACCCCAAATACCTTACCAACTTCTTCTAATGTTCTTGTACGACCATCATCAAGGCCGAAGCGAAGGCGGAGCACATTTTCTTCACGGTCTGTCAATGTATCCAGTACATCTTCAAGCTGTTCTTTCAGCAATTCATATGCTGCATGATCTGACGGAGAAGTCGCTTCCTGATCCTCAATGAAGTCTCCCAGATGTGAATCGTCCTCTTCACCGATCGGAGTCTCGAGTGAAACCGGTTCCTGGGCGATCTTTAGAATTTCACGGACTTTTTCAGGCGTCAGATCCATATCTTCCGCAATCTCTTCAGGCGTTGGCTCGCGGCCGAGATCCTGAAGGAGCTGCCTTTGAACACGAATCAGTTTGTTGATGGTTTCAACCATATGAACAGGAATCCTGATCGTTCTCGCCTGGTCGGCAATCGCTCTTGTAATCGCCTGTCTGATCCACCATGTCGCGTATGTGCTGAATTTGTATCCTTTGCGGTAGTCAAACTTTTCTACCGCCTTCATCAGGCCCATGTTTCCTTCCTGAATAAGGTCAAGGAAAAGCATTCCGCGGCCGACATACCGTTTTGCGATGCTGACGACAAGTCTCAAGTTGGCTTCAGCCAGACGGCGCTTCGACTCTTCGTCGCCTTCTTCGATTTTTTTCGCGTATTCGATTTCTTCTTTTGCAGACAAAAGGTTTACCCGTCCGATTTCTTTCAGATACATGCGGACAGGGTCGTTTATCTTAACGCCCGGAGGCACGCTTAAATCGTTAAGGTCAAATTCTTCTTCGGCCTTGGCCAGCTGTTGAATATTAGGATCCTCATTTTCTTCGTTCTCGCTAATTAATTCAACGCCTTGTTCTCCTAAAAATTCATAATACTCATCCATTTGGTCTGATTCGATCTCGAAGCTGGACATGCGCTCTGCAATTTCTTCATATGTGAGCACTCCGCGCTTTTTTCCGGCTTCTGTTAATTGATCCCTCACCTGTTCAAATGTGAATTCAGTTTCGGTCTCGTGTGCTTGTTTATCAGCCATTCATGGATCCCTCCTTCCAAAACTTACAGACGAATTCTAAAAGCATCCCGCTTTTTTTGTTCCTATTTCACGAATAAAGCCTTCTCTCTCATCTAGGGCTTCACGGGAAAGCAAATCATAAATTGACAATATATGATTAGGACAAGCAGCTTTTGCTCCTCCGTTAGGATTCATTGCCAAAAGCTTTTCCTATTATATATAACGGTTTATTTCAGCGAACGGTTCAGCTTAACAATTTCCTGTGCCAAAGTTGCCGCTTTGATGAAGTCTTTTTGCCTCTCGGCTTCCGCCCTTGCAGCTTCTTTTTCTTTTATCATTGACCAATTTCGATAATTCAACACTTTTTTTACATAATCAGATAATTCCGCTTCACTTAATTCTTCGTTCACCTGAAGCATTAAGATATCTGTCAGAAGCTGACCGAGTTCCTGATCCTCAACTCTCTTAAAGAGCTCCTGGATGGAAATGTCCGCTCCTTCTTCATACATGGCGTACAAATAAGCGGCAATCGCGCGGTGCTGATCAAGGTTGAATTCAAAGCCCACCCGGTCTAAAACCTTTCGAATGACGTCCCGGTCATGAATCATGTGAGCCAGGAGCATCCGCTCCGCGTTCTCATGAGCCGGCCGAAGACCCGTCTTTCTCCGCGGGGCGCGCGAAACGGCCGCCTGCCGCTCTTTTGAGTCCTGACGGCTGCTTTCCCTGCTGCGGCTTACAGCCTGCTTTTCAAATACGGAAAGCTGATCCTTCAAGGATTCAAATGAGATTGAAAATTCATTTGCCAGCTGTTTGACGTATATTTCCTGTTCCAAAGGTCCGCTGAGAAGGCTGACTTCCTTCAGTACATCGTTGATATAGGCTAAACGGTCTCCTTCATCAGACAGGTTTCTGCCCTTGCGGAAATAGTTCATTTTAAACGTCATCATCGTAACGCTGGCCCCTATTACATCATTCTTAAATTTCTCGCTTCCGAATTTTTTGATGTAGTCATCGGGATCCAGCCCGTCAGGTATCATGGCCACCTTGACGTCGCAGCCTTTTTTCTGAAGAATCTCCGCCGCTTTCAGCGTGGCTTCATAACCTGCATGATCCGAGTCATAGCACAGTATGACCTCTCCGACATTTCGCCTGATGATTTTCGCATGCTCTTCTGTCAGCGATGTGCCCATCGTGGCGATCGATTCTTTCACACCGGAACTGACGGCTGAGATGACGTCGGCAAATCCTTCAAAAAGGACGGCCCTCTCTTCTTTTCGAATGTGAAGGCGGGCCTGATGGAAATGATAGAGAAGCTTGCTTTTTCGAAAAAGCGGCGTTTCCGGGCTGTTCATATATTTTGGCTGCTCCCCGGTGAACGTCCTTCCGGAAAAAGCGACCGTTGCGCCGTGATGATCATGAATCGGAAACATAATCCTGTTTCTGAAACGGTCAAAATAGCCGTCACCGTTCTCGCGTCTGATGATGAGTCCAGCTCTTTCCATCAGCGCAAGATCAAAACCTCTCCGTTCCAAAAACTTTGTGATGAAATCCCATGAATCAAGGGCGCATCCGATTTCAAACTGCTCGATCTGCTCCATCTCAAAGCCTCTTTCGAGCAAATAATCGAGCGCTTCCTGGCCTTCCTTTGTATTGACCAGCAAATGATGATAAAATTTCTTTAACAGATCATGAGCTTCCGCCATTTTCTGTTCATCCGAACTGCCTGTGCTGTATGCTGATACAGCCGCTACCTGCTCCGGCAGATCTATTTGATATTTGTCCGCCAGGTGAGAGACGGCCTCCGTAAATGAATAACCTTCCATTTGTCTTAAAAATGAAAAAACATTCCCTCCCGCTCCGCAGCCAAAACAATGAAAAATCTGTTTTTCTCCGGAAACGGAAAAAGATGGCGTATTCTCACCATGAAAAGGACAAAGCCCAAAATAATTACGCCCCTGTTTTCTCAACTGGACGTACTCTCCGATAACTTCTACGATATCAGCTGATTTTTGCACCTGTTCTACAATTTCGTCTGGTATACGATTGCCCATGTTCCAACACTCCGTCGTACATAATTCGCTGCTTAGTACGTAAATCCTTCAATTTTCGACAAGATTTTTTGCAGCTCTTTGACAAATCGCTCTCGGTCTTCCTTGACCAGTTTTTTCGGGCCTTTCGTGTAACGTCCGCTTCTTCTCAATTTTTGTGCGACGTGACGGCGGAAAAGAGCATGATCGATGGAGTCCTCTTCGAAAAGATAGCCTCTCTCCGACATCACATAGACCTTTTTGCCAAGCAAAAGTGATGCCAGCCCGATATCTTGTGTGACGACGACATCACCTGGTCGAACATGGTTGGCAATGTACAGATCGGCTGCTTCTTTATGCGGATCGACATATGTCCAATTCTCTTCTTCTTTCCTTGTGACTTGAAAATGCTCGAATGAAGCCACGAATATGACCTTTACGTCGAAATCCGCCGCTGTTTTGAGCACTTCATCTTTCACCGGGCATGCGTCTGCATCGACAAAAATCGTCCTTTCTTTTTCAAGAAGACTAATTCTCCATCCCTCCATCAATCTCCTGCTATAAATACAGGCAAAATCACACAGGTTTCAAAAATAATCGATCTATAAGAATTTGTCGAAAGTTTTTTTCGGGAAATTCTTGACACGATACCCATAATAGTTTATTCGTTCTGTACTAAGCTTAAACCTAAAAGTTAATTATTTTATCACAATTTTTTATTATAATACAAATGGGTTAAAGATGCTAACATTTTCACTTTTCCCAAAACCATCAAAGCAAAAACCCAGGATGGGGTGTCCTGAGTTTTATTCTTAGACCCTTTTTGTCATCATGTTGTGAATAATGTTGGCCGTTTCCTCTACCGCTTTATTTGATACGTCTACGACATTGCAGCCGATGCGGCCGACGATCTTTTCAAAGAACTCCAGCTCTTCTTTGATGCGGTTGATATTAGCGTAAATCGCTTTGTCGTTGAGGCCGAGCGATTTCAGGCGCTCCTTGCGAATATGGTTCAGCTTATCCGGGCTGATTTTTAACCCGATGCATTTAGCCGGATCAACGGTAAAGAGCTCTTCGGGAGGATCCACCTCAGGAACGATCGGAACGTTTGCCACTTTTAACCGTTTGTGCGCCAAGTATTGGGATAACGGAGTTTTGGACGTTCTCGACACGCCGATCAGCACGATATCCGCTTTTAAGATGCCCCTTGGGTCTCTGCCGTCGTCATATTTTACGGCAAATTCGATGGCCTCTACCTTCTTAAAATAATCTTCGTCCAGCTGCCGGACTCTGCCCGGCTCGTATTTCGCGCTGAAGCCGTAGACCGTCTCCATTTTCTCAATCAGCGGGCCGATGATATCGTAATACACGACATTCGCCTTTTCCGCTTCGGCGATTAAAAAATCACGAATCTCCGGGACAACAAGCGTAAAACAGATGATGCCTCCGTCCGCTTCTGCCAGCGAGATCACTTCTTTTATTGTTCCGCGGTCTTCGACATAAGGAATCCGCCTGATGTTTGTCTGCTCGGATGAACCGTTAAACTGGCTGATAGCCGCCTTGACTACGAGCTCAGCGGTCTCGCCGACAGAGTCTGATACAACATAAATCGTCCGATTACTCATGATATCCCTCCATTTGAAGTTCACTCTACATGATTTCATTTTCAGATAAGCCGACTAAAATTTTTGTCATGTTCGTTTTCGTAATTCTTCCCACAACTTCATAGCCTTTTTCTGTATCTTTTACAACAGGCAGTGCGTCAATTTGTTTTTCGATAAGCATCTTGGCAATGTCCAAAATGAAATCGTCGCGCCTGCAAAGCGTAATGTTCGGCATTCTCGTCATAATGATATGGACGGGTATTGAAGGGAGCTCCTGTTTGCCGATGCTGGCTCTGAGCAAGTCTTTTCGTGAAAGTACACCGACTAAGATGGCATTATCATCAACGACAAAAAGCGTTCCTACGTCCTCTAAAAACATCGTGCAAATCGCATCATAAACGGAGACATTTTCATGAATGACCACCGGAATGGACTGGAAGTCTTTCACCTGCAGCTTTTTCAGCTTATCAGCCAAGAGCTGCGTGCCCGTCTTTCCCGTGTAGAAATAACCGACCCGCGGCCTTGCTTCCAAAAATCCTGACATCGTCAATATCGCCAAGTCCGGACGAAGCGTAGCCCTTGTCAGATTCAGCTTTTCCGCGATATGTTCTCCGGTAATCGGTCCGTTCTCTTTGACAATCTGCAAAATATGCTCCTGACGTTTATTTAGTTCGATCGTACTCACCACCTTTAAGCCGAAGCTCACAATTCGTTCGTTATGTATAAAAGTCGATAACATATTATAACGCATATGAAGACTAAAATAACAGCAATTACAATTGAATTCTATGAAAAAGACAGGCACAATTTGACAAGGATGTGAAAAATCAATTTGAGCAAAAAGACGATTGCCAGCTTGTCAGCAACCGTCTTCTGCGGTGTTTATTTTACAATGATGGCATTGATGTTTGCAAAAGATCGGATCAGCTCCGCCAGGCTTGCCATTTGCGCCAGGCGGTTCGCTTTTAATCTTTCATCTTCGGCATGGACCATCGTGTGATCAAAATAAGCTTCGATCGGCTCTTTTAGCTTGGACAGCTCACTGAAGGCTCCCTCATAATCTTTTGCTTGGTAAAGGGTCTCTAATTGCTGTCTGCACGCCTCATAAGCTTTGAAAAGCTCCTCTTCTTGAGGGTTTTCAAACAGTGACGCATCAATGGCGTTCGTTTCGCTCTTTTTGCTGATCGAAATAACCCTTGCCAGCGCTTCAGCCGTTTCTTTAAATTCCGGTTTTGCTGCAGCCGATTCAAGAACAGCGGCTTTTTTGACAGCCGAATACGGCTCAAGGTTCGAGCTTTCGAGCACGGCATCCACCACATCGTAGCGGATGTTTTCCGCTGTTAATACGTATTTGAGGCGCTGTTTAAAGAATTCGAGCAGTTCGCTGTTTGCTTCCTGTCCGGCAAACGCAGCCAGTTCTTTGAATGAAATGCCCCAGTTCCGGTCAAGCAGGATTTGGACGATGCCGCTCGCCTGTCTTCTTAGTCCATACGGATCCTGAGATCCTGTCGGAATAACGCCGATTTTAAAGAATGAAGCGACCGTATCAAGTTTATCCGCTAATGCGACGACGGCGCCGACGATTGATGAAGGTGTTTCCCCTCCGGCTTGTCTCGGCATATAATGCTCATTGACAGCGAGCGCCACTTCTTCTTTCTCCCCGAGCATCCGCGCATATTTTTCACCCATGATGCCCTGCAGCTCAGGAAATTCGTAAACCATGTGTGTCACAAGGTCGAATTTTGAAATGTGCGAAGCGCGCTTGATCAGCTGCACCGTCTCTTGATCCGCACCGATGATTTCAGCGATTCTTTCAGCAACCGCCTCAGTGCGTCTTACTTTGTCTCCAAGCGATCCCAGTTCTTCGTGGAAAACGATCTTTTCGAGTTTTTTCACATTCTCGTCAATATTTAATTTTTGATCTTCATTATAGAAGAAGGCGGCGTCTGAAAGCCTTGCTCTCAGTACTTTTTCGTTCCCTCTCGCCACGTTTTCAAGGGCGCGGCTGTCTCCGTTGCGGACGGTCACAAAGTAAGGAAGCAAATCGCCGTTTTTATCTTTGACAGGGAAATAGCGCTGATGCTCTTTCATCGTTGTCACGAGCACCTCTTCAGGAATTGCGAGAAATTCCTTTTCGTAAGAACCGAACAGAACCGTTGGATATTCAACCAGATGGGTAACCTCATCCAGCAGATCCTCGTCTCTCGGAATGTCCCAGGACTTTTCAGCCGCCAGTTCGTCAAGCTGCTTAACGATCAGCTGCTTCCGTTTGTCCGGATCGGCAATCACAAACTGGCTTTCCAGTGCCGCTTCGTATTCAGAAGGTGCGCTCAAGCTGGCTGCTTTTCCGAGGAAGCGGTGTCCCTGTGTTGTGCGGCCGGTTTCGACATGAGCGACTGAAAACGGAACGACTTCACTGCCGAACAGCGCGACGATCCATTTAATCGGCCTGATGTATTTCAAATCTTCGCTGCCCCAGCGCATGTTTTTTGGAAAGTGGAGGCTTGTCACCAAGTCGCCGAGCTCAGGAAGTAATGAAAACGTATCCTGACCTTTTTGGAATTTTTGCACAAAAACATATTCCGTTCCTTTGATGTCTTTAAAATACAAATCTTCCGGACTTGCTCCTTGCCCCCGTGAAAAGCCGATGGCCGCCTTTGTCCATTCGCCGTTTTCGTCAAGGGCGATTTTCTTTGCCGGTCCTTTCGCTTCTTCTGTCACATCGTCCTGCTTCTCCGCCACGTTCTCGACAAGAACGGCCAGTCTTCTAGGGGAGTTATAGAGCTTGACGGAACCGAAGGCAATATTTTTTTCCTTGAGCCAGCTTTCCAGTTTTTCACCAAGCTGAGTCATGCTGTCATGCATGAAGCGCGCCGGCATTTCTTCTAATCCGATTTCTAAAAGCAAATCTTGATTACTCATGTGAAGCCTCTTCCTCCTTCAGCATTGGGAAACCCAACTTTTCGCGTTCATCATAATACGTTTTTGCCACTTTTCTGGCCAGATTTCTCACCCTTGCAATATATCCTGTGCGCTCCGTGACGGAAATCGCTCCTTTTGCGTCAAGCAAGTTGAACGTATGCGAACATTTCAGTACATAATCATAAGCAGGATGGACAAGTCCCTGATCCATCTGACGGTTCGCTTCTTTTTCGTACGTGGCAAACAATTCGAACAGCATGTCGACGTCAGATGTCTCGAACGTATAGACGGAATGCTCGTATTCAGCCATCTTGAACAGGTCTTTTATCGTATAGCCTTTCGTCCATTCGAGGTCAAAGACGTTTTCTTTGTCTTGAATATAAGAAGCAAGGCGTTCAATACCGTATGTGATTTCCACAGAAACCGGTTTACACTCAAGCCCGCCGACCTGCTGAAAATAGGTAAACTGGGTGATTTCCATGCCGTCAAGCCACACTTCCCAGCCAAGCCCGGCGCAGCCGAGCGACGGATTTTCCCAGTTATCCTCGACAAAACGGATATCATGCTCCAGAGGGTCGATTCCAAGAGCTTTTAATGAATCTAAATAAAGCTCTTGAATATTGTCGGGAGACGGCTTAATGATCACCTGGAATTGATGGTGCTGATAAAGCCTGTTCGGGTTGTCCCCGTATCTTCCGTCCGCAGGGCGTCTTGACGGCTCCACATAAGCGACTTTCCAAGGTTCAGGTCCAAGGCTCCGCAAAAATGTATATGGACTCATCGTTCCTGCACCCTTCTCTACATCATACGACTGCAAAAGTACGCATCCTTCATTGGACCAGTGCTTTTGCAGGGTCAAAATCATTTCTTGAATATTCAAATGAAGCACCTCCATAAAACGTGTTTTCAAGTTTAATTTTTGGCATAGGGCTGGTTTGGGCAGAAAAAAACTCCCGTCCCTATGCTTGTTTGCCCACAAACATAGGGACGAGAGTTCTCCCGCGGTTCCACCCTAATTGCTGAGAGGAAATGTCTCAGCCTCTTTTTTAAAAGTTGCTCAGGGAATGCCTTTCATTACGCTCTCATCCCCGGCTTTCACCGCCCCGGAGTCGCTTCAATGAGGCCGTGCGCAATTACTTCTTTCCGTCAACGCAACGTCATTATTGAATCCAATCTTCATGACATGATCTTATAAAAAGATGAAGAGGTTGTCAACTTTTGTTTTCATCGCCCAGCATCTTTTTCATATTGTCCATTTGTTCCATGAAGCGCCGCGATTTCAGGTAGATCCCTGAGTACTCGTCATAGTACGTCTGTATGACCCTTTTCAGCTCATCCTTCGTCTCCTGTTTGACCGAGACATTGCCGAGCCTTGACAAGTCAAAATAAAAAAACAGCCTCAACAGCCTGGCGGATGCGGGAGACAGCGGTATCCTGTATGGATCTTTCGCAAAACAGCGGTGGCAGATAAAGCCGTTGTCGCGGATCGAAAAATGAAATGTGCCGTCTTTGCTTTTGCAATGTACACATTCATCCAGCTCCGGATACAGCCCCATCACGCTGAGCATTTTAACTTCGATAAGGTTGGCGATAATGTCGGGATCTGTACCGTCATCGAGCCTCCTCATCGACTGAAGAAGCAGCTCAAATAAAAACGGATTCGGTTTCTTTTCCTCCGTTCCCTTGTCGATTAATTCAGTGATGTAGGCCGCGTATGCTGTTAAAAACAGATCCTCGCGTATATGCCTCATGCTTTCGATCATCTCGCCCTGCTCCAATGTGCCGAGACCGGATGATTTGCGGAATAAAAAAGAAGCATAAAGGAACGGCTGGGAAATCGCTGACAAGCGGCTGTTCGGCTTTTTGGCGCCCCTTGCCAGCACACCGATTTTCCCGTGTTCTCTCGTCAACAGCGTAATGATTTTATTTGTTTCACCATAGTCGTTTGTACGAAGGACGATACCTTCACATTTCGTCAGCATATGTGCACCATCCAAAAATTGGAGGGGTCAAGCATGATCACAAAATTGGAAAGTCAATTTGCGCTAGCTCTTCTTCAAGTACTTCGGGTCTTTCCAGGTTCTCCTTTTCCAATTCTTTAAAAAGGAGGTACGTGTCTACGCTTCCTGTTTGTGAAAATACATTCCAAGTAAAATTCAACATAAAAAGCCCCACCTTTCTGTTTATAACTAGCTTTTTAAACATCCAAATTCTTAAGATTATCTTGACCTTGTATCCTCCATTTCATGTTAAACAATTTTTTCTAATATATCTTTGATTTCGAGAGATTTTGTCACGACTAAACCGCGGTCAAGCTCTGTCCGTTAATACTCGTCTTCTCTAAATCCAAAATCACGAAGCTGAGACATCTTGTTGCGCCAGTCTTTCTGCACTTTAACCCACAGCTCTAAAAACACCGATGATCCGAGCAGCGCCTCGATATCAGTTCTTGCCCGCTTGCCGATTTCTTTAAGCAGGCTGCCTCTTTTTCCGATGACGATCCCTTTTTGTGAATCGCGTTCGACGACGATGGTCGCGCTCACATACACAGAACCGTTTTCCCGTTCTTGAATGGACTCGATCGAGACCGCAATGCTGTGAGGGATCTCTTCCCTTGTCAGATGCAGCACTTTTTCCCGAATCAGCTCAGAAATGATAAATCGCTCCGGATGATCGGTCACCTGGTCACTCGGGTAAAACTGCGGACCTTCCGGCAAATAATCTTCAATTTGCTTTAAAAGCGTATCGATATTATTTCCCTCAAGGGCGGAGATCGGAACGATTTCCTGAAACGGATACCTGGTTCTGTACTCATCGATCAGCACAAGAAGCTCATCCGGATGAATCCGGTCGATTTTGTTGACGATCAAAAATACCGGCGTCTTGACTCCTTTTAAGCGCTCGATGATAAATTCGTCGCCTTTTCCGTAGCCTTCCTCCGCATTGATCATAAACAAGATCAAGTCGACTTCCTTTAAAGTGTTCTGCGCCACCTTCATCATAAAATCGCCCAATTTATGCTTCGGTTTATGAATGCCCGGCGTATCGATAAAAATCGTCTGGGATGTATCGGTTGTCAGCACACCTTGCACTTTGTTTCTTGTTGTTTGCGGTTTGTCGCTCATGATGGCGATTTTTTGGCCGATCACGCGATTCAAAAATGTAGATTTTCCTACGTTTGGTCGTCCGATAATGGAGACAAATCCTGATTTAAAGCTTTCCTGTGTCATGTAAGTCCTCCGATGAAAATGCTCCTGGCAGTAATTCTTGAACCGTCATTTCTTTGATTTGGCCATTCAGATTGGTTAAGATGACAGGCATGTTTGGTGAACAAAGTTCAGAAATCACCTGTCTGCACGCTCCGCACGGCGACACCGGACCCGGCGTATCCGCTGCGACGGCAAGCATCTTAAACGATTTTTCCCCTTCCGAGTAAGCCTTGAACAACGCTGTCCGCTCGGCGCAGTTGCACAGGCTGTATGCAGCATTTTCAATGTTGCAGCCTTTGTACACCTTGCCGTCCTCAGTCAAAAGGGCAGCGCCGACTTTGAATTTCGAATACGGAACATATGCAAATTCCCTTGCTTTTAAAGCTTCTGCAATCAATTCTTGTTTAGTCAATGTGTGTATTCCTTCCTATAGCGGTTATGGTACCGCTAACACTTTTATTTTACATAAAAATGGCTTCTTTTTCACGCCCAAATCACAAATGTAAAATTTTTGTAAGAATTGCGCACAATGAAAGGCACGGCATCAAAACAATTTTGACAAAAAGATGAGTAACCCAATCATACACGAAACGGCCGCAAACACGCAAACCGCCCCGGCCGCCGCGTCCTTTGCCGCCTTTGCAAGCGGGTGGTTCTCTTTTGTGAAAAGATCGATCGTATGCTCCACAGCCGTATTCATCAGCTCCAAGGCAAGCATTCCGCCGATCAGGATCAAGATGATGGACCATTCGATCAGAGTCAGCCTGAAGAAAAAGCCGCAGACGATCACAAGGATGGCGGCCCCGGAATGAATTCTAAAATTGCGCTCCGACATGAACGTCTTGACTATTCCTGTTAAGGCGTTTGAAAAACTCCATTTCAGACGGCGCCATTCATTTTGTTTATGAGGATCTTGAGAGCCCATATCGATTCAAAATGTCCTTTTGCTTAGTGAACATCTCTTTTTCCTCTTCTTCTGTCATATGGTCATAGCCGAGGAGGTGCAAGAAGCCGTGAACCGTCAGAAAACCCAGCTCCCTCATCAGTGAATGCCCGTATTCTTCGGCCTGTTCCCGTGCTTTATCAGCGCTGATGATGATATCTCCGAGAACGGGCGGCATGTCAGCGCCGATAATTTCAATCTCTCCTTCGCCGTCTTCTTCAAGGGCAAATGAAATGACATCAGTCGGATAATCTTTGCCTCTGTACTCTTTGTTGATTTTTTGGATCTCTTCATTGTTGACGATCGTAACCGAAACTTCGGCGCCGTCTGCGACGCCTTCCTCTGCCGCTGCGAATTGAAGAATTTTCTCAATTTCAGCAAGCTGGTCTTCAGGGACCCGTCCGGTCTCGTCTGTGATATCTAGAATTAAACTCATGTGTGTTTCACCTTCTGTTTAGGATTAGCTTCCGGATATTCGATCCGGGAATGAAAAATGCCTTTCAGCGTTTCGCAGAGCGTCTTTGCAATAATATTGAGCTCTTTTAAAGTCAAATCGCATTCGTCAAACTGCCCGTCCTGCAGCTTATCTGATATGATCCCGCGCACCAGCTTTTCAATCCTTTCGGGATTCGGGTTATGCATTGAGCGGACGGCTGCTTCGACACTGTCGGCCACCGAGATGATCGCCGCCTCTTTTGTCTGGGGCTTAGGGCCAGGATAGCGGAACTCTTCTTCAGTCGTCTGATCGCCTTTTTCTTTCGCCTTATAGTAAAAAAACTTGAGCAGCGATGTGCCGTGATGCTGTTCGGCGATGTCGACAAGCTCCTTCGGCATTTTATGATCCCTCAGCATATCGGCGCCGTCTGTCGCATGGGCAATGATGATGTTTTTGCTCAGCTGCGGAGAAAGCTTGTCATGCGGATTATCAATATTCATTTGGTTTTCTATAAAGTATTGGGGCCGCTTTGTCTTGCCGATATCATGGTAATAGGCTCCGACTCTTGCCAAAAGCCCGTTTGCTCCGACAGCTTCACATGCCGCCTCCGATAAGTTCGCGACCATAACGCTGTGATGGTATGTGCCGGGTGTTTCCGTCAGAATTTTGCGGAGCAGCGGATGATTCGGGTTTGAAAGCTCGAGAAGCTTCATCGTGGACAGAATCCCAAAGCCGCTTTCAAAAAACGGCATGAGCCCGAGAACAAGAACTGACGATCCGATGCCGGACACCGCTCCCATGACAAGGTATGTCCCCATCTCAAGTCCGGTTTGCGCCGTGTTTTGAATCAGCTGCAGGGTAAACAGGACGACGATGTTGATCAGGGAGACAAACAAACCGGCCTGGAGGATTTTCGCCCTCGCATTATGCTTCCCTAAAAACAGTATACCCGCCATCGAGCTGATCAAGAAATACGTTCCGATTCCATAGTTAAACGTGCCTGTCACACCCTGGTTAAACATCATGCTTCCGCAAATGGAAAGGATCATGCTTGACAGGATCGCCAGCCTTTCATTGATCAGCAGTTTAATGAGCATCACGCCCATCGCAATCGGTACGAGATAGCCGATATGGCCGATTTCAAGCTGCTGAAACAGGCTGATCACTTCCATGACGATTAAAACGATCGCTGTAATCAATGAAAACAGCATGAGCGACTTATTTTTCGGAATCCGGCTGCTGTACTGCCTTTCGAAATAGTAAACCAAAGCTGAGATGAAAAGCGCGATTAAAAGCAGCAGTCCGCCGACAGGCTTGAAGATGTTGGCTCCGCTTAAGAGTCCTGTCAGTTCAAGCTTTCGATAGACTTCCCTGTCGATCAGCTGATTTTCCTCAACAAGTATCTGCCCCTGCTTGATCTGCACCTGCTGCACGCTGTCAGCCGCTTCCTGACGCTTCTGCTCCGTCTTGTCAGGATCGTATACATAGTTGGGAATGATTGCAAAGCGTCCGATTTCATCGGCGGCGTTTTTTAATTTTGAAGGTATTGAATTACCCTTCAGCTCTTTCGTTACATGCTCTTTCGCTTCATCAAGCTTGCCGGCGCGGATTTCTTTGCTCATCACGTCATTGACGGCGGTGATGACCGAATCCTGTGTCATGGAAAGCTCTCCGTCGCTGGCCTTCAGCAGGTGTTTGATTGAATCCTGCGACAGCGAGTCCGTCACATCTGAAGTCAGCTTTTCTTCGACAGATTTGATCTGGTCTTTTTCAGATGGGGCCTGCTTGTCTTTTTTCTCTTGTTCTGCGCTTTCTTTTTTCACTTCTTTAATGATGTCGAAAATTGATGAGACAAGGTCGACCCTGTTGTCAGAGTACTCTTTTTTCAAGGTGTACTGGTCGGGAACTTCCTCTCTCGCTTCCTGCTTTTTATTAGCCGTTGCCTTTTGATCTTCGACTGTTGCCGGCGCATAGATCGTATTCTCGCTGATCGAAAATAAATCGAGGTCGAGGGACTCGGGCCTCACATGGAAAAACAGCAGGATGAACATTAGCGCGGATAAAGCCGCATAAAGAATGACGGGGAGGAAGCGGCCGTTTTCCAAGCGGATGGGCCGAAACTTTCCGTCTCTTTTTTTCTTTTTCAACAAAAGCACCTCTTTTCCCGCGGGAAACTAAAAAATGACCCGATAACGGGCGATCGGGCCATTCGGAATTATTTTGACTTTTCGTATGCTTCAATAATACGGGCGACAAGCGGGTGTCTGACCACGTCCGTCTGATCCAGTTCAACAATTGAAATGCCTTCGATATCAAGGAGCATCTTTTTTGCAACAGCAAGCCCCGATGTGACGCCCTTCGGCAAATCGATTTGCGTAATGTCGCCTGTAATGACCATTTTAGAACCAAAACCCAATCTCGTCAAAAACATTTTCATTTGTGCCGGTGTCGTATTCTGCGCTTCATCCAAAATCACAAATGCGTCGTCGAGCGTCCGCCCCCTCATGTAAGCAAGCGGCGCGATTTCGATCGTTCCTCTTTCAAGCAGCCGTGCCGTATGGTCCGTTCCGAGCACGTCATGGAGCGCGTCATATAGCGGTCTTAAATATGGGTCGACTTTCTCCTTTAAATCCCCCGGCAAAAACCCGAGGCTTTCCCCTGCTTCAACAGCTGGTCTTGTCAAAATGATTTTTTTGATGCGTCCGTTTTTCAGTTCATGAACGGCCTTTACGACAGCCAAATAGGTTTTCCCCGTTCCTGCAGGGCCGATGCCGAAGATTAAGTCGTGCCTTTTCATGGCGGCGATATATTCTCTTTGACCGATGGTTTTGACTCTGATCGGTTTTCCTTTGGCGTTTTTCGTAATTTCCTCTTCATACATGCTTTCAAAAAACTCAAGCTTCTGCTTTTTCGCCATCTTGATCGCATACAAGACATCGCGTTCTGATATCTCGATTCCTTTGCGGATGAGATTCAAGAGGGATGCAAGCAGGCTGTCCACGATTTCAAACGTTTCTTCGTCTCCGGTCACATAGACGGTTTCACCGCGCGTGACAATCGAAATGTTCAGCTCTTCCTCCATTAACTTCAAATGGGAATCCTGGTTCCCAAACAGCGCTTGAGCCTCGTTCGGACTTTCCAGTTGCTGATGAATCGCAAGTAAGTGTTCTGTCATTCTTTAGTCTCCTGAACAATTGGTGTTGTTTGAACAATGTCTTCAATAACCTGGTAAAGGATGATCAATTTAACTTTACCATTCTCACTCGTTTCGTGCAAAACTTTTTCACTAATAATGTTCCCGTCGCTCCCGATTTTTTTCCTGATGTCTCTTTTTCCCATTTCGATCCCTTCAAGGACCGCTTCTTTTTTCGAGTACACCCTTTTGATTTGTTCGCTCTCTCTCGTATGTTCCTTTTCATATGCGACAGGAAGCGTAAAATTCATAAAATGCAGCGAGTGTTTTTCGGTTTCTGTCTTCGGACGCGAGAACTCTTCTTTTTTAAAAGAAAAGCCCCAGACAGGCACAGAAAAAGAACCGAAGGATAGCTTGTGACTTGTCCTTACTTTACCCGTAAAAACGTCAAATGATGTCTCAAGAGGAACCGTTACCTTTGACTTGTACCAGGTTTCACCGTAGATTTTCCCTTTGGCTCCGACTTTTTGCTTTTCCTCTTCGCTCCCGATCAGTCCGGAAACAAGCATTTGCCCTTTTTCAACGTGCTGATTCACGGTGACGAGCGGCTCGCCTTTTTCCACGAACATTTTCGAGATGGTCGCCCCTTTTTTGGCGACGATGTGCCTCGGACCAATATATTTTTCTTTGTCAGGTTCATTTTTTTCAACCACTTTCATGTGAAGGGCCGTGCCGTTTAATTCAATGCCCACCCAGGTGATGTTTTCGACGCGCTTTGTAAGCGCGTGCTGAATTTTTTCCGGGGTCAGCATCGTAAACTGAAGGCGCCCTTTTTTGACGCCGATTTGATTCAAGTGCTGTCTGATTTGATGTTCTGTCTCCGGATTGGCTCCTGTTATGTCAATTTTCCAAAGCATGTTGGACAATAAAAACATGATGATAAAAAAAGCAGCAATTCCAATAGTGAAGCCGCTATTCCGTTTAGACTTCTGCACAAGGAAAGGGAAACCTTTTCGTCTGACGAAGCGGCACTTGCAGTCAAAATCCCTTATGACCCTCCGGAAGGCATGTACATCAGAAAGCGGAATATAAAGAAAGACAGCGTCTTTCTTTTTCTTAACATTAAACATCGGGATGCTGCGCCTGGTGCATTCATTTAATAATCGCTCGATCCCCTTTCCCGTTATCTCAAGCTGGATCTTTCCTGAAAAAAAAGAAAGCCATTTATTCTTCACGATTCTTTCCCCCCGACTTATGAATCGATATAGCGTACGAGCTCAATCGTGCCTTCAAGCAGAATTTCCTCAGGCAAAATCGTTTTGATGACAAAGTTTTTGCCTTGAATGATGCACTGCCCCTGTTTGAGCATCAGCCTTACTTCCGTATCGCTGAAAAGCAAAAGCCCTCTGTGGTTTTCAATATATATGTGAAGTCTTCCTATCATCGTGATCCTCGGAAGATCCATCATGACATCAGGGGGAATTTCCAATGTTCTTGTCAGCCACGCTTTGATGCGGTTTTTTCTTTGCGCCATAAAAAAAGAACCCCCTTTCATCTCATATGTATGAGTGATATGGGGGTTCTAATACTTAAATTTTAGGCCGGTGCCTCATTGTATAATGCGGCTTTCTCGACCGCGGAGGGCCGAATACTTCGCTGAGTACAACGCCTTGGACAATCGTGTTTTTATTCATATCGAGCAGCTCTTGTTTCCGGTTGATCACCCGGCTGCTCTGCTTTTTAATGGCCCGTTCAACGGCCGGCATGGACCGCTCGGCATCCGCTTGTATTCTGCGGAGTTCTGCGGCCATATCTTCGCTTTTTGCAGCAGCCGCTGCTGCTGCAGGCCGTTGTTGTTTGTTTTCTGCCGGCTGGCGCTGTGCCGTCTGCTTCGGCGTCGTCTGCGTTTTCGGCCGTTCAGGCACCGGTTTTCGCTTGGTTTCTTCATTTTCATCATTTTTTCCGAGCTTGTTGAATATGAAGGAGATGGCTGCGATGATGGCCGCCATGATAATCGGATTGTCGAACAGGATATCAAGCAATGAGCTCCCTCCTTTTTACAGGGGCTTGTTTATTTATGATCCTCTTCATTTTGGTCTTTCGTCATCTTTCCGAAAGAATCGCGCATGTCTGTGTCGGCGTCGATGTTTTTCATATTGAGGTAGTCCATGACTCCGATCTTTCCGCTGCGGAGAGCTTCAGACATCGCAAGCGGCACTTCGGCTTCTGCCTCGACGACTTTAGCACGCATTTCTTCGACGCGGGCGCGCATTTCCTGTTCTTGCGCAACCGCCATGGCGCGGCGTTCTTCTGCTTTCGCCTGGGCGATGTTTTTATCGGCTTCAGCCTGGTCGGTCTGCAGAATCGCTCCGATGTTTTTGCCGATGTCAACGTCAGCGATATCGATCGATAGAATTTCAAACGCTGTGCCTGAATCCAATCCTTTGCTCAAGACGGTTTGTGAAATCATATCCGGGTTCTCAAGCACTTTTTTATGATTATCGGAGGAACCTATTGTCGAAACGATCCCTTCGCCGACACGGGCAATGATTGTTTCTTCTCCCGCTCCCCCGACAAGGCGGTCGATGTTTGCGCGAACCGTGATTCTCGCTTTTGCTTTCACCTCGATACCATCCATTGCTACACCGGCAATAAACGGCGTTTCGATGACTTTCGGATTAACGCTCATTTGAACGGCTTCAAGCACGTCACGGCCCGCTAAATCGATGGCCGCACATCTGGCGAATGTGAGTTCAATGTTTGCACGCTGGGCAGCGATAAGCGCGTTGACAACCCGGTCAACATTACCCCCTGCAAGATAGTGGCTTTCAAGCTGATTGATAGTAACATCAAGTCCCGCTTTATGCGCTTTGATCAGCGGGTTCACCACGCGGTTTGGAATGACGCGGCGGAGCCTCATTCCGATCAGTGTGAAAATGCTGATTTTAACACCAGCGGCCAAAGCCGAGATCCACAGCATGACCGGGACGAATGTAAAGAAGACAGCTAGTAAGATGATTCCGGCTGCTATAATAAGCAAAAGAAACAGTGTTGACGGATCCATAATATTCCTCCTAATAATATAATTTATAATTCTCTCACAACAATGCGTGAGCCTTCCACTTTAACCACTTTCACTTTCTTGTCCTTCGCGGTGAACGAGCCTTCAGATACGACATCAAGCCGTTCATCGCCGATGATGACCGTTCCGGACGGTCTGAGCGGTGTAAACGTGACGCCGGTTTTACCAATTAAATCGCGCCGGCTTTCATTTGACACATATCCGCTTTCCGTGCTTGTCGAGTCAGTTAAGATCAATTTTTTAAAAAATTTCATACGCTTCCCCAACACCCTTGTTAATAGAATGGATGCCGCTATAGAAACAGCAGTTGCAATCAAAATGGATACGGCCATGACCTTAAAGCTTCCCGATGCTAAAAAGAGGCTCGCAACAATCGCGATCAGGCCGGCAATCCCTGCTATTCCGCCCGGCAAAAAAATCTCTAAAATAATTAAAATAATGCCTGCTGCAAACAGAAGGATCGTTTCCATTCCGGCAAGCCCGGCGACGAGATGACCGTAGAAAAAGAGCAGCAGCGCGGAGAGTCCCATAAAGCCGGGGATCCCAAAACCAGGCGAATAAAGCTCGACAATCAGCCCGAGACTTCCGATTGAAAGGAGAATCGGAATCACGACCGGATGCGTGATGAACCGGGCCACCTTTTCGGCGAAGCTCACCTCGGAACGCTCGATTTTGGCATCCTTCAAGTTCAGCTTTTTCAAAAGATCATCAAGGCTCGAAACTGTGCCTTCGGAATAGCCGACTTCCAGCGCTTTGTCAGGGCTTAATGTGAGCAGCTCGCCCTTCGGCGCCCCAACTTCTTTAGCATCGACATCCGCATCGGCCATCGCGAGAGCGTATTTCGGATCACGTCCGTTTTTTTTGGCTGCGTCTTCCATTTCAGCGAGCCACAGAGATTCCGACTTTTTATCAGCGGCATTTCCCTGCGTGTCAATGATCGCGGCAGCTCCCATTTTCCCGCCGGGCGCCATATAAATATCGTCTGCATTCAAGGCGAGGTAAGCGCCTGCGGACAGAGCCCTTCTATTCACATAAGCGGTCACCGGAATGTCGGAGTTATGTATCGTATCAGCCATGTCAAGGACTGCATCGACCGCTCCGCCGGGGGTATTGATATCGAGTATGATATGTTTGGCATTCATATCTTCCGCTTCTTGAAAAGAACGCTCAAGAAATTTTGAAAGCCCTTTTTCAACCGTTTCTTCGATCGGAATGACATACACTGTATCTCCATCCGCTTTCACGGTCAAATGAACGCCTAGTAATAAGAATAAAACAAAACCGCTGGCCAGAGCAACAAAAATTCTAAATTTTTTCAGCAGCAACGATGTCTGAGACCTCCTTCCCCTATTATCATTAACATTACATACGTTATAAATGTAGCAAAGGTTTCATCTTTCTACTACTTTTCTATTGTATGAACACGCACAAAAAAAGACGCCTTTAATTGCTTAAAGGCGTCTTTTTCTTAAGACAGTTGTTTGCTGACAAGCTTATTGACGAGACCGCCGTCCGCCTTGCCTTTGACTTTCGGCATGATAGCGCTCATCACTTTGCCCATATCCGCTTTTGAAGAGGCGCCGACTTCGGCGATCGTCTCATTGACGATGCCGAGCAGCTCTTCTTCCGTCAGCTGTTCAGGCATATAAGCTTCCAGAATGTCTAACTCTTTTTGAACTTTATCTACTAAATCTGAACGATTAGCGTTTGAAAATTCATGGAGGGAGTCTTTACGCTGTTTTAATTCACGAGAAAGAACAGTCAGTTCTTCATCATCGGTCAGCCTGTCTTTCTTAAGCTTGATTGCTTCGTTTTGAAGCGAAGCTTTGACCATGCGAATGACAGTCAGTTTGTCTTTCTCACGGTTTTTCATATAGAGCTTCATATCTTGATTCAGCCGCTCAAGAAGACTCATAAATCCACCCTCTTTTAGTATTTGCGCTTTCTTGCAGCTTCAGACTTTTTCTTGCGTCTTACGCTAGGTTTTTCATAAAATTCACGCTTTCTTGCTTCCTGCAAAGTACCTGTCTTTGATACACTGCGTTTGAAGCGACGAAGAGCATCTTCAAGCGATTCGTTTTTTCTAACGACCGTTTTTGACATTCTCTTTCCCTCCCTCCGAATACACCAATCGACTGCTTTAAAAAAAGACATACATATAAACATGTACTTTGACATTATAATATAAGCCTCCGGTAAGGTCAACCAAGGAGAATCGTTTTATTGTTCAGTCATGATTTCGGCAGCTTGTCTGTATATATTTATAAAGGAGGCTGTTCGAAAAACTGATGATAATCTTGATCTTATTCATATTATTGATCGTTCTTTTTCTCAAAGGCATGAGCATGCTGAGAAAAGGCTTGATTTCACTGACATTTGAAAAAATCGAAAAGCGGCTGCTGTTTTTCACGGATCATCCGGTGAAAGCCTTTTTGGTCAGCATTGTATTTACGGGGGTTTTGCAAAGCAGCTCGGCATTTATGGTGATCGTCATTGGCTTTGTCTCGGTAGGCGCCCTTTCATTTAAACGTTCGATTCCGCTCATTTTGGGAACAAACATCGGGTCCACCTTCACAACGGAATTTTTGGCGGTGAAGCTGGAATTTTTGATTTTTGCCCTCTTTGCCGCAGGTGCGGTTCTTTTCATGGCCGGAAAATCCCCTTTTCGGCAAGTGGGCGTAAGCATGATCGGCTTGGGTGTTATTTTTTTCTGTATCAGCGGCTTTAGCCGGCTTGCCGTGCCGTTGTCACAGCTAGACTCGGGCGCTTATATTGTGCAGCTTGCTGAAAATTCACCGCTTTACGCCTTAATCATCGGCACGGTGTTGACCGCGATGATTCATTCCAGTTCGGCGTGTGTCGGCATCCTGATGAGCTTTATGGATCAAGGTGTCGTCGGTTTGACCGAAGCGATGAGCGTTGTTCTCGGCTCCAATATCGGGACATGCATCACAGCCGTGATGGCGTCCTTCAAAGGCGGAGCTGCGGCCAGGCAAACGGCTTATGCCCATGTGCTGTTTAATGTCATCGGTGTAGCAGCTGTATACCCCCTGCTCTCATCAATAACAGGCTTTATCTCCGGACTGTCTGAAAGCCCCGCTCAGCAGATTGCCCATTTCAGCCTGCTCTTCAACGTCGTCACATCCCTATTGTTTCTGCCGCTCTCAAATCTGTTTCATTCGCTGATCATGTTTCTCATTCCAAACAAAAACCAGGCCCGGTAAACGCCTGGTTTTTGTTGATTAGTAGTCTTCATCCGCTGTTAAGCCTTTGACAATCGACACGCCTGCGCTTGCTCCGATTCTCGTCGCTCCGGCTTCAACCATGGCAAGGGCGCTTTCCTTATCGCGGACGCCCCCTGATGCTTTAACGCCGATAACAGGTCCGACAGCTTCCCGCATCAGTTTTATATCCTGAACTGTCGCACCGCCGCCGGAAAAACCGCTCGATGTTTTGACAAAGTCGGCGCCGGCTTTTACGGCCAGTTCACAAGCGTGCCTTTTTTCTTCATCCGTCAACAGTGAGGTCTCTATGATGACTTTTACGAGAGCTTTGCCGTCTGCCGCGTCTGTCACCGCTCTGATGTCATGCTCCACGGTTCGGGTATCGCGGTCTTTTAATGCACCGATGTTGATCACCATATCAACTTCACCGGCCCCGTCTGCAATCGCCTGCCTGGTTTCAAAGGCTTTTGTTTCCGGAGACGCCGCACCTAAAGGAAAGCCGATAACCGTGCACACTTTCACTTCTGAATCTTTAAGAAGCTCGGCGCACAGCTTTACCCAGCAAGGGTTGACGCAAACGGAAGCAAAATCGTATACACGTGCTTCTTTGCAAAGCGCTTCGATTTCGGATGTGACAGCATCAGGCTTCAATAGCGTGTGATCGATCATTCGCGCAATTTGTTTTGTCATCGTCACGACTCCTTTTCAAGTGGTTGTCTTTTATGATATTCGCAAAAAAAGCCGGAACACCTTTTTCGTGAACCGGCTAAATTGATCATTTATGACGATAAGCGGATGTTTTCATGGACGTCGTCTTCGGCGACGCGGACGAACTGGCCTTTATTGTACGGATAGCCGGCTTTTAAGATCTTCACTTTAACAAGCTGGCCGATCAGGTCTTCGGAACCTTCGAAAACGACCTTCATATAGTTGTCCGTGTAGCCGACAAGCAGATTGTCTTCGCCCGTTTCCGTGAACGGCTCTTCCGGAATGATTTCCAGAACATCGCCTTCATAATCTGATGCGTATTCTTTCGCAAGCTGATCTGAAAGAGCGATCAGTTTGTGAACTCTTTCGTTTTTCACGTTCTCGTCAACCTGGCCGTCCATGCGTGCTGCTGGAGTTCCGGTCCGTTTGCTGTACGGGAAGACGTGGAGCTCGGAAAACTTGTGTTCTTTAATAAAGTTGTACGTCTCCATGAATTCTTCTTCCGTTTCCCCCGGGAAGCCGACGATCACATCAGAAGTGACTGCGAGCCCCGGAAGAGCTTTTTTGAGTTTCGTCAGCCTGTCAGCGAAAAACTCCATCGTATACTTTCTTCTCATCCGTTTTAAAACGCTGTTTGAGCCGGATTGAAGCGGAATGTGAAGGTGTCTGACGATCTTGTCTGAGCGGTCAAGCACTTCGATCACTTCGTCTGTAATTTGGCTCGCTTCGATTGAAGAGATACGGATTCGTTTCAGACCTTTCACACGGCTGTCCAGTTCTTTCAACAGCTGTGCAAAGTTGTAGTCTTTCATATCTTCTCCATAACCGCCGGTGTGAATACCGGTTAAAACGATTTCTTTATAGCCGGCATCAACGAGCTGCTGCGCCTGGCGGATGACTTCCTCAGGGTCGCGGGAACGAAGCAGGCCGCGCGCCCACGGAATGATGCAGAATGTGCAGAAATTGTTGCAGCCTTCTTGAATTTTCAATGAAGCACGTGTTCTGTCGGTAAATGCAGGAACATCAAGCTCCTCAAACACTCTTGCTTTCATAATATTGCTGACGCCGTTAATCGGCTGTCTTTCTTCCTGGTACTGCTGAATATAGCCGAGCATTTTTTCGCGGTCCTGCGTACCGACGACGATATCAACGCCCGGGATCGCCATGATTTCCGCCGGGGAAGTCTGGGCGTAGCACCCTGTCACACAAATGACGGCGTCAGGATTTTGGCGGATCGCCCGTCTGATCACCTGGCGGCTTTTTTTATCACCTGTATTTGTGACGGTGCATGTATTAATGACGTATACGTCCGCCGAACTTTCGAATTCTTTTCTTTCGTAGCCGGCTTCTTTGAAAAGCTGCCAAATTGCCTCTGTTTCATAATGGTTGACCTTGCAGCCAAGTGTATGAAATGCAACGGTTGCCATTGTTATTCACCTCTTAATAACTCTGTATGATAAGAAACTGCCGCCAACGCGTACAGCGGAGCTGTTTCCGCCCTTAAGATCCGCGGACCGAGCCCGCAGGCGAGGGCTCCTTTTTCTTTAAGCGCCTCAATTTCATCTTCTGAAAATCCGCCTTCAGGACCAAACACCATGAGCACGGATGATCCTTCCGGCAGGCTTTTGAGCACGGATTGAAACCGGCTCGTCTCGCCTTGCTTTGATGACTCTTCGTATGCAACGACACATTTATCGAAGTCCTCAAGGCTCTCAAGCAAACGTTGAAACGTGTGAACCGGCGCCACATCGGGAATCGTGTTTCTGTGGGACTGTTCTGCGGCTTCCTTGGCGATTTTCGCCCACCTTTCCCGCTTTTTCTTTGCCTTTTTTTCATCAAGTTTAACAACGGAGCGTGATGCCTGAAAAGGAATAAACGAGCTTGCACCGAGCTCTGTCCCTTTTTGAATGATCCATTCCAGCTTATCTCCTTTTGGAAGGCCGTTTGCAATATGGATCTGGACGGGCAGTTCGCGTGTTTTCCCCGTCCATTCGATTACGCTCAATAAAACCTCTTCTTTTGTGACGGACTCGATCCGGCAGTTCGCTTCATGGCCGTCTTTTGCACAGCAAATGACCTCGTCTCCGGGAGACATCCTCATCACGGTCGCAATGTGATGAACGTCTTCGCCTTTGATCGAGAACACAGGTGCGGCCGTGACCTCTTGTTTTGATTGTTCGATAAAATATCGTTGCATACGCTTGTCACACCTACTAACGATTATTTTTTAGCGATGATGCTGACCCAGTCCTCCATTGAAAGAACCTCGACGATCGTAAAGCCTTCTTTCACCAGTGCATCTTTGACTTCCTGTTTTTTCTGCTGAATGATTCCCGAAGTAATGAAATAACCGCCGTCTTTCAACAGGCTGTATGCCTGATCCGTAAAGCGCAAGATGACCTCGGCCAGGATGTTGGCGACGATAACGTCTTTTTCCCCTTCGACGCCGTCAAGCAGATTATTTTGCTTGATCTCGATATGATCGCTGACTTTATTGAGCTTGGAGTTCAAGCGGGCGCTTTCCACGGCTACAGGATCGAGATCATATCCTTCAACCTGTTTGGCGCGAAGCATGGCTGATGCAATGCTCAAAATGCCTGTTCCCGTTCCGACATCCACGACCGAATCCCCTTCTTTCACATACCTTTCGAGCGCCTGTATGCAAAGTACGGTTGTCGGGTGTGTGCCTGTTCCGAACGCCATTCCCGGGTCCATCTCGATGATGAGCTCATCCGTATGAACCGGTGTGTACTCTTCCCATGTCGGAACAATCGTAAACTTCTCGGAAATTTTTACGGGATGATAATATTTTTTCCATGCTGTCGCCCATTCTTCTTCGTTAACCTCGCTGATGGTGATTTTGTTCCGTCCGAGGTCAATATCATACAGCAGCAGATTATTGATGGTTTCCTTGATTCCTTCTACGGTCTCTCCCAAAAAGCTGTTGATCGGGAGATACGCTTTAATGATGACTCCTTCATCAGGGTAATCATTGGGGTCGAGCTGGTAGATTTCTCCGTATACATTCTCACGCTCTTTAATTAAATCAAGCGGATCTTCAATTACGACTCCACTCGCACCAGCTTCATGCAAAATATTCGAGATGGGCTCAACCGCTTCATGTGTCGTGTGAATGCAGATTTCGGACCATTTCATACTACCAACTCCTCATCCAATCATTAATCGCCTTTAAAGGCGCGCTTTACTTTATCGAAAAAACTCATTTCCTGTTCATCCGGCATATTTCCGCTCACTTCTGCAAATTCGCGGAGAATATTTTTCTGGTTTTCTGTTAAATTCGTCGGTGTCACGACGCGGACGACGATGTGCTGATCGCCTTGACCGTACCCGCGTACGTTGGCAACGCCTTTTCCTTTTAAACGGAACTTGGTGCCTGTCTGCGTGCCCGCCGGCACTTTTAATTTTACTTTACCGTGAAGAGTAGGCACTTCGATTTCGTCCCCGAGCGCAGCCTGTGCAAATGTCAGCGGCATTTCGCAGTAAATATCGTCGCCATCGCGCTCGAAAAATTCGTGTTCTTGGACGCGGAAAACGACGAATAAGTCACCTGACGGACCGCCGTTGATCCCCGGTTCACCCTGTCCGGATACTCGAAGCTGCTGGCCGTCATCCACACCCGCCGGGATGGTGACATTGATTTTCTTGCGTTTTTTCACTTTTCCTGTACCGCCGCAAGTTGAACATTTGTGCTTAATTTGCTTACCCGTTCCATTACAGTAATGACATACTCTTCTGTTGACAACTTTTCCGAACGGAGTCGACTGCTCCATGTTCAGCTGGCCAGAGCCGCCGCAGTGTGAACAGGTTTCCGGCTTTGTTCCCGGTTTCGCGCCTGAGCCGCTGCATGTTTCACATGTTTCTTCACGCGGAATTTCGATCGTCGTCTCTTTTCCGAAGGCCGCTTCTTCAAATGACAGTGTCATCGTATACTGCAGATCGGCGCCCTGCCTCGGGGCATTCGGGTCTCTCCGCCTTGCGCCGCCTCCGAAAATGCTTGAGAAAATATCGTCAAACCCAAAGCCGCCGAAGTCGCCGCCGCCGAAACCTCCGCCGCCGAATCCCTGATTTGGATCGGTGTGGCCAAACTGGTCGTAATGGGCCCGTTTTTGGTCATCAGAAAGTGTTTCATAGGCTTCTTTGACTTCTTTGAATTTTTCATCCGCTCCGGCTTCTTTGTTGATGTCCGGGTGATATTTTTTAGAAAGCTTGCGGTAAGCTTTTTTAATCTCATCTTTAGAAGCGCTCTTACCTACCCCAAGCACCTCATAGTAATCACGCTTACTCATCTCTTCACACTCCCGATTTTCTCACATAAATTAGATTGTATCATTTCAAATTATGTTTTTTCAATTCCTTTTGTCCTTTAGGAAGAAAAAAGTCAAAGTCAAGAGATCCTGACTTTGACTTTCATCGCCTGTAAGGTCATGTGCTGTGCAAACCGGGGTAAGCACAGCACATTTTATTTCAATTATTTTTGTTCTTTGTCGTCGTTTACTTCTTCATATTCAGCGTCAACGACATTGTCGTCGGCTTTTTTAGCGCCGGCGCCGCCGTCTTGCTGAGCCTGAGCCTGTTTTGCAGCTTCTTCGTAAAGCTTCATTGAAAGCTCTTGGACGATCGCTTGCAGCTCATCTTTTTTCGCCTTGATTTCATCAAGATCATTTTTCTCGATCGCAGCTTTTAACGCGTCTTTTGCATCATTCGCTTTTTTCACTTGCGCTTCATCGGCTTTGCCTTCAAGATCTTTCAGCGTTTTTTCAGTTGTGAAGACAAGCTGATCCGCTTCGTTGCGAAGCTCGATTTCTTCTTTTTTCTTCTCATCCGCTTCGGCGTTTTCTTCAGCTTCTTTCACCATGCGTTCGATCTCCTCGTCAGAAAGACCTGAAGAAGATTTGATCGTGATGTTTTGCTCTTTGCCGGTACCCAGATCTTTCGCGCTGACGTTGACGATACCGTTCTTATCGATGTCAAATGACACTTCGATTTGCGGTACGCCGCGAGGAGCCGGCGGAATATCTGTAAGCTGGAAGCGTCCGAGCGTTTTGTTGTCGGCAGCCATCGGGCGCTCACCTTGGAGCACGTGGATGTCAACCGCTGTTTGGTTGTCAGCCGCTGTTGAGAACACTTGGGACTTGCTTGTCGGGATTGTCGTGTTGCGGTCAATCAGCTTCGTGAACACGCCGCCCATTGTTTCGATACCAAGTGACAGCGGAGTTACGTCCAGAAGGACAACATCTTTGACATCGCCTGTGATGACGCCGCCTTGAATGGCTGCACCAAGGGCTACGACTTCGTCAGGGTTGACGCCTTTATGCGCTTCTTTTCCAGTTTCTTTTTTGATCGCTTCCTGAACGGCAGGAATACGTGTTGATCCGCCGACAAGAATTACTTTGTCGATTTCGCTTGCAGAAAGCCCCGCATCTTGAAGAGCCTGGCGGACTGGACCCATTGTGCGCTCTACCAAGTGTGAAGACAGCTCTTCAAACTTCGCGCGGGTCAGTGTCAATTCAAGGTGCAGCGGACCTGCGTCACCGGCTGTGATAAACGGCAGCGAAATTTGCGTAGAAGATACGCCGGAAAGGTCTTTTTTCGCTTTCTCAGCCGCATCTTTTAAGCGCTGAAGCGCCATTTTATCTTTAGAAAGATCAATGCCGTTTTCTTTCTTGAATTCTGAGACGAGATGATCGATGATCACTTGGTCAAAGTCGTCTCCTCCAAGGCGGTTGTCACCCGCTGTAGAACGAACTTCGAATACGCCGTCTCCCAATTCAAGGATGGAAACGTCGAATGTACCGCCGCCAAGGTCGTAGACGAGGATCGTCTGATCTTCTTCCGTCTTATCCAGACCGTATGCAAGCGCAGCTGCAGTCGGCTCGTTGATGATCCGCTCAACTTCAAGTCCGGCAATTTTACCGGCATCCTTTGTCGCTTGACGTTCTGCATCGTTGAAGTATGCAGGAACTGTGATTACGGCTTTAGATACAGTTTCGCCTAAATAGCTTTCAGCATATGATTTCAAATGCTGAAGGATGATGGCAGACACTTCTTGCGGCGTGTACTTTTTGCCTTCGATTTCAACTGTATAGTCCGTGCCCATGTGGCGCTTGACCGACATGATCGTGTTCGGATTCGTGATGGACTGGCGTTTCGCCACTTCACCCACCTGGCGCTCTCCGTTTTTAAATGCAACAACCGAAGGAGTCGTGCGGGCTCCTTCTGGATTTGGGATGACTTTCGGCTCTCCGCCTTCAAGCACTGCAACGCATGAGTTCGTTGTTCCCAAGTCGATTCCGATTACTTTGCTCATGATTTTTACCTCCTGCTATGTAGTTATTGGTTGACTTTTACCATAGAAGGACGGATCACCCGGTCCTTAAGTTTATAGCCTTTTTGCAGTTCCTCAACGACTGCGTTTGATTCGTACGCTTCATCCTCGACCTGCATAACAGCCTGGTGCATGTTCGGGTCAAATTGCTCTCCGACTGAAGGAATCTGTTCAACTCCTTCATTTTTAAGAGCCTCCAAAATTTGACGGTGCACCATTTCCATCCCTTGAAGCAGGCTTTTCGTCTGCTCGTTGTCAGGATCGATCTGTAGCGCACGTTCAAAGTTGTCAAGCGCCGGCAGCAAATCGCTGATGATGCGCTGGGAACGGTACTTTTCAGCAGCCTCAAGGTCAAGGCGTGCGCGTCGTTTGTAGTTTTCAAAGTCCGCCTGAACACGTAAAAGTTTATTTTCTTTTTCTTCAAGACGTTCTTGAAGTTCTTTTAGTTGTTTTTCAAGCATTTCTGTTTGCGTGTCTTCTGCCGGGGCATCAGCTTCAGCAGCCGTTTGTTCGGCTTCGGCTGTCTCCGCTTCTGTCTCGTTCAGTTCCTCTTGTTCGTTTAGCTCTTCAGTTTGTTTTTCTTCTGCCATCTGTGTTCACCTCCCTTAAAGGATGAGTTTCATGATAAAGAAGGGATTTCTCCCTTCTGTTTTGTTTTCAGGTACTGCCTTACCCATCATACAAACTTGTCAACGCTTTTGACAAGTCAGATGATACGTGCTGAAGCAAACCGACGACGCGGGAGTAGTCCATGCGCGTCGGCCCGATGACCGCGATGGAGCCGATCTGTTTTGAACCGACCGTGTATGTCGCGGTAATCAGGCTGCAGTTTTCCATTTCTTCATAGTCGTTTTCCTTGCCGATTTTAATGGTAATTCCGGACTCAGTCGACTGAAAGAGCCGGAGAAGCTCCTGTTCTTTCTCAATGAGCGACAATAGCGATTTCACTCTGTCAATATCGTGAAATTCGGGCTGATTCAGCATATTAATCTTGCCGCCGAAAAACAGCCGGTCGGTTTGAACAGATGAATCCAGCGTTGCGCCGAGCCCGTGTAAAATCGTATCGTAATTTTGGATATGCGACTTTAAGAAGATGACGACCTCTTTGAAAATCCTGTCTTTCAGCTCTGAGATCGGCACGCCTCTAAGGCGTTCATTTAATATATTCACCAGCTTTTCGAGATCGGAAAGATTGACCTCCGCCGGAAAGTTGATCGTTTTATTCTCGACATGGCCGGTATTCGTTACTAGAATGGCAACGGCCTTCTTAGGCTGAATCGGCACAATCTGGATCTGTTTGAGATGATTTTCGCTCAGTCTCGGACCGAGGACAATCGATGTATAATTTGTCAGATCAGACAGCACTTGAGCCGACTTCTGCACCGCTTTTTCGAGTTCAAAGATTTTTTCTTTGAAAACCGAATGAATAATGTTCAAGTCCGTTTTTGACAGCTTTCCGGGTGAAAGCAGATGATCGACATAATAGCGATAGCCTTTTTCAGAAGGAATCCGGCCTGAAGATGAGTGGGTTTTTTCAATAAAACCGAGCTCTTCCAAGTCAGCCATTTCGTTTCTGATCGTTGCTGAGCTGAATGTGATATCTTCCTTTTTGGAAAGCGTTCTTGATCCTACCGGCTGAGCTGAACGAATGAAATCGTTGACGATAACCTGCAAGATTAACAGCTGACGATTTGTTAACATCCATATCACCCCTGTTAGCACTCGACACAACTGAGTGCTAATTGTATATCAAAATTACCAAACCAAAATCAAAATGTCAATTATAACTCACCCAGGAATGCTTGAAACACTTCATTCCCTAACAGTTTTCCATTATGTGTTAAAAATACATTTTTGCTCGTGTTCACAATCAGCCCTGTTTCTTCCAGCGAACGGAGCACTTTCGGGAAGAGATCGTCAACAGTTCTTCCGTATTTTTGGAAAAAGTGTTCTTTGTCTACTCCCGCGGTTTTTCGAAGACCGAGAAACATTTCTTCTTCAATCTGTTCATTTTTTGTAACCCTGTGTTTTTCTTTATAAGGAAAACCTGACTGCTCAATCAGGTCGATATAATGTTTAACAGGGCCGGCATTTACCGTTCTTTCACCATTGATATAGCCGTGCGCGCCCGCCCCCAAACCGAAATACTCCTCATTGTTCCAATATGTGAGGTTATGTTTGCTCTCATATCCTTTTTTGGCGTAGTTGCTGATTTCGTATTGGCCGATGCCCGCTTCTTCCATTTTCCGCATCACAAGTTCGTACATTTCTGCTTCCTGATCCTGCGGAGGCAGGTGAAGCCGGCCCTTTTTCATCAAGTTATAAAAAACGGTTTTCGGCTCGACGATCAGCGAGTAGACCGAATAATGTTCAGCCCCGAGGGCAAGCGCCGTATCGAGCGATGAAGCGAAGTGGCCGATGGTTTGTCCTGGCAGACCGAACATCAGGTCAAGGCTGATATTATCGAACCCCGCGTTTCGCGCTCTTTCAAAGGAAACGAGTACGTCTTTTTGCTCATGGACTCTGCCGATTTTTTTTAGCAGCTCGTCTTCAAACGTCTGTACGCCAAAGCTCAGCCTGTCTACACCGGCGGCTTTTAAAACCTCCAGCTTTTCAGCCGATAAATCGTCGGGATTGGCTTCCACTGCAAATTCGGCAAGGCTTTCGGACGGTTTCAAAACGCGATGAATGGAATCAAGAAGCCGCTCAAGCTGCGCTTCCGACAGCGATGTCGGCGTTCCTCCCCCGATAAAGATCGTTTTCAGCTCCGGATGTCCGGCCGCTTCCATTGAATTGGCCATTTCCTTCTCTAAAGAACGCAAATATTCATCAACAGGCTGAGATTGAATAAAAAACTTGTTGAAGTCGCAATAATGGCAAATGTGCTCGCAAAACGGAATATGGATATATGCTGCTTTCATTGTTTTCACCTTCTTTTACAGGAAGAAGCCGCAGTGTGTTACGCTGCGGCAGCTCATGATTATGATTTCGGGCTGCTGTCGTCCATTTTCAGGACTGCCATAAAGGCTTCCTGCGGAACTTCGACAGAGCCGACCTGTTTCATTCTTCGCTTTCCTTCCTTTTGCTTTTCGAGCAGTTTGCGTTTTCTGGAAATATCCCCGCCGTAGCACTTCGCCAAAACGTTTTTGCGCATGGCTTTGATGGTTGAACGGGCGACAATTTTTGTGCCGATGGCTGCCTGGACAGGCACTTCAAACTGCTGGCGCGGAATGAGTTCCTTCAGCTTTTCGACAATAACTTTTCCCCGTTCATACGCATAATCGCGGTGAACGATAAAGGAAAGGGCATCGATTTTTTCGCCGTTCAGCATAATATCCATTTTCACGAGCTTGGACGGTTTATATCCGATGAGTTCGTAATCAAATGACGCATAGCCTTTCGTATTTGATTTAAGCTGATCGAAAAACTCGTAGACGATTTCCGCAAGCGGAATTTCGTAGACAATGCTGACGCGGTTCGCATCAAGGTACTGCATATCGATAAACTGGCCGCGCTTGCCCTGGCACAGTTCCATGACCGCTCCGACAAAGTCGTTCGGCACCATCATCGTCGCTTTGACGAACGGTTCTTCCACCCGGTCGATCTTCTGCGGATCAGGCATATTTGACGGGTTATCGACAACGATTTTTTCTCCGTCTGTCATGTACACGTCATAGATAACGCTCGGAGCCGTCGTAATCAAATCGATGTTGAATTCGCGTTCAATCCGCTCCTGAATAATTTCCATGTGGAGCATCCCCAGGAAACCGCAGCGGAAGCCGAATCCGAGAGCCTGGGACGTTTCCGCCTCATACTGAAGGGCTGAATCGTTCAGCTCAAGTTTTTCAAGCGCTTCCCGCAAGTCGTTGTATTTCGCTGTATCAATCGGATACAGACCGCAATAGACCATCGGATTCAGTTTTCTGTAGCCTGGCAGGGCTTCGGGCGCTGGGTTTTCCGCACTTGTAATCGTATCCCCTACACGAGTGTCTCCGACGTTTTTGATTGCGGCCGTCAGGAATCCGACGTCGCCGACAGTCAGTTCGTCAACCGGAACGGCCTTCGGTGTGAAAACGCCGACTTCAGTGACTTCAAATTCTTTTCCGGTCGCCATCATCTTGATTTTTTGACCGGCTTTTACGGTACCTTGGACGACTCTGATATAGGCGACGACCCCGCGGTATGCATCATACAGAGAGTCAAAGATCAACGCTTGAAGCGGCGCTTCCGGATCTCCGCTTGGTGCGGGAACCTTTTCAACGATCTGCTCCAATATTTCTTCAATTCCGATGCCTGCTTTTGCTGAAGCAAGGACGGCTTCTGAAGCGTCAAGACCGATGACATCCTCGACTTCCTGGCGGACGCGTTCGGGTTCTGCGCTCGGAAGGTCAATCTTATTAATGACCGGCAGGATTTCAAGGTCGTTATCAAGCGCAAGGTAAACGTTTGCCAGCGTTTGCGCCTCGATTCCCTGTGCGGCGTCGACGACGAGAATCGCGCCTTCGCATGCGGCAAGGCTTCTCGAAACCTCATACGTAAAATCGACGTGTCCCGGGGTATCGATCAGATGAAAAATATATTCCTCTCCGTCCTTTGCCTGATATTTCAGCTGTACGGAGTTCAGTTTAATGGTGATTCCTCTTTCACGTTCTAAATCCATCGAGTCGAGGAGCTGTTCTTTCATTTCCCTTTGAGTGATTGCCGCCGTCTTTTCCAGGATTCGATCCGCAAGCGTTGACTTGCCGTGATCGATATGGGCGATAATAGAGAAATTTCGGATTCTCGACTGCCTTTGTAATCGTTTTTCTTTATCTGTCACACTAATCACTCCTACTATGAAACGCAATATGCGCTAGCTTAGATTATATCAATAGGGTTGTGAAGATTCAATGTTAAGTCACATATGCTTTCTAAACCCGAAAAAGAAAAAACGAGTCCTGCATCCGACTCGTTTTTTCTTTTACTTATTCCGTTTTTTCCTTTATCCAGTCATACAATGAACGGGCTGTGTTTGTGACCGAATCGGCCAAAGCGCGGCCGGCCGAGGAAAAGAGGTTGAAAGCTTCCAGCTGTTCCAGCTCTTTTTGTTTTTCCTCCAAATCGATTTGATGGCCGAGGACTGACGCCTCCTTCGCATCCCCTTCAGATATGCTGAGCGCCGCTTTTAAATCAGGGTCCTGATACCCTTTCATTTCAATCATTCCGTTGTTCGCCTGCTGCATGCCGAGAAGGACGCCGAAAAACATGACACAGCAAGCCAATATGCATTTCCCCATAAAAGAAGCCACTTCCATCACCTGTCCTATTGTTTTTTCTTATCGTCTTCACCGGTGTCTGCATCAACTTTTTCAGCATTCCAGTACATCTCGCTGAATACATCCGCCATCGCTTCTGCAGCCCGCTCCAGCTCTTCGCGGTTATTATCTACGCCGCCAAATTCGATTAAGACGGATCTTTCGTTTAAATCTTGATTATATATGCCATTATCCCCGGCAGCTCCCTTAGATATAACACCGCGGCTCAAACCGGGATATTTTTTTTCCAGCCGTTCATGCAGTTCTTTTGCCAGTTTTAAGTTCGATTCGAAATTAGAGCTCTTCTTGCCGAGCACAAATGCAACACGTGCATAGCTTTTTCCTTTGACAGTTGCGGTTGTCGCTTTCTTCCGCTGCGAATCCCTGTGAATATCGATAAAATACTGCAAATCTTTGTTTTGAGCCATCGCCTCTTTAACGACCGGCCTTGATTCATCATAGGAACGGGCATAAGCCCAGCCTTTTTTCCGCAAGTTCGCCTGAAAGTCGGTTTTATCCACCATTGCCCCGACCCCCTGCGACTTCATCGCATTTGCGAGCATATCGCTGACAAGCGTCACATTTGCTTTCGAATGAAGCGCCCGATCAGGTACCGTCTCCCCTTTTAAAAAGGGAAGATACGACTCCGTATTGTGCGTATTGTAGATAAATACGACTTTTCGGCCGCCCGTCGATTGTTCAGGAGGTTTTTCCTCCCCTGTTTGCTTTTTCTGTTTCCCTTCAAGCTCTGCAAGATTCGCTTCTCTCTCCTCTTTTAAGACCTCAGTCGGCGGCGGAGATTCTGACGGCATATTCGTGTAATCCGTCCCTTGCCCTGCAATAAGGATTTCCGAGTCAAAATGAGAGAAGCCCGGAAGCTCCCGACCGAGAAAACTTCGCGGATCTTTTAAATTAATGCTGGTCGCCAGTTTCAAGACGATCGGAGAAAGTTCAAAGCGTTTATTCGGTTCCGGCAATTCTGATGCGAAGTAGTGGTTTTCCATTCCCAAAATGAGCCCAAAGGTCTCGCCCGCCAATTCATCGGTCACCCGGTACAACGATGAAGACGGCCTTAACTCAGGACGCAGCGATGTCAGCACGCCTGATAAAATAAAAACGAGCAGCAGGCTGACGATAAATAAGAATACTGTCTTAATCGCACTTCTTCCATTTACAGCCAGCACAAACTGACGATTCCTGCCTCTTTTTCTCATCGCAAATCCCTCCAGAGCTTGTCTAGTAAATAGACTATGTACAAGATAGAGGAAGTAGAACAAGTTCCGGTAATGCTATAAGCACGAAAAAAAGCGGCCTGGTCAGCCGCCTTAATCTTAGTGGTTATACATTCCTTTATTGTCTTGCGAGACATTTTCATGAAGCGCTGTGTTCAGACCGTTCGCAATCACATTTGCCATATCATCGATAAAGGTATCGACCTCTTTTGGGGTTACCATTAAGTTATGGCCGAGCGGAGCGAGGACTTCATGGATCAGCTGCCTTTTTTCATCCTCTGCGAGGCCTCCGACTATACCGAGAAACGATTTGCGGTGCTCCTCATCGGGAAGGTCTTCTTCGGTGAGGACCTTTCTTTTCCCAAAGCTCATCCCCGCGGGAACGAGCGACCTGGACGGACTGTCATCTCTCATCTCTCTTCCAAAATGCTTCAGCATATAATCAATCGTATCACTCGTGATCGTGACGGCATCGACCACCGTCGGAACACCGATGGCGATGACCGGAATGCCAAGCGTTTCCTTGCTTAATTCTTTTCTTTTATTCCCTACCCCAGATCCGGGATGTATCCCGCTGTCTGAAATTTGAATGGTAGAATTCACACGCTCGATCCCTCTTGAGGCCAGCGCATCAATGGCAATGACAAAGTCGGGCTTTGAGCGATCGATTACCCCTTGGATAATATCGCTCGTTTCAATGCCGGTCAAGCCCATGACTCCAGGGGAAAGCGCGCTCACTGGACGGTAGCCATCCTCTACATTTTCGGGCTGCAGCTGAAAAAGGTGCCTCGTCACGAGAAGGTTTTCTGTCACTAGGGGGCCGAGTGAGTCGGGCGTGACATTCCAGTTGCCAAGCCCTACAATTAAGCAGCTGGCATCCCGCGGAATGTTCAAATAATCGAGAAATGCGGAAAACTCCTTCGCAAACACATTGACGACTTTTTCCTGCAAGACGGAATCCTGCTGTCTGATCCCTTGTGTTTCAAAGGTTAAATAGCGGCCGGCTTTTTTCCCCGACAGCTTCGCTCCTTCTTCATCAATGTCCATCGTCTGAATTTTGATCCCGTCTTTTTCGTATTCTTTGACTGTAAACCCTTTCAGCTCTTTCTTTGGAGAAGCTTCCTTTTCCTCTGCCAGATCCCTCGCTTCCACGGCTAAGTCTGTCCGGACTGCATATTGACTTAAATCAAGCTTCTTTTTCTCCATATTTGCATTCCCTCCAAAAACATAACTGGTGTTAGTGTGCCCACAAGGTCTGTGAACATTCCCCCGAAGCGGAGCTTTCAAACAAAAATACTTTACATTTATATTGCAATCTAAGGGTGTGTTTGATAGAATACAATTTGTTCTATTGTTGAGATCTAACCTATAGAAAAGGAACAGAGGTTATGTCTTAGGAGGTGAAACACATTGCCAAACATTAAATCAGCGATCAAACGCACAAAAACAAACAACGAGCGCCGCGCGCACAACGCAACAATCAAATCTTCAATGCGCACTGCTATGAAACAAGTTGAAACTTTCGTAAGCAACAACGAAGCAGACAAAGCGAAAGCAGCTCTTTCTGCAGCAGCAAAGAAAATCGATAAAGCAGCTAAAAAAGGTCTTGTCCACAAAAACACCGCAGCTCGTTACAAATCAAACCTAGCGAAAAAAGTGAACGGACTTTCTGCATAATAGAAAGCTTGGCCATGCCAAGCTTTTTTGCTTGCCTTCATAAAAAACGGCTCTCTTAAATGAGAAGCCGTCAGACCGCCGATAAATCGTAAAAACCGCGCGGTCAGCTGGCGGAAGAAAATCAACATGACAATGTGCGCGATGCGCTGCATTGCAAAAATATACGGTCAATCCAGCCATAAGGTAGGCTCTGCAGAAAAGGAAATGCTTGCTGATCTCATCCTCTGGGGTCCGGCCTTTTTTTGTCGTCAAGCCTGAACCCCGTCCGTGCCGAAGCGAAATATTCGCGGATTGAGTAAACTGGACATGAAATGAAATAGCGTATAAGACTTATCAGAGGGAGAGCTTCCCTTCCACCTGTCAGCTATGTTCAGTCGCACGACGCTATTTTTTGTGCTAAATATTGTTGATTTTTATACAAAATGAGGGAACTTCCAAAAAGGAAATTCCCTTGCTATGTACAAGTTTAATTATTCCGGTGTTTAACTTTTAAATGATAATCCATTTTCCTTCAAAGCAACCCGCAATTTAGGTAAAGACGCTGGTCCCATACCGTGAAATTTCAAAATCTCTTTTTCGCTGTATTTTGACAGATCCTGCAAAGAAGTTATTCCATTGTGTTCCAAAGCTCGTCTGGCTGGTGCAGAGAGCAATGAAAGAAATCCGTTGTCAGGTTTGCGCTGTTGCTCACAAATCGGGCAAACAGGACAATCACTGCTTTTATCATACTGGTGTCCTTTGCTGCAAGTCCTTAAATTCTTTGTCATTTCATTTCTCCTTTTCCGCACATTTTCAATGTTACCGATTTTATCTTTTCTTTTTTGCAATCGTGCCCCTTTGCTATGTTTGGCATCTGATGTTCATATTCAGGATACACCGAAACTCGTTAAACTATCTTCTGGAAAAAGAAAGGCTGCGAAATCGTCGGTTTCAGAAATCGAAGCTCCAACTGGTTCCTGGATCGTCATAGCGGTTTAGTAAGGATGGTTTTACTTATAACCTGTGAGTAACTGGAGCAGGCCAAAGCGAAAAACGAAAGAAAGGGAAGCGTCCCAAAAACAATGATCCGGGCTGAAGCGAAAAATAGACACAAATCATGAAAGTCCCCATTGATGCAAAGACTTTTAGGTCAAACTCATTTCTCTTCTTCACTCAATTGCTTGACAAAGTCGAGATGTTTATATCCCCAGCTGCACATATCGGTCAACACCGGCGCCAACGTTTTTCCGTGCCCAGTTAAGCTATATTCGACCTTCGGAGGGATTTCCTGATAAACTTGCCGTTTGACGAGACCATCATGTTCGAGCTCCCGAAGCTGGTTGGTCAGCATCCCCTGTGTAACTCCAGGGAGCATCCGTCTTAGTTCTCCGAAGCGTTTGGTGCCTTCATGAAGTAATACGAACAGGATCAGCGGCTTCCATTTTCCTCCTATGGCCGCCAAAGTTATGATGATACCTTCCGTCGTCTTCATTTCCCGTACTTTTGACTTCATCTTTGTCAACTCCCGATTCGGTATTCGTGATATCAGTTACGTTACCATATCATTCTGATTCGCGGTAGTACTCTTATTTTACATACATAGTACGGTTTACCGGACTACCATAAACAAGTTCTTTCACCGCAATAGTACGGTTTAAAGGTCTATGTACGAAAAAAAAGCGTACTTTGCAATGCCAAAAATATTCGTAATAATTGGGGCGAAGAAAGGTTCAAGAAAAACAACAAACGGTAGAGGAAGATGTTTATGAAAATAATGGTAATTGCAGCACATCCAAATTTGAGGGAGTCCAAATGGAACAAGGCACTAATGAACGAATTGAAAAATCATCCTGATATCTTTATTCGTGATCTGTATCAGGAGTATCAAAATTGGAGTATCGATGTTGAAAAAGAACAGCAATTATTACTTGAATATGACCGGATCGTTCTTCAGTTCCCATTTTATTGGTTCAGCTGTCCGCCTCTTTTGAAAAAATGGTTTGATGATGTCCTGACATACGGCTGGGCGCACGGCCCCGGAGGCGAAAACTTGAAAGGCAAAGAATTCATGATTGCTACGACAACAGGCGGAGCGGAAGAAGAATATCGCGTTGGGGGCCGCAATATGTTCACTGTAGAAGAGTATTTACGGCCGATTGAGGGTACTATTATCCGATGTCATGGCACGTTTCTTCCGGCTTTTACATCCCACAATCCTCATGACAATATCCTCAAAAACGAAGCGAAGCGATATGCAAAGCATGTTTTATCTCCTAAGGAAGGATGAAGCTTGCCAATTATGAGGGTAAACGGAAAAAGAAATAAGAACAACTGAAAAGACTGTCGAGATTTTCTCGACAGCCTAACGGCTCTCTTAAAATTAGATTTTCAATCGGACTGCAAAAGCTTGAGCAAAAACAGCTCAAGCAGGAGCTGCTTGTCTTTTTTGCCTGTCTTCATTTCATAATCCATAACGGCGAGATGCTCGATGATGCTTTTCAGCTCTTCTTCAGAAAACAGCCTCGCCTGGTCGATCGCGAGCTTCACCCTGAACGGGTGAACTTTGAGGTTTGAGGCGATTTGCTTTTGCCCGTACCCCTGCTGCGAAAAGTATTTCGTCTGCATCAAAAGCCTGAACTGGTTTGCGATCAGCGCCATCATTTTGATCGGTTCTTCATTTTGCTTTAACAGATCATAGAAAATCTGCAGCGCTTCTGTACGCTTCCGGTTCACAACCTTGTTGATCAATTCAAAAATATTCTGCTCGAGACCTCTGGCAACGAGCTTTTTGACGTCCTCAAGCGTGATCGAATCCCGATCACCAATATATGTACTAAGCTTTTTCACCTCTTGGGCAATGGCCGACAGGCTGGCATTACACAGGATGACAAGCTCCTCCGCCGCTTCTCGTTCTATGAGCTTCCCCTCTGATTTTGCAAGCCCAGTGATAAAATCAGCCGTTTCCCGGCCGTTCAGTTCTTTTGCTTCAACCATATGGGCGTGTTTTTTCAAGAGCTTGGTCAGCTTTTTCCTCTCATCAAGCTTTTCATAAGGAGCGAGCAGCACAAAAACGGAATAAGGCGCCGGCTGCGCAATATAATCCTCCAGGCTCCCGAGGTTATGCTCCATTTTATCTTTCTTTTTTTCAGCTGTTAAAAAAGACGGGTTTTTCGCAACAACAAGACGCTTCTCCCCCATAAACGGAAAAGTTTCAGCATCTTCAACAGCAAGGTCCAATGCCTCTTCTTCCAGATCAAATACGGAAAGGTTGAAATCCTTCGTCTCTTCGTCAACAACGGCTTGTCTGATCCTTTGAACCGTCTCCTGCAGAAGATACGTCTCTTTCCCGTATAAACAATAAACAGGATGAATATCGCCTTTTTTTAAGCTTTTCCAAATATCAAATACCGTCATCTGCACTTTCCCCTCTTTCATCCTTCCTTTCTATCCTAAAGCGTGTTTTGCAATTAGTAAAGAGAGAAGCGGAGTCACCCGCTCTCTCATTTATAATAAACGCCTTCCATAAACCCCCGGGTCAGTTTATAGAAGACGATGTTCATAAATTTTAGAAAACGGTTGCATGAAGCTCCTAGATTTTTGCAAAGAATTGAATTATACTGGATATCAATAGGAGGGGTAAATTGTGAATGAATTTGAAAAAGACGTGCAAAGCAAACGTAACGATCTTGTAGATTCAGGTGTCGGTTTTATCGTGTCTTTTGGCTTTTTCGCTACAATGTTTATTATCGCTACTGTTATACATCTGGCCGCTTAATCAAGCCAAGTCATGGACACCGCTTTACTCTCCGTCAGGCAAGCGGCTTTTTGACGGCTGCTGTTTTTCAGCAGTCTTTTTTTCTTGCGAGGAATGTACTTTATCATATGGGGGATGAAGTAAAAACGTTCCGTTTCCGCCTCGAAATAGGTACTGAATCGAACCGTGCTGATCCGTTCTGAATACTTTCACATGGTGGCGGTTTAAGATATCCAGCACTTCCCCGTGGGGATGGCCGTAGCGGTTGTGCTCTCCCGCCGAAATGATGGCTGCTTTCGGCTCAATTTGCTTAATCAGATCTTCCCCCGTAGAACCTTTGCTTCCATGGTGACCGACTTTCAGAATATCCGCTTTAAGATTCGGATACACTTTCATCATCTCATTTTCACCTTCCTTCTCCAAATCGCCCGTTAACAGCCACGAAAATTCGCCAGCTTTCAGCCACAACACGAGGGAACCGTTGTTTTTGCTGTTTTTGTCCGCCTCTTTCGGTGAAAGAACATAAAATTCAAGATTGCCAATATGAAGGATGTCACCTCTTTTGGCTACATGCACCTTGACGCCTTCTTTCAAGGCAAGGCGAAGCAGCTTTTCATCAGACGGTTCGGCTGCGAAGCCTTTCGGCACGATCAATTGCTTGACTTTATGTTTTTGGATCAGCACTTGAGCTTCACCAATATGATCCTGATCAGCATGAGTCAAAATTAAAGCATCGAGCTTCTTGACTCCTTTGGATGCCAGAAATGGCATTAATACGCTCTCTCCCAGGGAAAAATCCTTTTTCCGCTTTCTCCACTGCTCTTTCCGGAAGGATACGGTTCCTCCCGTATCAATGAAGACGGTGCCATTCTGACCGGGAGCGCTGACATACATGCTGTCACCTTGGCCGATATCAAGCATTGTGACCTCTCCTTCTCCTGCAAATTGAGGAAGACATACGTGAATAGCAAACACAGCGGCAAGGAAGCCGGACGAAATCATGACCGCACGAAACGACATCTCTTTTTCAAGAAACAGCAAAAACAGAAAAATAGCTGAGAAGTAGAAAAACAACAAAATATCCGGCGGTTTAACCGCAGAAAAAACGAAAATATCCACGGCAGACACCGATTTAACAGCCTGATGGCTCCACACAAGCAGATGGTCCAGCACACAGGCTGCCGCCTCCCCGAGAGGACGAAAACATATGAAAGCCAACAGACTTCCGAAAGACAGCGGCATGATGATAAAAATATAGAGAGGTATGAAAAGCAGATTCATCACTGTGCTGAGAAATGAAAACTCTTGAAAATGAATGAGCAGGATCGGAAGGGAAGCGAGCTGAGCCAAAAATGACCCCAATAGCAGTTGAGAGATTCGGCTTTTCGGCTTGATCAATATTTCTTTTGAAAGAATGAAAACGAAGGATACGGCAAAAGAAAGCTGAAATCCGGCTTGAAATAGCAGATAAGGATGATACAACAGCAGTCCGAGGCAGGCGATGCTGATCACATCGGCGCTTTTGAAGTTCTTATTGGACAGTGATGCCAGCAGATAGATTTCAGACATGAGAACCGCCCTCACTACCGACGGGGCGCCTCCGGTCAAAACTGCCGCAACGGGCAGCCCGAAAACGAGCAGCCATTTGGCGCATTCTCTCGTCAAACCGAAGCGAATAAATACGTGGAACAGAGCGGCCGACAACAGACCGACATGAAGCCCGGAAATCGCTAAAAGGTGAATGATCCCGAGACGCTGATAGCCGTCCAGCACATCTTGTTCAATGAGAAACCGGTCCCCGAAAGTAAGCGCTCTTACAATACCGGCAGCCGGATTAGCCATATTTTCTTCTGTAAAATCAAGGCCCGCTTTTCGGATGTTCAATAGAAATGGCATAAGACCGCCGCCCGGCTTGCAGTTTTCAATGGACTGAACCGCAAATATCCAGTGAATCCCTTTTTGATACAAGGATTCTTTTTGATCAAAAGTTCCAGGAACCGTCTCTTTTTTCGGCGCTCTTAATTCACCTTGCATGACACAGAGGCTTCCCGGCTGAAGAGCGGAGAGCGCCCGTTTTTCTTGCGGAGACCGGATCGTATAGCCCGCTTTCAAAGCTTCCCCCTTATCTGTTTCGGCTGTGAATGAAAGCCGGTCTCCGTCTATTATGGGGATATCCCGAACAGAAGCAAACGTGTGAAATTTGCCTTCATGATAAATCGTTGTATTGAAATGGTCAATCATGTTAAAAGAGGTGAAATATAAAATACAAATCGCTGCACATATGATGAAAAGGAGTATTTGTTTCTTGAAGAAACAGAGGATAAAGAACAGAAAAAAACCGACGGCGAGGAAGAGATAAAGAGAAGAGTGAGCGGAGGCGATTCCGGCTGCCGCTGAAATCGCTCCGCACGGGAAGATGCGATGTCTGTCCATTGGATTACACGTAGCTTGTAAACAGTTTGTTAGCCTCTGCGTGTATTTTCCTGATTTCCTCTTCCTCAAGGCCTTTATCAGCCAGCTGTTTGATCAGATCTGCCACAAACGATAACTTTTCCTGGTTTTTCAAGTCGATAATCATCTCATCGAGCTCTACCTGCTCCACTTTAACAGAAGCCTGATCGAAAAGTTCAACCGCGTAAGGATGGTTTTTGTAATCTTTCGCATAGTATATCGTTTTAATACCTGCCTGAATGATCGATTTACAGCATTGAATGCACGGAAAATGCGTGACATATATTTCAGCGCCTTCGGTCGGAACGCCGAATTTTGCACACTGAAGTATCGCGTTCATCTCGGCGTGAATCGTTCTGATGCAATGCCCGTCCACCATATAGCAGCCTTCATCCACACAGTGAACACCTCCGGCGATCGATCCGTTGTAGCCTCCTGCGATAATTCGTTTATCCCTGACAATCGTCGCTCCTACAGCAAGCCTTGTACACGTGCTGCGAAGCGCCAGCAAATGGCTTTGCGCCATAAAATATTGATCCCAAGAAATCCGTTCCACTTGTTTTCCCTCCAAAAATACGATGTCGACTTCCCTAAGTTTACATATGTTTATCCGCAAACGTCAATTTACTTTACCGTGATGGAAGATTTTATTCTTTCAAAAGACTTCTCTCCAATTCCCGAAACGTTTGTTATGTCTTCAATCGTCTGAAACATTCCGTTCTCCTCGCGGTATTCGATTACCGCTTCCGCTTTTGAAGGACCGATCCCGGGAATCGTTTGAAGCTCCGCAGAGGAAGCCGTATTGATATTGACGATATCACCTGAGCTGCCGTCTGCTCTTGAGTCCGCTTCCGAAAGAGAGCCAGCGGCCTCTTCCCCTTCAAATGGAATGTAAAGAACCATACCGTCCCGCAAAACGGCTGCCAGATTAATTTGCTTTTGGTCCGCTTTTTTCTCGGTGCCGCCTGCTTTTTTCAATGCATCGTGCACCCTGTCTCCCTCCTTCATTTGATAGACGCCCGGATTTTTCACAGCGCCTTTCAAATCGATGATAACCTCCTCTTCCCCCGCGTTTTTTTCCCGCTTCACTTCCTCTTTCTTGTCAAAAGTCTGTGCAGAAGCCTCTTCAGGAATGGAGAAGCCGGATGAAGTTTCACGCTTTCCGCTTAACAGCATGAAGGCAGCGCTGATGATCAAGACGAGTGCCACACCTCCCGCCGCATGCCATTTATATTGTTTTAGCCAATCTGTCAAACTGCTCACCTGCTTTCATACATATTTTGACTGAAGCCTTCATATCGTTTAAAAGATACAGGTTCAAAGGAGGGGAGAACGATTGAATATCGGCTTTATCGGGACAGGAAATATGGGGACCATTTTAATTGAGGCGTTGATTGAATCTAGAGCGGTCATTCCCTCATCTTTAACAATTACTAACCGAACGATCGACAAAGCGTTAAACATAAAAAAACGATTCCCAGACATTCAGGTTGCAGAACGGCCGGAAGAAGTGATCACGGAAAGTGATGCCGTGTTTATCTGTGTAAAGCCGCTGGATATTTATCCTTTGCTAAAGCGGCTCTCACCCGTCTTCACCCGCGATCAGATTGTGGTCACCATTACGAGTCCGGTGCAGGTCGAACAGCTGGAAGCCATCGTCTCCTGCCAGGCGGCAAGGGTGATCCCGAGCATTACGAACAGAGCGTTGTCTGGCGTGTCATTATTGACTTTCGGAGAAAGCTGCACAGCTGAGGCAAAAGAAAAATTGACGGCTTTAGTGAGCAAGATCTCAATCCCTCTTGAAATCGAAAGCGGGATTACGAGGGTCGCCTCAGACATTGTCAGCTGCGGCCCCGCCTTTGTCAGTTATTTGGTTCAGGAGTTTATTCAGGCCGCTGTAGAAGAAACCTCCGTCTCAAAAGAAGACGCGATTTTAATGACGACAGAAATGCTGGTTGGTTTGGGAAGGCTGCTCGAAACAGGGCATTACACATTGCCCGCCCTGCAGGAAAAGGTGTGCGTTAAAGGCGGTGTAACCGGTGAGGGAATTAAGGCGCTGGAAAGCGGCGTTCAGGATATGTTCCGCCAGATGTTCCGGAACACCCATTTGAAGTATGAAGAAGATATCGCTCTAGTCAAGAAGCAATTTTCCGTTTGATTCATTGTTTCACGAACGCGCTGAGATTTTCAACAAAGGAAAAATACATTATGAAAAACCATCGTTACGATTAAACGATGGTTTTTGTTTTTTTCGCTGTATAAAAATGACGTTCCGACTCTGCGCCAGGCTCCAATTTTGAAAAATCGGCAGTCACGCACTGCACCTCAAATCCGGCTTGCCGCAATAAGCTGATATACTTTTCCGTCTGGAAAGTCCGCTGTTCATGCGATTCATCAAACCTTTCGTATACGCCTCCGCTTTCTACGAAGAAGGTCAAATCGTGAACAGCTGAATGAGGCTCATCCCCCGCATAGCTTTGCCAAATGACGCTGACTTCTTCATCCTGATCGGCATACGTACTTCCCGGAAAAATGACATCCATTTTGTAAATGGAATGAACATCAAACAGAAGAAGCCCGCCTTCTTTTAATAGAGAAAAAACGTTTTTAAAAGTATTGAAAACGTCTTTTTCGCTCTTTAGATAATTCAGCGAGTCACAGCAGATCACAACCGCGTCAAACTCTTGCCCATGCCCGGCAAGCTCGCGCATATCCTGCTGAAAGAACTGAATATCGAGCTGCCGAACGGCTGCTTTGTACTGAGCCTGTGCAAGCATATCTTCGCTAATATCGATTCCTGTGACATCGTAGCCTTTTTCAGCCAAGCGGACCGATATTTCACCCGTTCCGCACGCCAGATCAAGTATCCGTATACGTTCTTTCTGCTGTGCACCGATCGTTTTTTCAATCCAGCTGACCCACTCATCGTAAGGAGCGTGAGACATCAGCTTGTCATAAATACCGGAAAATCCTTTATAAATCATTCATTAACTCCGAATGAAAGGTCTTCAGTCGGCGCGTCTCCCCACAGCTTTTCAAGGTTGTAATAGCCTCGTTCCTCTTTGTGGAAAACGTGGACAACGACATCGCCCAAATCGATCAAAACCCATCTGGCTTCGTCAAAGCCCTCCATTTTCTTCACATTGATTCCATTTTCTTCAGCTTGATCCTTAATTTCCCGGGCAATGGCCTGAACCTGTTTGTCAGAATTCCCGTGGCAAATCAGAAAATAATCAGCCACAAGGGAAATCCCCTGCATATTCAAGGCGATCATATCTTCCGCCCGTTTATCATCGCAGGCCTCTGCGGCAATTTTTAAAATTGAAGCTTGATCCATTCAGTAATTCCTCCTAGTGTCTATCGTTTACTAAAGCATTATATGTGGCGACCGTTTCCGGATAAACGGCCTGATTTTTTGAAATTAAAAATGTCATCGTATTTTTCAACGCCTCGATAAGCGCCAAATCCAAATCTTCTTCAGCGAGAGTCCGAACCTCTTCAACCCCTGGAAAACGGCGGCCCGGCTCGATATAATCCGCTACATAAATCACTTTCTCAAGAAGCGTCATATTCGGCCTCCCAGATGTATGGAATCGAATGGCTGACAGGATGTCTTCATCCGTAATTCCAACCTCTGTTTTGACAAGCGCGGCTCCTGCCGGCGCATGCCAAAGTTCATGATGAAAATCGAGCACTTCAAGCGGCCCGCCCCCGTTGAGGATGATTTGTTTCATTTCCTCTTTCGGGCGAAATTTGGCATAGTCATGAAATATCGCGGCGATTTCGGCTTTTTTCACATCTGCGCCAAACCGTTCGGCAAGTTTGACAGCCGTCTCCATTACGCCGACCGTATGGATGTAGCGCTGTTCTGTCAGCTGTTCTTGCACGCAGGCTAAGGCTTCCTCACGTTTCATATAGATGATTCTCCTTCACATAGACCTTCACTTCGTCAGGGATTAAATAATCTGTCGGCTGCTGATTTTTAATGCGGTCCCTAAGTAAAGATGATGATACTTCAAAAATAGGCACATCGACAAAAACGAGCGGATACGGCGTCTCAATTTGAAAGCCGGGCCGTTTCACCCCGACAAATTGAATCATGTTGACAAGCTTGTCAATGTTTGACCATTTCGGGAGGTATTCCACCATATCCGCGCCGATAATAAAGTAAAACTTATCGTTTGGATATCGGTCTTTCAGCAGGCGAACGGTATCAAATGTATAAGAAGGGCCTTCCCTTTCGAGTTCGATCGTCTCCAATTTAAATTGCTCTTTCCCCGATATGGCGAGCTTCAGCATTTCCGCCCTGTGCATACTTAGCGAAAACGAGTTTTTTTGTTTATGCGGCGGAATTTGGTTGGGCATGAACCAAATTTCATCAAGATCCAGTTTATACAGGACTTCATTTGCCATTAATAAATGCCCGTTGTGCGGAGGATCAAATGTCCCTCCAAAAATCCCGATTTTCCTCATGATTACCACCTTTAAGCGTTAAGGAAGCTCAATTTTTTTATTTTCTTTCGACTCCTTATACAGCACGATAATGTTTCCGATCGTCTGCACCAGTTCGGCGCGTGCTCCGCCCGCCAGCGCTTCGGCTACTTCCTCTTTAGGCTGCTCGCAGTTTTGCAGCACGCTCACCTTGATTAATTCCCTGGCTTCAAGCGCTTCACTGATTTGTTTGACCATGTTTTCGTTGACTCCGCCTTTACCGACTTGAAAAATCGGTGACAGATGATGCGCTTCCCGGCGCAAATATCGTTTTTGTTTTCCTGTTAGCATGATTTTCCTCCTAGTTGCTGCAACACAATTGATTTCATTTTTTCCATATTCGGCTCATGTCCGGTCCACAGCTCAAAAGCAAGGGCTGCCTGGCCGATGAACATGCCGACTCCGTCCAATGTTTTCAAGCCTTTTGCTTCAGCCTCCTGCAGCAGGGCCGTTTTCAGCGGATTGTAGATAATATCGCATACAAGGCACGTTTCTTTCGCATTCGCCAATGAAAGCGGGGCAGCTTCGATGTTCGGGTGCATCCCGACCGACGTCGTTTGAATCACGATATCATATGCTGACAAGTCTGCTTCTGCTTCCTGCAACGACAAAGCACGTGCCTCTCCTTCAAAACGCTTAGTGAATGCTAGTGCCTTTTCAGGTGTACGATTCGCCACGTCCAGCTGCTTCGGCATCTCAGCTGCCAGAGTGGTAAATATCGCCCTCGCCGCACCGCCTGCCCCAATCAACAGTATCGAGAGCTCAGAAAGCGGACGATCAAGGGATGGCTTCAGCGATTTAAGAAATCCTGCTCCATCTGTATTATATCCGACCAGCCCTTCTTTTTCTCTTCTGACAGTGTTGACCGCCCCGAGAGCTTCGGCGCTTTCATCAATGCGGTCGAGATGCTTCATGATCGATACTTTATGGGGGACCGTCACATTAAACCCTTGAATACCAAGGGCCCGCATACCTTTCACAGCATCTTCAAGATCTTCGTTTTCCACGCGAAAAGCGTGATAATGTCCTTCTAAAGAAAGATCCTCCAAAGCCGCATTATGGATGTCCGGAGACATGGAATGAGCCACCGGATTGCCAATCAGTCCGTACATCGGTTTCATAACTCTCTCCCCTTAGCACTTATATTAGAGATCTGCGTAAAAACACGTGAACGCCTTTAGGCGCGTGGGCAACAATTTTTTGGTTCGCCTCTTGGACAGTTACCCAGCCGAGGCCCGAGAACACAACGTCCGTTTTCGGCTCTTTAATCGTAAACGTATGTTTAACAAGCTCCGGAAACGAGTCAAGATCTTCTTTTGCAGGGGGAGCAAGCATTTCCCCAGCGTGTTTTTCATACAGCTGATCCGCGTTTTCAAGCTTTGTTCTGTGGATGTTGAGTTCATTCGGCATATAGCATACAAACGAAGATCTGCCTCCGCTTGCATAATCAAACCGCGACAATGCGCCGAAAAACAGCGTCTGTTCTTCGTTCAGCTGAAAGGTGCGGGGCTTTAGCTCCTTCTTCGGCGTTAATATTTTCAGATCGCGTTTCGCGACATAGTGCGCCATTTGATGATGGTTGATGATTCCCGGCGTATCATACATCGCCGATCCGTCATCCAGAGGAATTTCAATCGCGTCAAGCGTTGTCCCCGGATATTGAGATGTCGTAATGATGTCGCCCTCTCCGGAAACCTCTTTAATAATCCGATTGATAAACGTTGATTTTCCTACGTTCGTACACCCGACGACATATACGTCTTTGCCCTGTCTGTAATGTTCGATCGCGTCGATCGCATCTTTCATCCCCTGCCCGCGCCCGGCGCTGACGAGCAGCACATCAACAGGCCTTAAGCCCAGCTCTTTCGCTTCGCGCTTCATCCAGTTTACAAGGCGCTCGCGCTTGACTGATTTAGGGAGAATGTCTGCTTTGTTTCCTATTAATAAGATCGGATTGCCTCCGACAAAGCGGTTTAAGCCGTTGATCCAGCTTCCGTTGAAATCAAAGATGTCGACGATTTTCACGATAAGCGAATCCGTTTCCCCGATGCCGTGCAGGATTTTCAAAAAGTCATCGTCCGTCAGTGAAACATCCTGAATTTCGTTATAATTTTTCAATCTGAAGCAGCGCTGGCAGATGACATTATCTTTTAACAGCGATGCTTCAGGCGCGTAGCCCAGTTTATTTTTATCTTCGGTTTGAATGGCGACTCCGCATCCGATACAAACTACCTTTTCCATTCTTTAATCCTCCCACTGAATATGGCCTTTCCGTTTTAAAGCGCTGAGAATTCTGCGTTCCACCTGGCGGTTGAAACGCGTAAAAAAGCCGTCGGAAGCAGCCACAGGCACGACAAGAATGGTATGGAACCCATTGCGGTTCCCTCCCAGCACATCTGTCATGAGCTGATCTCCTATGACAACGACGTCTTCTTTTTTAAGACCCATATTTTTGACGGCTTTTCTGAAAGCTCTGCCCATCGGCTTTTTCGCTTTGTAAATAAACGGGATATTAAGCGGTTCAGAAAATATTTTAACGCGTTTTTCATTATTATTTGAGACAATTGTCACTTTAATGCCGTGCTCTTTCATCTCTTCAAACCACTCGATGAGACGCGGTGTCGCACTAGGCCTGTCCCATTCTACAAGCGTGTTGTCCAAATCCGTAATAATCCCTTTTACATTGCGCTCTTTTAGTTTTTCAGGGGTAATATGAAAAATATTTTTTACAAATTCATCCGGCAAAAAGAACTTTTTTAACACAAAGCCGCACCCTTTCCTTTCAATTACTGCTTCTTTTTTCAATGTGTCGAAACAAATCTAAAAGTGTCTTAAAAAATCGGCTGTCCGAAAAGTTTTCGACATATAATAGGATTCTTCAACAGGTGTGGATAAAATTACACACAGTATCCACTCATATTTCATCGACCTTTTATTAAATTATAAACATGATACCCACAAGTTATCCACTTTTTGGTGTGGATAACAGAACGATTGTTCTCGCCCAATATTCATGATAGATTATAGGTACTTCAAACAAAGATCATATAACTTAACATTTTATGCTTATTCCAAACAGGTTATTCCAATTTTTATGAGGAGGTGGCTTCCCCATTAAATGGGTACCGAGTATGAAAAAGCTGTCTGATGAACTTTTAATAGAATCATACATTAAAGCAAATGAGATGAATTTGAACCGCGAATTCATCGAGCTGATTGAAACCGAAATCAAAAGAAGGTCGCTCGGTCATCTGCTTTCCGTCTCTTCATAGCTCAAGCACTCCCGAGCGCTCTTGCCGCTTTTTTTCACTTAGGTTGATATTATATCACTTGAATAATACGCTTACTACTGTTTTTCATGAAAAAACACCTCTCTAAAAGAGGTGCTATTTGAAGAATCCGTGAGGACTAAGCCAGTAGAACCCGCCGATGACGAGCAGGACGACTAAAAGGACGACAACGAACGCATATCCGTATGCGGCGCCTGCATATCCGGGATAAGCCGGGTACGAACACGGACCAGCGGGAAAAGGATATCCCATCGCATCATTCCTCCTTTAGACTGTTATAGTAACAGCCTATGAAGAAAAAGGAGAAATGGCTAGGCCTTTTACTTAAATCAAGAAGTTTTTATAACTTTACTTTCATTAATTCCTTCAAAAATAATTCGCGCGCCTTTTGGGGTTAAGTGATTTCCCGATGGGTCGATAAACCCCGAATGGATCAGCTTCTCATCTGTAGCTCCGCCTGCTTTTTTCACGATGTTTTTCCAGTTGTCGATCAGCGGAACATCAAGTTCACGCGCCGTTTCCCTTGTGACATCATTATAGGAATCGTGCCATTTGCGCGCTCCTCCATATTTTTCAAACGAAGCAGCCCGGTATCTTGCATAATAAAAGATGTTGTCCCCGCTTCCTTCGACGATCGGCAGGCACGTCATTAATATCGGCTCTATTCCGCGGCGGCGGCTTTCTTTAACAAAATAATAGAGGTTTTCTTTAAACCTTTTTTTGGATACGCGCGGCAGCCCTTTCGCAAGAATTGCTGCATCATTTGTTCCGAACATGATAAAAAGATATGCCGGCTGCTCATCCAGCACATCCTTCCTGAACCGAAGCCTGGCGTCTTCTGTCGTTTCTCCGCCTATTCCCGCATTATTTATTTTGTACTGCCCTTGAAGGGAAGTCTGAAGTAAATTGACCCATTTTTCCGCTTTTGGATAATCGCGAAATTGCCAATTTGAGCCGCGTGTATTGCTGTCTCCAAATGCTACGACTTTTCTGGGATCGTCCTCTCCGCAGCCTGCAAGCAGAAGCAGAAAGATGAGGACCATCACCAAGCTTTTTTTCATTCGTTCCACCTCCAAAAGCCAATACTACGATCATATAGGAGAGAAGCTGCACTTTCAATGGGAGAAATCTCTGCCATCCTGCAAGCGTTTAGTCCTTACTATGCATTTAACCTGTCCCCCCTGTTTAAAAACATTCGTATTGGTTCACGGTTTTCCGACAAACAATGAATATGTTTTGACAGGTCGAAAGCCTAATTTTTCAGCGAGGCGAATCGATGCAACGTTTTGCCGGTCGCAATCCCAGCGCGGTTTCAAGCGGTTCTCTATTGCATACGCGATAAAGGCGCCGGCACAGCGGGCTGCAAACCCACGTCCCCTGTAATCCGGGTGTGTTACGATATCAACTTCGGCAAAGCGTTCCGAACAAAAAATGGTGACACATTCACTGGCGATCACACCTTCATGCGACACTTTAAATCCGAAACCGTTCTTCAAAAAACGGCCTGGCCCTCCCCAATACTCAATCGCGTATTTTTCCGTGAAATTCGCGCTTTTTCGAAAGTCATCTTCAGAAAATCTTTCAACACCGGCAAATGCGGCACTGCGAACATATTCCTCTTTTCCAAGGAAAAATGACACGCGCTCCATTTGCTGCAGAGGATCGCCAAGCCCCCCGATTAAAAAGGCGTCCCACTCCTCAGAAGCCGAAAACACGGTAAAGCGCGCTCCGTTCCTCTGTTCATTCAAATAATGAAGCCATTCGCTCCTTCCGCTGTCGGGGATATCTCCAGCGACATAATAAATCCCGGCAGCTGTTCGAAAAAGAACAGTGGCCGGTGTGAAGAAATCATCGACATAAACGTTTCCTTCGATAATTCCTTCGGCTATCGCATGCGCGAATGTCGGACTTTCGTCTGTTAACAAAACCTTTGCTTTTCGTTTTTCACTCGATTTCAGTTCAATCATCATGACTCCCCCTCGAACTTGAGACCGATCGTCAAGCCCCGCTGGCTGATTCGGTGCCGTATTCAATATTGCGGTCAAAGATAAAAACAGACACCGCAATATCCTCCTGAATTTTGATGTCTGTAAAAAGGTGCTCGAGCTTCGCTCCGATGAGCTGCTCCATTCCTTCCGGCACGTGATTGGAGTAGTGTTTCTGAATCAGGGTCGTCCTTGCGGCATGGACCATTTCCCTTCCCTCCGACGTGCTTGCGATAAATTGCTCGCTCGCCGTCAAATTGCCGTAAAGCGTCGAAACTGCCATATTGTCGACAAAGACCGTGTGAATCCGTTCAGGCCCCTTGCCAAACAGCTCTTTTCGAAGCTTGCGGATCATATCGTTGAATTCGTGGATTTTTTTAGACATCATGCATACCCCTTCCGTTTAAACCTTCCATCTGTCTCGATGTCCCCTTAGACATTTCACTTGGTTAAAATTTTCCTATTCTATTGAATTATAATCAATATCACTTTATAATAAAAGCCGGGCTGATGGATTTGTAATACCGTCGTGTTATGAATCTATCGAATTCTGACAATATAGGATTGGTCTGTTAGTAAGCTTTGCTAGTAAACTATTCCGCCATGTATGTTTATACCGCTTTCCACGCCAGGATTCGGTATATATGTACATGGCTTTTTTGATTTTGAAAAGATGATGGAGGGGAATAAAGATGGACGGAAAGCCAATCAGTGTCCGGATAGACGGCAAAGAAATTAAAGCAGCGGCCGGGGCAACCGTTTTAGACATATTGAACAAAAACGGGTTTGAACACCCTCAAATATGCCATGTTCCAGAGACGGATCCTATTCAAACGTGTGATACCTGTATTGTGGAAGCAGACGGAAAATTAAAGCGGGCATGCTCCCTGCGGGCAGAAGACGGAATGACGGTCAGCCTGTCTGGAGAACGGGTCAAAGCAGCACAAAAAGAAGCAATGGACCGCCTGCTCGAAAACCATTTGCTTTATTGTACGGTATGCGACAACAACAACGGCAACTGTACGCTACATAATACGGCAGAAATGATGGGAATCGAAGAGCAGAAATACCCTTACACGCCAAAAGAAGACCCGTCTTGCGCAGTCGATATGTCGCATCCCTTTTACCGCTATGATCCGAATCAGTGCATCGCATGCGGACAATGTGTTGAAGTGTGCCAAAACCTGCAGGTCAATGAGACGCTCTCAATTGACTGGGAGCGTGACCGTCCGCGGGTGATCTGGGATGAAGGCGTTTCAATCAACGAGTCATCATGTGTCAGCTGCGGGCAGTGTGTCACGGTTTGTCCGTGCAATGCGTTAATGGAAAAATCGATGCTTGGAAAAGCCGGGTTCATGACAGGCATCAAACCGGATGTCATGGAGCCGATGATCGACCTTGTCAAAGATGTAGAGCCGGGATACAGCAGCATCTTTGCCGTTTCAGAAGTCGAGGCGGCGATGCGTTCACAGCGGATCAAAAAGACAAAGACCGTCTGTACATTTTGCGGTGTCGGCTGTTCATATGAAGTATGGACAAAAGGCCGTGACATCTTAAAAATTCAGCCGGTGTCAGAAGCTCCCGTCAACGCCATTTCGACGTGTGTGAAAGGGAAATTCGGATGGGATTTCGTAAATGCGGAAGAGCGTTTGACCAAACCGCTGATCCGCAAAAATGACGAATTTGTCGAATCAACTTGGGAAGAAGCGCTTGACTACGTCGCCCGCAGATTAGGCTCAATTCGGGAGCAGAGCGGAAAAGACGCCGTCGGGTTTATTTCGTCTTCAAAAATTACGAATGAAGAAAACTACTTGATGCAAAAGCTGGCGCGGCAAGTATTTGGCACGAACAATGTCGACAACTGCTCGCGGTACTGCCAGTCTCCGGCAACGGACGGATTGTTCCGCACAGTCGGCATGGGCGGCGATGCTGGCACCATTCAAGACATCGCGAAAGCAGGCCTCGTCATCATCGTCGGCGCCAACCCGGCCGAAGGCCACCCGGTACTGGCAACCCGTGTGAAGCGCGCCCATAAGCTTCACGGACAAAAGCTGATCGTCGCTGACCTTCGCAAAAACGAAATGGCCGAACGCTCGGATCTGTTTATCAGACCGCGGCAAGGAACTGATCAAGTATGGCTGATGGCCGTGACCAAGTATATGATTGACCAAGGCTGGCACGATCAAGCGTTTATCAATGAAAACGTCAATTTCTTTGAAGAATATAAGCAATCGCTTGAGACATACACCCTTGAATATGCAGAAAAAATCACAGGCATCAATCAACAGACGCTGATCCAAATCGCTGAGATGATCCGCGACGCCGACGGTACGTGCATCCTCTGGGGAATGGGAGTCACCCAAAACACAGGCGGTTCCGACACGTCCGCCGCGATTTCAAACCTGCTTTTAGCTACCGGTAATTACCGCCGCCCGGGCGCTGGGGCGTACCCGCTCCGCGGCCATAACAATGTCCAGGGCGCATGCGACATGGGGACGCTCCCCGGCTGGCTTCCGGGATATCAGCACATTACAGATGACAAAGCGCGGAAAAAGTTCGAAAAAGCTTACGGCACAACAATCAACGAGAAACCCGGACTTGACAACATCGAAATGCTTCACGCCGTTGAAGAAGGCAAAATGAAAGCCATGTATATCGTCGGAGAAGATATGGCTTTAGTCGATTCAAACGCAAACCGGGTCCATGACATTTTATCAAGCCTTGATTTCCTTGTGGTTCAGGATATGTTCCTTTCGAAAACAGCCCAATACGCCGACGTTGTTCTCCCTGCGTCAGCTTCGCTTGAAAAAGAAGGAACTTTTACAAACACGGAAAGACGCGTCCAGCGATTGTATCAGGCCCTTTCGCCGCTCGAAGACGCAAAGCCGGACTGGGTCATCATTCAAGACATCGCAAACCGGCTTGGAGCTGACTGGCATTACAGCCACCCGGGAGATATTTTTTCAGAAATGGCAAGCCTGTCACCGCTGTTCGCAAAGGCCGATTATGACGCAATTGAAGGATGGAACAGCTTCCTGTGGGGCAGCCTGACCGGAGAAAGCACGCCTCTTTTATATGAAGACGGCTTTAACTTCCCTGACCGGAAAGCGCGCTTTGCCCTCGCAGACTGGACAGAGCCGGCCGAATTCCCTGAAGAATACGACCTTCACATTAACAACGGCCGAATGCTGGAGCATTTTCACGAAGGAAATATGACGAACAAATCGGCAGGCATCCAGGCGAAAGTGCCGGACGTCTTTGTTGAAGTCTCGCCTGAGCTTGCCAAAGACAGGGGCATCTGCGACGGATCGCAGGTCAGACTGATCTCGCCGTTTGGCGCCGTAAAATTAACCGCGCTTGTGACAGACCGGGTTAGAGCGAACGAGTTGTATTTGCCGATGAACTCGACAGATAAAGAATCTGCGATCAATTTCTTGACCGGCCCCGCAGTAGATGCGCGTACCAATACACCTGCTTACAAGCAGACAAAGGTGCGTATGGAAGTGCTCGGCGGATGCGCAGAACCGCCGCTTCCGAAAACAAATCCGCGCAATAAGAAACGCCATCCGCAAAACGGAGCTGAAGTCGAGCGGAAATGGAAGCGACCGGGATACGTTCATTTAACAGACTAAATCAAAAGGAGGTCATCACACATGGCAGCTCCCATCACCGCCATCCGCAAAGAAGACAAATCTGAGGAGCAAATGAAGCTTGAAAAATTAGAAGAACTCAAAACCCTTTTGGCTGAACAGGAAGCCGCCGTTTCAAAAACGATGAAGCTTCTCGGCGAACTGAACGGCCTCGGGGTCCTTGATGCCGCAGACAGCATGATCGGCGCAAAGGAAGATATCGCCAAAATCGTCCTCGGCCAGCTGTCTAAAGAGCCGGCCAAAAACCTGATGAATACAGCCATTGCGGCAGGCGGCGCTCTCTCCAAAGCCGAACCGGAAGTCATGGGGAAACTGCTAGAAAGCATCGTCGCCGGCACAAAACAAGGAGAAGACTTTTTAAAAAGCGATAAAAAAACCGGGGTCCTCGATCTGCTGAAAGCCATGAACGACCCTGACATCAACCGAGCCGTCGGCTTCGGCCTGCAATTTTTAAAAGGCATGGGAAAAGCATTGAAAGACTGACAAATAAGAAAACCGGCTCACCACTTTGAGCCGGTTTTTCCTATTGGCGATAGAAGCACCGTCGCTTTCTACCGCCTCATTTGCTGTGTGTTTCATCTTTTTTATTCAGCGATTCTTTTAAAATATTAAAAACTGCCACCGCAATAACGACAGTCATTAACCCTGTCGTCAGCAGATTTGGGAAGGTTTCCTGAACCCCGATCATGACCACGCTCAGCACAATCAACGAAAGTATGAACAGACGTTTGTTTTTCATCTGCCGCACCGGACTAACTGATTGATAGCGTTTACCCTATGGTGAACCGTCCGGCACCCTCACCTCCTTGCCTTTATTATCCCGCTATTGTTAACTTTTGTAAACGATTAAAAAATGGAAGCGGTTGCGAAAACAAGCGGCTGCATGCCGAACAGAACGCCGGAATATTTGGCAGTCCGGCAATTTTGCCGCGTACAGACACAGACATCCCCCCTCCCACATACATTTACATATAGGCTTCTGCCTACATACATTATGTGGAGGTGCCGATAATGACAGGTGTTTTTGCAGCGCTCGGTTATGTCATCAAGGAACTCGTTTTTTTAGTATCATATGTGAAAAACAATGCCTTTCCACAGCCGCTGTCAAGCAGTGACGAAAAAAAGTACTTGGAGCTGATGGCCCAGGGGGATGAACACGCGAGAAACATGCTGATCGAGCATAACCTCCGGCTGGTCGCCCACATCGTCAAAAAATTCGAAAACACAGGCGAAGATGCAGAAGACCTGATTTCCATCGGAACGATCGGGCTGATCAAAGCGATCGAAAGCTATTCAGCCGGAAAAGGAACAAAGCTCGCCACTTATGCGGCACGGTGTATAGAAAACGAGATTCTCATGCATTTGCGCGCATTGAAAAAAACGAAAAAAGACGTCTCCCTCCATGACCCGATCGGCCAGGACAAAGAAGGCAACGAAATCAGCCTCATCGATGTCCTCAAATCGGAAAACGAAGACGTCATTGACACCATCCAGCTCAACATGGAGCTTGAAAAAGTCAAAAAATACATCGACATTCTGGACGGACGGGAAAAGGAAGTCATCGTCGGCAGATTTGGCCTTGATTTGAAGAAAGAAAAAACGCAGCGCGAAATCGCGAAGGAGCTTGGGATTTCGCGGAGCTATGTGTCGCGGATTGAGAAGCGCGCGCTGATGAAGATGTTTCATGAGTTTTATCGGGCGGAGAAGGAGAAGCGAAAAAAAGCGAAGGGGAAATAACGCTGTAGAAGCCGGCCAAAATTCCGGCTTCTATTTCTTTCACTAGGTCCTCAAAAAGGTAGAAATTTATGAAAATTATATTCCCCCAGTATTACAAGCGCTCCATTTTTTAAGTCCTCACCAAAATATATCGTCCTCTATGAGGTTTTCTTATCTCTGGATTTTTTTTCATTAATTGATCCATAAATACCGTCATATTAGAGATTTGTCTCCCCGTTTTCTTTTCAATCTTTTTTGTAGATTGATACTTCTAATCGGCTTTTCCTGCTGCTTTAATATATATAATGCTGCTTCATGCAAGGCCTCTGATTCAACTCTGCCCGGTCGCCTTTTTTCTCACCTGCCTTATTGATTGGGTGTTCGATGCGTTTAATATTACATTTTTTGGTTGCATTTCTTTACATCATTTGCTGTTAGTTCAACGACCTCAAATAAAGATGGATTCTTCTTCCCTTTACTCAGGTTCTCTTAAACGTGCATAGATCTTCTCTCGTACTGATCAGAACGAGAGAAGTATTGACATTTCAAGTTTATCTAATTCTACTAACCTCATACGCAAAGCTTCTCTTTGATCAGGCATCTTCCTAACGACTGTGCATACGGATCATTCTCTACTTGTTTATAAATTTGTTCACGGTATTGTTCATAGATTTGAGACTCGTCAATTTTCTTTTTCACCATTCCCCGCCCCTTTGCTTTTCAAAAATCCAAAAATCAGTATGATCAAAAAACCAATTGCACCAAAATCATATATACAACGGTTCCTCCCGCTATGGAGAGGAGCATATTTTTCTTCCAGAAGTGAAGCAGTGCAACTACACCTACTGCAATAAGCTCAGGGAACCCGTGACTGCCAGAAAGCAGGCTCACATCCTTAAAACAATAGATCACCAAAAGTCCTAACACTGCCGATGGCAGTACTTTACCGAGATACTGCACATACTTCGGTGTTGGTTTACCCGATGGGAAAACCATAAATGGAAGAAACCTTGTCAGCATTGTGCCTAACACGACTATGGCAATCGTGATGATTTGCTGCGTTACACTCATTGTCATCGGGCAACCTCAACTTTCTCCAATGGTTTTCTAAAAGCGGTAAGCGTCCCCAAAATAGCAAGCATCGCAGGAATAATGAAGTTGCTTCCGCCAAAAATCATAAGGCTGACTGCTGAAAGTCCAAGTCCTGCAAGATTGCTGAAGTGCCGTTTCTCTTTGATCCACTGTTCAATGAAAATCACAACAAAAAGAGCCGTCATCACAAAATCGAGCCCCTCTGTGTTGAACTTGACAAGAGAGCCAAAAATGCCGCCAATCGCTGCCCCTATCACCCAATAAGAATGATTAAGCAGTGTTACAAAGAACATAAACCAGCCCTTGTCCACATTCTTCGGAATATCAACTGTACAATTGATAGAAAAAGACTCATCACACATCCCGTAAATCAGATAAAGCTTTTTCTTCCCGGTTCCCCTATACTTATCCAGCATAGAAATGCCATAAAACAAATGGCGTGCGTTCACCATTAACGTTAAAAAAAGAGCATTCATCGGGTTGAACGCCACAAGCAAAAAATTGGCTGCGACAAACTCCATTGACCCTGCAAAAATGGCAAAGCTCATGATGATTGGATAAATGGCGCTGAACCCTAATGAATTCATATAAATCCCATAGGCAATCCCCAAAAATACAAAACCCGCCAAAATAGGAACCGTATGCGGAAAAGCCGCACGAAATGCAGCCCATATTTGAATTCTTTTATTCACTTGATTGTATGTCCTAAGAGAATTTAAATTTAACGAATCCTTGTTCTCATTCAAATCCATAACCTCCTAAACTTCGTCAATTGGCACACTGACCGTCCTTTTTTCTGTACTCATAACCATGCTTGTATCAACTCCACTGATTGCCGGATTCTGCATTAATGAATCAATGATGAAATTCCGATAACTCTCCATGTCCTTTGCTACAATCTTAAGCATGTAGTCATGGCTTCCTGTCAGTGTGTAGCACTCTTGAGCCTGTGGATATTTGTTTATATCCTCTAAAAATGAATGAATGGTTTCCCTATTCAGGGGTGATAAATTGATGAGTGCTAATGCTGTGACTTCAATCCCCAATTTTTTCTTATCAACAATCGTCGTAAACTTTTTAATCATACCAGTTCTACTAGGTTTTTTGTTCTTGCAAGACATGCCGATGGTGAAAGCCCAATTTTCTTTGATAAATTTAGATTTGACATGGAAGCATCTTCCTGCAATTCTCTTAATATTGCCTTTTCATAATCGTCAAAAATAATCGCCATATCGAACCTCCAATTAATATCTTATATATTGTTTAATCGATATGTTAACGTATTTTATACCGGTAATCAGTATGTATAACTATATAAAATTTATAAAAAACAATAATACAGAGAATAAAATTTATTTACGTCTCCTGTTGGACCAGTTGGTGCAGGTTGGTCCTATTGCTTCAGCTGCCCCTATTACATTAAGTAAATCTACTAAAATATCTGCAGTTTTTTCTTTCGGAAGATTATTGATTAAAATAAATGCTTTTGTTGTGCCTGGGAAAGTCGTAGTTGTCGTCTGATAAATTTCAAGCTATGTCCATTTCCTTCAGCGGTATACGATTTGTAAATACAATAACAAAAAGACCATATCCAAGAAAGTGAATATGACGACCAAGATAAGTAACCCGTATCGTAACAGAGGGGCCGAGAGAAATCCTGTTTTCGCTAGTTCTACAAGAAATTCTCCCCCTTCTCCTGCATTAGTCGGAACAAAGTGATCAGTGTCTACTGGTGATTTACCTTAATCTTTATTTGAGCAAAAACAGAAGCTCTTGCGCAGCCTTCGTCATATACTCCAACTTAGCGACTTATACGTACAATGGAGATCTTCAATATGCTAGCTGTTACATGATAACACCATAATCATTCTTAAAAACCTGTTGTTTCTTCTATTTAAAAACGCCATTCTATTGGTTTGTAATGATAGAATGACGTTTTTTAAATTTACTTTGCGATGAGCTGCAGGTAATGTTATTGCTGACTGACTTGGAGAGCGTTGTCTAAATCGTAAAGAATATCATCAATCGTTTCAATACCAATAGAAAGACGAATCATATCCGGAGTAACACCGGCTTTTACCTGACTTTCTTCATCCAGCTGTTGATGGGTCGTGCTGGCAGGATGAATAACCAGTGATTTCGCATCGCCAACATTCGCCAAATGACTGAAAATCTTCACGCTGTTAATAAATTTCTTCCCTTCTTCCACACCGCCTTTAATACCAAATGTGAAAATGGATCCTGCTCCTTTTGGCAAATACTTTTGAGCAAGTTCGTGATAAGGGTTTGATGCAAGGCCTGGATAATTAACCCATGAGACATGGGGATGTTTTTCTAAAAATTGTGCAACCTTAAGGGCATTTTCTACATGGCGCTCCATCCGTAGAGGAAGAGTTTCTAATCCCTGAAGAAACATAAATGTATTGAATGGCGAAGCGGAAGCTCCAATGTCTCTAAGCAACGTAACGCGTGCTTTTGTAATATAAGCTAGCGATCCCAGTGCATCTGTATAAACTAGCCCATGATAACTTAGATCTGGTTCTGACAAACCTGAAAATTTTCCGTTAGCCCAATTAAATTTTCCAGAATCTACAATAACACCGCCGATAGAGGTTCCATGGCCGCCAATAAATTTGGTAGCTGAATGAACCACAATATCTGCGCCATACTCAATCGGCCTGCATAAATATGGGGAGGCAAATGTATTATCAACGATAAGTGGAACATTATTTGCATGTGCAATATCGGCAATTGCTTGAATATCCGCAATATTAATTCGAGGATTTCCAATCGTTTCTATAAACACAGCCTTTGTTTTATCATTCATTTTTTCTTGAAATTGAGCTGGATCGTCTACATCAACCAAGTGAAATTTGATTCCAAGCTTTGTCAAAGTATGAGTAAATAAAGCATAGGTCCCCCCATACAGGCTGCTGGAAGCGATAATTTCATCTCCTGCTTCTGCTATGTTCAAAATAGAATATGTAATAGCTGACTGTCCCGATGAAGTTGCTAATGCCCCTACGCCGCCTTCCATTAGGGCAACACGTTGCTCAAAAACATCATGAGTAGGATTCATGATACGTGTGTAAATATTTCCGGGTTCTTTTAAAGAAAACAAATCTGCAGCATGATCTGTGTCGTTAAAAATATATGAGCTTGTTTGATAAATAGGGACTGCTCTAGAATTTGTAGTAGGGTCAGGTACTTGTCCTCCATGAAGAGCGATTGTTTCAAACCCTAATGAATGCTTTTTCTCCATCATTACCCCCTCGTTTCACTCGTCTTTATATTTTGAATATTGCGTAATGATATCACAGAGTTTACTTCTCTACTACCCATTTTGTTTGTGATTCTTTGTATAAACTATCGTTCTGATTCATAATTTTCCCCTCTTTCACACCTAACTGTACCTACTATTCGGTACAGTAACTATTGAAAAATACTCTTATAATTATTCTTTCTTCTTATTGTGACTTAAAGATGCCTGAACATGAACATTTCTTTGGATTGTATTTTTTACAGGTGAAAGTTTCATGGCCTGTGCAACAAGTTCTTCAATCTGATGTTCATCCGCATCACTATCGATATTAAAATGTGCATTGATTTCATCAAAACCAGGATTTCCTTCTTTTAATCCTAAAAAGACATTCAAATCTAGTTGTCCTGAAACCTCTACTTCTAACGAGTTTATCTTGATTCCCATTCCACTAGCATTTGCAATAAACCCCACTGACAAGCAAGAACCTATTGCGCTTAATAAATATTCCACTGGGTTCGCTCCCTTATTGGAACCTGCTAACCATTTTGGCTCATCAACATGAATAGGAGCATGATCACCTACTTTTGCCTCAACATGGAATCCATTATCCCATTTTACAGAAGATGACCAACTTCCAGTACCTTCAGCAGGATTTTTTTTGTATTGCTCCACTAAACCTTCAATAATACTCATATCAACACCATTTAATTTTGCCATTGTTTATCTCTCCTTCAGCATAGAATTATACCTACCAGTCGGTACAAAAAGAACTTAACATAAGAAAAACAATGTTGCAAGAAAAAAACAGTTGACTATTCTAGATTAAATTGTTTTCGGATTACTTCTATAATGTCACTTAAAAAGTTGACGTTTTGTTGGTTTTTCATTAACAAAATTCCTCCTTCAATCATAGCTACAATTGCTTGAGCATCTTTTTTAGTATCAAAGGAATCTAATAGACCTTGTTCAACCATTTCATTTAATGTAGTCTCTATAGCCCCTATCCAACATTCAAATAAATGTTGAATTTTCACACGAAACGCTTCATCATGCTCACTCATTTCAATGGCTAAGTTTCCAATAGGACAACCTGATTTATTCTTCACTTCAGTATGAAAAGTAAGGGTTCTGTCCAGCATCATATTTAACTTATTTACTGGAGTATTATCGGACTGAAGAATATTTGATATTAACTCTGTTTGATATTCATGGACTATAGATTCCACTACTGCTAATCCTAAATCATATTTAGATGAGAAGTAATGATAAAATTGGCCTTTTCCAATTTCTGCAGCCATAAGAATATCTTTTATAGAGGTTGCTTGAAATCCCTTAGAATAAATAATCTCTCTTGCAGCTGATATTATTTCTTGCTTTTTAGACAAATTTCTCACACCTTAATCGCAAAGTTTAGTTTATATATTATATGATTCCATTAGGTTTTTGCCAAGTAATTTAGGAATGATTCATATTTCCATCATTCAGTATAGTCATCAGAACATTACTTTCATGTAATGAACAGTTGCGATTCTGAATGAACTCGAAACAGCCACCCCTTCCCTGATTTTGGAGAAATAATATTACTCGATTACACAATAGAGTACCTACTCCAGCAATTTTTAAGTTGTCCTACCTTCGAAAAGCTGTACGGACAAATACGTTTCAAGTGGCAAATCATCAAATTTGTCTTCAATTTGTTTTTCTAAAATCTTAATGGCCGTTTTGGAAGTTAATTCAATCGACTGTTGGATAGTAATCAATTCTGGCAGAATAGCCTGAATGGTTTCTATGCCGCCATAACCGATCACTTTTAATTGATCTGGAATGTCTTTTCCACATTTTTTGGCTTCCGTAATAACTCCTGCAGCCATGATATCATCACTTGCAAAAATATCCCATCAACTGAAAGCGTAAAATCATGATTGTTCAATATGTCTAAGGCTTGTGGCTCGTCGAAGTTCGTACTCGTAATATGCAGGTCCAACGCTCCCGGAATTTTTAAGGCTTCAAACAAGTAAGTCGAGAAATGAGTGCTGAGTTCTTTGGCAATCTCGCTTGTCCCTCCTTCGATCCCTCCGCCGTGCGGCGCGAAGATTAGAGCAGAAGTTCCTAGACCCCTAGTAAAGATATTATAATTCGCAGGGTCTTCGCCCTCTTTAAGTTCAGCGAAATTCCGATACTTGTCAGAAGCATAGGTGATATTTATAGAAGTAAACAACACTAGGAAAGAAACGAATAACACGCTCGCTCCGCGTACCTTTGAAGCATTGGACGGTGGAGTGAGTAGCTTTTATCATCTGCACGATCATTAAAGATTCTATATGCCATTCTATCTTCCCCTCAGCTGTTATTTATTGATAATCATAAATGAAATCATGACGGCAGCATACCCCACCAGCCAAACAACCAGTGAAAAAATATATTCCTTATCTGTGTGAATACACGCGAAAGAATAATAAGTAATCCACTAAAACAAAATATAAAAACATAAAAGACGGACACTTTTTCGTGAGCCTGTCTTTTTATTACGTAATAGTGTTTGAGAGAATACAATGACAAGCGAAAGATCTGTTCCAAGCGTAAATATTTCGCATTGGGCCTAACTATTTTGCCCTGTTTTTACAAGAGATCTACCGCATAATCCGGTCGGCAGACACATCGGCTTTTGATCGACCGGGCTTTTCATAATGCAGCATTCAAGTCCAAAAACGTCTCGGAACAGCTCTGGTGTAAATACTTCAACAGGAGCACCGGCGCTGTATACTTTCCCGTCCAATATGCTGATTAAATAATCGGCGTCCTGTGAGGCCTGATTCAAATCGTGCAATACCATGACAATTGTACGGCCATGCTCCCGATTCAGTTGTTTTAACAGCTCCAATAATTCGATCTCATGCGTGATATCCAAAAAAGTTGCAGGCTCGTCAAGCAGAAGCAGATCCGTGCCTTGCGCCAAAGACGTGGAAATCCAGGATCTCTGCCTTTGTCCGCCCGAAATGGCATCAAGCGTCCGATTGCGCTTGATAAAGTTCATTAGAAAGTCTTATTTTGATTAAAAATAGATTATTAAACAAAAGGCGAAAGGGAAGGTAGAGATGGAAGGGGATAATATTTATTAGTACATTATTCTCCTCTTATAAAGAGTCTCATATGACAGATAAGCTATACACAATTATATTTTTTGAACTTTTTAATAATGTAAATTATGTAAATAAATATTATTCCTTTTTCCTATTTACCCATATTTTTACTACTGATAGAATAATCACAAGGAGGTGGGAATTCATACCAAAGCAAACAATTACAGGTTGTAACCTAAATACATAGTCACTGGTTTGCTACTAATTATACGTAGAGGAGGAAATGATTATCAATAGACTAGCTAAAGGATTCATAGTAATAGCTTCTTTAGCCCTTGGCTCTACTTCCTTTGTCCAGTCATCTCAAGCTAAGGAAAATGATGAGATTGATACTAATGCCACTGGAACATCCGTACCCATTGTTTATACTGTAGATAGTCTGTTCACACCAAAGGTTGAATTACAAAATAAAAACTCTGCTACAAAGCCTGTTAAAGATGCTATCCGGGCAGTTCTAAAGAATAAAGCAAAGCTTTTTCAACTTGTAGAAAGGCTTGCAGGAAAGAAAGTAAGAAATGAACTTGAAGAAAGGTTTACAAAGTATATAGAACCCGTACTAAAAGACCTTTTAGATGAGTATTATGCCTTTGGGTGGTCTGATGTCCAAAATAAGCTATATAATTCGCTTAAAAAATCAGGACTTTCTAACATAAATGCCAAAGTTTTAGCATATTGGACAACCATTGCAATTAAATCGTTTTAAAATTATTCATAATATAATAGGAGATAAATATATATGAAAAATAAAAAGAGAATAGCTTCAGTGGTTCTAAGCGCCACGCTTCTTACATCTTTCTTAGGCACATCAGGTGCATTAGCATCTGAAAAAACAGCGTCATCTACTCCTGTTGCTATGAAAGTGACTGTTCATAAAGGGGTACAAAACGCTATCAAGTCACAGAATGTACCTGTTAAAACAGTAGCTACTGCTAATGGGAATTTTCAAACTCAAGGCGCAGTGTCATGGACTTATAAAGCCTTTAAATTAGCTCTCCGCTCAGGAGGTTGGGTTTTATCGCAAATGCTTAGACCTTTGTCTCCAAAGGCTGCCGCATGGGTTAGAAAAAACTCTGCTAAAGTAGCTAAGTTGATGGATAAAGGCGAAAAATGGACTGAGAATCAGTTTTATAATGGACTGAGAGGCATTGGCTGTCCGCCTGATGTGGCAAGAGCATTGGCAAAATTCATTATTACGCTGATTTAACGAATAAAAAATTTAAGAAAGTGCTGTTAGTTCCCCACTAATGGCACTTTTCTAATGGAGGTCAAAGATGACTATCTTTACAGCAATAACTCTAGCTATACTTTCATGTTTGGTTATTTCCTGTGTTTTGTTTTTACTTTTGATTAAAAAGGGGGTTATAGATAATCCCCCAAACACCTTGGCGTTCATATCTTTTATCCTCCTCATAGGCTTTTGTTTATTCTTTGCCATGGCTGTTCCTAGCCTAATTATTTATTTTGTTTCTTTAGGTGTTAATCATTTCTTAGGCGACTATGTAAATTATAGCTCTAGATCTGATTTATACATATTTTCTTTATTAGTAAGCGCATTAGCACTTGTTTACATGCTTATACTTATGGCAGTTATAAAAGGACTCTCAATATTTCTCAGAATTCCTAAGTGGATAACTTATATATTTGAGTTTGCTGTTGCGTGGATAGCCGTTTATTTCTCCATAGAGTATGTTACAAATAGCCATCTAAGTAATGTATCCATATTTCAAGGTGGAGAGTTACTTTTATCCTTTTTTATTACATTTCTATTCTTAGGGTGTGACATTCTTTTTTCTAACCTAGATGAGATATCAAGGGAAAAGTTAGGATAGGCACAGTAAAAAATACTGTGTCTATATAAATATTTAGAGAAGGAGAGATCAGAATTTTTCAGTGGGGAGAAGAAAATGGGATAAGTAGTGCATGTGGGGCTACGTGTAGACACTTCCCCTCTTGCACAAGGAAAGGCTGCAGGTGTGTAGAAAAAGCTCTTTGGTGCATCATCTACAACATCAAAAGAGCTGGGAGCAATTTAGATAGAGTAATGGACATTATCATTCAGCAGAAGAATGTAAGTGGATATAGACGAAGGAGTATCAGTGACCGTATAAACTACACGACTCCATTTTAGAAAGGTCATTAAAAATGATATGACAACCAACCGGCTTTTTCACTTTATCAAGACTTTCATGATATTCTTTGAGCAATTCAACGTGTTCCGGTAACATCATTGACACCCATTTGATACTTCCTCTGTCCCGCAGCATACACAATTTTCCTTTCTAACTTTAATCTCAATCGTGCGGTTCCGGCGTTTGTATAAAAAACTTCGTGTAGAAGTGCTGACGAGCCGTACCGTTCTCTGAAACCGTCCATAACGTACCCAAGTATTCGCTTTTTTCTTGATCAGGGCGAAATAGATTGAGCTTGATTAAATTGTCTCCCGAATATTGGAAAGAGAAACTGAAATTTCTTTGTTTTCACATCTCGGCATGCCCAAAAACTCGTGTCAAGACAGAGTTTTGCCAGCAGCGTATTCGGTTCAATTCCAACAGTTCATGGCAAACCAAATTATCTTTTCATGTCATCTTTAATTTTCATTGCAATTGTTTGTGCTTCTCCCCACATATTTTCAAGACCGTTACTTTCATACGTGTGAATAGCATCATGGGGGACATACCAAATACGTATGTATGTTTCTTTTTTAAATAACGTTAAACTTAAAAATTCTTTATTACTTTAATACAACAAAACGGATAACCTCTAGGAGTCAACGAAATCAGCCTCATCAATGTCCTCAAATCGGAAAACGAAGACGTCATCGACACCATCCAGCTCAACATGGAGCTTGAAAAAGTGAAAAAATACATCGACATTCTGGACGGACAGGAAAAGGAAGTCATCGTCGGCCGCTTCGGTCTTGATTTGAAGAAGGAAAAAACGCAGCGCGAGATCGCGAAGGAGCTTGGGATCTCGCGGAGCTATGTGTCGCGGATTGAGAAGCGCGCGCTGATGAAGATGTTTCATGAGTTTTACCGGGCTGAGAAGGAAAAGCGGAAGAAGGCGAAGGGGACATAATTTAGCAAAGGCCGGATTGGACATTCCCGCTTTTCTCTATTTTCACTAAAGTTTCTTTTAAAAGAAATAGATGAAAGAGTTATGAAAATCGTTTTTGCACACTAATAAGCTCTATGAGAAAGACAATCTGGATCATAGCAGATAACTTGATTATGAGTTCTTTAATCGCATCGTCCCTGCTTTCTTTATACAGGCCTCGATCTGGGTGTGGTTGCTCGATCCATACCCTTATATACATTGCCATCACTCTGGATCTACTTCCTATCAAGTTTTATTAAATAATGAGAGGAATCGTTCATGCATTTGTCAGCTGGCGGTCCCTCGATGAGCATCACCTTCATAAATGCATCACACCTTGGGTAATGCTATGTAATAACTGTTTGTCCTAATGGGTGATTTTCAGTATGAAAACAAATAAAAAACCGATGGCTTGAACCATCGATCTGTATTCTATATTACTGGGCCCTCAATATAGTAAATCTATCTCATTGGTTATGAAAGTTTATTTTCATTACATTTCTATACGTTTATATCAATTATGGTTAAAAAATAGCGAGAAAAAACAATAAACGTCCATCCTAACTTTTTCATCTTATTTATTAAGAATTTTAACCTCTTCCTTTTAAAATAAAGAAGCGATTTTCAGTTCTTAATGCTATGTCATCGGGACATGTCTGTTAAAGTAGCCAAAAAATACATTCAGATATCCACTCACAACCACAATCCACTTTGATCCACTACAGATTTCTGAACTGACATTAAACAGCTAGACTTATAAATACCGATTATCAATTTTTTTATTCTGTTCCAGTTCCCATTCACAATTAGGACATTTCGGCGGCGTCTCGGCATAAAGTGAACTAATTTATTAATGTTCAACAACAGAATTTCGTCTATTTGCAATAAAGAATCCACAGATCATTGCAAGAATGGCCATCGCCCACCAGAACGTTGAGATCGCCTGATCATGATCGATGATAATCAAACGAATGACAGCTGTGATGCCAATATAAATGAAGTAGCGAAGCGGGAAATGAAAGTCTGATTTGAAGTATTTGATAATCAAAGCAATGAACTCAAAGTACATGAAGAATATAAGCAGTTCTCCAAGCATCTCATAATAGCTGTCCACTTTGTTGAACAGTGACTTGTATACGAATTGCACAATGTACCATGTCTCGCTGATCAGAAGTGCGCTTAAGGCTATCGCCAGGAAGAACAGACAGACATTGAGAAGCGCTTGTAACAGGTAAGGCACCTTTTTGAATTTGTTGGAAAATCTCATCATGTTGTCTCCTATTTCAATATATTCGTGGTTTTTATTCTCAGCCTACATCTTGGTGTTCCAAAATCGTAGCACAATGTAGTACTTAGAATTCTTTTGTATACTGTGAAACTGTCCCTGCATGCGGGACATCATTCGCGCAATGCTCCTTTCACCGAGTCCGTTGCTTTCCAGTGTTATATCCGCAAGTTTAATCGTATTGCTAACATGGATCTCAAATATCTCTTGATCCGATACAAACGTGATGCTGATTTCTTCTTCCGGATCTGCGTATTTAAATAAGTTTGACATCACATTATCAAATACACGACCAAGCTCCTCCAAATTCACGTTAATATAGGTTTCCGGCAGCTCGCCTGAAATATGGACCCGGAAATGCTTCTGATGAAGGATAGCAATCTGATCTGATATTAGATCGTAGATCACTTCTTTTACTGCAACGGTCTCCAGATCGGCCTCATATTCCTTGTCCAGCAGGAAATACGCAAACAGATTGTCAGACAAGCTTTTTAATTGCAGTGCTTTACTATAAGCATTGGCTACATACCGATCTTTGCTGGTACCCGCTTCGCCTCCCGCTTTTTTGGCAAACTCCAGATTCATGATCAGCGACGTCAGCGGTGTGCGCATATCGTGCGACATTTCGGTAACCAGGCTGCGGCTCTCAGCTTGCAATTCCTCGATAGCTTTAAGTTTGTCCAGGAAAGCTTTCCGCAGATCCTCAATGCTCTTTGCAATCATCGCTAATTCATCATGCCCTTTTATCGTCATCTCGTAGTCCAGTTCGCCCCCTTCAAGAATATGAATCTCTTGGTGAATCGTTTTAAGGTAGCGAAGACTTTGGCGAATGCCAAAGAGAACAATGATTAAAAAGATGAGGGTTGCCCCGAGCAAATCCAATGTAAAGGCCAGACTATAATATCGGGAAGAGTAGAAACCGTCGATAATGACTCTTCCTTCGCCATCGCTAAACTTGACAGGATGTGAATGATTTTGAGCGTACTGAGTCAGCTTTTCCTTTCCATAATCCGATTCGGAATAAATGGAATCATATTGCAGCTCCTGATCCTTGAATATGGTGAGGTTAATGTAATTTTCTTTTTTGACCCACTCACCAAACGCTTTTCTATCTGATGTAGACAACTCATTTTCTGAAACGTACTTGCTGAATTTTTGAATGTATCTTGCTGACTCCTCGTGATAATACTCATCCGAACTCAGATATCCCTCGATCAGATCATCTGTGATTTTTTGCAACGTCAGAAAGATCACACCACTCACAAACGCAGCAACCATGATCAGCAAAGCCAGTTTTTTGGTTAGCGTAAATTTACGATGCGCCAAATCGATATCCTCTTCCCCATTCAGTTCTTATATAAACCGGACGTGCCGGATCATCCTCAATTTTGGAGCGCAGCTTCCGAATATGCACCATCACCGTATTGTTGGAACAGTAAAAGTAAGGCTGTCCCCACACACTCTCATATATATTTTGGGCAGAAAATATTTTGTTGCGTTTGCTCATCAGAAGTTTCAGGATACGATATTCCAGATCTGACAACTTGATTTGCTGCTCCTCTTTCCAGACCTCATTAAATTCTTCGCTCACTCTTAGTTTGCCCCCGATAAGAAATGTTTCTTCCTGTTCCTTCTTTTCCTGATAGATAGTATATCTGCGTAATTGAGCAATCACTCTAGCATGAAGTTCCTCTTCCGAGAATGGTTTAGTCATATAATCATCGCCGCCGGCGAGTAACCCCTCAGTTTTATCGAGTGTACTCGATCTGGCCGTCAGAAACAGAATCGGGACGTTAGAGGATTTCCTGATGTGCTGACATGTTTCAATTCCCGAAATGCCTGGCATCATAATATCCAAAATAACCAAATCAAGCGAGTCATCCACAAGTTGCAATGCTCGCTTTCCATCCTTGGCTCTTAGCACCTCGTAGCCTGCACGCGTAAGGGATTCCTCCAAAAGATCACCAATATCCTGATCATCCTCTACGACTAATATTCGATGGGTCATGTCTCTCTCACCTCATGATTCTTGATGTTATTTCTCGTGTGTCCTTACTATATATCGTTCATAGTTAAGTACGTTATAAGATACTACGTAAATCTTAACAATTTATGAAAGCTGATGCCCGCCACAAATTTGTCACATTTTCTAAAAAAACGATGACTCTTCATAAATTGTTAAGATTCGGTCTTTATATTTATCCATTGTAAGGCTCAGGTTTTTCAGATCCGAACCACACATTGCGATGATAAATGGAAAAGGAGCATTGATATGACTGTACAAAAAGAAGGACACGGGCAACCGGTGAGTCTGCGGGAACGGGTTCATTTTCTGGACATCGTACGCGGATTTGCCTTGCTGGGCATTATTATTGTCAATTATTTTCTGATCGTAGATTCAGTAAAGGGATTCGAAATGACCTCCGATGACGTACTGCACAATCTGGTTTCCTGGTTTGCCGAAGGGAAATTCGTTACGTTATTCTCCTTCCTGTTCGGGGTTGGGTTTATGATTTTTATGGATCGAGCCGCGCAGAAGGTAGATAGTCCCAACAAGCTGTTTGCCCGTAGGTTATCTATCCTGTTGGGATTTGGCATTTTGCACATCACATTTGTTTGGGTCGGTGACATATTAGCCTTTTACGCCGTAAGCGGCTTCCTGTTACTCGCCTTCTATAAACGCACGGCCAAAACGGTGCTTAGATGGATTATCGCACTTATCGTGTTTCAATTCCTGACTCCTGTTTTCACAATGTTGTACAATGTCATCAATACTGCAGGGTCAAAAAACCCAAATTTTTCAGAGTTTACTTTGTTTAGCCACAGCAGCCTTACCTACGTGGAATCCATCAGCACTCGGTGGACAGATATGGTCACGATGGCTGCTGGCTCTTTCTCTATGATCTATTCCATGTTTCTCATGTTTCTGCTGGGCGTGTACTTTGTTAAGATGGAATTTTTCAAAGACATGGAAGCGAAAAAGCCTATATGGAAGCGTATCTGGATCATTAGCACAATCGCTTTTCTAATAACACAAAGCAGTATATTACTAGACATGTTTAATCTTTCTGAGAATATGCTGTGGAAGGACATTTCCTCTGTCTTGAGTCAAAATGGCGGCTTAACCGGAAGTATGTTTTATATGAGCACTTTTGCAATGCTGTTTCTATACGTTCCTCAGCTGCGAGGCCCTATGATGATATTCACCAAAGTCGGACGGATGTCATTGACCTGTTATCTGCTTCACTCTATCATTGGAACAGTTCTGTTCCTCAGGTACGGATTCGGGCTTGCGGGTCATATTCAATCTGCCGGCACGTTCATGTTCAGCCTGGCCGTGTATTTCGTTCTTATGATCTTTAGTACATTGTGGTTGAGACGATTTAAGTACGGTCCGATGGAATTAATATGGCGCAAGCTGACGTATGGCAAATTAAACGGGAGTCCCAAAGCAACTCCGCTGCACTCGGAAAAATCTATTCAGAAATAACCCCCTTGCACAGATTGCATGACTTCAAATTAGTGTTGTTGAATGAAGCGGGCATTAAACGGACAGATTTGATATATGGACTAGTTATTTTTATATCATTTAGGCTTCTTTGGGCTAATAAATCCACCAGAGTTTACTCAATGTGCATTGCTCATGATCGAATCTAAATTGAATCTTTTACGCATGTTCATAGTCAAAGGCGCCTCATTCGACTATTTTTGTATCTTTTCGCAGGAAAAATTCGAGAATGATGACAAATCCCGCATACACACTTAATACGGTAGTGAACGATAGTAAATAAGGGTTACATGCAGCTTGTTTTCCAATGAAACAAAGAAAAAGAAATCATACAAAAAGACAGGAGAAAGCTTTTGAAGTATTTTAACGCCAAATTTACCGCGGAAGAAAAAGCGACGGAATCACTTTTTGTGATAAGGGCTCGTAGAACAGCTGGAATGTTTCTACTGAACGACTGAACTCGATATTTCAGCAACTGAGGGAGTGAACAATCATGAAAACAAAAAAGGAACCAAAAGTTATTCTGGAACTAGCAAAGGAATCTGATCTGCCAGAATTCCAAAAAAAATTACAAGAAGCCTTTGCGATCGCCGTGATTGAAACGTTCGGTGATTGCGAAGATGGACCGATTCCATCGGACAATGATGTTCAGGAGTCTTTCAATGCTCCCGGAGCGGTGGTATATCATATTCTTCAGGATGGTAAGAATGTCGGTGGTGCAGTAGTACGTATCAACAGCCAAACAAATCATAATTCGCTAGATTTATTCTATGTATCTCCAGAATATCACAGCCAAGGGATTGGTCTTTCTGCTTGGAAAGCCATTGAAGCACAGTATCCGGATACTGTGCTTTGGGAAACCGTGACACCTTATTTCGAAAAGCGAAATATCAACTTCTATGTGAATAAGTGTGGATTCCATATCGTAGAGTTCTACAATGAACATCACTCTGATCCGCATATACATCGCAATGGACGCGAAGATGACAAGCCCCTGCCGGATGATGATGACTTTTTCAGATTTGTAAAGATTATGAAAAAAAAGGACTAAACAATTGAACACGGCGAGATGCCGCAGAGAGTTGCTGGTAACTTTTTAGAGAAATGTATTAATGCTGTCTAACAATAAAAAAAGCTTTATCCTAGAAATAGGATAGAGCTTTTTCACCTTTTGACTCAATTGTCAATTTTAAACCAATCCAATACATAAAGAAAAAACCTCTATTAAGAGGGTTTAATCAGTTTTCATGTTTGATTTCGGTCAGAAAGTTGATGATATGCTTCACTTTGCTCTACAGCCTGTTTGTTGCATAAGGCATTTACTATTTTTTACATAAACCCCCAAATACCTTTGCTTTTCTAGAGAAATCCAAATGTGTGTTTAAAGCATAATACCTAGATATCAGGCTTTCGTTTAAACCTGTTACAAGCTTCGCACTTAAATACAGCGGAATTTATAATATATGCTTGGACAGCCGAAAAAGCCGAACTGTACATGGTATGCACTTTTGCATTCGAACTTTCATGTTACGTAATATTAACCTTTCGTACATATAATCACAGGCAATTGAAAATGCAGCTTGGCTATTTAAAGTATCTCCTTCATTCGCTAGTATTACAGGAGGCTGACTCAACATTGATTTAATCAATCAGTGATAGGAAATCTGTGCACCCCCCTAATGAATAATGAAATCCTCATGCATTTGCACGCCTTGAAAAGAACGAAAAAAGACGTCTCTCTCCATGACCCGATCGGCCAGGACAAAGAAGGCAACGAAATCAGCCTCATCGATGTCCTCAGGATCGGAAAACGAAGACGTCATCGACACCATCCAGCTCAGGCACAGAGTTTGAAAAAGTCAAAAAATACATCGACATTATGGACGGACGGGAAAAGGAAGTCATCGTCGGCCGCTTCGGTCTTAATTTGAAGGTAGAAAAAACGCAGCGCGAAATCGCGAAGAAGCTCGAGATCTCTCGGAGCTATGTGTCGCGGATTGAGAAGCGGGCGCTGATGAAGATGTTTCATGAGTTTTATCGGGCGGAGAAGGAGAAGTGATATCGCAGAAGCCGGTCTAATAATCCGGCTTCTATTTCTTTCCTCTATGACCTCAATAAAAGTGAGAGCTTGTTATCCACTTACAGAGGTCTGTTGAATTCTGATTTTATTTGTGTTGCTATAATGTTCATAACATTTTTCATAAATTCCTCTATTGTTAATGAAGCAGTCCCTCCACCTTGAGCGAACATTTTATTTCCTCCACCTTTTCCATCAATAAGGGAAAGGCTTTCTTGCATTAGGGTTCTCATATCCATTTTATTTGCTTCTCCTCGTCCGCAAACCAATTGGAAGCGATGATCGTTCTCTGATAAAAAAAAAATAAGGGCCCGTTTTTCTCGATCAGCGATCATTTTTGCTAGCTTTTGAAGTTCTTGAATCGATCGATCTGAAAACGTTTCGATCACCATGACAGTATCATTTTGAATGGTGTTTTTGGCTAATAATTCATTGGCTTCATACTGAAGGTTTTTTTCATTAGATTCTAGAAGCGCTTTGTCTAGCTTTTTTATATTTTCAAGCAACCGTTTGACAGCTTCACTTAATTCCCCTTCAGGACGATTAAGTAATCCAGTCAATTCAACGATTACCTTTTGTTTTTGATCGAAATGCGTTATGACCCGATTACCGCATACAAAATACAAACGAAATTTTTTTCTCTGTCTTTCCCAATTCAATACTTTAATTGCTCCGACTTCCCCTGTAGCGCTAGGGTGTGTTCCGCCGCATCCGTTGTAATCAAATTCATCAATCATGACAAGACGAATATTTTCTTTTACAGATGGGAGTTTACGAATCGGATAATTTACTAAGTCATCATATTCTACCCACTTTGCGACGATGGACCTATTTTCCGTTATGATCTCGTTTGCAAGCTTCTCTGCTTTGCCTGCCATTTCCTCTGTTAATTCTGATACATCAAGGTCAATGGTAACCGTATCATTTCCAAGATGGAATCCAACTGTATGAATATCGTATAACTGCGCGAATGCCGCCGACAAAATATGCTGCCCGGTGTGCTGTTGCATGTGATCAAAACGCCGTTCCCAATCAATAACCCCAACAACCTGATCATCTAAATTCGGTAAAGTCCTTTCTACATAATGACGAATTTCTCCATCGACCTCTTCAACGTTTAAAACCTTGACACCGTTCAATGTTCCTATATCATGGGGCTGGCCCCCGCCTGTTGGATAAAAGGCTGTTTCCTCTAGGGTAATATAAAAATCACCTTTTTTGTCCTGTTGCTGTTTCAAGATTTTCGTTTCGAACGTTTTAAGATAGGGATCTTTGTAAAAAAGTTTGTGATGATTCGGATTCATGCCATCTCCCCTTATTTTTTAAATTATTGAAGTCTTCCTCTAGCTTCAATATTTAATTCATCTACAACCTCTCCATTATCGACTAGATAGGCTTTATCGTGCAAGTTGCATACTGGGCAGATATGATTTGGAATAATTCGCACCTTATCTCCAATGCTTACTTTTTTGTTGAATTCTTCATGATAAATAATAGCATGTTCGTCGAATACGCCATGAATATAAACGTCCTCGTATTCTTTGATACGGCCAAGCCCTTTGGTTGCAGTAAGCCCTTCGCTTCGTGTTTGGGCGGTAATTCCCTTGGCCCCTACGTCTGTAATGACTCGTTCTTTTGTTGGTTTACTAATCACGGTTGTGAGTACAGAAGCAGCACAGCGATCATACGTACCAATTACATTTGCTTGTGAGGCGTCCATAAAAATGTAAGTGCCAGGTCTAATTTCTGTCACCCCTTCTGGAATATCAAACTTAAACATGAAGGGAGGAGTAGAGCCAATACTAACCACTTTTGTCTTTAGATCCATTTCTTCCGCAATTCGGGCAAAATGTAATGTTCGTTCTACACTTTCTTTATAGAGTTCTTTACAATGTGCTACACTTTTCGCTTTATAAGAATGTCCGTCATGTGAGAAGATTCCTTTTAGCTCGACATTTTGACACGTTTTGATTAATTCTAATAAAGTACAAAAATCATCTTCTTCAATAATTCCGGAGCGTTGTTCTCCTACTTCAATTTCCACTAACACTTGGGCTTTCTTTGAAGCTCCTTCAAATACTTCTTCAATTTCACGTACTTGATACGCACTATCGATTCCAAAAGAGATATCAATCGTTTCAGATAGTTTTCTAATACGTTCAAGCTTTGATTTCCCAACAATTTCATTTGCGATAAAGATATCTTTTAAGCCATTTCTCGCCATCACTTCAGCTTCTCCTACTTTCGCTACAGCGATTCCTGTAGCTCCCATTTCTTCTTGTAGCTTAGCTAATTTAGGCATTTTATGTGTTTTTGTATGAGGTCGTAAGTTTACTTTCTGTTCATTAGCGTAATTTTGCATATCCTTCATATTGCTTAACATCACGTCTTTATCGATTAAAAGAGCTGGTGTATCTAATTGTAAATCATTCATTGTACCTCCTCCTTTATCGCTGCAATGGCTTCAACTTCAACAAGACACCCGGCATATAAATGATTTGATGGAACAACTACTCTTGCCGGTTTATGATTGCCGAAGAAATGAGCATAGACCTCATTGATATCCGGCCAATACTTTACATCTGGGGTATAAAGTCTGCATAATATCACATCTTCGTTGGCTAATCCCCGTTCCTTGAGGACCAGCTCCATATTTGCCAACGCCTGTTTTGCTTCTTCTTTGATGCCCCCAGCCGGAATTTTCCCCGTTTCCGGATTCATCGACAACTGCCCTGAAATATAGATAACACCATTATGTTCCATTGCTGGCACGTAATGGCCTCCATCACGTGTTGAATATTTCGTGTGTACAGGCTTCAAAATAATTTCCCCCTATTATTCCTAATATTTAAAGCTAGCCTCATCAATCTTCTGTCCAGCAGCCAGCAAAACAGCGAGTTTGATTCTTGCTTTCTTACTGTCATAGCAGCCGCCTAGTATGATTCCGGCATCTGCATATGTTGAAGCACTTCCTTTGAATCCATATACTCCCTTAACTTCACCTTCATCAGCACTTGTTGTCAGAACGACAGGAATCCCTTTCTCTACGGCTTTCTTTGCACTTTCTAATATTGCTGGAGCCGTATGCCCTCTTCCCGGCGCCTCAATAATGATTCCTGCACTTCCGCACTTAACTGCATAATCTATAAACTTTCCGTCTGATCCAAGTGAACACTTAATAAGTTCTACATTTGGCAATGCTTGAATTAGTTGATACGTCTCACGCTTGATTAATCTTTGATGAATTGCGATCTCATCTTGATCAGCCGTTCCCAAATAACCGAATCCCGGAGAGAAAAAACCATCCACATTTGACGCATGCTGTTTTTTCACATATCGAGCAGCAAAGACCCTCTCATTAAACAACACTGTTACCCCTAAGCCTCGCGCATCAGGATGTGCCGCTAATAAGAAAGCTTGTCTTAGGTTCACAAATGCATCTGTACCTTCAAGTGTCGGTCCTCTTTGTGACCCCGTTAACACGACCGGCCTTTCATCAGATATAACCAGATCAAGGAAATACGAAGTCTCTTCAAGGGTATCTGTTCCATGCGATATCACAATTCCGGCAACATCCTCATTCCGGAAGAAACTCTCTATATTTTGCTTCAGAATGTCAAGGTGATGAAAAGTCATATGACTGCTTGACATTTGAAAGACTGACTTGATTTCAATCTCTATATGAGAAGGCAGTCGACACATTTCAGAAAGCTCTTCACCTGTCATAGCACCTGCTTCTAATAGACCTGTTTCAGGATCAGGCTTACTTGCAATTGTACCGCCGGTACTCAGCAAAATGATTTTCTTGTTTTCCATGCTAACTCCCCATTTTCATATTAAATGTTTCTCTCTTCGTTCCTAATTAGATTTAATCCCAGCCCCGCATAATGGAATCACGATTTTTTCATCAGAAGAATGATCGTATTTTAAATATCCTGCATAGTTAGCCGCTGTTGTTGGCTCAACATAAAAGCCTTTACTTGCTAATGCTGTACGAGCTTTTAGAATCTCTTCCTCTTTGGTTGTAATGATGTGTCCTTTTGTAGCACGGATGGCTTCTAATATTTGAGCAGATCTTGCCGGTTTGGCAATCGAAATGCCCTCTGCAAGTGTTCCGCTGCTTTTGACGGATTCAGCAGCTTGTTGATTGTTGATAAATGCCTTTGCCAACGGCGCACAATTCTCTGCCTGTATCGCAACAAGCCTTGGCATTTTGTCTATACATTTGCTCTCTAGTAATTCTTTAAATCCATAGTAAACTCCAAGTAATAACGTACCATTGCCAACTGGAATAATAAGCGTATCCGGCGCTCCATTCATTTGTTCCCAAATCTCAAAGGCATACGTTTTTGTTCCTTCATAGAAATATGGATTAAAAACGTGACTGGCATAGAATTTTTTCTCTATATTCACAGCCTTTTGCGCTGCTTCAGCCACATCTTCTCTTGTTCCTTCAATTTCGCGAACGTTGGCTCCATGCGCTTTCACCTGCGCGATTTTCTTAGGCGATGTACCCTTCCGAAGAAAGATGTCACATGCGATGTCAGCCCGCTTGGCGTAAGCTGCAATAGATGTCCCCGCATTTCCGCTGCTGTCAGCTATTACATGCTTCACTCCCAGCTCCTTTGCCTTAGCTATTAATACAGCAGCACCGCGATCTTTAAAAGACAAAGTAGGCATCATATAGTCCACTTTCACAAAAGTATTCGGCTCCCCGCTGTCTAACACGATTAAAGGCGTGTATCCCTCCCCCATCGTGATGCCGCTCCATATGGCGGAGTCGCGATCAAATGGCATAGCATCAATATATCTCCACATAGAAGGAATATCTTTGAGCACTTTTGAATCGGACCATTCTACTTTTTCTTTTACAAGGTCTAACACTCCGCCACACTGGCATTTCCACACCTGTTCAGATACATTGTATTTCGTACGGCAGGAATGACATTGATACTGTTCCATTATTTTTAGACCTCCTATTATATATTTTTTTATATGCTTTAGGCAAAAAAATATATTACAGACTGGCGCTTGCTTCAATTTCAACCTGAAAACCGTAATGCAGCTCGTTCGTCGGAACAACTGACCGTGCTGGGCGATAATCGCGAAAAAAATCCTGACAGACATTGTCAACACGGTCTAATAAATTGATATCGTGTAGATATAGGGTCATCTTTACAATTTTGCCTTTATGACTGCCGGCTTTTTTTAAGATATACTCTATATTTGACAATGCCTGTAAAGTCTCTTCTTCAATGGTACCAAATTTCTTTTCCTGCGTGATTGGGTCAATGGCAAATTGCCCTGATACATAGACCGTGTTTTGATGAATTACAGCTAATGCATAATGACCGTTCGATTTTAAATTCCCTGCTTCGAAAATACTCTCCACTCCGCTCACTCCGATTGTCTTTTTTTCACTTCATCCAAATAGCTATAGACGGTTACCTTTGAAATGCCTAGTTGTTCTGCTACTTTATCAATGGCACCTTTCATGAGGAATATTCCCTTTTCATCCATAAATCTGATCAGCTCGATTTTTTCCCGGCGTTTCATCAGGGAATGTTTGCGATTCGCCACAATTTGTTCAATTAACTGGTTCGTGATCTCTTCTACATTCTGAATCGAAGCTTCCTGCTCCGCCGTATTCGAAGTTTGTATTTGATTTTTCTTTTCAACACCGGGCATAAATGCATCTAACATTTCTTTCATTTGAATCATTACATTCATGTCGTAATTGATGCAAAAAGCCCCAATCACCTGCTGCTGGCCATCTCTAATGAGGGTAGTCGATGATTTTATTGTTCTCCCATCATCTGTTTGAATTTCATATCCAGCTAAGTAATCCTCTTTAAATTCATTGGATAAAAGAACCTTTTTCACCAAGTGGTCAAAGGATTGGCCAACCTCTCTTCCCGTCACATGGTTGTTCATTGTAAAAATGACGGAAGACTGGGGGGTTGTCAAATCATGAATGACAACCTCACAATTTGCACCAAACATTTCCCCTATCGTTTTTGCAAATGGTATGTAACTTTTTAAAACCTGTTTTGCTTCAGTCAAAACCTGAACACCTAACTTTCATTTACCTGCATTCATCTACAAGTGATTTAACTCTTGAATTCATTATATAATTTTTTATACAAAAACGGAATAAAAATATATTTTTTTATATAATAGATTGATTATTCATCACACTTATTTGCATCTTTTTTATTTTGGCCACAAAGATGGGCAATATTTTTAACCATAAATAAACCACTGAATAATTGTTTGCGTATATCGAAACCATCCAAATCCAGCTTACAAAAGCAAAAAAATCCCATCGGCAACCTCAGGCGAGAGAAAAAGAATTAATCGTCGCCCGCTCCGGACTTGATTTGAAGAAAGAAAAAACACAGCGGGAAATTGCAAAGGAATTTACCGGAGTAGTGTCCGAACCTGAGAAGCGGGCGCTGATGAAGATGTGAGTTTTACCGGGCGAAGAAGGAGAAGCGGAAGAAGGCGAAGGGGGAAGTGATTGTCAGAGGCTAAGGTTAAAAATCCGCCCCTTTTTTTAGATTGAAATGACCATTTTTTCAATTTATTGACCATAAACTCAGATCCTCTAAATAGAGAGGATCTGATAAAAATGTTTATTCAACTCTTGATCGATTCAAAGTTCAAAATATTTGAAAGCATGTTCAATGCTTAAATCTCTGCTTGATTTTGATAATATCTTACAACCAAAAGAGTCGATCCTTGAGAACTTCAAAGTTGGTTCGAAATAAAAAATGTCCTACACATCAACGTCTAGGGGTTTTAATCCTATTGTTTCAAGATCTAGTCCTTTTTTATTGTAACTAAATATGCAGATGTTGTGCATCATCACAGTCCAAAGGAAGTCCCCCTTTAAAAATGATATGATGTTTCTTCATGTTAGGCGGCACATGGTAATGCAGTTTGTAAGGTCCTTCTGTTTTAACCGGACAATAATCCAATCTAAAAATTGGCTTTCCACTAGATTTAAAACGAACCTGAAATAATTATGCCACCGCCAACAGAACCATCAATCGTATATTTGCTTGGAACTTTCAAACATTTCTTTGTATGCACACTTTTTTCTTTCCCAACTATACCCTCTTACCTATGACTTGATGGTGTTCACTGACATCCCGTGCTTTTCAAGCCCCTTGTATTTCATTCCTTTAACATAATCTCTTGGTGTTTGTATGTGCTTTTAAGTTATCTACATTCACACGCTATCTCTTTCTGAGTTGTGTTACTTTGAACCCGCTTTACAGAGAACATAAAAAGCACTCCGAAAAGTGCTAAACTTTTGAAATAATTTTATTAACTAACTCATCGTAAGAAGCACTACACTCTTTAATGTATCTGTGATGATCTCCAATTATTCCATCTTTACTAGTAAGTTCAAAAATTGGTTTAAGTGCAGTTTGTGCTAAAGGTATCAATGAATTGTAATTTTTCACTTGACCTATTTTTAACTCCTCTTCAACCTTTTCGATGTCTAAGGGCAAATCTTTCTTCGCTAAAGGAGCTCGGGATTTCGCGGAGCAACATGCCCCGGATTGAAAAGCGCGCGTTAATGAAGATATTTCATGGTTTTTTCCGGGCGGAGAAGGAAGAAAGCCTAGAGAAAGTGATCTCGCAGAAGCCGGCCTAACAATCCGGCGTCTATTTCATTAAGCTTTCAATTAAAGCGAAACTTATGCAGCTAAGGTATTGAAACATCTATTTTTCAACAAAAAAAGCCTATGAAGCGATAAGACATTTCATAAGCTTTTTCCATTTTAGAATTATGATATAAACGGTTCTTCATTTTTAAGAATGGCGTCTATGGCATTTAAGACACCTTCCTCGTTATTGGATTGTGTTATATATCGGGAAGCATCTTTAATCATTTTCTGGGCATTCTCCATTGCGATTCCATACTGAACAGTGGAAATCATCTCCAGGTCGTTTCCGCTGTCTCCAAATGCAGCTGACTCATAATTACGAATGCCCCACCGCTTTTGAAGGATTTTAATCCCGCTTGCTTTATGAAGGCCGGGTATAATCAAATCGATGTCGCCGTGTCCGCTTGATACGGGAGTAACGAGAGAACCGATTGACTTTTTCAAGCCGCGTAAAAGTCCTGAAACATCCTTCGTGGAAAAGCTTGTGGCGAACTTGAATATTTTATCATTCAGATTTTCGAAATGAGGCACTTTTTGCAGTTTATGATAATATTTACGAGCATGCTTATATGCATCGTCGCGAACATCTTCATGTATATAAGCACTTTTTTTTCCGCAAACAATTAGATTTGTGTATTCATACTTTTCTATAACATCAATAACTTTTTTTATCGTTTCTTTAGACATTTCGCCTGAGAATATTTCTTTTCCCGAATCTATTACGTAAGCACCGTTCTCAGCAACGAAAGCTATTTCATTTTTAATTGATGGAAAAAAGGATTTAAGCTGATCATATTGATTGCCGCTTGCAACCACAAATTTTATTCCCCGTGCTTTTAATTCATGATATTGTTTCATAAAACGATCATTGTTATATTTCATGTCATCGTCCAAAAATGTTCCATCCATATCAACCGCTATTAGTTTTATGCTCACTTTTTCCTCCTTATCAGCTGAACATAAAGTGAACGCCCAATTTAACCAACTGCTCCCCCCTTATGCTTCTATTTTTTTAAAAAACCTTGGCAAATGCTCTTTATGCGCTTCAAGCATTTCATCTAAAATTGCTTTGCCGATTTTATCAGAAGGGACAAGCGGATTGATCGTCATCGCCAGCAAAGCTGTATCATAGCTTCCTGTTACAGCGGCTTCGGCGCCTACTCGTTCAAATGACTTGATTTGCTGAACGAGTCCCCGGACTGCAACTGGCAGATCACCATGAACGATTGGCCTTGGACCTTCCTTTGTAATCACACAGCTTACTTCAACCGCAGAGTCATCCGGAATACTTGCAATCGCTCCATTGTTGATTGTGTTAACCGGCTGAATATCACGTTTATCGTTATAGATAGACGAAATGAGACGAACGGCTGCGTCGCTGTAATACGCACCGCCGCGCTCCTCTAATTGAGGCGGTTTAACGGCCAGGTCGGGATCTTTGTACAGCTCGAATAATTCCTCTTCAAGCTTCTGAACGACTTCAGCTCTCGTTGTTCCCTTTTTAAAGTTCTCCAATTCTTTTTGCAGCATTTCATCTGTCTTATAATAGTACATATGATATGGACAGGTTAATACATTTAAGGCCCGAATAAATTCCGGCTCCCAGCCTTGCCCTTCGATGTTTTTTACAAAACTGCTGTTCTCCGGATCTGATAACAGCTCCATCACTTTCTCTTTTACACTGACTCCGTCGACGTATACATCCAATCCATATACCATATGATTGAGACCGGCGAAATCAATGCGAACCCGTGAATGATCAACATCCAAAAGCTTGGCGATCCCCATCTCAATTCCGATTGGAACATTGCACAAGCCGACGATTTTCTTATGGTCAGTGTAGCGAAGGACAGCTTCGGTCACCATTCCGGCAGGATTTGTAAAGTTGATTAACCAGGCATCCGGACATAACTCTTTCATATCTTTTACAATATCCAATATAACCGGAATGGTACGCAGTCCCTTAAACAATCCGCCCGGTCCGTTTGTTTCTTGGCCTAAAACCCCGTGACTTAAAGGTATTCTTTCATCCTTTGCACGGGCATCAAGCAGCCCTACGCGAAACTGAGTCGTAACAAAATCGGCATTGTGTAAAGCTGATCTCCTGTCAAGCGTTAAATGAATTTCAATTGGAAGACCGGCTTTTTCAATCATTCTTTTCGCAAGGTTTCCGACGATTTCTAATTTTTCTTTTCCCGCTTCAATATCTACCAGCCATAATTCTCGAACCGGCAATTCATCGTACCGTTTGATAAACCCTTCTACTAATTCAGGAGTATAACTCGATCCCCCGCCTATCGTGACAATTTTAATTCCTTGTGTCATCCTCTTTACACCTCCGGGTAATTTAGCAAAAGTACTTATGGATCAATTGTATCTGCAGATGAGCAAGCCGGTAAATAAGCCGGTAACATGTTGTTTTTAATCACACAAGAAGTCATTTGTTGCACATATGTAACACTATGTTTCTTAGGAAGCAGGTATGCTAAGATGAAGTTAGCAAAAAGGGTCAAGGGAAGGAGAGCCCCGCATACATGTTTACCCATGAGATCATCGCTTCGTTTAATGAACTGGAAACTTCTTTATATAATTACATTTGTCAAAATGGCGAGAAAGTCGTCTATATGCGAATCCGCGAATTGGCAGATGAAACGCACGTATCAACAGCCTCCATTCTGCGTTTCTGTAAAAAACTAAATTGTGAGGGTTTTTCGGAATTTAAAGTAAAGCTTAAAATGCAGTTAGAAAAAGATAAAAAGACGGTATTGAAGAGTTCCCAACATTCAATAGCCGAGTTTTTTGAGAGAACGTTAAAAGGAGACATTGAAGAAAAGATTGCGGAGGCCGCGCTTCTAATTACCAAAGCGGAGAGTGTCATTTTTATCGGCGTAGGAAGCTCAGGTATTCTTGCTGAGTACGGAGCAAGGTACTTCTCATGTTTAGGCAAATTTTCAATGTATATTAAAGATCCTTACTTTCCGACACATTCCCAATTCCGCCGCAATAGCATCACGATTGCTTTATCCGTCTCAGGTGAAGGCCATTCTACAGTCACTCATCTTCATCAGCTCAAGCAAGAAGGAAGTAAAGTGATCAGTATTACAAATCATAAGCACTCCACCATTGCCAGAATATCCGACATTAATATCTCGTATTACGTGACGGAAGAGTGGTTTGAAAATGCTAATATTACTACGCAAATCCCCGTTATGTATATTTTGGAATCAATGGCTCGTGAAATACATAGGCTTAGTAATAAACAATCGAATTGATACCTTTGGCCTGATCTAGTATCTACTTGTGATCGACCTTAAACATTCCTTAAGTTACAGTAGATATTTCATTAGCTTTACCAGGCGGAGAAGCGGAAGAAGGGGAAATGAAGAAGAAGCCGGTCCATAAGTTCCGGCTTCCCTTTTATTTCACCAGGCCCTCAACCTAGCTATTGCAATTGATTTGACTTACACCAATTCAATTTATTTTTATTTATTCTGGGCAGTTCATGAGCTCTTTCAGCAAGAGCTTTGCTGAAACAGAGCCCTTTATACCGTTTGATTTTTTGACGCGCCCAGACCGAATATGAACAGCAGAATGCTGACCATAAGCAACAGTAATATTGGGAGGTTCCATCTTGCCGTGACATCATGGAGCAATCCAAACAAGGTCGGTCCTGTTGCAGCCAGCAAATATCCGACAGATTGGGACATACCAGATAAAGAAGCCGCATCGGTGGCATCTTTCGTCCGCAAGCTTAAAAAGATCATAGCCAAACTGAACGCACATCCCCCAGCAATTCCGAGTAAAATTGTCCATAACAAAATAAGTGCATTATCGCCGAAATAAAGGCCACCTAATGAAACAAAAAACAGGATAGTCATGATGACAACCAGCAAACGCTGGTTCTTCATGCGTCCCGCAACGATTGGTACGATGAATGATACGGGAAGCGAAGCGAATTGAAACAACGATAGCATCCAGCCAGCGCTGTCTTCATTCAAGCCCCGGCTTGTCATGACTTCAGGTAACCAAGCGATCAATACATAGAAAAGCAAAGACTGCAATCCCATAAAAAGTGTAATTATCCATGCCAACGGTGAACGCCACAGACTTCGCCGCGTCGACGCACCGCTAGTTGTTATTCCGGCTGACGCGTGACTCGCCCGCGCTTTAGGAAACCAGAATAGTGCGGCTATCAGAGCGAGCAGACCCCAGATTCCAAGTGCGCCATTCCAGCCAAAACCGAGATTGCGGGCAAGCGGGACGCTTACACCGGAGGCTATCGCCCCGCATAAATTCATCGATACTGAATACAGTCCTGTCATCAAACCGACATTATGAGAAAAATCCCGTTTAACCAGACCTGGAATTAGCACGTTGCACACCGCAATCGCAAGCCCAAGCAAAACAGTGCCTGCAAACAAAGGAACTGTTGCGGACAGAGAGCGGACAGCGATACCTATCATGAGCAGAACCAATGCATAAAGTATGATCCGTTCCATCCCGAAGCGGCGCGCCAAGATAGGTGCGAAGGGGGAAAGAAGCGAGAAAGCAAGCAACGGCAATGTCGTGAGCAAGCCTGCCGCAGTATTTGATAATCCAAGGGACTCGCGAATCGAACCTACCAGTGGGCCTACCGATGTCAGCGGTGACCGCATCGTCAGTGAAATAAGGACAATGCCTATGATGATCGGCAAACTCAATGAGAACGAAAGCTTTGCCTCAGTTGGCTTTGTACCACTTTGTACGCTCATAGCCGCTCCCCCTCTTCACCGGCAATAACATCCTTCGATTCCCCGATATAGCGATGAACTGCTTCCACGGCACGAGCAGCGTTTTGACCAACAATCGCTTCGACCAGTTGACGGTGCATTTCCAAGAAATCCGCATCTACTTCATAACGGGTCAGGCTTGTGATCGAATCTTGTAACGCTTCGGCGATATGGCTGTATATTTCAATCAATATTTCATTATGAGATGCCTTGACAATATTTTGATGCAGATCAATATCGGCCGCTACAAAGCTATCAATGTCACCGAGTTCTGCCGCTGCCTCGCAGCGTTCCAGCAGAAGAAGAAGGTCGCGCGCCTCGTCATCGGTTCTGCGTTGTGCAGCAAGATGAGCTCCCTCTCGTTCGAGTGCATATCGAACTTCTAATGTTTGCAGCGTATCTGATCGCAAAATGCGTTTTTTCAACACGGCTCCCAAGGCACTTGAAGAGCAGACATAAGTTCCGTCACCTTGTTTCGTCTTCAAGAGTCCCGCATGTATCAATGCCCGAATTGCTTCCCTTAATGTATTGCGGCTAACATTCAACTCGTTCATCAACTCCGGCTCGGCAGGAATGCGCATCCCGACACCCCACTTACCAGATTCGATCATACTTTCTATTTGTAGTGCGACTTGCTCAACCAGCGTCTGCCGGTTTGTTTTCTGAAGCATGTGTCTATCCTCCTGTAATGCATTTATCAAACATAGGATGTTTGGTTATTTGGAATTTTATCATGCCTATGAAATTAAGACAACAAAAGCAACTTAATAATAGGATTAATGAAGATGAATTTTAACTTGCAATTTTCCCAAAACAAAAACAGATAGTCTGCAAATGGAAATTTAAATACCTTTTGGAGGGTAAAATGAATTGAACCTTAGAAATATAAAAAGACCGCAAAGCCTTCTTAAAGAGAAGCGTTGCAGTCTTTTGGTCTCTTTTTTGCTTCGTATAAGTCAATGGAGTTCCAGCGGAGGCCGCTGCAGATGCATTCATTGATTGGATTCCTCTACTCTATGCAGAGAAACCTGAATGTTTCAATCAGTTTTGGGATAAAAAACGTGTTGACGCTCCTCTGCTTGACTATTTAATATTCGATAGCTGGCCCCTCCAATATGAAGCGGAACATCCAATTTCTCTAAATTCGGCATACCATTTTTTAAGAAAAGCTCTTGATCTTGATATCTCTGTAAAACTTCCCCCGCAATCCACTCTTGATCTCCCAAAGTGGAAATACTGTGTACTTTACACTCATAAGCGAAATACGCATCAGTTAAAATCGGTATCTCAGCTTTTAGTCCTTCTTCGTATTGAATATGAAATGCTTCAAACTTATTTAAATCTCTGCCGCTATGGGTGCCTAATGCTTGAATGAGTTCCGAATATCTCCCCGGAAGAAAATTCACACCGAAAACGCCGCTTTTCTCAATCAATTTGTAAGTATATGTCTCTTTATTTATCGATATCCCATACATTCCGGGAGAAGATCCAATATAGGTATGCCACCCGGAGGCCATGGCGTTTTTTTCGCCTTTATATTGGGCCGTAACGACAGCTACCATTCCAGGGTAAGCGTACCAAATGGGTTCATCTATCGGTGCTCTCATCTCCATCGCTCCTTTTGTTTTAGATTCATTAAATTTGAGAGGCACACATCTAAGTCGCCAGGTACTTCTTCAGATGAACCATTCGTTTAGAATTTAATAAATGGGCTTCCAGCAGGCTTTTTGGCATGAGTAACTGAAGCGTCTTATTTTCTGCCATTTTTATACATCCTCCCTTTCGAATATTCATCAGAACGATGCATAAATCATAAACCCTATAGCAACTATAGGGTCAAGGGAATTGTTATTTTTTCCGCACTCTAAATTCTGTGAGGAAGTCTTCTTCTTTTAATGAGTTATAGCTGTTTGGAAAAGAAACTTGATATACTTTTCCATCCGTTTGAATACCATGTGATTCAATAAAATGGTACAGTTTTTGATAGTATGAAAAATAATTTGTTGCCGTGCAATCAAATGAAATACATATATATTCGCCGGATGGGATTGTATCTATCCTCATGTTTTGTTCCCCTGTATCTATCTTTACTCCATCATAAATCGTCGTATAAACGCTGTTGCAATAAATGTCACCGGAATCTTTATAAGGCTTTAAATCATAAATCAGTCCATAATAGTTATCAACGATATCTCCTCTTTCTTCAAGAACTTCAGCCAATTTTCGGTAATACAAATCTGATTGGTCATGAGGATTCACTTGAGGTGCCCCTGCTTTTAAAATGGTTTGGCTTCCTATATGTCGAACATAAACCAGACCTTCTTCTTTTTTAGTGCGGATCTCCAATTGTTCATTAAGCTGGTTCTTTCTTCTTTGAAGCAATTGCCTGGATCGTTCGAGTTTTTCCATCTCACGCTCAATCACGCTTTCTTGCTCCTCAAGAAAGGCTTGCATCATTTCGGGGGTACATGTATGTGAAATCATGCGCTTAATTTCTCCCAACGGCGTTTTAATAGATTTGAGATATTTTATAATATCTAAATAAAAGAACTGTTTAACATGGTAATATCGATAGCCGTTATCCCGGTCTGTACATTGAGGCTTGAAAATTCCGATCTTATCATAATAGCGTAATGTTTGAATGGAAATGTTATTTAGACGGGCTGTTTCCCCGATTGAAAAATATTCCTTCATCAATTTCATCCTTTCTTTTTTGCTAGTTCCAAGAATTCTTTCTTCGACTATACTATGACCTTCAACTGAACGATCTTGAGAAAAACCTGTTTAAGACGATCTTCTTTTTTCGTTCTTTGTTCAACATATCCACCAAGAAATGATCTTTCCTGTCTCATAACGATTGCTCGTTAAGCAGGCACAAAAGAGAACAGCCATATCCTAATAAGGATGTGGCTGTTTTCATCGTTGGTGCTGGCTGGTTTAGTTGTATCTTATTAAGTAAGTGATGTATCTAGATGAACGGCTAAAAAAAGGTTAAATTTTTTAAAAATATGTATATTTTCTTGGGATTATCATTTCATGTGGCACAATTGACTCACACAAATAAAAATAAAGGGGGGAAATTTGGCTTTATATTATGTGCTCTATTTCTTTTGTCTAAAAACAGAGTCCCAAAACCAATAAATTAAAGCCAAAAGAAAACTAAAAAGGTATAGTTTATACGAAACAAAAGCAGTCAGAGCGTAATTAGTCAATAAGGCTAAAATTCCACAAACGACAAGAGAGACTATAAAGTAAGTTAGCAAATACCATCCATGATATTTTTTGGGTTTGCGATTTAGAAAGATTTGTATTGGTGTAGCAAAGATTAAATAAGCAACAAACATAAACAAACTTATCGCTCTAAAAGACGAAAAACCAAACCCTTCTAAAAACATCAACGTGTAGACAATTGCCGCTGATACAACCGAAAAGGCAACTGTACATAAATAACGAATAATCCCACCAAAAATCCGCATTAGTTAAAACTCCTTTTCTTTTGTAAACAATTTTTCAAAGATCGGTGGAATTCCCGTCAGAAAGTTTTTTGTTCTACCCTTCTTGTAATTCTGTTTCTTTGTTTACGTTCAATGCCTAGAGGTTATGCGAAAGAGATACCTGATATTGAAACAAAAGTAAAAAATGGACATGTTACATTAAAGGTAAACGAAAACGGAGACGAATACAAGTTTTTCAAAAATGGAGTACCAGTTTATGAAGGTGATTTTAATGAATACAGTGATGATGTGTCAACAATTGGAGATAAATATAAAATAGGGATCTTTCAAAAGGAAGAGTTAAAGAAGGTGGTTACTCTAAACGTCACCAATGGCTTAGGAGAAAAAGCTTTAAATTCATCTGAAGAATCATATGCTGAAGATTTAATGGCTTATCAAATTCAAAACGGTCACTTAAATGTTATAGCTGATGCTGCGTTCAGCTTTCATGGGATGAACTTCCTACAAAGACGGAGTATATGAAGTTTATAAGGTTTGGACTTAATTTCAAAAAAGAAAAACACAAAAAGAAATTGCAAAGGAACTGGGGATCTCACGCAATTATGTTTCCAGGATTGAAAAACGCGATTTAATGAAGATGTTCCATGAGTTTTATCGAGAAGAAAAGGAAAGGGTTAAGAAAGAAAAACAAGCAGAAAAGAATTTAGCCCTTCAATCATGAAGGGCTAATCATCTTAAAAAGTTGTTTTGGCTACATCTTTGCTTGCCATATAATCATTATTCGATGACTCATAGTCATCTTTTTCACCTTCGATAATCCAGCTTTTTTTCTCTTCATCGTATTGTAATGTTACGATTTCTTCATCGAAATTTTCTTCAAGCTCTGAATCCATAAATTCATAAACCTCTCTCGATTTCAGATGAAATTCCACAGGAATATGGATCAACTGTTTTCCCCCGCTGCCGTTTTCGTAAGTCACCTTAGAAAAGTCAATGCGAGTACCCAAAGCTTTTCCTTCATAGTAATTTTCTTTGTCATAATTCTTAATCACATCTATGTAGCTTTTCTTCAAACTGTCTGAAACATCTTTGAGCTTATTTGCATCTTTTTTCACTTTAGCTTCATTTCTATCCTTAGCAAAATCATTGATCTGCGATTTTAATTTTTCTCTCATATCATCGTTGACTATTGGATTAGGTGTAAGGTTATATTCTTCCGTAATGTCTGATTGAACTGTGACTGCCTCGCTTTTTCCTTCTCCCCATGGAAATTCAGCTACTCCTTGGAGCTTAATTCCGTCTTTTACGGGGCCAAACTCCGTATTTTCGGAAATAGACTCTCCTGATTCTTTCCCATCAACAAGTACCTTTGTATTCGGAATGTCAGAGTTTACAGAAACCGTATCACCGCTAAAATTAAGGCTGGCGGTTTTCTCAAATTTATCAGGATCAAAAAGCGTCACTTCCGTTTTATCATCAACCGTTGTATAATCATACTTTTTGCTGCCTTTAATGGTATATACCCCTGGTCCAAAAACACCTAGCTCCTTGGAATCCTTACCTTGCATATCAATTGTTTCACCGTTAAAAGTAACATTAGCTCCTTTAGCTGCATGTACTTCTAATTTATAACCACGGGCCTTTAAAACGTATTTTTCGCCCCCAAAAATCCCTTTCTCCTTTGTGATATAAAAAGGACCAATATTAGATATACTTTCCCCAGGATATTGCTGTGAAATTAAATTATTGGCTTTTCCATCTGACTCATAGTAACTGGCCTGTGCATTCAATAGCATGATTTGATCTTTATAATCAGACTCATCATCTTTTAAATACTTGATTATACTTTCGGCTTCCCTTTCTTCCCACTTCGTTCCATTGTCAACTTTAACAAGTTTCAATAATCCCTTAGCATCTTCTTGTTTAATTTTTTCTTCAAATTCTTTTGCGAGATCTGAAGGTTCAGGGGATCTCCCTAAAATAAATAAAATGATTGCAAGGATTGCCACAATTGGCACTCCAATAAATAAAAATTTCTTTTTCATAAAATCCTCCTTGTTTATGCTATTACATACTATTCTATCATTAAAAAAAGGTAATTTACCCTTTTTTCCTCCAAAAAATCCTTTAATTCTATAAACACAAAGGCCCAGCTTTTTAAGCTGGGCTACACAACATCCTATAAGCTCTTTTTTATTCCACACCTTCTACATTCACGTAAAAACACTCCGTTTTAAAATAAATTTATGATTATTAAAACAAGAACACAAGTCAACAAATATTAATAAAATAAAATAGATGAAAACAATTGTTATTCACCAATAAAAAATAACTCCTTTTTAGGGAGTTGTTTTACTCTCTCTCCTTTAGCTAATATCTTAAGCTTTTGTCTTATCAAAACGATAAAGTACAGGTTGCAAAATATATAAACAAAACACAATCCAAATAAAAAGAGAGAACCACTTTACTATTGAATTCCATCCGCTCCAAAAAGACATAAAATAAAGTATTGGCAAAATAAAAATTAAACCAAAAAGCAATTTTGAAGCTGTTGTTTCCTTTAGTGGACTTTTACATTTGGGGCAAGTTGGCGTTTTTGTTCTAATAAGCTTATATTTTTCTCTAAAAGTAAACGGTTTCCTGCATATCGGACATTTGCTCATTTTCCCGCTCCTTAACAGGGCTTACTTTGTAAAAACCAGCTTGAGCTTTGTTGTTTACTTTGTTTTTTCTTATAGTACCAAGTGGACTTATGCTTATATTTATATTGTTTGTAACACATGCTTCCATCTTTCACAGGCTTCGAAGTTCTATATTGCTTGATTTTTACCTTTATTAATTTATCAAGTGTCTCTCCTAGAGCCAATGAAGTTAGGGTTAAAACTGTTTGTTTTACTCTGCTTGCAGGAACCCTGCTCCATATACTTGTCAAAGAAATTGCCGCTCCAACTAAAGTACCTGCCGGAACGTTATTTGTTACAGTCCCCATGTATACTTCTTTGTATGCTGACAAGCCCATTTCAAATTCTTTCTTTGATTCTAATATTACACCGTTTAATAAGGTCATGCCCGTTGCAGGGTTATATTGAATATGAGTCGTATGTTTATTTTCCGTAACGATGGCTTCAACGATTCCATTTTCATGGTATGTTGTTTCCAGTGTAAAGTGCATCTGCCCAGCTTTTACAATTTCCCTTGTCTTTTTCCCTGAGTAATATAGATCGTCAATGGCAGTTTTATGTTCTACAAACCCTTTAGCCGAGACAAAGTCATATGGAGTCACAAAAGAACCACCTGCAAAAAGGGAGTACTATTGAAACATACATTTTCTTTTTCACACTTCTCCCCCTTGAAAATCCAAATAATTACTTTAGATTTTATAAAAAGGGGTTATTTTGCACAACACTTTTGTCAATACCAATTTCCTAAAGTCGATAAAACGCTTTTTGTATACCAGAGGAATGTATCGACATCTTGGACGGAAAAAAGTCATCGTCGGCCGTTTCGGCCATGATCGGAAGACAGAGAAAACGCGAAGAAGCGGGGCTGTGGAAATGTTTCAAAGATTTGATCGGACGGAGAAGGAAAAGCGGAAATAATATCAGTCAGAGGCCGGGAGTAAGACAATATCGGCCTCTTGACTCTTTATTCCATGCGCTTGAGCAGAAATTTTCTTTCATTAAAATCCGCTGCAAGGGGTTGAAATGGCAAGACCGTCTTTCTGCCATTGGACAATGCCGCCGCTCAAACTCAAAACTTGTTTGAAACCGCCGTTAGCTTGCAGGATGCTGGCCCCTATTGCAGATCGGGCTCCGGAATGGCATTGCACAAGGATCGGACAGTCTTTTCTAATGTCATCCAGACGTTCTTGAAGCGTTCCCAACATGATGTGTTGTGCATTCGGAATATGACCTTCCTGCCATTCAGTCAGATTGCGAACATCAAGCACGTGCACGAATCCGTCATCGACTAATTTTGCGATTTCAGGTGGTGTAATCTCCGCGTACGATTCAAGTGAAAAAGCACCGCTTGCCAGGATTTTGTCCCGATCTATAAACCCTGCCGCATTGTCAATGCCCACAGAGCGCAGCGCTTCCAGGAGTTCGTTCACTTCGGCCGGATTCGTTATGAAGTATACAGGACGAGTGTAGTCGATGAGCCAGCCAGCCCAGTTCGTAAACGCCTTGTTGAATGGAATGTTGATTGTGCCTTTGATATGCCCTTCAGCAAATTCTCGGGAAGAGCGGGTATCCACAATTTGCTCTTTTCCCTGCAAATCTTTCACTTGTTCAATCGAAGTAATCTCTAAAACAGCAGAAAGATCTTTGAGCAATGCAGGACCTTCTTTATTTACTCGTTTCATCACAGCGAAATACTTTGGCGGTTCAGGTTGCCCGTCAAGCAAGGCTTTAACAAATTCTTCTTCATCGGTGTATGCCATTGCCCAGTTAAACATCTTTTCGTAGCCGACAGTCGTAGTTGGAATGGCTCCCAATGCCTTGCCGCAAGCGCTGCCTGCGCCATGAGCCGGCCAAACCTGCAAGTAATCCGGGAGTTGTTTAAACGTTCCGAGGGACTTGAACATCTCTCTTGCTCCCGATTCTGACGTTCCTTTGATTCCCGCCGCTTTTTCGAGCAAATCGGGTCTGCCGATGTCGCCCACAAAGACGAAATCTCCTGTAAAGATGCCGATAGGACGATCCGCATTTCCTCCGCCGTCCGTCAACAGGAAGGAAATGCTTTCCGGGGTATGGCCGGGAGTATGCATAACCTCAAACATCAGGTTTCCGATGGAAAAGCGATCGCCGTCTTTTACAAGTTGATGGTTCAATTCATCGACATATTGGTATTTCCAGTCTGCGTCTCCTTCATCGGAAAGATACAGCTTCGCTTGATGTGTAGCACCGAGTTCGCGAGCGCCGGAAACAAAGTCGGCGTGAATATGGGTTTCTGCGGCCGCTGTGATGTTTAGCCCTTCATCTTCGGCTGCTTGCAAATATGGTTTCAGATTGCGGCCGGGATCAATGACAATTGCCTCCCCTGTTTTTTGGCAGCCAACCAGATAGGATGCATGGGCCAGTTTTTCATCGTAAAAATAGCGCAATAACATGTTGTATTCCCCCTCTTGAAACATTTATCGAAATATATCCTTTTTTGAGTTCGCATCACATCAGTCCTTTTAACATGCCATTCCAATACATGATGGGAAGCAATCTTCTTTTTAACAGGTACATGCTGAATCGTTCCTTGGACTGATCAAATGGAAACGTTTCTTGCGGCACCTTATGATAGTCAAACTCGGCCAGCACGAGTTTGTTGTACCCTGTAACCAAGGGGCACGAGGTATATCCATCGTACTTTGCATCTAATGAAGATCCTTTGATCAAGGACAACAGATTTCGCACCACAACCGGAGCCTGTTTACGAACTGCAGCTCCTGTTTTGGACGTCGGCAGGTTGGCACAGTCACCAATTCCGAAAACATTGGCAAACTTTTTGTGCTGCAGAGTGTACGGATCAACATCGACCCAGCCGCCGGCATCCGCCAATGCGCTTTCTTTGATGAATAGAGGCGCTTTCATCGGCGGCGTCACATGAAGAAGATCATATGCTAATACTTCCTGCTCTCCCGTATCCAAGTTTTCGAACAAGGCTTCTTTTGAATCAGGCCGAATTTCGATTAGATTTCTCTTGTACATCGTTTGGATATCCTTGCGCCGGACGACTTTTTCGAGCGCATTTGCGTATTTGGTGACATCAAAAATGGTTGATTTCGCCGATGCAAAAATCATGTCCGATTGATTGCGAACATTTGACTTGCGAAAATAGTCGTCTGCTAAATACATAATTTTTTGCGGAGCTCCCCCGCATTTCACGGGAGAATCAGGATGAGTGAAAATGGCGGTTCCGCCTTTGAAATTGCGGATATTTTCCCAAGTGCTGTCTACCGTATGATATGAATAGTTGCTGCAAACCCCGTTTTTTCCAACCGCATCTTTCAAGCCTTTGACCCCGTCCCAATCGATTTGCAAACCGGCTGCTGCCACGAGATAATCATAGGAAACGATCGTTCCTTGTTTTGTAAGAAGTGTGTTCTGATTCGGGCGAAACTCTGTTACAGCATCGCCGATCAAGTCTACCCCGGCAGGAATCAGGGAAGCTAAATCGCGCTCGGACTCTTCCTTCTTCGCTGCGCCGCCTCCGACTAATGTCCACAAAGGCTGGTAGTAGTGCTTTGTTTGCGGGTCAATGATGGCAATTTGTCCTTTGAGTTTTTTAGAAGCCCGGACGAGACGGGCGGCGACAGAGATGCCAGCAGTCCCTGCTCCTACAATGACAATGGTATAACGAGCTTGTCTTGCCATAGTCAACCACCTTTTGTTTTAAAAAGTTGCTGTTTGTCTTAAAGATGTGTCTCTCGTTTTTTAAGTTACCATCCATCTTCCTTTTTTTGTATAGGGGAACTCCCCTACTTTTATTTGAGCCCCGTCTTCCCAAGCTGACAAGGTTAAGAGGTAGTATGTTAGAACGTCAGATCGAGATATTTGTTTTTGATCGCATATTGGATTAATTCGTGTTTCGAGTCCAGTTTTAATTTCTGCATCATATTCGTTTTGTGGTTTTCGACGGTTTTGACGCTGATTGAGAGTTTATCGGCAATCTCCTTATTGGCATAACCCAGAACGATGAATCTGAGAATCTCCTTTTCGCGGACAGTTAATACAGAGGGCGGCTTTTTGGACTCTGAATTGAGCCATTGATCAATGATGTCTTGCGATACAGATGTCTTGTAAAAGAGATTGCCCCTGTACACTTCGACAATCGCCTGATAAAGCAACCGATAATGGCTGTTTTTCAAGACGTATCCATGAGCCCCTGCCTCTATCGCTTTTTGGACAAAAATTTCCTCATCATGCATTGTCAAAATCACGATTTTAACAGAAGGATTCAACTTTCGGATTTCACTGCTCGCTGTGAATCCGTCCAACCCGTTCGGCATCGACAAATCCATCAGCACGACATCCGGTTTCAACTGTCCGGTGCTAAGAACGGCTTCGTTGCCATTATTGCTTTCTCCCGCAATCTCAATTCCAGAAAAGCCTTCCAAAAGGACACGGATGCCCTTGCGAATCATCATATGGTCATCGACCAGCAATACCCTGATCACTCTCCCTTCCCCTCCTTGTCCTGTACTTTCACTTTAATCGTCGTGCCTCTCTGAAGTGCAGAGTGAATTCGAAGGCTTCCTTCCATCTGATCGACTCTTTCTTTCATATGTTTGAACCCCAGGCCTTCCTCTGTCAGCCCGCGTTCAAAACCAATGCCATCGTCCTGAATGATCAAAACGAGCTCGCCGTCTTCTTTGTGCAGTATGACTTCAATAAGTGTCGCCTGCGAATATTTCAGGGCATTATGCAGCGCCTCCTGAATAATTCGGTACAAATTGATTTCAAAAATCGGCAGCAAGCGATTGCTGACATTGCTTGAGGCAAACGTAATAGAAACATCCTGATGAGTCTTGTTTAAGCTGGACACAAGGTGCTCGACAGCAGGAATCAGCCCCAGCTGATCGAGACTGTGCGGCCGCAGCTGGAGAGCGTAGAGCTTGACGTCTTGGATCGCCTTTTCCAATTCATCGATGATTTCCTGCATGTACTCTCTAAATGTTTCTTCCTGCTCCATGCGCGATTGAATCGCTTGAATACCTACTGAAACCGAATAAAGCGATTGCCCTACGCCATCGTGCAGTTCCTGGGCCAGCCGCTTGTGTTCGTTTTCCTGAGTTTCTAGCGTTTTTTGCAGAACAAGCTTGGAGATCCGCGCTTCCTCTTCCTTTTTCTTTATCGTTAAATCTTTCAGAACCAAAAGAACTTCCATTTGATCGCCGTTTTCAGAAATGACAGCCGTACTCATCTCCATGTCGACGAATCGTCCTTCATAGGTGGGCATCGAAGAAAGAAAATAAGGAACTTCCCGCTTGGCCAGCAAATAACAACGCGCTTCTCCCGCTTCCAATTTTCTCGTTTGGCAGTAGGAACAATACGGAACCTTGTCCCCTAATTTCCATCCCGTCATCTTCTCTGCGGACGGGTTCATCACCAGAATTCGGCGTTCCTGATCCATCATGATGATTCCATCCTGCAAATGGTCAAAGATCTGCCTTAAATAGCCGCTTTCCATTGACTTTCCTTCTTCTTTAGACCGTTCAAAAAAAGTCGGTTTTTGACACATCATGGCCCCTCCCTCAGCTATCTATTCCTCGTACAACTGATAGACTCTTTTTAGCTTCTGTTCAAGCTGCTCAAAATGAACAAAACGCGCTTCTCTTAGACATTCGGTTCCCTCAATAAACAAAAGAAGCACAGGAACTGTGAAGACTGAAAACCTGCCGGCAACCTCCTCCACTCTATCAGCGTTGATATGCCCTAATTTAATCTTTGGAAAGCGAGTCAACAGTACTCTAAGCTGCGGCAGAACAGCGTGACATACTGTACATTGAGGCCTTGATATATATATAAAACTTAATTTATGACCGGTTATAAACTTCTCAATTGCCACCATTGAAGTCAGCTCTGTAATCTCTTTCATCCAATCCCTCCTTCAAAACGGATCATACAGAAATCCTTAAATACGGAAGATATCAACCCAAATTTTCACTGTTGTAAGCAAAATAACGAATATCAAAATACCTTGAAGAACTTTGACATTCATTTTCTTGCCAATGAAAACACCGATCGGGGATGCAATTAGACTGGCAGCCATTACAATCAAAGCCGGCAAAATGGGCACCTGTCCGAATATAAGCTTTGTGGCTGTTGTTCCAACCGATGAAATAAATGTAACTGCGAGCGATGTTGCGATTGTGATTCGTGTAGGTATTTTTAAAACGACTAACATGAGCGGAACAAGCAGAAAAGCTCCGCCCGCACCGACTATGCCCGAAGTCAAACCGACTGCAAAAGTCATGATTGAGGTTAATATCTTTGGAAAGCGAACGTGATCACTTTGATGAGCTTCTGTTCCTGTCTTTGGAATAAACATCATGATGGCAGCGATAATCGCCAATAATCCGTAAACCAGGTTTATGGCGTCTTCAGAGAAAAAATGTGACCCATAACCACCGATCAGACTGCCGATCAAAATACTTAATCCCATGATGGAGATCAGTTCTTTATTTAAGTAACCGTCTTTCCGGTAAGCCCATACACCGGAAAATGTTGCAACAAAAACCTGGGCTGCGACAATACCTGAAACCTGGTGAGCATTAAAACCTGTAAACCCTAATAACACAGGAATATATAATAATAGAGGGTAATTAATTATTGCCCCGCCGACACCAAGCATTCCGGACATAAAAGAGCCAACAAATCCGATGAAAAATATGAGAAGAATAAAAGAGATGTCCACCGGCTTTCCCCCTTTTCTTCAATAAAAAGGGGAATAGTCCCCCCTTTTATCACCTTAACCTTTTTTAAGCCAAAACTTTAGTACACCATCTTCCTCAGTACCTTGAAGCAACTCATGACCGCCTGACTTCGCCCATGCTGTCAGATCACTTTTTGCCCCTTTATCAGTGGCATGTACTTCTAACACTTCTCCGGATTGCAATTCATCCATCGCTTTTTTTGTTTTCACAATTGGCATCGGGCACGCGAATCCTTTAGCATCTATGACTTTATCTGATTTCATGTTTTATCTCTCCCTATCTTCAAATCTATATTCATCCATGAACCGCACAACGGTTTGGTCCAATTTCCATCTCACTTTGTCTGTCAGCATCCGGCATTATTCTGCCCATGTTGGTTTGCCGAATTTCCCGATAGGCATTTGGCTGTGGCGGCAGGTTTTCTGATACAGCACGTCTGAACTCATTTTCATCCAGATTTAAACCGGCATTCTTTTTATATACATCACTCAGCTTAGCTTGAACCTGCCCTTGATCGCCTAATTCACTGACTGTCGAAAAGTGAGCTGGAAGAACAATCAAGTCACCTGATATTTGTTTGTATTTTTCATGCAACGTGTTACGTAAATCCTCTGCCCAGTCCCCGGCTTTTCCAGCCAAGTCTGGCCGGCCGATTGATTCAACAAATAAAATATCTCCTGTTAACAAATAGTGATTATCAACAATTAAAGATGTGCTTCCGATCGTATGGCCCGGTGAGTAGATAGGCTCCACTTTCATGCTTGTGTTTCCTATCGAAACATCATGACCTTCAATTAACGATTCATGCGAAAATCGCACTTCCTCTGCATCTTTTGGCGGCAGGTAGTATGCGGCTCCTGTACGCTCACGCAGTAAACGTGCGCCAGAAATATGATCCGCATGTAAATGTGTATCGACCACATGTTTAATTGTAACGTTTCTCTCTTTTGCAAAATCTATATATGCGTCTACAGTACGAGCAGGGTCCACTACCATTGCTTCTCCGTCAGTCTCAATAAAATAGGATAAACAGCCTTTCCCCATTCTTACGAATTGATAGATCGAGCCTCCTTCTTTCAAGTTTCCGATTTTTACAGGATGTAAAAATTCGCTCCACGCCTTCATGCCGCCTTCAAGCGCAAAAACTCTTTCAAAACCGGCATCCACTAAATGCTGTGCAACCATCTCTGAAGACCCTTGTTTGGCACAAACCACTAAAACATCTTGATCTTTAGGAACTTGGCCTGCAATCTTATCTACACCATCAATTAAATCAAAATACGGAACATTTAAATGCTCAACCCGGCTGCCCTCGATTTTCCAATCACTAAAGGCATCTTTATTTCGTACGTCTAAAATAAAAAACGATTCTTTTCTTAATAGCTTTTCGGTTACTTCTTTTGGTGAAATGATTGTAAAGTCCACTTCTAAACCTCCTTAGATTGTTAGCATCTCATTGGCATCATGTTGCAATGGTCGCAACTTTTGCAGCCGTTCAATTTATTGATCCTTTTTCAATAGGCCCTGACCACTCCTCCATTCCCCGCACCACATTTTCAACGTCTTTAAAGCCGTTAGCTGCAAGCTGTTTAGCTGCCAGATCGCTTCTATTACCTGTACGGCAAACAACGTACATTTTCCCGTCTCTATTCAGTTCATTTGCTCTTTTTTCAAGTTCACCTAATGGGATTGAAATCGCTCCTGGAATATGGCCGAGACGGTATTCTGCAGGTTCCCGAACATCAACGACTGTTATCCGTTCTCCCGCCTCTACCTTTTTTTGAAGTTCTTCATTTTGAATCACATAAGGAAACGTTTTTTCTTTCTTTATTTCCGAGTGACCTGCTTTACGAAGAAAATGCTTTAATATATCTCCGTCTTCTGTCGTCCCGAGATACTGGTGGCCGCTTCCTTTTGCCCATGCCTGTATATCAGCAAGAGACCCTTTATCAGTAGCATGCACTTCAATTACCTGCCCCGGTTCTAACTCATTAATGGCCTTTTTCGTTTTTACAACGGGCATTGGACAAGCAAGCCCCTTTGCATCTAACACGCGGTCAGATTTGATGTTCATCAATCATCCCTCCATACTCATTTTCTGTATCACGGTTCCATTTGATCGCTCCGGCAACCATATTCCTTAAAGCACCGTTTAATTTGGAGACCGTTATATAAATAAATTCACTTTTGCTTCGTTGGCATCCCCGAGATATGCGGCAACTCCTGCATAATCAATACCATCGATAAGTTCTTCTTTTTGCAAGCCTAACAAGTCCATTGTCATTGTACAGGCAACAAGCTTAACTCCTTGTTCTTGGGCCATTTCAATCAGCTGAGGCAGAGACAGCACGCCGTGCTTTTTCATGACATGTTTGATCATTTTAGGCCCGATACCGGCAAAATTCATTTTAGATAATCCGAATTTCTTTGGACCCCGGGGCATTATGAAGCCGAACGCTTTTTCAAGCGGCCCTTTCTTTACTGGCACCGGTTCATCTTTTCTTAAAGCGTTAAGGCCCCAAAATGTATGAAAAATTGTTACCTCATGATCATAAGCAGCGGCGCCATTTGCAATAATAAAAGCGGCAATCGCCTTATCTAAGTCACCGCTAAATAAAACAATGGTCGTTTTTTCTTTTTGGTCTGACATAGATCAACCCTCCTATTTTTATATACTCATACCCGTATGGGTATGTAAAAAATAAAAAAATATAAGCTTCAGCTCTTTATACCCTTAAGGGATTTTATTTTAACCAGGGGGGGTGTACAGAGGCTGTATTATCAACAGCCATCTTAACACTATCTGCTTTTAACCAATAAATTAACGGCTTCTTGAATGAGGTCTTCGGTATCTTCTCCTCTTTCGATTTGAAGGCGAACGCATTTCTCCAAGTTGCTGCTGACAACAACACCAATGGCGCGATCTAATGCGGAACGAACCGCTGACATTTGGCTTACGAGCTCTTTACACTCTTTTCCTTCATCCATCATTTTTAATATCCCTCGAACTTGACCCTCAACTCGTTTGATCCTATTTTTTAATTGATCATCGTATTCCATCAGATTACCTCCCATTTTCTTATGATGATAGCATATCATTTTTATCAACAGTTTCGCGAAACCGTTACTATGCGGATATGAACTGTCCTGCATTTCTGTCATATTCGTTAAGAATCCAGCCTGTGATGACTTTTTGTACAAAACAGCCTATTCTACTGGAATATCACCCGCGCAATACACATACCCCTATGTGTATAATATACTGAACTAATGAGGATAAATCAAATTTTAGGCTCCTGTAAAGAAAGGGAAGTATAATAAGCGATCCTTTAAAACTTGTTATCTATCGAAACCATGATTCGATTTATTTCGCTAAGATTTCTCCTTGAATCTCAATTTTGACACCAGCTTTTTTCAGCAAATTCCCAATGGCGCATCCTTTATCAGCCATTGCAAATAGGCGGTTTGCTGTTTGAATTTGTTCTTCTGTCTTATTCCCGGATAAAACGAAACGAGGGTGATGAATGATTTTAAATTCATCTTCAGAGTTAAGCCCTTCGGAATCAACCGCCACATCAATGACAGGAAGATCCCTTGATTCGATCATAGAGATAAGAACAGATGTAAAACAAGCTGTTGCAGATGCTACAAGAATTTCTTTGGGAGAGGCTCCATTTCCACTACCGCCGAATTCAGCAGGAATCAATGTTTGTATTTAGGAATTCTGTTTTAAGAGAACCGTTCCCATTGACACCATTCTTCCAATCAATCTTAACATTTGTTTTCACAACAAACACTCCTTTTAGTTGACATCGATATATAAAAGAAGCCCCTTAAAAAAGGAGTCTTCTAATAAAAAAGATAAGAAAAAGTTTTACTGTACTTTATATTAAGCATTACCGCTAAGCTGACGGAGAATATCATGCACATCCACATGAGATCTATGCTCAATAATTTTACCGTTAACAATACGTAACAACATCATAAGAGAGAATTTAACGTTTTTTCCCGTTGCAGGAACTCCAGCAAATGGGATACCTGTGTGCTTACCTTCAAATATAAAATAAACGGCTACTAAGTCTCCTTCAGCTACCATCGCTTGAATTGGCATTTTGAAACCTGGGAAAGCATCAAAATTTTTCTTTTCTGATTCAATTAAACCCTCTACACCCGGAAACGGTGTATCTAATTGCGGATAGAATACAAAGTCCTTATGGCAAAAGTCTTTCAAGTCCTCATACTTTTCTTGTTCAATTATTTCAAAGTAACGACGAACCAATTCTTTATTATTTTCAATGGACATCATGAATGCTCGTCTCCTTCATTTAAATATTTCTCTGTTTGAATTTAAAATGAGTATGATTCGCCATCTTCAGGTACTAAAACATGAGAAGAGATTCCTTTTTCATGAATAAAGGATTTTAATTCTTCTTTGGATAATCCCCAATGGTTGACAGCTTCCATGTGGCTCACGATAATTTTTGCATTTGGGGCAGCCTTATGCGTTTCATAGATATCTTCTTTACCCATGATAAGCGAACCGCCTTCATAGAATTGATTATCTCCGCCGTTTACGACAATGATTTCAGGTTGATGTGTATCAATTTCTTCCTGAACCCCCTCATACCATACGGTATCTCCGGCTACATATAACGTTTTCTCGCTTTCGTGTTTGAACACTACGCCGCATACAAGTCCTGCAAGTTTTAAAACCTCTCCTCTTCCGTGTTCGCCTTTGGTTTTGATTAAGTGAATGCCTTCAAAGACTGTATCTTTTGTTAAAACTTCAACATTTTCGAATCCGGCATTTCGTATTTCTTTTGCATCATCTTCATTTTGGGAGAACAACTTGATATCTTTCGGCAATACCTCTTTAGCAGCTTCATCCCAGTGGTCATAATGTAAATGAGTAACAATGACAGCATCAATCTTATTGATAATATTGTCGACAGACGTTGGCAATTCAACTAAAGGGTTGTTTTGATCTTGCCTTGGCGCATTTGGGAATGGAGGATAAGCACCTTTTTCAGCCAACATTGGGTCTATTAAAAACTTTTTGCCTGCATATTCGACAATAAGTGTGGCATTACGAATTTGTTGAATGTTCATGTGTAAAACTCCTTTTCTTTGATATACCTATAGTTTACCTACACTCAATTATCAAATACATGGATTAAATCAAGTCTTTTGGCCGTTTGACTTGAATTTTGAAAGAATGTATTCATGGATGCAAAGCAAGCTTAAATATAGCCTGAATTTTGGGATAATGTTTTTAAATTCTGAACGCGGACAAAAGCGCTAGTGTTAATAGAATTTTTTTAGAACAGTCGTATTGCGATTGGAGAAAGGGACAAGCAGCTGCCTCTAGCGTTGCCAAATTAGAAAAATCGGAGTGGTTAAAGATAATGATTAAATGAAGCAAGTTCAACAGGGGATTTTGTATATGCTTTAATTCATCTATGTACGAAAACGCTTATCATGAGCCCTCTCATATATCAATTCACAAGAGAAAAGCTGTTGTTTTTCTTGGTGGATTTCTGGAGAGTAAACGAGTAGATCACTCTATAATTGCCGATTGTTATTGATCAATAGGCCATAATTTATCTTTTTTCTTCTTATATAGAATCACTGTTTTAAATGAGAAGTGGTAAGGAGCAGCCAGGCGCCGCTATCATGTCGGCTTCAAATTTATTGTTTTCATGAAAAAAGAAACCAAGCCATTGCTTGATCTCTTTAGTTACTCTAATTTATTTATAAAAAAATTATGATGTATGTTGGACAAGTGTCCTCGCCATTGCAATTGAATATTCAGTAGCTTTTTCCGCACCAATCAATGTGGTCATAGAAGTGGTTCCTTCAAGGAGTAGTGTAAATTGGTAAGCTAAATCCTGCTCATTTGTTTTCCCTTTTCTCTGAGCTAATTTTTGAAAGTATTGAAGCAATTTGTGTTTATGTCCTCTCGCAATTTTCTCAATGTCATTATCGGTTCCTGCGTAATCTTCTATCGCTCTTAAAAACATATCTCCTTTATAAGAGTGTTCTTTTAACCAGCGACAATGGGCTTCAACAGCAAGGATAAAAGGAGAATCCGAATCCAATTCAACGTGCGAATCCAAATAAGACCAATAGCGTTCCTCACGCTGCCGAAGTACTTCTTCAACCAAATTGTCCTTGGAGGGGAAATGATTATAAAGCGTCATTGTGGCTACATTCGCTTCACTGATGATTTGTTTCAGTCCTACTCCGCGAAATCCGTGCTCATAAAATAATCGCTCAGCCACTTGAAGTAATTTATCTTTTTTTGCAGATCGACTCATTTAATCAACTTCTCCTTTAGTTAGATCGAACAACTTTTTATCTCCAGATTACCAATTGACTGCTTCTGTAGTCAAACACTTCATCGAATTGCATTAATTTTGGAATGGTATTCATTATGTGTACTTTTTCACAATAAAAATGGATGAATCATAGAGTCATTAAAAGAATTCCGGGCCCCTAAGGTTGATTACCTCAATCATGTTATGTTAAAAATAGAAAGGACGTTCTATATATTTTGATTCTTTAAAAAGGAGGGTTTTTTTTATAAAGGGAACATTATCAACTTATAAAATAGCTATATATCAGTTTGCTTACAGAAAATTTCAGCATAATACAAATTTTGGAAAGGTGATTTTTTGTGAAAAAAGTAACTAGTGTTTTCTGGATTTCTTTATTCATTTCTGTCATTTTTGTCATTTGGGGAGCATGGGCTCCTCAGAACCTTGCCCTCATTTCATCTAACATTCAGTCATTTTTAACTGACAAGTTTGGCTGGTTATACATTTTATCTGTATCTGTATTCCTTATTTATTCGATTTATTTAATATTTAGTCCATATGGAAGAATGAAGCTGGGGAAGCCAGATGACAAGCCTGAGTACAACCGTTTAACTTGGTTTGCTATGTTGTTTAGTGCCGGAATGGGAATTGGAATCATTTTTTGGGGAGCTGCAGAACCTCTCGTCCATTTTTCTGCTCCTCCCCGGGCAGAGCCTGAAACGGTGGAAGCTGCGACAAAAGCGCTAAGGTATTCTGTATTTCATTGGGGGCTTCATACATGGGGTATTTATACGATCATTGCTCTAGCTATTGCCTATTTCAAATTTAGAAGAGAAGTTCCTGGAGTGATCAGTTCCACGCTTCAACCGCTGTTGGGTAATAAAGTAAATGGAGTCATTGGTCAACTCATTGATATCATAGCTGTTTTTGCCACAATATTCGGCGTAGCGACTTCCCTTGGAATGGGTGCGTCCCAAATTGGCGGCGGTCTTGCATTTATTACAGACATTGAAAATACGATGACAACGAAGTTCATCATTATTATTATCGTGACTGTGCTATTTATGATATCCGCTTGGACCGGGATTAGCCGAGGCATTAAATATTTGAGTAACATCAACATTTTTTTAGCTGTTGTTTTGCTGTTATTAACAATTATAATTGGACCAACAGGCTATATTTTAGAGAAACTTTCATCAACGACTTTTTCGTACTTGAAGCATCTGCCCGAAGACAGCTTTGCGGTTGCCCCTTTTGATCCAGAGTATAAACAATGGATCAAAGATTGGACCGTGTTCTATTGGGCGTGGTTTATTGCATGGTCTCCATTTGTCGGCACATTCATCGCGAGGGTTTCTAAAGGCCGTACGATTCGAGAATTCGTTATAGGAGTCCTTTTTATCCCTACTTTGTTTTGTATTCTGTGGTTTGCTGTATTTGGAGGGGGAAGCCTGTTCCAAGAACTTGAAGGTATAAACACGGGTTTGACGGAATTAGCGAATGAGGAAGCTTTGTTTGGGATGTTCTCCTCGCTTCCGTTCGGTACCGCGGCTTCAGTCCTGGCGGTATTTGTCATCAGCACCTTTTTTATTACGTCAGCTGATTCAGCCACCTTCGTATTGGGGATGCAGTCTACTAACGGCAGTCTCAATCCCCCCAATATGGTAAAACTAGTCTGGGGTGTGATCCAAGCAGCTACAGCCTCTGTCCTTCTGGCTTCTGGAGGACTTGGAGCTTTGCAGACTGCATCGATTGTATCGGCATTCCCTTTCATATTTATTTTATTGATGATGATTGTTTCACTAAATAAAGCAATGAAGGAAGATTTCCATGAGCGTAACAATTAATGTAAAAAGAAGGGGTGTTCTGCATAAGCATCCCTTCTAACTACTTCATTTCCATGAAAACCGAAGATATCATCAAGCGCGAACTCCGTGGGACATTTCCGGGTAATTAAGTGAACTTGAGTGATTTTAAAATATATTATATTTTGCCTGGTCAAGGTTTTAAGTGTTCGCCGTTTTGATCTTTTGACCGTTTGACTTGTTTTGGAAAGACCGTATATTATATATAAAAATAAGCTTAAAAAACTCTTTTAAATGGAGTGTAATGACAATAAAAAAGGCATCAATTGCTCGATGACACACTTTGAGATAAACCTCTCTCGGTTAGTGAGGTGATTTCGCCGGCGCCGAAATTACGCTGAAGTGGTGATCCGCTTTGGAAGATCCTCTTGATGCGTCCCTACCCACTTATGGCCACCTCGCCGCCGGCCTCCTCAACGGGCGACTCGGACATGCCGCCAGAAGGTTGCTCATTGCCTGAAGGGATGCCCCCATAATAGTTGGAGTGTTAATCTTGAAGTTCCAGTCGAACTGAGTATGAGAACCGTTCATGAGACACATCTCTTTTTCTTTTATCTCCGTATAGTTTACAATGTCACTCATTGACGAGAATGCATAGAATCAATCACTCTTTTTTGCCGATTAACTTGATTTTTGAAAGGATTTGAATGCTATGTTAGATCAAACGGATATGCAGATCTTGGAGGAACTGTCTAAAAACAGCCGAATTACGATGAAAGAGCTGGGTGGAAAAGTCCATTTGACAGGACAAGCAGCTGCCGCCAGGGTCGCAAAATTAGAAGATAACGGAGTGATTGAGGGGTATACAATTAAAGTAAATGAAAAAAAGATGGGTTATACTGTTCACGCGATGCTCAATATCTATACCAAAAGTACACATCATCAATCCTATTTATCCTTTATCAAAACACAAGATGAATATGTCATCAACAATTATAAAATCAGCGGAGACGGCTGTTATCTCCTGGAATGCAAATTCCCATCCAATGAATCATTAGATCAGTTTTTGATCAACTTAAACAGACATGTTAATTATAAATTAACTGTCATTATTAATAAGCTCTAGTTCATCATTAAAAGTGACGATTCCTGTTTTTTGATAGGCCAAGATTGAAATCCGACTTTATTGAAGAAATCGCCTCACATTTAAAGTCCCTTGAATCGAAATCAAGGGCTTTTTGAAAATCTCCTAACCCGAGCATGATATTTCGTTTTCGTATATCATCTCTATTAATAGCTTTATTGTTTAAGTTTAAAACCGCTCACTTCTTTTTCGCTCAGGAAACGGATAAATTCTAGTAGTAAACGAAATTTCGCTCATCGAGGTTCTCTGGATCGGAGAACGCCATTGACACTATCCAGCTCAGGCACAGAGCTTAAAAAAACGAACACCCTGGACGGCAGAGAAAAAGAAGTCATCGCCGGCCCTTTCGGCCTTATTTGAAGAAATAGAAAGCAGAAAAAGCCGGATCGTTTTCCGGCTTCCGCTATTTCTTTTCAAAAAACAAGAAATCACTTTATGCTGCTAGATATAAACATTGAGGCATCTTGATTCATAAAAATACGATGGCCGTGATAGAATGTCTTCATTTCAGTTGATTTAAATCCAACATCGGATAATCTTTTTTTCAATTCTTCGTGCGAAAAACCGCTGTGAACTTTCGGATGTTGAATTTTATCGTTTTGGTCAAAATCAATAATCAAGAGCTTTCCGCCATTATTTAAAACACCGAACAATTCTTGTAAAATTTTATTCGTATTCGGAATATGAAGAAGGACTAGTGACATTAAAACGATGTCTGCCTTCAGTTCAGGAGTTTCTTGGATAAAATCTGAATAAAGCACTTTTGCGTTGGCGATTCCTTTGCGAGAAATTTTAGCTTTTGCCACCTCCAGCATTTGTTTTGATGAATCGACCAACAAAATAGAATGTACTAAATCTGATAATTCTAAACTAATGAGACCCGTACCGCTCCCATAGTCGATTAAAGATTTTGATTGACTATTTCTCAATTCCTGTCTTACTTCATTCACGATCACTTTTGCTAATTCAATTCTTTCTTCTGTATCATATCGGTTTGCCATCTGTTCAAAAACGTTATCTTCCATGTTCCACTCCCTATTTATTTTTAGAAATTTCACTGCAGACTGTGCTAACATCTTACATATTTCCGTTTGAAACCAAGGCGGCCTTTCTCAACATCCATTTGAATATTTTTGGAAGCGTTCAGGATACTGCTTTTTTTCTTGTCCCGCCGAAGTTCGACCGGGCCTACTGCTTTTGCGGTTTCAACCGCCTTTTCATGAAGCGGCAAATATGAAATCCCGACTGTGTAGATAAAGTTATTCATAGCCGATTTTGTTCGATCCGGAGAATCGTGAATCGCATGTTCCACCTGATCAAGCATACCGGCAATTTTGGTCACATTAAATTCATCGTCCGATCGATTACCTAAAAGCCAGCAGTAACAGCTCCAGCCTGCCGACATTCTGAGTTCTTCACCGCTTGAAATCCATTTATCTGCGACAGCCTGCGCAAAATCGGTTTCTGCCAAAGTTACGGCAACAACATAATCAGAAAGCATATAAAAATACGCCGCATCGATCCAGCGCTCGAAATCAGCTTCAGTCATTGTGATTGGGTCAGCAATAATGCCGGCAAAATACATGGCATCGTAGTTCCCGGTAGCGTAAAGCTGCTCCGCCAAAGGCTGATTTTTCTTGATTTTCTTTGCGAGTGGCTTCATTTTGCCTGTCGCCACACCAAAAAGCGGTTCGTGTGCACCATTCGTTATGTATCTTTTTTTCATATTTTCCGTACCCAGCGCTTCAAGTTCCTTCATAACCGTTTCAAGATCCATGCTTTCACTTCCTTCTTTAAATTAAATTCGTTTCTTTTATTCCATTATCATGCTCTTACACTTCATCTAATCATTACAAATCAACTTTATTTGTTTTAATGCCCTCCATAACCAGTACATCAGCATGAAAAGATCAGTTGCCATGTATGATCCTCATCTTTTTTAGCGGCTGGTTTGTTTCCTAAGTCTGATTAAAAACTACATTTCCTCTGCACTTCATTCATATCATTTATGTTTATTATATGAAACATTCTAAAAAGCAGAAAGGGGTCTATTTTTGACCGCCCTTCCTCTTCATGCGTCAAATTCGGATGCCACCGATATTTGCAAAAAGAAGACTCTTAAAAAAAGAGTCTCCTAACTTGATAAATAAAACGAGCCAAATCAGCTGATCACTACTTTTGTTTTTTCAGGTATGTTTTCATAAATCCATTTTGCATCTGGAATCGCAAGCCTGATGCATCCATGGGAAGCTTTTTTCCCTAATTTTTTTGCTTCTTTTTCAATGACTTTTTTATCTTTGTTGAATGGTACGCTATGAAATAAGAATTCACCATGATTTTTCCATGAAACCCAATACTCTGCACCTTCCTGATATTTTGGGGAGAAAAACCACTCACCTCGTTCAGGCTCTACATAATATGTACCCTTTGGTGTTGAATCATCCTCTGTTTGATCGAGACCTGACGAAATATTCATCGTATAGATTGTTTTACTTCCATCTTTTATGTAGGCCTCCTGTTTTTTTGTAGACACATCAATCCAGATGGAATCATTATTTTTAATGTCAGGGTATTTTCCGTCTGAAGGTTTTGTCCAGTCGATTTCTTTTTTCTCCGTTTTTGTTTTTACATTCTTCGATGTTTCTGTTGATGACGTATCAGCAGGCTGGTTTACTTTAGCGTTCACCTGCTCCATTTCAGCTTTTGACTTTGAACAAGCTGCCATTGTGCCAACCAGAGATACAGAAGCTACTATCAATAATCCAATTCGCCGTTTATGCTTCATAAGAAGTCTTTCCCCCTATATAAATCTTAAACATTACGATTTGGATTGTAGCTTAGTTCATCCTTTTTTGTCAAAGCACAAGGCCATTCAAAAAGCTCAGGCTTCATTCAAACTCGGAGCATCTTCATTTCCATGCTTCTCTAAAACTCGTTTTAATCCCAGCACTGCCGGCACTTCAGTCAATTGTTGTCGTGGTCATTTTTAAACGTTAGCTAAAATCTTTCTTTTTCCGCATCCTTATGATTGAAATTCCCTTTTTAGCAACGAAAATATAAGCTGGTCAGCAGGCTTTCCCTGAAATTCTCCGCTTTCTCGCAAACAGCCCTCATAAGAGAAACGAAGTCTCTGAGGTACAGCGAGGCTTCGTTTATTTTGGCTGATCATTTTTATTTCTAAGCGATTTAGCCCTCGCGTCTGAAAGGCAAAAGCAGCCAGCTGTTTTACAGCTTGTGTCACGAGTCCTCTTCCCTCAAAATCCGCACCTATATAGTAGCCAATAGAGGCTGTTTTGATTCTGTCATTGATTTGATATAAGCACACTTTCCCTGCCAAACGGCCTTTTTCAAAAATGCCGAGATGCAGCGAAGATCCGGATTCCGCTTCTTCTTGTGCAAACGTAATGAACCCTTGACTGTCTTTCACACTTTTTACCCCGTCAACCCAAGGAAGCCATTCTATCAAATGATTTCTGGATCGATCAATCAACTCAAACAGGCTCTCAGCATCTTCTGTCTTGAATTCTCTTAACATAACGGTCTCACTGACTTGTATGGTTTTCATATTGCCTCCGATTTATTTGGTTAACGCTGAAAGCGATATTTTCGCCCAGTGCATTCAGCAAACTTACCAAATGCTTTGCGGTCGGCGAAGACGCGTGCTGTGAAAAGATGGTATGGCTTGCCGGCAGTTCTACAGGGGTGGGGACGAGCCAGCATCCGTTTCGTGCAAGAATTGCTGAAAGATGCGCTACCGTATTGGCCGCTGAATTTCCGGCTGCCACCCCTATAACACCCGCCCATTTTCCCTGCAGATAATCCGGCCCGAGAAAATCAATCATATTTTTGGCAAAAGCAGAATAGCTTCCGCTGTATTCCGGAGACGCGATGACAATTGCATCCGCTTCCCGCACTTTTTCCCTCAACAAAGCCACCCCTTCCACATATGTATCCTCTTCATCGCGTCCGTCACAAAATTCAAGCGGCGTGATCCTGCCATCAAATATACTTGTGGTACAACCTCTGCGCTCTGCGGCCTTCAGGCATATCCTTAAAGCTTCTTCTGTTTTTGACGGATAGCGGAGACTTCCGAGAAGTCCCAGCACATTAGCGGACATGACATTCATCCTTTCTTTCATGACTTGGAATAGGAGACGGCACTTTTAATATCGGATGGCGTTTTGTTTCCATGTTTGCGGGGTCAAGGCTGATCTGATGCATATGCAGCCGGAGTTGATTTGCAGAGCTGTAATCATGAACGATCCAGCTGATTTGCGTCAGCAGCCATTCCAGATGGACAAGAGGGAGGTGATGTTCTGAAAAGGGAGCCGTTTGCGCTGCCTTCCATAAAGAATCAGTGACATCGGGAAAATATGCTGCCGCTAATAGCCGCTTCCTTAAATCTTCAAATTGAAGATAAGGACCAAGCAATGGACCTACTCTGGCAATACGTCCGTCGAAATAAAGCGGCAGCCAATGCAGCTGGTTTTCTTGGGCATCATCACTGAATCTTTGAAAAGAATCGCAATTGAAAAATCCGCTGAATACAATGTGAATCCCCTTTTGGTTTGTCGACGATATAAAAAATCCGGATTGTTCAAATTTCGCCTCAAGCTTTTTTGAAAAAGAATCGTCAGTAACCATATGAATAGAGGGAGATATGAATTCCTCTCTTTGAGAAATTTCATTCATGACATGGATCAGTTCTGTCTCTTCATCCGGCAATTGAATCGAAGCGCCAGGTTTTAAACGTCCCCAGTACATGTTAGAACGTTCATTCAGAAATCCTACTTTCATGATTTCTCCTTCTTCATTCATCAAATAGGCTTGTTGATCGGAACCTAGAAACGGAATCATATGATGAGGAAATATATAGTGTGTCATCAGATCACCCTTTTTTCTATCATCTTAAATAAAATTCGCTGTCAAAGCTGTGTTTCTCCATACCATTCTGTCGTCATTGATCTGACAGAAATACGTTGCCAATTGAAAGAAAATAAAGATGAGATCAAGCATGCATGCAATCTCAAAAATTTTTCAAAGAGGTGGAGAAAAATGAGCAAACAAGTTTCAGAAGCCAGCAAAACGTTATTGGAAGTTTTAGATGAAGGCAGAACATTTGCTGTAGATCCACACCATCATGCACTGGTTCACAATCCTTTCGTTTGGGAAGAAGAAAAAGACAACGAAGAAAATTAATAAAAGATAAAAAAAGCTGCCGTCAATTTGAAGTTGACGCAGCTTTTTTTTTATCTTTAGAACGGCTCTGCAGCAGAAAAGAACAGCGGCTTTAATATGATCCAGCGATTTTTCCCGTTTTGCTGATAGACAACCTGATTTTTATCAATCATTTTGGTTAACAATTTGGTAATGGTCGGCCTTGTTGAATTTACAGCGGATGCAAGCTCTTCATGTGTGATAGGCACTGCTATTAAATAATGCTCTTTTTTGATTTCCTTTCCAAAATGTCTTTTTAGAAATTGAAGAAAAAAATACAGCCTATGCTCTACATATTTTTCCCTGTGGATCGCTGCAAGCTCTTCTGACATAAATGTTTGTTTTCTCAATGCATGGAGTATATTCATTTGATTATCAATCGCTTCAAGAAATGTAATTTGCAGAAAGGACGTTTTTTTGATTTGCATTTCATATGAGGCATGGACAAAGTTATGAATTTGAATGGCCGAATTTCCGTCAAGGATATTCACCAAAACTTGACGTCCGTCAAGATGTGTTTCCCATATAAAAACAAGGCCTGATTGAACAATGTAAATCCGGCTGTTTTCCAAAGGAACGATTTGATTTCGCGCATAGGTTCTGACAGGGGCGGTCTCACATAAAAAAGGCAATGAAAAACACCTCTTTTTATAAAGGTCAATATCATCCCTCTTCATGATTAGCTGTGAGGAATGGGCTTCAAATTGATATGATGCTCGTCCAGCACATGTTCTGACCACCCTATGCGGTACGGCACTTCATACAGACGTTTAGGCGCAAGGTATGGAAAGGCTGCCGGTGCATTAGGCACAAGCCCGGGAGCGATCACTCGTGTTACTGTGAAACCGGCAGTTCTGACATCTTCAGTCGTCACATCTGCATAAAAACACTCGATTTGATGTTTTGCCAGAGCCTCTGCAATATCTGATGAAGTAAGAGACTGCTTTTCCGGAAGCATTCCCTTTTCTTCTGCATCAAAGATATGGCGAATATCCTGATGTGAGTCAGGATCTAAATAATACTGGCTATTATGCAAAAGATCAATCATATCATGGTAATCCGATTTAAATGACTGAACATATTTCCTGTCTTTTCGATAGGAATGCAGTGCAGCCTGATGCAGTATTCCTGTATGAACCGCGTCCCATAACGGGCTATCCGGATCCAGTAAATCCAATGATAAATGATAGGATTGAACCGTTTCTGCAGCAGCCTTCAGCAAGGCTTTTTTCGGATCGGGCCTGCTCGAAAAACCCATACATGCAATTTGACGAACAGGGTCATACAGCATCGCCCCAATGACTGGAATATTTATATCTGTTGTTAAAGGAAGAAAAGTATAGCGTATTTCACTTTCTTCTCTTGCTTCCAAACTGTTAAGAAGATCGGGATGATCATTTATGTCAATGGCATCAATCTGGCCCCTGCATCCCCACCAGATTGCGGTTGCGTCCCTCTCTATCAGTTCCAAAAGGCCTGATTTAAGTGCAAATTCCAAGGTCGGCCCGCTGGCAATGCCGGCATAATTCACAAAATGAACAGGCGGCTCATTGGCAAATATCCCTTCATAATAGTTAATATAAACAAGCGAGGCGGGCAGCAGCACCTCTTCTTTACATGTAAGAGAAAAACCTTGTACCCAATTCACTTTTAAATCCTTTGTAAACGGGATAAAAGGAAAACCTTTTTCAGCATACTGCCAAGTAGAATAAAGAGGAATCCGGTCAGGGTCCAGCAGCTTGTAGCCCTTTCTTTTCAACTCCTGATAGGAGCCTCGAATAAAGGGCCCTCCTTTATAATTTCCGGAATATCGCTCAATCGCTTCCCCGATTGCTGCATTCCTTGCTTGATCATTGGAAAAATGAGTGCCCCCCGCAATGCGATCTGACGGAATATTAGCAAGGATCCTTCCATTGGTGACTTGCGCTCTCCATGAGACGGCTTTCCTCGGTAAAACAGGTTCAATATCCACTTTTTGCAAACCATTAATAATACCGGTTCTTTTATCAATGAGCAGTTGGCCATCCAGGGGTAAACTCATATGAACACCTCTCTAACAATGAATTTTCTATTGGTATTTTGAGATGTGACAGCATGTGTTCAGAATGCCAAATCGTCTGTTCAGCAATTTGGGGTGAAGACTGAAGGTGTTGATCTCCATTTCGATTAAGGTGCCTGGCGTATTTCGGAAATGAACTGCTCGATATCGAAAGACGAATCCGGCGGCCATTTTTTATTTTGTGGCATCTCGGTTCCATCGATATCGTCACGTCTTGCGGTCTGATACCTCCTTTCTCATCGCCTGTTCTTATATGGCCATGTGTTAAATATACTGACGTTCCATCCGGATAAACTTCAGTTATCACAACAATAAAATCGGTTGAAGGAGCGGTAGAGCTGACCCATAATTTTACGGCCGGAGCACCGGACAAAATGATGTCACGAACAAAGGGGGTTGAGGTAAATACTAATACATCTGCCCTTTTTTCAATTTCATTTCTTTTAGAAGGATATTCTTGGGAAGGAACAGGCTGTAAAGGATCGTAAGTGTAAGAGGAACTTGTGTTTTCTCCCCCTGCCGGCATATCAGTCGACAACCGGCATTCGCGTAAATATAAAGTGAAATCCATTGTACCGGCTGGCGGCCATTCCTCTGGTGCTATCCATTGATCAGCTCCTGTCACATACAGCAGGATTTCAGGAAATGGATACAGCTTGTCAGACCATATACTCTCAAGCCATGCATGTTCAAGCGAGCCAAGAGGAATCACGGCATGTTTTTGATCATGTAAGATTTCAAAGGCTGGAATCCGGTTCACTTCATGGCTCCACGGGCCAATCACCAGCGCCTGACGCTTCTCTTTTTTTCTTAAGGTTTTAAAATTATGAATGGTGTGGGATACAAATGGATCGTACCATCCTCCAATATGTAAACAAGGCTGATGGACAGACTCCAAGTTTAACGATTCTTCATTGTGCTCATTCTCTAAAATCCGGCGCCAGTTGGCAAGCTGCATGGGAAAGACTGTTGGAATGTCAATCACCGGCAATGTGAAAACAGCGGAAGAATGCTTGTTCAATACGGCTGAAAACAGATGCTCTATATTTTCTCGTGAAGAACCGAATGAGGCATCCCACCAAAGCCGGTCGCCGAGATAAAAAACGCGATCAGAAGTGAATGCAGTTTTTTTCAGTCCCATTGCAGGCACGAGTGTAATTAAAGCTGACGGCGTTTGCCTGCCAATTTCCGATTGAGCAGCTAAAAAAGCTGTAAACGCTCCATAAGATTCACCCATTAATGCAATATGTCCGTTGCACCACGAAGCCCTCTTCAACGCTTTAAGCGTTGCTGCACCATCCTTTGCTTCTGCAGAATACGGTATCCATCTTCCGCCTGACTGATAGCGCCCTCTTACATCTTGCGCTACAAACGCGACACCTAATTCACACCACGCTTTAGCTGTCTCGGAAAATGCTGATTTGCCATAGGGAGTTCTCGTGAGTATAACTGGAAATGCACCGGTTTCAGCCGGTACATAAGCTTCTGCGCAAAGCATGGCTCCATCCTCTGCAGCCACCTCCCATCGAAAAGAAATCATTTTCGCCCTCCTTTCCATTTGTCATTCATCCAACAATCAAATCGAAATGGTTACGATTTGAAACTCATCATAATTTTTATTCCTTTATATGTCAAGAATTTTTATTTTTTCCATACTTGCCAACGTTGTAAAATGTTATTAAACTTATAAATAGTAACAATTACGATTTGAAAGGGGCATCCATATGAAGAAAGCCATTTTCTTGATTGCCATGTTCATCGTTATCCTTTCTTCCTGCTCAAGCCAGCCGGAGAACAGTGATACTAGCCATAACAAAGGCAGTCAAAAGAAAGAAATGTCGTATACAGATGACACGGGCCATAAAATTTCTTTCTCGAAAACACCTAAAAAGATTATTTGTTTAACAGAAATTTGCAGTGATACATTGCATGAATTAGGTTTGAAGCCTGAAGCTGTGCTCGAAGACGGACTTGTCAGCCAAGACGAATTTTATGGAAAAGACCATCAAATTCCATTAATCGGCGGCACGTTTTATGAACCTAACCTTCAGAACATTTATCAATATGAACCGGATTTGGTGATTGGGCTTGGCGGTGTTCATGATAATTTAAGAGACGGCCTGGGCGATAAAGCTCCTCTCTTCTTAGTCAATCCCAATCATTATCAAGACTCGCTTTCTTTCGTTGAAACATTTGGTTCGATGCTTGGTGAAGAAAAGAAAGCAAAACAGCTGACAAATGACTTTAAAAAGAAATTGGAGCAAGTTAAAAAGATGTCGCCGAAAAATAAAAAGGCTTTAGTTATGTACGGGTCTGATATTAACTTCGGCATTGATACACAAAGTTCCATTGTCGGTTCTATTTTAAATGAAATAACTGATTACCCGTGGAAAGTCAAAGGAAAGCAAGAAGGACACAATGCCGGTGGAACCAAATACTCGCTGGAAGAAATCTTAAAGGAAAATCCCGATGTCATCTTTGTCGAAACCTTCAATTTCGGAAATAATAAAGGCCCTTCATTATCAGAGCAGCTTGCTAATAACCGCATTTGGAAACGATTGAAAGCCGTGAAAAATGACAACGTCCATGAAGTCCGGACTTCGATTTGGGCAAATGGTCGGGGTGTCGGTTCGTTAACAATTATTCTCCGTGAAGCAATGGAACAATTATATCCAACGATTGATGTTGAAAAGGAATAAAATAAATGGGCGTGAAGCATAAACGATTATTGATTTTATATCTCGTCCTTGCTTTATCATGTATATACCTATTCTATCTTTCCCTTTCAGCAGGTTCTCCTTCCGCTTCTTTCAGCAGTGTGTTTCGCATATTGACAAAGGGCGGAGAGAGTGACCCGCTGCTTTACGTTTCCATCATGGAGATTCGGATGCCGCGGGCAATGATCGCCTTTTTCATAGGAATGATGTTCGCGCTGAGCGGAACTATCCTGCAGGATACTTTCCATAATGGTCTGGCTGGTCCTGAACTATTAGGTGTTAGTGCGGGCGCTTCACTCACAATGGCAGTGTTGACTGTTCTGCATTTGCCTGTAGCGTTTTATCTCCATCCGTTTATAAGCCTGGCTGGAGGACTGGCTGGAGGGATCGTTGTTATTTTATGCACGATGGGAAAAGCCAATAAACAAAATATGATTTTAATCGGCGCTGCAGTCAGTGCCTTTTTCCAAAGTTTAATCATTATCACCATCAGTATCGGCAGTCAAAATGATATCGGTTTGCTATTTTTTTATTTGATAGGCAGTCTTGCCAACAGAAATTGGGATCACGTGATAGAAATCGCCCCCTGGTTTCTTGTTTGTGTACCGGCGGCTTTGGCCATGGCAAAGCCGTTGAATGTTCTTAGACTCGGAGATGAAGCGGCCCAAGGCAGAGGCGTTTCAGTCGTGAAAATGCGTACTTTTCTTTTATTTCTCAGTGTTTCGCTTTCAGCCGCCGGCGTTGCCGTATGCGGCCCTGTTGGATACATAGCATTTATTGCGCCTCACTTAGCGAGACGCATAATGGGAACCAGCAATGCTTTTGTCATTTTACCGCTGTCAGGGTTGATCGGAAGCTGCACGTTAATGGGAACCGATTTGAGTGCAAGAATGTTGTTTTATCCGCAAGAACTGCCGGTCGGATTGTTTACCGTAATGTTTGGCGGTTTATTGCTCTTGTTCTTTTTAAATAAAAGGAGGAAGAGCACATGAACTCTAGAAACCGATTTGTCATGCTGCTTTTTTTGAACGTATTCTTTTTAATCGTGTTTTTTTCGCTTTCCATGATCCTGGAGAACAACGCATCCCCCCTGTCTGTCATTTCTGACATGATCAATGGAACTGCTCCTGCTTACCGGTATGAAGTGATCCAAGATCTGAAAATTCCGAGGGGATTAACTGCGATATTGGCAGGCGGAATGCTTGGGCTTGCAGGCGCTATGATTCAATCCTTATCGAGAAATCCATTGGCTGAACCGGGGCTGATAGGTGTTACAGCTGGCGGAGTTTGCGCTGCTGTTTTATGGATTACATTTGGTCCTGCTCATTTGCAGCTTTCATTTTTTCTGCCATTCTTTGCATGCTTCGGCGGAATTTTGGCGGCCTTTTTCGTTTATGTATTAAGCTCTTATACCAAGAAGATGTCGTCTGTCTTTTTGTTAAACGGCATTTTAATTTCAGCGGTATTGCAAGCTGTGACTTCATTTATTTTGCTAAGACACCAAGAAGCGCTTGGAAGCATTTTATTGTGGACAATCGGATCATTGAATGGAAGGGTTTGGACTCACTTGAATCTTTTATGGCCAATTGCTGTTCCTGCGCTCATTGCGGGATTGTTGACAGCGGGAATAGCAAATGCCTGGAGGCTGGGAACAGAATCTGCTGTGCTCCTGGGCCTTTCTTTAAAGAAAACAAACGCTCTTTTATTTTTCATCTCTGCCCTTTTAACAGCAGGAGCGGTTTCGATTGTTGGCGCAATTGGCTTTATCGGTTTAATCGGCCCTCACATTGCCAAACGGATCGTTGGCGAGGATGCGAGAAAAAGCTTTCCTATCAGTATGCTGCTATCTTCTCTTTTGCTGTTAACAGCCGATTTAATTGCACAGTATATATTTTCATTCTTGCCTTTTTCTTTCATCAGCCAAAACATCCAGCTTCCCGCAGGAGCCGTAACCGTCATTATGGGCGTGCCTTTTTTTCTTTATTTATTAAGAAAACAAACATGATAAAAGCGAGGTGCTATCAATCATACCATGGATGCCATTACGATCGAAAACCTGTCTGTATCAATCTCAAATAACAACATTATTCGCAATCTGTCTGTGAACATCCCCAACAATGAAATAACCGGGATACTTGGCACAAATGGTTCGGGGAAGTCCACCCTTCTCCAAACGATATCCAAATTGCTGAAACCCGATTCTGGACGAATTTCTATTCACGGAAAGCCGCTTACCAGCTATTCGGCAAAGCAGCTGGCACAGACTGTTTCCATGCTGCCTCAATCGTATGACAGCGACCTTGACATGACCGTTTATGAACTTGTAGAACAAGGAAGGTTTCCGCATGCGGGAGCGATTAAAATGCTCAAAAAACAGGACCATGAAGCAATTAAATTAGCGCTCGAGCTGACGAAACTGGTGAATTATCAAGATCGCAAGCTGTCTCATTTGTCAGGGGGAGAAAGGCAGCGGGCATGGATAGCTCTTTCCATTGCTCAGGAGAGTCCTATTCTTTTATTGGATGAGCCTACCACTTTTCTTGACGTACAGCATCAACTCGCAGTATTGGATTTAATTCAGTCCTTAAATAAGCAACAAAGGAAGACGGTTGTCATGGTACTTCATGACATAAATCAGGCCATAAAATATTGTGACCAGATGATGATTATGAAGGACGGGCGGCTCTACACACAGGGGCGTCCTGAAAACGTGATAACAGAGAAAACTTTACATGATGTATTCGGTGTAGAAGCTCACTTTTTCAATGAGCCAGAGACTGACCGGCAAATCTGTTTCCCTTTCCGGTACATTTAAAAAGAAAAGGATGATCATCGTGGCAAACGCAGAAATCATTATTTTATCTGGATTCCTAGGTTCCGGAAAAACAACCTTGCTTCAAAAAATTCTAGAAAAAGAAAGAAGAACAGCAGCTGTTGTAATGAATGAAATGGGTCAAGTCTCCATCGATTCAGATTCGGTTCCCAGCGAAACACCTTTAAAGGAATTGCTAAATGGATGTGTGTGCTGCACACTGTCTGATCAGCTCGAAGTTCAATTATCCGAACTGTTAAATCAATATGATCCTGATGTCATTTATATTGAAACAACGGGGGTTGCCCATCCTGTTGAAGTGTTGGACGCCTGTTTATCTCCCCGTTTAGCTGAGAAAGTAAGAATTGGTTCTATCATTACTCTTTTGGACGCTGCCTGTTGGATGGAACGCAAAAAGTTAAAGATTCCTCTCCAAAAGCTGATTGTTGAGCAAGTAAAGCATGCAGATATGATCGTCATGAATAAGATTGACTGTATATCAAAGCAAAGCCAAAAGAGAATCGAAGAGGAATTACATCGTATAAATCCAGCGGGAAAGCTGATTCCGGCTGAATTCGCTGACATCGATATTCCAACCATGACGAATCTTAAAAAGAAAGAAAGAGCCGAACATGAGAAAGTACACGCTATTCAGCATCTTCATATGAAAACTTATGTTCATACTTTCTTACATCCGATCAGCGAGAGGCTATTTGAAGATTTCTTAAAAACAATGCCTGATACGATCTACCGTATTAAAGGCTATATCCGTTTTACAGGAAATCCGGATACACTGCTTTTTCAATACGCTTACGGCATGCCTTTGCAAACAAAATCAAGATTGAAGATGAACAATACACTCGTTTTTATTGGTGATGATTTAGATCATCATACACTGCAAAAGACACTGTGCAATCTAGAGAAAACCAGCTTGTTAGAAGCTGACTAGTCTCTTTGCGATAAAAAACCATGAGGAACAACAAAATAATAAAACGGTTTAAAGCATAAAAAGCTGAGATGACCGGGTGTATTGCTAAAACATACACCCGGTCATCTTTATGTATCCTTTTCTATTTACTGCCCTGAATGTGCAGGAATTCTTCAGGAAAGCGTTCAACTTCCCCTGCCTGCCCTGCGATCGAAAAGAGTTAAATCCTGTTTAATTTGAATCCCCTCCACTTTTTTTATCTGTTTTGCTTGGAACAGGATCAAAGCCTCCGGGATGAAGAGGATGGCATTTCAATAATCGTTTGATGAGCAAATAACTGCCTTTGATAAACCCAAACCTTTGAATAGCTTCAAGCCCATAGTTGGAGCATGTTGGATAAAATCTGCAAGTTGGCGGGAAAAGAGGTGATATCGCCTTTTGATAGAATCGAATGAATACGATCGCGGCCCGTTTCACGACCTATCATCCTCCCGAAGAAATTTTGCTATATCCTTTGCAAAATATGTAACAATTAGATCTGCACCGGCCCTCTTCATCGCAAGCATGCTTTCCAACACTGTATTTTTTTCATCTATCCAGCCGTTTTGCGATGCAGCTTTTATTTGGGCATATTCACCGCTTACTTGATATGAAACCAGCGGAATCTGGAGAGAATTTCGCATATCCCTGATGATGTCTAAATAAGGCAAACCAGGTTTAATGATCATAAAATCCGCTCCCTCTTCAATATCGGACTGAGCCTCACGAAAAGCCTCCAAACGGTTTGCCGGGTCCATCTGATAGGTGCGGCGGTCACCGAAAGCCGGCGAATTATCCGCGGCATCACGGAATGGTCCATAATAGCTTGAAGCATATTTAATACCGTACGACATGATCGGTATATCTTTATAACCCGATTCATCCAGCGCATGTCGTATATGCGTCACAAATCCGTCCATCATACTTGAGGGCGCCAGAATATCGGCACCTGCCTCCGCCTGAGATACGGCGACTTTTACATGTATATCTAAAGACATGTCATTATCGATCCTGCCGTTTACAGGTATGCCGCAATGGCCTTCTGTTTGATAGTGACATATACATGTGTCTGTAATGATGACCAAATCATAATCTAAAGCCTTGATTTGCCTAACCGCTCGTTGAACAATTCCATCTGACACATAAGCAGACGTTGCCAAATCATCTTTCCAACTTGGAATTCCGAAGAGAAGAATCGCTTTAATTCCGAGTATTCTTAACTCATGAATTTCCTCTTCTAATAAATCTAATGTCAGTTGATAAACGCCCGGCATGGAAGGTAATTCTGTTTTTAACCCCCTACCCTCTTGGACAAATAGAGGATATATGAAATCGTTAGCGGAAAGCCGATTTTCTCTTACCAAATCCCGGATACCCGGCGTTGAGCGCAGTCTGCGATGCCGTGAGAATGCGAATGATTGATTCAATGTTATTGCACCACTTTTCTACTTGAGTTATTTTTAAATCGTAATTGTTACGATTTATACTTTTAAGTATAGACAATCACATTTATAATTTCAATGTACTCTTCTTATCTTATTATATTTCTTTATTTTTAAAAGACAGCTTTATTTAATGACTTTTGACGAGGATACAGCCGAAACAAGCGGAGTAAATGTTCGGCTACTTTCACTTTATTCAGCATTCTAGTTGGAATGACAGTCGCTGTGATTATACCAACAATCGGAGTTTTGCTTGTATCGGCATTATTAGTGCTTCCAGCGGCATTTGCCATTCGGCTGTTCAAAGGCTTTACAGCTGTTTTTTCGGTTTCTATCATCATTGCTCTTTTAAGTATTCTCTCTGGTCTTACCTCTTCTTATAAGTGGGGTACACCTCCGGGAGCAACCATCACATTGCTGCTAGTCGTATTTTTAATAGCGGGATTTATGATACAGAAGGCCGCTTTGCTGGTTAAAAGAACTCGACATTAATGCACCTTGCTTCTTGATCTGATTATAATTCCGATTGATTAGTCTTCAAAAAGCCGCCAATCAAAACATAGCGGCTTTTTTGGGTCTGAAAACGAAATGTCACCGCCGGCCGCTGATGAAGACGTTTCGTTGACTCCCGTTTCTTCACACATGCCTTGCCTGATGGCCTCCTGCGATATTCGTAAGGGACGAGAAAATTCCAGCCGTTGACGTTTTCCAAAGAATGCCCTACAATGAGATCGTAACTTTAACTTTTCAGGAGGATTATTAAAAAATGACACACTCAATGAGACTGCGTTTCCCAACTTTGAACCAGTAATTAAATACGTTCAAAGGCTCTGTTTGTGTATGCAGAGTAAACGGGATCAGTCTGTCCTTTTTTAATAATCTTCAATTTGCATATAAAATTTGTAACTTGTAGAAAGGCGGATCGTTCTGCCTTTCTTTTTTGTTTAATCCTTTTTTCTAACGGCTGAGAAAGGCTTATTTGGTTATGGAAATACCGCGGATTCATCCTTAAAGGATGGCTCTTCCCTTTACTCTGAATCACAGGCAGACCGCCTGTGATTTTTTATGATGAGAGGAAGAGGAAACATGAAGAAAAAAAATCATAAGTACAGAGGAAAAAAGTTAAACCGCGGGGAATATCCGAATTTTTCCGGACAGCATTTGATGCATAGTAAAAAATTAATTGAAGAAATTGTGGATCGGGCAAATATTAGCATAGACGATACGGTTTTAGAGTTAGGAGCGGGAAAAGGTGCTTTGACAACTGTGCTAAGTCAAAAAGCCGGTAAGGTATTGGCAGTGGAAAACGATTCTAAATTCGTTGCTATACTCACACGTAAAACAGCACAGCATCCAAATACGAAAATTATTCATCAAGATATCATGAAGATTCATTTACCAAAAGAAAAGTTTGTGGTGGTCTCTAATATTCCCTATGCCATCACAACTCCCATCATGAAAATGCTCTTGAACAATCCTGCAAGCGGATTTCAAAAAGGGATCATCGTAATGGAAAAAGGGGCTGCTAAACGTTTCACATCAAAATTCATTAAAAATTCCTATGTTTTAGCTTGGAGAATGTGGTTTGATATTGGCATTGTCAGAGAAATATCGAAAGAGCATTTTTCTCCCCCTCCAAAAGTGGACTCGGCAATGGTCAGAATAACACGAAAAAAAGACGCGCCTCTATCACATAAACATTACATTGCGTTTCGGGGACTTGCCGAATATGCGCTAAAGGAGCCGCAAGCCCCTTTCTGTGTTGCTTTACGCGGAATTTTTACTCCACGTCAAATGAAACACTTAAGAAAAAGTCTAAAAATCAACAATGAAAAAACGGTTGGAACGCTCACCGAAAACCAATGGGCGGTTATTTTTAACACGATGACTCAATATGTGATGCACCACAAATGGCCAAGAGCAAATAAGCGAAAACCCGGAGAAATATAAAGAAAAAAAGCTGCTGACGTCTCGTCAGCAGCTTAAGCTTTTCTGGAGGGATTCAGATGTCCCTGTCAACATTCCTTTTGCCCGCTTACAGCTTTCCAGTTAAAAACTGCGCCTCGCCGAGGCCGAAACTCCAATCGGCATCTCCATTTTCTGTGATGGACACCATGACATCTTCAGGTGAAATGCCGCATTCCGCTTCAAGCTTTTCAGCAAGTAAAGCGTACAATTTCTCTTTTTGACTTTCTGTTCTTGTTTTACTGGTGATGCTGATCACAACCAGATCCTTTGATCTATTCAATCCCAAGCCTGTATCTTGGATAATAAGCTCATTCGCCGGATGCTGATGGACAATTTGATAGCGGTCTTTCTCTGGAACGTTAAACGCTTCTACCATCGCATCGTGTGCGGTATCTAATAATTTTTTTAATGCTTGTTCATCACGGCCTTCTATTAGATCGAAACGTAGTAATGGCATTTGTTTATCCCCTTTTTGATCATTTTAAATTTCGTTAGCAAAATAACAAGAAATGATGTCTGTTAACTTGATAAAAACATAACACATAACCAAAATATATTCAACAATTGATAATCTTTTCATCTGCTTTATCAGTATCGAAGATATAAGGTCTGTATTATTAAAAATTAGTTGACACCCGTTCTTTAGGAGATGAGTATGTACATAATAGTTCATCAAAACATGACAATAATATGATCAGAAAACACTTTTTTTGTCTTCCAGTCAAATGAAATCGAATGCGGTTAAGGCGGAAATTACGAAGACCGCCTCCTTCTTTATCAACACTCTACTTATTTCTTAAAAAAAGGGACAAGCTTTCTCAACACGAATATGATGAAAATAATAAAAACAAATAAAGGGATAAACCCAACCAAGCTAAAACTTGTAAGCATAATAAGCTCCTTTCTTCATATATCCATTTAGTCCCTGCTCCAGTTTACGTTATCCACATTTTAAAAATATAATATAGATGTAAATGATATATTAAAAACAGATTTGTATACAAAAAAATCACCATCCAAGATTACGGATGGCGATTTTCTATTATTCAAGGTTGGCATGATTTCCATACATGTTATGAGTATTCAGCCCTTTAATTTCCATGATTCGCAATATGATAGCGTCATAATACAATAAAAGAGTCTGTTCAAAAAGCGAGCCCATCGGTTGTATCGTCTGTTTATTGCCTGTCGTTTGATCTTTTGGGGAGCCGGGCAGCTGCAGTATCAGGTCAGATATTTCAGCTATCGGCGAATCTGGAGAGATCGTTACTGTTGCTACAGTGCCTCCGATATCTTTTGCCTTTTCCGCCATATGAAGCAAACTTTCTGTTTTCCCAGATCCCGTGCCCACGATAAGCAAGTCTTTTTCGGTAAATACCGGTGTTACGGTTTCCCCTGTTACAAACGCATTGATCCCCATGTGCATTAATCGCATAGCAAATGATTTCCCCATTAAACCGGAGCGGCCTGCACCGGAAACAAACACTTTTTCAGAAGACATGATAGTGGATATTAAGTCTTCTATACCTTCCGCTTGATTTTGAGACGTTGCATGATCAAGCTCTGCGATGATCGCTTTTACATAATCATAAGTCTTCATGTTTATTGGATCATCTGCTTCATTTTTGCGGCTGCCGCAGCTTTATCGTCTTGATTTGCAATACCGCCCCCGACAATAACCAAATCAGGTTTTAATTTAACGACTTCGGGCAGTGTGTCTAATTTAATTCCGCCTGCAATAGCCGTTTTAGCGTTTTTCACAACATTTTTAATCGTCATTAAGTCTTCAAATGAATTTTGGCCAATGGCTTGAAGGTCATAACCGGTATGGACACAAATATAATCGACACCAAGCTCATCCAATTCCTTAGCACGCGATTTGATGTCTTTAATCCCAATCATATCCACCAGGATTTTGTTCCCTTGCGCTTTCGCCTCTTCTACAGCGCCTTTAATAGACATATCTTCAGCAGCCCCTAAAATGGTGATGATGTCGGCTCCCGCTTCTGATGCTTTCATCACTTCATACCCCGCCGCATCCATAATTTTAAGGTCTGCCAGCACTTTCAAATTCGGGAAAGCGGCTTTCATCTCTTTCACTGCACGGAGTCCTTCATTTATCACAACCGGCGTACCGATTTCTACAATATCAATGTATTCTTCTACTTCTTTTACTACTTCGATGGCTTCCGGTATATTGACTAAATCTAATGCTAACTGTAATTCCACTTACAATCACTCCTGTTTGAATTAAGAATTCCGCGGATTATTCTTTTCATATTTTGTTACATCAAGAGTATAACAAGGGGAAAATTCCATTAATAGTACGCACTTTTTTTTTACATACTATACTTTTCCTCATATGGTATAGAAAAAGATACTGTCTCCAAAACAGTATCTTAAAGTCAACCATTCTATTCATCATCTTTTGAAAAGTTCGTTTCTATATAATTTTTACCCCATTCATACATCGCCTCTAATATAGGCATTAAACTTTCTCCTTGTTTCGTTAGGGAATATTCAACTTTTGGGGGGACAACCGGATATACTTCCCTATGTACAATATGATCCTCTTCTAATTCACGCAGCTGATTCACCAGCATTCTTTGCGTAATGCCGGGCATCAAAGCTTTTAATTCTCCGAACCTTTTCGTACCTTCTTTTCCTAAAAACCACAAAATCAGCATTTTCCACTTACCGCCGATAATGTTGAGCGTCAGCTCCTTCTCACAATTAAATGTTTTATTTTCCATTCGTGACATATGAATTCTCCCCTTATGAAATGACTAAACAATGAACATCTATCACATCATTGTAAAAGAACTTTGTTTAACTAATCAATCATCGCGTTTTTGCAGATTCCATTATTCACCATATCATCATGCGGATTTGCCCATCATGACATTGTCAATCTTCTTATCCATTCGGATGAAGGAAACATGACAAGTGTCATGTTTGAAGCATGATGTGTGCTACTACAAAGACATCTCTCTGTACCGTAAACTTAACTTAAGACCCATTTATGAGAGGATAACTTTACTATGACTGAACAAACCACCACACACAAACAAAAACAGTTAACAAAACAGGTTGCTGCATTTGCCCAGCCTGATACCAAAAACAGTCTGATTCAGCTCTTCAATACGTTTATTCCTTTCTTCGGACTGTGGTTTCTTGCCTACCTCAGCCTCGATGTCTCCTACCTCCTTACATTAGGAATAACGGTGATTGCCGCAGGGTTTTTGACGAGAATTTTCATTATTTTTCACGACTGCTGCCATCTTTCCTTTTTTAAACAAAAACGCCTTAACCACATTCTCGGCTTTTTGACAGGCGTTCTGACATTATTTCCTTATCTTCAATGGCAGCACAGCCATTCGATTCATCATGCGACAAGCAGCAACCTGGATAAACGCGGAACAGGCGATATCTGGCTGCTGACGGTAAACGAATATAAAGCCGCACCTCTACGCACAAAAATCGCATACAGACTTTACAGAAATCCGTTTATCATGTTTATTCTCGGACCGATTTATGTCTTTCTGATCACAAACCGCTTTAACAAAAAAGGTGCAAGACGGAAGGAACGTGTGAACACATACCTTACCAACCTTGCAATCGCGGCATTGGCTGCTGTTTGCTGCCTGATCTTTGGCTGGCAATCGTTCTTGCTCGTACAGGGTCCGATCTTTCTGATCTCAGGTTCGATCGGCGTTTGGCTGTTTTATGTTCAGCATACATTTGAAGATTCTTATTTTGAAGCGGATGAAAACTGGAGCTACGTTCAGGCGGCTGTGGAAGGAAGTTCATTTTATAAACTACCGAAACTGCTTCAATGGCTTACTGGCAATATCGGGTACCACCACGTTCACCATCTGAGCCCAAAGGTGCCTAACTATAAACTTGAAATCGCACATGAGCAGCACGAACCACTAAAAAACGTCCCGACCATCACTTTAAAAACAAGCCTGCAATCACTCGCGTTCCGGCTTTGGGATGAAGAAAAAAAGCAGTTTGTAACCTTTCGGGACATGAAACAAACATCTTCCCCTCTTCCGCAGGATTCAACGGAAAAACAGAAGCTGCGAAAGAACGCCTGACGATGAGGAGGTCTTCTTATATCAACAAGAAGGCTTCCTTATTTATTGTCGGATGATGCAATCCGGCTCAGGCAATGGTAAAGTTACTCTAAAGATGAAAAGCTGAAAACGAGGTTATATCATGTTCAAAAAGCATTTTGCATTTCAAAAACTTAACGGGATCTCGCCGTATATATGGACGATATTTTTCATCCTGCCCTTCTACTTTATCATGCAATCATCATCTACCCTTGTCATCGTCGTCGGCATCATTTTGACACTTTTATTTTTTGCGGTATACAGATTTGCTTTTGTTTCAAAAGGCTGGGACATTTATTTGTGGGCGTTTATATTAATCGGCATTTCAACCGCCTCGATTATGCTGTTCAGCTATATTTATTTTGCTTTTTTTATCGCGTATTTCATAGGGAACATAAAAAAACGAGCCCCTTTTCACATTTTATATTACGTTCATTTAATAAGCGCAGCCGTCGCTGCCAACTTCAGTCTCGTGTTAAAAAAAGAATTTTTTCTGACACAAATTCCTTTTGTGGTCATCACTCTCATCAGCGCGATTTTATTGCCGTTCAGTATCAGAAACCGCAAGGAGCGCGAACGCCTCGAAGAAAAACTCGAGTATGCTAATGAACGGATTGCCAATTTGGTAAAATTAGAAGAGCGGCAGCGGATTGCCCGCGACCTTCACGATACACTTGGACAAAAGCTGTCTCTGATCGGTTTAAAAAGCGACTTGGCGAGAAAATTAATTTACAAAGATCCCGATCAAGCCGCGCGTGAACTGAAAAGCGTTCAGCAAACTGCGAGAACTTCTTTAAATGAAGTCAGAAAAATTGTATCCTCCATGAAAGGCATCCGGCTCAAGGATGAAATTGTCAACATCAAACAAATTCTTGAAGCAGCCGACATTGCGTTCATCTATGAAGAAGAAAAATTGCCGGAAAATATCTCATTGCTTAATGAAAACATATTGAGCATGTGCTTAAAGGAAGCTGTCACTAATGTCGTCAAACACAGTCAGGCTAAAACCTGCCGCATTGACATCCAGCAGCTCTGGAAGGAAGTTGTCATTACAGTGACTGACGATGGAACGTTTCAAAGTGAAGAGAAGTACTTTTCAAAAGGACACGGCTTGCTTGGCATGAGAGAACGGCTTGAATTTGCAAACGGAAGCCTTCACATTGATACAAAAAACGGCACCAAGCTTACCATGTCAATTCCTAATAACTCAAAATAAACAAAAAAGGATGGCTTGCATGATTAGTATATTTATTGCGGAAGATCAACAGATGCTCTTGGGCGCTTTAGGATCACTACTGAATTTAGAAGATGATATGGAAGTCGTCGGCAAAGGCACAACCGGACAGGATGCCGTTGATTTCACAAAAAAACATCGGCCTGATGTATGCATTATGGACATTGAAATGCCGGGAAAAACGGGGCTTGAAGCTGCTGAGGAACTAAAGGATACAGGCTGCAACATTATTATCTTAACCACTTTTGCCCGCCCCGGTTACTTTCAGCGGGCCATTAAAGCAGGTGTTAAAGGCTATTTGTTAAAGGACAGCCCAAGCGAAGAGCTTGTGAGCGCCATCCGCAGCGTCATGAAAGGAAAGCGGATCTATGCGCCTGAATTGATGGAAGACATGTACAGTGAGGCCAATCCCCTCACAGATAGAGAAAAAGAAGTGCTCGAACTTGTGGCTGACGGAAAAAACACAAAAGAAATCGCCCAAGAACTCAGCATCAAAAGCGGAACCGTGCGAAATTATATCTCAATGATTCTTGAAAAGCTTGAGGTCAAAAATCGGATCGAAGCCATTACCCGTTCAAAGGAAAAAGGCTGGTTTAAATAAAAAGAGAATCTTGGCATATCTCCAAGATCCCCTCGACGAATCAGCCGCTCCCACGGCGGTCCTTTTCTACACGAACATCTTCTTCACAAGCTCGCGGTTGCGCTCTTTGAAAACCTCATTATGTGACGACACCATCGCACTCTTGTGTGCTTCGGGATCGATAAAGCGCTTGGCGCTGTTGACCGCGTTTGCCGCATCCTGAAACGCTCCGGCGATCAAGTGCAGCTTGCCTTCATAATGCACAATATCCCCTGCCGCATACAGTCCGGGCACGGAAGACTGGCAGTTGGCGGTACCTTTAATATAATAGTCATCAACCCTGGTAATATGAAGCCGGCTGTTCTCCAGCAGTGAGGTGTCGCGTTCATAGCCGTGGTTGATAACCACTTCGTCGACAGGCAGCTCCATCACCTCACCGGTTTGAGCGTTCGTGAGCTCGACCCGTTCGATCACCTCATGATCTTCCGAAGCGATCAGCTTGGTAATCTGTGTATGGAAGAAGCAGCTCACCGAGCTGTTCAGCAGCTGATCCACCTGGGCCTCATGCCCGCTGAGCGCATCTTTGCGGTAAGCGAGGTAGACCTTTTTCGCTACAGGTTCGAGCTCGTTGGCCCAATCGACAGCCGAATTGCCGCCGCCTGATACTATGACCGTTTTATCTTTAAAATGCTGCAGCGATTTGACCGTATAATTCAGATTGGACACTTCAAAGCGCTCTGCTCCTTCAATCTGAAGCTTTTGCGGATTGAGGATGCCGCCGCCCACGGCAACGATGACCGTCTTGGACAGATGCACCCCTGAGGCAGCCGTATGTAACTCAAACAACCCTTCTTCATTGCGGGCAATCGATTCAACTTTCTCATTCAGCAGCACTTCAGGATGAAATGTTAGCCCCTGCTGCACGATCTGTTCTATCAGCCTGGCTCCGGAAATCGGCGTTAGCCCCCCGACATCCCAGATCATTTTTTCAGGATATACGTGAACCTTTCCGCCCAGCATCGGCTGATATTCGATAATCTTCGTTTTCATTCCCCGCAGTCCGCTGTAAAAGGCGGAATATAAACCGGCCGGACCTCCGCCGATCACGGTCACATCAAACACTTCATTTCTGCTCATCGCTCTTCACTCCCGGTATATGTCATGAGTTTACACCCTCAATCGTAAATGATTATCATTATCATTAAGTGTACTTTGATTGCTTCGTTTTTACAATCCATTTTAATAAAAAGTTCATTCTTCGCCACTTCATTTTCGCCTCTCCCTCTTTGCGTTCGTTCTTCACGGGATGCCGCCGCTTCCCCATTCCGCAGCATGTAAGCAGTTCCTATATCTTACATTGACAAGGGTATGCTTCCTGCATAGAATGAAAATGATTATCAACTTCATTTAGGAGGAAACAAAGCATGATAAGCGGAAGGATTAGTTCGAAAATTAAAATTACTTTTGTATTAATGCTCGCCTTTTCTATTTTATTGGCCGGATGTACAACCTCAGGAAATTCAACAGAGAAAACGCATGAAAACATGGTCACAATGGCTTGGCCTAGAGATATTGGCGAGATGAATCCGCATGTGTATAATCCTTCCCAATTATTTGCCCAGTCGATGGTATATGAACCTTTGGTTACCTATGAAGCGGGAGGAAAGCTTAAACCGCATTTAGCCGAATCTTGGGATATATCAAATGACGGTAAAGTATATACGTTTCATTTGCGTAAGAATGTAAAATTTTCAGATGGAACAACGTTTAATGCAAAAATTGTGAAGAAGAATTTTGATTCCATTTTAAAACATACTGAATTACACAGCTGGTTAGGGTTTCTTTCAAAAATAGCCCAAACAGAAGTGATTGATGATCATACATTTAAATTGACATTAACTGAACCATATTACCCGACCATTCAGGAACTAGCCGTAGTACGGCCGGTCCGGTTTTTGGGAGAAGCCGGCTTCCCTAAGGACGGCGATACATCAAAGGGTGTCGCAAAACCGGTAGGTACGGGCCCGTGGGTATTGGAAGAGCATAAAGCTGATGAATATGCGGTTTTTAAACGCAATGAACATTATTGGGGTGAAAAGCCAAAAGTCGAGAAAATCAAGGTGAAAGTCATCCCGGACGCCGAAACAAGGGTGCTTGCATTTGAAAAAGGTGAGCTTGACCTCATTTACGGCGAAGGCGTTATCAGTTTGGATGCATTCAAGCAGCTGCAAGCGACAGGCCAATATGAAACAAGCCTTTCTGAACCTGTGGCGACGAGACAGCTTGTCATGAATACGAAAAAAGAACAGCTCTCTGATGAGCGCGTGCGTCAAGCCCTCCACTATGGTTTTGACAAAGAAGCCTTGGTGAAAGGCATCACCTCCGGGTTAGAAGAAAAAGCAGATCATATTTTGCCCACAGACTTCCCATACACGTCTGATATTGATGTAAAGCAAATCAACTATGATCCAGAGAAAGCAAAAGCGCTATTAGATACAGCAGGCTGGAAGCTTCCGAATGGCAAGACGGTGCGCGAGAAAGACGGAAAGCCTCTTGAATTTAGTTTAATGTATGATTCAGCGGAATCCATTCAAAAAACAATGGCCGAAACGCTGCAGGCAGAATGGGCGGCGATCGGGGTAAAGCTGAATCTTGAAGGTGTAGAATTGGCAACCCAAGTCAAACGGTTTAAAGCGAATGAGTTTGATATGAACTTCTTTAGCAACTATGGTGCGCCTTATGACCCGCACACATTTTTAAACATTGTCTCCTCCAAAGGATTCGGATTTAATGAAGCGATTTCAGCCTATCCAAACAAGGACGAGCTGATCAAGCAGATGGCAAAGGTACCTCAAACGACTGATGAAAAAGAGCGGCAGGAGCTTTACTCATCTATTTTAAAATCCCTTCAAGACCAGGGAGCCATCGTTCCTGTTTCTTATATTAAAAAGACGGCGATATATCAAAAGAATATCAGCAACTTTACGTTCCCTGCCAATCGTGACGAACATCCATTTACAGGGATTCGCATCAAGCAGCAACACTAGGAGGCTTTTATGGGCAACTATATATTGAAACGAATCATGTCTATTATTCCAGTGTTTCTTTTAGCTGCACTTCTCACAACTGGAATGATTCATCTCTCACCGGTTGACCCAGCTGAAGCATACTTAGCCGCAGCACATATCCAGCCAACCGATGAAATTTTAGCGCAAAAAAGACATGAGTTTGGCTTGGATCAGCCATTCTTCATTCAATATGTAAACTCTGTATTGAAGATATGCCAACTTGATTTTGGCATATCTTATGTTTCGAATCAGCCGGTTTGGGATGAAGTTGCACACCGAATGCCGGCGACGATCGAGCTCGCGCTTGGGAGTTTATTGATTGCGGTGCTTGTCAGTGTGCCGCTAGGCTTCTTAGCGGGAATTAAAAGAAACGGTGCAGTTGATCATATCAGCCGCTTCATTTCCTTTTTCGGAGCATCCATCCCGACTTTTTGGTTAGGGTATATGCTGGTTTTTTTCTTTTCTGTTCAGTTAGACCTTTTGCCGGTAGAGGGAATCGGGACATGGCAGCATCTTGTACTGCCGTCGATGACTTTGGCGCTTCCTTTAATCGCGATGTATACAAGGCTGCTCCGTGCAAGTGTCATCGAAAACCTGCAAGAACCGTACGTGCAATTTGCACGCATAAGAGGAATGACGAGGATGAACATTATGGCCAAACATGTATTGCGAATGGCCATTTCTCCGATGATTACGGGGCTGGGAATGAACCTTGGCAAGCTGCTCACCGGCACAATTATTGTTGAAGTCGTTTTTTCTTGGCCGGGCTTTGGCCGTTATTTTATTGAGGCCATTTTCAATCGGGACATCCCTGTCATTCAATGCTATGTGTTCTTAGCCGCCGCCTTTTTTATATTGAGCAACTTAATTGTTGACCTCATTCAAATGTATATTGACCCGCGCATTTCAAGGAAAGAAGGACAGCATCGATGATAAGTATACGCAAGATTTTCAAAGGCCCAAAAGTGATCGCAATCTGCACCATCATATTAACCGTCCTTTTTATCATCGCTGTATTGGCCCCTTGGATTGCGCCGCATCACCCTGCTGATGTCCATTTGGTCTATAAGCTGCAGCCTCCATCCTGGACGTTTCCTTTAGGAACTGATCATCTGGGAAGATGCAACTTATCCCGCCTTTTGTACGGCGCCCGGATTTCTCTTGGATTCGCGATGCTCATTTTCATTTCCTCACTCGTTATCGGCCTCATAATCGGGACGATCTCAGGGTATAAAGGCGGCTGGATTGATCAGCTGTTAATGAGATGCTGCGATGGTGTGATGGCCTTTCCGAACTTAATTTTAGTTCTTGGCCTCGTGGGCATATTCGGTCCTGGACTTCCTCAAGTCATTGTGGCCCTCATGCTTGTGCAATGGGTCTATTATGCAAGAATTTTTAGAGGAATGGTGCTTAGTCTGAAAGAGGAGAATTTTATTGCGGCGGCAAAAATCAATGGATCTTCACAATGGAAAATTATTAAACAGCATATTATCCCTAATGTCCTCCCTCCCCTCGTCGTCATCGGCACGTTGGAAATGGGCTGGGCCATTATGGATATCTCCGCCATGTCTTTTCTCGGATTAGGCGTTCAGCCCCCGGCAGCTGAGTGGGGAGCGATGATTCATGAAGGTAAATCGTATATTCGGACGAACCCCGAGTTAATGATTTATCCAGGGCTGATGATCATGGTTGTCGTTGTGACGTTCAATTTATTGGGCGAAGCCTTATCAGATCAATACGGCGTCAAACGTCGATGATAAAAAGGAATGAGGAAGTTGGGAACAGAACAATCAACTGTACTTCAAGTCAGAGATTTGCATGTGCAGGTTCACAATCAAAAAGGAAATTCAACTATCGTTCAAGGGATTAATTTTGAACTGAAGCGCGGACAGGTTCTTGGTTTAATTGGTGAGAGCGGTTGCGGAAAAACGGTAACGAGCATGTCTATTCTTCAGACGCTTGATCCAAAAACAAACAAGGTGGAAGGAAGTATTGCTTTGCGGGGCCGGGAATTGAACGGATTAGCAGAACAGGACATGCGTAAAATCCGCGGCAAAGATATAGCCTATATCATGCAGAATCCGATGAACGCTTTTACACCCGTTTTTACGATCGGCCAGCAAATGATCGAATCGATTCGCTCTCATACATCTTTTAGCAAAAAACAGGCGAAAGAGCTCGCGACCGAAGCATTGCATCATGTAAACCTCCCCCACCCTGCTAAACTTTTGCATTCTTACCCTTTTCAATTAAGCGGCGGAATGCTTCAACGGGTCATGATTGCAATTGCAGCATGCCTGGAGCCGGCCGTTCTTATTGCGGATGAACCCACAACTGCGCTCGACGTGTTTAATCAGAAGACGGTGCTGAAATATTTAGACGGCTTGCGATCTGAATTCGGCACGGCGATTTTGCTTATATCTCATGATCTGGGCGTCATTGCTGAAATGGCCGATGAAGTCGCTGTGATGCAGAATGGGAGAATTGTAGAAAATGGAGATGTGTTTCAGCTGTTTGATGAACCAAAACATGACTATACAAAGAAGCTGTTAAGTGCACGGTTGACTTTGCCAATGGATCAACTTGCCACTTGAGTCAGTATGAAGAAGACCTGCATTTGATATGGGGTGAACAAGTGAGTTTATTACAAGTGAAAGACGTCACTCATCATTATACGGCGCGCAAATTGTTCAAATGGAAAGCTCCATCGAAACAAGTCCTTTCCAATGTCAGTTTTTCAATTGAAGAAGGCGCATGTCTGGGCATGCTTGGACCAAGCGGAGCCGGGAAAAGCACATTGGGAAAAGTGTTGCTCGGTTTGGAACGGCCGCAATCAGGCCAAATCTTTTTTCAAGGTCATGATCTATATAAAGCCGAGCAATCCATCCGGCGGAAAATCCGCCGCGACCTTCAAGCTGTTTTTCAAGACTCATATTCTTCCGTCAACCCGCGAATGACGGCGGAACAAATCATAGCAGAACCGCTCGAAAACTATGAAAGGCTCACAATCGCCGAGCAAAAACGGGCCATTATCGAGCTGTTGGAAAGAGTAGGCTTAACTGAAGAGGATTTAACTAAATATCCGCATCAATTCAGCGGCGGCCAATTGCAGCGAATTAATATTGCAAGAGCAGTCTCGCTCAAGCCGAAGCTGATCGTATTGGACGAGTCTGTCAGTAACCTGGACATGGTAACCCAAACGCTTATATTGGATTTATTAAAAGAGCTCAAAAACGATTTTGGAATGTCGTATTTCTTTATAACGCATGATTTAAAAGCCGCCTATCAATTAAGTGATACACTAGGTGTTTTAGATCACGGCCAATTGACCGGGCTTTACGAGAAAGATCGGTTTTTAAAGTCAGGTCACCCGGTTGTAAAAGAAATGAAGCGTTCCATACTGGCAGAGCATCCGCGATTTCGTTCGATCGGAACAAGAGCGCTTCAGCAATAAACTTGCCGGGAACAATTCAAACCTTTTCTCTGAAATGAGCTTCTTTAATTCACGTTTGTGAAAAATAAATGAGGGCTTCCAATCATGAAGCCCTCATTTATTTTTGAAAATCTATCATTTGGCGTAATGCCCCTTTTAGAGGCTGCGGTTCCTTGTTGACCAGGCATGCATTTTCACCTAATGTCAATAGTAGGCTTAAGATATACATCCGATAACCCTAAAAAAAGTTCACATACCAACAAATGAGGTGAAAAATGGTGAATAATCGATTCCGCGTGGGAGAAGTAGCACGGCTTTTCAAGCTGCCCGCATCGACTCTGCGTTACTATGATGAAATCGGACTGTTCAAGCCAAAGTATACTGACCCTGAAACATCCTATCGATATTATGGTGTTGAACAATTTCAGGTTCTGGATACCATTATTTTTTTAAGGAAAAATGGATTTTCGTTAAAAGACATTCAGCATCAGTTAGATAAAAGGACTCCGGAAACGACGATGGATATTTTGAAGAAGAAGCTTGAGGAAGTGAGGATGGAAATTTGCCGGCTCCAACGCAGTGCGGCGAGGATCGAAAACAAAATTTCCACAATCGAAGAAGGAATAAAACTTGCCGGTCATCCTGCTTTAACATTTCAGTATTTCCCAAAACGGCCTGTTTCCTATCTGTATTTTGACAAACCTGTCGATCTGATAGAGGAAGGCGACGACATCTATTTAAAGGATAGAGAAACGCTTTCGAGCCAGTCGATCGAGAATAACGGCTTCTTCACCGGAGACATCGGAACGATCGTGGATATGGAAAGCTTGAAGCAAGAAGGACCTGTAAAATACATCGGCTTATTTGAATTGCTGCACGGCGAAAACAGCAATGAATATTTAAACGAAGGTTTGTATGCAAGCTATCCTCATATTGGCCCCTACGAGGACATGAGAAAAAGTTATCAGCTTGTTTTACGTCAGCTGAAAGAGAAAGGATATAAACTTGAAGGAATCCCCGTTGAGATTTCCGTTCTTGATGAGGCTGTCATCAAGGAGTCCGATCATTTTGTCACTTTAATCCAAATTCCGGTGACAAAGTTTTGATTGACCTTCAAGTAACTTGAAGGTTTAGAATACTCCTGTAGCTCATTATAGGAGGAATACATGATGACAGAAACACATCAGCAGCTAATGAAATTACCAGTTAATCAAGTGTTTTTTAAATATTTCATCCCTGCAACGCTTGGATTACTCTTGATGTCAGCGAATATTTTAATTGATGGCCTATTCGTTGGAAATGGGATTGGAACCGCAGCACTGGCTGGAGTGAACCTTTCCTATCCGGTCATTTCTTTGATTATGGCCATCGCTCTGTGGGTTGGGATAGGCGGAGCAACGAAGTACTCTATCAGCATCGGGGAGAATCGTCCACAAAAGGCAAGCAGCGTTTTTTCTCTGGCTCTCTTCTCTACACTAATCATCAGTGCGCTTTTAGGGGTGTTCGGGCTTTTCAATATTCAAGCCATTTCCCTATGGCTTGGCGCTAACTCCGACACCTCTTCTTACGTCATAGAGTACTTAAACGTCATGTTTTTATTCGGCTGGGTCATCGCATTAGAACAGGTCTTAAGTATTTTTGTAAGGAATGACGGCAGTCCAAAGCTTTCGATGATAGCTCTTGCAACAACATCGATTGTGAATATCATTCTGAATTTTTATACAATCATGATTTTGAACATGGGGGTAACAGGTGCTGCGATTTCAACGGTGCTTGGCGGATTCGCCGGACTGCTTGTATTATCCCTGCACTTCTTTAACCGTCAAGCGCAACTGAGAAAGCTGGCGTTTCAGTGGTCCCGGAAATCCCTTCTGCACATCTTTGCCATCGGGTTTCCAAGTTTTCTGGCGGAGGCTGGGCTCCTCATATTTGTAACAGGGTATAACCTGGCGATGTCCGGACTGGCAGGCACGGGAGGAGTCGCTGCCTTCTCGGTCATCAACTACCTTCACGGGTTTATGTTCCTGTCCTTCTTCGGCATTGAAATGGCGCTTCAGCCAATGATCAGCTATTATCATGGTGCTGAAGAAAGCGAACGAATCAAAAGCAGCATGAAGATTGGGGAGAAGACCGCTGTTATCCTGGGAATTCTTTTGCTCGTTATCGGTTGGGTGGCTGCACCGTTCCTTGTAGGTTTATTCGGAATAGAATCAACCGAAATCCAGGAGCTGGCCATCGATGGAATCCGCCTATTTTTTATCGGGTATATCTTCCTTGGCTATAACTTTGTCTATATGAGTTACTTTCAATCCATTGGCCGGGCCGGCTCATCGGCTTTGATCATCATATTGCGAAGCTTCGTGTCCCTTCTCATCCTGCTTTGGATTTTGCCTAAGTTTATTGGCGTCACGGGAGTTTGGCTATCATTGCCGCTTTCCGAGTTTTTTGTCGCCGCCCTCCTCTTTTTCATGACGAGAAAACATGTGATGAAAACAGGAAATCCCGTGTTTGGCAAGGGATGATTTTACAGCCGGGAGTTTCCTCCCGGCTTGTTTCCTATATCTAAGGACTGCATACATCAATTGAAGATTCAAACAATAATACTTGTCCCTCCTATTTGAAGGTAATGATAGAATACAGGCGCCTGCCTGTCACAGTCTTCGTACGCTGACACGTTCGGCGTAATCGGCAAGTTAAATGTCGTCCTTTGCTAGTTACAGTCCGACAATGGATAGGTAAAGTTATAACTGTCCCGCCAATAAGGCAGGATGGAATGACGACCAAGTGAGCGAAGGTGCAGAAAGTTAAAGGAGTGCTCATACGTATGATGTCTCATAATCGAATTAAATTCCCGGCAGGGTTTTGGGCGGGATTGCGTCACTTAGGAATGAACGCCTCTGACGTGCTCCGAAAAGCCCAGCTGCCGCTCACCATGATGACTGAACCAGTTGTCACCGCCGCCCAATACCTCGCGATCTGGCAGGCGTATTCCGATCTCGTTGATGATGTTTCCAAAGGAATCATCAAGCTTGCGACCGGCTTTGAGCCGGCACATTACCCTCCAGCCGTATTAGCGGCTTACCATGCTCGTGACTACCGCGACGCGCTAAAGCGAATGGCCCGCTATAAACAATTGTGCCCTCCCGAAAGCTTGCGTATCACCGAGGAAAGTGAGCACTGCACAATCGAACTGGAATGGTTGGATGATAAGCAACCCGGTCCGCCGCTCTTGATTGGCATTACACTGGCATTTCTTCTGGAACTCGGGCGCCGGGGTACAGGTCAGCCGTTGACAGCGAAGTCGGTCGAGTTTGCACACCCAATGGGCGACATGCAGGCGCTTGAAGCATACTTCGGCTGCCGTATCCGGAGCGGTGCAGATCGGAATCGGCTGACGCTGCATCGAGGAGATCTGGACCGCCCCTTTGTCTCGTATAATGCAGAGTTGCTGGAGATTCTGACTCCCGTGCTGGATCAATCGTTGAATGATCAGCAAAATAGCCTTTCAATCACTGAAGTGGTCAAGTGGATCATGAAACGCACGCTCACAGGAGGGCACCCAGACATTCAGACTGTCGCGGGCGAATTGGGAATGAGCGGCCGCACCTTGCAGCGCCGGCTTACTGATGAAGGCACTAGCTTCAAACAGCTGTTGATCCAAGTCAGACATGAGCAGGCGCGGGAGTACTTGGCAGACCCTTCGCTCGATATTAAAGAAGTGGCCTTTCTGATCGGATATGAAGATCAGAACTCGTTCTACCGGGCCTTCCGCCTCTGGGAAGGCGAGACACCTTCTAATTGGCGTAAGCAAACCCGGCTGAATGGACTTAACTAGAATAGGAGAAATGTTTGATGGATATGGGATTAAAAAACAAAACAGCTTTAGTTACAGGATCGACGAAAGGGATAGGAAAAGCCATCGCTATTGAACTTGCCAAAGAAGGTGTTCATGTCCTCATTAACGGACGAAATGAGGAAGAGGCAGAACGAACAGTCAATGAAATAAAATCAGCTTTTCCTGCCACCTCTCCCCAAAACGCCGCGGCTGACATCGTGGATATTAAGCAAAGGGAAGCTTTATTTAAAAAATACCCTCAAATCGATATTTTAATAAACAATATGGGCATTTATGAAATCATGGAATATGAGGACGTTGACGATGAAATATGGGAAAAATACTTCCGCACCAACGTTCTGGCCGCAAACAGTTTAACTAAATTTTATTTGCCGAAAATGCTGAAAAGTGATTTTGGCCGCATCATCTTGATTGCGAGTGAAGAAGCGATGATGCCTTCAGGGCAGATGCCTCAGTATTGTATGACAAAATCAATGCTATTATCATTGTCAAAAAGCTTATCTAAATTAACAATCGGAACAGAAGTGACGGTCAATACGATCATGCCGGGGCCGACGCTCTCTGAGAATGTGAAGCAAATCATTGAGGGAATGTACCCTGATGAAGGAATGACTTTTTCAGAAAAAGAGAAGAAATTCATGACCACAAACCTGCCTCAATCCGAAATACAGCGATTTATCAAACCTATTGAAATCGGCAGACTGGCGGCATTTGTATGCAGTCCTTATGCATCCGCATTTAAAGGGTCTCCGATCCGTATGGACGGGGGAATGGTGCCGACTATTTTTTAAGATCTCCTGTTCAAGATAGACTTCGTCAAAACGAAAAACAAGCTGGCGGCAGTAAGCGCCAGCTTGCAGCTTATGATGAAGATCAGCTTCTCCCCTTTTGATCAAGTTTCAACTGAATACTGTTGGACTTATAGATGATCTTCACTTTATACTTGCTTGGCAATCCTCTGGTTTCGACGGAAGAAAATGAGCCATGACGCTTGCGGAAGGTTATGACCGCCGATCCATCAGCCGGAACGTAATTGTCTGTAAAATTGAGACGTAATGTCCCCTTTAATCTTGCTTTTCCTTTAATTTTCAACTGATCTTTTTTTCCGCTGAGATGAAGTTCAAGTATTCCTTCAGCAGATTGTTTGTAGTCTCCCCCGATCATCAGTTTTCCCGGCACATCTTCCCTAAGGGTGCCCCTTCCCAATGAAACATCACCTCTCCCGAAAGCTGTCTCCGAACCGCCCTCAAGCGTCCCTTGATCAATCCGTGTACCGCCGGAATATGTATTTTTCCCTTCCAGCTTCAAAGTGCCTGTCCCCTTTTTGGTCAGCTTTCCAGCGCCGGAGATGTCGTTGCGCCAGCGATCCGTTGCTTGGAAGCCGCCTTTGGCAGCATCCATCTTCACGGTAACATCTTTGGTCAAAGCACCATACCCATCTGCGGCGGAAAAGAGATTAAGCCTTCCCCATCCTTCCGCATCATCAAGAACAGGATAGCCGGCCGGAAGACCGGTAGTTGCTAAAATCAAACGGCGCTGCTTTTTGTCAAGGTAAGGAAAACGCGTTTCCAGCAGGACTTCGGCTCCCTTTGGAACTGCCATTGGTTTAGCGGTTGTCTTCATTTGACGAAATCCATATGTCAATCGTTCCGTATATTGTTTTTTATTCGTTTCATAATCGCTGTATCTGTCTTCGCCTGTACCGGTTTGCGTTAATAGTTTACGATGAGCTTCATCATAAGCCGTTTTCTTCAATTTTTCATTGTCGGGATCAGACAGAATCGCAGCTGACAACGCTGTTGCCATGACCCTTCCCCCCATGACGTCCAGCGGGGAATGCATACCGGCAACAATCCGGTTATGACCGAGTTCAGTAGCGCGAGTCAGCAGCTCCTGATAACGCTCTGGTATCGCATAGGCCATGGCAAAAGCGCTGAGATATGCGGCGTTCGTATGTCCGCTTGGAAAACCTCCGTCTTTGTTCGGATCAGGATTGATGACGGGAATAAGCGTTGGAACAATGATCGAATTGTCTTTCCAGCGAAACGGACGGGGATAATTGAAATAGCCTTTAGCCGGATTCGATGAAGAATAGTTGCCGCGTAAAGTATTGACCAAGCTCACGACATGTCCAAGTTCCGAACTGGTGCTGCCTGAATTGGTTCCTTCATCATGATATTTTTTTATCGAGGCACCTGCCGGGATGCTGATGATCGTTGTCGTCGCTCCCGCGTTCATTCGGTAGACGTCAGCAAGCTTCCCGAGGCCGTCAATAACACTGTAGCTCTGGCCCCTCCGATCATCAAAATATGCAGCATTTTCCTCAAACATCGTGCGGTGTTCAGCAATATCCACGACTTTTTGGATGTTGGCATCCAACACTCTTCTGTTCAGTTTAGTACCGGTATTCCACGTCTTTCCGGGGATCCAAAGTTTATTAAATTCGGAAAGCACCCCGATGACTGGATTGGATTCCACCGTCATATTAGCAGAGATATTATTTTTGTAATGATCTACGAAAAATCCGGAAGACTGCCGCGAAGCTGCAGTTGTTGGTTTAGTTGCCGCGCTCGCATCGCCTACAACCAGAGAACTTAGAAGAAGTGCCAAAGAACAGACAGCTATCAGTAAATGCTTCCTCATCCTTAATCGTTTCATTCTCACATCATATCCCCCTTACTCTTAATCTCCCAACCATCAAGTTCTATATGATCGTATCGTAAATTTGTTAAATCAAATGGCTTGATTTTATTAATGTTTTGTTTATATTTTGGGATTTTGCAGATTGATGCATTATGAGTGAGGAGGGTAACAAGTGTGAGAAAGGCCGGATTTAAAATTCAGGCCTTTCTCTGCTAGTTTAACAGCTGTTTATACACTTTCAACCAAGTGCATAGGAGGCTAAATCGGCCTGTTTAGTCTATTTATTTTCCTTCTCTAAAAACGCCATAACCGCTTTTGTCAGATTCTGTGCTTCTGCCGGCGCATCCGGTGAGCCGAACATCTTATTTAAATCACTGTGAGATAAGCTGTTGACCCGATACACAAAATCCGTTGCTTTCGCTTTGTTTACGGTTTCCGCGAATTTGTAGACGGCGGGGTCTTCCCAGCGGGTCACAAAATAGGCAGGCGGCAATTTTGAGTTGTTGATGTAGGAGAGCGGCGAAGCTTCTGTCCATACCTTTTCGTCGGAACCGAACACTTTTTGATAAGACGGGATCGCTTCGATGAATCGTTTCATATCCAAGGGTCCATCTAAAACCACAATCGAATTGAGCGAGGCCGGCGTGAGGCCGACACGATTTAAATATGCCGGATTTGCGGCAATTAAGGCGGCCAAGTGCCCTCCTGCCGAATGTCCCATAACATTGATTTTTGACGGATCGATTTGATATTCATCAGCATGATCCATCACCCATTTAACGGCCTTAGCCGCATCATCAGCCATCTCTTCATACTGAACATCGGGATGAAGCCGATAGTTGACAGATACGAAAACATAGCCGTTTTCCGTGAACAATGCCGGCTTCGAAGCAGCCCTGCTTTTGTCGCCGCTTGTCCATCCTCCGCCGTGAAGATAGATGAGAACAGGATGTTTTTCACCCTCGTTTGTTTGCGGTGTATAAATATCCAATGTTTGTCTGTCGTCTTTTGCGTAATGAACATTTTCAGCATTCTTGTTGGAAGTACAGGCGATCAAGCCAATACACAGAATCGCCACCCCTGTCCATTTGATGAATCCTCTCAAGTTTAAAAACACCTTTCTTCTTTAGCCAGTATATTTTAAAACGTCTCACGGAACATTCCGGGAATGCTCATCTGTTAATCAGTTTTAAGGCGGCGGAACATTAGCATATGTTTCTAATTATAAACAGAAACAAGAAACTTACAAATTTTAAAATCAATAAGAAAAGTTAAAGCTGTTGTGCAGTAAACTTGCGAGGAAAATATGAGAGGAGGCATTCGTGAAAGCGAACATGAATAACAATAGACGATTAAGCCGGCAAGAGGAGTACTCCCCGTCATATCGGGGAGTACGATTTTTATGAACCTTGTAATAGATGAATGTCTCATAATCTGATGTTCTATTTTCAAGATGAAAACATCCCATGCTTTTTCTTCGGCCGAAATGACAGATCGCAAATCCAATCATTTAAAAAGATAATGGCAGTTCATCTAAAGCTCTCATCAGAAAATTGCCTTTCCATTTGATCTGCTCCCTTTCGCCTTTGATCTCTATATGTTCAAAGCGGCGCAGCAAGGTTTGAATGGCAATTTTGGCCTCCAATCGGGCAAGCGGTGCGCCCAGGCAAAAATGGCTGCCATAGCCAAAGGCAAGGTGGCGGTTATCCTTTCTTTCAATATTAAAGCGGTCGGCATTCGGGAAGACCGTGTCATCGCGGTTGGCCGAGGCTAATGAAATGATGATCACATCTTTTCTCTTCATCTCCTGCCCGTGCAATGTAAACGGTTCGGCCGCCCAGCGCAGAGTGGTCAATTCCACGGGGCTGTAAAATCTGAGCGCCTCTTCAATGGCTGAGTCGATTAAATCTGCGTTTTGATGAAGCTTTTCCAGTTGCTCAGGGTGGTTCAGCAAGGCAAAGGTCATATTGGTTATTAAGTTTACCGTTGTCTCATGTCCTGCAACGATAAGGAGCATAATTGTCGAATACAGCTCTTCTATGCTTAATGTCGTTCCTTCGCTTTCTGCCTGAATTAATGCACTGACTAAATCCTCAGCCGGCTCGTCCCTTTTTTTGCAAACCAAATATTCCAGGTATTCAGCAAACTCGCCTATTTTATGCTTGTATTCCTCCAGGCTTTCGGGCGTGTCAGAAAAATCAATAACCGCCTGGGACCAAACTCTGAATTTTTGCCGATCTTCAAGCGGAATACCAAGCATCTCGCTGATGACAATGATCGGCAGCGGGAAAGCGAAGTCGTCTACAAGATTCATGGAATGATTCGGTTCTGCTTGATCCAATAAAGAATCAGCGATTTTTTGGATTCTGTTCTCGAGCTGTAAAACCATCCGGGGAGTAAATGCTTTCTGTACAAGAGACCGCAAACGGCCGTGGTCGGGGGGATCTGAGTTGAGCATATGCTTTGATAAAGGTTCTTCATTTTCCAGAGCGGAGAAGTTCTCTAATTCTTCTTCAGTAAACACATTTTCGTAATTTTTCTTCATTCTTGCATCCTTTAATATATGGACCGCATCCTCGTACCTCGTAATGAGCCAGCCTTCGCCCAGATCCCCCATCGATACGGGATAGACAGGACGGGAAGCGCGTAATCGCTTGTAAAATTCGTACGCTTCATCTTTAAATGCCGCAGAAGACAATTCTCTCTCAGTTAATATGGCGAAGCTCTCCTCTTGTTTTGAAGACATACATCCTACCTCCATCTCTATTTTTGTAAATAACAGCCTGCACCGGAATGATAAACCGCGATAGTGCGTTAGGCTATTCACATCCACTCATTCACAAATATTATAATTCCAGGAAAACCCACATTCAATCGGCAATCAAGCTGGAGATGTTCATTAATAAACACCTTCCGCATTCATTGTTTAGAAATGAGACGGGGAATGCAAAAAGAGGCATGAAAACAAGTTGAGACCGGCGCTATGCCGATCTCGCTATAAGTAAATTTAAAAATAAAAAGTCCTCTTAGTTTACAGTTCCTTTTCAAGGAACGGCAGTCTAACAGGAGCCCTTCGGTTGTCCGATCGGAATGTATTCGTTTGTTGACGGCCTGAAGTTCTTCCCTTCTCTTGCTTATCGACTTCCGCATCTTTTTTAAAACGCTCATGATATCTGAAGCCGTCGCAAGATTATTGATTTAATGCTTGAGCAGTTTGATCACTTGTTCTTATTTTTACAACAATATATACAATAGCTGATATCCAAACTGCGATGATTCCAATATAAATAGCCGGATATAATGCTGTTTGATTGATCCACGAATGGACAAGCGTTCTTGTGTTGACGAGAATGATCAGTCCGCCGACCAGAACGCCCATTAATCGGGCATGCACCTTCTGCACCAGCCAGGCGGCAATCGGAGCCGCAATAATTCCGCCAATCATCAATGCACCAACCCACAGCCAATTGACTTCTTCCCAGCCGAGAGAAATGAAAAATCCTAACGTTGCCGAAACGGCAATAGCAAACTCGCTTGTGTCAACAGTACCCACTACTTTTCTCGCACTGACGCCTTTTTTGGATAACAAAACTGGAGTGGCAATCGGCCCCCAGCCTCCCCCTCCGGTTGCATCAGCAAAACCCGCGATTAATCCCAGGGGAACGGCTTTTTTTCTCGAAAGGCTGATACCGCTTTTTTGCTCTCCTATTTTAAACATGAATAGAAATCGAGTGAGCACATACACGCCGAGGACAAGCAGAAATATTGAAATATAAGGTTTCGCAAGCTCGCCCGGAATGTTGCTTAAAAAGGAAGCGCCGAGAAATGCCCCGAGTGATCCCGGGATGACGAGTCGTTTGACCGTTTGTTTATCAACGTTTCCAAACTTTATATGCGACACACCGGATGCCGCGGTTGTGACGACTTCCGCCAGGTGAACGGATGCTGACGCAACCGCCGGTGCGATGCCGAAGGCAAGCAGCAATGACGACGATGTCACCCCGTACGCCATCCCTAAGGCGCCATCTATCAGCTGCGCAAATAATCCTATCAAGACAAACACAATCAGCTTTTTCATGTTGGCCTCCCACTTCAATTGGTTTATTTTTATTGTTAAATATAATCTATACTATACCTACCTGTAAAGTGGGAATTTGAAAAATATAAATTTTTTGTATTTTTCATCGACACCAGCAAAAAAGAGCATATGCATGCAAAATGAGCGCCTATCCCCCGGTCTTTTGTCTTATGGATGTTCATTAGTGAACACCTTCTGTAATCATTGTTTAGTAATGAAGTTTAATTTGAAAGGTTCATAATGCATCTGCTCCTTTTGCGTTTCACTTACCCCAAAGCGAGCGAGGATGACAACTTTTAAATTAACCGAGGAAGGAAAGAGGCATTAAAATGGGAAGGGAAGAAAACAAATTTGAACCGCTCCCGATTGTCGGGAGCGGTATTTTGTTGACTCATAGCTCTTTGTACATAAAGTAATCAAAATCGGCATGTTGATGTGCTCCGCTTGTATCTTGGCATTGCATTCCCACAAAAGCTCCGGTGAAGAATCCTCCTCCGCGCACATAATCATCTGACAGTTTTTTAGATTCCAACGGGATCTCAATTTTATACCAGTCTTTTTTATTAAAAGAATAGGAGTAATAATATGTTTCCCATTCGACATTTACTCTTAAATAAACATATTGTATGTCCCGCGGGATGACAATTTTGTCTTTTATCGGCTGTGAGAATGTAAAATTATCGCATATCGTTACATCCAAAATGCGCCCAAGGTCTTCATCATAAGTCACTTGAAGAGCCGTCCAGTTTTCGGTGTTGTAGTAATTCACGAGTCCCGCGGCTTGCTGAAAGGTCTCCGGGTTGAAATCAACAGCAGTCTCCGCTGTAAAACGGAGGCTTTGCCAACGCCTGGCTACAAACGCCTGGGTAAATGTAGAGGTTAGTGATTCACGTCCATATAAACGTAAATGATTCGGCCTTTCAGTCAATGATCCTAATTCTTTCGTAAAGGGAATCCGCAATGTCTGAAAGTTCATATTTAATGTCCGATCAGCAAATTGATCGACTTCCTGATATGTCGATGGAAACTTGGTTTCAGATATGCGGGGCGCTTCCACCTCCACCCTCCCCTCTTTTCCGCCTGCCACATAAGGCCAGCCGTCTTTCCACTCTAATTTTTGAATCGCGGTTTCTCTTCCCAAAGGACAATATCCTCTTTGGTGAATAACCGAGTCATCAGCAGGATGAATAGGACGCCCGGTTAAGTGAGCTAAATACCACTCACCTGTATGCGTTTCCACAATTGATGCATGTCCGCATTTCTGCAACGGATTCCGAGGTTCGTGCCAAGACGTTAAAATTGGATTGTCGGGGTGAATCTCATATGGTCCTTCGATATGTTTTGAACGGGCAATTGTGGCGGCATGCTCGTAACGGGTCCCGCCTTCCGCTGTCAACAAATAGTAATAATCCCCGATATGATAAAGGTGCGGCGCTTCAGTCAGTTTAATATCTGTGCCTTCAAAAATGATTTTCGGTTGATGGATAAGCCTTTTTTCGCGCACGGAAAATTCCTGCATCACAATGCCTCCGAATGAATGGCGGCCGATCCGGTGATCCCACAGCATATTTAACAAATATTTTCTTCCGTCGACATCATGGAACAATGAAGCATCGAAGCCGGAACTATTTAGTTGAATCGGCTCCCCCCAATCCCCATCGACGGTTTCGCAAGTAACTAAATAGTTATGACAGTCTTTCCAGGCTCCGTCCACAACTTTTACATCTGTATATATAAGCCAAAACTTTCCTTCACTATAACTTAGACAAGGCGCCCATACACCGCCTGAGTCGGGATTCCCTTTCATATCCAATTGTGAAACTCTCTGCAACGGATGTGCAATTAAACGCCAATTCACCAAATCTTTTGAATGATGGATTTGCACTCCTGGAAACCATTCGAAGGTGGATACTGCGATATAATAATCTTCCCCTACTCTACATATGGATGGATCCGGGTTGAAACCTTTAAGCACCGGATTGATAATTTTCATCTTCATTCCTCCTCACGGTTGTCTTTAAAATGTATATTTCCACTGAAATTCTTCATAGAGTCCAAGTCACTTTATCTCTATTCTCTAATTCACGTACGACTTTTGCATATTTTTCATCGCTTAAATTGTAAAAATTAATGTCGATCATAGCCAATATAAGGAAAATAACCGGAACTACAGTTGTCGTTAATAATATCCCTGTCAACGCTTCAGGTGTTTGGACCTGGCCTGCGGCATAGCCGAACTTCTCCAATATGAGTCCTGGAACGATTCCGCCGAGTGCCATGCCAAACTTGAAAAAGAAGCCGATAATCGCATAAATCAATCCACTCAAGCGTTTCCCAGTCTTATATTCGCCATATTCGATTGTTTCAGGGATAAGCGCCCACATATATCCCCCGGCCGTCACGCTTCCAACTGCGGCAATGACCCGAAAGAAGAGCACCAGAAACACATTGCTTGGCGGAACAATGAGAATGGCTAAAAGTCCAATGATATTTAATAATAAAGCGGCATTTAATAGCTTTCTCTTTCCCAGCCACTTATTGATTCGGGGTATAAACGGCAGGATGGCCAATGCAGGAAGGCTTCCAAGCAAGCCGTACCATTTCACAAGATCGGCTCTGCCTACATTGTACGTCATGTAGTAGATGCCGACGGAATTGCTTATCGAGTTGACGCCAAAAATAATGATAAAGAAAATGCTTAAAACGACTAACGGACGATTCACCCGGAATTGCTCGAATAGATCGGAAAATTTAATTTTTTCTTCGGACATTGGCAGAGTGACCCGTTCTTTTGTACTTTTAAAACAAAAGATTAATAGACAGGCGCCAATTATCCCCAGCATGCTCATCGTCAGCTGCCAGCCAAGAGCCGTGTTTCCTGTCGTATCACCTAAATAAGTAGAAAGTAAAGGAACAAAAAAAGATACGATGAGTCCGCCAAGATTGGCAAAGACCATCCGAACCGAAGTAATGCTGACGACCTCTTGATTATCTCTCGTCATCGCGGAGGTTAATGCGCCGTATGGAACATTTATCGCTGTATATGTGAGTGATAAACCGACATACGTGATATAAGCGTAGATTAATTTTCCGGTATCTGAAAAATCAGGGGTTGTAAAACAGAGGATGGCAAGTACAGAAAGCGGAAACGCGCCGAACAGCAGATACGGCCTAAACCTCCCGAATCTGCTGTTTGTTCGGTCTACTAATGTTCCGATAAAAGGATCGGCAAGCGCATCAATGATTCGAACAATCAGAAACATTGTTCCAGCGGCAGCGGCTGATAAACCATAAACATCCGTATAGAAAAATAACAGATATGTAGAAACCGTGGTGTAAATTAAATTACATGCTAAATCTCCAGAAGCATAACCGGATTTCTCATACATACTAACTTGGTTTACATGTCCACCCGTCATGATTCTTACCTCCTCCACAGCCTTTCAAAACGGCTTTATGATAAGTTTTTATGAAAGCGCATACATTGAACCTGGCAAGCGGCCTTTCAGCCGAAGTGAGACAGATGCTTCACTCGTCAACCACGAATACTAGATTGTAGGTTTATGTCATCTTATCACCTCCATTTTTCAATTTTCTCAAGAATCAGATTTCGAAGGTTGCTTTGATCAGAACATAAAATGATCTCCCTCTTTCATCCACTCCTTATGCACACACTTAGTTTAATCATCAAACTAAGTTTAAGTCAGTTTGAAAATGTTGTCAATCATTAGCAGTGCCTATTTCAATTTCAAAAGAAAAAAACTCGAAAAACCGCGGAGGCCTTCATGGGATATCAGCTTCATTTGTTACAGCGCCGCAGCACCATGATCGGCCTTTTTTCTTAATAAAAGCACAATTTATGGATGCCGTTCGCAAAAAGTGCATCATATGAAAAAGATAAACCCAATTTTTCAGGGAACAATGCCTCATTCTTTCATCTGTGATGAATGATACAATCCCCAGTGTAGTGACTAAAAAGGAGGACCAATCATGAAATTCAGCAAAATCGGTGCCTTACTGCTCACTTTGGCGTGTTTGCTTTTGCCTTTTTCTTCTGCGTCTGCAGCAGGTTCCGGTGTATGGGATAATATCGGCACATATGGCATGACATCGCAGACTCCGATCATTAAATCAGGCGGAGGGAAATTTTATTTTCACAACAACAGCTTTTATGGCTTTACTTTTACGCTGTATGAAGTTGACGGGGCGGGAAGCACGCCCGAAATCGTTAGAAAAAATATCTACGTCGGACCGAAAAGCAACAGTCCGGTGATCGATGTCAGCGATTTTACAGATGGCGCGAACAAAAAAGCAGAACTCGTTCTGTTTAAAGGGAACGATACATACATCACCGTTACTTGCTATGATTGAATTCCCCATAAACAGTAAGCCCGCCGTTTACAGACGGCGGTTTTTTGATGCTTTTTTTGCCTGGTCAAACAAACGGTCCCCTCTTTAAACTGAGGGGGCACAAAAAAGTGCCTATATAACTTTAAAGTGCGTACTTCCGTTTCGGGTTCTTCTGTTCCATAATCATGAATGATGTTTTGTATGACATTGTTCTGTTTATACTGAAAAGAAAACGGAGGGATCCATGATGAACCTGAACTTACGAGGAAAAACAGCATTGGTGACCGGATCAACGTCCGGAATCGGCAAAGCGATTGCCGCTTCACTTGCGAAAGAAGGTGCGTCTGTCATCATTAACGGACGCCGGCAAGACAAGGTCAATCAAATAATAGACGAATTGCAAGGCCAATTCCCCGAGGCTGTTCTTCATCCGGCCCCTTATGATCTTGGCACTGAGAAAGGGTGTCAAGACCTAATAGCAGCGTTCCCGCATGTTGATATTCTCATTAATAATTTAGGAATTTTTGAGCCGGCGGAATATTTTGAGATTCCGGATGAGGATTGGTTCCGCTTTTTCGAAGTGAATATTATGAGCGGAGTAAGGCTCTCGCGGAGATATTTGCAAAGCATGATCGAGAAAAAAGAAGGCCGGGTCATTTTTATTGCGAGCGAAGCTGCGGTTATGCCGTCACAGGAAATGGCGCATTACAGCGCAACAAAAACGATGCAGCTTTCGATTTCCCGGAGCTTGGCAGAGCTTGCTACGGGTACAAATGTGACTGTCAATACCGTTATGCCGGGCTCAACCTTAACCGAAGGCGTTGAAACGATGCTGAAGACTCTTTATCCGGATGAAAACCTGACGGTCGAAGAAGCGGAAAGGCGGTTTATGAAAGAAAACCGGCCGACCTCTATCATACAAAGGCTGATTCGGCCGGAAGAAATCGCGCACTTTGTCACCTTTTTAAGCAGTCCGCTTTCCTCGCCGATCAATGGTGCAGCCTTGCGGGCGGACGGCGGATTGGTCCGCAGCGTCTTTTAAATGAAAGGCTGGAATGCCCGGCATTCCAGCTTCATCGTTATCGATCAGCATAAACATGTTGGAAGACTGCGGTCGCATCCCATGCATTCAAGCCAAATGCTCCCTCGGTAAACGTGGAATCCCGAGCACTTATCACCAATCGGCCGTCCAAGTAAATATGAAAGTTGGAATCGCGGGCCACCGCCTTCAGGTGATATTTCCGGCCGGTTTCTATCGGTGTGCGGTGTTCGGCAATAACAGAGGCCGAGCCGTTTTCAAATTTGAAAAACTTCACCACATCATGCTTGGCATCCACATTGGCAAGATATCCGTTTTGAACATCCTTGTCGGCCCGAAACACGAGAGCACCCGCCCCTCTGCCATTTCCATCCTTTACCGTGACATCTGCTTCATATGTGAAATCTGTTCCTTTTGCTGAAGATAAAATGAACGAATCCCCGTCAGATCGCCCTTGTTTTCCATCAATCGTGTCGGCCCATACACCGTTTACGGTCGTCCAGCCGGTCAAATTCGATTGAAAGGGTGACGTTCCCCATACGTTTTTCAGAGGATGAACCGTCATCGAATTCAGCTTGACAAACCCGTTAGATGCGTATACTTCAAGCCCTTTACTGGATCGGTCGGGCAGAATAATGTCGGTGATCACCTGCCTCCCGTCGTTGCCGAATACTTCAACTGAAGAGCGGTCGACATAAATGCGCATCTTCACCTTCCCACCGACGGGTTGCAGCGGGGCCGCATGCTTTCCGGTGTTAAAGTTCGGATTAAAGGAGACGTTTCCGGATTGGCTTCGGTCGACGAACAGTGAAGCGCTGTTTTTGCTGTAGCCGATTTTCGTATATTGGTTTTCCCCTGTTCGGACTTTAAAGCCAAATTCGGCCGCAGTTCCGGTATTTACTTGAAATTCCGCATTGATTTCGTACGCATTATCTGACAGCGCTTTCAAAAAATTTCTGTTTCGAGGTGAAATGATCTTGTTTTTCCACATTTGCGATGCACCCCTGATCGACTTCAGCTCAGTTACCGGAGCCTGAACAATTCTGAACCCTTCGGAAAACGCTTTCAATTTTAGTTCTCTCGGGATAGACATTGCGCTTCTCCACGGGGAAGTGGGAACATCGTTTGCGTATTGCCAATTGCTCATCCATCCTAACCAAAGCCTTCGCCCGTCAGACCGCGGGATATCAGACCAGCTGACAGCTGCGTAGAAGTCTTTGCCGTAATCTGTCCATAATACGCGATTCGGCGGGTTTTCATTTTTAAAGGTTGTGCCGTCAAAGCTTCCGACGAAATATTGCATGCCTGATCCTCCTGAAACAGCACCGTCTCCAACACTGACTTGCATCACCCATTTCGTTTCATTCGGTCTGCCCTCTACAGGAAGCTCAAACAGATCCGGACATTCCCACACGCCTCCATGGCTGCCTTCTCCTTCGCCGAATTCGCTCGCATATGTCCAGTGCTTCAGGTCAGGCGATGTATAGATTAAAATTCGGTCGCCGCCCGCAAGCACCATCACCCACTTTTTCGTCTGTTTGTGCCAAACGACTTTCGGATCTCGGAAATCTCTTTTTCCCGGATTTGGAATGACGGGGTTGCCTGAGTACTTCGTCCATGTCCTGCCTTTGTCATTGCTGTAGGCGATGCTTTGTACTTGTTCCCCGTCCCGGTCCTGCGTATAAATGGCAACGAGCGGCTTCTCCGTCCCTGTTTGAAACCCTGTTGTATTATGCCGATCGACGACAGCGCTTCCCGAAAAAATTGTCCCTTTTTCATCCGGATACAGCGCGACCGGCAAATGCTCCCACTTGACCAAATCTTTGCTTACTGCGTGCCCCCAATGCATCGGCCCCCAGCGCAAGCCATACGGATGATATTGATAAAACAGATGATATTCCCCCGCGTAATACACCATCCCGTTCGGGTCATTCATCCAGTTTGCTTCCGGCGTGAAATGATACTTGGGCCGATGATCCTCGTTATAGTAGTCCGGGTCGGCCGCAGCTGCGGAAAAGGCTTCCGGAAACATCATAGCCCCTATGATCCCCATCTGAATCATTCTCTTTTTCATCCCTTTTCTCCCCTCTTCTTCACACGGTTTTTAGTGACGGTTAAGGCAGGAAGTCCAAACAGCCTCCCCCTTTTTGCGGCCGAATGGACCTGCCTCTCCAAAAGCTAAGAAAAGAACAACTAAATCATTTTATGCCAAAAAGCCAGCCCAATAGCCGACAATCCCGATGATAAAAATACCGAAAATCATGAGAAGAGGATTCACCCCTTTGCGAAGCATCCAGGCAGCGAGCAATGTCAATCCTAGAGGCAGTACCCCCGGCATGATGCTGTCTAAAATGTTTTGCACGGTCTGTACATCGACTTTGCCTGCATCATCTTTAATTCTCGACACGACGATCGGGATATTGATCGTCGTCCACTTGGAAACGAGCGCTCCCATCACAAACAGCCCGAGTATTGAAGCGCCTTCCGTCAGTTTCTGAATGCGGTTCCCGACCAAGTCCTGCAAAATTTCCATGCCTTTCACATATCCGTACTTTAACCCGTAGTATTTTGTACTTAACCTGATCGCGTTGATTAAAAAGAAAAACAAAAGCGGGCCGGCGATGTTTCCGCTTAAAGCAAGCGACGCTCCCAAGGCTGCCAGAACGGGACGCAGCGTCCCCCAGAAAATCGGGTCGCCCACACCTGCCAACGGGCCCATTAAGCCGATTTTCATTCCATTAATCGCTTTGGCATCAATCTTTTTATTGTTGGCCATTTCTTCTTCCATCGCAGCGGTCACGCCGAATATCGGCGCTGTCAGCCACGGATGCGTATTAAACCATTCCAAGTGGCGCTGGAGCGCTTCGCTCCGTTTCGCTCCCGGACCGTACAATTTTTTGATCGCCGGAATCATGACGTAGCAGTAGCCGAGCGCCTGTACACGCTCAAAGTTAAATGATCCGAGCAAAAAGTTTGAGCGGATAAACATACTGAAAATCTCTTTCTTCGTTAACCTTTTTTCTGTGCTCATTATTCGTCCCTCCTTCAATAGTTAAGCATCCAGATCATCGTCATCATCATAAGCAGCCACGCTGCTGTCACTGGCGGCAGCCACCGCCCCCTGCGCATGATTTTTTTGCATCACTTGCTGATATAAAAATGCCAGACAAAGCCCGAGGGCACCGAAGCCGACTAAATTGAAATCGGTAAACGCGGCCAGCAAAAAACCGATATAGAAAAACGGCTTCAAATACGGAATGTTCATCATGTTGATGACCATCGCATATCCGACAACAACGATAATGCCCCCGCCTATTTGCAAACCTTTTGTGATGACGTCCGGAATATTTCCCAAAAACGCCTGAACAGCGCTGACACTGATCAGAGCCACAATCAATGTCGGAATCATAACGCGCAGCGCCTGAAACGCCATGGCGGTAATATGCATGATTTCAATTCCTTTAAAATTGCCATCCTTTGCGTATTTGTCGGCGCGGTGAATTAAAAATACGGTGATCGTCCTGACGAAAATCGTCAGCGCCTGACCCGCAGCAGCCAAAGCCACCGCGACGGCAATCCCTTCACCGACTCCCTGATCGGCGGTAATCACTAAAATGGTCGAAATCACGGAAGCGATAGCCGTATCGGGGGCCATTGCAAGACCGACGTTCATCCAGCCAAGCGCCATCAGCTCCAGCGTTCCGCCGAGAATGATGCCTGTTTTCAGATCCCCGAGAACCAGGCCGACCAACGTGCAGGCAATCAGCGGACGGTGTGTCTGCCCTTCGTCCAATACACTACCGATACCTGTTATAGCTGCAATGACGAGCAGCAAAATAATTTGAATCGTTGACATGGCTTTAGAACCCTCCTTCTAGGATTTTATTGCGTTTCTTAAAATCTGCATAAAGTCTTCGCTCGAATCTGACGGCAGCTGCCTCAGTTCCAGCTTCACGCCCAATCCGTGCAATTGTTCAAACGATTTGATGTCCTTTTCAGTCACGCTTACCGATTTCGTGATTTGCCTGCGGTTATTCTCGAAGCGCATCCCGCCGACATTGACTGTTTCGATCGGAACACCTGCTTCGATTAAAGAAACAATGTCGCCCGGATTTTCGAATAACAGCATTGCCGTCGTATCTTCGTACCGCGGACTGTGAAACGCTTTGGCCATTTTAGAGATCGAAACGGCGCTGGCTTTCACATTTGAAGGTGCGACAGAAAGGATCAGCGTTTTTCTCATTTCGTCCTGCGCCACCTCATCAGAGACGACGATAATGCGGTCAGCAGCGTGGATTTTAATCCATCTTGTTAATACTTGGCCGTGAATAAAGCGGTCATCAATTCTTGCTAAAACGATTTTCATTACAATTCATCCTCTCTTCCCTGATTAGACTGACTGAATTTTTCCAATTGTTCGCTGCAGATTTGGAAGCATTCCCGGCTCATCTTTTTCAACTGGTTCAGCAGTTGTTTGAGCGGCATATGCTCCCTCAAGCTCAATGCCTCTAACAAAATCGGCAGGTTCACGCCGGCTGCCATATCGAATCTCCGCTCCTTCGCGATGTAAGGAGTCGCTGCGTTGTATGGCGTCCCGCCGAAAATATCCACTAAAAAAAGCACCTCGTGTTCCTCCGGAATGTCCTTCAGCGTCTGATGATATTTTTCTTGCAGTGTCTGAATGCCTTCCCCTTTCAGAAACGGCACCGCGATCAGGCTGTCTTCTTCTCCGAATATCATCCCTGAAGATTCTTTTAATGCTGTGGGAAAGTTTCCGTGGCCGCTGATAATGACTGTAATCATGTACATTGCTCCTTTCTTTTTTCGTTCGCTTATTTATAATGCAAGGATCGTGCCAACAAAGTTGTATTAAGCGCTTTCACTGCATCTCAAGACGAATGATTTTCAAGTTTGAAACACATTCAAGCATAAAAATAAACCTGTATTAAAATGGGATTCCACTTAATACAGGTTTACCTGAAAAAATCGCTCATGGAAAACAGCTATAACTCTTCAGAAAAGATGGTCGCGATAAATATTTTTTCATCTTCGCTGATCGCGAGTCCAAGCTTTTCTTCGTAAGGCTTTAATGTTTTCTCTGTGATGTGAAGAACGTTTTGAAGCTGATCATTCATTTCTTCTTCCTCAGGAAAAGCGATCGGATTCTGTTTGATCACCCTTTCAAAAGCAAAAGCGGTATGCATGATGACTTTGATCAGCACCGCGTTGCTGAATGTGATGCGCAGTTCGTCTTGAACCGTCTGAAGCCACTCCAACAGCATGTCTATCATATGATAGGGATTCAAAAAGACAAGATATTTTTTCAGGCTGTCTTCGCACAGCTCCTTCACCACCACATTTTTACCGGATAATCCGCCGCTCGCAGGGATATTGCCGTTTCCAATCACTTGCTGAATCACTTTTTCTCCTTCGCCTTCAATCAATACTTCTAAAGGCACGTGCGGAGCATCGATTTTAGGATTCTTCGTGCCCACCGTGGCAAGGATCTCATACGTTTTTTCAATTTCTTTCATGCGGCTTGCTAATTTGATCGATGACACCGACAAAATGCTGATTTGTTCATCGGATGTCCTGCTCACGATTGCTGTTAAGATCTCTTCGAGCTTTTTCGCCGTTCCGCCGCCTGTCGTGCAAATGGAGACGATCGCCTTCTTTTTGCCTGAGACCCGCGGTTTATCGGCCCATAAATCGATGAAATCCTTTGTAACCGAATCATAGATGGCGTGCAAATTCAAATTCAAATAATTCACCTTGCGGACAGCATCAAGCACCATCGATGTCGTAACATTGCTGATCGTTTTTATTTTTACGCCCGTTTGTTGTTCGAGCCTTGTTTCCAGCATCGCAAGCGATCCCATGTCGACAAGCATTAATACGCCTTCTCCTTCATCAACCTGCTTCACTTTCTCCGCCAGACTGCTTACGATTTCCGCAGGTGAAACGGTCAAAGGCATATCAACCGCAGCAATCGGGGTGCTCCCCAGCAGTTCAGTGGCTACTTCAACCATAGAGCTCGCCGTGCTGTTTCCATGGGCCGCCACGACAATGCCCGTCCTTTTGTTTTCTTTCCATGATTTAATCGACTGAATCAGCATCGTCAAGTAGATGACTTCGATTTCCGGAACGGTTACTTTAAAATACGCTTGAATTTTATCTTTGAAAATCAGTGCGACCTCATATTCTTTCACATGGGTTTCCCTGATTTCATCTGTTTCCTGCGGGTTTAAAACATCAATCTGTTTTCCGCGCTTTAAAAATGCGGCGATGTGCATGCTCAGGAAATAGATGAATTTACGGTCGAATTTGCAGTCTAACTCATGTTCAGCGACTTCCTTTAATTCTTTCGTCATCTGAATCACGTCGTCTTCAACGAATTTGAGCAAGCTGTGGTTTTGAAGCATTTTCTGATTAAAAAAGCTTCTGACGTGCAAATGAATATCCGTTAAAATATATTGATTGATTTGTTTTTTTGTTAAGCCTTCTTTATTCAGGATTTTCGCTTTTTCTTCTATGACATGGTATAAGTTAAATGAGTCATCGATTTTCGTTGTATCATCTTCCACAATCGGAGAGATGATCGTTGTAATGTTGACGTATTCAGAAATCATTTTGCTCCGTTCGATATTTTTGCTGCTGGACATCCAGTCCTGTTTGATCTCATCGGGAAGATCCCGGACGGTCAGTTCAACAACCTCGTCTTTGTCAAGGTTATTTAAAAATCCGTGCGCACAGACCAGCTGCACATTTGATTTCAGCTGCCCGACATTTCCGAATTTTGCAGAATGAATCAATGCATTATAGACGTCGATATGAACATTTAAGTTTTTCTTGATCCGCTCTGCTTCTTTCCCCAATAAAAAAGTTGTCAGCTCCACTCTTTCTCCAAGGGACCGTTCATCGAGCGACGGAATATGTACGGTCATCGGAATTCTCCGTAAAAATGTCTTCAGCAATGCAGAACTCGGGTTTTCTGTTGTTGCGCAGATAAACAGGACTTTTGCCGTTCGCTTATGCTCTGTTTCACCAAGCCTGTTGTATGTGCCGCTGTCAATGAAATAAAACAGCATTTCCTGCCCCTCCGGCGGGAGACGATGAATTTCATCCATAAACAGAATGCCCCCGTCCGCCTGTTCGACTAATCCTGCTTTGTCTTCGCCGGCACCTGTAAACGACCCTTTTTTATGTCCGAACAATTGCGAGAGCAATAATTGAGGATTGTTATAATAATCGGCACAGTTGAATGTGATGAACGGGGAATCGGGCTTCAATATGTCCGAATAAACGGCGAACTGGTAGATCCGGTTCGCAAACAGCGATTTCCCCGAACCCGTCGGACCGAGCAGCAGCATGTGCAAGCCGTGCGGAGGATAAAAGACAGCCGCTTTCGCCTGAGAGATTGCCTTTTTCAAGCTCCCTTTGGCCCCGATCATGAGCTCGAGGGGATCGGCGGACATGTTGCGCGCCGGCTTTTTTTGGCCGTCAGCCAGCCGCTTCAGTTCTTCAACCTCCATCAACTCTGAGTTCCATTTGATGTTCAAGATGTTTTCAACGATTTCCACCGGGACATAGCGCACAGGGAACGTTTTAATCTTGATCACCTTTTTGGCACGAACGAGATTGTTTAATTCAAAGCTGACATTTGAACGCTCCATTTGCAGCTGACCGGCGATTTCTTGAGCCGAATTCCCTTGTATCTTTAAAAGCTGATGGATATTCGTTTCGCGAAAATTATCCAGCAGCTGATGGTAGATTTTATCTATTCTTTTCATATGTATCATCCTTTGTTCTCGATTGATCAGCAAAAAGGCGGCAAACTTCTTGAAGATTCAGAACTTTAAAGTCGAATCACGGGATAAAAAAAAGATCTTTTACAGATTGACAATCCTGACTCTCCTACTTTTATATCGATTTGTTCGTGCTCTCATGACACAGTCTGGTGTTTTTGCTTCATCAGCATCCACAGAAACACCCCACCCAAAGTAGCAGCTTGTCAATAGTGTATCATTATTGAGAAAATATTGGTGAAAACATCCTGTATTTTTCTCTAAATGTAAATGTTTTGTGAAAGCTCTGCTGATCAACGTTCACTTCGATACCATGTTGGCCGAACGACCGGCTGCCTTAACTTTCACAAAAAAGGCCGTTGACGGTTCAACGGCCTTATCTTTATGATTCATCTCCCTTTGAAAATAAACGATTCCTTTAAAAGTCTGCCTTCGCTCCCTTTTTCCGTCCAAATCAAGTCCACTTCCAATTCGGTCGCATTCTCTGCCAATAGCAAATTCCGGTGCTTGACAGGGCTTCCGTCATTTAAGCTTTTGGCTAAAGAGACCGCATTGTCGTGAGGAATATTCCAAAGCGAAAATTTCGTTGAAGAATTGGGTTCATTCCGATAGAGATAAATTTCCGCCGAAGCTATATCGTGTCCAATGTTTTTGATTTCGACAGCATAAGTATGAAACCTACCTTTTTCCGGCTTCGCCATTCCGTTTTTTGCTTCGGCTTTACCGATTTGAACTTCCCATTGTTTTGAAGCCTGTTTAACCGGCAATTCTTCAAACGTCAGCGCTTTTGTTTCAATTGTCGGAACAATCATGCCGAACAGGCACAATGCACATATGAATAGCCGCATATTTTTCACTCCTCGATGGTCGATGTCCCCATATATTATTCCTTATTCATAAATCCTATGCATACCGACGTTTCACTCCTGCTTCCGGCAGGGTAATAAAAGGACTGGAGGGATCAAGCAATGCCGCAAAACCTTAATGATCGATACGAACTCTTTTTCAAAAAAAGATACAAAGTTCTTCATACATTAAACGATTTTCTTATCGGTCTTTTATTCCTTGTCGGGAGCTTCTGTTTTTTCTTCGAGGAACTGAAGCCGGCGGGAATATGGATGTTTGTGATCGGCAGCTTTCAGCTGTTAATCAGGCCGACGATCCGTTTGGTTCATGATTTTCATTACCGGAAGTTTGTTGAGAGCCGGCGTTCCAAATCCCGTGAGTAAATTTAAACAGCAGGGAGAGATGGCAGGAGACCCGCTAAGAAGTGCATATAAAAAAGGCCGAATCCTATCGGCCTTTCCTCTGTCACATAAGCCACTCCTCACAATCGGCGGCAAGCCGTTCCAACTCGTTCATAAAAGCGCCGGCATGATAGCCGTCACACACTGCATGGTGTACTTGCAGGGAAACCGGCAAAAATGTTTCACCGCCTTCTGAAAAGTATTTCCCGTTTGTAATAATCGGCAGCAAGTGTTCGCTGTTATCTAGGTTTAAATTAAAGTTTGTAAAGCGCACCCATGGAATAGAAGAAACTGAAAACGCATTGGGCGGGATGTCCGGCTTAGCCCACAAGCCCTTTTTGTCTCCAAAGCGCTCGGCATCCTGAAGATATTGACGATAAAACCGCGAGAAATCATCTGAGTATTCTGTCCAGAGGGCGGAAAACGTTTGGTCGTCCTGATGAAAAATCGTATAGCACGGGTGCATTTGTTCCCAATATCCCAGCTGTCCTTTGTCGTTAAAAGTTGTTCTAAACTCGGGACGCGAATGAATGGCCCTTGATACGATATAAATAAAAACCGGGTACAGCTTGATCTTCTTTTTCTTGAGCACGGCAAACAAATTGGTCACATTGACGTTTGCCGTTATACTGAAAGAACATTTCGCTTCCTTCATGTAATGGTCAAAATAAGATTTTCTATACCAAGTGTCGAGATCGATTGTTTGAAAATTCATGTTTTACCTCCTAAAATATAGCTTTTTTATTTTAGGAGGCCTGCTTCTCTGATTTCGGCAATATTCTCACCTCATCCTGTATTGTAAATGAATTGTAGCGCGTTTCGGAGACGCAGGCAACCGTCCCTCCTCTTCTTTGTCTTCTTGCTGTGCCATTCTCCGCCTCTCCACCTCCGGCTATCATTTAGGTTATACTGACATAGATCGGGGTGAAGATATGAACAGCAAATCACGATTGACGCCTGAAAGGTGGCGGGCGATTACGGAAAACGATTCCGCCTATGACGGAGTTTTTTATTACGCGGTCAAAACGACCGGGATATTTTGCCGCCCTTCCTGCAAATCGAGAGTTCCTCAAATCGAAAATGTGCAAATCTTTTTCAATGCAAAAGATGCTTTATCAGAAGGGTACCGCCCCTGCAAACGCTGCAATCCGGCCGGGATGCTGCTGCCGGATGAAGAGCTGGCACAGCGGGCGGTGCAAATCATCGAGGAATCTTATCGCGATCCGCTGTCTCTGCAAGCTTTGGCAGACAGGTGCCATATCAGCCCTTTTCATCTGCAGCGGACGTTTAAACGAATCAAAGGCGCCTCGCCGGCAGAATACATCCTGCAGAAAAGGATTGAGAAAGCATTCGATTTGCTTGCCCATTCTGAACGAACGATTGCAGAAATCGCCTCAATGGTAGGCATCGGGAATGCGGATTATTTTGCCGCTTTGTTTAAAAAGAAAACAGGGCAATCACCGACGTCATACCGGCAAATGAAACGGAGGTAAACATATGGAAGATCAAATCGTATACTGGCGTACGCTGACTTGCCGCCGCTCGCAGATTCACATTGCGGCGACTGCCCGCGGGCTCTGTTTTACAGGGGCATGGAATCAAGGATTCGGGGAGCTGGCCGCTTGGGCTGAAAAAAGGTACGCACAGCCAGTTTTCATTCGGGATGACAAAGGATTGGCAGAATACGCCGAGCAGATTCAGGCGTATTTAGATGGCAAGCGGACTCATTTCAGCTTTCCTGTCGACCTTGCCGGAACGCCTTTTCAGCTAGCCGTGTGGCAGGCGCTCTCCGAAATTCCTTTCGGCAGCACGCGTTCCTATTCCGATATCGCCGGGCATATACAAAAGCGGAACGCTGTCCGGGCCGTAGGTACGGCGATCGGCGCAAATCCGCTGTTAATGGTAGTGCCGTGCCATCGGGTTATCGGCAAAAACGGACAGCTCACGGGATACCGGGGCGGATTGGAGATGAAAAAAGAACTGCTGATACTGGAGGCCGCAGGCGCCGCTGAACATCCTTTAACAACGGCATCCCGATCTCAAGCTTTCTCATCCGAGACAATGTGAAGGTCGATTCCGTCTGTATGCCTCATAATGCTGTTGACAATCGAGCCTTTTCTGATTTCTTCCCATCGCGATCGGGCGGATTGGCCGAGCACGATTTGTGTAATGCCGTGCTGTTTCGCTGTATCAGTGATCGTTTCAGAAATGCGCCTTTTGTTTGAGTGTTTAAAAATGAATTCGGCGCCGAATTGTGCACAGAGCGTCTCCCATTGCCCGATTTTATCCCGTTCTGTCGGGGCCAGCTGCTCCTTTGACGTGCGCGACACGTTTAAAACGAGCAGATCGGCCTTCAGGCGGCTTGCGATTCTCCACCCGCGCCGAATCAGTTTTTCGGCATTTTTTCCGTGCTGGACGCACACCAAAATCTTTTCATTCGTTCCCCTCGGCCGGAGGCTGCCGTTCGTCCGCTCCAGACGATCATCCACATCATCTGCAACTTCTCGCAAGGCGAGCTCTCTCAACGCAGCTAAATTATTTTTCGTAAAAAAATGGGTTAAAGCCTGTTGAATCTTATGTTTTTCATATACCTTTCCTTCCTGAAGCCGCTTTTGCAATGTTTCCGGAGTGACGTCAATCAAGATGACTTCATTCGCCAATTCCAATACGCGGTCCGGGATCCGTTCTCTCACTTTCACCCCGGTGACGTGTTGAACGATATCATGGACGCTTTCGATATGCTGGATATTGACGGCGGACAGCACGTTGATGCCTTCCTGTAAAATATCTTCAACGTCCATGTACCGCTTTTCATTTTTCGAACCTGGCACATTGGTGTGAGCCAGTTCATCGACAAGCACAAGGTCTGGCTTCCGGTTAATAATCGCATCGACATCCATTTCTCCCATCGTTATCCCTTTATATGAAATGTTTCGTTTTGGAATGACTTCTAAACCTTTGACGAGTGCGGCCGTGTCTTTTCGATGATGCGTTTCGACAAGGCCGATCACGGCATCGATCCCTTCACGCTTTAAATCGTGCGCTTCCTGGAGCATCCGATACGTTTTTCCGACTCCCGGCGCAGAACCGATATAAATGGTCCAATGCCCTCTTTTCAGCTGTTCAATTTCGGCCAGCAGTTCTCCCGGCGTCTTCCTTCGATAATCACGGGTGTTTTTTGTCCGCATTGCAGCATCTCCGTTTTCTTATCAAGTTTGTTTTTCCCGGTGTCGTATGATCAGACACCGGGCAGCATTCTACTTCAGTTTTTCTTTTAAATCGATATTGAGAAGTAGCACGTTGACGCGCGGTTCACTTAAGAAGTCGCTTTTGGTATGCTGATGAACAAGCTGCACAAGCTCTTTCTCCGGCAGTCCTGTCAGACGGCTGATTCTCGGAATTTGCGCCATCGCCCCGTCGGGACTGATATCAGGGTCTAATCCCGAAGCGGAGTTCGTGACTAAATCGACCGGCAGTTTACTGATAGGAACATCAGGGTTTTCCTCCTTCCACTTTTCAATCGATGCTTTCATCCGTTTCAGCAAATCGGGATTTGACGGCGCTTCGTTTGGCGATCCAGATCCTGCGGCATCATACTTGATGCTGGATTCCCTTCCTTGAAAGAGCCGCGGGTCTCTAAACCGCTGGCCAATGAGTTCAGAGCCGATCACATTCCCCTGCCGGTCATACACAAGACTTCCATTTGACTTTCCAGGCATGGCAGCCTGTGAAATCCCTGTCAGCGCGAGCGGATATCCAAGCCCGCAAACCAGCATTAACAGCAGGCTGATTCTGAAGATTACTCCGATTTCTTTCATGACGATTCCTCCTTACAACATAATCTGAAGCAGCATATCGATCAGCTTGATTCCGATGAAAGGGACGATGACGCCGCCGAGGCCATAGATCAATAAATTGCGGGCCAGCAAAGCATTTGAGCTCATCGGTTTATAAGCAATTCCTTTCATGGCTAAAGGCACAAGAAGCGGGATGATCAGCGCGTTAAATATCAGCGCAGATAAGATTGCTGAAATCGGCGAACCAAGCCTCATGATGTTCAGCGCGTTCATCTCGGGAATCGCCAGCATAAACATCGCCGGGATGATGGCAAAATATTTGGCGATATCGTTTGCGATGCTGAACGTAGTCAAGGCGCCGCGCGTCATAAGCAGCTGCTTTCCGATCGAGACGACTTCAATGATTTTTGTCGGATTCGAATCAAGGTCCACCATATTCGCTGCTTCCTTGGCAGCTGTTGTGCCGCTGTTCATGGCAAGCCCGACATCAGCCTGCGCAAGTGCGGGCGCGTCATTGGTTCCGTCGCCCGTCATGGCGACAAGCTTTCCTTCAGATTGTTCGCGCTTGATCACATTAATCTTGTCTTCGGGCTTGCTTTCGGCAATAAAGTCATCAACGCCCGCTTCCCTTGCGATCGTAGCGGCCGTTAACGGATTGTCGCCTGTGCACATCACCGTTTTGATCCCCATTTTGCGAAGCTCGGCAAAGCGCTCTTTCATGCCCGGTTTAACGGTGTCTTTTAAATAGATCAAACCGAAGATTGTTCCGTCTGCCGCTACAGCCAGCGGTGTTCCGCCTTCTTTCGAAATCCGTTCGCTTTCCAGATCGAGATTCGAAGGTATCGTTCCGCCATTGTTGATCACCCACTTTTTCACGGCATCGACAGCGCCTTTGCGAATGTGCCTTCCGTCGGGCAGGTTCACGCCGCTCATTCTCGTTTCCGCCTTGAATTCAATCGGTTCTCCTGCTTCAGCAACGGACGAGTCATAATGAATCGAGAGTTTATCAGCGAGTTCGATGACTGAGCGTCCTTCCGGTGTTTCGTCATGGATGGAGCCAAGCGCCGCATATTCACCAACGGTTTGAAGCGATTCATCTCCGACAGGAACAAATTCCCCGGCCATCCGGTTTCCAAAAGTGATCGTCCCTGTTTTATCAAGAACAATCGTGTTAATGTCGCCCGCAGCCTCGACAGCTTTCCCCGACATCGCCAGAACGTTGAAGCGGGTCACGCGATCCATTCCCGCAATCCCGATGGCTGACAGGAGCCCGCCGATCGTCGTCGGTATAAGACAGACAAGCAGGGCAATCAAGACGGCGGGATCAATTTGAAAACCGAGATAGGACGTAAAAAACGGGAGTGTCGCAACAACGATCAGAAAAATCAGCGTTAAGCTCGTTAAAACCGTATTCAACGCGATTTCATTCGGCGTTTTTTGCCTTTCAGCCCCTTCGACTAAAGCGATCATCTGATCGAGGAACGTTTCACCCGGATCACTCGTGATCTTGACTTTAATCGAATCGCTGACGACCCGGGTGCCTCCCGTAACAGAGCTGAAATCACCGCCTGCTTCCTTTATGACCGGAGCAGACTCTCCCGTGATGGCCGATTCGTCTACTGATGCGAGACCCGCGATGACTTCACCGTCGCCAGGTATCATTTCTCCCTGGGAGACGATGACGATGTCCCCCTTTCTAAGCTCGGCAGACGCTACCTTCTCAATGCGGTCATCCATTACTTTATTGGCCGAAACCCCTTTTTTCGTCTGTTTTAAAGAATCGGCCTGCGCCTTTCCTCTTCCTTCAGCCAGCGCTTCGGCGAAATTCGCGAATAACACGGTGATCAGCAAAATGAAAGAAACCGCCGGATTGAACCAGGGAGCCGCCGTACTGCCGAAAAACCGGGGAAACACGGAAAGCAGAACCGTTATGAAAAATCCGACTTCTACGACAAACATAATCGGATTTTTGATTATAGTTCGCGGATCTAATTTTAAAAAGGCATGTTTGACCGCATCTTTGATGATCGTGTCGTTCATCGTTTGCTTTGTTGTGTGAACGGCATCCGGTGTGGCCTGTTGACTGGAATGATGCAAATCGTTCATGAGTAAAGCCCCCTTATCGTAATGTTAAATATTCTGCGGCCGGTCCCAACACAAGCACCGGAAAGAATGTTAAAGCCCCGACGATCAGGATCGAAGCGATAAAAATCCCGCTGAACAGGCTTGAATCGGTGCGAAATGTTCCGATTGTTTCCGGAACGGTTTGCTTTTTCAAAAGTGACCCCGCAACTGCGAGCAGTGTGACAATTGAGAAATAACGGCCGATAAACATCACAATTCCCGTTGTTATATTCCAAAAAGGCGACGCGTCTCCGAGCCCTTCAAATCCTGAACCGTTATTCGCGGCTGAAGACGTATATTCGTATAAAATCTGGCTGATCCCGTGAAATCCGGGATTTGAAATTGCAGCCTGACCCGCTTGCGTCATGACGGCAAGCGCTGACGCCCCTAAGATTAACAAAGGATGAATCAGCAGAGTAACGGCTAAAAGCTTCATTTCTTTTCCTTCAATTTTTTTGCCTAAAAACTCAGGCGTTCTTCCGACCATTAAGCCCGACAGAAAAACCGCAACCATCGCGTATAGAAGCATGTTCATCAATCCGGCGCCTATTCCGCCAAACACCGTGTTCAGCATCATATTAAGCAATGCCAAAAGACCCGTTAGTGGCGTGAGCGTGTCGTGCATCGTATTGACAGCTCCTGTCTCGCTCGCGGTGGTAACCATCGCATAAAAAGCTGAATTCAATGTTCCAAACCGCACTTCCTTACCTTCCATGCTGCCTTCTGTGTGCTCGATTCCGAGCTGATTGATGACGGGATTGCCTTGCGATTCCGCCATGAAAGCTGCCCCGGCTGAAAGCAAAAACAAAAGACCTGCGGATACAAAAAGAATGCGGCCTTGCTTCAGATTCCCAACCATTTTCCCATACGTAAACGGCAGTGAGATGGTAATCAAGAGCATTAATAAAATTTGAATCGCATTGCTCCATCCATTCGGATTTTCAAATGGATGAGAAGAGTTGACGCCAAAATACCCCCCGCCGTTGTTCCCCAGCTCTTTGATGGATAAAAAGGACGCCACCGGCCCCCGAACAATGGACTGCTCACCTCCGCTCACCGTATGGGCTGTCACGGAACCGTCAAGCGTCTGCGGTACGCCTAGGGCGACGAAAACAAGCGACACCACAACTGTGATCGGCAGTAAAATCCGCGTGATCGAACGGACCAAATCGACAAAAAAGTTGCCGAACGGTTTCCCGGCGAGCCCCCGAATCATCGCAACCGCGGCTGCCAGCGCCGTAGCGGGAGCGGCAAACATTAAAAAGGTGATCGCAATCATCTGCGAAAGCATGGACAGACCGCTTTCGCCGCTGTAATGCTGCAAATTTGTATTCGTCATAAAACTGACTGCCGTATTAAAAGCCAGTGTGGGTTCCATTCCCGCGACCTTTTCAGGATTTAAAGGCAGTACACCCTGCAGACGAAAAACGAGATAAACGATGAAAATCATCGCCGTATTCGTGAGAACCAGCGCGGCGGCGTATTTCTTCCACGATTGGTTTTCTCCTTTTACTCCGCCCAGCTCCAGCAGCAAGCGTTCCGCCGGAAGGAAAAACCGGTCGATTTTGGACGGGGCGCCGTCAAATACCTTCGCTATGTAAAGCCCCATTGGTTTGGCTGCCAGCAATGCGGCAAGCAGGATAAAACAGATGGATATGAGCGACGTCATTTCAATACCCCCAATTTGTGTACAATTAAAATTTCTCAGGATTCAATAAAGCATAAGTCAAATAGACAAACATGGCGGCTGCTCCCGCTGCCAATAGCGCCATGGCAATCACTCCTTTCACATTTATGATTGATCAGCGGTTTTCCCCACCCATCTCAGCAACAGAAACATCATCCCCGCTAAAAATGCGACAATGGCCAGCATCACGATATCCAGCACTCCGCTCACCTCCTTTCATGTTTTTTGCACGAAAAAAAGCCGCAAGAGAACAAACCTCTTACGGCTTTTTTGGGCACAGTTAAGAAACCGTGCTTTATGCACGTTTTTTGGTTCTCTTTAAACGCTTGCGAGGTTAGCTGTCGGATTCAGGTGCAAAGAGTCACCTTACCTTGAAAAGGATTCACCCCAAGTGGCAGCGCCACAAAAAATTGGTTCCCCCGCTTCCAATTGGAATTCAGCGGTTACGTTAATTGGAAATTTTATTCAGTTTTTTGATGAGATTTATATTACGCCCGTTCAATCATCGTGTAAAGTTTCATAAATGATCAAATTTCCTCGTTTATCAATTTTATAACCTTTTTTACACAGTTTATGACTTATTACCTTCTATTTTCTCTTAATATCTCGTTTTCTCTTTCATGTTATGGCTTTTACCTGTGAAAAACGGCGGATAAAAAATGTGTCGAAGCCCCGCTCGGAAATTCGAACGGGGCCGTTTTTTGTTAAAAGTCAAAGTTATCAGGATCAGGACCGACACGGGTGTTTTCATTCAGCCCGTCAATTTGCTTCATTTCCTCGAGGGTCAGTTCAAAATCAAATACGTCCGCGTTTTGGGCAATTCGCTCCGCTTTTGTCGACTTTGGAATGGTGATGACTCCGTTTTGCAAATCCCAGCGTAAAATGACTTGAGCAGGTGTCTTGCCGTGCTTGTCCGCGATATCTTTCAGCAGCGGGTGGCTGAGCAATTGGCCTTGCATCAGCGGCGACCATGCTTGAAGCTGGATGCTGTGCGAACGGCAAAACGCTTGCAGCTCTTTCTGCGTGAGCCGCGGGTGATACTCGACCTGGTCGATCACCGGTTTGACGGCGGCATCTTTCAGCAAGTCTTCCAGATGGTGAACGTGAAAATTGCTGACGCCGATTGCTTTTACGCGCCCTTGTTCATAAAGAGTTTCAAGGGCTTTCCACGCCGCTTTATAGCGCCCTTCAACAGGCCAGTGGATCAGGTATAAATCCAGGTAATCGAGCCCGAGCTTTTCGAGACTCGCTTCGTAGGCTGCAATCGTTTCGTCATAGCCTAAATCGTCATTCCAGACCTTTGACGTTACAAACAAGTCTTCTCTAGAAATTCCGGCTTCTTTCAACCCTTCGCGAATTCCTTGGCCAACCCCTTCTTCATTTCCGTAGATGGCTGCCGTATCGATACTGCGGTAGCCGTGCTTGATTGCCGTTTTTACGGCTTGCACCAGTTCGGGCCCTTCCTCTACTTTAAACACGCCTAGTCCAAACCAGGGCATGTCCGTCCCGTTATTCAATGTGATTCGATCTTGCAGATTTTTTACCGTCATCTAATTGGCCTCCTCATATTTTTGTATACATCATGCGCAGTTTTTCTTTAAAGCTTGATTTTGTTTTTGGTCATTTCGTTCCAGCGCCCTGCTCCAGCCCGTCAGCGCGACGGCGCCGAGCACCATCAAAGCTCCGGCCCATGGAGTGTGAATCAAACCGATCGACTGTGTGATGGCGCCTCCTGTATAAGATCCGATCGCGATCCCGGCGTTGAATGCAGCGATATTGACAGCTGATGCGACATCTACCGCCCCCGGAACAAACCGTTCAGCCAGAATTACCACATAGGACTGGAGCCCGGGGACATTCATAAATGCTAAAAATCCCATCAGCATGATGACGATAAAGCCCGCTGCCTGATAAGGAGCAGCCGCCGTTAAGATGAGAAGCACAACCGCTTGGGCGATGAACATATAGAATAATGCAGTAAGCGGTTTTTGGTTGGCCGCTTTACCTCCGATGATATTTCCGAGCGCGACGGCAATGCCGTAAGCAAGCAAAATGACGGCAACAGCTTCCTGTTTAAAACCTGTCACATGCTGAAGCAGCGGGGATAAATACGTAAAGACAACAAATGTTCCTCCATAACCAAGCGCCGTAATGATGAATAAAAGCAGCAGACGGCCATTGGTTACAAGTTTCAATTGGCTCTTGAAAGACGTTCGGACGCCTTTCGGCAAATCGGCCGGAACAAGAAAGCTGTTGGCGATAAACGCCAGTGCGCCGATAGCGACGATCGCCGCAAAAGCAATCCGCCAGCCGAACAGCTGACCGAGGAACGTGCCGATGGGAACTCCGGTAATCATCGCAATCGTCAGACCGGTAAACATAATTGATATCGCTCCGGCTCTTTTATCCGCCGGGACCAGGCTTGCCGCAATCGTTGAACCGATTGACATAAATACGCCATGAGAAAACGCGGAAATCACGCGGGCGGTTAATAAAACACCGATGCTTCCGGCACATGCCGCAAGCCCGTTTCCGATCATAAAAATAATCATAATCACAAGCAACAGCGCTTTTCTCGGCATACTCGATGTGACAGACGTCAATACGGGTGCGCCGACTGTCACGCCCAAAGCGTATAACGATACAGTCAGCCCCGCGGTCGTCACTGAAATGTTCATGTCATCAGCAATTAAAGGCAGAAGCCCCACGCTGATGAATTCGGTTGTTCCGATGGCAAATGCGCTGGCCGCCAAGGCTAAAAGCGCTAATGTACTGCGTTTTTTATCATGAACAGAAGTCATTCTTTTTCCCCCTTTCGTTTTTAATGTATAGCAAATGTCTGCCGGCAAATGATATTATGGTACATATCATCTATAAAAAAAAGTACGCACTTTTAAGTGCGATAGGAACCAAAAAGTTAGATAGGTACTTTTCGGTTCCTATGGTTTGGAGGAGAACATGAAGCCGAAAAAGTACAATATATCTGTCGAAGCTACACTTGAAGTAATTGGAGGTAAATGGAAATGTGTGATTTTGTGCCATTTGACGCACGGCAAAAAACGCACGAGCGAGCTGAAGCGGCTGATGCCGAACATTACGCAGAAAATGCTGACCCAGCAGCTGCGCGAACTGGAGGAGGACGGCGTCATCAATCGGCTCGTGTACCAGCAGGTGCCGCCGAAGGTCGAATACGAACTCAGCGAATACGGATGGACGCTTAAAGACATATTGGATTCATTGTGCGCCTGGGGAGAAACACATATTACGAAAGTGTATGGAGACAAATTTGCCGTTTTGGAGGACAGCGTGCTGAATGAACAATTAAAGGAAACATAATAAATAGATGGAGGTCAGGATGGGAAAATGGTTTCTTTCCGGGGGCGGAGATGCGCACCAAACTGAACGGCTGGATCGACATTTTGCCGGGAGCCTCTGCCCGCATAAGCCTTTGTTGTATATTCCGATTGCCATGGACGCCGACAGGTATGATGAAGGCTTCGATTGGATCAGCCGGCTCTTTCACCCGCTCGGCGTTAAAAATATCGTGATGTGGACGGATGTCAAAGGCAAAACCGTGCACGATTTAGACGCATTTTCTGCCGTATATATTGGCGGAGGAAATACGTTTCGTCTGCTCAAACAATTCATTGAATCACATTTTATCGAGGTGTTAAAGCGCTATGCCGAAAGCGGCGGCGTCATTTACGGCGGAAGCGCAGGCGCCGTCATTCTCGGAAAGAACATCATGACTTGCTCTTATATGGACCGCAATGCTTGCGGATTGCGCGATTTTAACGGATTAAAGCTTCTGGGAGACTATGCGGTTTGGTGTCACTACAAGGTTGAACATGATCCGCTGATTAAAAGGTATAGGCATGCCTTTGACACTCCCGTCATCGCCTTGCCGGAAGAAACGGGAATCGCCGCAAGCATTTCAGACATCCGGGTCATCGGAACAAAGCCTGCCCGGATTTTTAATGAAGACGGCGCGGTATTCGTTTCAGATCAATTTGTTTTATAAAGCAAAAAACGCTTCGGCTCATCGGCGAAGCGTTTTTCTTGTTTTTGCGGCTGCAAGCCGTTTGACCAGGCTTTCCGTCAGAAAAAACACGGTGAGACTCAAACCCAGCAAAACAGAAAAATTTGACATCAACGGCTCACGATCAACATATTCAAAAGCATGATGCACAAAAAGTATCACAGCCCAGAAAATGATAGCCGCACGGCAAGCTGTGTCTGCGGCTTTTTTCCTTTTGGGTCTGCATACATGACAGCGCCTCCCAAGGAGACTCTCACGCCCCAATCTGCTGATTTCCTTCGCACTTACTGTGTTTTGATTTCCTCTTCCGTTTCATAAAACCGAGCCAGCTCCACAATCATCGCTCCCATTCGTTCGAGGCCGGGAGCGAGCAGGCGTTCAACTCCTTCTTCTCTTAAAGCTTCTGCCGTCACTTTTCCGACAGCGGCTGCCAACACGCTGTCTTGAAAAGATTGGACCATTTTCTCCGCATAGCCGTTTTCTTTCGCAAAATGAAAAAGCGAGCGGACTTGGACGGCTGTTGTAAAGCAAACCGCATCCACTTCACGGTTGATGACCTCGCTGCACAATAAAGCGACGGTTTCCCGGTCCGGTGCAACATGGCGATACGGCAGAAGCGGAAAAACAGCTGCACCTTTCTCTTCCAAAAACTGAAGCAGTGACGGTGCGTTTTCGCCGTGAAGCTGTACCATCACCCGTTTCCCGGAAAAATCATGGGATTGAAGCGAGTCGATCAGTCCTTTGGTGGTGCCGTCTTCATCCGCCGCAACCGGCGTAATGCCGAGCTTTTTTAATGCGGCGATTGTTTTGTAGCCTCTCGATGCCGCCTTCGCCCCGCGGATCGCTTGTAAATAGCGCTCACCGATCCCCAGTTTATCAGCTAGGTTGACAAGCGTCTCCGTCCCGATTCCTGTCGTAAAAATCACCCAGTCGGCTCCCGTTTCAACAAAGGCTCGCAAATCAGGACCTACTTCTTTTTCGGCCAAAAACACGGTACCCTGAAGGGAACGTACGACGGGAACCCCGCCTTGCTTTTTGATTAATGTGCTCATTTCATCCGTTTTTCGCGATGCTCCGATGGCAATTCTTCTGCCGTTCAATCCTTTTCCCAATCCAATCCCTCTTTTCCGTATCTGTTTCTATCAATGTAATGGTTTACTATCATCTTCCAAATGAGATATGATTGAATTATCAAAAAATAACAGGAGGTTTTTCAATGCATTCTCAATTTGAAACCCGAGCCGAGCATTTGACGAAACATGCCCGTTTTTTCGAGTATACCACTGCCTCTGACCCGATTGGAAGCGGAATAATCAGTCCGATTCCTGTGAAAGAGTTCGGACCTGAATTGTATGAAACAGGTGAAACGCGGATCATCCCGCTGGACATCTCAGAAGAACTGAAGACGGAATATCCCGCTTCAAGCCCTTCCCTTCTCGCCCACTTCATCAAGATTCGTTCGGGCGACACGATTCACACCGCCCCCCGCGCGACAAGCGAACTATATTACATTGTCAGCGGCGCAGGGCGTACCGAAGCGGGCGAAGATACGATTCACTGGCAGAAAGGCGATTTTTTGACTTTGCCTGCCGGTTCAAGCAGCCAGCATACCGCAGCAGAAGATGCAGCCATTTATTACATCACCGATTCACCTCTCCTGCATTATTTGGGCGTAAAGCCGTCGGAATCCCGCTTTCAACCAACCATCTACACCGCTGAACAGGCAAAAGCAAAATTGGCTGAAGCGGCCGCCGCTCCTGACGCCCGTTTCCGAAACCGTATTTCCGTTCTTTTAAACAATGATATATTCGATCAAACGCTGACGATCACCCATGTATTGTGGGCGATGTTCGGCATCGTGCCTCCCGGCTCCAATCAAGCGCCCCACAGCCACAAGTCGGTGGCTCTCGATTTTGTCGCCTATGCCGCACCAGGGACGTACACATTAGTCGGAAGCAAAATCGATCCGGCCACAAAGGAAATCATCGATCCGAAACGGATTGACTGGGTAACCGGAAAAGCCTTCATTACACCGCCGGGATTATGGCATTCCCACCATAATGAGTCAGGTGAAGCGGCCTATATCATCCCCATCCAAGATGCGGGCCTGCAAACATACCTCCGGACACTGGATATTCAATTTCAGCATTATGAAAAATGAAAAAGCGGGAAGCCGGATCATTCTTTTCGGCTCCCCGCTTTTCTATTCGTTTTTCGCTTTCTTGGAAATCATGTCCGCGATTTCTTCGGCCTGCGCCTGAACAGCGTTTGGATCATACGGCCAGAACCTGTCCGGATCGAGGAAAAAGACCTTGCCTTTTTTCACCGCGTCAAGCGACTTCCAAACCGGATTGTCCTGATCAAGCTTTCCGTTGTATGATTCATCGACAAATATGTAGTCTCCGGCATATTTCGGCAGAACTTCGAAAGATATGGCTTTATATCCGTCAGCTGTATCAATGGCATCCTTTTTAACAGATTCAGGCGGCGTCAGTCCCAGCTGCGTATAGATCGCTTCTCCGCCCCGATACCCGTAGGCCCCGTAGACATACACAGATTTTGCATATGCGCCGATTAAAGAGAACGTTTCACCTTGTACAGATGCATCTTTGATTTTCGCGCGGGCGGCTTTCATTTTTTGATTAAACGTTTTCGTCCACTCCCGAGCCTCCTTTTCCTTGCCGAGCAGCTTGCCAAACGTTTTCATTTCATCGCGTGCATCTTTAAACGTGCCGAACGGATAAACGACAGTCGGAGCGATTTTTGAGAGCTTTTCATATTCTTTTTTATCGTTTGTCATCGATACGATCAAATCGGGTTTAAGCTTAAGAATCTTTTCCACAGATACTGAAAAACCGTCTTTTCCCCCGATATTCTTTATTTCTGAAATATGATCTTTAATATAGGGACTTTCAAGATATTTCCCTGTTTCTCCAAGCGGCTTGATTCCGAATGCAAGCATTGTCCCGGCATATCCTATCGTAACGACGCGCTTCGGATTGGCCGGTACAGTGACATTTCCGTTGATTGTTTTCACCACTCTTGTTTTCGCTTCGTTCTTTGATGCCGTCTGTTTTTGGCCGCTTTGACAGCCTGAAAGAAAAACAGAAAATGCGAGTAAAACGGTCAATATATAAGAATACTGCTTTTTCGTCATGTTCAACCCTCCAATTGATAATAATTATCATTATCAATATACAGGATAATTGTCACCATGAGAAGTCTTTATTTGCTTTACGGCTGATCAGGCCGCTCATTCCGTCGATAGTATTCGATGACAAATTCTTTAAAGTTGCGTGCCGCCGGCGATAAATAATAGTCTTTCAAAACGGCGAGACCGATCGTCCTCTCAGAACGGTAGTCTGACACTCGGCAAAATGCCACCGGAGAATGGATATGTTCCGCCGTTTTCGGCAGGATCGCCGCACCGAGCCCTGCTGACACAAGGCCCAAAATCGTCGACACTTCTTCCCCTTCAAACGCAAGCTTCGGGCTGATGGACAGTTCCCGGCACATTTGATCAAACACATATCGAAGACCATAACCCGGCTTAAAACCGACAAAGTCCTCATGGGCAATGGATCTGATCGCGACTTCTTTCCGATCTGCGAGCGGGTGGTCGGCGGGAAGCACCAGGTAAAGCGGTTCAGTATCCAGCACCGTCCATTCAAGAAGTTCGTTTGGAAGGGGTGGTGAGCTGAGACATATATCAGCCTCGCCCGTCTCCACCATATGCTGAAGATGTTCATTTGCAGCCTGATACAGACGGAACGCAACATTCGGGTATTTCTTTTTAAAACCGGCAATCAGCTGCGGCATCAGGCGTGAACCAAGCGTATGCAAAAAAGATACCGAGATTTCCCCGGCATTCGGATTGACGCTTTCCCTGATTTGCTGGACGCCTTCGTCAAGAGCAAGGCGGGCCTGTTTCGCTTTGATAAGGAACTGCTCGCCGTACTTTGTTAGGCGGATCGATTTTGTTTTTCGAATAAACAGCGGGACGCCCAATTCTTCTTCAAGCTTTTTGATCGACCTGCTCAAAGCCGGCTGGGAAATCCTTTGTTCCAGGGCGGCTTTTGTAAAATGTTTATGCCTGCTCACGGCAATAAAATGGTCAATTTGATAGAGTTCCAATGCTCATCCGCTCCTTCATAACTAGAATGCATGATATTGATAGATATTATAAATTAGACACATCACAAATGAAAGCGTACCATGAAACATAGATTGTCATTCTGGAAAAGAGGAGCTACCATGACTTACATACAGCCGCATACGAAAGATTATCAAAAAGCAAGCATCGCTTTATTCATCAGCGGTTTTGTGACATTTGCCACGCTTTACACCACACAGCCGCTCATGCCTCTGTTTGCGGAGGAATTCGGCATATCGGCGGCAGCTGCAAGCTTAACTTTATCCATTTCAACAGGTATATTGGCTTTTGCATTACTCACGGCAGCAGCTTTATCTGACGGATTCGGCCGGAAGACGATTATGGCAATATCCCTGTTTGCGACATCTGTGCTCGGCCTCTTGACCGCCTTTAGTCCGAACTTCGCGGCGCTCTTGGTGATGAGAGGGCTGCTTGGCTTTTTCCTTGCAGGCGTACCCGCGATCGCCATGACTTATGTCGGAGAGGAATTTGATCCGCGAGGGCTCGGGAAAATGATGGGGTTATACATTAGCGGCACAAGCCTTGGAGGAATGAGCGGAAGGCTTTTGACCGGCCTTTTGACAGACTTGTTCAGCTGGCGTGCAGCGCTTGGAATCATCGGGGGATTATCAGTGCTATTAAGCTATTTGTTTTGGATTTTGCTGCCCCGGCCACAGCACTCCGCTAAGCGAAAAACGAGCATGAAAAAGGCGAGCCTCGCCTACTCTGCCGTCTTGATGAACAAACGGCTGCTGTCGATTATTTCACTCGGATTTCTATTAATGGGAAGCTTTGTTACGCTGTTCAATTATATCGGATTTCAATTGATGGGCCCTCCGTACAGACTCTCTCAAACTGTCATCGGGTTCATCTTTATCGTTTATTTGGCAGGGGCAATCAGTTCCGTTTATATGGGAAAGAAAGCCGACCGTTTTGGCAGCCCGCTGATGCTGAAAATCGGGATTGCCATTATCGCGGGAGGCGCATTGCTTACGCTTCTGCCTCAGCTTTCTCTGAAAATCGCCGGAATCGCTGTCTTTACATTCGGATTTTTCGGCTCGCATTCGATCGCAAGCTCCTGGGTCGGGCAGACGGCCGGCGAACAGCGCGTTCAAGCTTCCTCCCTTTATTTGCTGAGCTATTATCTCGGCTCAAGCTTAGCAGGGTCTTTCGGAGGCTTCTTCTGGACTCATTTTAAATGGCCGGGAATCGTCGCCTTCATTACCTTGCTGCTTTTGGCCGCTTATCCGGCAATTTTCTTTGCCGAAGCCAAAAGGAACAGGCGGCAAGACGATACACAGATCCGAAATAAAAGCTAAACTTTCTTCACCGCATGCCGATATTTAAACCAAAGCCAGCATGACGATTCCTCCTGAAGATCAGCCGTTTTTAGAATGAATAAATGCAGCCTGTCATGTTGGCTTTTCCTTTATCTCCCTCTATAATGGTTTGAGGGGGAATCATCTTGCTTAAAACAATTGGATTTAACGGATTTTTGGCATCTGCATGTTTGAATCTTTTTCTCAGGTTTGGGCTCAAAATAAACGGCACAGCGAATGATATCATCTCAATGGTCTCCCTGGTGTTCGTACTGATGTACGTATGGGGAGATTTGAAAAAACGAAGTGCAAAAACGCTCATTTTACAAGGGCTCGCTCTCGTCACCTCTGTGGCGTTATTGGTGTTTGTCATCATGAAAGGGCAAACATTCATTGATTCTCTGCCTTTTTTCGAGGGCTGGGAGACGCCGGCAAAATGGGGATATATTTTGCTCGTTTGGTTCTTGGGATTAAACCTTTTCATCTATATCAATGGAAAAATCACAAACTCTAAAAAAGAGGCATCCTGATAATTCAGAATGCCTCTTTTTGTTTTACGTTCTTGCGATGTGGTCCGCATTCACGTTATGTTGAGAAACGCCGCCGTCCCACACATCCTTTACATAGCGCCCTTCTTCCAAAAGTGCGGACAGCCAGCTTTCCGACTCTTCCTGACGCGCTCCCTGTACAATCCGATATGCCTCGCACAAAGCTTGTTCAACAGCGGGAGCCATGCGGCTTCCGTCTCCGCACACATACAGGCGGCCGCCTTTGTTCAACAAGTGAATCAGCATGTCTGCATCCTCTCTGAGCAAATCTTGCACATATGTTTTCGGACGGCCTTCAAGCCTGGAAAACGCTGTATGCAAATGGACGATTCCGTCCTTTTCCGCTTGCTCCAATTCGTCTCGATACAGAAAATCTTCATTCGGACGGCGGCAGCCGAAGTACAAATGCGCTTCACCGAGCTTTATCCCGGTTTCGCGCTGGATGCGGCGCGCCTGAAGAAATCCGCGGTAAGGTGCGATTCCGGTGCCCGGTCCGACCATGATCATCGGTGTTTCAGGATCTTCAGGAAGCCTGAAGCCTGACTGGGGCTCCCTGATGAAACAAGAAATCGCATCTTTCGGCTCAAGGCCTGCGAGATAGTTCGATGCAACCCCCTTATATTGCCCGCGGCCGCTCAATGCCGGTCCGCTTACGACAGAGACGGTGATGCTTGTTTGCCGAGGGTTAATCTGCGGCGAACTGGAAATCGAGTAATACCTCGGTTTTAGCGGAGGCAGAAGCGCCAGAAAGCGGGCGAACGGCAGTTCACAGGCCGGGTATTGCTCAAGCAGGTCAAGCATTGTCAGCCGTTTTTTCAACACTTGATTCTTATAGACGTCATCTTTCAGCAAATCTTCAAGCTCGCGCTGATGAGGCGGACATACAGTATGTGCCGCCAACTCGCGAATCTGGGCCCTTGCAGCCGGTTCCTGCAACTCGACACAATGTTGAAAAAGATCCTTGACATGAACGGGCCGCTCCAAAGGCAAATGTGATGCTTGACTCCGGCCGCTGATCATAATTTGTTCATTTCCGTTCAGCCCAAACCGCTGAAAAACGCGTTCAATCAGCACCTCGCTGTTTTGCGGAAGCACCCCGAGATGGTCTCCCTCCTGATATGCGGTACCTTCAGGAAGCGATATTTCAATATGCCTCGTGCTTCTCCCGCTCTCTTCACACTGCAGTTCCCGGTTTGCCGATATTTTCGCTGTAAACACTTGATAAGCTTTAGCCAGCGGCGAAGCCGCAGGTGCGCTTACAAACTCGACAGATATGGCTTGTCTGTCTGTTTCTGTTTGATTCGGCTCGGGTTCGGACAATGAAAATTCGGTTCTTAAAAGCGGCCACAGATCGTTTTTCCATGACTCAAACTGTCCTTCAAAATCATCGCCTGCATCCCCTTCTCCAAGCTTGTGCAGCCTTTGGGCGCCTCTTTTTTCCAATGCGCTGTCAATCAGGCGCGGAATCCGCTGGTAGGTGCTGGCCCAGCTCCGGTTACCGCAGCCGAATACCGCATATTTGACACCGTGCAAATCGCCTGTCTGATCATGCTCAAGCCAATGGACAAATTCCCTTGCGCAATCAGGCGGGTTTCCGTTATAGGAAGCCGTCACAATCATAACAGCCCCTTCTGCCGGGAGGTCGCCTGAATATTGATCAAGCTCCGCCGTCCGGCTTCGATATCCTTGCTCACGCGCTTCTTCAGCAAGCTCCTTTGCAACCTCTTCGGCTGTGCCGAGATTTGAACCGTAGAGCACAAGGAGAGGGGTTCCGTGCGTATTTTCCGCAGCCGGTGCGGAAGGCTTTTCTTCCTGCCGCTTGTTCTCTTCAGGTTGAGCACCCGGCGTCACCATCATTGCTTCTTTTTTCCTCGGCCTTACCCTGATTGTGAAGCCATCCGGTTTTAATGTCAGCGATTCTTTGATCTTCAATTGATAGTTTGCATGATCTTCAAGATCAAAGTACTGAAGAATCATGCCGAGCACAAGCGTCGCTTCGTGAAGGGCGAACTGCATGCCGATGCATGCCCTTTGGCCGTTGCCAAACGGTTTGTATGCGTGCGCCGGAATGCTGTCCATCTGCTCGAACCGTTCAGGCCGGAACGCCTCGGCATCTTCTCCCCAGACGCTTTGATCCCTGTGCAGTTTTGGGATGAGCACTGTGACGCTCTGGCCTTTCGGAATCAAGTATTTTCCCCCGATAACCGTTTCGTCTTTTGCGTAAAGAGAAAAAGACGGCGCCGTCGGCCAAAGCCTTATCGATTCATTCAAAATCATTCGAATGTATTTCAGCTGCTGAACCTGTTTGTAGGAAGGAACGGGATCGGTCAGCACGCGGTCCGCTTCTTCATACGCTTTCTTAAGCTTATCCGGATGCTTCAGGAGCAGATAGATCGCAAACGATAATAAACCGCTCGTCGTCTCGTGCCCTGCGATCAAAAACGTAATGATTTGATAGCGGATATTCTCATCATCCAGTTTTTCGCCGGTCTCAGGGTCTTTCGCATGAAGCATAAGCGATAAAAGGTCATTTCCGCTTTCGCTGCCGGCCTGCTTCCGGTCAGCGATGATCCGGTCAACAAGAGAAAACATCGACTCAACATCGCTGTCAAACTGACGCTTCGTTTGGACCATCAGCTTATCCTGCAGCGGAAAGCGCTTCGTCTGTCTCATCGCTTCGCTCAAACCCCGGACCATGCTCTCGATAAACGGATGCTGCCCTTCGCGGTAGAAGCTGTTAAATCGGTAGTTAAATCCGCATAAGCCGATCGTATCCAGCGTCAGCCGCGTCATATCATCCGGTACGTCAATACTTTCATCCGGATTGAGACGGGACCATTTTTGGATGAGCTGGACGGCGATGTCCTGCATCATGGGATGGTATCCCTTCATCGCTTTTTGGCTGAAGCTCGGCAGAAGGATATTGTGGGCTTTCCGCCAATTGGGTTCCTTCGTCCAGCTCGTAAACAGCCCGTCTCCGCTGAACTCGCGAACTTTCAATAGCCCCTTCCCCATGTTTTTGTCAAACCGGGATTCGTCAGAGACTTCTTTAACCAGTTCATGGCTGGACACAAATACCCCAATCGCATCTGCAAACTTAAATTGAAAGATAGGCCCCATCTCATCCGCGATTTTCCAAAGAGACTGGGAGACCTTGTTTTTGTCAAGCAAAGGCAGGTTGCCGAGCGGTCCGTAAGTTTTAGGGATTGGAATTCCATTTAACGTGTTCATGAAAATCATCCTTTCTGTTTTGAAAAAAGCTTTTCATCCATGATGTTTGACAGCATGCCAGGAACATTCTTCAATCTCTTTGATCAGTCCGGTAGGATCTTCGATTTCCCCGGCCCTTACCAATTTCTGAATATGAACGAACGCCCCGAATACCACAGCCGACAAGATGTGAGAAGGCAAGGGGCGAATCACGCCGGCCGCTTTCCCTTTTTCAAAAAATAAATAGACGAAATCCAGCAGTTCGTTTAAGACTTCACGGCTTTTCTCTGTCAGGTAATGAGAGGTTTTGTCAATTTCCAAAAAATAAAGCGCATGGACATTTTCCTGAGAAAACTCGAAAAGGCAGCGGAAAATATGCTGAAATTGTTTTTTTATCCCTGCTGAATCTTCAGGATAGTCCTCCTCAATCTTTTCTTTAAATCTCTTCACACTGTCTTGGAACAAGACGTTCACAAGGTCTTCCTTGCTGTCAAAGTAGCGGTAGATGGTGCCTGCACCGACGTTTGCCTTCTCGGCAATCATCGGAATGGTTGCAGCGTCAAAGCCACGGTCTGCGAAAAGGACGAGCGAAGCCTCGATAATCTTCTGATATTTGCTTTCCGATTCCATTGATTTTGCCCTCCAAGCCAGCGGAATGAACGTTCATTCCGCTTTTTCCAATACATTCACTTTTTGACAGAACACTCGAAAATTCCTTTTTTAATATAAAATTTTTTAAAGAAAAACAAAAAAAGGGAGAATAGACCCAACTGTTGACATGAGTTGAAATTCATAAATCGAATGCAGGCAGCGCGGCTGTTTAATAGTATTCTTATATATTAATTTCGATTAAAAAAGAGGAACTGATATGTCATCAGTTCCCTCTGCCATCGGATTATTTTGCTTGTTTGACTTTTAATATGCTCGCTTTGCTCGTATTGCCGGCTTTATCTTTTGCAGTGACCGCTAAAACAGTGTTTGCCTTTTGTTTTTTTATTTTAACGGAGAACGCGCCTTTTTTATCGGCCTTGCCGGTTCCAAGCGTTTTCTTTCCTGCTTTGACGGTGATGGCGGCGTTTGCCTCTGCTTTCCCCTTAACGGCCGTGCTCTTGTTTGTTACTGTATTCACTTTTGGCGCGGGCGGGGGAGTTTTGTCAAGCACAGTGACGGCTTTCGCTTTGCTGACATTCCCGGCTTTATCCTTTGCTGTTACACTGATGACCGTTCCGGCTTTTTGCCTGCTGATTTTCAGCTTGTATTCACCTTTGCCGTTCGCTTTACCGGAAGCGATCGTCTTTCCTTTTACTTTTGCGCTGACTTGCGCGTTTGCTTCTGTTTTTCCCTGAATCACCGTACTTTTATCGGAAACCGGATAAACTTTCGGGGCGCCTGGCGGGATGACATCAGCAACCGTCATTTTAACATCGCCGCTTTCTCTGTAGTCATCAGCAGATGCGGAGACATACAAAACGGCATATTCTTTTTGCTTATTGATGTTCACTTTAAACGCTCCGGATGCATCCGCTTTGCCTTGCGCGATCACTTTTTTGGACGCGTTTTTCACTTTGATCGTGTAGCCGGCTGCCGTTTTCCCCGTTACGGCAGTATCTTTGTTCGTGATGCGTTTGACGGAAGGGTTTTTCGGCGCTTTTTCCACGACGGTTCTGAGCGAGGCTTCCGCCTGATAACCCGATGCCGCGACATGAAGAACTTGCCCCGCCTTCTGGGCCGGAATTTTCACTGAAAACGCGCCTGATTTTCCGGCTGTTCCCGTGCCCAATACTTGCTTCCCTCGCAAGATTTTGACCGTCACACCGCTTTTGGCTGTGCCTGTCACTGCCGTATGGCGGTTTAAAACGGGATGAACCTTCATGTTCAGCTCAAAAACGCTGGCTGCGTGATAAACATTCAGCCTCCCCCACCCGGAAACGAAATCATAACCAGGGATTTGAGCAGCCGGTTCTACATCCAGATCATAGTCCGGGTTGGGATTATCCTGTTCTTCAAATGCCACATCTGCTGTCGTCTCGGTCAATAGCTTTGCGACTTGCTTTGGTTTCAAAGATGGATTCTGTGACAAAAGAAGTCCTGCTGCAGCTGCAACATGCGGCGCCGCCATGGATGTTCCGCTCATATAAGTGACATTTCCGTCCGGAACGAGGCTTGGAATATCGGTTCCCGGCGCCACCATATCGAGACCTTTTCCATAATTGGAATAGTCCGAGACGAGATCGAGGTTATTGGTCGCCCCGACTGAAAGCGTATATTTCGAAGATGCCGGGTACGAAATCTCCGACACTCCGTCATTGCCGGTGGCGGCAACGATCGTCACATTTTTGGACGCCGCGTATTTGAGCGCATATTCCATCACCCTGCTGTATGGTCCGCCAAGGCTTAAATTAATGACTTTTGCACCGTGGTCGGCAGCATAGATGATGCCGTTGGCAATCTGTTCCGTATCTCCGCTTCCTGAAGAATCCAGCACTTTGACAGGCAGGATTTTGGCATAGGCATTGATTCCCGCCATTGAAAAATGGTTGTCTTGCGCAGCTGCGATGATGCCTGACACGTGTGTGCCGTGGCCATTGTCATCCATCGCGTCCGCGGTGCGGCTGATATAGTTATAGCCTTCGTCTTTTTTGACGCTGCCGCTTAAATCGGCAAGCGTATGATCAACACCCGTATCGACAACGGCGATTACTGTATCTCTCAGCTTTTTGCCTTTCATCAGTTTTTGAAGCTGTTCAAATTGTATGTCTGCATTCGCAGCACGGTTTTTGCCGTTATTTTTGAGCGACCATTGATATGGATACTGGGTGTCCGCTGACAGTGCTTCATATTGCTGAACCTGTTCGACGAATTCCACTTCAGGCATCTTGGCAATCTTGGCTGCTGCCGTCTGATATTGCTTTGCCGCCGCTTTGAATCCGGCTGAACGGCTTTCCTTCATTTCCACAACGTACATATCTTTAAATTTCGTTTTACTTTTACCAAGTGGTTCTAATGCCTTGACGCCGGAAGATTGGGCTTTAGATTTGAAAGAACCCAGTTTTTTGCCGTCTTTCAATTTTACAATATAGCGTTTTTCAGGGGCGCTTGATGTAGCTGTCGCCATCCCCGCTTTCTCCAGCACAGCCGATACTTTGCTGCCTGTTAATTGTTCGATGCCGATGTCTTTTGCCACTTGATCCAGCTGTTTTTTCAGCGACTCGGGAACGGACTCGCGCGATGTTTCGTACAGACGGCTGATCGCTTTTTGATCATCATTCGTAATGGTGTATGCGCTCTCTTTTCCGTTTTTTGCGACATCGGAAAACAGCGGCTTCAGCTGCACCAAGTCTTTGTAGACACTGTCTCTCATCGATTTGTTAAAGAGCATTTTTGCGCTGATGAATGGAGCTGCTTTATAGTAAAGGGAAGACAGCTCTTTTCCTTTTTCAGTTTTTGAAAGAACTTCATCCCTGATCGTTCTTAACTGTTTTAATATGCCCTTGCCGGTTTCCCTTTCGGAGACGCTTAATTCTGCAGGACACTCTTCTTCCGCCTCCTGGTTTGCCGGAGGCAGGGTGACGCCTTCATAGCTGATGGTGTAAGAAATATCTGTAATTGAAGTGGTTTCGTTTTCCTCATCATGGTGATTTTCTACTTTTATGTAGTAAGGACCTTTCCAGGCAATCGGAAAATCGATTAAAGCGGGATTATTTTCATAGGAGTAGCCGTTGTATCTGTCAAACGTTTGGTGATCAGCTGCGTTTTCCAGGCTGGAGTAAACGGAAATGTTCAGCTCTGCATCTGATTTCAGTTTAACGCGGAAATGCGTGTGGTTTGCGATTTCCTGATTTGAAGGATTGATTTTATACCAATGCACCTCATCATCGCTTTGAAATGACGCTACAACTGGGGACGCGCCGGTCAGTGTGGTTTCGTTAATCGGAACGCTGTCTTCGGCCGCCATAGTCTTCGGTAGAGGCAGCTGGCCAAAAATCAATGCAACAAGGAGAAAGAAAGCAATTGAACTTTTCACGATCCTTTTGTTCATAAATACCTCCGGAAAATATAGTAAAAACGTTCACTTTGATATTAAACCATGTTTGCTATGTTATTGGAATACTTTTCTTTAAAAATCAAAAATATGATATTTAAGATCTGGTTTCAACTCTATCAAACATAAAAAATCCCTCTCGTATGAAAGGGATGATCGTACAAAGCTCACGATTTTACCGCAGAAATGCAGCAGTCATTTTCGTTCATATGTACCGTGATGTCTCTGAAATGGCTTTCTTCAAGCAGTTGCTTGATTTGCTCTTCTGAGTATAAGGAAAAGCCTTTTGTTTTTTTCGATTTTTTCATTTGCCCTTCCAGATGGACGGCGAGAAACAGCGTGCCGTCAACCTGTAAAACACGGTAAATTTCTTTTAATGCTTGTTTGAAATCCGTCCAAAAATAAAGGGTGTGGACTGAATATACTTTATGAAAAGAACGGTCCGGATAAGGAATGTTTTCGGCATGGCCGAGCTTCAATTCGGCTTTTCCTTCTTCTTTCATATGACGGATTCGCCGCATCCCTTGCTTGACCATGCTTTTTGAAGCGTCTATGCCGCAGGCTTTGCCGCTTTCAAGCATCTCCGCGATCTGATAAAGCGCCGCTCCGCTTCCCGTTCCGATTTCAAGGATGCGCTCATGCGGACAGACATCCATTAAATTGATGGTCCATTCGTTTATATCATGATTTCCGTTTTCCATATATGACGCGACCCATTTCGACAAAATGCCTCTCGGGCTCCGCAATTGTTTTCCAAGCCATTGTTCAAACACGTTATAACACCTGCTTTAATATCTAATTAGCCCGGTTTTTCAGGTTGCAAATCGTTCAAACGGGCCTTTCACCAATCATATCGGTCAATAAACCGAATATTAAAAGCATTAGCAAAAATAACTGCATTCTTTTGTTACATTCCATAACTAGACGGCTTCAGCTTTGAAAATGTTTCGCTTTAAGAACACTGTTTTTTTAATGAATTGGTCTATCCGCCCTTTCCACAACTCAAACCCATGCATAGTATATATGGAATTTTCACTAAAAGGTGGTGCTATTTATGGGCTTTGGTTACGGCGGCGGATGCTGCGGCGGCTGGGGTGGCTACCCTGGCGGATACGGCGGTGGATACGGCGGTGGATACGGCGGCGGATACGGCTATGGAGGCGGATTCGCACTTGTTGTGGTTCTATTCATTCTGTTAATTATCATCGGCGCTTGTTACGTCTGCTAAATGAACAGGAGGGGGGCTTTAAATCCCCCCTTTTTATTTTGCCATTCAGTTTGTCCACATGAAAAAGAGCAGAAAACAAACGTTTTCTGCTCTTTCTCAATAATACCAATAATGCGGCCAATACCCGAATTGGCGCGCCATCTCCATTCTTTGGCGCCGGTACGGATTACCGTATCCGTGCTTGAAAGAATGAGGCATTGATGTATACCCGTGGCCGATAAAAGGCATTCTGCCGTTTTTCTGCATGCTTTTCACCCGCATTCATTGAATTGCTTGCTTCATATTATGCAGAAAAGCGGAGATGCGGAACTCGTTTCAGCCCCGGCTAAACCTGGTCCTTCTCCCGAGTGTAATGTGCCAACAGTTCCCTTCTATGCATCATCTTGATCTCCTCCTTTATTTTTTTTCGCGCTTTAAGCTAGCGCTGGCTGTTCATGTAAAGATATTTCAGCTGCAGGTCTTTCATTTCGTTGTACATTTGTTCGATTTCGTATTCTCGCTCGTACTCTTCCGGACTTTTAAATCGTCTCTGAATGGTTAGTGTTAAGAAGAATAGATTTATTGTCACATCGCTCACCTCCTTTCAAGTTCGCTAAAAACAAAAACAGCCCGCAGATTTTCTGACAAACCTGCGGGCGCAAACAAAAACCGCCAGATAAAAACGAATCGAGTCTTTATCTTGCGGGAGGAGCAGCGTATGATTATGCCTAACTTCCTAACGGACCGGCTGTGCTGAAAAAGCATCGGTTAAGGAAGTGCACAATCTCTCCCACAGGTTTGATGAATCATGATATTGGCGTTCACAAAGTCTAATGTATGTAGTCAGTGCTGGTTTCATGTTCATCAACCTCCTTTGCTTTTTGTTTACTTTGTAAGTATATCCATCAAATTCCTGTTTGTAAACCGTTTTTTTAATAAATGGACGGATTGATCAAACAAAAAAAGCGGAGAGCCCCTCTCTGAGTCTCTCCGCTTACGATTCTTCCATCTCATCTAATTGTCTTTTATATTTAAGCGAGCGCTTCACACAATAGAAGGCTCCTCCCAAAAAGCCGCATGTCGCGAGCATCATTGTCATCTTTTGGCCGGTTTCCAAACCTTGTCCGGGAATGACCGATCCGATATATAAAAATGCGCTTACGCTGAGAAGCGTAAAAGCAAACTGCTTATAGTCTTCCATCAGCGATTTGACTTTTTTCTTCTGCATGTCATGATCACCTGCTTTTGTTTCATAATGGATATGATTCAGGATAACATAGATTGACAGATGACCAGACATGTAAATTCAGCCATTTTAAGAAATCGGGGCCAGCGCTTGCTGCAAGTCTTCCAACAGATCGTCAATATCTTCTACCCCGGCGGAAATGCGGATCAATCCGTCTGTAATGCCAAGCTCCAGCCGGCGTTCACGCGGGATCGAAGCGTGAGTCATCCGCGCCGGCACTGAAATCAGGCTTTCAACCGCGCCAAGGCTTTCGGCAATCGTAAACCATTTCAGACGGCCAAGGACAATGTCCACGTTCTCTTCTTTTCCGATATCAAACGAGATCATGCCGCCGAAGCCCGTGCTTTGCCGCTTGGCAAGCTCATGTCCCGGATGGGACGGCAGCCCTGGATAATAAACCTTTTTGACGGCCGGATGATCATCTAAAAAAGCTGCGATTTTCCTGGCATTTTGCTCATGCGCTTCCATTCTCAAGCCAAGAGTTTTCATCCCCCTCATTAAGAGCCAGGAATCCTGAGGCCCGAGAATCCCGCCTGTAGAATTTTGAATGAAATGGATCTCTTCTGCGAGTTCCTTCGAGGCTGTCACAACCAGTCCGCCGACGACATCGCTGTGTCCGCCCAAGTACTTCGTCGCGCTGTGAAGGACGATATCGGCTCCCAACGAGATTGGGTTTTGAAAGTACGGTGTGTAGAAGGTGTTGTCGACAATCAGCAACAGGCCGTGCTTTTTCGCTGTTTCAGCGGCTTTCTTGATGTCCGTGATTTTCAATAAAGGATTTGTCGGCGTCTCAACATAAATCGCTTTTGTATTCGGCTTGATCGCTTTTTCGATGTCTTCAATGCTGCTCGTATCACTGAAGGTCGCTTCAATGCCGATGCGATTCATCACCTTTGTCATCACGCGGTATGTGCCGCCGTATACATCATCTGTCAACACGATGTGATCGCCGCTTTTAAAAAGCATCATGACCGCTGTGATCGCTGCCATCCCAGAGCCGAACGCGTAGCCTGCTTCACCGCCTTCAACATCCGCGATCAAGGATTCGAGCGCCGTTCTTGTCGGATTTCCCGTCCGGGAATATTCGTATCCTGTATGCTGTCCGGCGCGCGGCTGTTTGTACGTGCTGACTTGGTAAATAGGAACCGATACCGCTCCTGTTTTTTCGTCTCCTGTAATGCCGCCGTGGATCATTTTCGTTTTTGGCTTCATCTCATATTCCTCCTTCGTAAATTTTTTTGCTTAAATAGCGGTCGCTGCTGTCGGGGAAAATTGTCACAATGTTTGTGCCGGCTTTCGCTTTTTCGGCTTCTTTCAACGCGGCAAACAACGCGGCGCCTGATGAGCTTCCGATCAGAAGCCCTTCCTTTTCAGCGGCTTCTTTTACAAGCCGGAACGCCTCTTCGTCAAGCACGGTGTAAATCTCATCGAAATGGCTTTCGTCCATATATTCCGGAATGAATTCCATTCCGATTCCTTCGGTTTTATGTCCGTGCGGTTCTCCTCCGTTTAAAATCGAGCCTTCAGGTTCAACAATAACCGTTTTAATGGACGGATTTTTTTCTTTTAGAAACTTGGCGGTTCCCGCAAATGTCCCGCCTGATCCCGCACCGGCGACGAAGACGTCAATCCGGCCCTCTAGATCATCCCATATTTCCGGGGCGATCGTTTTATAGTAAGCCAATGGATTTACTGGGTTTTTAAACTGCAAAATGCAATAAGAATCAGGAATCTCCTTCTCAAGTTCAAGTGCCTTTTCAATCGCACCCTTCATTCCGGCACTTCTGAGGGTATGAACAATTCGAGCGCCGAGCGCTTTCATGATCGACTGTTTTTCCATGCTGAAATGCTCGGGCACGCAAAAAACGGGTCTAATCCTGTGCTTTCTGGCGGCGAGGGCAAGGCCGATTCCCGTATTGCCTGCTGTCGCCTCAATGACCGTTCCACCGGGTTTCAGCTTTCCCGAATCGACGGCTTCAGCAATCATCACTTCTCCGAGCCGGTCTTTAATGCTGCCTCCCGGATTCATCATTTCAAGCTTTGCATATATGTTAACACCGCTGGGGATATGAAAATTCAAAATCTGCAGAAGCGGCGTTTTACCGATCAATTGGGTGATGTCCTTGATCACATTCATGTTCCTTCCTCCTTCAAGAGGTGCAAAACAGAGGGGGGCTCCCCCCTGTTTTTAATTGATTCTTTTGATCATGCGGAGCACAAGATCTGTCGAATGCTTGGCAGCCTGCTCCAAAAATTGGTCAAATGAAATTTCAGACTCTTTTCCGGCGATGTCTGAAAGCGCCCTGATGACAACGAACGGCGTATTAAATTGATAGGAAACCTGTGCGACAGCAGCCGCTTCCATTTCAACCGCGTAAAGATCTGCAAACTTGCCGCGGATGAATGCCACGCGGTCAGGATCGCTCATAAAGGAGTCGCCTGTTGCAATCGTTCCTTTGACAACCTGAATGTGTCCCAGTTCAGACGCTTCGGCTTCCGCCGCTTGGATCAATGTACTGTCGGCCTTGTATGCGGCCGGCAGATTCGGAACCTGTCCATATTCATAATCAAATGCCGTGACATCGACATCATGATGGCGGACTTCGGTCGAGATGACGATGTCTCCGACATTAAGCGAATGATGGAAGCCGCCGGCTGATCCGGTGTTGATGACAACGTCCGGTTTAAAGCGGTCGAGCAGAATCGTCGTGCTCATGGCTGCATTGACTTTGCCGATGCCGGACTTTAAAAGTACGACTTCTTTTCCTTCATAAAATCCGCTGGTAAATTCACAGTTTGCGATGACTTCTTGGTTCGTCTGTTCGAGCTTGCTTCGCAAAATCGTGACTTCTTCTTCCATTGCTCCGATAACTGCGATTTTCATATCTTAAAACTTCCCTTCAAATTACAATTTTGCCGCTTCCATTACCCAGACAAAATCATTATGCTTTTGAAAGGCGATACTGAATTGTTCTGAGGTAAAGATCATTTCCATTTCCGAAAGCGTCGGATAATGTTCCGTTTCAAGGTCTTCCGCCAATTGCAGGAACCCTTTTTCCTTCGCTTTTTTAACAGCGGCAGAGAAGGCTTCCCGATCCTTGAAGACGGTATCAGCAAACACTATTTTACCATGCTTTCCGAGCATTTTTCCATATCGCTTCACAGCCTCCCGTTTCTCTTCGTTTGTCAGGTGGTGAAACGCATAGGAACTGACAATCGTGTCGGGAGAAAACGGCGGTTCCGGAAAGTCGAGAAAGTCTCCGTCAACGATCACTGCATTCTCCGCTAGCTTTGCCTCGGCAATTTCCCTCATTGCTTTTGAAGGTTCTACACCTGTGACTCCCTTTCCGGCTGCCAGCAATTTTGCAGTCAGATTGCCAGTGCCGACGCCGAATTCAAGAACTTTATGCCCGGAGCGGCTGACGACATCATCCAGAATGCCGTCGTAGTTGCGAAACACTTCTTTGTACTGAAGATCGCGGCCAACTACTGTATCATCATAAGAATTTGCCCAGTTCTCAAATAAAGGAATGAACTCTCTTCCCATTTTATCGTCACTCTCCATCTATTTTTACAATTCCTATAAGTATAGTATGATTTATTCAGTTGATTAGTTCTTATCCTACCACAAGTCATTCGTTTTGGGTACAAAAAAGGCTTGGTTATATTTCCCTTGTCACCCGGACGCTTCTTTGCTTTAATAAAAAATGACTTGAAACGAATGGAGGATTGGTTTATGAACTTCGGGCTCGATCTGATCAAAGATAAAATTGAGTTTTTTGAGGCGCTGAGCTTAGAGGAGCTTGAAAAAAAGATCAGTCAGCAGATTGAAAACAACCAGGCGCTTTTGCTGAGGGTCCATTCGGTTTCCCATCAGACGGCGGTCATTGACGGACGGATCCACTACAGCGCAGTCGTGCATTTTAAAGCCGAATCATAAAAAAAAGCGCCCGGTTGTTAAAACCGGACGCTTTTTTCTTTACTTCAACTGTTCAACTTTTGTCGGCTTCCAGCCTTTCCCGTCAACCCAAGTAATGGCTACCTGGTATTTGACGCCGGTGTCCTTCGCCTGAATGGTTCCTTTCGCATCTTGCGGGCTGCCGTTGTTTCCGAGCCAGATCAACGTCATGTTATCCTGGGAAACCCCTGTCGCATATGAAATGGCTTCAAGCATTTCTTTCCAGTCTTGTGAAGACGAATCATATGTTGCGGTATGCTGTCCGCTCTGTTGTGTGCCGACAGGCTTCCAGTCAGGATTGATGATCGTTTTTTCAACATTGGCGCTTGAACCGCCTTCTTTCACTTCGGCTCCTTCAAACGGATCATCTGATGTTGATTTGTCCTCGTCTGAAGCAGAGTCTTTATCCTTGTCCGAGTCGGAATCGCTGTCTTCTTTGTCGGCAGAATCGCTTTTTCCTTTGTCCTCATCTTTTACATCTTCGTCAGACGTTTGTTTCTTATTGTCGGAAGCAGGTGCTTCTGTCGTCTGTTCAGAATCGTTTTTCGAAGCATCTTGCTGCGCCTGCTCCTTCGGGCTGTTCATCATCAGACTGCTGGCGACGACAACGATTAATACCAATACGATGCCTATTAAAATGTTAAGCACAAGATTCGCTTTCCTGCGCTTATCACGATTTTCAAAACGAGATTCCCTTGTTTCGCTCAAGTTCATTGCACTCCTTTTTCCCTCTTGCCTCGCTTTCTATTTTATCATCACCTGAGGCATTCTTCTATGTCTGGTTCTTTTCAATTTCATATACTTTTTTAACAATATCATAAAATACGGCATTTGTCGCAGCCTTGCTATCCGGCGTATCCATATGGACGACGACGAGCGCATATTTCGGTTTGTCCGCCGGAAAATAACCTGCGAACCATTTATGATAGAGCGATTTTTTGTCATCTGCCGTCCGGCCTGTCTGAGCTGTGCCCGATTTGCCCGCTACTTCGTACGGAAGATCTCTGAAGCGCCGGCCTGTCCCCTTTTCAGACGTGACGACTTTTCTGAGCAGTTTCTGCAGCTTTTGCGCGGTATACTGATCGATTTTCTCTCCGGGGAGCTTGTGATCTTTAAAAGCCGTCATCAATGTGCCGTTTTTATATTCGATCTGGTCTGCGATCTTGACTTGTTTTTTCTCTCCGCCTCTTGCAATGGTCGCCATCATGTTGGCGATTTCCAACGGGGTCAGCTTCACATTTTTTTGGCCGATGGCGGTCTGGGCTACAGCTTTTTTGACTTTTTTGTCCTTTTCATCCCCCCAGATTGATCCGGCAGTTTCATGATGAAACTGTCTGAACTCATCTTCATGATACAGCTTCCCTTCCCAGCCGACCCGTCCGGTCAGCCCAAGCTTTGCGGCGGTATCTTCGATCACGGAGCTGTTTTTTTCAACGAGCTGCCCAGCAAGATTTGTAAACGTGTAGTTGCAGCTTTCCGCAAAACTGTCTTCCAAGCTGAGCTTCCCTTTGTCTTCTCCGGCCTCACCGTACAGGTTCAAATTGCAGTTAAAGGTTTTTGACGGATGGTCCAAGCCGTTTTCGATCGCTGCCGCGGCAATCACGGTTTTAAAAACCGAGCCGGGATATACCGGTGTCAGCATATAGTTTTGCCTTGTTTTTTGCGATGCCATGTTGAGATCGGGCTTGCTCGCAATCGCCGCCACGCCGTTCGTCTCGATGTCAATCAGAACCGCTCCGCCTTTATCAAGCTGATGGTCAGCCAGTACATCTTCCATTGCCCGCTGAACCTTTTTGTCGATCGTTGTTTTGACTTGCAGCGGGTAAAACGGATTTGCATCTGCCGTATATTTGACGTCCATACCGAACAAAGGGTTTCCCAATCCGTCCACATGATACAACAGTTTTGTATCTTGTTCAGGCAGCAGGAATTCATCAAATGTCCGCTCCATGCCGAAGGTGCCGATTTTCGTGCTGATGGAGAGGCCCTCTTTATCGGGATATTTTCGTCGGAGAAGGTCCGGGTCTTGATTGGTCATACCGAGCGTATGCGAAGCCAGCCTGTTCTTTTCTGTTTCTTCTATGTATACGCCGTAAACGCCGGGATATTTCAGTTTATTGATTTTTTCGAGAGCCGTCTTTGAAATGGACGCTCCTTCATGTTTTGTAAGAATCACAGGTTTTTTCGCATGCTCAAGCTTATTCTCGAGCTCATCTTTTGTCATGTTTAAAATTTCGGCTGCTTCTTCGGCCGGCCATGGCTGATGTTTTAAAAAAGGAAATAAGACGATGGCCGGTTTTTGGGTGACGGACAAATGTTCGCCGTTCCGATCTAAAAAAGATCCTCTCCCGTCTGAAATCCGAACTTCCTCAGTGCGCTGTTTGACGCTTTCCTGGATTAAGTTCACATTCCGTTTAGAAAAGGATTCGGTAAAAAACAGTTGAATTTCAGCGAGCCTGATCAGCAGAAATAACAGGGCAGCCGAAATGATAATCGACACCCACTTCATGCGCTTTTGCCATTTCATAATAAAAACACCTCATCCACATTGTGGACGAGGTCATCGTTTGCTAAACAGATTTTATGAAATTTTCACAATTTTTACAAGCATTTCGCCGCCCGGTGTTTGAACGGTCACTTCGTCCCCGACCTGTTTGCCGAGAAGGCTTTTCGCGATTGGGGAATCGTTCGAGATTTTTCCTTCAAACGGATCGGCTTCCGCGCTGCCCACAATGGTATAAGATTCTTCTTCACCGTCAGGAAGCTCCGTAAATGTAACGGTTTTTCCGAGGCCGACGATATCTGAGTTTGCACCATCGTCTTCGATGATCTTTGCGTTGCGGATCATATTGTCAAGGGTTGTGATGCGCCCTTCTACAAAAGCTTGTTCTTCTTTTGCTGAATCGTATTCGGAGTTTTCGGAGAGGTCTCCGAAGCTTCTTGCCACTTTAATACGTTCAACAACTTCTTTACGTTTAACCGTTTTCAAATACTCAAGTTCTTCTTCCAGTTTTTTCTTTCCCGTTTCTGTCATAGGAAATACTTTCTCTTGTGCCATGTTCCTTCACTCCTTCTAGTTGGTTCCTCATCACTTGTATGTGAGGTATAGACTTGAATATACAAGAATGAGGACAACCCTTGTCCCCTTCTTCTCTCCCATATTTGTAAAGTATCATATAAACCGGATGGAAGGCTCCGGTAAATGGTGCTTATACAGTTAAAGAAGGGCTCAGGATGAGAACCCTTCAATTTCTATACATAATATGGTCAGAGTTGTGTTTGTCTATGCTATGTTATTATAAAATCGCGTTTTGTTCAAGAATAGTTTGTATTTTTGTTACCATCAGGTCGATGGCGACGCGGTTTTGTCCGCCCTCCGGAATAATGATATCGGCATAGCGTTTCGTCGGTTCGACAAACTGGTTATGCATCGGTCTGACGACTGAGATGTACTGCTCGATGACAGAATCGATCGAACGTCCTCTTTCTTTTATGTCTCTGACCATCCTTCTGATGATCCGCAGGTCGGCATCCGTATCGACATACAGCTTGATGTCCATTAAGTCGCGGAGCCTTTCATCCTCGAGGACAAGGATTCCTTCCAAAATAATAACATCTTTCGGATCGACGTGCACGACTTCCTCTGAACGCGTATGCAGCTTGTAATCGTAAATCGGCTTTTTGATCGGCTTGTAGGCAAGCAATTCATTTAAATGCTCGATCAAATAGTCATTATCAAATGCAAGCGGATGGTCGTAGTTCGTGTTCAGCCGCTCTTCAAACGGCAGATGGCTCTGATCTTTATAATATAAATCCTGTTCCAGCATCAAGATCGAATGACCTTTAAACTGTTCATAAATGGATCTGGTGACGCTCGTTTTTCCAGATCCGGAGCCTCCCGCTATGCCGATAACTACCGGTTTTTTCCCCATGCCATTACTGCCCCTTTCTCATCATGTTGCTAGGATATATCTTGTTGTCCACTTTAAATTTGACGATCTGCAGGGGATGGCGGGCTGCATCAAGCACATTGCCTTTTTCGTCCCATATCGTGTCAATTTTGCATGTGAAATTTTCGATTTCCGGACCGAAAAATTCGACTTCATCTCCGGTTTTAAAGAAGTTCCGCTGCTGGAGCGTGACCATTTTTGTCTCTTCATCATAATCAAGGACAAGTCCGGCAAAGTCGTATGTTGTCTTTTTGCCGTGAACGCCGAACATCTGCTCTTCATATCCGGGGGTTCCTTCAAAGAAAGCAGGCGCCGTGTCTCTATTGGCGCATTTGTCCAGTTCTTTCAGCCATTCTTCTTTGATGACGAAATTTTCGGGGTCAGCGCAATAAGAATCGATCACTTTTCTGTACACACTGACGACTGTCGCAATGTAGTGAATCGATTTCATCCGGCCTTCGATTTTCAGGCTATCAATACCCATTTCAATCATTTGCGGAATCGATTCGATCAGCTTCAGATCTTTCGGGCTCATCGCAAACGGTGCATCGCCTTCTTCATATAGCGGCAGTGCATTCGCCCCGTCCGTCTGATACAAATCATAGTCCCATCGGCATGACTGGCAGCAGCCTCCGCGGTTAGAGTCTCTGGCCGTCATATGGTTGCTGAGCACGCAGCGGCCGGAATAAGCGATGCACATCGCACCGTGTATGAATGTTTCGATTTCAATATCCACTTTTTCTTTCATTTCTCTGATCTCAAGTGCGCTCGTTTCGCGCGCGAGCACGACCCGCTCAAGGCCTTCTTCCTTCCAGAACTGAACGGCTTTCCAGTTTGAAAGGGACTGCTGGGTGCTCAAATGCACTTCCAGCTTCGGCGCGACCCTGCGGCATGTTTCAATGATCAGGGGATCAGCGACGATAATGCCTGACACGCCTGCTCCCTCGAGGTCGCGCAAATAGTCTTCTAGCCCGTCGATATTTTCTTCATGCGCAAAAATGTTTGTCGTCACATAAATTCTTGCGCCGTATTTTTTCGCAAATTCGACACCTTCAGCCATTTCTTCAATTGAAAAGTTATCTGCGTTTGAGCGGAGTCCATATTCACGTCCGCCGATAAATACAGCGTCTGCGCCATAGTGGACAGCGATTTTCAGTTTTTCCAAATTTCCCGCCGGAGCAAGAAGTTCTGGCTTTTTCGTAATGACGCGTTTTCCATCAACGATTTTGGAAATTTTATCTTTTACTGCAGACATGGCTATCCCTCCTTTTAGTATACTGTTTCTTTGAAAAAGAATCCGGTATCGATGCTGCGGTTTGCAGGCTGCAGCTGTTCAATCCGCTCGATCCATTCTTCTTTCTTGTCTTCGTATGCTTCTCTGTCTGCGATGCAAAGGTCGATGGCTTCGCGGTACATGGCCGTTACCTCAGTCATGTATTCGACCGATTTTAAAATCCCTTCAATTTTAAATGAATCGACGCCGGCATCGATTAAATCCTCAAGCTCATCAATGATGCAGACGTCATTCGGACTCATGATGTGCGTGCCGTTTTCGTCTTCGAAAATCGGATATTTGTTACCGCGTTCTTTATCATGAAGATACATGCCTTTTTCTTTTTTCTTTCCTTCGATATCCATGACTTTTCCCTGGTATTCAAAATAGTTGCCGATCAGGGAGCGCTTTGACTGGAACATACATGTCATGCCGTGAACCTGAATTTCGATCTCGACTTCTGCTTTCTCTTTAATCTCAACGATGCTGTCCATGTTGAGCTCTCTTGCGAGCACCGCGCGCTTCGCGCCCTTTCGCCCCCAATAGTTGCAGGAATAATGGTTGGTTGCGGTCGTTTCCGTATTCCAGTGAAGTTTCATATTCGGCGCTGATTCCCGTGCAGCCATAAGTACAGCGGGATCGCCGAAGACAACCGCATCGGCGCCTGCCTCTGCCAAGAAAGAAAGGTAGTCATTCAGTTCTGGCACCCGGTCATTGTGAAAAATCGCATTCACGGCAACATATACTTTTGCGCCTTTTTGATGAGCCTGAATGATGGCTTCTTTTACTTCCTCTCTGGAAAACTCCCCGGCTAAACGCAGACCGAACCTTTGTTCACCGATGATAAACGCATCGGCGCCCGCCTCTGCCAAAGGCTTAATATCCGAAACAGCCGTCGGCGTCACAAGCAGTTCAGGCTTTTTCATATCCGTTCACCTCTTTTTTGACTGACGGCCAATCCGTCGCCCACAGGCAGGATCGCCGTGTGGTAGTCAGGATGCTCCATCAGCCAATGATTGTAATGATCTATTTTCGATACAAGCTTTTTGATGCGCTTGTTTTCGATCTGATTGTAATCTGATGCGACAAGGCCTTTGAAAAGGACATTGTCAGTAAAAATGATGCCGTCATCGGCGAGCATTTTTTCATATATACTGAAAAACTTCTGATACTGGCCTTTTGCGGCATCGATAAAAAGCGCATCATAAGGAGCCATCGATTGAACGGCATCCGATTCGCTGAGCGCATCGCCGAAGAACACGTGAATTCTGTTTTCAAGCTGGAATGACCGGATGTTTTTCAACGCTTCCCGATACCTGTCTTCATCGCGCTCGATCGTAAAGATTTCAGCTTCGGGAAGGGCAAGTGCCATCCGAATCGCCGAATAACCGATGGCGGTACCGATTTCAAGAATTTTTTTCGGATTTTTGAGTGAAAGAAGCTGCAGGAGCACTTCGATTCCTGTCGGTTCCATAATGGGCACGCCATGCTTTTCGGCATAGGCCTCCAGTTTCATAATTTCAGCCGGTCTTTGCTTCAGCAGCTTTTCAAGATAGCCGGTCAATTCTTCGTGTCCAATCTTCACGGGCAGATGGCCTCCCTTTCATAAAAAAGAGCCTTAGGTCAGATGTGCAGCACTCTCCTAAAGCAGTCGACTGTCTTTTCTCAATAAACAACCCGATATATTTTATCATAAAACCTTTGTATTTGCGAATAAAAGGAGAGTAATTTTTACTCTCCTTTTTCCTCGTCCTGCGTGTTCGTAATGTATTTTGCTTTTGCTTTATTGTGTTCTTCAAGCGTTTTTGTAAAGACGACTTCCCCATTTTTCTTTGCAAGGAAATAAACATAGTCTGTTTGCTCCGGATTTAATGCCGCTTCCCAGGAGCTCTCTCCCGCGTTAGCAATCGGCCCAGGCGGTAGACCGGCATGTTTGTACGTATTATACGGGGAATCCGCTTCAAGGTCTTTGTACATGACACGGTTTTTATGCTCCCCAAGCGCGTATAAAACGGTCGGATCCGTTTGCAATGGCATGTTTTTACTGATGCGGTTGTAAAAGACGCTTGAGATTTTATGCCGGTCCGCTTTTTCGGTAGCTTCTTCTTCAATTAACGAAGCCATCGTCAAGGCTTTGTGGACGGACATCTTTTTGTCTTTCATCTGCTTTTCATACTTTTCAGCCAGCTGATCTGTTTGTTTGATCATCGCTTCGATGATTGCGTCCAGCTTCGTCTCAGGGTCGTAAAACGGATATGTCGCAGGATACAGGTATCCTTCAAGCGGATGCTTGATATTCTTGTTTAGCACGTCGTCGGTGATCAGTTTCGGATACTTCTGTTTTAATCGGCTGATGAATTCGCGGTCATCCAGCTTTTTCATAATGTCCGCTGCCGAGTAGTTGGTTTGTCCGGCAATGATAGCTGCGATTTCCTGGAGCTGTCTTCCTTCAGGAACGGTAATTTTAAATGCCGGTACATGCGAAGCGCTCGTCAGCTTTTTGACCATGCCGGCCGCATCCATCGACTGGCTGAGCTGAAAGTTCCCCGCTTGAAAGCCGGAGGCATTTTTAAATTTCACATAAGCGATAAATACTTTTTCGTTTTTAATTAGGTCCTCTTTTTTCAGTTTGGCGGCGATGGACGTAACGGTCGATCCTTCCGGAATATAGACGCTGACCGTTTTTGCATTATTTTTATCGACCGGTTCGAGCGCCGATTTGACGTAGAGCGAAACAGCGCCTGCGGTTAAAATCAGCAGAACCGCGACCACAGTCAGCCAAAACTTTATTTTATGTTTAAGGAGTCTTTTTATAAACGGTTTCTTTGTCTGATCTTCAAACATTGGTGTCCTCCTCTCCTCCCATGGTATATACTACATGATTCGTTATCATTCGGCAATTTATTACAAAATGTTTTAATAAAAAAAGCCGCCTGTCGGCAGCAGGGCGCAAATGATTGCAGATGCCCATTTAAAAAATGACAAAATCCTAAAACGGTTTAAGTTTTAGGATTTTGTCAAGCGGTTCAGCCGCTGCTTTATTCTTCTTCGTCTTCATCCGCTAAAAACGTGTTCAGCGTCTCTTCGATCATATCCCACTCTTCCTCTGTTTCAATCGGCATCAGTTCGCCGTCTTCTCCGGCTTCATTCGGTACGAAGCTTGAAGCATGGATCTCGATCTCTTCCTCGTCCTGTGCTTCAACCGGATAATAAAGCACGTATGACTTGTTAAACTGATCGCTGTCAAATGTGAAGAGCACTTCACACAGCTGTTCGTTTCCTTTGTCGTCTACAATCGTAATGTTTTTTTCTCCGTGTTCCATCTTAATCACCTCATGAGTTTAGGCTGTCGAGATATCCTTGAAGGATCATCACGGCCGCCATTTTATCTATTACTTTTTTTCTTTTCTGCCTGCTTACATCTGCTGAAATCAGCATTCTTTCGGCCGCCATTGTCGAGAGGCGCTCGTCCCAAAGCACGACGGGAACTTGAAACGTTTCTTCAAGCACTTCCGCGAACTTCTGGCTCGCCTCCCCCCTCGGGCCGACGGTTCCATTCATGTTTTTGGGAAAACCGAGTACAATCTTGTCAATTACATAGTCTTTCGTCAATTCGGCGAGGCGGTTCAAGCCGTAGTCACCGCCCGCCTCGTCGATTTTAATCGTTTCTATCCCTTGAGCCGTCCAGCCCATTTCATCGCTCAGCGCTACGCCGAGCGTTTTCGAACCTAAATCCAGACCTAATATTCGCATGCTTGTTTACGCCTCTTTATGCTGTTCTAAGTACGATTTAACCAATTCTTCGATTATCTCGTCTCTTTCTATTTTCCGAATCAGGTTACGTGCATCTCGATGCCTTGGAATGTAAGCGGGATCTCCTGATAGCAGGTATCCGACAATTTGGTTGATCGGGTTGTAGCCTTTTTCCTGAAGCGCATCATGGACGGTTATCAGCACTTCATTTACATTGGTTTCCATCGAATCGTCGGAAAAGTTAAATTTCATCGTCTTATCAAATGAGCTCACCGTTTTGCACCTCTTTCCCAAATTCGCAGGCAAAGTTTCAGCCTGATTACCTTCTAATCACCATTCTACACCACAACGGCTATTTATAAAACGGATTTTACCCATTCTTCCGCAGATGCTAATGCTTCAGCAAGCCGCTCAGGCTGTTTTCCTCCCGCCTGCGCCATGTCTGGACGGCCGCCTCCGCCGCCTCCGCATGCTTCTGCGACTTGCTTGACAAGCTTGCCTGCGTGGAAACCCCGCTCTATTAAATCTTTTGTAACTCCGGCGGAAATATTCACTTTTTCGTTTTGAACCGCCCCGAGAACGATGACGGCTGAGCCCAGTTTCGCCTTCAGATCGTCAACCATTGTGCGCAGGTGATTCATATCTTTGGCATTCACTTTTTCTGCGAGCAGTTTGATTCCGTCAATTTCTTTTACTTTTTCTAAAATCTCTCCGGCTTCTTTATTTCCCAGTTTCGCCAATAAAGATTCGTTTTCTCTCTGAGCTTCTTTCAGATCAGACTGGAGCGCTTCGATCCGTTTCGGCACTTCCTTCACATTGGTTTTCAGGACTTCTGCCGCCTGCTCGAGAAGCTCCAGTTTGGCGTTCATCTCTTCATAAGCGCCCTGCCCAGTTACCGCTTCGATTCTGCGGGTGCCGGCCCCGATGCCTGATTCGGACACGATCTTAAAGAGACCGATTTCAGCCGTGTTTCTCACGTGGCAGCCTCCGCACAGCTCGATGCTGTAGTCGCCAACTTGAACGACGCGGACGATGTCTCCGTATTTTTCGCCAAACAGCGCCATGGCTCCCATCGCTTTCGCTTCATCAATCGGTTTTAAGTCGATTTGCACAGGAATCGATGCCCAAATTTTCTCGTTCACTTTTGTTTCTATTTGTTCGAGTTCTTCCTTAGTCACCTGTCCAAAGTGAGAGAAGTCAAAGCGCAGACGGCTGTCAGTGACTAGCGAGCCGGCCTGGTTGACATGCGTACCGAGCACATCTTTCAGCGCCTGATGAAGCAAATGTGTCGCGGTATGGTTTTTGACGATGTCTTTTCTTAGCCGCTCCGTGACTTCTGCGGTCACGCTCATGCCTCTTTTAATTGCGCCGCTTTCCACGATCCCTTCATGCAGGTTCTGGCCGTTCGGCGCTTTTTTAACATCTGTGACGCGAATCGCGGCATCCCCGCTTTTAACCCAGCCTCTATCACCGATTTGCCCGCCGCTTTCAGCATAGAACGGGGTTTTTTCCAGGATAAACTGAACTTTCTTGCCTTCTTGAACGAGGTCGGCAAGTTCCCCGTCTTGAAGAAGCTCGGCGATTTTCGTTTCCGTTTTGATATCGGAATAGCCGATGAATTCGCTTTTTGTCATGATATCGCGGAGAGCGCCGCCTTGAACCTGCATGCTGCCGACGTCCTGGCGCGCCTGCCGGGCCCGTTCGCGCTGCTTGTCCATCTCGCGCTCAAATCCGTCATGATCGACTTCCATGCCTTCATCTTCGGCGTATTCTTCGGTCAGTTCAACAGGGAATCCATACGTATCATACAGTTTAAAGACATCTTCCCCGGAAATGATGCGGTTTCCTTTTGCTTTTTCCTTTTGAATCACTTCTGAGAGAATCGCCAAGCCCTCGTGCAATGTTTCATGGAAGCGTTCTTCCTCTGTTTTGATGACTTTCGCGATAAAGTCCGCTTTTTCTTTGACTTCGCCGTAGAATGCGGCCATGATGTCGGCCACTACCGGCACGAGCTCATACATAAACGGACGGTTGATATTGATGGACTTCGCATAGCGGACAGCGCGGCGAAGCAGCCTTCTGATGACATAGCCGCGCCCCTCGTTTGACGGAAGCGCTCCGTCGCCGACCGCAAACGCAGCCGTTCGAATATGGTCGGCCACAACCTTAAATGCCGTATCTTTTTCAGCAGATGTGCCGTACTTTTCTCCTGAAATGGCTTCTGTCGCCTTGATGATCGGCATAAACAAATCCGTATCATAGTTCGTCTTGGCATCTTGAATAACAGATACCATCCGTTCAAGACCCATCCCCGTATCGATGTTTTTCTTCGGAAGCGGTGTGTATGTTCCGTCAGGATTGTGGTTGAACTCGGAGAACACAAGATTCCATACTTCAAGGTAACGCTCGTTCTCCCCACCCGGGTAAAGTTCCGGATCAGACGGGTCATTTCCATAATCTTCACCGCGGTCATAGAAAATTTCGGTATTCGGTCCGCTCGGGCCTTCACCGATATCCCAGAAGTTTCCTTCCAGTCTGATGATCCGTTCCTCAGGAACGCCGATTTTTTTTGACCATAATTCATACGCTTCGTCATCTTCCGGATGGACCGTGACTGACAGCCGTTCGGGATCGAAGCCGATCCATTTTTGATCGGTTAAAAATTCCCATGCCCACTCGATCGCTTCTTCTTTGAAATAATCGCCGATCGAAAAGTTCCCGAGCATTTCAAAGAACGTATGGTGGCGGGCTGTTTTCCCGACATTTTCAATATCGTTCGTCCTGATTGATTTTTGAGCGTTGCAGATACGCGGATTCTCCGGCACAACCCGTCCGTCAAAATATTTTTTCAGCGTCGCAACTCCGCTGTTGATCCAAAGCAGGGAGGGATCTTCATGCGGAATAAGAGAGGCGCTCGGTTCAACGGCATGCCCTTTTTCTTTAAAAAAATCTAAAAACATTTGGCGCACTTGTGCGGATGTCAATGTCTTCATTATTTTTTCCTCCTTTAAATGATGCACATGCAAATTAAAAAGCCCCCGCCCTATGCAAACAACGTTTACACAGGGACGAGAGCTCCTCTCGCGGTACCACCCTGATTATGGGCGTAACAAAACGCCCATCACCTTGATATCCGAATAACGCCGGATGAAGACGGCAGGTTTTCGCCTGCACTCAGGATTAGCTTCTACTGATCTTCTGTTAAAGCTCTTTCACCGCAATGGAGCTTCTCTCTATAAAACAGGGCTTCAGTATACTCGGATCCGTCAATCGAGATACGTATGTATGTCTATTTCGAAATTATAGACAACGGAAGCCGTTATGTCAAACTTCTGCCGCTCACGCTTTTCTTGCCGCTAAAAAATGGACGAGCATCACTTTGATAACGGCCATGACAGGCACAGCCAGAATCATGCCGATGATACCGGCAAGCTCCCCGCCCGCCAGCAATCCAAGCATAATGACGACGGGATGCATATGCAGGCTTTTGCCGACGACAAGAGGGCCGAGAATATTGCCTTCGATAAACTGCAGCACCAAAATCGTAATGATCACCACGAAAACGAGCCTCGTCGATAAAGCGGCAGCTACAATAACGGCGGGAATCGCGCCGATGACGGGACCGAAATACGGGATGACATTTGTCGCGCCGATGACAAGGCCGAGGATCAGCGGATAGGGCAGGTCAAAAAACCAAAATGACAGGCTCGCTCCCAAGCCGATGACAAGACAGACAAAAAGCTGGCCTCTGATGTAGTCTCCAAGAGAATCATCGACATCGCGGATGAATTCGCTGCCTCTCGCCCTCCATGAAGAAGGCGTCAAATACCATACCGCCTTCTTCATCGTATCAATATCTTTCACCATATAGAATACTAAAAAAGGAATAATCGCCGCCACGAGCATATAATCAAAAACGAACCGGATGCTTCTGATCGTCCGTTCCACCCAGCTTGCTACGAATTCCTCCGTCTGATTGACGAACCTGTCGATCCTGTCGTGCATGCCGTCGGGCCAGCCGTCTGTATGATGATGCAGCTGATCCAGCATGCTTTCGTAAGATGCGGCAAGAAACGGAATTCCCTCTGATAGCTCTGTCAGCTGTTTAATGAGGATCGGCACCCCTTTGTAAAAGGCATAGCCGAGACCGGCAAAAAACAGAACATAAATCAGCAAAATACTCAATGTTCTCGGCACGCCGGCCCGGTGTATCTTTTCAACGACAGGCAAAAGCAGATAGGTGATAAAAACCGCAATTACAAGCGGAATCAGAATCGACTTCAGCAGCACGCAGACAGGCTCCCAAATCATTCTCAGCTGCAAAAAGATATAGACGGTTAATAGCAAAAGCATGAAGATCGAGACCCACATTAAAAGCTGCAGCGGTTTTTTCAGCATTTTTTTCACCCCTTGTTAGCTTTTGATTTCTGCTTGTAATTATTCCCGAAGAAAAAAGGGACACCCTTTTAAAGGTATCCCTTCTGCTTAAAACATTTTCATGACGCGTCTTCTCAGCTTTCTCATGTTTCGCTTGTTCATCATATCGTTCTGAGACGCCATGTAGTACATCAAAGCCCCGGCTCCTAAAGAAATGAGAGAAGTCATTGTACGATTCAACTTTCTAACCTCCATTCAAAGGTTAATCGTTCGTTCGTCATCTGAAAACAGATCGTCCAGGCTGCTCAATGTTCCGTCCTCTTCGACTTGATGAGTCGAAATTTTTCCTTTTGAAAGGGTCAGCTCAATAAAGCATCCCCAGCAGTAATATTGATTTACACCGATTTTGCCGATGTTTTTGCTTTTGCAATTCGGGCAAACGAGCATTTGAACACACACCTCTTATTCGTTCAAGACGATTGTGCTTCTGCCTACTTCAAGCGGTTCCCCAGATGAGTGAATCTGCTTTTTGTCGCCTGACAAATCGGCAAAAAAACCGTCTGATAGTTCATATGCTACGATTATGCCCGTGTCGGAAGAAAAGTATACATCTTCCAGCATGCCCAGCGTATCTCCTGCTCCGTTTTTGACCATTTTTTGTTTCATCTGGTCATAAGAAAGACTCTGCTTCGGAATTTGCATCGGCTTGAATTCGGTGAAATCAACATATACGCTGTCACGTCCGATTTCGGTGACAGCGGGAAGCGGAAGAAGCGAACGGGGATTGTAAAAGCGCCGCTTCTCTTCCATAATCAATCCGAGACATGTCCCTTCATTGGAAAAACAGATATCTGTTACCACCCCAAGCGGGAGAGAAGATTGTCTGTCGTAAACATTGAGTCCTTCCAGCTCATTGCATGTTCTCAAAGTGTGATCAACCACCTTTTTACGAACATTCTTATGATCTGCTGTTGCGACGCGACTCATACGATGAAATGGATTCCATGAAAAACACTTATTCTGCTTCCTTTTCCATAAAATCAAAAGGTGTAATGCCTTCCATCCCGATATTGGCGTCATAGACGCTAAAAGGCAGCTCTTTTTGCAGCGCCATGAGCTCTTCATCCTCTTCATGCGCCGCCTGCTGAAGCCTTCTTTTAAGCGATGTCTGCCTTTCCGATGATTCCTTATTTTTCACGCCCCATTCAAGGGCCTCTTCTTCCCCGCACAAAATCAGGAATTTCTTGCTTCTTGTGATGGCCGTGTAAAGCAAGTTCCTTCTCAGCATGCGGTAATAGCTTTTGACGACCGGAAGGATGACGATCGGAAATTCGCTGCCCTGCGATTTGTGGATCGAACAGCAATAGGCGTGCGTAAATTGGTTAAAATCTTTTTTTGTAAAGGTGATTTCATTCCCGTCGAAAGAGACGACGGCCATATCTTCTTTTTCCGTATTTTCTTTTGCATAAAAAATCGAGACGATCTCACCCATATCACCGTTAAACACGTTGTGTTCCGGCTGGTTGACGAGCTGAAGCACTTTATCCCCGGTACGGTACACGACATCGCCGTACTTCATTTCCCTGCCTTTCGGCTTCGGGGGATTCAGGATGCCCTGCAAAAGCGCGTTTAACTCGTTGATACCGGCTGCTCCCCTGTACATCGGAGCCAAAATCTGAATATCCCTGGCCGAATACCCTTTTTGCAGCGCGTTTTTGACGACTTTTTCGACGACTTCTTTAATCTGCTGCTGGCGGCAGCGAATGAAAGAACGGTCTTTTGTCGGCGCGGTCAAGTTTTCAGGAAGCTTTCCTTGTTTCATTTCATGCGCCAGTTCAACGATGGAAGAGCCTTCAGCCTGCCTGTAAATATCGGTTAATCTGACAGAAGGAATGACATTCGATGCCAAAAGATCCCTCAGCACCTGTCCGGGACCGACGGACGGAAGCTGGTCTTCATCTCCGACCATGATGACCTGAATCCGGTCGGGAATCGCCTTGAACAATTGGTTGGCGAGCCATATATCAAGCATGCTCGTTTCATCAATGATGAGCAGCCGTCCGTCAATCGGATTGTCTTCATCGTGCGTAAATCCTTCGGCTCCATTCCAGCCGAGAAGCCTGTGAATCGTTACGGCCGGCAACCCGGTCGACTCGCTCATCCGCTTAGCGGCCCGGCCGGTCGGTGCTGCGAGCACAAACGGAAACGTTTCATCCTTTTTGTAATCAGCCAGATTTAAGCTTAAGCCGTGCAGCTCGCTGTACAACTCGACGATTCCCCTAATGACGGTCGTTTTCCCGGTTCCCGGTCCGCCTGTCAAAAGCAGCATCGGCGACATCAGCGCTTTTTGAATCGCTTCTTTTTGACTTGGCGCGTACTGCACTTTCATCCGTTCTTCAAGCTCCCCTAAAGCGAGCAGGAATTCCGATTCGGGAAACTGGTCATCGTATTCGGTCTGTCCGGCGATTTTCTGCACCCTTTTGGCAAAGCTTTGTTCAGCGTAGTAAAGGGACGGATAATAACACCTTTCATCTTCAATGAACAGCTCTTTTTGCTCCCCTAAAGAAATGATCGCGTCCGCCACATCCATCTCGGTTACTTTTTCATCACCTGCAGACTGGTTTAACAGTTTTTGCGTCTCGATGATGAGCTGTCTCGTGTCTATGTATGTATGCCCTTCTTGAAGGCATGTCGCTTCAACCGTGTATAAAATCGCCGCCTTGATCCGCTCTTCATGTTTGCCTGAGATCCCCATTCTGCCGCCCAGTTCGTCCGCCTTGATAAAGCCGATTCCTTCGACATCCTTGACAAGCTGGTACGGATTTTCTCGGATTTTATCAAGCGTTTCCGCTTCATACGCCTGATAAATTTTCATGGACAGCTGAGGGCCGAAGCCGAATTCGCTCAAGGAGATCATAATCTGTTCGAGCCCCTGATGCTGCTGCAGGGCAGCGGCAAGCTTATCCGCCTTTTTTTTGGAGAGCTTCGGAACATCATACAGGACGGCGCCGTCGCTTAAAATTTTGTTGATCGCACCTTCCCCAAGCTTATTAACAATTTCCTCGGCCGTTTTTTTGCCGATTCCTTCAAATAAATCGCTGGCCAAGTATTGGATCACGCCTTCTTTTGTTGTCGGCACTTCTTTTTTAAAATGATCCGCTTGAAATTGCAGGCCAAATTTCGGATGGGAGGCGGTTTTTCCGTAAAAAGTGTAGATATCGTCTTCATGGATCAAAGGAAAGTAACCCGTGACAGAAACGGTTTTGTCTTCAAAAGACTCCGATGTTTCTTCCACTTTTACCTTTAATACGGTATACAGGTTTGTTTCATTATGATAAATGACAGCCGCAACCGTTCCTTTTACAAATGAAGCTTCTTCCATTTCAATTTGGTCCGGGTTATGGCGCTGCATCACTGTACTCCCCCTCTCCATTCAAAATCCGTCATGACGGCTCTTGATCAATCAAGCTTCTTCCAAAAGCTGCTTGGCGCGAATGCTGAGCATATGGTCCGGCTGAATGTCCAGCGCCTTGTTCAGCATGGCAAGCGCGGTTTCCTGATCTTCCTTAAACGCATAGGCAACGCCTAAATTATAAAAAGCATCTGCATGGGACGGATCGCGCTCTGTTACATTTGAAAACTCCGTGATCGCTTCGTCCAGCATCCCTTCATTGGCAAGGCACATCGCGTATTGAAAACGGGCTTCGACATCCGTATCGTTCTGCTCAGCGGCCCTTTGCAAATACGGCATCGCGAGCTTCGGCTGCTCAAGCTTCACAAGCGTCGTCCCGAGCATATAATATAAGTCGCTGTTTTCCATGCCCGTCCGATGCGCTTTTTCAAACATGTCCTTCGCTTCTTGATACCGTTCTTTCATGACATAGACATTCCCGGCTCCATAATAAGCTGCTCCCGCTTTCTCGTCCAAAGCAGCCGCCCGGTCGTAAAACTTAAGCGCCCTGTCCAGTTCCCCGACTGCCGAAAGCAGATTGGCAAAGTTGATATAAGGCACCGGATCGCCGCTGTTTTCATCAATTGCCTTTGTAAAGGCTTCTGCGGCTTTTTCAAAGTCGCCTTTTTGCATAGCATCTATTCCAATTTGATTGTAATCCAAAAGCCCTCTCCCTTTCACGAACTATTTTAAAAAGGCCGCCGACATTGCCGGCAGCCGTTCGAGAAGCTCCGGGGTGTTATCCAGAGCCCCGGTTTTATACATACCAAAGTTGTTGTCCGTCTTTAAACACATCATCAATCGTTCCGCCGCCTAGGCATTCTTCACCTCTGTAAAAGACAACCGCTTGTCCCGGCGTAACGGCGCGGACCGGCTCTTTAAAGACGACCTCTGCTTCATCTGTCCCGGTCATTCTGACAGTGACTTCGTGATCGGTTTGGCGATAGCGGAATTTGGCCGTGCAGGCGAGCTCTTCTTCACCGCCGAAGACGCCGTCATGCACAAAGCTTACGTTTGTCGCCGTGATCTTATCGGAGAAAAGAAGCGGATTGTCGAATCCTTGGTCAACATACAAGATGTTTTTTTCGAGGTCTTTACCGACGACGAACCAAGGGTCTCCGCTTCCGCCGATGCCGAGGCCGTGCCTTTGTCCGATCGTATAGTACATTAAACCGTCGTGGCGGCCTTTGAATTCGCCTTCCATCGTCCGCATATCTCCCGGCTGTGCTGGAAGGTACTGGCTGAGAAACGTTTTGAAGTTCCGTTCTCCGATAAAGCAGATGCCTGTGCTGTCTTTTTTGGAAGCTGTCGCAAGCCCCGCTTCTTTTGCGATTTCCCTGACACGGCTTTTTTGAAGCTCGCCGATAGGAAACAGCACTTTGCTTAACTGCTCTTCTGTCAGCTGGTTAAGAAAATAGGTCTGATCTTTATTTTCGTCCAGCCCTCTGAGCATTTTAACACGTCCGTCCGTACGGTCGACCCGCGCATAGTGGCCGGTGGCCAAATAATCGGCTCCAAGCGACAAAGCGTGCTCCAAAAAGGCTTTAAATTTAATCTCTTTGTTGCACATCACATCCGGGTTCGGCGTTCTGCCCGCTTTATATTCATCAAGGAAATATTGAAAAACCTTTTCCCAATACTGCTTTTCAAAATTTACCGCATAGTACGGAATTCCGATTTGATTACATACCTTTATAACATCTTCGTAATCTTCCGTCGCTGTGCAAAAACCGTTCTCATCTGTGTCATCCCAGTTTTTCATAAAAATTCCGATGACATCATAGCCCTGCTCTTTCAAAAGCAAAGCCGCCACAGAGGAATCAACGCCTCCGGACATTCCGACGACCACCCGTGTATCTTCAGGCCGCTTCGTCATTTTCATCAACTCCAATAAATCAATTCAAAAACTTGTCCTTTCAGATCATATCATCATTTTCGGGCAAGATGCGAATCTTTAGCTCGGAGCGTCGCTTCCCGACACTTATGACAGGCGCTGAACAATTGCCGCAAGTTCTTTCGCGGCCCGCTCCACCTGCTCCTCTGTATTGCCAAAGCCGAAGCTGATCCGTATGGATGACGTCAGCCGGTCATCTTCCTCGCCAAACATGGCGGAGAGAACATGGGACGGAAGCACAGATCCGGCCGTGCACGCCGATCCGCTCGATACTGCAATTCCCGCCATATCGAGATTAACGAGCAGCGATTCAACAGATACTCCCGGAAAATACAGATTTAAAATATGCGGCAGGCTGTGCTCTCTGCTGCCGTTCACATCGAAGGAGACGCCATCTGCTTCCAGCGTACGAATGACGATGTCTTTAAACCGGCGGTAAAGCGCCGATTTTTCTTCTCTTTCCTGACCTGACAGCAAAACGGCTTCACCGAGTCCCGCGATTCCCGGGACATTTTCCGTTCCCGCGCGGCGTTTGCGTTCCTGCTCTCCTCCGAAAAGCAGCTGGCTGAGCTTCACCTTTTCGTTGACGTATAAGAAGCCTGTCCCCTTCGGCCCGTTCAGTTTATGTCCGGAGACTGACATCATATCGATGCGGCTTTTTTGCACATCAATCGGCAAAAAGCCGAAGGCTTGTACCGCATCTGTATGAAACAGCGCCCGATGGTCTTTTAGCAGATCGCCGATCTCATCTATCGGCTGAATCGTTCCCACTTCATTGTTTCCATACATTACCGTCACCAGGATGGTATCGTCCCGCAGCGCGTCTTTCACCTGCTCAGCGGAAATTCTTCCGCTTTCGTCGACATCAAGATATGTGATGTCAAATCCCATTTCTTCAAGCCTGTTGCACGTATGCAGAACGGCGTGGTGCTCGACTTTTGTCGTGATGATGTGACGGCCCTGCTGCTCTCTCGCCAGCGCGGTTCCGAGAATCGCCATATTGTCGGCTTCGGTTCCCCCGCTCGTAAAAACGATTTCATTGGGATGCGCTCCGATTTCCCGAGCGATCATCTCCCTCGTGCCGTCAAGCCATTTTCGGCTCTCCCTCCCAAAGGAATGAATGCTTGAAGGGTTTCCGAAGTTTTCCGTTAAGTAAGGCAGCATTTTTTCCACTACCCGTGGGTCAGTCGGAGAAGTCGCTGCATGGTCTAAGTAAATCCGTTCCATCGTACCATTACACCTCAATCTTAAATGTAAAACATATACGCTTCTTGCTCGCCCTCTGTATAGCTGGCCAAGTCTTCAAGCGTCGTGGAGTCCAGCACTTCCTTGACAGCGTCGCGAATCTTGATCCACAGCTCGCGCTTTGCCGGCTCCTCATTTTCAAGTACTTCCACCGGGCTGATCGGTCCTTCCAGAACGCGAATGATATCGCCCGCCGTAATCGCCTCAGGCTCGTCACCCAGAATATAGCCGCCGTACGCGCCGCGGATGCTTTTCACAAGCCCTGCGTTCCGCAAAGGTGAAACAAGCTGTTCCAAATAATGTTCCGATAAATCGTTTGTCTGAGCAATACTTTTCAAAGAAGTCGGGCCTTCCCCATGCTTTTTAGCAAGCTCAATCATAATCGTCAGCCCGTATCTGCCTTTAGTTGATATTTTCAAAATAAACACCTCTAACCTATAATAAATCATGCCTTCAGGACGAAGGTACTCGGCGTTTTTCGCAGGACGCGAAAGCTCTTAGCCGAGTCTCCTTTTCTCACCAGAACAAAGCTACTCGGCGTTCCTCGAAGGACGCGAAAGCCTTTAGCCGAGTCTCCTTTCTCACCAAGACGAAGGTACTCGGCGTTCCTCGAAGGAGGAAAAAGCACGCAGCCGAGTCCCGTTCGGACGCAGGAGGCGTCCGGCACATCCTAACAAGGCATAAGCCGTTCTCCAAATGAAATTACCGGTGCAAGCCGGCTGTTGGTTTTTAAGCATCTGTTATATATTAAAAACTCGGTTAAGGCAAGGTACCGTCCTTGCCCTTCTGATAGATTACAGGTTATTATAGCACACTTTATATAAACTTTCATTTTCGGCCCTATATTCAGCTTGCCATATTCATTTCTTTTCTAATCGTCTTTTTTCCGTTACTCTATAAAAAGAATACATTCGGGAGAGATCAATCATGAAACCACTCGCATTTCGAATGCGCCCTACAAAAATCGAAGAGGTTCTCGGCCAGGATCATCTGGTCGGAGAAGGAAAGATCATTCATCGGATGGTGCAGGCCAAACACCTCTCATCGATGATTCTGTACGGCCCCCCGGGCATCGGCAAAACGTCGATCGCCACGGCGATTGCCGGCAGCACAAGCATCGCTTTCCGAAAGCTGAACGCTGTCATCAATAATAAAAAGGATATGGAAGCCGTTGCCGCCGAAGCCAAAATGTCGGGGCAGGTCATCTTAATCCTTGATGAAGTGCACCGGCTTGACAAAGGCAAGCAGGACTTTCTCCTTCCGTATTTGGAAAACGGCATGATTATTATGATCGGGGCGACGACAGCCAACCCGTACCATGCGATCAATCCGGCGATCAGAAGCAGAACGCAGATTTTCGAGCTGCAGCCATTAGACTCTGAACAAATCAAAGCGGCCATTAAACGGGCGCTTGAGGATGAACACAGAGGCCTCGGTTCGTATGATGTTGCCCTCGACGATGAAGCCCTTGACCATATGGCCCGCGGCTGCGGCGGCGATGTCCGCTCCGCTTTGAATGCGCTCGAGCTTGCCGTATTGTCCACAAAGGAAAACAGCGAAGGAACCATCCGCATTACATTGGAAATCGCAGAAGAATGCCTGCAGAAAAAAAGCTTTGTCCACGACAAAGATGGAGACGCGCATTATGATGTCATTTCCGCTTTCCAAAAATCGATCAGAGGCTCTGATGTCAATGCGGCACTTCATTATCTGGCAAGGCTCATTGAAGCGGGGGATTTGGAAAGCCTTGCACGGAGGCTGCTTGTTATCGCCTATGAAGATATCGGCCTGGCGAGTCCGCAGGCTGGAGGAAGAACGCTTCAAGCTATTCAAACGGCGGAACGAATCGGATTTCCGGAGGCAAGGATTCCGCTCGCCAACGCCGTGATCGAGCTTTGCCTGTCTCCTAAATCGAACTCGGCGATCCTTGCGGTTGACGAAGCGCTGTCAGACGTCCGCTCCGGAAAGATCGGCGATGTGCCGAACCATTTAAAAGACGCCCATTATAAAGGAGCCGCAGAGCTTGGCAGAGGCGTCGAATACAAATATCCGCACAATTACGAGAACGGCTGGGTCAAACAGCAGTACCTGCCTGATCCGCTGAAAAACAAAGTTTACTATCAGCCGAAGCAGACAGGAAAATTTGAGCTCGCGCTGAAACAAGTATATGACAAGCTGATGAAACAAAAATAATAAACAGCCTGTTCCCTTTTCATATGGGGAACAGGCTGTTTATTATTACACTAAGCTTTAAAGGATAACAAAATCCCAAAGCGGCTTTTAGTTTTGAGATTTTGTTAACAATCTTAAACGACAGCACCGTTGCCGTCATTTTTGTATTACTTATCTTTCACCCTTTTGATCGGAATATCTTTCAAAAGCTCCATGATCACATGGCCGCCCATGATCAAGCCTGCGACTGACGGAACAAAAGCATTCGAAGACGGCGGCATCTGCGCTTTGCGAATTTTCGCTTCGTCATTTCCGACGATTTGGCGTACGTCTTCGCGGATCACGATCGGGCTTTCGTCAGAAAAGACGACTTTAATGCCTTTCGTAATGCCTTCCTTGCGAAGCCTCGTCCGGATGACTTTTGCAATCGGATCGGTGTGGGTTTTTGAAATATCGGCCACTTGGAACCTTGTCGGATCTGTTTTATTGGCCGCTCCCATGCTTGAAATGATGTTGATGTCCCGCTTCAGGCACTCTTTCATTAAGTGAATTTTATAATGAATCGTATCTGACGCGTCGATTACATAATCCGGTTCATAAGCAAAAAACTGTTCATACGTCTCTTCGGTATAGAACATTTTTAAAGCGATGACATCACACTCAGGGTTAATATCGGCGATTCTCGCTTTCATTAAGTCAACTTTCGGCTGTCCGACCGTTGAAAGTAAAGCCGGCAGCTGACGGTTGACATTGGTGATGTCAACATCGTCTTTATCGACCATCACGATTCTGCCGACACCAGAACGGGCGAGCGCTTCCGCGGCGAAAGAGCCGACCCCGCCGACGCCCAAAACGGCGACCGTGCTGTTTTTTAAAATATTTAAACCTTCTTTTCCAATCGCTAATTCATTGCGTGAAAACTGATGTAACAAGAATCTCACTCCATCTTTATTAACAGTTACCGATAGTATCTTATCATAATCAGGTGATTAAACAAGCGGTCTATTTCATTTTCCCGTCATATTTTTTCGCTTCGCCTCATAGATTATCCTATGTATGGCCGAAAAAGGCCTTTTCAAGCACAAAAAAAGTCCCGATTGTGCCGTTGTCGTATTCCTTCGTTTTGATCCCGCTCTCGGCAGGTGGGTGTTCTGTTCCAAACTTTGCAAGTCCTCCTGAGCACACGAGTGATAAGAGGCATTTGCTCCATTTGGAAACGTCGAACTCCCAAGTAAAAAAATGTTCGGTCAAAACTAGGTGTACAACAAACACATCAGGACTTTATTTGTTAAAAATGATATCATACGTCCCTTTGATTTTCAATGGGATGTGCAGCCGTATATTTTACAATTTACTGTCGAACTTTGCGGTTGATTGACAGGTGCAGCTCATCGAGCTGGGCGCTGTCCACTTCGCTAGGTGCTTCCATCAACAAACAGCTTGCGCTTGCCGTTTTCGGGAATGCGATCGTATCTCTCAGGTTGGTGCGGCCGCTGAGCAGCATCACAAGCCGGTCAAGGCCGAGCGCGATTCCGCCGTGCGGGGGAGCCCCGTATTCAAACGCTTCAAGCAGGAAGCCGAACTGCTCTTTCGTCTCTTCCTCAGATAGACCCAAAAGCGCAAACATTTTCTCCTGAACATCTTTTTCAAAAATACGGATTGATCCGCCGCCCAGCTCATAGCCGTTTAAGACAAGATCATAGGCTTGCGCTTTCATGTCTTCCGGATTCGTGTCGACCAGATCAAGGTCTTCCCGGACAGGCATCGTGAACGGGTGGTGTGCCGCATAGAAACGTCCTTCTTCTGAATCATACTCAAGAAGCGGCCAATCAACGACCCATAAAAAGTTGAACAAGCTTTCATCGATCAGATTCAATTCTTTTCCGAGCTTTAAGCGCAGCGCGCCGAGCGCGTCATTGGCGACTTCCAGCCGGTCTGCGACAAAGAGGATGAGGTCCCCTTCCTTCGCGTCAAGCGCTTCAATGAGCACCTGCTGTTTTTCGTCCTGGAAGAACTTCGCAATCGGGCCTTTCAGTCCGTCCGCTTCGGCTTTCAGCCATGCCAGCCCTTTCGCCCCGTAGTTTGCGGCGAATTCGCCGAGTGCGTCAATGTCTTTCCGCGAATATTTAGATGCAGCGCCTTTAACGTTTATCGCTTTAACCGCGCCTCCGTTTGCCACAGCTGACGCAAACACTTTAAAATCGGAATCCTTTACGTTTTCTGATACATCGGTCAAAAGCATGTCAAAGCGGGTATCCGGTTTGTCGGATCCGTAAAGGTTCATCGCATCCTGATATGACATTCTCGGCAGCGGCAGAGAAATGTCCACACCGTGCGTTTCGAGCATGACTTTCGCCATCATTTCTTCAGCGAGCTTCATGATGTCTTCCTGGTTCATAAATGACATTTCGATATCGATCTGCGTAAACTCCGGCTGGCGGTCGGCGCGCAAATCTTCGTCCCTGAAGCAGCGGGCGATTTGATAATAGCGGTCAAAGCCGGACACCATCAACAGCTGTTTGAAAAGCTGCGGAGACTGCGGCAGCGCGTAAAATTCTCCTTCATGGACGCGGCTCGGCACGAGATAGTCGCGCGCTCCTTCAGGCGTTTTTTTTGTCAACACCGGTGTTTCAATATCGATAAAGCCGTTGTCATCAAGGAAGCTGCGGACGGCTTTTGTAACGTTATGCCGCATTTTTAAGGTGTTGAACATCTCCGGTCGGCGCAAGTCGAGATAGCGGTGCTTCAACCTGATGTCTTCAGACACTTCTGAAGCCTGGTCGCTGATCGCAAAAGGCGGCGTTTTGGCCGCACTCAGCACATTGACCGATTCCGCTTGGATTTCGATTCTTCCGGTTTTCAAGTTCGGATTGACTGTTGCTTCTTCACGGGCAACGACTTTTCCTGTAATGTCAAGCACATATTCGCTGCGGATGCTTTCAGCTGTTTCAAGGGCGTCTTTGGAAACGTCGGGATTAAATACAACCTGCACAATGCCGGTGCGGTCTCTCAAATCAATAAAAATCAAGCCTCCGAGATCGCGTCTTTTTTGAACCCATCCTTTTAAAACGACGGATTCTCCGATCGCCTTCTCCGTTATTTCGCCACAATAATATGTTCGTCCAAACAAAGCGGTCCTCTCCTTTAACTTTCAGTGTTTGTTTTCAAGAAATGGATGAATTCATCAAGGCCGATGGCCTGTTGATCTCCTGTTTTCGCATCTTTGACATTCATTTGATTTTGGCTCAGTTCATCCTCGCCCAAAACAGCGATATATTTCGCATTGAGACGGTCGGCGGATTTAAACTGGCCTTTCATTTTTTTCTGTTCATAGTCGATTTCGGCGGAAATTCCTGCTTCTCTCAATTTATAAAGGAGGGATACAGAATAGTCTTTGGCTTTGTCGCCAAGTGTCACGATATAGCAGTCAATGCCTTCATCCGCTCCGACTTTCACATTTTCCGCGTCAAGTGCGGCGAGAAGACGTTCGATACTCATCGCAAAACCGATGCCCGGCGCTTTCGGTCCGCCGAACTCCTCGGTAAGGCCGTCATAGCGCCCTCCGCCAGCAAGCGTCGTAATCGCTCCGAAACCTTCGGCATTGCTCATGATTTCAAAAGCCGTGTGATTGTAATAGTCAAGACCTCTCACCAGGTTCGGATCGACCTCAAACGCAATGCCGATGTCGGTCAGATATTGCTGCACTTTCGCAAAATAGGCTTTGGATTCTTCATTTAAGTAGTCAAGAATCGAAGGAGCGGTTTTCAGCAGTTCATGATCCCTGTCTTTTTTACAGTCCAGAATCCGCAGCGGATTTTGCCGGAGCCGTTTTTGACAGTCTGAACAAAACTCGTCGATCCTCGGCTCAAAGTGGCGGATCAGCGCTTCTCTGTGAGCGGTTCGGCTCTCTTTGTCGCCGAGGCTGTTAATGACCAGCTTCAGATTGCTGAGACCCGCTTTCCGGTATACGCTCATCGCCAAGGCAATGACTTCCGCGTCAATCGCCGGATCGTTCGAACCGATCGCTTCGATGCCGAATTGATAAAATTGGCGGTAGCGGCCTGTCTGCGGCCTTTCATAGCGGAACATCGGTCCGATGTAGTAAAGTTTCGTCGGCTGAACCGGATTAGCAAAAAGTTTGTTTTCCACAAAAGAGCGTACTGCAGATGCAGTGCCTTCAGGACGAAGCGTCAGGCTTCTTCCTTTTTTGTCAGCGAATGTGTACATTTCCTTTTGTACGATATCGGTCGATTCTCCCACTCCGCGGGAAAATAGTTCTGTATGTTCAAAAATAGGCGTCCGGATTTCTTTATATTGATACGCATGACACGTTTCTCTCGCAATCTTTTCGACGTATTGCCAGCGTTCCGATTCTCCTGGGAGAATATCTTGTGTTCCCCTTGGAATATTAAATCCCATTTTTAAATCCTCCTCATGACTTAAATGCTTTTTTTCATTTATGGAAATAAAAAAACCCCCGAACCTACTATAAAACCAATAGTAGGGACGAGAGTTATACCCGTGGTGCCACCCTAGTTGGAACGATCAACCCGTTCCCGCTCATGCCTTTAACGCAGGTTCACGTCCGCCGCCTAATTGCTCGCAAGTTCTGCCGGGCTTTCAGCGGGAAACCTTCGGAGTGTTCATTCGGTCAAGATACCGTGCAGACCGCTTTCAGCCCAGGGCGGTTCCTCTCTTTTCACGTACTCTTGCCTACTATTCTCCATCTTCAGTTCAACTCATATGTACACTAATTTATATTATAATACGAGTGTTAAGTGTGCATGTCAACCCTATTTGCGGTTCTTTTTATTCTGAATTGATTCTTTGGACGCGAGCCCCAGCTCAGTCGCCGTTTCTTCCATAAAGCCGGCTTGCTCCGGATCCGCATGATCCTTTAGATGCAGATTTGCATCTTGCTCATGGATCGCTCTGCCCATTCTTTGATTATACCTCACACAACAACATCCTTTTGATATCTTTTTTCTATAGTATAAACAAATCATTTTCATTTTATTAAAAAAACGGCAAGGAATATACGATATAGAAGAAGAAGTAGTGTTCCAAGTTTTTTACCGAAAGGAGGAGATGGGTAACAATATGAAAAAAAGAACAGTATTGATCCTATCGATGATGCTGGCAGCACAAGCAGCCTTTTATACATCGTCAAACACAGCTTCTGCAGCCATCGGGGAAGCCGTGATTGCCACCGATGAAATCAATGTCAGGAGCGGACCCGGACTGAGCCATGAAATCGTCAGCGTCGTCAGCCGGAATGAAAGCTATCCGATTCTTGAAGAGCGCGGGGATTGGGTCCAGATCCAGCTGAACGGCGGACAAAAAGGATGGGTTGTATCCTGGCTGATCAAGAAAAAAAGCCAAGTCTCCAACGGCTCTGATTCAGCGGCGGGAAAAGTCACATCTTCCGAAGCAAACCTGAGAATCAGAAAAGGCCCCGGCACTTCATATGAAGTCCAAGGCGTATTCCCTGAAGGAGAACAGGCTGACCTGCTAAAGACCGACGGAAACTGGGTAAAGATTTCCTATCAGAACATCACTGGCTGGGTCCATTCAGACTATGTCAATCAAGGTTCAGGAGCAAAACAGTCTCAATCGTCTTCATCACGCGCTTCATCAACAAAATCAGGAACGGTCGGCGTATCCACCTTAAATGTCAGAAGCACAGCTTCCCATCAGGGACGGATTATTGCGTCGCTTCAACGGAATGCAAGTGTGACGATTTTAAACGAACAGCACGGCTGGTATGAAATCGAATTTAATGGTCAAAAGGGCTGGGTCGCAAGCCACTATATTCTCGAAGGACCCAAACAGAAAAGCGGAACTTCGGAAACAAGCAGCGGCTCCGGGTCAAAACAGCAGGCCACCATCGTGTATGAAGGCACAAATGTTAGAAGCGGGCCTTCGACATCCTCAGCGATCGTCAAGCGCGCAGGGAAAGGCGAGTCTTATCCGATCGTCTCTGCAAAAGGCGACTGGTATGAAATCAAACTGTCAAACGGCGATTCCGCCTATGTGGCAAACTGGGTCGTTCAGACCGCTGACCAGTCTGGCTCAGCCGGAGATTCGAAAAGCGCAGCACCGCCTTTGGCAAAGCGGTCAAGCGCGAGCGGCACAATCAAAAATAAAACGGTTGTCATCGATGCCGGACACGGCGGACATGACAGCGGGACAATCGGAACGCGGGGGACGCTCGAAAAACGGCTGACCATCAAAACAGCAACGCTTCTTGCCGCGAAACTGAGAGCCGATGGCGTCAACGTCTATATGACGCGGAATGACGATTCTTTCGTCAGCCTTCAGTCGCGGGTCGCGACCTCTCATTACCGAAACGCCGACGCTTTTATCAGCATTCATTATGATAGTTTTGCAAACGCGTCCGTAAGGGGAAATACCGCCTATTACTACAGCCCGTCAAAAGACCGGAAGCTCGCAGCAGACGTTCAGTCCGAGATCGAAAAACACTCGCCTCTGCCTAGCCGCGGTGTATTATTCGGGGACTACTTCGTATTAAGAGAAAATAAACAGCCCGCCGCATTGTTTGAACTCGGCTACTTGAGCCATCCTCAAGAAGAAGCGGTTGTCAGCACGAACGCTTATAGAGAAAGAGTGACAGACGGCATTAGAAGCGGCTTAGAAAACTATTTTAACTAATAAAAAAGCTCCCAAATGGGAGCTTTTTTATGCTTTCGAATCCATAATAAAGGTGACGGGACCCGAATTTGTCAGCTTGACATCCATCATTTCGCCAAATCTTCCCGTTTCGACAGCAACGCCTTTTGCGCGAAGCATGCTGTTCCACTCCTCGTATAACTGAAGCGCCTGATCGGGCTTTGCCGCTTTTGTAAAATTCGGCCGTCTTCCTTTTTTCGTGTCGCCGTACAAGGTAAACTGAGAAACCGATAAAACGGAGCCTCCGACATCTAAAAGCGACAGGTTCATCTTTTCGCCTTCATCTTCAAAAATCCGCAGATTGACTAGCTTTTCCGCCAAATATGCGGCATCTTCGCTCGTATCCTCATGCGTCACGCCGACAAGCACCATCAAGCCGAGGCCGATTTGACCGACAGTCTCGCCTCCTACCGAAACGCTTGCATCTGTGACGCGCTGAACAACTAATCTCATGACGCTTTTCCTCCTAATTCATCACCCTGCGCACGGAGTAGATATCTTTGATCTGTTTGATCCGTTCAACCACTTTATGCAAATGATTAATATTTTGAATGAAGATGGCCATATGGATCGTCGCCACTTTATTGCGGTCCGATTTACCTGACACAGATGAAATATTTGTTTTTGTCTCATTAACGGCCTGAAGAACTTCATTAAGAAGGCCGCGGCGGTCATAGCCAAGAATTTCGATTTCGACGTTATATTCTTTTCTCCGCTGCGTCTGCGGCTCATGCTCCCATTCTACTTGAATCAGCCGGTCGAGCGCTTCATTTGTTAAAACATTCGGGCAGTCCTCGCGATGGACGGATACACCACGGCCTTTTGTAATGAATCCGACGATCGGATCTCCCGGAACGGGGTTGCAGCATTTTGACAGTCTGATCAGAAGGTTGTCAACGCCTTTGACGCGAACACCCGCTTCGCGTTTTTTCCCTTGGTAAGGTTTCGGTTCAGGTGTTACATCTTGAACGCTTTTCACCTGTTCTTCCTGATCTCTGATTTTCCGTTCTTTTTCCGTCAGACGGTTTGCAACTTGAGCGGCTGTAATGCCGTTATAGCCGACTGCGGCATACATGTCTTCTTCATTGGCAAAATTGAACTTGTCGGCGACTTTCTGCAGATTCTCAACAGTTAAGACGTCCTTCACTTCAAAGTCCAGGTTTTTAATTTCTTTTTCAACCAGTTCTCTGCCTTTTTCGACATTTTCCTCTCTGCGCTGCTTTTTAAAGAACTGGCGGATTTTATGCTTAGCCTGAGATGTCTGCGCAAGGTTGATCCAGTCCTGGCTCGGACCGTACGAATGCTTGGATGTCAGAATTTCTACGATATCCCCTGTGCGCAGCTTGTAATCAAGCGTGACCATTTTTCCGTTTACTTTCGCCCCGATCGTTTTATTGCCTATTTCTGAATGGATCCGGTACGAAAAGTCGATCGGCACAGAGCCTGACGGCAATTCAATGACGTCCCCTTTCGGCGTAAAAACGAACACCATGTCGGAAAACAAATCGATTTTTAGAGATTCCATAAATTCTTCGGCATCGCTCGACTCATTTTGAAATTCCAAAATTTCGCGGAACCAGGAAAGCTTTTTATCAAAGCTTGAATCTTCATTGACATTTTTGCCTTCTTTGTAAGCCCAGTGGGCCGCGATTCCGTATTCCGCAATTTCGTGCATTTCAAACGTCCTGATCTGGACTTCCAGCGGATCCCCCTTCGGCCCGATGACGGTAGTGTGGAGGGACTGGTACATGTTCGGCTTCGGCATTGCGATATAGTCTTTAAATCTGCCCGGCATCGGCTTCCAGCATGTATGAATGATGCCTAGAACCGCGTAGCAGTCCTTGATGCTGTTGACGAGGATCCGGACTGCGAGCAAGTCGTAAATTTCATTGAATTGCTTGTTTTGCATCGCCATCTTTCTGTAGATGCTGTAAATATGCTTCGGCCGGCCGGAAAAGTCCGCTTTAATATTGACCTCTTCGACGCGGCTTTTCACTTCGTTTACGACCTCTTCGACGTACAATTCCCTTTCGGCCCGCTTTTTCTTCATCAAATTGACGATCCGGTAATATTGCTGTGGATTTAAATAGCGTAAAGCGGTATCCTCAAGCTCCCACTTTATTTTTGAAATCCCAAGGCGATGAGCCAGCGGAGCAAATATTTCAAGCGTCTCATTTGAAATTCTGCGCTGCTTTTCCTGCGGCAGGTGCTTCAAGGTTCTCATGTTGTGAAGGCGGTCCGCCAGCTTGATCAAAATGACGCGGATGTCCTGAGCCATAGCCACAAACATTTTCCGATGATTTTCTGCCTGCTGTTCTTCCTGTGATTTATATTTAATTTTCCCAAGCTTCGTGACGCCGTCGACAAGCATCGCAACTTCTTCGTTGAATGCTTCCTTTAAATCTTCAAGCGTTACGCTCGTATCTTCCACCACATCATGGAGAAATCCTCCCGCTATTGTGGCGGGGTCCATTTCCAAATCGACGAGGATACCCGCGACCTGGATCGGATGGATAATATACGGCTCGCCCGATTTGCGGTATTGTTCGCGATGTGCGTCTTCCGCGTACTGATAAGCCTTTTTTATAAAAGCAACATGTTCATCGGAAAGGTAACTTTTCGCCTTCTCAATGACTTGCTCAGCGGTTAATACTTGTTCGTTCGCCATGGAATCACCTTTTTTATAATTGAAAACTGTATTGTAATTATTATCAAGAAAAATGTCACAGATGTAAAGAGAAGAAATTCAAAAGGACTTTTGCCGGCCCCGGAATACTATATGAATAGGAAAAAAAGCACCCGCTTTTTATGAGTGCTTTTTATAGTATAAAATTTGTTTAGTATTGCATCAAGGTTAAAATATCATATCCGTCCAGTTTATTTCTTCCTTCAAGATATGTCAGTTCGATCAGGAAAGCGATTCCGGCTACGACGCCGCCAAGCTCTTCAACCAGCTTGATCGTTGCTTCGATCGTTCCGCCGGTTGCAAGCAGGTCGTCAGTGATCAAGACGCGCTGCCCCGGTTTAATGGCATCTTTATGGATGGTCAGGACATCTTTTCCATATTCCAATCCGTAGTCGACTTTGATGACTTCACGCGGCAGTTTGCCTTCTTTGCGGACAGGCGCAAATCCTACCCCGAGCGAATATGCGACAGGGCAGCCGATGATAAATCCTCTCGCTTCAGGTCCCACGACAAGATCGATCTCTTTTTCTTTCGCATACGTTACAATTTGATCTGTCGCGTAGCGATAGACGTCGCCTTTGTCCATCAATGTTGTAATATCTTTAAATTGTACGCCTTCCTTCGGGTAGTCCGGCACAATTGTCACATACTTCTTCAAATCCATCTGTCTTCATGTCCTCCTCATACTTTATAAGCGACGGCGTTTTCCGCCATCCGCTTATCCAGCCACTGTTTAAGCTCATCCGCCGAAGAATAAATGAGCTTTTGCTCCAATTCAATCAGGCGCTGTTTTTCCCGGTAGGTTTCAGAATCTGTCAGATCGCGCTTTTCGGCATGATAAACAACAGATAAAACACCATTCTCTATTGTAACAAAACCGAGCTCAAAAAACACCTTTGTCATAAAATCAATTGTGTCTTTTGTCCAGCCTTTATGTCTGGCAAGCTCCCCGCCGTATTTCGGCAAGTCAAAAGAACCTCTTTTCAGGAGGAAAGCATAGTACCATTTAAAATATTCCCTAGTTGGAAATGTTGAGAAAAAATGTTCGTCTGATTGATAAAAAATCAGATAAATGCGCTCCAGTTTTTTGCCTTTTATCACTTGGTCAAAGATGTCGAGCGACGGCGGAATATCTATAAATACCGCATAGCGGCTCTCAAGGACGAGACGCTCTGCATCTTCAGGACCGCTGATGACGGTCAGCTCTTCTTCAAGGCCTGTCCCCGCAAGCTTCGCTTTGGTTTCCTCACGGAAGCAGATGCACGCCCGTTTCGCAGGATCCAGCTGCAATATTTTTTCTTCCCATGACCGTTTTCCCCGCAGATCAAACAGCTGCCATTCATTGACGGCTGCATCTTTGATCATCAGCTGCGGTTTTTTTCTGTTATTCCACTCGTTAATCGACAGTTCCCCGACAATCGAGATCTTTGCTCCAGGAACGATCCCGTCTTCGATGGCGCCTTTATAAAATCCGATGCAATCAAGCTTGTTCTCGCCGTCTGCCAGCACAAGCTTCAAGTGATTCTTGTTGGCGCCGATTTTCCTGGAATCATCAATTTTAACGTCGCTGACAAGGACGAAGGGCTTCGGATTTCCCGTGCCGAACGGCGCCAGCATGTTCATTTCGGCAATGCTGTCAACCGTGATATCTTCGAGCCGGCAGCACAAATCGACGTCTTGGACGGGAATAAAATCTTCCTCGGTCAGAACCGCTTCAGCCTGACGGTTGATTCTCTCCCTTAGTGCCGAAACATCTTCCAGGTTGAGCGTCATTCCGGCTGCCATCGGGTGCCCGCCGAAGTGCGGGAGAATATCCCGGCACTCCGAGAGATTTTGAAATAAATCAAATCCTTTGATGCTGCGCGCAGATCCTTTGGCAATGCCTTTTTCTTCATCGATACCGAGAACGATGGCGGGCCTGTAATACCGCTCGACAAGCTTTGAAGCCACGATTCCGACGACGCCGGGATTCCAGCCCGGCCGCGCCGCGACGATCACCGGCTGATCAAGGCCTTCCTCCTCGATCATCTGAACGGCTTCCTCTGTCATCTGATTGACGATTTTTTGGCGCTCCTTGTTCAAGGCGTTGATATCTTCGGCCAGCTCTTCCGCTTCTGTTTCGTCTTTTGTGTTCAGGAGGTAAACGGCCGGGTCAGCCTGTTCAATTCTGCCGACCGCGTTTAAGCGGGGCGCAATTTGAAAACCGATGGTCTCTTCATCCGCACTATGTATCTCCGCTCCGGCAATTTTGGTCAGCGCCTTTAATCCGGGGCGCTTCGTTCTCCTGAACTGTTCCATGCCGCGCTTGGCAATCTGCCTGTTTTCATCATGAAGCGGCACAAGGTCGGCAATCGTGCCGATCGCACAAAGGTCGAGCAAATCTTCCGGGAGCTCTCCGTTCAAAGCGTGGGCTAGCTTAAATGCGACACCGACGCCGGCAAGCTCTTTAAATGGATAGCCGCAGCCCGGCTGCTTCGGATGAATGATCGCATAGGCATCCGGCAAAACGGGTCCCGGCTCATGGTGATCCGTAATGATCAAATCGACGCCAAGCTCTTTAGCGACTTCAGCTTCATGAACGGCGGCAATGCCTGTGTCAACTGTGATGATCAATGAATAGCCTGATTCTTTGATCCCGCGAAAGGCCGCTTCGTTCGGGCCGTACCCTTCTTTAAAGCGGTCAGGTATATAAAAATCGGCTTGTGCTGAACATTTTTTCAACATTTGCAAAAGGACAGTCGTGCTTGTCACACCGTCCGCATCATAATCGCCGTAAATCATAATCTTTTCTTGATCTGAAATTGCCTGTTTGATTCGCTGTACAGCTTTTTCCATATCTTTCAGCAGATAAGGATCGTGAAAAACTGCATCCTTGCCATTTAAAAATGAAGATGCTTTGTCGGCTGTATCGTAACCTCTCATGACAAGCAATGAGGCGGCAAGGGGAGTAATGCCTAATCTTCCGGCGAGCTGCTCCACCTTTTCTTTGTCGGGCGTTTGCACGTCCCAACGCATTTTTGACGCTAACATAAATTCACCCCTCAACCACACTATTATACTAGAGCAGCATGAGGGGATTCAATTTATTTCGTGCAATCTTTCTAGTCTTTCTGATTTTCAGGGGCCGCCGATTCGGCTTCAAGTTCAGGATACTTTACCCGTTCTTCTCTCTTGAGCGCCTTCAGCTCTTTTTTCAGCCGCATGATCTGGAAAGCGCCGGCCGAGCCGATAATGAGCGCCCCCATCAATACCGATACCAAAATGACCAGGATCAAAGGCCATTCTGCCGTTCCAAAAAGAAAATCAACCTTCACCGGTTCAACATTAATGACCGCGAAAACAGCAACAATTAATGTAAAAATAAGTGCAGAGATTAACGTCCATTGTTTGTTCATGAGATACTCTCTCCATTCGCGTCGTTTTCTAGCGTTATTTTCCCGCTCTGCTCCCATTTTAAACAAAAAGAAGATCGATAGAAAGCCGCCAAAACAACTTTTTTCTCTTCAAACCAAAAAAGGACCGCCCGGCAGTACGGGCAGTCCTCGATTTATTCTCCTGCAGGCTTGCGCTTCGGCTTTTTCAGGTCGCGCCCTTTCCAGACAAGCCATACTTGAGCTGCGATGTAGAGCGATGAATACACTCCACTCAACAGCCCGATTAACAGCGCGACAGAGAAGTTCGTAATCGATGCTGCGCCAAAAATGAGGAGCGCAATGACCACAATGACGACGGTCAGCACCGTATTAATCGAACGAGTGAACGTTTGCTGCAAGCTCAGATTCACAATATGCGATAAATCGCTGAAGCTCTTCGGCTTGCGCTTTTTCACCTGTTCCCTGATTCTGTCAAACGTTACGATCGTATCGTTGATCGAATAACCGATAATCGTCAGCACGGCTGCGATAAACGTAATATCCACCTCGAGCCTTGTAATGCTGAAGACCGCGATGATGAAGAATGCATCGTACAGCAACGAAGCGATCGCCGCAATTGCCATCTTATATTCAAAGCGGATCGAAACATACAGGATGATCCCGAGAGCCGCGACGGCCACCGCATAGAGGGCGTTTCTCGCCAGCTCTTTTCCGACGGTCGGTGATACTGTGCTGACGTTCGGCTCCGAGCCGTATTTATCTTTAAAATAATCCTTCACTTCGGCAATTTTTTTCTGATCCGGAACGCCGACAAATCTGGCGACGCCGTGTTTTTGATCATCACCCGAAAGAACGATTGAATCGGCTGTCAACCCGACCTCTTCAAAGTCTTTTTTCAGCTCTTCGCTCGTCAGCTTGTGGTCGCTTTGCACTTCGATCCTTGATCCGCTGGAGAAATCGATGCCAAGGTTCAGCCTGAAAACAAGCAGAATGACAATTCCCGCAGCCAAAATAATTCCGGAAAATACGAAGAACCATTTACGCTTACCGACGAAATCCCATTTGGTAAACGGAGTCGGAGGCTCAGTATTTTCGTCTGTCTTGCTGATGTCCAGGATGTCTTTTTTGCGCACTCCAAACCAGCCTTTTTTCCGGTCAAGCCAGCGGCTTTCGACCAGCAGGCCGAGCAGGAAGCGCGACAGGAAGACAGCTGTAATAAAGCTTGTCAAAATGGATAGGATCAGCATGGTCGCGAAGCCTTTGACAGAGCTCGTACCAAATATGAAAAGCACGATTCCGGCAAGCATCGTCGTAATATTGGCATCAAAGATCGTTGCAAATGATCTTCTGTTTCCTGCTTTAAAAGCTGAGCGTACCGATTTGCCGAGCTTCAGCTCTTCTTTTATGCGTTCGTACGTAATGATGTTGGCGTCAACCGCCATCCCGACACCCAAAATAAGAGCCGCGATCCCCGGAAGGGTCAGAACCGCATTCATCCAGTCAAAGATCTGCAGTGTAATGTAGATATAGACAGAAAGCGTAATGACCGCGACAAAACCAGGCAAGCGATAATAAAGAAGCATAAATAAGAAAATAATAGCAATACCGACGATTCCCGCAAACACGGTATCATTCAAAGCCTGCTCCCCAAACTGCGCGCCGACGGATGTCGAATACTTTTCAACGAGTTTGACAGGAAGAGCGCCCGCATTTAAAATGCTCGCCATATCTTTTGCTTCCTGAATCGTAAAGTTTCCTTCAATCATTACGTCTGACGTGTTCAGCACCTGGCTGACATTCGGAGCGGAGATGTATTTATGATCCGCTTTTTGCGATTCTTTTTTAAAGGAGTCGCCTTTTTTGTAATCAAGCCAGATGACGAGCTGGTTGTTCGGCTTCATATCGAGCACTTTCTTTGTCACTTCGCCGAATTTATCGGCATCCTTCAGCTTGATCGTCACGATCGGCTCATTTGTGTCCTGCTTGAACGACTGTTTAGCACCGTTTTCGACAAGATCTGAACCGTTCAAAAGCTCTTTGTCATTCGTATCCCTGAACGTAAGCTGAGCCTGTGTGGATAAGATTTCCCGCGCCCTGTTCTGGTTGTCGACGCCGGCAAGCTGAACCCTGATCCGGTTGTTTCCTTCGATTTGAATGTTCGGTTCGCTGACGCCCAACACATTCGCCCGGCGGTTCAGTGCTTCAACCGTACTGATGAGGGCGTCCCTGTCAATTTTGTCGCCCTGTTTGGCAGGCTGGACTTCATACAGAACCTCAAAACCGCCCTGAAGGTCAAGGCCGAGGCTGATGCTGTCTGCAGCCGGCTTCGTGAACATTCCCAGTCCCGTACCGATCAAGAGAACGGTAAGGAAAAACGCAATCAAGCGTCCTTTTTTCATTATGTATTTCCTCCTTAAATCAACCAAAATCTACGGCTACCTCAGCAGCTCATCGAGCATATTCTGCCCTTCTTTGCTGTCGAGTAAATTAGACGTTTTAAACGATTCTACGGTTGCATAGTTCATAAATTCGCCAATTTTCACAGATAAAATATCACCGGCGAGCTGATGAATTTGAACATCCTTCTTTTTCTTCCATTTCTTATTCAATAAGTATGACCACAATTCCTCTATTTCAATATCGTCATAACCGAGTATCCTGAACTCTTCCGTCTTGCTGTGAAGAAAGGGTTTTAAATGATCCTTGTACAGATCAGCCGGATGTTTGCCCATGCCAAAGCCACGCTCCTTTCACATTTTTTCAGAGAGACTTGTCATGCTTGGACGATGTATGCGCATATCTTATTGTATATGATTAAAGGTTGTTTGAGAAGGCAGGGGACTCTAGAAATGACGAAGCAGACGTTTTTAAAAGGAACGCTCATTTTAATAGCGGCAGGTTTGATTACGAGAATGCTCGGCTTTATCAACCGGATTGTCATCGCAAGGTTCATCGGAGGTGAAGGTGTCGGGCTTTATATGATGGCGGCTCCGACTTTTTTTCTGGCGGTCACCCTCACCCAGTTCGGCCTACCTGTCGCCATCAGCAAGTTGGTTGCTGAAGCGGAAGCGCGCGGAGACCACAGAAAGACAAAGCAGATTTTAGTGATGTCTCTTGCAATTACCGGGACGCTCAGCGCCGTCATTACTCCGGTGTTTCTCATCTACGCCCCGCTGATGGCCGACACGCTGCTCACAGACAAAAGAACGCTTTATCCGCTTTTGGCGGTTACACCGGTCGTTCCGATCATTGCTGTTTCCAGCGTGCTGAGGGGCTATTTTCAAGGAAAGCAAAATATGAGGCCGCTTGCCGTGTCCCAGGTTCTCGAACAAATTGTCCGGATATCGCTTGTCGCCGTATGCACGACGGCATTCCTTCCGCTCGGCATCGAATATGCGGCTGCGGGCGCGATGCTGTCATCCGTGTTTGGCGAGTTGGCTTCACTCCTTTATTTGTTCGTCGCCTTTAAATACAAAAAGAAAATCCGCATCAGAAAACGTTTTTTCCAATCCCTGAAATCTGGACGAACCACGTTTTTCGAGCTGATGAGCGTCTCGCTCCCAACAACGGGCAGCCGTTTTATCGGCAACCTGTCATGGTTTTTTGAACCGATTGTCGTAGCGCAAAGCCTTGCAATAGCAGGGGTCGCCGCTTCCGCCGCAACGAGCCAGTACGGAGAGTTGACCGGCTTTGCCCTGACGCTTCTCACCCTCCCGAGCTTTATCACATATTCTCTGTCTACGGCGCTCGTTCCAGCCATCAGCGAAGGAATCGAACAGAAAAAAATGCAAGTCGTGGAATACAGGCTTGAGCAGGCGATGAGGCTTTGCCTTTTAAGCGGCGGAATATCGGCGGTCATTTTGTTTTCGTACGCGGATGAGCTGGTCAGCGTGATGTACGGGTCGTCAAATGCTGCGATTTATGTGAAAATCATGGCTCCATTCTTTTTATTTTACTATTTCCAAGGTCCGCTGCAGGCCGTCCTGCAGGCTTTAAACCTGGCCGGCGCGGCAATGATGAACAGCCTGGTCGGCGCCGTTGTGAAAACAGGTCTCATTTTTGTTCTCGCTTCACGGCCTTCACTTGGCATTATGGGGGCTGCGCTGGCGATTTTGACGGGGATCATCCTCGTCACCCTGCTGCACGCCGCAACCGTCAGCAAAGTACTTCCCATCAGCATTAACCTGAAAGAATATATCGTATCCTTCGGCGTCATTTTGATATCAGGGTGGGGAAGCCTTCTGATGAAAGAACACCTTTTTTTAGACCAGTCCGAGCCGATGCGCCTGCTTTTGTGTGTCGCGGTTACAAGCTTTCTTTACGTCTTCCTTCTGGTCGCCTTCAAGCTGGTCAAAAAAGAAGAAATCCAGCGGTTTCCGCTGTTCGGCCGCTGGATTTCGTAAGCTCTCGCTTTAAGGTTTAAATTCATCCTTTATGTCAATAAAAAAAGAACCTTTATTATATGTGCAATAAGAAATTTTGGAAAGATCGCGGTGTCCTCTTTTTTCAAGCTTTTGCTCAAGCCACTCCCGGTCTTTCCCGATCTTTTCTAATTGTTCTTTTTGAACCATTCCGTCAACAATCAACGGCAGTTCGATCATTTTGTTTGGCCCGTCTTTTGTAAACACTGAAAGCTTCCCGGTCGGCTCCAAAATCGCATATGAAACATCCCCGATTCGTTCCACATTCTTATCTCTCAGCTGTGTCATCAAATCATCGTAATTATAGCGCTGTGTCCTCATGGCGTGTTCATCAATTTTTCCGCGGTCTATGATAATCGTTGGTTTTCCATCGAGAAGCCGGCGGATTTTTTGATTTTTCAATGACAGATATGCAAATATAACCTGGATCAGCGTCAAAACGAGAATTGGAATGATCGTATGGAGAAGGTGGTCATCGAGATTTTCAATGGCCAAAACCGCGATTTCGGCCATCATAATAAAAACGACAAGATCCAATATGCTCAGCTCGCCTATTTCCCTCTTTCCCATCAAGCGAAACAAAATAAAGATGATGAAATACAAAACGACCGTCCGAAACGTAAGAGCTAAAATTTCATCCATTACCGCCCGCCTCCTTCCGCCTATCATGATCATAAACATAGCCTTTGTAAAATTGAGGCTTTTATGTATAAAAGGTCGGGGGAGCTAGTCTATTTGCCAAACGTGCAGAATACATTTAAAAAGACGAGCCCGTCTATATTGAAAGGAGGATCGTGATGAACGAACCAAAACAAGTCGGCAAAGGGATTTTATACAGCTTGGCGGTTATTTTCGCTTTGATGTTTGCGGGAAGCCTGGTCATTTCGCTGCTCCTCACCTTCACATCATTAACCGAAAGTTCATTCAGCTGGTTTATTACCGCCATTTCTTTTATTACCTTGTTCATCGGCGGTTTTATTGCGGGAGGCAAATCGAAGGAAAAAGGGTGGCTGAGCGGAGGATTGACAGCGCTTTGCTTCTCTCTTACGGTGCTTTTGTTTCAATATCTCGGCTTTGGCGAAGCCTTCAATTTGAAGCAGCTGCTCTATCATTCCGGTTTTTTGGGAGTCAGCATGCTGGGCGGGATTTTCGGGGTCAATCTGCAGGGGAGCCGTGCATAAAGACAGCAAAAAGGGAGCGGATGACCGCTCCCTTTTCTCATGCCCATCAGGCTTCTTTTATGCCATGTCACATCAGGAACAACTGCGGCTTCATCAAGACATAAGGAACGGCGCTAGCGCCGTTTTCACGTCCTACGACAGTCTGATTTCCGATGCTTATGTATCAGCCTTTCGGCTATTCTGCTGACGCCTCTCTGATCGCGCGGCGGTCGAATGTCAGACGGGTATTGTCGCCTGTTTTGATGACAACCTTGCTTTCGTCAATTGAATCAACGATGCCGTGCAGGCCGCCGATCGTTACGACCTTATCTCCTTTTTTCAGCTCCTCCTGCATCTGGCGGACAGCCTTCTGCTGCTTTTGCTGCGGACGGATCAAAAGGAAATAAAGAACCGCAAACATTAAAATAATCGGAAGTAATGTTCCAAGCATCTCCATTATTTTTTCACCCCTTTCAAATGGCTTTATCGCTTTCTTCGTTTATGTGTCAGAAACTTTTAGCATTTGGTTTATTAAAACCGTAGCGCTCAAAAAACTCTTCCCGGAAATCACCTAAACGATCTTCACGAATGGCATCTCTGACTTGCCCCATTAATTTTAACAGAAAATAAAGATTATGATAAGAAGTTAAACGAATTCCAAACGTTTCGTTACAGCGGATTAAATGTCTGATATAAGCGCGCGAGTAATTGCGGCACGTATAGCAGTCGCACTGCTCGTCGATCGGTCTGAAATCTCTTTCATATTTGGCATTTTTCACGACGAGACGCCCTTCGCTCGTCATGAGCGTACCGTTTCTCGCTATCCTTGTCGGCAGCACGCAATCGAACATATCCACTCCGCGGATGGCTCCGTCAATCAGAGAGTCCGGTGAGCCGACCCCCATTAAATAGCGCGGTTTATCCGCAGGAAGCAGCGGAGTTGTAAACTCCAGCACACGGTTCATCACGTCTTTCGGCTCTCCGACGGATAGTCCACCTATAGCATATCCCGGAAAATCCAGTGAAATCAAGTCTTTCGCACTTTGTTTTCTCAAGTTTTCGTACTCTCCGCCTTGAACGATTCCGAAAAGCCCTTGCTCGTCAGGGCGTTTGTGAGCTTTCAGGCACCTTTCCGCCCAGCGGCTCGTCCGTTCAACAGACCTCTTCATATAATCGTACTCTGCCGGGTACGGCGGGCATTCGTCAAACGCCATCATAATATCTGATCCGAGGGCGTTTTGGATGTCCATCGCTTTTTCAGGAGATAAAAACAGCTTGTCTCCGTTTAAATGATTGCGGAAATGAACGCCTTCCTCTTCGATTTTGCGGAACTCGCTCAGGGAAAACACCTGAAAGCCGCCTGAATCCGTCAAAATGGCGCGGTCCCAATTCATAAACTGATGAAGGCCCCCCGCCTCTTTGACGATGTCATGGCCCGGTCTCAGCCAAAGGTGGTACGTATTGCTTAAAATAATGCCTGCACCCATTTCTTTCAGCTCTTCCGGCGCCATCGTTTTAACGGTGGCGAGCGTTCCTACGGGCATAAACACCGGCGTTTCAAATGAGCCGTGCGGGGTGTGCACTCTCCCCAGTCTTGCTCCTGTTTGTTTACATGCTTTTATGAACTCATAGCGTATCGGTTGCTGCGACAAATTATGAGCCCTCCAATCTTTTTGAATTTTATTTGATCAACATGGCATCTCCGAAGCTGAAGAAGCGGTATTCGTGTTCCACTGCGGTGCGGTAGGCAGAAAGCACATGCTCTCTGCCTGCGAGCGCGCTGACAAGCATAATGAGGGACGATTTCGGAAGATGAAAATTGGTAATCATCCCGTCAATCGCCCGGAATGTGTAGCCTGGATAAATAAAAATCGATGTCCAGCCTCTCGCTTCCCGGAAGCGGCCGTCATGTTCGGAAGCGATGGTCTCAAGCGTCCTCGTCGATGTCGTGCCGACGGAAATGATTTTTCCGCCTTCCTGTCTGACGCGGTTTAACAATGCTGCCGTTTCTTCCGACATTTCATAAAACTCGGCATGCATATCGTGTTCCTCTACATTTTCCGCACTGACAGGCCGGAATGTCCCGAGCCCGACGTGAAGGGTAATAAACGCAATATGCACGCCTTTTTTCCTGAGCGCATCCAGAATCTCTTCCGTAAAATGCAGCCCGGCCGTCGGCGCAGCCGCCGATCCTTGTTTCTTTGAGTAAACCGTCTGATAGCGCTCTCTGTCATCGAGCTGTTCTTTAATATAAGGAGGCAGAGGCATTTCGCCGAGCGATTCGAGCACCTCGTAAAAAATTCCTTCATAGCGGAATTCAATTTTTCTTCCGCCGTGCTCGAGCTCTTCTGTGCAGACCGCCGTTAGACGGCCGTCTCCAAACGAAAGAACGGTTCCGCGCTTGACCCGCTTTGCGGGCTTGACAAGCGTTTCCCATACGTCCCCTTCCTCCTGTTTTAACAGAAGAACTTCAACCTTTGCGCCCGTCTCTTCCTTGACTCCGTACAAGCGGGCCGGTAGCACCCTCGTATCATTCAACACGATGCAATCGCCCGCGTTCAGAAAATCAATCACGTGCTTAAACGTGCTGTGAGTGATTTCTCCTGTTTTTTTATCCAGCACCATCAGCCTGGACGCATCCCGCTCTTTTAAAGGAACCTGTGCGATAAGGCGTTCAGGCAAGTCAAAATCGAATAATTCTACTTTCATCTTTTTTCACCTTACTCTATCTATAGACTTGAATGTCGCGTCATTTCATTCGTCCGAAAAACGAAAACACCACGGACAGAATGATGCTGATGACAATGCATGTAACAACCGGAAAGAAAAATGTCACGTTTCCCTTTTTTACAAAAATATCGCCGGGGAGCCTGCCGATGACTTGCATGAATAAACCGATGCCAAAAATGACGGCGCCCAGCACCATTAAAATCTTTGGAAATTCAGTCACGGTTCGGAACCTCCATTTTAAAGTGGCTGTATACATCAGGGGTTACGATGCGCCCCCGCGGCGTTCTTTGAATAAAACCGATTTGAAGAAGATACGGCTCATACACATCCTCGATCGTGTGAGACTCCTCACCGATGGTAGCCGAAATCGTATCGATGCCGACTGGACCGCCGCCAAATTTTTCGATCATGCCCATTAAAAGCTTGCGGTCGATATGATCAAGCCCGAGTTTATCAACCTGGAGGCGTTCAAGCGCATCCACCGCCACTTCCTCCGTGATGGAGCTGTTTCCAAGCACCTGGGCAAAATCTCTGACCCTCCTCAAAAGCCTGTTGGCAATCCGCGGCGTCCCTCTTGACCGTCTCGCGATTTCGAGAGCCGAGAGCGAATCGATGTCAACCTCAAACAGCTCCGCCGTTCTGATCACGATGTCTGAAAGCTCGTCACGCGTGTAATACTCAAGCCTTGACAGAACGCCGAACCTGTCCCTGAGAGGCGCGGTTAAAAGCCCGACCCTTGTGGTCGCGCCGACAAGGGTAAAAGGAGGAAGATCGAGCCTCACAGAACGCGCCGACGGCCCTTTGCCGATCACGATATCAAGGCAGAAATCTTCCATCGCAGGATACAGCACCTCTTCGATCGAACGGTGCAGACGGTGGATCTCGTCAATAAATAAAACGTCACCTGGCTCCAGAGCCGTTAATATCGCCGCCAAATCGCCGGGGCGCTCGATCGCCGGACCTGACGTCGTTCTGAGATTGACTCCCATTTCGTTGGCGATGATCGCAGCGAGCGTCGTTTTTCCCAATCCCGGCGGCCCGTACAACAAGACATGGTCAAGCGTTTCTTCCCGCATTTTCGCAGCTTCAATGAATACCTTGAGGTTGTCTTTCACTTTTTCCTGGCCGATATACTGAGCCAGTCTTTGCGGACGCAGACTTTGCTCGATCGCTGATTCATGGTTGTCTAGTTCACTTGATACAAGCCGCTCATCCATGATATCACCTTACTTTAACAATTTTTGCAATGCTTTTTTAACGTATTGATCCGTCGAAAGCGCCTCTTCCTTTTTCAAATGAGGCTGGACTTTTTTAATTTCCCGGTCGGAATAGCCGAGCGCTCTTAATGCTTCAAGCGCCTCCTCAAGAGCCGTTTCCGCTTCATGAATTTGCTCCCGCTCTTCATGGTTAAACAGATCGGCCGCGATTTCAGGAACGGCGTCCGCAAGCTTCCCTTTCAGATCAAGGATGATCTGCCTTGCCGTTTTTTTGCCTACGCCGGGGAACTTGACGAGAAACGCTTCATCCTCATTCTCGATCGCTTCAATCACCGCTCCCGGATCGCCGGAAGCGAGGATCGCAAGCGCTCCTTTCGGGCCGATTCCCGTAACATTCAGCATTTTCGTAAACAGCATTTTTTCTTCCCTTGTCGAAAAGCCGTACAGCGCATTCGTATCTTCTCTTACATAATGGTATGTATAGATTGTTTCGTTGCTGTTTTTCTTATAAATAAACGGATTTGGCGTAAAGATCTGATAGCCGATCCCGCCGTTTTCAATGACAATATATTGGGGCGATACATAATCAATCGTCCCTTTTACGAATTCGATCAACGTTCATTCACCTCTTTGACTGCTCTTCATTGTAACACAAAACAGGCAAAGCTAGAATGAAAAAGTTAACATATGTTCGCTAAAAATGGCTTCTGTCTGCAGCTGAAAAAAGACATAACAGCGTCATGTCTTCATATCTTTTACATGATGTTGGCTTCCGGATGATTTTACGGCTTCAATGACATGTTCAAATTCCTTTTTCGTGCGGTATGGGATCCCTTTGCGCAAATCATCCGCCATCCGGCTTTCCAGGCGCTTTATATCAATCTGAAAAAACGATTGAATCGGCTCTGATAATATGCCCGGGCGGCCGTGAAAAGTCGAAATCACGCCGTCTTCCGTCACTCCGATATAACCGTTTGTTTTGCTGAGGGGAGAAATGTCGTCCACCTGTTTGCGAAACAGAATAAACCCCTTTTTCTGATCGATGAGCTGCCACCCTTTATAAGCAGCTTTAAAGTCTTCCAGTGTTCGAGCGGCCTCTACTTTATTTTCGATTCCAACGTCCCCGTCCAGATAAACCTTTTCAAGCTGGATTTGAACTTTAGCCGGCTTTTCGGCCAGGGCCTCCAGGTGAAAGCTGAGCGCGGCCAGCAGACTTCCAATAAGCAATAAACCGATTTTGAACTTGCTTTGGCTGTTCATCAATATCACCTTCTTTTTTGCCTTAACGATCATATCCATAGTTTGACCAACGCTTTTAAAAATTAATCTAAAAAAGCAATTAGATGACAACCGGTTTACGAATGTTACATTTTTAAACCAATATGAAGAACTCAAAAGCATTTAAGGTGCAAAACCCCTCGTTCTCATGTATAAACAACATTATAGAGAGTTTTTCGTTTGACCAGCCCTTAAAAAGAAGGTGAGTTCGGCGTGAAAAAGGCGCAAACCTATGCAGAGGCCGTAAAGTATAATACGAAAAAAAAGTTCAATAAACTTATCCAAAAACCCGATGACTTAGAGTTGATCGGGAAAGGCAGGAGCGCATACGTTTTTAAGCTGACTGAAGAGGGCAGGGAAATGGCTCTTAAAGTCTTTTTTCCCGAATTTAAGAACATTGCCGCAAGGGAAGCGGAGATTTACAAAAAGCTTTCTGATTCGAATTATTATCCTGATATATATGAAACAGGGCCATCATATATTTTAATGGAGTATATTAAAGGATACACTTTTTATGAGTGTTTAAACAAAGGCATTCCGATCGATGATGACATGATCTGCGAGGTCGACCGCGCATTGAACGATGCGAAGCGGAAAGGATTGAATCCATCCGATATCCACCTCAGAAACCTGATACTGACGCCGGCTGGGACAATCAAAGTCATCGATGTGGCCAGGTTTTTGCAGACGAAAGAATGCAGACAGTGGGATGACTTAAAAACAGCCTATCAAACCATTTATAAAAAAAGCCGTTTCCCGCAAAGGCTTCCTAAGCTGTGGATGGAATTGATCGCTTATCTTTATAAAAAAAACTGGCTTCAGAAACAATGGGCCGCCAGAAAAAACAAATTTCACCCCTAATTTGAAACTTAAAGAAGGCGCGTCCGTATATGAAATAACCCCATTAAAGTCAGGAAGGGAGAAACAGCTGTTGAAGAAAAAGAAGAAACGAAATGATGATAAATGGGATTATCTTTATCTCGTTGATTTGCTTGAGCCGTTGTTTTATGTGCTGAGGCTGGCAGTAAGAGGACTTGCAAAAATCATAAATTAAACACTCGGGCTTTCGGGTGTTTTTTTTGATGGCCGAGTGATAAGACAAATACAAAACCCCTTCATTTGAAGGGGTTGCTTTTTAATGCTCTTTCAAATTTGCGAGCGGTACTTCCTGCTCGTTCTCCGGCTGGCCGAGCGGAAAAATTCTTGCGGTTTCATTTTGTTCGTTGACATGCTGAATATAAATCGGCCTGCCGTTATAAGTAACATCAACCATGTCGGGTGATTCGACGATTTCCTGGGCACGATGCGTATTCATGCTGACACCCTCCTTTTGCTTTTACTCATAATGTGTACACCCGGCTGCTTTCGTATTCCTTTTGAGCCGGTTTTCTTTCAAGGAGGGGTGATCTTCAGGCTCCCGTAATCAATGAATCTTTACGTACAAAGGCAGATCCGTGTGTCCCATTTCACGCACATAAACAAACAGATTGCCTTTGTGATGAATTTCGTGTCCGATCGCTAGCTGCAGCAGCTGTTCGCCGGCTACTTTCCGTCCGAAGACGCCGGTCAAATCGACCTCACGATCCAATTCTTCATCCGTAAAAGATTCAAGCAGCTTTTTTGTTTTTTCTGTATACGTTTTGGCGAGCTCGCTCAGGCTTGACCCTGTTTCTTCCGGCTTCTTTTTAAAAGACTCTCCGTTTCCTTCTTTTGCCGCCGAAGCAAAGGCATAGAAAGATTGCAGCATATGCGTGACAAGTTCCTTCGCTGGCATCGACGTTTCAGTCGGTTTGTAATCGAGATGTTTTTCATCAATCTTTTGAATCAGTTCTTCTGTCACCAGACGGTGGGACATAAATTCCTGAACGATGCGGTCTTTTCGTTCCATTTTTTATTCCTCCTTCGTGTTTTAGCAGTTCATACACAGAATAACACGAGTTTCCATTTTCAGCATCTGTCCTGCAGCACCCTTCGGACCGCCTTGACATATTTGCGGAATGTTCTCGTTTTTGTTTCCTCCCTCTCTTTATAGGAAAAGTCTTCGAAAAACTCTTTCCTTTGAGCCGTGCTGATTTCAAGCTGCACGCTCATTCCTGACTGGCTTTCATTATTGATGTTTTCCTCGGCAGTTCCGGCAAATTTCCCGTCCACTTTGACCAATTCTGCGGAAAAGTCAGACTCTTTCAGAGATTTGACGATGGCTTTTGCCAGCTTTCTGTCCGTTCCTCCCACAAGCGTGTGCGGGCGGTCGCCGGAATAGCCGTGGAATGCGATGGTATAGCGGTGTTCTTTTATTTTCTGCAATGCCAGAGGCTCGTCAAAGTTTGTGCTTGTAATATGAAGATCCGAGTTGTTCTCATCCTTTTTTCCTTCGAATAAATAAGTTGAATAATCATCTTTGAAAGCTCTGACAAGCTCGCTTACTCCGCCTTCTATTCTTCCTCCATGAGGCGAAAAAATTAAACAGTCGCTTCCCGCTTTTTCGTGGTACTCAATGTCATAACCGCTTTTTTCGTGTTCCTGCAATTCCTTGAAATTCATGTATCTGTCCCCGGCCTGGATCTGAAAGTTCTCCCGGGTTGTTTTTTCGAACCACCTGTATGCGCCATTTATCATCACTGCTGCGATCACCAAGTAGATGAGTACTTTTTTCTTCATTGATTATTCCCCTTTTACACTACCTTTCGATTTCTAAGCATGTCCTCCAAGCCTCATTGTATATTTGGCTTTTTTGTGACACAGTTATTTTACGCTTTAGACATGACGCGTTCAATTATGAATAAGTTTGATAAAAAATAAAAATTTAAATAAAATGATGCTTTTTCATTAGTTTAAAAGATCGATAAATTTTAAGAAAAAAATCTCATAAGAATAGGCGTCTCTTGTTGCACGACTTTCCCTACAGCCTATCCCGCTTGAGAATAAGGCATTCTATCAGAAACGGGGTATACGGTTTGATAAAAGTAACATCTGCCGCGTCTGCCGGCTGCTGATGTTATATTTTCTTTTCATCCCCGTTCTGTTATCCTATTACCGACAATAAAAATGCAGGTGATAAAACATGGAAACAGAATATGAAACAAAAGGCTACGACCTGACAAAAGTTTATGATTACAATCAATATCCGGATGTCCGCCACGGACGGTGCGACAATTGCGATTACACCCTTTTTAAAAGCTCTGTAAAAAACGGGCAGTTTTTGCGTGAATGCCGGCGCTGCGGCATGAAAAAAAGCATTTAGCGTTACAGTACATTCTCATATGTATAAAAAAACTTGCCGACAAGGCTGAATGGAGCTTTGCCGGCAATACACGTCATGCTGTCAAATGCTTAAACATCTTTTTGATCTTTGTTTGTGACGATGCCGTTGATCGATTCACCGATCTTTCCGCTAAGATCAGCATTCAGGCTGTTGATATTTTGAATGTATTCGCTGATGATATTTTGGACCGCTTGATTCATCTCTGCATTTTCACTTTTTGTGAGGTCGGCCTCTCTCAGATCGATGCCGCTGTTTTTCTGAACCAGCTCATTGATGGATTGACCAAATCCCGTGATAAAGCTGTTGATTTTTTCGATGACTTGAGCGGTTTCCTGATCTTGCGCACCCGCGTCTATAGCCGTGAAAGGCTTCTCATTTTCGCGCTGTTCAGCCATTTATAGAACCTCCTCTCATGATGACAGATTCCTTCACAATATATGATGAAAAATCAAATCTTGATTCCGCAGCAGCTTGATACGGCTGCTAAATGGTTGAATGCATAAAAAAACGCCGCGAACCTGGTGCGGCGTCCTTTAATGAACGTTCGTATACACTTCCTGCACATCGTCATCATCTTCAAGTGCGTCAATGAGTTTTTCGACTTTTTCCTGAAGTGTTTCATCGACCTCTGCATAGGTTTGCGGAACCATTGTCATTTCGGCTGTCGCCGTTTCGTAGCCGCGCTCCTCCAAGTTTTTCTTTACTTCTTCAAACTGTTCGGGCTCTGTATAAATCTCGAACAGCTCTTCGCTCGTTTCTAGCTCCTCGGCACCGGCATCAATGACCTCAAGCATAAACTCCTCTTCATCTATCTCAAGATCTTCACGCTCGATTGCAATATATCCTTTCCGGTCGAACATATAAGAAACACATCCTGTTTCCCCCAAGCTGCCGCCGTTTTTGCTGAAAGCAGTTCTGACGTTTGTCGCCGTCCGGTTTTTATTATCTGTCAAACATTTGACCATGACAGCCACACCGCTTGGGCCGTAGCCCTCATACGTAATTTCCTCGTAGCTTTTTCCATCCTGGCTGCCGGAAGCTTTTTTGATGGCGCGGTCGATGTTGTCGTTTGGCATGTTTGCATTTTTGGCTTTATCGATGACGAGACGCAGACTTGCGTTAGATTCGGGATCGGGTCCCCCTTCTTTTGCGGCTACATATATTTCTTTGGCAAGCTTCATGAAAATTTTGCCGCGTTTAGCATCTTGGGCATTTTTTCTTCTCTGAATATTTTTCCATTTAGAATGGCCAGCCATATCTTTCTACCTCCAAAAAAATTCTCGTCTCTATGTACACTTTATACGGTTTTCCCCGTTTTTGTAAAGAAATCGGCCGAACGCTTACTAAAAAATTGCCGGGGAATCCCCGGCAATTCCCTGCTTATTGGTTGCGCAAGCGGTTCAAATTGTTATTCGTCGTGTCTCCGCGATCCCTAATGTTCTGAGGGTCGTCGTTCATTTCGCGCAGCCTTGTAAATGCGCCGTCGTCCTCGACAACTTGAACTGTCCGGTCTCCAGCAAACGTTTTGGCTGCTTTTCTAATTTGAGTTCTCTCATTATTTGTCAGCTGTTTATCTGACCGTACCGCGATGATGACCGTTTCATTCGTTACGACGGCCTGACTCTCGTCAACATAATTCAACTTGTTGACGCGTCCAGTGATATTCCTGGAGATTTTACGGTTTTCCGGTCTGTTATAGCCCGTGTCCGCCGTGTTCACCAAATGATTGTGATAATTCATGTCTCCCCGGCTGAAAGTTCCATCGCCTGTTGGAACGGGATTGCCGTTGCCCGCTCGATTGTTCACGTTCGTTGCACCGTTTCTCCCGTTCATGTTTTCAAGCATTTCTGTAACAGGACCGTCATTATCAAGACCGTTATTACGATCTGCATCATTTGAATAATATCCGATCGGACGCGTATTGTTTCCATTATCTATAGCGTCGTTCGTTCCGCAGGCAGATAGACCAGCTGTCAAAAGCAAAATACCCGAAAACACTTTCAGCTTGCTGTCCAATGGTAATACCCCCCGTGAAAACCGCTGAATTTGAGCATTGCGCTCTTTTTTAGGATGTGCGAGATGTGAAGAGTTACCCTTGACAGTTATAGACAGTCCAGTGAAAAAGCATGAAAGTGTTTATAGCGGCCCACAATAAAAAAGGAACGATAGATCATCGTCCCATTCCGAATCAGTCTTCTTCATCTTCCGGTCTGTTAAACATCTGTCCGCCTGCGGGCTGCTGTCCGTATCCGCCCATACCGTACGGAGCTCCCATTTGCGGCATCTGTCCATATGGCGCCGCACCCGGAAAACCTCCCGGGAATTGGCCTGGCCCGCACCCGCAGTCATCTTCTTTGCCGTGTGCCATATTGGGATCGTGTCCGACGTTTGGTGATGCATATCCCGGAAACGGCTGATAAGGCGCATATGCCGGAGCAGTCATCGGCTGATGATGATATCCGTGATGACCGGCATTGTCATGCCCCATGTTGTCATCACCGTCATATTCAGCAGGAGATACATAGCTAGGCTGAGGCATGTAAGGCATTTGAGCAGGATATGGATACCAAGGGTGGCATAAGCCCGATCCAGGCAGCACCGGTGAAACAGGAATCCAGCAGCCTCCAGGATAGAACGGATAAGGATGCGGATGGTGATGATATCCGGCAGCAGCTACATTTGGCATGCCGTGAAACTGCTTATTTTCATCACCTGCTGCACCGACATTCGGCGGCTGCGGAACATTCGGATAATTGACATTTTCCATATGATTCTCCTCCTCATTTGTCCATGGATTATACATGTTAGGGCCTTTCTCTTGATGTTCATAAGGTTTTGGAGGTGCGTACGGCTGATGAAGCTGATTGACGCTTTGATACAAATTTGAAATGTCGCCTTCAGGCAAACTTGACTGCCCGATGTTCGGGACAGGCGGAACATAAGGAACCGAAGGCTTTTCTTTCGGTTTTATATCTTCAACATCAAGCTTACCTTTCGGCTTTTCTTTTGCAAATGGATGTTCCTGCTGTTTTTTCGGTAACTCTTTTCTCATATTGAGCTGTTCTTCTTTTTTGACCGGCACTCCCCCTGACGGTACTTTGATTTTCATGCCCGGCATGATCAAATCTGGATTGCTCAGCTGCGAATTCAGCTTTTTCAGTTCTTCAAAGTCCACTTCATATCTTTCCGCGATTTTTTCCAGAGAATCGCCCTTTTGGACAATATGAATTTTCAACGTTTTCCCCTCCTATGCAAAAACGTGAACGAACAGATGAGAATAACAAATATGCTTCTCCACAAATTTATGCGCATAGCGGAGGGGTTATGATAAAAACTTGTTCTCCAAACATTTAACGGATCGTTAACATCCGATTCAGCGCAAGAATGGCATCTTTTGCGATATCTTGATCAACTTTGATCACGCCTGTCAGTTCACCTTTGTCAATCTGCTCCAGCGACCACAGCAAATGCGGCATGTCGATTCTGTTCATTGTCAAACAAGGGCACATATCTGGATTAAGGGATTCGATTTGTTTATCAGGATGTTCTTGAATGATGCGCGAAACAAGGTTCATCTCTGTTCCAATCGCCCATTTGCTCCCCGGTTTTGCTTCATTAATCGTATCGATGATTTTTTTTGTAGACCCGCTGAAATCGCTGAGTGCGACGACTTCATGGGTGCATTCCGGATGAACGATAACATTAATGTCCGAATCCCGTTCTTTAACACTTTTGATATTCGCCGCGGTAAATTTTTCGTGAACAGAGCAATGCCCCTTCCACAAAATGATTTTTATGTCTTCATAATCGCCGTTATACTCAAGTTTTTCTGCGATGGGATCCCACACCGCCATTCTGCTGAGGGGAATGCCGAGGTCAAATGCCGTGTTTCGTCCCAAGTGCTGATCCGGAAGAAATAAAATTCTCTCCTTTTGCGATAGCGCCCATGTCAACATGCGGGCCGCATTTGAGGATGTCACGGACGCTCCCCCGTTTCTTCCTACAAAAGCTTTGATTTCCGCTGTCGAATTGACATATGTGAGGGGAATAATGGTATCGCCAAACAGCTCTGCAAGCTCTTCCCAGGCGCGATTCGTCTGCTGCATGTTGGCCATATCGGCCATCGAACAGCCTGCGCGCATGTCCGGCAAAACGACAATCTGTTCGTCGGAAGTAAGCATATCGGCTGTTTCTGCCATAAAATGTACGCCACAGAACACGATATATTCCGCTTTTTTATTTTTTTGGGCGACTTGCGCCAGCTGAAGCGAATCTCCCGTCGCGTCCGCAAATTGGATCACTTCGTCTTTTTGGTAGTGATGCCCCGGGATAAACAGCCTTTCTCCGAATTTCTTTTTGATATTCAAAATCCTTCCGGCCATTTCTTCTTCGGTCAATTCTTTATACAGCTCCGGCATCATGCCGGCGTTCCTGTCATGAATCAAGTTTAAAATAGACATCTGTCACCTCTCCAATCCCGCTTATTTTTTCAGATCGACATTCATGCTGATATCAAGGCTTTTCGCCGAATGGGTCAAGTAGCCCAATGAAATACAGTGCACCCCTGTTCCCCTGTATGCGGGGAGATTTTCAAATGAAATTCCGCCTGAAGCTTCCGTCATAATGCCTGCGGGTGTCATTTCCGCAAATGCTTTCACCTTGTCAGGAGGACAATTGTCAAACATAATGATATCGGCTTCAGCCTCAATCGCTTCTTGAAGCTCTTGTTCAGACTCGATCTCCACCTCGATTTTGACCATATGGCCGCACGCTGCCCGTGCTTTTTCAACCGCTTTTGAAATCGAGCCGCAGGCGGCAATGTGGTTGTCTTTAATCATGATGCCGCCGTCCAAACCAAAGCGGTGATTGCAGCCCCCGCCGGTTTTGACCGCGTATTTTTCAAGAATGCGCAGGCCCGGCGTCGTCTTTCTCGTATCGCAAATCGCGATATCCGGATCATTCAGCCTGATAACGGACTGCTTTGTTAAAGTGGCGATCCCCGACATTCTTTGAATGAGATTCAGCACGACCCGTTCGCCGGTCATGAGAGAAGCTGCACGGCCTTTGAGCCTCGCGATCGTTTCTCCTTTATGGACCGCTTCGCCATCTGTTTTCAGCATTTGCACGGCAATCGTTTCATCGAGCAGCCGAAAGCCTTCGAAAATTACTAATTCTCCTGCAAACCATCCGTCATCCTTCGCTGTGATGACCGCTTCGCATTGAAGATTGGCATCGAAAACGGCTTCAGAAGTGAAATCCCCCCAGCCGATATCTTCCTTGAAAAATTCTTTAAGCATGTTCCTAAGTATGAGCCGCTGCATATTTCACAATCCCTTCGTTTTGTCTTATCTTGATCCCGCCTTTTGTGTGAACGATTTGCTTGCCATGCCAGTTTTTATCATCAGGCGCCGGGCGATCCGAACGATAATGGCCGCCTCTGCTTTCTGTACGAAGCAATGCCGAGGCCGTCATCTGCTTGGCGGTCTGCCATAAATGAGCTAATTCAAGCTGTTCTTTTGTGATTTCTTTCACATTCATGATTTGAAAAGGCACTCGCTCAAGCCATTCTTTCGCCTTCGTCAATTCATCCTCCGTTCGCACGATCGCCACATGATCTGTCATGTGTTTTTGAATATCCTTCACATCTGTCAGGGGAACAGAATATGTCACATCCTCAGGCAGAGGAGATTGTCCTCTGACAGGCTCAGGTTTTTGATAAGCTTGTATCCGTTCCGCCGCTCTCCTTCCGAAGACGATGCATTCCAAGAGAGAATTGCTTGCCAGACGGTTGGCACCGTGAAAGCCGGTGCATGCAGCTTCCCCAATCACATAAAGGTGTGGAACCGCCGTTTCCCCCCATCTGTTCACAGAAACGCCCCCCATTAAAAAATGCATGCCCGGTGAAACCGGAAGCCGGCCTTCTTCAATGGAAATTCCGGCTTTTTCGCAAAGAGAGGAAATCGTAGGGAAGCGGCTTTTAAAGTCTGATATGCGGGTAATATCCAAAAATACGCTGCTTCCGCAGGCAAGCTTTTCGTGAATCGCACGAGATACGATGTCCCGCGGCGCTAAATCCTGCATGTGGTGAATCCCTTCCATCACCCGCTGGCCGTTTTCATCAACCAAGACAGCTCCTTCTCCACGCACAGCTTCTGAAACAAGCCCGTGTGCGCGCCCGTCTTTGACGAGCAATGTAGGGTGAAATTGAACGAATTCCAAATCTGCGAGCTCGGCTCCTGCCCGATATGCCAAAGAAATCGCATCGCTTGTCACAGAACGGTTATTCGTGTTGATTTGAAATAGATTTCCGCAGCCTCCTGCCGCCAGCACAACAAAATCGGCTTTCCTGAGAAAAGTCTTTCCCTGGCGGTCTTTCGTCCAGACTCCCGCACAGCGTCCGTCTTCCATCCATAAATCCGCCGCCGTTTCGTATTCTTTCAGTATGACGTGAGGACCGAGCCTTCCGATTAAGTGCCGGATCAGCGCCTGCCCCGTAGCGTCTCCCCCGGCATGCAAAATTCTGTTCATCGAATGTGCGCCTTCTTTGCCGAGGCTGAGCTTTCCGGATTCGTCAGTATCAAAAGGGAAATGCTGAAGAATCAGCTCATCAACAAGGCGCTGGCCGTCTTTAATGGCATCTTGAACGGCTTCGATTTGATTGTGGCCGCATCCGGCATATAATGTGTCGTCCGCATGAGCTGACCAGGAATCGCGAGGCAATACAGCCGAGGCAATTCCTCCCTGAGCGAGGGTTGAATTGCTGTCTTTTACAGATGCTTTTGTCATCACAATCACTTCATAAGACGGCGGAATGGCTGCAGCAAAAGACAGCGCAGCGGCACCTGCTCCGACAACAATTATCGTCTGATGAGACATGTCGACCCCTCCTGTAAATTTACATGTGTCTTGACACCTATATTTACATATCGATAAAATAAACTCAAGTATTTTTTATAAAGAATGGGAGACGAGAGCCGTGATTTATCTTGATTATGCAGCAACGACACCGGCGGCAAAAGAAGCCTTGGACGCGTTTCAAAAACTGAGCACAGACGTGTACGGAAATTCGAGCAGTCTGCACGATGCGGGAGGGAAAGCCGAAAGTATTCTGCGCTACTGCCGCCAAAAGATGGCGGAACTTTTATCCGGGGAAGAAGAAGGCGTTTATTTTACGAGCGGCGGCACCGAAGCCAATTTTTTGGCGATTCACTCCATCTTAAATGGACTCCCCGCCGGAAAGCAGCGCTTTTTAATGACAGAAATGGAACATCAGTCGATCCACATTTTGAAGCGGCATCTTGAGATACTGGGCTTTGAAGTCGACTTGATGAAACCGAATGCTTCAGGCATCATCACAACAGAGATACTGGAACGGCACCTCCGTCCTGATACAGGTCTCGTCTCAATTCAGCATGCCAACTCAGAAACAGGCGTCATCCAGCCCCTGGCAAAGCTTTCGGCTTACTTGCATAAGCGGGACGTGCTCCTGCACAGCGACTGCGTACAGACCTTTGCCAAGATTCCGGTCGGCATTGATGAGCTCGGCGCTGATGCCTTATCTGTTTCAAGCCATAAAGTATACGGACCAAAAGGAGTTGGAGCGGTCTATATTCGGCCTGGTGTGAACTGGAAACCCGTCTACCCGGGCACTTTACATGAAAACGGATTGAAGAGCGGCACCGTCAATGTCCCTGGAATCGGCGCTTTCATTACCGCTGCCGAGTTGACAATAAAGCGTATGGATGCCGCGCATCTTAAACATCAGGATCTGCGCGCCCGTTTTCTGGAAAAGGCAAAAGCCCGGAAGCTTCCCGTCTCCCTCGCTGTGCCCGATTCGGCAAATTCGCATGTTCTGCCGCATATTATAGGTTGTTTTTTTCATTCCTTTGAAGGACAATATACTATGCTGGAATGTAATCGGAGAGGAATTTGCATTTCTACCGGAAGCGCGTGTTCAGCCGGCTATCATGAGCCGTCGAATACGATGAAAGCCCTTTTAGTCCCAAGGGAGCTCGCGCTTCAATTCGTCCGAATTTCGTTCGGATGCGATACGACAAGCGAACATGTTGATAAGCTGTTGGACGTTTTTGAAGATATGATGCATGAGAAAGGAGACCATCGGATTGACAGACGGATTAAAACTTACGGGCGCTGAGCGGCGCCAGCAGCTTCTGGCCTGGCTGAAGGAGTCTGAGGCTCCGCTGACAGGAAGCGAACTGGCGAAAAGAGCATCTGTTTCACGGCAGGTCATCGTACAGGACATTTCTTTATTAAAAGCAAAAAACGAACCGATCATCGCAACAAGCCAAGGATACGTGTATTTGCAGTCAGTTCTCGGCAAAAAACAGCCGGTTCAGCGGCTCATCGCTTGCGACCATGAGCCGGAAAAAACGGAAGAAGAGCTGAATCTGATCGTCGACTTTGGCGTAACGGTGAAAGATGTAACGATTGAACATCCTGTCTACGGCGACTTAACAGCTTCGATCAGAGTCAGCACAAGAAAAGAAGTCTCGGACTTCGTCAAAAAAATCTCTTCGACAAACGCCGCTTATCTGTCTCAACTGACAAACGGCACCCATCTGCACACATTGGAGGCAGATGACGAAGAGAAGATCGAACAAGCTTGCGACGCCCTGCAAAAAGCGGGCATCCTCATTCCCGAATAAAGAAAAGGTCCTTTGCCGTCATCAACGCAAAGGACCTTTCTTTATAATGTATACGCATTGTAGGCTCCGAGCATTTTCACCTTGCAGCCCAAAGCTTCAAGCTCAGCTATCGCACCTGGAATCAGCACATCGTCCAGTGCCATTTCAATATCAATAATGAAAAAATAATTGCCGAGACCGGTTTTTGTCGGCCGCGATTCAATTTTAGAAAGATTCAAATTTCTCCAGGCGAAAGCCGACAGCACCTGGTGGAGAGCCCCTGATCTGTCCGAAGGAAGGGTTACCAGCAAAGTCGTTTTCGGCCTTCCCGTCAAGTGCGGATTGACCGGCGGAGATGCCTCGTGATCCGGATGAAGCATCACAAATCTCGTGTGATTATATTCATAGTCATGCACATCTCTTTTGACGATGTCTAATCCATACGTAGCGGCTGCCATTTCATTGGCAATCACGCCGATGTTCTCGTCCGGATGTTCACTCACGTATTTTGCAGCTGCACCGGTGGATGTCGCATATTCAAACGGAATGGAGCGGAACCGGCTGTGCAAAAATTTATGACATTGCGCGATCGCATGGGAATGGGAATAAACTTTCTGAATGTCTTCCCAAGCCTCTTTTCTTGCAGGATGCACAAGTAAATGCTGACGGATGGGAGCGGTGATTTCTCCGACAATATAAAGGGGCTGTTCGTGGATTAAGTAGTCTATTGTCAGATTCACCGATCCTTCAATTGCATTTTCAAGCGGGACGACAGCCAGATCAATCTCGCCGTTCATCGCCGCATCCATACAGGCGGGTATTGTGTTAAATGCTTGCTGGTCTGCATCTGAAAAGCAGGAGCAGACGGCAAGGTGCGTAAATGTTGCTTCTGGACCTAAATAACCTACTCTCATACTCATGATATATGACATTCTCTCCCTTTAAGCGCCCGAACCTAGTATTTCGACCTTTTCTACGAATTCCAGCTTTCTTAATTTGTTCATCAGCAAATCGATATTTCCATCCATTCCTCTCGTACTGACGGACAGCGTGACATTCGCTCTTCCTTGAAGAGGGATGGTCTGGTGGATCGACAGCACGTTGCAGCCCGATTCAGCCACCACTTGGAGCAGATGGGACAGCGTTCCCGAGCGGTCCTCCAAATGAAAAAAAAGCGTGATAATCTGTTCCTTGACCATCGTATAAAAAGGAAAAACCGCATCTCTGTACTTGTAAAAAGCGCTTCGGCTCAAATCTACCTTTTGGACGGCTTCAGCTACAGATTCCGCTTTTTTCCGCTCAATCAGCTTTTTGACCTCAAGTGTTTTCCGCATTGCCTCCGGCAGCACGTCTTCCCTGACAAGATAAAAGGTCTCCTCTTTCACAGACTTTTCTCTCCTTTTAAAAACCCTGATTCCTTTACATTGATCCAGCAAGCGAAAGGAAAGGCGTTCCTTTCAGCTAAAAGTCGGAGAGCTTGCCTGGCAAACTCTCCGGTATGATCAGTCGATAAATTCAAATTCAAATTCGAGAAGACGGATCGTATCTCCGTCTTTTGCACCGCGGGCCCGAAGCGCGTCATCAACGCCCATTCCGCGAAGCTGTCTGGCGAAACGCTTAACAGACTCGTCTCTTGAAAAATCCGTCATTTTAAATAAGCGTTCAAGCTTGGCTCCGCTGAGCACAAAGGTGCCATCAGGATCACGGCTGATCTCAAACGGCGCTTCCTCATCCTCAAGCTTATACATGACTCTGTTTTCAGTCATGTCTTCTTCGTCGTAGAGCGGGAATTCCGGCGTCGTTTCCAAACGGTCGGCAATCTCAAACAGCAGATCCCTCAATCCTTGTCTGGTCAACGCGCTGATTGGAAAAACAGGATAATCATCTGTAAGCTTTTCTTTGAATGCCTTCAGATTTTCTTCCGCATCCGGCATATCCATTTTATTGGCGACAATAATTTGAGGACGTTCTGTCAGCCTCAGATTATACTGTTCAAGCTCTTTATTGATGGTCACATAATCTTCATACGGGTCGCGCCCTTCAAGACCCGACATGTCGATCACGTGCACGATGACGCGCGTTCTTTCGATATGTCTGAGGAATTGGTGTCCGAGGCCAACCCCTTCGTGCGCCCCCTCAATCAGTCCCGGAAGATCCGCCATTACAAAGCTGCGGCCGTCTTCCGTTTCGACCATTCCGAGATTCGGATTCAGCGTTGTAAAATGGTAATCGGCAATTTTCGGCTTGGCCGAAGACACGACAGACAGGAGTGTTGATTTTCCAACGCTTGGGAAACCGACAAGACCGACATCGGCCAAAACTTTCAGCTCGAGAACGATATAGCGCTCCTTGCCGGGTTCGCCGTTTTCAGAAAGCTGCGGCGCCGGGTTGGCAGGCGTCGCAAAACGGGTATTGCCTCGTCCGCCGCGTCCTCCTTTTGCGATGACGGCTTCCTGTCCGTGCTCCGTTAGATCAGCGATGACCTGCTTTGTATCATCGTCAATGACAACCGTGCCGGGCGGGACTTTTACAACCATGTCTTCTGCATTTCGGCCGTGCTGGTTTTTAGACATGCCATGTTCTCCGCGCGTCGCCTTAAAATGTCTTTGATATCTAAAATCCATCAGCGTGCTGAGGCCTTCGTCAACTTTGAAAACGACGTCTCCGCCTTTTCCGCCGTCACCTCCGGCAGGGCCTCCTTTTGGCACATATTTTTCGCGGCGGAAAGCAACCATACCGTTGCCTCCGTCTCCGCCTTTTACGTATATTTTTACCTGATCAACAAACATAATGTCCTCCGTTCTATTCCTAAAAAACCGCTTTACTTGATATGAATTTCAGCGATGCACTCACGGTCTGTTACATCAAGCCGCTTGATTTCATAAAAATCAGCCAGTGAATGATGAAAGTCTTTGATACCGGTCAGCTTTGTGAATACGCCGTGGAAATCCAGAAAGATGACGAGCCGGTCGTCCGGACCGTCCGTCTGCAGCGTGATCGTCAGATGATTGTCGCCGCCTTTCAAAACGGCATCCTCAAAAGTCCCAAACAGCTTTCTGACGAAAACGACGAGCTTCTCTTCATAAGCTGACAAATCTCTGACCTGACCGATCACCTCATATTCAAGCGTCAGCGAATGGGCCATCCAGTTAAATGTAAGCAGCTCATACGCCGCACGCGGGATTTTAAGGTTTGAAAGCTTTGATTCATGCTGAGCTTCGATGACCACTTCATCAATAATTTCAAATACGCGGTCATACTTTTTTAATGTTAAGTTTCCTTTAATCAATTGCAGTTTATTCATCCAGTCGTGCCTTGAATGGCTGAGCAGATGAATAAGCTCATGGGTCAAAGCCTTATCGTCCATCGTCTTTTCTTGTTTTTTCGAAGTTTCTTCCATTTTTGCACTCCCAATCATTTGTTCTCTATTTTAGGAGTCTGATTCAGTTTGTACTTTGAATTATAACAGAGAAGGCAGTATAAATGAAACACGTTTATATACTTTAAAGAAGCAGAATCAGAGCGGAAACCCGGCCTTGTCCAGGGGGCGGGAAGGTGTTTTTCAGCAAGTCACGGTGCTGTATGTAAAAAACTCCGGTCAGAACGACCGGAGTTTCGTTTAAAGGTTAGGCTACAGGATATACGCTCACTTTTTTGCGGTTACGGCCGAAACGTTCGAATTTAACAGTTCCGTCGACTTTTGCATATAGAGTGTCATCTCCGCCGCGCCCAACGTTTTCACCTGGATAGATTTTTGTTCCGCGCTGACGATAAAGGATGGAACCGCCAGATACGAATTGACCGTCTGCACGTTTAGCACCTAGGCGCTTCGCCTCAGAGTCACGTCCGTTCTTCGTTGAACCTACTCCTTTTTTAGATGCAAAAAACTGAAGATCTAATCTTAGCATGTAGCTCACCTCCTATATTTTGTTCGTCGTTACTTTTAAGTAACCTTTGTAGTCTCGTTCGATCGTTTCAAGGGAGACGATCATGCCTTCGAGAAGGAGCTGCGCCTTTTCAAAAGCCTCCCGATCCGTACCGTCCGGGAATCCGAAAGATAAAAATCCGCCGTCTTCCCCGAGGTCAATGACCGGCTCAATGCCCGTCAGCTTCATGACTGCATTGACAGCTCCAAAGGCGACCGCCGATGCCCCTGCACAAACGAGATCCTGACCATGTTCAGCAAAATTCGCATGTCCCGACATTTCAAAGCCTAAGATGTCTTTGTTCGATCGGGCTCTGGTAACCTTTGCATGAATCATATCATACACGCCTTAAGCGTTGATTTTTTCGATTACAACTTTAGTGTAAGGTTGACGATGACCTTGTTTTTTATGTTGGTTTTTCTTCGGCTTGTACTTGAATACGGTAATTTTTTTCGCTCGGCCTTGTTTTTCAACTTTGCCTGTTACCGTAGCGCCTTCAACCGTAGGGCTGCCAACTTTAACATTTTCACCGCCGACAAACAATACGTTGTCAAAAGTAACTGTTTCGCCGGCTTCAGCAGCAAGCTTTTCGACGTATACAGTTTGGCCTTCTTCAACTTTGATTTGTTTTCCGCCTGTTTGAATAATTGCGTACATCTCTGCACCTCCTAATAAACTAAGACTCGCCAATCACAGGGGGCTAAGAAAGCACTTAACACCTGTGCTGAGCGGTTGTAGCACGGGTGCTACATCCATAACATTAAAAAATATACCAGAAAAGAGCCCGAGTGTCAATGTCTTTTAGAAGGATGGACGGTCAATAAACCAAAAGCAGATCTTCCATTGAGGAAGTCGTACGCTTGTCTGTAAAATAAGCGTGGAGAACTTCATTTTCATCAAGCTGGCTCAGTTTTTGTCCGTCCTTCTCAATAATGATCGGGTGTTTGCAGCCTCGTTTAAACAGGAGCATGACCTCATAAATCTGCTGTTCAGCGCACACCGTGATCGGGGCGAGGCGTCGCACTTCCCTCTCCTTTCCGTAATAGCGCTCAAGCAAAAAACGGATATGGACGTAATGGCGATTGCGATATTCTTGGTAAAGGGATGCAGCCAAAAATACGAGGAGCACCCAAGCGCTCAGCTGTGACGGGGAAACCAACAGAATTGCCGCGATTAAAACAGTACAGCAAAAGCACGACACAGCCAGCATCACCCGCTGTGCTTTCTGATACGGAAGGTGTTTTGAAAACAGCAAAAACAGCAGCTTCCCGCCGTCAAGCGGCCAAACCGGAAACAGATTAATCAAGAGGATGGTCAGATTGTAAAAGGTAAACGTTTCAAATATATGAGGGCTGACGAGCGAATTGACCGCCAAAAGCCATGCAGCAAATTGAAGCCAGATATGCTGAACAGGCCCCGCGGCGATGACGGCCAGCTCTTCCTTTAACGGTCTGTTGCCATGTTCATCGACTTCAAGCGTTCCCCCAAAAGGCAGCAGGAAAATGCCTTTAATTCTCCATGAAAAATAAACGGCAGCAGCAGCGTGGCCAAGCTCGTGGATCAAAATAACGATCATTAAACAAAACAGCGCTTTAATATGTCCTGTCATGATACCGATCGCCATGACAAGCCACAGCAGCGGGTGAATGTGAAGCTTGGTGAAGAGCTCCGTCCATTTATTCAAATGTGATCACCTGTATCGGATCAACAAATTCCTCTCCTTGTTTGATCGCAAAGTAATAGACGCCTTTTTGATTTTTATCCTGCTTAATCGTTCCGAGCTTCGTTCCTTTATCTATAAAATCGTATAAAGCGACATCCGCTTTTTTCAGCTGGCCGTAGTAGGTATAGCTGTTGTCCGCATGCTGCAAAACCACCGTCAGGCCCGTTTCCGGATTTTTGTCCACTTCAATGACATAGCCTTCCTTCATGCTGCGGATCGTTTCGTCTTCTGTTTCTACCTTAATGCCCTGGCCTGAGAATTTCTCCTGAACCTTTCCCATGGCAGGAACAGCGAGATCTTGATTCACCTCGACCTGACCGGATGGTTTTTCACCTTTCGGTTGAAAGAATGCGAGGGGATCGCCAAACTTGGATTCATACCAATTCTGGAGAGCCGCAAATTGGAACTCTTCAGTAAACACCTGGCTGATGACCGGTTTGATTTGGTTTGCGGGTTCAAACTGGCCTTTGTAGGCAATAGCGGACACAAGGACAAGACATGCCGACAGAAGACATTTCATGATGAGCGCATCCGCTTTGACAAGAGGGTGCTTCCCATTTATCAGCAGGGAGCTTCCCTCAGGCGGAGGGAAGTCTCCGGCCTTTTCATCTTCCGAAAAGGCTGTCCATGCAGGCGGCTTGACCGGCAGCTTTTTGCCGCCTGACGAAAAGGGCTGTTTATCCGGCGCCTTCCGCTTTCTTTTCCTGGCCATTCTTTTTCGAATCTCATCTGCTCTATGACTCATAACCCTCATCCTTTACATTCAGGTTCGTTTGTTCAATGATATGTCTTGTCCTAGGCGTTTATGACGGTATATTGACATAAAACCAAAAGGTTTCATATAATAGATAGGAAACCTTTTGGTTTTACTTTTTTCTAGGAGGTCTATTATGAGCAATCAACAAGTGCCTGATATACATAAACAGGCTGTTTTTCACGCATCGATAGAAAAAGTGTGGGAGGCCGTCGCCACCAGTGAAGGCATCGCCGCCTGGTTTATGCCAAATGATTTCCGTCCGGTGATCGGCTGTGAATTCACCTTGCAGTCTCCGTTCGGCCCCTCCCCTTGCAAAGTGATCGAGCTTGAAGCGCCACATCGACTCGCTTTCAGCTGGGATACGTCGGGATGGATCGTCACATTTGAATTGAAAGAGCTGTCTGCAGAAAAAACCGAATTTACCCTGATTCATTCAGGATGGGGCGCGCCGGAAGAAACGGTTGCAAAAGCGGGAGAAAAACAAGCGGATGTCCGCAATCGGATGAATGGCGGCTGGGAAGTGATCGTCAATCAAAAGCTGCGTCAGGCAGTTGAAGGCTAGTGACATCATCGGCCGTAAAACATGATGTGTTCCAAGCCGTTTCCGATCCCTCACGGCGAAAGATGCTGAAGCTCCTCGCCGGCAGGGAATTGCCTGTAACAGATATCAGCACCCATTTCCCGATGAGCCGAACGGCTGTTTCAAAGCATCTGAGAATTTTGTCAGAAGCCGGACTTGTCAGCGGAAGAAAAGCGGGCAGAGAAAAACTGTACAGGCTTCATCCCGAACCTCTCGCGGAGCTGCAGCAGTGGCTCGCCTACTTCGACATGTATTGGGACAATAAGCTTTCCTTGTTAAAGCACAAAGTCGAAAACGATCAATGAAACTGCAAAAAAGCAATCTCGTTTTGGAGATTGCTTTTTTGCAAGTTAAGCGCGTACGCCGAAAAATGATTTAATCTTTGCGAAAACGCCTTTATTTTCTTCTTCAAACGACTGTAAAGGCACAGATTCGCCCAGCACGCGGCGGGCGATGTTCCGGTATGCGATTGAAGCTTTATTGTTCGGATCCATGACGACAGGCTCCCCGTTATTGGAAGCTTTAATCACTTCGTCATCATCCGCAACAATACCGATCAGTTCGATCGACAAGTGCTGAATGACTTCATCAACATCCAGCGTATCGCCGTTTTTCATTAAGTGGTTGCGGATCCGGTTGACGACAAGTCTCGGCGGCTCAATATTTTCTTCTTTTTCAAGCAGGCCGATGATCCGGTCGGCGTCACGAACAGCGGAGATTTCCGGTGTCGTCACGACAATCGCTTTGTCAGCGCCCGAGACCGCATTTTTATAACCTTGCTCAATCCCTGCAGGGCAGTCGATGACAATGTAGTCGAAGTCTTGTTTGAGCTGCTGGACAAGCTTGACCATCTGCTCGGGAAGAACAGCCGACTTATCGCTTGTCTGGGCGGCCGGGAGCAAATAAAGCAAATCATCGAAGCGTTTATCTTTCACAAGCGCCTGATGGATTTTGCATCGCTCCTCAACGACATCTACCAAATCATATATGATTCTATTTTCAAGGCCCATGACGACATCAAGATTGCGCAGGCCGATATCCGTGTCAACGAGACATACCCGTTTTCCCAAAATGGCCAAGGCGGTGCCAAGATTTGCGGATGTCGTCGTTTTGCCTACTCCGCCTTTCCCCGAGGTTATTACGATAGCTTCACCCAATTTTACATTCCTCCCTCAAGCCTTGTTAAACTAGGTCTTAAATGAGCTAATTGCTGAAGGCGGTCAATGACCATATTCTCATTTTCATCTAAATAAGCACATTCCATGTCGTTCCCTTCTTGGATGTGGTCTGGGGAGCGATTGAGCACATGATTGATACGCAATTGAGTCGGTCTCATATCCGAAGCCGCAATAACAGCTCGTTTATTTCCATTAAAACCGGCGTGGGCAATCCCTCTTAATGAGCCGAGGATGAAAATATTCCCTCCGGCCTTCACCATTCCTCCCGGATTCACATCCCCAATCAGAAGCAAATCACCCTCCGTTTCGAGGACTTGCCCTGAACGGACAATTTTAGCGACAGAAATAATTTCGCTTTCCGCTTTTAAACGGTTTGCTTCATCTTTGGTCATGACTTCACTTTCAATGGAGTGGATGAACAGATTTTGTTTCTCAGTGATCACATCGGTCAGGATCTGTTCTTGCTCCTCGGTCACATAACGGTGGCCGAGCTTAACGAGCACACTGATTTTCTGGCCTTTTCCATCCATATAATGTTCGAGTGACAGCATATCCTGAAGACCGTACAATAATTCTTCAAAAGAGCATGTGTCATCAAGATGAAGCGTCAATCCATTTTTCGTTCCTTTAATTGTTACGTATTGCTGCTTTTGGGTCTTCACGGTGTTCACCTCAACATCATACTCTTTTCGACATCGGCTCATAAAATCCTCTTTTACTCATTCCTCAGCTCTTTCTTAAGACTGGTAAAAAACCATTTGAACGGGTAAATGAGCAAAAGGCCGCCAACGGCGTTCAGCCCAAGCGTAGGCAGGAGCCTGCCGAGCACAAATTGATGGAACGGCATGATTTCCGGACGTATCAGCATCTGCACGCCATATTGGTAAAATTCAAGAACACAGACGGCGAGCAGCGAAATAAAAATAACGACCAGCGCGTTTGTCTGCAATACTTTGAATGCTTTTGACGATAAATAGCAAATACCGGCAAAACCGAACATATATACACCTAAAAGGTCGGTGTAATTAATATCATATAACAGTCCGAAAATAAATCCATATGTAATGGCAAAAGGCTGATTGACATAAGCCGTCATAAAAACTAAGACAAGCAGCAGAAAACGCGGGATGAGCTGCTGTTCTTCCGTCACAAAAGGCAGGTTGACAAAATCCGCGTAGACGCTGTCAGATACTAAAACAAACATCATCACGACGGGAAGAAGGAAGCGTTTCACGAACCTTCCTCCTCATCGTCCATCTTGTTGACATCCACCGTATCAAGCGTTCTGTCGACGACGATCACGTTATCAAGGTTATACATATCGGCCGCCGGCTCTACATAAGCGATTTTTGTCAAGCCGTAGGAATCGGGTTCAACCTCTGTCACTTTTCCGATTGTCAGGCCTTTCGGAAAAACGCCGCCCGCACCGGAAGTTTCGACGAGGTCTCCTTTTTTCACTTCCCTGTCTTCATCAGGCTCAATGATTTCCATTGACAGCGCCTTTTTCTCGGAGTCGTAGCCGTTGATGATTCCGTTGACCGTTTTCTTGCCTTTATTTGCAGCGATAACCGTAGAAATTCTGTTATTTCTGTCTGTTGCGCTTAAAAGCTGGACGGTGGAAGTGAAATTGTTCACTTTAGTGCTTTTGATTTTCCCGATCAAGTTGCCGTTTTCATCTGTGACCGCCATATCCTTTTCGACGCCGTGCTTAGAACCTTTGTTAATCGTGATCAGGTTCCACCACTCATACTTATCGGGATTTCTGGCGATTACAGTCGCCAGAATCGGCGTGTAGTCTTTAATTGATTTCAAATGGCCGAGCTCTTTTCTTAAAGACTTATTTTCATTTTCAAGCTCTTGCAGCTTTGCCTCGTATTGCGTCTGGCCGTCGAGCTTTTTCCGCAGGCGCTCATTTTCGCTGTACGTATTTTTTAAGTCTTCGATATTTTCAAAGAAGCCCGCAAAAAATTGAGCGGGCGTATGAAAAATCGTCTGGAATACACCAGTTGTATCGCCAATAAATTTTTCGGGCCAAGTTGCATTCCGGTCATTCTTCAACGAAAATCCAATCATTGCCACTAAAATGATGATACAAAGGAGTAAAAGCATCAACCGTTTATTCGTAAAAAACTGCGGCATGATTATACACCTCTTCTATTCCCTGTGTCCTTAATTTTTGCCTTTAAATAGATGAATTTGCTCGAGAGCTTTACCTGTTCCGATCGCTACACAGTCAAGAGGGTCTTCCGCAATTAAAACCGGCATTTTCGTTTCTTCGCTGATGACTTTGTCCAAGTGGCGCAGCAGCGCACCGCCTCCTGTCAGGACGATTCCGCGGTCCATAATATCAGCCGCGAGTTCAGGCGGAGTTTTTTCAAGCGTATTTTTTACGGCATCGACAATTGCAGTCACAGTGTCGCGAAGCGCCGCTGTAATTTCTTTTTCAGTGATTTCAATCGTTTTCGGCAGACCTGTTAAAAGATCGCGGCCGCGGATTTCCATGCTTTCTCCGTTTTCAGAAGCTTCGGCAGAACCGATTTCAAGTTTGATCGCTTCCGCAGTACGGTCACCGATCATCAAGTTATATGTTTTTCTAATATAAGTAATGATTGCTTCATCCATTTCATCACCGGCAACGCGAATAGACTGGGATGTGACGATGCCGCCGAGGGAAATAATCGCGACTTCGGTCGTTCCGCCGCCGATGTCGACCACCATGCTTCCAGTCGGTTCCCAAACAGGAAGATTGGCTCCGATCGCCGCTGCAAACGGTTCTTCAATCGGATATGCATCTCTCGCCCCGGCCTGGCGCGTAGCGTCGATTACCGCACGCTGCTCAACCGCCGTAATTCCCGACGGGACACAAACCATGACATAAGGCTTTCTCGCAAATAAGCCTTTGTTTTTAACAGCTTTGCTAATATAATGTTTCATCATTGTCGCTGTTGTTTCATAATCAGCGATTACGCCATCTTTCATCGGGCGGAGGGCGACGACATTGCCGGGCGTACGTCCGATCATGTTTTTCGCATCGTTTCCGACTGCAACGATCTGCTTTGTATCTGTTTGCAGCGCAACGACGGAAGGCTCCCTGACGACAATTCCTTTACCTTTCACAAAAACAAGCGTATTCGCCGTTCCTAAATCTATTCCAAGGTCTCTCGCACCAATTCCAAACATTTGTATGTATCTTCCTTTCTTAAAACAATATTCCTAAGCAAAAACCCATAAATTCTATTATAGCTTAATTTAATGAAAAAAAAAGTGTTACAAATATCCTTTTTCTTTTAAGCTCACAAATTTTTGATCACCGATGATGATATGATCGAGCAATTCGATTCCAAGCAGCTGTCCGGACTCGTGAAGGCGCTGTGTAACTTCTATGTCTTCGCGGCTTGGAGCCGGATCTCCGGACGGATGATTGTGGACGCAGATGAATGAGGCTGCGGAGCGCTTTAAAGCTTCCTTAAACACTTCCCTCGGATGGACGATTGAAGAGTTCAAGCTTCCTATAAAAATTGTTCGCTTGTGGATCACCTGGTTTTTCGTGTTCAGATACAGGCATACGAAGTGCTCCTGAGACAGAAAGCGCATATCCCCCATTAAAAAATTGGCCGCATCTTCGGGAAAACGGATCACATAACGGTCTTTGCAGGCAAGGCTGTGAATGCGCCGGCCAAGTTCGAGCGCCGCCAAAATCTGCACGGCTTTGGCGCGGCCGATCCCGGAAATGCTTGAAAGCTCCTCAGCGGATGCTTCTTTTAACAAACGGAGGCCGTCAAACGTTTGAAGCAGCCGGCTTGAAAGCTGAAGAACCGATTCTTTTTTCGTCCCGGTTCTGAGCAGTATCGCGAGCAGTTCATGGTTTGACAAACTTTCGGCGCCTGTGTTGAGAAGGCGCTCCCGCGGCCTTTCTTCATCAGGAAAATCCTTTAATTTCAACGGCAGATCGCTTATGATAAACCCTCCCTTTTGATTCCCTTCTCGTTCGGTTTATCAAAAGGAGTGAAGATCGAACGTTTTCAGCATTCTCATCGTTTTGGAAATCGGAAGACCCACAACTGTATAGTAGTCTCCCTTTATCTGTTTGACAAAAAGCGCGCCTTTTCCTTGTATTCCGTATGAACCGGCTTTATCAAACGGCTCTCCTGTAGCGATGTAAGCGCTGATTTCCTTTTCTTCAAGAGGCCAAAAAAAGACTTCGGTTTCTTCAAAAAATGTTTCGCATCTCTCGCCGTCCTTAATGCAGACGCCGGTAAGCACTGAATGGGTCTGTCCCGAAAGCATGCTCAGCATCCTTTTTGCATCTTCGGCATCTTTGGGCTTGCCCAAATAAGCCCCGTCATAAAGAACAATGGTGTCGGCGCCAAGCACGACGGCATCAGGATATTGTTCGGCTACTGCACGCACTTTTTGTTCCGCCAACCATTTGACGTTTTCTGCTGGTGAAAAGTTTCGAATTAATTTTTCTTCCGCGTTGCTCGTAACGATGCTGTACGGAATCTGAAGAAGATCGAGGAGTTCCTTTCTGCGGGGTGATTGTGAAGCCAATATGAGCTGTCGGGTCATAAGAAGACATCCTTTCAAAGGTTTTTGCATAGGAAAAAAAGATACCTGTTTTATCCTACCAAAAGAACGCCGCCGCCACAATTTCAGAAAAGTAACTTTTTAATAACAAAAATCGTGAAAATAAAAAAACCAGCGCCTCTGCTGGTTTTTTTATTTTATTTGGCTCAGCAATAACTGCTGGCTTTTCCAGCCGTTGGCTGCGGTCGGTTTCTCAAGCAGGTTGACGGCTTCCAGTATGCTCTTCTTTACCTCTTCAGATTCTCCTTTTGATTTGGCGCCGTCAAGTTCAGCTTTGACATCAGCTATGTTTTGAGATGTAACCTCCGCGCCGAGAATCGCTTTTGCCGACAGCTCGGCCGCTTCTTTAAAAGGCTCTAGCAAACCGGGCTCGAGTGCAACCGGAAGCTCTTTTCCGCCCCACGCTTCAAAATCGTTTTCGATTAATATTTTGCCAATTTCAGATGTCATCTGTTTTTCCCCTGTTATTCCGGCGATCACATAAAATCCGTCGTCTTTGGCAATCGAAACGGCGGCATACCCCTTGTCTGCGATTTGAGAGGCCAGCGTCTCCGCTCCTTCTTTAGATGAAAACTTGCCGGCCTGAACGGCAAAGCTGTGAAAAGATTCTCCCGCTTGTCCGCTATTTTTTTGTCCGCTCTTTTTCTCTTCGGCACCTGAGTCACCGACTTTTACCGCCTGTCCGTTTTCCGCATCCGCACCCAGGCTGCCGGATGCCGGCACTCCTTCTTTATGGGTTGCGAGATTCAGCGCGAACAGCCCGAGTCCCGTGCCGAGCAACACAGCAAAGATAATGGTTGCAGCAAAGCGCTTCAAAGGAAACGTAAGGGACATTTTCGCTTTTCGGTTGTTTTTAGCCTCGTTTTTCTTTTGATAAGGCGCCACCACTTTGGGATCGTCTTTGTACACGGTTTCTTCTTCGTCTGGAGGCGTCCATGTAAATTCATCTGTTTCAGGTGCGCCGTCCTCTTTTGAAGCCGATATTTCCCGTTCCGCCTTTCTCTTTTCTTCCCAGTTTGAAAAGGTGAACTTCTTTTCTTCATTTCCGTTGGAAAACTCTTTTTCATTTCCGTAGATGGTCTCTTCTCTGCCATTGATCATCACTTTAAGCGGGTCTTCCTGGGGCACTTTTTTAGCTGAGTTTTTCTTGCTTTTCCGTTTTTTCATGTGGCTTCCCTCGCTTTCCGTTTATTGTTTTATATTGAGATTAGGCGGCAGATTGGCCGCTCTCTATACGATCGGCAGAGGGAAGCCAGAAGGAAGGAGGAGTTCTCCCAAAGGCTGTCCCTCTTATTGTCCACACTTTAACACAGCCTCAAAAAAAAAGAACAAGACTTTTGTCGTCTTGCCCAAAAAGGTTTCGTCAAATTTTTTACCACCGTGCCATTTGAAGGTACCACTCGATCATTGGATTGCCATAGAAACAGCTTATCAGCGTCCCGATCAGAATCGCGGGAGCAAACGGCATAGGTTCATTTTTCTTTAGCTTTCCTGCCAGCAATGCAATCAGACCAAGCACCGTTCCTGCGGCTGCCGAAAGGAAAAAAGCGAGAATGAGGAGGCGGCTGCCGAGCGCCATGCCGAGCACCGCAAACAGCTTTACGTCCCCCCAGCCGATCCCACCTTTCGTCAAAAGCAGCGTCAAGAGCGGAAGCATGCCGCCGGCAAACGCACCGCTTAAACCGGAATGCCACGGCTCGAGGGGAACAAGAAACCGTCCGACAGCAAAGACAATCAGGAAAAAACAAAGCACAGCATCCGGAATGACCATATGTGTCACATCAGATACAAAGACGATCAAAAGCAGGGAAATAAGAGCAAGCACAATCACCAGCTCCCCCTGATGCCCAACCTGCATACCGGCAAACGCAAACAGGATGGCGGCGGAGAGCTCAACTGCCGGATACACGATCGATATCGGGGTTTGACACCCCTTGCACCTCCCCCGCTGCATCAAATAGGACAAAACAGGTATCAGCTCCGCGAGGCCCAGCTTTCTTTTGCAAGCCCGGCAGAGGGAACGCGGAGCAATCAATGATATCTTTTCAGGGATGCGTCGCCCGGCTGAACTAAAAAAGGAACCGAGCACTAACCCCGCCGTAAAAAGGTAAAAGATGAGCATCACTATCAGCCTCGCACTATCAAATTTAACCGCCTCATGGGAAAAAGCGGCTTCCTGAGGCTGTTATTTTAGCAAATATGAAGCGCCTCCGCTTTTCATAAAACATAAAAATGCGCAGTCAGCCGATGGCCAAAAGCGCATTTTTATGTTTTTTATTCAGTTAAAGCTGCCCTGACGGCGGAAATAAAGTAAAGCGACCCGGTAACAATGACCACCGCTTTTTCATCTTCAGCTTGTTCTTCGATATAGCGGAAAACAGAGCCGATGTCTTCATCACATGTTTTATGATCAGCGGTACTTTGCTCAAACAGCTTTTGAGCGGATTCCGCTCTCGGAAAATCAAAAGATGTGAAGTGAATCGATGACGCAAACGACTCGATTTTGCGGATCATGTCTCTGTACGGCTTATCTTTGAGAGCACTGAAGCATACGTGAATATTCCGCCCGTCGAAGTGGGACGTGATCGTCTCGGCCAGCCGCTCTACCCCTTCTTTGTTATGAGCGCCGTCGATATAAACGAGAGGCCTGTTCAATACCTTCTCAAACCGGCCGGGCCATCCCGCCTTATGAATGCCGCGTTTCAGCTCTTCTTCGCTGATGGCCGCATGCTTTTCGGCTGTCAGCCATTCGGCCGCAAGTATGGCCAAAGACGCGTTTTGCCGCTGATGGGTGCCGATCAGGCTTGTTTCAATTCTTTCATAACGATGTAACGGTGTTTTCAGTGAAAACTGCTCTCCATCGGGCAGTGAACGCTCTCCGGACAGCTCGCAATCCTCATGAAGGGATATAAAAGCAGATTCTGTCTCCATCGCCTTTCGCTTTATCACTTCAGCTGCTTCACGCTGATGAACGGCTGTGATAACAGGAACGCCGTGTTTGATGATTCCCGCCTTTTCTGCGGCAATCTCTTTCAGCGTGCCGCCTAATATTGCCATATGGTCATGGCCGATCGAAGTGATGACCGTTAACATCGGCTTCACGACGTTTGTCGAATCCAAACGGCCGCCTAATCCCGTTTCAAAAATAACAAAATCGGTGCGCCGGTATTTAGCAAAATATAAAAATGCGCATGCCGTAATAATTTCAAATTCGGTGGCTGCTCCGAATTCGGTTTTTTCAAGCTCAAGGACGAGAGGCCCGACCTCATTAAAGAGCGCCGTCCATTCGTCGTCCGAGATCGGTGCGCCGTCAACGCTGATCCGTTCGTTAAAGGTAATGATATACGGTGATGTGAAGGTGCCTGCTGTATAACCGGCTTCATTTAATACCGTACGGAGAAAAGCGATCGTTGAACCTTTTCCGTTTGTTCCGGCGACATGAATCGCATTAAGCTTTTTCTCGGGGTGCCCGAGCTTTCTCAGCAGCCATTCCATTCGTTCCAAACCCGGCTTCACGCCGAATTTAAGCCTTCCGTTAATCCAGCTGAGTGCTTCATCAAACGTTTTGAACAAGCGAATTCCTTCCCTTCAATTGATGAAGGTGTTTTCCAGCATCTTTAGAAAGACCTGGAAAACACCTCCTTTTTTCGTTGATTAATTTTTCAATTCGGCAATCCTTTTTTCTACAGCTTCACGTTTTGCCGTATAATCGGCTTCTTTCGCCCGCTCTTCTTCAATGACATGTGCAGGCGCCTTTTTCATAAATCCTTCGTTGCTTAATTTCTTTTGAACCCGTTCAACTTCCTTCGTCAGCTTATCGAGTTCTTTTTGCAGGCGGCTGATTTCTTCCTCAATGTTAATCAGACCTTCGAGCGGCAAAATCAGCTCGGCGCCGGATACGACAGCGGTCATCGCTTTATCGACCGCCTGAATATCCGTTCCGATTTGAAGAAGGCTCGGATTCGTAAAGCGTTCCACGTACGAACGGTTTTCTTCAAGTCGTTCGGCGATTTCCGGCGTGCTTGTTTTAATATAAAGCTCAATCTGCTTGCTGAGCGGCGTGTTGACTTCGCTGCGGATGTTCCGTACAGCGCGGATGACTTCAACGAGAAGCTTCATATCCGCCGCTGCTTCGGTGTCCGTATATTCTTTAACAGCTTCAGGCCACTTGGCGACTGTAATGGATTCCCCTTCGTGAGGAAGATGCTGCCAGATCTCCTCCGTCAGGAAAGGCATAAACGGATGCAACAGGCGCATCGTTTGATCCAGCACATACGCTAAAATAGAGCGGGTCGTCTTTTTCGCCGTTTCATCTTCACCGTAAAGCGGAAGTTTAGCCATTTCGATGTACCAGTCGCAGAAATCATCCCAGATAAAATTGTAGAGATGGCGGCCAACCTCGCCGAATTCGTACTTGTCAGCCAGCTGTGTCACAGTTTCAATCGTTTCGTTCAACCTTGTTAAAATCCACTTATCGGCAACTGATTTTTCTCCTGACAGATCAAGCTCTTCGTATGTCATGCCGTCCATGTTCATCAGGGCGAACCTTGATGCGTTCCAAATCTTGTTCGCAAAATTCCATGTTGACTCCACTTTTTCAAAGCTGAAGCGTAAATCCTGCCCTGGAGAGCTTCCCGTCGCAAGGAAGTAGCGCAGCGAATCCGCTCCGTACTTATCGATCACATCCATCGGATCGACGCCGTTTCCGAGCGATTTGCTCATTTTGCGGCCCTGGTCATCGCGGATAAGCCCGTGGATCAAAACATCTTTAAACGGACGTTCTCCGGTAAATTCGATACCTTGGAAGATCATTCTGGATACCCAGAAGAAAATGATATCGTATCCTGTGACAAGGACGTTCGTCGGATAGTAACGCTTGAAATCTTCCTCATCGATATCCGGCCAGCCCATCGTTGAAAACGGCCAAAGAGCGGAACTGAACCATGTGTCAAGAACGTCTTTGTCCTGCTCCCAGTTTTCGGCATCTTCAGGAGCTTCAGCGCCCACATAGATTTCCCCCGTTTCTTTATGGTACCACGCAGGAATACGGTGGCCCCACCAAAGCTGGCGGGAAATGCACCAGTCGCGGATATTTTCCATCCAGTGCAGATACGTTTTTTCAAAACGGTCAGGGACGAAGTTGACTTTTCCTTCGCTTTTTTGCAATTCGATGGCGGCATCGGCAAGCGGCTGCATTTGCACGAACCACTGCGTTGACAAATACGGCTCAACGACTGCTCCGCTGCGTTCGCTGTGGCCGACCGAATGCGTATGTTCTTCAATCTTGAACAGCACGCCCTCTTCCTGAAGATCTTTCACGATCTGCTTGCGGCATTCAAAACGGTCCATGCCTTTATATTGAAGCGCCTTGTCATTCATTGTGCCGTCTTCATTCATAACGAGAATGCGTTCAAGGTTGTGGCGGTTTCCGATTTCAAAGTCGTTCGGATCATGGGCAGGTGTAATTTTGACGGCACCTGAGCCGAATTCCATATCGACGTAGTCGTCTCCGACAATCGGAATTTCCCTTCCTGTGATCGGCAGAATAACCGTTTTTCCGATTAGGTGTTTGTACCGCTCGTCTTCCGGATGTACCGCAACCGCTGTATCGCCGAGCATCGTTTCCGGACGGGTCGTCGCAATTTCAATCGAGCCTGAACCGTCTTTCAACGGATAGCGCATATGATAGAACGCGCCTTGTACGTCTTTATAGATGACTTCGATGTCAGACAGAGCCGTTTTAGTGGCCGGGTCCCAGTTAATGATATATTCTCCGCGGTAAATCAGCCCTTTTTCATATAGCTTCACAAATACTTCGCGAACCGCTTTAGAAAGCCCTTCATCAAGGGTGAAACGCTCCCTTGAATAGTCAAGGCCAAGGCCGATTTTCGCCCATTGGCCGCGAATAAAATCGGCATATTCCTCTTTCCATTTCCATGTTTCTTCAAGGAATTTTTCGCGGCCGAGATCATAGCGCGTTTTTCCTTCTTCGCGAAGCTTCGCTTCTACTTTTGCCTGAGTTGCAATACCGGCGTGATCCATACCCGGCAGCCAGAGCACGTCATAGCCCTGCATCCGTTTCATTCTTGTCACGATATCCTGCAAGGTGGAATCCCAAGCATGCCCCAAGTGCAGCTTACCCGTCACATTCGGCGGGGGAATGACAACGGTGTACGGTTCTTTTTCAGGGTCGTTTTTCGCTTCAAAAAATTTGCCGTTCACCCAATAGTCGTATCTGTCTTTTTCAACTGCAGACGGATCGTATTTTGTCGGCATCGTCAGTTCTTGATTATCCATTTTCAAACCTCCAACAGTATTAAACGGCTGAACAATAAAAAAGAGCCCTCTCGATCCTGTTAAAAGGACGAAGAGAACTCTCTCGCGGTACCACCTTTTTTCATGAATGCGAAAAAAACGCATTCACGCACTTAAATGGGATAACGGGACTTTCCCGAATTTCTCTACTTTTTGTTCGAGAAATTGCGCTCCTGGGCGACCTTCCAAAAAAGACTGACTGGGAGCCTTTCAGCGAACCGGCTTCCCTCTCTGCAAGCGTCTGTTTTTGTACTCTTCCCATTCAAAGCGGGTGATCATTGACTTTTCAGCACGTACTTTTTCTTTTTCTTATATTACTAAATCTTTTTCATTTTCGTCAATCATCTTTTCCGTTTTTCTCTTGTTTTATACGATACTGGGCCATGCACACAAGCTCCTTTTCCTCATATGATGCTGTAACGATAAGAGAGGAGGCATAAGATGCGAAAAAAATTCAACACACATTCATTCCAGCCGTGGCTGAAGCAAGTCAGGCTTGTTGCTGTTCAAGTCGTCCTCCCGATCACGATCTTCCAGGGCATACGCACGATCATCTTTCCGACCACATTTGATGTCCTCCTTTTGGGCATTCTCATATTCCTTGCGTGCGCCTTTCACCTTGACTGGATATAAGCACGAAAAAAGTCCGCATCATGATGATGGGGACTCTGTTTCTTCCTGCAGTTTTCTGTTTTCTTCCGTCTCGTGAATGCTCATCACAAGCGGTTCGGCGTTTTTCATTTGCCAGTACGCCTTCAAAAGCGTTGTACAGGCTTCTTTTTCTCCGGGCCCCTTCTCAAGGTCGTAGCGGTTCAGCACACCGAATACAGGCCCGGGGTAAGCCATATAGCTGAGGAATAAGCTGATTTCTTCCTCCCGCAAAGGATAGACATTGTGATACGTATAAAACCAGTTTACACATTCCGTGCACATCACGGGATTCGTCTTAAACATTCTTGTAAAAAATACGATGAGATCGTTCGCTGGGGGCCCGTGTCCCGCTTTCTCAAAGTTCGTAAAGTAACCCGTTCCGGTATCGTTATAGAGAAAATGCCGGACGGACAGCTGCCCGTGGTTTAAAACCATTCTCGAAGACTCTTTGTCTTTCATGGTCTCATACCACTCTTCAAGGCGGGCAAGCGCAAAGTCTGCAGCTGATATCGTCTCTTTGAAATACATGGCTGCCTGAAGCTGGAACGGGGACATATACCATTCGTTTTCTGCTCTTGAGATGAATTCTTCATATTTCTGTTTTTGCTGTTCCCATTTCCGTTTTGTCCGTTCATAGTGCCCGAGTATTTCTTCCCGCCTCACACCGAGCTCTTTTTCCGTTCGCTGGTGAAGAAGAGCGATTTCTTTAAACATATATTCGTGTTTTTGGTCACGCTCTTCCTCTCTTTCAAGGGTAAGCCAAGGCATGAGATAACAGACATCTTCTCCGGCTTGCGTTAAAAATTCGCCCGTGCGATTTCGATAGACGGGAACAAACTGCCTGTAGCCTTTTTCCTCCAGCAAGATCATCTGTTCTGTGAAGCGGGCGTTTCTTGAAGCCGCCAATTTTTTCAGGGCGAATACACCGTGATCCGTATACACTTTCCATACCTTTGGACTGACCGATTCCATATATTCAGGCGTAAGACCGTACTCATTTAAAACAGACTGGATGCCTTCCATCGGCTTCACCACATTTTTATCAATGCATTAGGCATGGCTGTTTTGATAATCCGGTATATAAAGGATCTGTCCCTCTTTTAATTCCTCGTCAAGGGAAAGGGAATTCATCCGGATGAGCTGCTGGACATTAATATCATAGCGCTCGCACAAAAGATCAATGGTATCGTTTTGCTGAACGATGCACATCCTCATTCGAGTAAACTCCTCCTCTCCCTGTTTTGTAAACAGCTTTGTCAAATAGAGAGCATTGTCATTCTCCTTCGCTGACACTTCCTGGTCGTCTGCTGCCGGCATCTCATCTCTTTCTTCTTCAGGCTCCGTCTGCTCATGAAACGAATATTCCGGGATTTCAATGGTATGCCCGGCTTCCTCTTCTTCATCAATCGCTTCTGCTTCCTGTGTCACTTCAACTTCAAACGTCTCAGGCTCCCTGTCATTCTGGTCTTCCTCCAAAAGAGGCGGAACACCGTAGAACGGGGTTTCTTTCGGTTCATCATGAGGTTGATAAGCCCTTTGGAGCGGCTCCGGCTCTGCTTCCGCTTCTTCCCTTTTTAACTCGTATTCTTCCGGCTTCTCTTCCGCTTTCTCCCTTTTTTGCTCATATTCTTCCGGTTTTGCTTCTACTTTCTCCCTTTTCAGCTCATATTCTTCCGGTTTTGCTTCTACTTTCTCCCTTTTCAGCTCATATTCTTCTTCCGGTTTTGCTTCTACTTTCTCCCTTTTCAGCTCATATTCTTCTTCCGGTTTTGCTTCTACTTTCTCCCTTTTCAGCTCATATTCTTCTTCCGGTTTTGCTTCTACTTTCTCCCTTTTCAGCTCATATTCTTCTTCCGGATGTTCAAGAGCGGAGTCTTTTGGATTTTCCATTTCGCGCTTCGTCCGCTCTGCCGCAGACAAAGACGCTGTAAAAAACGGCTTTGTTTCCTCTGTATCGTCTCCGAGAAACGACTGGTAAATCGGAACCGCTTCCGCATCGGTATCAGTTTCTTCTGCTTCTTCATACGGCTGTTCTTCGTCCTGCTCTTCATAAGACCTGTCAAGCTGAATCAAAAATTCTTCCTCTTTACCCTGTTCTTCGTCGTCTGAAGGTGATCTGAAGGCAGGCTCAAGCTCCTCTTCCGGCTGGACTGCCGCAGGCATAGTACGCGGTTCTTCTTCTCCGGCTTCACCGCTTACATTCAAGAGGCCTTCAATCGCCAAATCAGCTTGAATCGTCAGCATCCTCGCATCTGTCAGCTGATAATCGAAAGCGTCAATAAAAACAAATACGTCGTTTAAATGATTGACCTTGTCTTTCGGGATGGTGATATCCACTGGGAAACAATGCGTCAGCTCTGCGCTGCCGTCCCCTTTCAGCTTTACATCTTCCACAAATCGGCTTGTCGCAGGCAGCTCTGCATATTCCCGGGTTTGATCTATGTTGTATTCGCCTGTCAGCTCTAATGACCCTCGTATGGATACATAATCATTTACTTCCTGAACGGTAATGTCAGGATCCAATGAAATCGATAATAATTCGGATACTTCCTGTCCTTTTTGAAAACAGATTGACTCTTCTACAGAAAATTGCAAACGATTGTTTTGCGGCAAACTGATATCCTCCCTTCACCTAATTTTTAAAATTAGATGTCAGTAAAGATGTATGAGAAAAGCAGGCAGAATATGAACAGAAAAATCATAAGCCGTTACCGGCACCATGCAAAAAAGAGCCGCCGGCAATGTCCGGCAGCCCTTTTCTTTATCTGGAGCGGCTGATTCTTTCGAATACGCGTTCAGCAGCTTGAATCGTATGCTCAATGTCGTCATCCGTATGAGCGGTTGACAAGAACAGCCCTTCAAACTGTGAAGGCGGGAGAAACACGCCTTCATCGGCCATCCCTTTATAATATTCGGCAAACAGTCCGAGATCAGACTGTTTCGCTGTATCATAATTGATGACCGGTTCATTTGTGAAGAAAAAGCCGATCATAGACCCCGCTCGATTAAATGTACACGGAATGCCATTTTTCCCGGCAGCTTCAGAAATTCCTTTTTCCAAACGGTCTGCTTTGCGGGAGAATTCCTGGTAGGATTCAGGAGTCAGCTGTTTCAATGTTTCGAGTCCGGCTGTCATGGCAAGCGGGTTGCCGGACAGCGTGCCGGCCTGATAGATCGGACCGCTCGGCGCAATTTTCTCCATGATTTCCGCCTTTCCTCCATAAGCGCCGACAGGAAGACCGCCGCCGATCACTTTTCCGAGGCAAGTCAAATCAGGCGTCACTCCGAAATAGCCTTGCGCACAGTTGTAGCCCACCCTGAAGCCTGTCATTACTTCATCAAAAATCAGCAGAGCGCCATGCGTCTCAGTCAGCTCGCGAAGCCCTTCGAGGAACCCTTTAACCGGAGGTACGACACCCATATTGCCCGCGACAGGTTCAACGATAACGCCGGCAATGTCCTCTCCGAATTCCTGAAAGACAAGCTTCATGCTTTCCAGATCATTGTAAGGAACGGTAATCGTGTTTTTTGCAATGCTTTCCGGAACTCCGGGACTGTCAGGGAGGCCGAGCGTTGCTACTCCAGAGCCCGCTTTAATCAGCAGGGAATCACCGTGTCCATGGTAGCAGCCTTCAAATTTCACGATTTTGTTACGGCCTGTGTAACCGCGCGCCAGCCGCAAGGCGCTCATCGTCGCCTCCGTACCGGAGCTTACCATCCGAACGATTTCTATGGAAGGAACACGGTCGATGACAAGCTCGGCAAGCTCGGTTTCCAGTTCTGTCGGTGCACCGAAGCTTGTCCCGTGTTCTGCCGTGTTTTGAATTTCTTTCACCACTTTTTCATTGCTGTGTCCTAAAATAAGCGGTCCCCATGACAAGACATAATCGATGTATTCGTTTCCGTCAATATCATAGATTTTTGATCCTTTTCCCCGCTCCATAAAAATCGGGTCCATGTTCACTGATTTAAAGGCTCTGACCGGGCTGTTCACCCCGCCAGGCATGACTCGTTGCGCCTCTTCGAATGCCGCTTTAGACTTCTCATAGCTCCGCATCCTCTAAAACCCCCAGTTCAAATTCTTATTCCGAAATCCATTTTGCCGCATCTTTTGCAAAGTACGTAATGATCAAATCGGCGCCCGCCCGCTTCATGCTTGTCAGCATTTCGAGAACAAGAGCTTTTTCTTCAATCCAGCCGTTTTGGGCCGCGGCTTTGACCATCGCATACTCCCCGCTTACATTGTATCCGACAACAGGCAGGTTAAATTCGTTTTTCACTTCTCTGACGATATCAAGATATGAAAGCGTCGGCTTGACGATCAGGAAATCGGCGCCTTCTTCCACATCGGATTTTGCCTCCCGGAGAGCCTCCCTGCGGTTGGCATAATCCATTTGGTACGTCTTGCGGTCGCCGAACTGCGGACTGCTTCCCGCGGCATCGCGGAACGGGCCGTAAAACGCGCTCGCATATTTTACAGCGTACGACATGATCGGCACATTTGTAAATCCTTCCTGATCAAGCGCATCCCTGATGGCGGCAACGAAACCGTCCATCATGTTTGAAGGCGCAATAATGTCAGCGCCTGCACGGGCTTGGCTGACAGCGGTTTTTGCCAAAAGAACGAGCGATTCGTCATTTAGTATTTCACCGTTTTCCACAAGGCCGCAGTGACCGTGGTCCGTGTACTCGCATAGGCATGTATCTGCGATAACGACAAGCTCAGGAAAGTCTTGTTTAATTTGCGCAATCGCTTTTTGAACGATGCCGTGGTTGTGATAGGCTCCGCTTCCCACATCATCTTTGTGTTCAGGCACGCCGAAGACGATCACAGATTGAATGCCGAGGCCTGCGACTTCCTCCATTTCCTCTTTCAGCCGGTCCAAAGACAGCTGGTATACGCCCGGCATGGACGGAACTTCGCTTTTAACATTCTCTTCCTCGGTTACAAATATCGGATAAATGAAGTCAGATGCTCTTAACTCGGTTTCTCTTACCAATTTTCGCATACCTGCTGTCGTCCGCAGGCGGCGGTGTCTTTGAAATGATGCTTCCATTTGTCATTCTCCCTTTCTTGAAATGCGGCATATTTCACGCAGCATTCCGTCGATTGTATAGACGTCCGGCATATATGAAGGAATTCCGTAGTCCGACAGCGCCTTCTTTGTCATAGGCCCGATCGTAATAAAAGCCGTACCGTTCTTTTCGGCCCACGTTCTGCTCTCCTCTTTCAAAATGGACATGAATGTATGTACCGTCGAGGAGCTGGTAAATGTCACAAAATCAAAAGACGCGTGTTTTGCTGCTTCCTTAAGCTCCAAAATTCCTTTTTCATCACGAACGGTTTCATACAAAATCCATTCCGAAACTTGAATTCCGAGCGGAGTGAGGGTTTTCTTGATGACGTCCCGGGATAAATTTCCTTTTAAAACGGCCACTTTATCATGACGGCCGACATTTCGCTTCAGTGCCTCCGCCAAATGTTCAGCCACGTATAACTCAGGCATCAGATCGACAGAAAGACCCCTGTCGCGCAAATACCTGGCCGTTTTTTCACCGACAGCGGCAACCTTGGCCTTTGATGCGAAAGGAACGCTGAACCCGGCGTTCTTCAAATAAGAAAAAAAGAATTTTGCCCCGTTCACGCTTGTAAAAACAAGCCAGTCCGCGCTTTCAAGATCTGCTCGAAAGCGCTGGGCCTGTTCTCGCGGGAGGGCGGGCCGAAACGAAATCAATGACGTTAAAACAGCTTCTCCGCCCAAAGCCTCCACCTTTTCCCTGAAGGATTGGGCTTGGGCTTTATTGCGGGTGACGAGCACTTTCTTTCCCTGTAAAGGAAGATCATGCTTCATTGTCTTCCAGCTCCTGTTTCACACGGTCAATCAGTGCCTTTGCTCCTTTTTCCGACATGACCGCCGCGCATTCTCTGCCGACAGCCTCCGGATCTTTTCCTTTTACTGTTTCTCTGTATGCGGTTTTTCCGTCAGGCGATGCCACAAGACCGGTCAGTTCGATGACGCCGTCTTCGTCCATCGTCGCAAATCCGGCGATTGGCACTTGGCAGCCGCCTTCCATCGCATGAAGAAAAGCACGCTCGGCCGTGACGGTCAGCTGTGTGTAGCGGTCGTTCAGGCGCGAAAAGAGGGACAGCAGCTCCTCATCCGAGCCTCTGCACTCGATCGCCAACGCGCCTTGCCCAACGGCGGGAAGGCAGCTCTCTGGATCAAGAAATTCGGTGACGACATCGTCCTTCCAGCCCATTCTTGACAGGCCTGCCGCTGCTAAAATAATCGCGTCGTAATCTTCGGTTTCAAGTTTTTTTAACCTTGTATCGATATTTCCCCTGATCCACTTGATCTCAAGGTCGGGACGCATTTGCAAAAGCTGCGCGCTTCTTCTGAGGCTGCTCGTGCCGATAACCGCACCTTGTTTCAGGTCGGCCAGCTTTTGACGGCTTTTTGAAATGAGAACGTCCCTGGCATCTTCCCGTTTTGGAATGCAGCCGACCACCAGCCCTTCGGGAAGCGCCGACGGCATGTCCTTCATGCTGTGAACGGCCATATCAATTTCCCCGGAAAGCATCGCCTGTTCGATTTCTTTGACGAACAGGCCTTTCCCGCCGACCTTTGACAGCGTAACATCCAAGATCCGGTCGCCTTTTGTAACGATTTCCTTTATTTCAAACGTGAAATCCGGATTTAATTCCTCCAGCTTTTTGATCACCCATTTTGTCTGGGTCATCGCCAATTTGCTTCTTCTTGAGCCTACAATGATGTTTCTCATGTTTTCTTCCTCCCAATCCGTCACGGGCAACCGTTTTAACTAACTAAACCAATGAAATTGCGAAAAGCTGCCGAGCAAAAAGAAATTGATTAAAAGAACAAGAAAAGACGCGGTATTCCACATGGCCGCGATCCTTCCCTGCAGCTCTTTGACAATCCTGATAAATAAATAGTATCCGTATAAAAAAAGCAGCACGATCGATCCGAGCACTTTCGGATCCGCCCAGTACAGGGTTTCAAGCGATACATACGACCAGATAATCCCCAGAATCAGACTCAGCAAAAGCATAGGAACGCCGATGAGATTAAGGACATAAGCCATATGATCAAGTTTTGGCAAATCTTCGATTCGTAAGAGCCATTTCCCCCACTTTTTCTTTTTCAATAAACGGTACTGAAAAAGATACAGCACGGAAAAGACAAACGACAATGAAAACGCTCCATACGAAAGAATCGCCATTGTAATGTGAATGATCAAGAGCTCGGACACGAGCCTTCCCGAAAGCTCCGCCGACTGCTGGGCAGTCGGTGTAAACGTGTGGATCGCCGCCATTGAAAAGCCGATGAGATTGGTGAAAAAAACGAGAAATTCCACTTTCAAAAGCTTCGTCAAAACGAGAGACAGCGTGACAAGCACCCACGCGTAAAAATAAAGCCCCTGTGCATTATTCAAAACAGGAAACTGATCTGTGTACTGCATGAAATAAAAAAGGTATACCGTCTGCAGAATCCAGACAATAGAAAGCAACCAGAAGGCCGCTTTTCCCGCCTTCCGGTTGTGCTGTAAAAAGTCTATAAAATAAAAGAGGACGGTGAGCGCGTACAACACGATTGTAACTTCGTTAAGCCTTGCTAACAATGTGTCTGTCATGTCTGTCACTCGCTCGCGATAGAAGTCAAACCCTGCTGGTTTTGCCGCTTAAACGCATGAACCGGCTGGCGTTCGTCTTGATTCTCTCCGTCAGGAAAAGCCGCTTCTTCAATATCAAAAATCTGCGTAAACAGTGCAAGCTTTTCTTCGGCATCAGCTTCTGACGCAAACTCCTTCACTTTTAAAATCGGGTCGCGCAAGAGCTGGTTGATAATGCTTTTCGTATGCTTGTTTAAAAGTTTTTTCTCTCTTGTGCTCAAGTGAGGGAGCTTCCGTTCGATGCTCTGCATCGTTTCCGCCTGGATTGTCAAAGCTTTTTCCCTGAGAGCAGAGATGACCGGCACGACGCCGAGCGTATTCAGCCATTGTTTAAAAGCGACGATCTCAGCTTCAATAATCAGCTCCACTTCTTCAGCAACGGCCTGACGCTCCTTCAGATTTTCTTCCACGATCCCTTCAAGATCGTCAATATCGTACAGAAAGACGCCTTCCACATCGCTGAGAGCCGGGTCAAGATCCCGCGGCACGGCAATATCCACCATAAAAAGCGGACATCCTTTGCGAAGCTTATTGACATGTTCGATCATCTCTTTTGTGACGACATAGCCGCTTGCGCCCGTTGAACTGATGAGAATGTCGGCTTCCATTAAAGCGCATTGCAGCTCATTTAAGCTTTTCGCCGCGCCTGAAAAACGGCCGGCAAGCTCCTTCGCTTTTGAAAATGTTCTGTTGATCACGGTAACCTGTCCGATTCCGTGGCCGTGCAGGTTTTGAACCGCAAGCTCTCCCATTTTGCCCGCGCCGAGAATCAGCACGTGTTTATCGGAAAGGTCGCCGAAGATTTTCCTGGCAAGCTCGACGGCTGCATAGCTGACGGATACAGCATTTGAAGCAATGTCCGTTTCGGCATGGCAGCGCTTCGCAACGGTGACAGCCTGCTTAAACAAATAGTTGAAAACGGTACCAATTGTCTTCTCTTCCTGAGCCAGCTTAAAACTTGTACGCACTTGGCCTAAAATCTGCGTTTCTCCAATAACCATCGAATCCAATCCGCACGATACGCGGAACAAATGTTCAACGGCTCCGTCGTTTTCATAAAACTTCAAGTAAGGCGAAATGTCCTCTTTGCTTAGTCCGAACCAGTTCGCCAAAAACATTTTCATATAATAACGTCCGGTGTGCAGCTGATCAACGACTGCATACAGCTCTGTCCGGTTGCATGTCGACACGATGATATTCTCAAGTATGCTTTTTTCTTCTTTCAATTGCGACATCGCCTGCCCCAGCTCATCCGGCTGAAAGGTTAACTTTTCACGTATATCAACAGGGGCTGATTTGTAATCCAATCCCACGACAAGTATATGCATAACTCTTGCTTGCACCCCCAACATCTATCTAAATTAGAATGATTATAATATAGAATTTATTATTCAAAACGATTATAACATATATTCACTATTTTCTCTTCCCAAAATGTGAACAGATTTTAAAAAATTGATGTGATATAGTAGAAAATGTGTTTCTATTTCTTTCACTACATCAAGAAGGTGATACTTTGAAAAAGAAATCTGTTTTGCTTCCATTGCTGTTGATAGCCGTGGCTGTCTACGCCTTTCTGCGGTCGGGCCGGATCAACCTGTTTGACGGACAGGAAGAATGGTCTGTACTTGCGGGGCTCATCGGGCTGGCTCTTTTTTATCAGGGACAGAAGGAAGCCGATTCCGCCCATTCCTTTGCAGGGCTCTTCATGACAGCGATCGGTGTTTATTTCACATTTAAAGAGGACTATTTCAGCCGCGCGGATGATTTTGCGGTCATCGTGCTGATCCTCGGTGCGGCGCTTCTTGTCAAATCGTTTAAGACGAAAGAATATCAATATGAGAGTCTGCTGATGATCGCAGTCGCCCTCTATCTTTATTTTTTCCGGCAGATTGCCGCCTGGCTGAAGACGGCGAATATCGAGACGGCATATGTAGAAGCTTATTGGCCGGCCGCTTTTATCGCGGTTAGTCTGCTTTTATTATTCTTAAAAAGAAAATAGTTTATTCAAGAAAAAGCACTTGCATTAATCCCGCAAGTGCTTTTTCTTTTATCTCGCGATCATTTGCTCGATCGCCGACCACGCTTCTTGTTTACCCTTTTTCGTCTCGGAGGAAAACAAGATGAGCTTGTCTTCTTTTTCTATATTGAGCGTCTCTTTGACGACTTTGGCATGCTTTTCCCATTTACCTTTAGGGATTTTATCCGCTTTTGTCGCAATCACGATCACAGGAATTTCATAATGCTTTAAAAAGTCGTACATCATCACATCATCCTGTGAAGGGGCATGTCTGAGGTCGACGATTTGAACGACCGCTTTCAGTTCTTCGCGGGATGTCAAATACGTCTCTATCATACGGCCCCAAGCCTCGCGCTCCGTTTTGGAGACTTTCGCAAATCCGTAACCGGGCACATCGACAAAGTGAAGGACATCGTTAATGATATAAAAGTTTAATGTCTGTGTTTTGCCCGGCTTTGATGATGTCCTCGCTAAGTTTTTACGGTTGATCATTGTATTGATAAATGACGATTTTCCGACATTAGATCTCCCGGCAAGGGCGATTTCCGGCAGCCCCCCTTCAGGGTACTGCTCGGGTTTCACCGCACTGATGACAATCTCTGATTTCGTTACTTTCATTTCTCTTCTCCTACTAGCGCATGCTTTAGAACTTCGTCCAGGTGAGCGACAGGAATGAAGGTTAAGCCTTCCCGCACGCTGTTTGGAATGTCCTCAATGTCTTTTTCATTATCTTTCGGCATAATGACAGTCTTTAAGCCGGCACGGTGTGCGCCGAGCGCCTTTTCCTTCAAGCCGCCGATCGGAAGGACGCGGCCTCTTAACGTGATTTCGCCGGTCATGCCGACATTTCGTGAAACAGGTCGGCCCGTCAGCGCCGAAACAAGAGCTGTCGCCATTGTGATCCCCGCGGATGGCCCGTCCTTCGGAACGGCCCCTTCCGGCACGTGAATGTGAATATCGTGTTTTTCATGAAAATCAGGGTTGATGTTTAACTCTTCCGCTTTTGAACGGACATAGCTGAATGCGGCTTGTGCCGACTCTCTCATGACATCGCCGAGCTTTCCGGTTAAAATGAGCTTGCCTTTCCCGGGGGAAAGAGACACTTCGATGGACAGCGTATCTCCGCCGACCGTCGTGTAGGCAAGACCTGTGACAACGCCGATCTGATCGTCGAGCTCAGCCTGTCCGTACCTGAACATTCTTTTTCCTAAATAGTCTTCAAGGTTTTTGTCCGTGACCGTAATTCTTTTTCTTTCCCCTGATACGATCAGCTTCGCCGCTTTTCTGCATATCGCTGCGATTTGGCGTTCAAGACTTCTGACGCCGGCTTCCCTTGTATAATAGCGAATAACATCAAGGACAGCCTGCTCCCGTATTTGCAGATTGGATTTTTTCAGACCGTGTTCTTTCAGCTGTTTTGGAAGCAGATGGTCTTTGACGATTTCGACCTTTTCCACTTCCGTATAGCCGGCGATCGTGATGATCTCCATACGGTCTCTGAGCGGACCCGGGATTGTGGCCAGGTTGTTCGCGGTCGCAATAAACAAAACCTTTGATAAATCAAACGTCTCTTCAATATAATGGTCGCTGAACGTATGGTTTTGTTCAGGATCGAGCACTTCCAGCATCGCTGAAGCAGGATCTCCCCTGAAATCCGAAGCCATTTTGTCAATCTCGTCCAAAAGGAACACGGGATTGTTCTTGCCTGCTTTTTTCATCCCCTGAATAATGCGGCCCGGCATGGCGCCTACATATGTGCGGCGGTGGCCGCGGATTTCGGATTCATCCCTCACGCCGCCAAGGGAAATGCGGACAAATTTGCGTCCGAGCGATTTGGCGATCGATTTGGCCAGCGAGGTTTTTCCGACACCCGGAGGTCCGGCCAAGCATAAGATCGGTCCTTTTAACGAGCGGGTCAGCTTTTGGACTGCCAAATATTCGAGAACCCGTTCTTTCACTTTTTCAAGGCCGTGATGTTCTTCATCAAGAATTTGACTGGCGAGATTTAAATCAAGCCTGTCTTCTGTTGCATCATTCCATGGGAGGGAAATAAGCCATTCAATATAATTGCGGATGACAGAACTTTCAGCTGAGCTTGACGGTATTTTTTCGTACCGGTTTAGCTCTTTAAACGCGGTTTCTTTCACATTGTCAGGCATGCCGGCCTGTTCGATTTTCTCAGTCAGCTTTTGGACCTCGCCCGTTTTTCCTTCTTTGTCGCCAAGCTCTTTTTGAATGGCTTTCATCTGCTCGCGCAGGTAATACTCCTTTTGCGTTCTTTCCATTGAACGCTTGACGCGCTGCCCGATCTTCTTTTCAATCTCAAGGACTTCTTTTTCGTTGTGAATCAGGTCGATCACTTTGTTTAATCTGGCTTTGACATCGATCGTTTCCAGCACTTCCTGCTTGTCTTTCAGCTTAAGCGGCAGGTGGGAGGCGACGATATCGGCCATTCTTCCCGGCTCTTCAATATCTGTTACAGCGGCAAATGTTTCAGCCGATATTTTTTTCGAAATCTTTATGTATTGATCGAAGTGGTCAAGCAATGTGCGCATGAGTGCTTCATCTTCAACATCTTTTTCAGTCTCTTCATCGATTCGTTCGATTTTTACAGACGTATATTCATCTAAATCATGGTACTCAAGAATGCGGGCGCGCTGCAGCCCCTCCACCAAAACGCGGATCGTTCCGTTCGGCAGCTTGAGCATCTGCTTGATTTTTGTATAGGTTCCGAATGTAAAAATCTCGTCTTCATCCGGTTCGTCTATGGATATGTCCTTTTGTGTTGCCAAAAAGATCATATGGTCATTCATCATCGCCTGTTCAAGCGCCTGAACCGACTTTTCACGCCCGACGTCAAGGTGCAAAACCATCGTCGGATAGACGAGTAAACCTCTTAAAGGGAGGAGCGGGATGTTTCGTTTCGTTTCATCTGCCATTTTGACTGACACCTCCGTAACTTTAGTATGAACCATTATAATATACTTTTTTTATCCCTGTACAATTGTAAGCCCGGCGAAATAAAAAGGGTCTCCTGTAGTATACCCTTTCTTTCAGTTCTGAAAAAGGAAAAGATGTCCTCCGCTAAGAAAACATGCCGGCGCCTGTCGGAGAAAACCGGCCCGAAAAAAATCCCCATCTGAAATGATGGGGATTTATACGGATTCTCTTTTCATCTGAGCGCCGTCAGGCATTTCTGAAGGAGGGTTGACCAATGCAAGGTCCAGCACTTCCTGCAAGGTTTTGACGGGAATGATATGTACGCCTTCTATCCGCTTTAAAATCGACTGGACATTTTCATGCGGAATAATAACCGTTTTTGCCCCCGCATGCTTGGCCGCTTTGATTTTCGGAATCACGCCGCCGATCGGCTTTACCCGGCCGTTCAGGCTGATTTCCCCCGTCATGGCGACAGTATGGTCTATCGGAACCTTATGAATGGCGGAGAAAATGCCCGCCGCCATGGCAATTCCTGCAGATGGTCCGTCAACCGGGATACCGCCGGGGAAATTCACGTGAATATCATAATCCGAAGCTTTTACTCCCATTGTCCGCAATACAGTCATGACATTTTCGACCGACCCTTTCGCCATGCTTTTCCGTCGGATCGATTTTGACTGGTTGCCGATATTCTCTTCTTCTGCGATGCCTGTGATATTAATCGATCCCTTATCAGCAGCCTTGTTGACTGTGACTTCAATTTCGAGCAGCGAACCGCTGTTAGGGCCGTGGACGGCAAGTCCGTTGACGATGCCGACCTGCGGTTTGGAGGCGATTTTTTGTTCGTATTTCGGTGTCAGCTGGCTCGAATGGATCACCCATTCGATATCTTCAACCGTCACCTCGTCGCGCTCTTCAGTCAAAGCCATTCCGGCGGCGATTTGCATCATATTGACGACTTCGCGGCCGTTTCTCGCATACCGCGTCAACAGGTCAAGTCCTTCCTCTGCGACTTTCTTCTCAATCTTATCAGCCGCTTTTTTGGCGACCGTTTTTAATTCTTGCTTTTCAAGGTCGCGGAAGAACACTTCCAGACATCTCGACCGAATCGCTGGCGGGATTTCGTCAGGCATCCTCGTCGTCGCGCCGATCAGTCTGAAATCCGCCGGCAGCCCGTTTTGAAAAATGTCGTGGATGTGTTTGGGGATTTGCGTGTTTTCTTCACTGTAATAGGCGCTTTCCAAAAACACTTTCCGATCTTCAAGCACCTTCAGCATTTTATTCATTTGAATCGGATGAAGCTCTCCGATTTCGTCGATGAATAATACCCCGCCGTGCGCATGCGTAACGGCTCCCTGCTTTGGCTGAGGAATTCCGGCCTGCCCCATCGCTCCGGCACCCTGATAAATCGGATCGTGGACCGATCCGATCAACGGGTCGGCGATTCCCCGCTCGTCGAAGCGGGCCGTTGTCGCGTCAAGCTCGACAAAGACGGAATGTTCCTGGAACGGTGAGCGCTTGTTCTTTTTCGCTTCTTCGAGGACAAGCCTTGCAGCTGCGGTTTTCCCTACACCTGGAGGGCCGTAAATAATGACATGCTGCGGATTTGGTCCGCAAAGGGCGGCTTTCAGCGCTTTAATGCCGTCCTCTTGGCCGACGATGTCTTCAAAAGCTGTCGGCCTTACCTTTTCTGATAACGGTTCTGATAAATGGATTGATCTCATTTTCCGGAGCTGTTCCATCTCTTTTTTGGACTCTCTGTCTATCGTAACCTTTTGGGTTCTTTGATTCTTGAGCAGATTCCAAAAATATAATCCGATGATGATCCCGAAAAATAGTTGTACAAAAAGTGCAATGCTCGTCCAGCTCAACTGATGGTCCCTCCTGAAATGGTTTCGTATCTTTAAGTATGTCAGATAGTATTTCCTGATCACGGAGGGAATAAACGTACAGAAAGGGATAATTTTGCTTTTCGAACCGTCACTTTTTTCTGTATGGCGACGGTTTCCAAATGCAAAAAAAGAACCTCCTTTGGCTAGGAGGTTCTCTGCATTATGCTGAAGTTTTTTTGTCTTTATTGACGACCGTGCCGTCTTTCATAATGAGACGCGGCGGTTCGCCGTCAGTGACGGTTTTGCCTGTAATCACGCATTTTTCAATATCCTCGCGTGACGGCAGATCGAACATCACGTCGAGCATGATTCCTTCGATAATGGAACGAAGTCCGCGTGCTCCTGTTTTACGTTCAATTGCTTTTTTAGCGATTTCTGTGAGCGCTTCGTCTTCAAATACAAGCTCCACATCATCCAGCTCAAGCATTTTTCTATATTGTTTAACAAGTGCGTTTTTCGGTTTTGTTAAAATTTCAACCAGCGCTTTTTCATCGAGTGGTTCAAGGCTTGCGATGATCGGGAGACGGCCGATGAATTCAGGGATCAGACCGAAGCGAAGCAAGTCTTCCGGAAGCACTTTGGAAAGAAGCGCTTCTTTTTCAAGATCTTCATGCTTGTTGTCAGAGCCGAAGCCAATGACCTTTTGACCGAGACGGCGCTTGATGATTTGCTCGATTCCATCAAAAGCTCCGCCGCAAATGAACAGGATGTTCGTTGTGTCAATCTGGATGAACTCTTGATGAGGATGCTTTCTTCCGCCTTGTGGAGGAACGCTTGCAACCGTACCTTCAAGAATTTTAAGCAGAGCCTGCTGAACGCCTTCACCTGATACATCGCGTGTAATTGAAGGGTTCTCGGACTTTCTGGCTACTTTATCGATTTCATCGATGTAGATAATGCCTTTTTCCGCTTTTTCAACATCGTAGTCAGCAGCCTGAATCAGCTTAAGCAAAATGTTCTCCACATCTTCACCGACATAGCCTGCTTCAGTAAGCGAAGTGGCATCTGCAATGGCAAACGGCACATTCAGGATGCGGGCTAGTGTTTGAGCAAGAAGCGTTTTTCCGCTTCCAGTCGGTCCGATCATGGAAATATTACTTTTTGACAGCTCGACATCATCGACTTTGCTGTTCGAATTGATCCGCTTGTAATGATTGTAGACGGCCACGGCAAGGGATTTTTTTGCCTGGTCCTGGCCGATGACGTATTCATCAAGAATCTCGCGGATTTCCTTTGGTTTTGGGACATCTTTGAACTCCACTTCTTCTTCAGAGCCGAGTTCCTCTTCTACAATTTCAGTGCAAAGTTCGATGCACTCGTCACATATATATACGCCTGGTCCGGCGACAAGCTTGCGTACCTGATCTTGTGTTTTTCCGCAAAACGAGCATTTTAATTGTCCTTTTTCCTCGTTGAATTTAAACATTCTTTCACCCCTTATATCCTTGTCATTCCTGTTTCTTCGTTAAAAGAAACATCGCTTGAAAACATTCGTTCCATTATGTATTGCATTTTACCACACTTTCCAAAAAGGCGATAACGTTGTGTTTGCCGTTCGGCATATTCAATATGTATGTTGATCAAAACGACATTATCTATCCTTTCCCAAAGAAAAGATGATAAGTCAAAATTGTATAAAACAAGGCACGAAACATTCGCGCCCTGTTTTATATAAAGTATGATTATGAAACATATTAACGGTTTTCTACAAGAAAATCAATTGCTTTGCGAACTTTTAAGTCCTCTTTCATTCCTTCTGTAGAACCGATTGCTTGTTTGATGTTTTCAACAGGCATGTTGTACGCTTCAGCCATTTTAGAAAGCTCTTCTTCGACTTCTTCGTCAGTGACTTGAAGGTTTTCAGCTTTGGCGATCGCTTCCAGTGTCAGGTTGGATTTCACGCGTTTTTCAGCATCCTCTTTCATTTGCTCTTTCAGCGCGTTTTCATCCTGTCCTGAGAATTGGAAGTAAAGCTCAAGGTTCATGCCTTGCATTTGCAGACGCTGTTCGAATTCTTTCATCATGCGGTCAAGCTCTGTGTCGATCATCGCTTGAGGAATGTTAGCTTCAGCGTTTTCAGCTGCTTTTACGACAAGCTCTTCGCGAAGTTTAGCGTCCGCTTCGTTTTCTTTTGCTTCCTCGAGACGTTTTTTCGTTTTTTCAGTCAGCTCGGCAAGCGTTTCAACTTCCTCATCGACATCTTTCGCAAACTCGTCATTAAGCTCAGGAAGCTCCTTCGCTTTGATTTCGTGGATTTTCACTTTGAATACGGCAGGTTTGCCCGCAAGCTCTTCCGCATGGTATTCCTCAGGGAATGTTACTTCTACGTCTTTTTCAGCACCGGCTTCAAGTCCGACAAGCTGATCTTCAAAACCTGGAATGAAAGAGCCTGAACCGACTTCAAGGGAATAGTTTTCCGCTTTTCCGCCTTCGAACGCTTCGCCGTCTACGAATCCTTCGAAGTCAAGAACAACAGTGTCCCCTTCTTCCACTTTGCCGTCTTCTTTTACAACGAGTTCAGCCTGGCGCTCTTGAAGAGACTTCAGTTCATTTTGAACGTCTTCATCCGTTACGGCAGTATCGTCTTTTTCAATGCCAAGGCCTTTGTATTCGCCAAGTTTCACTTCAGGCTTAACCGTTACCTTCGCAGTGAAGATCAGGTTTTCGCCTTTTTCGATTTTTTCCACATCGATTTCCGGGCGATCAACAGGCTCAATGCCCGCTTCCTCTACCGCTTTCGGATACTCGACAGGAAGCAGGATGTCCAGCGCATCCTGATAAAGCGCCTCAACACCAAAACGCTGTTCAAACAAACCGCGCGGTACTTTCCCTTTGCGGAATCCAGGAATGGATACTTGCTTTACGACTTTTTTAAATGCATCATCAAGGGCTTTATTAAAGGTATCGGCATCTACCTCAACCGTTAAAACGCCTTCGTTTCCTTCTTGCTTTTCCCATTTTACTGACATGTGTTTCCCTCCAAAATCTATTCAGGTTGTGTCGGTTTTCCATTTTAAAACAAACAAACGGCTACGTCCATCGCAAGCTGCCGACTGTGTGCAGCTCATGTGTTTCTGACAGCCATCATTATGTATACAAAGATAAATAATGAACTTTAAGCGGCAAACGGATCAACTTCCGTTTTTCACAAATGCAACCACTATATTATAACACAATGCCCGCTGCTTTCAACATTTACAAATAAGAAATTTCTTCTATGTCTTTGATGAGCGCGCAGGCCTCGTCAAGCTGTCTGTCATTGAATTCATAGAGAATATGAAGCTCCTCTTTATCGATGTCGATCCCGTGCATTTCGTATCCGACTTTATGCAGCGCAGCAGCCCAGAGCTCGCGGTTTGAGTATTTCGGCTGAAACGGATAGAGGACGTAAATATGCCTTCTCCACAGCTCTTCGACCGCTTGGTACAGCGTGGGATTTTCATTCCCCAGCGTGTCATCCAGCACGCTCAGAACATGCTTTAATATCGGCATATCATCCGGCTTGACTGTCTCTGTCGGATTAATTGTCATCGAATCGCCAAATTTTGCGACAAGTGTCGGCTTTTCATGGTCTGACTCGGCCAAAAGCTGGAGAATCATCGTTTTTACGACAGGATGCGCGCTCGGATTTTGCAAAATTGTTTTCAACAAGCCGATATAGCTTGTCAGATTGCGGTCCTTCAGTCCGTGAAGAAGCTTAACCTGCTCTTCCGTGTCATTCAAAAGCCTTTCCTGATCAACCTCCTCCGTCTCGGGAAGGTCTTCGGTGATATCCTCAGGTCCGGGGTCTTCCGTCATCTTGCGGCTGAAATCAAGCAGTTTATAAAACTGTTCCGCGCTTTCAGGAGGCAGCTTATTTTCTTCGAGTACAGCTTCAATCGTTTCTTTTACTTTTTCGTATTGTCTGAGCTGGATTAAAATCGTCATATAGACTTGTAAAACGGTAAAATAATGGCCGTGGCCTTCTTTCAGCATTTTTTCACAGATGCCTTTCGCTTCTTCAAGCTCGCCGATTTCCAGCAGGCAGATGGCCATTCCCAGATAAATATCCGATTCCTCGTCATCATAGCGCTTCGCTTCAGAAAACAGCCTGAGCGCTTCATGGTAATTCTTTTCTTTAAGCGCGGCCATCCCTTTGTGCACTAAACGCTCCTTAACGTTCGGGAACGGGATGATCTTCGAGTTTTTCTTGTCATGCTTCATTTCTAAGTTCCTTTCAGGCACTTATTTTTTAACAAGTGTATCAACCCGGCCCGCTAAACACAAGAAAGAACCGGCGGCAGTATGCTGCCTTCAGCAAAAAAAGCCTCCGATCTACATCGGACAGCTTTTTTATGCTTGCAACCAAGAACTTCTCTGTTTCTCAAATTGTTCGATTTCTTCTTCAAGGAGCAATGTTAAAGAAATTTCATCGTAACCGTTCAGCAGCATCTCTTTCCAATGCGGATCGACCTCAAATGCAATCTGCTGCCCGGCGTGGTCTGTTATCGTCTGTTTTTCAAGATCGACAGTCATCGGCAAAGACTGATGTTCATACTGTTCAGCAAGCACTTTCCACGTCTCGTAAGGAAGGCGGATCGGCAGCATGCCGTTTTTGAAACAGTTCTGGTGAAAGATATCGGCAAAAGACGGCGCGATAATGATTTTAAATCCGTAGTCGTCTAGCGCCCATGGGGCGTGTTCCCTTGAAGAGCCGCAGCCGAAATTTTCGCCGGCGATTAAAATCGAAGCGCCTTTGTATTCCGGCCGGTTCAGCTCAAAATCAGGGTTTGGATCGCCGTTATCCAAATACCTCCAGTCAAAGAAAGCAAAGCGGCCGTATCCCGTTCTTTCGATCCTCTTTAAAAATTGCTTCGGAATGATCTGGTCCGTGTCTACGTTGATTCTGTTTAGCACCGCCGCTATTCCGGTATGGGTCTTTAATGGCTCCATCTTGTCACTCCTCTATACAGCTGTTGTCTCTTGGTAATATTTTCTGACATCGACAAAGCGTCCGTGAATCGCGGCCATCGCGGCCATCGCCGGGCTGACGAGATGCGTCCTGGCCCCTTTGCCCTGTCTGCCTTCAAAATTGCGGTTGGAAGTGGAAGCACAGCGCTCTCCTTCAGGGACAACATCGTTGTTCATGCTCAAACACATGCTGCATCCCGATTCTCTCCATTCAAAACCCGCTTCGATGAAAATCTCGTGAAGCCCTTCATTTTCAGCTTGAATTTTGACGCTTTGCGAGCCGGGAACGACGATCGCTCTGACGCCGTCGGCGACTTTTTGGCCTTTTATCATTTCAGCAGCCTGGCGAAGATCTGTCATGCGCGAGTTGGTGCATGAACCGATAAAGACGTGCTCGATTGTAATGTCCTCGATTTTTTTATATGGTTCAAGACCCATATATTCATATGCGCGCTGCGCTTCTTTTTTATCGTCTTCCTGAGAGAAGGCCTCAGGGCCCGGAATCGCTTCATCAACCGGCAGCACCATGCCAGGGTTGATGCCCCACGTCACCATCGGTGAAATCGCGCTTCCGTCCATCAAGATCGTCCGGTCGTAGACCGCCCCCGGATCGGTTCTCAGATTCTTCCACTCTTCTACAGCTTTCTCAAACTCTTCGCCTTTTGGCGCATATTTTTTCGTTTTGACATATTCAAATGTTGTTTCATCCGGTGCAATCAATCCTGCTCTTGCCCCAGCTTCGATTGACATGTTGCACACCGTCATCCGTTCGTCCATCGACATGTTTCGGAATACTTCGCCGGTATATTCAATGACATAACCCGCACCGAATTTAACCCCGTATTTTCCGATGACCGCCAGAATGACGTCTTTAGCCGTCACTCCTTTTTGCAGTTTGCCGTCAACGCGGATTTCCAGCGTCTTCGGTTTTTGCTGCCAAAGCGTCTGCGTTGACAAGACGTGCTCCACCTCGCTCGTTCCGATTCCGAAAGCGAGCGCACCAAACGCTCCGTGTGTAGATGTATGACTGTCTCCGCAAACGATCGTTTTGCCCGGCAGCGTCAGCCCCAGTTCAGGCCCGATGACATGGACGATCCCCTGGTCGACGCTTGACAAGTCTGCGAGGCGGATGCCGAATTCTTCGCAATTCCGTTCGAGCGCACTGACCTGCCGTTTGGCGACATCATCTTTAATCTCAAACCGATTGACAGTCGGAATGTTGTGGTCCATTGTGGCAAACGTATTTTGAGGCCGTCTGACTTTTCTATTCTTTTGCCTTAGGCCTTCAAAGGCCTGGGGTGACGTTACCTCGTGTATCAGATGCAGATCGATATAGAGAAGGTCAGGCTTCCCTTCACCTTTTTTAATCACGTGTTGATCCCAAATTTTTTCGATGATCGTTCGAGGCATCATCTTTCTTCCTCCCTCTACCAATATCCATTTTCCTTAAACGTAAGCGGTCATGATGTTTGAAATGGCATTGTCGTCTGCCAGCGCAGCTTTTACTTCCCCTGTAATCGATTGAGTCGTGGAATGTTCCGATCCTTTTGCCAGGTCCTTCGTCCGCTTACCTGCCCGGAGAACTTGATCAACTGCGTGTTCAACAGCTTTCGCTTCAGCTTCAAGACCGAATGACGTCCTGAGCATCATAGCCGCGGACAAGATCGCCGCAAGCGGATTGGCAATGTTCTGTCCCGCGATATCAGGGGCCGAGCCGTGGACAGGTTCATATAGATGAAGTCCGGAGCTTGATAAGCTTGCCGACGGCAGCATGCCGAGCGACCCGGTCAGCATCGATGCTTCATCGCTTAAAATATCGCCGAACATGTTTTCAGTCACGATAATGTCAAACTGTCCAGGCGCATAAATGAGCTGCATCGCTGCATTGTCGACGAGCATGTGCTCAAGCTTGACGTCAGGAAACTCTTTCGCTACTTCTTCCGCCGTCTTGCGCCATAGTTTGCTTGACTCAAGGACGTTCGCTTTATCAACAGAGGTCACTTTGCCTTTTCGTCTCTGCGCCATTTGGAAGGCCTCCCTGATGACCCTTTCCATTTCCGACTTTTTATAAAACAGCGTGTCAACGGCTTCTTCCTCGCCGTTCTGATTGACGTACTGCTCGCTAGGCTTTCCGAAATACAGGCCGCCCGTCAGCTCGCGAACGATGACAAAGTCAACACCTTCGATATATTCAGCTTTTAACGGAGAAGCCCCCGCAAGGCTTTCAAATACTTTAACAGGCCGCAGATTGGCAAAAAGATCGAGCTGCTTGCGGATGGCGAGCAGCCCTTTTTCAGGCCTCAGCTCAGAAGGATTTTGATCCCATTTCGGCCCGCCTACTGCTCCGAGCAAAATGGCGTCCGCAGCTTTGCAAGCGGCGACAGTTTCCTCGGGAAGCGGCGCTCCCGCCTCATCAATTGCCGCTCCGCCGATCAGGCCGTATTCAAATTCGAATTCATGCTGATAATGTTCAGCAACGCTTTTCAGCACATCAACAGCCGCGTCCAATACTTCGGGACCAATTCCGTCACCGGGCAAAAGTGCGATTCGTTTTTTCAAATTCAACAAACTCCTTCCTTATTACTGTTATGATCCTACAGCCGCCTGTTTTGACAATCCTTCCGTATTCGTCTTCAATACAAGATAGCGGTTCACTGCGTTCAAGTAAGCTTTGGCAGATGCTTCGAGAACATCCTGGGCGACTCCGCGTCCTCCGGATTCTTTTCCGTCGATCATCACCCTGACGTATACTTGCGCGAATGCATCCTGTCCCTTGCGATTGGATTGAATCCGGTAATCAAGGAGCTGGACTTCTTTATCCATACAGCGCTTCAGCGTGTTGTACACCGCTTCAACACTTCCCGCTCCGGTCGCCGCTTCCTGGATGATCTGATCCGTTTCCTGATCTTTAAGGGAAACCGTTGCTGTCGGAACCTGCGAGGTGCCGTAATGAACCTGCAGCGAAATAAATTCATAGCCGATTTTGCGGTCTGCCGTTTTCTCCTCGAGAATCAGCGAGATGAGATCTTCATCCGTAAATTCCTTTTTCTTGCCGGTAAGTTCTTTAAAGATGTTAAAAAATTTATTGACTTCTTCTTCTCCAAACTGGAATCCGAGGTTTTGCAGCTTATCTTTAAATGCGTGGCGCCCTGAATGCTTTCCGAGGACAAGCGCATCCGTTTTTACGCCGACAAGCTCCGGAGAAATAATTTCATATGTTGTTTTTTCTTTTAAGAAGCCGTCCTGGTGAATGCCTGATTCGTGGGCAAAGGCATTATCGCCGACGACCGCTTTGTTCCGCGGCACGGCCATGCCGGTCAGTTTGCTCACTAAATCACTTGTCCGCTTAATCTCATTCAGCTGAATCGTTGATTCCGCCTGGTAGAAATCTTTTCGGAGATAGAGGGCGACGGCGATTTCTTCCAGAGAGGCGTTCCCCGCTCTTTCGCCTATGCCGTTGATGACCGATTCGACTTGATCCGCTCCGTTTTCAATCGCAGCCAAAGAGTTGGCGACAGCCATGCCTAAATCATCGTGGCAATGGGCTGAAAGCGTGACTTTGTCAGCATTGCGGGCATTTTCTTTAATATAGCGGAAGATATTTCCGTACTCGGCGGGCGCTAAATAACCGACCGTATCCGGAAGATTGACGACGTCCGCTCCCGCGGCGATCACTTCGCTGACGATCTCGGCTAAAAACGGAAGGTCGGTCCGGCACGCATCTTCGGCAGACCACTGGACGATCGGGAAGCGTTCTTTGGCGTATTTCACCATTGCGACCGCCTGTTCCAGAACCTGTTCGCGCGTTTTTTTCAGCTTATATTTTAAATGGATGTCAGAAGTGGCGATAAAAATGTGAAGCCTTGGTTCAGCCCCGTCTTTGAGCGCTTCCCACGCCGAATCGATATCTCCTTTGACAGAGCGGGCAAGCCCCGTTACCGAACAGTTTTTAATCGTCCTTGCGATTTCTTTTACTGCGTTGAAATCCCCGGGGGATGAAGCGGGGAAACCCGCTTCCATAATGTTGACCCCGAGTTTTTCAAGCTGCTGGGCGATCGCCAGCTTCTCCTGCGTGTTTAAATTAACGCCCGGCGACTGCTCACCGTCACGGAGTGTCGTATCAAAAAAGTTAATTTTTCGCACCGGCTACCACCGCTTCCTTCTTCTTGCCCTGCTTGACAAACGGCATCATTTCGCGAAGCTTTCTTCCGACCACTTCGATTTCGTGTTCGTTTTCGCTTGTATTGATGGCGTTGAAACGCGGACGGTTGACTTGGTTTTCGACGATCCATTCTTTCGCGAATGTACCGTTTTGGATGTCTTTCAATACTTCTTTCATTGATGCTTTTACCTTCTCATCGACGACGCGCGGGCCTGATACGAAATCTCCCCACTGCGCTGTGTCTGAAATCGAATATCTCATGCCTGCTAAACCTTCTTCATACATCAAGTCGACGATGAGCTTCAGCTCGTGCAGACACTCGAAGTATGCGAGTTCAGGCTGATAGCCCGCTTCTGTCAGCGTTTCGAATCCTGCTTTGACAAGGGAAGTCAATCCTCCGCACAGCACCGCCTGTTCACCGAAAAGATCGGTTTCAGTTTCTTCTTTAAATGTTGTTTCAAGAACACCGGCTCTTGCTCCGCCGATCGCTTTAGCATAAGCAAGGGCTTTGTCTTTCGCTTCCCCTGTGACATCCTGATAGATCGCAAACAGCGCCGGAACCCCTGCACCTTGTTCAAACGTTCTTCTGACAAGATGTCCCGGTCCTTTAGGAGCGACAAGGAATACGTCAACATCTGCCGGAGGCACGATCTGATGGAAATGAACGTTGAATCCGTGGGCGAATACGAGTGAATTGCCCGCTTGAAGTCCGTCTTTAATTTCCGCTTCATACACTTTTTGCTGCTGTTCATCCGGAAGAAGCACCATAACGATGTCGGCCTGTTCTGCCGCTTCTCTTACCGTGAAAACTTGATGGCCGTCTTCCTCTGCTTTAGCAAAGGATTTCCCTTTTCTGACGCCGACAATGACGTCCACTCCGCTTTCTTTCAGGTTCAGTGCGTGCGCATGGCCTTGAGAGCCGTATCCGATTACCGCTACTTTTTTGCCTGCCAATACGTTTTCTTTGATATCACCGTTATAATATACTTTTACCATTTCAATCTCTCCCTTTTTATGTTTTATACAATAGATATTGTTTTAATAGAGGACGGCTTTTGCTGGGTTCCCCTCGCAAAGGCCGTGGTGCCTGTTCTGGCAACCTCTTTAATCCCGTATGGTTTCAACAGTTCGATCAGGGCTTCGATCTTGCTTGATTCCCCCGTCACTTGAATCACGACGCTGTCTTTTGCGACATCGACGACAGTCGCCCGAAACGGTTCAATGACGCCGTTTATTTCCGCCCTGCTCGACGGAGGGGAAACCACCCTGATTAATGCCAGCTCTCTTTGGACGATCGATTGATTTGTAATATCCGTGACTTTCAGTACATCAATCTGTTTGTTTAATTGTTTTGTCAGCTGTTCCGTTTCTTTTTCATCTGCCACATGCACGACAAACGTGATCCTGGAAATCCCCGCTGTTTCGGTGTGGCCGACGGTAATGCTTTCAATGTTGTAATGCCGTTTTGTAAACAACCCTGTAATTCTGTTTAAGACGCCGCTTTGATTCAAAACCGTCAGCGTGATGATTCTTTTCAAGGTTTCACCCCCACCATTTCGTGCAGCCCTTTTCCAGGCGCAACCATTGGAAATACTTTTTCAGCTTGTGCAACCTGAACATCGATGACCACCGGTTCATTCGACGTTAGCGCCGCTTCCAGCTTTTCTTCCGCTTCTTTTTCAGATGTGATTCGGACACCTTTGATGCCGTATGCTTCAGACAGCTTGATAAAATCAGGCTGTGATGCGAACTTGGAGTGTGAATAGCGCTCATCGTAAAAGATCTCCTGCCATTGCCGGACCATTCCGAGGCAGCGGTTGTTTAAGACCACGACTTTGATCGGAAGGTTCAGATCGCGAATGACGGACAGCTCCTGCAGTGTCATCTGGAATCCTCCGTCGCCGAGTATCGATACAACTGTCGCATCCTTATCCGCAAGCTGTGCCCCGATTGCCGCCGGAAGTCCGAAGCCCATCGTGCCGAGCCCGCCGGAAGTGACCCACCTGTCGGCTTTTTGGAACTGATAAAATTGCGCGGCCCACATTTGATGCTGTCCGACGTCCGTCGTTAAAATAGCTTCACCTTCTGTATAGCGGTGGATATATTCGATCAGCTTCTGCGGTTTGAATCCTTCTGCTTCATTCTCTTCATACCAGAGCGGATATTCGTTTTTCCAGTCAGCAAGCTGCTTTTTCCATTCATCGGAATCGCTCGGTTTGCCGTTTTGCTTGATCAGCTCTGTCAGTACAAGCTTGCTGTCGCCGACAACCGGAATGTGCGTATGAACGATTTTGCCGATTTCAGCCGGATCGATGTCAATGTGAGCGACTTTCGCATATTTTGCAAAATGCTTCAAGTTTCCTGTGACCCGATCATCGAATCTCGCACCGATGCTGATTAACAGATCGCTTTCATACAGAGCCATGTTGGCCGCATACGTTCCGTGCATTCCGGCCATCCCGAGGAAAAGCGGATGGTCGGCTGGAAATCCTCCCAAGCCTAACAGCGTATGCGCCACCGGAATTTGCTGCTGTTCGACATAATTTTTTAATTCTTCTGACGCTTTCCCGTGCAAGACGCCCGCGCCCGCTAAAATTACCGGCTTTTTCGCTGCACTGACCGCTTCCACAAGCTTTCTGATCTGCAGATAATTCGGTTCCTTCGTCGGCTGATAGCCAGGAAGGTGAATCTCATGGTCGTAGCGGAATTCTCCTTCTACAACGGCGATGTCTTTAGGAATATCGATTAAAACGGGGCCCGGTCTTCCTGTTGTTGCGATATGAAATGCTTCTTTAATAATTCTCGGCAGATCTTCTGCATGGCGAACCTGGTAGCTGTGCTTTGTAATCGGCATCGTAATTCCGATGACATCAGCTTCTTGAAATGCGTCAGATCCGATAACCGAGGTCGCAACCTGACCGGTGAATACGACGAGAGGCAATGAATCGATCATCGCGTCGGCCAGACCCGTTACAAGGTTGGTCGCTCCCGGACCGGATGTGGCGATGACGACACCCGGTTTCCCCGAAATCCTCGCATATCCTTCGGCTGCGTGGATAGCGCCTTGTTCATGGCGCGTTAGTACATGAAACATCCCCGATCCGTAGAGTTTGTCATAAATCGACAGGACCGCACCGCCGGGATACCCGTAGATCACTTCGACATTTTCCTTTTTTAAAGCCTCAATCAGCATTGACGCCCCTGCCATTGTTTGTGTACATTGGGCATTTTCAGCATCCAACTGTACATTCGTCCCCATTTTTCTTCCTCCTTATCAAGTGATCATCATCACTGTTCATTCACGTGGTTTTTTAAAAATAATTCATGTATATATGCCGCAAAGCATGTTTCCAATCTGCTTTTGCAGCTAAAAAAAGCCTTCCCGCCCACTGTTGACGCTGCACACCTTGCAGGCCAAAGGGGCGAAAAGGCTTTTCTTTCCGCGGTACCACCCTTGTTCGCGGCTTTCGAAAGCCGCCTTATGGATAATCGCTTATCCGGTTTAATAACGAGTGAACCTTCGTGACGTTCACCCGGCCAGCCTTACTAAACTTGGAAGTCGTTCAGGCTGACACTCAGAGGGGAGTTCACAAGCGGAGGCCGTCACCGGTTTCCAGCAATCCCGGCTCTCTGCAGGCGGCGTTTCCGCTGTTACTTATCCTCTTCAACGTTTGTCTTTATTCAACTGACACTTAAGCTTTGATCTTCGAGGCTGACTTTTATCCCTTCACGGACGACGCGCTCGCGGAACTTTTCAAGCATCCGGTTTGTGTGGACTCCCGGTTTGCCGTCCCCGATCTTGCGGCCGTCAACTTTAACGACCGCGATGACTTCTGCAGCCGTTCCGGTTAAAAACACTTCGTCGGCTGTGTATACGTCATGGCGGGTAAACGGCTCCTCCTTCACTTCATAGCCGAGCTCCTGCGCTATTTCGATAATGGCATTCCGAGTGATTCCTTCAAGCGCTCCGATATAGCCCGGAGGCGTCAAAAGCTTTCCGCTTTTATAAATAAATACGTTATCCGCAGAACCTTCGGCGACATAGCCTTGATCATTGAGCATGAGCGCTTCTGTCACGCCCGCCATGTGCGCCTCGATCCGGACAAGAATATTGTTTAAATAGTTCAGCGATTTCACTTTAGGGCTCAGCACATCAGGTCTGTTTCTTCTTGTCGGAACCGTAACGATGTCAATTCCCGTTTCATATAAGTGTTTCGGGAATATTGCCAATGGTTCGACAATTATAATGACACTCGGGTGTGAACAATTGTTTGGATCGAGTCCGAGGTCACCTGCTCCTCTTGAAACGACCAAGCGGATGTAAGCGTCTTTAAGCCCGTTTTTTTCGACTGTTTTGAGAACGTGCTGTGTCAGTTCTTCCTGCTGATATGGAATCTCCAGCATGATCGATCTCGCAGAATCGTAGAGGCGGTCCATGTGCTCTTTCATTCTGAAGATGTTGCCGTCGTATACCCTGATCCCTTCAAACACGCCGTCCCCGTATAAAAATCCGTGATCATAGACTGATATTTTAGCGTCTTCTTTTTTAACGAGTTTGTCGTTTAGGAAGATCCACTGGTCTTTCTGGTCCCCCATCCCTCTAGCACACCTTTCTGTTGTAAATGAACGCTTTAAACGGTTAAAAATCGATAATGCGGGAACCCGTTTTCCCGCTGTCATTCCCGGGAAAGATGAAAAGTTTTCAAGTGATTTGTTCTTTTGTTTGAACTCATATTACGCCCCTTTACATGCAGTGTCAACCGTATTTTTTAAAATTATTAGACAATTTCGATTAATCAATCTACTTGTATACGCTTACATAATTGATATAAAAGGAAATGCAAAATTGAAAAACAATTTGAAATTTTTTATGCAATCTATAAAGATTACATAAAAAAACTGGTGTTTTATACAGTTTTGTTAGATTTTATGACTGACAACTTTTTGAAATTTCATCCCGGAAGGTTAGATTTTTTACCACATTTGTGTACAGACTCCATTTTACGATTTTTTACATAAACTGCTGTTAATCCAAAAAGAAACGGGTGAATATGATGTACCGCACCTTTCCTCCATACTCTGATCCCCGCGTGCGCCAATACCCGGGATACTTCGGTTATCCGACTACTTATGTCTATAATCCTTCAGCACACGGGCCCTATACCTATTATCCGTACGGCGGAGTGTTCACCACTCCGACTCTCGGATTCAGCATCAGCTATCCGGGAATTTCCGTTCCCGCTGTGCACGGCTTTACCGGTGGATTCAGAGAAGATTAACAAAGCACAAAAAAGAGAGAGCATTTTGCTCTCTCTTTTTACGGTTAAACGACTCCCTGAGCGATCATCGCATCCGCCACTTTAATAAATCCGGCTATATTGCAGCCGTCAAGCAGATTGCCGGGACGTCCGTATTCTGAAGCCGCTTCAACGCTTCTCTTGTAAATATCGGTCATGATCATTCTGAGCTTCTCATCCGTTTCTTCCGCCGTCCAGTGGAGCCGTGCGCTGTTCTGCGCCATTTCGAGCGCTGAAACGGCCACACCGCCGGCATTTGCAGCCTTAGCCGGCCCGAAAAGAACCCCCGCATCCAAAAAGCGTTTGACGGCGCCCTCTTCAGACGGCATATTCGCCCCTTCTCCGACGGCTTTGACCCCATTTGAAATGAGCACTCCGGCCGCCTCTTCGTCAATTTCGTTCTGGGTCGCGCACGGAAGCGCGATATCGCACGGAATAGACCAAATGCCGGAGCATCCTTCGAAATAGTGTGCTTCCGGATGCTCGCTGACATACTCGCGAATCCTTCCGTTCCCGCTTTCTTTAAGCCGCTTCACCGTCTCAAGGCTGATGCCTTTTTCGTCATAGACATAGCCGTCAGAATCACTGCAGGCCACTACTTTTGCGCCGAATTGAGCGGCTTTTTCCATCGCATACAGCGCGACATTGCCTGAACCGGAGACGACAACGGTGCTGTTTTCAAAACGCAGCCCCTGATCCTTCAGCATTTCTTCTACGAAATAAACCAGACCGTACCCTGTCGCTTCTTTCCTCGTCAAACTGCCCCCGTATTCAAGGCCTTTGCCTGTTAACACACCTGCATCATAGCGGCCCCGAATCTTTTTATACTGTCCGAACATAAACCCGACTTCCCTAGCTCCGACACCAATATCACCGGCAGGGATATCCGTGTCCGGTCCGATATGTCTATACAGTTCATTCATGAAGCTTTGCGTAAAACTCATGATCTCCCTGTCAGACTTGCCCTTCGGATCAAAATCAGCCCCGCCTTTTCCGCCGCCGATTGGCTGGCCGGTCAAAGAATTTTTAAAAATTTGTTCGAAGCCCAAAAATTTAATAATGCTCGCATTTACAGAAGGATGAAAACGGATGCCGCCTTTATACGGACCGATTGCGCTGTTAAATTGAACCCGGTATCCCCTGTTAACCTGGATATTGCCTTCATCATCGACCCACGGCACCCTGAAGGTGATCATCCGTTCAGGCTCTGCAATCCTTTCAAGAATGCGGTGTTCGATATACTTTGGATGTCTTGCCAATACAGGGACGAGGGAATCGAAAATTTCTTTTACAGCTTGAAGAAATTCGCTTTCGTGAAGATTTCGCTGCCGCACTGTCTCGTATGCTTTTGTCACATAATCTCTCGCCATCTGAACATTTGTTTGCTCCATTTTTTCTAGCGTTTGCATCTTTCTTCAGCTCCCTTTCTAAAATAAAAGCAGAACGAACGTTGTAAGATTTTCTACATGGTAAATTTTACAACCAATGCCCCATTTACATCAATCTGAAAAACAGATTAAACCATTGCTGAATTGAGATGTATAACAAAAAGCGAGAATAGACGGGTATTAAGATAGAAGAACCGTTCTTAAATGCTGAGGAGAAAAGAACCAATAAACCATAAAATACCATAACATCCGAAAGGTTTTTTCTGGGCTTTTCGTTGCGATCGGCTCATTTGCCCGTTGTACTCTCGGCAGAAAATGAGCATCTTCTCCCGTTCTTAAAATGAATCGTACTGCACAAAACGAAAACACATAGCTCTTCTTTTTCATGGCAACAATAAAACTAAAACAGGGGTGATCTGATGGACGACAAAAAAGAACTGTCAAACGTTGAAACACAAAGAAACTTTTTAACGGCAGAAGAATTTCCTGAAGGAGCATATGGAGCTGCCCAGGGCAAAGACAAGCCTGTTGAAAACAAAAACACGCCATGGAAGGAAGGTCAGCAGTACTACAGCAATTTCACATATGAATTCCGCAACCTCCACCAAGGAATGCCGCGGCAGTACCCCGGGGCGCATCCAACCCATGACGAAAAGGATCAAAACGAGGAATGACCGATATAAAAAAGAGCCGTGCTAAACGGCTCTTTTAAGCTTTTCTATTGGAGGGGCTGCTGGAAATTTTGATTGTGCTGCTGGTTTTGTTGGTTTTGCTGACCCTGTTGACCTTGCTGTCCTTGCTGGTTAAATGACTGCTGCGCCTGCTGAAGTGCCTGGCTCATGATGTTGTTGTTTGAAGAAAAAGCCATTCAGAGAACTGAATGACCTTAAAGAATTACTTATATTTATTCACCTCAAACATCATAATATTTTTAAATACGACATAATCCTTTTTGCTTTCAAACGGTACTTTATTGTTGTCATGTTCATCAATAGCATAAAAGCCCGGTCCTTCTCCATCATCACGTTGTTTGTACCACTTGAGGAATGCATTCACTTCTTTCATGGACAGCTGGTACTCTTTTTGCAAACCATTGACCATGGTTATGACAAGGAGGGCATCCCCATCATCGGATTGGGTTTCATCATCTGGTTTCGTTCCCGTCGTTTGTGCCTTGGTCAGGATTAGTGGAAGAAGTTGATTTAATTGTGTATTTTTCTACAGATTTCATAGTATTTGATTCCGTAGGGTATGATGAAGCTCCTCCGACTGTATAAAGTTCATTATTTATTACTACCTTCCCTGCTCCAGCTCGAGCAAACTGAATACTTTCATCCATTAATTAATCGTTAATTCGTATGTGTTATTCTTATTAAAATCGTCGTCCCAGGTAATCGTTAAATAAAAAGGAATCGGCGTGTCTCTATAAGTAGTAATTCGACTTTTTCGTAGTCACAGCTATAGATTTGTTTTGGAAAAGGGGCAAACACTTCGTTAATATTTACGTTATTACTTGTGATAATTGAAATGTTCTTAGCTACCGCTTGCCCTTTGTTATGTAACGTCAACGTATAACCTGTACGATCAACTCGAATCGTCTTTTTCATTGACCTAAGGCGTTCCTTTTCTTTACGTAAATTCCTATTAATGAACCAACTACCGCCAAAGCAAATGAAATATATTGTACCCACGTTGGCATTCGATCAATCCCCTTTTAATTTATCTTTTCGTGGTTTACTTCGTATTTTACCTCGTAATCATTCGGAAACTCTAAGCCGTATTTATCCCAAAATGATTTCTCGTCCATTTCCTTATTTAATCGGTTGTATGCGTTAAACAAAGCCTCCTTAACTTCATCCGAGTTATCATCAAACGAGTATAGAAGACACTGAAAACATTCATCTAACGTTAAATAGTGAAACTCTGGTCTTGTTTTATCCCAAGCGTTTTTAAACTCTACCTTAAGCGCTGATTCGTCTAAATTCAGTGTTTCAATCAATTGCTCTATTATATGGCGTGAAGGAATATCGTACATCATGTAGTTCGGATGACTTAGGTAGTTACTGTTACCTAATCCGCTTGTATCCATTATAAAAACCCTTAAGTAATGAAATAACGCGTCTTTGTACCTTTTCTCACGGCGCAGTTGTTCCGCCATATTACGAATATCAATAGTCATTAGTCCATATTGAGATTTTACTGCGTGTTCCATGTAAGACCTTTGAAATAACGCCCACGAAATATCACCATTTCCTGGCTTATAGTTCAACTTACTAACATGCCTTATTGCATTCGCAACGTTATATACGCCATCTTTTGAGTCGTAACGATGCGCGGGCACGATATAATAATATTCCTCTAGGACTTTTTTGCCTTTATCAGTAACTCGGATCATACGATTTTCAATAAATGATTCTATTTCATCGCTCGAATAATTTTCTCCGATTCTCGAAATCAAATCAGCTTTCTTGCCGCTTACTTTTAATTCCTTAGTTTTCAAAATCCCCTTTAATTCGGGAAGTTTTAACGCGAGTAGAGACTCGATAGGTGATGCTTCTTTTATATAACCCTCGTTTTGTAGCTTCTCCAAAGATTGTTTAGCCTCAATTCCGTAAGTCGTTTCAAAATAACGAGGGTATTTCGCATTGATTGTTTTTCCTTCGATCCAATTTATTAATACTAACTCACCAGGTAACAATCCATTGGGAAACTTTTTTAATAGAATAGGGTCAATACTATACGAGTTAAATTCGTTAGGAAGTGACTTCGTATAACTAACTGTATTACGTTGAGAACCTTCCCCAACAATAGCCTTTTTAAGAAAGTTGAATATACCCATAACTTTTCCCTCCGATCCCTTAATTTGTATATAATTATATCATTTCTATCTATGTATTTGATACGAAAAAAACTGAGCGAAGGCATCCCGTTCATTGTATTTACTGAATTCTTTTGTGACCTGCGGCCAAGTTTTAGAAATGTCCTGTCCACTCTCCGCTAATTTCTCAAGTTTGCCGCGGGTCTCACCCGAGATCGCCCCCATTTCTTGCAGGGCAGCCGTCACATCTCCGATCGGACGGCCAGACTTGATCCCGTCATAGAGACGTCCCATCCATAGAGCGACTTCCGAGAATGGCCGATGCACACCTGCAGCCACGTCCCCGACAAGTTTCATACCTTCAGCAGTAGAAAGGGCGTTTCCTGTAAAGACTTGCAGCACCCGGCTTGATTCAAAGATTTCATCCCGGGTAAATGGAGTTTGACCAGCGAATGTTGTTAATTCGTCCAGTCTTTGATTGGCCGCCGTCCGGCTTCCGAGTAGGGTTTCAAATGCAGTCGTCATATTTTGACGGTCGGCGACCATCTTTAACGGTACGACAATTCCTCCGGTCGCCCCGGCTCCTACACCTAGAATTCCAAGTGTTGAAGTTGCCGCGGAAGCGATCGCCTTCAAAGGCTTAGTCGCAAGGTCTAACACTTTGACAGTGGCGGTCCATGTCCGGTTCAAGTGTTGGTTCGCAAAAGACGTAACCCGACGGGCAGGCGCTGTAAACCGATCAATCGCTTGAATACTTGATTTGTAGTATTCCGGAATTTCACGCCTGGCACTTGAGACGATACGATTCACGGTTTTCGTCACCATGTCTACTGCCCGAACTGTAACATTGTAGCCTCTTCCCAGCTGATCTTTGGCATACCTGGGAATACGGCGAATGACGGCCGTCGCCCGATCCTTTGCCTCAATAAGGATTCTGGCGAGGACCAGATAAGTGACGATCCAAATAACGCCTCAGGCGCTGAATCTGTGGTGATGCCCGGTCTACCACTTTCATCATGATTTCATGGGCACGCGGCATCTGACTCACCTCCTTTCGTAAAATAAAAAACTGTCTACTTTAAGACAGTTTTTCAGATGATGCATAGTATTCTCCTTGAATGCTCTGAAATTTTTTAATTAAATCAGAGGTTATATTGTAATATCTCTTAGCATCTGTATAAGTAATTGATTTAGCTTCATCATAATCTCTGGCTACAGCAGTTCTTAATTGCCATAAAGAGAGAATAATCCCCCTCGTCTTTTTAGAAATATAGCCTTCATTAACAAGGTTATCTACAATTGGGGGAATGTCTAACATTGTACTTTTTCCGATTCTAACCAACATATACCTTAATTCTTTCTCAAGTTCTAACCATGCTGAATATACAGCTTCCTGGGGAGAACGCCAAGCCATGCTGTCAAATACCTCATTATCCACCTTGTCTCTCGAAAAATCATATTCTTCATGGTCCTCCTTAATAGCAGTATTATTGGCATCATTTATTGTATGCACTACTTTTTGTTCCTCAACAGGACCATTTGTTTCGCCTTTCATATTTTTTTCCTTCTCATTCTCAATCTTATCCAAGACTTTCGAAAAATTAATTTCAAAAACATCTTTATATTTCAAGTTTAGCAATCCCCCAGCCCGATTAAGAATTAAGGCTAAAGGCTTTTTTAAGATTAAGACTACTAGGACAATTGCTAAAGGCCCCGAATTAAGTACTGATGAAAAAAACTCTAACCAATTCATATCTTTCCCTCATTCCCAAAAGTTAAGAGGATATGATACTATCCCCCCGTATTTACTAAGGCTTCTCTTCGAATTTCTTTTTTAATTCTTGCAGCTTTCGTTTGCCCCTTTCAATTCAGATTTTTATATTTATCCTCAAATTCTTTCTTAGCCGCGTTCTCATTCTCTACTCTAGCATCTGAAATTTTTTTAAAAAGAGGGATCCACTTGGCCACTCTTTCCCTTATTGTTTTGTTTCTTGAGCTATATTTCCCTTGTGAAACATGGATAGAATAATTAATGAGTAAAACCAATACAAAACAAACTAATATTACAATTGTAAATAACATAAAGTATGGTCGAAGAGGTATTAACAATTGCTCTTCAGTCATGAACCTATCTACTATAAATAGGTAGATCAAAAATATTTCTACATATAAAAGAAAAGTTACAGTTTGACTGAATCCTCTATAGAAGTTAATCGCTGATCTAATCCAATAATTCTCCTGGCTTGCGGCTAACTGAAACCATTTATAACCGTTGTTAACAACTCTATGGTCAAGATTAAATTCATTTTCAACCTCTATTTTTAACAATAAAAGTTTTTCCATAAGCTGTTGATATGTTTCATTATCTTTATGAGAAAGATATAAATGATAATATTCCGCCACCTTATTAAAACTGTCTATAATATTTCTTTCTTTTAATTTAATCAGGGATGATGGATTATCGAAATATTTTTCAATAAATTTCTCTAACTCAAATTCAATTTCTGCTTTGTTTGTTTTGTTAAGAATTTTGTTTAATGCGAAATATAAAGGACCACAAGCTTCATTTAAACTCTCCTTTGCTTGCTCTTCATACTTATCTGATCTACTTTTTCTCTTTAAAAATAGATAGGTTAAATATGATGACAGTACAGGTGCAAGGTATACTGCAAAGTCTTTTAAAAACCCTAACATAGCATTACTCCTTTCATATAATCATAATACGAAAGCTTGCCATCTAGGTTTCAAAACCCCTCAGAATTCAAAATTTCTTGATGGATTTTTTCTTTTCTTCTACAGATAAACTAAGTATCCTCTGATCAATCACAGGGCCAATTACACAATGACATCTAACCCGCTCTTTGGCTGACAGCTTTGAATCCCTCGGATGCATGCATGTTTCACCGCTGCCTGGAATCGTGAATTCTTCGTCTACTCCCAACAACAGTTCCATCGAGAGCCATATGATTTTCACGAAGATTGTATTTCTTTCCTCCGCTGTGCCTCCACTTTTTCGCGATGACAGCCGGAGATTGGGAATAAGCCTCCTGCTGCGCGGCGGAGGAAGCGGCAAGCACTTCAGTTATGGCTGTTGTCCGTGCCCGGCCTCTATCAAACTGCGGCAAGTCCCGGAGAGTCAATTCAATGTCCTGAATGGAAGAACCGTTCTCAATGGCTTCTGTCAGTACGTTTTCTACCGCTTCATGGGTATTTAATTTCATGATCTCGGCCAGCTCTTCAGACCAGCCTTTGATCCAATTAGTCGAACGACTCGAAAGAACTTTAAACGGGACATCCGGATCCAATGCATCCATGATGACAGATGTCAGCTCCTCAATGGTCTGCTTTAGGAAACCTTCTGTCAGTTCCTGAAATCGTTCCTCGAAATCATCACCTGCAAATAGATTCTGCGTAAAATACACCAGAATGGCTTCTAACGTCTCTTTTGAGTCTTTGCTTACAAAATTCATTCAGTCCACTTAAAAACTTCTTACGCTGGCGTCTGAGCAATCTGGCAACCTTTTTCTCATATTCCTCGACATAACCGGGTACTTAGAAAGGCCGGGGAAATCAGGTATAACCTCCACGAGTGATTTTCCATCATCTTCCTCGACTTTTCGAATAAAAGCGTTCAGACTGTTTAAAAGCTGACTTATTCATTTTGCTTCAGCTCCTCGAGGACATCCCTCATATCCTTTAGCAACATGATCAACTCCCCAGACCGATTGTCTTTTGATTTTTGAAAAAGAGCCTGCATCGGATCAGAAAAATTGTTTTGAGCTTTACCAAGCGGCCGGCTGAATTCATCCTCCGGCCATTCTTCAAGTGTTTTCCGACACCGCCCCTATTTCCTTTCGCATTTTTGTTTCCAGGTGGTGCCTTTCCACCATTGTTTCCTTTGGCGTTTTTATTGCCTATTGGAGCGCCGGAACGTAAAGGAGCGCTCCCATTCGATTTAGGGGCGCTCCTTTTGAATTTTTCTTCCCATTTATCTGTTGCTTTCCACTTTCGGACGGTGCTGCTTGAAACGCCCAATTCATCCGCGATGTCTTTTAATTTCTTGGTTCCGCTGCTCTCTTTCCATAAACGGAACGCTTCGTCACGTCTTGGATCACGCGGTCTCGCCATTACATTTCACCCACCTCCGCAACCTGAATTGAGTTTGAGTTTGTTTTTAAATTTCTTCATCTTTCTGCAGCTGTATATCGAGCTCGATGAGCTTTTTAAATCTTCAACAGTGTTCACCTTAATATAGTTGCTTTGAAAATCTTATATCCACCTTTATCGAAATATTCGTTTTGAGTAGCGAAACGTGCTATGACGGTTTTCCAATTTTCACCGAACACATATCACTGCAAACATAAAAAAGCACCCCGAAGGATGCTTTTTTCCGTACTATTGGATACTTTTTATTTTTTCGTCTAAAAGTTTTATTACTTCTTCTTTACTCAAACCCAAAGGTATTGTAAAACTATGATCTCTTCTATTCTTTTGATATGTTTTATTAGGATTTAAAGGGGTTATTTTTACATGTAACGCCTTTTCTTCAGATATAAGTGGGGTTGCTCCTTCAAACCAACTTAATTCACAACCTTTAGAAAAAGCATATTCTTCGGCGAACTTCCCTAGACACTCACTACTCTCCAAATCAAATATCTCTTTATCCATTCTCTAGCCTCCTAATCTCTATTATCAAGTTACTTAAAATAATTGTTCAACATGAAATTACAATATCCTTTAAAAATAGCAGCATTTTTTGAAAATTGTCGTGCGTTAGATACGTAGAAGTCGTAAGGTAAAAAAGCACCCCGAAGGATGCTTTTAATTAATTGCCCTTGACTTCGTCAGGGACATAATCGAGTAATATCTGCATGATCCAAATGAAGTGCCAAGGAGCAAGGTTTTGTCCTAGATTCTCTTTCAGTTCATTCAAAAGCTTCTCGATAGACTCACCCAACACAATATTATTATTATCCTTTGCTTTTTGTAACGCATGTTCTAAAGTGTTGAGTATTTTAAAATACTCATTATTTCTATCTGAAATATAATATCCACTTTGTTCAGCCAATGTTCTCACCTCCCACCTTAATATCGGTTAAGGAGCATGACAATAGAATCTTATACGAAATTTATCGAAGAAAAAGTACCATCAATCTGAAAAAGCAAGGGTTATTTCCAAAATTTATTTTCTCCGAATTCGGCCACTGACACGCATATAAGTATCACGTTTGGTTCCCATAATCTCTTCCCAATCCTTTCTGGAAAGCTGTCCATTTTTAGCTGCAGAAGCATTAAGTCTCTTTTGATTCTCAACGGACAAAAGATCTCTTAATTTCATACTCATTTCTCCTTATCGAATAAACACCACCTTGCGCTATTCGCTTTTTTGAATTAAAAATGGCTCCTGCTAATCTCCAGGAGGACGCAAAGATTATAGGGAGCCATGTAAAAATGACTTCCTTGGCAAACGGGATCTCACCGCTTGCATTCCCCGTGACTATCGCGCGCAACACTGCATAGACTCCAGCCGCTCCTCCTGTGAAGCTGACGACCTTCATCATCATTCGATACATCCGGGTACACCCTTGATAAGGGAAAGGTGCGTCTCCCATTCTGGCCAATAAAAAAGCGGCCACCAATCAGCTGCACAATATCCGTGTGCAAAAGATCAGTGTCCGCAGGCTCTCCTTCTTGGACTCAGGTATACGTTCATTTTTCTTGTCTCTATCGTATGACAAAATGGAATAGAAAAAGTCCCCCATTTTATCCCCCTTTTTGTCGGCTTTTTCTCGGATTTGAAACAAAAAAACCTTGAAAGGCAGTTGCCAATCAAGGTTCTAAAAGCACATTTTATTCTTCATCATCTTCATAAAGGTTGTCCAAAAATTCGTTGATGTTATCAGCTAGAAAATACATATTGCTCATATCATCCGGATTCTCTGACTCTTCTTCATGATCCCAAAAGTAGATCTTTTCATAATAAGGCTCTTTAGTTCCTAAGCAAATAACATTTCCTGCGGGGTCTTCTGCAATAGGAATAAATCCTTCAGGCAAACGGTCTTCCATTATATCCAAGAAATCCTCTAAATTATCATACATATCCCCAATTCCATAAAAAACGTTTAAGACACTGGATCCTTGTTCATCTGAAATTTTAAATATATTTGGTCTTGCTTTACCGCCATTCCACTTTAATAAAAATTCTTTATAAAGCTCTGACAGCTTAACATTATTTTCTGATTCAAATTGTTCGATTTGTTCCAATGAAAGTTGATCGTGTGAATTAATGATCTGCGCCATATCATATTTCCTCCTCTTTATTTACCGTTAACAGTATTAACTCCTCCAACATGGGTAAATTCTCTATGCACTTTTTTATCAACCAACATCATCGTTTTTCCATCTTCATGATGATGCCAGGTATATCCTTCTGGTGGCTCGTTTAAAGCACCTACAGGCGGATCAGAGTCCTTGTTTAAACCAGCCTTTAAATTTGCCTGCTTGAAGTCTGCTGAACGATTGGTTGGTTTTGCAACCTCAATCTCTACAGGTTTTACAGTAGGGTGCATATATGGAGTGAAGTCTGGATAACCTCCAGTATATCTAACCGTTTGTCCTTTTTTATTTGTGTATACCCAAGTACCATCTTTATCTATTTCTACTTTGCCGCCTTTTTTCTCCCATTTTTCTGGAACAGGAGAATTTTTAGGCTTAGTTGCCAATTGTTCTTTTGTGAATTTTTTCAACGTTTCTTTTTTGCCCTTAGCAACAGCATTCACTTTTCCACTTGTTGATTTAAATAAAACACTCTTCTTCTTATCCTCAACCAGCTCACGTATCGGAGGTGTATTCTTCACGTTAATAGAATTCGGTGCATCCTGAAGAATCCCTTGCAATGCAGGAGTGTAACGATTATTAGGTGGCTTAATTGACTGTTTTATAGTCTTACCAGCTTTCTTCGCCTTGTTGACCGCGGCTTTCCCCGCTTTTGCAAGATCTTTCGAGCCTGTCGAAACAGAAGATTTTCCGCTTTTCAAGCCCCAAAGGCTGCCGATCATATAAGTAAAATAATGCGCTCTTGAATACGCATCCCCATGTACTACTTTCTCATCCCATTTTTCCGCCAACGTGTCAACCATACTCATAAAAGCGCCCTTATAATCGTATCCAAGAACCGTGTCTAAAACGACTTGTGGGTCTTTATGTAAATGGTCGATTGTCCATCCGATATTCCACCCCAGCTGAATTCCGCCATCAACAAAATCTTTCGCAAGATCATATCCAGCGACAGCGCTGCCTTTAGCTGATTTATATACAGGACCTAAATATTTCTCCCCTGCCTCATCTAATTTTTCCCCTGCGTCCACTATACCATCTATAAAGCCTTTGCCGGTCTCTTTAATATTATCAATTGTCGTTTGAAGGGGGTCATCCCAGAACTCAATAGATTTAACATGCTCCATTTGCTCTGGTGTGAGATTATCATAACCAATTTCTTTAGCAATCTTAAGATATTCCGCTGAATCGGATGTATTTTCGAGCTTTTTTCTCAGCTTATAAAGTTTAACATCATGTTCACTAACTTCGCTAACTTCTTTTTCAAGCTTCGATCTCTTATCCAGCTTATCCAACATGACGCCCATCGCTGTGTCTTGTCCACCACGCAAAGTATCCATCTCATCTGGCTTTAAAATCGAACCTTTTTGATAGCCGGTAATTTCAATTTTAGGCCCTGTGTACATTTTTTCAAGCCTGGTTATGTATCTCTGCATCGTTTCCAGGTCGTTTTCTGCGGTTTTAAGAGCGTTTGTCTGTTCGCGGTCAAACGCATGTAGCTTTTCAAGAGTCGTGCTAATTTCCTTTAAGGCTTTCTGATCCTGTTCATGAAAATCGGTGTCATTCAAATCAGGCAAATCGACAATATGACTGACCTTCGCGATCGTGGCGTTGGCTTTAGACACCAGGTGTTTTGTTGTGCGGTCCGCAGCATTCAATCCTTGTTCCAGTTCGTGCTCAAGAAAGCTTTGCGAAATAAATCCGTTGTGGTTTGGTTCCAGAGAATTCAGCGCGCTTTTCATTTTCTTTAGCGTAGAACTGTATTCCTCTATAAACGTATCATAGAACTGTAGAAAAGGAGTGTGACATTCCTCGTAAAAGGCGCGGATCGCGTCGCCGCCTTTTCCTTTTAAAGCATCATCAAGTGATGTAATGCTCTCTACGGCTTTTTTGACTTTGGCGAATTCGTCAGATTGATGTTTTAATTGTTCCAGCGTTTGATCAATGGCTTTGTGCAACGCCTGAACATCAAGAGTTTTCATAGCATTCTCCTCTAATACTAAAGTGACATATCACGAAATATTTTACCACTTTATAGAAAAGAATTGGTGAATAAATCCTGTCAATCCATGAAAATGAATCTTATTGAGTAGGTCTTATACCCTGACACGTTCGACTTGTTATTTTCAAATGCTAAAAAAGGAAAATCATTGTCAAAAAATGATCCTTTATGTAAAATGAATCATATGCAGAAAAAGGAAAAGACCAGACTTTAATTTTTTGAATATTTAAAAACAACTATATGAAAGGATGCTGGGGGCATTGGAAGCTAAAGTTGCGTTTGAGAAAGTCGGTAAAATGCTTAATGATTGGTATTGCTTTATTAGACAAAACAATATTCAAAATGCTACTAAACTGCGGGAAGAAATTAAAAACATACTGCCTAATATGAAGGAAAATCAAAATGTGCTGTTATATTTTAACCTTATAGATTCACGATTTAAACTGATGACTGAGAATTACAAAGAATCTGGAGATCTGTTAAACGATATCAAATCAAAAGCTTTAGAATCCTGTACTGATGATATGATTCAGTACTATTTCTATTTCTTTTCTGGATTGTATGAGTTTTATAAAAAAAGATTTACCAAAGCCATTAATTTTTATAGAATCGCGGAAAGTCGTCTACATAAAATCCCTGACGAAATTGAAAGGGCAGAGTTCAATTATCAAGTTGCCATTGCATACTATGAAATTCGACAAAATTATTTTTCCTTAAATCATGCTGAAAGAGCATTAGAGAGTTTTAAAGCAAATGGTATGTATTCCAATAGAGCAGCAACGTGTCAAATGGTTATTGCATGTAACAAAATGGATTTACTTCAATACAATGAAGCTGAAGACATTTTCAAAAGAGCCATTAAGGAGGCTGCTCAAGCAAATGAAAAAAGGGCTGAAGCCCTGGGATATTTCAACCTTGGCATATGCTATGAAAGACAGGAAAAGTTAGATGAGGCACGACAATCCTTTGAATCAGCATTGGATATTCCAGAGCATCAAAGATCAGTTTATTCTGTCCGAAGTATGTATATGTTAACCCGGGTGCTCTGTAAAAAGGGTCTTATTGAAGAGGCGCGAGAATGGTACAAAAAAGCAATCTATGAAGCTGCTCAAGCTGTAGAAACGACATATGAAGCCAAACTGAATATCATAAAATCTTTATATATGGATTTAAACGAGACTTTAAACGAGACATCATTAGAGAAAGGATTTAATGTTCTCAAGGAAAATAACCTCTGGAGTGATGTTTCGGAATTGTCACAAAATGCAGGTAAACATTTCAAAAAGAAGGAACACCAGGCACTTGCGGCGAAATATTTTGAGGAAGCATTAATTGCCAAAGACCAAATCCAACGATTAACGGAGGGGATTGACTGATGAAAAAATTCCTGATCACCCTGGCTACAGTATCATTAACAAGCTTTATATTATTAGGTGCTGTTCATACACCGAGTGAAAACTTAGTCAAGACTACATCTATAAAAGTAGCTGAAAATGGAGCTTTCGGATAAAAATTCGCGGACTCATAAGAGTCTGCTTTTTTTCTTCTTAACAGCCCTCAGATTATCCCGAGAGCTGTCGCAAGATTGTAAATGGCCCGCCGTTTGACCTGATAGTATTTGTCCTTTTTCAACCCCATCTCCATATAAATCTCAATGTCCTTTATTTTTTGGGGAGAGAGGTACTTAGCCTTTATAATCTTTAATTCATCATCATCAAGGCTTTGTTTAAGTGCCCTGTCCATCTGACAAACTTTCAATTCATTTAAAGAGTGCTGGTCCCTGAGCTGCGGGAAAAGGTTATTCATCCCGGCCGCTTCCCGTTCTTTCCGGTTTTCAAGCTGGACCTTCAAAGCCTTGTATCTTTTCAGCTCCCTTATCATCGTATTTCTGACTTCTTTTTCATTAATGGCCGGCAAAAAAGACAATTGTTTCGCGAACAAATTCACCCCTCCTAAAAATAAAAAAGACACCAAACAAACAGCGAAGATGCTGGTATGTTCAGTGTCCGCAGGCTCTCCTTCTTGGACCTTGGATTTTTGCTACTTTGTTATTTAGGCTTACTAAAACCTATTTTTAAAATAAGTGTTACAAAACCTATTGCAATTAATAATACCGAAATATTTTTTATTAATTGCAGGTTATCTTGAAGAATTTTACGCAATTCAGGGTGAGTCATTATAGCTAAGTAGACTGTAAGAAAACAAATAAATATTACCGAAAAAACAGCAAGATTTCTCTTTATCTTTTGCATTTCCTTAAGTTGTTTTATTCCTTTATCAAAAGTAATCGTACCAAATTCAGTTTCAATTGGTGCAAATTCATCTTTTTCTTTAAGATACACTTTTTTCAACTCTAATAAATTATTAGATATAACCATCTTCTGGTCAATTGATATAAAGTTTGTTTCGAAAATTTCTTTAATAAGATGATCTAAAATCTCACTTATACTATACATGCTATTGACCTTTATTTTAAATGATTTAGCATATGCTGAAACTAGTGAATCTATAAGATGTATAGAAGGCTTTTCACCTTCTGATATTAAATTTTTCAAAGTATGTATCATTACTTCATTTGCTTTTTTAACTCTTTTTAAATACTCTTTTCTTCCAATAAACTTACGAAGTCCATCAACAAAAACGGTGCTTACTATAGCTGATATTAAACTTACGACCCAAGTATTTGTTAACCAATCCATCCTTCACAACCAGACCTTTTTAAATTCAATATACCATAAAATACAAAAAATTTATCGTCTGGTTTATTAATTATTTTTTCATCTTACACGCTGGTGTTTAAACATTAATGCCTGTCCAATGATTTTGTTAGCTTTAAGCGACCCGTGTCGGTTTACTCATACAAACATTAACCCTCAGACTAACAATAACCGGCCAGCTCGCCCCAAGAATCTTTCCTTATTTAAATTCCTTCAGTAATCCGAAATATTTTAGAGTCAAAATTTCCGATCATCTTTTTCTTTTTAGAATCCTTATAACAGAACACCCGGACAATATAGGTTCCGCTGCCTAACTCTCTTCTTACCGACGGCACACTAAATTTTTTAATAGGGATGGAAGATTTAAAATAGCCCACCGTACTCTCCCCGCTATATAAATCGGTGTTCGTCCATTTATAAGCCAGGTCCCCTTTCATCGTCAAGGATCTCCAATTGTTTTAAAGCATTTAAAAATGTGCTCCAACGGGCTGTTGATTGGAAATTTATAAAAGAAAATCCAGCTGACGCAGTCGATCGACCTAAAGCCAAAAGTGAAAAAACTGACGTGTATTCCGAAGAAGAAATCGATTATATTTTCAATCGCTTAAATAACTATTCTTTTATCTGGCAAGTCCTGATCCCGCTTGCGTTTGTTACTGGTGCTCGAGAAGGTGAATTAGCAGCCTTAGAAGAAAAGCACATTAATTTAGAAAAGCCGTCTATTTACATTGAGCAGACTATTGTAGAAGTAAAAGGGAAAGGCGTTGTAGTTAATGACTCAACGAAAACCGATCGAACCCGGCATATTTCAATCCCGAAATTTATGGCAGTTTTGCTTAAAAAGTTGATTCACATTAGGAAACAAGAAAAGTTTCAGGCCGGCTCTCAATGGGAATGGGGAGATTATTTATTTCTTTTTGGAAATGAAGTAGGAAAACCCCTCCGACCAGATTCAATTAGCCAGTGGTGGAGACGGTTTACTGAAAAGCAAAACATTAAGCATATCCGGTTTCATTCTCTAAGACACAGCTCTGCTACTCACTTGATAAACAAAGGAGTGCACGCGAAGGTTATTCAAGAAAGACTAGGCCATACAAAAATGGATACTACAATGTCAATTTATGCTCATGTAATCGAGGAAGCTGACCAAAAATCAGCCACGCATTTTGACAGTTTTTTTGAGGACAGAACAGCGGGCGGAAATTCGAAAATTTAAATCCGCTCCCAATCCGCTCCCAAAACACATTTTCAATCCCAAAATAGAACGCATGTTCCAAGCAAAGAAAAAAACCTCAAACCCTTGTATACCAAGAAGTTTGAGGCTTTTTCCAGAGACGTCCCAGGAGAGATTCGAACTCCCGACCGACGGCTTAGAAGGCCGTTGCTCTATCCTGCTGAGCTACTGGGACATGATGTTGTTTTGTTTCGCTTTAACTATCAGCGACAAGATTTATTATATGCGGATCGGGACATAAAGTCAACAACTTTTTAGAATTTTTTTCTTCACGAGGAAGAAAAAAATTCTTCCTCATGAATGTGCTGGCAGTTGGATATGGTTCGTCAGGCTTTCGACTTCCCGGCCGTCCAAGTCGTAAAAGCGGACCGTTGCATTGTCTTTGTCAATGTTCAGTATAGCATAAGTTTTTTCTTTCCGCACCCGCGGAAGGCGGATGCTGCCGGGGTTGATCAGCAGTTTTCCGTCCATCAGTTCGCTTCCCGCGATGTGGGAATGGCCGAAACAGATGATATCGGCGCCGAGTTCTTCAGCGCGGTAGAATACATTTAAAAGCGACTGTTTAATGCCGTATAAATGCCCGTGTGTGAAAAAAAGCTTTTTTGATCCGACAGGAACGACAATTTCGTCTTTAAACTCCCCGTAAAAATCGCAGTTTCCTTTTACCGTTAAGTAAGAGGAAAGCGCGGGATGGGAAGGATCCAATTCGGAATCTCCGCAATGGATGATGAGATCTGTTTCCTTCCCGTGCCGCTCAGCGATCAATTCCAGTTCGTCTTCAAGGCCGTGGCTGTCGCTGACAATCAGAACCTTCATGATCGGCCCTCCTCCTTTTACGCTTGGTCCAATAGAGCGGACAGTTTTTTCAGTGCTTCCGCTCTGTGGCTGATTTTGTTCTTTTCGCCGCTTGAGAGCTCGGCCATAGTTTGATCTTTGTCTTTGACGAGAAAAACCGGGTCGTAGCCGAAGCCGTTTGTGCCGCGCGGTCCTTCGGTAATGTATCCTTCCACAGAACCTTCGACCGTTTTCGTTTCCTGTCCTGGAATGCATAATGCGAGCGCGCATCTGAACCTCGCGGAGCGTTCTTCTTTTTCCACCCCTTCAAGCTCTTTCAATAGCTTTTTCAGGTTGGCGAGATCGTTTTTCTCTTCTCCTGCATAGCGGGCCGAGTATACGCCGGGGCTGCCGCCAAGGTAGTCGACAGACAGGCCTGAGTCATCGGCAATTACGATTTTACCGGTTTCTTTCGAAATCGTTTCCGCTTTAATCACCGCGTTTTCTTCAAACGTCTGCCCGGTTTCTTCGATTTCGGGCGTATAGCCGATGTCCAGTAGAGATTTGACATCGTAGCCTCTCGGTTCGAGCATCGCTTTGAATTCCCTGACTTTTCCTTCGTTTTTCGTGGCAATGATGACTTCTTTCATCGTGTATCAAGCCTTTCTCATGTTATTGTTGAATGGCTGATGCAACGTCGCCGAGCACTTCTTTCTGCTTTTCGATGAGTTCGGCGATCCCTTTTTCAGCCAGTTCTAAAAGCCCGTCCAATTCACTTCTTGAGAATGTCGCTTCCTCTCCTGTTCCCTGAAGTTCGACAAAGCGGCCTTCACCTGTCATGACGACGTTCATATCCACCTCTGCCGCAGAATCTTCCTGGTAGTTCAAATCAAGGATTAATCCTTTTTCCTTATCGATTCCCACTGAAGTGGCAGCCAAAAAGTCAGTGATCGGCATCGCCTTCAGCGTGCCTTTTTCGACAAGTCTTCCGACGGCAAGCGCCATGGCCGTAAATGCTCCGGTGATCGACGCGGTTCTCGTGCCTCCGTCAGCCTGAATGACGTCGCAGTCGATCCAGATCGTCCGCTCACCGAGCTTTTCCAAATCAACGACCGCCCGCAAAGCTCGTCCGATCAGCCGTTGAATTTCCATCGTCCGCCCGGAGATTTTCCCTTTTGACGATTCCCTGATCGTCCTTTGGTTCGTGGCCCGCGGCAGCATGCTGTATTCCGCGGTGATCCAGCCCTTCCCTTCTCCTCTCAAAAAGGGCGGTACGCGGTCTTCCACAGACGCGTTGCATATCACCTTTGTCCCGCCGACTGTGATCAGGACCGATCCCTCGGGATGCGTAATGAAGTCGAGGTCCATTGTGACAGGGCGCAGTTCATTGTTTTCTCTTCCATCGTATCTCATTTTTTACCTCCGATTGTATGTACATAAACCTTTCACAATCATTCTGCTCTTCCAAAAAGCTGAATAAAGAAAGAGGCAGCTTTAATCGCTTACCTCTTTTTTTATAGTATATCAAAAATCTCTGCTTAAAAACTACCTGTGTTCACCTTGCTCGGTCTTGAAACCGGCTTGGAAAGCTTTTCTCCTTTTTCATTGACGAGCTCGGATTTTCCGTTCACAGTAACCGACACACTTTTCACATCAGGCAGTTCGGTTAATGTCAGCACAATACTATTTAACACTTCATCCGATATCACTTTCTTCTCGCCGTCGGCGCTCCCGTAGATCGCTTCGTTAAAGTCGAGAGTCACATGGCCGTCTTCAATCTTCGGCTCGTTTTCAAGCTTGACATCGCCCTGGAAATCGGAAAGCAGGCCGCTTTTATTGCCCGGTCCTTCCGTCAGCTCTTTAATCGCCGCCGTCACCTGGTCTTTTTCTTTTGCAGACGTCCGTTTCGTTACAGGAACATAGTATGTGCCTTTGTCCGATTCAGCCAAATAATAGACGGTGACCGGCTGTGTCGCCGTTATATCGGTCACACCGGCCGTATCGAGGTTGATGCCGTCCTCGCGGCTGAGTTCTTCTGAAATCGGCGTGCCGTTAACAGGCATTTCTTTCAAATCATGGCCGTTCATGCGGATCTTCACTTTATCAATCGAGTTAAACTGTGTTAACGTCCATGTAATCGCCTGTACGATTTTTTGCTCGTCTTCAGCTTTATAGTTTTTAAATTCATTTGAGAAGTCAGCGATCGCTGTTCCGTCTTCTTTAATATCAACATTGACCGCTGTATCCGCCGGCAGCACGGCTCTGAATCCGTTTGGCATGATGTTTGAAACAGGGCCGCCATCAACGAGGTATTCAAGCGCTTGTTTAGCCGTACCTTCCTGCTTTGGCAGCGGCAGCGTCTGCGCTGTCACATAGCCGTTCTTATCAATGAGATAAAGCTCTCTCATGACCGTATCGCTCGTTTGAGCCGCTTTATCGTCGCTTGTCGTTTTGCTGCCTTTGTCTTCTGTTTTATCTTTGGTTTTGTCTGTTTTGTCTTGCTCCTTCTCCTCTTTTACATATGTGATGTCCTGCGGCGGATCTATCTCCTCTGAGGCTTGATCTGACTGAAATATTCCGCACCCGGAAAGAAGCAGCGCGGAGGCCGTAACCGAAACCGCGATTCCTTTCATTCCTTTTTTCAGCATACTTTTCCCTCCTAAGGCAGTTTGTACTATTATGTATACGAGCCCGTTTTTGAATTAGACCGCTTTTTAAAAAAATCCCTCTGAATACAAAAAACCTTTTCTTTTAAAGAAAAGGCTCATGAAAAAAGCTGCCGTTTGCTTGTGCGGCAGCTTTATTTTATAGCGGTTTCCTGAAGAGAAATGCTTTCCACATTTTTCACTTCGTATCCAAACCAATCATTTGCAATTTTTGTGAAGCGGGCGCGCTCCCCGGTTGTTAAAAACAAGTGTTCCGGCGGTTCACCCGTTTTGCTTAATAAACCGTTGTATGACAAGATCGTGCTGACTTCCCTGGCCGTTTCATCTCCGGAGGAAATGATGTTGACGCGCTCTCCCATATAGCGCTGAATCGGCTCTTTTAAAATCGGATAATGCGTGCATCCGAGAATCAGTGTATCGATTGATGAATCCCTGAGCGGGTGCAGTGACGACCTGACGATTTCATCAGCCGTCTCATCCAAAAATTTACCGCTTTCCACAAACGGGACAAACATCGGGCAAGCCAGATTTTCTACCGTTAAATCTCCGTTCAGCGAAAGAAGCGCTTCTTCATATGCGCCGCTTTTGATCGTGTTTTCTGTTCCGATCACGCCGATTCGCTGGTTCTCCGTCACTTTAATCGCGGTTCTGGCTCCGGGCTGCACAACGCCGATGACCGGGATCGCGACTTCTCTGCTGATTTCTTCAAGTGCGATGGCCGTCGCTGTATTGCAGGCGATCACGAGCATTTTAATATGGTGGCGGGATAACAAATAATTTGTCATTTCCCATGTATATGACAGGACTTCTTTTCTGTCCCGGGGCCCGTACGGACACCTTTTCGTATCTCCAAGATATATAATTTTTTCTTTCGGCAGCTGCCTCATGATTTCTTTTGCAACGGTTAAACCGCCGACTCCCGAATCGATGACTCCTATCGGTTGATCCAACAAAATCGCCTCATTTTCTGTTCATTTCCTGCTGAAGTTTAATTAATAATTTTTCAAATGCGGCTGTTTCTTCCTCGGAAAACGCCTCTAACATGTCTTCCAAATAGTCCTGCCTTTTTTGAATGACCTCCTGGATGATCCGCTCTCCTTCCGAGAGAAGATGAATGCGGACTACGCGCCTGTCGGACGGATCTTTCACCCGTTCAACGAGGTTGTTTTTCTCCATCCGGTCAATTAAATCCGTCGTGGTGCTGCACGCCAAGTACATCTTTTGTGATAACTCGCCGATCGTCATATCCCCGTATTCATACAGCCATTGAAGACCGACAAACTGGGGAGGGGTAATCGTATATTGGGTGAGAATTTCTCTTCCTTTTTGTTTGATGATGCCCGCAATATGGCGGAGTGATTTTTCAATATCCGCTATGTGATTCAAAGAAGCATTCGAATTCATTTTCTCTACCTCGCTCGACTCGTTGTTTTGTTTTCAAAACACTTGAGTCTATTTTCCTTCTTTTCTACACAAATTGCAAGACTTCAACATGAATATACAAATTGCACCTCAAAACAAATAACCGGTTCCCTTCTTGTTACAAGAAGGAACACCGGCTCAATTTAGAGCTCTAGCTCACCCATTCGAAGAAGTTCAACAACAGCTTGCGAACGGCCTTTCACTCCCAATTTTTGCATCGCATTGGAAATGTGATTACGTACAGTCTTTTCACTTATAAAGAGCTCGCTTGCGATTTCCTTTGTTGTCTTGTCTTGAACGAGCAATTCGAACACTTCTCTTTCTCTTTTTGTTAGCAGCGGCTTTGATTGAAACTCTTTCTCCTTCAAGTATTGTAACCCTCCTTGCTAAGGTGAGAGCTGATCTGAAACGAATGGGTTTCGATATAGTCGTGATATCATATGAAACATACGCAAGGTCGGTGACGTTTCTGACGGAGAAAAGGGTTCCCTCAAACACCTATTTTTCAGATCATGACACAGGCATCGTTTCAGGGCTGAACTTCTAAGGAAGACATTTTAAAATCCAGGCGATCAGCCGCCATCTTTTCGTAATATATGCGTGCGTTTTCTTTTTCTGCACAGCACTGATGATTTGTGCAGCCGCTTTTTCGGGCGAAGCCGTCCAAAACAGGTGATCACCTTTTGCAAGAGCCGTGTCCACAAAGCCCGGCTGAATTTCGGTGACCACGATTTCATCATACCCAAGTTTTTTCACTTTTTGACGGAGCCCTTTTAAGTAATTAGAAACGAATGCTTTTGAAGCGGCGTAGGTGACAGCCCCTCCGTTTCCTCTCAGCGCGGCAATGGATGAAATGCCGACTAAATGCCCTTTCCCATTTTTGATAAAATGCTCCATCAACACGTTCGAGCAGGACACAAATCCTGTCATATTGACATCGATCGTTTCCTTTTCTTTGCTCCAATCCATTTCGCTTTCCAAATATCCAACACCTGAACAGATGAAGACTGCATCTGCCCAATTCATCTCATCAAGCAGTTCTTTCAACAGTATAGGCGAGCGTTCGCTGTCGACTGTATCGATCTTTTTAATGTATGAAGGTCCAGGGAGGTCGTCGCGCAATTTGGCTAGCAGTTCATACCTTCTTGCAGCAAGACCGACCTCCACTCCTGCGGCTGACAGCTGCTTGGCAAGCGCCTTGCCAATTCCGGAACTCGCGCCGATGATCATCGCTTTTTTCATTTTCTTCTCCCTGTCAATTATTTCTCAGGAAATGAGTGATTGCCAAGCAGTTTTGCTTTTTGTTCATCTGTCCATTTCACCGGTTTACCCGTATCTTTCGCAATTTGCACCATAACCGCCACCCCTGTAAAGCAAAGGTCACCTTCCCCATTTTTCGCCGCATAGTGGAGGGTGAGGGAAGCGTTGCCGACAGATGCTGTTTTGACGCCGATTTTCAAATGTTCATGAAGCATGACCTGCTGAAAATAATCGCATTGCTGGCTCGCCACGACGGGAATGGCCGCGCTCTTCCCGTCTGAAAGGCGGTCCATGACGCCCAGGTGCTTGAAATAGGAAATCCTCGCTTCCTCGAAATAGACAAACGGTGTGACATTGTTCATATGACCGAACATGTCCGTTTCTGAAAAACGGACGGATACTTCATCAAAAAAAGAAAATGACTGACACCATGTGTCAAACGGTTCTTCAATATATCCCGGCAGCTTCATTGTTTTTCATCCCCTTTGGTCATAAAAACACCTCTTCGGCTTGAAGAGGTGCGTTTTTTCGTGTTATTCCGTGTTGTCGCTTCCGAAGAAGTTTTTAAACGCCTGAACGGTCGTATCCCTGTTTAATGCAGCGATTGAGGTTGTGAGCGGGATGCCTTTCGGACATGACTGCACGCAGTTTTGCGAATTTCCGCATTCGGCCAGTCCACCGTCTCCCATAATCGCTTCAAGTCGTTCCGATTTGTTCATCGCGCCTGTCGGATGGCTATTGAATAAGCGCACTTGCGAGAGCGGTGCAGGTCCCATAAAGTTTGTTTTATCGTTCACGTTTGGACAAGCTTCAAGACATACGCCGCAAGTCATGCATTTTGACAGCTCATACGCCCACTGCCGTCTTCTTTCCGGCATTCTCGGTCCCGGTCCGAGGTCATATGTGCCGTCGATCGGTACCCATGCTTTGACTTTCTTCAATGAATCAAACATGCGGCTCCGGTCCACTTGAAGGTCGCGGACAACCGGGAATGTTTTCATCGGTTCAAGGCGGATCGGCTGCTCAAGCTGGTCGATCAGGGCTGTACAGGACTGTCTCGGCTTGCCGTTGATCACCATCGAGCAAGCGCCGCACACTTCCTCGAGACAGTTCATATCCCAAGCAATCGGCGACGTTTTTTCCCCTTTCGTATTAACCGGGTTCCTTCTGATTTCCATCAAAGCGGAAATGACGTTCATATTCGGACGGTATGGAATTTCAAACTCTTCCTGGTAAGGACTAGAATCCGATGTATCCTGACGAGTGATGATAAACTTGATTGTCTTATTTTCACTCATGATTTCGCCACCTTTTTCTTCGAGTAATCCCGTTTACGCGGTGCGATTAATGAAACATCGACATCCTCATAATGGAATTTCGGGGCTTCAAAATCGCCTGCATGTTTCGCCATTGTTGTTTTCAGCCATTCCTCGTCATTACGTTCAGGGAAATCCGGTTTATAATGGGCGCCGCGGCTCTCATTCCGGTTGTATGCACCGAGCGTGATCACCCGTGCCAATTGCAGCATGTTGTGCAGCTGGCGTGTGAATACGGCGCCCTGGTTGCTCCATTTTGCCGTATCGTTGATATTGATGTTTTGGTAGCGCTCGGCAAGCTCTTGGATTTTTTCATCCGTTTTCAGCAGCTTGTCATTGTGGCGCACAACCGTCACGTTATCTGTCATCCATTCGCCGAGCTCTTTATGAAGGACATATGCATTTTCATTGCCGTCCATTTTCATAATGTCAGCCCACTTTTCTTCTTCCTTTTTGACGCAGCTGTCGAAAACGGAAGAAGACAGATCTTCTGCGGATGTTTCAAGACCTTGAATATATTCAACGGCTTTCGGACCTGCCACCATGCCGCCGTAAATGGCTGACAAGAGCGAGTTCGCGCCCAGGCGGTTTCCGCCGTGCATTGAATAATCGCATTCCCCTGCGGCAAACAGTCCTGGAATGTTGGTCATCTGATTGTAGTCGACCCAGAGTCCGCCCATTGAGTAGTGGACTGCAGGGAAAATCTTCATCGGCAGCTTGCGCGGATCGTCACCCATGAATTTTTCATAGATTTCAATGATTCCGCCCAACTTGATGTCCAATTCCTTCGGATCTTTGTGGGAAAGATCGAGATATACCATGTTTTCGCCGTTGATGCCGAGCTTTTGTCTGACGCATACATCAAATATTTCACGCGTCGCAATATCCCGCGGCACAAGGTTTCCGTATGCCGGATATTTCTCTTCGAGGAAATACCAAGGCTTTCCGTCTTTATACGTCCAGACTCGTCCGCCTTCACCGCGCGCCGATTCGCTCATCAGACGGAGCTTGTCGTCTCCCGGAATGGCGGTCGGGTGGATCTGGATGAATTCTCCGTTCGCATAGTAAGCGCCCTGCTGGTAAACGATCGAAGCGGCTGATCCGGTATTGATCATCGAGTTCGTCGATTTTCCAAAGATGATGCCCGGTCCCCCGGTCGCCATGATGACTGCGTCTGAACGGAACGACTCGATTTCCATCGTCGTCAGATTTTGGGCGACGATGCCCCGGCACGCATTGTCATCATCAAGAACGGCTCCGAGAAACTCCCAGCCTTCATATTTCGAAACAAGCCCTTCTACTTCAAAGCGGCGAACCTGCTCATCCAGCGCGTACAAGAGCTGCTGTCCGGTCGTCGCCCCCGCATATGCCGTTCTGTGATGCTGAGTTCCCCCGAAGCGCCGGAAGTCAAGCAGCCCTTCAGGTGTTCTGTTAAACATGACGCCCATGCGGTCAAGCAAATGAATAATCGACGGCGCCGCATCACACATCGCTTTGACCGGCGGCTGGTTGGCCAGAAAGTCGCCTCCGTAAACGGTATCGTCAAAATGCTCCCAAGGGGAGTCGCCTTCACCTTTTGTATTGACCGCTCCGTTGATTCCGCCCTGCGCACATACGGAATGTGAGCGCTTAACGGGAACGATCGAAAATAGTTTTACATTTGTTCCTGCTTCCGCAGCTTTAATGGTCGCCATCAGACCCGCAAGTCCTCCGCCGACAACGATGATGCTTGAATTGCTCATGCCTGCCCCACTCCCTCTAGTAATCTAGTTCTTTTACACAAATGCCAAAATCGCTCTCAGCCCTACATAGGACAACACAACAAAGACTCCCATTGTCACAAACGTGGCGATTCGCTGTGAGCGAGGAGAAACGGTGATTCCCCAAGTGACAGCAAACGACCATAAACCGTTTGAAAAGTGGAAGATTGTTGAGAGGACACCTACAATGTAAAAGCCGAGCATGATCGGGGAGCTCAAAATATCAGCCATCATGTCAAAGTTTACTTCTGCCCCCATTTGAGCGGCAATCCGTGTTTGCCACACGTGCCAGCTGACAAAAATCAAGGTAACGATTCCTGTAATCCGCTGCAGAACGAACATCCAGTTTCTAAAAAAGCCGAATCTGTTCGCATTGTTTTTCGCTGTAAAAGCTATGTATACTCCATAAACAGCATGATAAATCAGCGGAAGGAAAATCACGAAGATTTCCAAGACGTACCTGAACGGCAGGTTTTCCATAAAGTGAGCGGCGTTATTAAACGCCTCCTCTCCGCTTGCCGCAAAATGGTTGACAACCAAATGCTGGATTAAAAATATGCCTACCGGTATGACGCCAAGTAAAGAATGCAGTCTTCGATAAACAAACTCTCTGTTCCCGGCCATTGCTTTACCCCCTAGTTGAAAAGTGCAGTAAAAATGAAAGGTCTCCTATCCCCCGTCCTGTTTCAAATATCGCACTTTGTTAAGTTTTTATGACAATTTCATTTTACTCCTATGAGAAATAGGCGTCAAGAAAACGCGTACATAAATTGAAATTTTCTAAAATTTAATCATATTTTAGAAAATTTTATTTTATCAAAATATAAATATATCAGATTTTTTTCTTCCTAATTGCATGTCCCCGCTGTAATCTTTCACCCCATTTAAGCTATAATAAACGGAGAAAAGAGGGGAGACATTGGATATGAACAAATATGAAGCAAACTTAGCGCAATTAAAAGAGCTGGAAGTCTCCGCATATGGCTATGAGTTGATCAGGGAAGTGCTGCTTCCCGATATGCTGGGACAAGACTACGCAGATATGATGTACTGGGCGGGAAAAAAGCTCGCCCGCAAGTTCCCGCTTGAATCCAGGGAGGATCTTCCCGCTTTCTTTCTGGATGCAGGCTGGGGAACGCTTACGATCGCCCATTCAAAAAAACAGGAGCTTGAGTTTGAGCTCGAAGGCCCGCTGGTCTCAAACCGCCTCAAATATCAAAAGGAACCCTGCTTTCAGCTAGAAGCCGGATTTATCGCCGAGCAAATCCAGCTGATGAACGAACAAATTGCCGAATCGTATGAACAAGTGAAAAAAAGAGCCGGAAAAGTTGTATTGACCGTCAAATGGGATATGAAAGATCCGGTATGATGCTCGAAAGGCTGCTGTTGATTTTCAGCAGCCTTTTTACAATAAAACCCAAATAGACACACATTCTTAAACCTTCTGTTGAGAATATCGGCAAATCACACATCCACTGCTTCATTCTTCCAGCACGTTAGAAACGGTTATGCTTAAAAATTAATCTTCAAACACCGATTTTACTAAGTTACTTTTTGAAAGCCACAGTGCAGAAGGAAGGGCAGATAGAATACCCAGTAACGGACTTATTAATAATATGATGAAAATTATCACATAAGGTATTTCGAGGTTCTTTACATCTAAAGCTGATAATAGATTATACCCCAGTATAACGCTTGAAATTAAACCCATTATACAGCCAGCTAATGAAATAACAATTCCTTCATATAAAGCGAGTCGAACGATTTGCCACGGCTTTCCACCTATGGCTCTCATCATCGCAAACTCTTTTTTACTTTCCCTTAAATTGCTTGCCATACTATTCATTAAGCCAACAAGTGCAATTAAGGTGATGATTAACACGCTGCTTCCCAATAATACAATACGCTGTTTGTACTGTTGATAAAATTTATCCATTTCTTCTTTTCTATCATACAAAATAGCATCTTGATATTGGGGATTTTCCATCAGTTTCTCAATTTTGGCCTTTATATGGCCTTTTTCACTTTGGTCCTTAATATTAAAAAATATTTGTTCTGTTTTTTGAAGATGAAATAACTCTTTTAACGTAGTCTCATTAGTAAAGAATCTTAAATCTTCATCAGGTAAAATAGGCACTTCGTCAACCACACCGACAATGCGTAATGTAAATGGCTTCTTGCCAGAAACTTCACTTAATTCATCTGGTTCCAATGTGACTGTATCTCCGACTCGAAACCCGATGTCCTCAGAGAATTGTTTCGTAATCACGGCCTCATCATCTTTAAGGTGATCAATTCGGCCTTTCACAATTTCAAAAGGGGCAGTGTTGCGTACTTTTTCCAAATCCAGGCCACCCACACTCGTTAAAACTTCTTTTTTTCCGTTTACGGTCATAAATTGCCCGTTCCAGTTTGAATCTACTTTTTTTATATCTAAATCCAAAGTATGTGTTAATATACTTGTTTGAACCGGGATTGTTTCAACTCCGTTCATATGATCAATTTGTTTTATAATTGAAGAAGAGAAACCTGGTTCATACGAGGCTTCTGTAGCCTGTATGACATAATCAAGCGGATATTGTTTTGATATTGTTTTTTCTGTTTGACTGACAACAGCTTGCAAAATCATATATCCAACGAATCCAACAATGACTGCTAACGTTAATACCCTGGCAATTTGCTGACTTCTTCTCATTCTTTTCAGAGCATTTCTTCCGGCAATCATGCTTTCCATTTGATAAAACGGCCTTAAGAGAAAAGTTAGTGCCGTTACAATGATCCTCAATACTGCAGGAGTCATCACAAACATAATGAGTACAAATGATACCCCTAACAGAATACTGAAGCTGCCGCTTCCTCCGCTTTTATGCACTGCAAATGTCATAGCTGCCAGCAATAGCAAAATCATGGTCAGGCCGATAATGGTTCCTTTTGATTCCGCTTTACTTTTACTGATTTTTTGGCTGTATGCAGCGATAGGAGAAAGCCTGCTAGTCGATAAAGCTGGTATTGTTGCTGCTAAGACAGTCAAAAGAATGCTTCCAAAAAACGAAATGATTATACTTTTTGCCGGGATTGATATTGATTGGATGGAATAGCCTATAAATTGTTCAACAATATTTGTCAGGGCATAACATAGTACAGTACCTGTAACCGTTCCTATTAATGCAGCCATAGTCCCTATCAGAAAAGCTTCCCAGATGACCATATAAAACAATTGGGCAGGCTTTCCGCCTAAAAGTCTTAATGTTGCTAATTCCTTTTGTCTTTCTTGAACCGACATTTGCAAAGTGCTGACTACGATTAAAAGGCTTCCTAACAAGACTGTAATTGATAAACCGTTGACAATCGGTTTTAACCCGCCCAGTTGTTCTTTCTCTGTCGTCATCGCCTTTCGTTGATCAATGGATATGTCTGCAAAATGTTCCTTTAAATCCTCTATTACTTTTTGTTTATCAGCTGATTGATTTAATTTCAGCATGACTGCCGTTGCTTTATTTACATTATGAGTTTGTGCTGCGAGCCAATCATAATCAAAAATGACGATATTATTTAATTGCTCGCTTTCATTTAAAATACCAGATACTCGTACCTTTACGTCGTCCCCTGGAGGAAAAGGGAAACTAATTTCAGAATCAATATCCAAGCCCTTAGCTTTTGCATATCGAGCAGGGATTACCACTTCCTGAGCTTTCGGAAATCCACCTTTACCGATGGAAACCAGCGGGTGCTCCATAGCCAATTGGTGATGTTTAAAGCCTATATAAACAGGCTGAGATGCAACAGCAGCCGGCATATCTTCACTTGCATACGGAAATAACATCGGGGTTATTTGATCTACATCTGGAAATCCCTCTATCTTTTGCAAATCTTTCGCACTCAATTTTTTGGTTGATCCGTTATAACCTGAAACCAAATCAAAATCTCCGTATTTTTCCAACACAGATTTTTCGTTTGATTGTTCTAAAGTTGTCATCATGATTTGCGAAATAATGAGCAGCATAACCCCAAGACTAATACCGATCACAGCAAATATAGACCTGGCTCTTCTTGCTTTCAAAAATCGCCAAGCCAATTGAGCAGTTAATTTCATGCGTATACATCCTCTAATCTTTTAGTGATATGGCTTAAATTTACTTTAGGAGTCGCAGTGAGCTGAATATCTCCCGCCAATTCCCCGTCCTTCATAAATATAATCCGATGTGCATGTGAAGCCACATTTGCATCATGCGTCACCATGATAAGCGATTGTTTTTTCGTATCGCAAAAGTGGCGGAGAATTGTCAAAATGGCATCACCAGTTTTTGTATCAAGACTTCCGGTTGGTTCATCTGCTAATACGATACTGGGTTCCATAATAAGCGCTCTTGCAATTGCAACCCGCTGCTGCTGTCCCCCTGACATCTGGGACGGATAAGAAGAAGCGAGTCTTCCAATCCCTAATAATTGCAGCAAATCATTTGCCTTTTTATTTACCGATTTATCTTTCTTTCCAGCTAGGAGTATAGGAAGCGTTATATTCTCCTCCGCCGTTAGAACAGGAATCAAATTAAACATTTGGAAAATAAAACCGATATTATCTCTTCTGAGTTGTGTAATTTGAGCCTCATTGCAATGAGATAAATGAATACCGTCTAGTGTGACTTCTCCTGAAGTTGGTTTATCTAGCCCTGACAGCATATTTAATAACGTAGACTTTCCCGAGCCGCTAGGACCCATAATGGCTGTAAATTCACCTTTTTTTATATCCAAATCAATATTTCTCAATGCAAAAAATTGATGTGCTCCCTCTCCATATGACTTTGATAACTTTTTAGTTTGCAGGACTGAAGCTCTCATGTTTTTCACCTCTTTTTATAGTTCAGTTTCATTTTAAATAGCTAAACTCAATAGGGCGTTAATAAAATATCAATAAAATATCAAGATTTATTCACACATATTCCGCAATTACCAAAAAAACGTCATAATGTTATTCAGAAGCAAAACAGAAAGGAATGGCGATAATGAAAGAAACCATTTTAGTCGTCGATGATGATGCAGAAATTATTGAACTGATGAAAGACTTTCTGGAGATCGAGAATTACAATGTTCTAACAGCATTTAATGGAGAACAAGCCCTCTCCATTGTCAACAAACAAGAGGTCGACTGTATCTTACTAGATGTAATGATGCCGGGGGAATCAGGCTTTTCGATATGCAAGAAGCTGAGAGACATAAAGGATGTCCCTATCTTATTTTTAAGCGCCAAAGAGGATCCAACCGATAAAATCAGGGGATTAAGTGTCGGGGGTGATGATTATATTGTAAAAACGGCAACACCAGGTGAGATTGTAGCCAGAATCAAAGCAGTGAGACGGCGCTCCGGACAGCAAAAACCCGGACACTCATTCAACGGCCTTACAATTGATTACTTATCCCGAGAAGTACATATACACGGAAGAAAAGTTTCCCTCACCTCAAAGGAATTTGACTTATTATCTCTACTTAGCAGACATCCCCATCAAGTATTTACACACGATCAAATTATCCAATTTATATGGGGGGAGCATTATAGTGATCCGCATACAGTAAGGGTATTCGTCGCGAGAATCAGGGAAAAAATTGAAGAAACTCCCTCTCGGCCGCGGTGGATCCTAACTGTCTGGGGTGTCGGATACAAATTTGTGGAGGGGGCATAAACATGTTAGAGGGGCATAAAAAAAGACTGACAATAAAAAAATGGCTGTTTCTCTTCATGATTGCATTTATTTTGCTCCCCATTCTTACTACAAAAATGGCCGTCCATTTTTATAATGAATCAAAAACAAATTCTATTGAAATAGAAGATATAATGCCTTGGCTGGAACAAAACATTCTAAATCAGCCGGAAAATTGGAACAAAAAAGAGTGGCAAAAACAAATACATCATAAAACTGATGAGCTTCATATAGGGATACGCTTGCTAAACAAAGATCAAAAAGTCTTATTTTCAACAGTAGAAAAACCAGATAATCATCAGATTACAAAAATAGAGCAAACAGCAGATTACTCAGTTGGGAATACAAACTATCTTCTTGAAGAATATTATGTATATCAGAACAAAAAACTCGCAGGCATTTTATATGTTCAAGATAAAAGGCCTGCACTCCATGCTTTCAATGGTCCAGAAAACAGTTTTCTAGAACAGTATGGAGGCTTATTCATCGCATTATTTGTTTTCCTAATGCTTTTGGCGACAGCTGCATGGTTTATGAATAAACAAGTATTAATTCCGTTGACTGCACTGGAGAAAACATCACAGCTCATTTCAAAGCAGGATTTCAATTTTTCTCTTCCTTCTTCACGTGTTACAGAAATTCATGAAGTATCAAACGGATTTAAGTCTATGCAGCTGCAGCTAAAGAAATCATTAGCCAAACAACAATCACTTGAAAACGAAAGAAAACTGTTTATTGCTTCTATCGTGCATGATTTACGAACACCAATATTTACAATCCGGGGATATCTAGAAATTATAGAAAAGCAATTACACCAAGCCCCTGAAAAAGTAAAGAAATATATTGTGACATGCAGAAATAAAGCGGATATGCTGAATCATTTAGTGTCAGACCTATTCTCGTACACGAAGCTAGAACTTTACAAAGAAAAACCAAGTGTAGAGTTTGTAAACCTAAACCGCTTACTTGACGATTACCTGAACGATTACTCAGCAATATTAGAAGAAAAGGGAATTCATCTCATAAAATCAATTCCTGAAGGTGATACATATGTTTATGCAGATCCCGAGCTTTTTTCCAGAGCTTTTTACAACATAATAGACAATGCCATAAGATTTTCTTTTAAAAACAGCGACATCTACGTTTCACTGTTCGAAGAGAAAAAATACGCTGTTATTGCCATTCGGGATAAAGGAAAGGGACTGCACGAGTCCGAGTTAGACCAGATATTTACGCCGCTTTACAGAGGAGAAACCTCTCGCAATCGAAAAACAGGAGGAGCCGGATTGGGCTTAGCCATAAGCAAGGAGATTTTAGAAGTGCATGGAGGTAAAATCACTGCAGAAAACCATAACAAACAAGGTGCCGTTTTTAAATTATATTTGCCATTACCTAATGGATCATGATTAATCATCATACTTTTTTTGATCGCTTGTTTTAGATGATATAGAAAAAGCAATAAAGAAATCGCTCATCATACAATAAAAGCACATAGCTTGAATATGAAAAAAGGACCCATACATCAAGTAGAAACCAAAACAGCCAACCAATAGCTGAAAAGTAACTTTTTATTTTTCGGCCTATCCTATTATTTATATCAAAAAGGAATAAAATTTGGCCTCTGGCTGATTCGGTATTACAAACATCGCAACCGTATTGGGCTATGTTTAATCAAATTTATTTCGCACAAAGTGTCATAGGCGGGGACCGCGGATATATTTTACGAAGAAAAAGGATGCAGCACCGTAAAATCGCTCTGTGTTATTATCAATCGTCTCCCGACTATCTGGAGCCATTCCACAACAAACAATGGATAAAAGCTTATCAGAGCGGAAAACAGCGATATGATTGAGCTCCCTAAGGAAAAATATTCATCTTCATTTTCGCGGATTTCCCGCCTTATTCGACTTTGCATTAGCCCTTACTAACTCTGATTACATACCATTCTCCTCCTGCTAGCAAATTGCAGGATGTTTAATTCGCAGCTATGCTTATTTTCGACAGTTCAAAAGCATCATGCAGCGCTTCAACAGCTTTCACCATATCGCCTTCGTTGACGACAGTCGAAACTTTGATTTCGGATGTGCTGACCATTTTGACCTGGATGTTTTTTTCCGCCAGCACAGCGAACATTTCCGCTGCTACTCCCGGGTTGGAGATCATGCCTGAACCGACGATCGAGACTTTGGCCAGCCTGTTTTCCGTTTCAATCTGTTCATAGTCGAGCGCGTCTTTGTATTCTTCGAGAACTTCGACCGTCCGTTTTAAGTCTTCCGTTTTCACGGAGAAAGAAATTGACGTTTGGCTTGTGCTTGTCACTGATTGAATGATGATGTCAACGTTGATGTTCTGTTTGGCGAGCGTTGTAAAAATCGTTGACAGCGTCGTCAAGCCGCTCGCCAGGCCGCATACGGTCACGCGTGTGATCTGATCTTCAAATGCAATGCCTCTTACAATTAAATTTTGTTCCATTGATGATTCCTCCTCGATTAATGTGCCGGCTTCTTTTTCGGTGCTTGAACGGACTTCCAAAGGCACCTGATAGTTTTTCGCAAATTCAACAGCTCTCGGATGCAGGACGCCTGCTCCAAGATTGGCAAGCTCAAGCATTTCATCGTAGGAGATTCCGGCCAGCTTCCGCGCTGTTTTCACATAGCGGGGATCGGTTGTGAAAACCCCCGGTACATCGGTGTAAATGTCGCATTTATCGGCTTTCAGGGCAGCTGCGAGGGCAACGGCTGTCGTATCTGATCCGCCTCTGCCGAGCGTTGTGATTTCACCTTCCGCTGTCGTCCCCTGGAATCCGGCGACAACGGCGATTTTCCCTTCATTCAGACGCTCTTTCAGCTTGCCTGTATCAATGTTCGTAATTCTTGCGTTGCCGTGAATATTTTCGGTTTCGATGCCGGCCTGCCAGCCTGTATAGGAAACCGCATCATACCCCTTGTTCTGCAAAGCCATTGTCAACAGCGAAATTGTCACCTGTTCTCCTGTTGTCAGCAGCATATCCATTTCCCTGCTGCCCGGCTGCTCGGTAATTTCCTTAGCAAGCGCGACGAGGGAGTCCGTCGATTTGCCCATCGCTGAAACGACGACGACAACATCATGACCGCGCTGTTTTTCCTCGATGACGCGGTTTGCGACATTCAATATTTTTTCCACTGATCCTACTGAAGTTCCGCCAAATTTTTGGACGATGAGACCCATCAAATACCACCCTTTTTGTTTTCGTTCGTGCTTGTTTATGTATGAAGAGGAAAACTTGACCGGCGGGCTGTACGGTTTTTTCGTACAAAAAAAGCAATGAGAGAATTCCCTCATTGCTTTAACCAACAAAAATGCCGATGATTTTAACAACGAGATAGCCCTCCAAGAAATGATTTCTTGACAGCCTTACATTTATTCAATGTAAAGCCAGCAGGAAAAACGAATGGATTTTTTCCCCGCTTCGGCGACGCTCCCCTTTCGGCTTTTTTCATCGGAATCCATCTTCCTCATCAAGCCTACTCTTGAAGTTCGCACCTCTATCTTCACCATATCACACGATCTTATTATGAAATTAGTACAAATTCTATCAGATTCTTTTTAAAAGTTCAACATTATTTTTTCAAAGCCTCTTCAATCAGCTGCGCCGTCTTCAGGGGGATGCCGAGCTTGCGGATATCTTCGGCGCTCGCTTCCTTCATTTTCTTAACGGAACCGAAATGTTTTAACAGCAGTTTTTTCCGCTGTTCGCCGACGCCCGGTATGCCGTCGAGCACCGATTGAAATGCGCTTTTTCCCCTGAGCTGCCTGTGGAAGCTGATCGCAAACCTGTGCACTTCATCCTGAATGCGCTGAAGCAGGTAAAATTCCTGGCTGTTCCGCTCAAGCTGGACGATCTCAAGGGGGTCGCCGATCAAAAGGTTGGAAGTTCTGTGTTTATCATCTTTCACCAGACCGGCAACAGGGACATCGAGCCCCAATTCATTTTCCAAAACGTCAAGGGCGGCAGACACCTGGCCTTTTCCGCCGTCGATCAATACTAAATCAGGCAGCGGCAGATTCTCTTTCAGCACCCTTGTATATCTTCTTCTGATGACTTCGCGCATTGACCCGTAGTCGTCAGGGCCTTCAACCGTCTTAATCTTATATTTGCGGTACTCTTTTTTATGCGGTTTTCCGTCGAGAAAGACGACCATCGCCGAAACGGGGTCCGTTCCTTGAATATTTGAATTATCAAACGCTTCAATTCGGTACGGCGTGTAGATGCCCAGTGCTTTGCCGAGCTTTTCAATCGCGCCGATCGTCCGCTCTTCGTCCCGTTCAATGAGCGAAAACTTCTCTTTCAAAGCGAGCTTTGCATTTTTATGGGCAAGGAGCAGCAGGTCTTTCTTCGCTCCCCTTTTCGGCTGGCGCACGTTCACGTCCAAAAGCTCCTCAATCATGTCCTTATCGACGCTGTCTGGAACCAAAATTTCCCTTGGGAGGAGATGGTTGTTTTTTGAGTAAAATTGCCCGATGAACGTCAAAAACTCCTCGTCTGCTTCCCTGTATAAAGGAAACATGCTGACATCTCTTTCAATCAATTTGCCCTGCCTGATAAAGAAGACCTGGACGCACATCCAGCCCTTGTCATACGAATAGGCAAATACATCGCGGTCAACCATGTCATTCAGCATCATTTTCTGTTTTTCCATCGTTGACTCGATATGGGCCATTTGATCGCGGAATTCTTTCGCCCGTTCGAACTGCAGGTTTTCCGAGGCTTCGAGCATTTTTGCTTCAAGTTCTTTCTTGACTTCATTGTATCCGCCCTTTAAAAAGCGGGTGATTTCTTCTGTGAGCTGTCGGTTTGTCTCCTCAGACACATCATATACGCATGGCGCCAGACATTGTCCGAGATGATAGTACAAACAGACGCGGTCCGGCAGTTTGGCGCACTTTCTGAGCGGATAGAGGCGGTCCAGCAGCTTTTTTGTTTCCCTCGCAGCCTGGACATTGGGATACGGCCCGAAATAGCGGCCTTTGTCTTTTTTGACCTTCCTCGTGACAATCAGCTTCGGATGCCGCTCGTTCGTGATTTTAATAAACGGGTAGCTTTTATCATCTTTCAGCATCACGTTATATTTCGGGTCGTACTTTTTGATTAAATTCATTTCAAGAATGAGCGCTTCGATGTTCGAGGAGGTGACAATGTATTCAAAATCTTCAATTTCACTGACAAGACGCTGTGTTTTGGCATCATGGGACCCGCTGAAATAGGAGCGGACCCTGTTTTTTAAGATTTTCGCTTTCCCGACGTAGATGACGGTATCCTGCCTGTCTTTCATCAAGTAGCAGCCAGGCTGATCCGGGAGAAGGGCCAGCTTTTCTTTGATTTTTTTGTTCATCAAAAATCCTTCCTTGTTTCGGCGTTTTTTCTTCATTTCAGTTTACCATGACCGACCGTACGTTCGCTACAATTGGAGAAGGAAGATGGCGCGTTGTAAGAAAAAAGCGATCCCTTTGGAATCGCCTTTTTCACAGGTTTCTATTTTACAAATGTTTGTTGACCAGTTCTTCAAGGGCTTCTTTCGGTTTAAAGCCGACAGATGTTTCAACCACTTCGCCGTCTTTTAGTATGAGGAGAGTCGGGATGCTCATCACGCCGTATTTGCCGGCAGTTTCTTGGTTTTCGTCAACATCGATTTTTACGATTTTCAGTTTGTCTCCCATTTCTTGATCAAGCTCTTCAAGTACCGGCGCGATCATTTTGCAAGGTCCGCACCAAGGAGCCCAGAAGTCGGCAAGAACTACGCCTTCACTTGTTTCAGATGAGAATGTTTGATCAGTTGCTTTTACGATAGCCATTCTTTCATTCCTCCAATTGTGAAATTATGCTTTTTAGTATAGCATCTCCCTTTGGTTCACGCTAACATAATGCTTGATTATACATTTCCCTATCTGCGCAGTTTTACACATCGGGATTTTAGCCTTTCTAAAAATGTCCTTATTCCATGTTATTTTGCAAAAGGCGGAAATGTGCCTATGTAAAAAGCCGGCCATTTCAGGCCGGCTTTTGATCAAGTACTGACGCTCAGCTTTTTAAATTCCTCCGTGAGCAGCGGAACGATTTCAAATAAGTCGCCGACGATCCCGTAGTCGGCAATTTTAAAGATGTCGGCTTCCGGATCTTTGTTGATGGCAACGATGATTTTGCTGTTTGACATCCCTGCGAGGTGCTGAATCGCTCCTGAAATGCCGCAGGCGATATATAAGTCTGGAGTTACGACTTTGCCGGTCTGGCCGATTTGAAGCGAATAGTCGCAGTAGTCTGCGTCACAGGCTCCCCTTGAAGCGCCGACCGCGCCGCCCAGTACGTCGGCAAGCTCCTGCAGCGGTTTAAAGCCTTCCTCGCTTTTGACGCCGCGGCCGCCGGCTACGATGATTTTCGCTTCAGACAAATCGACGCCTTCGGACGTTTTTTTGACAATGTCCTTGATAACCGTTCTGATGTCCCGAATATCCACTTCGATGCTTTCGACCGCTCCCGTTCGCGTCTCATCTTTGTCGAGCGGGGCAATATTATTCGGTCTGATCGTTGCAAAAATCGTTTCATCTTCGGAAATGATCCGCTCAAACGCTTTGCCTGAGTAGATCGGTCTTGTAAACACGATGTTGCCGCCGGCTACTTCGACGTTGACGGCATCTGATATCAGCCCTGTTCCCATACGGGCTGCAAGCTTCGGCGACAAGTCTTTGCCCATTGACGTATGGCCGAAAATGATCACGTCCGGACTTTCGCGCTCAATGATCGGCATAAAGGCTTGAACATAGCCGTCAGACGTATAGTTTTTCAAGAGCGGGTTTTCGGCTGTAAGCACTCTGTCAGCGCCGTAATGGATCAGTTGTGCCGCATCGCTTGAAACGCTTTCACCGAAGAGAACGCCGATCACCTCTCCCCCTTCGGCAACCGTTTTTCCTGCGGCTATCGCTTCGAATGTCACATTTCTCAACGAACCGTCCCTGAACTCTCCCAATACGATAACTTTTTTGCTCATGTCCATTTCCCCCTGTATTTTAATGACCGTGTTTTTGCTCCCTTCGGCTTCAAACGACCTTTGCTTCGCTTCTCAGCAGTGATACAAGGTCTGCCGCCTGCTGTTCCGGCTCCCCTTCAAGGATTTTCCCGGCTTCTTTTTTCGGAGGCAGGAACCGTTCGATCGTTTTTGTTTTGGCGGCCACGTCTTCCTCGTCGATGTCCAGATCATCAAGTTCAAGCTCCTCAAGAGGCTTTTTCTTCGCCTTCATGATTCCCGGAAGTGACGGATAACGCGGTTCGTTCAACCCCTGCTGTGCAGTCGCTACGATTGGAAGCGACGTTTGGATCACTTCAAGGTCACCCTCGGCGTCGCGTTCCGCTTCAACATCTCCGCCGTTTACCGTCAGCTTTGTAATCGTCGTGATACAAGGGATGCCGAGCAGCTCGGCCAAACGAGGCGCCACCTGTCCCGATCCCCCGTCGATCGCCACATTCCCGCCGAGTATCATGTCATACTCGCGGTCTTTCAAATAGTTGTATAGGATGGCTGACGCCGTATATTGGTCCGCTTCTTCCAGATCGTCTTCAATGTTGATCAAAACGGCTTTGTCGCACCCCATCGCCAGAGCCGTCCTGAGTTCTTTTTCAGCTTCTTCCTCGCCGACTGTGACAACCGTAATCTCACCGCCGTGCTTCTCCTTCAGCTGAAGCGCTTCTTCAATGGCGTACTCATCGTACGGGTTGATGATGAATTCCGCTCCATCCGTGCTGATTTCCCCTTGTTCAATCTGAATTTTCTCCTCTGTATCAAACGTGCGCTTCATTAAGACATAAATGTTCATGTTCTATTCATCCCCTTTGTTTTCACGTTTGTTATTTCCCTTTAAAATGCGGCTTCCGCTTTTCAAGAAATGCCTGAATCCCTTCCTTCGCATCCTCCGATTGGAACACTTCGCCGAAGTATTTTCCTTCCAGCTTGAGGCCGCCTTCATACGAATACACTTTGCTCGAATTCAGGAGTTCAATGACATAAGCCATCGTCTGCGGACTTTTTTCGGCGAATTTTCGCGCGAGCTCTTGTGCCTTTTGCAGCACTTCTTCTTCATTCGCCGCCAAAATCGTGACAAGGCCGTATTCAAAAGCTTCCTTGCCGGATATCGGCTCTGATGTCCCGATCATTTCAAGCGCTTTGGCGGTGCCCACATACTTCGGAAGGCGCTGCGTTCCCGCAAAGCCGGGAATGATTCCGAGATTCAGTTCGGGAAGGCCGAGCTTAGCGCTCTCCTCGGCAATCCGGATGTGGCATGCCATTGCAAGCTCCAGACCTCCTCCAAGAGCAGCTCCGTGAATCGCGGCGATCACGGGCTTTGGAAAAGATTCTACTTTTTCGAAAATCTGCTGGCCTTTATCAGCCAAATTTGCATAATCAGACCCGTCCATCAATGATGTAAACTCTTTAATGTCAGCGCCTGCCGAGAAAAATCTTCCTTCCCCGTGAATCATGACGCTTCTGACATCCTGACGTTCTGAAAGCTCCTCAAGACATGCGGAAAGGTCTTCAAGCACTTGCGTCGATAGCGCATTTGCCGGCGGGTGCTGAATCGTAATGGTTGCGATATAGTCGTCTACGGCGTATGTTAATGCTGCCATTTTATTTCTCCTCCTTCGTCTTTTGGCTGCCGAACCCATGGATCAGCAATTCATGAATGCTGTCTGCCAGCTTTGGCAGATCGTATTTTTGATCATTCATCACCCAGGTTGTAACCGTCTCATCCACCGTACCGAAAATCATCTGCTTCGCCAGGCGGACATCAAGCGTGCTCTTAAATTCTCCCGCTTCTTTTCCTTCGGTGATGATGTCTTCCAGGATCGTCAAGTACCCTTTGAGAATCTCATTGATTTTCAGCCTCAGCTCAAGATTCGACTGCCTCAGCTCAAGCTGGGTGACAATCGCGAGGTGGCGATCGCTGCTGAGCAGTTCAAAGTGCTTTTTGATGAACAGCGTGAGCTTTTCTGTCGCCGAATTTGTCACTTCCATTTCTTCGTTCATCTGCTCGATAAACTGTCCCATTTTCTCTTTGAATAGCGAGATGAGAATATCTTCTTTGTTTTTAAAATAAAGATAAATGGTGCCGTCCGCCACTCCGGCCTGCTTGGCGATTTTCGAAACCTGCGCCTGATGGTATCCGTTTTCTGCAATCACAATGACAGCTGCGTCGATAATCTGCATATACTTTGGTCTCTTTTGTTTCAATTGGCTTCGTTCCTTTCAAATTAATGAATGAATACTCATTCATGAGTTTATCGTAAATAAAAATGGACGCTTTGTCAAGAAGCTAAACTCAAATCGCACCACAAAAGCATGCCGTCAAAATCGACGGCAGACTTCGCTTTTTCAGACGCCGGTTTTTTCTTCTTGAACGAGCGCTCTTCTTAAAATCTTCCCGACTGCCGTTTTCGGCAGTTCGTCCCTGAACTCGTATACTTTCGGCACTTTATAAGGAGCCAGACGCGATCTGGCATATTCGTCCAATTCCTTCTCCGTTATTGTAACATGATCTTTCAGCACTATAAAAGCCTTAACCGTTTCTCCTCTGTATTCATCAGGGATGCCGGCAACAACCGCCTCCTGAACGGCTTCGTGCTCATAGAGCACCTCTTCGATTTCACGCGGGTAAATGTTGTATCCCCCGGCAATGATCACGTCTTTTTTGCGGTCGACAATATAAAAGAAGCCGTCTTTATCCATGTAGCCGATGTCCCCTGTAAAAAACCAGCCGTCCCTTAGACTTTGAGCGGTTTCTTCATCATTGTTCCAGTAGCCCTTCATCACCTGCGGTCCTTTGACGGCGATTTCTCCATGCTCATAAGGTCCGAGAAAACCGCCGGTTTCTTCCGAATAGATAGCCGCGTCTGTACCAGGCCAAGGACAGCCGATACTGCCCGCTTTATTCAAATCCCAAATAAAATTGGCGTGAGTGACGGGCGAGGTTTCAGACATTCCGTAACCTTCGACAAGCCTTCCGCCCGTTACCTTTTCAAACTGCTGTTTGACTTCAACAGGAAGCGCTGCAGATCCGCTCAAACAGCTCTTAATTGATGACAGATCAAATTGGTGAAGATCAGGATGGTTCAACAGGGCGATATATATCGTCGGTGCCCCCGGAAATATCGTCGGCTTTTCTTTATCGATCGTTTTCAGCGCTGCGCGCGCGTCAAATCTCGGCAGCAGAATCATTTCATACCCCTGCCTGATCGTGAAATTCAAGACGGCCGTCATTCCGTAGACGTGAAAAAACGGGACGATCCCCAGCACCTTCTCCTCCCCTTTATTAAATTGATAAAACCAGGCATCGCACATCTCCATATTGGCTAGTATGTTGCGGTGGCTGAGCATGACGCCTTTTGGCGTGCCTGTCGTGCCTCCGGTATACTGCAGGACGGCAACGTCGTGGGCCGGATCGATTTCAATCCCCGGCGGACCGCTTGGAACGGGGCATTTCATGATGGTTCGGAAGAGGTGTGTCGTCTCATTTTCATTGATCTCAACCGACATTTGATTCTCTTTTTTTTGCACGATTGGGTACAGCAGATTTTTAGGGAAAGGCAGGTAATCTTTTATGCTTGTCGCAATGATGTGCCGGATATTTGACAGCGCTTTCATTTTATATGCTGCCGGGTACAGCATGTCAAGCGTAATGATGATGGTTGCCCCGCTGTCATGAAGCAGATGTTCAAGCTCCCTTTCCGTATACAGCGGATTTGTCTGGACGACGATGCCGCCGGAGAAAAGAACGCCGTAATACGCGATAACCGCCTGCGGGCAGTTCGGCAGCATGATCGAGACTCTGTCTCCTTTTTGAATGCCGAGTGACAGCAGGTAATCTGCCATTTTTAAAGCGTCCTCATAAACTTGCCGGTACGAACATTTTTTTCCGAGAAAATGAATCGCTGTTTTTTCAGAAAACTGTTGGGCGGATTGTTGCAGGATGGAATGGAGTGTTTGATCTTCAAATTGCAGCTCGTGAGGAATTTGTTCGGGATAATGACGCAGCCACGGTTTTTCAGTCGGCATAAGCTCCCCCCTTTTAAACAATATATTCTTGATTTCAGTATATCAAAACAATATTCAGAAAGTAATGATATTTTTCCTTTTTAAAAAAGGCGCCCTTTTAAAGGACACCTTTTTCAAGCATAAAAGATCATATAAATCAGGCCGATAACCACAAATACCCCAGCTGTGAAAAACAGGACTTTCGCTAATTTCTCCATGTTGATCCCCTTTAGATACCCGAAGCCACGACAAATGACAGGCCGACTGAAATGACGAATGAAATGAAGCCGACTGCGCGGTTGTCGTTTTCAATCTCCTTGTCAATTTTAAAGCGCGGCGTCAGAAATTCAAAAATGAAGTAGCCGATCAAAAGCAGGATAAAACCGAACAGCCCCCACCCCATCATTTGCAGCAGGGAATTATGCTGGCTGATCGATTTTTGCAGCACGTTGGCGATGCCTAAAATTTTTCCGCCTGTTGCCATCGCGACCGCCATGTTTCCTTTTTGAATCTCCTCCCAATTTTTATAGGTGGTGACGAGTTCAAACACAGATAAAAATATCACAAGACACAAAACGGAAACGCTGTAGTACGCGGCAATTTCCACAAGGTTGTTCTCCCAAAACTCTTTCATCCTTCTAGACTCCCTTTTTTATTTTAATTCGACAATGGTGACGCCTGATCCTCCCTCTCCCGCTTCGCCGAACCGGGAGTTTTTCACATTGCGGTGGGATTTCAAGAGGTCCTGAACGCCTTTTCGGAGGGCGCCGGTTCCTTTTCCGTGGATGATCGAGACTCTTGGATAGCCCGCAAGCACCGCATCATCCAAGTATTTTTCAACCCGGTGAAGCGCATTTTCATACCGCTCCCCTCTAAGGTCGAGTTCGAGCGAGACGTGATAATCTTTTCCTTTGACGGCGGCGATCGTTTTTTGTTTTTCGGGTTCAGGTGCCGATTTCAGGAATTCCAGATCCTTTTCCTTAACCTTCATTTTCAGAATGCCGATTTGAACATTCCATTCGGCCGCACCCGTTTTTTCGAGCAGCGTTCCTTTTTGACCAAAGGTTAAAACCTTGACTTCATCGCCCGGTTTTAATTCGCGCTTGTCCGTTTTTTTCTGAGCCGGCTTTTTCGCTTTTTCAAACGAAGGCACCGCTTCTTCAAGGCGCTTTTTCGCCTCGATCAGCTCATGGTCTTTAAATGCTTTATGGTCTTCCTTGATCATTCGGAGCGACTGGATGATCTCGTCTGCTTCTTTCATCGCTTCTTTGACTTTTTCAGCGGCTTTTTGCTCCGCTTCTTCATAGAGCCTTTCTTTTTTCTCCTGCCATTCGCTGATCTGCTGCTGGAGGTCGCGGTGAAGGGCTTCAGCCTCGGCGCGGATGGCTTCTGTCTCGTTCAGCTCCGCCTCGGCGCGCTTTTTGCTGTCTTCCAGCGATGCGATCATCGTATCAACTTCATTATGCTCGGCCGTCATCTCCGCTTTTGCGCGGCCGATCAGGTAATCAGGCAGCCCGAGTCGCTTCGAAATTTCGAACGCATTGCTTCGGCCGGGCACTCCGATTAACAGCTTGTAGGTCGGCGACAGTGTATCGATATCAAATTCGACGCTTGCATTAATGACATTTTCGCGATTGTAGCCGTATGCCTTCAGCTCAGGGTAATGAGTCGTGGCAATGACGCGCGCGCCAGTCTGGCACACCTCGTCAAGGATGCTGATCGCAAGGGCCGCGCCTTCCTGCGGGTCTGTCCCGGCGCCGAGCTCGTCAAAAAGCACAAGGCTGTTTTCCGTCATGTCTTTCAAAATATCGACGATGTTGACCATATGTGACGAGAACGTACTTAAGCTTTGTTCGATTGACTGTTCATCGCCGATATCGGCAAATACTTGATCAAATATGGCGGTTTCTGATCCTTCTTCCGCCGGTACGTGCAATCCCGACTGCGCCATAATGGTCAAAAGCCCGAGCGTTTTAAGCGTCACCGTTTTACCGCCCGTGTTCGGGCCCGTGATGACAATTGTCGTATACTCTCCGCCGAGCTCAATATCATTCGGAACGACTTCATCCAGGGGCAAAAGCGGGTGGCGGGCTTGAATCAGGCGGACATAGCCGTCATCATTGACAGCCGGTTTAACCGCTTTTGTCGCTTTGGCGTATTTTGCTTTTGCAAAAATAAAGTCCAGCGTCTGAAGCACTTTGACATCGTGAAAGAGTTCATTTGTGTGCTCTGCCGTCTTTTCTGTCAGGACGCGCAAAATCCGTTCAATCTCCTGTTTTTCGTTTACTTTCGCCTGGCGAAGCGTATTGTTCATATCGACAATCGCCTGAGGCTCGATAAACAATGTCGCGCCGGAAGACGACTGATCGTGCACGATTCCTCCGTAGCTTGATCTGTACTCCTGTTTGACAGGGATAACGAAGCGGTCGTTACGAATTGTGATGATCGTATCCGACAGCATTTTTTGCGCAGATGAAGAACGCAACATTGATTCCAGCCGGTCCCTGATTCTTGATTCAAGCGTCCGCAGCTGCGTCCTGATTCCCCTTAACGTCTCAGATGCATGGTCTAGCACTTCTCCATGATCATCGATGCACGAATTGATGTCTCTTTCCAATTCGGAAAGCGGAATGAGCTTTTCTGCATATTGGTGAAGACAAGGAATCTCAACCCCGTCTTCGAACAGGCCTTCGAGAAAATGCTTCATCTGTTTTGCTGCGTATAGCAGACCCGATATTTCGGTCAATTCCGCCGGGCTTAAAATGCTGCCGATTTCCGCCCTTCTTAACGCTTTTCTAATGTCGGTAAGGCCTCCGAAAGGGGCGTTTCCTTTTAAACGCAGGACGGTTCCTGCTTCATCGACTTCTTCCTGCAGCTTTTTGACTTCTTCGAGCGAACGGGAAGGTTTGAGTTCCAAAAGCATTTCCTTCCCTAAAGAAGATGCCGCATGCTCTGTGAGCTGTTCTTTTACTTTATGAAATTCAAGTGCTGATAGCGCTTTTTGCTGCAACGTCCATTAAACCTCCTTAAGATCGATGGCGCGACAAAAATGCCTGGACTTCTTCAAAGGAGCGGGTATTTAATACATTGGCCTTTGGCGTCCATCCTTTTCTCGCTGCCGTAACGCCCGTTTTCATATCGTCAAGCATCGCTGTGTTGTGGGCATCCGTATTAATAACGAGTGTCACTCCGGCAGCATTCGCTTTCATCAAGTGTTCCATCCTGAGATCGAGCCGCGCTGGATTTGCGTTCAGTTCCAAGGCGGTATTCGTTTTCTTCGCAAGCTCGATCAGCTGGTCAATATCGACTTCATAACCCGCCCTTCTTCCGATCAGACGGCCGGTCGGATGAGCGATAATGTCAACGTGCTGATTCATCAGTGCGGTTTCAAGCCGCTTCATGATGACATGCTGCGGCTGTGAAAAGCTTGAATGGATCGAAGCAATGACAAGGTCCATTTCCGCCAGCAGCTCATCGTCATAATCTAGCGTTCCGTCAGGCAGGATGTCCATTTCCACGCCTTTAAAAATATGAAAATCGGTCAATTCCTTATTCAGTTCATCAATTTCCTTCGCCTGCATGCGCAGGCGCTCAGGCGTCAAACCGCCTGCCACTTTTAAATACTGGGAATGGTCTGTGATCGCCATATAGCGGTACCCTTTTGCCATGCAGGCTTCCGCCATTTCCCTGATCGAAAAAGCACCGTCGCTCCAAGCCGAGTGCATATGAAGGTCTCCTTGAATATCCTCGGCGGAAACGAGTCCGATGTCATCGCGGTAGTCCTCGACTTCTCTTCCTGTCTCCCGCAGTTCGGGCGGAATAAACGGAAGCCCGAAATGGGCGAAAAACTCTTGTTCGCTTGAGAAGGTTTTAATTTCTCCAGTTTCAACGGTTTCGACGCCGTATTCACTGATTCTTTCGCCTTTTTCTTTGGCAAGCTGGCGCATTTTGATATTGTGGTCTTTTGATCCGGTAAAATGATGGAGCGTCGTTGGGAACTGTTCCTCCGTCACCAGCCGGAAATCCGCACTGATTTCGTATTCAAAGGCAAATGTGAGAGACACTTTCGTATCTCCTGCGGCAATGACCTCCTTGATGTTCGAAAGCTTCAGGAGTCCTTCCCTGACAAGTTCCGGATCAGTGACAGCCATAATGTAATCGAGGTCTTTCACCGTTTCTTTGGCACGGCGCAGGCTTCCGGCCCGCGAAAACTTGATGAGGCCCTGGAGCCCTTCAAGCTGTTCTTCGATGATGTCAGCGACAGCCAAAGCGACCGCGATCGGGTACCGTTCAGGGCGTTTCCCCGCTTCACCTAAAGCCTGCAGGATTTTTTCTTCCGTTTTTTTGCCGAATCCGGCAAGCCCCTGAACCTTTTGCTGTTCGCATGCCTCTTTTAAAGACGCCGCATCACAGACACCGAGCTCCTGATACAGCTTGGCGATTTTTTTGCCGCCGAGGCCCGGCAGCTTCAAAAGCGGGACAAGTCCTTCCGGAACCTCTTCCTTTAATCGTTCCAGCGTACCGGACGCTCCCGTGTCCATATATTCCTTGATGACGGCATACGTGCCTTTGCCGATCCCGGACAGGGACATCATATCATCGATTTCCGAGAGGCTCCGGTCGTCTTGTTCAAGAGCTGCCGCAGCCTTTCTGAAAGCGGAGATCTTAAATGGGTTATCCCCTTTTAGTTCCATATATATCGCAATCGTTTCAAGCAATTTGATGATATCTTTTTTATGCATGCTGTTCACCTCTTGTTTCCCCTCGTTCATCCTGCTTCAATCATACAAATTTTTGGCTGATCCTACAACAAACAGGCCTATTCGACAGTTTCCGGGGTTCTCAAGAGCCCCGAAAAAAAACTTCCCTACAAACAGAGAAGTTTTTACAAAGATCCGTACTGATGCAGCAGATTGTTTAACATGTTTGATAAAAACGGTGTTTTATGAATGATCAAGTCAGCCATCACCGAACCGGCCATCATGTTTTGCAGAACATCGATCGGCAGAAGCGTTCCGATGAACAGAACGACAAACACGAACAGATAGATCTCCGCAAAACCGAGCACGGCTCCAAGTACTTGGTTGATCTGTTTGAGAACCGGTATGCTTGCAACGGCATCCAGAAACGATGCGGCAATTCTCAAAAGGATAATCGTCAGGAAAAAGAGAATCAAAAACGCAATCATATTGTAATAAGCGCCTTCAAGGCTTCCGTTTACAAACGCCAGCGCAGACTGGCCGCCCGTAAAGTCGGGAGACGGAATCCAGCCGAGCTTAGGTGCAAGGTCGCCGTAATAGGTTGCGGCCACAGCGATCGCTGCGATAAACGTAACCAAACGGATAAACTGGCGGATAAACCCTCTTTTGAGTCCAATAAACAAACCGGACAAAAGCAAAATGATAATGATGATATCTAGCATCGTGATGTTCAATCCTTTTCTTTAATTTGTCCTTTTAATCTCTCAAGCTCTTCCTTCAGCTTCAAATAATCGTGAACCACATTTACAGCCGTCAAAACGGCCAGTTTATTTATATCAAGATACGGATTTTTTTCGTTGATTTCTCTCATTTTATCATCCACAATCGAGGCAACGTGCCTCATATGGCTCTTGCTCTCATCGCCGATAATTGTGAATTGCTGACCGTAGATGTCAACTGTTGTTTTCGTTTTTTGACCATCAGACAACGTTTCTCCTCCATTCCAATTATGCGAGAATCCTAGTCTATATCATAACATGTTTAGAGATTGAATGGAAAGACGAGCCCTCCGCTGTTATGATACACTTATAAAAACAATGATTTAGCCTGTTTAAGCAGCTAATAAAGGAGATTAGAACGTGTCACATTCTGTTTTAAAAGTTCCCCCGTCTGTTATTGAACGGATGCAAAGCCACTACGGGCCTCACATGACTTCCCTTTCCGTACAGGGCGCGGTTTTCCAGGCCAAACCACAGGGCTGCACCATTACAGCATACCGGTCGGGGAAGGTGCTGTTCCAAGGAAAAAACGCGGAAAAGGAAGCGGAGCGCTGGACGGCGGATGCTGAAACACCGGCTGCCAAAAAGCCCGCATCCAAAAAAAGCATCCCGTCCGTCTATCAGCCGCCTGAAGGCATCGGTTCCATGTCTGTGATCGGCTCCGATGAAGTCGGGACAGGCGATTATTTCGGTCCGATCACCGTCGCGTGCGTATACGCTGACAAGGTAAAGCTGCCGCTGTTAAAGGAACTCGGTGTTAAAGATTCAAAAAACTTAAAAGATCCGCAAATCGTTCAGATCGCGCGCGACTTAATCAAGACAGTTCCTTACAGCCTGCTCGTCTTGAGAAATGAAAAGTATAATGAAATGCAGGAAAAAGGGATGAGCCAGGGAAAAATGAAGGCCCTTCTCCACAACCAGGCGATCGGCAACCTTCTCAAAAAATTGGACGGAACCCGGCCTGAAGCGATTTTAATTGACCAGTTCGCAGAACCTGCCGTCTATTTTAAACACCTGGCCGGCAAAAACGCCATCAAAGAACGTACATATTTCAGCACAAAAGCGGAAGGCATCCATCTTTCAGTTGCAGCGGCTTCGATCATCGCACGCTATTCATTTTTAATGGAGATGGATAAGCTTTCGAAAGAAGCCGGGATGACGCTCCCGAAAGGAGCGGGTCCGCTCGTCGATGAAGCGGCGGCAAAGCTGATCAAGAAACACGGCGAAGGCGCATTGAGGGTATTTACAAAGCTGCACTTTGCAAATACGCAGAAGGCGAAGCGGATTGCGTCGAGGTGATAAGCATTAAAAGGGGGACTTCCGGCTGTCGGAGGTCCCGTCGCTTTACATGACCTTAAACATTTTTTCATTTGAATGCGCTGTCTAAATTGAATTCCATATACCATATCTCCTGTAACCGAGGGATAAAGTTTCGTTTGATATCAAGAAAAAGAATTTTTGTATATCGAAAACCTACGGGAAACCAATATTATAGTTTTTAACTAATTCTCCCTATCTGTATCCATTTTCAAACAGTGAATATTCCATCGTTAGAAGATAAAATATTCTCTCTTCATGTTAAACACTTTTAAATAAATTGAAAAATCAGAAAAACGGTCTGTACTCCCTTTGAAGAAAATGGTATATTTTTTCTGTATTTGAATATGTATACAGGAGTTGGTAGCCATGCAAAAGTCTCGTTTTTGGGTAGTTTGCATCACGATGCTTCTTACTATTAATCTTTTCCCTCTGTATCAGGCCTCTGCTGAAGAAGAATTTACTGAAGTGCTTGATGAAAATTCCGAATATTACGAACTTGGTGAGACTGTTAAAATCGAAGGAGTTTTAGAGCCCGCAACGGCAAGCAGTGATTTTCAGGTTAGTTGCATAGCTTGTGTTAATAACAGATACGTAGTGAAGACAATAAAGGGCCCTACCAAGGTAAAAAAACGTGTAAGGTTTTTAACCTCTTCTTGGGCAAAAGCCTCTAGCTATACCTGGAGTAAAACTCAATCTGCCAGCTCCACTGTATCATCTAATGTGGGGATTAGCGCCAAAGGGATATCAAGTCAGTTAGGGGTTTCTAATACAGTAACCACTTCTTATTCAGTTGCAATCACAATTCCCGCTAATAGTAAGAAATATAGTAAACTTGCATTCTATAGTGATTACAACAAACGGTATGTAAGAGTAAGAAATTATTTAGGAAACTCCCTTATAAGTACAAAGTATGCTTACCATTATGCTCCGCGTAAAGATACATACTTGCAAGTTGTCTATAAATAAAATATAAAGAGGTAAAGGAGTCACCATGTCAAAAATAAAATGGATCATCACGCTCTCCATATGCGCAGCTCTGGCATTTTCTCTCTTTATTTTCTTCAACAAGGCGAATTTTACAGAGGCCAGCGAAAATAAAGAAAACGGGCTTTTCTTTGCTCAAAACTATATCAGCTATGCGATGGAAGACGAGACGATGTCGTTTAACATTTTCGGACTGCAAAAAGCAAACACCGGCATTCCGATAAGCGGTGATACGGTTACGTCGCTCGCTTTTGATAACGATCATATTCAAATCAGCGATTACAAGGTTGAAACAGGGATTCGCCATAAAGGCTATACGCTCGTCAACATCATCGTTGACGTCCGAATCTCAAGCGATAAACCGGAAAAAGCTGATCAGCTGCTGATATCTTTTAACGGACGTGATGCAGAAGCATTTCAAATCGGAAAGATTACCCTTCAAAACGATCATAATGTTCGAAGCGGTGACCTGTCGCCTGCTGGCCAGTATACTGCAGGATATCCAAAACCGTCCTTGGACGTTCGGCTGAAAAACAACCTGGCAAAAGATATCTCCCTTGAAAAGATCACCGATCTAAACGGCGTCATGACGTATTCATTTGACAAGAGGACCGCCATCCAAGCTAAACAAAGCAAACACATCGTCGTCCCGGCTTTTGATATGATAGGGGAATATGATTTTTATACGGTCACTCCTGTTTTACGTTACACTGCAGCAGGGAAGCCTCATCAATACAGCTTGCCCGGTGTACTGTACGGAGCTTTAGACTCCGATGTAGAAAAAATCGAACGGATGCTGAAGCGTCCATAGTTACTGCAAAAAAGCCGGTCTCTGGCTATTATGGTTCGGGACGGCTTTTTCTTTATCCTCTAAAAAACAGCTGATACATACCCCCAGAGTCTTTCTTTGATCGCTGCCATTTCAATTACGATAGCCGCAAGTTTTTGTAAAACTCAAATTTTTCTCTCGTTTGACCGAACATTTTGACGTTTTCAAAGATTACTTTTTTTAAAACCCAGATATCAGGGTTAAAAGACCTAAAAAAAGAAAGATTCACATGACCATAGACGGTAATTAAAAGGGAATGCCGAATAGACCTATATAAATCTTCCTCATTTTGGATGGTTAGCAGGAATTCTTAGTTAACTGGACGAATCTTTAGTCTGTTAAAAACTAAGGAGGAAATTTTTCAAATGAAAAAACGGTCTTTATTCTTTACTTTATTGCTTTCTGCAAGTTTAATACCTGGGGCGGCTGGAGTCGCGGAAACGGGCGGTCATAAGCATACTCATGAAGCAAAAGGGATTTATAAGGAAGCATTGCCTAAACCTAAGGAAGGTTATAAAGATTTAACAGGCAAAGTTCACATTGAAAAAACAACGAAAACAAAAGTGCTGGATGAGAAAGGAAATGAAACGAGTACGATCACATTTAAAAAGAATGTAAACAACGGTAAATTTTCGACTCAGGCAAGCACGGGCAAGCAAAAGATAAGTGTCCTCGCGGTGGCTGATAAGCAGTACCGGCAGAAACACAAAGACTGGAAAACGAGAATCGTCAACATCGTTGAAGAGGCGGACGAAATGTTTAACCGCGACCACGATATTGATTTTGTCGTGGAAGCTGTTGCCCCATGGAGTTCTTCCGGAAGCAATGCCTCTGACATTCTTGACAACCTGGCGGAAAAATTCGAAGGACGGCCTTATAAATTCGTAGCCGGCTTTACAGCCAACGACAATTTTGAAGCGGGCGGCATCGCTTTTCAATACCCTGTTAAACCGGACGGTCCTGCTTTCAGCGTCACGTTCGACCTGGGAACGGAAAATACGGCAAAAGCACAAAGACACGAATTTTCCCATAATTTCGGGGTGGAGCATGATCCGCAAGGAAGCGGCATCCGTTGCATTATGAACTACGATTACGCATACACCGTCGATGTCTGGGATGCGGAACACAACAGCCTGATCGAGAAAAATAAAGTTTGGTATCAATAGTTATAAAAAGGCGTCTCCGCATAAAGCGGAGACGCCTTTTTTGTACTGCAGCCGGGCAGCCTCAATTGGGCTGGGAACCGGTTATCCTCTCAATACAGCCTGATACGCATCCTCCAGTGCTTTCAGCACCTGGTCGTGAACTTTTGTCACTTCTTCTTCAGTCAATGTTTGTTCAGGATTCAAATATTGCAAGCTGAAGGCGACGGATTTCTTGCCTTCTTCCATGTGCTCGCCTTCGTAGACGTCAAAGACATGGACTTCTTTGAGCCATTTGCCGCCTGCTGTTTTGATGACGTCCTCAAGCTGACCGGCCGCTGTTTCTTTATTCACAACAAGCGCGATATCCCGGGTAACAGAAGGATACTTTGGAATTGGTGTATACGTGATCTCCGGTACATCCAATCGAAGGAGCTCGTGCAGGTCCAGTTCAAACACATACGTGTCGCTCAGATCCAGCTCTTTTTCAACTGACGGATGCAGCTGGCCGATGAAGCCGACTAATGAGCCGTTATGCAAAATATTGGCCGTCCGCCCGGGATGAAGCTCTTTTCTTTCAGATTGAGCGAATTCGATGCCTTCGGTGATGCCGAGCTTTTCTAACAGACCCTCGACGATGCCTTTTACGACGAAGAAATCAACCGGCTTTTTCTCGCCCTGCCAGAGGTTTTTATGCCACAGGCCTGTCACGGCTCCGGCGACGTGCTCTTTTTCGACCGGTTTCGTATGTTCTTCGGCTTTCAAGAAAACTGAACCGACCTCATAAAAAGCTGCAGAATCGGACTGCCGTGCCAGGTTGTATGCGACCGAATCAAGCAGATTAGGAAGCAGGCTGTGCCTCAGCACGCTTCTTTCCTCGCTCATCGGCAGCGAAAGGATCGTTTTAAACGATTTTTCCAATGCGTAAGCCGTTGCTTTTTTATCGTTTGTTAGTGAGTATGTGATCGCTTGGGAAAGGCCTGCTCCTTCCAGAAAGCGTCTTACTTTTCTGCGCTTGTCCTGATAAGGTGTCAGTCCGCCCGCAAAGCCTGTTACTTCCGGCAGTGTCGACGGAATGTTGTCATATCCGTACAGTCTTGCGACCTCTTCGATCAAATCTTCTTCAATCGCAATATCGCCTCTTCTTGACGGAACCGTCACGACCAGTTCCCGTTCAGCGTCTTCAACTGCAAAGCCGAGCCTTTCAAAAATGTTGACCATTTCTTCTTTGCTGATGGACATGCCGAGAACCTTCGTCACTTTATCAACGGAAAGGCGGATGACATTCTCTTTGATATCAAGGTGGTTTTCTTCAACCGTACCTTCTAAGACGGTTCCTCCGGCATACCGGCTGATCAAATCTGCCGCGCGTTCTGCAGCGAGGCGCACCCGTGCAGGATCGATGCCCTTTTCAAAGCGGACGCTTGATTCGCTGCGAAGACCGAGATCCTTTGATGCTTTGCGAACGGTCTGACCGTTAAAATACGCGGCCTCAAGCAGCACTGTCGCCGTATCTTCGCGGACTTCGGAGTCCGCTCCGCCCATTACGCCTGCGACTGCCTGCGGAAGAGAACCGTTTGTGATGACAAGATGCTCAAGCGTCAATGTTCTTTCTTGTTCATCAAGCGTCGTTATCGTTTCATTTTCGTACGCTTTGCGGATGACGACCTCTTTTGAGCCAAAGCGGTCATAGTCAAACGCGTGCAGCGGCTGACCGTATTCGAGCAGAACAAAATTCGTAATATCGACGACATTGTTGTGCGGTCTGATGCCGGCATTGATCAGCTTCGTCTGCATCCAAAGCGGCGACGGGCCGATTTTGACGTTTTTAATGATTTTTGCCGCGTACAAAGGATTGGCTTCTGTATCTTCAATTTTGACGGAAATATAGTCCGCCGCTTTTTCGGCGCCTGCCTGATAAGCCGTCTCAGGAAGCTTGACTTCGCGGCCGAGAATCGCAGCCACTTCATAGGCAACGCCGAGCATGTTCATGGCGTCGGCGCGGTTTGGTGTCAGTCCCAGTTCAAGAACCGCATCGTCGAGCGCCAGGCTTTGAAGGGCGTCCGCACCGGTTTCTGCATCGCCCGGGAAGACGAAGATGCCTTCCGCATATTCTTTCGGCACAAGCTTGCCTTGAATGCCAAGCTCCTGCAAAGAGCAGATCATGCCGTTAGACACTTCTCCGCGAAGCTTCGCTTTTTTGATTTTAAAATTGCCGGGCAATACCGCACCAACCGTGGCGACGGCTACTTTTTGCCCTCTGTCCACGTTCGGAGCCCCGCAGATGATCTGGACAGGCTCTTCTTCGCCGATATCGACGAGGCATTTATTCAACTTGTCGGCGTTCGGATGCTGTTCGCGCTCCAGCACATGTCCGATGACAACGCCTTTCATTCCTTCTCCCTTATATTCGATGCCTTCCACTTCAATTCCGCTTCTCGTAATCTTTTCAGCGAGAATCTCGGGAGTCATCCCATCTAAATCCACGTATTCCTGCAGCCATTTATATGAAACAAACATCACGCGTCCTCCTCTTTAAGCCTGTTTAAATTGAGATAAAAATCTGACATCGTTCGTATAGAAATGACGAATGTCGTCAATTCCGTATTTCAGCATCGCGATCCGTTCAACACCCATTCCAAATGCAAATCCCTGATATTGTTTGGAATCGAATCCGGCCATTTCGAGCACGTTCGGATGCACCATTCCGGCGCCGAGAATTTCGATCCAGCCCGTTTGTTTACAAACGGAGCAGCCTTTGCCTCCGCATTTAAAGCAGGAAACATCGACTTCGACAGACGGCTCTGTAAACGGGAAGAAGCTTGGACGCAGTCTGATTTCGCGCTCTTCGCCGAACATCTTTTTCGCGACCGTTTCAAGCGTTCCTTTTAAGTCGCTCATGCTGATATCGCGGTCAACGCAGAGCCCTTCAATCTGCATAAACTGATGGGAGTGTGTCGCATCATCGTTGTCGCGGCGGTATACTTTGCCGGGGCAGATGATTTTGACAGGGCCTTTGCCTTTATGCTTTTCCATCGTGCGCGTCTGGACGGGAGACGTCTGCGTTCTCATCAGCGTATCTTCCGTAATATAAAAGCTGTCTTGCATATCGCGGGCCGGATGCTCTTTCGGAAGGTTGAGCGCTTCGAAGTTATAATAGTCGGTTTCTACTTCAGGACCCTCTTCCACCGAATATCCCATGCTGATAAACAAGTCTTCGATTTCTTCAATAACGATCGTCAGCGGATGCCGCGCTCCTGTTTTTACAGGGCTTCCCGGAAGCGTCACGTCAATCGTCTGTTCTTTCAGCTTCCTTTTCACCTCTTCTTCCTCTAGGCGGGCATTTTTTTCGGCAATCGCCGCGGCGATTTTTTCTCTTACTTCGTTCGCCAAGGCGCCCATTTTCGGCCTTTCTTCAGCGGACAGCTTTCCCATTCCCCGAAGTACTTCCGTGATCGGTCCCTTTTTTCCCAGGTACGCAACGCGGACATCGTTGACTTCTTTTAATGAACCAGCGGCTTCCACTTTTTCAACCGCTTCTTTCTCAAGCCGTTTCAGCTCTTCCTGCATCTTAAAAACTCCTCCTTTTATGTAGCAACCTGTTATTTTAGGCAATAAAAAAAGCCCCTTTCATAATGAAAGGGACGAATCGTGGCCGTGGTACCACCCTTTTTTAAAACAAAGCAAAAAAGCTTTGCTGCTTACTTCATTGGCATAACGGAATGAATCCGGTTCACCTTTACACATCCCTCGAGAGACGCGGTCCCGGTGACAACTCAAGAGGTGAAGCGTTTTTCCGGCCTGCCATAAAAATGCTTGCAGTCTAAGGCATTTTCTCCCTAAATGGCGACATGTGAAAAAACGGAGCCTCTATCACTGTTTTTAAACATATTACATTCATTATAGTGAATTACATGATCCTGTGCAACCGGTTATCCGTGGAGATGATAAAGAAGGACCGCGGTTGCGGCCGCTACATTCAGCGACTCCGCTTTTCCGTAGATCGGAACGTACAGATTTTGGTCGGTCTGTGCGAGGAGAGCCGGATCGACCCCAGATCCTTCGTTTCCGATCAAAAGCGCAAATGACTGCGACGGCTCCGCTTCTCTAAATGGCACGGCATCTTGCAGCGCTGTGCCGTATACCGGGACGCTTTTTCCCTTTAGCTCTTCAATCAGCTCCGAAAGCTCGCGTTTTAAAATCGGAATGTGAAAATGCGAACCTTGAGCCGATCTGAGCGTTTTGGCATTGTAGGGGTCGACAGTGCCTTGTCCGATCACAACGGCATCGATCCCCGCCGCGTCTGCCGTCCGGATGATCGTCCCTAAATTGCCCGGATCTTGCACAGCATCCGCAAGCAGCAGCTTTTCGTATTGAAAAGGTCCGCTTTCAGGCATTCGGCATACAGCGGCGACAGCCTGGGGTGTCTCTGTTTCGGCAATCGCCGAGAAAGCATCGTCGCTCAAAATATAGCGGGCAACAGACTCATCAAGCGCGGCCGGGAAATCCGCTTCGTCTCGGACCATGATTTCTTTCACAACACCCGGTGTCTTCAGCGCTTCCTCAACGAGATGCTCGCCTTCTATTAAGAAAGTATTGGTTTTTGTCCGCTCTTTTTTCGTATGAAGTTTTTTCCAATCCTTCACTTTTTGATTTTTGGCTGATTCAATTCGTTTCAAATCGTTTTGACTCCTTTGTCTCGCAATAGTCACATTATATCTCATCAATGATACATAATAAACCCGAAAGCGAGGCAGAATATAGAAAATCAGATTTGATGAAATGGAGTGAAAAAAGATGGATTTGAATTTGCGCCATGCCGTTATTGCCAATGTATCAGGAAACTCGCAAGAAGAGCTTGAGCACACGATCGTCGATGCGATCCAAAGCGGTGAAGAAAAAATGCTTCCGGGATTAGGTGTGTTGTTCGAGGTCATCTGGCAGCACGCAACTGAATCGGATAAAACTGAAATGCTTGAGACATTGGAACAAGGATTAAAAACGAAATAAACCGGCGGCCTGAAACGGCCCCGGTTTATTTTCATCCTGGAATAGAAGGCTCCATCCGCAATGCCGGATCGCGCCAAATCTCCGTCCACTTTTTAATGGCAGCCGCCATGATCACCAGCCCCAGCAGCAGCATAATAATTGATAAAATGCCGTTTAAAACGCTGAAACCGGCAGCTTCCGCATTAAAATAAACGTTTTTGATCATCCAGTATCCCGCATAGTTGACCGTTACGTACAAATAAGCGAGCGGAATGAGACATGTCAGCATATAACGCCGTTTGTCCGCTATTTTTAAAATGACCGTCGCGCCGATAATTAAACCGACGGATGCCATCAGCTGGTTGGATACGCCAAACAGCGCCCAAATCGAGCTGATGTCGCCTGAATACAGCAAATACCCCCACATGAAACAGGCAACGGCGCTCGCTGCGACCGAACCCGGAAGCCAGTCCGTTTTTTTCAGCGGTTTGTACACTTCTCCGAAAAAGTCTTGAATCAAATAACGCGCCACCCTTGTACCGGCATCAATCGCCGTTAAAATAAAGACGGCTTCAAACATGATGACAAATTGAAAAAAGTAAGAGGCCAAATGGCTGAAAAACGGAATATCCGTAAAAATATAAGCCATGCCGACGGCAAGGGTAACAGCTCCGCCTGTTCTTCCTTCAAGATCGAGACCGATTTCGCGGCTGAGTTCAGGCAGGTGGACGACATTCATGCCAAGCGTCCGAAAGACTTCAGGCGAACTGTTGATGGCAAAATAATCGCCCGGCTGCAATGCCGTTGCCGCGATCAGCGCCATGATGCCGACAAGACACTCAACGAGCATCGCCCCAAAGCCGACGAATTTCATATCGCTCCACTTATCAAGCATTTTCGGCGTCGTGCCTGAACCAACAAACGCATGGAAGCCGGAAATCGCACCGCAGGCGATCGTAATTGAAATAAACGGCCAAACCGGACCAGGCGATACAGGTCCCCCTCCGCCAGTAAACTCGGTAAACGCCGGAAACGGAATCGCCGGATTGACGACGAACACCCCGGCAATCAAAGCGATAAACACCCCGATCTTCATGAAGCTGCTCAAATAATCGCGCGGCGCGAGCAGCAGCCATACAGGGAGCGCAGCTGCAAAAAATGCATAGACAGGAAGTGCGACAGCAAGCGTTTTCGTATCAAGCGTCAAGGCGTCTCCAAGCGGCGTTTCCGCGATGGACGGTCCGATGAAGACACCGGCCATCAGTAAAATAAATCCGCCGGTTGACGCTAATTTTAAGTTGCCTGTCTTTTTATAAAATAAACCGACCCCCATTGCGATCGGAATTGTAATCGCAACGGCGAACGTCCCCCACGGATTGCGTTCAAGCGCATGAAGCACAACCATCGACAGCCCCGCCATCGTGATCGTAATAATAAACAGCATCGCAAGCCCCGTGCAAAATCCCGCAACAGGCCCGAGCTCTTCTTTCGCCACTTCTGAAAGCGACTTTCCCTTCCTCCGCATGGACGCAAATAAAACGACAATATCATGCACGGCTCCCCCGATCACCGCTCCGATCAAGAGCCACAACAGTCCCGGCAAGTAGCCGAACTGCGCCGCCAAGATCGGCCCGACAAGCGGCCCCGCGGCTGCGATGGCCGCAAAGTGGTGGCCGAAAGACACCCATTTGTTCGTCGGCACATAATCTTTGCCGTCTTTCTGGAGATGGGCAGGAGTCGGCTTGTCATCATCAACCTTCAACACTTTCACCATCATAAATGTTCCGTACAAACGATAGGCGATCGCCAAAATACAGATGGAAGCGATCACAATTGTTATTGCATTCATCCAATTCCTCCCCCCTTTGTTTCTTTTTTAACATATCTCATATTTTTTGTAAGCGCAATCATCTTTTTTCGAAAAAAGACACGGCCTCCATCTTCGCTTTTTATGACAGCTTCCTTTTGTTATAGACGAGCACCCGGACCTCTCAGTTTGATTTCATATTCTTATTGACACTTTAGCACGATCGTACTAAAATTGAGCCATGAATACGAAATCACAAAAAAGACGACTGCAAATTATTGAAGACGCTATTCAAGTGCTTGTGGAAGAAGGCTATGCGAATGCCTCGATCGGCAATATCGCAAAAAAGGGGGGAATCAGCAAAGGAGTCGTTACGTATCATTTTCGAAATAAAATGCAGCTTATGAAGGCTGTTGTTGAGTATTGCTACGGACTTGCAGCACCTTATATGGAAAAATTCATGGATGGTTCAGACAGTGCGCCGGCGACACTGCGCGCATACATTGAATCAAATCTCAGATTCATGTATGAACACCGAGCTTACGTGACCGCAATCATTGAGGTGGTATCCAACCTACGAACAGAAACCGGCGAGCTGTTTTACCAGAATGAAGATGAATCAATATATGAGCCATTAGTTGAAATTTTTAAGTGGGGACAGGAAACAGAAGGGAGTTTCAGGCAGTTTTCCCCGCACATTATGGCCAGAACCGTCCGAAGCGTCATCGATTCTCTTGGGACCAAAATCGCAAATCAAGATATATCAGATAAGGAAGACATGATATCAGAAATTGTCGATACGTTCGATTATGCAACAAGAAAAATAACTAAATAGGGGGGCTATCGTGAACACTGGTGAATTTAAAAAATTGGACGGGAAAATTGTTGCCGTACGGAAGCTTGAAGGTGTGATCACTTTATGTGTGTATGCAGCCATGATTCTGGCATTGCTATACTTTACTATCACATTCGGCTGGCCAAAATGGATATTGGCTGTCACATTATGTTTAGCTGTTGCCTCGGTACCGTTTGAACTTTATCTTTTGCCGAAGTGGAAATGTCACTTGTGGCGATACCGCCTAAGTGAAGTAAGTATTCAAATCCATAAAGGGATCATTTTCAGACGAAAAGTATTAATTCCTATGGGGAAAGTCCAGCATGTCGAAGCAAAACAAGGTCCTATTTTAAAAAAGTACAATTTATATACAGTGACTTTATCAACGGCAGCCGGCAGCCACGACATTCTGGGATTGGCCGAAGGAACAGCCGATTCGATCCGCAAAGAAATTGAAGCCTATGCGAGGTTATGCGATGAACAAGTCTGACACATTGATCAAACATCGTCTCCATCCGGTTTCCGTCCTTTACTTTATCGCTACAGCGATCAAAGAATCATTTTCCTTTATTTGGTCATTTCCACTGCTCGTATTATGTATTCATAAACTGGGCGGTGACATTCCCGCTTTCCTCATCAATATCACTTTAGGCTCATGCCTTATCATGTCGTTTTTCGTGATTGGTGTATTAAAATGGCGGTCATTTACCTACCAAATACATGAGAAAGCGATATATGTTGAATCCGGTTTGCTTGTCGTCAAGAAAAGATGGGTGCAGCCGGATCGTATACAATCAATTGATTCTGCGATTCGTGTATATGATCATTTATTTTCCACCCGGACTTTGACAATTGAACTTGCCGGAGGAGAAGAATCCGGCATCACACTCAGCTGCATTTCAAAAGAAGAAGAACAGCGCATTCGGACGGCTTTAAAAACAGAAGCAAAAGACAGGCCGAGCGAACATGCTGAAGACTCAATGTTTCAATTATCTAAAAGTAACCTCATTTTACACAGCCTGCTATCGCCTAAAGTCGGGATTGTGTTTACGCTGTTATTACTGGGATTGCTAAAATATATCGATATATCGAAAGAAGGAGACAGGGACACTTTGTTCACCTCCTTATCTGGCTGGTTCGGCCCCAACTGGATCATGATCACGGTGGTCTTGATGGCTATTCTATCATTCGCGCTTTCGCTATTACTCACATTTGCAAGTGATTTTCAATTCACATTAAGGAAAAATAGCAAAGGAGAAATTGAGATTGAGCAGGGTCTGTTTGAAAAGAAAAAACGAACGATCGGACAAGACCGGATACAGGCCGTTCTCATCATTGAGCGTCCGATTCACCGATTCTTGGGGTATGCAGAAATCAAAGCTGTTGTGATTCGCAATCGTTCAAATGAGCAAAGCAGTAAAACCGTCACCCTACTTCCTTTTGTTAAAAAAGAAAAGGCCGAATCCATGCTTGAACCGTTTACCGGTTACCGCAAAGGAGGCCATCTGCACACGCTCACAAAGGGAGCGAAAATTCACTATATGGTTATGCCATTTATAGCCGGCTGTCTTTTTGCCATACCGATATGGCTGTTTGTACCTTCCGACTATCACAATCTGGCTGCAGTTCTGCCGCTCGGATTATTCAGCCTGGGGTGGATAGGGTATCGGATGATTGGCTGGAATCAAAGCAGCCGGTTTTTAACTTTGCAATACGGAATTTTATCCCGGAAAACGGCAATTATGAAACGCGGACGCATTCAATGGGCATCATTGAGCCAAACATTTATGCAAGAGAGAAAAAACTTAGCGTCAATTAAGCTGGCCGTTGCCTCAGGAAAAGAAAATATGAAATTTTCGATCAGCCACATTCCAATAGAGAGTGCAGCAGATCTTTATCAACATGTCCTTAAAACAAAGGAATAATTTTCAAAATCACCCAAAACCCAGTTGACTAATAGGAATAATAAGAATAAAATAGACACATGCTTCATCTGCTGCCTTTTTTAAGGCGTAATTGGCGGGTATCATCGGATATCCGCCTTTTTTCTGTCAGCATAACGGAACAATAAAAAAATGAACGGCCATGACTAGACAGAAAGCGGCGCTCCCTCCGATTCGATTGATGTTTGTTTTGACAAGTGAAGCTGAGAGATGGTGAGACAGCGAAAAAAACAATATGGTGCCGATCAAGATGACGCCCGCCTCTAAAAATGAGTGATTGAGAAACCGGGTCCGATCAAGGACCGCCGTGATAAACAGAAGCCAAAGGTATGCTATAAATGCGTACATCAAAAAGCAATATGCAGCCGAAAAAAACGACTTCATCATATCCCCCCTCCTGTTTTATAGTATTCTCCGACATAAATGCGCACACCTTTTCACACCTAAAAAAACCGGCACAGCGGCCGGATTTTTTAGATCATCTTTTTTTCACTCTGATCACATTCCAGGAAAGTTTCGGAAGGTGAGCCGTCAGCCTGCCGTCACATACTTTGGCGTCTCCGCCGCTGTGCGGAACGACGTTGTTGCGGTCTTTTTCATTCGTCGCTTTATGATCTTCGTGTTCCAGAACGATGTGCTCAGAGACACTGTACCCTTCAAAGCTTCTCATATCGGCTTCCATTTCAAGGCCGGCGTCAGTTGCGCGGTTGACGGCAAAAACGGTTAATTCTTCGGCTTCTTCATTGAAAACAGACACGGACTCCAGGTACGGCACATCCGTAAAGTCTTTCGCATCATACTTCGGAGACGATACCGCCGTCTGCAATACCGTTCCTCTGCCGTAGACGGAAGCGTGCATAAACGGATAGAAAATGGTCTGACGCCACGCTTCTCCGCCTTTGTCTGTCATAATCGGCGCGATGACATTGACAAGCTGAGCCAGACAGGCGATTTTCACGCGGTCGGCATGCTTGAGCATCGTAATCAGCATACAGCCGACGAGAAGCGCATCCTCAAAGTTGTAGATGTCTTCAAGAAGGTGCGGCGCTTTCGCCCAGCGTTCAGCTTCTTTGTCTTTTTCATTCGAGTGATACCAGACATTCCACTCATCATATGAAAGGTGAATCGTTTTCTTGCTTTTCTTTTTCGCTTTCATATAGTCGCAGACTGAGATGACCGTTTTGATAAAGTGATCCATGTCCAGCGATCTCGCCAAATAGTTTGGAAGGTCATTGTCACGGTTGCCGTAATACGAGTGAAGCGAGATGTACTCGACGTGTTCGTACGTATGATCAAGCACGGTTGTTTCCCAGTCGATGAATGTCGGCATTCCGCTTCCCGAACTTCCGCAGGCGACGAGCTCGATCGACGGGTCCGTCCATTTCATCACCTTCGCGGCTTCAGCGGCAAGTCTTCCGTATTCGGCTGCAGTTTTATGGCCGATTTGCCATGGACCGTCCATTTCATTGCCGAGGCACCATGTTTTAATTTTATGCGGTTCCTTATATCCATGGGATTTTCTCAAGTCGCTGTAGTACGATCCTGACGAATGGTTGCAATATTCTACCAGGTTGCGTGCGGCATCAATTCCTCTCGTTCCGAGGTTGACGGCCATATTCACCTCTGCCCCGACAAGCTTTGCCCAATCCATAAATTCGTTCGTACCGATTAAGTTCGGCTCGGTTGTCGCCCACGCCAAATCAAGTCTTGTCGGCCGCTGTTCGACAGGACCGACCCCGTCCTCCCAGTTATAACCCGAGACGAAATTTCCGCCGGGATACCTGATAAACGGAACCTTCAGTTCACTGACCAATTTAATAACGTCTTTCCGAAAGCCAGATTCGTCAGCTTCAGGATGATCGGGCTCATAAATGCCTTCGTAAACGGCTCTGCCGAGATGCTCGATAAAGGATCCGTAAATTCGCTTATCAACCTCTGCCACCTTATATTCCTTGTCAATCGTCATCTTCGCTTTGTGTGCAGTCATGTTAAATCATTCCTTTCAAGATGATATATAGTGGATCAGCCTTTAATTCCGCCTGCCGTCAAACCTGATATAAAGTACTTCTGGAAGAACAGGAAAATGAGAATCACGGGCAGAATCGCCAGCACAGAACCCGAAATCAACATGTCATAATTGTTCCCGTACGGACTGAGCAAAGCGGACAGTCCGATTGGGAGCGTAAACATTTCTTTCGATCGCAAAACGATCAGCGGCCATAAGAAGTTGTTCCAGCTGTTTAAGGATTGAAGAATGATCATCGCTCCAAATGCCGGCTTCATCAAGGGCGCCATGATCCTGAAGTAAATGCCGAACTCTGTGCAGCCGTCCATTCTCGCGGAATCAAGCAAATCTCTCGGCAGGCCGAGCGCATACTGTCTAAAGAAAAACACGGCGACAGGCGAGACGATAAACGGCAGAATCACACCGGCGTATGTGTCGACAATATGAAGAGAAACCGTCATTTTAAATAAAGGCAGCATGAGAATTTCGATCGGCACCATCATGATCAGGAGCACAGCTACAAACAAGAGATTTTTTCCTTTAAAGTCGTAGACGGCAAGCCCGTATCCGACCATTGAAGAAAACAAGAGCGTCAGCACGGTGGATATCACCACGAGAATCAAGCTGTTCGAAAACCATTGAAAATAAATGCTTCCTCCATTAAACAAGTATGTGTAATTGTCAAGGCTCAGGATTTCAGGGCTCAGCTTTAAATTCAAGCCGAAGCGCAACAATTCCGAAGATGGTTTGAGCGAGCCGAGCACAAGGCAGAAAAGCGGAAACACAAACAAAAAGCTTAGTATCGCAAACAGCAGAAACAGAGCAACTTTCGCAATGTTGAGGCCTCTGGCAGGACGCATTAATAGCCCTCCTTTTTAAAAGATCCAGACAGCTTTAATGAAATGAGGCTGCAGATGAAAATGATGATCAAGAGCACGATGCCGAGCGCCGAGCCGTAGCCCATGTTGTTGTAGGCAAGCCCCTGCTGATAAATGTATCCGACCATCGTCAGGCCGATGTTGCCCGGAGAGTTGTTTTGCCACAGCACATAGCTTTCTTCAAACATCCGGAAGCCGCCGATGATGCTGATCGTCAGCACGTAGACGCTGACGGGCTTTAAAAACGGAAGCGTAATATGGTAAAACTTCTTGAACGTGCCTGCGCCGTCGATTTCGGCAGCTTCATATAATTCTTTCGGAACGTTCTGCAAGCCCGCCAAAAAGTACAGGACATTGATTCCCATCCATCTCCAGGATGCGAGCATCACCATTAAAAACATGCCGGTATGTTCGTTGTTCAGCCAGTTGTACGGCGAAGCTCCAAACTTAGCCAATATCGAATTCGCCAGCGATGTATCCATTTCTCCAAAAATCAGCCTGAAAATAATCCCCGCCACAATGGTTGACGTCAGAGCCGGGATGAATAAAGCCGATTTGAACACGCTTTTAAACTTTACGAGTTTAGAATCTAAAAAGACTGCCAGAATAAGAGGAACAGGTATTAAAATCAGCAATGTCCAAAAGGTGTATTTTACGGTGTTGAATAGTGCGGTATAAAATGTAGGATTGTTTAATGCTTGATAGTTCTCCGTCCCGATGAAGCGGACTTCCCCGGGGAGAATGCTTTGAAAGCTCATGATGACGACGCTGATAAGCGGATAAAGAAAAAATATGCAGAAGGAGAGTACAAAAGGTGCTGTGAAAATGTAGGGTGCGGCTTTTGCTGAATATAATAATCGTCTGATCTTTCTTTTTCTGCTCACCGGCGGAAACGAATGCACTGTATCTGTTTTAACAGTCTTCAAGTTATCGCCTCGCTTTACAGTAATGAAAGACTATTGCCCTTTCACTTCAGCTGCTGCTTTGTCCAATGCTTCTTTCGGTGTTTTGCTCTTCGTTTTGAGCGCTTCGTACAGGACGTTTCTGTTGACGAGATCAGAAGTCTTCGCATAATCCTCAGTAAGGTAAAGCGGATTGATCTCATCCTTTATGTCAAGAAGCACGGAAAAGATGTGTTGTCCGTTTTGAAAGTATTCTGTATATTGATTTGGTTTTTTCAATTCGTCCGAGTCCCACACATCCCATCTGAGCGGATCGAATCCGAGCACGGTCCACAGCTTGATGTTGCCTTCTTTCGATGCTTTGGCAAATTTCAAGAAATCCTTGGCCAGATCGACCTCTTTCGCCTGTTTTGGAATCACGGTGGCCGTTCCGCCCATTCCCGCTGAACGGTCTCCCCCTTCTTCCCATGCCGGCAACGGTCTGATCGCGATTTTCCCTTTCAAGTCAGGCATATAATCCAAAAAACGGCCCATATACCAGATCGGCATTAAGACAGACGCCGCGCCGCCTTGGTTCATAAACCCGTAGTATTCTTCACTGTGATGATTACCTCCGGGCGTTGTGACGGCAATTTTGTCTTTCTCAATTAAAGTCTTTAAAAATTCGAGCGTTTTTAAGTTTGTCTCATTGTTTAATGTCAAACGCCCCTGCTCATCAAAGTAACCGGATCCCTGCTGGGAAACCAGTGGCAGAAATGAATTCGGATCGGTCGTTTCAATCGTTGTCATCGGCTTTCCGAGAGCTTTGACGACCTTTTTGCCCGCTTCCCTGTAATCTTCCCACGTTTTGATGTCGTCCGGATCAACGCCTGCTTTATTCATCATTTCCATGTTGTAATACATCACGGTTGTTCCGACATGTGTGTCAAGTCCGTAAAGCTTGCCGTTTTTGCTGTAGAGCGTCAGCCTCGCTTCAACAAACTTGTCGCGTTCGCCCTCCACAAGCGGCGTTAAATCTGTAAGAGGAATGTCAGAGCCCTTCAAAAAGTTCGAATAGCGCCCCAGCTCAACATCGGCAATATCTGGAACCCCTTTCCCGGCTAAAAGCGAGATTGATAAATTGTCATGCATCTGTCCATACGGATACACCACTGTATTTAATTTGATTTTTCGCTCGGGATACTTTTTGTTCCATTCTTTCACCATCTCAGCATAAAACTGTTCATGAAGGCCGTTGAATGTCCAAAATGTCAGTTCGGTGCCGTCCGCTTGATCAGAGGCTGGACTTGCCTTGCACCCCGATAAAAGCAGACATGCAGCGACCGTGACCATAAAGATAGATGAAAGGAACCTTTTCACATTTTAACCCCTTTCACGCCTGGTCCTTTGCCTAAAAGCCCCGGCAAAAGGCCGTATTGATTGATGATTTTCAGTCCTGTATACCGGTCTCTGAGCTGATGGGCGTATGCGAGCGCTTCTTTCACCAGCTCTTCTTCAACATCGAGTTCTTTGAATGATACAGGCCCGCCGATACGCCTCATCCACTCTGCCATTTTCTTACCGTCAGGAAGCTTTTCATAAACGGAGCGAATCGCTTGCTCAGCGTGTTGATCACCCAGGCTTGTACCGATAAGAGATCGGTAAATGTCAGTCAGCATGATGGCGCTGCAGCCGACTTTAGCACCGTGGAGCACTTGCCGCTTATTGTTCTCCAACGCTTTCATTTCAAGGTAGTGGGAAAGATGATGCTCGCCGCCGGAAGCCGGCCTTGAATGGTCGAGAACCAGCATGACAAGACCAGAAAGGATCAGTGATTCCATCAATTTCCTAATCCCATCGCGCGTCTTGGCGGCGATGTCATCTTTTCGGTCAAGGCATTGATCAAGCGCTTCCCTCGTCAGCCGGCTGGCGGCCGGGCAATACGGCTCATCGGCAAGCAGGCGGGAAATTTCCCAATCAGCAAGCGACGTCTCCTTGCCGAGCATATCGCCAAAACCTGCGGCTATCATGTTCTGCGGCGCTTGACACAAGAGCTCCAAATCGGCAAAAAGCGCGATCGGCGCTGTCGTTTGAACCGTCTGTTTCTTTCCTTTTAAAATCAGCGGTGCGCCGGCTGAAGTAAAACCGTCAACCGACGGAGCCGTAGGAACTGAAATAAACGGGATGCCGCGCTGATAGGCGCAAAACCTGACGATGTCGTGAATCGTGCCCGCTCCGGCTGCAATTAGTACATCCGCATCAATCGGTACACCGATCAATGCACTCACCAATGTTTGCTCATCCGCCGTCACATCGCCCGCTTCATTAGCTTCCAGCAGAACCTGAACCGTTTCAGCCGTTTCTTCAAGAAGAGCCGCAATCCGCTTACCGGCTATCCGTCCGGTCGTTTCATCATAAATGACAGCGGCTTTTTTATAGGAAGCCGATTTCACGAAAGCGGGCAATTCTTGCTCAACAGCTTTGCCGCCGATCGCGATTTTTTCGACTGTAAGCGGATGATGAACGGCTCCGCATTCGCACGCACCCAAAGTGTCTTTCACATAAGAGATCAAATCTTTCATTGACAGCTTCCCTCCTCTATTGGCCGTAATACGCGTCTGCCCCGTGCTTGCGAAAATAGTGCTTATCCTGCAAAGCGCTCTTAATCGGCTCAAGAGACGGATTCAGCATCAGGGAGCGGTACGCCATCTTCGCGACTTCTTCCAAGACGACAGCATTGTGTACGGCCGCCAAGGCGTCTTTCCCCCAGCAAAACGGCCCGTGATTGTTCACGAGAACGCCGGGCATCGCCAGGGGGTCCAGATGCCGGAACGTCTCGGCAATCACTTTTCCTGTATTCAACTCGTATTGACCTCTGATCTCCTCAGGATTCATTTCTCTTGTACACGGAATGTCACCGTGGTAGTAGTCGGCATGAGTCGTTCCGAGTGACGGAATATCCTTCCCTGACTGCGCCCAGCTTGTCGCCCACGGAGAATGCGTATGGACGATCCCGCCGATCGACTGAAACTGCCGGTAAAGATAGAGGTGTGTCGGCGTATCGGAAGACGGCTTCAGATCCCCTTCTACAATCTCGCCGTCCATATTCAGAACCACTAAATCTTCGGCTTTCAAATCGCTGTATTTGACACCGCTCGGTTTGATGACGACCAGCTCATTCTCCCAGTCAATACCGCTGACATTTCCCCATGTAAAGGTGACAAGCCGGTATTTTTCAAGTTGCAAATTCGCTTTTAATACTTGTTCTTTCAAAGATTCCAGCACAGTTTTCTCCTCCCTTTAAGCCATCGCTTTACCGGTGTCAGAACTAATGGACTGGATGTTTTTCAATTTTTTAAGGCGTTTCATCACGTTGTTTTGCTTTCCGAAGTACGTGTAAAGCTCCTTGTATTCCGTATAAAGCCGATCGTATAAGGCAACGTTTTCAGGAATTGGTTTGTACGTTTGATCCTTGATCTTGCCCATATGTGCGACTGCTTCTTCGATATGGTCATAACCGCCGTTCACACTTCCGGCCGCGAGCGCTCCGAATATCGCGGAACCTAAAGCCGGCGCCTGCGGAGATCCGGAAATTTTGATTTCCATGTTGGTGACATCCGCGTAAATCTGCATGATAAACGGATTTTTTTCGGCGATTCCTCCTGCGGCATACAGCTCCTCGATCGGCACACCGCTTTGTCTAAACGTTTCAATAATGATCCTCGTCCCGTAAGCAGTCGCTTCAACCAATGCACGGTATATCTCTTCAGACTTAGTGGCAAGCGTCATACCGAGCAGCATGCCTGTCAGATCGGCATCAACGAGTGTTGAACGGTTTCCGTTCCACCAATCCAATGCAAGCAAACCGCTTTCGCCGATTTGGAGACGGTCAGCTTTTTGAGACAGCAGTTCGAAAATGGAAATCCCTTCGGCTTCAGCTTCTTTCATATACGCTTCTGGTACAAAGTGTTGAATCAGCCAATGAAAATGGTCGCCGACGCACGATTGGCCTGCTTCATAGCCGACATAGCCCGGGAGAATCCCGTTTTCAACAACACCGCACATTCCCGGCACCATTCTGACATCTTCACCGAGCAGCATATGGCAGGTAGACGTTCCCATGATCATCAGCATCTTGCCCGGCTCTGTGATGCCGACCGCCGGAACTGACACATGCGCATCAACATTTGCGACAGCGACCGCCGTACCAGCCAGAAGCCCTGTCTTCCCGGCCATTTCTTCAGTTAGTCCGCCCGCTTTTTCACCTACAGAATAAATATCCTCTGTTAATTTTTCGCGAACGATATTTTTCAGCTTCGGATGCAGGCTTGCGAAGAAATCATCAGAAGGATAGCCGCTTTTATTGTTCCAAATCGCTTTATAACCCGCTGTACAATTGTTGCGCTTTCTAGTTCCGCACAGCATATAGACGATCCAGTCGGCCGCTTCCATAATCTCGGCTGCAGCATCATAAATAACAGGCGCTTCTTCCGCGATTTGCATCACTTTTGGAACGAGCCACTCGGAAGAAATTTTCCCGCCGTATGTTTGAAGAAAAGGTTCATTTCTTTCTTCCGCGATTTGATTCAAGCGATTCGCCTGCTCCTGTGCAGCATGGTGCTTCCAAAGCTTGACATAGCTGTGCGGTTCTGACGCATACTCTTCCCTCATGCAAAGAGGAGTGCCGTTCTCGTCAACGGGCAAAATCGTGCAAGCCGTGAAATCGATTCCGATGCCGATGATTTCTTTCGGATCCGCTTTCGACTGCTTTAAAAGGCTCGGAATTGTTTCCTCCAGCACTTCAATGTAATCAGCCGGATGCTGGAGCGCCCAGTCCCGCGGAAGTTTTCGCTTTGAGACGGGAAGCTCCCGGTCTATCACCCCGTGTGTGTACTCTTTGACAGCTGTCGCGATTTCCTCACCTGTCCGGACATCGACGAGAACAGCGCGTCCTGACAATGTTCCAAAGTCAACTCCGATTGTGTAAGGGATAAGCCTTCACCCCCTTAAAACTTGCGAAGCCGATATGCAGCTTCACTCCATTTAAGTTCATTGCGAAGATTTAAAATCGTCGTATCGCGATTGATCAATACCGCTTCAATGCCTGACATTTCGGCCCAATCGAGCATCTGCTCGGCTGTCAGCTGATACGAAAGGCATGTATGGTGCGCACCGCCAGCCAAAATCCACGCTTCAGCCGATGTTCTCAAAGACGGCTGCGGCTTCCAAAGTACGCGCGCCACCGGAAGATTCGGCATATCATGCGGAACCTTCTCAGCTTCCACTTCATTGATGACAAGCCTGAAACGGCCGCCCAAATCGATGAGAGAGACATTCACCGCAGGGCCTGCAATTCCGTCGAACACGAGCCGCGCCGGATCGTCCTTTGCACCCATTGACAGCGGATGGACTTCAATTCTCGGTTTGTGATCGGCAATCGACGGGCACACTTCAAGCATGTGGGAGCCGAGAATCATTTCATTGCCCGGTTCAAAATGGTACGTGTAATCCTCCATAAATGACGTTTCTTTTCCGCCGGCCATCACTTTCATCATCCTGACGAGCGCAGCCGTTTTCCAATCTCCTTCTCCTCCGAAACCGTAGCCTTCGGCCATCAGGCGCTGAACGGCCAAACCTGGAAGCTGCTTCATACCGTGGAGGTCTTCAAAGGTTGTCGTAAAGGCCGTATAGCCCCCATTCGAAAGAAAGCGCTTTAATCCAAGCTCGATCCGCGCCTGCTCTTTGACGGATTCCCTTGCCTCTTCGCCTTCCGGCCACTCATAAAGCTCCTCATATTCGGAAATGAGCTCGTTCAGACTTTGTTCTGATACAGTATTGATCTCTGTGACGAGGTCGCCGATTCCATATCCGTCGACAGACCAGCCAAGCTGAATCTGCGCTTCAATCTTATCTCCTTCTGTTACCGCCACATTGCGCATGTTGTCCCCAAATCGGGCGACTTTGATATGACGGCTCTCAATATATGCGACCGCTGCGCTCATCCATTTGTCGATCGAGTGTTTGACGTCTCTGTCTTCCCAATACCCGGCAATGACTTTTCGCGGAATGCCCAATCTCGCTCCGATAAAGCCGTATTCGCGGTCGCCGTGTGCAGACTGATTAATATTCATGAAATCCATGTCGATTCTATCCCACGGAATGTCCCGGTTAAATTGGGTATGAAAATGGAGCAGCGGCTTATTCAGCTCGGACAGGCCCGGAATCCACATTTTCGCCGGTGAAAACGTATGCATCCAGGTAATGATGCCCGCGCACTCCTCGTCCCGGTTCGCCTCTTCAAACAGTTTTCTGACGCCGTCCAGCGAAGTGGCCACCGCTTTGTACTTGACTTGAAACCTTAAATGTCCGTCATTTAATCCGTTGCAGATCATTTTGGAATGCTCTTCCACCTCTTGTACGGCCTCTTCTCCATATAAATGCTGGCTGCCTGTCACAAACCAAAATACATGCGTCTTTTTTTGAATCAAATAGCTTCCTCCTCTTCTTTAAGGTTTCTGTGTAAAGATTAGCAAACTATTAAAACGCTTACAAAAAAACATGAATATACCTTATTCTCAAACTTATCGCGACTATATGTACGTACAACTAAACTCAAAAACATATTTGTACGAACAACTTCATTATATCATTTTGAAAAAAACTGTCAATTTAATTTCCAGTGTGTTTTTTATTTTTTTTGACAGATTTCAGAACAAAAAAACCGGGCGGAAAAATCGCCCGTCATCTGTTAATAAGTCGGCCACCCTTGGGAATCCCAGTACAAGTCGTTGATGAGCAGCTTCGATACACCATTGTCCAACGCGTCATAAGCGTGTCTGACAAGGATCGAGTTGTTCAGAACATCCTGATGTCCCGGCCCTTTCCAGCGGTCATTGCCGGAATCTAGGATCGTCCCTCCGCCGTTCATCATATTTTTGCCGCTTTTATCATAATAGGGTCCCGTAATGCTCGTTGAACGGCCGTACGCTATTTTATATGTGCTGTTCACCCCTTTACAGCAGCTGTCAAACGAGACAAATAAGTAATAGTAGCCGTCTTTGTAGGTAATGTTCGGCGCTTCAACCGCTCCGCCGTTATTCGGCCTTGAGGCGATCGAATACAGGCTTCCCGTCGGCTTCATCGTGTTTTTATCAAGCCTTGTCAGCTTGATGCCGGTCCAAAAGGAACCGAATGAGAGCCATGGATTCCCGTTATTGTCAATAACCAGATCAGGGTCAATGGCATTAAACTGATCACCGGATGTCGATCTGATGACCAGCCCGTCATCCCGCCATTGGCCGGATGAAATCCGGTCTGTCGATGCGAGTCCTATCGCTGATGTGTTTGAACCGAAAGACGATACAGAGTAATACAGCCAATACCGGCCGTTATAGTAGCTGATATCCGGCGCCCACTGATGCGGTTCATGATTTGGTACGTACATCTTCCACCAGGACAATGGAGCTGGAAAAATACTCGGGGCAGCACTCCAGTTTCTGCCGTCGGTTGACTTAATGACACGCAGCCCTGTACCGAGCCCGGTTCCAAATGTATACCACGTATTTCCCTCTTTAATGATGGAAGGGTCATGGATGAAATTGTCCCCCTTTGTGTCCCAAAACGCAGCCTTGCCTGATTCAGGCATCAAAAAAGCCAGCAGCAGTCCGAACATCAATCCTGTCAAAGACATTCTCCGCAACACATTTTTCATTCAAATCACACTCCTGTTCTTGTAAATGAAAAAACAATGCCTCCCTTTCTTTGTCAATTTTTCGAACAATGTTTATATATGTAAACGCTGTCTTTGACATTACAAAAAAAGCTGACAGCTTATAAAATAAGCCTGTCAGCCACATCTTTCATCAGTCAAACGTAATATTTTGAACCGTCTCTTTATCCAATCGCTTAATCACTTCGGTAATTAATTTTACCGCATGTTCATAGTCATCCCGGTGAAGCATGGCTGCGTGCGTATGGATATACCTTGTCGCGATCGTGATCGACAGAGCAGGCACTCCGTTCGCGGTAAGGTGGATCGAGCCCGAATCTGTTCCTCCACCTGAGAGGGCGTCAAATTGATACGGAATGCCGGCTTCATCTGCAACATTCGTGACAAAGTCGCGAAGCCCTTTATGAGACACCATTGAAGCGTCATAAAGGATGATCTGCGGGCCTTTTCCCATTTTGCTTGTCGACTCTTTTTCCGTAATACCCGGCGTATCACCCGCGATTCCCACGTCAACACCGAAAGCAATATCAGGCTTGATCGTATGCGCGGCGGTTTTCGCGCCTCTCAGTCCGACTTCTTCCTGTACGGTTCCGACGCCGTAGACGACATTCGGGTGATCCGCTCCTTTCAGGTTTTTCAGCACATCGATCGCGATCGCGCAGCCGATACGGTTGTCCCATGCTTTGGCAAGCAGCATTTTTTTCATTATTCATCACCGTAAATTCAAAGTAAGGAACGACCTGGTCTCCCGGAAGAACGCCCCACTCCATCGCTTCCTCTCTGTTCGACGCTCCGATATCGATAAACATATCTTTAATATCCACCGATTTTTTTCTTGCCTCCTGAGACAGGACATGAGGAGGTTTTGAACCGATGATACCGGTGATGTCGCCTTTCTTCGTCACGACCGTCACACGCTGCGCCAGCATGACCTGGCTCCACCAGCCTCCAACCGTCTGAAAGCGGAGATAACCCCTGTCATCGATCCGCGTAACCATAAAACCGACCTCATCAAGATGGCCGGCAATCATAATCTTCGGTCCGTCAGCCTGTCCGGTCTTTTTAGCGATTAAGCTTCCCAGTCTGTCTGTCGTAACCTCGTCGGCAAACGGTTCTATGTACGATTTCATGACTTGTCTGGGTTCTTTTTCATTTGCAGGAATTCCTTTTGCATCTGTTAATTCCTTTAGCATCGTCAATGTTTCATCAAGCTTTGCCATCTCTATACAGCCTCCTTAATTAACCCTCATTTACTATTATACAGAAACATCCCTTTTCAATACGATCAATATTCTGTACAGCTTTTTTGGTTAAAAAATGAAACCTTGCGGGAACTGGTTCGTATATATTGGGATATACTCAAAATTACGTTCAAGGGAGGTTCTGTTTTAACATGATTGTCATCATATTGAGACTGGCTTTGCTGGCGCTTTTGGTTTACGTCGTGTACAGGGCCGTTCAATTTTTGGGGAGTCCGGACAGAAGGCTGAAATCAGCACAAGCCAAAAAACACTTTTATTTTTTGGACGAACAGAAAAATGCACGCAAAAATCTCAAGCTGACATTTAAAGGCGTGCTTTTCGAAGGAGAAAAACACATTCCTTCAAAAGACCATCCGCTGTTCATCCATACGATTTTTGTATGGACGGAAGCGCCTGAAGAAAAGCTCAGCTCTTTCACGGAAGAAGACTTCGCAGAATTGGAAGAAAACATTAAAGCCCACTATCCCGATTGCAAAATCGACTGGGATTCGAACATTCAAAAGTGGAGAAACAAAAAAGCAGAAGAGCAATAAGCCTCGTCTGCTTTTTTAATTCATCATATAAAAATAGGTCAAAACGGCTTGCACGGCCAGCAAAAAAGGAATGCCAAGCCTGAAGGAAAGGTGTTTTGTCTTATGTCTGAACCGCATCATCCCGAACCAGACGCCTGCGGATCCGAAAGCGGCCGCAACGAGCCAGATGCGGCGCTCAGATACCCTCCATTTCCCAGTGACCGCTTTTTGCTTGTCTGCTTTCATTAAGAAAAAGCCGTATCCGTTTATGAGGATCGCGTAAATCCATATGAGAGTCATATTGTTCATTTCTCCTTGTTTCGCGGTTGGGGCTTGCGGCGGCCGGTCTCACGAACCGTTTCACATCCCGCGCGAGTAGCTTCTAACAACAAAAGAAAAAGGCCGGGTTCCGGCCTTTTTCAATTATTTATTCAATTGCGCTTTAGCAGCGTCTGCAAGCTGATTGAATGCGTTCAAATCATTTACAGCAAGGTCAGCAAGCATTTTGCGGTTTACTTCGATACCGGAAAGCTTAAGACCGTGCATCAAACGGCTGTAAGAAAGACCGTTCATGCGTGCTGCAGCATTGATACGAGTGATCCACAGTTTGCGGAAATCGCGTTTTTTCTGACGACGGTCACGGAAAGCGTAGTTTCCTGATTTCATAACCTGCTGGTTAGCTACTTTATATAATGTATGTTTTGAACCAAAATAACCTTTTGCTAATTTGAGAACCTTTTTACGACGTTTGCGTGTAACAGTTCCGCCTTTTACTCTTGGCATTAGATTTCCCTCCTAATTATACCTTTTCCGAATTACTTAATGTTGGCAAGCTGCTGCTTGATGCGTTTGAAATCGCCGGCGCTTACGACTGCGCTTTTGCGAAGCTTGCGCTTTTGTTTTTGAGATTTATTTGCGAACAAGTGACTTGTATATGCATGAGAACGTTTCAGTTTCCCGGAACCTGTCTTTTTAAAACGTTTCGCAGATCCGCGGTGAGTTTTCATTTTTGGCATGGATGTTTCCTCCTTAATTACTTTTCAGTTTTAGGCGCGAGCACCAAGAACATGCTGCGGCCGTCCATTTTCGGCTTCGTTTCAACAGTCGCCACTTCCGCGCAGGCTTCTGAGAAACGGTCCAGCACGCGCTGTCCGATTTCTTTGTGCGTGATCGCACGGCCTTTAAAGCGGATGGACGCTTTCACTTTGTCCCCTTTTTCCAGGAACTTGATGGCGTTGCGAAGCTTTGTATTGAAATCATGTTCTTCAATACCAGGGCTCAGCCGAACTTCTTTTAAGTTAATGATTTTTTGATTTTTGCGTGCTTCCTTTTCCTTCTTCTGCTGCTCGAATCTGTACTTTCCGTAGTCCATGATCCGGCATACAGGCGGTTTTGCATTTGCTGCAACCAACACAAGGTCAAGATTTGCGCGACCCGCAATTTCCAGTGCTTCCTGGCGGGATTTGATCCCAAGCTGATCGCCATTTTGTCCGATCAAACGAACTTCACGCGCACGGATACCCTCATTAACCAATTGATCTTTGCTAATAATGAGCCACCTCCATAGAATCTTTGAATTGATTTCACAACTCATTTTGACCGTTTCTTTGCATTCCACAGGCAAACAAAAAGTGCGGGCATCGAAACACCCACACTGCGAACATTGCATAGAAAAATAAGAAATGTACGTTTAACCTGCCAACTACAAGAATGTGTCAATCAGGTGAGAAGCGGGTGCTTCTGCTTGTTGATATATATTCAATTCATTATCCATCTTACATAAACAAATCCTGCAAGTCAAGATATAAAATTTATCACAACATTTGCTATTATATCAGGACACATTTGAAATAGCAATGCTATTTTTTTATTTTTCTTTCACCGGCTCTATCCGCCGATCATTTGGACACATAACGGAACGACAAACACGGTCACGACGCCGACGACGACAACTGCAATACTCGCCATTGCCGCTTCGACTTCCCCCATTTCAATTCCGACGGCGACGCCGAGGGCATGTCCTGATGTTCCGAGCGCCAACCCTTTGGCGATCGGATGCTGCACTTTGAAGATCTTCAAAAAAAGCGCGCCAAGCGCATAGACGATCACTGCGTTAAAGATGACGGCGAAGGCCGTGATATCTTGAATGCCGCCGATTCCTTTTGATAAAGGAAGCGCAATCGCCGTCGTGGCGGCCTGAGGCAGCATGCTTTTCATGACGGCTCCGTCAAGATGGAGCGCGTTTGCGATCAGATAGACGACAGCAACCGAGCAGACAGAGCCCGCAATAATGGCGCCAAGGATTTGCAGCCAATATTTTTTCAGGCTTTCCACCTGTTTGTATAAAGGAATGGCAAACGCAATCGTGGCGGGCTCCAAAAAGAACTTAATGATGTCTCCGCCGCTCTTGTAGTCCTCATATGAAAAACCGCCGATTTTTAAAAATGCAATCCCAAGAATCATCGCGACAAACAGAGGCGTGAACAAGAAAAAACCATTTGATTTTTTAAATAAAAAAGTGCCGATGCCAAATGCGGCCAGTGAAACGACAATACCGAAATAAGGTGTCATAGCGTTAATAACCTCCTATCGATTCAAGAAGCTGTTTTTTTGGCTGATTCAACCCGGTTGTCCTGACGGTCCTTTTTGCTTGCAGACAGGATGAACTGTGAAAACAAGCCTGTCGCTGCAAGCAGAATGACGGTGGCCAGGAAAATCACGAGGACGATCGGCAGCCCGTATTTCTCCATGACACCGAGCGAGTTCATCACTGATATACCCGACGGAACGAATAAAAAACCGATCAGCGAAGTGAGCGCCGTGCCAAGCGATTCGACTTGTTCCAGCTTCAACACGTTCGCACACAGCAATGCAAACAACATCACCAAGCCGATGACAGACGGAGGAATCGGGATGGGCAGAATCGCGGCGATTCCGTTTGAAACAAACATCATAACAGCAAAAATAAATGCCTGAGTTAAAAAGCCATATTCTTTTTTCCCCTTCATTTCGTTCACCTCTTTGGCTGTGTTGGGTTCATTATATAAAAAGGCCCCGGCCAAAAAAGCGTTTTCAAAATAACTTGCCGGATACCGCCCTTCAATTGCAGAAACGGGACGCTGAAATGCAAATTATTCTTCCGGCTTTGCACATTCTTCACAATTATTTAAATTCCAGAATGTGCTAATGGAGCAAAACAGATCGTATAGTGGTTAATGAGAAAACGATTGATGAGGAGGCTCTGACTCATGAACCATTCAAGAGGAGGGCGCTTTGTTCCGGCTGGCGAATTCGCATCTTTAGCAAGACGCGGCCTGATGCCTGAAGACGCTTCGATCGCCGCCGGCGCGCCCCGATTTGCAGATTATCCATTCAAGCTTGGAGTGGCTTCAGGTGACCCGCATCCCGACGGGGTTGTCATTTGGACGAGGCTTGCCCCCGATCCGCTTGCCGAAGACGGTTTAGGGGGAATGCCCGGCAGAGCCGTCCCTGTTCAGTGGGAAGTAGCCGAAGATGAACATTTCCGCAAAGTGGTGAAGCGCGGGACCGTCTCAGCGCTCGCTGAGCTCGCCCACTCCGTTCATGTTGAAGTGAACGGCTTAAAGCCGGGAAGCTATTATTGGTACCGGTTTAAAGCGGGACGGGAAATCAGCCGGACAGGCCGTACAAAAACAGCGCCTTCCCCGCACGCCGACATCAAGGGAATGTCGTTCGCTCTCGCCTCGTGCCAAGCTTGGTACCACGGATATTTTACAGCTTACCGGCATATGGCCGAAGACCATCCGGACGTTGTTTTTTTCCTCGGAGACTATATTTACGAATATGCCATTAATGCTAAAAATCTTTTCCGCGATGTGACTTTATCTGCTGCCCATAACGCAAAAACCGTCACGCTCAGCCAATACAGACTCAGATATTCTCTTTTTAAGACAGACCCGGACCTCCAGGCCATTCATGCGCTGGCTCCCTGGGTTGTGACGATGGATGACCATGAGGTCGAAAACAATTATGCCGGCATCCATTCCCAATACAACACATCTCCGGACGATTTTCTCCGGCAGCGCGCAGCGGCGTACCAAGCTTTCTACGAAAATATCCCGATCCGCAGCACATCGATTCCAAATGGGCCTGACATGCTGATGTACAGGCGGTTCCGCTATGGAAACCTGGCTGAATTCAATGTTCTGGACACCCGGCAGTACCGCAATAATTTTCCGGCAAATGAGGCCGAACGGCTTGAGCCGTCACGCTCCATACTCGGATTTGACCAGGAGCGCTGGCTTTTTAACGGCTTGAGCCGGTCTGACACGGTGTGGAACTTTTTAGTCCAGCAAGTCGTCCTGGCTCAAATCGACCGCGATACAGGCCCCGGAGTTGAGTACAGCACAGACCAGTGGGACGGTTTTCCCGCTTGCCGCGACAGGCTTTTTTCCGCATACAAGGCATACGGCATCCAAAACCCCGTTGTGCTGACAGGAGATATTCACAGACATGCCGCTGCCGACTTAAAGGAGAACTTCGACGATGCGGGCTCAGCGACAATCGGAACCGAGCTGATCACAACTTCGATATCTTCAGACGCTGACGGCAGCGAGACCGATTCATTGGCGCCGATCTGGCTCGGAAACCCGCATGTCAAACTGTACAATGCGCAGCGCGGCTACGTTCGCTGCCGCTTGACGCCCCGGCAGCTTGAAGCCGACTTTCAGGTTCTTCCTTATATCACACGGCCCGGCGCCCCAGTCTCAACTTATGCCACATTCTCCATAGAAGCGGGACGGCCCGGGCTTCAGCGCTAAAAAACGGCGGTGAATGACGAATTCAGTCTTTCACCGCCGCTGATCATTTTTCACACCATATGCAGCCGTTTTTTCAGCTCTTTCGCGTATGTACGGCTGACAGGAATCGTGGAGCCGTCTTTCATCAGGAGGTTGTATGTCGAATTGAACCAGGGTTTGACTTCTTTAATATGATCCATATTTGCGAGAAAGCTTCTATGCACCCTGATCAACGCCGTCTGTGAAAGCTTTTGTTCGAGAACGACTAATGTATCGTGAACCGTGTATGCCTGATCAAAGGTTTTCACTGTGACGTGTCCGTCTTCTAACCCGGCGTATACGATTTCGTCCGGATCGAGAATGACGATCGCTTCGTCAATGCTGAGAGCCAGCCTGTGGCGGCCCGCAAGCTGCTGCCCCTCCTGATGGCCGGGACGCATCCTTTTATATTTTTGGATCGTCTGTCTGATTCGCTCCTCATCAAACGGCTTTGTCAAATAATCGACCGCATCCACTTCAAATGCTTTCAGCGCATATTCATCATAAGCGGTCGCAAAAACGACAGCCGGAGGCACCGACATTTTTTTCAGCCGCTTCGCAATGTCAAAACCGTTCTCCCCAGACAAATCGATGTCCAAGAAAAGAATATCAGGTTTGTGATCCGCCATTTTGTCAAACGCTTCTTCGATATGTTCAGCTTCATCGACCGCAACCACTTCTTCGGTCTGCTCTAATAAATATTTCAGCTCGTCTCGCGCAAACATTTCATCATCCACGATTAATACCTTGAGCATCTCTGTTCCCCTCTCTTTCGGTTTGAAAAGGAATCTTAAAGGATATCTCTGTTCCTCTATCAGGTTCGCTGGCAAGCTCGAGGGCAGCCTGGTGCCCGAACAAACCGGTAAGCCGCTGATTCACATTGTAAAGCGCCGTCCCGTTCCCTTCTTTTGAAGGTGCGGGCGCCTGTCCCAGCTGTCCAAGCAGCTCGGGATCAATTCCCCTGCCGTTGTCTGACACCTTCATCAAAACGCCGTCCTGCTCTCTCACAGCGCATACTTTTACCGTGCATACCTTTTGTTTTCTCGGGAATGCATGGCGAAGCGCGTTTTCAACAAGCAGCTGCAATATAAATGGAGGAATTTCCATGCTTTCAAGACCGTCCTCAATATGAAAATCAATATGATACTTGCCAGGGAACCGGGCCTGCTCCAATGATAAATAGGCTTCCAGGTGGTTCAGCTCTTTTGAGAGCGGAATCATCAGCTGCCTGGCTCCCTGCAGATTGGAACGAAAATAAACGCTCAACTGCAGGAGGAGTTTCCGCGTTTTTTCGGGATCTGTCCTGCACAGAGCAGAAATCGTATGGATGGCATTAAATAAAAAGTGCGGATTGACCTGCGCTTGAAGCGCCTTGATTTCGGCATCTTTCAAAAGCTTGCTTTGCAGCTCAGCCTCACCGAGTTCTAGCTGAGTGGAAAAAAGCATGGCAAGCCCTTCGGCGAGCTCTTCCGTCACACGGTTAAGACCGGATGGATGCTTAAAGTACAGCTTCAGCGTGCCGATTGTTTCGCGGTTGGAGAAGAGCGGCAGTACGATCGCCGCCTGCAGCGGACAGGAACGGTGCGCACACTCGATTTCATCGCGCGACTTCACTTTCATGACCTTTCCGGTTTGAATGACTTTTTTCGATAAACCGGTGATCAGATTTTTCGAAGGAATATGATGATCTGCTCCATCTCCGACATGAGCGAGAATGTTCTCTCTGTCCGTAATCGATACGGCATCCGTCCCCGTCATCCGGTGAATAATGAGAGCGGCGCTTTTGCAGGAATCCTCATTCAGTCCCCGGCGGAAAAAAGGAAGCGTCTGATCCGCTATCGAAAACACCTTATGGGTCTGAACGGCCCGCGCCTGTTCCTCTTTGCGGATAATAGACTGAATGATCGATAGAAAAATAAAGCTGCCCGTCCCGTTGACAATCATCATCGGAATGCCGATCATCTGAACGAGCGCAATAGCCTCAGCCTGCGGTTTTGCAAGTACGAGAATCATCAGCATCTGCAGACCCTCCATACAAATACCCGCCAGAGCGGCTACCCTTGGTGTCACCATCTGATGCCGTTTCCTGAAAAAGCTGCCGATATAACCGGCGATGACGCCAGCCAACAGTGAAGAAACCGCACAGCTCAAAGCTGTCGTCCCTCCCAGTGAAAAACGGTGAATGCCTGACAATAGCCCGACACCCGCTCCGACAAACGGCCCTCCGATCAGACCGCCGATTTCGACACCGAGAATTCTCGTATTGGCAATCGAGCTTGACGGATCGATCGCAAAAATCCAATCATTGTTCAAAATCTTATGTTCCCGGATTTCAATGCCTGTATAGTTGCTGATGATGCTGAACAGGGAAAAAATGAAGATGAGAACCCCTTTTCCCTTATACCCTTCCGGATGCTGGAGGTGCTGACGGAACACCTTCATATGGGCCAACATAAAGCCCAGGATAACGATGATCCCCACTCTCTCCAGCATCATGATCATGAGTTGAATCATGTACTTCCCCTTGCTTTCTTTCTGTATCGGAATTTGCTCTTATTCTATCATACCTCTTTTTATTCACACTTTGACGCGGCATGCTTTACAAAATAAAAAAGGCAGCAAACAATTGCTGCCTTCAGATTGTTGACAAAATCCCAAAACGACTTTTTGTTTTGGGATTTTGTCATCCTTTCAGCGTGATTGAAAACCCTTGCAGTCTAGGAAGGCCGAGCATCGGAGCGGACTTTCACAGGAGGTGATGACGGCGGTGTTCAGGCAGGACGCCTGGGTGGTTAGCCGCCGATCCTTCCTCTATTCGTGAGCACCGACGCGCAGGCCTGACAACGAATGCGAGGGTTTGTCGACACGCTGAAGGTAGCAAACAATTGCTGCCTTTACCTTATTTGCTGCTACCCGTTTTCAAATTAACAATCAGCCACACAACTTGAATAATGAATGGAAATATAAATGCAATCAATAAAACGATAAACGCTATTAATTTAAGCTCAGGCGTTTGAGTAACACCGGCGCCATCAACATCTCTCAGCCACACGAGAGCCGTCCCCATTACAAAAACGGCCATCCAAAATATGTTGCAAATCCACCAAAATATCCATCGTTTTTTCACAAAACCATTCCTTCCATTTCTACACTGTATCTGCTTCTTCTGTCCGCATGTGAGCCCGTTATCACGAACATAAGATGCATCTTAAAAATCCCCTGCATTTCCAAACAATAGAAACCCGTTTCATTCTATCATATTCGAGAAGCTTTCACACTTTGACACTGCATTACATCACATTCTTAAATTCATTTCTTTCACATCCATTTAATCTATTGTAAAATAAATAAGAGAATTCTATAAATTAATGGCAGAGGAGAAGATCATGAAAGCCGTATTTTTTGATTTAGACGATACATTGCTCTGGGATGAAAAAAGCGTCAGCACAGCATTTTCCAAAACGTGTCTTAAAGCTGAAGAAAAATACGGAATCCATGCGGAAGAATTTGAAGCAGCGGTCCGCGAAGCAGCGCGAAAGCTTTACACGTCTTATGAAACATATCCATACACCGTCATGATCGGCATCAACCCATTTGAAGGCCTGTGGTCAAACTTCAGCGAGCCGATCAGCGAAGGCTTTCAAAAACTGAACAAAATTGTTCCTGAATACAGAAAAAACGCATGGACAAACGGATTGAAGGCGTTTGGCATCGACGATCCCGCCTTCGGGGAAGAACTCGGCGAATATTTCGCCGCAGTGCGCCGAAAGAGCCCTTTCGTGTATGAAGAAACATTTGCCGTTTTAGATGAACTGAAAGGAAAAGTAGAGCTTCTTTTGCTGACAAACGGCGATCCGAGCCTGCAGAAAGAAAAGTTGGCAGGCGTACCGGAACTTGCTCCTTATTTTAATGAAATCGTCATTTCCGGTGAATTCGGAAAAGGAAAGCCTGATCCAAGCATATTTGAACACTGCCTCAGCCTCCTCGGCATGACAAAGGATGATGCCGTGATGGTCGGAGACAACTTGAACACCGACATTCTCGGGGCTTCCAGAGCGGGCATTCAAACCGTCTGGGTCAACCGCAAAGGCAAAAAGAATGAAACTGACCTTACACCCGATCACGAAATCAGCCATTTGAGCGAACTGTTCGATATCCTCCGCGGAAAAACAGCCGACAAACTAAGCAAAAAAGCATGACTCCCGAGCGGGAATCATGCTTTTTTCTCGTTTATTTCTTTGCTTCTGCAACGGCTTTTTTAATGAAGTCTGCAAAGGCAACTGTTTCTGATTTTTGCTCTCCGTATTTGCGGACGTTGACGGCTTCGTTTTCAACTTCCTGGTCGCCGACGACAAGCATGTACGGGATTTTTTGCATCTGTGCTTCACGGATTTTATAGCCGATTTTCTCGTCACGGATATCGACTTCAACGCGAAGTCCTTCACGCTGCAGGCGCTCTTGAACTTTTTTGGCGTAGTCAAGATGCACGGACGGCGATACAGGGATGACCTGGAACTGAACAGGGGCAAGCCATGTCGGCAATGCGCCTTTATGCTCCTCAATTAAGAAAGCGACAAACCGTTCCATTGTGGAAACGACACCTCTGTGAATGACGACCGGACGATGAGGTTTTCCGTCTTCTCCGACATATGTCAGATCAAATTTTTCAGGAAGAAGGAAGTCCAGCTGTACAGTTGACAGTGTTTCCTCTTTTCCGATTGCTGTTTTGACCTGAACGTCAAGCTTCGGTCCGTAGAACGCCGCTTCCCCTTCGGCTTCGTAATAATCGTGGCCGATCTCGTCCATCGCTTCCTTCAGCATCGATTGCGCTCTGTTCCACATTTCATCGTCATCGTAATATTTCTCTGTATCTTCAGGGTCGCGGTAAGACAAGCGGAATGAGTACTGCTCAAGGCCAAAGTCTTCATACACTTCCTGAATCAGGCGGACAGTGCGGATGAACTCTTCCTTAATTTGATCGGGACGGACGAAAATGTGCGCGTCATTCAAAGTCATCCCGCGAACACGCTGCAGACCTGAGAGAGCGCCTGACATTTCGTAGCGGTGCATCGTTCCGAGCTCCGCGATCCGGATCGGCAGTTCACGGTAGCTGTGAATGTCGTTTTTATAAATCATCATATGATGCGGACAGTTCATCGGTCGAAGCGTCAATGTTTCATTGTCCATTTCAATCGGAGGGAACATTGTGTCTTGATAATGATCCCAATGCCCTGACGTTTCGTAAAGTTCTTTGCTGCCAAGGACAGGTGTATACACGTGCTCATAGCCGAGCGCAAGCTCTTTGTCAACGATATAGCGCTCGATGACGCGTCTGATGGTTGCACCCTTTGGCAGCCAAAGCGGCAGCCCTTGCCCTACCTTTTGCGAAATCGCAAACAGCTTCAGTTCTTTTCCGAGCTTTCTGTGGTCGCGTTCTTTTGCTTCCTCAAGGAGGCGAAGATGCTCATCAAGCTCCGCTTTTTTGAAGAAAGCCGTACCATAAATGCGCTGGAGCATCTTGTTGTTGCTGTCTCCGCGCCAGTATGCTCCCGCAAGGCTCAGCAGTTTGAACTCCTTGATTTTTCCTGTCGAAGGAACGTGAACACCGCGGCACAGATCGAAGAATTCGCCCTGCTCATAGATCGATACCGTTTCACCTTCCGGAATCGCATCAAGCAGTTCCAATTTCAAATCATCGCCGATTTCGGCAAACCGGGCTCTGGCTTCCTCACGGCTGACTTCTTTTCTTACGATCGGCAGATTTTCGCCAACGATTTTTTTCATTTCCTTCTCAATCTTCGGAAGGTCTTCCGGAGTCAGCGCTTCTTCCATATCCACATCGTAGTAGAAGCCGTTTTCAATGACCGGACCCACGCCAAGCTTCACGTTTTTATACAGGCGCTTGATCGCCTGGGCCATTAAGTGTGCAGTACTGTGGCGCATGATTTCAAGCGCTTCTTCGCTACCTTCTGTAATGATTTCGATGGCGCCGTCCTCAAGGATCGGTGCGCGCAGATCGATTTCTTTGCCGTTTAATTTCCCCGCTATTGATTTTTTCTTTAAGCCGGGACTGATTGATGCCGCGATATCTTCTGTTGTCGTCGTTTTTGCAAACTCCTTAACCGCTCCGTCAGGAAATTTGATTTTTACCATATCTGACATCCTAGTCACTCCTTTTTTTTACAAAATAAAAAATCCCCGTCCCCCTATGAAAGGGACGAGGATTAATAAACGGAATTCGTGGTTCCACCCTTTTTCCCGAAAACGCAAAAAACCCGTCGCGCTCTCGGCTTTCGGTTCTGTAACGGGAAGTCCCGTCAGTCATTACTAGACACATTGCCGTTCACAACTGATGTTCAAAGGCGGTAAAAAAATGCTCCTTGGCTTAAGAGACTTTCAGCCGTGGTCTCCCTCTCTGTCAAACCGGTGTTCATCTTTTCATGTCCTTATCGATACATAATATCTTTAAGTTTACATCGTATTATAAATCGTTTTTCACACAAAATCAAGAATGCTCTTCCAAAATGTTTTCTCGCGGATGAAAGGCGTCAAGCGAAAGAATCCGTACGCGCTCCTGAAAAATATTTTGAATGGTCTGAACCATGGCGTGTTCCCGGTCTTCTGTATAGAGGTCTATTTTTTCCGGCGCAATCGATACGAGCGGAGCCAGGAGATGGGAATCAATATACATCGGGTGTTCTCTTACGAACCGCCTGTCTATGTATTTTTTTTGTTCCCGTTCAGAAATATACTTTAATTCCCACAATACAAAATAACCGTCGTGCACAATGCGGACATGGTCAAGCATCGGCTCTTTCGACATGACGTAGTCTCTCAGCGATTGAATGAATGTCTGATATTCCTGTTCCATTTTATACTCGTCAATTGCCGCCTCCACATAAGACCTGAGGCGTTCATAATACCTCCCGAGGCGAAATGTCATAAAAGACCGAATGGAAAAGACGTTTTCCTCAAGACAAATCGTTTGGAGCTCCTGAATGATGTAATGTTCGCGAGGGGTGTCGTCCTTGTTGAGAGGAAGCCCTTCAAGTTCGCCCTCCATAATGCTGTGGGCCAGTTGAAGAATCTGCTGCTGTTCATCCCGGTCCAAAAAGTAATAATCGCCTTCAATAACCGAAAGCATGTATTCGTCTTCTTTGCATTCTGTAAAAAATCTCGTCAGAACCGGCTCAATATAGGCCTGAATACTGACAGAGGAATGGGTCTTTTCAATTCCGATCTTCCCTGGTGCTTCGTGAATCTTGATATGCCGGTTCGCATCCGCATTGCGAAGGAGATGCAAAAACGCGGCTGTATCATAATCATCTTCAAATGTAATTTCAAGCATGTTTGTCCCCCCTAACAACATCTGATACATGTATATGGGGGTGACAAATAAAATAGACGTAAAAAAAGGATGAGCCCTTAATCGAGGAGCGCCTGCACTTTTTTTCTGAACAAAAGAGGCACGGTAATGAATATCAAGTAAATTGCCGCTGTAGCTGCAATTGCTATGATGTCGCCGGTCAAGAGGCTTGACCCGAGCACATTTAAAATAACGGTGCCCGGAATGATGCCCGCAGCCGTCGCCAGGGCAAACGACAGGGGCTTCACTTTTGACACGCCTGCCGCATAGCTAACCGCGTCAAAATGAATCGGCGCGAGCCTCAAGAGCAGAATGCAGAAAAAGCCGTTTTTCCGCAAAAGCGTCCGCAGGCTGTCAAGCTTCAGCGGCATGTGCTGAAGGTTTCCGCCGAGCCTGTATGCAACAGCGAATGACAAAAATGCACCGCCCGCCGCACCGATAAAAGAATACAAAGAGCCAAACAGCGGACCGAATGCGAGGCCCCCGCTGACGGCGAAAACGGAAGCAGGTAGCAGCAAAAACGGCCGGATCATCAATAATCCGATATAGATGAGCGGGGCGAAAATCCCGAAGGATAAGACGCCTTCTCTTATATGAGCGGGGCTCAGATTCAGATATTTCGCATTCAACCATAGTCCGGCCGCCGCGATTACGGCGATAACCGTCCATTTGGCCAAGGTTCTTTTTTGCATCTTCTTCATCTCCGTAATTGAAGCTCGGGATCATGTGATTACTGACGTCGGTTTTTCCCGTCCAGCCGGACAGGCGTCGCTAAATACAGCACCCTCTCCATCAGCCTTGCCGCTTTCACCTCTTCTTTTTCGCCCCTTTGCGAATAGGTGAAATGGTGTTTCAGTTCATCAGGGTCAAAGTTGGAAGAGAAAAACGTCGGCAGCTGATGAGACATTCTGTGCTGAAGGATGGCGCCAAGCACCTCATCCCTCACCCAGCTTGACATGGACTCCGCACCGATATCATCGAGCATTAGAATCGGCGTAGACTTGACCATCTCAAGCTTTTCTTCAAGCGACTGATCGTGTATCGCATTTTTCAGTTCCCTGACAAATTCGGGGACATAGACGAGAATGGATGGATGGTCCTTTGCCGCAAGCTCGTTGGCGATGGCGGCCAGCATAAAGGTTTTTCCGACCCCGAACTTCCCGTAGACGTAGATGCCTTTTCCCTTTCCCGTTTCGTTATAGTCATGCAAAAAGCCCGTCACAAGCTGAAGGACCTTTAATCTGCTCGGATCATCTCCGTCAATATCGGCAAACGTAGCATTCAAGAGATCCTGTTGAATATAGATGCTTTTAATCAGCGACCGCTGTCTTTCCCTCTCGTCCGCTGCCTTTTTTTCCGGACACCTGTCATATTGAACATCGATCGTTTTTCCGTTCATCACAAGCTTTGGATGATAACCTTGAATCAGGTTTTTGCACTCTTTCAGACTCGGGCAGTCTTGGCATGCTTTGCTTTGCTGTGTAAATTCATAAAGCTTGTTTAGGCTCCTGTCGATCATTCCTTGATCCACTTCTGACTGGCGGCTGTTTAAAAACTCCTGAACATCCTTGTCAGAGAGCACTTTTTCTTTCATATCTTCAAGGCGTTTTTGAAAATCGGGTCTCGTCGTCACGCCTTGCAAAGCGCGTTTAATCGGCTCCATCATCTTCACCTCACATTAAAGAGCGGAATGGTTTTTCAGTTTTTTTATTTCTTCGAGCAGCTTCTGCTTCTGTTGGTCAAAGCCTTCTCTCGTTACGGAACCGGCCGGCTCTGTTTCGAGCGGTTTGCTGTCGGCTTCGTCACTTTCCCGAAGCCAGTCAGGCAGCTTTTCTTCCCTGATGACTTTCTTGTTCCGGGAAGGCTTTTTCTTCCCTTCCGCCCATTCAAGATATTGGCGGTTTTCTTCTTTCGCAAGCTTCATGGCCTCTCTAACCGTGCGAACGTTTTTTCTGGCCCAGTGAGAAGCTATTTTTTGGGTGTAATTTTTCGAAAGCTTCATATCGGTTTTCAGCATGACATAATAAATCAGAACATTGATGACGCCGGGCTCTAATTTTTGGTCAAGCATTATTTCTTCTATAATTTTCAGATCGGCTTTGGATGGTTCCGCTCCGCCGCCGATATCCTGCAGCAGCTTTTTCGGCGATACCTGCTCAAGCAAAGCAATCAAATTGTCTTCCTTGGCATTCGTTGACGACTGTTGATTCGGCTGTTCGCGGAGATTCATCGGCTGCACTTTGTCGACGAGTTCCGGAAGCGGGCCGCTGCGCTCGATCTGATACCAGTCGCTCGCCGCTTTTCTGAGCGCTTCTGTCGTGATCGTATCGTGCTCATCAACGGCTGACATGACGACGTTTTGCATCTGAAGCGGTTCGATCCCGTAGAGAAAGGCGAGCTTTTTAATCGTTTCCTTCACTTGGTCTGACAGCGCTTTTCTCGGAATAAGCGTGTCGGATAAACCGGCGAGAAACAGTTGAAAGTCAAAGGCGTCGTCTGTGACCGCCGCCGGTTTGCCATTCCCTTCTTTCATCCATTCACGATCTTCGCGAAGCTCCATCGCTTCGATCATATCGTCAGACATCTTCCATTCGCTCGGCTGGACAGATGCAAAAACTTCGTTGAAAGAACGGGTGATATCCCGTGCTTCTTCGGGAACAGACGGGTGGGAAAAGTATTCTTTCAGCTGCTGAAACCTCGCTTTTCCGACGCGGTTGTACAAGAAGACATTCAGCATGCCGTCCTGAAAGAACTCATCCGGTCTGAGCGGCGGAATCAATTCATATATAAACAAACGCTCGTCTTCCGTTTCTTTCATATAAGTTTTCAACAGTCCGATTCCCTCAAGCTTTTCCTTCTCTGAGTGAATCGTCTTCAGGTTGGTCTGCATCGCCGCCATCAGCTGTCTGTGAGTCGAGCTTTTCCCCCAGACTCTGTTTTGCTCCAGTTCCCCCCACAGCGTGAGAAACAAGCTGAATGAAAAAGAGCCGATTAGAGGCTGATACAATAGCGTGACAATTTGCCGGTCCAAGTCCTGAAGCAATCCGCAGCTTTTGACAACGTACGGATCGACAGGAAGCAAGTCTTTCCAATAATTACTCATATCTTTTGTCAACCTTCCACTTTGTTTCTTGTCCTCATTTTACACCTTTTTCAGGCCTTCATGTCACACGACCGTGGTTTTATCATGAGAAAAGAGCTGGATTAATTTACAGCTCTTTACCGTTCTTTCTTTATTAAGTCTTTCAGCTCGTCGATAAATACGTTAATATCTTTAAATTGGCGGTATACTGAAGCAAACCGGACGTATGCGACTTCGTCGATTTTCGCAAGCCGGTCCATCACCATTTCTCCGATCATATCGCTTTTCACTTCAGCAACGCCTTGATTTCTAAGCTCTTTTTCAATTTCAAAGCAAATATCCTCAAGTTGCTTTAAGGCGACAGGGCGTTTTTCGCACGCTTTGATCAAACCGCGGAGCATCTTCTCGCGGCTGAATTCTTCCCGGATTCCTTCTTTTTTTACGACGATGAGCGGAATTTCTTCCACTTTTTCAAATGTAGTAAATCGATAGTTGCATGATTCGCATTCGCGTCTTCTGCGAATCGATCTGCCTTCGTCAACGGGACGGGAGTCCAAAACCCTCGTCCCGTTATGCTGACATGCTGGACATTTCATTTTTTCAGCTCCCTATTCAATTGTTTGAATGTACAGATTTCTGCAGCTTTCCGTCCAGTTCGCTGTATAGCGTCGAGACAAGCCCGCGGCTGTAGCCAAAATCGGTCGGCAAAAACGTTTCCGTTGACACATTAAAATCCACCGCTGTATCAAAAGGGCGAATCGACACGACTGTCGCCACCACAAAAGCTTTTCGCGTTTTTTTCACCTCGGCGCTGATTTCTCCTCTTTCTTCCGACACCGATGTCACCTTACAGCCGTCAAGGCCTTCCAGCACTTCCTTTACAGCATTGAGCGCTTCTTTTGACGCCGCTTTATAATAGCGGCTCTTCAGCTTGTCCGAAGGATGGCGGTCAGACGTTTCGGCGTGTGTAGAAAAAAACCGGTGAATGTTTTGAAAAAGACTCATATCCCCTGTCCCCTTTGTCTTTCTTCTCTATATTTTATTAAAAAAATGGTTGATTTCCAAGGGAAAACAAATTAGGGCAAGAGAATGCCGGGGAAAATATGTTTCGGGGATTGTCGCGAGAGGAAAGAAAAAGGAGCGGATTTTAAAAGCGGTGTCCGCTTTTTCATCCAGCTCCTCTATCGGCATTAAAGTGCCTGTGCTTTGGCGTTGGCCTGTTTCACCTGAACAGGTCCCATGCCTCTCGGTATTTCAATGTTCTCTCTTGTTTCTGCTCTTAATTCTTCTGCGATATAATCGGCAGCTACGTTCGGATCTAAATCTCCGCAAGTATAAACATCAATGCTGGCATATCCGTGTTCAGGAAAACTGTGAATGGTCAAGTGAGATTCAGAAATGATCACAACCCCGCTTACACCTTGAGGTGCAAACTTATGAAAGGCTACCTCACGTACCTCAGCACCTGACTTCAGTGCCGCATTTACAAACGTTTTTTCAATAAAATCCATGTCATTCAGCTTATCAAAATCGCATCCCCACAGTTCGGAGATAACGTGACGCCCCATTGTTTCCATAGCATGGACCCCCCTTAACAAGAATTAGAAAAGTGAATTTCCAAGCAACTGAACCGGTCATTTACCACGGGGGAAAGTTAGTCCGGAGAGGTCCTAACCCTTTAAGTAATGCCGAAGCGCTCACGAACTAGAAGTTCACGAAAAATAGTATACTTTGTTTGAATATTTTTTGCAAGGCGGTTTTATCATTTGATGGTTAAGGGGTATTTATTTTTTATCCGTCCATGCTCTTATTTTATACAGCCGAAGGGTGTTTCATTCTTGAAGCCACGTATCTGATTAAATCGACAACCCTGCACGAATATCCCCATTCGTTGTCATACCATGCGAGCACTTTCACCTTTCTGTTTTCAAGCACCATTGTTGAAAGGCTGTCGATCACCGCCGAGTATGGATTCGTATTAAAATCGGATGAGACAAGCGGTTCATCGCATACATCGAGGATCCCGGACATCGAGCCTGCCGCCGCCATTCGGAACGCTTCATTAATATCTTCTGCCGTCGCATCGCTTTTTAAATCAGCCACAAGGTCAACGAGTGACACATTTGAGACGGGAACGCGCAGGGCCAGGCCGTGCATTCTTCCTTTTAAATGTGGCATGACAAGTGACAGCGCTTTCGCGGCGCCTGTCGTTGTCGGAATGATCGAAGAACCGCAGGCGCGCGCCCTTCTCAAGTCTTTGTGCGGATTATCAATATTTTTTTGATCATTTGTAAATGCGTGAACAGTGGTCACCAGGCCGTTTTCAATGCCAAATGCATCATCAAGCACTTTTGCGACAGGAGCGAGACAATTCGTCGTACAGGAAGCGTTTGAAATAATCGTATGACGCTCCGCATCAAATTCGCGTTCATTGACGCCCATCACGATTGTGATGTCTTCATTTTTCCCCGGCGCTGTCAAAATAACTTTTTTCGCGCCGGCTTCAATATGAGCTTCCGCTTTTTCCTTCGCGTTAAATTTCCCCGTCGCTTCTACGACGATGTCGATCCCGTATTGCGCCCACGGAAGAAGTTTAGGGTCCCTCTGATTGGTCAGCATGACCTTTTTACCGTTAACGAACAGGCAATCGTCTCCAGCGTTTACATCAAGCTCATATCGGCCGTGATTTGTGTCATACTTTATTAAATGAGCGAGCGTTTCCGGAGGGTAGCTCGCATTGATCACTGCAATGTCAATCTGTTCATCAAGCATCGCTTTTCTAAACACCATTCTGCCGATCCGGCCGAATCCGTTTATCGCAACTTTCACTTTCATCAAATATGCACCCCTTATTTTATGTCATTCCACATCATGATTTATTCAAAATAAGTATAACACATTATTTTTAATTAGCCATACCATTTGTTTCTTTTACAGCAAATTTACGCGGTTTTTGTGAAACAGTGAACAAAGAACTAGAAAAAATCGGCATTAAAGCATATATTTCAAATACATCTTTAGTGCTACAATTTCCAACGGCGCCAAATTTTCACACGACAGAAGGCAGTGTCTTCAAGAAAGGACAACCATGAAACTGACCAAAAACATATATTTTATCATTTCTTTTTTGGCTGCGGCCGGCATTTATTTTTTTATAGGAACAGCAGCCGCTTCCGCGGCGAACGAAGATTATCCGAAACAGATGATCAGGCTGGAAAGCTTATCAGGCATAAACATCACGCCCGCCGGGAATCAAGATAATGCACCGCTAACAGCAAAACAGACGAGCGGGGAAAAAGCAGAAAGATGGAGGCTGGATACGTCTGACGGCAAACAGTTCAAAATCAGAAATATGGATAACGGCAAAATTATCATCCCTTCCCATTACGCGTTGTCAAACAATAATCCCGCTGTAGTCTACTATGACAATTCACGAAAAGAAGAGTTGTGGAATATTATCGGGGCTGACAAAGACGGAAACGGAGACTTTATCACGTATAAAATCGTCAGTGCGCAAAACAACAGCCTTGCCCTGACACTGGACGGCAACGGAGTGAAGCTTGCCAAATATACAGGCGGCTCCGTCCAAAAGTGGAAGCTTCCAAGCGACGGTCTCGAAGGTTTCGCGGGCTATGCAAAGGAATCGAATGGCAAGCAGAAAACAGGCACAACCGGCGGCCTGTTTGGAAAAGTCGTCTATGTCAACAATCTGGGCGAACTGAAAGCCAATATTGGAGGTTCAACGCCCCGCACCATTGTCGTCTCCAGCAATATCGGCGCTTCAGCCAAAACGGTATTGACGGTGGGTGCCAATAAAACAATCATCGGCTCGTATGAAAAACATAAGCTGAACAACATTTACTTTAAAACAAAAACGGACTCAGGCAACGTGATTTTCAAAAATCTGATCATTGCACATGATGCATTCATAAATGAAAACAACGACATCCCTGTTTACATTACAGATTCGAGGAATTACTGGATTGACCATGTCACATTCCAGGGCCACAGCTATTCAGCAAACAGTCACGATCTCGACAAGCTCTTATACATCGGCGCTAAAGCCGATTACGTCACACTGTCTCACAGCACATTCACAGACCACAGGTACGGCTTGATTCTCGGCTGGCCTCAAGATGACAAGCAATACCACAGTATATATAATGGATATCCGCGGATGACAATCAGCCACAACCGCTTTGAGAATCTCTATGTCAGGGCGCCCGGGTTGATGCGTTACGGCCAGTTTCATGTGAAAAACAATTATATCAACAATTACCATCTAGGCTTCACGATAACGACATTGGCCAAAATTTATTCTGAAGCCAATTACTTCGGTACGGGCAGCGAGAAAGGCATACTTGATGATTACGGAGACGGCTCATTTAAAGATGTCGGATCATATCCGGCGATAAAAGGACAGAAATCGCCTGAAACAAGCTGGAAACCTTCATCCAACTACAGCTATCGGACGATGAAGGCAGGCAATGCCAAAGCTTTTGCCGAACGGTATGCAGGTGCACAACGCACCGCGCTGTATTATGCGAATTACAGCCAGTTTAACAACGACTAATAAAAAAAGTGAGCGCAATTTCGCGCTCACTTTTCAATATTTGACCATGTATCAAGCAGCTGATGAAGCTGCCCTTCTGTATCTTTCAGACTGCCGCTGTTATCGATCACCGCGTCTGCCTTTTTCTTTTTTTCGTCAAGAGAATGCTGGGCGTGAATTCTGTTCAGCGCCTCGTCTTCAGTGAGCCGGTTTCTTTTCATCAGCCGCTCAAGCTGAAGCTCCATCGGCACCCAGACGACGATCACTTTATCTGTCAAATGTTCAAGCCCGCTTTCATATAAAAGCGGAATATCGAGAACAACAAACCGTTCACCGGCCCGGATGGCTTCGTCGCGCTGTTTGATCATCATTTTTCTCACTTCCGGATGGACGATCGCATTTAACTGCATCCTCTTTTCTTCGTTAGTAAAAACAATTTCTCCAAGTTTTCTCCGGTCGATACCGCCTGTTTCAAGCAGCACGCCTTGACCAAATGTCTCTACGATTTTCTGATAAGCGGGCATCCCTTGTTCAACGGCCTCTTTCGCGATCACGTCCGCATCGACGACTGTGATGCCGCACTGCTGGAACATTTGCGCGACAGTACTTTTGCCGCTGGCAATCCCTCCGGTCAACCCGATGACCAATGTCAAAGGCCTGCACCTCCTTCTTACAGTTTCCAGATGCCGATCATAATCAGCAATATACCGGGAAGAAAGGTCAGTTTATCCATCCAGTTCCATTTCGATAAAAATCGCCCCGCCTGTATTCCGCAAAATACGAACAATGAGCTCATGATGCCTACCGTAATGCTCATCGGTACAGGGGAAAAGCCGAGCGCAGCCGCGCCGATCCCTGCTCCGAACGCGTCAATAGAGAGGGCAAAACCGAGAAGGAAAGCTTCTATACCGGTAATGATTCCTGATTTATCAATGTCGGCGCTTGTCGGTTTTCTTAAAATGTGTATCACGATTCCGAGCGATTTCAATTCAAGGTTGATGAGCGTTTTTTCAGAGAAGACGAGATCCTGTTCTTTCTCCGGCCTGAAAAACTGATACAGCACCCATGCGCCGATCCCCATTAATATGACGGCTCCGAGCCTTTCTGTTACGACAACGGGCAGGAATTTCGCCAAAAGGGTTCCGATCATCATGGCAATATACATCACGGCACCAGAGCAAAAAGCAATAATCAAAATCGCTTTAAATGGGATTTTCAACTTTCGCAATCCGTAAGTAAATCCGACTGAAAAACTGTCCAAGCTGACGGCAAATGCCAGCAGCAAGAAAGATGCAAACATCATATCAGGCTCTTCCTTTCTGTTGATGCGAGCAGTTAAGTCATGCAGCCTAAAGGCAGCTTTCTAGGCTTCTTATATATATGAAAGAAGAAAACCATCCGTGTGTTGTTTACCCGAAAAAGAAACATCACACCTTAAAGCTTGCTTTTAACAGCTATATGGAGCGTATGCATCGACAGCTTGAACCATGATACGGCTTGCTGTTGTCCCTTTTATGCGATTGTCATTTTTTCTGGCACTTTATGCAAAAATGCGTGCCCCTTCCGCCAACGACTGTTTTTTCAATTGGAGATCCGCACTTTTTACAAGGTTCATCTTTCCGGCCGTAAACGAAAAGTTTGAGCTGGAACATGCCGATTTCACCTTGTGAATTGATGTAAGATCTGACTGTGCTTCCCCCTGCTTCAACAGCTTCCTTTAACGTTTGAACGATCTCTTCATGAAGAAGAACCGTCTGTTTTTTTGTGAGCTTGTTCGCTGTTGTCTCGGGATGGATACCGGCTCTGAATAAAGCCTCGTCGACATAAATATTGCCCAGCCCGACCACTGTCCGCTGATCGAGCAGTGCGGTTTTCACTGAGCGGTTTGTTTTCTTCAGGCGCTCTCTTAAGTAACCGGCTGTAAATTCCTCGCTGAAAGGTTCGGGACCGAGCTGCCTGAGAGGCAGCTCCGTCAGTTCCTCCCCCGGCTTAAACAAATGCATCGTGCCGAACTTTCTGACATCCCGGTAGCGCAACTCGCTTCCGTCCGTGAACCTGAAAATGACGTGCACATGTTTATCAAGGGGTTCATCGTTTTGATGAAGCCCGTACTTTCCTTCCATTCTCAAATGGGAAACCATGACACAATCATCAAGATGAAACAACAGGAATTTTCCCCTTCTTCCGATCGACTGAATCGTCTGACCGGCCAGGAGCCTTGCGAATTCCTCAGGCTCCTCCGGACGTTTTATGATTTTTGTCCATCTGACATCAACCGCATCGATCGTTTTCCCTCTTACAAGCCCGGCAAGAGTGCGCCGGACCGTTTCGACTTCTGGTAATTCCGGCACATCATCACTTCCTTTTCTCTATTTTGCATCGTACCATGAAGGCCCTGAAGCGCAGTCCACTTTCAGCGGAACATCGAGCTCCAATGCATGTTCCATTACTTCCGGAACCAGTTGTTCAAGCACTTTGATTTCATCTTCAGGCGCTTCAAAAATCAATTCGTCATGAACCTGCAGCAGCAGTTTGGCCTGGAGATTTTTTTCTTTCAGCTTGTCCGCCATGTCGATCATCGCTTTTTTAATGATATCTGCTGCGCTTCCCTGGATCGGCGTGTTCATTGCCGTCCGTTCGGCAAAGCTGCGCAGATTGAAATTCCGACTCGTCAATTCCGGTATATACCGCCTCCGGCTTAAAAGAGTCGTCACATAGCCCCTCTGTTTCGCTTCTTGAACGGTTTCTTCCATGTATTCTTTAACTCCCTGGAAGCTGTGGAAATAGCGCTCAATAAACGCGGCCGCTTCCTTTCTTGTAATTCCCAGGTTTTGCGACAAGCCGTAGTCGCTGATTCCGTAGACGATTCCGAAATTGACGGCTTTCGCCTGCCTCCTCATCGCAGGGGTGACTTCTTCTTCTGATACATGAAAAACATCCATCGCCGTTTTCGTGTGAACGTCCATATCGTTCGTGAACGCTTCAATCAAATTTTTATCCTTTGAAATGTGGGCGAGAACCCTCAATTCGATTTGGGAGTAATCCGCAGCGAATATGAGCCAGCCTTTTTGCGAAGGGACAAACGCCTGCCGGATTTTGCGGCCTTCCTCAAGACGGATCGGTATATTTTGCAGATTGGGATCGGTTGAGCTGAGCCTTCCCGTCTGTGTTAAAGCTTGATTAAAGCGGGTATGCACTTTATGGCTGTCTTTTTTGATTACTTTTAAAAGTCCTTCGACGTATGTGGACTGGAGCTTGCCGATCTGTCTGTAGTGCAGAATATCTTCGATAATGACGTGTTTGTCGCGCAGTTTTTCAAGCACATCGGCTGAAGTCGAATAGCCCGTTTTTGTTTTTTTGACGGCAGGCAGCCCGAGTTTTTCAAACAAAATCACACCGAGCTGCTTTGGTGAATTGATATTGAACGTTTCACCTGCTGACTCGTGGATTTTCTTCTCGTATTCCGCTAATTTGGCGGACAGTTCTTCCCCCATTTTTTTCAATCTGTCGACATCGACTTGGACACCGATCGATTCCATCTCACCGAGAATGTGGGCGAGGGGCATTTCGAGCGCTTCAAACAGATCGAGCTGCTCGTTTTTCTCCAATTCATCAAGAAGCTTTTCGCGGAGCAGCGATATCGCCTTCGCTTTTCTGGCTAAATGGTCGGCAAGCTCCTTCTCATCCGGCACCGCCTGTTTCGCGCCTTTTCCGTAGACCGCTTCATCTGCCGCGACAATGTGTAATTGGTGTTCTTTCGCAACGCTTGCAACATCGTCGTAAGAGTGTCCCGGATTGATGATATAGGCCGCAAGGAGAACGTCAAATTCTGCGCCTTTCAGTTCGATGCCCCGCCAGCGCAAAGCGACCGCCGCGCGTTTTGCATCAAACACCCATTTCTTTTTCGACTCGTCTTCGGCCCACTCTTTAAAACGGTCCGACTGAACGGCTGTCTCTTCCGGGATGAAGAAAGCGCCATGTTCGTTGACGATCGAAAAACCGAGGATCGGCGCCTCATGATAATTGTCGCCGAGCTGTTCGACAACGAGTGAAGCCGGTGACGCAAACAAATCATCCGTGATGTCTGTTTTGATCGTGACGTTGATCTCTTCAAACTGTTCTTCTTCTTTTTCTCCCGGCTCTTCGCCAATCCTTTCGAGCAAAGAGTTAAAACCGAGATCTTTAAAAATCTTGACGACCGCTTCCCTGTCAAAACCTTCGTATCCGAGGGAATCGAGGGTGATTTCAAGCGGCGCTTCTGTCGTAATTGTCGCAAGCTCTTTGCTCATCAATGCCTGTTCTTTAAATTCTTCAAGCTTTTCTTTCAGTTTTTTTCCGCTGACTTCGTCTATTGACGACAGCAGCTCCTCTACTGTATGGAACTGTTTCAAAAGCTTGATCGCCGTCTTTTCGCCGACGCCCGGCACACCTGGAATGTTGTCTGATGAGTCTCCCATCAGCCCTTTCATGTCAATGATTTGTTCAGGTGTAAGTCCGTACTTTTCCCGGACATGTTCCGGCGTATAGTATTCAACATCTGTAATGCCCTTTTTCGTGATGGCGACCGTCGTTCCTTCTGTAGCCAGCTGTGTCAGGTCTTTGTCGCCGGAAAAAATCTTCACTTCAAATCCGTCTTTTTCCGCTGACTTGGCAAGGGTGCCGATAATATCATCGGCCTCGTAGTTTTCAAGCTCATACCTTGAGATTTGATAGGCGTCGAGGAGCTCGCGGATAAACGGCAGCTGCTCGGACAGCTCGGGCGGCGTTTTTTGTCTGCCGCCTTTATATTCTTTAAACGTTTTATGTCTGAATGTCGTTTTCCCCGCATCAAAAGCAACGAGCATGTGGGTCGGTTTTTCTTCTTCAAGCATCTTCATTAAGATCGTAGTAAAACCGTACACAGCGTTTGTATGTATCCCTTTTTCATTGCTGAGAAGAGGCAGAGCGAAAAACGCGCGGTAAGCCAGGCTGTTTCCGTCAACCAATACTAGTTTTTTTCTTTCAGTCATCTTTATCCTCCTAAGGAGCCGATTCGTCAGCTTCCATTCAACTTCGTGATCATATTTGCTTATTTTATTTTAGCAAAGTTCATTTTGAAAGGAAAATGAGAGTGATTTCGCAGAAAAATAAAAAAAGGGACGCGCTGTTGATCGCGTCCGTCCATATGGCTCCTTGGATGAAGGGGTTCACTAATGATCCTATCAGCCAAGTTTTAACCATATATATAAAAGTTGTTAAGCCTTTGTAAAGTTTGCTAAATGAAGCTACTCGGATGCGCGTTTTAAGCGGACCGTGAATTCGGTGCCTTTCCCCCGCTCGCTTTCGACGTCGATTTCACCGTCGTGGGCTTCGACTAAATGCTTGACGATCGCAAGGCCGAGACCGGTTCCTCCTGAATTTCTGCTCCTGTCTTTATCGATCCGGTAGAAGCGTTCGAATATTCTCGGGATTTCGGACCGCTTGATCCCGATGCCCGTATCCTTCACTTTGACTTGCACTGCATTTTCCAGTACATCAGCCGAAATCGTTACGTTTCCATCTTCAGGCGTATATGTGAGGGCATTGTTCACCAAATTTAAAAAGATCTGCTTTAGTCTGTGCGGATCCCCGGAAGCAACGGCTGGCATCTCCGGCTTTTCCAGGGTCAAGGTGATTCCTTTTTCCTCCGCTTTATTCTTCAAAAGCATCTCAATTTCAGCGAGGATTTCACCAATATTGCAATTTTGAATATTCAAGGTGAAGTTCTGCTGTTCGATTTTCGACAGATCCAACAGGTCCTGGATCAACGTTTGCAGACGGCTGCTCTCTTTTAAGATGATCGATAGAAATTGCAGCAGCGTCTCCCTTTCGTTCATCGCTCCGTCTAAAAGCGTCTCGGTGAACCCTTTGATCGATGTAATCGGCGTTTTCAGCTCGTGGGAGACATTGGCGACAAAGTCCTTCCTCATTTCTTCAAGCTGCTTTCTTTCCGTCATATCATGGAACACGAGAACGATGCCTTTCCACTCATCATTGATGCCGATAATTGGAACTCCGTCGACTTCAAAATACCTTCTTTCAATTTTGATCGGCAGTTTAAACATTTTGCGGACCTTTGTTTCCGTCATAAAAATTTCTTCAATGAGATTAATGATTTCTTCGTGTTCGAGCACTTCGTGATAGAAATGGTAAAGAAGCTGATCGGCTTCTACGTGAAATTGCTTTTGATAAGCGCGGTTCACAAGGTGAATATAACCCTTTCCATCGATTAAGATCAGACCGGAGTCGATATTTTCGATGACGGTTTGCAGACGGTCGCGCTGCATTTCCTGTGCTCTTGTCATGTCCTGCAGGTTCTGCGCCAGCATATTGATGGACTGGCTCAGCATCGTTTCATCTTCGTTGAAAGTTCTTGCTTTATAGTTTCCTTTGGCAAGCTCAATCGCTACTTGTGTCGCAGACTCAATCGGATTCGTATATTGAGAGGTTATTCTCGCCCCAAGCCCGGCGATGATTAAAAAGGCCGTTCCAAGGCTCACGCCGAGGAGAATCCAGATCTTTTGATTGATATCTTGCAATGAATCGACAGGAGTGCTGATCAGAATATATCCATTCACATTCCCGTCTTCTTTCAGCGGCTGCACGTAACGGTAAACCGACTCGTCATCCGGATTGATTCTGAAGCCTCCTCCTTCACCGTTTAAATCCGACTCAAGCGCTTCTTTGATAACGGATTGATCTTCTGCACGGCCCCCAAAATGAAAAAGAACCTGACCTTTTGTATCAACCAGCGATACATGACTGTCCAGTTCACGGCTTGCCTTCTCTAAAATGGCTCCTTGCTCCGAAGACTTCATGTTTTCACGATTTGCCAATGAAGCGACCAAAGCGGCTTCTTTTTCAATATGGCTGCTCAGTTTGGCATCGTATGAGGAGTGAAACAAGTGAACGAGCAGAAAACCGAGTGAAGCAAATACGAGAATCAAAAGCGTCAGCAGGGCAGCTAAAAGCCGGGTCCGGAATTTAATCATTCAGCTTCGGCTCCTCCATTTTGTAGCCAAGACCTCTGATTGTTTTAATGTATTCCGGTTTTTTCGTATTTTTTTCGATCTTATCGCGAAGATGGCTGATATGGACATCGACGATGCGCGTATCGCCCGCGAAGTCGTAGTTCCAGACAGCGTTGAGGAGAAGGTCTCTCGTCAGCACCCTCCCTTTATGCCTTCCCAAATATAAAAGGAGTTCGAATTCCTTAGGCGTTAGCTCGAGGCGTTCGTTTTGAAAGTAAACCTCATAATGTTCTGGCAGTATTTTCAATTCGCCTATGATCAGCTCGCCTGCATCCGGTTCTTCCGTCTCCTCCGGATGAACGGACAGCGTCTGTGTTCTTCTTAAAATCGCTTTGACCCTTGCCGTCACCTCTCTCGGGCTGAACGGCTTCGTCATATAGTCATCGGCACCCAGCTCGAGACCGAGCACCTTATCAAATTCATCATCCTTAGCGGTCAGCATCAAAATCGGATACATCAGCTTCTTCTGTCTGAGTTCCTTGCATACTTCAATGCCGTCCATTTTAGGAAGCATCAGATCGAGCACGATCAGATCCGGCTTCTCTTCAATCGCCTTTAATAAGCCGGCCTCTCCGTCCATGGCCGTCACCACATGATAGCCCGACCGTTCAAGGTTATATTTTAGAAGGGTAACAATCGATTCCTCATCATCTACAACTAATATCTTTTTGCTCATGACATGCCTCCAGGCTTCAGATTTCCCCGACATCTCTTTCTCTATCTTTTGTTAAATAAACGTTTTCACTCCTATTTTAACGAAAGCCTATCCGTTCGACAATTTGATTTTTCAGTGTTTTGCATAAAATCTCTCTTTTTCGGCAATAAACCGCTGTTTTAAGCGATGGAATGCTTCCAGAAAAAAGAATGAAAATGTCCGGGCAGATGATTATGATTAGGTATATGCTGACAGCCCGTGTTTATGTCTTGATTTTCATATGGTTTTATGTAAAAAAAGATCGCATTCAAAAACAGGAAGGCTTGTATAAAGCCTTCCTGCTGTTTTCATTATGATAATACTTTCATGACGTTTTTGACTGATTCAACGGATCGATCAAGCTGACTTCTTTCTGTTTCAGTCAGTTCAAGTTCAATGATCTGTTCAAGACCGTTTCCGCCGATAATCGTCGGAACGCCGAGGTAAATGCCTTCATAGCCGTATTCGCCTTCAAGGTAGGCAATAGTCGGCAGCACGCGGCGCTGGTCTTTTAAGATTGCTTCAACCATTTCTGTCAGGGAAGCGGCAGGCGCATAATACGCACTTCCGTTTCCTAACAGGTTGACAATTTCTCCCCCGCCTTTTCTCGTTCTTTCAACAATCGCATCGATCCGGTCTTTCGGAAGAAGCGTTTCAAGCGGAATGCCGCCTGCATAAGAGTAGCGAACGAGCGGAACCATATCGTCCCCGTGTCCGCCCAGTACAAAACCTGTAATGTCTTTGACGGAAAGGTTGAGCTCCTGAGCGACAAACGTTCTGAATCTTGCCGTATCCAAAACTCCCGACTGGCCGATGACCCGCTCTTTCGGGAAGCCCGATTCTTTATAGACGGCGTATGTCATCGCATCCACAGGGTTTGTCAGAACGACGATGATACAATCAGGTGAGTATTTAACAACTTCCTTCGTTACGCTCCTCATGATCTTTTCATTTGTAGCCACGAGGTCGTCCCGGCTCATTCCCGGCTTTCTTGCGATTCCCGCCGTGATGACGACGATATCTGAGCCGGCCGTATCTTCGTAGTTTGCCGTTCCTGTAATATTCGCGTCAAATCCTTGGACAGGGCTCGCTTCCAGCATATCGAGCGCTTTCCCTTTTGTAGGGTTTTCAAGCTGCGGAATGTCGACTAGCACGACGTCAGCCAATTCTTTTTGAGCCGTTAAAAACGCAGTTGTTGCACCTGTAAAGCCCGCTCCGATGACAGATACTTTATTTCGCTTCTTTCCCATGTTTTCTACCCCTTTTAATTGTTGTTGTTTTACCCCAAAACAGCCGTTTAAGACATATTTTTGATAAGCTCATCACCGAATTCAGAGCATTTAACTTCAGTCGCGCCGTCCATCAAACGAGCGAAATCGTATGTGACGACTTTGGATGCGATTGTTTTCTCCATAGATTTAATCACAAGGTCGGCAGCTTCATTCCAGCCCAAATGCTCAAGAAGCAGCACGCCGGATAGGATGACTGAAGACGGGTTTACTTTGTCTAGGCCAGCATATTTTGGAGCTGTACCATGTGTCGCTTCAAAGATGGCGTGTCCTGTCTCATAGTTGATGTTTGCTCCAGGAGCGATGCCGATTCCGCCGACTTGGGCAGCAAGCGCATCTGAAATGTAGTCCCCGTTCAGGTTCATTGTCGCCACAACATCAAACTCGGCAGGGCGGGTCAGGATCTGCTGAAGGAAGATGTCAGCGATGCTGTCTTTGATGATGATTTTGCCGGCCGCTTCAGCTTCGCTTTGCGCTTTGTTTGCAGCGTCTTTGCCGTCTTTTTCAGCGATGCGGTCGTATTCGGCCCATGTGAATACTTTATCGCCGAATTCTTTTTCAGCCACTTCATAGCCCCAGTTTTTAAAGGCGCCTTCCGTGAATTTCATGATGTTTCCTTTATGGACGAGCGTTACAGATTTGCGGCCGTGCTCGATTGCATACTCGATCGCAGCTCTGACAAGCCTTGACGTTCCTTCTTCAGAAACCGGCTTGATACCGATGCCTGATGTTTCAGGGAAACGGATTTTGTTAACGCCAAGCTCGTTTTTCAGGAATGAAATCAGCTTTTGAACTTCTTCAGAGCCTTTCGCGTATTCGATGCCGGCATAGATATCTTCAGTATTTTCGCGGAAGATGACCATATCCGTATCTTCAGGGCGCTTAACCGGTGAAGGAACGCCTGTGAAATAGCGGACAGGACGCAGGCATGTAAACAGGTCAAGCTCTTGTCTTAGCGCTACGTTTAATGAGCGGATTCCGCCGCCTACAGGAGTTGTTAAAGGACCTTTAATCGCGATCAGGTATTCGCGGATCGTATCAAGCGTTTCTTCAGGAAGCCATTCGCCTGTTTTGTTGTACGCTTTTTCCCCGGCGTAGACTTCTTTCCAAGTGATTTCCTTTTCGCCGTTATACGCTTTCTCCACAGCCGCTTCAAGAACCCTTGAAGCCGCTCTCCAAATATCAGGACCTGTTCCGTCCCCTTCAATAAACGGGATAACCGGGTTGTTTGGAACGTTTAATACTCCGCCGGAGACTGTAATTTTTTCGCCTTGTGCCACAATAAAACCTCCCATAATATGTAATTCTTCAATATAGAAAAACATTTGTTTCCCCCGTTTGGCGGGGGACAAACATGTTTTTTCATAGATTCATGAAATCGTTGTTTCCTAAGAAAGCCGTTAAGAGGCCGGCCGAACAAAGCTCGAACAGCCTCCTTTCAAACGGTCAGCTTCTGTCTTCAATCGGAATGAACGTCTGCATGTCAGGGCCGGTGTAATCAGCCCGCGGACGAATCAGTCGGTTATTTTCATACTGTTCGAGAATGTGAGCGAGCCAGCCTGATACCCTGCTGATCGCAAAAATCGGCGTGAACAGATCATGGTCGATTCCTAAGCTATGATAAACCGACGCAGAATAAAAGTCTACGTTTGGCGGCAGCTTTTTCTGAGACGTGACAATTTCCTCAGTCCGCTCTGAAATCTCATACCATTTGCTTTCACCCGTTAAATTCGTCAAACGTCTGCTCATTTCCTTCAAATGTTTTGCGCGGGGATCGCCCTGGCGGTATACGCGGTGGCCGAACCCCATGATCTTTTCTTTCTTTTCAAGCTTGGCGTGAATATATGAATCTACGTTTTCAACCTCGCCAATCTCTGAAAGCATTTTCATAACTGCTTCGTTTGCTCCGCCGTGAAGCGGACCTTTCAAGGCCCCGATTGCGGCCGTGATCCCTGAGTAGACGTCTGAAAGCGTCGCGACGCATACTCTGGCTGTGAACGTAGATGCGTTCAGCTCATGATCCGCATGCAGAATCAAGGCTTTGTCAAACGCTTCCACTTCAACAGGTGAAGGTTCTTTTCCATTCAGCATGTAGAGAAAGTTGGCGGCAAAACCGAGTTCCGGATTCGGCTCAATCGGCTCGAGCCCTTTGCGGATTCTTGAAAAAGCAGCGACAAGCGCAGGCATCTTCGCTTGGAGACGCACCGCTTTTCTGTAGTTTGCTTCCGCATCCATTTGATCTGCTTCTTCGTCAAACAGTCCGAGTAAAGAAACGGCTGTCCGAAGAGCTGCCATCGGGTGGACTTTTCCATTCGAGTAGGATTTGAAATGGTCAATCACTTCTTTGGGGATACCGGCATTTTCAGAAAGCTGTTTTTTAAGCTCTGCGAGCTCCTCTTTGTTCGGCAGCTTTAAATGCCAAAGCAGATAAACAACTTCTTCAAAGCTAGCTTTTTCTGTCAAATCATCGATGTTATACCCTACATATGTAAGAGTATCATCAATAATTGAACTTACTGATGATGTAGTGGCGACTACCCCTTCAAGGCCGCGTGTTGCTGTCATACTCATCTCTCCCTTTTTTTAAAAATTTCCCCTTTTAAAATTAAACCAAAACCTAGGAGCAAAAACAACGCATGTTGTATACATCTTCTTCAACCCAAAAAGAAAATGCTTACATTAAATCGTTTTTCAAATAAAACAATCGTGCGTTTCTATATACCGTTCGATACTCCGATATGCTTAATAAAGATTAAGCATATTTATATTATAAACAATAATCTGATAAATTTGTAGGTTTTTGATCAAAAATGCTTTTAAAGCCTTATAAATCAAGGGTTCGTAGTTATTTATTATCAATCGACAGCTTTGTAGAATCATGTATTCTTCTGTATCTATTTGAGGGAGGTTTTGGGAAGGGATTTTTATTAAAAGTGGACAGACGTATTCCTCCAGTTCTTTCATACTAATCGGTTTATGATTTTCACCTATAATAAATTTATAAACAAAAGAAAAAGAGATAAAATTTTTTACTTGTTACTTTACAGCAAATCCCCTTCATCCGTTTTAAAACAAACGGGGGGAGTTTTTATGAATGAAAAGTTATTATCATTATTTTGACTGATGTTCCCTTTTAAAAGAATCAGGTATGATCGATAAAGAAAACGTTTTCAAAGAAAGGGGAATGCCACATGCCTTATCGTATGAAACGAGTGTTGCTGCTTCTTGTCACTGGATTGTTTTTGAGTTTGTCTGCAGTCACTTCTACTGCCTCGGCTCAAGCAGGCGGATCGTTTTTTGACCCTTTTAACAGCTATAACTCCGGTGTATGGCAGAAAGCAAATGGTTATTCGAATGGAGGTGTGTTCAACTGCACTTGGCGTGCAAATAACGTATCAATGACATCATTAGGTGAAATGCGTTTGGGGCTAACAAGTCCATCTTATAACAAGTTTGACTGCGGGGAAAATCGCTCTGTTCAAACATATGGATATGGACTTTATGAAGTCAGAATGAAACCAGCTAAAAACGTAGGGATCGTTTCATCGTTCTTCACTTACACAGGTCCAACAGATGGAACTCCTTGGGATGAGATTGATATCGAATTTTTAGGAAAAGACACAACAAAGGTTCAGTTTAACTACTATACGAATGGTGTAGGAAACCATGAGAAGCTTGTGGATCTCGGATTTGATGCATCCAATGCCTATCATACGTATGCGTTCGATTGGCAGCCAAACTCGATTAAATGGTATGTCGATGGGCAATTAAAACATACCGCGACGAGCCAAATTCCGACTACGCCAGGAAAGATCATGATGAACTTGTGGAATGGTATTGGTGTCGATGACTGGCTCGGTTCCTACAACGGTGTAACACCTCTATACGCTCATTACGACTGGGTGCGTTATACAAAAAAATAATGTCAAAAATGATAAGAGCCTGCAGCCTCAACCTAAGCAGGCTCTTATGATTGTAATGAGAAGTTGTTGGCATGATTAGTCTTTTATACAATCTTATCGAGATGATGACAGCCCTCTTTCTGGGTTTGCTTTTTTTGCTTCTTTAGTTCTCTTTCTTTTGTGAAAATGACATCTTCATATCCTTCAATTTTTTGATGGTTTCTTCAATTTCTTTCTGTTTTCTAGCAATTTTTCTTTTTCGTTCACTAAAATCACTTGCTGCCGTCCGCGCCGCAATCATATCCGACGTCTCAGTTAGCAGAAAAAATAAACTCTCCGGCACTGAACAGAACTCCCAATTCGACAGCCATCATAATAAAGGATGCGATAACTGATGCAAGCGTTTCAGCCCGAAAGAGACGATAGATCATTTTTTCTTTTTATCCAAGCTTACCTGCTGAAGACTCCACAAATAAAAACCCACAAATTCGAAATAAACGGTCATATTTCCCCACACAGGTTTTTGACAAACTGAGCCCTCTTTTATAGAGGGCCTTATTTTTTTGCACCAGCTGACTTCTATTTACAGATTTTTAGGAGTTTTAACTGCGTTATGTATGTTTATTTTTAGTTGCGAACGTTTTTTCAAACTAAAAAACCCCCTGAAACAGGGGGAGCTGGCCCGCATTTCTAAGATGTAAAATGCTGGACAGCCTGCATGACAAGATAGGCGATCCCGGCACCGATGAGCGGGCCGACGGCAACACCTTTGAATAAAGCGACCGCTAAAATCGTTCCAAATACAAGAGCGGTGGTGATATGCGGGTCTTCCGCGAGCAATGTGATCCCGTTTTTGGCGATCAATGCTACGAGAATGCCCGCCCCGAGTGCGATCCATGCGTAATATGATTTCATCGCTTCGCCAAGCTGTTTAAAGCCGATCTCTCCAGTGGCAATCGGCACAAGGACCGCTATTGTAATAACGGTAACTCCCCAGTTAATCCCTTTGGATTGGATGGCCGGAAACAGCTTTTGATCGAGGCCGGTCAGCTTGATCAAAAGCAGGACGGATACCGCGATGATCAACGACTGATTTTTCGCGATTAATGCGATGGCCAAAAGCAGGATCAAAAATAAATTAGCTTGAGTAAACATGCTGTATTCAACTCCATTTTTTTATGACCTTTCTCATAATAACAGGACTCAAGAATAAAATGAAATAAGGACATGCTTTCTAATATCAGGAGGATGCAGAATTGAATCAATCCTATCTCACAGCTGCGCTTCGGGCAGTGTATGTGCTGTTTTTGACCGCTGCTTGCGGAGCGGTCGGCTACTACTCTTTTCCGTTAACCTATCCTTTTGTGATTGCGCTTATTCTCGCCATCATGATCAACCCTTTTGTGGAATGGCTCGATAAGCGGACCGGGCTCCCGAGAGGCGTTAATGTCGGCATCGTGCTATGCGGCTTTTTGATCGCCGGAGCCGGCTTTTTGACACTGGTCGTTGCCGAGATTGTCTCTGGAACGGCTCATTTGGCTAAAATACTCCCCGTCCAGTTTAATAAAGCCGCTCTTTATATCGAATCGTTTTTTACGAATCAAATCATGCCGCTGTATAATCAGCTTGCCGCTTTTTTTGACGGGCTCGAAGCCGCCCAGCAGGAATCGATCATTACACAGGTCCAAAATTTGGGCAGTGAACTCGCATCAGGCACCGCTTTGTTTCTTTCAAAAATTCTTGAGATGGTGCCCCTCTTTTTCGCCTTTCTGCCGAATATGGCGGCCGTGCTGATCTTTTCGCTCCTGGCCACTTTTTTTATCAGCAAAGATTTGCATAAAATACAAAACAAGGCGCGGTCTGTTCTTCCTGATCGGCTGATCTCGGGTGCAGCGGCTGTCTATGCGGAATTGAAAAGAGCGCTGGCAGGCTTTGTCAAGGCCCAGCTTACCCTTGTGGCGATGACGATGGTGCTGGTGTTGATCGGGCTTTCTGTGTTGAAGGTTAATCATGCTGTCGCCATCGCTTTTCTCATCGGGCTGGTCGACCTGCTGCCGTATTTGGGAGCGGGGTCTGTATTTGTGCCGTGGATCGTCTATTTAGCAGCATCCAAGCAGCTGCCGCTTGCGATCGGCCTCGGAGTCCTGTACATCGTCGTGCTCGTCTTCAGGCAGCTGGCCGAACCGAAGATTTTGAGCCGGTCAATCGGACTTCACCCTTTGGGAACATTGATCGCGCTGTTTGCCGGTTTCAAATTGTTTGGCTTTCTCGGATTGATCATGGGCCCCGCCCTTCTCGTTCTCATTCAGGCTCTCTTTACAACAGGTATTTTTAAAGACGTATGGCAGTTTATTAAAGGAAATGAAAAATAAGCGGCAGCCTGCTTTTTCCAATGCGGGCCGCCGCTTATCGGGTTATTTGATGATGTTGATCCGCCTGCCTTCAGACATCCTCTTCAGCTTGCGGGATATGAACGGTTTGAAACGGCTGCGCGTTGCCGGCAGCAGCAGCAGTAAACCGATGATATCCGATAAAAAGCCGGGCAGCAAAAGCAGCATGCCGCCTATGAAAATACAAAGCCCGTCCAAAATCGCATCCCCAGGCATTTTTCCATACTGAAGATCGCGCTGAACTTTGTAGTAAACTTCGATTCCTTGTTTTTTGGCGAGAGCGGCCCCGAGAAATCCCGTCAAGATGATCAGCAAAACGGTCGGCAAGACACCGATCCAATTAGCGGACAAGAGGAACAGACCGATTTCACTCGCTGGAAAAATGACGAGAAATAATAAGAAAAACTTCATTGTCTTCACCTCATAATTCTAATATGGAAGCGAACGGCCGCCCTGTTTTGCTTGTGCCGCCTGCAAAAAAAGAAGGGAAAGCTTCCCTTCTTCTTCAATAAGCGATTAAAGTACGCTTGCACGTCCTTTGTAAACAGCTCCGCGGGCGGAGTCGACCGTAATGTCTTCTCCCTCTTTGAGAATGGAAGTCGCATTTTCCATTCCGACGATGACAGGGATGCCGAGGCTCAAGCCTACGACTGCCGCGTGGCTGGTTAAACCGCCTTCTTCAGTAATCAGCGCAGCCGCTTTTTCAAGGGACGCCATCATGTCACGATCCGTGCTTTTTGTAACCAAAACGGCGCCATCTTTCATTTTTTTATCCGCTTCTTGTGCATTTTGAGCGATGACCACTTCACCAAACGCGGATTTGCGTCCGATTCCCTGGCCTTTTGCGACCACGTCTCCGACAACATACACTTTCATCAAGTTTGTTGTGCCGGCTTCACCGACAGCTCCGGCCGTGATAACGATCAAGTCGCCGTGGCGTACGATGCCTGTGTCGAGAGATTTTTGCACTGCTTTTTCAAGCATTTCGTCAGTCGAGCTGTGGTTTTGTCCGCTTGTTGCGAAAACACCGAAGACAAGAGACAGCTTTCTTGAAACCGCATCATTTACCGTAACTGCGACAATCGGCGCCTGCGGGCGATATTTGGAAATCATTCTCGCCGTATGACCGCTTTCTGTCGGTGTGACGATGGCATTCACGTCAAGGTTGATTGCCGTATGCGCCACAGACTGGCCGATGGCATCTGTAATTGACATGCTGACTTGCTTGCTTCGTGCAGAAAGGATCTTTTTATGGTTGAGCGCTTCTTCTGAACGGGAAGCGATATTGTGCATCGTCTGAACGGCTTCAACAGGGTAATTTCCCGCAGCAGTTTCACCTGAAAGCATAATCGCGTCAGTTCCGTCAAAGATCGCATTGGCAACGTCGCTCGCTTCCGCGCGTGTCGGACGCGGATTGCGCTGCATGCTGTCGAGCATTTGGGTAGCCGTGATAACAGGCTTGCCAAGCGCATTGCATTTTTTGATCAGTTCTTTTTGAACGAGCGGCACTTCTTCAGCAGGGATTTCAACACCAAGGTCTCCACGTGCGACCATCAGACCGTCTGATACTTCAAGAATGGCATCGATGTTGTCAACGCCTTCCTGGTTTTCGATTTTTGGAATGATTTGAATATCTGCCGCATTGTGCTCTTCAAGAAGTTCGCGGATTTCAAGAACATCCGACGGACGGCGCACAAAAGATGCCGCGATAAAATCAACACCCTGCTCGATACCGAACACAATGTCGTTAGCGTCTTTTTCCGTAATTCCCGGAAGATTGACGCTGACGCCCGGCACATTCACGCCTTTTTTGTTTTTCAGCGTTCCGCTGTTCATTACTTTCGTGACGATTTCACGCTTGTCCTTGTTGACATCAGTGACTTCAAGTCCGATCAGTCCATCGTCAAGCAAAATCGTTGAACCAATTGATACATCGTGAATCAACCCATCATATGTAACTGAGATTTTTTCAGGCGTACCGATGACTTCTTCCATTGACACGATCAGCTGAGAACCCGCTTCCAGTTCGATTGAACCGCCTTCCATTGTGTGCGTGCGGATTTCCGGACCTTTCGTATCAAGAAGGATACCGATATCTTTTCCCAGCTTGCCGGCTGCTTCGCGAATGTTTTTAATTCTTGCGCCGTGCTCTTCGAAATCTCCATGGGAAAAGTTCAAGCGCGCCACGTTCATTCCGGCTTCCATCAGCTGGGTGAGCTTTTCAACAGTTTCGCTGGCCGGCCCAATTGTACAAACTATTTTAGTCTTTCTCATATTGCTTCCTCCTCGGGTTTTACACTAGATTGACAGTTCTTGAGACAAGCGGTACATGCTTTGATCAATTGTATGTTTATGATCGAGTATTTCAATGATATCATGATGCACAAGCTGGTTATTTTGAATTCCGACACAGCGTCCGCCTTTTCCTTCAAGAAGCAGTTCAACCGCAAATGCCCCTAGACGGCTTGCCAATACACGGTCTGCTGCAGTCGGAGAACCGCCGCGCTGGATATGTCCAAGCACCGATACTCTAGTTTCGAGATTTGTGGCTTCTTCAATTCTTTTGCCGAATTCAACGCCGCTTCCGACGCCTTCCGCCACAATGATGATGCTGTGTTTTTTGCCGCGCTCATGCCCTCTTTTCAGCCTCGCAATAATTTCTTCCATATCGTAGTCAGCTTCAGGGATCAAAATGGATTCCGCGCCTCCTGCCAAACCTGACCATAAAGCAATGTCCCCGGCATGGCGGCCCATTACTTCAATCACGTATGTACGTTCGTGGGATGTAGCTGTATCCCTGATTTTATCGATGGCATCGATAACGGTATTTAACGCCGTATCAAATCCGATCGTCAAATCTGTTCCAGGGATGTCATTGTCGATTGTTCCCGGCACTCCGACACAAGGAAAACCGTGTTCTGTCAGCTTTTTCGCTCCCATATAAGAACCGTCTCCGCCAATGACGACTAATCCTTCTATACCATATTTTTTTAAATTCGCTATTCCTTTTTCCCGTCCTTCTACCGTTTTAAACTCAGGACACCTTGCTGTATATAGCTTCGTTCCTCCGCGGTGAATGATATCTCCGACAGAACCGATTTCAAGCTTTTCTATTTTTCCGCTGATTAAACCTGAATACCCGTTGTAAATTCCGTATACTTCTACGTCATGGTAGATTGCTTTCCTGACAACCGCGCGGACCGCCGCGTTCATTCCCGGGGAATCTCCGCCGCTCGTCAATACTCCGATACGTTTCATCTTTTTCACCTCGAAAACATATATAATTTACCTTAACACGTTCATTGCCGCTAAAACAATGAAAAAGGGATGAAAATTTTCCGAAAATCCCTATAAAACCTTACTCATTATACAATTAAACAAAAAGTTTTTAAATAAATTTTAAGCAAACTCTTTGAAAAATCGCGGGTGAAAGACACAATCCTTTCACTTTTCACCTTTATCCATAAAAAATAAACGTGAGCCAAAGGCCTCACGTTTATTTATTTTATCCCAACAAATTGGTTTTCAGTCGAAATTTTTCCAATTGATTTATACTTGTTATATCTTTGTTGAATCAGCTCGTTCTTATCCAGTTTCAGCAAGGATTTAAGCTCTCTTTTCAGCGCTTCATCGATGTAGGCGGCCTGCTGCTCTACATCGCGGTGTGCTCCACCTCTTACTTCTTTTATAACATGATCTATAATATCCAATTCTTTAAGGTCCGGAGCGGTGATTTTCATTGTTTCTGCCGCTTTTTTCGCGAGTCCTGAATCCTTCCAGAGGATAGCAGCCGCTCCCTCGGGAGAGATCACCGAATAAGTTGAGTTTTCCAGCATCAATAAGCGGTTTGCGACGCCGAGCGCAAGCGCTCCCCCGCTGCCGCCTTCCCCGATGACGATCGAGATGACCGGCACAGAGAGTCCCGCCATTTCAAAAAGATTCTTGGCAATTGCTTCGCTTTGCCCCCGCTCTTCAGCTGCTTTTCCAGGGTATGCTCCTTTTGTATCAATAAAGCAGATGATCGGCCTGTTAAATTTATCGGCCTGCTTCATCAGCCTGAGCGCTTTGCGGTAGCCTTCCGGATGCGGCATTCCGAAGTTGCGGCGGATGTTTTCTTTTGTATCCTTGCCGCGCTGTTGGCCGATCACTGTCACAGGAAGGCCCCGGAATTTGGCAATTCCGCCGACAATCGCTTCATCATCACCGAAATATCGATCTCCGTGGCATTCAAAAAAATCGGTAAAGAGATGTTCGATATAATCGAGCGTTGTCGGACGGTTCGGATGCCTTGCAATCTGGACTCTGTCCCAGGCTTTCAGATTTGTATAAATGTCTTCTTCAAGCCTTTCAAGACGAGCTTCAAGCTTCGTAATTTCAGAGCTTAAATCCATATCGGAATCCTGTGTGAACCTTTTCAATTCGGCGATCTTTTCACGCAGTTCGACCACCGGTTTTTCAAATTCTAATTCTCCAGCCACTCGAGATCACCTCCAGTTTGGTGCATTTTCAAAATGCTGCCGAGCGTTTTTTTCATGTCTGCTCTGTGAACGACGGAATCAAGCTGTCCGTGCTTTAACAGAAATTCCGCAGTCTGAAAATCCTCAGGCAGTTCTTCACGGATGGTTTGTTCGATAATTCTTCTTCCGGCAAAGCCAATCAGCGCGCCCGGCTCGGCAAGGTTGTAATCGCCGAGAGATGCAAAGCTTGCGGATACACCGCCTGTTGTCGGATGTGTCATCACCGAAATGATCAAGCCCTGCTCTTCACTGAACAGCTTTAAAGCGGAGCTTGTTTTAGCCATTTGCATCAAGCTGAGAAGGCCTTCCTGCATTCTCGCACCGCCTGATGCGGTAAAAATAATGAAAGGCACTTTTTCTTCTCTTGCCTTTTCGATCGCCAGCGTAATTTTTTCGCCTACGACAGACCCCATGCTTCCCATTCTGAAAGATGAATCCATCACGGCAACGACTGCCGGAGATCCGTCAACCGTCCCTTTTCCGGTGACAACCGCTTCATTCAGCGATGTTTTTTCCCGGTCTTTTTGCAGTTTCTCAAGGTATCCTGGGAATTCCAGCGGGTTTTCAGACATCATATCCTGATTGAATTCTTCAAAGGAGCCATCGTCCAGCAGGCTTTTTATACGCTGCTTCGCGTTCATTTGAAGATGGTAACCGCAGTTCATGCAGACCCTTAAGTTTTTATCCAGCTCTTTTGTGAGCATGATTTTTTTGCAATCCGGGCATTTTGTCATGATCCCTTCCGGTACATCTTGCTTTGCTGATTCCGCGGGAACGGAAGCGTATTTTTTTTTCTTTTTGCTGAATATATCTTTTAACAAAAGATTACCTCCCTTTTCTGAAGGGTTTTCTTCATGTATGCCTGTCCTGTTTATAGACTAGAACATCACTATACCGAAACTATTGTACTTTTTTTGTCAAACGGTGTCATCCTCAATTCGACATTTTTGACCGGCAAACAGCCGAATCGCACTTGATGCGGTTAGAGACTGACAAATTGATATATCAGCCTTGAGAGCGGATACAAAAGTCCGGAAAAGCGATTTGAAAAAATTTTTTACAGCCCGCATATTCCCTTACAAGTGTCCCCAATAAGAGGAAAAACTGTACATCATATTCGAGAAACAGCGCGTGACGGCTCTTTAGGCCAGAGCAATCACGCGCTGATCACAAAAATGGAGTTTTATTTTCCTTCAATTACTGCAAGCTTTCTTGTCTTTTCAGCGACTTCTTCAGGATCGACATCGATTCGTGCAACACCTGTTTCCATCGCGGCTTTCGCTACCGCTTTGGCAACGGCCGGTGCGACCCTTGGATCGAACGGAGCCGGAATGACATATTCGGGGCTCAGCTCTTCGTCGGAAACGAGTGATGCGATCGCCTCAACCGCGGCGATTTTCATTTCTTCGTTAATATGTGTCGCGCGGACGTCGAGCGCCCCGCGGAAGATGCCGGGGAATGCGAGAACGTTGTTCACTTGGTTAGGGAAGTCAGAGCGTCCCGTTCCAACGACGCTTGCTCCGGCTTCATGCGCTTCAGCAGGCATGATTTCAGGATTTGGATTCGCCATGGCGAAGATGATCGGTTTGTCAGCCATGCTTTCAACCATTTCTTTTGTCAAAGCGCCTTCGACGGAAACTCCGATAAAGACATCGGCGTCTTTGATCACATCTTTGAGCGATCCGTCTATGCGGTTTTTGTTCGTATATTTTGCGACTTCATCTTTAACAGCGTTCATGCCGTTCGGACGGCCTTCGTAAATCGCGCCTTTCGTGTCGCACATGATGATATCGCGCACGCCGAAATGATAAAGAAGCTTGATAATGGCAATTCCCGCTGCCCCGGCGCCGTTTGCCACGACTTTGACGGAAGACATCGATTTGCCAGACAGCTTAAGCGCATTGACGAGACCGGCTACCGTAACGATTGCAGTACCGTGCTGGTCATCGTGAAACACCGGGATTTTTGTTTCTTTTTTGAGGCGTTCTTCAATGACAAAACAGTTCGGCGCTGCAATGTCTTCAAGATTGACGCCGCCGAATGTCGGCTCAAGCAGCTTGACCGTCTCAACAATTTTGTCGACATCAGATGTATTTAAACAGATTGGGAATGCGTCCACACCGGCAAAGCTTTTGAAAAGAACCGCTTTTCCTTCCATAACCGGAAGGGCGGCTTCAGGGCCGATATTGCCGAGACCGAGCACTGCCGTTCCGTCCGAGACGACTGCTACCATGTTTCCCTTCATTGTATAATCGTATACTTTGCTGTTATCATCGTAAATCGCTTTGCAGGGCTCAGCCACACCCGGAGAATATGCAAGGCTTAAATCATCCGCATTGCGAACCTGCACTTTTGATTTTGATTCCAATTTGCCCTGGTTTACTTTGTGCATATGCAGCGCTTTTTCTTTCAATGACATGTTAACAAACACTCCTTCAAGGGAATTTTGCCAAAAACTTTGCTTCGTTTTCTGCTTAAGATTCTTGTAAGACGAACCCTAGAATCTTAAAAATGATAACACAATTGACCGCTTTTTTGATCAATAATGCTCAAAATACCTGCTATCTGAGCACGACATTTTTCTCACCTACAACGCTTTTCAGCCTGTAGAGGGCAGCGTGGTCAGCCTTGATGTTGTAGCTTTCCGGCAGCTGCATCGTTTGTTTCCGTTTTTCATAATAGACGCAGACCGGCGTTTCCCCTTTGTGTTCAAGCAGGATGCTGCTGATTTTCTTAAAGATATCGTGGGTGTGCTGACTTTCCTCCACTTTAATATAGACGGACGGCTGCTTTTTAGCATGAAGCGATTCGACAAGCGATGCCCCGGCGATGATCAGCTGGCGCTTTTCATTCCTTGTCTCAAGACGTCCTTCTGCAAAAAGCGATACGCCTTCTTCCAGGATCGGGGAAAGCTGTCTGAACTGTTCAGGAAAAACAACCGCTTCGATTTCCCCGCTTTCATCGCTCAGCTCCAGAAAAGCCATCGTCTGTCCCGTTTTTGTACGGATCGTCTTCATCTTCGTCAAAAGTCCGCCCAAAGCCGCCTTTTTACGGCTGGAGGCGAGCAGCTGAATAATCGGCAGCGCACCTGCACGGTCCAGCTTCTTGCGGTGAACGCTCAACGGATGGTCAGAAAAGTAAATGCCGAGCGTCTCCTTCTCGTGTGCCAGCAGGTCGACGAGCGGCATTTCTTCCGTCTCGGCGTACTTCGGCTTAATTGTCAAGCCTTCATCGAGAAAGAAGCCGAGCTGATCATTGTCTCCTGCAAACAATTCGGCATGCTCCAGCGCGACATCGACAGAAGCGAGCAAAGTGGCCCGGTTTTCACCGAATTCATCCATTGCTCCGGCAAAAATTAAAGCTTCAATCGTTTTCCGGTTCACGCTTTTCACAGAAGTCCTGACACAAAAGTCAAACAAATCTGCGAACGGCTTTTCTTTTCTTGCCCTGTAGATTTCTTTCACAGCCGAAATCCCGACGCCTTTAACAGCCCTTAAACTGTAGCGCAGCGCCCCGTTTTCCACGACGAACGGATAGCCGCTCTTATTAATGGAAGGACCTAAAACATGCAGCCCTTTCCCTTTCGCTTCATAGATGTACTGAGCAAGCTTTTCCTCATTTCCGATCGCACTCGTCAAGAGGCCGCACATAAAGTAGAGGGGGTAATGCGCTTTTAAATAAGCGAGCTGGTAGCCGATCATGCTGTATGCAACCGCATGACTCCGGTTAAAACCGTAATTGGCGAATTTTACAATCAGATCGTATACTTCATTAGCCGCTTGTACGGAATACCCTTTTTTCAAGCATCCACTAATAAAATGATTTCTCTCTGTATCGAGAATTTCCTTGTTTTTTTTGCCGACCGCCCTTCGCAAAAGATCGGCTTCTCCAAGCCTGAAACCCGCCATCCGCGATGCGATCATCATGATCTGTTCCTGATAAACGATCACGCCGTATGTATCTTTCAAAATCTCGGCCAAATCCTCGTGCGGATAAGACACGGCAACCCGTCCGTGCTTTCGTTCGATATACAGCGGGATATTTTCCATCGGGCCCGGGCGGTACAAGGCATTGACAGCGACAATGTCTTCAAGGCTTGATGGCTTGAGCCTTTTTAAAACGTTTCTCATGCCGGCTGATTCGAGCTGGAAAATACCTGTCGTATCTCCTTCTGACAGCAGCTTAAACGTCTGTTCATCTTCATAGGGAATCGCCGAAAAATCGATGGTGACCCGCTCGCTTTTTTCGATCAGCGTTTTGATCGATTCAATGAGCGTTAAATTGCGCAAGCCGAGAAAATCCATTTTCAATAGTCCCAAGTCTTCGAGATAGCCCATCGAATATTGCGTTAAATATACACCGTCATGTCCTTCCTGTATCGGTATGATATTCGTCAGCGGCTCCTCGCTCAACACGACGCCCGCCGCATGAATTGACGTATGCCGCGGAAGCCCTTCGATTTTCTGAGCCGTTTTAAATATGTCCTGAAGCTTCTTGGACCCGTTCAGGCGCTTGTCCAGTTCAACAGAAAGAGCTCTCGCCTCTTTCAGCGTCACTCCAGGTTTGGACGGAATCAATTTCGCCAGCTGGTCGGCTTCTTTCGGACTGATGCCCATCACCCTGCCGACGTCCCGGAGCGCCGCTTTTGCGGCCAATGTACCAAACGTGATAATTTGCGCTACGTGCAGTGCCCCGTATTTATTTTTCACGTATTGGATGACTTCATCCCTTCTCGTATCGGGAAAATCGATATCGATATCGGGCATGCTGATGCGCTCCGGATTTAAAAACCGTTCAAACAGCAATTTGTGCTTGATCGGATCGACATCTGTGATAAACAGCGTATAAGCGACGAGAGAGCCGGCCGCCGACCCCCGCCCCGGCCCTGTGATAATGCCGTTGTCGTGGGCAAACTTCATGAAATCCCAGACGATCAAAAAATAGTCGCTGAACGCCATGTCGCGAATCACTTTCAGCTCATACTCAAGCCGTTCGACATACTCCCTCGGAGCGGCATCGAACCGTTTTTCCAGTCCGAGAAAGCAAAGCTCAGCCAAATAATCGTCAGCATTCTTGCCGAAAGGCGCCGGATATTTCGGCAGGCGCGTCTGGCCAAGGCTCAGGTCCACCTGGCACAGATCCGCGATTTTGACTGTATTCTCCAACGCGTCCGGACGATCCCTGTAAATGTCAAGCATTTCAGCGGGCGGCTTGAGCTCAAGATGCAGATCTCCTTCGGCCTTCATGTCTTCGTTCAGCTTCTCGCCCGCTTTAATCGCTTTTAAACACGTATAAGCTGCCGCATCCTCTTTTTCGATGTAGCGTACATCGCCGGTTGCGGCAATCGGAATTCCCGTATGTTCGCTGAGCTCCAGAATGCGTTCAGAAAGAAGCGGGTCGCCCTTGTACGGCTGATACGACAAATAAAAGCTGCCCTCTCCGAAGATCGAAAGACAGCGGAGGGCGGCGTTCTTCGCCTCTTCAATCAGCCCTTCTTTCAACAGCGCTTCAACATGGCTTGTCCCGCCCGTTGTCAGCGCAATGAGCCCTTCATGATAACTTTTGAGCCATTTTTCTTTGATGCCGGTTTTTGATTTCGACTGCAACACACTGCTGATTTTCAGCAGGTTTTGGTAGCCTTTGTTTGTTTTCGCCAAAAGAACGAGCGGATATGAAAGCTGTTCTTTTTCATCTGTTAAAACTGAGGCTGTAAGCCCGATAATCGGCTTGATGCCGCGTTTTTTGCATGATTTATAAAATTCCACCGCCCCGTACATGACCTCATCATCCGTCAGCGCCATTGCGCTGTAGCCCAGCTCTTTGGCTTTGGCCGTGAGGTCCTCTACGGAAGCGGCGCTGTTTAATAAGCTGTAACCGCTGTGTACTTGCAGGTGAACAAAAGGCATTTCTGTCACCCCTTCCTTTTTCGAGCCGTCTCTTTTCATTATATGATGGGATCGAATGAGAAACAAATGTTCTTTCTTTGATCAACAATCATACTTGTCTTTCTTTATCCATATAGTGTGATAAGGTGAGGTGATCGGAATGGATCCTGAACAGCCCTTTTTTCCAAACTTTATCAGCTGTTATTTTATTGCGCTAGGAGTGCTTCTCGGCGGTTGCTTAATCGGAGGGATCGGCGCCTATCTGTCGGGACAGCCGCCTTTAACGATTATTACAAGCCTCGCAAACCGTCTAAAAATCTGGGCGCTGGTTGCGGCAATCGGCGGCACGTTTGACGCGGTCTACAGCTTTGAAAGGGGCATTATCGAAGGCAATACGAGAGACATCGTAAAACAGCTTCTCCTGATTCTTTCGGCGATGGGAGGAGCGCAGACCGGTTATCTGATCATCAATTGGCTCACACAGGAGCATATTTCCTCATGAGAATCCCTCCTTATTATAAAAAACCGGGTTGGCAGCGTTTTTTTGCGGGAATGATGTGCGGAGCCATCATCAGCTGGGTCGTGTTCCTGTTTACATACGGCACCTTTCAGGAGAAGCAGGTCGTCTTGATAAGAGAACAGAAAGAGCGCATCAATGATTTAAATGACCAGATCACCATTTACCGGGAGGACCTTCATAAGCTGAATGAAGACAATAAAAGAAAACTGCTGATTCAAAGCGTCGACGTCAAGCTGATCAACGGCAAGCAATACAAATTGTCACAGCCCGACATGATGAACTTTGAAGAGCGTATCCGGGATAATATTTCGGATGTCATCACAAAGGATATCGAAAGCGTCTACCGGACGAAGGAGCTTTTAAAGCGGACGATTGAAAATAAAGAGTATACGATAAACGATAAAACGTACAAAGCGAAAGTCACCGAACTGACGATTTATACACGGCTTTCCGTTGAAATCAAAATCTCTTTTTCCGAATAAAATTATGGATTTTTTTTTACGATTTACATGCATTCGTCGCTTTTTTCCATATTTTAATTTAAACTGACAGTAAGCGATATGTAAGTTTTTTTAAAAAGGGAGGAAAGCAGAATGTACATTTACAGTTACCATCAGCTGGCAAGAGATAAAGTCAACCGGATCAAGCTGGGCTACTCGGCTTATGCGGAAACCGAAAGTCTCGCGTCCCTTATCAAAAGAGAGTTAAGAGCCCAAAACATCCATGTTTATGAGGATGTAACAGATATCGGATCATGGTTTATACCTGAATAAGCAGCAGCTGTGATGCGTAAAATGATCTGCTTACACTTTGCTGCTTACTTTTTCGCAAAATATAATGCAAACGCTTGCAGTTGAACTGCACAAAAAAAGAGGGACTTCCCCTCTTATTTGTTTTCTTTGCATATGCGCTCCAAGTCAGCGATGACAAGATCGGTGTCTTTCCAGTCATAGATGGAAGCACCGGCTGCGAGCGGATGGCCTCCGCCGTTGTATTTTTTAGCGACTTCATTGACAATCGGCCCCTTTGAACGAAGCCTTACCCTGATCTGGTCGGCTTCCTCCACAAAAAACACCCATGCTTTGATTCCTGAAATATTGCCGAGCGTGCTGACAAGCTGTGAAGCTTCAGACGGCGTAATATTGTATTGATGCAAAATGTCACGGGTGATGAATACCGACGCCACACCGTTTTCGGACAGAGAAACATTCTGGTAAATGTAACCGTTCAGCCTCACAACATTTAATTTCGTCTCATACAATTGATTAAAAAGCGCCTGAGAATTAAAAGGATACTCAATCAGCTCTCCGGCATATTTCAATGTCTTTTTTGTCGTGTTCGGAAATAAGAAGCGCCCTGTATCCCCCACAATGCCGGCATAGATCAGTTCGGCACCCTTTGTCGGAAGCGTCCATCCCGCTTGTTCTTTACCCGCTAAATACAGTTCGTAAATCATCTCGCTCGTCGAGCTCGCATTCGTATCCACCCATAAAAGGTCGCCGTATTGGTCTTCATTCGGATGATGGTCGATTTTGATCAGCTTGTCGCCCATGTTGTAGCGCGAATCGGAAATTCTCGCTTGATTGGCCGTGTCACAGACGATGACAAGTGCATTTTCATACACCGGGTCTTCAATCACATCCGGGGTGTACAAAAAAGCGAGGGAAGGCTCGGGCGTTCCGACCGCGAAAATATTTTTTTCAGGATAGGTTGCCCTCAGGATTTCCGCAAGGCCGCATTGGGATCCGTAGGCATCGGGATCCGGTCTCACATGTCTATGTATAATGATCGTGTCATATAATGATATGGTTCTGATGATTTCTTTTTTCATGACGCGCTCCTTCTTTACTTTGTTTTTAACCATTAAATCATAATCTGTTGTTGGTGGAAAGTGAAAGTTATGACTTTTTATTGTAGAAAGCGAACCCGATTATGTATACAATGGGTTTGTAAAACTTACAATGGAGGATGTCGATTATGCCGTTTTTTGTTTTTTTCATTGTGGTTTCAGCGATAGCTTATGGGTACTTCAAAGTAAGGTATGTGCGCACCAAAAAAGCGATTGAACGGGAATACTATTCGGCCAAGTCAAGCATGAGTCTGGGCCTGTTTATCATGTTCTTCGGCGCCAATCAGCTGCTTTTAAACCGCGGCACGCTTGCTGTCGTCATCGGCGTTATTTTTATGCTGACCGGGCTCGGGAGCATGTGGGCCGGCTACAGAGCCTATAAGCACTATGTCCCTTTGCTTGCGAAAGAAAACGAACGGGAAAACGCATAAGCGAAAAGAGGGACACTGGCCGCGTCCCTTAGCTTCTTTCCATCAGCTGAACCATCATCATCGCTTTGCCGACGAGAGCACCCTGGTGAAAAACTTCTATATCCATTTTTCCGAACTTTCTCCCGGCTTCGAGAATGTTCGGTTTTATTTCAATGACAGACTCCATTTGCACAGGCTTTAAAAAATAAATCGTCATGCTCTCTATCACGAGTTCGCCTTTTTTGTGCGACCGCAAAAAACGGTTTGCAGCTTCGGTCAAAATCGTCGTAAACACGCCGTAGGAAATTGTTCCCAAGTGGTTTGTCATTTGCGGCGTTACTTCGTATTGATAAACCGGATCCGGCTTGTTTTTGTCATTGTCCGATTCTTTGAAACCGCCTGTCACAATGTCATCGAGTTTTTCGCCGACCTGAGGCTGCTTCTGAATCATTTGAAGCGCCTTTAATACGTCCTGCCTGCTGATCATGCCGATCAGCTTTTGCCGCTCGTCAACGACGGGAAGCACTTCGATTCCTTCCCAGACCATCATCTGCGCCGCTGAAGCGACTGACGTTTTGCCGATTACTGTAATCGGGTTTTTCGTCATGACTTTTTCAATCAATACAGAGCGGTCATATCCGGCAACATCTTTTGAAGTTAAAATGCCGTGGATTTTCATCTGCTCGTCAACGATGGGAAAACGTCCGTGCCCCGTTTCAAAGTTTTTCTCATACCATCTTTCGAGCTTTTCATGAGGGGATAAGCAGACCGTTTTTTCCAAAGGGGTCAAAATATCCTCGACAAGCACGACCTCTTTTTTGATGAGCTGGTCATAAATCGCCCTGTTGATCATCGCGGCTACAGTAAACGTGTCATAGCTTGTAGAAATGACCGGGAGCTCGAGCCTGTCGGCAAGCTCAATAATCTCCGGCTCCGTATCAAAACCGCCGGTCACCAGCACGGCAGCACCCGCTTCCAAAGCCTGGCGGTGCGCATCGATTCGGTTGCCGACAATCAGCAGGTTGCCCGCCCCGGTATATCTCATCATCGCATCAAGCTTCATCGCTCCGATGACGAATTTGTTGAGCGTTTTATGAAGCCCTGCTTTTCCGCCAAGCACATGGCCGTCAATGACATTGACCACTTCAGCGTATGTCAGTTTTTCAATATTCTCTTTTTTCTTTTGCTCGATCCTGATCGTTCCGACCCTTTCGATCGTGCTGACAAACCCTTTATTCTCGGCTTCTTTTATCGCTCTGTAAGCAGTTCCTTCACTGACTTTCATTTCCTTCGCAATCCGCCTGACGGAGATTTTTTCGCCGACGGACAAAGAATCAATATATTTTAAAATCTGTTCGTGTTTTGTCGCCAATCGTTTCACCTTCATCCTCTGACTGCTAGATATATTTATTATAAATGGTTGTGCAATTGAACCGCAATCCGCCTTCGCAACATCATGTCCGTCTAAGAGCGATCATTCTCCATCAGAAGAAGCGCTTTTTCAAGCCATGAGCAATAGCCGTTTTCCCGCTCCAGCGCCCGGGTCAATACAAGGTAATGGCCGAAATGAGGCGAGCGGAAAGTTATCGATTCACCCGCTTCGCGCTTCAATTCTTCGAGCTTATTTTTTAAAAAAACGGCTTTCTCTTCCCGCTTTTGAAGCTGATCGGCAAAAAGCCTTTTCGCTTCATCACGTTCCATCGAAGAGATAAAATAAGCTTTCAGCATAAATTCATCTTTTACCGTATCGGGGACCGGTTTGAATTCCGTAAGCCATCCGTGAAGTTCACGCTTTCCGGCCTCTGTGATGGAATACATTTTCTTTTCTAATTTTGAGCCTTGGATCACCGTTTCATATTCGATAAATCCTTCATCCGTCAGCTTTTTCAGCTCGGGATAAATCTGACTGTGCTTGGCGCTCCAAAATTGGCCCAATTCGGCTTTAAAGCGGCTTGTCATATCGTAGCCGCTCAAACTCCCGTGATCAAGGAGCCCCAAAATCGCGTATTTCAATACCCTCATAATATCCTCCCAAGAACAATCCGATTCCTATATTATATCATCATTAACATGTTTTGATAGACATATAACCGGTTCAACCGAAAAAAGGACCCGGATTCGGGTCCTCTAAAAACAAGTTTATTTAAATTCGATTGACTCACCGACCTCAAGCACTTTTCCGACGCCGCCGGGAAGGCTGTCCGCAAATGCATGCGGGTCCTGTTCGATGACGGGGAACGTCGAGTAGTGAACCGGTACAACCTGTTTCGCCCTGAGCCATTCTGCGGCCAGTTTGGCATCCTCCGGGCCCATCGTAAAATTATCGCCGATCGGCAGGAAAGCGAGGTCGATATGATTTAATTCACCGATCAGCTTCATATCTGAGAAAAGCCCGGTGTCTCCTGCATGAAAAATCGTCCTTCCTTCCACAGTCAAGAGGATCCCCGCCGGCATGCCGGTATAGACGATCTTTTGGCTGTCTTCTTCCGTATAAGCCGATCCGTGGAAAGCCTGCGTCAGCTTGACTTGGCCAAAATCGAACTGATGGGAGCCGCCGATATGCATCGGATGGACATTCAGGCCTTTCCATCCCAGATAGACCGCGAGTTCATTCGGAGCTACAACGAGCGAATGATTTCGCTTGGCGATTTCGACGGTATCGCCGACATGATCGTTATGACCGTGGGTCAGCAAAATAACATCCGCTTTAACCTCTTCCGGCTTTAAATCGGTTAAAGAATTTCCTGTAATAAACGGATCGAAGATCAATTGATGATTTCCCGTTTCAACTGTTACCACTGAATGACCATGATATGTCACTTTCATCATATCCACCCCTGTTTTTTAATTTCGCACGTCTAAAGAGAATGACGGTTAATCACATTCAAGCCGCCTGTCGCTTCAATGACTGTTCCCGTAATGTAGTCGGAATGTTCATCGCATAGAAAAGTGATGATCCTTGCGATATCTTCACCGGTTCCCGACCTGCCGATCGGCGTTTCCTCATCAAGTGACGCCCTCGCTTCTGAAATCGAAGCCTCTTTCATATCCCCGACGATGTTGCCTGGACAAACCATGTTGGCTGTGATGCCGGAGCCCGCTTCTTCAATGGCGATCGTTTTTGTTAAAGAAGCCAGCCCCACTTTCGCCGCTCCAAAAGCGGAACGATGCAGCCAGCCCGGCGCATGGTCTGCCCCCTGAAATCCGTATGTGATGATGCGGCCGAACCGCTGGCGCCTCATCACCGGAACAACCGCTTTAAACAGATGGAAGACAGAGCTTAAGTTGCCTTCAAGCATGTCATACCATTCATCATCAGTATAATCTGCAAGCTTTTTTCGTTCAAATATGTATGGGCCGGCATTATTGATCAGAAGATCAATTTTTCCAAATCGCTCAAGTGCGGCATTCACCATTCGGAGCAGGTCTTCTTTCTTGGTGACATCTCCCTTTACAAACTGTAAACGGTCAAGGGATGACCGCCATTTTTCTTTTAGGCGGCTGACAGCTTCTTCGTCCTGCCTGTAATTCACCGTCACTGAGTAGCCTTTTTCAAGCAGGGCTTCCGTCACTTTACGCCCCAAACCTTTTGAACCGGCCGTAATTAACGCATGGCGCACATCTTTCCCTCCCAGGCATTGGTTCTCGGTATTCGCAAATGATTGCATGTATCTACCTATACTTTACTACAAAAGCCAGAGTATATCACATGTGGAGCATCGGGAAATTTGCAATCGCCGCTGGACAGAAGAAAGCTGAAGCCCGCTGTTACGGGCTCCAGCTTTCTATTGTTTATCTGCATCAGCTAACGGCTGTGCGTCATCGTGCGCGACAAATCCGCTGAAATAGGCATCAGAGATTTGCTGAACGGTTTCTTTATCGCCGTCGGCATCATACATGTATGCGTGTTTTGACTGATCTTGTTTCATTGCCACACCCCTTTTCGATTCACAAATCTATTTTGCGTATGAAGCCGCACAGTTATGAATCGAATCGGGAAGTGTTAAAAATTGTTCAAACAATGCTTCGCCTTTTGAATGGCTTCTTCCACCTTTTTGAATCCCGTCCCGCCTTCACTCATCCTTTTTTCGACGGCATGGTGCGGGTCGAGCACGATGTAGACGTCTTCTTCAAACAGTTCGCTTGCCTTTTCGAACTCTTCAAACGGCAGGCCGCTGAGATAAATGCCTTTTTCGATACAAGTGTAGACAAGCTTCCCGACGACTTCGTGCGCCTCTCTGAACGGCATGCCCTTTTTCGCCAGATAGTCGGCAAGTTCGGTGGCATTTGAAAAATCCTGCTCCGTTGCTTTTTTCATCATATTTTTGTTCACTGTCATCGTTTTCGTCATGCCGGCAAAAATCTCAAGGCTTCCTTCGACCGTTTTCACAGTATCAAACATACCTTCTTTGTCTTCCTGCAAATCTTTATTGTACGCTAACGGGAGCCCTTTCATAATCGTCAGGAGGCCGATCAGATCACCGTATACGCGTCCGGTTTTCCCGCGGATAAGCTCTGCCATGTCCGGGTTTTTCTTTTGCGGCATCATGCTGCTCCCCGTAGCATAAGTGTCATCAAGCTCAATGAATTTAAATTCCTGCGAACACCAAAGAATGATTTCTTCGGAGAATCTTGACAGATGCATCATCAAAATGCTGCTCGCGCTTAAAAATTCAAGGATGAAATCCCTGTCGCTGACGCCGTCCAAGCTGTTTTCATATATCGAGTCAAACCCGAGCAGACCTGCTGAATATTCACGGTCGATCGGAAATGTCGTTCCGGCGAGCGCCCCGCATCCAAGGGGGGACTTGTTAATCCGCTTGAATGAATCATGATAGCGTTCTTTATCGCGCTCAAGCATCCAGAAGTAAGCGAGCAAATGATGCGCGAACGAGATCGGCTGCGCCCGCTGCAGATGGGTGTATCCCGGCAGTATCGTCTCCACATGTTCTTCCGCTTTTTCGATAAGCACGTGTTGAAAAGCCGTAATCAGCTCGATGATATGCTCTGTGTGCCCTTTTAAATACAGGTGCATATCCGTCGCCACCTGGTCGTTTCGGCTTCTGGCCGTATGAAGCTTTCCGCCGAGCGGCCCGATTTCGTCAATGAGCATTTTTTCAAGGTTGAGGTGAATGTCTTCGTAATCGACTGAAAAATCGAGTTCGTTTTTTTCCGCTTTGTGCAAAAGGGATGTCAGGCCTTCTTTTATTTTGACCGCTTCTGCTTCGGTTAAAATGCCGCATTTTTCAAGCATGGAAGCATGAGCGAGAGACCCTGCGATATCTTCTTTCACGAGCGTTTTGTCAAAGTGGATCGATGCGCCGAACTCATCGACCCATTTTTCCGGTGTTTTTTGGAACCGGCCTCCCCACAGCTTTTTCATGCTTTAATCTGCTCCTTTTTTTGGACGATGCTGTTTACTTTCGTCGGCAGTCCCCACAGCTCAATAAAGCCGACGGCAGCGTGATGATCGAACGCATCGTCTTTTGTATACGTCGCCAGTTTTTCATCATACAGGGAGTATTCGGATTTACGCCCTTCAACGATCGCATGGCCTTTGAACAGCTTGACGCGGACGACGCCCGTGACATGCTTCTGCGTTTCTTTCAGGAAACCGGAAAGCGCGTCTTTAAGCGGAGAAAACCACAGGCCGTTATAGATCACTTCAGCCATTTTTTGTTCGATCAGAGGTTTGAAATGCGCCACTTCTTTTACTAATGTCAAATCTTCAAGCTCTTTGTGCGCCTTAATCAAAGTCATCGCGCCCGGGCATTCGTACACTTCGCGTGATTTGATGCCGACAAGGCGGTTTTCAACATGGTCGATGCGCCCCACTCCATGCGCGCCCGCCAGTTCATTCAGCTTTAAAATCAAGTCTGACAGCGAGTAATGAGCGCCGTCAATGGAAACCGGAATGCCCTCTTCAAAAGCGATTTCGATCACATCGGGGGTATCCGGTGTTTTTTCAAGCGGCTTCGTCAAATCATAAGCCCCTTCAGGAGGCGCCGCCCATGGATCTTCCAGAACTCCGCATTCATTGCTTCTGCCCCACAGGTTCTGGTCAATTGAATACGGGCTGTCAAGATTGATCGGAATCGGAATGCCGTGCTTTTCTGCATACGCGATCTCTTCGTCGCGCGACCATTTCCATTCGCGCACAGGTGCCAGTACCTCTAAATCCGGATTGAGCGATTTAATGGACACCTCGAAGCGCACTTGGTCATTTCCTTTGCCTGTGCAGCCGTGAGCCACGGCTTGGGCGTTCTCTTTTTCAGCCACTTCGACCAGCTTTTTGGCGATCAGCGGTCTGGACAGAGCTGATACAAGCGGGTACTTTCCTTCATAAAGCGTATGGGCCTGGAGGGCAGTCAGTGCAAACTCTTTCGCAAATTCTTCTTTTGCATCGATAACATATGAATTAGAAGCCCCGACTTGAAGCGCTTTTTGCTGAACAAATGCGAGATTTTTTCCCTCCCCGACGTCAAGGCAGCAGGCCACTACATCATATCCCTGTTCCTGCAGCCATTTTATCGCGACAGAAGTATCAAGTCCTCCTGAATATGCTAAAACCACTTTTTTCTTTTGCGTCATTTTGAAAAACTCCTCTCATCTCGGTGCTCTTTTTTGTATAAAAATAAGTTTTATTTAATAAAAATACATTTAATATGTATACACTTTAACAAGGAAGTCTGGTTTTTTCAACCTTTTTATAAAAAAAACTTCATTCATTTTTTATGAATGAAGTTCAGTGCATATTCAGCGTTCAGCCGGAGGGCTTTCCGGCTTTATTTTTTCATATCTTTTCTCAGTTCTCTGATGACATGGGCAAGCTCAGGCACAATCAGCTTTGACATTGCAAGCTTAACCGCCCCGCTTGAACCCGGTGTTGCAAACACGGCTTTGTTTTGAATAACACCCGCTGCAGCTCTTGAAAGGATCGCAGCCGCTCCGATATCCTCTGTATAACTCAGCATGCGGAATATCTCCCCAAATCCCGGAATTTCTTTCGAAAAAAGAGGAACGATCGACTCGATTGTTACATCTCTAGAGGCAATGCCCGTCCCTCCGTTTAATAGGATGGCATCGATCCGGTCATCAAGACAGCCTTCCAGCACAGCTTTTTGAATCATTTCCTTTTCATCCTTTACAATCTCATAGGAAACGATCTCATGACCGTCTTCCGCTAAAAACTCTTTCATAAGCCGGCCGCTTTTATCTGTGTCTTCCGTTCTTGTATCGCTGACAGTAATAACTTTGCAGTTGACGCGGTCCGGCGCTTCTTTTTTATGTTCCTCAACACTCATGGCTAAATAGCCTCCTTTATACAGTCTTTTTTCATTATAAAGGGGAAGATGCATAAAAAAACAGCCTTCCTTGTAAAGAGAAGGCTGTTTTTTTATTTTTAGTGAGCCAGTCTAACGACGTCTCTTGCAATCATCACTTCTTCATTCGTCGGGATGACGAGGACTTTTACAGGTGAATGCGGATAGCTGATAAACGCTTCTTTTCCACGGACGTTATTCAACGCAGGATCCCAATAGACACCCATGAATTCCAAACCATGAAGAACGCGCTCTCTGACTTCAACGCTGTTTTCCCCGATGCCGGCAGTGAAAATGATCGCGTCTACTCCGCTCATTCTCGCTGCATAAGAACCGATGTATTTATGAATTCTGCTTGCGAATACTTCAAGGGCTGTTTCCGCACGTTCATTGCCTTCTTTAGTTGCTTCGACAATATCGCGCAAATCGCTTGAGAATCCGGAAATACCTAAAAGACCGCTCTTTTTATTGAGTGTGTTCAGGACTTCGTCGGCTGTTTGACCCGTTTTTTCCATAATGAACGGGATAAGCGCAGGATCGATGTTTCCTGAACGCGTACCCATCGCTACACCTGCAAGCGGTGTGAAGCCCATTGATGTATCGATTGATTTGCCGCCTTCAACAGCTGCGATGCTCGCGCCGTTTCCAAGGTGGCAGGAAATCAGGCGAAGTTCTTCAATCGGACGGCCGAGCAGCTCTGCCGCGCGTTCAGTCACATATTTATGAGATGTGCCATGGAAACCGTATTTACGGATGCCGAATTTCTCATAGTATTCGTATGGCAGACTGTACAGATAAGATTGTTCCGGCATTGTTTGGTGGAATGCCGTATCAAAAACAGCCACGGCAGGAACATTTGGAAGTACTTCTTTAAACGCTTTAATTCCGACAATATTAGCCGGGTTATGAAGCGGTGCGAGTTCTGAAATCTCCTCGATCTCATGGATCATTTCATCCGTCAATAAAACGGAGTCGCTGAACTTTTCGCCGCCGTGTACGACGCGGTGTCCGATTCCGTCGATTTCATTTAAATCTTTGATAATGCCGAATTTTGTAAGTTTATCCAGCAGCATTTTTACGGCTACGGAGTGGTCCGGGATATCTGTTGTTTCGGTCTTTTTTTCGTCGTTGACGGAAATCGTGAAGATGCCGTTATCCAGCCCGATTCGCTCAACAAGGCCTTTTGTTAGTACTTTTTCGCTGGGCATTTCGAACAGTTGAAATTTCAATGATGAGCTTCCAGCATTGATTGCAATAATTTTGGACATAAAATGACGCTCCTTTTTACCTATAGTCCGGTGACATTATGTTCAACCCGGATCATAAAAAATATGTATAAAATCGTTCTTAGTAAATTCAAAAAATATCTGCCTTTCTCATTTAAACACTCAAAAGAGTGCATTTCAAGTCACGATCCGACATGTTAACGCTTTCACAAAGAAATTATTATTTTCTGAATATAAAAACAGATCAGAGAATATATCTTCTCTGATCTGCTTATCTTTTTTCAGCTTGAAACCAGTTGTCGAGTTTGGCTGTCATTTTCAGCATCGCATCCTGATTGGCGAATGATGGAACTTGTGCAAGCAGAACTTGTTTAGGCGCTTTCGCCTGTTCGCCATGCTTTTGTAAAACCAAAATGCTCTTCGCGTGTGCCTCATCTTTGAAAATCGACAGCGGAAGCTGAAGCACTGCATTAATATACGCATTGTCCTTTAAAAAGGTACGCAGCTTTTCGCTTTGGCTGCTTTCGAACAATTGGTTCGGAATCATAAAAAATAAATAGCCGCCCGGTTTCGTATAGGTCAAGCTTTGTTCAATAAACAAATGGTGTGAAAAAGAATGGCCTTCATCTGCCTTTAATTCGAAAGCGCGCGCGCTTTCGTCATCAGGATAATATCCGACGGGAAGATCGCAAATGACCGCATCGGCAGGCTCCATAAAAATCGGCTGCAGGCTGTCCTGGTTAAAAAGCTCGATTTCCTTTTCCTGCAGGTTTGCCTGGACATAGGCGAGCTTGATCAGAACGTCATCAATCTCTGAGCCGAACGCTTTTCCGGCTTCACCGGCCAGCTGGTTCAAGACGGCAAGCAGCAGGTTTCCAGTGCCGACCGCCGGATCAAACAGCGTCAATTCTTTTTTGGGTCCGATGAATTTGTTCACCAGATATCCGATAAATAAACCGATTGTATCGGGCGTCATCTGCCGGTTCGGATGGGGAATATCTTTCTGGCCTTTCAAGATGGCAAGCTGGAAGGCTTTTCGGATCGCCTCATGGCTGCATTCTGAAAAACGCGCACGGCCGAGCAGATCCTTCACCTTTTGTTCGGCTTTTTCGGAAAGCCCGCGGTCCGCGGACCCTGTAAAGAATGCCTCTCCTGCTTCCGCCAATCCTTCTATGTAAGGGATCTGCAGGTCACGTGCGATGATTTCCGCTCCTTTGTCAAGCCATTCATAAATCGTTTCGACTGGATAGTTTTGCATGATGATGTCTCTCCTTATCAAAAAATCAAAGCCATGAAAAGAGCTCCGGCAAGATGATCACCTGGAGCCCTTTTATGAGTTGAATTTACTTAACGAGTGATTTGGCAGCTTCGATGGCTTTGTCATAGTCCGGGTGGTTTGTCGCTTCGCTGACGTATTCAGTGTAGACGACTTTTCCGTTTTCATCTAACACAAATACGGCGCGGGCAAGCAATCTCAATTCTTTAATGTAAAGCCCGAATGCTTCCCCAAAAGACATTTCCCTATGATCTGACAATGTTTCCACATTTTCAATTCCGTTTGCTCCGCACCAGCGAGCCTGTGCAAACGGCAGATCCGCGCTGATCGTATACACTTTCACTGAACCGAGGCCTGCGGCTTCTTCGTTAAAGCGGCGGGTCTGCGCGTCACAAACACCTGTATCGATAGACGGAATCACCGAAATAACAGCTGGTTTGCCTTTAATGTCTTGAAGCGTGACTTCCTCAAGCGAATTGGACAAAACAGTGAAATCAGGCGCCTGGTCTCCGACTTTCACTTCTGAACCTACCAGTGTCACCGGGTTTCCTTTAAATGTAATTGAAGCCATCATCATTCCTCCTTCATTTATGTATGACTCTACTATAAAAGAGTTTAGGACAAACTGCAAAGCTTAAGTCCGGCCGAGACAAAAAAAGTTAACTGCTGCAGGAACAGTTAACTTCTGTGGCCGGAAAGCCGAAGCTTTTAAAATGGAGGCGTCTGGTTTTGGCGGTTCATATTTTGCTTTTGCTTATCGTTTTTCTTAAACATATGCTGAATCCGTTCGATCGTTTGCGGGGCTGCGTCTAAAATCTTATCGATGACGTGCGTGTTTTCATCCAAATGCAGGATTTTAACGCCTGATGATCCGACAATCAAAAAAGCAATCGGCGTAATCGATACGCCTCCCCCGCTTCCCCCGCCAAACGGGAGCTTCGATTCTTTTCGTTCACGATCTCCATCGCTCGCTTTGGATTCGGCCGGTTTATTTCCGCCGAACTCGCTTCCGCCAGCCGCAAAACCGAATCCCACTCTGGAGACGGTTAGGATGACGCTGCCGTCAGGTGTTTCTACAGGATCTCCGATAATGGTATTGACATCGATCATTTCCTTTAAATTTTCCATTGCGGTTTTCATCAAACCTTGAATTGGATGTTCAGCCATATTCCATTCCTCCTATACTGATGAATCATTCTTTGTTGAACCTGACAGATTTTTTGGCAGCTTAAATAAGCCGCGCATTTTCCCTTTCCAGTTCATCACGATTCTAAAAGCTGCGGTTATAGCATGGCCAACGCGAAAATGGAATATACATGTCAGATGCGTTTTAGAGGAGCGGCTGTTAAAGACTGGAATCACTTCGTATTCCGGCTGGCTGTCAAAGCAAAAAATCTGATGCAAGAGAGCCATTGTGCCGGCTTTCAGAGACCAGGCGCCTCCCGTGACGATTCCGGTTAAAGCGGCATCAGGAAAGCCGAGGACTGAGGTCCATTCGAGCTTCGTGATGTGAATCCGCTTCATAAATCGGCGGATAAGCGGCTGCAGATTGATGACCTGTTCCACCAATTTTTTGATTTGCTTCGTATTATCGAACACTTCCCGATAGCCGACTTTTCTCCTCTTTTTATCGTTTTTTAGAGCCGTATTCGTCTGTTCTTTTACATCAACGGTCATATCCTGCTGATTGATTTTAATCACCGGAATTTCCTTTTTGAAGCGCAGAAGCCCAAAACCTGTTCGAACTTTAAAGGTCAGCCGGTCGTCATCGTCTGTATGAAGATATTCGATCGCGATGCGGATTTTCATCATCATTAACGCTGCCAAAAGAAGGAATACTCCCGCAATCCATATGTAAATCATGATTTCACTTCCTCTTATACTAATCATTATAGGAAGAAATTTGAAAAATAAACATAGACGGAGCTTATTCCAGGCAGCAAAAAAACCCGGCTGTCTTTCAGCAGCCGGGTTTGATACGCTCAGTCTTTTTTTCGATACAGCTTTTCATGAATAACCGCCGTGTCCGCAAAGAAATCGTGAATCCCCTGTTTCTTTGGCGAAAATGCAGCAACGAGATACGTAATATACAAACTGTTGATATAGCGGCCGATAAGCTCCCTAAACAAGATCACATCCCATGTCAGCCCTTTTTCCGGGACAAGCGACACGACCTTCAGCCCGAATACCATCTTGCCCAACGTCTGTCCGAAATACTTCGTCATCAGGACGAAATAAGCGAAAAATACTGCCGCCGTCACAAAAGAATAAAGCGAAAAGGTGAAAAACCCTGATTCTTTAGGGAGATTCAGCAGGCTGAAAACAGGTGAAACCGCTAATTTGTTGATGCTGCCGACAACAATCCCGTCGAGCAGAAAGGCAAACAGCCTGATCCAAAAACCGGCATATGCATGCTCTACATGCGGGGCCGATTCTTCCCTGGAAACACCGGCGTCCGGTGATAATTCATTATGATCCTTTCCATCATAAGTCACATCCATTTTTTCGGTCCCCTCCTATTTAGCGTATAAATACATGAGTCTCGGTGCGCCGGATTGAGAAATTGATTCTTTAATGTTTAAGAAATCGGCTTCGCTTTTAAACATCTTATTTGCAGTCATCGAAAAGAGCGACGCAAGGCCGGCCGATTCTTCATAGCTGACAACAGACGCTCCGGCAAGGTTTTTGTGGTCTTTTTTCATCGCTTTGACCGCATCCTCATAGTAGCCGAGCTCATCAATGAGATGGTTCTGTTTCGCCTGGCGGCCGTCATAAACGCGTCCGTCGGCAATTTTTTTCACGTCATTTTCGGACATGCTGCGTCCTTCGGCTATAACATCGACAAATCCTTCGTACGCGTCATCGACCATTGACTGCATGATTTCTCTTTCTTTTTTCGTCATATCGCGCGTCGGTGACATGATGTCTTTAAACTCACCGCTTTTGATCGTTTCCGTTTTCAATCCAAGCTTTTCTGCAAGCTTGCTGTAGTTAAGGCTTTCCATGATGACCCCTAGTGAACCCGTCAGCGTGTCCGGCGCTGCAAAGATTTTGTCGGCAGGCGTTGAAATGTAATAGCCTCCAGATGCAGCCATCGAGCCCATTGATACGTAAATCGGTTTTTTCGTATCTTTTTTGATCTCTTCAAGCTTCTTATGTATTTCGGCGCTTTCGTATACTCCGCCACCCGGAGAATTGACGCGCAGAATAATGCCCTTTACAGCAGAGTCGTCTTTTGCTTTTTCAAGCATTTGCAAAAACGATCTGTGGTTATAGCCTTCAGAGCTGAACAAGCCAGAAGCGCCGCCATTGTCGGAAATCGTTCCGTTCACTTCAAGCACGGCGATTTTTCTTGAGCTGTTTCCTTCTTCAAGCACCGTTTCTTCCTGGGTGTCATTAAGGCCAAACTGCATCTTTCCGTCATTCCCCATCGTGTCAAATACTGCTAGCAAAAGGCTCACCACCGCAGATAACGCAAAAACGCCCAGCGCGATGACAAGTGCGATCCATCTTTTCGCATTCATTTTGTCTGTTCTCCTCCTTTGAATAAAAAAAGCTGCATGTCTTAGTACGTATATGAAGAGAAAAAGTTCAGTATGATGCCGCTTCATATACAAGAAGTTTTTGGACATGGTAAACTAAGGGTCACAGGTCATTTTAACATACATGTTAGATGGCAGAAAAATCTAAACTTAACAGACAAAGGGGAGAATGATTGTGACAGACCGCCGGAACATTTATTTCTTTTACAAAAAAAGCGAAGAAACCGACGAGCAGTGCAAAAAACTGAAACACCTTGCAGAAGAACACGGATTTCGCGTCGTTCACCACCACAATGAAGCCAATATTATCGCAAGCATCGGCGGCGACGGGACATTTTTGCAGGCGGTTCGAAAGACGAATTTCAGGGATGACTGCCTGTACGTAGGCGTGGCCAAAAAGGGGAAAGCTCATTTGTATGCGGATTTTAATATACATGATACCGATAAAATGATTGAAGCGACAAACTCTGAACAAATCGAGGTCAGAAAATATCCGCTGATCGATGTAACCGTTGACGGGACAAGCTTTCAATGTCTGAATGAGGTATCCATCCGTTCAAGCATTATTAAAACATTTGTGATGGACGTTTATATTGATGATCTTCACTTTGAAACATTCCGCGGGGACGGAATGATCGTGTCCACTCCGACCGGAAGCACCGCGTATAACAAATCGGTTGAAGGGGCCGTCGTTGATCCGCTGCTTCCATGCATACAGGTGACAGAGCTCGCTTCATTGAACAACAACACATACAGAACACTCGGATCTCCGTTTATTTTAAGTGCGGATCGAAAGCTGACATTAAAAATCGTCCAAGACGGGAACGACTATCCGATCATCGGCCTTGATAACGAAGCCTTCAGTACGATGCATGTAAAAGAAGTCGAAGTCAGCCTCTCGGGCAAGATGATCAAAACCATTAAATTAAAAGACAATTCATTTTGGGAAAAAGTAAGGCGCACATTTCTATAATTTTGAAAACCTTTTCATTAATAAAGAGCGGGATGTTCTTCCTGCTCTTTTTTGCGGTTGTTTATCACGAAATTTTCATTTCCGCATTCATGCCGGGTAGCAAGCACTTTGGCGGACGAATTTAATATCGACACATCGGATTGCCTCAAAAGTGCTCCTCCTTCCGGTTTTTATATATCGTATTACAAGTTGTATTACGCATCCTTTTTTCTATAAATCAACAGATTAAAAAGAAAAAGGCTGGTGATCGTCTGACCAACAGCCTTTAGCCGATTATTTGCTCCACTTTTTAAAATCCTGATTCAGTCTGATCAAATGAGTTTCCAATGTGCTCAGTTCTTCTTTTGTCCAGTCTTGAAGAACCTCCGTGTATACATGAAAGCGAGCCTTTTGCACTTTTTTCAGAGTATCAATGCCCTCCGAAGTCATTTCTACAAGGCTGATCCGGCCGTTGTTGGGATCGGGAAAACGCCTGATGAGCTTTTTCCGTTCCAATGCTGCAACCTGTCTGCTCGCTGTCGAAAGATTCAGCATTAAGGTTTCAGCCAGCGAGTTGATGGCAAGAGGACTTTGCTTATCAAGCTCGCTTAACAGCAGATATTCCGAGCGGTCCAGACTTCCGAACCGCGGACTGTAGGCCGTCGTCAGACGGACTAAAAGCGCGATTTCTTTCTCGATGTTTCGGAGTGAGTCATGCCCCAAAGGATATTCCCCCCCTCTTGTGTGGTTATTCAGCTTTTGTTTTAAGAACGATTTCCCGTTGTCTTAGTTCAAAGCGCTTAATTTTCGCCGATGGCGTTTTCGGCAGTTCTTCGATGAATTCTATCTCCCGGGGGTATTTATAAGGGGCCGTCATGGCTTTTACATGGTTTTGCAATTCCTTTGTCAGTTGTTCATTTCCGCGGGATCGATCCTTTAAGACAACATATGCTTTCACGATCGATCCCCTGATTTCGTCAGGGCTTGCCACAACAGCACATTCTTTGACCTCAGGATGCTTGATCAGTGCATCTTCAACTTCAAACGGGCCGATTGTATATCCTGAACTGATGATCACATCGTCATTGCGGCTTTCAAACCAGAAATAGCCGTCTTCATCCTTTCGCGCCTTATCCCCTGTTATAAAGTAATCTCCTCTTCTTTGGCGGAGCGTTCGTTCTTGATCTTTGTAATATTCTTTAAAGAGTGCCGGCGTGCTTAAGTGGACGGCGATATCGCCCGTTACGCCCGGCGGACAGCTCTTTCCATTCCCGTCTATAATATCAACCAGGTTTCCAGGCGTCGGTTTTCCCATGCTTCCAGGCTTGATTTTCATTCCTTTTAAAATCCCCACCAACAGCGTGCTTTCCGTTTGTCCGTATCCGTCCCGCACATCAATATGAAAATGCTTTTTAAATGTATCAATGACTTCCCTGTTCAACGGCTCCCCGGCCGAAACAGCGCTGTGCAGCGAAGACAGGTCAAAGCGGGACAAATCATTGACTTTCGCCATGAATCGATATTCTGTCGGCGTACAGCATAGCACATTGATTTGATGGCGCTCAATCAGCTGCAAATACGTTTCCGGCGTAAATTTCCCGTGATAGATAAAGCCGGCTGCACCGCTGCCGAGCACTGCTAAAAACGGGCTCCATACCCATTTTTGCCAGCCCGGCCCCGCTGTTGCCCAGACGAGATCCCCTTCTGAAATGTCAAGCCATGCGGAAGCTGTTGTTCTTAAGTGAGCATAAGCCCAGCCGTGTGTATGTACAACTCCTTTTGGCTGACCGGTCGTGCCTGATGTGTAAGATAAAAATGCGATGTCATCGCGAGAGGTATCAGCCGCTTGAAAATCCGCGGCAACGGCCTGATTCATTTCTTCAAGCAGGTTGATCCACCCTTCTCTGCTTTCTCCGACGGCAAATAACGACAGCTCATCTTTTGCTTGAACATCTAGAAAAGCATCAAGAAATGCTGAATATACGACGGCTCCTTTGACGCCGGCATGCTTGATCCTGTAATCCAAGTCTTTCGCCCGGAGCATTTCGGAACATGGGATGACCACCATTCCGGCTTTTAAAATGGCCATGTAGACGGCATACGTCTCCGGAATCCGCGGCATCATCACGATAAGCTTGTCACCTTTTTCCAGTCCAGAACGGGTCAATATGCCGCCGATTTTGTAAGCCCTTTCAATTAATTTTTCATAAGTCCAAGACACTTGACGTCCTGATTCATCTTCCCAGATCAAAGCGGTTTTATCACGGGAAGATTTAAATTTTTCAATTTCATCAACCGCGTTATACTTCTCCGGCGCAATCAAATCTTCTCTTCTCAACCCATCCATCTCCTTGTCTTGTGCCATCTTTTTATTATACATAATCCTTTCATACAATTGTATTCCGAAATGCCTATTTTGCAGAACATAAAAAAGAGTGGGGATTAAACCCCACCCATTATCCATTGCTTTTTAATTTTAATTATTGTTGTGTTCCACCCATTTGCTGTTGAGCGAAAGAAACTAAACGCTTAGTGATTTCTCCTCCAACTGAACCGTTTGCACGAGAAGTAGTTTCTGCTCCAAGGTTAACGCCAAATTCAGAAGCGATTTCGAATTTCATTTGGTCGATAGCTTGAGCAGCACCAGGAACCAATAGTTGGTTAGAACTGCTTTGTCTGTTGTTTTGAGCCATGTGTTCTCACCTCCTTGTGAGTATAGATTGTGTAAAAACACATGACTTCATACAAAGAATGTTTGGTAATTGTATGCAAAAACAGACAAAGGCGTTTGATCGAATATTCCTTTAGAAAAAGTCCGCAAATTGATCTTTCGTTTCCGCTTTGCTGCTCAAAACAATCGTTTCTGTGTTCTCTACAGCTTCGTTGATGAGCGGTTCGAAATCTGTGTAGCTTTCAAAGTGTTCGATTTTTTCTTTTTTCGGACGCGTTTTCGGCGCAGAAGGCGTGAAGATCGTGCAGCAGTCTTCGTACGGACGTATGCTGATATCGTACGTATCGATTTCCTTCGCTTTTTCGATGATTTCCGTCTTATCCATGCAGATTAAAGGGCGCAAAACCGGCGTGCTCGTGACCGCGTTGATGGCATACATGCTTTCGAGCGTCTGGCTTGCCACCTGGCCGAGGCTTTCTCCTGTAAAAACGGCAAGCGCGTTATGTCGTTCGCGCAGTTTGTCGGCGATCTGCAGCATCAGCCTTCTGGTCGCCGTCATGGAATAGTTTTCGGGAATCTGCTTTTGAATGAGCTCTTGGGTTTTCGTAAACGGAACGATATGAAGCTTGATGTCTCCGCCGAAAGCCGTAAGGCGTTTAGTGAGATCAATCACTTTTTGCTTGGCCCGTTCGCTTGTATATGGCGGGCTGAAAAAGTGAACAGCTTCGATCTCAAGCCCGCGCTTCATGGCATAGAACCCGGCAACAGGGCTGTCAATTCCGCCGGATATCATAAGCATCGCTTTTCCTCCGCTTCCGACCGGCAGTCCGCCCGCACCTTTTTCATCCCGGAATGTCAAATACGTAGCATCTTCCCGAATTTCGATCCGCAAATGGATGTCCGGGGAATGAACGTCAACGGTAAGATCATCGGTGTTGCGCAAAATGTGTCCGCCGATTTCGGCATTCATCTCATTTGTATTTAATTCAAACTGCTTGTAAGCCCTTTTCGTCGATACTTTAAAGGTATCTCCGGGCTTGTATTGTTCTTGAACAGACGCGAGCGCCGTCTCTTTAATGCTTTCCAGATCTGTCCGGCACTTCACGGCAAGACTGAACGATTGGATGCCGAAAACGTTTTTCAGACGGGCCATTACGGCTTCCGCGTCTTCTCCGTTTAATACGAGAGTCATTCTGTCACGTGTTGACTCATAACGGACGTTGCGGAAATCGCGCAAGACCATTTTGATATTTCTTTTCAGGCGATCGACAAAAAGCTTTCTGTTCTTTCCTTTTGTTGAAATTTCGCCAAATCTGATTAAAATATAGTCTTCATTCATTGTGTCTCTACCTCATAATTCCTTTTAGTTTGTGTAAACTTTCTTTTAAGGCCGTCATAAACGGGCCGACAATCTCCTGATTGTCCCGGTATGTCATACTGATTCTGATGCTGCTTGCCGCTGCATCTTCACCTTTTCCCATTGCTAAAAGCACCTTGCTCGGCTTATGCTGTTTTGAAGAGCATGCTGATGTCGTCGATACGAAAATACCCCGCTCTTCTAGCATATGCAAAAGGACCTCGGCCTTCAATCCCGGCACGGAAAAATTAATGATATGCGGCGCGCTGTTTTCTTCCGGCGTATTTAATATAACACCTTTTAGCTCTTTTAGCTCCTTGATAAAAGCCAATTTTGCCGCCTTTATTTCTTCTATATAATGGTTATAATCCTGTTTTGACATATTGATCGCTTTTGCAAGCGTAACAGCGCCGGCGGTATTTTCAGTTCCGGCACGCCTGTTGTTCTGCTGTTCTCCTCCGGAAATCAAAGGAAAAAGCGAAATCCGTTCGTTCAGAATGAGCGCTCCTGTTCCTTTTAAGCCGTGAAATTTATGGCCCGATATCGTACAAAGGTCAATGTCCGCCCCGGAGATGTCCAGCGGAACCTTGTTAATGCCTTGAACGTGATCAACGTGAAAGTATGCCCTTGTGTTTTCTTTTACGATTTTGCCGATGTCTTCCACAGGCTGGATGACACCTGTTTCATTGTTGACGTGCATGATGCTCACCAGAATCGTGTCTTTGCGGAGCGCTTGTTTCAGATCTTCAAGCGAAACAAATCCGCGGCTGTCGACAGGAAGATATGTAACCTCAAAGCCGAAGGCTGTCTTCAGCTGCTCCAAAGATTCCGTCACAGACGGATGTTCAATGGAGGAAGCAATGATATGTTTTCCTTTTTGCATATGGGCCAAAGCAATGCCTTTCAGCGCCATGTTGTTGGCTTCTGAAGCCCCGGACGTAAACACGATATCATGACTTTTTAGCGAAAGCGCCGTTTTGATCTGTTTCCGCGCTTCTGAAAGCAATTGATCCGCTTCAATGCCGTGGCGGTGCAGTGACGACGGGTTGCCGAAGAAGCGCTGATTTACTTGTTCATAAATTTGTAATAATTCAGGATATGGTTTTGTTGTTGAACTATTATCAAGATAAATCATGATCTACTCCTTTAAAAATGAACGTTCTTTTTCATGACTGTATATGTTATCATATCAACTTGTAATTGAAAATTAAAAATAAATGTTTGACTTCTCTGATTTTTAAAATATAATAGTCTTTGGACTTTTGTCATATTATATCACGAAAATAAATTGACAGAAAATTTAAACAACAAACCAGGAGGTTCTTTTTAATGAAAACTTCACTATCCGCTAAGGAAACGACGGCGATTGGACTTATGCTGTTCGCCCTCTTTTTCGGAGCGGGAAATATGATTTTTCCTCCCCAGCTCGGTCAAGCTGCCGGAGAGAATGTTTGGCCGGCTATCATCGGATTCTTGCTGACAGGCGTCGGTCTTCCGCTGCTCGGCGTCATCGCGGTTGCTCTAAAAGGGAGTGCAAAAGGCCTAGCTGACAAAGCCCATCCGGTCTTCGGCACGATATTAATCGTCAGCATTTATTTGACGATCGGACCTTTGTTTGCTATTCCGAGGACAGGAAATGTTTCATACGTGATAGCGGTGGAGCCGTTTTTAGGGAAACATTCATCAAGTCTTTATCTGTTTATCTTTACCCTGATATTTTTCGGAATCACTTATTTCCTGGCTTTAAACCCAAGCAAGCTTGTTGACCGCATCGGTAAAATTTTAACACCGATATTATTGACTGTAATCGCAATATTAGTCATCAAAGCGTTTATCACCCCGATGGGCAGCATCGGCTCTGTGACAGAGGCCTATCAATCCGCACCTCTGTTTGTTGGATTTTTAGAAGGATATAAAACGATGGATGCGATCGCTTCAATCGTATTTGGAATTGTCGTTATTACCGCGATTAAAGACCGCGGCGTTACAAATCCAAAGTCAATCGCCGCTTCATGCATCAAAGCGGGGATCGTCGCTGCAGTCGGTCTCGGACTCGTTTATGTTTCTCTCGCTTATTTAGGGGCGACAAGTGTTGAAACCGTCGGTTCGCTCAACAACGGCGGCGAAATATTGTCCAAAGCTTCCGCGTATTTATTCGGCTCGCTTGGAAATGCCGTGCTAGGTATCGCGATTTTGTTCGCCTGTCTGACGACGAGCGTCGGACTCGTTTCCTCTTGCGGAGAGTATTTTTCAAAGCTGATTCCGAAGCTCTCTTACAAAGCTGTTGTCATCATCGTGACGCTTTTCAGCCTTGTGATTGCCAATTTCGGACTGACAGAAATCATCTCGTTTTCAGTTCCGATTCTGTCGGCGATTTATCCGCTTGCGATCGTCGTCGTTTTGCTCTCTTTCATTGACAAGCTGTTTGCTGAACGACGCGAAGTCTATATCGGTGCCCTTATCCCGACTGGAATTTTAAGCATCATCGACGGATTAAACGCGGCGAAAATTCCGCTGGGTCCGGTAAACGATATCTTAAAAGCGAACATCCCGCTGTTCAGCATGGGTGTCGGCTGGGTCATTCCGGCTGTTATCGGCGCGGTGATCGGTTACATTGTGACATTTTTCATCGCTTCGCCGAAAGACAAATTAAAGAAAGTCAGCTGATCTTTTAAAAACCGGCTCTGTTTTTAAACAGGGCCGGTTTTTTTATTTTTCATTGCAGCTATAGACAAAAAAACCCGACACGCCTCTTCACGTGCCGGGTTTTTGCTCTATTCAGGCTGCTTCGCGTCCGCTGCAAGCCGGGCAACTGCTCCCGGCGACGCTTTTTCGACCGCTCTGGCGGCAATGTCGTAAGCCTCTTCATACTGATATGCATAAAAACTTTTCTCTGCTTCTTTCAGCTGTTCGGAAAGAATCCGGTCCTGGCTTCTGAAGCGGTTGCCATATTGGATGATGCGTTCGATCAGCAAAACCAGTTCAACCAGTTCATCCGTCTTTGTTTTCACTTCTGTGACAAGCTGTTCCGCCTCTTGAAGGCGTTCGTTCACCGCATCCATGTTCAGCGGCAGCTCATTCAGCTGTTCTGTCACTTTCTGCACAGTCGTTTGCGACTGCCGGATCTTTTCGGTTATGGCTTCCGGAATCCCTGGAACATTGCTTTTCTCCAGGCTCCGCGCCGTATCCTTGATCGTCTGCTTTAATTGCTTGAGAAGCTCTCTTGCCTGAAGCTCTTCTTTTCTCAGCATTTGCAGCATGTCTCTGTATTCGTCATGCTCCCGTTGAGCGGCTTCCATCTGCTTTTCGATATCCGCAAGCTCTTCTTTTAACAGCGAGTAGGCGACATGTTTCTGATCAAGCCTTTCTTTCACTTGTTCGAACTGCTTTTCGATCATTTCAAGGCGTTTTTCGTATGACTGCTGTTTCTCCAGTTCTCCGGTTGTCAGTCTGTAGCCTTTCTTGACTAGTTCGGTTTCAGCTTCGGTATCCTTTTTGGAGGCTTCAAGCTTTTCCAATGCAGCGGCAAGCTCAGGCACTTTCCCCAAAATTTCCTGCCCTGCTTCGACTTCATGCTCCAGCTGGTTATACAGCGTCTGGATCGTTTCATCAATCATCTGCACGATTGCGGCGGCTTCTTCTAAATCAAGTTCGTCCAAAAGCGCACCTTCAGCACGCTTCAATTCTTTCAAAAGATTTTCGAGCTCCTTCTCCACTTGAATATGATCGAGCTTGTACCCTTTATCGATCATTTCCTGATAGCCGGCTTTCAATTTGGCGAGTTCCTGCGGAACGGTCTGCTTGCAGCTTGCAAGCAGTTTCGGCACATCGTCTATGTATGATTGAAGCTCTTCAAGCAAACGGTCTTGGGCGAGCAGCACCTTTCTGGCTTCTATATAATTTCCGCCTTCTGTTTCCTCTTCAAACTGTTTAATCCCTTCCCACACGGTATCGAGGTCGGTTTCAATTTTCTCATAGAGGTCTCCGTACAGGTGACTGTATGCCAAAAGGTTTTTCCGCACTTTTGTATACCGTTCTTTTACCTCTTCGATTTCTTTGCGGTTCTGCTCTTCGCTCGAGACAAGATCGGCGATTTCCTTTAAGATGTCTTCAATGTTGGATTCAGCCGCTGATAAAAGATTCTCAATATGCGCGAGCACCTGTTTCGATTTTTGAAAACGGTATTTGTCGGCGCAATCCTCGGCTTCAAACAGAAGCTCTTCGACTTTGGGCATATGCGAGGTGACGATTTCATCCCATTCCCGGCGCCACCTTTCAAAGAATTCCTCAGTCTGCCCCGTCATTTTCAGATGCTTGATTTTTGACATCTCTTCCACGATCGATCGGTTCATGATTTCGATTTTCCAAGCTTCTAAACGGTCGATCTCTTTATATATATTTTTTCTGAATAAGTAGCCCGTAGCGAATAAGATTAAAAATAACGCCAGTAAGCCAATGACAAACTCCATAATGAGCCCCCTTGCTGTTTATCTGTTCTGTCAGGGTATGTATTTGAAATTGTTATGTAAAAATGAAGTTAAACTATCGTTTTCATTGTTCTTATGATACCATGTAACCAACATTTTTTGAGCAGAATTTTTAATTTTTTTACATCAAAGTGACAACATCTGACTATTTTTTTACGGGGTGACATCATGCTGAAACGAGACGGTCATGTTCATTCTCCCTTTTGTCCGCACGGATCAAAAGACGAATTCAGATATTATATAGAAGAATTATGCAAAAAAGGCTTCCGATCCGTATCCTTCACCGAGCATGCGCCGCTTCCGCCTTCATTCATGGATCCGACCCCGGAGAAAGACAGCGCCATGCCGATCTCCGAGCTGGACCGCTATATTGAACGGCTGACCGAACTGAAGGAAGAGTACAAAGGACAGCTCGACGTTTTAATCGGTCTTGAAGTCGATTATATCCGCACCTTTGAACACGAAACGAAAGCTTTTCTCGATCAATACGGCACGCATCTTGACGACAGCATTCTTTCCGTTCATTTTTTGCCGGCCGGATCATCGCACATCTGCCTTGACTACGATGAAAAAGCGTTTCAGCAGCTGATCGGCTGCTACGGCAGCACAGAACAGGTCTATCTCGCCTATTATGACGAAATTTATTCTTCCATTGTATCACCGCTGGGAGCATTTAAGCCAAAACGAATCGGCCACATTACGCTTGCGAAAAAATTTGTGAAGCTGTTTCCGTATTCGATGTCAGAAAGCGTCAGAAAATCGGTCTCCTCCTGTTTGGATGAAGCCGCAAAGCGCGGATACGAACTTGACTTTAATACGTCCGGCCTCCGCAAGCCTTATGCAGGCGACGTCTATATGGAAGAATGGATGATAAAAGAAGCGGAACAAAAAAACATCCCGCTTGTCTTTGGGTCTGATGCCCACCAAGCAGAGGATGCCGGATTTGGTTACGAACATTTTGAGAGCCGCTTGGCTAAATAACGGCGGCTTGCCGACCTTCTCTGTACAACAGACTGAGAAGCCATGTTTTGACTTCCTTGTAATACGCCTGATAAAAGTACGGCTCGTGCGGCTGTACATACAGCACTTCTGAAATATATTGAGGCTGCAGATAAGGCATCATTAAAAGCGACTTCAGCTGAATCATAAAATGGGAAAGGGGAAAACGGGAAAATTCATTGTCCTCATTTCCCTTTTCAATGATCAGGTGGAGAATGTACTTTTCTTTTGTTAAATATGTCGACATCACTTCGCGATTCAGTGTGGAATCAATCGTGACTTCGCGATAAACAAACCGAGTTAATTGACGGTGCTCATGCTGATACGATAGAATATCAAAAACCAATTGAAGAAGGCAATCCGTTGCACCTGCATCCGGAAGGCGTTCATAACCCTTTTCAAGGACTCTTAAATAGCCTTCATAAAAACGGGATATCAAATGCTCCATTAAACCGCCTTTTCCATTAAAATAATAGGAGATGTGGGCGACATTGACATTGGCTGCTCGGGCAATTTCGCGGACGGATGTTCCTGAAAAACCTTTTTGGTTGAACAGCTCCACGGCAGATTCGATGATCCTGTCCTTCGTGGTTGAAATAGCGTTTGATCCCATCTTGTTTCACCCCTTCTTACTTAAAACAATTCCACTTCAAGCGGAATTGTTCCTGTAAAAAGTGCTCGACAAATAGCATCACGGCAAGCGTGTTTTTGCCATTTCAAAGAAAAAGCGAGGGAAATTATCATGTTTCATGTCGAAAAAACAGAAGGCAGCAAAGAAAAAAAATACGAGCTTCTCCTCAAACAGATCGATGCGCTGACAGAAGGCGAACCTGATATGATCGCCAATACAGCAAACGCCTCCGCTCTTTTATATCAATCATTGGAAGACATCAACTGGGCGGGTTTTTATTTTGCCAAAGACGGCGAGCTTGTGCTCGGGCCGTTCCAGGGACTTCCTGCATGCGTAAGAATCCCGTTCGGGAAAGGCGTCTGCGGCACCGCTTATACAAACGGCCGGATCGAGCGCGTTGAAGATGTGAACGCGTTCCCCGGACACATTGCGTGTGATGCGGCATCCCAATCCGAAATCGTAGTTCCGCTTGAAGTTGACGGGAACATCATCGGGGTGCTCGATATCGACAGCCCGATTAAAAACCGCTTCGATGAAACAGATGAGTATTATTTGAAAAAGTTCACAGAGATGCTTGGAGAGCGTTTAAGCGAAAAGAGCCGGTAAATCCGGCTCTTTTTTAATGTGTCATAAACCTGTTTTTCCCGTTTCGCTTTGCATTGTACAGCGCGACATCCGCCTCTTTAAAAAGGCAGGTTAAAGATTTCGGACGATCTTGAGACCAATTGGATACCCCGCACGAAATCGTCACCTTTGGATCAGTGCATTCCCTGACAAGCGTAATCAGCCTCTCAGCAAGCATTTTACCGGTGTTCAGCCCTGCTTTCGGCAAGTATACCGCAAGCTCTTCTCCTCCCCACCTTGCTGCGACGTCCTGGTCGCGGATGTTTCGCTGGATCACCCTGGCGACTTGAATGAGAATATCATCGCCTTTCTGATGGCCGTACGTATCGTTAATCTGTTTAAAATCATCGATATCAATCAATACGAGTACGCCGCTCTCATCCGCTTTCATACTGTACCCGATTTTTTCATCGAAATAGCTTCTCGAGTAAAGCTCTGTCAAACGGTCTGTTTGAACAAGATACTTCAGCCGGTCGCGCAGCATCAAATTCGACACGGCGAGCGTGGAATGCCTGATCAGCGTCTGAAACAGCTTAAACATTTCAAATGAAAAAGAGCAGACGTTTTTTTTCAATACGATGACAAATCCTTTGTTTTCATTATTCTCCAGCATCGGAACGCCCATTAATGAAGCATAACCGTCATTTCCAAAAAACGAAGAACCGTTTCCGACAAATACCCCGTTTTCCTCTGAAATCTTTTCTTTAACATAGCGGATATATGGAAGGGCCGCATCCGTCTGAAAAAAACTGGTGCTTCCCGGCAGCAGGGTTTCCTCGTCCAAATGATTTTTATAAAAAAAGCCCACCTCTTCGGCGCCAAATGAACTGATCAGCCTTTCGGACAAACTCTTCATCATATCAGGGAGGCGTTTCGTCCGGTTCAGCTGATGCGATGTTTCATTAATCAGCTCCAAATTTGAAATCATATTCTGCGACTGTTCGTAAAGCCGGGAATTTTCAAATGCTTTCCCTGCCGCATTCGAAATAATGCATATATCCGCTGCCGTATCGGCAGCCCCTGGTCCAAAAGCCTTCAAAACGCCATACGTTCCCTGCCGGCCTTTAATCGGAATGTAAACTTCCGATTCATTTTTGCTCTTCGCCTGTCCTGATAAGTATGCCTCTAAGGCGAAAGAATCGGTCGATTCGCTTTGCACATCTAACTCTATCGCAGGAAGGCTGATGTATTGGTCCTCGTCGTATGACAAGAAAAGACAATATGCCAAAAAAGGAAAAACACCCCTCAAACTTTCAACCATTGTCTTGAGCACCTGCTCCTGATCCATCAGCTCATGCAGCAGCGCCGTCTTTTCATAAATCTTTGTTTTATTGAGCTCCTCATGAAATAATGCATCAAGTTTCAGACAATGCATTAAAAACAGGAGGATGGATTCAGCAAGACGTTCTGGTACTTTATGATTCTTTTGACACAAAAGTTCTATATATTTGCTGTTTTCTTCTATTGTTATAATGATATAATAATCATTAACTCGGCTGATCTGGCCGCTTTGGCCGTTCGCTCCCTGCGGACTTGAAGAAGGACGCAATGTAAGAGATATAAACGAAAAAAATGACTCTGCTGCCGCTTTTAGCCAGGCAACAGAGTCATCGTACGAGACGGCCGGCTTTTTTAAAAGAAATTGGAACAGCTTCTGATGAAAAGACAGATATAGGTCTTCAGTTTGTTTATTCATGGTCATCACCTTAAAAAAATCCGTTTTATGTATTTTATTTTCCTGATTATATCATAAAAAACAGGACTTTATACTTATTAACGATTCAGGCTCTTTGGGACAGTCCATGAATGGTTGACTTTGCACAGCGGACATTATATAATCTTCTTTGTGTGAAATAATGCAGCCTTTTTGTTCTGCTTCTGTGTTTCATTTTGTTCCTTATCTATTAAGGTGTATCGTGTAACTCTTTGCTGCTGGAGCGAGGATACATGAAAACAAAATGGACATGGCTGAATTGAACAGATGGGTTTTATTTTCACAAAAATAAAACCAAAGGAGGAGTCACATTATGGCTCGCTATACAGGTCCAAGCTGGAAATTATCCCGCCGTTTAGGCATCTCTTTGAGCGGTACGGGTAAAGAATTAGAAAAACGTCCTTACGCACCAGGTCCTCACGGTCCGGGACAGCGTAAAAAACTATCAGAATATGGTTTGCAATTGCAAGAAAAGCAAAAGCTTCGCCATATGTACGGTGTGAACGAACGCCAATTCCGCAACCTTTTTGACAAAGCTGCGAAAATGGCTGGTAAACACGGTGAAAACTTCATGATTCTTCTTGAAGCACGTCTTGACAACATCGTTTACCGTCTTGGCCTAGCGCGCACTCGCCGCCAAGCACGCCAATTGGTAAACCACGGTCACATTCTTGTTGACGGAAGCCGCGTTGACATTCCGTCTTACCAAGTTAAACCTGGCCAAACGATTTCACTTCGTGAAAAATCTCAAAACCTTTCTGCAGTTAAAGAAGCGGTTGAAGTGAACAACTTCGTTCCTGAATACCTGACTTTTGACGCTGAAAAGCTTGAAGGTTCACTAACTCGCCTTCCAGAGCGTTCTGAGCTTCCTGCTGAGATCAACGAAGCATTGATCGTTGAATTCTACTCTCGTTAATAGAAAATGCTCTTTAAAGAGCATTGGCAAAAACCCTGGAATTGTTGATATATCAGCGATTCCAGGGTTTTTTGTTGTATTCTTCTTCCCCCGTTGATTCGGGGAGATTGCAGGCTGTTGATAAGCCGGGAATAAAACGGACCCAGCTCATAAGCGTCAAGTTTTTAATAGATGATTTTTCTTGCAAGATACCTCCTCACAAGCAAGATATGACAAACGTCTCCTTTTCTCTTATGCATATATTCGGTAAAATCAAATCGTTGGTTAAAGAATGAAAACGGAGGAGTGACCAACAAATGCTTATGTTTTTTGGTAAGTTTCTCTTGTTCTACTTGTTCTGTTTAGCTGCATTCGCCATTTTCAAAGTCATTTACTACAATATCAGCAAAAAATGGGTTGCAAAGACTGAAGATGGCACTAAACTGAATTGGGCTTTGAATGTCTTTGTTAAACACGGTAAGAAAATGGACAGCAACGACTGCTTTGTAATGGGGGTGTTAGCGGGATGGTGTGCGATTTATTTATAAAAAACTCCCGGAAGGCTTCGATGAGGGCTAAGATCCGTCCCGCGATACGAGGGGCATGAACTTCAGTGACTGCTTTTGTTTTAGCCTCGCCCATTTGACTGTCTCCGGTATCTCAAAACCATCTTGAATCGTCACTGAAATTGATATGCCAAACAATCTTCGGAAATACGGGCATCTCTCATTAAAAATCAAGTTAACAGTCGTTCCCCTTCGGTCTTCTTCAGACTATAAAAAACCCCAATCGCCAGATGATTGTCTAACAATTGGGGTGCAATTTACGATACATTTACTTTTGGATCTGGTCCATATTGATTTTCTTTTGTTTCGCCAGCCTGACAGTAAAAAATCAGCAGAATGACAGCACCGATAATCGGCAACAAGCCAATTAAAATCCACCAGCCGCTTCTTCCGGTATCATGCAGCCTGCGGACATTGACAGCCAAAGAAGGCACCAAAACAGCCAACTGATAAATTAAGATCAGGACGTACCCGAGGAATCCACCGCCATACCCGATGATATATCCTACTTGATATCCATCATATCCTTCCGCTGTCATGATTCCTGAAATAAATAAACTTACGATCATTACTGTTAAGATAAATAAAATAAAACATATGATACCGTTAAACAAATGAAACAACCAATATTCCTTTCGTCTTGCTCTCCCTTCAAAATTCGCATAATTCCTCAAGCCTTTCCAAAACCACTTCATACAAGTTCCTCCATTGTCAAATCTATAAATTTGCGAAAAACATATGAATTATACCATAAAATATCATTATCAACCATTTACTTGAAGGATGCTCCCAAGTCATCTTAGAGGAACATTTTTTTAATTGGAATTTGAGCTGTGCCTTTTCAAAATTTCAGTTCTCATTTCACCATTGCTTCTGTATAATATGAATCATCCATTTCGCCTCTGTAGCTCTAGAAGGGAAGAGCGCCGTAAAACATTGTAGGAACGGGTCGCAAGGCAAGGGTTTCAGAAGCACCGAAAAGCAAATAGCTGAGACAGGTGGAATTCCTGTCGGTGAAAGTCCGTAGGGAAGCGTGTTCTCCCCTAGCCTATGCTTACGAGAGGAGTGCGGGTTCGAATCCCGCCGGAGGCATTGTTCTTTGTTCTCGAAGAAGAAGCCAAAAAAACAGACAGAAATTCACTGTCTGTTTTTTACGGCTTTAATCTGTCATATATTCCATCATCCGGCACAGGCATACGAGAGGAGAGGACATTCCTTTTTCCTGTATGAAGCTCTTCAATTCTTCCCGTGCATATGTCTGGAAATCAATGGGTCGGCTTGATCCAGCACTATCTTCTTTCATGATGACGGGAGACCCGGCTTCAAAGTATTGATTGTACCCTTCGTTAACGGCTATGATGTCCGGCTGATGCGCGGAAATTTCTTCGCGGACACCTTCATACCAAGGGGGCCCTAAAGACCCTCTACTTCAGCCACTTTGCTGCATTTTCCGTCTGATTCAATTGATTGTATCCGTCAGCTGACTGCTGCGCCTCTTGTTTTCGTTCCGTTTCCAGCTGCTTGTTGTAATCTTCCATAAACTTTTCTTTCGCCGCAATGAACAGGTTCATGCTACATTCCTCCCTCTTCAACGATGAAAATGCTCTACCTATTACATCTATATTTTTGACATTTCCTGAATGAACATACATGAAACATACGGACACAAAAAAACCCTTGCCGTTTGGCAAGAGCTTTTTGATTATTTATAAGTCAGCAGGAAGTATTTCTTTTTACCGCGGCGAATGACGGTAAACTGTCCTTCGATGCGGTCGTCGCCGGTGAGGACGTCCGCAACATCGGTGCGGCGCTCGCCGTTAACGTATACCGCGCCGTTTGTGATATCTTCGCGCGCCTGGCGTTTAGACGGAGACAGCTTGGATTGGACGAGCACCTCAACAAGAGGCAGTTCATCCGCTTTCTCAAGTTCCATGGAAGGAACCCCTTTAAAGCCGACCTTCACTTCTTCAGCAGTCAGCTGTTTAATATCTCCGCTGAAGAGTGCTTTTGAGATGTTGACAGCCTGCTCAAACGCTTCACGGCCGTGTACAAGAACGGTCACTTCTTCGGCGAGGCGCTTTTGCGCTTCGCGTTTTTCAGGCGCCGTCTCTGCTTTTTCAGCGAGATCTTCAATTTCTTCTTTGGACAAGAAAGTGAAGTATTTTAAGTATTTCACGACATCCCTGTCGTCGGTATTGATCCAGAACTGATAAAACTCATATGCCGATGTCTTCTCTTTATCAAGCCAGATCGCGCCGCCTTCCGTTTTTCCGAACTTCGTGCCGTCTGCTTTTGTCACAAGCGGAATCGTCAATCCGAAAGCTTTTGCATTCTCTTCAGATTTGCGGATAAGCTCGAGGCCTGACGTGATATTGCCCCACTGGTCGCTTCCGCCGATCTGCAGCTTGCATTCCTGGTTTCTGTACAAATTCAAGAAATCGAGAGACTGTAGGATCATGTAGCTGAATTCAGTATAAGATATGCCCGTCTCGATTCTGGAGCTTACCGTATCTTTGGCAAGCATGTAATTGATTCCGAAGTTTTTGCCGACATCGCGCAGGAAATCAATGACGTTCATTTTGCCGATCCAGTCATAGTTGTTCGCCATAATCGCCGGATTTTTTTCAGCTTCAAAATCCAGGAAACGCGAAAGCTGGTTTTTGATTTTCTGCGACCATTCGCGGACGATTTCTTCATTGTTCAGCGTGCGCTCCGCTTTCTTTCCGCTCGGATCGCCGATCAGGCCCGTCGCTCCGCCTACGAGCGCAATCGGACGATGTCCGGCCAGCTGAAAGCGGCGAAGCATTAAAATCGGCAACAGGTGTCCGATATGCAGACTGTCAGCTGTCGGATCAAATCCGGAGTATAAGCTGATTTTTTCTTTATCCAGCAGTTCTCTCAAGCCTGCTTCATCGGTTTGCTGCTGAATCAGTCCCCTGAAGGACAAATCATCAAGTAAGTGTGTCATCATCATTTAGCTCCTTTTTTCCAAAAATAAAACGCCCCTTCGCAAAAACGAAGGGACGATAAAAATCGCGGTACCACCCTGCTTAAAAGAACGCATGGCCGCGCTCTTTTCACTCTCAATGATAACGGAAAAGCTTCCGTTCTTCTGCTACACAAAGCCCGGGAGGCTTTTTTCGCAAAAGCGGTTCGTGAGTGTAATTCAAACCATCCATATGTGCTGATTTTCACCGGCCATCAGCTCTCTAAGACAGGGAAGGATGCGTTTTACTGATCTCAGTCTTCACCTTTTGAATATTCGACTAAATCTTTTTTAACATAATATTTTTGCATTGTCAATGAGACATCAGTCTTCCATCGATGAGAGATCGCCTGCCGGAAGGTTCAGCTCCCAAGCTTTCAGGACGCGTCTCATGATCTTTCCGCTTCTTGTTTTCGGCAGTTTATCCTTGAATTCGATTTCCCTTGGCGCGGCGTGTGCGGCCAAACCTTGTTTCACGAACTGCCTGATTTCTTCTTTTAACGAATCTGACGGTTCATAACCGTCCCTCAAGGCGATAAATGCTTTAATAATTTCACCGCGGACGGGATCCGGTTTGCCGATGACGCCTGCTTCAGCGACAGCTTGATGTTCAACAAGCTTGCTTTCGACTTCAAACGGGCCGACGCGCTCGCCCGATGTCATGATGACATCGTCGATCCTTCCCTGGAACCAGAAGTATCCGTCTTCATCCATGTAGGCGGAATCTCCTGACACATACCAATCCCCCGGCATAAAATAGGAGCTGTATTTTTCAGGATTGTTCCAGATTGAATGCATCATCGACGGCCAGCCTTTTTTAATGGCGAGATTTCCCATTCTGTAAGGAGGCAGTTCATTTCCCTGGTGATCGACGATTGCAGCCTCTACGCCTGGAATCGGCTTGCCCATCGATCCCGGTTTAATTTCCATGCACGGGTAATTGCAGATGAGCTGCGCTCCTGTTTCGGTCATCCACCATGTATCATGAATCCGGTTGCTGAAGACTTTATGCCCCCATCTGATGACTTCAGGATTTAACGGCTCCCCTACGCTTAAAATATGCCGTAATGAGCTCAGATTATATTTGTTTACGAGATCGTCGCCAGCACCCATCAGCATCCGAAAAGCCGTTGGCGCGCTGTACCATACCGTCACTTCCATTTTTTCAATCGTTTCGTACCATGCTTCGGGACTGAATCTGCCGCCTACGACAACATTCGTTGCTCCATTCAGCCATGGACCGAAGATCCCGTAGACCGTTCCGGTAACCCAGCCTGGATCAGCCGTGCACCAATAAATGTCATCGTCGTGCAGATCAAGAACCCATTTGGCTGTTTGATAATGCTGAATCATTGCTTTGTGGACGTGGAGAACCCCTTTTGGCGCGCCGGTCGAACCCGATGTATAGTGAAGCAGCATCCCGTCTTCCTGATCCATCCATTCAATCTCAAGATCAGTATCTGCTTCAGCCGCTTTCGCGTAATAATCGATGACAGCCCCTTCTTCCTTTACGCCTTCTCCAACGACAATGATTGATTCAAGATCCGGAAGTTCGCCGGCCGGCACCCGTTCAAGCAATTCCGGCGTCGTCACGATAACCTTCGCTCCGCTGTTTAAAAGCCTGTCTTTGACAGCGCCTTCCATAAATGCTTCAAACAACGGCCCGACGATCGCTCCCAATTTGACAGCGCCGAGAAGAATAAAATAAAGCTCGGGTGATCTCGGCATAAAAACAAACACACGGTCTCCCTTTCCCACATTGGCATGCTGCTTTAAGACATTCCCGGCTTTATTCGTTTCATTTTTCATCTCTCTGAAGGTGTACTTTTCTTCGCGGACCGGATCTTTGTAGTAAAATGCCACTTTATTTTTCAAATTTGACTCAGCGTGGCGGTCGATCGCTTCATAAGCTGCATTGATTTTTCCCGTTTTGTGCCATGAAAAATGTTTTTCGGAATCCTTCCAGTCAAATGTCCGGTATGCTTCATCATAGTCTTTCAAGTTGTAGTTTCCCTTTTCTGCTGGCAACGCTTTCAATTCCATGCCCATCCCCCTTTGTTCGCTCATCAAAATATATTATAGTATAGATTTTTTATTTTCTCAATTTTTAAAAAATACTCTTCCATCCTATGAAAACGCTTAATATTTTGGTATGTTATGTATAAAAGACTTCAACTAAGATGTAAGGCGGTGGATACGTGGAGCATCACAAAACTTATCATGCCAAAGAATTGCAGACAGAGAAAGGCTCCGTGCTGATAGAGGGCCCTATCAGTCCCGAAAAACTCGCACAATATGAATTTCACAACGAGCTTACAGCCTTTCGCCCATCTCAAAAACAACATGAAGCATTAATCGAAATCGCAGGGCTTCCCGAAGGACGGATCATCATCGCCCGTTTCCGGCAAACCATTGTCGGCTATGTGACATATGTTTATCCAGACCTGCTTGAAAGATGGTCTGAAGGAAACATGGAAAATTTAATTGAGCTTGGAGCCATCGAAGTCATTCCGGCGTTCAGGGGTCACTCTGTCGGGAAGACGCTGCTTGCGGTCAGCATGATGGATCCGCAGATGGAAAAATATATCATCATCACGACTGAATATTACTGGCATTGGGATCTAAAGGGGACTAATAAAGATGTTTGGGAATACAGAAAGATGATGGAGAAAATGATGAATGCCGGAGGGCTTGTCTGGTTTGCGACAGACGATCCGGAAATCAGCTCCCATCCCGCCAACTGTTTAATGGCCCGCATCGGAAAAGAGGTCAGTCAGGAGTCGATCGAGCGTTTTGACAGACTCAGATTCCACAATCGTTTTATGTATTAAGGGAGCAAAGGGGACCTGAATATGATTGTTGAAAAAATCATGAAACGGGATGTTGTGACACTTTCCAGAACGGATACGATTGAAGAAGCGATCAAACGCATGCGAACATTTCATATTAAACACCTTCCCGTCATCAATGAACGGGGAACGGTCATAGGCATTGTCACGGACAGGGACGTCAAAACAGCAAGTCCGAGTATTTTTGCCCAAAACAGATCTGACGAAGATTTAAAAAAGCCGGTGGAACTGATTATGTCAAAAGAAGTGATCACCGGTCACCCGCTTGATTTTGCCGAAGAAATATCAGCTGTTTTTTTCGAACACGAAATCGGCTGCCTCCCGATCGTAAAAAACGGGAAGCTTGTCGGCATTGTGACAAAATCCGATTTGCTGCATACGTTCGTCCAGCTGACAGGAGCCCATTTTCCAGGCTCCCAAATCGAAATCAAAACCGATCATATCGCCCGTAGCCTCGCTGATATCAGCGCCATTTTCAGCAGGCGCCAAATCGCCATATTGAGCGTGCTCGTATATCCCGGTGATGAAGATGATTCGAAAATACTCGTGTTTCGCGTTCAAACGATGAATCCCGCCTCTATCATCAAAGACGTGAAGTCCAAAGGGTATCAGGTTCTTTGGCCGGCTGTTCAAAGGGATTTGCCATGAAGGACAGCGTATTTATTTTTTCTCCCTCTTACCAAACCTATCAATTTCATCAAGATCACCCGTTTAATCAGCTGCGAGTCTATGTAACATACGATCTTTTGAATACGGTCGGCGCATTTGAACCGGGAGAAACGATTGCTCCGCGCATAGCGACAGAAGCCGAGCTCGCCCTTGTTCACACAGGCGATTATATCAAGGCCGTCCAGCTTGCAGGGGCGGGAAAACTCCCGGCAGCCGAAAGCGAAAACTACGGGCTTGGAACAGAAGATACCCCTGTCTTTGCCGGGATGCACGAAGCCGCCTCCCTTTTGGTGGGCGGAACACTGACAGCTGCAGACTATGTCATGACGGGCAAAGCAAGACACGCCCTCAATCTCGGAGGCGGGCTTCACCACGGATTCAGAGGAAGAGCTTCAGGATTTTGCGTCTATAACGACAGTTCAGTTGTGATACGATATTTGCAGAAAAAATATCATGCGAAGGTTTTATATATTGATACGGACGCCCATCACGGCGACGGGGTGCAGTTTACGTTCTATGATGATCCTTCCGTGTGTACCGTCTCGATTCATGAAACCGGCCGCTACCTTTTCCCGGGAACGGGGCAAGTACAGGAAAGAGGTCATGGCGAAGGCTACGGCTACGCTTTTAATATCCCGCTCGATGCCTTCACAGAAGATGAGTCTTTTCTTGAATCCTACCGGACGGCTGTTTCTGAAATAGCTGAGTTTTTTAAACCGGACGTTATTTTGTCGCAAAACGGAGCTGACGCGCATTACTACGATCCGCTGACACACTTGTGCACGACGATGAAGATTTACGAAGAGATTCCAAAGCTCGCTCACGAACTTGCACACACCTATTGCAACGGAAGATGGATTGCTGTCGGCGGAGGAGGGTACGACATTTGGCGCGTCGTACCGAGGGCATGGGCAAGAATCTGGCTTGAAATGAAAGGAATGAAACCTGAGGATAAGATGCCTGAAAAATGGCTGAAAAAGTGGGGGAAGCAGGCATCTGTCCGACTTCCTGCCAACTGGTCCGACCCGGCAGATTTGTATCCTCCGATTCCAAGAAAATCCGAAATAACGGAAAAAAACGCCCAAACCGTTGCCAAAGCTCTTTATCCGATTCGCTCTGCCAAGCGCGCCACTTAATGCGAAAAATCCCGGCGTACAGAAAAGGCCTTGCTTTTATGCAAGACCTTGCTTTCTTCTCATTTATTTTTTTGCGATGACAATTTCGACGCGCCTGTTTTCCTTCATATGGCTCTCTGTGCGGTTGTCCTTGACCGGTTTTGTATCGGCATAACCGATGGCAAGAAAACGTGAAGAGTCGAGCTTTTCTTTCGACGTAAAGTAGCCGATCACAGTGCTCGCCCTTGCCGCAGAAAGCTCCCAATTGGATGGAAAACGGTAAGTCGAAATCGGGCGGCTGTCCGTATGCCCCTCCACACGGATCGGGTTGGACACTGATTTGAGAAGGACGGCGATTTTATGCAAAAGCGGGTGAGCCTGGTCTTTCAGATCCGCTTTTCCCGAATCAAACAAAACCGCTTCCTGAAGGACGAGGATGATGCCCCGTTCATCACGCTTGGCCGCTATCAAACTTGACAGTTCATTTTTTTCAATATAGTCGTTGATTTTCTTTAATAAATCTTCTTGGCTTTTAGCCGTTTTTTCAGCCTTCTGATCGTCCGCGTTTTCTTTTTTCAGCTCTGCGGCGGATTTGCCGTCGGCCCTGTCTTGAAATGAACCGACTGCTGCTTTAAATTTGTTTAAATCGATTTGCGACATCGAAAACAGTAAAATAAAGAACACGAGGATGAGCGTAATCAAATCCGAAAACGTGATGATCCAGTTTGACGATTTGCGACCCTGCTCGCGCTTTCTTCGTTCATGTCTAAGCTTCATGAGCCCTGTCCTTTTGTTTTATATGATCCGCCCGCTTTTTTGCCCATTCTTCTTTTGAACTGAAAACGACAAGCTGGCTTTCCAGATTTCGCGGATTTCTTCCCGACTGGATGCCGATGATGCCTTCGATCATGACCTGCTTCTTAAAGATTTCATTCTCAGTCTTTTCTTCAAGCTTTGCGGCGATCGGTATAAACAGCATGTTGGCTAAAAGGGATCCGTAAAGCGTCGTCAAAAGGGCGATCGCCATATTCGGACCGAGCGTTTCCGGCTTGTTCAGGTTTTTGAGCATCATGACGAGTCCGACAAGGGTTCCGATCATTCCCCATGCAGGGGCAAATTCCCCCGCTTTTTCAAAGATTCTTCTTCCCTTTCTGTGCCTTTCTTCCATCGCGGCGATTTCCGAGTTCATCACATTACGGATCGTCTCCTCGTCCCATCCGTCGATGGCAAGAAGCAGACCTTTTTTCAAAAACGGGTCTTTCATTTCATTGATATTGGCGTCCAATGATAAAATTCCTTGTTTGCGCGCCTGTTCAGACAGGCTGACAAAGGTTTTGACCAAGTCGCGTACATCGTCTTCTTCCGAAATAAAGACCTGCTTCAGCACAGCCGGCGCTCTTTTTAAATCTTTCGGGGAAAAGCTGATGAAAACAGCTGCACACAATCCGCCCGTCACGATAAAGAAAGACGTCAAATCGATAAACGAATAAAAACCGGAAAGCCCCGCTCCAGAGACAACGCCGATTACTAAAATGAAAATACCCAAAATCAAACCGACCGGTGTCAGATAATCAAATCGTTTCATTTTTTCATAATCTCTCCAGCTCAAGGAAAAGAAAGCAAGCAATTCACGAAAAAAGCTGTGAACACTTGCTTTCTTTCTCGTTTATTTAATCATGATCATTTTGTTGATTGTCTGAGTTCAATGCGATGCGGCAGCTGGACAATATGCTCTTCGACTTCCTCTTTGTTCATCAGCTTTGTCAGAAGTCTCATCGCTACGGCACCGATATCATACGTCGGCTGGACGACAGTCGACAGCTGCGGTCGAACCATTAATGAAAGCCTTGTATTGTCAAAGCCGATCACTTCAAGGTCATCCGGAATAGCCAGTCCTTTATCCTGTGCTGCGTGAATAACGCCGAGTGCCATTTCGTCTGTCGCTGACAGGACGGCCGTCGGTTTTTCATCCAGCTTCATTAGCGCCTCCAGCGCTTCCATTCCTGAATCGTAAGTATAATCGCCTTCTGCGACATACTCTTCTTTAAATGTCAGCCCCTTATCCTCAAGCGCTCTTTTAAAGCCTTGAAGTTTTTTCGCTTGATTGACCGGCTCAGTCATAGGTCCTGATACAAACGCAAGGCGCTTATGGCCTTTTTCAATCAGCATGGTAGCCGCATCATAAATCGCCTGTTCATAATCGATCGCAACCGACGGCGTTTCCCCTTTTTCTTCAACAGATGCCGCAAGCACGATCGGAACTGGTGACCGCTTAAACTCCTCCACATGCTCTTCAGTGACATTTCCGCTCATAAAGACGATACCGTCAACTTGTTTTCCTAGCATCGTATTCAAAAGATGAAGTTCTTTGTCCATATTCTGGTCGGAGTTGCTCAAAATAATATTGTACTTGTACATCGTTGCGATATCTTCGATTCCCCTCGCCAGCTCTGAATAAAAGATGCTGGAAATATCGGGAATGATCACGCCGACAGTCGTCGTCTTTTTGCTTGCAAGGCCCCTTGCCACGGCATTTGGACGATAGCCAAGACGCTCGATGGCTTCAAGCACCTTCTTTCTCGTCGTCGGCTTGACGTTCGGATTTCCGTTCACAACCCTGGAAACGGTTGCCATACTTACATTTGCTTCGCGTGCTACATCATATATTGTCACATTACTCATTTTTACCACTCCTTCAACTGGGTACACTTTTCTTTTCCTATAGCATAAACATTTTCATGTAGAGAAATGTCAAAATGTAAAACTTTATGTAAAATAAACAGAACTCAAGTTTACATTATTTTTCATAACCTGCCAAAACAAAAGGGGCTCTCTGAAATTATACACGGTTTTACCTAATATGAAAACGTTCCCTTTATTTTTATAATTAATTTAAATAAGAATAAACAGCTTTTTAATTAAAAATAAGACATTTTTTCGACAATTTTTGATGACAACTAAAAAAAGGACCGCTCGAAAGCGGTCCATAAACGAATCTTATGCTTTTACTTGAACGAGCGGCTTCAGTTCATTTAACCATTTTTCAAATGTCGGGATATCCATTTGCTGAGCAGAGTCGGAAAGCGCGACAGAAGGATCAGGGTGGACTTCGGCCATGACGCCGTCAGCTCCGATCGCAAGCGCTGCTTTTGCTGTCGGAAGCAGCAAGTCGCGGCGTCCGGTAGAATGAGTGACATCCACGAATACAGGAAGGTGAGTTTCCTGCTTCAGGATCGGCACAGCTGAGATATCAAGCGTATTTCTAGTCGCTGTCTCATACGTTCTGATTCCGCGTTCGCAAAGGATGATTTGATCATTGCCCTGTGACATGATGTACTCCGCTGCATTGATGAATTCCTTCAGCGTTGCGGCAAGTCCGCGCTTTAGCAGAACCGGCTTCTTCACTGAACCGGCGGCTTTTAAGAGCTCGAAGTTTTGCATGTTGCGGGCGCCGATTTGGATAACATCAATGTAATCAATGGCTTCTTCAATATGCTGCGGATTCACGATCTCACTGATGACGGCAAGATCATACTCATCAGCAACACGCTTTAAGATTTGCAGGCCTTCAACACCGAGGCCTTGGAAGTCGTACGGGCTTGTACGGGGTTTGAAGGCTCCGCCGCGAAGCAGTTTCAAGCCTTGCTTTTTAGCTGCGGCTGCAACTTCGGCTACTTGCTCATAGCTTTCAACTGCACACGGACCGACGATAAATCTTTGTTCTCCGTCGCCGATCTTTTCGCCTTTCAAATCAACGATCGTATTTTCAGGCTTTTTCTTGCGGGAAACGAGCAGTGCTTTGCTGTGATCGTCTTCCTGAAGCTCAAGTCCAGCTTTGAAAATCTCTTTGAAAATATGCTGGATCGTCGAGTTTTCAAACGGTCCGTCATTATTTTCAATAATTTCGTTCAGCATCGCTCTTTCTCTGACTGGATCGTAGCGGTTGATGCCTTGCGCTTCCTTCGCTTTTCCAATCTCCTGAACGATTCTTCCTCGCTCATTAATCAGCTTTAATATTTGCAAGTTTAATTCATTCGCCTGCTGCCTCAGCAAATCAAGTTCAGTGTTGCTCATGTTATCCATCCTTTCTTTTTAACTTCACCCTCTATGAGAATAAGAATGATTCAATTGATTAGGGTTTATTATAAACAATGTTTCTTAAAATGTCACGAAAAAATTCTTTATTACCAAAACGCTTTTAAGCGATAAAGCATTATATGCAGTTTATCCCTTGCTGTGCGGGTGTTTGTCGGAAGAATAAAAAAAAAAGAATCCTGTTTGATTCTTTAACTTGATAACCTGTATATTCTCTGTATTGCGGTTTCGACGCTAAAAACCCTGTCATTCAAGGCAGCCGCCTTATCATCGGCATGTTCGACAATGTTCTCCGTAAATTGTCCGATGTTCTCGATGATCGTTTTCGGGAGCCTCTCCTGTCCTCTTTTCAGTTCATCTATATCTGTTTCAAGCCGATTCAGCCGCTTGTCCATTGCGTTTAAGCGGTTTTCTACTTTGTTTAAGCGCCCGTCTATTTCTTTGAAGCGCTTGTCGATTGCGTTAAAGCGCTTATCTACTTCAACGAAACGTGCGTCCACTTCATCGAAGCGCTTGTCGATCTCAACGAAGCGTGCGTCCACTTCATCGAAGCGCTTGTCGATCTCAACGAAACGTGCGTCCACTTCATCGAAGCGCTTGTCTATCTCAGCGAAGCGTGCGTCGATTTTGTCTAAGCGCTTGTCGATTCCATCAAGACGCTGATTGATCGGACTCAATTCTTCTTTTAGAACGGATTGAAGCATGTCCTTTAATTCAGTGTTCAACTCATCACCTCCTGTTTTATTAATTATAACGTACAACCATGGATCAAACGATACATTATCCTAAAAAGGCATTTCCATGAGGCAAAAGCATCATAACAACATAGAAAACGGCCAAAACGCTATACGTCTTGGCCGTTTTTACCTGCGGATTATCTGCTGTTTTCCGCAAGTGCTTGAGCTGTAATTTGCGAATGGGAGGCGTGCCATTTCACGTTCCCGTTTGTAAAAATGAAGGCTTGAGGACTTTCGTGTTTAATTCCGTACTGCTCAGCGATATAGTTTGACAGCGGTCGGCTTTCCTGCACTTTTAAATAATAAGCCGGTATGTCTTCATGCTGATTGGCGAATGATTCAAATTCTTCAAACGCGCGCCTGCTGATCGGGCATGTCACACTATGTTTCAAAAAGATAAATGTATCGTTGTTTTCTGCAAGCTTTTTAAATTCATCCTCTGTTTGAATGAGCTGTTTCGACACGGTGATCTCCCTTTCCTCCATTATTTCTGGACGGTATCCGCTGTTTCCCTTGCTTCATCTTCTATTTCATTTTTGGCTTCTTCAGCCTGTTCTTCGATTTTAGTCGATGCTTCTTCCTTTAGTTCATCAGCTTTTTCAGCACCTTTGTTTCGCAAGTCTTTGACTTTATCCATGATCTGTGAAGACTGGTCGGCAACAAGCTGTGAAATCGAAGATGTCTTCTCTTTGGCGATGCTGACGTACTCAGAACCTCTCTCCCTCGCTTCGCTTGTGAGCTTTCCGGTCTTATCTTTTAAAACGACAGCCTGATTTCCGAGGTCATCGCGAAGCTCTTTCCCTGACTTCGGTGCTAAAAATAAAGCTGCGGCTGCCCCGATGATTCCGCCTACAAATGTGCCGATTAAAAAATCTTTAGTATTCATTCCATCTTTACTCATAAATTATTCCTCCTTCATCTTCTTTTGTTTCCATCTATTCCAAATTTCCAAAGCTGCATTGCTCCAGCTGACAACTTGAGAAATTTTTTCACGGTTTTGCTCTGCGGCTGATGTGACGGACTCTGAAACCTGCTGAATGGAGCTGTTAAACTGCCTGACCGATGTGCCGACTTCCTGAACGGCATCCACGACCGTATTCAGCTTCAAAGATTTTTCCTGAATATCATCAGCGAGCCGATTCGTCTTATTCAGGAGCTCCGTTGTTTCAGCTGTGATGCCTTTCATTTGTCCTTCAACACCTTCCAGCGTTGCGGCAACATGATTGAGTGTGACTTGAAGCGATTTTAATGTTTTTGATAAATAGATAACCAGAATAAGAAAGCTGACAGCGATGAGTGCGGCGCTTAAATATAGAATAATAATCATCTTATCCTCCTCGAGCTAAGGTCTTACAATTGATGTATACCCAATTGTTTAAATCGTAAACCTTTATATTTACTTTTTCTACACGCACGAGAGAATTCCTTTAACAGAAACTCCCGGCTCCATATGTACAAAAAAGCAGCGGATTGACTCACACTGCCTTTTTCTCATTATGCTAATACATTTTCATATGCTTTTAAATACTTTTGAATGTCACCTGCGCCCATGAAAATTAACACTGCATTTTCATGCTCCTTTAAAATCGATGTGTCATTTTCATCGATCAGCTTCGCCTGCGGGATTTTCTCCTGCAAATCGCCGATCGTCAGCTTTCCTGCATTTTCTCGGGCAGATCCGAATATATCGCAAAGATATACATAATCGGCTTTCTTGAGGCTTTCGGCAAACTCATTCAGGAACGACTGCGTACGCGTAAATGTATGCGGTTGAAATACTGCGACAATGTCCCGTTCCGGATACTTCTGTCTGGCTGCTTCAATCGTCACCGTGATTTCAGTCGGATGATGGGCATAATCGTCAATCAACACTTGGCTGCCGGCATGTTTTTCGTTAAATCTGCGTTTAACGCCGCCAAAGGTTTGCAATCCTTCCTTAATGATATCGACATCGACCTGTTCATAATGGCAGAGTGCGATAACGGCCAAAGCGTTCAGAACGTTATGGCTGCCGTATGCCGGTATATAGAAGGTATCGTAGAATGTGTTCCTGACGAAAACATCGAACGTTGTGCCCTCGGTATTTTTGATGACATTTCTCGCCTGAAAATCGTTTTCCTCGGCAAAGCCGTAGTATACGACTGGAACGTTCGCATGGATTTTCATCAAATATTCGTCGTCGCCGCATGCGATAATTCCCTTGTTCACCTGTAATGCCATCGTTTGAAATGCGTCAAATACATCATCGATATTCGCGAAATAATCGGGATGATCAAAATCAATATTTGTCATAATCGCATAATCAGGCTGATAGCTCAGAAAATGCCTTCTGTATTCACAGGCTTCAAGCACAAAGTACTCGCTGTTTTCGCAGCCTTTTCCAGTCCCGTCTCCAATCAGATAAGATGTCGGTTTTGCTTTCTGGATGACATGGGATAAAAGACCCGTCGTTGACGTTTTGCCATGTGCCCCTGTCACGGCAATACTCGTAAATTTCTTCAGATAGTCACCGAGGAATTTATGATACCGCACGACTTGCAGGCCTTCCGCTCGCGCTTTTTCAATTTCAGGATGGGTGTCGGGAAAAGCATTTCCGGCAATAACAATCATTCCCGGCTTGATATTTTCCGGATCAAACGGATATATCGGGATATTTCTCTCCTCTAAAGCGGTTTGTGTAAAAATGTACTTTTCGATATCCGATCCTTGGACATTATATCCATTATCATGGAGAATTTGGGCAAGCGGACTCATACCTGTCCCTTTTATTCCGACAAAATGATAAACAGTCATAATTGTACCTCCAACAAACGTCTATCTGCTTCCCAGTATATGACGCTTATTTCAATTTGCAACCTAAGCTCGGCCGCATCGTTTTCTTCAAAGTCATCATTATATTCAGTATCAGACATTTTCAAGAGTGAATAAACCTCCTGCGTAAAGGATTTTTTTGAACCCTTTCACGGAAGTGCTCTTAAAAACGGATTAAAACGCCGCTGCCGGCGCTTTAATATGCGGCGCTCTAAAAAAAACACGCCCATCTGCTATCATACCATGTTTAGCCGAAAAGTGAACTACTTTCTATTAACTGTTCCAGCTCGGCCTTTGTAATCAGGACTTCTCTCGGCTTACTTCCTTTCGCCTCAGAAATCATGCCTTCCCTTTCCATCATATCGATTAATCTGGCAGCTCTGTTATAGCCGATGCGAAAGCGCCGCTGCAGGCTTGAAGTGCTGGCGCTGTTTTGTTCCACGGCAAATTCGCACGCTTCCAGAAACAGTTCATCCTGATCAAATCCGGCCGGATTTTGTCTGACCAATTGTTCTTGTTCAAATAAATAGTTCGGCTCCTGCTGCCGTCTGACATGTGAAACGACACGGTCAATCTCCCGGTCGGAAACAAAGTTGCCCTGCAGGCGGACCGGTTTGCCTGAACCGTTCTCCAGGAACAGCATATCCCCTTTTCCAAGCAGCTTTTCAGCTCCCGCCATATCGATAATCGTTCTTGAATCGACGGCGCTTGATACAGAAAACGCTATTCTTGTTGGTATATTGGCTTTAATCAAGCCGGTAATGACATCAACTGAAGGCCGCTGCGTCGCGATCAGAAGATGGATGCCGCACGCTCTTGCTTTTTGTGCGATTCGGCAGATGCTTTCTTCCACTTCATTCGGAGCGACCATCATTAAGTCGGCAAGTTCATCAATCACGACAACAAGATAAGGAAGTTTTTCACCCATGTTCTGTTCCCGGACTTTTTCATTAAATCGTTCAATTTCCCGAACACCGGAATGGGCAAATAATTCATAGCGCCGCTCCATTTCTTCGACAACCCATTTTAATGCAGCAGTTGCCGCTTTGGCATCTGTGATGACAGGACTGACGAGATGAGGAATTTTATTATACGGAGCAAGCTCCACCATCTTAGGATCGATAAGCAGAAGCTTGACATCCCTCGGCGCCGATTTGAACAGCAGACTGACTAAGATCGTGTTGATGCATACGCTTTTCCCTGATCCCGTAGCCCCGGCAATCAACCCGTGGGGCATTTTTTTCAGATCTGCCACGACGGGCTTTCCGGAAATGTCGAGTCCGAGGGCTGCGGTCAGAGGGGACGGATTCGTTCTGAATTCCGAACTTCTGATCATTTCGCGCAAATAAACCATTTTACTATGCAGATTCGGCACTTCAATTCCGATCGTATTTTTTCCCGGAATCGGCGCTTCGATCCGAATATCTTTCGCTGACAGGCTGAGTTTAATATCATCTGACAGATTTGTAATTTTGTTTACTTTCACTCCGGGTTCAGGATGCACCTCAAATCTTGTCACAGAAGGCCCCTGGGTGACATGAACGACATTTGCTTTGACATTGAAGTTCTCAAGCGTGACGTCCAACAGCTCGCGCTGCTCGTGTATCCAGGCCTGATCATCCTGCTTTTGCGCCGGAGGCACATCAAGCAAAGACATATTCGGGAACTGATATCCTTGAGGCGCTTTTTCTTTTTGTTTATCTGATGCAAGCATCATGACATTAAACGGAACAGAGCCTTTCTTCGATCCCGGAGCAGCTCCTGTTTCCCGTTTCCGCGGAGCCTCAGGCCGCCCCTCAACTGTCCCTGTACTCTCCCGGTCCTGTTCGCTGTTTTCGGGTTCACCCGCGCTTGACGCTGTCTCTTCCGGTTCCGGTGAAAATGATGCATGCTCATGTCTCCAGCCAGCCTGGCTGCTTCCGCTTGTTTCTTCACGAGCGTCAGCCGGCGTGTTGGAATCTGTCCGGTTTTTGTTATCGGAAGGACCATCGCTCTGGTCGGATACTTCAGAACTGCGGCCAGTGTACTGCTTTTCTGGAATTGAAGCTTCCGGGTCAGGCAGCATTTCGTCCGAGCCGTTAGTCTCCCCATGTTCTTCTACGATGGTTTCTGCATCCTCTGCAGTTTCCTTCTCTTCTCCGGTTTCCTCGATCTGATCCAAAAGCTTTTCGATTTGTTCCGGCGTTTGCTCGGCGGGAATTGCTTCTTCTTCCGTTATGTTCCATGATGCGGTGGCTGTCTCTTCTTCAGCTTCATACCGCAGCGCTTTCTCTTCGGCAAGCCCGCCGCCTTCTGTCATTCGCTCTTGGCGGATTTCCGTTTCTTCCGGAGTATGCGTTGAGACAGAGGTTTCCGTTCGTTCGGATTCATGCCGCAGCGCTTTCTCTTCGGCGAGCCCAGAGTCTTCTGTCATTCGCTCTTGGCGGATTTCCGTTTCTTCCGGAGTACGTGTTGAGACAGGGGTTTCCGTTCGTTCGGATTCATGCCGCAGCACTTTTTCTTCAGCGGCTTCGCCACCTTCTGTGATTTGCTCTCGGCGGAAATCCGTTTCCTCCGACATATGCGGGACATCTTCAAATTCGGCTCGCCATGTCGGATTGCGACTCTCGCTTTTAGTCAGCGGACGGCCGTTCTTTTCAGTTTGCAAGGAAGGTTCTTCTCGTACCGGCTGCTTATTTCCGGCAACCTTCTGCTCTTTTTCAATTTCTTCGTTAAACAGCGTGACACGCGCTTCCATTTGTTTGTTTGCACGATATGTATAATTTTCCGGTTTGGCTCTTTTCTGTTCATGAAAGCCGTAAACCGGTGACGGGATGACGGACGGCCTAAAGGGTTTTTTCGCCGCTTTCTCTTCATGATGATAGGAATTTCCGGGTTTCGGCTGAGAAGCTGTGTGCCGGCCTGCCGGGCGGCGGGTCCTTTGTTCGCGGCTGTCATCCTTTTCCCGCGGCCGCGAGTTTTGATCAGGTATAACCGGGAAGCGGAATTTCCCTTTTGGATATTCATATACGACTTTTGCGTCGGAAATTTGCGGCATTTCTTCTTCTTTCTCTATAAATGAATCCGCCTCAAACTCTTCTATGTGCTTTTTTTGTTTTTCATTATCTTCATCATCGCCTAAAAACAGGCTGAACATTTTATTAAACCAGCTCATGAATCATCACTCTCTAACTCCCTTAAATTTTTCGGGGACGGTTTTAAGTATACCACTGCTTCCCCACCCAGAAAAGGACAAGTCCTTCTCATGTGTCCGCCCTCCGAATAAAAAAGCCGCCAAGTTTGTCTACCCAGCGGCTTCTTTTTTACATCTATTCGAAAGTTTTGTTCATTTTATGCCGTTAAAATGTAAAAGCTTCTCCTGCTTTACGGCTGTCATCAAGGACAAGAATGCCTTTTTCCTTCGGCGCGTCTGGGAGGTTCAGTTCCTTGGCAGAACAAATCATACCGCTTGACGCCACTCCGCGAAGTTCCGCATCTTTAATAATCATACCGCTCGGCATCACGGCTCCAACTTTGGCTACGACGACTTTTTGGCCGGCTTCAACATTAGGAGCTCCGCAGACGATTTGCAGCGTCTCGCTCCCTGCATTCACTTTGCAGACACTCAGTTTATCGGCATTCGGATGCTTTTCTTTTTCTTCGACATATCCGACTACAAACTTCGGAGAAAGATCGACGGTCAGCTCATCTTTCAAACCGTTGCGGACCAGAATTTCATTCACATCCTGGACAAAGGATTCGGAAAGCGCAACAGCTCCGCTTTCCTCAATGCTCACATATGAGGAGACATTAAAAATGTTATAGCCAGCTGTTTCCTTTGTGTCTTTATGAAAAATTTTCACGACGTCTCCGCAGCGCTCAAAAGCGATCTCTTCGCGCGGAATATCGTTCAATGAGATGAGCAGCGTATCGCCTACGCCTTCTGGATTATAAAATGCGTTCATGAGAAAAATTCCTTTCTATCATTTCTTTTTAGGGCGGTTTTTAGCCAGAATAAAGATCGGTTCAAGCTTTCCATCCTCATAAAGGAAAGAAAGCGCAGTGATCGGCACTGTTCCGTTTGCAAAAAAGCTCATCGACATTTGACCGAGAATATCGTATCCGGCATTGTTGCGGATGTCGGCAATAATCAGCACATCCTGGTGCGGGATTGACACCGCCAGTGTCCCTTCCGCGCTTTTCTCATACTCTGCGAGAATCGATTCGTTCAACACCCTGCTGGCGTCATAGCCGTCATTTGCTCTGAAAAAGTAGAAGTGATTGCCGGCGACTGCGTCTTCTTTGACAACGGTTTGGAGCGAGCGAAGGTTAAAGGAAGCCGTTTCCCGAATCCTTTCCTTTGTCCAGCCCTCTTTTTCAAGCATTTTTTCGTCGATCAGCCGGTATGTGTTGCCAAGATCGAGCGCGTAGTATATTCGTGTTTCAGCCGTGTGGCCGTCAAAAATCAAGGGAACGCCTGCACTGGATTTCTCGGGAAAGGAAGTCGATCGGATGACGGGATAGATGAGACTTTCCCGCCCTTCCATTTCCTGCGACTGGCCTTTCATGGCATTGAGTGCTTCCTCAGTATAATAGACGACTTCGTCAATCGCATCATCTTTTTTCTGCTCCCATTTGGCGATGATCCCCGGGAGTTCGAGTGTAATGCCTTTTCCTGTATTTTTATCCTCGATTCTCAAGGTGTCTTTTTCCCTGTCGAAATGAAAGGACCAGTTGTCATTTTGCAAACGTTTTTTTAATATATCGGAAAGTTTCCTTGACGTCATTTTCATAGAGGAACTCTCCTTTCGGCTACTTATTCAGGGAATCTGTCAAAAATTGCTCGATTTCCTCTTTCGTTTTTCGGTCTTTGCTGACAAAGCGGCTGATTTCGTTTCCTTCTTTAAATACGAGGAAGCTCGGGATTCCGAAAATGTCCCACTCCGCGCACGTATCAATAAATTTGTCACGGTCAACATAATAGAATGTAAATTCCGGATAGTTCGCCTCAAGCTCGGGCAAAAACGGTTCTACAAAACGGCAGTCCGGGCACCAGTCAGCCGAAAACATCAACAAGGATAAATCGTCTTTCACAACTTTTTGCAGTTCTTCATTCGTCTCGATTGTTTTCATCACTCAACGCCTCCAATATATGTTCTTATCATCCATTCGGATCATACCAGACAACCGGCTCCATATCCAGCCTTTTGCTGTCCACCTGCTTTTTTAAAAGATGGACGATTCTTTATGTATCTTACCCGTTTTAAAAAGGGAAAATCTTAACGATCCGATCCTCTTTCATATCATAAGCATAATTTTTTTGCTTTATCAAGCCATTCTCGTTTAACATGGTAAGTAATAGGGTAAAAATATCCGTTAAGGCGCCTTGCGCCGTGATCCCATGACAGTCAGGAGGAGCATGTATGGAATTTATCGTTTATCTTGCCGGAGAAATACATAGCAATTGGCGTGAAGAAGTGAAGGAAAAAGCAAAATCGCTCAAGCTGCCGATCACGTTTGTCGGACCGATGGAAAATCACGACCGCTCCGACAACATCGGTGAAGAAATTATGGGCAAGCAGGCTGATTCGATCGCGAAAGATGATGCAGCCTCGGATTTGAATAATTTTCGAACTTCCGTTTTAATGAACAAAGCGGATGTGGTCATCGCTCTTTTCGGGGAAAAATACAAGCAATGGAACACGGCGATGGATGCTTCATACGCGATTGCCAAAGGCAAGCCGCTGATCATCATCCGTCCTGAGTCACTCCATCATCCGTTAAAAGAACTGTCAAACAAAGCGAACATTACCGTAGAAACTGTCAATCAGGCGATTAAATCGTTGTCGTACGTATTTGAAAGCCGGTAGCTGTATCATCAAAAAGAGACCCTGTGCGTAAAGCGGCACAGGGTCTCTTTGTTCAATCATTTCGCAAAATCGATTGTACGGCAGAACTGTCGCAAGCTTTGACAAGCTTGAGCAGCAATTCTTTTGCAGCAAGGTAGTCATCAACGTGGATAATGGAAGCAGATGTATGGATATATCTTGAACAAATGCCGATCACGGCCGAAGGAACGCCTTCATTTGAGATGTGAACACGACCGGCATCGGTTCCTCCAGGGGAAACAAAATATTGATACGGGATGTCATGAGTCTCTGCCGTATCCAGCACAAAATTTCTCATTTCGCTGTGCGTCACCATCGTCCGGTCGAAAATCCTTAACAACACCCCTTTGCCGAGCTGGCCAAATTGATTTTTGTCGCCGCTCGCATCGTTTGCCGGACTTGCATCAAGCGCGAAAAACAAGTCAGGCTGTATCATATTGGCCGCAGTTTGCGCGCCTCTTGTGCCGAGCTCTTCCTGAACGGTCGCGCCTGAGTAAAGCGTGTTCGGAAGTTCTGCTCCTTGCATTTCTTTCAGCAACTCAATGCTGAGTCCGCAGCCGTAGCGGTTATCCCATGCTTTCGCCATGATCTTCTTTTCATTTGCCATCGGGGTAAACGGACAGATCGGCACGATTTGCTGGCCTGGTTTGACACCGATGCGTTCGGCATCTTCCCTGTCATCCGCACCAATATCAATCATCATGTTTTTGATATCCATTGGACGTCTCCTCTGCTCATCTGTTAAAAGATGAGGAGGCGTGCTCGCGATGACGCCGGGGATCGGCCCGTTGTCCGTATGGATTTCCACCCGCTGAGCCAATAAAACCTGGCTCCACCAGCCGCCCAGTGTTTGAAACCGAAGCAGTCCGTTGTCTGTGATTGATGTCACCATAAATCCCACTTCATCCATATGGCCGGCCACCATAATTTTCGGACTGTCTTCAGGTCCATGTTTAACGCCGAACACGCTTCCCAGTCTGTCCTGGAGGATCTCATCAGCATATTTTTCAAGCTCTTTTTTCATGAAACGGCGGACTAGATGTTCATTTCCCGGGGCGCCGGGGAGCTCCGTCAGCGTTTGAAAAAGCGTTCTCGTTTCCTGATTCATCTGTTTCCCTCTTTTCTTATGTATCTCTCTACATTTTACATAAGTGTGCGATGTGTTTCCAGAAGAGAGCCCATCCTTAACACGGACGGACATGTTCTGTATAATGAAAAAAACAAGCTTTGGAGGTGCTGAAAAGATGAAACTGCGCCATTTTCTTCTTGGGGCCGGCATCGGCATTGCCGCGGCCGTTGTTGTCAAACAATATGTCATGCAGCCTTACATTTCTTCTGAAAAAGCGCTGCGCATCGTCAAGTCCGCTTTTAAACAGAGAGGCCCGATCGACGGTTCATGGATATATACCGTTCCGGAAGCCTATACCGTAAACGGCGAAACCGTCATGGTGTACAAAACAGGCATTACACGTTCTGCTTTCGGAGAGCTTGAACAGTACGAAGTCATGGTTGATGCGAAGACAGGCATGATCGTAGATGTGATTGATACCGCAGCATAGCATATAAAAAATGCGGCCTGAAATGGCCGCATTTTTTTATATGGCGCGAATCGGCCGGTAGACCGGATGCCACATCGCATCCTGTACAGCTTGAATCACATCGCCCGGCTCATTTTCTGCAACTCCGTCTTTTATGGCTGCTTTAATAACAGCCGTTGCCACTGTTGCGGAAACCGTGCGCAAATCCTCAACCTCCGGAAGGAGCGCTGCGCCGGGCCGTCCGGTGTCAACCATACCTGCGATCGCAGCTGCGCTAGCGTAAAACATGTTGTCCGTAATCAGCCTTGCTTTTGATACGAGCGTTCCGAGACCGAGACCGGGGAATACAAAGGCATTGTTCGCCTGGCCGATCGCATAACGGGTGCCGTTGTAATCGACAGGCGCAAACGGGCTTCCTGTGGCGACGAGCGCCCGCCCTTCCGTCCATTTGATCAAATCTTCTGGTCTTGCTTCAGATAACGGCGTCGGATTGGACATCGGAAATATAGCCGGCCGTTTCACATGCTTTGCCATTTCTTTTACGATTTCTTCTGTAAATGCGCCCGATACAGTAGAGGTTCCAATCAAAATGGTAGGCTGCACTTGTTTTACCACCTCAAGCAGATCGATTGTATCCCCCGGGCCGTTCCGGCTAAAGTCTTTGACCTCGTCGGCAGGCCGTGCATACGGCTTTTGAATGTCCTGCAAGTCGTTCATATCATCTGTCAGCAAACCGTTCCGGTCAACACACCAAAAACGGCGGTATGATTCCTCTTCCGACACCCCCTCTTGAATAAGAGCGGCGCGAATTTGCTCTGCGTTGCCGATCCCGGCCGTCCCCGCTCCGAATATGACCACTTTATGATCTTTTAGGGGCATTTTCGATATTTTGACGGCCGCAAGCACCGCTGCAAGGGTGACTGCTCCTGTGCCTTGAATGTCGTCGTTAAAGGTGCAAATTTTGTCTTTGTATTTTTTTAAAATCTGACGTGCATTTTGCGTTCCGAAATCTTCCCAATGCAGCAAAACGCCCGGAAACGTCTCGGTTGCGATTTGAACGTATTGATCAATAAACGATTCATAACGCTCGCCTCTGATTCTTGAATGCTGATTCCCGACATAAAGCGGATCATTGAGAAGCCTTTCCTGGTTCGTCCCCGCATCAATGACAACGGGAAGGACCTTGTTAGGATCGATGCCCGCAGCCGCAGTATAAACGGCAAGCTTTCCGATCGAAATGGCGATGCCTCCGACTCCCCAATCCCCGATTCCGAGAATCCCTTCAGCATCAGTGGCCACAATCAAATCGATCCGGCTTTTTTTAGCGGCCAGATTTTCAAATGCTGTTTTCATGCCTTCAGGGTCATTAACCGACAAAAACAGCCCCCGCGGCTTTCTGTATTCATGGCTGTATTGCTGGATTGCCGTTCCGACAGTCGGGGTATAAACAATCGGCAGCATTTCTGTCATATGGTCGTTCAGAAGCCTGTAGAACAGCACTTCATTTCGGTCATGAAGCGCCGTTAAATAGACGTTTTTGCTCAAGTCATCAGGTTGTGATTGGAACTGTTTATACGCCCGTTTTGCCTGTTCTTCAAGCGTCAGCACCTTGGGAGGAAGCAATCCTGTCAAGCCGAGAGCTTCCCTTTCCTCCGGAGGGAAGGCAACCCCTTTGTTCAGCAGGGGCGTTGCAAGGACTTCAAATCCTCTTAATTGCGTCTCGATCACTTGTTCATTCAGATTATTGTGGCTCACCCGTCGTCTTCCTTTCAAAAGTTAGTTATCCTTAGGATGGATAACTACAAAGCAAACCATTCACCAAAATAGCTTAGCGCCTTTCTCTCTTTACTGACTCTGCAATCTCGCCGTTTTCATCCCATTTTAATGCCCTATAAATGGCGTCATGGTAAAAAATGTACCAGGCGTTTTTCTCGGCGGCTTTCGCCTGCCATGCTTGCTTCGCCGCAATCGATGTCATCGGATAATCGTCGTACGCCAGCACCCAGAGAGGATTCTGATGGGCATGCGTCGGCATAATATCAGCCATATGAAGGGCCGTTTCGCCGGCATCCTCAAGAACGATCACGGAATGACCGTCGCTGTGGCCGCCTGTATGATGCATCGTAATTCCCGGCAAAACTTCGAGCTTCTCATCGAAGGTCCTCACTTGATGCTGAACTGCTTCCCAGTTTTCTTTCCAATATGTATTTTTGGAGCGGATATTCGGATTTCTCATCTCTTCCCATTCGATCGCAGACGTGTAAATCGCTGCATTTGGAAACACGGAAACAAGGCTTTCTCCCTCATAGCGCGTCAATCCGCATGCATGGTCAAAATGGAGATGTGTCATCAGAACGGCGTTGATATCTTCCGTTGAGAGCCCGAGTGCTTTTAACGAGTCAGCAATTGACGATTCTTCGGTGACCCCGTAATTTCGTTTCTGCTTATCCGTCAGTTTGCCGCGTCCGATACCGGAATCGATCAGCAAATTTGTGCCGTCTTTCTGAACAAGTATAGGGTCTGTTCTCAGTTCGATCTGATTTTTCTCATTAACGTCATACTTTTTAGACCAAAGCGGCTTGGGCACAACGCCGAACATGGCGCCTCCGTCCATGTGTGTGACGCCTCCGTTCAGCCATGTCAGCTTGATTCGTCCGATTGTTAAAGTTTCCATGATCATCCCTCCTTCTCCTATCGTAGCAAAAAACGCAACCCGAAGCTTCATTTGAAAGCAAAAAAACAGACCGCCGGAAGCAGTCTGTTTTTTATGTTCGCCATTCAGCTTCTACTCTGTAGATCGGCTGGCCTTTAGCGGCGAACTTTTCTTCGTATTCGGTCATCACGTTTCCTTGAAAATCGCTTTGATGCAGATCAAGGCTGACGAACGTCAAAACGAGTCCGTATTCGGAAAAACTGGTAAGGGAGTACTCAAATAACCCGCGGTTATCGGTTTTGAAATGAATCGCTCCCTTGCCTCCGAGCACCTGCTCATACTTTTTCAAGAACGCTTGATTGGTCAGACGGCGCTTTGCATGGCGTTTTTTCGGCCACGGGTCGGAAAAATTCAAATAGACCCGGTCGACCTCCCCATCTGCAAAAACGTCTGAAAGCATATTGGCATTAATGTTCAAAAGCTTTACATTCGGCGCCTCTGTCTGCTTTACTTTATCAACAGCGGTTACGATGACGCTTTTAAATAATTCGATTCCGATATAGTTTACATCCGGATTTTGCAGGGCCATTCCTGAAATAAATTGCCCTTTTCCGGTTCCTACTTCGATGTGGATCGGGTTGTCATTTCCAAAAATGGAATGCCATTTCCCTTTACATTGAGACGGCTCGCTGATCACAATATGAGAGTTTTCAGCCAGGTAGTCATCCGCCCAAGGCTTGTGACGCATTCGCATGTACTTACACCTCTATTTGTTATATCGTCTTACAACATACCATGAAATCCCGGAATCCCGCAAGGCCTCTTCCAAAGCAAAAAAGACCGAAGATCGGCCTCCGGGTCTTTCGCGTATAAATTACAGCTTTCTGAACATTTTAATCCATATACTCCGAGAATGAAGGGAAGTGCCAATATTATGGGCTTAAATCAGCAAAATCAGATTCATCTATTAAAAGATATTCTCTCAGACCATCAGGCAGACTGCACCGGAACCGTCGCTGAGTGCGAACAGATGGAGCGGATTATCAAGTCTTTAATGGCAAATACGAATCTTGACGCCGGCCTGAAAGGCGTTCTCGAAGACATTTATTTGTACAGCCAGAGGGGAAAATCGTCCGCTTCAATCAACAGCCACATTCAGGAACACCAGGATCATCTCACACAATGGGTGGAAGATATCGGCTCATTTTCATGAAGCTCCGGCGAGACGCTTCATTAATGCGTGAAGCTGTTCCAGCCCTTGGTGAAAGCCTTCCTGATTGCCTTTCGCTTCTTGCCAGAGTGTTGTCATTGCTTTTTCCGCCAATACGTACCAGGCCATTCTCAGCCTGAGATTGTCCGTTAACGAAGAGCCGTAGCGTTCGAGCCAGCTTCCCCATTCCCGCTCTTCAACGTAATGATAAAGAAGCGGCCCCAGATCGATCGCGGGGTCTGCAATCATCGCTCCATCCCAATCGATTAAATAAAGCTGGTTCTGATCTGTAAGAAGCCAATTGTTATGATTCACATCGCAGTGACAGACGACCTTTTCTCCGGACTGTACATCATCGAGATGGTGCTCCAGATACAAAAGGGCTTGGTCAAGCTGCGGTATCGGATATTGCCGGGCCTGGATAAACTGCTTCAATTGAGTGATTACAGAGCTTGGCTGAAAAGGCTGCTTGCCGAGTCTCTTCAGCATGTCTAAAAGCTCTTTGGAGCTGTGAATTTTCCGAAGCATCTCAGCCACCGCCTGGCTGTTCATATCCTTCGGCTTCAGTTCTCTTCCCTTGAGCCAGTGCTGTGCTGTAATCACATCCCCGTTTTCCATTCGTTTTGTCCAAACGAGCTTAGGAACAATTCCTTCCGCGGACAGGACAGCCAAAAAAGGAGAGCTGTTGCGCTTTAAAAAAAGCTGCTGTCCATTATGTTCTGCATAATATGCGTCTCCTGTAGCTCCTCCTGCGGGGGAAATCTCCCATTCGCTACCTAGTAATTGTCCCAACCAGTTCATATCGATTTTCAACCCATCATTTCATTAAAAGATTTTAAAAAGCATCTGCTCCCTAGAGCGGGCAGCAAACCGCTTGTATTGTCGTCTCTTTATATTCAAATAAAAAGACGGCTATTGAGAGTCATTTGTGCTAAACAATAGCCGTCTTTTAAATTTTAGCGCTAGACGCCAAACTTCGTCAAGCAAAACTAAAAAATCCCTTTTGGTTCGTATAGAACATAGGTTCCGATTCCGTTTAGCCGAAGCCTTTTTTCCGCTTGAACCTTCCCATTGAAGAACGTAAAAGGATCGCAGTGCAGCAAGTACTGTTTCTGGGCGGGCAGCTCAAGCGTTTCCTTTTTTGCAGACGGACAATGCACCACTATGATTTCGTTCCAGGGATCAAATGCTGCAATGTTCTTCAGCTTGTAGGCCGTTACCTCTTCTGTACCGCTCATAAAAGAAAGATGTTCCTTGACTTCCTCCTCTTTTTGCAGACGAAAAGCGGGATGGCTTCTCCGCAGCCTGATCAGCTGGCGCACATATTCGACGTCCTCGCAAAGCTCCGCCCGCTTTTCCCAATCGAGCCTGTTGATGCCATCTCCCGACCTGTAGCTGTTGCTGTCCCCATTCTTTGTTCGGCAAAATTCCTGCCCGGCATGAAGAAATGGAACGCCTTGCGAAAGCAGGACGATCGACAGCGCGAGCCTTTGCCTGAGCCGTTTTGTGCAGGCATCTTCTTCCGAACAGAAGGCCATCTTATCCCAAAACGTATGATTGTCATGGCACTCCGCATAATTGATTGACTGTGGCGGCAGCAAGAATCCCGGTGAGCCGGCAATTCCATGTTGAAGCTCAGCTTTTTTTCCAGTGTCCCCTAAAGCATATCCGCGGTCACCGAGCTCAAATGTACTCCCTTTGACTGCGTTTCTGAACCGATCATTAAAAAAGCCGACCGCCGGAACTTTCCTGGCATTTTGCAATGTTGCTTTTTGCCCGCTTTCAAGCGGGGTATTTAAATCCCAGCCTTCTCCGAACAGGAGCGCGCCCGGCTTCACATTCTCGGCAAGCTTACTGATTTGGCGGACGGTTTCAATATCAAGAATGCCCATTAAATCAAAACGAATTCCATCGACATCATATTCTTCAAGCCAATAGCGGACAGAATCGAGAATATATTTTCGCACCATCAGCCGCTCAGATGCAATGTCATTTCCGACGCCTGTTCCGTCGGCTGGAAAACCGTATTCATTATGTCTGAAAAAATACCCGGGAACCGTTTTTTCAAAAGGGGATGTTTCCCTCTTGTACACATGATTATATACGGCATCCATGATCACGGAGAAGCCGTGTTTGTGCAGCGTCTGAATCATCGTTTTCAGCTCGGTGATTCTGCTTTTGGGGTTCTGCGGATCGAGCGAATAGCTTCCTTCAGGCGCATTAAAATGAAGGGGGTTATAGCCCCAATTATAGGATTGGTCCGGAGACAGCTCGTCAACTCCGGCAAAATCGTGAAAGGGCAGAACCTCGATATGGGTGACACCGAGCTCTTTCAAATAGGCAATTCCCGTTGAGAAGCCGCCGGACGTTTCAGTTCCGTCCTCTGTAAAAGCAAGATATTTGCCTTTATGGCGCATACCGCTGTCTTCATGAATCGAAAAATCGCGGATGTGAACCTCATATATAATCGCATCACACGGACTGTGAAGGCTTGGCGCACGGTATTTTTTCACTTTGACTTCCTCAGGATCTATTACAACGCCCTTTTCCCCGTTTACCGTAACAGCTTTCGCATAAGGATCGACTGTCAATAACGGCGTCCCGTTTACATAAAGCTTATATAAATAGGACCAGCCGTTCAGATCGCCTTCGACCGTTACCTCAAAAACACCCTTTTCTCTGCGCATCATTTGAAAAGTATTTGTTTGAAGCGAATCAGGGCTCTCCAGCTTGATCGCTGCCGTACTCGCGGTCGGCGCCCATACCTTAAATAAAGTACGCTCTTTTGAATAAAAAGCACCGAGACGGCCGTCATAAAAAAAAGCCTTGTCAAACGCCGCACTTCGCGTAACAGAACCAATTTGCAGGTCTGTCCAGACGCTTTCTTCACAGCATACTTTATGAACTCTTCCGAATGGAACGGGGCGGCTGCTTTCGAGAACATACTTGAATTTCTCCTCAAGCTCCTCCGTCGCTTTTACCGAAAGCTCTATCTTCCCTCCTTGATCATCTTCAAGCAGAAAAGGGGGGCTGCAGCTTGACGCGCGGCTCTTCGGAACTAAAACAGTGATCGTTCTCATTTCATCGAGATAAGCTTCAAAGGGGCGGCTGATACCCGGCATCTCAGTCTCTCCTTCATTCGAAAGATTTATGCTCTTAACCGAAGAGATTCGGTCCCTGTTTTGATGAAAACGGGCGCCCAGCCGATCACCTCTCCATCCGCTTGAAAGAGCACCCGCTCATTCGTATGAAAATAAATTTCTTTCGTCTTAAACGCCGTAACACCGTTTTTACCGATGTGTTTGCCGAATATCATTGCAAACAAGAGGCCGGCTTTTTTCAATACGGAGCGGTCTTCAATAATGATCACGTCTAAAAACTCATCCCGCGGATTTGCGTTCGGTGCAATCTTCATGTCTCCGCCATAGTAGGGGTGATTTGAAATCGACGCAAACCAGATTTTTTTAAACGTACGCTTGTCATCCCCATTCTCATACGAAAGAACAAACGGTTTAAACGTAAACGCCGTAACAAAGAAAATCAGTGGCTGAATCAAATGATTCAGCCTGAGAGCAGCCGTCCATTTCGGCAAAGCAGTCATCTTTTTGACGGCGCAGGCATCAAATCCTAGGCTGAGATGATTGGCAAAATAAAGTTCGTTTTCACTGTCTTTCGTATGAAAGCTTCCGAGGGCATAGGTCCGGGTCAGCGATTGCCCTTTTCGCTTCATTTCTTTAATGATATTCGATTTTTTCACGGCAAAGCCGCGTTTAAAATCATTATTTAAGCCCGACGGGATGACGCTCAGCTGAATATCCCGCAAGCTGACTAAGCCGTTGAGCACTTCATGGACGGTTCCGTCCCCGCCGATCACCAGCAGACGCTTCAGCCTGTCATCCTGCATCGTTGATATTTGCCTTGCCAACACTTCAGCATGCCCGGGATGCTGGGTCATAAATGAGCGGTACGATATATTTGCCTTTTGAAGGTCTTTCTGCAATGATTTCCATACTCTGAAGGCCGTCGCATTTCCCGCCTTTGGATTTATGATGATATACCAATCGCTCATGATTCCATTCTCCATTTTATAGTATGAAAAAGCCGGGATAACGTTCTGGCGGTCAGCTCAGCCATTCCTGTCTCCGCATCGAGTCGGAGACGCCGTGCGACAACAGAATTTTCGCCGTTTTCAGCTGCTGGCTTTTAATCGGGGCGAAGTTCTTTTGCTGCTTCTCCAGCCACTCTTTCCAGTGTCTTTTGTCGCAAATGCTGATACCGTAAGGAGGTTCCGGATAATCGATATACGATGTCCGGCTGACAACGACTTTGCGCACAGGCAGTTCAATTCCCGATCCCTTTAACAAGCCGGAAAGAACCGTGCCTGTCCTGAGAAGCTCAACAGCCGGATTTAACAGTGACCGTTCTCTTCCTCTTACCGTTTTTTCTTTCCAAAAACGATCTTTGGAACCGATAAATGCGCTGTCCTTCTCGCCTTCGAGAAATGATATACAGTAGATCTCAAGAGGTGTGAGAATCAAGACGCTGAGCTCTACCGCAGCCTGATTCACCTGCAGCACCGGCCGATACATGATGAAATATGAATCCGGCAGCTGCTGTGCCAAAATGTGCAGGATTTTATCGCTTTTTATTTCCCGGGAAAGCCTGGATATGTCAGAGATTGTCGAGCTTGCCCATTTCAGCTGAAACTCGTACACGTATTCTTTGAAAAACGACACGAGTTCCTCCCCTGCCGCAGGAATTCTTGCAATCAAGCTTTCATCCATTTCTCCATCCAGTCCGTTAAACCATTCATCGGCTTCTTTTCCTTTATTAATATCGGATGCTTCTTTTTTTCTCTTTAATGTAAATGTCTTCTTTCTTTTTCCGACCGTTTCATCATCGGCGGCTTCTTTATCGTAATGAAGGCTGTCTTTCTTTTTCTCAGCCATCTCTTTAATTGACTGCCAGCGCTGCTTTTTCAAGCGGATAAACTGGTTGATATAATGATAAGGATCCTGTTCATACCTTGAAATGCAGTCCTGTATTTTAATAATCTGTGCCAGCTGCGTTCATCTCCGAATCTTGCTTTTCTGCAGCCGGCCGTTCACCGAAATGGAAAACGGCTTGATGCTCATATTTGGGAAGCCTGTCTAAATGAGTTTGAAAGATGGTGAAATGCCCGGCCATAAAAGACACCGCGTCTTCAAGAGGCTCCAGGCGGCCGTTAAAAGAAGCCGATCCATTCCACTTTCTAGCAACCGTCATATGTGGATGAAAAGGCCGTTTTTCAATTTCAAATCCCGCCGCATCTGCAGCATGCTTCACCCGTTCCCTCACGTGAAAGAGAGCGTCTGAGTATTCCGGTTCCGCATGAAGAATTCTCGGCTCCGACGGCTTGCCGAAGGTTCCGAAACGTTTCAAGGCAATCTGAAACGGAGCCGTCTCAGCGGAGATCAGCTTGAGGCTGTCAGCAAGCATAGCCAGCTGCTCTTCTTCAGCGGAGCCGAGGAACACGAGGGTGATGTGATAGTCCAAAGGATGCACCCATCTATGAAAAGAAAATTCCGGACGGCTGCTGACTGTTCGATAAAGCGGCTCACTAAGCTCCGCCGGAATTGGAATTCCAATAAAGTAATGCGGTTTGACTGACATATGTATGGCTTCCTCCTCATTCGTCTTCTCTATATTTTAACAAAAAATATAAGGACTTATAACCTCTCTATTGTCCACTTTCCGAGGCCTTATGATAGGATAATGACAGAATCATGTTTTTTGGAAAGGGTGCACAGCCGTGAAAGCCGTTCACAATATTGCAGAATTAATCGGGGAAACGCCCCTTGTCAAGTTGAACCGCGTTCAGCCCGAAAACGCAGCCCAAGTTTATATCAAGCTTGAATCTTTTAATCCGAGCGGAAGCGTGAAAGACCGCGCGGCCTACCAAATGATTGTGGATGCCGAAGAAAAAGGCCTGCTGAAACCGGGTTCAACCATCATCGAACCGACGAGCGGAAACACCGGCATCGGCCTTGCGATGAACGCTGCGGCAAGAGGCTACAAAGCCATTCTTGTTATGCCTGATACGATGACAAAAGAGCGGATCAACCTTCTGAAAGCGTACGGAGCTGAGGTCGTCCTGACGCCGGGGGATGAAAGGATGCCGGGCAGCATCAAAAAAGCGCAGGAGCTTGCTCGGGAAATTCCGGGCAGCTTTATTCCGATGCAGTTTGATAATGAAGCCAATCCGGAGGCTCACCGGAGATCAACCGCTCTGGAAATTGCCCGGGCAATAGAAGAAATCGGCAAACCGCTTGCCGCATTTGTTGCAACAGCAGGAACAGGGGGAACGATTACCGGAACAGGCGAAAAGCTGAAAGCGTTATTTCCGGGGATAACCGTTCATGTGGCAGAACCTGCAGGGTCGCCTGTTTTATCCGGGGGCAAACCGGGAAAGCACAAGCTTGTCGGGACAAGTCCGGGATTTATTCCAAACATTTTAAACGAAAACGTCTATGACGAAATCTTAAAGATCAAGGACGAAGAAGCCTATGAGATGACGCGCAGATTGGCGCGGGAAGAAGGAATCCTTGTCGGCTCTTCTTCTGGGGCCGCTTGCTTCGCCGCTGTTGAAACAGCTAAGAAGCTCCCTCCCGACAAACTGGTCGTCTGTATGACAGCCGATACAGGAGAACGCTATTTATCAAGCGATTTATTTCAATTTGATTAAGAGAGAAAAGCCTGGTTTCTGTTGTGAAATCAGGCTCAGATTGTTGAAAAAATCCCAAAGCTAAGAGACGTTTTGGGATTTTTTCATCTTTTTAGCGTGAACCGCAACCCTTGCAGTCTAGGAAGGCCGAGCATTGGAGCTGGTTTTCACAGGATTGTGATGACGGCAGTGTTCAGGCAGGACGACGCCTGCTCCGTTAGCCGCCGTTTCTCTTTTGTTCGTGAGCACCGACTTAGCAGGCCTGACAACGAATGCGAGGGTCTGACGACACGGAAAGAAGCGGATAAAACGCCCGTAACCGAAAAAGAACAAAAAATAAAATGAATAAAACCGTTTCCTCACATGCAGCAATTCCTTTTCCTGCTTCAAAAAGCCCCTCTCCTGAAAACAGCAATGTTTAACAGCAAAAAAGCCGCTCTAGAGAGCGGCCGTCTTCGTTATGCTACACATACATTCCTGTCCTGGCATCGTTGTGATCCGTTATATATTCAATCCGCTTGAAACCGCAGTCCTTTGCATTTTGATATAGAAGCTCCAGTTTTTTTTGATCTTTGCAGTATATCGTGACAAAACTCGAATCGGCTGTAAGCACAATCAGCTCGCAGCTGCTTTTCATATATGATTCATATGTGCTGACATCTTCAGGATGGCCATCCTTCGGAAAAGCCTTCAGATCGGCGAAGATGAGATAGTACCTTGCGTCTTCCAGCCTTTTTTTAAATGCTTCTCCTGTCATCACCTGCGGATCTTGAGGAAAAAGATTTTCATCTGACAATTCACCGTTTTCCACGAGATAGCATTCGCCATCGGCAAGCAGCCAATTGAAATCGGCCGGTTCAACCGGCTTCAGCATATCGAGAAGAAAGCGCCCGTACCCGTTCGGGATTTCAAATAAAACGCCTCGCTTATGACTCATGTCATCACTCTCTTTGCTACTTCGCCAATTCATAAATGGCCTGTGCATATATCGATACAGCCTTCAGCAGATCATCAATTTCCATATACTCGTCTTTCTGATGGGCAACGTCGGGACGGCCTGGAAACAGCGGTCCAAATGCCACGCCGGCTTCCAGTGACCGTGCATATGTCGCCCCTCCGATCGAAATTAATTGTGCCGTTTCCCCTGTCTGCTCCTCATAGACCCGCTGCAGCGTTTGGATCAGCTTATGGTCTTTTGCTACATGATGGGGCTTGCTGTCTTTAAAGCTCACCAGCCGGGCGCCCTTTATTTGCGAAAGCCCGGATTTCACCCGATCGCTCTCTTCAGTCACAGGATAGCGGATGTTAATATGGGCTTCTCCGCCTTTTTCCTGTTCATACTGCAGCCGGCCGACATTCAACGTCAGCTCTCCGCTGATGTCATCGCGGCAGCCGATGCCGATTTTTTCCCCTCTCGTATCTCCGGCAAAAGCCCCGCTAACCGTTTGAACAAACTGGAGCCCGGCTCTGTCAAGGGATTGGGTATGTAAAAACTCGGACAAAATGAGGCCGGCATTGACACCGTTATTAGGCTCCATGGCGTGAGCTGATTTGCCGTACACGGTTAATGTCAGTCTGCCGTCTTCTTGAAGAATACGCCCTTCTGCGCGCTTTTCTTTTACAAACCGGACAAATGACTCTTCAAATCCTGATGGGGCAGACCCCTCCAGGACGGCTTCGGCGTCATCAGGCACCATGTTCAGACGCCGGCCGGACCGGAAAGTCTCCAATGTTAAGTCCGCACCTGTTTCCGCTTGATCAGTTTCAATTTTTAAAGCCGCGTCAATCAGGCCTTTTTCCGCATAGATAATCGGAAAATCAGCATCAGGCGCAAAACCAGCCGAAGGCATCTCTTCGTGTTTAAAATAATGCTCCACACAGCGCCAGTCGCTTTCTTCATCAGTGCCGATAATCATTCTGATTCGCTTTGATAATGGGAGGCCGGAGTCTTTGACAATTTTTAATGCATGATACGCGGCCATTGTCGGCCCTTTATCATCAAGCGCTCCCCTTGCATAGATGCGGCCGTCTCTAATTTCTGCAGCAAACGGATCGCTCGTCCAGCCATCTCCGGGCGGAACGACATCAATATGGCAAAGCACGCCGATGATCTCCTCGCCTTTCCCCCATTCGATATGGCCTGCATACCCGTCAAGATTTTTGACCGTAAATCCGCTTTCTTCCCCTTTATTCAAAAGCGCTGTCAGGCATTCTTGAATTCCTTTTCCAAACGGCCGACCCGGACCCGCCGTCTCTTCATCAAGGACGCTGTTGATTTTTAAAAAACCTTGAATATCCTCTACGATCTCATTCCGTCTTTTTGACACTTCCTGTTCCCAGTTCATAATTTCGCCCCTTCTTTTTTCAGTTTAGCCAAAAACCCTTGCAAAAACACCCGATAACGAATAATATAGATATTGTTTTGCTATAATGTTCGTTATTGGAGGAAATGATGTTTAACATAAAAGAAAACCAAACCACAGTCAAAAAAGAAATCCTCGCCGGTATTACAACCTTCTTTACAATGGTTTATATCGTCGTGGTCAACCCTAGTATCCTATCCGGTACAGGCGTCCCGTTTGATCAAGTGTTCACTGCCACAATCATTGCTGCCGTCGTCGGAACGCTTTGGATGGCGCTTTCCGCCAACTTTCCGATCGCGATTGCACCCGGGATGGGGCTGAATGCGTATTTTGCAGTGTCAGTCGTCGGCTCGTCCAACGGCGAAATTTCTTACCAGACAGCGTTCAGCGCTGTTTTCGCGGCCGGCATCCTCTTTATTATCTTATCGCTAACACCTCTTAGAAAACAACTGATCGAAGCCATTCCGGCTAATCTAAAATACGGGATTACCGCCGGAATCGGCTTGTTTATCGCTTTTGTCGGTCTGAGAGGAGCCGGAATCATTACCGCCAATGAATCCAATTTGGTCGGACTCGGCAATCTGCACTCGCCCGGAGTGATCCTGGCACTAATCGGCTTGGCTTTCTCCGTCGTTTTGATGGTCATGAATGTGAACGGCGCTCTATTTTTCGGTATGATCTTAACCGGCCTGATCGCCTTTTTTACCGGCCAGCTTGAGTTTACCAAAGGGATTCTGTCAATGCCTCATCTGCCGGAAAAACTGATCGTCACAAACCCTTTCGCCGCTTTTGGAGATGTCGTCCACTACGGCCTTTATTCGGTTGTCTTCTCGTTCCTGCTCGTCACGATTTTTGATACGACAGGAACGATGATCGGTGTCGCCGAACAAGCCGGACTCATGAAAAACAACAAACTGCCGAATGCAAGAAAAGCCCTTCTTGCCGATTCGACAGCGACGACGATCGGCGCAATGTTCGGGACAAGCCCGACGACCGCTTATATCGAATCATCCGCAGGGGTGGCCGCAGGCGGAAGAACAGGGCTTACGTCTTTAACAGTCGCTGTGCTTTTCGGAGCGGCGCTGTTTTTCAGCCCGCTTGTGAGCGCGGTCTCCGGGATCTCGGCGATTACGTCGCCGGCATTGATCATTGTAGGAAGCATGATGATCGGCGCTGTCACCAACATTCGCTGGAAAGAGCTTGACGAAGCATTCCCGGCCTTTCTCGTCATTTTGACAATGCCGCTGACATCATCTATTGCGACAGGCATTTCCCTCGGGTTTATTTCTTATCCGATTGTCAAAGCCGCGAAAGGCAAATGGCGCGAAATTCATCCGCTTGTCTTCGTGTTTGCCGTTCTCTTTTTCATACACCTCTTCTTTTTGGAAGGGCATTAAACGACTGAACCCCGTCTTTTTTAAAAAGACGGGGTTTTCAGCATCAGGCTGAGCGCGATGACGAGGCAGCACCAGATTAACCCCGGATAGAAAAACCAGTCAATGGAATTCCGCCTGGCTTCATAAAAAGCGTCGCTTTCTTTGTCTGCCCCCAGCAAAAAAACGCGTTCCATCACCTTGTCAAAATGGACGGACAACAGACTTCGATAAGCGAAGGCAAAAACCAGGAGAGCGCCCGCTTTCATCCAGATCGGTCCAACCATGATCAGCGCCGTAAAAATGCCGATCATTTGCATAAGCTGTCTTTTATAGTCCGGATGGCGCAGCATCACTTTAAAAAAGATTTCCTTAAGGCCATTTTGCACTGTACGGGCTTTAAAGATGTTCCGAGATTTTTTAAAGAACAGCCGCGGCCTTTTTGCCCCTCGTTTCCCCTGCTTCGGCACGCTTCCATCCAGGTTCAGCGACAGGAAAAATTTTGCGAGTCTCAGCTTTTTTCTGTTATTAAATTCAACCTCTTCATAAAATAGATACATGTTGCCGAGAGTGCCGCAGGCGGTCTTCAGCGCGGCCGCAGACAGCACCATGCCGCTCAAGATTACAACCGGCCAGGAAAACAACAAAACAACTGCACAAGCCGACAGCCACACGAAAAAGATCAGTCCGGCGTTCAGCACCCGGTGTTTCAGCTTGTACTGCCATCCGATGTTCCGCCTCTTCAAGACGGTGATCAAGGAATTGAGACAGAAATAAAAAAAGAATACGGCGAGACAAGCGGGCAGTTCAATCCCAAATTGTCTGACGAACAGAGGAGTAAACACGGCCGCCGCCAACAGCCATTTGCAAAACTGGATAAACAGACAATATAAATAGCCGCACCTTTTCATGTCCAGCACGAGTGTCTTTTTTTGCAACAAATAAAGCTGATCAGCTTCCATTAAAAATGTCCTCACAGACCCAAACAGCGTAAAAACGGCCGGAGCAAGCACAATCAATCCGGCCTGCCATCCGTTATCAAACGACCCTCCATTCAGCCATTTGATATATTGATAAACGCCGATTCCAGCCGCAGGCAGTACAATATACAGCGCAACCGTCCAATCGATGACCAGTTTGATGATCCGGAGCTGATAAAGACAGTCCGCTTTCAGCCTGCTGATAAACAGAGCCCGGCCGCTCATGCGGGCGCACCTTTTACAGCAAAGTAAAAGCAGTCAAGCAGCGAGCCACCCGAAAGGCCGGTTTTCTCCTGCAGCTCTTCGAGCGTACCTTCCAGCATCAGACGGCCATTTGAAATCAGCAAAAAACGGTCACAGATCTTCTCGGCGGTATCCAGCACATGCGTACAAAGCAAAATACCCGCTCCCCGCTTCTGCTCTTCTTTCAGCATATCCAAAAAGAGGCGGCTTGCGATCGGATCGAGCCCGATAAACGGTTCATCGATAATATATAGATCAGGCTGCATGAGAAAAGCATGGATCAGCATCAGCTTTTGCTGCATCCCTTTCGAAAAGCTCCCCGGATAATCATGAAGCGCATGCTCCAGCGAGAATCGCTCGATGAGCCGATTCGCCCTCGGCAAAAACGAGGACTCGTCCTCCTGCAAAAACGTCCCTAAAGCCGTGATATGCTCCCATAAAGTCAATTCGTCGTAAAAACTGGGCTGTTCAGGTATGTATGCATAGTTTGACGTTTCAGCCCATTCAACCTGCCCGGCCATATGCCTTGTTAAACCGAGTATCGTTTTAATTGTCGTGCTTTTCCCCGCTCCATTCGGTCCGATTAATCCGACAAGCTCGCCTTCCCCCACAGTAAACGATATATTTTCGATCGCCGATTCCTTTTCTTCATAACCGGATTTTTCAATATGCACTTTTAATTTCATTATCTTTACCACCTCTCTTTTACTACGTATGAAGCTAGAAAAAGTTTAAAATTTTTTTGGCAAAAAAACGTGATCGTACTGCATGTTCTGCTCACGATTTTCATTTTTTCATTAATTTGGCTCCGGCTTTTTTCTGGATATTTGGCAAAGAGATCGTGTATAATATTTATTGATCATTTTCAAGAAATGGTCGCTAACCGTCCATGCTGCATTTTGGAGTCGTAAGTTGTGGTAGTCAAGTCCATTCGATCATACGATAGGGAGTGGTTGTTTGAAACCTTCAACAAACCGAATGCTAACCAGGATCAAATCAGTATACATGTTCATTCAAGAAAAAGGACTCGTTACAACCCAGGAACTGGTTGATGAATTTGGCACTACACCGAGAACAATCCAGCGTGATCTGAATGTGTTGGCATACAACGATCTAGTACACAGCCCCAGCAGAGGCAAATGGGAGACTACAAGAAAAAAAGTGAAAATCTCCTCATAGTAATATTCTGAAAAATTGAACTTTAGCGCTGAATATCATATAGGACAGCCATCAAACATAAAAAGCATCAAACCCGATGAAGTTTGATGCCCCATAAACCAGCTCTACAGGCACTCGACGAATCAGAGTGTCTTTTTGTTTTGCAATGCGGCAAGCTCGTGCTCAGAGAGCTCTCTGTATTCCCCCGGCAAAAGCTCTCCATCAAGATCGACATCCCCCATTTTCAGCCGCTTTAAATAGATGACGTCACGGCCGACCGCCTTCAGCATTCTTTTAACCTGATGAAATTTTCCTTCCGTTATTGTCAAAAGCAGACGTTCCACGCCGTTTTTGCTTGCCAAAAGCGACGCTTCAGCCGGTTTTGTGACATATCCTTCACCGATATCGACCCCTTTTTCAAGCTGATCGAGAGCCGCCTGATCAATCGGCTTATCGACATGTACTTCATACGTTTTAGGCACGTGTTTTTTCGGCGATAAAAGCTGGTGTGCCAACTGGCCGTCATTCGTTAAAAGCAGCAGCCCCTCGGTATCCTTGTCAAGCCTTCCGACCGGAAACGGCTCAAACCTCAGCAGCTCCGGATCGAGCAAATCAACAACCGTTTCCTGGCGGCTGTCTTCTGTCGCTGACAGCACGCCTTGCGGCTTGTTCATCATCAAGTAAATAAATTCCTGATAAACGACGGGTTCGCCGTAAACCGTGATGTCGTCTGATTCCGGGTCTACATGCTCTTTTGCGTCTTTGATCAGTTGATCATTCACGCGTACCGCCCCGTTTTTCAGCATTTTTTTGACTTCTTTTCTCGAACCGTAGCCGCTGTTTGACAACAGTTTATCCAATCTCATGAAGACACTCCCTTTTTTTACATAAAAAGAAAAGCCCTTTTTAGGAGGCCTTTCTTTTGAAAAAGCGATTCAACCGCTGACCGAACATTTTTTCGAGCAGTTTCACACGGTAAGCCAAGTACAGATAAACCGATCCGCCGACCGCGGTTGTGATGAAAATGACGACAGCAGATTTGATCTGCCCGCCTTCATATGAAATAAACAGACTGAGTAGCGCCTGAACAAGCAGCAACATGATGCCCATGACCGCCGTCAGGATCAGCATCAGCAAAAACCGTTTAAACAGTTTGCGATACGAATAGCCGGCATGGCGTTTAATCATAATAAATCCGTACAGGAGTGACGCTGAATAGCCGAGCGCCGTTGCCAAAATCGATCCGCTTCCTTGAAACAGCTTGATGAGCGGAACGTTAAGCCCGATTTTGATTACAATCCCGATCATCAGGCTGACAACCGCAAATTTCTGCTTGTTCACCCCCTGCAAAATCGCAGCGTTGACGGTAAAGAGCGAGAATAACAGCGCCACGGGCGCGTACCAGAACAAAATATCTCGTCCCATTTCAGGGAGCAGACTTTCCGAGCCGTAAAAGAACGTGTAAACCGGACCCGATAAAAGAGCCATACCGACTGATGCAGGAAGAACGATAAAAAGAATGATCTGCATCGCCTGATCAATCTGTTTATTTAAAGCAGGGAAATCCTTGTTGGTAAAGTTTTCAGTCACCGCCGGGATCAATGTCAGGCCGAATGCCGTCGCGAGAGATACCGGTATCATCACAAGCTTTGGCACGTACAGCGTCACGATCGCCATCAAATCCTGGCTGATGTTTTGATAGCCGGCTGCAATCATCGCTTTATTAAACGTATTCGTATCAATGTACTGGTAAAGCGGTATCGCCAATCCGACAAAGATGTATGGGGCGGCATAGCTGAACAGCTCCTTAAACATCTGCCGGTACGTAATATTGGTGGAAGGAACCAGGTTCGGCTTCAGCGCCAAAAGCGCCCCTTTTCTTTTCTGCCAGGAAAAATAAAGCGTGAACAGCCCGGCGAATGCGCCGATCAAAGCCGCAAAAGTCGCATAGCCGACAGCTACGACAAGCCCTCCGTCTAATACTTTGATCACCAAATAAGTAGCCGTTAATAGAAAGACGATTCTGGCAATTTGTTCAACGACCTGTGAAACGGCTGTCGGCCCCATCATCTGGTGACCTTGGAAAAAGCCTCTGATCAGCGCCAGGATCGGCACAACAAGTAAAGCGAGACTGACCATGCGAATGACATACACGACATGTTCAATCGTCAGCCCGTTGTTTTCTGTTCCGCCGAGGGCCATCTCCGCAAAAAACGGGGCAGACAAATATAGAATGGAGAAAGCAATGATGCCTGTGACGAGCATCATCGACATTCCGGCGCGCAGCATCCTTCTCGTTGTTTCATAATCGCCCATCGAGTTATATTTTGAAACAAACTTGGACACGGCCGCCGGAAATCCCATGGTCGCAATGCTTAAAAAAATCGTATATTGATTATAACCGTACTGGAACAGGGCACCGCCGGTGGCACCGACCATGGCTCCGAACGGAATCAAGTAAATCATTCCGAGGATCCTTGAAATATAGGTACCAAGCGTTAATACAAAGGTGCCTCTTAACAGTTTGCTTGACATGTTCCCAATCACCATTTTTCTTCAATAGATTCAACTTTTCTATTTTAACATACAGGCGCATTACTCAGGTAATAATAACATGGCTAAATTTTAACATCCCCATGTTTTAACGTTTTTTCATCCTGCCGATCTTTCGTTATAATAAGAAGATGGAGCGCGGATATTATCTGATGAAATCCCTCCCGCCTGCACAGAATGCAGGCTCTACAAGACAGGAAAGTTGAGGATATTGGTATGAAGTATTTTGATGTCATCGTCATCGGCGGAGGCCCCTCCGGGCTGATGGCCGCCATCGCGGCCGGTGAACAGGGGGCGGACGTTCTTTTGATTGACAAAGGAAACAAACTCGGCCGCAAGCTGGCCATTTCGGGAGGCGGACGGTGCAATGTGACGAACCGCTTGCCGGTTGATGAGATCATCCGGCATATTCCCGGAAACGGACGCTTTTTGTACAGCGCTTTTTCTGAATTTAACAACGAGGACATCATCAAATTTTTTGAGCGCCTTGGCGTCAAGCTGAAAGAGGAAGATCACGGAAGAATGTTTCCTGTCTCCGACAAGGCGCAGAGCGTAGTGGATGCACTTTTAACAAGGCTTGAACAGCTTCATGTAAGCGTGCGGACAAACGAAAAAGTGAAAACAGTCCTATACAATGAAGAAAAAGCGTGCGGGATCGTGACAGGCAGCGGCGAACAAATTGGAGCGGGCTCTGTCGTTATCGCTGTAGGCGGGAAAAGCGTCCCGCATACAGGATCGACCGGAGACGGTTATGAATGGGCGGAAAAAGCCGGCCATACGATTACGGAACTGTTCCCGACAGAAGTTCCGGTTACGTCTGACGAGCCTTTTATCAAGCAGAAAACATTGCAAGGCCTATCATTGAGAAACGTCGCTCTCAGCGTATTGAACAAAAAAGGAAAACCGGTTATCACCCACCAAATGGATATGATTTTTACCCATTTTGGACTTTCTGGGCCCGCTGTCCTCAGGTGCAGCCAATTTGTCGTTAAAGAGTTGAAAAAGCAGGAAAACGTCAGGCTGAAAATCGACTTGTTCCCTGATATTCATGAAGAACAGCTTTTTCAAAACATGCATAAAGAATTAAAGGACGCTCCGAAAAAATCACTCAAAAACATGCTGAAGCCTTGGATGCAGGAAAGGTATCTGCTGTTTCTTCTTGAGCGCAACAAGATTGATCCTTCTGAAACGTTTTCATCCCTTTCCAAAGACCGTTTCAGAGCTTTCGTCAAAGACTGTAAAGAGTTTACCGTCAACGTGAACGGCACTCTTTCGCTTGACAAAGCCTTTGTGACCGGCGGAGGGGTTTCCGTAAAAGAAATCGCCCCTAAAAAAATGGCGTCCAAAAAAAAGGAGGGGCTTTATTTCTGCGGGGAAATCCTCGATATTCACGGCTATACGGGCGGGTACAATATCACATCCGCGCTTGTCACAGGCAGACTTGCAGGCATGAATGCTGGCGAATTTTCACTTTGCCGAAGAAAAAAATAAAATTGCTCCAAACCCTTGACAAACGTGGAATGGCAGAGTTTCAGCGCAGTGCTGAGACTTGTGCCTTTTTTGAAAAGTATGTTACGGTTAAAGAGTTTTGTTTCACCTGATTGTGGGGTAATAGGGGAAGCTAGGTCAAACTTCCTGAGAGAGAATGAATTTTATATGTGCAACTCATACTAAACATAATGATGGGAGTAAGGACGAAAAATGATTAGAGGGTGAGGATGATTTTGAAAAATATTTCAAGCGTTTTTTGGATTGTGATTGTTATCACAGCAGCAGCTGTATTATGGGGAATCGTTGCTCCTGATAACCTTCAGGCGTTAACGACTTCGATTCAAGGTTATGTTACGAACACACTCGGATGGTATTATTTATTGGTGGTTTCTCTGTTTGTCGCATTCAGCATCTTTTTGATCTTCAGTCCGATCGGAAAGATCAAATTAGGGAAACCTGAAGAAAAACCTGAATTCTCTCGATTATCTTGGTTTGCCATGCTTTTTAGCGCAGGTATGGGCATTGGTCTCGTATTTTATGGCGCGGCTGAACCGATCAGCCATTTTGCCATTAGCTCTCCATCAGGTGAAACAGAAACAGCCCAGGCCTTCAGAGATTCTCTGAGGTATACATTTTTCCACTGGGGATTGCATGCATGGGCGATCTATGCGATCGTTGCTCTTTGCATCGCGTACTTTCAATTCAGAAAAGACGCGCCTGGCTTGATCAGCGCGACGCTGTTTCCGGTCTTCGGCGACAAAGTCAACGGACCGCTTGGAAAAGGGATTGACTGCATCGCTGTCTTCGCAACCGTCGTCGGTGTAGCAACAAGCCTCGGAATCGGCGCCACGCAGATCAACGGCGGACTCCATTATCTATTCGGAGTGCCGAACAGCTTTCAAGTGCAGCTGGCAATTATTGCAGTCGTTACCGTGCTGTTCTTAATTTCCGCATGGAGCGGTATCGGAAAAGGCATCAAGTACTTGAGCAATACGAACATGGTGCTGGCCGGCATCCTGATGATCTTTATGCTGTTCGTGGGACCGACAGTGTTGATTATGAACTCGTTTACGGACACGATCGGAACGTATATCTCCAACGTGGTGCAAATGAGCTTCCGCCTTGCGCCTAATGATCCGGACAGCCGTGAATGGATCAATTCATGGACGATTTTCTACTGGGCTTGGTGGATCTCCTGGTCGCCGTTTGTCGGTATTTTCATCGCCCGCGTATCAAGGGGGCGCACAATCAGGGAATTTTTGATTGCCGTATTGTTTGCGCCTACTGTGCTGGCGTTTCTATGGTTTTCAATTTTCGGGGTTTCAGCGATGGATCTTCAGCAAAAAGGGATTTTCAACGTTGCAAAACTGTCTACAGACACGATGCTGTTTGGCGTGTTTGACCACTATCCGCTGGCGATGATTACATCTATCGTTGCCTTGGTGCTCATTGCCGTATTCTTTATCACTTCCGCAGACTCGGCAACATTTGTTCTCGGAATGCAAACGACTTACGGTTCACTGAACCCTGCGAATTCGGTCAAGGTATCATGGGGTATCATCCAGTCAGCAATGGCTGCGGCGCTTCTGTATTCAGGCGGACTATCGGCGCTGCAAAACACCGCCATCCTGGCCGCACTGCCGTTCTCAGTCGTCGTGATTTTCATGCTTGTATCGTTGTATAAATCTCTGTCACAAGAGCGGAAAGAAATTAAACAGGCTGAGAAATTCCAGAAGCCAAGAAGCCCGAGAGTGAAAAAAGCATAAACGAAAACAGCTCTTCCTTTGAAGAGCTGTTTTTTTATGTCCTGTATAAAATTAACGCAGAAAAACAGTAAAGCTGTTCGCCTTGAGGATCGCATGCGGCTGATACGTCATATTTTATATCGACCAGCTGGTCTTCCGACAGCTTTTTTAAGAATTCATTGATCTCATGCTGCAAATCTTTTTCGTGTTCTTCATCAAATACGGCTACCTTCAGCATACGCTCTCTCCTTTCTATAATGAAAGGTATTCGCACACAGCCGAAGTTATGCTTAAAATCCTGATCGAAAGAACCTTGAAGGTCGCCGGCAGGAGGCTCCGAGCGTTTCCTGACATGTGATAAATAAAAAACTTCTTATCTGTACAGATAAGAAGCCGGACCCGCTTATTTTGTTTTCGGCTTTGTGTTTCCGGTCCATTCGAGCATGCCGCCGACCATATTGGTGACATCAAAGCCTTTATCCTGCAAATAGAGGCAGACATTTTCGCTGCGCTTGCCTGATCGGCAGACAAAAATATAAGGCTGCTCCTTTTGGAAGACATCGAGTTTTTCAGGAATATCCCCCATTTTAATGTGAACGGCTTCAGGGATCATTCCTTCAGCCACTTCTTCATCTTCTCTGACGTCAATAATGTTCAGCGTTTCTCCTTTTGCAAGCCTGTCTTTCAGTTCATCAGCCGAAATCTCTTTTATCGTCATCGTTACTGCTCCCTTCAATTGCCTTTAGGTGAGACTATTATAGCAAAAGTCGGGAGGCAATTTCTATTTCAGCAGGTTTTCTCTATCGTCCACTGTCAGGAAACACTGATTTTCCCAATGTCTGGAACGATCCGTCCTGTGCTGCAGAATCGGCTGTGAAGCTTCCCCCTATCAGACAAACAAGCATGACGGTGAAAAAACAAATGGATTTTTTCATATGAGCCCCTCCTTCATTTTATATATTTGATTCTTGGCATGCTGCGATTTTTCCAGGTAAAGCGCGCTTTTTTCATAGTCGCCGGACTTCATGTAGTAATCGGCTATATCTTTTGTCAGTTCGGCAACATGAGGCCATAGCCGTTTATCGCTCATGTATTCAAGCGAAAGTTCAATATCGAGCGGATGGCCCGCATCATACAGGGCGAAAATCAGCCTGAATTTCGCCGCGTATTCATCCTCCCCTTGTTCCGCCGCTCTGGTAAATCCCTCTTTGCAGAGACGTCTCGCTTCTTCGGGAGAACCGTTTTTGTACATGAGGTGGGACAGCTCAAAAAGGGTGTTAATGCCAAAGACCGATTGCTCATGGACACCGATTGAAAGAGCTTTTCTAAAGTGTTCCTCCGCCAAAAGCGGCATGCTGCATTTGGCGTAGTTCAGACCCATATTATGATAGATCAGCCCGATGATTCGCCGGTTTTGGAGGGAAACGGCCTGATCAAGCGCCCGGCCGTAGTGTTCCTCGGCTTGTTTGATGCGGAACAGTTCAAACTGAACCGACCCGAGAATCATTTCGCACCCGATCGTTTTGTCTATGTATTCTTTATGCTTGCTGAAAAGTGAGAGCGCTTTTTCGGAGTAGTTCAACGATCTGAAATGATCATCTATTTGGTAGTAGGCAGTTGCGATCTTATAGTAAAATTCCGCTTTTTCAATTTCATCGGTCAGTTTATGCAGCTTCATTTCCGCTTTTTTGTAACAGCTGATCGCCTCAAGATAGTTTTTCTCATAAAACTCATACATGCCTGAAAAAAAGAAAAAATAGTACTGAATGATGTCATCCGCGTTCTTAACCGTTTCCTTCTGCCTTTTAATCTTCCGGAAGAGCTCGGCTGATTCTGCAAACTGCTCCATCATCAATTTGCAGCGGTAGTCCAAAAGCTGAAAATAGAGCTCCAAATCTCTGTTTTTCTCCATTTTAGAGAGCAGGTTTCGGATCTCGTATCTCAAAGATACAGCCTGGAGCGCTTCATGGCGCTTGATCATGGTGTACCACTGATTCAAGAGCCCGGCCGCTTTTTCGTATGCCGCTTTCGCTTCCACTTCTTCATTCATCCTTTCTTCTTTTTAAAAACACAAAAATTACATTTATTAACTTTATTTTACAGAAAATAATTGTTATTGGCAATTATTTTTATGAATAAGTGCAAGGAGTGGCATCAGCTCCAATATTTGAGCTGGCTTTCGAGGTTTTTGGCTGAAACAAGGCCTTTTTGGAATTGGTTCGGACAGGTGAGGTTGTATTTTTTAATTTTTAGGTTGATGGCATCGATCAGCGCTTCGCGCTGATTCGATTTGATCGCTTTTTCAATCTCTTGTTTAATTTCCTTTTGCAGCTTCAGCCACTCCGGCAGATAACGGGCGTTTTTAAGAGTTGACGAAAGCGCATCCCCTTCGAGCGCCTCTTTACTGAGCGGTCTTCCAAAACCGGGGAGGGACTTGAAGTCGTCTTTCTTTTCGCTTTCCTTTACAGCTTGATCAATCCAGTGAAGATATCGTTTTTCAAATTCTTCACTCATGTGGGCCATCTCCTCTCATCACACCTGAAGCAAAGGTTCAGGTGTGTCTTGTCGTTACGACAGTTCCCCTCTGTTCTACGGCCTCCGCTTTTTTCAATACTTGATATGCCAGCCACATGACCGCATAGCTGAGCAGGCTGACGCTGAAAAAAGGAACAATTCCGGGCAGAAAGGCAAAAGCGATATAAAGCACGGCAGCAACCGCCATCATTGTTAATGTATACTGTAAATACGATATGCCCAGAATCAGCGAAAACTTAAAATACATCCGCTTCTTCCAATCGAAATGGGCGAGCAGTGGGAACATATAAAACAGCATAATTAAAAACAAAAACCCAAAAATCATAATGACGAACCGGAGAACGTGCAATAGGAAATGCTCCGGATAAATAAAAGCAAGGTCAACATAAATGATGATGCCAACTGCCGCCAGAATAAGACCGATGACGTTGGAACGAAAAAACTCGCCGCGGTACGCCTGCCAAAACGTTTTACATATCTGAATATCGGTTTTGCCCATAATCCATTTTCTCATCACGGAAAACAATGCAGTCGTCGCCGGCATAAACCCGAAGACGCCAAGGCCGAGCAGCGTAAAAACAAACCACAGCAGATTGGCGTAAAAAAACTTCAGCACCCATTCACAAAAACTCAGCACCCTTCCCATGGAGACGCTTTGTTCCACGAATTCCCCCCCCCCTTTATGTATATTGCCGGGTATACAGAAGTTCACTGATTCCTATCGGCTTTTTTTCTTTGATGGAGCGCCATATTGCCTCGCCGGCTGCAATTGAATAGGCGCCTGCTTCGGCACCGGCCAGAATGTCGTAATTCCTCAACGGGTCTCCTCCGCCAAACAGCTCTTCCAAAAGCAGCGGATCTCCTCCGCCATGCCCGCCGGGCTGCCTGACGACGCGAATCGTTTCTTTCGATTCAAACAGCGGATAATAATCGATGGTCTGTTCGGGAACTTCAAATGGAACCCTTGCCGGTGCATGATATTCCTGCGTTTCAAGCCTTCCCTTTGTCCCGTTGATTGCAAGCCGGTAGCCTTCATACGGGGCTGAAAAATGGACGGAGTAATTCAGCAGCGCCCCTTTGTCGTATTTCAAAACGGCTGCATACGTGTCCTCGATATCGATTTCTTCATCGAAAATACACGCGTCAGGCCTGTAATCGGTATAGAGCAGCTGCTGGCTTTCGTTGGTCTTGACATGATCGTCCTGCGGGTCGCCTGCCTGCCACCTCATATAATAGCGGCAATTCTTCTTGACATGGCATGTTCCGCAATAGCGTTTTTCCCCTTTTTTAGGATTCATTTCGCCGCCGGGTCCGTAGTAGTACAGGCCTCCATAGGCAAAAACCTCGCGAGGCGTTTGAGCAAGCCACCAATTGACAAGGTCGAAATGATGGGTTGACTTATGGACGGAAAGCCCGCCGGAGTATGCTCTCATCCTGTTCCAGCGTTTAAAATAGCTTGCGCCGTGATACGTATCGATGTACCAGTTCAAGTCAACCGACGTAATCGTGCCGAGCTTTCCTTCAAGTATCAGCTCTTTGATCTTGCGGTGGTACGGATTGCAGCGGTAATTAAACGTAACGGTCACTTTTCCTTTGCTCGCGGCTTCGGCTTTTAATACGGCTGCCGCATCCCGTGCCGTTGTCACCATCGGCTTTTCAGTGACCACATCGATATTCGCCTGTAAAGCGCCCAATATATAGCGGACATGCGTATCATCACGGCCTGCTACAATAATGGCGTCCGGCTTGATTTTATCAAGCATTTCGGTAAACGCTTTCTCCTTGAAAAACGGGACAGGACGAAGCGCCGGAAACCTGTCTTTGCAGACTTCTTCCCTTAGCGGATCGCTGTCCAGGAGCGCGGCGATGCGGTGTTCTTCCCCGTATTTTCCCACTAGAGGCTCGATAAACATGTTAAAAGCGCGGCCGCTCAGACCGCATATCGCATATGTTTTCATCGGTTCCTCCCCCTTTCATTTTCAGCGAAGCGCTTCGATGAGTTCCATCGCTTCAGGGGTTTTCTTCGCATAGACCGGTATGAAAGCTGCCATGTCTGTATTCAGCTGAAACGTATAGCCGTTCAAACGTTTTTCTCCTTTTTCAATGACAGCCGCATACAGCTGTACGTCCCCGTTTTTGCCCGGAGCGCTGTATGGCTCTTTTTCTTTCGAAGCAACTTTCAATGGCTGAAGTCCTTCAGGATCGTAAAAAGGTTTAAACATGTCTTCTGGAACGATAAACAGATCTCCTTCTTTCGCCGCAATTTCAACTAGAAGTTTTTCCGGTGCAGCCGGGAAAACGGTGATGTTGAGCTGTTCTTTCCCGGCTGCGCGCTGGACGTTTTCCTTTATTTCAGCCGGTGCATCCGAAAAGATCAATACGTCTGTTCTCCGGCCCCCATCCTGTCCGCATGAGGAAAAAAGAAGCACTGCTGCAAATAGAAGGACGGAGAAAGCGAAGTTCTTCACTTCGCTGCCTTGCGGGAAAAGCGGCCGGTCTTTTCAAGTTCTACAAGAGCCATGATCAATGCGCCGACACCGTGAAGATCGTTGGTGCTTTTTTCCCGCCCGACATAATAATCGTATGTCCCTGCAGAAGTTCCGACGCAAATATCTTTTAAAAGCAAGCCTTCTTTTGCGCTCAGCTCGATTTTCTCTTCGACGAGTCCTTTGAAAGCCTTTGCGGCTCTATCAATATATGATGAATCGATATAGCCCATGCGAGCTCCTTTCGTCATCGCGTACATATATAAACACGAGCAGGAGCTTTCAAGCCAATTGTCCGGAAGTCCGCCTTTATCGACAACCTGGTGCCATAACCCTGTGCGTTCATCTTGAAAATTGGCAATGCTTTTGACCATCTCTTGAAGCACCCGGGTCCACTCCTGTCTCGTGTCATGCCCCTGCGGGAGCAGTTCGATCATATCGCTCAGTGCAAGCGCGTACCAGCCGATTGACCTTCCCCAAAATTCGGGAGAACAGCCTGAAACGGGGTCGGCCCAGGGCATTTCCCTCTTTTCATCCCACGCATGATAATACAATCCCGTCCGGCAGTCTTTCGTATGTTTTCTCATCAGTTTTTCTTCGAGGATGACCATATCGTACAGTTCAGGCTCATTGAACGCTCTTGCATACTTAAGTGCGAAAGGCCCTCCCATGTACAACCCGTCAAGCCACATTTGGTAAGGATATTTATCTTTATGCCAAAACCCGCCTTCTTCTGTTTGATTCAGCGTATCAAAAAGGCCCTTCAGCTTTTTGGCGGCTTTACGGTAGCGTTCATCGCCCGTTTCATCATACAAAGGATAAAGGATAAGTCCGGCTTGTATGGCGTCCAGTTCATCCCTCCTGAAATAAAAATTCCCGCAGCCGTCAATGAGCTCATTGGCGTATTCTTTTACATAGTTGAAATATGCTTCTTTCCCCGTTTCTTCCCAGAGGCGAATCAAGCCGCACAGAAATACACCCTGATGGTAGTGCCAGCGTCCGGCCGGCGGCAGCTCCTCTGGTGTATACGCTTTCATTATTGTTTTGGCCGCTTCTTCGGCAATGTAAAGAGGCGTTTTTGTGATGAGAGATTGATTCATGTCATTCAATTCCTTTCATCAAAAAATATTAATATATTCCTTCTTCTCCAAACTTCTTCGCCATCCTGTTTGCAAATATGACAAGAATGAGACCGACAGCTGCTTTAAATAAACCGACGGCTGTACTGTAGCTGAACTGCCCCTGCTTTAATCCGGCCGTGTATACATACGTATCAAAGATCTCGGCCACTTCGCGGTTCGTTGCATTTAAAAGCAGATACACATGCTCAAAGCCGAGTTCGAGCGTATCGCCGATTTTCAAAATAAGCAAAACAACGATGACGCTTCTGATCGCAGGTAGTGTGACATGCCACATCCTCCTCAGGCGATTGGCCCCGTCCATTTTCGCCGCTTCGTAAAGCTGCGGATCGACAGCGGTAATCGCCGCCAAATAAATGATCGTCGACCAGCCGGCTTCCCTCCAGATGACCTGGAGAATGTACATCGGCCTGAACCAGCTTTCATTCAGCAAAAAGTTGATCTTTTCTCCGCCGAAGTAGGCGATGATCTCATTGATCAATCCTCCGTCAACCGTCAACAGAACGAATGAAAGCGATACCACAATGACCCATGACATAAAATGCGGAATATAGATCAGCGTCTGGACAAACTTTTTGAACAATGCGACTCTGACTTCATTCAATAAAAGCGCCAAAATAATCGGTATCGGAAAGAATACAACAAGGTTGAGGAAAAACAAAATCAATGTATTCTTCAGAAGCATAAAAAACGTCGGTTCGGTGAACAGCCTTTCAAAATGCTTAAAACCCACCCATTCGCTCCCCGTTATGCCGAGAAACGGCTGGTAATCCTGAAACGCTATGACAATCCCCCACATCGGCACATACTTAAAAAGCAAAAAATAAATCAGTCCCGGCAGAATCATCAAATATAAATATTTTTGCTGGAGAAGCTTTTCCCAAAAACGCGTCTTTCGTTTTTTTTCAACAATATGGGCCGGATTTTTTCCGGTCTGGACATCGGCTGCTTTCATAAACGGCCTCCCTTCGTGATGTTTGCTTTCACTTTATCCCACCATGAAAAAATAAATCTACAATCATATCATCACATCGGCCGCACCTCGCCCGACAGCCGGCAAAACCTAATAAAATGAAACGATGGTTAGAAAATGATTATTGACAAATTCACACAAAAGTCGGATTAATTATATATGAACAACTCAAACGAAGATTTGTTGGGGGGGAATTTATGAAGAGAAAACAATATAAGTTTTACTATAAGCTGGTGACCTTCTTTCTCGTTCTGAGCACCATTCCGGTCATCATCGTCGGCTTTTTTTCCTATCAGAGATCAGCGGAAACCATTGAACAAAACGTTACAAACGAAAAGCTCCAAACCGTTGGCCAGACACAGCTAAATATCGAGCATATTTTAAAAACGGTTGACCATTCCTTCACCAATTACGTCCGTTCCTATCCTTTAATTCAGACACTCAGCCGCACCATTACACCAGAACGCTTTCAGCTGTATAACCAAATCAACAAGGAATTAAACGAACTGCAGACATTCGATACCGATCTGTCGGATATCACGCTGATCAGCCAAGAAAAAAAGTGGTATATCAACAATTCCGGTTTATATCCTTTAGATCAGGGAAAACAAGCCATCACGATCTCGCTTTACAACGCCTTAAAAAGCCGCTCCAGCTGGGTGCTTGAAAAAAACAACGACCTTGTCGCCACAAAAGAAGGGGCTTCGGGCAACTGCCTGTACAACGTCAATCTGGTCAAACAGCTTCCGCTGAACAGCATGGAAAACAGAGGCCTTGCGATCGCAAGTATTCCTTCTTGTTCGCTTGTCAAGCGCATGCCGCATCATTCAAAAACAAACAGCATGATGGTGCTTGATGACAACGGACGGATCATCCTTCACTCAGACCCGTCAATGATTGGGCAATCGATCAAACAAGACGATTATTTCAAAACGATCCGCCGGCATCAGGAAAAAAACGGCCAGTTTGATACAACAGTCAACGACACCGCCTATAACATTACATACCAGAAATCAGATTACAATAATTGGATATACATTTCGTTAACGACCATTCCGGAACTCTATCAGCAGACGGCATCAATCGGCTGGTTTACGTTTACGATCTGCATCATTTTGTTAGCGCTTTCATACCTATTTTCCTGGTTTGGTTCTCGTCATTTTTACAGGCCAATCAAGGTTTTGTACGAATCCGTCTCAGGCTTTTCTGCGGGGGCCGCTTCCGGCCAGGAGAAACCGAAAAACGAATTTGAACTGATTGAACGGAATATTAAAGAGATGAAAAATAAAAACCATGATCTGAAGGTGCGCGTCGAACAGCAGGTCACCCAGCTGAAGCAGTATTTTTTAACAAGGCTTTTGCTCGGCAAGCTGAGCGAAGAAGAAATCAAAGACCGCTTTACAGGGCTCGGCTTCCCTGAAGATTGGAGCCACCTGTCCGTTTTTGCCTTGCAAATTGATACATTGAAAGACACATCATATGATAAAAAGGATCTTGATGTCCTGCTGTTTGCGATCAACAGCCTTGTCGAACGATCTGTGCCCAAGAATAAGCGCCTCCCGCCGGTTGTCATTGATAAAACGCAGACCATCATCATGCTGAACCGCGGACAACCGCTGGACAGGTTTCAGGAGGACTTGGAGCATACAGCATCATCCATCAGGGATAAAATTCATGAGGAGCTTGGATTGTTCGTCAGCATCGGCATCAGCCAGCCGTTTACAAGCCTTGCAATGTCGAAGCGCGCTTATTTGGAAGGGCTTGAAGCGCTGACATACCGTCTGAAATCAGGAAAACACGCGGTGATTTTCTATGAGCATCTTGACCGTAACAAAGCGTTTTTAACCCAGTTTCCAAAGCAGATCCAAAATGAACTGTTTGAAGCTATTAAAACGTGCAACCGTAAACAAGCGGCCGAACAGCTTCACCTTCTCCTTGAATCGATTTGTTCTGAAAACATGAATCCGCATCACTGCCAGGTAGCGATTGCAAGGCTCTTGAACAACTTGATTGAATTTATGCATTTGCTTGGAATCGAAATTTTTGAACCGAACGAAAATACGATGCTGTACGACGACGTCTTTGAGCTGACGACCATCGAGGAGATCGAAAGTTGGCTGAACGCGCAGATCATCGTCAAAATGATCGATACCCTCAGCATCAGAGAAGAATCACAATACAAAAACATCTCAGAAAAAATCGTCCATATTATCCAGCAGGAATTCGACACGGACTTGACGCTCGAATCGATCGCAGGAAGGCTTCATTACAACCCCAACTATTTAAGCAGCATCTTCAGGAAAGAAATGAAAATATCGTTCAGCGAATACTTGTCATCCTACAGGCATCATGTCGCGAAAAACTGGCTGACAGAAACGACGCTGTCCGTAAAAGAAATTTCTGAAAAACTGAAATACAAAAATCCGCAGAATTTCATCCGCTCATTTAAAAAGCTGGAAGGAATCACGCCCGGCAAATACCGCGAGCTGAAAACTCATTCGGCATAAAAAGACAATCCCGGCTTCCCGGGATTGCCTTCTATTTTTCTGCTTTTTTAAATGACTCTTCATATTCTTCTATTACTTGATCTCCGCCGTTCGTCCGCCATTTTTCAACCGCTTTCTCGAACTGGCTTTCATCCGTTTTGCCGAGGATGAATTGATATGTGGCATCGTCAATGATCTTTTGCAGTTCATCGCCTCTTTCAGATGCGGCCGGTGAGTACAAACTTTCGGCCGGATTTGAGACGATGATCTCATTATTGTCCTCTGTCAGCTCTTCATATTTTGTGCGGAGCGGATCTCCCGTATTTTTCAAATATTGTTTATCAATGCCGACGAGAGAGACGAGCGGCTGAATTTCCGCCTGCCAGTCTTTCAGTTTTTCATCAATTCGTTTGAATTGTTTTTCCCCTTCTTTTTTATAGTGAACCCCTTCGATCCCGTAAGTCATCAGGCTGTAAACATCCTCTTCGGCGATCCGGTCGAAAAAGGCCAGAATCCTCTTCAGCTCTTTTTCTGTTTTGACGCTTGTTTTCGGGAAGGCAAAGATTCCGTTATGCCCGCCTGATGCCCAGACGCGTTCCTTTCCGTCCGGTCCTTTGATCCGATTGATGATCTCAAGCTCCATTTTATCATCGACAGACTGGTCTCTTAAATTGACGGCATCGACCATATTTCCGACATAAATGCCGGCTTTCCCTTGTGAAAACATCTCCTGCTGCTGCGTTTTGCTCGTAACCGGGAAGTCTTTGTTGATCAGCCCTTCATCATACAGTTTTTTCATATATTTCATCGTATCCATGTACTCTTTTGTCATGAAGTCAGGCGTGAACTTGCCGTCTTTTTCCTCCCAGTCAGTCGGCATGCCCATATAGGACCCCAATGTTTTAAAGGCGCCGTAGATCAAATCGTTTCTGTCGGTAAAGCCGATCGTATCGTTCTTTCCGTTTTGGTCAGGATCTTTTTCTGTAAATGCCTTCGCTGTTTCGTAAAGTTCATCAACCGTCTTTGGTATATCGAGCCCAAGGTTGTCAAGCCAGTCTTTACGGATGACAACCCCCTGTCTTGATAACGGGCGCTCCCTGTAGATGCCGTAAAGCTTTCCGTCGATTGAAGCGTTTTTATTGATCAGCTTGTTCATCTTGCTTAAATTCGGATAATCCTTTAAATAAGGACCAACCTCCCAAAACATCCCCGATCTGAACGCATTCATGACAGATGAATTTTTAATGTCCTGAATGGTGACGACTTTCGGCAGGTTTCCGGCGGCGAGCGCTGAGTTTAAGCGGTCTTCTTTTACTGCATCAGGCACCCACATTAAATCGAGCTTTGTATTGGTGAGCTCCTCGATTTTTTTAATCGCTGTATCCTTCGGCGGCTGCTGATGATAAAGGATTACCATCCAGCTCAAGTCCAAAGGCGAGTTCAGATCGACTTTCTCATCCTTTGTAGAAGCCTGATCTGCTCCGCTTTTCGAACAGCCAAACAGTCCGCCGGCCAAAAGCGCGAACGCAAAAATCGCTATCAGCCATTTTTTCCCCATATTGTCCCCTCCGTTTTTATCCTTTAATTGACCCTAAAAGAGCGCCTTTTGCAAAGTGCTTTTGAATAAACGGATACACGAGCAGCACCGGTATGGTTGCAACGACAATGACCGCCATTTTGATCGTTTGTTCCGGCGGCGCCGCGGCTGCCCCCATCTCCGTCATATCCCCTTGCATACCGCTTGATACGATGACAATCTGGCGAAGCAAAACTTGTATCGGCCATTTTGTCGCATCGCTCAAGTACAGAATCGCTTGCATGTACGTATTCCAATAGGTGACGGCGTAAAACAGCGAAATTGTCGCAATCGCCGGCAAAGACAACGGAAGAATGATGCGGAAGAAGATTCCGATGTCATTGCAGCCGTCGATTTTGGCGGATTCCTCGAGGCTTGACGGTATGTTTTGAAAAAAGTTCTTTAAAATGATCAAGTTAAACGCATTGATGGCCGTCGGAAGAATCAGAGACCAATAGGTATCGAGCAAGCCGAGCGATTTTACAACGAGAAAGGTTGGGATCATCCCTCCGCTGAACAGCATCGTGAACACAACCAAGAACATGAGGACGCGCCTTCCCATCAGCTCCTTTCTCGACAACCCGTATGCCATTAAAGAGGATAGAAACATGCTGACCGCCGTCCCTGCGGCTGTGACAAGAATAGAAATGATTAAGCTTCTGTACACAATGTCAGTTGAAAAAATATACCTGTACGCATCCAGCGAAAAAGTTGTCGGTATTAAGATAAACTTTTTCGAAATGACCTCCTCAACTGTCGCAAAAGAGGCTGCGATAACATGAATGAACGGCAGCACACAAACCAATCCGAACCCTGTTAAAAATGAATAATTCAATATGTCAAACACGCGGCTTCCAGCAGAATGCCTGATCGTCATTTCCCCCTCCTTGTAAGCGCTGTCAAAATATTACGATATCGTGTCTAAAATGTAGCAAACAGAAAGGAGAGCGTCTATAATCATTTTTTAAGCAGGATCAGAAAAGCGGAGAAAAAGATCATCACCTTAGAAGATGATACGTCAGTCTTCATCAAGGATGTCTGAGGTGCTGACTTTCGGCTTGAACCCCAGTTCCCCAATGGCGGAATCGATCGACCACGGCCGCCCCTTATTGTCGCTGACAGCATAATATGTACCGTATGTTTTGACGGATTCGATTGCGGCTTTAAAGATTTGGACGAGGTCGGGGTGGGATAACAGCGTTTTTTTGCTCCTCGGTTTTGCGCGCAGCGTTTCTTGCTCATTTTCAGCGGCTGTCCCGATCCGCAGATTGATCACGGAAACCTTGGCGTCTGATTGGTGCGAGAAAAGATAGCCGAGATTTTCGGACGCCAATTTTAGCAAGCCGTACAAGCTTTTGGACTGCGGGTAGTCATCCGTGTTGATCTTCCTCCCCAGCAGAGAATCGCCGTTCTTTTCATACACATCTGTCACATGGTTGCTGCTTGCAAATACCACCTTCGGCACGCCGAGCTCCGCCGCCGCCCGCAAAATCGTATATGTCGCTTTAAAAAAGATATCCGTCATTTTCTCAAACTCCCGCCGGTCAAGCAAATCGCCTGTCGGCTTGACAGCCAAAAGGTTGATCACCGCATCCGTATTCAGAGGAATGCTTTTCACGACTTCATTGTAATCTGCCGCATCCACCCGGACAAACCGGACAGCCGGCTTTTCATCCGGTTCTTTTAAATCCAGCACTGTCACCTCGTATCCTTCGCCTGCCAATCCGCCCGCTAACACGCGGCCGACCGTGCCGTTCCCTCCGATGATCGTCACCTTTTTCACAGTGATTCACCTCCTGTTTTACAGCCATGTTTTTAAGAAACCGATCGCTTTATGCCTCATTCCGGCTGTCTCGAAGTGCCCTGAATGAGAGCGAAACACTTCATAGCGTTCACCGGCGCCTTTTTCTTTATACACATCGGACAGCTTTTCTTCAATGAGGTCAATTCCTTGAACTGGCGTTAGTTTATCTGCGGTTCCGACCAGGCTTAAATGGGGCCTTGGAGCGATCAGGCTTTCGATTTGAGCGGTTGAAAAGTGCTTGACCAGCCCTGGAACATACGAATAGAGATTGTGACGGTCCAAATTCTGCGTCTTGATTAATGTTTCGCTGTCCACCTGCGCGCATATATCAACGCATACGCTGACCCGTTCATCCAATGCAGCAGTCCACCAGGCCATCAGACCACCCATCGACATGCCGAGTGAAGCGATGCGGCTTTCGTCTGTGTCCTCACGCATGCTCAGGTAATCGATGGCTCTGATGCTGTCGAAGACCATCATTCCCCACATCACCCGTCCTGTCCAAAGCATTTCTTTAAATATCTCACTCTCCGTTTTGCCCCGCCTGTCTCCGAAAGCCCAATGGTCAATCGCAAGCACGGAAAATCCCAAGGCCGTCAATTCCTCGGCGAACGGCGGCGTTTGCAAGTAATCCGCTCCTTCAATCAGCTCCTCCTTTCCCCTTTCGTAACGTCCTCCGTGTGAATGACAGTAAAGCACGGCCGGCCGCTTGCCGTTCATCTGTTTCGGTTTTGCAAAATAGGCCGGTACCGCTTCAATTCCGTTTAAATCAAGCAAAAGCGTTTCAAGAATAAAAGATGACTTTTCTTCAATTTTAAGAGTGCTCACATCAATGCTTTTTTTCTCCGGCAAATCGCCGAGCAGTTTGAAAAGTTGACTGCGCATCGTGTTCCCCTTTCTTTTTTCCGTTTGATTCATTAATACGATTTGAAAGGGCGTTTTACCTTTTTCCAGATGATAAGTTGACGGAAGTTCACCACAAACAAGGCGCTGGTCAGCATGATAAACAGTAATATCCAGGGTGATGAAAACAAAAGAAGCAGCGAGAAGCACCCCATGAGAAAGAGGCAGCCTATTTTGTAAACGCGACCGGACAGCAGCTTGTAAGCAGCGGCAAGACCGCACAGCGAGTTGCAGATGAAAAAGGCGTTTGCGATCAGGACCAGTGTCTCAACATTAAGAAAGTGAAACATCAGGCAGACAAAAACGACGGTATGAATGAAAAACATAAGCCCCAGTGCTGCCATCGGCTGATTTCCCCTTGATCTGCGGGCAAACAGCCCGCCGGCCTGCGATGCCACCAGCCTGGCTGCTCCGCCTGTCACCTGAAAATAAGCGCACATGCAGAGAACAGCGGTGAGCACAGCGATCACCGGCAATGCAAAAGATCCGAACAACGGCGTCAGCATCATCGCCAGCTTCAATTGTCCGTTTGCGAAGAACCCCGGATCAATCCATTGAACAGCTGCCGCAGTCGCCACATATATGAGCGTTACCGTCAGACTGCTGATCACGACGGCCCGGGGAATCGTTTTCCCGCGGTTTTTCACTTCCATGCTGTAGTTGCCGACGATTTCCCATCCGACTAATGCCCAGAACAGCAGCAGCAATCCGCGGCCAAAATCGGCAAACTGAAATGTTCCGTCTACGAGCGGCCCCTCACGAAAGTAAGGCACAGAAGCTGCGCTGCTTCCAAACAGAATGAGGGCCGCGGCAGTGGAAAAAATGAGTGCAACCATGCCGACAAATGAAAGATTAAAGCAAAGGACTACCATACAAAAGATAAAAAAAATGAAGCCGTACAGTTCAGCAGGAAATGCCGTGCCGGCCGCAAGAGAGTGAATATATTCGCCGGCCGTCATTAATACGGCGGCGGGGCCGAAGCTCGCAGCCATGATAAAATAAAAGACTGCCAACTTTTTAACACGGGAACCGAACGCTTTTTCAGCCGCATAAGCAATCCCGGCATCATTCGGATACTCGACGCTCAATCTGGCAAAAATCCAGGCAAATAAAAAACCGATTCCCAACATCAACAGCCATGCAAAAATCGCATAGTCCCCCGCTGTCTGATGAATCATCGGCGGCAGCAGAATGATTCCCGACCCTAAAATAGGCCCCGTCATCAGCCCGCTTAATAATAAAGGGCCAAGCTTTTTTTCTCTCATACTGATACAATCCTTTCGCAAAGTCGTTTAAAATGATTGTAATCTTGTTTAATTCATCAGTAAAATAGATATTATCGATCTGCAACTTCGAATTTTTCGATATAAAATAAAAGGGAGATGGACGAGATGGAGATCCGACATTTGAAAACATTCAAAACCATCGTGGATATCGGCGGTTTTACCCGTGCTGCCGATTATTTGGGATATGCGCAGTCCACTGTGACTTCGCACGTTCAAGCAATCGAACAAGAATTAAGAAAGCCGCTGTTCTACAGGCTGGGGAAAAAAATGATGCTGACAGAAGCAGGAAAACACCTTCTCCCTTATGCCGCAGAAATGGTCGAACTGTATGAAAAAGCGAGGCACATTCCGGAAAACGACCAGGAGCCGTCGGGAAACTTGATCATCGGCGCCTCGGAATCTTTAACGGTTTACAGATTGCCTGCCATTCTTCACGAATTTACTAACAAATATCCGCAGGTCACGGTCACATTAAAGTCTTCCACGTGCTGGCAGCTGAGAGATGAATTGAAGCAGGGAAAAATCGATGTCGCTTTTCTTTTGGACAACGATCGGAAAGAAAACGACCTTCATGTTGAAAAGCTGGTCAATGAGCCGATGGTGTTCATCTTTCCAAAGGAACACCCGGCAGGACAAAAGGCCCTTGATGATTTGACTTTTACCGCAAATGAAACGTTTTTATATACGGAGCACGGCTGCAGCTACCGTGATTTTTTTGAGGAGTATTTACGTCAAAGGGGAGTCATTGCCGACCATACGATGGAATTTTGGAGTGTCGAAGCGATTAAACAGTGCGTGATGTGCGGTTTGGGCGTATCCCTTCTTCCTTTGATCACAACGCGCACTGATATCGAAGAAGGAAAGCTTCAGGGCACGCTTGTCCGCGACGCCCTGTTTTCCACTCAAATGGCTTATCATAAAAACAAATGGCTTTCTCCTGCAATGGCGGCTTTTACAGATATCGTCCGCACGAAAGCAAGAGACTGGGCACAGGCATAACGTTCCTATATCTAAATGCCTTCGGTATTCATCAGCACGATCCGCCAGCCGTCCGGATCTTCCACTGTTGCTCCTTTGTCCTTCCAATACAGATTTTCAGGCGGCACTTCGTGATGGCCCATGTCAGCGAGCCTTTTTAAAATACTCTTGATTTCCTTCTGATCAGGAATATAAAAGACGAGCAGATTGTCTTTGGTCGGTGCCGGACAAGGGCTGCCTCCGATATGGGAGGTGAATTCAAGGTGATATTGGACATTCGGCAGGCCGAACATGACGCCATGATACCCTTGATGTCCGGAAAAACCGCCAAGCTTTTTCAGGCCCAGCCCCTTTTCGTAAAACGCAACGATTTCGTCAAAACGGTCTGTAGGCCGGGCGATTCTGACCTGTGCGGCGGAAAAATCGGAAAAATGCATCATCATCATCTCCTTTTTTCCCATTTTAAGCGGTCATGGATCATTTGAAACGAAGCGAACGGCTGAAATATTTTCATCCTTTCGGCGGAATGACAGGGCTTTCAGATTATTAAAAAAAATCCCAAAACGGCTTTTAGTTTTGGGATTTTGTCATCCTTTGTCCCGCAATCCTTGCAGTCTGGGAAAGCCGAGCATCGGAGCGGTCTTCCACAGGATGTGGTGACGGCGGTGTTAGGCGGTTAGCCGCCTGATCTTTTCTCCTATCGTAAGCACCGGCTTAGCAGGCCTGCCAACGAATGCGCGGGTTTGTCGGCACGCTGAAAAGCCCCTTCGGATTGAAGGGGCTTTTCCATTAATTTGCGACAATATTTACAAGCTTTCCAGGTACAGCAATCACTTTTCTGATCGTTTTCCCTTCGAGCTGTTCTTTTACTTTTTCATTGTTTTTCGCCAGCTCTTCAAGCTGTTCTTTGTCGGCGTCGGCTGGAACGTTCAGCTTCGCTTTCACCTTTCCGTTCAGCTGAACGACGATTTCGACTTCGTCATCAACGAGCTTTGCTTCATCATAGACAGGCCATGCTTCATACGTGATCGTTTCCTCATGTCCAAGTCGGCTCCACAGCTCTTCAGCCAAGTGAGGCGCAACAGGAGACAGCAATTTCACGAAGCCTTCCATGTATTCTTTCGGAAGCTGATCAGCTTTATATGCTTCATTGATGAAGACCATCAGCTGAGAAATACCTGTATTGAAGCGCAGACCTTCGAAATGGTCTGTTACTTTCATGACCGTTTCGTGGTAGACGCGCTCAAGCGTTTCGCCGGCTCCTTCAACGATCTTCTCGTTTAACCCGCCATTGTCATCGATGAACAGACGCCATACGCGGTCAAGGAAGCGGCGGGCGCCGTCAAGTCCTGTCGTTGACCAGGCGATCGATGCATCCAAAGGCCCCATGAACATTTCGTACAGCCGGAGCGTGTCCGCACCATGAGTCTCCACTATTTCGTCCGGATTGACGACATTGCCTTTGGATTTGCTCATTTTTTCGTTGTTTTCACCAAGAATCATTCCTTGGTTATAAAGCTGTTTGAACGGCTCTTTCGTCGGAACGACCCCGATGTCATAAAGGAATTTATGCCAGAAGCGCGCATACAATAAGTGAAGAACGGCGTGTTCCGCCCCTCCGATATACATATCGACAGGAAGCCATTCCTGTAATTTTTCAGGAGAAGCCAGTTCGTTCGGGTTTTTCGGATCGATGTAGCGCAGGAAGTACCAGCAGCTTCCCGCCCATTGCGGCATCGTATTCGTTTCGCGTCTTCCCTTTTTGCCTGTTTCAGGGTCTGTCACTTCCACCCATTCTTTAATGTTCGCAAGAGGGGACTCACCCGTTCCGCTCGGTTTGATTTCCGACGTTTTCGGCAAGATCAGCGGCAGCTCTTCTTCAGGAACCGGAGTCGATGTGCCGTCTTCCCAATGGATGACCGGGATCGGCTCGCCCCAGTAGCGCTGACGGCTGAACAGCCAGTCGCGGAGGCGGTATGTTACCTTTTTCTCGCCCTTCCCGTTTTCCTCAAGCCACTGAATCATTTTTTCGATCGCAGCCGCTTTATCAAGGCCGTTCAGAAAATCTGAATGGATGTGTTCGCCGTCGCCTGTATAAGCTTCTTTCTCAACATCTCCGCCTTTGACGACTTCTTTGATCGGCAGCCCGAATGCTGATGCGAATTCGTGGTCCCGCTCATCATGGGCAGGGACGGCCATGACCGCTCCAGTTCCGTATGTAGCCAAGACATAGTCCGCGATCCATACCGGAATTTTTTCCCCGTTTGCCGGATTGACGGCATAAGCACCTGTGAAGACGCCTGTCTTTGTTTTGGCAAGGTCTGTCCGCTCCAAGTCGCTCTTTGATTGAACTTCTTCGATATAGGCGTCGACCGCGTCTTGCTGTTCAGGCGTCGTGATTTTTTGAACCAAATCGTGCTCCGGAGCCAAAACGGCATATGTGGCACCGAATAATGTATCTGGCCGCGTTGTGAAAACCGTAAACGTTTCGTCTGTGCCGTCGACCGCAAAATGAACATGCGCCCCTTCGGAACGGCCGATCCAGTTGCGCTGCATCTCTTTGATGCTTTCCGGCCAGTCGAGTTCTTCCAGATCTTCAAGCAGACGGTCGGCATAAGCGGTAATCTTCAGCATCCACTGCTTCATTGGACGGCGTTCTACAGGATGGCCGCCGCGTTCGCTTTTGCCGTCGATGACTTCTTCATTGGCAAGAACGGTTCCAAGCGCAGGACACCAGTTTACAGGGACTTCATCTACATAAGCGAGACCTTTTTCGTAAAGCTTTAAGAAAATCCACTGCGTCCATTTATAGTAGTCCGGATCTGTTGTATTGACTTCTCTGTCCCAGTCATACGAAAAGCCGAGCGCTCTGATCTGGCGGCGGAAGTTGTCAATGTTCTGCTCGGTAAAGACGGCAGGATCGTTTCCCGTATCCAGCGCATATTGTTCCGCAGGAAGCCCGAATGCATCCCAGCCCATCGGATGGAGGACATTGTACCCTTGCATCCGTTTCATGCGGGACAAAATGTCAGTTGCCGTATAGCCTTCAGGGTGTCCGACGTGAAGGCCTGCGCCTGACGGATACGGAAACATGTCCAATGCATAAAATTTCGGTTTGGATTTATCTTCACGCGTGGCGAACGTTTTATTTTTAAGCCAATAGTCCTGCCACTTTTTCTCGATTGTTTGATGGTCAAAACTCAATTGTAAAAACCTCCTTTGAATATGAGTACGGCTTCTTTGTATTCAAGTATGGACGGGACTGGCAGCGTTATATTCAGATTATTCTAAAATCAAAAAAACTCTCCCATCCCTAAGAAGGGACGAGAGATTTCCCGCGGTACCACCCTTGTTAGTGTGCATGCGGCACACTCACTTGATATCTGTAACGCAGATACGCGGCAGCAGCTCATCACTGCTGCAACTCTGAGGCGAGTTCGGAAGCTCATTTGATTGACTTTCACCAGCCGTCAACTCTCTGAAACAAAATGGGCTTCTTACTGCTCCTCTTCACTGTTCTTGCCGTAACCGTAATCTTATCTGTATTTTATAGAATTCTGTTCATAAGTGCAAGCAGGTTTGTATACAATGGGAATGTGCTGAAAAAAGGGTAAGAGTGAGGATCTTAATCGTGTGGAGATTTGTTTTGCCGTTCGGAGTTCTGTACATTTGCCTGCTGTTCTCTGACAAAGTCAAAGCTTCTCAATACAGCTTCACCGCCGTAGCCGGCAATGATCGATAACACGACAAGCTGAATTCCAGAATCAGGTTCCGCAGATAAAACAAGCAAAATAGAAGCAACCATTCCGACAAGAATATCTTCAAAAAATCCAAGGTAAATGAATCGTTTCGTTGTTCTCGGTTTCTCGAGGCGCCCTCTTTTTTTAACGTGCCCGAGAACCCCCATAATCCCTCCAATCAAACAAGCAACCAAAACTTGATGCAGCATCTTCATCACCTTCCTAAAGCCCTTAGTTTAGTCAAGCGACTTCAGGCCATCGAGCAGCCCCCCTAGACCCCTTGCGATGATATTCGATACTACCATACAGAAAATGTGTTCTGTCTGAGAAGAAAAAAAGCTTGTTTCTTCCATTATATGTGAAGATTTGGTTGATAATCTTGATTCCTTCGATTCATTTTCATATAATTACAATTACCTATTTTTTCTATACCACTTATGCATCTGATTGAGCGGAGAGCTGCTTTTCCTTCCTGTCGTATAAAAACGCCGTTCCTATTGCGAACAGCAGCAATACGAGCAGAACCGCAAGCAAAAGCTGCATATTGAAATAATCAACCAGCATTCCGCCAAAAAGCGGCCCGATCATTCTTCCGCCGGTCGCCATACTGTTGACAAACCCTTGATAAAACCCTTCTTTTCCCCTCGGAGCGAGACGGTTGGCGATTGTCGGCACAGCCGGCCATACAAGCATTTCGCCAATGGTCAGCACAACCATCGCGGCAAGAAACGCCGGAAACCGTTCAGCGCCAAACAAAATTCCGTATGCCATCATAAAAATGACAAATCCGATCACGATTTGGTTTTTCAGCGATTCGGCAAACCGTTTCACAAAAAAACCGATCAGCGGCTGACCGAAAACAATGAGCGCCCCGTTCACTGTCCAAAGTACGCTGTACTGCCCAAGAGATATCCCCAGCTCCTGGGTGTGTGAAGCGATGGTCGAGGACCATTGCGAATAAGCGACCCAGCCGAGCAGGTAGCCCGTACATATAACCAAAAGCGCGGAGAATCTAGATTTCCCGCTGACTGAATCGGCATGATCCAAAACAGAAGACTGCATGGCTTTTTCAGACCGAATGCGTCTAAATCCGAAAATCGCAATCATGAAAAAGACGGCATACAGCATTGCATTCGCCAGAAAAACATACGTAAATGAAAAAGACGCGACAATTCCGCCGAGCGCTGAACCAACTGCCACCCCTGCATTTTGCGCCACGTATACAGCATTGAACGGCTTTCTGCCGCCTTCCGGCCAAACCGAGCCGGCCATTGCATAGCATGCCGGAAACACGATCCCTGATCCAAAACCGGCCAGTGTTAAGAAAAGAATGTATTGGAACCACTCGTGAAAAAAGACGAGGCCTGAAAGGCTCGCAAACGTGATCACAATTCCAAGTACGACGGTTTTAAATCCGCCGATTTTATCGAATAGATATCCCCCGAACAGGTTGCCCAGCACATTTGCCCCTGAGTTCAGCATCAGCACAAATCCGGCCGCTGTCAGCGACTTTCCCAAATGCTGATGGATATAGATGGTATTCAGCGGCCATAAAAAAGATGCCCCTGTGACATTGATAAACATTCCGATGACCAATAGCCATAATGTGCGCGGCATAGCGTTTCCTTCTTTCTCTTTAGCATTCCCTCTAGATTCTATTCGTTTTGCCCATTTTTTTCAATTGACACGATTTCGATTTTCAACATAAAAAACCCCCTTTTTAAAGGGGGAATTTTTTTATGATTGCGTCATCCATTTTGGCTTTCCGAAACCGGCGAATTCCCGATCGATCGCATCTTCGAAAGCTTTGGATCGTACCGCTTCTTTGAGATCTTTGGCGAATGGCTTGTCTTTGTTTTTTTCATCCACTACCACTTGATTGCGGTAGCGGTCAGGCATGTTCTCAAGCGCCAGCGCGTCCTGCAACTTCATATTAGCGGAGAGAGCGAAATTACCCGGGACAGCCGCGATATCCAGGTCATCGACCGCTCTTGGAAGATTGGCAGATTCAAGCTGTTTAAATGTCAGCTTTTTCGGATTTTCCGCAATATCCTGCACAGAGGCTTTCAATGTGTCGACATCGCTTTTCAGCCGAATCAGCCCCTGATCCTGGAGCGTTAAAAATGCCCTGGCGGCATTGGCCGGATCGTTTGGAACAGCCACTTCCGCCCCGTTTTTGACATCGTTCAAGTCGTTATATTTGGCAGAATAGAGACCCATCGGAGCGGTCGGCACAGAAATGAGTGCAGCAAGATGTTTATTGTTTTCTTGATTGTATGATTTCATAAAAACCTCATGTTGAAACAAATTGGCGTCGAGTTCGCCTTCGCTTAACGCCGTGTTCGGCTGTACATAGTCGGTGAATTCAACCACTTCAACTTTGTAGCCTTTTTTCTCAAGTTCAGGCTGAATCGCTTTTTTGACCATATCGTAATACGGTCCTGCAGTAGCGCCTATTTTGATCGTTTTACCATCGCTTTCGGCATTGTTTCCGCATGCGGCCAGAAGCGCCAGGCTCAAGGCCAGTCCCAGCACGGAAGTCCATTTTAATATCTTGTTCATGTACATCTCCTCCTCCAAAATAAAAAAAACTCTTTCGGCGCCTGAAAGAGTTGTTCAACTTATCTTTCAGAATGCGCCTGACATTCTGCTGGATTTAGCACCTTGCTCTGCTGCAGGTTGCTGAGATTTCGCCGGGCCAGTCCCTCCATCTCTCTTTATAAGCTCCATATTCGGTTTTTTAAATGATTTCTTTATTTTACGTTTGAATATTTAGATTTGCAAGAAGTTTTTTGGTATAAACATTTTTTTCTTTTTAAGCTAAAATATAGTTATCAAACACGAAAGGAGACGAATCATGGAATCTATCATGCTGATCGGGTTTTTATCCTTTATTTTTTCCATCTGCTATCTTGTATTTCATTTGATCAGAAGAATCTTTTCTCCAGGCAAAAGGTTTTCCAGAAAACTCTTTTATCCTTGTTTTGCAGGCGGACTTCTCCTCCTGATCATCTCTGCGCCTTATTACAGTGAGGAAACATATGCCGTCGATGAGACAAAAACAGAGGACCTGACAACCGAGCTTCAGGAACTGAAAACTGAACACAGCGCTGTACAAAAGGAGCAAACCGCATTAAAGCAGCAGCTCAATCAAGCAAACGAAAAACTGAAGGCAGCCAAAACGGAGAATGACACATTAAAAAAAGAAAATGAAAAACTGACAAAAGAAAAAGACTCGCTTACGAAAAAAACAAAATCGCTGTCAGAAAAACTGGCTAAGGCTGAAGAAAAAAGCGGCAGTGCCGAAGCCACTGTAAAAGAAAAGAACGCCACCGCTCAGGCCGGAACGTCACACAGCGCGCCCTCCCCTAAGAAAAACAGCGGTGAAAGCAAACAAGAGTGCAAAATCAAAGGAAGCGTCAACCATATTTATCATACACCAGGAAGTACATATTATGACCGCACGAAAAACGTCGCCCGCTGGTTCTGCACAGAACAGGAGGCGCGTGATGCGGGGTACAGACCTCCGAAACGTTAAAAAAGCCGGCATACCGCCGGCTTTTTTCTTAAAGCTCTCTTCTTAATGCTGTCAGCACGTTCGTTCTTGTCGCTTTAATGGCCGGGTTCAGGCCTGAAAGAATGGCGACGCCTGCACTGATCAAGGTCGCGATAAGGACAAGACTGACCGGAATGTACGAGAAGGTGATGCTGAAGTCTGCCGCACTCGCTCCTCCTTCTGAAACCGATGATAAAATAGGTGGTATAATCTTGTTCACTAAAAAGCTGACACCGTATGAAATGATAACACCTAAAACAGATCCTAAGATACCGATATAGGCGCTTTCCAGCAGAAACATTTTCCTGATCACGTTCGGGCTTGCCCCGATCGCTTTCATAATGCCGATCTCCTGCGTCCGCTCTGTAACCGCCATTGTCATCGTGTTAAAAATGCCGATCGCTGAAATCAAGACGGCAATGACTCCGACGAAGATCAGACCGATTTTAAAAGCCATGAAAAAAAGATTAATGCTTTCGAGTTTTTTCGTTATTGAATCGACGTAGTAGCCTTCATCCTCCAAATCTGTTGTCAGCTGTCCGACATGTTCAAAGTTATCCGCGTAAACCGAAAGCTTTTTTTCGATCGTGCCGCTGTCTTTGTCCGCCTTCAGAAATCCGGTGATGTCTTTTTGCATGTCGTTGCTGACATAGACTGTTGAATCGCTTGCCCATTCATAAGAAGGTTTTTTCGTCACTCCGACAACTTTCAGATCATATGTTTTCGCTTTCCCTTCTTCTCCTGTTTTTTCATCCATTTTTGAGATCTTTAATTCAATTGTTTTGCCGAGAATATCTTCTGCGTATCCTTTTGGTTCTTTTACTTCCTCAGCATTATTTTCCATCTGCTTTTCATAATCTTGGGCTTCTTTTTTCGTCCAGAGATTCTTCCCGAAATGGTAGCCGACGACGATTTCATTCGGTGTTTTCGCTACGCGGCCGCGATCGAGTTTAATATTGGCTTTTTGTTCAGCAGCCATGTCAGTAATCGTGATATTCGACATTTGATTGTTTGTCCTGTTGCCCAACTTTGCTTCAGCAGGTGCGAACACCTGCGTGCGCTCGATAATCGCGGACACATCTTTGCGATTTTCGAATTCTTTCAAGTCTTTCTTTTGAACTTTCTGATCGCTTTGCCCTTCTTTTCCGACAACATTTATCTCAGTCACGATTTGCTCTTTCATCAGCTGTTCAGTCAGCGATTTTTGCAGGCCGAATCCGACCGATGCGAGCACGATTAAAAACGCGCAGGCCACCGTTGTTGCGAGAATGGTCATGAATACACGCAGGCGGTTTTTCTTCATATTTCTTCTAATGAACTTCAACTGATCCTTAAACTTCAACAGTCTCTTCCCCCTTCTCTAATACGCCGTCAGATAACTGAAATTTCGTTTTGGCGATCGATGCCACCTCGTCATCGTGCGTGATGATGACGAATGTAATACCGCGCTCCCTGTTCAGCTGCCGAATGAATTCGAGGATTTCCTGCTCTGTTTCGGAATCGAGGCTTCCGGTCGGTTCGTCGGCTAAAATGATTGACGGATTCAAAATCAAAGCGCGGGCGATGCTGACGCGCTGCTGCTGTCCGCCTGAAAGCTCATTCGGATAGTGTCCAGCGTGGTTTTCAAGGCCGACGCGGTGAAGCATCTCATTGACGCGCTGCTTCCGCTCAGACGGATGAACACCTTTTAAAGTCAGAGGCAGTTCGATGTTTTCGTAAGTCGTCAAGCTCGGAATCAGCTGAAAACTTTGAAAGATGAAGCCGAAATGTTCAAGCCTGAATGCCGCCCATTCTTTTTCGCTGTACTTTGTGACATCCGTACCGTCAATGACGATCTTACCTTTTGTCGGGGCGATATAGCCGGAAATCAAGTTCAACAGCGTCGATTTTCCGGAACCGCTCCGTCCGACAATGCAGGCGATTTCGCCTTTTTCAACGGTAAGCGAGACATCCTTTAACACTTTAACTTCATTTTCCCTCCCCTTTTTACCGACTTTAAATGAGTGGTGAATATGCTCTACACTGATCATTTGTAAATCTCCTCTCCATTATGGATTACAGCTGTTTTATTTTTTTGAAAATCAAGAAGTAACTGATTAAGAATCCGACTGCCGAACCGATCAACATACCGAAGATATAGCTGAACAGGCTAGAAGAAGTGGCTGCGCCGAATCCCCAGATGCCAAATAAAATCACGAGAATTTGAATCGGGCGATCCATTTTTCTCCAGAGAAAAAAATGTCCGTTCCGTTCAAGCTGCTGTTTGATAAAGCAAAAATAGCCGATTATATAAAACAAGATCCCCATGACCAGCGGAATCAACAGCGTAAAGGCCAAGCCGCCGTTATGGACGCCGAAACCGTCGAGGTACACAATCGGCGTTATATAATTTAAAAAATATGAATCCTGAGAAAATAAAGCAGAATTAACCCCAAAGAAACTCATGATAATCTGCAAGTTTGCCATCGGAAGGCCGATCAGCAAATAAGGCAGAATCGACGTTGAAAAAGCAACAATCATCTGGGCCAGCGGATTGCCGGTCATCGCGCCCGCCGCCATGACAAGCGAGTAGACCATAAAGCAGAATATGACCGATCCGATAAAATACTCGTGAAAGTTGACGACGTCAACCTTATACAAAACAACTAAGGCATAAGATAACAAGTAAGATAATAGCTGGGCTGTTAAAAGAATTGTAATACCCAAGAAATATTTCGTATTGAAAATGATGCCTCGCCTATAAGGGAGCCCGAGTGTGAAATCAAGCGTTCCTCTGCTCCGTTCAAACCCGATCTGGCTGAGTGCAAGCGCGACTCCGCCAATCCAGAACATTCTCATGACCCCGCTTATCTCATAATCTTTATATAAAACGCACTCTATATCGGGAAATTTTTTCTGTTCCGCAAGACATCCTTGATACTGAAAATAATCATTTAAAATCGAAAACGGTTCACTCAGCATCACCGCTGCAAACACAACTAAAAAAATCCAGAAATGCTGTTTCCACTCTTTATATAAAAGTCCGCGGTCTACCATCTTCGCTTACCTCCATACTTTGCGATGAATACTTCCTCAAGACTGACCGGAAGCTCGTTCCAAACTTTCGGAGACAAACTTTTTAGAAATTGTTTGCTCACATCGTCTGCTTTCGGAATCAACACCGTATAAAACACGCCGGTGTGATCCAAAACAGGGATTTCCCTTTCCCTGATTTTCAAATTGACATCTTCTTCAAATGCCATTTGGATTTTAATAAAATCGCCTTTCAGTTCATCAAGATCCATGATGTTCGACAATGTATTGTCTTCGAGAAAACCGATTCGGTTGCACATTCTTTCAATATCCTCAAGCCGGTGGGATGTGATGAGAATCGTCGTGTTGTTTTCAGCCACTTCATCGACCATCAGCTGGAGAACATCTTGTCTTGTGACGGCATCAATGCCGTCTGTCGGTTCATCGAGCAGGATGACCGCCGGCCGGATCGCAAATGACAAGATCAGCGACATTTGCTTTTTCAATCCTGTAGACAATTCCCTGTACTTTTTTGTTTCGGGAATATCGTAGCGGTTCATTAATTCATTAGCGTATGTAACATCAAAGTCAGGATAAATGTTTCGCAAAATATTGACGAGCTGTTTGTAATTGTATTTTTCGAAATAGGTGTTTTGAACGGGCATATAGACGATATTGCGCTTGACGAGCGGATGGTCCTTCACCTTGACGCTGCCGAAGTAGATATCTCCCTCATCAGGCAGCAGGATTTGCTGAATCAGGCGGAGAAGCGTCGTTTTCCCTGAGCCGTTTCTGCCGAGCAGTCCGAAAATCTCTCCTTCCTCAAGCTTAAAGGAGATGTTTTTGAGTATTTGTTTTCCGTCAATCGTTTTTGATACAGATTTGAGCTCAATCATTCACTTCCCCTCCTCTCACTTCTTCGTCGATTTCCGCCATCCACTCCTGCAGCTTTTTAGTGTCGATCCCAGCGTAATGCGCATCGATGATCAGCTGCTTTAACTGCTCTTTAATCATCGCAATCTTCCCTTCATCAAGCGTAACTTTCGCGTTTTCTGAAATATACGTTCCTCTCCCCCTCAACGTTTCAATTATTCCTTCCCGTTCAAGTTCTTTATAGGCTTTGCTGACAGTATTCGGGTTTGCAATGATAATGGTTGCAAGCTCTCTGACAGAAGGAAGTTTATCTCCAGGCTTGATTATCCCTTTTAAGCAAAGCTCTTTCATCTGCTGGATAATCTGCTCATAGATCGGGGTAGAGCTTCTCGGATCGATTTGAATCATCTATCTCCCTTCTTTCTCGTTCAATCTCAGGTCATTCACTTTTAAAAAAACACGTATCCCAAATTTTCTTGAATTATAAAGCCCAGCTTCGCAAGAACAAACAAGAACGAACAGGCAATGATAAACGCCACGACCACCATCGGCGTTATTTTTTTATGTTTATCACTCATGAGTATTACTCCTTTACATGTGTGTGTTAATTGTATTACTCGATATAGTACACCTAATACATTAAATACATCGTCCTTTTTGTCAATCACTTTTTTTCAAAAAAATGAACCCTTTCAAAAAGGGTTCATCTTTCATACGATCTCTGCAGAATCATATTGTTTTGAAGGGTTTGCAGCTGAAGCCTTTTGCGGTGAATTTCCTCCCTTTGTTGCTCATTGGCAAACAGCGAAAGCTTGTTTAATTCATTGACCGCGTTTTCAAGCATCAGCTGCGCATCGCTGAACTCTGTCTCATTGTAATGTTCCTGCCTGCTTGCAGTTTCAAATTGAGATAAAGCATAATCATAAGCATCTTCGCTTCTTTGGATGTGCTCTCCGACGGATTGTCTTGTAGCCAAAGAAAACCCCTCCTTAATGGAAAAATCCATCGTGATTAGTTTGGCCATCACAGCCGTGATCATTGAAGAAAATAATTGGGAATCGGTTTGTTCTTATCGTGTTTATTTGCTACAATTTTAGGATGCGTAATACTAAAAGGAGGTCCTTTTGTTTGCATCAGAACAACCCTTTTCCATATACGAACAGTGAAAAACGATATCATACATGGAATTATCATTTACGAAATCATTTCGGTCATAAAGTGTTTAAAGTCGCCCTTGACGGAGGCTTTGACTGCCCGAATCGCGACGGCACGGTCGCACACGGCGGATGCACATTTTGCAGCGCCGCAGGGAGCGGAGACTTTGCGGGAAACCGAGCCGACGATCTGCTGACCCAATTTAAAGAAGTCCGCGACAGAATGCATGAAAAATGGAAAGACGGCAAATACATGGCGTACTTTCAAGCATTTACGAATACGCACGCTCCTGTCAGCGTTCTTCGCGAAAAATACGAAACGGTCCTCGGCCTCGACGGCGTAGTCGGCCTTTCAATCGCAACCCGGCCGGACTGTCTTCCTGACGATGTTGTCGAATATCTTGCCGAGCTTAATGAACGAACATACCTCTGGGTGGAACTCGGCCTTCAAACCGTTCATGAACGGACGGCTGATTTGATCAACCGTGCCCATGATTTCGACTGCTATGTAGAAGGCGTGAACAAGCTGAGGAAACACGGTATCCGCGTCTGCTCTCACATCATTAACGGGCTGCCTCTCGAAGACCGCGGCATGATGATGGAAACCGCAAAAGCGGTCGCCGATTTGGATGTGCAGGGGATTAAAATCCATCTGCTTCACCTGTTAAAGGGAACGCCAATGGTGAAGCAGTATGAAAAAGGAAAATTAACGTTCCTTTCGCAAGATGATTATGTCCAGCTTGTTTGTGATCAGCTTGAAATTCTTCCTCCGGAAATGATCATTCACCGGATTACGGGTGACGGACCGATCGAATTGATGGTCGGACCGATGTGGAGCGTCAATAAATGGGAAGTCTTAAATGCCATCAATGGAGAACTGGAAAGGCGCGGCAGCTATCAGGGGAAATGGTTCAACAAAGAGAAAGAAGGCATCGCCACATGAAGCTCAAGAAGATCCTCCCTTATGCGAAAGAACTGCTGAAAACAGCCGCAGGCGAAGGAGACATCGTCATTGATGCGACAATGGGAAACGGACATGATACGTATTTTTTAGCAGAACTTGTCGGTGAAAACGGACATGTCTATGCCTTTGATATCCAGGAAGAGGCGCTGATCCATACTGCGGAAAGACTTGGAAACGAGTACAAAGACCGGGTGACATTGATTCAAAAAAGCCATGATGAGCTCATCACTTCGCTTCCTGACGACATCTCAGGCAAGGTGGCAGCAGCTGTGTTTAACCTCGGGTATCTTCCGGGAAGCGACAAATCGGTGACGACAAAAAGCGATTCAACCATCGCCAGCATCAAGCAGCTTCTCAAAATCCTGAAAAATGAGGGGCTGATCGTACTGGTCGTCTACCATGGCCATCCCGAAGGAAAGCGGGAAAAGGACGCCCTGCTCGAATTTTGCACATCACTCGACCAAGATACTGCCCGCGCCCTCTGTTACCAATATTTAAACCAGCGAAACGATCCGCCTTTTATCATTGCGATTGAAAAGAAAATAGCGGCTCAAAAATGATATCTTGAAAATCCTCCATTAGGAGGATTTTTTTCATCCAAACATAATGTAAGCGATATCAAAATAAAATATAAGAAATTTTTCGCAATTTTCTAAAAAGAAAAGGTGTTTCACTCTTTGTCACGAAATTATTGAAAACTCATGTAAAATACGGAGGGATTTCGCTTTGAAAAAATTTATCGCTTATCAAATTTTGATCGCACTCGCCATTGGAGCAGTGATCGGACACTTTTTCCCTGATTTCGGAATGGCGCTGCGCCCCGTCGGAGACGGATTTATCCGCTTGATTAAAATGATCGTCGTTCCGATCGTTTTTTCTACAATCGTCATCGGAGCGGCCGGAAGCGGAAGCATGAAAAAAATGGGCAGTCTCGGCATCAAGACGATTATTTGGTTTGAAGTGATTACGACGTTCGTGCTCGGACTCGGGCTGCTTTTGGCTAATGTGCTAAAGCCCGGTGTCGGCCTTGACCTCTCCCATTTGGCCAAAAAAGATATCGGCGAGCTCTCAGGCTACACGGAAAAAGTGGTCGATCTTAAACAAATGATCCTCGATATTATTCCTACCAACATCGTTGACGTCATGGCCAGAAATGATTTGCTTGCCGTGATCTTCTTTGCGATATTGTTCGGCGTCGCAGCTGCCGGGATCGGCAAAGCCTCAGAGCCTGTCATGAAATTTTTTGAGTCTGTTGCCAATATCATGTTCAAACTGACGCAGATGGTTATGGTCACAGCCCCTATCGGCGTGCTTGCTCTTATGGCCGCATCCGTCGGGCAATACGGCATCGAACTCCTGCTTCCTATGTTAAAATTAGTCGGCACTGTTTTTCTCGGACTGTTTCTCGTTCTTTTTGTTTTATTTCCGATTGTCGGTCTTATTTTTAAAATTAAATACTTCGAAGTCCTGAAAATGATTTGGGATTTGTTTCTGATCGCGTTCTCCACTACGAGCACAGAAACAGTCTTGCCGCAGCTGATGGACCGCATGGAGAAATACGGCTGCCCAAAACGGGTCGTTTCCTTTGTGGTTCCTTCAGGCTTATCGCTGAATTGTGACGGCTCCAGCCTATATTTATCTGTCGCTTGTATCTTTTTGGCGCAGGCTTTCAATATAGACATGAGCATTTCACAGCAATTGCTCATGATGCTCGTGCTAGTGATGACAAGCAAAGGGATCGCCGCCGTTCCATCTGGCTCGCTCGTCGTCCTTCTGGCTACCGCCAACGCAGTCGGCCTTCCCGCTGAAGGAGTCGCGATTATCGCGGGAGTGGACCGCGTGATGGACATGGCGCGAACAGGCGTGAACGTGCCGGGTCATGCTGTCGCCTGCATCGTTGTTTCAAAATGGGAAAAAAGCTTCCGGTATAATAAGCGTTTTGTACTTGAAAAACAATACCGGATGGAAAGCTTGTAAACAGCAAAAGCTCAAGCCGATGAACGGTTTGAGCTTTTCTTTACGAGCTTTTCATCCACGGCATTTTTTGAATTTTGCGGTAGGCCCTTCCGTTGATATAGAAGAAGTAGGAAGTTTTTCCGCTCGCTTTAATAAGGCGCTTCGCCAGCCGGCCGATTTCCTTTTGACCCGCGACCTTATCGTCTGATAAATAAACACCCAGAAGACCTCTGTTGATCAAACGGTGAAAGTTTTCGTGCGGAATCCCGCGCAAATGTTCATCCGCCATTTCAATGAAATATTCGAGCCTTTCCATCATATCTGAATGTGATGGGTAATACGTGCAGAAATTCAAATCTCCGCCGATTAAGTCTTCCTCCTGGTCAATTAAATAATCGAGCAGGATGTGCAGTCCCTGTATGTACGGAAAATAGCTGTCGCGGATCTTTCCGGCCATCGATTCAGTAAAATCGGAACGGACGGAATACGATACGAGGCAGAAGATGCCGAGCGTTGAACCCGCACAGGCTGAGAACTCGTACCATTCCATTTTCGGCAAGGCCGATCTATAATTCTCAAACCACGCTTCGAGCCGGGGGACACGCTCATGCTCCACAACGTGTTTATGAACTTGCAGATCGCAGTAATAGCTGCAAAGCTCAAGCAGGTGCTGCTTGATCAAATCATAGTTCTCAATTTCCGCAAGCACGTCTTGGCACGTTTTCACTAAGTCGTGCAAATAGCCTTGATCATCCTGGTCTTCCCTGAACCGGTAATAGTTCTTCAATTCAGCCCCGACGGTCAGCGCGTCTTTCATTGACTGATGAAGCATGGAAAAATCATCAGGGTCAAGCGAGGTGCTCCGGTCGCATAGATTGTCGAGATAGTCGCTTATCGTCTGATACGCCGTAATAAACCGGATCGACTGCTCGATTTTGTCGCCTGAAAGGAGGGCCATAATGCCGCCGCCTTCACAGTGAAAGGTTTTATCCCTGATGCTGGCTTTCGCCTGCGTTTTCAGCTCGGGATTTTGAATCGTTTCAGCTTTTCGTTTCCACTTGTCCAACTCATGATGAACAAGGGGAAAAACTTCTCTGTATACTTTAGCCATTAATCCAAAAGGATGCTCCGGTACTGCCAAAGAATGCACCTCCATTATGTCATATACTGTTCCACAAACGCTCTGGCCGCTTTAAAAACGTCTTCCCGCTCAGGCTCATTAAAAATTTCGTGGTATAAGCCCTCCCATTCCCTGTACGTCTTATTGTGAGAAGCAAGCTCGTTAAACCACTTGACGACCATTTTTTTGTCGACAAGCCAGTCTGTGCCCGCCTGCATGACAAAGAGCGGGATGTTGAGAAAGGCGTCCGTCGGCTCCATCGCGCTTTTCAACGCTTTTAACATTTCTTGATACCATCTGACAGAAACTTTTGTGATATATAATGAATCGTTGATGTCCATTTCGATGACTTCTTTGTTTCTCGTCGCTTTATCAGGCGTGATCCCGGATTCAAACCGCATGGACGGAGCCAAAACGTTGAGCCCTTTGGAAATCCAGTCCAAAAATTTGTTCGGCTTTAATTGCAGCCCGAGACAAGGGGATGATAAAATGAGACCGGCAATGCCGCTTTGCTGCTGCTTAAACCACTCGATCGCGATCAGGCCGCCCATGCTGTGCCCGAGCATAAACACAGGCAGTTCAAATGCTTTCGCCCTGGCGACCCATTTGTCCACTTCATCAATATATTCTTGAAACGAGCGTATATGTCCTCTTTCTCTTGTCGAAGTTCCCTGGCCGGGCAAATCCCCCATGACGACATTAAACCCGGATGAACGCCACATTTCGGACAGCCATTTATACCGCCCGTGATGCTCACATGCACCGTGAATGATGACGATTGAAGCAACTGGTCTTTCCGCTTCCATGCACCACATGCTGACCACCTCACACAATTTTATAAATGAAAGGATGAAACCAATGATCTACCCTTATAAAAAAACGGAACCCGTTATTCATGAAACGGCGTTTATCGCCGACAACGCGGTCATCACCGGAGATGTAACAATCGGAGAGCAATCAAGCATCTGGTTCTCTTCAGTTATCCGCGGCGATGTCGCCCCGGTCAGGATCGGAAAAGGCGTGAACATTCAAGACCTTTCCTGCCTGCACCAAAGCCCTGAGCGCCCTCTTGTGATTGAAGACGGTGTGACGGTAGGCCATCAGGTTACACTGCACAGCTCCGTGATACGAAAGCATGCCCTTATCGGAATGGGGTCGGTTATTCTTGACGAAGCGGAAGTCGGGGAAGGCGCTTTTATCGGGGCAGGCAGTCTTGTCCCGCCTGGCAAAAAGATCCCGGCCGGGCACCTCGCATTCGGCAGGCCCGCTAAAGTCATCCGCCCGTTAACTGACAAGGATAAACAGGAAATGGAAAGAATTCGCAAAGAATATATTGAAAAAGGACAATACTACAAATCCTTGCAAAAAAAAGATTAGCTTTGCTACAACTTTACCATTTTTTCACCGATAATTTAAGCAATAACCTTTTCGGCCGCACGCGTCTGCGGCTTTTTTCTTTTCCGAAATCTTTACAAATACTTATCATTTGCTAAACATTCATTTTTTACAATAAACATGAAGCAGCCATTCATGTAAAGGGGGTTATGACATTTGAATAAACTGATGGTCGGCATCTACAACTTTGAATGCCGGATCTTCCTCGGTATGAACAGCTTATTTCACCAAAAAGCACTAAACCGTTACTTTCGTTCCTCAACACATCTGGGAGGGGCATTCTGCACGATTTCCGCTTGCCTGTCTCTCTTGCTGTTCGGATCCGGAAGTGTTCGTACAGCGGGGATCGCCAGCGCCATTGCACTTTTGGTCAGCCACCTTCAAGTCATGCTGATCAAAAAGCTGTATCCAAGAAAGCGGCCGTATTTAACGCTAAAGGAAACACAGGTTTTGCAAAATCCGCTCAAGGATCATTCTTTTCCATCCGGCCATACGACCGCAGCATTTTCCGTCATTACACCGCTAATGATATTCTTTCCGATACTCGCGCTTTTATTAATTCCGGTAGGCATCAGTGTGGGACTCTCCAGAATTTATCTCGGTCTTCATTATCCTTCGGATGTTCTGGCAGGCACGGCCCTCGGGATATCAGTCGGAACTTTGTCGGCGATGGTTTTCTAAGCCGGCCGTTTCTTCCAAAGCGTCACTGATTTTTTACATCACAAACAGGAGGGGAAACGATGAAAATTGCGATATTTACGGACACTTTTACACCGGATGTGAACGGATGCGCCAGAACGCTGAAAAGGTATACGGATTATCTTGAAAAAAACGGGATGTCCTATAAAGTATTTGCGCCGGAAAGCACGCATGAAACACAATTTTCGAGCCGCATCCGCCGTTTTACGAGCATGCCGTTCTTCTTATACCCCGAGTGCAGAATCGCTCTTCCTAATCTCATCAAAATGAAATCAGAACTCCGCGAATTCAATCCCGATCTCATTCACATCGCGACTCCTTTTAATATCGGCCTGGCAGGGCTCAAGCTTGCGAAGAAATGGAACATCCCTGTCGTAGGCTCTTACCATACCGATTTTGACCAGTACCTTTCATATTATGATCTTCAAATGTTTTCCAAACTATTATGGAAATATATGCACTGGTTTCATAAAGATTTTCGAAAAATTTTTGTCCCTTCGCGCGAAACGTTTATGCAGCTCAAAGCCAAACAATTCAGGAACCTCTCCATCTGGAAGCGCGGCGTGGACTGCTCGCTGTTCAGTCCGGCGCATCAAACCGAACACATCCGCAAGCGATACGGCATAAAGGAAACCTATATCCTCAGCTATGTCGGAAGGCTTGCACCTGAGAAAGATTTGGAGACGCTGCTCAAGATCGCAAGTCACCCCAATTTGAAAGATGGCGTCCACTGGCTGATCGCGGGAGACGGCCCGTTAAAAAAAGAGCTTGAGAAGCGTGCTCCCCTCAATATGACTTTTGCCGGCTATGTCAAAGGAGAAGAGCTGGCAAGCATTTATGCAAGCTCAGATTTGTTCGTCTTTCCTTCTCCGACGGAAACCTTCGGAAATTCCGCGCTTGAAGCGCTCGCCTGCGGGACGCCTGTTATCGGGGCAGATTCCGGCGGCCTGAAAGACTTTATACAAAACGGAAGAAACGGTTTTCTTTCCGAACCTGGAAATCCGGATGCATTCACCGAAAATATATTGCGCGTCCTCTCCAATGTGCCGTTAAAAAAACGGATGTCATACGATGCGAGAAGCTATGCCCTTACCCAGTCGTGGGAAGTGATTTTTGACAATCTCTTCTCCGAATGTGAACGTGTGCTAGCAGATTTATCAGCTGAAAAACCGGCATAAAAAAAGAAGGTTTTCGATTAACGAAAACCTTCTTTTTTGACTTAAACGATAATGACTTCTTTTGGCTGATGATTCAGTTCTTCCGGTACAAAGCGCTTTTCAACGAAAATGCTGTGCCAGATCATAAAGATGAGAACCGTCCAGATTTTGCGGCTGTTATCCGCTTTGTTGGCGCAGTGGTCTTCAAGAAGCTGAAGCACGTAATCTTTATGGATATATGCGTCTGTCTCGCTCTCTTTAATGATGTTCACGGCCCAGTCATGCATTTCGTTTTTCAGCCAGTGGCGGATCGGCACAGGGAACCCTAGCTTTTTGCGGTTTAAGACATGATCTGGAACGATGCCTTCCGCCGCTTTTCTAAGCAGATATTTTGTCGTGCCGTTTTTCGTTTTCAGCTCTTCCGGAATTTTGGAAGCCGCTTCAAATACGACTTTGTCCAAAAACGGAACGCGGAGTTCCAGTGAATTGGCCATCGTCATTTTGTCGGCTTTCAGCAAAATGTCACCGCGCATCCATGTGTGGATATCGACATACTGCATTTTGTTAATTTCGCTGTAGGACTTGCTTTCTTCAAAATATGGCTTTGTCACGTCACAGTAAGAGAGGTTGCTGTCATACTGGCGAAGAAGTTTTGATTTCATGCCTTCTTCAAAAATCTTTGCGTTGCCGATATATCTCTCTTCAAGAGGTGTACAGCCCCTCATTAAAAAGCTTTTCCCTTTCATTCCTTCCGGCATCGCTGAAGCTACGTGCAGAAGCATCTTTTTCAGCGGGGACGGAATTCGTTCAAACGGCTTTAATGAAAGCGGCTCCCGGTAAATATTGTAACCGCCGAACAACTCATCTGCTCCTTCTCCGGACAAAACAACCGTAACTTGCTTCTTCGCTTCCTTCGCGACAAAATACAAAGGAATTGCAGCAGGGTCTGCCAACGGATCATCCAGATGCCAGACGATCTTTGGAAGCTCGTTCATATATTCTTCAGGGGAAATGATCGCGCTGAAGTTCTCCACGCCGACCCTATCAGCGGTTTCTTTCGCAACGTCAACTTCGCTGAAGCCTTCATGTTCAAAGCCGACAGAGAACGTTTTTAAGTTGGGATGAAATTGCTTTGCCACCGACACGATAAAAGAAGAGTCGATGCCTCCGGAAAGGAAGGAACCTACAGGTACATCGCTTCGCATATGGACTTTTACGGAATCAAAGATCGCGTCTCTTACTTCCTGAACAAGCTTGTCTTCTTCGGTCTGAACAGGCTTGAATTGAACTTTCCAGTATGTTTTAAATTGAATATCCTCGCCCGGGCGGACAGTAAACTGATGGCCCGGTTCTACTTTTTGCACCTTTTTGTCAAGCGTCTCAGGCTCTGGTACAAATTGGAATGACGTATACTGCTGAAGCGCTTTTTCATTCAATTCCAAATCGGCATCAACAGCCATCAGGCTCTTTCTTTCTGACGCAAAATAAACATGGCCGTCCGTTTTCGTAAAATAGAGCGGCTTAATGCCGAACGGATCGCGCGCTCCGTATAGGAGCTGTTCTTTTTTATCCCAGATTAAAAAAGCAAACATTCCGCGCAGCTTGGAAGCAGCTTCCTGTTTGTAGTGGCGGTAAGTCGCAAGCAAAACTTCCGTATCTGAATCGGTTTTGAACTCGTATCCTTTTGAAATAAGTTCGTCTTTCAGTTCTATATAGTTATAGATTTCTCCATTAAAAATAATCCAATAGGAATCATCTTCATAAGACAGAGGCTGTCCTCCGTTTTCCACATCGATGATGCTGAGCCTTCTAAATCCGAAGCCTACATGCTCATCATGATAGTACCCATCATCGTCCGGACCGCGGTGTACAATCATTTCATTCATTTGTTTAATCAGTTCTTCCTGGGCTGCTGTCTCGGATGATGGGCGATGATTGAATACCCCTACAAATCCACACATAGTATTGCCTCCGATTTTTTAAATTTCGTGCAGAAATCAAAGTCTGCTTCTTGATTAGACAAGTGTTTAAAGAAAAACGTTTCACATCCGCCCGCTTTTTGCCATCGAAAAACAAAGCCGCTTATGAAAGCGGCTATGCAGTTGTTATTCTCCTAATGCATCTTTCTTCAGCTGATCTGCTTTGTCTGTGCGCTCCCAAGGCAGATCGAGGTCGAGGCGGCCGAAATGTCCGTAAGCTGCCGTTTGTTTGTAAATCGGACGGCGAAGATCGAGCATTTTAATAATGCCGGCAGGTCTTAGATCAAAGTTTTTGCGAACCACTTCGATCAATGTTTCTTCACTGGCTTTGCCTGTACCGAATGTATCGATTGAAATGGATACCGGCTGTGCGACACCGATCGCGTAGGCAAGCTGCACTTCACAGGAATCAGCAAGGCCTGCGGCGACGATATTTTTCGCTACATATCTCGCAGCATAAGCTGCAGATCTATCAACCTTTGTCGCATCCTTACCGGAAAACGCTCCGCCGCCGTGACGGGCATATCCGCCATAGGTGTCAACGATGATTTTGCGTCCTGTTAAACCGGCATCCCCCTGCGGTCCTCCGATAACAAAACGGCCCGTAGGATTAATGAAGTACTTCGTGTTTTCATCGATCAGCTCTTTTGGCACTACCGGGTTGATGACATGCTCTTTCAGATTGCGCTGAATTTGTTCAAGCGAAATCTCAGGGTGATGCTGAGTCGAAATGACAATTGTATCGATGCGAATCGGCTTGTTGTTCTCATCATACTCAACAGTTACCTGTGTCTTTCCGTCCGGACGAAGATACGGCAGAATTTCCTCTTTGCGGACTTCTGTCAAACGGCGAGACAATTTATGAGCAAGCGAAATCGGCAGAGGCATAAGTTCCTTTGTTTCGTTGCAGGCAAAACCGAACATTAAACCTTGGTCTCCGGCTCCGATCGCTTCAATTTCAGCGTCGCTCATTGCTCCTTCACGCGCTTCAAGCGCCTGGTCGACTCCCATTGCAATATCTGGCGACTGTTCATCTATAGACGTTAAGACCGCGCAAGTTTCGGCATCAAAACCGTATTTTGCACGTGTGTAGCCAATTTCTTTAATCGTTTCGCGGACTGTTTTCGGAATATCGACGTAAGTGGACGTCGTGATTTCACCGCTTACCAGCACCAATCCGGTTGTCACAGATGTTTCACAGGCAACGCGGGCATTCGGATCTTTCTTTAAAATTTCGTCTAATATACTATCCGAAATCTGGTCGCAAATTTTGTCCGGATGTCCCTCCGTAACTGACTCTGATGTAAATAACCGACGGTTTTTGCTCATTTATGTTTCCTCCTGTATATGAAGATCAGCCGTGATCTTAAGTATGATACGGATCTCGTCCCTCTTGATTATATGACGATACTCGGGCTTCATACGCTCTCGTTTTGAAACAATTTCCATATGCTATTCTTGACGAGATTCTAAGTCAAAATTCCTCTTAATAGAATTTTTCCTGACTGGCTGCCCGGCTAGACCTTTCACGTCCTGTGAAAAACGCCCAGTACCTTCCTCCTGAAGGCAGTTTTTTTAGCAATTTTTGGATCTCGATTTATGCAATAAAAAAACCTTTTCCTATTCGCTGAGGAAAGGGTCTGGTATTGCGTGCCTTTCACTCTTATCGCTCAAGGTATTGAACACCTTGCATCAGGTTAGCACCGTAGTTGTCTCAGAAACTGTTTTTTTCCATTAATAAGAGAAACCGGTTGCTGGGTTTCATTGGGCCTGTCCCTCCACCAGCTCGGGATAAGAGTATCCGCTCAATGAAATATCTTATCTTAAAATGGCTTGTTATGTCAATATCGGCCGCAATAAATTTAAACTTGTCTTTCGAGAAAAAACCCGAACGAAAAATGAAGAAACGGTATAGACTATAAGAGTAAATGTGTTATACTAATTCTACATTAATGTTATACACATTAAAAAACACGCAAAGGAAGGTTTTTTATGAATTCTGTAGATTTAACAACTGACTTACAAACGTTATTAATGGGCGAAAACGTTCAGCTGAACTTATCCGTTCCCCTTTTGGTTGAAAAAGTCCTTGAACGCAAAGAAGGAGTCTTAACATCTTCCGGAGCCGTGCGGGCTACAACCGGTACATACACCGGCCGCTCGCCAAAAGACAAATTCATTGTGGAAGAAGCGAGCACAAAGGACAAAATCGATTGGGGCGCAGTAAACCAGCCGATTTCAGAAGCCGCCTTTGACCGGCTGTACACAAAAGTGCTCAGCTATTTAAAGGAACGCGATGAATTGTATGTATTTGAAGGGTTTGCAGGAGCAGACGAAAAATACCGGCTTCCGATTACAGTTGTCAACGAGTTCGCCTGGCACAACCTGTTTGCAAGACAGTTGTTCATCAGACCTGAAGAACATGATAAAAAACCTGAAGAACAGCCGTTTACGATTCTTTCCGCTCCGCATTTCAAAGCCGATCCGCTCATTGACGGGACCAGATCTGAAACATTTATCATCGTGTCGTTTGAAAAGCGTACGATTTTAATCGGAGGCACCGAATATGCCGGCGAGATGAAAAAATCGATTTTTTCTATTATGAATTATCTTCTTCCTGAACAAAACATTTTACCGATGCACTGTTCGGCAAACATTGGCGAGGAAGGCGGAACAGCTCTCTTCTTCGGATTGTCAGGCACAGGCAAAACGACGCTTTCCGCCGATCCGAAACGGAAGCTGATCGGTGACGACGAACACGGCTGGTCCAGCACAGGCGTTTTCAACATTGAAGGAGGCTGCTACGCCAAGTGCATTAACTTAAGCAAAGAAAAAGAACCGCAGATTTACAATGCGATCCGCTTCGGTTCCGTTCTTGAAAATGTCGTGGTTGACGGCAAAACCGGGGAGCCGGACTATTCCGACGCATTCTATACGGAAAACACGAGAGCGGCTTACCCGATTGATGCGATTGACAACATCGTCAAGCCGAGCATCGCAGCACACCCGCAGACCATTGTATTTCTGACGGCAGATGCTTTCGGCGTGCTTCCTCCGATCAGCAAGTTAACGAAAGAACAAGCCATGTATCATTTCCTGAGCGGATATACAAGCAAGCTCGCCGGCACCGAACGCGGGATCACCGCTCCTGAAGCCACATTCTCGACCTGCTTCGGTTCCCCGTTCCTTCCGCTCCCTGCACATGTGTACGCTGAAATGCTCGGAAGAAAAATCGATGAACACGGCGTCAGCGTCTTTCTCGTCAATACAGGCTGGACCGGCGGCGGATACGGAACAGGGGAAAGAATGAGCCTCGCTTATACGAGAGCGATGGTTCAGGCTGCGATAGAAGGAGAACTGGATAACGCCGAAATGAAGACTGACCGCATTTTCGGACTTCATTCACCGGTCCATGTTCCGGGTGTGCCTGATCAAGTGCTTGACCCGGCTAAAACTTGGACAGATGAAAACGAATACGAGGAAAAAGCGATCCACTTGGCGAATGCATTCAAAAAGAATTTCAAAAAATTCTCTAATACCGAAAACATTGAAAAAGCCGGAGGACCGCTCGTATAACTCAACCCGCTTGCAGCAGCGCAGGTATTCTGCGCTGCTGCAGTTTATTAAAAATCCGCTTCGCCTGTCAGCGGCCGATGCCATTTTCTGGACAATGATTAAAACGACAATCAAGCACGGCCTGTGATAAAACGCTTCCAATTCGCGGCTGTTATTATTTGAAAATACAGACTTTTTTTATTTTTAACAAAAGAAATCTTTCATATGATAATATGATAAAAACATTTGTATATATCAGGAGGACACATCTATGAAATTTGGATTACTGCCGAGAATTATGACGGCAATTGTTCTTGGTGTTATCGTCGGAAGCTTTGCTCCGCTTTGGTTTGTCAAAACAGCCGCTACTTTCAATGATATTTTTGGAAACTTCATTAAATTCGTCATTCCTTTTATTATTATCGCTTTTATTATTCCCGGCATCGGACAAATCGGCCGCGGCGCCGGAAAAATCCTTGGCATTACAGCAGGTATCGCCTACACGTCAACCATTTTTGCCGGCCTCCTGGCGTACCTTGTCGGATCAAATCTTCTCCCCGCGATCATTTCCGGCCATCAGCTGCAGGAATTTAAAAATCCGGAAGAAGTTTTGCAAGCAGGATTTTTCACCATTGAAATGACGCCGTTTATGAGCGTGATGAGCGCACTGATTTTTGCTTTCATCATGGGAATCGGAATCGCTTATCTGCCCGGAAAAACATTAAAAAACGCATTCGATGAATTTCAAACGATCGTTGAAAAGCTGATATCATATATTATTATTCCGTTACTGCCTGTTCATATTTTCGGTATTTTCACCAATATGACGTTCGGCGGTCAGGTGCAGACAATCTTATCCGTATTTGCTAAAGTTTTCGTGATGATTATCGTGCTTCACCTCGTCATACTTTTGATTCAGTACTCCGTTGCGGGCGCTGCAAACGGCAGAAATCCGCTGTCGCTGTTGAAAATCGTGGCGCCGGCATACTTCACTGCGCTCGGCACACAATCGTCAGCGGCAACGATTCCCGTCACGTTGAGACAAGTCAGAAAAACGGGAGCAAGCCAAAAAGTGGCTGACTTCGCCGTTCCGCTCCTGGCCAATATTCATTTGTCAGGTAGCACGATTACACTGACGAGCTGTGCAATGGGCGTAATGATTCTAAACGGTCAAACACCGACTTTTTCGATCATGATGCCGTTCATTTTAATGCTTGGCGTCACAATGGTCGCAGCGCCCGGTGCCCCGGGGGGTGCCGTTATGGCCGCGGCCGGACTGCTGCAGTCGATGCTCGGCTTTAATGAAACCAGCGTATCATTGATGATCGCACTTTACCTTGCTCAGGACAGCTTGGGTACAGCAACGAACGTGACAGGAGACGGCGCTCTCACCATGCTGATTCACAGGCTGACTTCCAAAAAAGGAATCGGAAAAGAGGAAGATGTGCCTGCATAATACAGAAAAGCCAAGGACGCTATCCGCGCCTTGGCTTTTTTTAATTCGTCGAATTTAATGATACGAGCCTGTATGTTAAATGAGTCCGTCCGTCTGACCATTCAAGGCGCTCCGCCTGCGCGGTGCCGGTAATGTCGCCCCGCTTAGTCTTTCTGACTTCAAGCGGCACATGAAGAGGGTAAACCCGATAACCTTCTTTTTCAAGTGTAAACACATTTTCCTCAACCCGTGTTTCTTTTCCTTTTGTCACAATCATTGTATTAAATTCAACTGGCATTCCCACCTAAAGTCCCCCTCCTTTTCTCTTTTCTTTTAGTTTACCATAACTTGTCCAAGGCCGGCTTTTCATCCATTGAGACAATTCTCTTACAATCCGCCTATTTTCCCGCGGAGGAAAATAGTGGGTATATCGACTGAAATACCACGTATCCACAGACTTGTTTCTTTGCAGAAGTTCGCGTTCTAGACGCCGCGCATGCTCGATGGAGACATTTTCATCGTTTGCTCCGTGGATCAAAAGCACGGGCGCTTCGATCTTCTCCAGCTCGTCAAAAGGCGTCCTCCATTCGTACGCTTCAGGAACCTTTTCAGGCGTCCCGCCGATGACCCGCTTCATCATCCGCCGCAAATCTTTGCGTTCGCGATAGGTCATAACCATATCGCTGACACCGCCCCAAGACACAAACGAAGCTGCAGCTTCTTTCATTTCGATTGCCGTTAAGATACCCATGATCCCGCCGCGGGAAAAGCCAAAAATGTGTACGCGTCCATCTTTTACCAGGTCATGCTTCTGCAGAAGACGAAAAGCGGCAAAAGCATCTTCCCGGTCATCACCCGCAAAGTCTTCATCGCCTTCTCCTCCTTGATTGCCTCTGTAAAACGGAGCAAGAACGACAAAGCCCTGTGAAGCGAACTGGACGATTCGGCCCGGTCTGACCATTCCGACGTTTTTAATTCCGCCGCGCAAATACAAAAATCCGTCATAATGTCCGGGAGCGGCCGGTTCCGCCAAGAGCCCCTTAACCTTGAGTCCTTGTGAAAGGTATGTGACGGAAAACAGACGCACCTTTTTGTTCGGCGATGGAAACCTTCTTTTTTCTAACCACATTCGTCACGTCACCTCTTTTTTAATCCGCAGCTGCCCCTCACACCTGTTTAGTATATAACATAAACTATTTTATGCCGAAAATAACCGAAATCAAAGGAGGGAAATCGGTTTGAAGCGTTTCTTTTTTACCATATTATCCTTCATTATGATGCTGTTTATCCTCGCTTCATGCGGCGGTCAAAAGCCCGAAAAGATCCGTCTCGCGGAAGTGACCCGTTCCGTTTTCTATACGCCTTTATATATCGCCTTGTCTGAAGGTTTGTTTAAAGAAGAAGGCCTTGATGTTGAACTGAAAACGACATGGGGTGGAGATAAAACGATGACTGCCCTTCTGTCAAACGGTGCCGATATTGCGCTTGTCGGCTCGGAAACGTCAATATACGTGAATGCCCAGGGCGCAAGCGATCCGGTGATTAATTTTGCACAGCTTACCCAGACGGACGGAACATTCCTCGTCGCCAGGAACGATGCGGGGCATTTCAGCTGGGATGATTTGAAAAACAAAACGTTCCTTGGCCAGCGCAAAGGCGGAATGCCGCAGATGGCGGGCGAATTTGTCCTGAAACAGAAAGGCATTGATCCCAAAAAGGATGTGGACCTGATCCAAACGATTGATTTCGCGAATATCGCAAACAGCTTTGCATCTGGTACAGGCGATTATGTTCAATTATTTGAACCCCAGGCCTCCATTTTTGAAAGAGAAGGCATCGGCCGCATTGTCGCCTCCTTCGGAAAAGAATCGGGCCGAATTCCATATACGACATTCATGGCTAAACAAAGCTACTTAACAAAAAACGAAGAAGCGGTCGAAAAGTTCACCCGCGCGGTTTACAAAGCGCAGCAGTGGGTAGAGACGCACTCTGCAAAAGAAGCTGCCGAAAGCATTCAAGATTATTTTAAAGATACCGAGCTTTCAATCATTGAATCTTCAATCGAACGGTATAAACAACAACGGTCTTTTGCCCTTGAGCCTGTTTTGGCTGAAAAAGAATGGAACCAGCTTCAAACCATCATGGATGAAGCCGGCGAGCTGCCGAAGCACACCCCTCATCAAGAGCTGGTCAATACAAGGATCGCCGAAAAGGTCACAAAAAATCACTAGGAGGTGGCCGCAGTGTCTTTTTTGCAAGTTCAGGATGTCACACATACTTACTTTTCATTAAAGGAAAAAACAGCAGCGCTGGAAAACGTCAGCATTGAAGTCGAAAAGGGCGAATTTGTTTCGTTTCTCGGCCCAAGCGGATGCGGCAAAACAACACTTTTATCGATCATCGCCGGCATCGTTTCCCCCACGGAAGGACGCATCTTGGTGGAAGGGCGCACGCCTGACGAAGAGGATCGGCACATCGGTTATATGCTCCAGCAGGATTATTTATTTCCCTGGAAAACCATTGAGGAAAACGTCTTAATCGGTTTGCATATTTCCAAAAAATTCGGACCGGAAACAAAGGAGACCGCTCTCGGCCTGCTGAAAAAATTCGGGCTTTACGAGGTTGAAAAAAAGTATCCAAAAGAGCTCTCAGGCGGTATGAGACAAAGGGCGGCGCTTGCCCGCACACTCGCTGTCGACCCCGATATCCTCCTGCTTGATGAACCTTTTTCAGCCCTTGACTATCAGACAAAACTAAACCTCGAAGATTTGGTGTTCAACACGTTAAAGACGTATCAAAAAACAGCGGTGCTCGTGACTCATGATATCGGTGAAGCGATCGCGATGAGCGATCGGATATTGCTATTTTCAAAGCAGCCGGGCACCATCCATAAAACATTTGCCGTTCCTGAAGCGATCAGGAAGCTGACACCGTTTGAAGCGAGACAGGAACCGGAATTTCAGCCCCTCTTTCAGAACATATGGAAGGAGCTCAATGACCTTGAATAACAAACATCTGAAATCAAAAATTGACTTCCTTCATGAGGATTTTTTAAAGGAGCAGCAAGCCGAAAAAAGGCGGGTCCGCTTTTATCAAATCGTGATTTTCATCGTTTTCTTTTCACTGTGGGAAACCGCAAGCCGTCTGGCGTGGATCGATCCGCTGATCTTCAGCTCTCCTTCAGCCGTCTGGGCGCTTTTCCTCGAAAAGATGGGAGACGGATCATTGCCGGGGCATATCGGTGTCACCGTATTTGAAACCATCCTCGGCTTTCTGGCCGGAACATTGCTTGGAACTTTTCTGGCCGCCCTCCTATGGTGGTTCCCGAGGCTCTCCAAAATATTGGATCCGTATCTTGTCGTCTTAAATGCGATGCCGAAAGTGGCGCTAGGCCCCATTCTCATCGTGGCGATCGGCCCCAGCTTGACGAGTATTATTGCAATGGGCGCCATCATCAGCGTTATCATTACGACAATCGTCGTCTACACGTCCTTTCAAGAAATCGATGAAAACTATTTAAAAGTCATGAAAACATTCGGTGCAACGAAACGCGAGATTTTCAAAGAAGTCATTCTGCCCGCTTCCATTCCGACAATCATATCTACACTGAAGGTCAATGTCGGCTTAAGCTGGGTCGGCGTCATCGTAGGAGAATTTTTAGTGTCGGCTCAAGGCCTCGGCTATATGATCATCTACGGTTTTCAAGTCTTTAATTTCAACCTCGTCATGCTGAGCCTCCTGATCATCGCCGTCTTTGCAACATTGATGTATCAGGGTGTCGAGCTGTTGGAAAGAAAGTGGATGAAAGGCAGAGTATAACATGAAAAAACCCTGCAAATGCAGGGCTTTTTATTTGATGATGCCGGCCTTTTTCAGCTTTTCAAGACTGATCGTCAGGACGGAATCTTTCATTATAAAACTGTAATTTCTGTTTTTAGCGATATCTTTCGGGAGGCTCTTCAGCAAAACAGGGCCATTTGTCTCATAGTATGTCTGCTGTTTTTCGATCTTTTCGATATCGGCAAAATAAATATTTTTGACGATCACTTTCTCTCTGCCAAGAACTTTATATTGTCCGAGATAGGTCAGCTTTCTTACGACAGCGCCTGTTTCTTCCTTTACTTCCCGCAAAGCCGCTTCCTCAGCATTTTCGCTTGGTTCGACTTTGCCGCCTGGGAATTCACGGCCCCTGTCTTTATGATTTGTCAACAGCCATTGATCTTCGTAACGGCAGATCACCCATACATGCTTTGGTTCTTTTGAAAAAGGTTCCTTTTCAAAAGAAAGCTGAACCGTATTACGGTAAAAATCTTTAAATTCGTACATCCTAATCCCTCTTATCCGTTTCCTTGCTTCTTCCACTCATCATATCATATATTGGTTCTTTCGGTAGAGTTTTTGTCCAGTTCAGCTCAGTAATTTTATCGTTCCCTCGGGAACTTCAGTGTCCATTTCTGAGTGAGAAGGCGGCAAGGCTGGGTAACTCCGTGCTTGATGGTGCTTCGTTTAATCTGCTGAATTGAGTTCGGCAAGGCCGTTTTCACTGATAAACGACTTGGTTTCTTCATTGCCCAGACGGTAAAGCATCGAGTAAATGTCTTTGCGCAGTTCGTCCATTTTGTCATTTGCACTGTCATAATGGTATTCGACTGCCGGCACGTGAGCTCTGAAAAAGTTTATCCAGTCTTCTGAATACAGCTGATCAAAATATTCCCTTAATATAATGATGTCATCATCTGTCGCTGAAATTTGAAATTCCCACGGGGAAGCGTCTGAGCTCTGTGAAATCATTCCATCTTGCACCGAAACATAGTATGTCCTTTTTTCCAAAGCCAATCATCCTTTTTCGTGTTAGTATGACCAGTTATGTTAAAATGTTACGGCTTTCCCCGGAGTTTTTCCTTTATGGTATTTAAAATATCCAATAACATCTGCGGCACGGGGATTCCTAACGAATGAGCCGTGCTTATGATTTGAAACGCTTCATATAAAATATAAAACATAATAGAAAAATCGCGGATCGAACTGCCTGTTTGCAGCATCTGATCAAAAAGGTGGGCAACGGATATAAGAAAGAGCGTCACCAATTTTTTAGCCAGCCTTGTAAACAGCCTCTTCATTGTAAAGCGATCTTCCACACATTCGTTCAAGCTTTTGCTGACAAATTCAATTCCCATGAGCGTTATTAAGATCATAAATAAATATTCGATTCGGCCAAACAAAAATCCGATGGCTGATAAACCGATTGTAAAGAGCGAAAAGATGCTTAAGTCCTTAAACATATGCTTCAACATCCTTTCAATAAAGACTTTTCATAGCTTATCCTATGAAAAAAGACTTTGAAAGGCTTGGATGAATTGTTTGACAATTTCTAAAAAAGGCTTTAAAAAGAACGAAAATAAAAAAAGCTCAGGCATTGCCCGAGCTATTCTTACCCTAAGTAGGCTTTCAGCATCCAGTTGTGTTTTTCGATCGATTGATGAATCGCGAGCAGCATGTCTCCCGTCGTTTCATCATTGACTTCATCGGCAAGCTCCATTCCGCTTTTCAGCTCCTCAGCCACCGTTAAAAAGTCATTATAAATATTTTGCACCATTTGTTCAGCAGACTCGCTTCCGTCCGCTTCTTTAATCGCGGACATTTCCAGGCATTCCTTCATCGTTCCGACCGGGGAGCCCTGTATAGCCAAAAGGCGTTCAGCCAAATCATCGATATGCTCTGCAGCTTCTGTGTAAAGTTCCTCAAATTTTTCATGCAGCGTAAAGAAATCTTTCCCTTTCACATACCAATGATAATTATGTAGCTTTACATATAGAACGGTCCAGTTTGCGACTTGTTTGTTGACGGTTGCTTTCAATTTTTCAGACATAAGGTCGTCCTCCTTTTCGTTTACTTTTGATTTACCCGTTTAGCTTGTGCAGGAAACATTTCTTTTACTCTTTATCATGATTTTCTTTGCCTGATATGGTAAACTGTTGGAAAAAGCTATTCGGAGGTAAGTGATGATCCTCTTTTGGATTATTGTAGGAATTCTGATTACAGGCGCCGTTCTGGCCGTATCGCTTGTCACAACATCAAAAGCTTATGACTACAAGCATGAAGTCGATCCCCTTCCGTCGCGGGAAGAAGAACAGCCTCATCAGTGATGGTGGGCTTCTTCTTTTTCATCTTCTTCAGTCACATCCGTTGCTTTCCCTACCTTAATGTCTGCAACCGGCATTGTATGCTGTTTTTTCGCCGTGACATGGACTTGAACTTTGTAATGGCCATCTTCAGGAAACGCTTTTTCAATGCTGTATACGCCTTTTCCTTCATTCTTCGCTTTGATTAGCTCGCTATCTTCCTTGCTCCCGGCCTTCCAGCATTCAAACTCCACATCATCGGCATCTGCAACAGGCTCGTCCCCATAGCGCACGGTCGCTTTTATGACAGCCTTTTCATTTTTGGCCGCCGCTTCTGGAGCCGCCAGTTTTGCCGTCAGCACTTTGGGCTCCTCATCCGATGCCGCCTGCTTGTCCCCCTGGCTGCAGGCTGAAAGACCGACTGCTAAACATAAGAGAATAAACCATTTTCCCAAACGCATCCTATCACCCTTTTTCTATGATATGTATTACAATATAAAGTGTAGCAAAGTTCAGGGATATATGGCATTATTTTCTTTGTGAACAAAAAATGAAAACCGGCTCTTTTCTGAGCCGGTTTTTTTCAAACGTTTTATCCAAACACTTTGAGCAGATCTTCTTTATTTTGCGAAAGCCAAAAACGCATCATGCGCTTTGCGCCCTCTAGATCGTGAAGCTTTGCCTGGCCGCACTGTTTTTCGTTAGCCGCCGGAATTTCAGTCACTTCAACGGCTTCTTTGAACGTATCCTCAAGCAAATCAACGATTTCTTCCACTTTCGGTTCACCGCTCACCACCAGGTAATAGCCTGTTTGGCAGCCCATCGGCGAAATGTCGATAATATCAAAGTGGTCATATTTTTCCGCATACGTGCGGATCGTAAATGCAAGAAGATGCTCCAAAGTATGAATTGTATCAGGTTTCATCGCCTGCTTATTCGGCTGGCAAAAACGGATATCAAACTTGTTGACGACGCCGTCCGATCCCACTTTATGGACGCCGCAGTGTCTGACGTAAGGCGCTTTTACTGCATTATGGTCAAGTTCAAAACTTTCAACTGAAGGCATGGTTCCTCTCTCCCCTCTAATCGGTCTTTTTGTATTATATCATACTTTACCGATAAGTTTTCAGGTCAATGCTTTTCCTTTTTATGAGTTTTTTGCTTATATTATAATAAGGTCAAAACAAAAAAGGTGCGAAAAACATGAAAACCTTATTCCTGCTGCTCATCCGCTTTTATCAAAAATGGATATCACCGGCTCTTCCGCCGACATGCCGTTTTTATCCGACATGCTCCAATTACGGCCGTGAAGCGATCGAAAAGCACGGCGCATGTAAAGGCGGATGGCTCACCATTAAGCGGATTCTGAAATGCCATCCGTTCCATCCCGGCGGGATAGATCCCGTTCCGGAAAAAAAGCAAAAGGATTAACGTTCTTCCGGATATCCGTTGACAATAAGATCCAGTCTGCCTGTTTCCGGATTGATGACAAGTCCGTGAACAGGTACTTCCTCCGGCATCAGCGGATGGTTTCGAATCACGCTTACACTATCCCTGACGCTGTCCTCTACAGAATCAAAGCTTTTCAGCCATTGTTCAAAATCGACGCCGGAGTACTCAAGCGTCTCAATCCGTTCTTTTGGAATGCCTCGCTTAACGACTTTATCCAAAAAGCTGTCGCAGCTCAGCTTGCTCATTCCGCAGTCATGGTGGCCGATCACGCATACTTCATCAGCGTTCAGTTCGTATACCGCAACGAGAATGCTCCGCATAATACTCCCGAAAGGATGAGCCACGAGTGCACCCGCGCTCTTAACGATCTTCACGTCCCCGTTCCGCATATTCATGGCATGAGGAAGCAGCTCGACAAGCCTTGTGTCCATGCAAGACAGAATCACCATTCTCTTATCGGGAAACTTGCTTGTTTGGTATTTTTGATAGTCCTGCCGCTCAACAAACTGTTGATTGAACTGTAGAATGTTCTCCAAAAGTTTCATGGCTCATTTCCTTTCTAAACGCTTTTTATATCTAAATATAACATATTTCTTGTATTTTTTTCATAAGTCAAGTAAGATTTCCATTGTGCAAATCGAAATAATTACGTTTTAAAGGAAGTGAAAACATGACGCAAAACCTGATTCCTGTCACTGTTTTAAGCGGCTATCTCGGGTCCGGGAAAACGACGCTGCTGCAGCATGTCCTGCATGAAGCGCACGGCATGAAAATCGCCGTGATCGTCAATGACATGAGTGAAATTAATATCGACGGCTCCCTCGTGAAAAAAGGGGATCTTATCCGCACGGATGAAAAGCTTGTCGAAATGCAGAACGGCTGCATTTGCTGTACGCTGAGAGACGATCTGCTCATCGAAGTCCAAAAGCTGGCGGAGAACGGCGGAATCGATTATATTCTCATCGAATCTTCCGGTATCAGCGAGCCGATTCCCGTTGCCCAAACCTTTACTTACAAAGATGAGGAGCTGGATATTGATTTAAGCAAATATTGCAGGCTTGATACAATGGTCACCGTCGTCGACGGCAGCCGTTTTTTTGAGGACTTCGCTTCGGGGGAAAGCCTTTTGGAACGGAAACAGGCGGCAGATGAAACAGACAGCCGTGAAGTGGCCGATCTTTTAATTGAGCAAATCGAATTTGCCGATGTCCTCATTTTGAATAAAACTGATTTACTCAATAAAAAAGAGCAAGAAAAGCTTTTCTGGTCTCTGAGAAAACTGAATCCGGACTGCAGAATCATTTCCTCGACATTCGCAAAAGTGCCGCTTTCGGCCATCATGAATACGAAATCGTTCGATTTTGAAAAATCGAGTCAATCAGCGGGGTGGATCAAAGAACTGAATGAAGAGCACACACCTGAAACAGAGGAATTCGGAATTTCTTCCTTCGTCTATCAAAAACAAAGGCCTTTCCATCCTGAAAGACTGAAGCGCTGGCTTGAAAACTGGCCGCCTCATATTATCAGAGCAAAAGGCTTCTTCTGGCTTGCTTCTCGAAATGACACAGCAGGCCTTCTGTCCCAGGCAGGCTCTTCTCTGATGATCCAAAGCGCAGGCCCCTGGATTGCAGCGTCTCCCGAGGAAGAACAAAAGCTCGCGTTTGAAGAGGATCCCCATTTAAAAACGGACTGGGATGAAACATACGGAGACCGAAAAACGGAAATCGTTTTTATCGGCATTGACATGAATCAGGAAGACATGATCCGCTCCCTGGATCAGACCCTTCTTACAGATAAAGAAATGAATTCAGACTGGTCGGCCTTCCATGATTCACTGCCTGAGTATATTTAACTATCATTTCCTCTTTTCAAATCGTAATTATTACGATACAATGATACAGGACCATTAAATCGGAACCATTACAGTTTTACATTGAGAGGAGAAATACCATGAAAAAAACATTCGGATTAGCATCTGCATTCATTCTTGCTGCCGGATTAGCAGCCGGTTGTTCAAGCAACGGCACTTCCAGTGAACAAAAAGAAAATAAAGACACGCTGGATATCTATACAACCATTTATCCGCTTGAAGACTTCGCCAAAAAGGTCGGCGGAGAATATGTGAACGTCAAAAGTGTTTACCCGCCAAACGTTGAAGCGCACACTTACGAGCCAAGCTCAAAAACGATGGCGGAAATTTCCGACTCGGATGCCTTTATATACTCTGGAGTCGGTGTAGAAGGATTCGCAGACAAAGCTGTAAACACATTAAAAAACAGCAACGTCAAAATCGTCAAAGCCGGAGAGGGCATTGACCTTCTGTCACGTGAAGAAGAAGGCGAACACGATGACCATGCACATGAAGAAGAACATGGTGACCACGATGAGCATGCTCACGAAGAAGAACATGAACACGGAGAAGCCGAAGGCCATGATCATCATCACGACCATGGAGATCATGACCCGCACGTATGGCTTGATCCTGTCCTTGCTGAAAAAATGGCCGAAAACATTAAAGACCAACTCGTAAAATTAGATCCGGAACACGAAAAAACGTTTACGAAAAACTATGAGTCTTTAAAAAAAGATTTGGAGCAGCTTGACAAAGACTTTAAACAAACCGTTGACAAAGCTGATAAAAAAGAAATTCTCGTCTCACATGCCGCCTACGGCTACTGGGAAAAACGCTACGGCATTAAACAAATAAGCGTTCTCGGCCTTTCGCCTACTGAGGAACCTTCACAAAAGCAGCTTGAAAACATTGTTAAAACAGCGAAAGAACATAATATTAAATACGTCATTTTTGAAAGCAATGTCAGCAGCAAAATCTCCGAGATCATCAAAAAAGAAATCGGAGCCGAAAGTCTGACGATGAAAAACCTTGAATCTGTAACAAAAGAAGACATTGAAAGCGGCAAAGATTATACTACCATCATGAAAGAAAACCTGACCGTCTTGAAAAAAGCTTTATCAAACAAATAACAAAGATCAAGCGCATGAGACCTCATGCGCTTGTTTTTTTTATATGGACGAAAAAAGACCGGAAACATCCGGTCTTTTTCATTTAATCCATATTAAATCTTTTCTTGAACTGTTCGACCCTTCCGCCTCTTTCGTTGAATTTCTGTCTTCCGGTATAAAACGGATGGGTGTCTGAGCTTACTTCAACTTTTATAACGGGATACGTCTTGCCGTCTTCCCACTCGGCCGTCTCATCGGAAGTTTTAGTTGAGCGGCTTAAAAAACGGTACCCGCTGTTTACATCCTGAAAGATCACTTGATAAGTTTTCGGATGAATATTTGGTTTCATATGCCATTCCTCCTAACAAAACGTAATAATTACGTTTTATTATATACCTTTCATATGTTTGTGTCAAAAATGAATGTTCATTTGCCATGTTTTGATCACCTTATCCATTTTAACCGCTCACAGGAAGAATAATCTAAAAAAGGCGGTAAACAATAAAAAGCAAAATGGTGTAAATGAAAGGTGGTTTTCCGGATGAATGACTTGATTTTTGCAAGAAGCCTTTTCGGAACAACGATGGGGTTCCATATTATTTTCGCCTCGCTCGGTGTCGGAATTCCTTTAATGATTTTGCTGGCCGAGCTGATCTATCAAAGAACGAAAGATCCCCACTACGCCATTATGGCAAAAAGATGGACGAAGGCACAGGCCGTGTTGCTCGGGGTCGCCATACCGACCGGAACCATTGCCGGAACGCAGCTCGCCTTGCTTTGGCCGGGATTCATGGAAGTGATCGGGAAAGTCATGTCCCTCCCATTTCAAATTGAAATCTACGCTTTTTTTATTGAGGCTTTATTTATGTCCATTTATGTTTACGCAGCCGATCGGCTGACTCCTCTTATGAGAATTACAGCTGTCATTTTTATCGTTATCGGAGCAGCCGCATCAGCCATCTTAATTACAAATGTGCACGCTTTCCAGGGAACGCCTGAAGGCTTCAAAATCGTGAACGGCGAAATTACAGATGTTCAGCCGTGGACGGCGTTCTTCAACAAAAGCTTTGTGGCTACAGCAGGACACGTTGTCGTCTCCGCTTTTATGACGGGCGCGTTTATTATTGCGACGATAGCCGCTTACAAAATGCTCCGAAACCGCGGTGATGAAAAAGTCTACGCCCTTCATAGAAAAGCGCTGCTGCTCGGGCTGATTGTCGGAGGAGCGTTTTCTCTGGTCACGGCTCTGAGCGGTCACGAATCCGCACAGCTTCTTCACCGCTACCAGCCTGAAAAACTGGCGGGCGCAGAAGGGCTTTTTGAAACTCAGTCCCACGCTCCACTTGCGATCGGCGGATTTACTGATGAAAAGACGCAATCGGTCAAATGGGCGATTGAGATTCCTTGGGCTTTAAGCTTTTTGGCCGACAACCGCTTTGACACCGTTGTAAAAGGACTGAATGACTTTCCAAGGGATGAGTGGCCTCCTCTGTTCATTCATACTTTGTTCAACGGCATGGTTTTTATCGGCAGCCTTTTGATTGTTTATGCCGCTGTCGGTTTTATTTGGAGAAAAGTCATGAAAAAAGACCGCTTTCCCCGCTGGATGCTGGCCGTGTTTATAACCGGCGGCCCGCTCGCTTTGCTTGCAATCGAATTGGGCTGGGTGTTCGCTTGCACCGGAAGGCAGCCTTGGGTTATTTACCATATGCAGAAAACGTCCGAAGTAGTGACATCCTCCGGCTCGATCGGCATATTGTTTCTTTTGTTCTTTATCGTCTACATCATTTTAGGAGCAGCGGTGGTGTTCGTATTGCAATATTACTTTAAACGCCACCCTGTCGAAGAAGATTTAAAAAGCAGCTGAATGCACAAAAAACAGAAGGGAAGTCATATGATGCAACTGGATGGAACAACAGATGCCCTGCTGGCTATTTCGATCGTCTGGGGATTTATATTTATCTACGCTGTGATGGCGTCAATGGATTTTGGAGCGGGATTTTGGTCGATGATCTATATGAACAAAAAACAGCTGAAAGCAACCAATATTGCAAACCGCTACCTTTCCCCGACCTGGGAAGTGACCAATGTTTTCATCGTCGGAATCGTCGTGGCCCTTTTCAGCTTTTTCCCGGGCGGCACTTTTGTGCTGGGAACGGTGCTTTTGCTTCCTGGCAGCATTATTTTATTGCTTTTGGCGATTCGAAGCGGATTTTTGGTCTTTTCGCACGCTGCAAAAGATTATGAAAGGGCGTTGACTTACGTTTCAGGGATCAGCGGCTTTATCATTCCGGCTGTTTTAATCCTTGTCTTGCCCGTGACACACGGCAACTTCGTATATCAGGTAGACGGAAACCACCAATTGGATTTTATTAATTTGTTTTTAAGCCCTCATGCCTATTCTTTTATGGGCTTTGCCATTTTCAGCACGCTGTTTCTGTCTTCATTGCTGCTGGCTGATTTTTCAAATGTAGCCGGAGAAAAAGACGCGTATCAGGTCTACCGCCGAAACGCTTTAATCACCGGCCCGCTCGCTTTGCTTATGTCATTCAGCATCATGATGACCATGAGGACGGAAGCCCGCTGGCTTTATACAAAAATGATGGACGGGCTTCCGTGGCTGATTTTATCGTTTTTGCTGTTTCTCGTCGCATTTGCGGCTTTGTTTCTGCCAAACAGACATAACAGCGACCGGCAGGGAAAGCCTCGCCTCGCCGTCATCGCCATTACGCTGCAGTATTTTACGGCGAGCTATGTGTACGGGAGAGCGCACCTTCCTTACATGGTCTATCCTGATGTCACGATTCAATCAGGCTTCACCGCGCCGGAGACATTCAGGGCGCTGTTCATCTCCTATATCGTCGGTTTTATTATTTTATTCCCCGGCTTTTATTATTTCTGGAAATTGTTCATGAAGGACAAGAGGTACATCAAACAGCATGAATAAGGTTAAGCTAAATGTGTACAACTTTTAAAGGGGGCCAAAATGATATGGAACAAAAAATACTGTGTGAAGTCAGCAACTGCACCTATTGGGGCCAGGGAAACAAGTGTACAGCCGACGCCATTTATGTCGTCAGCCATGCTGAAGGTGAAAAAGCTTCTAATAGCAAAGAAACGGATTGTAAAACATTTAAACCTGAACATCATTAAAGCGGATGAATGAAGGAGGGACAGTCATGAATAAAGAGTCGCTGCTACAGGCTTTTTATCAGGAAATCCACGGGGCGGACGAAACCGCATTTCAAAAAGCCGCCTGCTCCTTCATGAACTTATGGGATTATGAATACGGATGTCTGGACGGGCTGCCGGCTCAAGCGGACCGGCTGATCGGACAGATCGTACACGAAGATTTGCTTTTGGGCGATTAAAGGAAAGGGCTGTCATAAAGGCAGCTCTTTTCATATTTTTAAAAAAACCGGCTTGAAAGCCGGTCCAAACGAGAAGGGAATAATGTACAGCTTTACTATACATGAGAGGCCGTCCATTTAACAAAGCTTGAAAATCTGGAAATCAGCGTTTAAAACAGCCTTTACTGTTTGAAAACATCTATTTTAGATGAATTCTTTCTTAAAACATGAGTATCCACTTCAAAGCCCATTCCCGGTCGGCTTGGAACCTGAATATAGCCGCCTTCGATGCGGATTTCCGGTTTTACGATATCCTCTTCCCAATACCTTGAGGATGAAGAAAGATCCCCGGGAATCAAAAACTGCGGAAGAGAACTCAGCGCAAGATTGTGTGCTCTTGAAATACCGGTTTCAAACATGCCGCCGCACCAGACAGGCATTTGATGTTCTTTGCAGATGTCATGGATTTTCAGAGCTTCTGTCAAACCGCCGACTCGGGACGGCTTAATATTGATAATTTTGCAGCTGCCGAGCTCGATTGCCTTTCGCGCATCATCAGCAGAACGGATGCTTTCGTCAAGACAAATTGATGTTTTGATATGTTTTTGCAGATGGCGGTGGTCTACGATATCATCATCCGCCAAAGGCTGTTCGATCATCATTAATTTAAATGCGTCAAGCTCTTTAATCCGGCTGATGTCTTTTAATTCATAAGAAGAGTTGGCATCCGCCATCAGCGGCACCTTCGGAAAATGCCGGCGTATTTCCTTTAAAAGCTCTATATCCTGCCCCGGCTGAATTTTGATTTTTATTCTTTGATAACCTTCTTTTACATATTGTTCAATTTCCTCAAGCATATCATCCAATGGAGCAAGACCGACGACGACCCCGGCAGGAACTTCTGTTTTTACTCCGCCCAGCGCCTCTCTTAAAGAGATCCCTTTTTTCCTGGCGTAAATGTCCCAAAAGGCGGCTTCAAGGCCGGCCTTTGCCATTCTGTTGCCTTTGAATCCGCGAAGCGTCTCGGGCACTTCTGAAGGGTGTGTGAATGATTCGCGCAGCACAGCCGGAATCAAAAAATCTTTTAGCATGTGGTAACATGTCTCCGTTGTTTCTTCTGTGTACCACGGAGATGAAAAAGCGGATACTTCCCCCCAGCCTGTCACCCCTTCCCGGTCAGCAGCTTCTATGATGATAAACTTGCGATCCTGAAAGGTTTCCAAGCTTGATTTAAAAGGCTTTTTCAGCCGCATGCTGAGATGGTACAATGTCAGCTGTTTGATTTGAATCATGGCGCTCTCCTTCTACAATTGATGTCTCATCAGTTTATTCGAAGCATTTCTCGGCAGCTTGCCGACAAAATGAAAGGCTTTAGGCACTTTATAGGAAGCAAGCCGTTCTTTGCAAAAGTCGCTCAGCTCCTCTTCATCAACAGGGCTGGCGGCGACAAGATAGGCGTGGGGAACCTTTCCCCAAGTTTTGTCATCGACCCCTTTTACCCCCGCTTCCGCAACTTTGGGGTGTGACAGAAGAACGGCCTCGACTTCAGCCGGATAGATGTTTTCTCCCCCTGATATGATTAAGTCTGAACGCCTGTCCAGCACGTATAAAAATCCGTCAACGTCAAGATACCCGATATCACCGGTTTTAAACCAGCCATCATTGAATGAGGCTTTGTCTGCCGCCTCATTTTTTAAGTAGCCCTTCATAACGGTCGGCCCTTTTACGGTTATTTCTCCATGTTCTCCGGGTTGGCATTCCGTGCCGTTCTTTTCGATTTTAATGCTTGATGCAAACAGCGGCTTGCCGGCTGAACCGAGCTTTTCAATCGAGTATTCTGGGGCGAGGGTGGCAATCTGTGAGCACGTTTCAGTCATTCCGTATGACTGTACGACAGGCAGCCTCTTTCTTTTGCATTCCTCAAGGAGAGAAAGCGGAGCAGGCCCTCCGCCCAGTAACAGGCACCTTAATGATTCGGGGCAGCTGTCGACTTTTGCCGCAAGCCTTGACAGCATCGTCTGAACGACCGATGCAATCGTTACTTGATTGTCTTTGATCGAACAGAGAACTTCTTCCGCGTCAAACCTTTGATGTAAAACAACTGTCATTCCGTAAATGACCGATTTAAAAAGAGCCGATAAGCCGCTGATGTGGAAAAGCGGCAAGGCGATCAGCCAACGATCGTGTTCTTGGAGCCCTAAATTCAAAGCGGATGAAACCGCGCTGAAATAATGGTTGGCAAATGTCTGCATAACCCCTTTCGGCCGTCCTGTCGTTCCGGACGTATACATAATTGTGGCCGCATCGTCCAAATGAATGCTCTCGATTTCCGTAACCGGAGGGCCGGCGGCGTTTTGAACGTCTTCAATGTCAACAGCGCGGGCCGGCTTGCCCTCTCTATGCTCTTCCAGGAAAGGCTGTTCTGTAAGCAATAGCTTTGCTTCCGAGTGTTCAATTTGATATGTTCGTTCGGCCATTGACAGCTTCGTATTCAGCAAAACGATGCGAACTCCGAGAATAAAACAGGCATGGACGGCGATAACCATCTCCAGCCGGTTGGTGAGAAGTACAGCCGCTGTATCCCCTTTCCTCAGACCAAAGCTCTTCAGCTGCCCGGCCGTTTTTTTTGCTTCATGAAATAATTGATTAAAAGTCAGCTTGTGATCCCCCTGAATCACAGCCATCCTGTCAGGAGTCAGCTCTGCTCGCTGTTTAAGCCAATTCGGATGGTCCATCAGCATATCATCATCTCCAAAAAATATCTTGAATGATAAAAGAAACAGCTCAGTCGCACTAAGCTGTTTCTCTCTTCCGTCTTTTAAGGAAAACGCGGGAACTGTCCGAAATCTGGACGGCGTTTTTCTTTAAACGCATCGCGGCCTTCTTTCGCTTCATCTGTTGTGTAATAAAGCAGTGTCGCATCTCCGGCAAACTGCTGGATGCCTGCAAGCCCGTCCGTGTCGGCATTAAAGGCCGCTTTAAGAAATCTGAGTGCTGTCGGGCTTTTCTCAAGCATTTCTTCACACCATTGAATCGTTTCTTCTTCAAGCTTTTCAAGCGGTACAACCGTATTGACAAGGCCCATTTCCTTAGCTTCCTGAGCGTTGTATTGACGGCACAGATACCAGATTTCACGCGCTTTTTTATGACCGACGATACGCGCCAGATAGCCTGATCCGTAGCCTGCATCAAAGCTGCCGACTTTCGGCCCTGTTTGTCCGAAAATTGCGTTGTCTGCAGCAATCGTCAAATCGCATACGATGTGGAGCACATGGCCGCCGCCGATCGCATAGCCTGACACCATCGCAACAACAGGCTTCGGAATGACGCGGATCAGCCGCTGAAGATCAAGAACGTTCAGACGTGGAATCTCGTCTTCGCCAACATAGCCGCCGTGTCCTCTTACCTTCTGGTCTCCTCCTGAACAAAACGCTTTATCGCCGGCCCCTGCAAGGATAATGACACCGATATTGGCATCATCCCGCGCATATGCAAACGCATCGATCAGTTCCGAAACCGTTTTTGGACGAAATGCGTTATGTACCTCAGGGCGATTGATCGTGATTTTGGCGATGCCGTTATATGTTTCATATAATACATCTTCGTATTGACGTTCGCTTTTCCATTCTACAGTCATAGATGTGTACCTCCTATTTTAAAATAAATTCACTTACTATTTTACCAAAAAAATCGGGCTCTTCCACATGAACCGCATGACCGGTATGTTCAACAATCTCGAGGCGGGCGGTTGGAATTCGCTTTGCCATGCTTTCATTGATCGCGATAAATTTCCGATCCAGGCTCCCCGCAATAAGAAGCACCGGATCATCGATTCCGCTCAATCTGTTCCACCAGGACGGCTGTGATCCGGTTCCCATTCCGATTAAGCTGCCTCGAAGCCCGACCGGATTGTTGTTCAGACGTTCTTCACGCACTTTTTTTCTTTTCGAAGGGTCCATTGACAGCTGGGATGCAAACAGCGGAATGCCTTCCCAATAATCTACGAAAGACTCGATTCCTTCTTCAAGTATCCGTCTGCTGAGCCGGCTGTCCTGCTCCCTGCGCATTTTTCTTTCTTCCGGCGAATCAAGCCCCGGAGAACTGCTTTCCAGCACAAGACCGGACACACGCTCCGGATGAATCATCGCCATTGATAAGGCAAGCCGGCCGCCCATTGAATAACCGATGAGGTAAGCCTGTTTCACATTTAACTGATCAAAAATCTCGATCAGATCGGCTGCCTGCTTCTCTGTTGTGTAGCGGCTGCTGTCTGCCGGCGAGTCTGTTCCGCCGTGTCCGAGCAGGTTCAGCTTGATCAGACGCAGCCCCTGAAAATAGCCGTCTATCCCGTCCCATGTTGCCGCACTTCCTGTAAAGCCATGCAAAAACACCGCCGTTTTTTCCGCAGACAGGCCATTGTCTTCTATTTTATAGGAAACGCCGTCTTTCAGTGTTAATTTCAAAACGGCCACTCTTTTCTTATTTCATACATTGCGGAATCAAGCATTCGGCGATGCTGCTCTACACGATCATCGCGCTTCGTTTTCACCTCAATGATATCCAAGCCGCGGCGGTTGACGGAGGACAAATACGCATCGGCAAAATGAGCGGATGACTCAGGGCATACATAGCGTCCCCCATACAGCTTGGCGGCATGCTCGAATTCGAGCCCCGTCGGCGTTCCGAACAAGAGCTCGAAGTACCTTTCTTCAGCAGATTGGGGAAGAAATGAGAAAATGCCGCCACCGTCATTGTTGACGAGAACGACAGTCAGCGGAATGTCGAGCGTTTTGCTGACAAGAAGGCCGTTTAAATCGTGATAAAAAGACAGATCGCCGATGACAAGAGTTACCGGTTCTTTCGTTGCGGCATATATGCCCAGCGCAGTCGAGACAACGCCGTCAATCCCGTTTGCCCCTCTATTGGCGAAAATCCGGAATGTTCGCTCCTGATTTTCAAAAAATGTATCCGCATCGCGGATCGGCATGCTGTTTCCTACAAACAGGGAACTGTTGTCCGGAATCAAATGCTGCAGGTTCCGGTAGATATTTCCTTCAAAGGTAAGATCCTCAGCTTCAAGATTTCTTAAAAGAGCTCGGAAGCGGCTGTTGGCAAACCGCCATTTCTCCAGCCAGCTGCCTGATCTTTTTTCTGAATGGACAGCGGAAGCCACAGCAGCCGCGACCTCTTCTTCCGCGCAATGCAGCATATGTGCACTGAGCTGAGTCGGATCGCGCCACCCTCCATCTGGGTCAACAACGATTTGCCTGATGCTCGGATTTTGCTTTAGCAGCTGAAAAAGCGGCTTTGAAACCGGCATCGCGCCGAAGCGGATGACTAGCTCAGGCATGAGCTCCCGTTTCAGCTGTTCTTCTTTCAATAATGAATCGTATCCATCGATGATGGTTTCTTTTGAATGGCTGCCGTTTCTCAAGTTTGAAAGCGGGTCAGCCAAAATCGGATATCCCGCTGCCTGAGAGAGAGATACAATATGTGCTTTGGCGTTATCATCTTGCAGCTCTCCGCAGACGATCATGCCTTTTTCCGTCTCTTTGATCAGAGCGCTCAGCGCTTCAAGCTGATGCCGGTCAGCACGAAAGCGGCCGCTTTCAACCGCCACATGACTGCCGTTTCTCAACCTTTGAAACGGGTCATCCTCAAGGTTCGGCATGAGCGGCTCTCTCAGCGGAAAGTTGATATGCACGGGTCCGCGCGGCGCTTTTTTGGCTTCTCCGGCTGCGCGTGCTGCCAAAGAGCGGATGTACGCCAGCATTTCGGGATGACTGTCAGGCAAAGCCGAGTCTGTGAAAAACTTAACAAAGTTTCCGAATAAGAATTGCTGATCAATCGCCTGAGGTGCTCCTACTTCTCTCAGTTCATGCGGCCGATCAGCCGTTAAGATGATAAGCGGTATTCTTGAATAATGAGCTTCGATCACAGCCGGGTAGAAATTCGCCGCAGCTGTTCCGGATGTACAGATCAATGCGACAGGCTTCCGCATAGCTTTTGCCATGCCCATTGCAAAAAACGCAGCGGATCTTTCATCCACATGAATATGAACATTGATGTCCGGATGACTCGCGGCCAAAATCGCAAGGGGCGTCGATCTTGATCCCGGGCAGATAACCGCTTCTGTCACGCCTGCAAGAGAAAGCTCATCAATAAAATTCCCTATATATTTTGTAATTGGATTTTCAGTCAACGGATATCGCCTCCAAGTGCAGACAGCATCGGCTTCATCTTAATTTGCGTTTCTTCGTATTCCATATGAGGATCGGAATCAGCCACAACCCCGCAGCCGGCAAAAATTCTGGCCTCTTTTGAATCGATAAGTCCTGACCTGATCGCCACCGCAAATTCCCCATTGCCGGACATGTCGATCCAGCCCGCCGGTGCCGCATACCAGCCCCTTGACATCGGCTCCAACACTCTGATGACCTCAATCGCTTTTTGCTGAGGCGCTCCTCCAAGTGCAGGAGTTGGATGAAGCTTCTCGATTAAATCAAAAAGCGAGGACTCCGCATTCATTTTGCCGACAATCGGCGTATACAAATGCTGCACATTTTTTGTTTTGTATAGTCCCGGCTTGGCCGGCTTTTTGATATTGCTGCAATTTGACAATAGCGCCTGATGAATCATATTGACGACAATGTCGTGTTCGATAAGGTTTTTTTCATCGTTTAACAGCTCAAGACCGAGCATCCGGTCCTCCTGCTCACTTTCGCCTCTCTTGATTGAACCGGCAAGGCAGGTCGACAGCACGTTGTCTCCGTCTTTTTTGACCAGTCGTTCAGGTGACGCGCCGACAAAACTTTTGCCGTTTTCTTCAATAGCGAATATATAGCTCGTTTTTTGTTCAGACATCAGATTGAATAATACTCTGTGAAGTTCGACTGGCTGGTCGAACGTTAAAAGGATCTCTCTGGCGAGCACAACTTTATCGTACTTCCCGTTTTTAATGTCGTCAGTCGCCCGCCGGACCGCTTCAAGCCATTCAGGAACATCAAGCTCCTCCTTGGCGGTAAATCGCGCATGACCGTTTTCGGGATAACGGGAAGCGTCCGCCTTGATCAGCTGTGAAGCAGCGCCCTTTATTTCTTCAAGTACTTTGCGCACATCCTCTTCAGGAGCCTTCCATCTATTGACCGTAATGAACGTTTCCTCTCCGTCCTGTGTCAGCATAGCGGTAGGAATAAAAAAAGCGCCTTCCTGGTAGCCGTTCCAATGCTGCTTGCGATCTTCCAGCGGATCAAATGAAAAACCGCCAAACAGCAATGGCCCCACCGCTGCCTGACTCGTGCATTGATCTTCGTGGAAGTGAAAGGTTTTCTCTTTTAAGCGCTCCCATTTTTCATGTACAGCCTGATAACGTCCGGCATCCTTCAGGTCTGTGGAAACCGAAATTTCCTTTCCCAATCCGACAAGCGTCAGTCCGCCGTCGGGATCAGACCAGAAGAACCGTTTCCCGGCAAATTGTTCTTCCCCATTTATGAAAAAGGAAAGAGCATCTATGCTCTCAATTTTTCTGGAATAACTTATTAAAACAGCATGGTTGACTTTTTTGACGATGTTTAATGCTTCAGGCGCTTCCCTTAGGAAAGTGCGCTGCACTGTTGTCACCATGATACATTCCTCCAAAATCCGTAAAATGCTTTTATAACCATACACCTGTGAACGGTATGTGTCAACAAAACGACACTTTATTAACAACTGCCCTTACCTATTATAAACGTAATCGGCCGATTGAAAAAGACAAGGTCATTTAATATTTTTGAATTGCTGGACGGCCGCTTTTTTTCTAACAATATCACCCATTATATTGACACCTTTTTTAACTTTTTCTAAACTTAGTATGGACGTGTACGTATTAAAACTAAAGGAGTCATACTATATGCAGCATCAATCACTTTCAGGGAGTGTTTCTGAAATAAAGCCGGAAAAATGGCGCGTATGGTGGATGTTAACAAGACCCCATACACTGACAGCAGCCTTTGTCCCTGTAACGCTCGGGACCGTAATGTCCCTTGAATCGGGAAAAATTGATATCTGGCTGTTTTTAGCTATGCTGGCCGCATCAATATTAATTCAAATCGGAACGAACTTATTCAATGAGTATTTTGATTTTGTACGTGGACTTGATAATGAAAACTCGGTCGGCATCGGCGGTGCTATCGTCCGCTATGGAATGAAGCCAAAGACGGTATTATACCTGGCATACGGACTGTTTGGAGCAGCCGTTTTACTCGGCCTGTACATCTGCGCTTCTTCAAGCTGGTGGCTTGCGTTGATCGGATTGATATGCATGGCCGTCGGCTATCTTTATACGGGCGGACCGTTTCCAATCTCCTATACGCCGTTCGGTGAAATTATGTCGGGCGTTTTTATGGGAATGGTCATCATTCTGATTTCATATTATATTCAGACTGGCGGGTTGACTTGGAACGTCTTTCTGATCTCCCTTCCGATTACGATTTTAGTCGGAGGCATCAATCTTTCCAATAATATCCGCGATATGGTCGGAGATAAAGAAAACGGAAGGAAGACGCTGCCGATTTTGGCTGGAAGAAAAAATGCCGTGCAGATTTTGAGCTGGGTTTTTGCTGTTTCCTATATATTGATCGGTATATACATCGGCTTTGAGATCGTTTCTCTGTGGAGCTGCATTGTTCTATTAAGCCTGCCGAAGCCGATTAAAGCCATCCAGGAGTTCAAGGAAAAAGAAAAACCGGCGGATCTGATGGTCGCCATGAAATCAACGGCGCAGACGAACACCTTTTTCGGCCTTTTGCTCGCCATTGCCCTGCTCATTCAGTATATTTTTTAAAAAAGGAGCCTTTATGGCTCTTTTTTTTTGCTTTTATTTACAAGAAAGTTCTGTTTGAATTCGTTCATACTAAAAACGCGAGCACTTTAAAGAAACGAGGCGATGCATGTGCTAACAAAAGAACAGTTGACAAAACTCGAAAATGAACTGAAAGCCGGGAAAGAACAGATCGTCAGCCGCTTTAAAGAAAACGGACATTTTGGCATCGATGTGACGCATCCGTTCAACTCGACGGGCGATCTTTCGGCTTATGACAACCATCCAGGAGATGAAGGTACAGAACTGTACGAACGCGAAAAAGATCTTGCTCTTTTTGAACATGAAAGAGAGCATTTGCACGATATCGAACATGCTCTGGCTTTGATCGAAAAAGGAACATACGGCCGCTGTGAGGTATGCGGAAAGGATATCCCGTATGAAAGGCTGTCCGTACTGCCAACCGCAACGACGTGCAGCGAACATTCGTCAACCGTCTCCGTTTCAAAAGACCGTCCGATTGAAGAAGAAGTGCTGAACCCCCCGTTCGGACATTTTGAAAAAGACGAAGACGACGAAAACGTCGCATACGATTCAGAAGACGCTTACCAGGACGTCGAACGCTACGGCAATTCTGAAACACCTCAGGATCTGGCCGTTCCGCCGCTTTCATACAGCCAGATGTACATGGAATATGAAGAGCCGCTCGGATACGTCGAAGATTACGAAAACTATGCCGCAACAGACATTACCGGAAAAGAAGTAACCGTCTACCCGACGAAAGAACACGAAAAATATGAAGACCTTCTTGATGAAGAAGGCATCATGACCTCTTTCGGTGATCTCCCGGCTTATGAAAAGGATCCTTATACTGAAGAAGACTAAGCCCCGCGGGTCAGGGGCTTAGCGTTTTTAAATTCGGCGGTGATACGGCTCAATTTCCCAAATGTCTTCCGCATACTCCCTGATCGTGCGGTCACTTGAAAAATATCCGGCATGCGCGATGTTTGTGACGGCTTTTTCGGCCCAAAGACGCTTATTCAAGTAGTCTTTTTGAATCCGTTCCTGCGCTTCAATATAAGAAGCAAAATCTTTTAAAACAAAGTATTCATCATTATAAGCGATCAGCGAGTCATAAATCGGCTCAAATTCGCCGGCTTCCCCTTCGAAAAAACCATTGATCAGCTGATCGGCCGTTTGTCTGATCCTTGCATCATGCTGATAGTATTCCCTTGACAGATAGCCGCCTTTTTCAGTGTAGTTCAGCACTTCATCCGCCTTTAAACCGAACGTGTAAATACACTCTGGCCCCACCCTCTCAAGCATTTCAATATTGGCGCCGTCATGCGTGCCGATCGTCAAAGCCCCATTGATCATGAACTTCATGTTTCCTGTACCGGAGGCTTCTTTGCTTGCCGCAGATATTTGCTCGCTGACATCTGACGCCGGAAAGATACGCTCGGCGGTTGATACCCGGTAATTTTCCAGAAAGATGACATTGATCGATTGTCTGACATCCGGATCATGATTGATTTTATCTGCGACTGAATGGATCAGTTTAATGACCTTTTTGGCATAATGATAAGTCGGCGATGCTTTTGCCCCGAAAATAAATGTTTGCGGATAAATGGCAAAGCCTTTGTCTTCCTTCAGCCTGTTGTACAAATACATGATATGGAGCACATTTAAAAGCTGGCGCTTATAAGCGTGGAGACGCTTGACTTGAACATCGAAGATGCTGTCAGGATTAATGGCGAATCCGATGCTGCCTTTCATCATGTCTGCTAAAAGCTGCTTTCGTTCCCTTTTGATGCGCTGAAACGCTTCAAGAAACGCGGAATCGTGCGCAAACGGACGAAGATCCAAGAGGCTTTCCGGTTCTTTCAGCCACCTGTCTCCTATCGCTTCAGTTATCAAGTTCGCCAGCGGCGGATTTGCCTTTAACAGCCACCTTCTATGTGAGATGCCATTCGTTTTATTATTGAATTTAAAAGGGAAAACGGAATAAAAGTCGTTCATTTCCCGCTCTTTTAATATGGTTGAATGAATGTTGGCTACCCCGTTAACACTGTAGCTTCCGACAATCGCCAGATGGGCCATTTTCACTTCGCCGTGGGCGATGACGGCAAGCTTTTCGATCCTTCCCCATTCACCCGGGTATTTTTCCCACAGCCAGCCGCAAAACCGCTCATTGATCTCCTCAATGATCATAAAAATTCTCGGCAGAAGCGGTTGAATTAAATCGATCCTCCATTTTTCCAGCGCTTCGGCAAGCGTCGTATGATTCGTATATGAAATCGTATGTACGGTAACATGCCACGCTTCATCCCACGTCATTTTTTCTTCATCAAGCAAAATTCTCATCAATTCCGGCACAGCCAGAGCGGGGTGGGTGTCATTGATATGGATCGCAACTTTTTGATGAAAATCATGGAGTGACGGGTGATTTTTCTTATAGCATTTCACAATGCTTTGCAGGCTTGCCGATACTAAAAAATATTGCTGTTTCAAACGGAGAATCTTGCCTTCGTCATGCGTGTCATCCGGATACAGGCATTCAGATACAGCTTCTGTCTCGCGCTTATACTTCAAAATATTCGGTTCATGATGGAGCGAGCAAGGCTCCGCATTCCACAGCCGGAGGGTATTGACCGTCTCGGTCTCATAGCCGATGATCGGAATGTCGTAAGGCACGGCTGTCATCACTTCCGCTTCTTCCTGCCAAAAGCGGAGGCGCCCTCCTTCCTGCGCCATCTTGACCCGCCCGCCGAAACGAACACAAACAGCCTGATCGGCGTTGCGGATTTCCCAGACGTACCCATGTTTGAGCCATTGTTCAGGCAGTTCGACTTGATGACCGTCAACGATTTTTTGTTCGAAAAAGCCATGCTTGTAGCGAATCCCCATCCCATGCCCGGGAAGGTCGAGCGAAGCCAGTGAATCCAAAAAGCACGCCGCGAGCCTGCCCAATCCGCCATTGCCAAGGCCTGCATCCATTTCGGCCTCTTCGATGTCTTCAAGACAAATGCCAAGCTCGGAAAGACCTTCTTGGACAACTTCACGGACGCCGAGGTTGAGCAGGTTTTGGCCGAGCAGTCTGCCCAGAAGAAATTCAATCGATAAATAATAGGTCTGTTTATTTTGGTTGGAGCGGCTCCTTTCGTTGGTCCTGATCCAGTTTGCGCTGATATGTTCCCTGACCATGATGCCGAGCGTCTGATACTGGTCAAGCGTAGAAGAGTCCCGAAAGCTTTTTCCGCACAACCGTTCAAGACGCTTCAAAAAGCATTGTTTAAAGCTTTCTTTACACGAGAACATGGCGCTTCCCCCTTTATCTCCCGGCTGTATAACTGCTGATACTGACGGGCTGACAAAGCCCAGCTGACATCATGTGTCATGGCTTTTTGAACGATGCTGCCCCATTCTTCTTTCCGGTGATATATAGACAGTGCTCTTTTAATCGTATACTTCATATCATGGGCGTTAAAATGGGCGAACGTAAAACCGTTGCCTTCACCGTTTGTTTCCTGGTAAGCGGTCACTGTATCGTGAAGCCCGCCTGTTTCCCTGACAACCGGAACCGCTCCGTATCTAAGGGCAATCAGCTGCCCAAGACCGCACGGCTCGAATTTTGAAGGCATCAGGAAAAGATCGCTGCCGGCATAAATCTTGCGGCTGAGCGGTTCATGAAAACCGATATACGCCTTGCACCGCTCCGGAAAAGCCTGCTCCATATAGCGAAAATAATTTTCATATTCCGCTTCTCCGGTTCCTAAAACGAGCAGCTGCATGTCTTCTTCTTGAAACAGTTCGTGCAATACCCGCTTGATCAAATCGATGCCTTTTTGCTTCGTCAGCCTTGTCACCATGCTGATGAGCGGAATGTCTTCATTCACCGGCAGACCGAATGTCTTCTGGATCACAGCTTTATTTTTCCGTTTTCCGTCACGGTTGACGGCATCGTAATGATAATCGATGTGAGGATCATTTAAAGGGTCGTACAGTTCATCATCAATCCCGTTTAAAATGCCGGTCAGCACATCCTTCTTGTCTGCCAGCACCCCTTCAAGCCGCTCGCCGTAGTATGGAGTCAAAATTTCATTGCTGTACGTCGGACTGACCGTTGTCACCTGATCAGCGGCAATAATGCCGCCTTTCATATAATTGATGTGTCCATAAAACTCGAGCTTTTCCGTTGTGAAGTGGGAAATGTCAAGGCCGAGCAAGTCATGGACCGCTTCCTTCGGAAAAATCCCCTGAAATTGAAGGTTATGAATGGTGAATACGCTTTTCATGCGCTGATAGAACGGTTTTTTTTGATATTCCTCTTTTAATAAATAATTGATCATCCCTGCGTGCCAATCATGGGTATGGATGACATCAGCATCAAAATTCAGCGCGTATAATGCTTCCAAAACGGCCCGCGAGAAAAAAGCAAACCGTTCTCCATCATCATAATGGCCGTAGAGGGAATCCCGGTTAAAATAATACTCATGATCTAGAAAATAATAAGAAATTCCGTCATGTTCAAGGTGTTCAATGCCGCAAAACTGCCTGCGCCACCCGACGCGAACTTCGCATTCAGCCGTTTTAACCATCCTTCTTCTGAAATCTTCCGCAATCAAGCTGTATTTCGGCATCATGACAGCCGTTTCTATTCCTAAAAGGGCGAGTTCTTTCGGGAGCGCACCGGCGACATCGGCGAGCCCGCCTGATTTAACAAACGGCACACATTCAGAGACAGCGAATAAGACTTTCAAGAGTTCATCAGCGCTCCTTGTACGGCTCCTTTTTTTATGATGAAAGGGAGGCTCATAGTGCCGGACATTTCGATATGATGGCCGACTTTGACATCCTTGTCGCAGATGACGTGCTCCAGTCGGCAGTTTTCTCCAATCCTTGTTTTTTGCATAATCACGCTGTTTTTAATGGTCGTTCCTTTTCCTACGTGAACTCCTCTGAACAAGACCGAATTTTCAACCTCGCCTTCGATGACGCAGCCGTTAGCGATAATCGATTGCTTTACCCTGCTGTTTTTAGCGTATTTTACTGGAGGATCGTTTTTTATTTTTGTGTAGACAGGCTGGCTCATATGAAAGACTTGCTCCCGAAACACAGGCTGGATGAGGTTCAAACTATGAAAAAGGTAGCTTTCAGGAGAGTCGATCACGGCGGTATACCCCGAATGCTCATAGCTGTTGACGGATAGCGAACCACGCTCTTTCCGGCAGACTTCCTCAAAAGATTGCGCTCCTCCGGCGCAATGCCCTTCAACCATCTCCCTCAACAGACTTTTTTTCGTGACATACAAACCTAAAGGTTTTCCTTCTTGACAAACTTCAGTCAGATCACACCCAGATTCAAGGTGCTGGTTGAGCACTTCTTGAAAAGGAATGTGACAGACCGTATAGCTGTTTGCCACAGCAGCATATGGCTGAGTACTTCTTTGAAAATAATCGAGATGCTCGGCAAATTGCCGAAACGAACCAAGCCCGACATGCTCATCATGGGGAATCGAAGACGGAAGAAAGAAAAGACCGTCCCTTTTCCTGTTTAAATCCCACTCTTTTCCCGATCCTAAATGATCCATCAAGGAACGGTACGGAGACTTGGAAAATACAGCGACACTCCGAATGCCTGCATGAACCATGCCTGACAACGCAAAATCGATCAGCCGGTACCTTCCTGCAAACGGAACGGCTCCGATCGAACGTCCGGCCGTTAAATCCTGAAGAGAGTGCTGGTTGACAGCTGCATCAATAATCCCCAGCATTTGTTTATTCATTGGCACCATCCGCCTCTCCGTGTTGTTTAAACAACCTTATGTTTTTTGACATATTCCTCTGTGATCAGCAGGATTTCGCCATCTTCCGCCTTCGCGTGAAATCCGTCCGGAATTCGTATTCCTGCCGATACAATAGCATTTTCGATCTCAACATGCTCTCCAATTGAAACGTCATGCATCACGACTGAACGTTTGATCGCGGAATGTCTGCCGATTGCAACGCGCTGAAAGATAACCGAACGGGTGACAGCTCCATATACGGCGCACCCTTCGCTAATGAGCGATTCTTTGATGTCCGCCTGCTCGGCAACAAACTGCGGCGGTAGGTTCGGAGCGACGGAATAAATCCGCCAGTTCCGTTCGAACAGGTCAAGTGGAGGATGATCTCCAAGCAGATCCATATTAGCTTCCCATAAACTTCTGACCGTACCGACATCCTTCCAGTACCCTTTAAACGGATAAGCGTTCAGCTGCTTCTTTTCCTCGAGAAGAGCCGGTATGATATCTTTACCGAAATCGTGGCTTGAGCCGGATTTTTTTTCATCGCGTTCAAGCGCCTCTTCAAGCACGCTCCATTTGAAAACGTAGACACCCATCGATGCCAAGTTGCTCTTCGGGTATTTCGGCTTTTCCTCGAAGCTTGTAATCTCCATCTTGTCATTCGTATGAAGGATACCGAAACGGCCGGCTTCTGCCCAGCTCACTTCGATGACGGCAATGGTGGCGTCAGCCTGTTTCTCCACGTGGTATTCGAGCATTTTTCCGTAATCCATTTTGTAGATATGATCTCCTGATAGGATGAGTACATGTTCAGGCTGAAGCTCTTTTAAAAAATGGCGGTTTTCATAAATCGCGCTTGCCGTTCCTTTGTACCACTTCACTTCTGACGCTTCTGCATAAGGGGACAAAATGGAGACCCCGCCGTCATTGCGGTCAAGATCCCATGGCTCGCCGATGCCGATATATGAGTTTAATAAAAGCGGTTGGTATTGAGTCAGCACACCGACATGATGAATTCCCGAGTTGGCGCAGTTGCTGAGGGCAAAATCGATGATTCTGTACTTGCCGCCAAATGGAACGGCCGGTTTTGCGAGGTTTTTCGTTAAGGCATTCAGCCTGCTTCCCTTGCCGCCAGCCAAAAGCATAGCCACACATTGTTCTTTCATCCCTTTTTCGCTCCTCTCTTTTTGACTGCTCTGAAAACCGCAGCTCCCAGCGGAGGGACTGTCATGCTGATGCTGTATGGTTTGCCGTGCAGAACGCCTGCTTTTGCTTGAAGGCGTTTCGGGTTGATTTGGTGTGAACCTCCGTATTTTACATCATCGCTGTTAAGCACTTCGATATATTCGGTTTGAAAAGGGACGCCGACCTGATATTCGTGATAAACGGAAGGCGTAAAATTGCAGACGATAATCAACGCTTCACCGGGCTGTTTTCCATAGCGGATAAACGATACAATCGACTGTTCCGCATTGTTGACGTCAATCCACTCGAATCCTTGCTGCCGATGATCATTTTCATACAGAATACGGCTTTTTTTGTAGAGGTGAAGAGCCTCCTTTGTAAACATCCGGGCCTTGCAGTGCATGTCAAAATCGTCCAAGAACCAATCGAGCTCTTCTTCGTCTTTCCATTCATCAAATTGAGCAAACTCACCGCCCATAAAGAGAAGTTTTTTTCCCGGGTGCAGCGTAAAATAACTGATCAGCAGGCGGTACTGGGCGAATTTCTGCCAGTAATCGCCGGGCATCTTATGAAGCAGAGACTTTTTGCCGTATACCACTTCATCATGGGAGAACGGCAGGATGTAATTTTCTGAGTAGGCATACATTAAGGAGAATGAAACAAGATGATGCAGGTGTTTTCTTTGTTCTGGGGAAGCTTCCATATAGGTTAATACATCGTTCATCCAACCCATATTCCACTTATAATTAAACCCGAGACCGCCTGCATAGGTCGGATGCGTCACAAGCGGCCAGTCTGTGGAGTCCTCAGCAATCATTAAAAAGTGGGGATCTTTTGCAAAAACCTGTTCATTTAAAGTTTGAATAAATTCGACGGCAAAGCCGTTCGCTTCAGCCTGAGGACGGTTTGGCCAATACAGGAGGTTTGCAACTGCATCGACTCGAAATCCATCTATATGATACATCTCGATCCAATACAACGCATTCGAGATTAAAAAACTGCGAACTTCTCGTTTTCCGAGGTCAAAATTGGCGGTCCCCCATTCCCAATTTTCCCTGTCATGCTCATGTGAATATTCATACAGCGGCATACCGTCAAACAAATACAAGCCGTGGTCATCTTTGCAGAAATGGCCGGGAACCCAATCCATAATAACGCCGATCTCATGCTGATGGCACTGATCGATAAAATACATCAAGTCATGCGGTTCGCCATATCTGCTCGTCGGACTGTAGTACCCCGTTGTCTGATAGCCCCATGAACGGTCAAACGGGTGCTCTGTCAACGGCATCAGCTCGATATGTGTGAATCCGTGTTCTTTAACGTAAGGAATGACTGTTTCGCTCAGTTCCCGGTATGTGAAAAAACGCCCATCCGCTTTCTTTTTCCACGAACCGACATGAAGCTCGTAGATGGAAATCGGTGTTTCATATACGTTTTTTTGTTTCTTTTTCTTTTGCCACTTTCGGTCGCCCCATGGGTATCCGGCCAATTGATAAGTGATCGATGCCGTTTTCGGCCTGACTTCAGAAAAAAAAGCATAGGGATCGGCCTTCAATTTTGTTTCATTTGCGGCTGTGATCATTTCATATTTATACAGCTCCCCTTCTCCGATGCCGGGGATAAACAGTTCCCATATGCCTTCCTGATGACGCTTCTCCATTTGATGCCGGGCACCGGACCAGCCGTTAAACGTTCCGGCGATTCGAACTTTCTTCGCATGAGGGGCCCAAACACAGAACCGAAAACCTTGGCAGCCGTCCTGTTCCATTTGATGAGCGCCGAAAAATCTGTAGCATTCATAAAGCCGACCTTCATGAAAGAGATGCGCTTTAATATCCGAGGCACTCACACCAGCCATTGATTTCATCCTTTCTGCCACTATATTTAAAGATTACTCTTTTATTCGCATAATATGGCTTGATCCCTTTTATGAAAGCGCTTCTTTTTATTGACAAAGTTCAACAATATCCTTTTTGAACATTGACTGAAGTCATACAGGCATAAAAAAACTCCGCATCATAATGATGCAGAGTTTAACATGATGACCCGTACGGGATTCGAACCCGTGTTACCGCCGTGAAAGGGCGGTGTCTTAACCACTTGACCAACGGGCCTTATTAAAAAAATGGCGGAGAAGGAGGGATTTGAACCCTCGCGCCGCTTACGCGACCTACACCCTTAGCAGGGGCGCCTCTTCAGCCACTTGAGTACTTCTCCATGGCTCCGCAGGCAGGATTCGAACCTGCGACCGATCGGTTAACAGCCGATAGCTCTACCACTGAGCTACTGCGGAATATCATGGTGGGCCTGAATGGACTCGAACCATCGACCTCACGCTTATCAGGCGTGCGCTCTAACCAGCTGAGCTACAGGCCCATGATATACAAATGGAGCGGGTGATGGGAATCGAACCCACGACATCAGCTTGGAAGGCTGAGGTTTTACCACTAAACTACACCCGCATTTCGCATGGGGCGGTTGATGGGAATCGAACCCACGAATGCCAGAGCCACAATCTGGTGCGTTAACCACTTCGCCACAACCGCCGCAATATATAAAATTGTAAAATGGTGGCTCGGGACGGAATCGAACCGCCGACACACGGATTTTCAGTCCGTTGCTCTACCAACTGAGCTACCGAGCCTTTATTAAATGGCGGTCCGGACGGGACTCGAACCCGCGACCTCCTGCGTGACAGGCAGGCATTCTAACCAACTGAACTACCGGACCATTTTGGCAATGAATTTAAATTTGGTTGCGGGGGCAGGATTTGAACCTGCGACCTTCGGGTTATGAGCCCGACGAGCTACCGAACTGCTCCACCCCGCGATGATCAAAACAATAATAGATATATGGCGGAGGAAGAGGGATTCGAACCCCCGCGGGCTTTGACACCCCTGTCGGTTTTCAAGACCGATCCCTTCAGCCAGACTTGGGTATTCCTCCGTAACAATGGTGGACCTTGTAGGACTCGAACCTACGACCGGACGGTTATGAGCCGTCTGCTCTAACCAACTGAGCTAAAGGTCCTTTAATAGCGGCGGAGGGAATCGAACCCCCGACCTCACGGGTATGAACCGTACGCTCTAGCCAGCTGAGCTACACCGCCATGGTGAATATTAAAGATAACAAAGTGGAGCCTAGCGGGATCGAACCGCTGACCTCCTGCGTGCAAAGCAGGCGCTCTCCCAGCTGAGCTAAGGCCCCAAATAATGGTCGGGAAGACAGGATTCGAACCTGCGACCCCATGGTCCCAAACCATGTGCTCTACCAAGCTGAGCTACTTCCCGTTATATAATGGCGCGCCCGAGAGGAGTCGAACCCCTAACCTTTTGATCCGTAGTCAAACGCTCTATCCAATTGAGCTACGGGCGCATAGATGATCAAGCGGAAGACGGGATTCGAACCCGCGACCCCCACCTTGGCAAGGTGGTGTTCTACCACTGAACTACTTCCGCAAAATAGATTGGCAATGCGGATGAAGGGACTTGAACCCCCACGTCTTTAAAAGACACTAGAGCCTGATTCTAGCGCGTCTGCCAATTCCGCCACATCCGCATGAAAATGGTGAGCCATGAAGGACTCGAACCTTCGACCCTCTGATTAAAAGTCAGATGCTCTACCAACTGAGCTAATGGCTCCAATACTGCAATGAAAGCTGAAGACTTTTTCGAAAGCTATCTGTCTTTTTTCAGCAACTTTTATATTGTATCATAAAATCGTGGTGCCGGCAAGAGGACTTGAACCCCCAACCTACTGATTACGATTCAGTTGCTCTACCAATTGAGCTACACCGGCCCATTCCAAAATGAATGGTGGAGGATGACGGGATCGAACCGCCGACCCTCTGCTTGTAAGGCAGATGCTCTCCCAGCTGAGCTAATCCTCCTCGTCAGTTGTTGGAGTAACTCTCGATCTGACAAGGACTATTATATACGGGAATACACCCATTTGTAAAGGCTATATTAAAAAAATTTTATTTTCAGTTTATTCTATCATAACAAGACGAATGTGCACACATCGTTCCGCTTAATCCGTATATTGCATCAAAAGCTTCAGAGCAACATTTATCCCTATGTACTGCTTATAATAGGTTCTTCAGACGCTCCGTGAATTCCTGTCTTTTCCCCATAGCAAATTTGTATTCGAATTGATTTTTCAAAACAATTTTAAGTCCTTTTCGAGCGATAAGCAATGTATTTGGCTTCTCGACTCTCTCTATCCCAACTCTTAATACCAAGCGGCGTGTTTTGAAAATGAGTGTTGTACGGCTCAAAATATATGCCTTCATTTGTCAATTTTAAAACTGTTCAATACCTCAAAATCCCTTTTCCGGAACATCCATCTTTTGCTCCTCTATTTGCATGAGTTTCACTGCCTTACATCACTGATCTTATACATGCCGATGTGTTGATTGACTCCATATTTCGCTATTTCCCTATGGAATTCGCACTGAACCGCCAGATCGCGAGCCTGAAGAGGTGAAAGCAAGTTTGCCTATTGTTTCGCAGTTTCGCGCATCACTGAAGGGTTAAAAGCGCTATATCAATAAAAAAGACCAGCTGATATCAGCTGGTCTTTTTAAGTGCTTGGCGGCGTCCTACTCTCACAGGGGGAAGCCCCCAACTACCATCGGCGCTGAAGAGCTTAACTTCCGTGTTCGGCATGGGAACGGGTGTGACCTCTTCGCTATCGCCACCAAACTATTTGCCTTCAGGACGAAGGTACTGGGCGTTCCTCACAGGATGTGAGGGCCTTTAGCCGAGTTTCCTTGCCTTTGGCTTTCTGAGAGCATTCTCTCAAAACTAGATAACGGTCAGACATTCACAAATATTTAGGTTAAGTCCTCGATCGATTAGTATCTGTCAGCTCCATGTGTCGCCACACTTCCACCTCAGACCTATCAACCTGATCATCTTTCAGGGATCTTACTTCCTTGCGGAATGGGAAATCTCATCTTGAGGGGGGCTTCATGCTTAGATGCTTTCAGCACTTATCCCGTCCGCACATAGCTACCCAGCGATGCCCTTGGCAGAACAACTGGTACACCAGCGGTGCGTCCATCCCGGTCCTCTCGTACTAAGGACAGCTCCTCTCAAATTTCCTGCGCCCGCGACGGATAGGGACCGAACTGTCTCACGACGTTCTGAACCCAGCTCGCGTACCGCTTTAATGGGCGAACAGCCCAACCCTTGGGACCGACTACAGCCCCAGGATGCGATGAGCCGACATCGAGGTGCCAAACCTCCCCGTCGATGTGGACTCTTGGGGGAGATAAGCCTGTTATCCCCGGGGTAGCTTTTATCCGTTGAGCGATGGCCCTTCCATGCGGAACCACCGGATCACTAAGCCCGACTTTCGTCCCTGCTCGACTTGTAGGTCTCGCAGTCAAGCTCCCTTGTGCCTTTACACTCTGCGAATGATTTCCAACCATTCTGAGGGAACCTTTGGGCGCCTCCGTTACCTTTTAGGAGGCGACCGCCCCAGTCAAACTGCCCACCTGACACTGTCTCCCCGCCCGATAAGGGCGGCGGGTTAGAAGGTCAATACAGCCAGGGTAGTATCCCACCGATGCCTCCACCGAAGCTGGCGCTCCGGTTTCCAAGGCTCCTACCTATCCTGTACAAGCTGTACCAACATTCAATATCAGGCTGCAGTAAAGCTCCACGGGGTCTTTCCGTCCTGTCGCGGGTAACCTGCATCTTCACAGGTACTATAATTTCACCGAGTCTCTCGTTGAGACAGTGCCCAGATCGTTGCGCCTTTCGTGCGGGTCGGAACTTACCCGACAAGGAATTTCGCTACCTTAGGACCGTTATAGTTACGGCCGCCGTTTACTGGGGCTTCAATTCGCACCTTCGCTTACGCTAAGCGCTCCTCTTAACCTTCCAGCACCGGGCAGGCGTCAGCCCCTATACTTCGCCTTACGGCTTCGCAGAGACCTGTGTTTTTGCTAAACAGTCGCCTGGGCCTATTCACTGCGGCTCTCTCGGGCTTGCACCCTAACAGAGCACCCCTTCTCCCGAAGTTACGGGGTCATTTTGCCGAGTTCCTTAACGAGAGTTCTCTCGATCACCTTAGGATTCTCTCCTCGCCTACCTGTGTCGGTTTGCGGTACGGGCACCTCTCACCTCGCTAGAGGCTTTTCTTGGCAGTGTGGAATCAGGAACTTCGCTACTATATTTCGCTCGCCATCACAGCTCAGCCTTATGGGAAACGGATTTGCCTATTTCCCAGCCTAACTGCTTGGACGCGGATATCCAATACCGCGCTTACCCTATCCTCCTGCGTCCCCCCATTGCTCAAATGGTGAGGAGGTGGTACAGGAATATCAACCTGTTGTCCATCGCCTACGCCTTTCGGCCTCGGCTTAGGTCCCGACTAACCCTGAGCGGACGAGCCTTCCTCAGGAAACCTTAGGCATTCGGTGGAGGGGATTCTCACCCCTCTTTCGCTACTCATACCGGCATTCTCACTTCTAAGCGCTCCACGAGTCCTTCCGGTCTCGCTTCACAGCCCTTAGAACGCTCTCCTACCACTGTTCGTAAGAACAGTCCGCAGCTTCGGTGATACGTTTAGCCCCGGTACATTTTCGGCGCAGAGTCACTCGACCAGTGAGCTATTACGCACTCTTTAAATGGTGGCTGCTTCTAAGCCAACATCCTGGTTGTCTAAGCAACTCCACATCCTTTTCCACTTAACGTATACTTTGGGACCTTAGCTGGCGGTCTGGGCTGTTTCCCTTTCGACTACGGATCTTATCACTCGCAGTCTGACTCCCAAGGATAAGTCTTTGGCATTCGGAGTTTGACTGAATTCGGTAACCCGGTAGGGGCCCCTAGTCCAATCAGTGCTCTACCTCCAAGACTCTTACCTTGAGGCTAGCCCTAAAGCTATTTCGGAGAGAACCAGCTATCTCCAGGTTCGATTGGCATTTCACCCCTACCCACACCTCATCCCCGCACTTTTCAACGTGCGTGGGTTCGGGCCTCCATTCAGTGTTACCTGAACTTCACCCTGGACATGGGTAGATCACCTGGTTTCGGGTCTACGACCACGTACTCATGCGCCCTATTCAGACTCGCTTTCGCTGCGGCTCCGTCTTTTCAAACTTAACCTTGCACGGGATCGTAACTCGCCGGTTCATTCTACAAAAGGCACGCCATCACCCGTTAACGGGCTCTGACTACTTGTAGGCACACGGTTTCAGGATCTCTTTCACTCCCCTTCCGGGGTGCTTTTCACCTTTCCCTCACGGTACTGGTTCACTATCGGTCACTAGGGAGTATTTAGCCTTGGGAGATGGTCCTCCCGGATTCCGACGGAATTTCACGTGTTCCGCCGTACTCAGGATCCACTCAGGAGAGAACGAAGTTTTGACTACAGGGCTGTTACCTCCTATGGCGGGCCTTTCCAGACCTCTTCATCTACCTCGTTCCTTTGTAACTCCGTACAGAGTGTCCTACAACCCCAAGAGGCAAGCCTCTTGGTTTGGGCTGTTCCCGTTTCGCTCGCCGCTACTCAGGGAATCGCATTTGCTTTCTCTTCCTCCGGGTACTTAGATGTTTCAGTTCCCCGGGTCTGCCTTCTCATATCCTATGAATTCAGATATGGATACTGCTCCATTACGAGCAGTGGGTTTCCCCATTCGGAAATCTCCGGATCAAAGCTTGCTTACAGCTCCCCGAAGCATATCGGTGTTCGTCCCGTCCTTCATCGGCTCCTAGTGCCAAGGCATCCACCGTGCGCCCTTTCTAACTTAACCGTTAAAAAGAATCACTACGTGATATCTTGCTTACTAATTGAATGTGATGTCTACTGTTATCTAGTTTTCAAAGAACAACGCACAGGAGGTGCTAACACATGCGTTGCCACAGGATGTGGCGCATTTAGCAGGTGTCTCCTATGTCTGAAGGAATGATCCTTCAAAACTAAACAAGATCTAAACGCACCTGTCTATAAGACCGCAAGGTCTTATATTCCGTATAATATCCTTAGAAAGGAGGTGATCCAGCCGCACCTTCCGATACGGCTACCTTGTTACGACTTCACCCCAATCATCTGTCCCACCTTCGGCGGCTGGCTCCAAAAGGTTACCTCACCGACTTCGGGTGTTACAAACTCTCGTGGTGTGACGGGCGGTGTGTACAAGGCCCGGGAACGTATTCACCGCGGCATGCTGATCCGCGATTACTAGCGATTCCAGCTTCACGCAGTCGAGTTGCAGACTGCGATCCGAACTGAGAACAGATTTGTGGGATTGGCTTAGCCTCGCGGCTTCGCTGCCCTTTGTTCTGCCCATTGTAGCACGTGTGTAGCCCAGGTCATAAGGGGCATGATGATTTGACGTCATCCCCACCTTCCTCCGGTTTGTCACCGGCAGTCACCTTAGAGTGCCCAACTGAATGCTGGCAACTAAGATCAAGGGTTGCGCTCGTTGCGGGACTTAACCCAACATCTCACGACACGAGCTGACGACAACCATGCACCACCTGTCACTCTGCCCCCGAAGGGGAAGCCCTATCTCTAGGGTTGTCAGAGGATGTCAAGACCTGGTAAGGTTCTTCGCGTTGCTTCGAATTAAACCACATGCTCCACCGCTTGTGCGGGCCCCCGTCAATTCCTTTGAGTTTCAGTCTTGCGACCGTACTCCCCAGGCGGAGTGCTTAATGCGTTTGCTGCAGCACTAAAGGGCGGAAACCCTCTAACACTTAGCACTCATCGTTTACGGCGTGGACTACCAGGGTATCTAATCCTGTTCGCTCCCCACGCTTTCGCGCCTCAGCGTCAGTTACAGACCAGAGAGTCGCCTTCGCCACTGGTGTTCCTCCACATCTCTACGCATTTCACCGCTACACGTGGAATTCCACTCTCCTCTTCTGCACTCAAGTTCCCCAGTTTCCAATGACCCTCCCCGGTTGAGCCGGGGGCTTTCACATCAGACTTAAGAAACCGCCTGCGCGCGCTTTACGCCCAATAATTCCGGACAACGCTTGCCACCTACGTATTACCGCGGCTGCTGGCACGTAGTTAGCCGTGGCTTTCTGGTTAGGTACCGTCAAGGTACCGCCCTATTCGAACGGTACTTGTTCTTCCCTAACAACAGAGTTTTACGATCCGAAAACCTTCATCACTCACGCGGCGTTGCTCCGTCAGACTTTCGTCCATTGCGGAAGATTCCCTACTGCTGCCTCCCGTAGGAGTCTGGGCCGTGTCTCAGTCCCAGTGTGGCCGATCACCCTCTCAGGTCGGCTACGCATCGTTGCCTTGGTGAGCCGTTACCTCACCAACTAGCTAATGCGCCGCGGGTCCATCTGTAAGTGGTAGCTAAAAGCCACCTTTTATAATTGAACCATGCGGTTCAATTAAGCATCCGGTATTAGCCCCGGTTTCCCGGAGTTATCCCAGTCTTACAGGCAGGTTACCCACGTGTTACTCACCCGTCCGCCGCTAACATCAGGGAGCAAGCTCCCATCTGTCCGCTCGACTTGCATGTATTAGGCACGCCGCCAGCGTTCGTCCTGAGCCAGGATCAAACTCTCCATGAAGTTTGATAATGACTACGCACATTCGCATGTACGATTTATTTAATGAATTAACAGGTACGTTTGTCTTGTTTAGTTTTCAAAGATCATTTCCGCCTCTCGAAGAAGCGACTTTACTAATATAACATTCTATCATCGTGAATGTCAACAACTTTTTTCAAAAGATTTTCGAAGTTGTTTTTATAAAGCCTCCTTTTTAGGGGCGGATACTAATATAACATCTATTTTCGTTTTGCACAATAGCTTTTTTAAAAAAATAATAATCAAATGATTTGGACTCAGATGATTCCTGATCATCTCGACCTCCGGCAGTTGACAGCATTTATTTCTTCTTACTGCTTTCTTCTATATAAAAGTATACAGCGGTCTTTAAAAATTGATTTGCTAAAGCTGCACATGGTCCAAAGCTTCGAGGATAACATTAAACTCTCCGTTATCAGCTTTTACTTGAATAAAAAGCTCCTCATTCCGGAGCTTTGTAACAGAATATATATTCTTCTCATTTTCATTCACGCTGGTTGGCGGATAAAGATTGTGCAGCCTACCTTTTCAGCTTGGCGGTCGAATGTCTGACAACCAGTTCAGGTTTGTAGACGGTGGAATGTTCAAGCTGATTCGTGTTGCGTCCCTCAACTTTGGCAATCATCCATTTTGCCGCCTCAATCCCCATCTGCATTTTCGGATGAGTGACTGACGTCAGCTTCACTTCAGATGCCTCGCTCAAATGTGAGTTGTCATATCCGACAATCGAAATGTCTTCCGGCACTTTCAAACCGAATTCCCTCACGACATCCAACACCAAAAGCGCTATCTCGTCATTATAGCAGAATATGGCAGTCGGACGGTCTGATGAAGAAAGCCGCTTCCTGGCTTCAGCTATCGTTTTTTGTTTTTTGTTCTCTGTTGTGTACGTCACGACCATTTCAGGGTAAAACGACAAGCCGTTTTCTCTGAAAGCACGGATAAATCCTTTCATCCGGTTGGCGCCCTGCATATCGTCCTGTTTAAAGAAACCGAACACTTTTTCATGGCCGAGTTTAATCAAATGCTCAGTGGCGATAAAGCCGCCGTGTTCATCATCCAAAATGAAATGGGGTGGATTTAGCTCCTGATAAAATTGGTTGATCATCAAATACGGAATATGATGTTGTTCAAGCGTCAGATAGTAACTTAAATTCGGGTTAAAGCTTCCTGTTTTCGTCGGCTCCACGATCAACCCAGCAATTTTTTTATCGAGCATATTCACAAGGCATTGTTTTTCTTTTTCAATGTCATTATTGGTGCTCGCGACGACAAGGGTGTATCCTTCGCTGGACAGTGACGATTCGATTCCTCTTATAATAGAAGGAAAAATGTAATCCGAAAGGTAAGTCGTAATAACCCCGATCATCTTATTTCTTTCCCTTCCTTTTTCAGAAAGCTGAAGACGGTGAGAGCAATACGTCCCTGAGCCCTGCTCTCTGTATAAAAGCCCTTCATGAACAAGGTCGCCAATCGCTTGCCGGATCGTGTGCCTGCTTACATCAAATATTTTCATCAATTCGTTTTCCGAATGAATTTTTTCCCCCGGCTTCACTTTGCCTTCATATATCCACGATTTAATTTTATTTTTCACCATGCTGTATTTTGTAGGTTCACTCATCAGATCAACCCTTTACTGATCTTGTACGTACGAATACGTTCTATTATAAAGGAAAAGATGTTTGCATTGCTACATATTGGAGAAATTAAGCAAAATTTTTCGAAAAATCAGCTTGTCGTCCGTTTCTTTTTTTAGTATAGTAGAATATAACTAAATAACTTGATGACCACAAGGGGAGCCTCGAGGCTGAGAGTGAACGACCGTTCTGACCCTTTGAACCTGTTAGTTAACGCTGGCGTAGGGATGTGGCAAAGTCATTTCTAATTGCATCCAAAGCAGTGCGTGGAAAACTTTCCTACTCCTTCCCCGCATTGCTTTTTTTATTGGGAAAGAAGTCCAGTATCCCTTTGTTCATCAAAAGTGAGGGTTATGATGAATCAATCTAAACAACTTGTACAGCTGATTGAAATTGCGTTTATGACAGGAATAGCACTTATACTTGATATGGTGTCCGGAATGTTTTTAAAAATGCCTCAAGGCGGTTCAATCGCAGTCATGATGATTCCGATCTTCCTGATTTCCTTTAGATGGGGGCTGAAGGCAGGGCTGGCAACCGGGTTTTTAGCCGGATTGCTTCAGTTTGTCACTGGAGGATTTTACGTTTATCATCCTCTGCAGCTTCTTCTTGATTATTTTATCGCGCCTACGGCCGCGGGTATCGGCGGCTTTTTTGCCGGATCGATCAGAAACGCTTCAATCGAGAAACAAAAAGGAAAGATCATTTTCTATGTTACGCTGGCCGTCTTTCTCGGAAGCGGACTGAAATTTCTCGCTCATGTCATCAGCGGCGCTGTCTTTTTTGGAAACTATGCGCCTGAAGGCACTCCGGTATGGATTTATTCCTTGGTATATAATGGAACATATATGCTTCCGTCTTTCATTGTCTGCACAATTGTCCTTTGTTTACTGCTGCTAACCGCGCCAAAACTCCTGGAAAACAGATCAGACATGAGATAGCATAAAAAAACAGCGGACTCGCCTGAGATTCCGCTGTTTTTTTATGATTTAATCAAATCTGCGACCAATATATACCGCTCCGGTGCTGAACCGATAAAGTCAAAAGGATAGCAGGTGGAAACCGTCAATGTTGCTCTCGGCTTTGGTACAATCACCGTCCGGTCATCCGCATCCACGATCCGCACCTTTTTCACTTTGTATGTAAAAGTTCCGTAGGAAGCTTCAACAATTAACTGATCGCCCTTCCCCACTCGGCCGAGTTTTCGGAAAACCGTATCCCGGTGGCCTGATAAAACCGAGTTGTCATCTTCTCCAGGCAGAACGGAACCAGCGAAATGGCCCACGCCTTTTTGCAGCTCGTCTTCATCTGTCCCGTGATATATAGGAATCCTTGCATTGATTTTCGGAATGACAAGATCACCGATTTTCTCCCCGGTTTTAAATGTTTGATCAATCACCGTTTTTTCTTTTTTCGCCGTCTGAATCGGAGGTTTTTCAGGCTTTTCTTCTTCTTTCATCTGCTGAAATGAAAAAAGAGCGTAGCCGTGCATTAACTTGAACACATTCGTTGTTGTAAAATAAGCGCCGCACACAACCATCACAATAGCTGCGAGCCAGATGATTTTTTTTCGATGTGCCTTAATTTCCTTTCACTCCTTATAAAAACTTCCCATTCTCTACATAATTAGAATGGGAAGTGACATGTTAAGCCGCTTTGCGAAGCCTTCTGATCATGAAGAATCCGCCAAACATCAGAACGGCGCCTAAGATCGACCATTCCGCGTAATGCCCGGCTGTCTTTGGAAGCTTTGCACCTTTAACCGTCTTTTTCACATGAGATGGCTTTGAATCATGTTTGACAGCCGTTTGGGTTTGCTTCACTTTTGACCCTGTATCATGAATTAAATCAGATCCGATCATGTCAGGCGTCAGCAATACATCCAAAATGAAGTTGCCTTGCAGATCGTATACTTCCACCAGAAGGCTTGCTCCCTTCAGATCTTCCGCGCTGACAAGCGTTGTCAAAGACACTTCTTTTTTCTTTCCGTCTTTAACAAGATAGTATTTTGTTTTCACTTCAAGCGTCTTCTGAAGATCGTTTAAAATGGATAGCATTTCAGCGATATCCTGAGCTGACAGCTCTGATACAGACTCGAAATCGGCTACCGCTTCAAGACGTTCTCCAAGAGCCATCAAATCATTTTCAAGGTTTGGATTTTTATCGCGCACCTTTCGGAGATGATTCACGAGCCTTTCCCACTCCTGATCATCCACACCCAATTCTTGAAACAGGTTCCCGATCTGAAAATCGTCTTCTTCATATGTCACAGTGAAAAGCGCATCATCCAATTCGTATTCAAACATAAACACGTCGAGAATGTTTTGGCCGCTTTCCATATAGCCATTTTCAACAAAAAGGTCAGCCGCTTCTTTTTCGCTCAATCCGTATTCTTTTAAATAGGATGCCAAAAGTTGATTAGTCAGTCTTTCCCCTAAAAAATCTTTCAACTCTTCCACCGACTCAAAATCTTTTAAACTTTCATCATATGTATCCTGTAAATAAGCTTCCAATTCTTTTTCTGTCATTCCTATTTCTTCAAGATACTCTTGAAGCTCGGCCTGTTTCGGCGCGGCAAAAGCACCAGCTGCCGGCACTAAAACCAGGATGCAGACCAATAGTGACATCAGCCTTTTTTTCATTTCTTATGACCCCCTAAATTTATCTTTCATTTTGATTATAGTGGAAATATTTTTAAAAACATGTATTGTAATTGAAAATCTTTTCGTCTATAATATTTTGTTCTTTTTCCTGTTTAAACAGGCATAATCTTCCCCTCTATTGAATGTAATATAGTAAAGCGAATAGAGGAGGTATGCAAATGAACCCTTACTATATGATGCTCTTATGTTACGTCCTATCGATCATCCACTTTTTAATAGGCTACCGGGAAGCCCTGAAAATAAGCGGAGCTGACGGGCTGGTCAACGGAACCGCAATGATCTCCTGTATTCCGCTTGGCGCGGTTTTCGCTTTTTTCGCGCACTTTTTTTGGAAAATGACGATTTAATTTCAGAAATGAACTTTTCACCGGCGAACTTGCATTTCAGCGTTATTCACAGACGGCAGCAGTTTATGCTATGATTAATAGAACTTCAATTTACAAAAAATTCACAAAGATTGGAGGGAAGAGAATGGCCAAAGCCGTGGCTTCACAAGAAGTCGCCAATATGCTCAACGACTGGTACATACTGATGAAAAAAAGAGACATTTCAGGCTCAATCGAAATGAAAGATGACATAGATAAAGCAATTGAAAAAATGGAAGAAGATCATGACGTTCTACTCTATTATCAAATGCTCGATTTTCGCTTAAGGCTCCTTCTTGAAGATATCTCCCAATCTTCCACCGAAAAATTGGAGGCCATCAGTTTTCAAGACAAAGATCCAAAAAGTACGGACGACAAGCTGAATTATTATTTTTACCTGTTTAAAGGGATTTATGAGGACTACAAGCAAAACCATACAGAAGCGCTCAATTTTTTCAGAATAGCGGAAAAAAGACTGAGCGTCATTCAAAATGAAATTGAAAAAGCTGAATTTCATTATAAAATCGGTGTTTTGTATTACAACTTAAAAGCGACATGGCTGTCGATTCATCACATCAACATTGCCTCCGGCATCTTTCAAGGGTATGACGGGTATGCCAAGCGGGTCATCAACTGCAAAATGCTGATCGGGCTCAATTATATTGACCAATTTAAGTTCTCCGAAAGTGAAGTATTATTAAAAGAAGCGATCGAAAAAACCGAAAAAATCGGCGACCAATACCTTTTACCGTGTACCTACTATAATATGGGCTTTTTGAAGAGTAAGGAAGACAAGCAGGAGGAAGCGCTAAAGTATTACAATAAAGCTTTTGCAATCAAAGATTTTGAAACGAAAGCCAAGTATGCTTACCTTCTTTGCGTTTATGAAAACACAAGGTCTCTTTTCAAAACCAACGCACACAAACAAGCATTTAAATGGATCGAAGTAGGCTTTAAAAAATCCCGCGAAATGAACAGCGAAATTTTCGAATTGAAATTCAAAATTTTATATACATTATATTCTGATACACAGAATAAACTGGAAATAATCAAGGACTATGTTCACCAGTTAGAAAATGAAAAAGCCTGGGTAGATTTGGAGGAATTATTGATGGATGTAGCGAATTACTACAGGCGAGAAAAGTTATATGAAGAAGCCATATACTTTTACATTAAAACAGACAAGGCGAGCAAGCTCGCTGGAAGAGGAGGAGAATAAAATGAAAAAAGTATTATTAACAGCAGTTGTATTAGGCGCAGTTATCGGCTTTTCATTCGTAAACCATGCACCGGAAGCGGCTTCTCAAGGAGATCAGGTACTTCTGGCATCCCGGGGATCAGGAGCATAAAATATTTAAAAAAATACCCATTCAGACATCTTCTGAATGGGTATTTTGCACTTTATATTCATATTCAGGAGGGATCGATATGGGAAAGAAAGTACTGCTGACAGGTTTTGACCCCTTCGGGGGAGAAACGGTCAATCCGTCTTGGGAAGCTGTAAAACGGCTGAACGGAGAAAAAGTCGAAGGCGTCTCTATCGTGGCGGAGCAGATCCCGACCGTCTTCCATCATTCAGCGGCCGTTTTGGAAAAAGCGATCGAAAAGCACCATCCCGATATCGTCATTTGTGTAGGACAAGCAGGCGGCCGGGCTCACATTACTCCGGAACGCATCGCAATCAACATCGATGACGCCCGCATTCCGGATAATGAAAAACGGGAACCGATCGATGAACCGATCGCGGCAGACGGGCCTGCAGCTTACTGGTCCGCGCTTCCGATCAAACTCGTTGTGAAAGAGTTGAGAAAAAACGGAATCCCGGCCTCCGTCTCTAATTCAGCTGGAACATTCGTATGCAACCATCTTTTTTACCAGTTAATGCACCGTATAGACCGCACCTCGGCAAACATCCGCGGAGGGTTCATCCACATTCCGTATCTCCCCGAACAAACAGTCGATAAGCACGAGCCGAGCCTCAGCCTTGAAACGATCGTCGAAGGGCTGAGGATAGCCGCCGTCGTCTCTGCCCTTCACGAAAAAGACATTCGCGAAACCGGAGGCTCGCTCAGCTGAAACCGAAGCCGCCTCAAGGCGGCTCTCCGGATTCGCACACTTCCGGATTCTTGTACATCCCTGTGTGTTTTTCTTTTAAAAAAGTAAACACTATAAGAAAAACAGATAAAAGGGTGAACACGGATGCAGAAATCTTATGCCGTTTTCGGGCTCGGTCAGTTCGGCGGCAGTCTTGTCAAAGCCTTCCACGCAAAAGGGGCAGAAGTTTTAGGCATCGACAAATCCGAAGAAAAAGTAAACGAATATTCTGCTTATGCAACCTACACCATTTGCGCCAATGCCGTTGATGAAAATACATTGAAACAAATCGGGATACGCAACATCGATCACGCCTTTGTATCATTCGGCGATGACATTGAAGCAAGCATTCTGACTTCGCTTTTGCTGATTGAAATGGGCGTTCCCAAAGTATGGACGAAAGCGCAAAATGACTATCACCAAAAGGTTCTCCATAAAATCGGCGTCCATCGTATCATTCATCCCGAAAAAGATATGGCCAAGCGGATAGCCAGCCATATCACCTCGGAAAAGATGATCGATTTTGTTGAGCTGTCGCCAAATTACAGCATCGTCGAAATTGTGGCAACAAAAAAGCTGGACAAAAGAAGCCTGGGGGATATCGATGTACGCGCCAACTTCGGCTGCAACATCGTCGGCATAAAAAGAGACGGGCATTTCATCATCGCACCGAGCGCTGATGACTTGATATACGAAAACGATATTTTGATTGTGATCGGGCAAAACAAAGATATTGAGACCTTTGAAAAAAAGGGCGATTAACCGTGAAGTTTAAACAGATTCAATTAAGCCCGTCCCAACTGCTCGTGCTGGTGTTTTTATTTTTCATCATATTAGGAACTCTTTTATTGAAGACCCCGGCAGCGACGTCTAAACCCATAGGCTGGATTGATACGCTTTTTACATCGACATCGGCGATGACTGTTACCGGCCTAGCCGTCGTTGATACAGGCACGGATTATACGTTGTTCGGTCAGCTCATGATCCTCGTTCTCATCCAGATCGGGGGACTCGGCATCATGTCATTTGCAGTGCTCATTTTTATCATGCTCGGGAAAAAAATCGGCCTGAAAGAACGGCTGTTGATTCAACAGTCTCTCAATCAAACTTCTTTAGGCGGGATCATTAAGCTCATCAAGAGTTTGTTTATTTACTCCTTCGCAATTGAAATGCTGGCCATGCTGATACTGGCTGTCAAATGGGTACCTGAATACGGTTTCGCACGCGGCGTCTACTACAGCCTGTTCCACGCGGTTTCCGCCTTTAACAATGCGGGATTTTCCATTTGGCCGGACAGTTTAATACGGTATAAAAGCGATCCGCTCGTCAACTTGGTGATCAGTTTTTTGTTTATCATCGGCGGGATAGGGTTTACCGTATTGTCTGATCTATGGCATAAGCGGAGCTTGAAAAAGTTAAGCCTTCATTCGAAATTGATGATATACGGTACGTTTATCATCAATTTGTCAGCCATGATCTTTATTTTTCTGCTTGAGTATCAAAATCAAAAAACGCTCGGCATGCTTCCGCCAGCTGAAAAACTTTGGGGCGCCTATTTTCAGGCCGTGACCCCGCGAACAGCCGGGTTTAACACGACAGATATCGGAAGCCTGCACGAAAGCACGATCACACTTTTGCTCCTTCTTATGTTTGTCGGAGCGGGGAGCGCATCCACCGGCGGAGGAATCAAGCTGACGACGTTTCTTGTCATTCTCCTGTCGGTTATCACTTTTTTAAAAGGCAAAAAACATATTTCGATAGCAAAAAAAACGCTGAAAGACCAATTGATCATTCGTTCGCTCGCTATTTCGACTATCAGTGTGCTGTTGATTTTAGCGGCTGTCTTTATTTTAAATATGACAGAACCTAAGCCGTTTTTGGCGATTTTGTTTGAAGTCGTATCAGCCTTCGGCACGGTCGGCCTGTCAATGGGGATTACGGCTGACCTGACCCCTGTCGGAAAGATACTGATTATTTTCATTATGTTTCTCGGAAAACTCGGACCGCTCACATTGGCGTTTTCCCTGGCCAGACCTGAACAGGAAAACATCCGCTATTCAAGCGAAGATATTTTGACCGGATAAGGTGCAAACTTTAAAGCGCCTTATGTGTTTTCCCTTTCACGGACGGGACGGTGTTTTTCCTCATGCTTTGCGAGGCCATGAACAAGATAATACCTGAAAAAATGACCGCTCCGCCGATCACCTGCGTCATCATGACGGATTCGTCTAAAATCCAATACGCCAGCGCAACCGCTCCGACAGGTTCAAATAAAATCGCCACAGAAATCATATTTGTGCTCAGCCATTTCAGCACCCAGTTAAACAGCGAGTGCCCGAGCAAAGTCGGAATGACGGCAAGCAGAAAGAAATACCCCCAATCTGACGCAGGATAAGAAAAAAAGGCGGCGCCCGAAAACAGACAGTACAGGCATAAAGTGATGGCGCTGATTCCATACACAATAAACGTGTAAACGGTCAAACTGTGGCGTTTTCTGACATGCTGGCCAAACAGCAAATATGCCGTCACAAGCGCGCATGCCAATAGTGCAAGAATGTCGCCGTAGAGCGCCTGGCCGCTTACTTTGAAATCCCCCCAGCTGATGTACGCGCTTCCGCCGATCGCGAGAAGCGCACTGATGATTCCAGCGAACGACACTCTTTCTTTAAATAAAAAGTATGTACCGATAAAAGAAAAAATCGGCTGCAGCGTCACAAGAACAACCGAGCTCGCCACTGAGGTGTATTCAAGCGAACGAAACCATAAAATAAAATGAAATGCCAAAAAGAACCCCGCTGCCGCTGAAAACAGCCAGTCCTTTTTCGAAAAACTCAAGACTTCTTTTCTTTTTCCCCAGAAAAAAGGAAAGATCAGCAAAGCGGAAAAAAAGAGACGATAAAAAGCGATGATTCCAGCGTCAGCCGTTGACAGTCTGACAAAGATGGCGGAGGAAGACACAGCCAGCACCCCGACCACTAATGCGATATACGGGTACAATGTTGTTCTCAAATAAATCCTTCCTTCTATTCATTTTTCTTAAGCATATCCGATGGCGATGCGAAAATCGAGTGTTTTTTGGTTATTTTACCAGCCTGCGATATGGTACAGTAAAAACAGGAGGGGATATGATGAGCATTTTTAATGAAGCGAGAAAAGAACTTTGGAGCGAGATTCAAGGCCTGTCAGACGAAACGCTGAATAAAAGGCCCTCGGAGGACGAATGGAGCATTCAAGAAGTGATCGACCACCTGAAAAAAATCGACCTGATGGCACTTCAAATCCTAAAGGAACAAATCAAGCATGCACCGGTCAAAACAATCGAAGATAAACCGGTGCATCAGTCGGAAGACAGAAGCTCCAAACGAAAGGCGCCCCCATATGCAGAGCCTGAAAGAAAAACGGCGGATGCTTTAACCCTCAAAGCTGAGCTCGACAATGTCAGAACACAATTAACTTCAGTCATCGCCGCCTTTCATGATGAAGATTTTCAAAGGGTGCTGCCGCATCCGGTTTTCGAAGAGCTTACGGTCAGACAGTGGCTCGACTTCATCGGCCATCATGAAAGAAGACATATTAAACAGATCAAGGAAATCAAACAGAAACTATTATAATACACGGAAAGCCCCGGCTTTAGAGGCCCGGGGCTTTTCATCCGCTCAGGCAAACGACCTGGCGTCTTTCGTGGCAGCAGGCGAATACGCCCACACTTCTGCCTGGTCGCCTTGATGGATCAAGCCGGGGCGTTCGACGACGCAGACGATTCCCCTTCTTCCGATCGCATGGCGCACAAAGCGCGAAGCAAGCTTCGGTTTGTCGGGAAACTGCTCCTGAATGACTTCTCCGGGCTGAATGCACGGCTCGTTCTCACCCTCGCTCAACAGAGAGGCGCCGCTTGGAAAAACGATTCTGCTTCCTTCTCTTAATGAAGTTAAATCAGGCAGTCCGCTTAATGCGATATTAGCCCCGAGCCATTCCGGAAGGACCGCAGGAACGTTCAGCCGTCCGGCAATCTCAAGACACTCTTCGACCGAGACAATTGAAATCTGCCTCCTGTTGAAAATCTCCGTCCCTCTTTTATACATCGGCTCCCTTGCTCCCGCTTTTTTCGTCAGTCCAAAATGCAGATCACCCGGTATTCCCCCATAATCAATCACAATCTTTTCTTGTTTCTCTGTCACAAATGACGGTGTGTCCGCTATGTATACGTTCTCTGCAACAGCCGTGTGCTTTTTCCACATTCAACCCATCCCCTTTTTTCAAGATGTGATTTATTTTACAATGCATCCCTTTTTTTCTCAAATTGAGAAAGCCCGCTGTGCGTTCACACAGCGGGATTCATGCATTTCTTTATACAGTTTTCGGGGTTAGATTAAAGCAGCGTTTGTAAATCCAATTGTACGCTTTTTCGTTCAGGTCTCTCGGGTTTCCGACCGTTTGCGGATCTTTCATCGCTTCTTTTGAAAGGCGGTCGATCATGTCAGGTGATACGCCTTGCTCTTCAAGACTAGGAATCTCCAAGTCTTCCACAAGCTGATACATCCAGTTCACTGCAGCTTTAGCCGCTTCCACTGTAGACATGCCGCTTGTGTCAATGCCGAACGCTTTTGCAATGCGGGCAAATTTTTCAGGGTAGCCTTTCCAGTTGTATTCCATTACAGGACCCATCATCGCCGCCACACATTGGCCGTGCGCGACAGGAATGATTCCTCCGAGCGTCTGGCTCATCGCGTGAGCAGCGCCTGCAGATTCGCTTCCGTAAGAAAGGCCTGCAAGCATAGCCGCCTGCGCCATGCCGTATCTCGCTTCAAGATCTTCCCCATCGGCAAACGCTCTGCGGATGTAATGTGCGCCGTATTCGATGGCAAGAAGGGCCACCGCGTCAGTTATCGGCTGAGCAAATTTCATCGTATAGCACTCGATGGCGTGAGCCAAAGCGTCAACGCCGGTCATCGCTGTGACGTGCGGAGGCATTGATACATGCAATTCAGGATCGATAACTGTCAAGTGAGCAGCAATCAGCGGGCCGCCCGTATTGAATTTAAATTCACGCTCTTCATCTGTGATAACCGCCCATTGTGTAACTTCTGAGCCGGTTCCGGCAGTCGTCGGGATCGTTGTAAGCGGAGGAATCCGGTTTTCAAGAGGCTTCTTTCCTTCTGCCGCTTCATAGTCAAGAACCGAGCCTTCATGAGTGGCTTCGACTCCGATCGCTTTCGCCGTATCCATTGAGCTTCCGCCGCCGACTGCTACAAGGCCGTCGCAATTTTCTTCAGCATACAGTTTGGAACCTTCAGCGACAAGACGGACAGGCGGATTCGGCTCGACTTTATTAAAGACGACAACTTCAACGCCTGCTTCCTGAAGGGATTCAACGACCGGGTTTGTTACACCTGCTTTGTAGATGCCGGGGTCTGTGACAAGCAGTGCTTTTGAAACGCCAAGTTTTTTCACTTCTTCACCCACATGTTTAACGGCTCCGATTCCGTGCTTAATGACGGTCGGGATTTCAAACGTGTGGAATTTGTTCATCGCTTCTACTTTCATATTTAAAGTCATGAATAATCTCCTCCTTCTTATGCTTTAAACCAATTGACAGCCGCCGGTTTCGTATTGCGGTAGACGTGCTTCACTTCTGTGTATTCTTCAAGGCCCATGCGGCCAAGTTCGCGGCCGATGCCTGATTGCTTGTAACCTCCCCAAGGCGCTTGTGCGAAATAAGGGTGGAAGTCATTGATCCAGACGGTTCCCATGCGCAGTTTGGCAGCGACGCGTTCCGCTTTTTCGATGTCTTTTGACCAAACGGCGCCGGCAAGGCCGTAAATCGTATCGTTTGCAAGTGAGACAACTTCTTCTTCTGTTTTGAATGTTTCAACTGTTAATACAGGACCGAATACTTCTTCCTGAACGATTCTCATATCTGATGTACAGCCCGAGAAGATTGTCGGCAGATAGAAGAATCCATTTGCAAGTTCAGGGTCCTCCGGACGCTTTCCGCCTGTTTCCAGCTTGGCGCCTTCTTGCAGGCCAATTTCTACATATTTTTCAATTTTGCTGCGGTGCTCAGCTGAAATGAGCGGACCGCTCTGTGTCTCCTCGTGGAATCCGTTGCCAAGTTTGATTTTTTTCGCACGCTTGACAAGCTCTGCGACAAACTCGTCATGAATGGATTCTTCAACGAGAAGACGAGCACCCGCGGAGCAAACCTGTCCTGCGTGGAAGAATACCGCATTCAGCGCCTGGTCAACCGCTACGTCAAAATCTGCGTCTTTAAACACAATATTCGGATTTTTTCCGCCAAGCTCAAGCGCAATTTTTTTCACATTCGTACTTGCAGCCTGCATGATTTTCTTTCCGGTTTCAATTCCGCCGGTGAAGGAAATTAAGTCGACGTCTGTATTTCTGGCAAGTTCATCGCCGACAGTGGCTCCGGGGCCGAGAACAAGGTTGGCAACCCCTTTAGGCACACCGGCTTCTTCCATCAGCTTGAAGATCTTAATGGTTGTCAGCGGTGTGATTTCACTTGGTTTGACAACGATCGTGTTGCCCGCTGCCAAAGCCGGAGCGATTTTCCAGCTAGCCTGCAGAAGCGGATAGTTCCATGGTGTGATCTGCCCGCAGACACCGACCGGCTCCCTGACAATTTCGCTTTTAGAATCGGGAATCGGTGAAGAAATGACTTCTCCGCCATCTTTATCCGCAAGCCCTGCATAATATTGAAATACGTTTGCAATATCATCCATATCGGCTCTGCTTTCTTCAAGCGTCTTGCCGGTGTCAAGCGATTCAAGCTCTGCCAGCTCTTCGTGGTCGCGTCTGATCAGTTCGGCGATCTTTAATACGATGTTGCCTCGTTCAAGACCCGGCGTATTCGCCCACTCGCCGTCGTCAAAGGCGCGGCGCGCTGCGGCAATCGCCCGAACAGCGTCTTCTCTGTCTCCTTCACTGACGGTTTCAATATGCTCTTGATTGTAAGGGTTGATAATTTGGCGGGTTTCGCCTTTTTTGGCGCCCACCCACTTTCCGTCAATGAAAAGTGTTTGACTCATAAAAGCAGCCTCCTCATTACGCAAAGTTTGTTAAATAAAAATTTAACGTTTTGAACACTTTGAATTTATCATGTGCCATTTTTTGTGTCAAAGAAAATCAGGCTGATTATTTTTTTTGAATTTTATATGAACGCAGTACTCACACGGGCTGAGGCCATTTGAAAAAAAATTTTGATTTTGACATTTGAATTTCTTTCGTTAAGATAAAGAACATACAGAAATAACTTAACAAACTTAACGCGGATTTCAGATTAATCCCCGTTTTTCCGGGGCATTGAATCTGCAATGCTGATGTTCCGCTCCTGTGAAAGGAGGCAAGTAATGGACAATCCCCGTGATCTTTCAGCAAAAGAAGCGATCGCACAGGCAAAAGATCTTGTCATTGATTCAATCGCAGAAACGATGGATCTGTACGGCATTACCCGGAGTGCGGGTATTTTGTACGGAACCATGTACCTTTCGGATGAAATGACACTGGACGAAATGCGGGAAGAACTGCAAATGAGCAAGCCCAGCATGAGCACAAGCGTAAAAAAACTCCAAGACTTAAACGTCGTCAAAAAGACATTCCATAGAGGAAGAAGAAAACACAGCTTTGTTGCTGAAAAGGATTTCTTCAAATTTTTCACAAGCTTTTTCCCGCAAAAATGGGAAAGGGAAGTCAAAGTGAATCTCATGGCCATTCAAGACGCTCAAAAAGCATTGGAGGACATCGTCGAAAGCGATGGGCTTGACGAAAGTATAAAAGAAGAAGCGAGAACTCTTTATGACCAGTTGGAACAGTCAAAACCGTATTATGACTGGCTGCTGAGACTCGCGAAATCTGTCCAATCCGGAGAGATTTTTGAGTTTATACCGATTGATAACAAGGAATAAAAAGGTTTTATCCGCTCTGAAGTCAGCAGTTTGCATACTTCCCAGAGTGGCGCAAAACCTTTTTTCACATTTTAATTTCAAGAAAATTCGAAAAATTATTACCGGAGGCGATGTGCATACATGAATTATGCTGAGAAGAAAAAAAACTGGATCAAATTAGGTATTTTTGTGTTGTTTGCGGGAGGCTTACTCGCGTATATCGGCATTTCGAATGCAGACATTCATTGGGGCGGCTTTATCTCCATGATGATATTCTTTGCTTTCACCTATTATTTAGGCGCTTTTTACGCAGCAAAGAAATCAAATTCTTTTTCTGATATGATCGTGGCAAAAAGGAGCATGCCGTTTTTCGTCGGAATGGTGACGATGGCCGCAACATGGGTCGGCGGCGGATATATTAACGGAACGGCCGAATCGGCTTACAGCGACGGTCTCATCTGGGCCCAGGCACCCTGGGGCTACGCATTAAGCCTGATTATCGGCGGTATTTTCTTCGCCAGAAAAATGCGCCGTCATCAATTTATGACCATTATCGATCCTCTCGAACAGCGCTTCGGTAAGCGGATGGCCGGTGTTTTATATATACCGGCGCTGTTAGGAGAATTGTTTTGGAGCGCCGCGATCTTAACGGCATTGGGCACGACTTTCGGAATGATTCTGAATATCGATTTCCAAACGTCGATTATTCTTTCGGCGATGATCGCCATCGCTTATACGGTGGCCGGAGGCATGTGGGCAGTCGCTTTCACAGATGTCTTCCAAATGATCATCATTTTGCTCGGGCTGTTTTTAGTCGTCCCATTTGTGTTGTCAAATGTCGGTTCATTCGATATCGTATGGGCAAATTACAGGCACGATTTCGGAAGCAGCGCCAATCTGTTTCCGCCGTTGGACGGCTGGAAAAATCCTGAATGGGGAAACCTGTTTTGGAACTGGTGGGATAATGCGCTCCTCTTAATTTTCGGTGGTATCGCATGGCAGGTGTACTTTCAGCGCGTTCTTTCGGCAAAATCGGAAAACGCCGCCATGTGGCAGTCGATTATTGCCGGAGTGATCTGTATCATTGCCGCCATTCCGTGCGTGATCATCGGAGCTGCCGGAAACAGTGCGGATTGGAGCCTGTTCGGAGCGAGCGCTCCGGATAACCCGGCGATGATTTTGCCGCAAACGCTTGCGTATTTAACGCCGGGAATTATCGCTGGCATCGGTTTGGGTGCAATTGCAGCTGCCGTTATGTCAAGCATGGACTCATCGATTCTATCGGCATCATCAATGGCCGCATGGAATATTTACCGTCCGCTGATCAAGCCGAAGGCCACCCAAAAACAGCTGCAAAAAGTCGTCAAACGCTCAATCATTTTGTTCGGCGCGGGAGCAGCGATCATCGCGCTGAATGTCAAAAGCGTTTATACTTTATGGTATTTGGCATCGGATTTAGTTTATTGCATTCTTTTTCCCCAGTTAACAATGGCCCTCTTTTATAAAAGAGCAAACCTGTACGGGTCAATTTCCGGATTTGCAGTTGCGGTCATTCTGAGGCTGGGCGGCGGTGAACCCGCATTCGGCATCCCGCCGCTTCTGCCGTATCCGATGATTGAAGACGGCACAGTCCTCTTTCCTTTCCGGACGCTGGCTGCGGTTACAGCATTTATGACGATCTTCGCTGTGTCCGAATTGACGCAGCGCAAATGCCCTCCTAAACAGCTTGTACTCCCCCAAGAAAAACAGAAAGACGATCGCGCGGCTTAAAATAGGAAAAACGCCCGGCCCCGGGCGTTTTTCTTGATTCGTGTTTAATTTTTCACGGCATGAATGTAGTGAATCGTTTCAAAGGCTGACAGATCATCTTTTCGATTTTTAAAATAACGCTCTTGAATATCCGACGGTGACAAATGCTCATAAACGAGCAGTCCGGATTGCTCCAGCATATGCTGGATTTCCTGATACGAATAGCATGACTTCATCGGTTCTCCGCCTGCCGCTGCCATTTTCACCATATTTTCCACCCTGTTGGAGAAACCTTTTTCTTTGAACAGGTTTTCATCCGCATAATCAAAAACGATCGAACTTCCTGAAGGAAGATCAGCCATTAATTGTCTCAGCAATTTTTCGGTTTCTTCCTTTGTTAAGTAGTAGGAAACGCCCAAAAAGCTAAAGAACGTTTTTTTGTTAAAATGAAAACCCTTATCAGCCAATTCTTGATAAGAAAATGCCTTGGCAAAGTCCAAAGGAATAAAATGAAGGTGGGCCGGGATGTGAAAACCTGCTTTGTCCAGCCTTTCCTTTTTCCATTTTTGTGTCGCCGGATGGTCAATTTCAAAGATATCAATTTTGCCTTTTAACTCTAGGTTCCGAAAACAAAAAGTATCCAGCCCTGCCCCAAGAATCACGTATTGTTCTGCTCCAAATCGAATCTCATGGTGCAGCACGCTTTCGCAATATGCGGCACGCGCGAGCGGCGTCGGAGAGAGCTGAATTTGTGTGACCCATTTTAATATTTCTTCATCGTCTCCCTCGTATTTTTCCGCTATATCTTTGTTGAAGAACTGTATACCTTGAATGAAACTGTTTTTAATATCAGAAAATTCTTGTTGGGAAATGAGCGTTTTGGCTAGATTGTCATCAAAAATTTTTGGTTCATCATATTGGCTGTGATAAGCTCTGCCAAAAGCCGAAATAAGAGACGTTACACTCGATTCATCTTTTTTCATGTCGTACACTCCTTCATCAAACGCAAAAAAAATAGGATTCTCCCGGCCAGGAGAATCCTATTATACACACCAATATTCAATTAGTAAATTATAGCATAAATAAATTTTTTTGTCAAGAATTTGCACTTTTCCTATTTTATCAATGATCGAGAAAACAGCCTGTGAGTATGGGAAAACTACACGTATAACAGCGGGGTCGACTTTTTAAAAATCTTGCCGTCTCTTATATAAAAACGGGGGACGCGCCAGCTTATTGTAGATACCACTTCATAATTGATCGTATCAAGCATTTCCGCAACTTCATCAACGGAAATTTCAGCTCCCTTTTGCCGGCCGTAAATCACGACTTCCTCTCCTTGTTTACCTTCGCTCTCTCCCAGACTGACCATTATCATGTCCATTGTTACTCTTCCCGCCACCGGCACCCGTCTTCCGCGGTGTAGAATAAATCCGCGATTGGAAAGTTCACGGGAATAACCGTCAGCATAGCCGACCGGAATCGTGGCAATCACTTCCCCGCGCTCCGCAACATATGTAGCGCCATAACTAACGGTCCGCGGTTCTGTCAACATGGTTTTCACATAAGCGATGCGCGCCTTCAAGCTTAGTGCAGGCACAAGCTTAACGAGATTGAGCTGCCTGATATAATCGGAAGGATATAATCCATACATTCCGATACCTAGGCGAATCATATCAGCGCTGAATTCCGGAAAAGCGATCGCCGCGGCCGTGTTGTTCATATGCACCGTAGGCAGCTTAAAGCCTTGTTCTTTCAGAAAGCGGAGAAAGCTGATAAACTTTTCGTGTTGAATCATGGTTAGCTCAGTATCCGGTTCGTCAGCTGTGGAAAAATGCGTGAAAATCCCTTCCCATCTGAGGTTTTCACTTGCCGCCAGCGCTTCCACAATTGCTAAAAGCCTTTCTTTTGTGCGTACACCTAAACGCCCCATGCCGGTATCCACATTGATATGAACAGACAGCCGGTCAGGGGTTGCTTCTGTTTCCAATATCTCGTTCGCTTCTTTAATCCAGTCAACTTGAAATGCTGATAACGATATATTCCAAGCTGCCGCTTCTTTCACACAGCTAAGCGGGGTGAAACCGAGCACAAGGATCGGTGCGTCAATCCCCGCTTTTCGCAAAACGACCGCTTCCTCCACCGAGGCAACGGCGAGCTCACTCGCGCCGTTTTCCAGTGCATGGCGTGCCACTTCCACCGAGCCGTGACCATAAGCGTTCGCTTTTACGACAGCCATAATCTTGCTCCTCTTCGGAATATGCCGCCGAAATGCGCGCAAATTTTTTTTAATCGCATCAAGGTTTACCTCTACCCAGACTTCCCGGCAAAGCTTTTTCATCAACGCTCCCTTCTTTCTTGTCACATAGTATTCATTCATGTAGCCGTTCGAAAATTGCCCGGATGCTTTCTATCTCATTCTTATTCAGCTTCGGGCGAAATCATTCAGTCAGTAATCGTTAGCGGTGGAAGGCAAACAGCAGGAGCCCGTGCCGTGCAGACTTTAAATCGAAGGTTTTCTTCTGCTGCCAAAGGAAATGCAAATCTGTCCATCTAGTTTTTTTAAAAGTGTCTTAAGAAGGCTCCGATTTTTTTCGATTTGATATATTTTAAGCGTCCCTGTCATAAATTTCGGTATACACGACCTGTGAAGGGAGCTTTTTACATGAAAAGAACAGCCGGGACTCCAGCTTGGTACAATCGCGTGCCTCATCCAATAAGACACGATGGTGCGGGCGCGACTGATTTTGGGCCCCGCGACGTAATGCGGGATTTAGAGAATCCCGACATGTTCGTTCCTCCAAAAACAGATGCCGGAGCAATCCCCAATTTAAAGTTTTCTTTTTCAGACACACATATGCAGTTAAATCATGGCGGCTGGTCGCGCGAAATAACTGTCCGGGAGCTGCCGGTATCAACGACGATTGCCGGCGTCAATATGCGGCTGACGCCAGGCGGGGTGCGCGAGCTGCATTGGCATAAGCAATCGGAATGGGCTTACATGATTTTGGGCCATGCGCGCATTACCGCCGTCGATCAGGACGGCCGAAACTTTATCGCCGATGTCGGCCCCGGGGATTTGTGGTTCTTTCCCGCCGGAATACCGCACTCGATTCAAGGGCTTGAGGATGGCTGCGAATTTCTCCTCGTTTTTGACGACGGGAACTTCTCCGAGTTCGATACCTTCACGATTACAGATTGGTTCGCACACACACCGAAAGATATTCTGGCCGCGAATTTCGGTGTACACGAAAGCGCCTTCGCCCGCATCCCCGACAAACAGCGATACATCTTCCAAGCAAAAGTGCCGGGACCGCTCGAAAACCAAAAAGTGCCCGACCCGTATGGAACCGTACCAAAAAGCTTCGCTTACAGGCTGTTTGCACAAAAACCTATCGTAACACCCGGCGGAACGGTGCGAATTGTTGATTCTTCAAACTTTCCAATTTCGACAACGATCGCCGCCGCGCTCGTCGAAGTCAAGCCCGGCGGAATGAGGGAAATGCATTGGCACCCGAACAACGATGAATGGCAGTACTATATCACAGGAACCGGGCGAATGACAGTATTTGCGGCAAACGGGACTGCCCGCACCTTTAATTACCGGGCGGGTGATGTCGGGTATGTCCCATTTGCCATGGGGCATTACATTCAAAATACAGGCAGCGAAAGCCTGTGGTTTTTAGAAATATTCAAAAGCAGCCGCTTTGCAGACATTTCATTAAATCAGTGGATGGCGCTGACTCCAAGAGAGCTGATTGAAGAGCATTTGCATGTAGGACCGGAGCTGATGAACGCTCTGCGAAAAGAAAAATGGCCAGTCGTCCAATACCGTACAGACAGATAGGCCATCACCCCGCAAAAATGGATCGCGTAAAAAAGGCAACAAAAAAACCCTTGAATGATCAAGGGTTTTAAAGATGGAGCATAGCGGGCTCGAACCGCTGACCTCTACACTGCCAGTGTAGCGCTCTCCCAGCTGAGCTAATGCCCCGTATATTTAAGACATGATTTATTATAGATGGATTTTTGGAGAAAAGCAAGCGGTTTTTGATGTGAAAAAGAAAATGCTCTGTCAGCAGGCATTTTCTTTTTCACCTAGACAAGCGCTATTGCTTTGATTTTTCAAAACAGAACTGAGTGAACCTTTCAGACAAATCCAGAATGTCATCTATCCTAGCCAAGGCAGTGATCCATTCTTCCGGGATGCTTTCCATTTGATCATACATTCCAGCCATCGTACCTGTAATAAAGGCAATTGTATCTGTGTCTTCCCCCAGGTTCACTGCTTCCAATACAGCATCAGAATAACGGTCTGAATTGAGGAAACACCACAATGCCGCTTCTAAAGAGTGCACAACATAGCCGTCTGACATGATGTTTTCTCTTTTAACACTCGCAATGTCATCATTAAGTATCCTCTTATACGAAGAAAACTCATTTTCATACTCGGTTCCTCTCAAATTCTCCACACAAGAATGGACTGCTTGTTTATACGCCTCTTTAGGAGAATGATCAAACAAGTTTATTAAGAATTCTATATAAATGATACATCCCAGCGTAGATCGGGGATGACGATGTGTAATAAATGCCCACCTTTCGATCTCAGCTTGTCTTTTTGAAAAATCTGATTCGTTCCATAGCATAAAAGCCAACGGAGATATTCTCATCAATGCTCCGTTTCCATTATCAAACTCAGACGCTCCGCCGCATTGTTCAATTGGAACGCCCCTTTTGAAGCGCTCGATTGCATCATCAGTCGCTCTGCCAATATCAAACATGCTGCCGTATGGAGTCCAGTACCCTTCCCGATACGCAGCAAACTTTTTCATCAATTCGGTCTCATCTTTTTCTTCGATCAGATTCTCCATTAAACACAAAGTGAGTGATGTATCATCTGACCATGTCCCAGGCGGTTGATTATAAGTCCCGTACCCTATCATTCCAGTGATATTTAAGTTTCTAGCTTTAAATTCCACAGGGACGCCCAGCGCATCACCGATAACCCCGCCAAGGATAGTGGAGTACAGTCTTTTTTTAAATTGTGAGATATGGTTATCATTGTTCCACTGAAACGATATTATTCTTCTTTTCATTTGGCACACCCGCTTTGTTGATTCATCTTGAAAACGCATGGAGATCGATTTCCATGCGTTTTAGTTTTATTTGCTCTTCTTTTTTTAAACCCATTCAATTAATTATTAAAATAGTCACTAACTATTCTATCTAATTTGTCGTTTCCTTTTTCATTTTCAGAAAGATATTCTATAAAAAAATTATCAATTTCTTCATTTTTAAAATGACTAATATATAAGAACAATGTTTCCAAACTATGATTTGTTGTCCACTCTTTCAATTGTCTGCGTCCTATCTTAATCGAATCCTCTATAAAATAGTCATCCTTTATTTCCATTAATAATTCTAAAATAAAGTCTCTCTCATCCTGATTCTCTCCTTGCAATATCTCGCGCATTTCATCTTGACTCATTTCTTGTATATATATATCCTTTTTTGCCCTCCAAAAATCATCTAAGGAAGTACCATCTTCCTCATAAAACATGGACCAAAATCCACTATAAGAAATAAATTTATGAGTAAGCTTATACTCATCTTCTGCTATTTTTTTTTCAACATAATTAGAATTGTTGTTTGAGACAGTTTTAAAATATTTTGCTTCATATGGAATTACACTTCCGTAATCATCCTGAATTCTAAATGAGTTATAATTAATTTCTTCATCATTTTTTTTATACTCACATTCATAAACGGAATAGATTTTGTTTTGTGTTATATCAGGTAAACTATTGTCTCTTTCTATACACTTTACTCTCATTTTAATCACCTCAGTTTAGACGGTACAAAATTGTCATCTAAATCTATAATCCAAAATAAATCCTTCGAGTCTTTTCGTAAATCTTTTGATTTCGGGATTTTCAATTTACTATCAAATGAGCTTACTTCACCAGTTCTTGAGTTTTGATAGTAATGTATCTTTCCCTCTCCAAACTCTGTTTTATATGAATATATCGATTCCATTTTCCACCAATCACTAATGTTCGAACCATCTTTAGTCAATATATCAACTGCCTTTTGATCCCATAAGTCGGCTCCATTAATTATTTTTTTTGAGTTGCTTATTATATCACCTTTTAATAATTCCTTTTTTAGTAGTTGATATGCATATACATCAATAGAAACTGGATTATATTTTTCCGAACTATTTGTTGTCTTAGCACCAGAAGAACTACTCCCTTTGCCGACTTTCCCAGCCTCAATCTCCTTCTCAACCCGCTGAATCGAATCCTGCATCTTCGCTTTCGACGCCTTATGGGCGTCGTTGACGTGGGCGGAGTAATTGGACCCTTTTCGGACGAGGGTGCCGCCGGCTCCTGCTTCTGCACCGCGGGCAATATCGCTCAAAGCGTCGGCGCTTTTGGCGAATTGTTTTTTGATGGCGAAGCCTGCGTCGTTGAGTCGGTCTTGAGCTTTCAGCCCATTCACCTTCATGCGGTTCGCCCAGATGTTTTTGCTGTCTTTAAAAGATTGTACCATATGTTCTGTTTTGCTTGAAATTTGGCCGATTGTGGCTGCGCTTTTAAATGTACCTTTTGCCGCGGCTGCCCCCGGGATGATGTCAAGGGCGCCGAACACGCCTCTTTCAACCCTTTCGTCTGTGTTTAACTCCCGTTGTGTCATCCAGTCTTTTCCGGTTGCGGCGCTCGAAATATTGGCTCCTCCGTAGGCGACGGCCACCGTGAGACCGGCCGGTGCACAAAAGATGGTGAGCACGATGATGCCTGCACCGGCCAGAAGATCCCGCCACAATTCCTGATTCTTTTGGACATCTCCGATTGATTCGTATTCAAATCCGCGGGAAGAGGCAATCGCTTTCATGTATTCTTCATACGATAATTCGATGTCGGGGTGGTTGATCTGGAATTCTTCAAATTCTTTGCTCAGTACGTGATCAAACGATTCCGAGTCTTTGAAGATATCATTTACGCTCACTTTCGCTTTGTCGGTTTCGACCGCTTGTTTGGACATGCCGTATCCGACGTAAGTGGTTTCCTTGGAGCCGATCCGGTTCGCGGTCGTGTAATTATGTATCGTCAGTCCGCGCATTTTTTCGGCGAACGCGTCTATTTTTTTATAAAAAGGGCTGTCAATGTGATCTTCCACCAAACTGCCGGCTTTCAGGCAAAAGTCAGCCAGCTTTTGATAATCCTTAAACAGTTCCTCGATCTTGCTTTTTTTGCTTGTGTGGGTAAAGCTGATCGACCTGTCGCTGTCCTTGTCTTTGATTTTGGATTCGATATCTTCCAAGAGATCGTTGAGTTTGATAAGGCCGGCTTTCATACCGCCGCCATATGGTCCGCCCGTCAGCGCATCGAGCCCGTCTTTCATGCCCTGCCATTCTTCCGGTACGTATTTCACATCCATTTAGATGATCGCCTCATTTCTATTTCTGAATCTTGTAGAGTTTTTGAAGCTCTTTATCTGTTTCATACATTTTCTCCATCGCATAACTGACAATATGGGAAGCTATACAGTAATTATCAAACAGCTCCATCGTCTTCCCGAGAATATCCGCGTAGCTTTCAATCGCTTTTGATGCCTGTCCGGCTTTATAAAAATCGGATTCTGAAAGGTTTTTGATTTCTTTCTGAACCCCTTCTGTATAAATATCGCAGATGCTTTTCAGCTTATTGGAAATGGTGATCATTTCTTCAAACTCGAGATGGATGTTTGTACCGCCGCCTCCTGCTCCGCCTTCTGCATTCATAGCATCGCCCTCCCTGCTCTGAAATTGATGTGCAGTGCGTCATAGATCCGGTTGTTCACAATATAAAGGCTGATCCATTCATATCGATCATTTAAAGGATCAACCGAGATGAAATCTTCGCCTTTTGTAAAGTAAAGTGTTGTCGTCTGGAAACCGGTGTCTGCCGGTTTTTGCTGCGAGGCAAGCTTGAACGTTTCCACAGCAAGAACTTCTTTTTGATCAAGATCCATTGCCCTGACTTCGGCTTTTTCAGCGGCGCTCATCGGTTTTGTCAAAAAAGCGAGGTCTTGATCACGCGGCTCTCTTACTAAAAATGACACGTTGGAAATAAGCGATAAATAAACTTCGCGCTTTTCCAAATAATCTAATGTGTAGCCTTTGCCCTGGCTTCTTTCAGTCAGAGCGACAACGCGCTCCTCATCGTCCGGCAAAAATGCGCACATGACGTTATTAAAGCGCACGAATTCTTCGCTTTCTTGATATTGCTTCAGCAGCTTAATCAGAAAAAAAGCGGTCTTGGTCAGCTTGCCTTCCTTTAAAAGGATGCCTTTTTCAATCAGGCTCTCTTTTGCTTTTACTGCACAATCCGGCTCAGCCAAGGCCAGCTGTTCGCGTTCCGGAAGACCGAATATGTAGGTAACTCCGGCTGCTCCTGCTAAAACATAAAGTTCTGCCGCCGACAGCGTATCTGCTTTCACCTGCATGTCATTCTCCTTCCCTGTTATAAGTTTTTGATTTCCTGCACTTCACTGAGCTTTGAAAAATCGTCGATGTGCATTTGCAGTGCATCTAATGCAGCCGTATGATCTTTCAAGGCGTCTTTCATATCGGCATTCAATTCGATAATCAGCTCAAGGTAGCTTAAGAATGCGTCGCGGGTTTTTCCGCTCCATTTTCCGCTTTCAACATACGCTTTCAATTCCTTTGCTTTTTTCAGCGAGTCGCCAACATGTTTTTCGATCGCTTTCGCATGGGAATGCGCTTTTATTGTTCCATTATGTGAAATTTTCACAGTCTCTCCGCTTACTTTCGGATTGGCCGCTTGATAGTTGTAGTATCCATATCCGTCCATGACTCGGCTGTTCCTCCTCTACGCCTTTTTCTCTTCAGCTTCAGCTTTTGCTTTATAATACTCCCACTTGCTTTTCGCCTTCGACTTGGCGCTTTGAATGTCATCGACCATATCTTTAAAATGCTTGACCAATTCCTTCAGCTTGGCATCCTTTTCATGGCGTGTATCCTCAAATTCGTGGGAAGGGATTTTCAAGTCCGGGAGATTGCTGTTGTATGCTTTCAAACTTGCATCAACTTCTGCTAATTTCGTCTTAACATCGCTTTCTTTATCAGATAAAAAGTCGTATAAATTTTTATACTCGTCGCGTTTTCGTTCATTTTCCGTGTAGGATATGTGCAAAAAGTTGCCTACTGAATCCCAAAAACCTTCGCTCAAAGCAGCTGCCCCTTTCATTTATCCTAGTCAATAAAAACTATTTTCCTGTAGTGGATGATATTGTAATAGGTTTATCTTACAGGATGGTCCTAGGCGAATGAATAGGTTAAAAGGATTGTTTTTTCGACGAAAAAATAAAATAACCGGTCTTCGAGAGATTTTTATAAGCAAAAAGGATCAGTCCGTTTTCCCCTCTTTTCCGACCGGTCATTTCCTGAGAAATATTTTCTTTTGAAGAACATTCCATTATAATGAAGTTGGTTGGATTTTACATCATGAAAGGAGAAGCGCTATGCGTGAACATAAAGGATGTATCAAGTGCGGAAGTACAGATGCGGGGCAAAAAGAAATCGCGACGACCGGCACCGGCCTGTCAAAATTGTTCGATGTGCAGCATAACCGTTTTCTCGTCGTTTATTGCAAAAACTGCGGGTATTCGGAACTGTACAACAAACAATCTTCAACCGCCGGAAACATTCTCGACCTGTTCTTTGGAGGATGACGGCCCGAAAGGAGAAACGGTTATGAGAGAAAAATACGGATTATTGATTGCCATATTTATTTTGGCTTTATGTGTGCACTCCAATATCGTCGTAGAACATGCACTCTTACAGGCGATCATAAAAACAGTCTCACTATTCGTGATGATCGCTTCGGCGCTTGCAGCATTTGTCAAAGGCATCAGACAGCCGTCATAATCACTGAGAGAGGGGGTTAGTCATTGCCCCGTTCCCAGTGATTTGACTAAATCGAGAATCCATTCTTTCACGTCGACAAGGCGATTGTATGCCGGCTTTGTATCGGTTCCGGTGATGATCATGGATACGAGGGAGTCCTGCTTGTGCAATGCACCGTGGCTGGCTCCTCCGACGTGCGTCGGCGACCCTTCGCCGATAAATTCGTATCCAGGCTTTGCATTGGCGATCAAAAAGTCGCCTTCATGCGAAAAAAATGAAGTGTACAGTCTGGCCAGCGCATCGGGAAACTTTCCGTATCTCATGCTGCTTTGCTCGACCGTCAAATCGAGAATGTTTACATCCCCTTCCAGCGTCCACGTTTGTCCAAATTCATCCGTGTACTTGCCTCCCGGCCGAAATGTGAGCTTCCCGTGCTGCTCCCCCGAAACGACCTCAATTGAATCCGTTTCATTTTTCCAGCCGATGATGTCGATCCTCTCGTCCTGTTGCAGAATATCCGCGATCCTCGTGAGCGGAAGCTTCGCTTTATCGAGCGAATAGATAAACGCCATTCTTTCGTTAACGGCAAGAACGATGTCGTCATCGTCTGCCACGCCTTTCTTTAATTTCACAATGCGAAAGGCGTCTAGAAGACTTCTCAAATCAATCAATGCTTCTTTTTTATTGCCGCTGATCCAGGCCTGTCCGTTATCCCCCATCACGATCCAAATGTGATCTTTTAAAGCGGCTTCCCATGACGGAAAGCTGTCTAAAATCTTTTGAACATGCCGGTCTGCTTTCGCGACCCCTGCTGCGTCGTTTCTCCCGTGTTTATGTACGTGCTGGTCGAGATCGGGAAAATAGACGAGTGCAAGAGGCGGCACTTTGTTTGTTTTGATCAGATGAACCAATTCATTCGCAGAAAACCGGTCATTAAAGCCGAATTTTTTGAAAAGCGAGCGGTTTGCCGGATTCACTTTGGAAAAACCGCCGTACGAGAACAGCTGGGACGTGTTGATTTTGACTGATTGGTTTAACCCGGAAATTATTGAAAAAAGAAAAGGAACCTGTAAATAGCCGTCCCGGCTCCCCCTGTGCAAAAGCGCATTGATCGAGCACGTTTCAATTCCTTTTTCATCAAGCTCTTCGTGAAGCGTCTTCACCTGTTGGCTTAAATGAACCTGATTCAAATTGTAAAAGACGTCTCTGGAGGATTGTTTGATGCCTAATTTCAGAAGCTCTCGAATATGGCTGCCATAATTGATGATCCGTTTTTCCTTCGCGTTGTACCACACAAGACCCGGAACTTTATGGCGGTCGCTGCTCGCCCCTGTAAGCAATGTGCTGTCAACATTGACGGACATCGTCGGAAAAGGGCTGATCATATCAGGGACATAGCGCCCGTTTTCCAGAAAATATCGCAGACCAGGAGCCTGTCCGGTTTTCACGGCTTCTTGAAGCGATTCATCCATTAATGAATCAATCAGCAACATGACGACTGATTTCTTGCGGCTCTCAGACATCGTTCTTCCTCCTTCCTTATACGTGAGCATTCCCTAAACCGCTCCGGTTATGAATGATCCCGTCTAAAATGTCGCTGATATCCCGGTCCGATTTTTCACGCAAATATTGACCAACGCTCATTTGATAGCGTCTGATGTCTTCTTCCGAACGGAAAAAGGAGAGCAGCTGCTGTTCAATCGGCTCCTGTTTTTGCTGATTCAGTTCAATGACAAGGTTTTTCTTTTTCAGAATATCGAGATTCATCTCTTCCTGTCCGGGCAGCGCATGGTAGATAAATACCGGAAGCTGTTTTTCAATGCACTCGCTGATCGTGACGCCGCCGGGCTTCGTCATGATGCCTGACGCCTCCTCGTATAAACGGTTCATTTCTGCTTTGCTTTCGATATAAGGCAGCGCTGTAATGTATGGATTGTTTAAATCATGAACATACCGGTAGAGCTTTCGGTTTTTTCCGCATAGTATTTGGTATGCGACATCCCCATTCGGCGACAGCTCCTGCACAAGCTTAAAAATGCCGCCCACCCCCATGCTTCCGCCGGTTATGAGGATGTTGCACACCGCTTTTTTGTCCCCGTTCTGCCCAGGCTTTCTCTCCATTTTATAGGAACGATGCACGGGTATTCCGGTCAAAAAAATCTTCTCTTCATCAACGCCTTCTGCGATCAGCTGTTCTTTGATGTCTTTGATCGGCGCAAAATGATAATCAATCTTTTCTCTTCCCCAAATTCGGTTGACGAAAAAATCGGTATAAACATTGACCACTTTCATGTCGGGAAATCGGCCTTTTAAGCGGTTCAGCAAATAGGAGGGCAATGCATGCGTACAGAACACGATATCAGGCTTTTTTTCCGCAATGATCTGCTGCATATCCTTCAAAAAGATCAGCTCGTACAAGAGGTGGCGCTTTGCGGTTTGATGGCGCCCGCACGCCAGGAGATGATAGACCGAGCTGTAGACTTTCGGAAAATACTGAATCCATGACAAATACGCCGCAGAAGAGGCTTTTTCAAGCCGCCGATAAGCATGTGAAAAAATGTCGATTTTTTCACATTGATGGGATTTGAGAAGCAGTTCTGCCTGCAGTGAATCGGCAACGTGATGATGACCGGTGGAAATGCTTAAAAAAGGGAAAATCAGAATCTTTGTCATCTCCATCCTCCATTTCAGAAGAAAAATGTTTTCCATTTATATTTTTCAAATATCCAGCCAAAATATAAGTGTATTTTTTCAGGAAAGGAAAGTGGCGACTTGAGAAACTGTTTTTTGTCGATTTGGAGTGTAATTGACCCGTTTTATTATTTTTTTTCAAGACTGACACTCATTGATCAAACGAAATCGAGCATTTTTCGCGTCCGTCTCACAAGGTACAAAGGGATCGATGTGGTGTTAAACGATGGGACGGTTATTAAGAAGAACGATGTTCTGATCAAAATTCATCTGCATAATATTAAGCTGATCAAAGAGCTTCAAAATATTGAGAGCGCTGTCAGAAGAGGCATCCTCATTTATCAAAAGGCGTACTTTTCAATGCCGATCCTGGCCGAATATGTTAAAAATCATCACCGGACAGACCAAATCAAAGGCATCATCGGCATTACGACGCTGCATAAAGGCGTTGAAAGGCTCGGTTTTGAAGCCGTTGAGCCCGCAAACCAGTTTTACAGAGTCTTTAAAAAACTGACGCAGATTCCGATTTTATATTTAACAACAAAGCAATTTTCTCTTCGTAAAATTCCTCCTTCCCAATATTTGTTTATCTCGAAAGAAAAATTGTTCAAGTCCTATCTGCAGAAATAACAAAAAAAGAGACTGATCCCTCAAAACAGGAACAGCCTCTTCTTTTTATGAAATGTGATGGAACGTCATTTCCGGACGGCTTCCAATGCGGATATTCGCTCCCGTCTGGCCCAATCCCTCGCTGATATAAAACGGTTTGTCATGATGATAGTGAAGACCTTTAATCATATTCATTCGCACAAGCTTTCCCATCTTCAGAAGATGATAAGGCTTCGGCCAATGAATCTGACCGCCGTGAAAGTGCCCTGACAGAAGATAGTCAAAGTGAAATTCCTGCATATCAAGCACAACGTTCGGATCATGCGTCAATACAAGGTTGTACCCTTCCTTCAGCTCTTTATATGAAGCGGCAATATCGCTTCGCTTCGTGCTGTAATCATCAATCCCGATAATGTTGAGTGCCTCACCTTCCACTTCAATCGAGACATGCTGATTTCGAAGGGTGATGCATCCGTTATCTTCCAGCACACGTTTCAGCTTCCGAAAGTGTTCACCTTTCAATACGTAGTCATGGTTGCCGAATACAGCGTACATCCCGTATGCCGGCTTTAGTTTTTGCAAAGCTTTTAAGTAGTTTGCAAGCTTTGGTATATTTCGTTTCCTATCAAGAAAATCTCCTGTTAAAGCAATGAGATCCACTCGTTTTTTATTGGCAAGTTCAAGAATCTGTTCAGGTGAAATCGAAATGTTTTCTAAATGAAGATCAGACAGATGAAGAATGTTCAGCTTTTTCTTTAAAGCGGGAGCCTGGACGCGCTCGACCGAAATCGTGTTGACTTTCACATCTTTTGTATTGTGGTTCGCTTTATAAAAAATAGGCATTAAACCTAAGATAATCAATAGACATGCGATAATAAACATTTCAATATCTCCTCCCTCTTACTAGTATAGTAAGTTGGCAGGCAGTTTTATAGTGGGAAATAATAGGATATCATTCTTTTTACCTATAATAAAAACCGATTTCCAGCTGGAAATCGGTTCGTAATTTTACAGAAACAAAATGAACAGAAGAAGCCCTAAAATGATGCGATAGATGGCAAACGGGACAAGCTTGATCTTATTGATCAGCCTGAGGAAAAAGCGGACGACAAAAAGAGCGACAATAAAAGCGCTGATAAACCCTGTAATAAAGAAAGGAAACAGGTCTGCACTTAAATATGCCCAGTTTTTAATTAAAGAGAGCAGGCTGGCTCCCATCATGATCGGAATCGCCATGATGAAGGTGAAATCGGCGGCCGCTCTGTGGTTCAAGCCGAGAATAACACCGCCCGAAATCGTCGAACCCGAGCGCGAGAAGCCCGGCCAGAGCGCCAGACATTGAAACAGCCCCATACCGAGTGCCTGCTTATACGTCATCCGGTCAACCGAATCTGTCGTCTCCGTGCGCCGGTTAATCCAGTCGGCCCCGAGCATCAGCACCGCGCCGGCGATGAGACCGACCGCAACGGTGTGTACGGAAAACAGGTACTGATCAATATAGTCTTCGAATAAAAAGCCGAGCACAGCGGCGGGAACAAGTCCTACAGCGATTTGGGCAATGGAAAGGCGGTTTCCCGATTTTTGCTCTTCCGTCATGTTTTTCTTCACACCTAAGAGGTTGAGAATCCGGTCTTTAAATACGATGGCGACAGCGAGGATGGAGCCGAGCTGAATCACGACTTTAAAGGTATTCGCCGCCTCAGGCGTGAGCAGTTCTTTCGATTTCAGCCAGACGTCGTCAACAATGATCATATGCCCTGTTGACGAAACAGGGGCATATTCTGTTAATCCTTCAACAATTCCGAGTATGATGGCGACAAAAATATCCCAAATGTTCATATGTCATTCCTTTCGCTTCATAAAACTTGTCCTCTAATAAACTATTTATATCGCCTTTAAAAGCCGATTATGCAAGCGGGATTTAGACTTCTTCGTTTTTTTCATAAAGGTGTGAACGCTGTTTAAACCATTCAAACAAATGCGTGACCACCACTTTGATGACCGCGTATCCGGGGATGGCGAGAATGACGCCGATCACGCCGAACAGCTTGGCTGCCGTCAGCAGCACAAAGATGATCGTTACCGGATGGATGTGCAGGTTTTTTCCCATAATTTGCGGCGAAATAAATTTTCCTTCAAACAGCTGCACCACAGTCCATACGATGATCAGCTTCACAAGCATAAACGGGGAAGTAACCAGGGCAATAATGATTGCCGGCGTGATCGCAATCGTCGGTCCGAGATACGGAACGATGCTCGTACACGCCGCCACAAGGGCCAATAAGGAAGCGTAATCAAGACCGATGATCATATATCCGATAAACAATAGGCAGCCGATACAGAAGCTGACGATGATCTGCCCCCTGATATACGAACTGAGCCGGTGATTCATCTCGGACATCATCACATACGTCTGTTCCCGCAAGCGGACCGGTACGAGCTTCAAAATAAAGAGCGGCAGTTTTTTACCATCTTTCAATAAGTAAAACAGGATAAACGGCACGGTCACAATTGAAATCACGACTTCTGTAACAGCGCCTATGAACGTTCCCACTCCGGTAAATGTGCTGTTTAAAATTGTGGTGGCTTGATCGGATAATTTGCTTGCCAAATCGGTCAGATTGATGTTCAGCGTCTGCTGGACTTGATTAAAAAACTGGCTTCCGATCAGCTGTTTAATTTGGTCTTCCACAATGTGGACATACCTTGGGAAATTATCGACAAGGCTTGTGATCTGTTCCCTTAACAGCGGGATAACGGAGACGATCAAAATCGTGATCAGACCGATGATCACGATATAGAGAAGAAGAATCGAATAAATCCTTTTCACATTTTTCCGCTCTAGAAAATCAACGATCGGATTTAACAAATAATAAACGACACCTGTCAGTACGACAGGCAGAGCGATGGTTTCCACAAGGACGATGAAAGGCGTGAAAATAAACGATGCTTTTGTAAATACAAGGATGTTCAATCCGATCAAGAGCAGAACGAGCAGAAACAAAACGAATTTATTGTCTAAAAAAAACTTCTTAAATCTGCCGCCCCACATATTCAAAGAGTCCATGGCGATCCTCCATTAACGTTGGTTTTATACATTAAATTGTACACTATTACTCCTCATACTAAAAATAAAACCATTGCTATTGGTCTTTTTTTCCGCTTGCAAATGTTTATTGATGATATACATATACGCCGGTGCTTCCGGCTTTTTGTCTTTCGCCGGCAAAAGAAAACACTGTATAATAAACATATCCTACAGCGAAAGGGGAAAATAGCATGATACGGTTCGGGGTAGTCGGAACAAATTGGATCACCGACCGGTTTCTTGAAGCGGCCCGTTTGGTCGGCGATTTTCAATTAACCGCGGTATATTCAAGGAGCGGGGAGCGCGGACGTGAATTCGCGCAAAAATACGGGGCCGAGGCGGTTTTTACCGATATCAGCGAAATGGCTGAGAGCGATGTTATTGATGCGGTATATATCGCAAGTCCCAACTCTTTACATAAAGAACAGGCCGTCACATTCATGAAAAGCGGAAAGCACGTCCTGTGCGAAAAACCGCTTGCGTCCCATGTCAAAGAAGCGGAAGAAATGGTAAAAACAGCGCAGGAACACCGCGTGACATTTATGGAAGCGATGAAAACGACATTTCTTCCGAATTTTAAAAACATCGAACGCAACCTGCACAAAATCGGCAAAGTCCGCCGTTTTACAGCCAGCTACTGTCAATACTCTTCCCGCTATGACGCCTATAGAAACGGAACCATCTTAAACGCATTTAACCCGGCTTTATCGAACGGTTCCCTGATGGATATCGGCGTCTATTGCGTCCATCCCGCGATCGTCCTGTTCGGCAAGCCCCTCGAAGTAAAAGCAAACGGGCTGATCCTTGAGTCGGGGGCGGACGGTGAAGGAACAGTGCTGTTAAAATACAAGGAGCATGAAGCTGTTTTGATGCACTCGAAAATCTCCAATTCCTTCACTCCTGCTGAAATTCAAGGGGAGGAAGGCTCTATCGTCATTGATAAAATCCACCGACCTGAAAAAGTCGACATCCGCTATCGGGACGGACGGGTTGAACATCTTACGCTGCCGGATGACAAACCGGCCATGTTTTATGAAACAGAGGAATTCATTCATTTAATTAAACAAGGGCGGATCGAGTCTTCGCTCAACACATTTGAACGCTCTATCAACACCTTGGCTGTCATGGATGAAGCCCGCAAACAGATCGGTCTCGTTTTCCCCGCTGATCAAAAATAAAAAATGAGCCGCCTCGATTCGAATGAACGGGCGGATCATTTGTTTTAGGATTGCGCCAAAAGATCGGCAAAGGCTTTGACATAGATCGGCAGGTCCGGCGGGCGGCGGCTTGACACGATATGACCGTCGACGACCGCTGCTTCATTTACCCATACCGCTCCGGCATTTTCCATATCGTCTTTGATCCCAGGTGTGCTTGTGACCTTCCTGCCTTCCAATATTCCTGCGGAAATCAGCACCCAGCCGGCATGGCAGATTTGCCCGATAGGCTTCTTCCTTTCGTTGAACCACCGAATCATCTCCAGTACCTCGGGATATCTTCTGAGCTTGTCAGGCGCCCAGCCTCCCGGAACCAGAACTGCGTCGTATTCCTCAATATTCACACTTTTCAGCTCATAATCAGAGACAGCAGGTACGCCGTATTTGCCCTTATATTCATGATCCGCTTTTTCACCAATGAGGTGTACGATCGCGCCTTCTTCTCTCAGCCTTAAAACTGGATACCACAGTTCTAAATCTTCGAAGTCATCGCTGACAAGCGCGATCACTTTCTTGCCTTCCAGTCGCATGATTTATCCCTCCTGTACAACCAGTGTACGATAGATGACAGTCTGTTTAAACCTATTTATCCCCTTCCCCGTCCCTTTTTAAAAATGCTTTTCCCGCGTAAAAGGCTACCGGATCGCCGGCAGCCTGATGTTTAGTCAATCTTAAATTTTTTCGTCAAATCGCGCAGTTCTTCAGCCATTTGTTCAAGCGTAGCCGCAGAAGAACTGATTTCTTCCATTGAAGCGAGCTGTTCTTCAGCCGAAGCGGCGATGTCTTGAATGCTTCCTGAGCTTTCACGCGATACGTCTGCAATTTCTTCAACCGCTCCCGCGACATGCTGTGACCCTTCTGACAGCTCTTCAACTGCCGCATTCATCGTCTGCAGCTTGCCCGCGATTTCGTTTGTCATGTCATAAATCTGCTTAAAGCTTGTATCTGTTTCATCTGTGATGGTAAGTCCCGACTGTACTTCACGGTTGACGTCCTGGAACATGTCCAGCGACTTTCCGATCTCATTGACGATTTCCTGAATGAGCGCTTCGATTTCTTTTGCCGATGAGGCGGATTGCTCAGCCAGTTTGCGCACCTCTTCAGCCACTACTGAAAACCCTCTCCCGGCTTCACCGGCTCTTGCGGCTTCAATTGCAGCGTTCAACGCGAGCAAATTCGTCTGATCTGCGATGCCGTTGATCACCCGCAGGATTGCCGTAATGTCTTTTGACTTGCTTTCAAGTCCTTTCACGACGGATTCTGCCTGTTTAACGGAATGATCGATGGAATTCATTTGTCCGACCGTTTTTTGAACAAGCTCTCCGCCTGTACCGGCAATGTCCGTCGATTGAATGGATGATTCTGTAATCGATGCTGAAACTTTGGACATTTCATGCAATTGGCTGTTCATGTCAGCCAGCTGCTGTGCACTGACTTCCACTTTCTCGTTTTGGCTTTCGTTTCCGTTTGAAAATTGTTCGATCGCAGATGTAATATGTTCTGTCGCCTTGCTTGTCTGATCCGCGCTCGCGGTCAGCTGCTCTGACGAAGAAGCGACGTTTTCAACTGATGTCTGAATGACGCTGATTAAAGAGCTCAGCGATTCGGCCATTTCGTTGAAGCTTGATCCGAGCTGTCCGATTTCATCTTTTGAACGGACAGTGATTTTTTGCGTCAAGTCGCCTCCGCTGATGCTTTTCGCAGAGGAAACGAGTTCGCGGAGCGGACCTGTGATCGATCTGATGATGAAAATCATCAGAAGCACACCGATGATGATGCTGACGCCCAACGTAATCAAAGCTGCATTCAACACAGGCTGTGACGCTTCTTTTAGTTCAGTGATATACATGGTTCCGCCGATTTTCCAGCCGGTCAGTTTATTAGTCGCGAATGCCATCTGCTTTTCGCCGTCAGACGTATATTTGATTGTTCCTTTGTCATTGGCGTATACTTTTTCAACCCAGCTGCCTTCGATGTCTGAGCCCGCATCATGTTTCGGGTGGGCGACAAACTTTTTATCGGCACTGGTGATAAAGGCAAAGCCTTTTTTCCCGATGGTCACACGTTCTGTCGCTTTAATGAGCTCTTCGATTTTCATATTGACGGCGACCACGCCGGATCCGTCTTCATGCATCTTGGCGATGGTGATAACCATCGTTCCGGTTGACGCCGTTTTGTAAGGGTCTGTAATAATGACTTCGCCCTTGTGTTCGGCGGCTTTTTTATACCAGTCCCGCTCTACCGGATTATATCCGCTCGGCATTTCCTGATCCGGGTAGCGGATGAACTTTCCGTCCTTTGATCCGGTAAAGATCCCTTCCACATCGGGATGGAGCTTGGCGAACTGTTCGAATTTCACTTTTAAAGCGTCACTTTCTTTTCCTTTAAAAGAGTTTTCTTTAATGAACCCGCTGAAATAGGACATGGCATTTGTTTTCTGGCTGATATTCTGATTGATGATTTCGTTCAGCTGATTAACGTTTTCGCGCGCATTGTCCATGATTTCTCCGTCAAGCGTACTGCTTGCCGTTTGATACGCGCTATAGGAGAGGACGATGATTGGAACAGTTAAAATAAGCAAGAATGAAAGAATTAATTTCTTTGCAATGGAGGGACGTTTCACCCAATTTATAATATTTTCCATAGAATTGTTGACTCCTCTTTTCTGTTATATTTCTAATATCGGATTCTTTTAAAAGTTTTTATACGCGTTTTATAACTTTTTATAGTCTAAAATAACTAAAAAAACATCCGGAGGAAAACCGGATGTTTTAAAGCTATTCAATCTTAAATTTCCGTGTCAAATCACGCAGTTCTTCAGCCAGCTCCGCCAATGTGGTGGAAGATGCGCTGATCTCTTCCATAGAAGCGAGCTGTTCCTCGGCTGAAGCGGCGATGTCCTGAATGCTTGCCGAACTTTCTTTCGATACATCAGCGATTTCTTCGACCGCGCCCGCGACTTGGCGGGAACCTTGCGTCAATTGTTCGACAGCGGCATTCATCGTCTGCAGCTTGCCTGCAATATCATTGGTCATATCGTAAATCGTTTTGAAGCTTGTCTCTGTTTCATCTGTGATTCGAAGTCCTGACTGTACTTCATGATTGACCGATTTGAACATGTTCAGGGAGTTGTCGATTTCCTTGACGATTTCCTGAATTAAATGTTCAATTTCCTTCGCCGAACCGGCGGATTGTGCGGCGAGCTTCCTGACTTCTTCAGCCACTACCGAGAAGCCGCGGCCCGATTCCCCGGCCCTTGCCGCTTCGATCGCTGCATTGAGCGCGAGCAGATTCGTTTGATCGGCGATTCCGTTAATCACACGCAAAATGCTTGTGATGTCTTTTGATTTGGCTTCGAGCCCTTTGACGACCGCTTCCGCTTGCTTGACAGACCGATCGATCGAGTTCATTTGGCCGACCGTCTTCTGAACAAGCTCTTCCCCTTTGCCTGCAATCTCAGTCGATTTCAGCGATGCATCAGTAATCGCGGCTGAAGTTTTTGACATGTCATATAACCCGTCGTTCATTTCATTCAGCTGATGCGAGCTTGCTTCGACTTTTTCTTTCTGGCTTTCATTACCGTCAGAAAATTGTTCAATGGCCATTGTAATATGCTCAGTCGCTTTGCTTGTCTGCTCTGCGCTGGCATGAAGCTCTTCAGATGAAGAAGCTACATTGTCAACTGATGATTGAATGACGCTGATTAAAGAGCGCAGCGATTCGGCCATTTCATTAAAGCTTGTACCGAGCTGACCGAATTCGTCTTTTGAACGGACTGCGATTTTTTGTGTCAAGTCGCCGCCACTGATGCTCTTTGCGGATGACACGAGCTCGCTTAACGGCTTGCTGATTCCGCGGATAATGAAGTAGATGAGAATCCCGCCGAGCACGATCGCGGCTGCCAAAATGATGATCGCCATGTGGAAGACAGGCTGAGCAGCCTCTGATATCTCATCCGTGAACATCGTTCCGCCGATTTTCCAGCCGGTCAGCTTGTTCGTCGTAAAGGCCATTCTCTTTTCTTTTCCTTCAAATGTATATTGAAAATCACCTTTTTCACTGCCGTACATTTTTGTAACCCAGTCGCCTTTGCCTTCGGTTCCGGCTTCGATCTTCGGATGAGCGACATATTTTTTATCATTGCTTGAGATAAACGCAAAGCCGCTTTTTCCGATGTTGACGCGTTCTGTCGCTTTGATAAGTTCATCGATTTTCATGTTAACGGCAACAACCCCTGAGCCGTCCTCCGTCTGCTTTGCAATCGTAACGACCATCGTTCCGGTTGACGCCGTTTTATAAGGGTTTGTGATGATCACTTTTCCTTTATTTTCAACGGCTTGCTTATACCAGTCCCTATCCGCCGGGTTATAATCTTTCGCCATTTTTTCAGCGGGATAGCGGATGAACTTGCCGTCTTTTGAACCTGTGTAGATCGCTTCCACATCCTGGTTCAGCTTGGCGTACTGCTCGAATCTCTCTACAAGTGATGCGTTCCCTTTTTCTTGATAAAGCTTTTCACTCACCCAGCCGCTGAAAAAAGAGACGGCCTGCTCTTTCTTTCCGATATTCTGGTCTATGATCTCATTCAGCTGTTCGACATTATCGCGCGCGCTTCTCATGATTTCCGTTTCAAGAGAGCTTCCCGCCGTTTGGTACGCACTATAGGATAAGGCCAAAATCGGCAAAGTTAAAACCAATATAAAGCTGAAAAACAGCCTTTTTGAGATAGACGGACGTTTAAGCCAGTCCAATACCTTTTTCATTTGATATAACTCCTTTAGCTTCTAGATTATGAAACTAATATCGGAGCTTTCATTTACTTTTGCATATTAAAAAACTTTAAAAAGTATTTCTGAAGATTCTTAAAAAAGAGGCTGACCAGCAGCCTCTTTTCATCAAATTGTAAACTTTTTCGTTAAGTCGCGCAGTTCTTCAGCCATTTGTTCGAGCGTCGCAGCGGATGAGCTGATTTCTTCCATTGAAGCCAGCTGTTCTTCCGCTGAAGCAGCGATGTCTTGAATGCCGGCAGAGCTTTCACGCGATACGTCGGCGATCTCTTCGACCGCGTCGGATATTTCGTGAGAACCTGTTGACAAATGCTCTACGGCGGCGTTCATCGTCTGCAGCTTGCCTGCGATTTCGTTCGTCATGTCGTAAATATGTTTAAAACTCGTTTCCGTTTCTTCCGTAATTTCGAGCCCTGACTGTACTTCTTGGTTGACCGATTTGAACATGTTGAGCGAATGTTCGATTTCCTTGACGATATCCTGAATCAACTCTTCGATTTCTTTTGCCGATCCTGCTGATTGGGCCGCAAGCTTTCTGACTTCTTCAGCGACAACCGAGAATCCTCTGCCTGATTCGCCGGCCCGCGCTGCCTCGATGGCGGCGTTCAGCGCCAGTAAATTCGTTTGATCAGCGATTCCGTTTATGACGCGCAGGATCGCGGTGATATCTTTCGATTTCGCTTCTAGCCCTTTGACAACCTGTTCGGCCTGTCTGACGGACTTGTTGATCGAATTCATCTGCCCGACGGTTTGTTGGACGAGCTCTCCGCCTGTTTCGGCAATTTCCGTCGATTTACCCGAGGATTCTGTAATCGATTCCGATACGCCTGCGATTTCATTCAGCTTGTCATTCATTTGGCTGAGCCGCTGTGAGCTCGCTTCGACTTTTTCATTTTGACTTTCAGCGCCGCTTGAGAACCGCTCGATGGCTAATGTAATGTGCTCCGTCGCTTTACTTGTCTGGTCGGCGCTTGCCGTCAGCTGCTCTGATGAAGATGCCACATTGTCGACCGATTCCTGAATTGTGCTGATCAGCGAACGCAATGAGTCAGCCATTTCGTTGAAGCTTGCGCCCAGCTGTCCGAATTCGTCTCTGGAGCGGACATCGATTTTTTGTGTCAGATCTCCTTCACTGATGCTTTTTGCAGAAGAGACGAGTTGATTTAAAGGCTTGCTGATCGCGCGGACGATAAAGTAAACAAGAATGCCGCCCAGAATAATCGCGCCTGCCAATGTCATGACTGCCATGTGAAGCACAGGCTGTGCAGCGTCTTTAATCTCTGCTGTATTCATCTCTCCGCCGATTTTCCAGCCTGTTAGTTTATTGGTCGTGAAGACCGTTTTCTTTTCTTTGCCTTTTTCATTAAATGTGAACAAGCCGCTCTCTTTGCTGAACATCTGCTCTGTCAGATCGGCTTCTGCTTCTGTGCCGGCTTTCATTTTCGGATGGGCGACATACGTTTTCCCTTCGCCGATGATGAATGCATAGCCGGTTTTTCCGATGCTGATGCTGTTTGCCGATTTGATCAGCTTGTCAATGTTTAAGTCAAGGGCGACTACGCCTGATCCGTCTTTGTTCTGCTTGGCGATCGTGACGACCATATGGCCTGTTGATGCAGACTCATAAGGTTCAGTTACAATCGTTTTCCCTTTTTCCTGGACAGCCTGTTTGTACCAGTCGCGTTCTACCGGGTCATACCCGTCAGGCAATGGAGCATTCGGATATTGTGCGTAAACGCTATCCTCCGAACCGGTGAATACGAGTTCGACGTCGGGATTTTGTTTTGCAAATTGCTCAAACCGCTGTTTAATGGCGGTCTGCCCTTTCTCTTTGTACGCTTTTTGATCAATCCATTCGCTGAAATACGCAATAGAAGTCTCCTTGCTGCCGATATCTTGCTGAATGATGTCGTTCAGTTCATCGATATTGTCTTTCGCACTTCTCAAAATCTCATCCTCAAGCGTGCTGCTGGCCGTAAAATATGAAGTAGCCGAAAGAACCAAGATCGGAATTGTTAAAATGAATATAAATGAAAAAATTAATTTTTTAGAAATAGAAGGCCGTTTCATCCAATTTAAAAGCTTTTTCATGTGTGATTCCCCTTTCTCTACTTTTATCGGAGACGGGGTCTATTTTTTAAGTAAAAAAAGCGGAAAATTAGACCGTTTTCCTGCCCAAGCATCAGGCATACGCTAATAAAAAAGGGAAAAGGGTGTATCCTATGATAAGTGTTTCGGGCTACTGGCTCCGTCCTGAGGATATCGAAAAACTGAATGTCAGTCAGACGCAGAGAGACATTGCCAACCGGATGCTGGCCATGCCGTCCAGATATAGATACGGTTCAATCTCAGAACTGTTATTTGAGCTGAGATTCAGAGTGCATACCGTCGAATCAGCCAGAGAGCTGATCAACAGCGGAGCAAAGTTTGCCACCTTTTCAAAGACATACGGGAATGAAGAGTTTTGGAGGGTGACGCCTGAGGGGGCTTTGGAGTTGAAGTACAGAGCGCCGGCTTCAAAGGCGATTCGAAATATTTTCGAAAGCGGCTCTCTTTATGCTTTTGAGTGCGCAACTGCGATTGTCATCATTTTTTATATGGCGCTCCTCAAAACGATCGGCGATCAGACATTTGACCGGAATTATCAAAGAATCATTTTATACGATTGGCATTATGAGCGGCTGCCGATCTATACAGATAAGGGGAACGACTACCTTCCGGGAGACTGCCTGTATTTCAAGAACCCTGAATTCGATCCCGAAAGACCGCAGTGGCGCGGAGAAAACGCTATTTTACTTGAAAATAATCTCTATGCGGCACACGGTCTGGGGATCTTAAGCGGCGAAACGATCATTGAAAAACTGAACGGGCTGAGAAAGCCTCATGCACAGACGTCCGCCTATCTGCTTTCTCAAGTGACACGGGTTGATATTCCTGCATTAATACAAATGATCAGATAGCACATCGGCAGGCGCAAGCTGATCCATCAGCTCCTTCACCGTCGTTAGCCGGACGGAGGCCCGCACGCCCTGCCCGGACCACAATGACATGCCGTCCGGATTCCCTTCAAGCTTCGCCTGTTTTCTCATCGGCTGCGTCAGCGTATTTTGCAGAGGATAAGGCAGCGCTTCAGCTTCGTCCGGGCGCCTGTCTTCCATCCATTGATTGACGATGCCTCTTGCCGGCTTCCCTGAGAACAAACGGGTCAGCCTTGTGTCTGTTTCAACCGCTTCGAGCAATTTTTGTTTGTATGCAGGGTGTGTTCCGCTTTCTTCGCACGTCAAAAAAGCGGTGCCGATTTGAACGCCCTGTGCGCCGAGGGCAAAAGCTGCCGCAACACCTCTTTTGTCAAAAATGCCGCCCGCTGCAATAATCGGAACCGACACATGATCTGCCGCTTGGGGAATTAAAGCCATCGAGCCGACAGCGGGTTCTCCCTTCGTTTTCAAAAAGGCACCCCTGTGGCCGCCAGCTTCACTTCCTTGAACAACGATGACATCCATCCCCAATTCTTCAAGCATCAAGGCTTCTTCAACCGAAACGGCGGTGCCCATTAAACAGCAGTTTCGGTCTTTCAGTTCTTTGACGGCATCGGCCGGCGGCGGGCCAAACGTAAATGAAACGGCGCTGACCCCTTCCCTTAAAATGATTTCGATTTTCTCGTAAAAATCGTCCCAATCGTGTTTCTCTTCTGGCACGGGTGAAGCCGAACGTGCATAAGGTATCTTCTCTTTCCACCCTTCATACTCTTCCCGTCTGACGTTTTCCCGTTTTTCCGGAATGAAGAGGTTGACTTGAAACCCGGCTGATGTCAGCTTTTTAGTCTCCAGAATCTGTTGTTGAAGAACTTCCGGCGTCAAATAGCCGGATGCAAGGCTGCCTAAGCCGCCGCAATCTGATACGGCGGCGGCGAGCCTTGGTGTTGTCGGTCCACCCGCCATCGGCGCCTGGATCACAGGCTTTGATAAAGAGAGACGTTCCATGAACTGATTCATTTTATTTTCTCCTTTCAATCGGCTGTGATTTTAAAATAGCATGTCCGGTGCCTCGGGCCGTCGAACTCGCAAAAATATATACCCTGCCAAGTCCCGAGGACAAGCCTGCCCCCTTCAATGATCATATGTTGCGATGCCCCGACCGTGCTCGCTTTCAAATGCGCCGCGGTATTCCCTTCCATATGGCGGTCAAGCTCATGTTCCCACGGATACACTTCATCGAACCGTCTCAGCATATCGCGTTTAACATCGGGGTCGGCATTTTCATTAATCGTAATGCCTGCCGTTGTATGCGGACAGTAGACAATAACAGTGCCGCTGGAAACGCCATTTTCTGAAACGAATCTTTGGACGTCATTTGTAATATCAAGCATTTCATCGCGCCGGTTTGTTTGAATCTGTATTTTTTTCAACATATGAATCCGCTCCTTTCCTGGCACCCTTTCTCTATTCGTTATAAATCGCCGATTTCCTGTCTGATCATGTAAACGCGCGCCTCATAAGGCTTCATCACAAAAGATGTAAGGTGCTTGTGCGCGTTGATATCAGCATTTGACAGCAGCAGTCCGTCCGTACATAACGGGTATGCGGGATGGTGGTAATACGCCTGGCGCGCGCTAAGGTTGACGATCACGATGGCCGTTTCTTCCCGAAGCTTTCGCAAGTATGCGAAAATCTGCCGGTCCTCAGGCAAGAGCAGTTCATATGATCCGTCGATGAAGACGTCATACCGCTTTCTGATCGCGATCAACCGTTTATAAAAATGATAGACTGACCGGGGGTCATGCTGCTGATGAACTGTATTGATCAGCTTGTAATTTTCGTTCATGCAGAGCCACGGTTCTCCTTTAGTAAAGCCGGCATTTGGCCGATCCGTCCATTGCATCGGCGTGCGGGCGTGATCCCTGCTCTTTTTCCAAACCGCCTTCATGATGTCTTCGTGTGAGCGGCCCTTTTCTTTTTGAATCCGGTAATCATTTTTAATCGATACGTCATCATAATCATCTATCTCGAAGAAAATCGCGTTTGTCATTCCGATTTCCTGCCCTTGATAAATAAACGGGGTGCCTTTCATCAAAAAATACATCGCAGCTAAGGCCTTGGCGCTGTCTACTCTGTATTTCCCGTCATCTCCCCAGACTGAAACGGCCCGGGGTTGATCATGATTTTCGATAAAAAGCGCGTTCCACCCTTTCCCCTCAAGAGCCGATTGCCAGTTTGACAATATCCGCTTGAGTTCGGGGAGATCGAGTTCTCCGCCTTCAATCCCCCAAAGACCGAGGTGTTCAAATTGGAAAATCATGCTGAATATCCCGTTTGATTCTCCAACCCAGTCCTCCGCTTCTTCAGCGCTGACACCGTTTGCTTCGCCGACTGTCATGATATGGGGATACCCGGCGAACGTATTTTCTTTTAGTTCCTGCAATAACGCTATAATCCCGTCGACATTCATATGATAAGCAAATGAAGGCACAAAAGAGAGCCCTTCCGGATTCGGCAGATCCGGAAGTCCTTCTTTTTTCTTAATGTGTGAAATCGCGTCAACCCTGAACCCGTCGATTCCTTTTTGAAGCCACCAGTTGATCATGTCATAAAGAGCGCTTCGCATGTCACTGTTTTCCCAATTCAGATCCGGTTGCTTTTCGTGAAACAGGTGCAGATAATATTGCTCTGTTTTTTCGTCATAGGTCCAGGCTGAGCCGCCGAATATGCTTTCCCAGTTGTTCGGTTCGCTCCCGTCCTTTCCGTCTTGCCAAATATACCAGTCCCGCTTCCCGGAATTCCGCTCTGCCCTTGATTCGATAAACCATGGATGTTCATCGCTCGTATGATTGATGACGAGATCGATGATCAGTTTCATTCCGAGCTGATGCGCTTCAGTCAGCAGAGCGTCAAAGTCGTCCATCGTGCCAAATTCCGGCATAATGCTTTGATAATCCCTGATGTCATAACCGTTATCGGCATTGGGAGAATCAAAGACCGGACAAATCCAAATGGCATCTGCCCCGAGCTCCCTGATATACGGAAGCTTCTCTCTGATCCCGTTGATATCTCCGATGCCATCCCCGTTCGAATCCATAAAACTGCGCGGATACACTTGATATATGACAGCCTCTTTCCACCATGCCCTTGTCATTCAAACACCCCTTGTTGTGAAGACATTATGATATATGAATAAAATATTTTTAGACTCCGAACATAAACATCCTATAAACTTTGATATACCAACGATTATACGTTTCTCAATACTAAATATGCTTTGCGGCTTATAAATCCTTTGAAGGCAGCAAGGGTGATGGCAAGAGTAGGTGAAAGAAGCTTTAATCCTTTTGAAACGGAGCATCTGTTAATACAGAATATGTAAAGCATAAATTACAGTTGCTTTTTTACCTATCGGTAAGTAAAATAAATATACAGATTATGCTAAGGATGATTTCAATGAAAAAGAAAATGAACACCCAAGATGCGATTGTTGAAGCAGCATTTACTCTTATTGCCCAACACGGCCTAAAAGGCACGAGCCTTTCAATGATTGCATCGGAAGTCGGCATTTCTAAACCGGCTATTTACTATTATTTCCCTTCTAAAGAAGAGCTGGTGGATTATCTATTTCACATTGTATTTGATGATCACAATTTCTCTGAATTTTTTTCAATCAATGAGTACACGAAGGAAAACTTTAAAAAACGATTAATAACAGACGGCATACGCTATTTTGAAGAGTATAAACATAACTCTCCTGCTTTAAAAGTGGTACACGAGTTTGTTTTAAGTGCAGCACAAAAACCAAGGTATGAGAAAAAGCTTAAATCTATCATGGAACAATTCTTAGAAGGTTTTGAAGCTTTGCTTTCTTACGGTGTCGAACTCGGTGTCATCTCTTCTAAAAACACCAAAGTGAATGCACACTCCCTTGCCCTGATCATTGATAATTTGGGTAACTTTATGATTTTAGGAATCGAGATGGATTATAAAAAAATATGGGAAACAGCAGTCAGTCATGTGATGAAAGGCAGTGAAAGATTTTGAATCAGGAAACGATTATTGGATTATCTAAAATAGAGAAAACCTTATATTGGATCATTCCACCGGTTTTAGGAGCTGTTCTTGGATGGTTTTTGCCTGTTATAGCCGATTGGGTATTGACCATTCCAATCGTTCCTTTTAAAGGGCCTTTGGAATTTATCACATCACTAAACAATTTTTGGGTTTCAATTATCGCTGCAGTTATCGGAATCGTTGCCGGCCTATTTTTTTCACAATATATTTTCACTGAAATTCTTCAGGTGTTCATCTCTGATCAAAATGTGAAGCTGTTGTTTAAAGAGAAAGAAGAAGTGATTGAGAAAAAAGACATTTCTGCAGTTTATCTTGAGAATAAGGATCTTGTTGTTCTTGATCATAAGGGTACTGAATTGTACCGTGAACAACTTGAATCAAAGAGAGCCCTTGCAGAAAGTGCTTTTAAACATCACGGCTATAAATGGGCAGACGAAGATCCTTTTAAGAATGAGTATCAACGCTGGGTTGCGGATCACCCCGATTTTCCCTCGCATATCAATACGCTACTTTTAGCCAGAGAACGAGCTTTACTGGATAATAAACATGAAGAAGCAAAAATTCTGCGCAAAGACCTGGCAAAGCTTGGAGTGGTTATACAGGATGAAGATAAACGGCAATACGTAAGGATGGTATCGTAATATTTCAGTTGCGAACGCCTAAAAAAGAACATTAGGAATAAATTAAACACCGCTCTTTTTGTGAAAGAGCGGTGTGAATCCATCAGCGGACTGTTACGTCCCAATTGGAAATATTAATTTGTCCTGTGCCTCCGAAAACTTCCGTCCCGAATTCCACACTGCTGACATACTTTGTTTTGGAAAGCCAATGTTTGGAGTCGGCAAGATAATTCGTGAAATCCCGAACATTCAGGTTCGCACGTTGGGTGTTTGCCGTTCTGACAAATGAAAACACGTTCCATCCTTTGCCGCTTCCAGCATCAATATAGCCTTTATATACTTTCCAATTGTGCCCGCCGATCGAAACAGTTTCGACATAAGAACCGGCAGGTCCGGCATTTGTGTTATTGAGCCAGATCATAATCTCATCGGTTGGAGCCGAACCCCAGCTTGCCTTGTTTGTATTGTGGAGCCAAATGTCATATGCGGCATTGTACGTGCCGTTCGCACTGATCGAATAGCTGACTTTCGTGTTGATGTTTTTTTGATCTGACAATCGGGTCGGGAAGCCGCTGCCCGCAGTATAGCCTTCAGTCCAATGCCAGCCGCTGACGATCGACGGATAAGCTTTTACTGTGCTTGTATTGCTCGGCCAATTCCATACCCAGCCCATGTCTGAATCATTGTTATGATAAATGGTCTGCCACCAGCCGCTGACCTGGTCGGCTCCCCAAACATTGTTGAATATGTAGTATTTTTTGTTTTTAAAATACAATTTATCCGACGGGTTTGATGACGAAGCAGCAAGCGCTGAGAGCGGCCCCGTCAGCAGCATGATACATACAGCTCCCCATAGCAGGATAGCTTTTAGCAAATGGTTGTTTCTCACGTATTGAAAACCTCCTCATATTTATACACCCTATTATAAAAAAGAACGAAACGGAGTACATTCGTAAAAAGTCATGAATTTCCATAGATATATCCTCTTATCTTTGAAAAGATATCCATTTTATTGAAATAAAGAACGGCCATCGAACTAAAAAACAGCCGCGGTCGCCCGCAGCTGTCTTTTTAAAATTCCGTTTTTTTCACTTCAATGAAACGGATATGATGATCTTCAGCATCAAGAATTTTAAATTCGCATCCCTCAGTTTTGAGGATGTCACCGTTTTTCAGCTCCATCTTTTGCGTCAGAAGCCAGCCAGCAATCGTATCGACTTCTTCGTTTTCAATCGCGATATGAAGGAGGTCATTCACTTCGTCGATTAAAGCCTTTCCGTCCATAATATAATGGTGTTCGCCTTTTTTTATAATGTGCGGCATTTCGTCCTGATCAAACTCATCCCTGATTTCCCCGACGATTTCCTCCAATATGTCTTCAACCGTAACCAGTCCTGCCGTTCCACCGTACTCATCAACAAGAATGGCCATATGAATCCGTTCCTTCTGCATGCGAATCAAGAGCTCCTGGATCGGTATGTTCTCAATCACCCTGATGACAGGCCTCATTAAGTCCGTTAAAGGAATCGTCTCGTCGAGAAAATACGATTTAAACAAATCCTTGCTGTTGACAATTCCGATAATATGATCTTTATCATCCTTAATGACCGGATATCTCGTATAGCGTTCATTAATGACGGTTTCAATCGCTTCTTTTATGGATTGATCGGCCAACAAGGTAGCCATCTCCGTTCTCGGCACCATGATTTCCCGGGCCAGTCTGTTGTCAAATTCAAAAATTTTGTTGACGTATTTATACTCAGACTGGTTGATTTCTCCTTTTTTATAGCTTTCAGACAGCATAAGCCGCAGCTCTTCCTCACTGATTGCCACTTCATGCTCTTTAACCGAATGGAACCCGAACAGCTTCGTTAACAGCCGGGCCGAGCCATTCAGCAGTTTGATAAACGGGAACATGATTTTATAAAACAAAATGAGCGGCTTCGCCGTCCATAAGCTGACGGCTTCCGCTTTTTGAATCGCAATCGTTTTTGGCGCAAGCTCGCCGACCACAACGTGCAAAAATGTAATGATGACAAAGGCGGTAACAATCGAAGCCACTCTTAAAACGGATTCAGGCAGGCCAAATAGTTCAAAAAGCGGATGGATGATCCTTTCGAATGTCGATTCTCCGAGCCAGCCGAGCCCTAATGCGGTGATGGTAATGCCGAGCTGGCAGGCAGACAAATATTCATCAAGATTTGTCACCACTCTTTTGGCCGCAATCGCCCGCTTATCCCCGCTTTCAACAAGCTGATCGATTTTTGTGCCGCGGATTTTGACGATCGCAAATTCGGCGACAACGAAAAAAGCCGTAGCTGCAATTAAAAGTATGACGAGTATGAGATTCAGGATATTCAAAAAAAGCCCTTACCAAATATGGTAAGGGGCCACCTCCTTAAGACGAATGGTTAGTCATTACGACCGGACAGGAAAATTGCGACGAAGCGCAGCAGCTCAAACAGCGAAACAAGCGCTGCAGCAACATATGTCAGAGCCGCGGCATCCAGCACCTTGCTGACGCCTCTTTCTTCCGTGTTGCGGATCATTCCTTCTGAAACGATGATCCTTTTTGCCCGGGAGCTTGCGTTAAATTCAACAGGCAGTGTCACAAGCTGAAAGAATACGGCCGCCGAAAACAAAATGATGCCGAGTCCGATCAGATTCAGGCTTCCGAGCAGCATTCCGCCGATAAACAAAAACGGCGCCACTCCCGAAGAAAAGTTCACGATCGGAAACATCTTATGCCTCAAAACAAGTGCGCCGTATGATTCCTGATGCTGCAGGGCATGTCCGCATTCATGGGAAGCAACGGAAACCGCTGCAATTGAACGGCCGTAATATACGGGTTCGGACAGGCGCACAACGCGTGCTGTCGGGTCATAATGGTCTGTCAAGGTTCCTCTTACCGGTTCAACCGGGATATCGTAAAGGCCGTTTTGGTCGAGAATCTGTCTGGCCACTTCGGCTCCAGTTCTCCCGCTTGACGCCTCTACTTTTGAATATTTTTCAAAGTTGCTCTTTACTTTAAATTGTGCCCAAATCGATAAACCTAATGCAGCAAATGTTAACAAGTAAAAAATCATGCTCATGCAATCATCTTCCCTCTTGTGATAAGTCGTTTAAAATTTTAATTGTAAATATATTTTATCCCGAGGGATTTCCTTTTGTACAGAAAAGTGCACTACCTTTTTCTTCGCGGTAAACAAACCCCGATAAAGATCAGCACCATTCCTGACACCATGATATAGAAAGGCGGCCTTGTGGACAGCTCCTTGAAAAACTCCCTCCAGAATACCTCATCAGAGGAATGATAAACGGCGTTTAAATCAAAAATGAATTGAATGGATGCCGCCGCCATCAGCTGGACTCCGACCAGTATGAAAAAGAGCCTCATTAAACAGGACATTCCGCTCCCATCCCTCATCCGTTTATAAAAAGTGTATGGAAGGACGGGAACCGATATGACGCCCCAGTAAAAATCTTCAGCTCTACCGGTTATTGTCGGTTATCGAAGGTTTATTTTTACCTGAAAAATTTTTGTAAAATAGGGATATACTGAATAAAAAGGAGAGCACGGGTGGTGACACGGTGAAAGTAACGGATCAGGAAAAAGAACAGTTAAGCACGGCGATTGATAAAATGAATGAAGGGCTTGATGCGTTCATTCTTCTCTATAACGAATCGGAAAAAGACGAGCAGCTGATCGAATTTGAAGAAGAAACGGCTGAGATGATCAGACAAGCGATTGAACAGCACGGGAAAGTAAGCACCAATCAAAAGTTAAATGCAATCATCAAAGAGATTTTATCATTTTCCCTGCGGAAAGACGGTGAAGAAACATGAAATCAAACCGTGTATTTATCGCATGGCTGAGGTGGCCGATATATGTCCGCATCGCAATCATTATCCTTTTATTGATCATCCTTTTCGGTCAGCTGATCACATTCGTCGAGCCGCAGCAGTTTTCAAACGTTTTTGAAGGCGTATGGTGGGCGCTGATCACCGTGTCCTCAGTCGGATATGGCGATTTTGTCCCTAAAACCGCACTCGGCAAAACCGTCGGCATGCTCCTTATTTTAATAGGGGCAGCGTTTGTCACGGCCTATTTTGCAACGATGGCGACGGCCGCTTTTAGCAAGCAGCAGCGCTACGCCGAAGGCAAGGTCAACTACAGAGGCAAGGGACATATGATCCTGATCGGCTGGAACGAGAAATCCAACAAGCTGATGAGGACGCTCCAGGCCGCCGATTCAAACAAAACGATCGTGCTCATTGATGAAACACTAAAGGAAGGCCCTCTGATGGAAAACATTCATTTCATCAGAGGACCCGCTGCGGATGATGCCACACTGCAAAAAGCCAATATTGAAGAAGCTGAAATCGTCTTTATTACCGCCGATCAGCATAAAAGCGAAATATCTGCAGATATGCAGTCGGTCTTAACATTGCTGGCTGTTAAAGGCTTGAACCCGTCGGTGTATTGCGTTGTAGAAATCTTGACGGAAAAGCAGAAAAAAAATGCCGAGCGCGCCGGAGCGAACCAAATCATCAGTACGGCGGACCTTTTAAAAACAGCGATGCTGCAGCATTTTCTCATTAAAAATCAGCTTCCTGATCCGCTATTTAAGGAAGCCGATATTCATTTCAAAGTCCATCGGGTTCCGCTTCCGAAGACGATGGAAGGTGCGTCTTTTCAAGAAGTGATTCACCATTTCATGAAGGAAGACATTTTCGTCATCGGTATTCACCAAAAAGACGGGCCTGTGCTGTCTCCTTCATTTTCGTACAAGCTTCAGCCGACAGACCAGCTGCTGTCACTTTAGGAAAGAAGCGCCTTTTCGAGTTCTTTTACATACGATTGGCCAAGCTTTTCATAGACGTCGGGAATATCGGCGTCTTTTTCTTTCGGTTCAGCAAACTGGTCAAAAGATGCGCGAAAATTCCCCTGAACGACGTAGTCGTCCAGCGCTTCCTGATAGACGTGGCGAAGCAAAAATGGTGTACCGAGCTTGACCGTCGCATTTTGCGAATCAAGCTGTCCGTCCTCCGCTTCAAACGGAATCCGCAAAAATAAGTATCCTTCCTCATCATCAATTTTATAGTCAAAAAAGCCGCGGTCATATTCCCAGCCGCCGCTGATTACATAACCGAGAGGCTTGAGCGTCTGTTCGAGATGATAAAGAGAAAACGACCGGTTTTCCAGTTCAGAAGGTAAGCTTATCATAAAAAAACTCCTTTTTTCGTTTTTATACTTCAGGGCCCTAGCGCAATTGTTTATCAGGTTCGTGCAGGTGCCCTTCATTGATTTCCTTAAACAGATTGTCCTCCGGCTGCTGCAGGTTGTTTTGCATGCGGAGGAATTTTTTATACTCTCCCATAGTAAAAGGCTTTGCATCATCCGATAACTCGTAGCCGATCTGGCCGTTTGATTCGAGCGTTACGTTTTTCACGTCCGATAATTTTGAAATCCCCTGTGTCCTGAGCCTCATTTCCAGCTGGTCGACAGTCAGGCGGTGCCTTTTTAGGTTCTGCTTCTGAAGCTCGCCGTTTTCGATTAATACAACGGCTTTCCCCGCAATCAGGCTTTCAAAAAAATCAAATTTCATTTTCAAATACTCGATCAACAGAAGGACGATGATAAAGATCGATGCAGCTGCCACCGTTTTAAAAATGCTGTCTTCAATGATCGGCTGAACAATGATCGTTCCGATGGAAATCATGACGACGGTGGTGGCTATTGTCATTTGCGAAATTGATTTCCTCCCCGAAATTCTCAGCAGAACAATACCCGTTAAGATGAGAAACAACGTTTCCAATACAAATAACATGATGTCACTTCACCCGTTTTATTTTTTAGTATGGATCAGAAGCTTGTGCGGTATGAGTATATTTAAACGAATAGGGAAAGACAAAGGTATCAAGCTTACTATGGGGAGGGACTTTTATTGAAGAAGGAAAAAATAGCAACGGCTGTCATCGTGTTTCTCGTTACATATGCACTGTTTTCACTGGCGAGCGTTTTATTTCCCGTAGATCGTGAATGGTATGAGTCATTGAACAAACCGGATTGGACACCGTCAGGCCGTTTGATCGGAACCATCTGGAGCGTGCTGTTCGCCTTCATTTCATTAGCGGCGGCGCTTGTGTATGCCACATATGATCTGAGAAAAGCAGCGGCGCCATTTTGGATCATGCTGATCATTAACTATTTGTTTAACCAGGCATTCAGCTATTTTCAATTCACGGAAAAAAACGTACTTGCTGCCGCGGCCGACTCCTTTTTCGTAGCCTTGACCGCTCTTGCGCTCGCCTTGATTACACTTCGCATTCATAAAAGAGCAGCACTTCTCCTTGTCCCTTATGTGTTGTGGAGTTTTTTCGCGACTTATCTCGCGTTTACGATTTACGGGATGAATCATTAGGTTAACGAGCCCCGCCGGCTATTGCCGTGTTAAAATAAGGTGAACAGCTGCCTTACAAGGGGGACCGGAATGGAATGAAGCACTGCTTTCTGCAAACAACACGCATCGGCTTTTCTTTATGGGCTAAAGAGAATTTGAATTTGGCAAAGACATTGTGGGGAAATCGAGATGTGGCCAAATATCTGACAGCAGACGGAATTATGACCGATAGCGAAATAAGAAATCGTTTGCTGCTTGAGATCGAACAATACAAAACACACGGTGTGCAATACTTCCCGATATTTAAAACAGGAAACAACGAATTCATCGGATGTTGCGGACTTCGCCCCTATGACCCGGAAAATGATGTGTACGAGCTTGGTTTTCATCTCGTCCGTTCGGCTTGGGGGAAAGGTTATGCATCTGAAGCGGCTGAGGCCATGATTGAATACGCATTTAACAAAATCCGGGCAAAAAAGCTGTTTGCGGGACATCACCCTGAAAATACAGCTTCACAAAAACGACTGGAAAAATTGGGATTCGTCTACACTCATGACGAATTTTATCCGTCTACTGGACTTCAGCATCCGTCATATGAATTAAAACAGCCTCCTGGACAATAAGTCCGGAGGCTGTTTTTTCGTTTATTGATCCAAACGTTTCTCAAGCTCTGCTTTTTTCTCTTCGAAGCCAGGCTTGCCGAGGAGAGCGAACATATTGACTTTGTACGCTTCCACTCCAGGCTGGTCAAACGGGTTGACGCCGAGCAGGTATCCGCTCATTGCGCAGGCTTTTTCAAAGAAGTATACGAGGTAGCCGAACGTGTAAGCGTTCATTTCAGGTACGTTCACGATCAGGTTCGGCACATTACCGTCTGTGTGCGCGAGCATTGTGCCTTGGAACGCTTTTTTATTGACGAAGTCGACCGTTTTGCCGGCAAGGTAGTTTAAGCCGTCAAGATCATTGTCCGCTTCTTCGATTGTCAGCTCATGTCTCGGCTTTTCAACGTTCAGCACCGTTTCGAACATGTCTCTTCTTCCTTCTTGTACGTATTGTCCAAGAGAGTGAAGATCCGTCGAGAAGTTGGCTGAAGATGGATAAATGCCTTTTTCGTCTTTTCCTTCACTTTCGCCAAAGAGCTGCTTCCACCATTCTGCGAAGTACTGAAGGCCCGGCTCGTAGTTGATCAGCATTTCAATCGTTTTGCCTTTGTTATAAAGGACATTTCTGACGACCGCGTATTGGTAAGCCGGATTGTCTTCAAGCTCTGATGTGGAGAAGTCTTTGCTCGCATCGCGGGCGCCCTTCATCATTTCATCGATATCGGCTCCGCTGACTGCGATTGGAAGCAAGCCGACCGCTGTGAGCACAGAAAAGCGGCCACCGACATCGTCAGGAATGATAAATGATTCAAAGCCTTCCTCATTAGCAAGCGTTTTTAATGCGCCCCGCTCTTTATCAGTTGTTGCATAAATGCGGCGTTTCGCTTCTTCTTTTCCATACTTTTCTTCAAGAAGCTTGCGGAAGATCCGGAAAGCAATCGCCGGTTCTGTCGTTGTGCCTGATTTAGAAATCACGTTGATTGAAAAATCAGCGTCTTCAAGAAGATCCATCACGTCTCTCATGTAAGAAGAGCTGATGTTGTTGCCGATGAAAATCACTTGCGGCGTTTTACGCTTTTCTTTCGGCAGCACATTGTAAAATGAATGATTCAGCATTTCGATCGCCGCTCTTGCGCCGAGGTATGAACCGCCAATTCCGACAACCAGCAAAACATCGGAATCATTTTGAATTTTTTCAGCGCATTTTTTAATGCGGGCGAATTCTTCTTTGTCGTAGTCAGTCGGAAGATCCACCCATCCTAAAAAGTCGCTGCCCGCACCTGTTTTTTCGTGAATGGTATGGTGGGCGACTTTCACGAAGTCACGCAGATATGTAAGTTCATGTTCTTTAAAGAATGGCAATGCTCTTGAGTAGTCAAAACGGACATGCGTCATATTATTAAACCTCCAGTACTAGCTGTTTTCTTCCATATACCCGCCAGCGCTTTCATTTTCATGAGAGTGCGGGCCAAAGGGTTTTAAAACATGTCGATTTTCGGCGACAGCCTCTTCCCTTTTCACTTTATATGAACTCCTTCGTTAAATCAAGTGACGAAAAAAAGGAGGATGGAGGCAGGCGCGCAAAAATGCATGTTTTTCAGCCGCCACGCGCAGTTTTGTCAAAAAGATAACAAATGAACAACGGCTCAAGGTATGGCGGTCCTCCTTGAGCCGTCAAGAAATCTTATAAAGAAGCCTTCAAAATAGACAGAACATCGTCTTTATTCAGCGTTTTAAAGCGGCCGAATTCGCCGTTTGCCATCGCTTTGTCGGCAATCAGATCCAGCTTCTCATCTGTGATGTCATAATCAGCAAGACGATTTGGCGCGCCAAGGCTGGTCCAGAATTCAGACAGCTTCTCGATTCCAACAAGCGCCACTTCACGATCGGTTTTTCCTGTTTCATCTACGTCAAAAACGCGTACGGCAAGCTGTTTAAAGCGGCCGACATTTTCGGAAAGCGTGTGCTTCATCCAATTCGGGAACAGGATCGCAAGCCCTCCCGCATGCGGAATATCGTAGACGGCCGAAACAGCGTGCTCGATATTGTGCGTCGCCCAGTCTCCGCGTGCGCCCATTGATAGCATACCGTTCAGCGCAATGGTGCCTGTATAGAGAATCGTTTCTCGCAGCTCATAGTTTTCAAGGTCTTCAATGAGCTTAGGAGCTGTTTCAATCACCGTTTTGAGCAGGGATTCGCACATCCGGTCCTGATAAGGAGTATTTTCGGTATGGTGAAAATATTGCTCAAACACGTGGGACATCATGTCGACAATGCCGTAAATCGTGTGGTCTTTTGGAACGGTAAATGTGTTGACCGGATCAAGAATTGAAAATTTAGGGAATACGAGCGGGCTTCCCCAGCCGTATTTTTCATTGGTTTCCCAATTTGTGATCACAGATCCCGAGTTCATTTCCGATCCTGTTGCTGCCAACGTTAAAACCGTTCCAAACGGCAGCGCATCAGCAGGAATATGTTTTTTTGTCACAATATCCCATGCATCGCCGTCGTATTTCGCTCCGGCGGCGATCGCTTTCGTACAATCGATGACGCTTCCGCCGCCGACTGCCAATAGAAAGTCAATATCGTTCTCTTTGCAGATCGCGACTCCTTTATTCACAGTGGCAACACGCGGATTCGGTTCGACACCGGGCAATTCATGGACGGTCGCGCCTGCCTTTTCAAGGATTGAAATCACTTGATCGTATAAACCGTTTCGTTTAATGCTGCCTCCGCCGTATACGAGCAGGACATTGCGGCCGTAGTGTTTCACCTCTTCTGCCAGCTTTTCAACTTCTCCCCGGCCGAACATCAGCTTCGTGGGATTCCAATATGTAAAATTATCCATCTATATCTCCTCCTTTATTTACTATTATGGGAAATCGCCGAATGCCCTGTAAAGCGATCTGCTCCTCAAGCGTATAATGTTTCCAAATCCGTCGCAATCTATAAATGTGAAATATAGGACTTCAAAAAGGAGGAAAAACAAATGAATGCACTTCAACGTATTGCATTGGTATTAACAATCATTGGAGCAATCAATTGGGGACTGATAGGATTTTTTCAATTTGACTTGGTTGCAGCCATTTTTGGCGGTCAAGGATCCGCTTTAGCCCGGACCGTTTACGCGCTTGTCGGAATCGCAGGTCTGATCAACCTCGGACTTTTATTTAGACCGGCTGAAGAGACTGCTGGCGAAGACGCCAAGCAGCCGGAAATGCGATAAAAAAACTCCGGCTTTTGCCGGAGTTTTTCAATTATTTCTTAATAAGATCTTTTCTGTTGGACTGCTCGATCCACTCTTCAAGTTTGTCTTTTAACGTGTTGAATCCTTGTGGAGCAGCTGTATCTTCGGCTTGAACAGCCTTTTGTCTTCTAGGCTTGCTTTCTTTTCGTTCAGGAGCTGCCTGTGTAGCGCGGATAGAAAGGCTGATTTTGCCTTTTTCCTCATCTACAGAAAGAACCTTCACTTGCACCTCATCACCGATCGCCAAGTGCTCATTAATATCTTTAACGAAACCGTGTGTTACTTCAGAAATATGCACGAGTCCCTGTGTTTCTTCATCTAATGCAACAAACGCTCCGTACGCCTGTAATCCAGTCACTTTTCCAGTGTAAACACTGCCTACTTCAAATTTTGCTGTCATAACTAACAACTCCTAAATCATATGAATTTAACTCTTTTTATACGCAATAAAAAATTATATCATACAAGTCTTTATTAAGCAAAAAAACTTTTTTAAGCATTGTATGTTTAAAACCGAGCTGAAAGGGGAATACTAAAGAACAACTAAGGCTTTCTAGTATTCCCCCCCCTTATGTTGATGCGGACCTTTTAGGTGCGCATTTTTTTATTGAACTGCACCGGTCTTCTGGACAAAGCGTTTCATTCTGACGAGCGCTTCCTGAAGCTGTTCAAGCGAGGAAGCGTAAGAACATCTGATATAGCCTTCGCCGCTCGGCCCGAAAACATTGCCCGGGACGACGGCGACTTTTTCTGCGATGAGAAGCTCCTCAGCAAACTGTTCTGAACTCATGCCCGTTTTTTTAACGGACGGAAACGCGTAAAAAGCGCCCCCCGGCTGATGACAGTCAAGCCCGATTTCGTTCAGTGAATCCACAAACACATTCCTTCGGCGGCGATAGCTTTTTTTCATCTTTTCGACGTCTTCGAGACCGTTTTTAAGGGCTTCCTCCGCCGCAAATTGAGCCATGCTTGGCGCGCACATCATCGAGTACTGGTGAATTTTCAGCATAGGGTCCCTTAAATATGCAGGAGCTGCGACATATCCAAGGCGCCAGCCTGTCATGGCAAACCCTTTCGAAAAACCCGATATCAATATCGTCCGCTTTTTCATTCCGGCGATTTCCGCAAAGCTTGTATACGTTTCATCGTATGTCAGCTCGGCGTATATTTCATCCGCTATTACAATCAGGTCATGCTGTTCAGCAAAAGCCGCGATCTCTTCCAGTTCTTTTTTTGAATACACAGAGCCTGTCGGATTAGACGGGGTGCAAAGGATAATGGCCTTCGTACGTTCAGTCAGAACGGCTTCAAAATCGGCTGCACTCGCTTTAAATCCGCGCGCTGCGTTCGTGTGAATGTGAACCGCTTTTCCTCCCGCCAAAGAAACAAGCGCTTCATAAGCGACAAAACAAGGCTCGGGAATCAGCACTTCTTCTCCGGGATCAAGGATCGCCCTGACCGCAATATCAAGCGCCTGGCTTGCTCCGACTGTGACAATCAGCTCGTCATCAGGAGCATAATCCAGATGAAAGCGTTTATTCAGATAAGCGCTGATCTCTTTCCGCAAAGAAAGAAGACCCGCGTTTGCCGTATATGACGTGTAGCCCTGTTCAAGGGAAAGGATGCTCGCTTCCCTGACATTCCACGCCGTTACAAAATCGGGCTCTCCGACGCCCAATGAAATCACGCCTTCCATTGTGGACGCAAGATCAAAAAATTTGCGGATGCCCGACGGTTTGATTTGCTGGGCTGCTTTCGAAATATAAGTTGTCCTCATTTAAGGAGACACCACGATTCTTTTGTCATCATCACCGGAGTCAAAAACTTTACCGTCATGCTTGTATTTCTTTAAAATAAAGTGGGTGGTTGTCGACACGACCGATTCGAGCGTCGATAATTTTTCGGACACGAAATGCGAAATATCCGACATCGTTCTGCCGCGGATGACAACAGACAGATCATATACGCCTGACATCAAGTAAACGGATTCAACTTCCTGAAAACGATAAATCCGCTCGGCCACTTCGTCAAATCCGACGCCGCGCTTCGGTGTTACCTTCACATCGATCATCGCTGTCACGCCTTCATGGCCGTCGACTTTTCGCCAGTCGATCATTGCCGAATAATCGATGATGACCTTTTCTTTTTCAAGCTTTTCGATAATCGCTTTTGTTTCTTCCTGTGAAATGTTCGCCATTTTAGCAATGGTTTCAGGTTCGAGGCGGCTGTTTTCCTCTAATATTTCCAATATTTCTGTTTCTTTTTCTGTTAGCTTCATCTCGTTATCACACCTTTTATATGTCAAGAAATCTTCTGAATATTATAGCACGTTTTTGAACGAATGTAAGGCGGTAAAAAAAGCGAAATCAAAGCGTGAAAAAAATTTTTTCGGGTACGATAAATAACGTACTCAGGACTTAGGCGACAACATGCAGCCAGATTGTTTGAACATGAAAGAAAAACATTCGGAGTGATTTGGATCATGCTGTTAACAAAACCTTCTATTGAAACCATTCAAGGGGTCAATATATATTATGAGCATTACGAGAATCCGGGCAGGCAATCGCTCGTTTTAATACACGGCTTTCTTTCTTCCTCGTTTTGCTACAGAAAAATCATTCCTCTTCTGAAGGATGAGTTTAATTTAGTCGCCGTTGACCTGCCTCCCTTCGGCCAATCAGAAAAATCCAGCACCTTTGTGTATACCTATCAAAACATGGCCAGGGTGGTCATCGAACTGATCGAAAGGCTGAGGATTAGAGACGCCGTGCTTGTCGGACATTCGATGGGCGGCCAGATTTCACTTTATGCGATAAAGGAAAGGCCTGAACTGTTCAAAAAAGTCGTCCTGCTGTGCAGCTCAGGCTATTTAAAGCGTTCCCCCCGCCCGCTCATTTTCGGGAGCCATATTCCTTATTTTTATTTGTACATCAAGCGCTGGCTATCAAAACAAGGCGTCCTGAAAAATCTCATGAATGTTGTCTACGACAGATCTCTGATCGATCAGGAGATGATCAATGGCTACCTGAAACCGTTTCTCGACGATCAAATTTTCAGGGCGCTCGCGCGTCTCATCAGACACCGGGAAGGCGATTTATTACCGGACGATTTGAAGAAAATCGAGACGCCTTCCCTCTTAATCTGGGGCGAAGAGGACCGCGTTGTCCCTGTACAGATCGGCAAAAGGCTTCATCAGGATTTGCCCAATTCTATTTTCTATTCCCTGCGGGAAACCGGCCACCTCGTCCCCGAAGAAAATCCGGATTATGTATCAGACAAAATTGCCGATTTCATTTTGACATGAATATAAAAAAACCGCCGTTTGGCGGTTTTTAATTTTGATCAGCACGAACTGCTGTCTTTGATCGCAAGGAGCCGTTCAGCCAGCTGTTTGCATTTTGCCAGCGGCAGCGTCTGATCAAATGATACTTCAAAAACGGACTGGATAGCTTCGCCCAGCCGCTCTGCGTCGTTTTCCGTGTAGACGGCCTGAACAATCTCGGCCGCTTCCGTTTCATAAAAATCGGGTCCGGCTTGAAACGGATCCCATTCCTTTATGATGTGGATGATTTGTGCTGCTGCCTGACTTTCTTTCATCATGATCACCGCTTCATTGTAATGTTTCAAAAGCTATTGTATCATAACGCGCCGGCTTGTCGATAAGGAAAGCACCAGGCTATCGGCCGGCTTGTCTCCGCTTCCTCCGCCAGGCGATCAGCAGCAGCCCGATGCCGTTGACGAGAATCAATCCGAACACGGTATTTCCGAGGGGCGCCCAGCCGTTTTCCCCCGTCAGCATCACTGACAGCACAACCTTGCCGATCAGCGTCACATTCAATACCGCAAGTCCCCACCCTAAGGAGCGCTTCCAAAATGCCGCGCCAATCAACACGAGAAACCCCATCATAAAAGCGAGCGTGAGCACGGCAGAAAGCGGGTTGGACAAAAGCATCTGCTCGTAATCCAAAACAGCCTGCATCTCCGGATTGATCCGCTCGGGGACGGGAAACCAAAACATGCTGCTCGTCATCAGCAAAAAAGTAACGATGACGCCTTTCCAAGTCCGCCTATAGCAAAAATACGCAAGCGCCACAAGAAAGACCGGGCGAATATACCAGCTCATAGGGTTGAGATGACGCTGAAAAGCCCACTCAAGCACACTGCTCCATTCCATCGGATGCCACTCCCTTTACTTTATAAAAGCTTTCATGGTTAAAACATTGCATTCTATCCTTATCACAGTTAATGTATAACATATGAAAAAGACATGAGGTGAGATCATGGATTTTAATACAGAACATAACAGACGCGGGACCCAGTCTGTGAAGTGGGACTTAACACAGGAATTATTCGGTGTAGATGACGCGCTTCCAATGTGGGTGGCTGATATGGATTTCCGCGCCCCCCAGCCCGTTATCGACGCTCTTCAGCAGCGCTTGGAGCACGGGGTTTTTGGCTATACATCTGCAAGCGCGGGCACGAACGAAGCTGTCACCGATTGGCTTAGCCGCCGGCACGGATGGAATACTGAACCGGCGTTTATCACTTTCAGCCCGGGCATTGTAACAGCGCTAGCCCAAGCAGTGCAGGCGTACACAGAGCCAGGCGAGCGGGTGGTCGTACAGCCGCCTGTATATACGCCGTTCTTTGATATAGTTGAAAAAAACGGACGGGTTGTGTTACACAATCCATTAATCGAAAAAGACGGCCGCTATGAAATGGATTTTTCCGACCTTGAAAAAAAGCTTGGGGAACCGGATGTGAAGATGTTCATTCTTTGCAATCCGCACAATCCTTCCGGACGTTCATGGTCGAAAGAAGAGCTGACAACGCTGGGCGAACTCTGCCTTAAACACGGTGTCACAGTTGTTTCCGACGAAATCCATTCAGACCTGATGCTGAACGGACTGAACCATACGCCGTTCGCCTCTTTATCTCCGGAATTCGCGGATATTTCGATCACATGTATTGCACCGAGCAAAACGTTTAACTTGGCCGGGTTGCAGGCCTCAGCCATCATCATACCCGACAAGGCGAAGAGAACCGCCTTTGCAAAAGTTATGCAGCGCCAGGGACTGCATTCTTTAAATACATTTGCAGTTGCAGCAATCGAAGCGGCCTATTCAAAAGGCGAACCGTGGCTCGATCAGCTTATCCCTTACATCGAACGAAATATGGAAGAAGTCCGCCGCTTTTTAGCAGAGGAGCTGCCCGAGGTCCGCATGATGGAGCCAGACGCCTCTTACTTGGCATGGCTTGACTGCCGCAAGCTCGGATTGACGGATCAGGACATCAAACGGCTTCTCCTTCATAAAGGAAAGCTGATTCTGGAGCCGGGACCAAAGTACGGACCGGGCGGAGAAGGATTCGTCAGAATGAATGTCGGATGTTCGCTCTCTGTTGTAAAAGACGGGCTCAGACGTCTGAAGACCGCTTTTTCATAAGCGTTCCGGCTGAAAAACGGGCGCTTCTAAGAGCGCTTGTGGATGGTTTCATTCAATTCTCTTTCCAGCTTTTCCGCTTTTTCAGCTTCTTTTTTGGAATGTTTAATGATCAGCCGGAATACAACAATTGCGATGATAAAGAAAACGGCCAGCGTAATAAAAGAAGGGATATATTCTCTTTTGTCTTCAGGAAAATAGAGCATAAACTGAATCAGAAACGGCGCCATTTTTCTTCCTCCCTGAAATGATTTTTTTACCATTTATTTATTATGATACCATTAGGAGGCAGATGCAGTGAACAACCAATTTCAAGTCGGCGATCGTGTAAAGGGCTTTTATAAGACAGGCGTCTACATCGGCGAAATTACGGATGTTAAACCGATGCACTACCTTGTCAAAATCCTCGCCGTGCTGACCCACCCGAAGCAAGGCGATCTTCACCATCCCAACAAGGCAGACGTCCCTTTTTTTCATGAACGAAAAGCGCTCGCTTTCGGTGAACAGACAAATATCCCGCATCGTATGGTGAAGCCGTTCGATGAAGCTGTACCGGATTATGCGGATTCGCTCCGCTCAGCTTTAAACCGTTTAAAAACGGATCTGCAAAACGATTCGTCCGAATACGCGGCAAAATCGCTTGAACTTATTCATGCGCTTGAAAATGAATATTTCCCGCACAAATAACCCAATCTGTTCGCCAGATTGGGTTATTTATGTGGCGTGCGGAAAAACTTTTGAAAGATCAACCCGTTCGCCGATCGTCGTCGGTTTCGGATTTTCCAAATACTTCTTATCCCGTTCTACGAGCCGAAACAGCTTATACGTTGTCATCGCGTCGTCTAGCGCTTTATGCTGTTTTCCCGTTCCTGAATCGCCGTACTCTTCCGCTGCTTTCCACAAATTCGTCAATGTTTTGTCACCAAAGAATTCCTTGTACTCCATGGAAAGATCCCTCATCTCTCCTTTAAACGGAAACGGAACATGGTTGAACATGCAATTTTGCTTCAGCACTTTCATATCCATGTTTCCCCATGTAATGATGGCGCTGTTTTGGTCAGGATCAAGCTCCCGCAGCTTTTCAATCAACGCGTTAAACGTGATGCCTTGGTCAACCTGTTCCTGCGTAATGCTGAGAAATTTTTTGCAGCGCCTCGTTAATTTAGGGAACTTCTTCGGCTTAATATAGCTTGAAAATGTCTCAACCACCTCATCATGAACCGCCTTTACAATCCCTGCTTCTATGATTTCCGGGAAAAAATTTTGCGGGTGATACTTTCCCTCAGGCATTGTAAATTCAAAATCAATAATCAGTAAGGTGCTCGCTTCCAACTTTCACACCTGCCTTTCTATCTCAATATAAAAAACTTATGGATGTAGCGCAGCGGATGGAAATCGTCCAAGCCTAAAGCCTTCTGAATGTTTTCCAAAGTACGTTCATATTTCTCTTATTATATCATTATATTTCTATATTTAAGGTTTTAATTTCTGAAAATGTTGAAAATTCCTTCAAATACCCAATTTTCATTTTTCCAATGAGCAGCGATTCCATACAGCTTCCACATTTCATTTATAATGAAGGAAATTCAAACTTTTTAAGAAGGTGATTCGCATCTCTGTTTATAAGAAAAACCTTGTGATCATGTGGTTCGCGAATTTTTTCGTGGCCGCAAGCTCTACAATGGTTCTGCCGTTTCTTTCCCTCTATATCGAAACGCTCGGCAGCTATTCGGACGGATTTACGGCAAAATGGAGCGGATACGTTTTCGGCGTCACATTTTTGATGGCCTTTTTGGTTTCTCCTTTTTGGGGAAGGTTCGGAGATAAACACGGCTATAAAAAAATCCTCTTGATCACGGGCACCGGCATCGGCACTTGCATTCTTCTCATGTCCCTTGTCTCTTCCGTATACGAACTGTTTTTTTTGAGAATGGCGATGGGGCTCGTAACCGGGTTCATTCCCACTTCCCTTGCCATGATTTCGGCTCAGACGCCGAAAAAAACGGCTGGCAAAGTGCTCGGCACGCTGCAGATGGGCACGGTCTCAGGAGGGTTATTCGGCCCCTTGCTCGGCGGTCTGCTCGCCGATCGCGTCGGTTTTACATATACGTTTTTCATTACGGCATTTGCCATTTACAGCGCCGTTTTCCTCGTGTTTATCGGAGTGCGTGAACGTCCTTTGAAGGCGAAGCGCGATGCCTCCGCCGGGTATACGAGAAAGCAGGTGCTGCAGACGATTTTGCACCAGCGCCCGCTGATTACGGCGATGATCCTCACCGCTGTGATTCAAGTGGGAAACTTCAGTGTTCAGCCGCTGCTTGCCTTATATGTCAGCGAGCTGCACGGAACTGACAATCTCGCATTTTTCTCAGGGCTGGCTTTTTCTGCAACCGGCCTTGGAAGCCTTCTCGCCGCGAGAAAATGGGGCGTCTTAGGCGATCGGTTCGGCCATGGAAAAATATTGATGATTCTCGCGCTGGCTGCCGCGGTTTGCGTTATCCCGCAAGGACTTACATCTCAGTATGAAATGCTTGTGTTCTTCCGCTTTCTGTTCGGAATCGCGCTTGGCGGGATGATTCCCTGCATCACCGCCTTAATCCGAGTTGAATCTCCGGGGCCTATTCAAGGGGAAGTGCTTGGCTATAATGTAAGTTTCAGATTTTTGGGCAATGTCATCGGCCCGGTGCTCGGCGGCGTTCTTTCCAGCTTTTTCGGAATTTCTTCCGCTTTTTACGCAACTGCCGTCCTCTTTTTCGGCGGAGCATGCCTTCTGATATTCCAAAGGTCCCAGCAAAAAAAATCAGAGGCAAAAGCAAGCTGAAATCGGATAAAAAACTGCCAATCTATCAAATTATCCTTCTCGATATCGAAAAAGAATGGTACGATATGGCTAGAATTTAGCGAAAAGAGAGTGACAAAGTTGCGTTCATTTTTTGGATGGATTTTTCTGTTGATGTTAATTCCTATATTTGTCTTTACCTTAATGGCCTCCGGCCGGGAAGCTCAGGATATGAAGCCTCTCGATCAGGTGCTCGATGAGAAGATCAATATAAAAGATATCGGCCTTGTACAAAACAGCTACATGTATGACAGGGACGGCGCCCTGATTTCAGAAATTGTTTCAGATCACCAAAACCGGGTATTTGTCCCCTATAAAAATATCCCTGATCATGTGAAGCAGCTGTTTCTCACTTCAGAGGATCGGCATTTCTTTCAGCATAAAGGCTTTGATTTTATCGGAATGGCCCGGGCCGCCGCAGCCAATGTCAAAAAAGGCGGCATTGATCAGGGAGCCAGCACGATTACACAGCAGCTTTCGAGAAACTTGTATTTGAACCATGAACGAACCTTCGACCGCAAGTTCACAGAGCTCCTGTATTCCTATCAGCTGGAAAAAAAGCTTTCAAAAGAAGAAATTTTTGAGAAATATTTAAACACGATCTATTTTAATCATGGGGTCTACGGAATTGGATCCGCGTCTTATTTCTATTTCAGCAAGCCTTTGAAATCTCTCAACCTTGCCGAAACGGCGTTTATTTGCGCGATCCCTAATAACCCTACATTATATGATCCTTTGAAACATTTTGACTACACAAAAACCCGCCAAAAGCGGCTGCTTGAAGGGCTGAAAAAAGCGGGCGTGATCACTGAAAAAGAATACAGCAAAGCCGTAAAGCAAAAAATTACGCTTCATGTAAAAGAAAAGAAAGACGCTTATCCCGACTATACGACTTATGTCAACGAGGAATTCACCAAATTGGTGTCTGCTTCGGAAGGGTTTGACGAACGGCTGAAAAAGGCAAAAACAAAAGAAGAAAAGAAAAAAATCGAAAAAGAGCTGTCTAACCGCATCAGCTCCCTCACGACGAGCGGGATCAAAATTTATACGGCGCTCGATACCGGGATGCAAAACCGGGTCGTCCAGCAAGTGAATAATCGCCTCCCTTATGAAGGCGTACAAGGCGGAGCGGTGGTGATCAACCACCAAACCCATCAAATCGTCGCCATGTCCGGCGGGAAAAACTATAAAAAGTATGATTACAACCTGGCATTCCAGGCATACAGGCAGCCGGGATCATCGATTAAACCGCTCCTTGACTACGGGCCGTACATTGAAGAAACGGGTGCGACGGCAGGCAGCATGATTGACGCAAGCAAATTTTGCAGCAAAGAATACTGTCCGAACAACTTCAACGAAAGAACATACGGAACCGTGTCGATCAAGACAGCCTTTAAAAATTCGTATAATACACCGGCCGTACGAATGCTGAACCGGGTCGGCGTGCAAAAAGGATTCAGCTATTTAAAACCGTTCGGATTTGATAAAATCGTTCAAAATGACTACCGTCTTCCTGCTGCACTGGGCGGATTTACATGGGGCTTCTCACCGCTGGAGATGGCCGATGCCTATACGACTTTCGGCAATAACGGCAGCTATACATCCAGCCATGCCATCACAAAGGTGACGGACTTAAAAGGCAAAACGCTTTACAAATGGAAAGACAAACCGCAGCAAGTATTCAGCATGCGGACAAACAACCAAATGCGTCAGCTCTTATCAGCGGTTGTCAAAGAAGGAACCGGGAAAAAAGCGAATTTCAGCGGCGGATATGTAGGAGGCAAAACCGGAACATCCAACGGGTACAGAGACCTTTGGTTTGTCGGATTGACGGATACGTACACAATGAGTGTATGGGTCGGAAAAGAGGCAAAAGGCAATGTCGAGTATCTGCATCACGCGGGACCTCAACTTTTAATCTGGAGAGGAACGCTTGCATACGCATCTTAAATCAAAAAAGGGGTGGCTGAAAGTGGCTGATATGCCTGAGCGAATCGTTCTGTTTGACGGCGTGTGCAACTTTTGCGACGGAGCCGTTCAATTCATCATCAAGCATGATCCAGAAGGCTTATTTTCATTCGCTTCCCTGCAATCTGATGCCGGGGGGAAGCTGCTCAAGCAATATCAGCTCCCCTCCGATCATTTTGACAGCTTTATTTTGATCGAAAACGGACGGGTATATCAGAAATCAACCGCGGCCTTGCATGTGGTGAAAAGCCTTCCTGGTCTTTGGCGGGCCGCTTCCGCCCTCTTGATCATTCCCAGACCGCTACGGGACGCCATCTACAGCGTGATTGCGAAAAACCGTTACAAATGGTTTGGGCAAAAAAGCGAGTGCACCATTCCCGGTCCTGAGATCAGAAAACGATTTTTGTCATAAAAAAACCGGAGCCGTCGGACAAACGTCCGCGCTCCGGTTTTTTGCATGGCTCAAACGGGCAGGCTCGCCATGACGCTGTTATATAGCTTGATGACGATATACACCGTGCCAATTAAAAACGTAAACCAAAACAGCAGCTCAAACATAATAAAGCCGATTAATGACATAAATGAAAGCGTGCTGTGGATCGCATAAACGATAAAAATTAAATATACGAGTGTTGCGAGTAAAAAAAGCGCTGCAATTCCAGCGGCATATTGGACAAAAATAAAGGATAAAAGGCTTGCTCCCAGATACACGGCAGAACCGACCCTGATTTTCCTCAGGTTCGCTCCTTCAGGATCTTTGGCGAAAAATAAGAGGGCAAGCTCTGTCACTGTATTGGCAATCAGCTTCAAAGCGGAAAATACCATGAAAAAAATCAGCGTAAACACAGCAAACAAAGCCATCCGGATGCCGCTCTCAGAGAAAAATTCGAGCATTCCTTTGTAAATGCCGAGAGAAGACAGTATCCCCATGGCATAGATAACGGAAGAAATCGCAAGAGATGAACTGAAAAGAAGAATTGCGATAAAAGGAAAAAAGCCTGTTACATACGTATTTTTCATAAAAAAAAGTCCCTTTCTGATATGTTCCTCATTCATTATGTACGACTTAGGACCTGTTGACAAGAATATTTTCCATATTTTTAATTTCTGCTGTTCGCGGCAGAAAGGGGCAGGATTCTTCACAAATTCGCCATTTACTTGTAAAGTATTATGTGTTGACTAATCAATAGATCGCGAGGAATCGCCGTTGAAAAAAACATTAAAACTGCAGACACGATTAACGATATTTGTCTGCGTCGTCGTTTTGATTTCTTTATTGATCGCGTTTTTTATGGTCGGGTCCGAGACCGCAAGGAACATTCGGGAGCAGGAGCAGCAGATTGCCCTGCAGACGGCGGAGATGGTCGCCGAAGCTCCGATTACGGCGCAATCGCTGGAAAGCGGCGAATACGATGAGCTCCGAACATACACCGCCCGCGTTCAAAAAATCACCGAGACTGAATTCGTCGTTGTCATGGATATGAACAGCATCCGTAAAACCCACCCGGATCCGAATAAAATCGGAAAGAAATTTGCCGGCGGGGACGAAAAAGAAGTGCTGAAGGGCCGCCGCCACATTAGTACGGCAAAAGGCACGCTCGGTGAATCACTGAGGGCTTTTGTTCCCATCTATAATAAAACGGGCAGCCAGGTCGGAGCGGTAGCGGTCGGAATCACCCTTAACGAGATTGAGCAGATCACCCAGCAAAATCTCCGCCCTTTATATACGGTTATCGTCCTCAGCATCTTCGCCGGAATCATCGGAGCTGTCATCGTGGCGAGGAAAGTAAAAACGATTATGTTCGGTATGGAACCGTATGAAATTGCAACGCTTTTGAATGAACGAAGCGCGATGCTTGAATCGACAAAAGAAGGGATACTCGCCGTTGACCGAACAGGAAAAATCAAGCTCGCCAACGCGGAAGCGAAGCGCCTGTTTCATAAAATGGGGATCGAAGAGAATCCGATCGACCGGGATGTCACCGACATCTTGCCAAACAACCGCCTGAAACAAGTGATCGATACTCAGAAGCCCGTTCTGGACCGCGACGTTAGAATCAACGGGCTAGAACTTGTCTTTAATGAAGTTCCGATCCACTTAAAAAAGGGAAACATCGTCGGAGCGATTGCCACATTCCGCGACAAAACCGAAGTGAAGCACTTAGCTGAGCAGCTGTCCGGTGTTAAAATGTACGCAAACGCGCTCAGGGCGCAGTCGCACGAGTTTATGAACAAGCTCCACGTGATTCTCGGTCTCGTTCAATTAAAGAACTACGACGAGCTTGGAAACTATATAAAAGACATTGCGATCTATCAGCAGTCTGAAGCGAGCGAAATTATCAACCATATTAAAAACTCGGTGCTCGCCGGCTTTTTGCTCGGCAAGCAGAGCTATATCCGGGAACAGGGGGCCTCGCTGGAGGTTCATTGCAGCACGAGGATTCCGGATACAGCCAACACAGCGGTGATACACGATTTAATCACCGTTATCGGGAACCTTCTCAACAATGCCCTGGATGCCGTTTCCGCAACTGATAAGAAAAATATCTCGATTTCATTCCGCCACCATGACGGACAGCTTGATATTGAAGTCACGGATACGGGAGTCGGCATATCCAAGGAGGAACAGCAGAAAATGTTTGATCAAGGCTTTTCAACAAAGGGCTCCAACCGGGGGTTCGGGCTTTATTTCGTCGAACAAAGCCTTGAAAATTTAAATGGACATATCATCGTGACAAGCGAAAAGAATGAAGGAACGACATTCAGTCTCCGCATTCCGTATGAACCAAAGGAGGATGACCATGATTGATGTATTAATTGTTGAAGATGACCCGATGGTAAGAGAGCTGAATAAACGTTACCTCAGCCAGGTAGAGGGATTTCAGCTGAAGGGAATTGCTGCTTCTTTTCAAGAGGCTCTCACCTTCCTCCGGGAAGAGCACATCGATCTGATCCTGCTCGATATTTATATGCCGGGCAGGAACGGCGTCGAGCTGCTCACTGAGATCAGACGCCAGAATCAAGCTGTCGACGTGATCGTCATCTCAGCGGCCAGTGAAATGGATGTTGTTCAAAAAACGCTGCGGTACGGGGCTGTCGATTACTTAATCAAGCCGTTCGAATTTGAGCGGTTTCAAAGCGCCCTAACCGATTACAAACGGAAGCAGCAGCTTTATGCAAGCAACCGGAATATCAGCCAAAAAGAGCTGGATTTCGAACTTTTTCAAAAAAAACGCGCGCCCGAAAAGATGCATTTGCCAAAAGGGCTGACCAAAAGCACGCTGAATCTCATTTGGTCAAGCATCAGATCGTTTGACAGCTTGACGTTCACAACAGAAGATTTGGCCAATCACACGGAAATCTCTCAAGTTTCAATTCGCAAATACTTGAAGTTTCTGGAGGAAATCGAAGTTCTCAACGTAGAAATGGCCTACGGCACGATCGGCAGACCGGTTTTCCAATATAAATTAAATACAAATGACTTGAACGTGATTAACCAATATCTATAACATGTCCCCTCCCCGCCCGCTGCTTCCTAAAGACAGCGGGCGTTTTTTTGTGACGGTCACGCTTGACTTCTCGCATGCCGCCGTTACCGGACAAGGATTTATCGCGCTCGCTGCGCTTAGGGTTCGACCCGAACGAATCCGCTCTGTTCTTCGGCTTCGCTCAAAGCTATCAACAGCATCGGGTCCACGCTTCCTTCTTCAAAGAAATACCAAGCGTCTGTTGCTGATTTCGCCTTGCGTTTGACGATTCCCGCGCTGGCCTGATTTATCGGCTTATATTAAAGGAAAACGCCAACCGAACGATAGAATAAGAGAGCGTCTGCTCTCTTATTCATTTTTTTGTTACCTTAACAAAATATAAATTTTTTTGACGCCGCCAGTGTCTTTACCACTTTTATGGTATGATGAAAAAGTCTGGTTATCAATCATTTCAGGAATTTTATTGCAGACAGGAAGCAAATCGTATACAATTTAATATTGTTTAATTTCTATATAAAACGTTTTTATTTAAAGGATGCGAAAACATTGAATAAATCAGTCATACCTTCTTTAATTACGATTGGAAACTTTGTTTCGGGCATCTCTTCAATATTGCTTGCATTCAGAGGGTATTTATTCTTAGCCATTATATTTGTTCTGATCGGCGCTATCTTGGACAGCCTTGACGGCATGGCCGCGCGCAGATTAAATGCCGTCAGCCCGTTTGGAAAAGAATTGGATTCTTTGTCTGATATTATCACTTTCGGAGTCGCCCCGGCCATCATCACCTATTCAATCGTTTTTTATGATGCACCGATCTTAGGCCTTCCTTCGACATTGTTATTCCCTGTTTGCGGAGCGCTTCGGCTGGCGCGATTTAATATTCAATCAGAGAACCAGGATTATTTTACAGGCCTTCCGATCACCGCAGCCGGAACAATTCTGGTTTGCTTAAACCTTTTATCAGAGATCCTTGGCAAAAAGCCGTACATTTTGATTATGCTGTTCCTGTCCTTTCTCATGGTCAGCAAAATCAAAGTCATCAGCCTGAAGGGGAAAAAACTATTGAAGAAAGTGAGCTAGTTTTTCATGGAGTTGGCAAAAGAATTGATTTCCCAATACGGGTATTTTGCGATATTCGGGATGCTTGTTCTCGGAATTGTAGGCCTGCCGATACCCGATGAAGTCATGATGACATTTGTCGGTTATCTGTCTTCTATTCATCTATTAAACTATGAGCTGTCTCTTTTGATCAGCTTTTCAGGTGCGGTATCAGGGATGCTCATCAGTTACTTTCTAGGGAAGAAAATCGGTAAACCGCTGCTCGATAAGTTCGGGAAATGGATCGGTCTGACGCCGAAAAGACTGGACACCGTGCACCGCTGGTTTGAAAAATACGGCCCGTGGACGATTCTTTTCGGCTACTTTGTTCCCGGAATCCGCCATGTGACATGCTATCTGTCCGGCATGAACGAGATGGACATGAAAAGGTTCCTGATTTATGCCGGATCAGGGGCTTTTATTTGGTGTCTCGTTTTTATTACGATCGGATACACAATCGGCGTGATTTAAATACCGCTTGCATCCCGTGTGATCAGTAAAGGAGTGAACAGCTTGAAAAAGCGGCTTTACCGGTTTTTGATCGAGTTGACGAATAAAAAGGGCGTGTCCCGGATGCTGAAAAAGTTTGCTCAGTCAAAGCTCAGCAAACCTCTCATCCCCTCCTATATCAAAACCTTTCATATCAATACAGAAGAGATGCAGGAAGATGTCCGCTCTTTTAACAGCCTGCACGAGCTGTTCATCAGAAAATTAAAGAGCGGTGCACGCCCCCTTCCCGCTGAACCAAACAGCCTGGTCAGCCCTGTGGACGGAGTCATCGAAGAAATGGGCGCCATCACGCGCGACAAGCAATTTACCGTCAAAAAAAAGCTCTATTCCGTAGAAGAAATGATCGGGCGATCCGAGATCGTGAACCGCTATATCGGTGGAACCTATATCATCATCTATTTAAGCCCGAGGGACTACCACAGAATTCACAGCCCGGCTGACGGTACACTTGAAACGCAATATTCGCTGGGAAGCGCGTCTTACCCCGTGAATCAAATCGGTTTGACCTACGGGAAATCGCCGCTGACAAAAAACTACCGGATGATTTCCGAATTTAAGCATCAATATGGGTCCGCCCTGCTTGTGAAGGTCGGGGCGATGTATATTAACTCGATCGTGATGCTCGAGGAGTCAAAAGAATGGCGTCAAGGCGACGAAATCGCATATTTCTCTTTCGGCTCGACCGTTATCCTGCTGTTTGAAAAGGATACCTTTATTCCTGATGAGCGCCTTCACCCCTCTCTTCAAGTGAAAATGGGAGAGGCGTTAGGATCTCTTGCCAAAAGAAAATCATAATGCAAAGCCCCCCGAAAACAGCTTCGGGGGTTTTTTAAATTGCTGCTTTAAAAAAGCTTTCTCCCCGGACAGGGAATTCCCTTTTTTACCTGGATACGCCCCCCAATAAACCAAAAGACCTATAAATTGATCAAAATCAAGCAGATTCCTCCTCTTTTCCCGCTCTTTTTCGCTTTAATTTAATTATCAATCGATTATTTTAATTTAAAAAACGCACAGAATTGACACTTTTCTTCTACAATTGAACACATACAAACATGGGGGTGTTTTTGATGGAAGCAGCAAAAGATTTGAAACCGATTACAAATCACGGTCATAAAGAAAATAAAAATTTTTTCCAGAAGTTGATCAATTGGAAAATCGGCGTGATTCCGTTTCCGCTATACATTGCGCTTGCGCTGATTATTTTTCTGGCAGCTTACTATAACGAATTGCCGAATGACATGCTTGGCGGTTTCGCGATCATTATGATTCTCGGTATTATTCTCGGGGATGTTGGACAGCGCATTCCGATTTTAAAAGATATCGGCGGACCTGCCATTCTCTCGCTGTTTGTTCCTTCGTTTTTAGTCTTTTTCAAAGTGCTTAACCCCGCATCTATGGAAGCGGTTACGACTTTGATGAAAACGTCGAATTTTCTGTATTTTTACATCGCATGTTTAGTCGCGGGAAGTATTTTAGGAATGCATCGCACGGTTCTGATTCAAGGTTTTATGAGAATGTTCGTTCCGTTGTTGGCCGGGACGGTCGCAGCGGTTGCCGCCGGTATTCTCGTCGGTCTGTTGTTTGGCTACAGCCCTTATGAAGCTTTCTTCTTTATTATTGTACCGATTATTGCCGGAGGCATCGGCGAAGGAATCCTGCCGCTGTCACTCGCTTACTCGCAAATTTTGGGACAATCCACAGATGTATTTGTTTCACAGCTCATTCCGGCCGCTATTATCGGAAACGTCGTTGCCATCATCTCAGCCGGACTGATGAAAAAGCTTGGCGAAAAGCGGCCTGAGCTGAATGGTAACGGCAGGCTCGTCAAATCGAAAAAAGACGATGAAATTTTCAACCAAAAAGAAGAGGAGCCGAAAATCGATTTGAAATTAATGGGTGCCGGCGTTTTAATCGCATGTTCCTTCTTCATTTTCGGCGGTTTGGTCTCCAAGTTCATCGCAATTCCGGGAGCGATCCTGATGATCATCGCGGCGGCTGCCGTAAAATATGCAAAGCTTCTGCCTGCAAGCATGGAAAAAGGCGCACACCAGCTTTACAAATTCATGTCATCAAGCTTCACTTGGCCGCTGATGGTCGGGCTCGGCATTCTTTACATCCCGCTTGATGATGTGGCGTCCGTTATTTCCCTGCGCTTCATCGCCGTCTGCGCTTCAGTCGTCATTGCCATGGTGACATCAGGCTACTTTGTCGGCAAATTAATGAACATGTACCCTGTTGAATCAGCGATTGTCACCGGCTGTCACAGCGGTCTCGGCGGTACGGGGGACGTGGCTATTCTTTCGGCTTCAGGCCGGATGGGGCTGATGCCGTTTGCGCAAATCTCAACGCGTCTCGGCGGAGCAGCAACCGTCATTATGGCGACCGTTTTACTAAGGTTCTTCACCTCGTAAGGGCCGCATAAAAAAACAAAAAGGAGTCTGATCTATACGATCGGATTCCTTTTTTGTTTTCAGCGTTTCTCAACTCTGATATATTCTCTCGGTTTAAAGGGAGCTCTTTCTTTTCCCATTAAGGACTGATCTTCCGCTCCCGTCTGAAGCGGCGTGTAATCCCCGCGATATTGAGGGCCTTCGTCCGTTCCTATTCCCGGAGTCTGTTCACGCGTCATTTCCCTGTTGATCATAAACGCTCCCGCAAAAAGCGAACAAAATAAACTTAAGCTGATAAAAGCTTTCCTTCTCATCTTTCATCACCTCAAATTCATCTTGTTCAAAAAAACTTTCCATTATACAAATGCCGCATTTTTTGTTAAAATTGTTTTCAGGTTCATAAGACCGCATAAACCGCGATTATCATGAGATCATGCAGCCGATTAAAATTTGAGTTATAATTTGTCTAGGTCACCAGTTCTAAAAAAGTACATAACGTTTGAAAATTTTAGTATGGAACAGAATGTATTTATACATGCTACCTTAAAGGGAGGTTAATATGACGGCTTTACATATTGCAATTTTATCGCCTTTTGCACTCGCCTTTTTGATTCCGCTATTGGCGAAAAACGTCAGAAAGATTCATACAGGCTGGTTTGTCCTGGTTCTTCCTGTTCTATTATTTATTTATTTTTTCCGCATGATCAAAATGACGGCGGATGGCGGAACATTAAAGGCTGTACTGGAATGGATTCCGTCCTTTGGCATTAACTTTACCGCATACGTTGACGGACTCGGATTGCTATTCGCCCTTCTGATTACAGGGATAGGGTCTTTGGTTGTCCTTTACAGCATCTATTATCTATCTAAAGAAAGAGAGCAGCTCGGACCGTTTTACGTTTATCTGCTCATGTTCATGGGGGCAATGCTCGGCGTTGTTCTCGTTGATAACGTCATTGTACTTTATTTATTTTGGGAATTGACCAGCATATCGTCTTTTTTGCTCATCGGCTATTGGTACAAGCGGGAAAAATCAAGATACGGCGCGACAAAATCGATGCTTATCACCATTTTCGGCGGTCTTTCCATGCTTGGAGGCTTCATTCTTCTTTACACGATTACGGGTTCATTCTCGATCAGAGAAATGATCAACCAAGTTGATTTAATTTCGGGCCACGGCTTTTTCATTCCGGCTCTCGTGCTGGTGTTAATCGGAGCCTTCACTAAATCTGCGCAGTTCCCTTTTTACATCTGGCTTCCAGACGCGATGGAAGCACCAACGCCTGTAAGTGCTTACCTGCACTCCGCCACGATGGTAAAAGCGGGAATTTATATCGTTGCAAGATTCACCCCTGTGTTCGCTTTTTCCGGGGAATGGTTTTGGATCGTGTCCCTCACGGGGATTGTCACGCTTTTCTGGGGTTCGTTCAACGCCGTCAAGCAGACTGATCTGAAAGCGATACTTGCCTTTTCTACGGTCAGCCAGCTCGGAATGATCATGTCGATGCTCGGCGTCGGTGCCGCAGCTTTGCACTATCAAAATTTTGAATACTATATGGTTGCAGTAATCGCCGCCGTTTTTCACTTGATCAACCACGCGACATTTAAAGGCAGCCTGTTCATGGCAGTCGGAATCATCGATCATGAAACGGGAACGAGGGATATCCGCAAGCTTGGCGGTCTGATGACGATCATGCCGATTACGTTTACGATTACGCTGATCGGCGCGTTTTCAATGGCTGGTCTGCCGCCGTTCAACGGCTTTTTGAGCAAGGAAATGTTTTTCACCAGCATGCTCAGGATTACGGATTTTAATTTGTATAACGCCGACACATGGAGTTTTGTGCTTCCTGTTCTGGCTTGGATCGGAAGCGTGTTTACGTTCATTTACTGCATGGTTCTGCTGTTTAAAACGTTCGGGGGGAAATATCAGCCTGAAAAACTTGAAAAACAAGCGCATGAGGCTCCACTCGGCATGCTGATTTCGCCGATTGTCCTCGTCTCTCTCGTGGTGATTTTTTTCTTTTTCCCGAACATTCTGTCATACAGCATCATTGAACCGGCTGCATCGTCGATTATGCCGACCCTTTTGGACGGAGACGAAAAATTCAAGGTTCATATTTACATGTGGCACGGCTTTTCATCTGAACTCTACATGACAATCGGCGTCGTTGCTCTCGGCGTTCTCGCCTATTTGACCTTGTCAAAATGGCGGAAGGTCTACGGCCTCTTCCCGGAAAAACTGACGCTCAACAAACTGTACGACAGCTCGTTGTCTGGGCTTGAAAAAGGCTCCAACAAGATTACAAGAACGTATATGACCGGGTTTCTTCGCGATTATCTCGTCTATGTTTTTGTCTTCTTTATCGTGATCATCGGCGGATCGCTCGTTGTTACCGGAGGCTTTTCATACGATGTGAAAGGCAATGCTTCAATCGGCATCTATGAGCTTGTTCTGTCAGCCGTCATGATTGCCGCAACATTTACCACCGTTTTCGCAAGATCAAGACTGACGGCGATTATCGGGCTCGGCGTCATCGGCTACACGCTTGCGCTGTTCTTCGTCATTTTCAGAGCGCCGGATCTCGCGCTGACGCAGCTGATTATCGAAACGATTTCAGTCGCATTGTTCCTGCTTTGCTTCTATCATTTGCCGAAGCTCAGATTCAAGCCGAAGTCGGCTAAGTTCAGGGTCACAAATGCGCTTGTCTCGGTCGGAGTCGGAACTGTTGTGACGCTGCTCGCACTTTCTGCAAACAGCCAGCGCTCCCTTGAAAGCATTGCATCGTATTTTATTGAAAACAGCTATAAACTCGCAGGCGGCCACAATATCGTCAACGTGATATTGGTCGACTTCAGGGGATTTGATACATTGTTTGAAATTACCGTACTTGTCATAGCCGCTTTAGGAATATACGGCATGATCAGGCTCAGAATGGGGAAAGGAGGGGAAGAGCATTGAAAAAGGTTCAGACGAATGATGTGATCCTGCAAACCGTTACAAAGATTGCATCCTTTATCATTCTGCTCTTTTCTTTCCATCTGTTTTTTGCCGGCCATAATAACCCGGGCGGCGGTTTTATCGGCGGATTGATGACGGCGTCTTCGCTCGTCCTTCTGCTGCTTGCCTATGATTTAAAAACGGTGCAGAACATTTTGCCCGTCAACTTTATCTATGTGGCGGCCGTCGGCTTATTCATTTCCGTTTCCACCGGAATCGGCTCATTTTTATTCGGCGCTCAGTTTCTTTCCCACGCGTTTGATTACTTTAACCTTCCGCTCTTGGGGAAAACGGAGCTTGCCACCGCGGTATTGTTTGATATCGGGGTTTATCTCGTAGTGGTCGGCGTGACCATGACCATTATTCAGACGATTGGGGAGAGAGAATAATGGAGATTTTAATGTCTTTTATTGTAGGAATTTTGTTTATGGCAGCGACATATCTCTTGCTTTCAAAAAGCCTTCTGAGGGTGATTATCGGAACTGCCGTTCTTAGCCATGGCGTCCACCTGCTTTTGCTGACAATGGGAGGGTTAAAAAAAGGAGCGCCTCCCATTTTAAATGAAGAGTCGTCAACCTATGTCGACCCTCTCCCTCAGGCGTTGATTTTAACGGCGATCGTCATTGCTTTCGGGGTCACCTCGTTTCTCCTGGTCATGGCTTTCCGCGCCTACCAAGAGCTGAAAATGGATGATATGGATCAAATGAGGGGAAATGATCAACATGAATAATCTTGTAATTCTGCCAATACTGATTCCTTTAATGGCCGCAGTTCTGCTCATCTTTATGAACAAGTCGATCGTGCTGATGCGTGCATTCAGCGCCATATCTTCCATTGCGGCGATCGCGGCGGCCGCTGTTCTTGTGCAGACCGTCTATACGGACGGAATCCAGACCTTATATCTCGGCGGGTGGAAGCCGCCGTTCGGGATCAGCCTTGTCGCTGATCAATTCGCCAGCCTTCTGGCGTTAACGACAGCCATTATCGGATTTCTGACGGTTCTTTATTCGTTTCGCTCCATCGGCGAAAAACGCGAGCGTTTCTTTTATTATCCCGCGGTCCAGTTCCTGCTTGCCGGAGTTAGCGGCGCTTTCTTAACCGGGGATTTGTTTAACCTGTTCGTATTTTTTGAGGTTCTCCTGATGGCTTCGTATGTGCTGATCGTCATTGGCGGCACGAAGATCCAGCTGCGGGAATCTCTGAAGTACATCGTCTTTAACATTATCTCTTCCGCCCTCTTTGTCATCGGAGTCGCTTATTTATATGCGGTGACGGGCACATTAAACATGGCGGATTTGAGCGTTCGGATCAGTGAATCGGGCCAAACCGGGCTGATCACGGTCATCGCTGTTTTATTTTTGATCGTCTTCGGTTTAAAAGGCGGCATTTTCCCGCTGTATTTCTGGATGCCTGGTTCTTATTATGCGCCGCCTGCCGCTGTGTCCGCACTGTTTGGCGCACTTCTGACCAAAGTCGGCCTGTACGCGATCACAAGGGTGTTTACATTAATTTTCACCCAAGACGCGGCTTTTACTCATCAATTAATGGTCTGGCTTGCGGCCCTTACGATCATCTTCGGTGTCATCGGCTCGATCGCCTACTGGGATGTTCAAAAAATCATTATCTACAATATTGTGACTGCGGTCGGTGTGATCTTATTCGGTATCGCCGCCAATACGCCGGCTTCGATCGAAGGATCTGTCTACTATCTGATTCATGACATGATCATTAAAGGAGCGCTGTTTATGCTTGGCGGAGCGCTGTTTGCCCTGACAGGGACAAACAACCTGAAAAAAATGAGCGGCCTGATCAAAAACCATCCGGTGCTCGGCTGGATGTTTATGATTTCAGCTGTTTCATTGGCAGGGGTCCCTCCTTTCAGCGGATTCATCGGCAAGCTGAAAATTGCAGAGGGCGGCTTTCTAAGCGGTGAATTCGTGATTACGCTGCTGATGCTTTTATCCAGTCTGCTCGTCTTGTATTCCGTCATGAAAATATTTATCAACGGCTTCTGGGGGGATGAACAGGAAGATGCTCCGGCCAAAAGACCGCTAAAAGGCTATATGTATCCGGCAGCGGTACTGCTCTTTCTGTCGCTTGCCATCGGACTCGGAACCGAGCTTATCGCGCCGTATTTCCATCAGGCGGCTGATACGCTCGTCAACCCCGAAAAATATATTGAAGCCGTTTTGAAGGAGTAGATCGCATGGCATTACAAATATTGTTGAACTTTATTCTTGCGTTGTGCTGGATGTTTCTGAACAATGACTATACCGCTGCCGGGCTTGTCGTCGGTTATGTGATCGGATTATTCTCGCTCTTTCTGATGAGGCGTTTTTTCCGCCGCCGCTTTTACTTGATTAACATTTGGGCGATCATTAAACTGCTGTTTATTTTTATTAAAGAGCTCGTTCTCGCAAACGTCAGCGTATTAAAGACGATCTTATCCCCAAGGTTAAAAAATAAGCCCGGCATCTTCGCCTTCAAGACAGACCTTAAAGCGGACTGGGAAATCACGACATTGGCGAACCTGATTACGCTGACACCGGGCACATTGGTTGTTGATATCTCTGATGACCGTTCGATTCTTTATATTCATGCGGTCGATATCGATGATGCTGAGAAAGCCATCAGTGATATCCGCATTTCGTTTGAAGAGGCCATTAAGGAGGTAAGCCGCTGATGTTTGAATTTATTTTGCAATTGTCACTCGGCATTTTGGCGGTCTCCACTTTTCTGTATGTCCTGAGGGTCATTAAAGGGCCGAGCATCCCAGACAGAGTGGTGGCGCTTGATGCGATCGGCATCAACCTGATCGGAATTACGGCTCTCGTGTCCATCTTGTTAAATACGACAGCATATTTGGAGGTCATCCTCTTGATCGGTATTCTGGCCTTTATCGGCACCGTCGCATTTTCTAAATTCCTTGAGAAAGGAGAGATTATCGAAAATGATCGAAGCCGCTAAATTGCTTATCGCCGTCTTGGTCCTTCTTGGCGCACTGATATCGTTAGCCGCTTCCTTTGGAACGCTGCGGCTGCCTGACGTATACTCAAGAATCCACGCCGCTTCTAAAGGAGCGACATTGGGGATCATCAGCGTGCTGCTCGGCGTATTCTTTTACTTCTGGTTTCTGCACGGCTTCATTACGGCCAAAGTGCTGCTCGGTATCGTCTTTGTATTTCTGACGTCTCCTGTAGGCGCCCACCTGATCGCAAGGGCCGCCTATAACACCGGCGTAAAAATGGAAAAGAAAAGCGTACAGGACGATTATGAAGGCAACAGAAATTTTCTGATTAAAAAGAAGGAAGATTCCTATTTATAAAAAGAAAACTCGCCCTAAAAGGCGAGTTTTTTTGGTTTACGATGAAGGGCGGCTGATGACCGCCATCGTGCACCTGGACGTGCAAATCAGGCTGTCTTGCTCATCGCGTATTTCAATTTGAAACACCATTGTTGATTTGCCTACATGCAGAGGCGTTGCGACCGCTTTAACCGTTCCGTCTTTCACCGATTTAATATGGTTGGCGTTGATCTCAAGCCCGAAGCATGCCTGCTCTTTTGGATCGATATGCTGATATGCCCCGATGCTTGCCACCGTTTCAGCAAGCGCAACGGACGCACCTCCATGCAGATAACCGAATGGCTGACGCGTTCTTTCGTCGACAGGCATGACCGCAACACACCGCTCTTTGCTGCATTCCTTCAACTCGATTCCCAACGCTTCAAGAAGTGTATGTTTCGTTTCCATCACAATCGTCCCTTCATCAAAGTACGCCTTCAGATTTCGCGATTAAAACAGCCTCTGTCCGTGATCCTACATTCAGTTTGCTGAATACGGAAGTCAGACTGTATTCGATCGACCGCTTGCTTAAATGAAGCGCATCAGCGATTTCCTGATTTGTATAGCCTTTTTCGACTTCTTTTAAGATCAGGCATTCCCTTTCAGTCAAAAGATCGTGCTGGGTCTGCTGGCTGTTTGACTTCGATTTTTGCTGTGTAATCAGCTGCTTGAAATAATCATAATCGACGACAATTTTATTATCCAGTACCTGATATATGTACTCTATAATCTTTTCCTTCGACTCCGTTTTGCTGATGGCGCCGTGCATGCCGGAACGAATCGCCTCTTCAAAATAATCTTCGACTTCATAGCCTGTGTAAACGATAATTTTGCATGATGAACACGTCTCAAGGATTTTCTTAGATAGGTCCATGCCGTTGATTTCACCCAAATTTAAATCCATTAAGATCAGGTCATACGCAGAAAAATCATGCTTCTTGAGAAATTGTTCGCTGGCTTCAGGGCTGAGGCAATCGACAACAAAGTCCTGGTTCGTTTCAAGAATTGCCTTCGTCCCCTCCATGACAGCCGGATGATCATCGATCACAAGTAATCTTCTCATAATTTCCTCCCTTTTGCGTAACCTTGCCCTATCACCATTTTATAGAAAAAACTTGGCGGATGCCAAGCAAAAATGTTAACTAAACATTACAATTCCATTTCAATGGCGACCCTGAAGCCTTTCCCTTCTGCTGTCTGTATATCCAGACTGCCGTTCAGCGCGCGGACTCGCTCGCGAATACCCGACAGCCCCATGCTTGCGCTGTTTTGATAAAGCTTGTCCGGATCAAAACCGATGCCGTCATCTTCATAATGAAGAACAACTTTTTCTTTTATGCAGACAAGCATAATCAAAACCTCATTAGCTTTCGAGTGTTTAACCGCATTGCTTAAAAGCTCCTGCACAATTCTGTACAAATTCAGCTGCGTGTCCAGGTCGAGCACCTTTGAGAACCTTTCCGTATTGAGGCGGATCTTATCGATCGATGAGGACTCCTGATGCTGTGCCGCCAGTTTCGAAAGGGCTTTGACCAGTCCGAGATCGTACAACAGCTGCGGCCTCAGCTCCTGACACGTTTCCCTTGTCGTCTGGATGACGGTGGACATTTGCTCATTCATATTGATGAGCCTTTGCCTGATTTGATTCGTACAGACTTTATCTTTTTCAAAATCAGCCAGAAACATCTCGCTTTGATGCTTCAAGGAAATCATGTCCTGCAGCACAGAATCATGAAGATCACGGGCCAAATCAGATCTCTGCTTCTCTTCAATCGCAAACATCAATTTATTCAGCCACGCCGGATTCGGCCCTTCTTTTTTCACATGTTCCAGATGCTCCATCAGCTCGCCGATTTTCAAGACGTTTTCCAGGGAAACACTCGTATAAAACGCCAGCGTCTCAAGCCACGAAATCTCATCGCGCGTCAGCCTAGGCGTATTTAAAACCGACAAACACAGCATGACATAAGAAGTCCCGCCCCGTTCACCGATCTTAATCAAAAATCCGCGGTCGACTTCGACGATTTTGCCGATGTCGGTGATAGCCCTAAAAGCTTCTTTTTCATAAGGCTTCCACACTTGATCGTTTGCATTATTTTCAAGTAACCCTACGGTTCCATCACTCTTTAACTCCAGTACATAAGCCTGACTTACAGGTAAAACATCAAGAATCGTTTGAGACAATTCCCTTAGCACTTGAGCTAACGATGTCGAGCTTCGTATAAGTTGTGTAAACTTAAATACACTATCTTGGTAATTAAATTTTTCAGAAAACCTTTTTAAACGGAAACGAAAATCAAGAATTTCCTTGAGATAAAAAACACCTAACATAATAAAATAGATAAATATAGTGTTTTTAACTGTATTCAAACTATTACTTAATTCTTGTGTTAAAGTAAATACACCTACAGCTGTCAAGCTTGGTAAAATGGCTAACAATCCGTAGTATTTAAAACGTCCCAATAAGAATTCAATGTCATATATTTTGGTAGCAATAAATTGATACACTAATGAGAAAGGAATAATCAACAAAAAAGGAACGACAAACATTGCCGGGAATATATAATCCCCGATAAATACATATGGTATGACATAGAAAATTAAGAACGGAATAAACGCAACAAAATTTGTGATAACGAGTATCCTTAAAAAAATAGGCTTGCTCTGAAGCTTTATTTTTTATTACACCATAAATGATAAGAGCAAAGGCTATAATGGTAACAAACAAGAAAGATACCAAGTTAAAGAGCTTAATGGAACTATAAGAAATCTGCAAATTATCACTGAAAATTTCCAATAGCAAATTCAATAAACCCACCGGATATAGGAAAAGAAATATTTTATTATTGAAAAACTCTTTTCCTTTTTCCTTGAAATATTGATAAATATAGTGGAGATACAAAACAGGAACGAATTGAAAAGTTATCATTGTTATATAGATACTTAAACTATCTCCCTTTGCAGATCCCACAGAACAAGAATAAGCTGTTGATGTAACAAGCAGAAAAACAATTAAAATAAAAGCGGAAGCCGAATTTAACCTTTTGTTTGATTTTATTATGAAATAAACACAAAAAAGAGAAAGGAGATAAAACATCATTGGAATGATAAATAGAAATAGGCTTTCATAACTTACCAATTCATATCCGGTCTCTACAAACCCTATCTCTCCATCTCTTTCAACGATCATAGATTTAACATCACTTAATTCATCAGCTAATTTTCCATCATCGGCCCTTAATTTTTCTACACTTTTTCCATTTATCTCTAATATAACATCCCCTTTTTCAAAACCTAGGGATTGGGCTAGTGACCCTTTTTCAATCTCGAATACTTGATATTCATTTTTTTCATTAAATTGCATTGTCATTCCAAGGTAACTAGAATGCAGATTTACATAGATAATATAAGGAACCAAGGAGAGGCTTAGCAAAATAATAATTAAAGATAGTTTGTTATAATTAACACGCATTAATTTTACATCCTTATAGTAGATAGTATAGGAAGAATTTTAAATCCAAAATCCTCCTCCACCCCAACTCTTACCTAATAATCTAATACTGTCAACCACTACTCCTGTTTTTTCTGGGTCTATGCCTAGTAAACAAGCATCCCCATCAACAACTTTTTTTAAAACATCGGGATTTTCCATCAAAAAGTTCACAACATCTTGCATATATAGTCTCCTCTTTAATTGTTATTAAGCAGGGCAGACATCAAACGTTCTTTTTCCATATCCCCCAACTCCAACTCCTCAATCCCCTTCTTAAATTTCTGAATAGCGAGCTGATTCATAACATACATATACTGAGTGACGCCTGCTGCTTTCAATTTCTCTTTATAGCATTTTATTTCTTTATCGGCAATTTTATCCTCAGTTTCAAATGTTTTTAATAAATCAATCGACGGCTGGTTAAATTTTCTTGACAAATATAAGTACGCAAGCGTCCGCTTTTTCTTGGCGATATCGCTTTTTGAATCATAAAAAAGTGCTTTATAATCATTTTCGATTTGTGAAGCAATGCCCAGCTGATATGCGTACTTCTCCACCGCCGGGTCAAATTTGCCCGTGGCAAGCATCGCCCCAAGCACGCATGGCAGAGCCGTCAGCGCCCCGGACTTACGCTTGATCATGTCAAGGCATTCATCTTCAGTGGCAGGCCGGTTGCTGAGATCGTCATGCTGTCCCTGCATCGATTGAAGTATATATTCCATCAGTTTTTCAAAAAACACCGGTTCTTTCGACACCGAACTGATCACTTTAATGCTTATTGTATAAAGCGCAGTCGCCGCATTCATTGCGACTGAACGGTTTATTTTCATCCAAGGTTCATCGGGGCTGTCTTCATCCTCTAAATCATCGAATATATCAAACGCAAGAATCAAAAGTTCTATGCCCGCTCCAAGCGTTTCCGCCGCATCAGCGTCCGTGCCGCCGAAACTTTGGTAATGATAAAAAGCAAGCTCGCTGAAATGCAACTGGTCCTTTGCATCTAGAAAAGCGTGCAGCGTCCGATTTAAGTCCGCATTGGGAATCTCAACGTCTATAAAATGATTCATTCTTTGCTTGATTTTACTGTGATCTAGACAAAAAAGCTTAGAGATGGTGCTCCCTCCTTTCTTAATATTTTACTAAATCAAATTCCCGATTGACAGAGCAATTTTTTTATTTAACAATTATATAATAATATATCCTTTTTTTGGATTTGTTTGCAAAAAAAAAAAGACTTGTCTGAAACAAGTCTTTTTACGAGGTTTTTAGATATGTGTACTTATCGTATTGATCAATGCTTTTGTTAATCTTGCGCAAGGAGTCCTTTGTTTCTCTGATTTCATTCTCTAGCCGCCAAAGCAGTTGTTTTAATTCTTCAATTTGTTGCTTTTCCACCGATTCCACACTCCTTTTGGAAGATCAATCAATTTGTGTATAGTGAACGAGTCATAGGTATTTGATCTGTTAATACAAGTTTAAAGGGAATTGGTCTCTTTTTCACCGAAAAGTTGCATATAAATTCATGCGTTACACCGCAAACTTTAAATAGACCATAACACCCATTCTACACGACTTGCGATTAGTTCTCAATTCCTAATGAAACATAAAATTTTAGTTTGTTTTTAAAGGGATCAAATAAAGATCACTAATAAACCCCTTTAGCACCGCAAGTTCAGTTATTTTTTGTTCGTTTTGCGACATTGAGTCTAAAGTAATAACTAGCTGGGAATAGAAAAACTTGATTGTTCAAGGAACGCAGAGCGGGTATGCACCACCGAAAAACACGCAATAGACCGACACGCATTTCGGCCCTTAAAAAAAACCGACCCTTCGCCTTACACCGCAAAAACCGCAATTTGACCCGTAAAAATTGAAACGAGGTGTTCATATTGCTTCCTTCTCATTGCTTTTGGATGTATCCATACCAACATATCCGCTGCCGGCAGGTCTATCCGGAAGTTGAAGCCAGCGCCTTTTCGCGTTCGGCAAAAGAAGCGGAGCGCTTGATGGCTGACGGACAAAGAATTTTAAGCAGGCTTTCAGCATCGCGTGCTTTGGCTCACCAAATCATGACGGCTGCCCAAAGCAACCAAAAAAATACCGTCCTTGCCCTGCTCAGACAAACTGGCGTCCGCAGCCAGCTTGATGCCTCTTTCGATCCCGACGGCATCCGCATCATGCTTATCAGCCCCCGCAGCAGAATATTCCTCCTCCTGCGTTGGTCTTAGCGCAAAAAAATTCCGGTCCCTAAAAAGGAGCCGGAATTTTTTTATAAAAGTTTTTGACACCAATCAACAGCTTCAAGATAGCATTGATACGCTTCATCTTTTGTTAAGCCTTCTGTTTCTGGCGTGCTGTCTTCCCATTCGTTTCGTTCGATCGATTTTGCAAGCCGTAAGATTTTTCGATAATCGTTTTCTTTGCCGAGCAGTGCTTGTCCTACTTCGTCCGTCAGCGGCAGTTCGCTGATGACTTCCGCCAGTTCTTTGTGAAGCAGTGTATCGATAAATGAAAACATGCCTGTCAGCATATAAGAAGCCGGCTGAGGGCGATTCGTTTTTTTCGCCAGCAATTCGCAAAGCTTCGCGCGGATCAGCGAAATCTTGACGACTTCGTTCTTGCTGGAGTTTTGTTTTTTCGTTAAATCCTTAAATGAGAGGATGAAGATCCACCTTTTGATTTCTTTAAATCCGAGAAGCACGATAGCCTGGCGGATGCTTTTAATCTTTTGAATCGGCCGGTTGGCCGGAGAGTTCAACAGCTTCAGCAGCTGGTAGGAAAGCGACAAATCGCGTTCTATAATATTTGTGACGTTTTCAATATCAGGCTGATCTTCGCTTAATTCATGCAGCAGCTCATAGTAAGCATGGAAATGATATGTAATGTCCTGACCGTCAATCACAGCGGGCTCGCTGAAGAAATAGCCTTGAAACAGTTGAAATCCGTCTTTTACAGCCTGCTCATAATCCTTTCGCGTCTCCACTTTTTCAGCGAGGAACGTCAGACGGTGGTTCCGGCATGATCGAAGGATGCTCTGTCTTTCCTGCCGCGTCGTTTTGAAAAAATCGATCTTCAAAATATCAATGGATGCCAAAAGCTGATGGAGCAAGTCCCTCTCCACGCGATGCTTTAAACAAAAATCATCAAGGGCAATCGTGTAGCCGAGGCTTTTCAAATGCCTGCACCTTTCGATAAGCTCAGGGGTGATCGGCACATCTTCAAGGATTTCTACAACGAGCTGGTCCGGATCAAAATAAGTCGGCAGCCCTGATGCCAAAAGACCTTCGGTAAAATTCACGTAATACCTTTTGCCTTCTGTCAATTTATCGATTCCAATGTTTAAAAAGCTGTTAATCATCAATTCTGTTGTCGCTTGATCACCGTCAATACCGGAAAAAAAGTTTTTCTCGCTTTCTCTGTATAAAAGCTCGTATGCGACAACTTGTTCTTTTCTGTTGAATATTGGCTGTCTGGCAACGAATACCCTCATTCTTCTTCCCCCTAGCGACTGAGGTGCCTTCGCTTTTAAGTATATCAATTAAATGAGCAAATCCCGTCCGCTTAAAAAATCCGCCCAAATATTGAACTTAATATTGAAAAACAGATAATCCCCGAAGAAATTATCTGTTTCAATCCCCAGTTATATTAAAAACTATCGTTTACAGAGTCAACCTTGATCCAGACCTTTTTTCGCCTTGATTTTTGCTTCGTGAATTTGCTGCATCTTGTTGTTCCAGCAAGCTTCGCTTAAATCGACAGGATATTCTTCGGGCTTGCTGATCCGCTTATACTCTTCCCAAAGCAAACTGAGATTTTCTTGAACATACCGCTTAATATCCTGAATGCTCGGATTCTCATAAACAAGCTCGCCTTTTTCAAAGATCGGCTGGTGAAGGTCTTTCGCATCAAAATTCGTCACAAACTTGCTGATAAACGTATGAACGGGGTGAAACATCTTCAGCCGCTCCTGTTCATTGACCTTTTCATAGTCCAAAGCGATATAATCGCCTTCTGAATGATGGTTCAGCTGATTGATGATTCTGTACACCTTTTTCAAGCCTGGAGTCGTCACTTTTTCCGGATTCGAAGAAATTTTAATCGTGTCTGCCATTTTTCCGTCTTCTTCGATGGAAACGAGTTTGTAAACCGCGCCGAGAGCCGGCTGATCATAAGCGGTAATCAGCTTTGTGCCGACGCCCCAGACGTCGATTTTTGCGCCCTGGGCTTTCAGGTTCATAATCGTATACTCATCAAGATCGCTTGAGGCGACGACTTTTGTATCTGTAAATCCGGCTTCATCCAGCATGGCTCTCGCTTTCTTGGACAAATAGGCGAGGTCTCCGCTGTCCAGGCGGATTCCCGAAAATTCAATTTGATCACCGAATTCCTTCGCCACTTTGATTGCATTTGGAATGCCGGAACGCACCGTATCATATGTATCGACCAAAAAGACACATTTTTTATGGGTTTCCGCATATTTTTTAAATGCCGTGTATTCGTCGCGGTAGGCTTGAACAAGCGCATGGGCGTGCGTGCCCGATACCGGAATGTCAAAACGTTTGCCGGCGCGGACATTGCTTGTCGCATCGAACCCGCCGATAATCGCGGCCCTTGCTCCCCACATCGCCGCGTCCATTTCATGCGCGCGCCTTGTTCCAAATTCGAGCGCCGTCTCATCTCCTATCACACTTTTGATTCTCGCGGCTTTTGTCGCGATCAATGTTTGGTAATTCACAATGTTGAGCAGAGCCGTTTCAATCAGCTGCGCTTCGGCCAAAGGCGCTTCGATCCTCATGATCGGTTCGTTTCCAAACACGATTTCGCCTTCCTGCATGGAATAAAGCGAACCGGTGAATCTCATATCTTTTAAAAAGCTGAGAAAGTCATCTTTGAAGCCCAGCTCTTCTTTTAAATAAACTAAATCGCTTTCAGTAAATCTGAAATCCCGCAAAAACTCAATCGCTTTTTCAAGACCGGCAAAAACGGCAAAACCGCTGTCAAAAGGGAGCTTTCTGAAAAACAGTTCAAAAACGGCTTTCTTTTGATCAATGCCGTCGCGCCAATACGTTTCCGCCATATTAATTTGATATAGGTCTGTGTGTAGTGCTAGACTGTCGTCTGTAAAACGGTGTTCCAACCTTCATTTCTCCTTCCTCAATCTGACACTGAGGCTCCCAGGGTGTTTGCAAAATGAGAAAGAGCCCAGTCGTGCCCGTCCGGGTTAAAGCTAGCCACTGCGTTTTGATGAATGACAAGATTAAACCCTTTATTATAAGCGTCTACTGCGGTATGGAGCACGCATATATCTGTGCATACGCCAACGAGGTGCAGTTCTTTAATATCCCTTTCACGAAGCTTCAGCTCGAGGTTTGTCCCGGCAAAAGCAGAGTACCTTGTTTTTTCCATGTAATAGACATTCTGATCATGTTCGTGTTTTCGATAAAGCGCTTCAAGCTTTCCGTATAAATCCTGTCCTGATGTACCTTTTATATTATGTGGAGGAAACAAACGGGTTTCCGGATGATGCGAATCGCCGGCCTCGTGTGAATCGACTGCAAATACGACGTAATCGCCGTTTTGAATAAACGTTTCCGCGAGACGCGTCACGGCGTCTTCGATTTTCCGGCCTGGTTCTCCGCACGTCAGCTTTCCGTCAGCTGCGACAAAGTCATTTGTATAATCTATACATATAAGAGCTTTTTTCATTGCCGCCCTCCCCGCCTTTTGTATGATAGGTAACATTATAACTTATCTAAACGGACAAGTGAATGGCGAATCAAGCGGATATGGCTGCAAAGCCGCGCCAGCAGCGGGTTTTTTCTTTTTCAGAAAAAAACAAAAACCGCGGGTTTTCGCACGCCCTGTGGAAGACGCGTGCGAAAACCCGTGCCTCATCTCTTGTTTAAAACCGACTGCTCAAAGATGTCGTCCTGAACATAAATCGATTCTTTCTCTACAGCCTCGCGCGCTGCGAGGACAAGTCCAAGGGGAGTATCCGATTGCTGGTCGGACACGATGGAAAAAGGAACACCTTGTTTATTGGACTCCTTGATGTAAGGAGATAAATGAGAGTAGTCGATTTCACCGTTCAGCAATAATGTCGCATCTGCTTTTGAGCCAAGCGCATCGATGACTTCGCGGTATGCCTGCGGACGCAGCACTTGTCCTTTCGTCAATGCGATGATAACCCGTTCCCTCAGCGAGCCTAAAAACAGTCTGCGTTCATCCGGCTTCGTTTCGCGTGGTCCATACATTCCCTGCTGTAAATATTGATCCATTGATTGGTCGCTCACGTCTTAGACCCTCCAGTTTATCTTGCTGGCAGCTTGTTTTAAGCTGCGTTTTTTTATCAGTATGCCCATGAAAACAGCGGGCATGAGCCCGGGCTACATTTCGGTCACCCATTGTACAATCTTTTTGGACAGCTCCTCGGCCGCATCCGCTTCAGCCACTTTCGACAATGACCGGTCAAGCTTTTCGGCGAGCTCTGCTTTTTCTTCTTCATAAGAAATCAGCTTACTCCACTCCAGTTGCGGCACAGCCACAAGCGTATGAAATTCCTTTTTATTTTCATGGAGGTAAACGTCTGTGATCATCTGATCTTTGTTCAAGATGTTTGCCTTCCTTATTTTCATCTTTGTCACCTGCCTTATCTATCTTTTTTCCCATTATACTATAAAAAAGAAACAGCCTCTTTAAAAGAGGCTGTCACAGGTTCAATGACTTGAAACCGTCGATCACATCCGCATCTGTGAAGGATGTTTTATTGCTATTGTTTTGAATCAAACCGTAGTCCCCTGTTAAAAATGTACCCGCTCCTCCTCCGGAAACATCCGTGCACTTCGGGGAAATGGCAAACACATCTCCAAAGAAGGCTGCGCTGTCATCAACGACTTGCCTGATAAAAATCGGTCCGACGATCGCCGGCATCTTCACACCTCCGCCATTCAATTTATTAGCATCATATGTGAAAATGGGCAAAACGTTCAGACTTCAGGATTTTCCGCCGTTTCTTTTTTATACCTCTGCCTTAAACGGACAAGGCGGACGATATTCAATGTAAAAGCCTTGAGCAGGGCATAAGCCGGAACGGCCAGGATCATGCCGAGAATGCCTCCGAAGCTTCCGGCGCCGATTAATAAAAGGATGATCGTCAGCGGATGCGTATTCAGACGGCGGCCGATAATCAGCGGCGACAGCAGATTTCCGTCTGTCTGCTGAACGGCAACGACGATGATCAGCGCGATGAATGCTTTCGTCGGCGAGTCGAGAAAAGCGATAATGACAGCCGGTGTCGCTCCAAGAAACGGTCCGACATATGGAATAATATTCGTCACGGCAATAATCACGCCGAGAATCAGCGCGTATTTCACACCGGCGATCCAAAAACCGATGAAGCACGCCGTTCCGACAAACATACAAACGATCAACTGTCCTTGAATGTAAGCCGCCAGCGTCTCATACAAATCCTTAAAAATTTTCAGTCCTTCATTTTTGTACTTGTCAGGCAGAATCTTGACAGCCAAATTCGGGAAACGGTTGCCGTCCTTCAGCATATAAAACAGGATGAACGGCACGGTAACAGCCGTGATCGCAATGTTGGTCACAACACCGAATACAGAAGACAGGCTCCCTGTAATATTCTCAGGCAGGCTCGTCAGATATTCGCCGATTGAGCTTTCGATTTTGGCAACCGATACGAAGTCCTGATTCATCATCCAAGTGAACCACTGCGAATTCGACATTTGCTTAATGAAAATCTGGATCTGTTTCACATAGGACGGGATGCTGTTAAACAGATCGGTCACCTGCTTTGTAAACACAGGACCGACAGCTGACAGCACAAACCCGATGAATGCCACAAACACTAAATAGATCAGCAGAATGGACAGCGTTCTCGGCAGCTTTTTCTCAAGAAACCGCACGATCGGATTGAATATAAAATACAAGATTCCCGCAATTAAAATCGGAGTAAATAAAGTCGATGCAAATACAATGATCGGTTCGAAAAGAAAAGACACTTTTGTCGACACATAAATAATAAGAAGAACCAATAAAATTTGCAGCGTCCAAAAATGGGTTTTTGATTTAAACAAGCTTTGTTTCCTCCCGGCTTTTTTCATTAATCTAAAAACTACTATTCACACTAACGTCTGTCAACTGTTTTCCTTCCATTCATACGAAAAAGCTTTGACAGGGTTTCATTTCAACACCTTTTTGAGCAAAAAAGATTGACAGCTTCATCCGTTGTAAATACAATAATTACAACGGAAGGGTGATTTGATGAAGATCAGCAGCAGATTTACGATAGCCGTACATATGTTATCCTTGATGCAAGTCCGAAGCGACCATTTGACATCAGAACAAATCGCAGACAGCGTCAATACCAATCCAGTCATCATCCGCCAAATCAGCAGATTGCTGAAAAAAGCGGGCTTGATTGAAGTAAAGCGCGGCACAGGCGGCGCGCACTTATTACGGGATGCCGGCGCCATTTCTTTGTATGATGTCTATAAAGCCGTCGAAGTTGTCGGTGAAGGCGAACTGTTTCACACTCACGAAAATCCCAATCCTGATTGCTGGGTTGGCGCGAATATCCACCAGGTTCTTGAGCTTATTTTATTAAAAGCACAAACAGCCATGGAGACTATACTCAAAGAAATTTCTATAAAAGAATTGACTGATCTGATTATCCAAAAAAAGAATGCTTCTCAATGAGGCATATTTTTTTCGACTCGTTGTAATAAACGCACTTACAACGAGAGTCTGGCATTAATTTTTTGCCTCGTTGTAATATTGTTCGTTACAACGGAATAAAAGGAGGTGGGTACCATGTGATCAACACAGGCGAATTCGGATTTCCAACACATTAAGGGAGGACTTAACATGACGAATCATATAAAAGAAATCAACTGGGAGCAAAACACCAACTCTTACATTCAGCTCATACCGAATATTGAGTACACAAAAGTGAAAGACACTTCTTTGACATTACATTTGCTGGTGCGCCGCAATCCAATGGATGCGTTATTTAACCGGGAAGGCAATCAAGAAACATACCCGCTGATTATTTATCTGCAAGGGTGCGGATGGGGGTGGACAAAACAGGATACATCCGCCTTTATCCCCCAGCTGGTTCCATTTGTCGAGCAAGGCTATGTCGTGGCAAGCGTTCAATACAGAGGCAGCGGAGAGGCGGTGTTTCCGGCTCAGCTTCATGATGTGAAAACAGCTGTCCGCTTTTTAAAAGCAAATGCCGACCGCTATAACATCGATCCTGATAGAGTGGGAGTCTGGGGGGATTCTTCAGGCGGCCATTTGGCTCTTTTGCTTGGATTGACCGAAGGAATTGAAGAATTAGAAGGCCAGGACGAACACCGTCATGTATCGAGCAAAGTCGATGCGGTTGCGGACTGGTTCGGCCCGGTTGATCTTCTGTCCATGAGCAAGTATCCGTCCATCTTCGACCATGATTCACCCAATTCACCGGAATCCAAGCTGATCGGCGGACCTGTTCAAGAAAACAGAGAACAGGCGAAACAAGCGAGTCCGATAAGCTATGTTCACAGGGACGCGCCCCCCATTCTGATCATGCACGGGGATCAGGACGATGTCGTCCCTTATGAACAAAGCGTCCAATTGTTTGAAGCCTTAATAAAAGAAGGCCATGAAGCCCTTATGTATAAAATAAACGGGGCCGGACATAACGGTTTTACCCAGGTTCATACCCTTGACATCGTCAAATCGTTCTTCCGCAAACATTTAAAACATGGAAAAGCATGAACATTGAGGCCGGATATCCGGCCTTTCAGTGTATATTCCTATCTTTTATGAATATTTTCTAAATTTTTTTCAGTATATCGGTATAAAGTTCACCTTCAGAAAATAAGATGAAAACGCTTACAACAAAACCATGAGGTGAACAACGATGAAAAAACTGGTACTGCTCATGCTTGTTTTGCTGCTCGTGTATCCGCATGTATCGAAAGCGGGAGGATTTAAAGGAGGGGGCGGCGATCCGGGCCACTGGTTCGCGGGAGACCCTGTTGAACATCCTGATCCCGCAAAACCGCCGATTGTATTTGTCCATGGATTAAACGGCTCTTCAAGCGCTTGGTTTGACGAAAATGACATGGCGGAGCAGGCGTGGAAAAACGGATATGATGCGGCTTTTATCGATCTCCACCCCGATAAAGACATGCAGGATAACGGAGCGATGCTGGCCGCGAAACTGCGCGAAATCTACCAGCATTTCGGCCGCAAGGTCATTCTCGTTTCCTACAGCAAAGGCGGAATTGACAGTCAGTCGGCGCTGATTCATCACAACGCATACCATTATGTCGAGCGCTTGATTACGCTCGGAACCCCCCATCACGGTTCGCAGCTGGCAGACCTTGCCTACAGCAGCTGGGCAGGATGGCTCGCCGATATTTTAGGCCAGAAAAATGACGCCGTTTACTCTCTCCAAACAGGGTTTATGAAATCGTTCCGCGATCAGACCGACAATCATCCCAATCGATCGAAAACCAAATATTTCACCTTGGCAGGCAATAAAATCGGCGGGTTCGGCAGCGTTTTATTTTTTGGAGGCGTCTATTTAAACATGTTTGGCGAAAATGACGGAGCCGTCACCGAAAAAAATGCGAGACTCCCTTACGCCACAAACCTGAATACAGGGAAGTGGGATCACTTCTCGATTATTAAAGGAAACCTCACATTTCCTGTATTTATGCCTTTATTGACGGTTCAGGCATATGCAAATGAAACAGCGGCCATCAAGGAAAACCTATCGTACCCTTTCATCAGAGGAGGGGAAAATCATGGATTGAGAGAAGAGGAATTCGCCGTTGAAAAAGGCGTCAAGGAAATAACCGTTCACTGGCTGAGCAATCATTCCTCGGGAAATATCAAATTGACAGATCCGCACGGCAAGCCGCTCAAAGATTTTTCAATAGCAAAGACGGTGGATGTTTTTGAAGGGGGATTCGTCCATTCCGCTGCCATTAAAAATCCGGCAGCAGGTACATGGAAGATCGCATCATCTGTCAAACAAAAAGAGGCGTTTTTGTTCATTGTGACGTTCGATTCTCCTCTGAACCAGCAAATTAAAAACGCAGTCACCAGAGAATCGGCAAATCTTGCGAATGTTAAGGCGTCCGTTCGTTCTATCCGCTATAAAAACGGAAAACAGGCCGAGAAAAAGTCGCTGAAACCAGCTTCCATCAATGCGCTGCAAAACAGCCTGTCATTCAAAAAAGCGGGCTTGTATTCGGTGACGATCGACCTTTCAGGAAAAACGGCAGACAACTCGCCGTTTAACAGGACGATCATCCGCTCTATTTATGTAAATGACAAAGGGGAGAAGTTTGAAAACAGCCCTTTGTCCGATTAAACCGTTCTTTTCATGGGAGATAAAGATTCATCGACCATGCGGTCAAGTTTTCTGATCTTTTCAAGCGCCAGCTTATGATCAATTTTGCGGTAATGGTGGTTTCCGCCCGGCTCTTCATCCAGCTCATCCGCTTTTTTGACGATTTCCTGCAGCTTGTTTTTATCGAGGTCCCCTTCTGGCAAATAGGAATCCGTATGAAGCAAAATCGCCAAAGCAATCTCTTTTGCCGCTTTCCGATCTTCGCCGAGGCGGATCAGCAGCTTGTGAGCGCGCTCGGCACCCTTTATCGCGTGAATGTCGTTTTGCTTGTATTTTTCATAATCCCATTCCCCGTCGGTATACCATTCATAATGACCGATATCGTGCAGCAAAGCCGCTTTTGTCGCGATATCAGGGTCTACTCCCGCTCGCACCGCCAGGCGGTATGCGTGGTAAGCGCAGGCTACGGCATGAGCTACACCGGAGCGTGTTAAATATTTTTGTGCGATTGGATGGGTGAATACATCCACTAATGTTACGTTTCTCATGTAAACCCCTCCTTTATATATTTTTAGAATCCTAACATATTTTCATGTAAATCTCAATTGATCTGACACATCATATTTAAAATTCCGCTATATGAGCCTGCGCCATAATAAAATAAAAACAAGCACAATCGATTTGATGTGCTTGTTTTTTTATTTTTCACAAAAACTCTTTAATGTCATACACTCTGCCGTTTTCAAAGTCGGTCTCAAGCAGATCGAGCAGAACGCCGGCGACGTAAGGCGTGCTTCTCAGCTTTCCTTCTGTTTGATAGGTTTTGAATCGTTCAATTTCATGAAAGTCTTTTTTCGATGATGAACGTATTACCTCTTGCATGCCGGTATCCATGATCCCCGGTGAGAAAGAAATCATTTTCACCGGATCAGATTGATCTTCCTGTTCAAAGCCGAATGTTTTCGTGAACATATCGAGCCCCGCTTTTGAACTGCAGTAGGCGCTCCATCCTTTATAAGGGTTTTTGGCCGCACCTGATGATATATTGACAATCGATTTTTTACCTTTGTATGGCTTGAGCCATTTGGTAAACAGCTGGCTGAGAATCACCGGAGCTAACAAATTCAAGTCATAATGCAGCCTCAGCTCTTCCAGTTCAGCTTCACCGGCGCGCTTGATCGGCGTCACCATACCCGCATTGTTGATCAAGGTGATCGAAGTAAAATCGCGGGCTTGGACAGATTCTGTCAATTGCCGAAACCACTTTTCTGTTTCGACGAGCTGTGTCAGATCAGCCTCATGCCGGATCAGCCTCTCATGACTGACTTCAGACTTGGTCCTTGAGACAGCGTGAACAATATGGCCTTTTTGCAAAAGCCCTTCGGCAATCGCGGCGCCAAGCCCTTTTGACGCTCCGGTAACAATGGATAAATGCATACGGCGTCCCTCCTTATCCATTATTGTACTGATTCATCAGCCTGCTTCTCAAGTGCAGCGGTTTTCTGTTCCGGAAGAAACGCGGCGAGCACGTAAAAAACCGCCGTCAGTAAACTGAACCATTCGAACACAATCAGCTGGAGAGCTGCTCCAAAAACAAGCAGACCTTGCGTCCATGAACCGCATTTCCCTTTTAAAATGCGAATCAAAGCAAAGATCATGATGGCGAGTGCCACACCCGAGCCTAGCAAGCCATAACCGTAGTGGACAAAGTCCGCCATTGCCTGATCGTGTCCCTCCCTCATCGATGGGTATATCAGTAAAATGATGCCTAATGTGCAGATGACCACAATGTAATAGAAAATGGATTCTAATATGAGCAGCCCATGTACTGCCACAAGCATTAATAACCAAATCGACGCCAATGCAAAAGCTAACCATGCAGATAGCACCTTATAGAACCTCGGATTTTTCATTGTTGAGCGCTCCTATTTTTTCTGCTGCCCGCTGACTTTCGGAATCAAAAAGAACAGACCTGCGATGCATAAGAGGATCAGCAGACCGTATAAGATGGGCAGGAAGATGGATTGCCGACTTTCCGCAGCGTCATCTTCCCGTCCCGATAAGGACGGGTTTGCCGAGAATGACAGGTCAAGCTGCTTCAGCTTTGACGCCACGGAATTGCTTTCATTCGTGAAGCTTCCGGACAGGCTTTTCAGCTTTTCGATGGCATCTTCTTTTTTCGAATCTGTAAATGAGAATTCCTTCAGTTCTTCTGGAATTGATATTTCTTCCTTGTATTCCGTCTCTTCTTCCTGAAGATAGTCCGTCTCGATTTTAATATCCTGCTTTTCATACTCGTTTGGCTTTACATCGACTTTATCGGTTTCCTCCGCCTTCACGAACGGAGTGAAAAGAAAGAAGGAGAGCATGACTGCCATGATCCCCTTCTTTCCCCATTTCGCATTAAGCATCATGGTCAGTCTCGCTTTCTTCTGTTCTTGATTTTGCAAAATCGATAATAAAAGGAACAGCAATCGCGATGATCGTGATTAAAATTAATGCTCCGATTCCGAGTGCAAACTGGCTTCCAGTTCCGTACTGAATCGACATATATACGGTTGATACCGGATTGTTAAAGCTGAAGTTCGGCATCGCCAAGTCAAGCAGCGGCGCTACATAGAACAGCACCATAGCGGCTGTTGCGATTCCGCCTGCGATCGATCCCAGCATAAACGCCGTCCGGATGATGGCTGAACTTGCGACCAGCAGCAAGATCGTAAAGACCGACCACATGACAGCCTGATCGTCTGCGAGTGAGTAAATGTTCAAACCGAACAGACTGATCATCAGTCCGACAATAATATTCAAAATGCCAAACAGCGCGCCTCTGACTAAGAGCGGAGCATTTTGATAATGGTGGCTGAAATATCCGATCAGCAAGCTGGAAAGCATCACAATCACGAGAATGACGACCGGCGGTACGTTTTGCGCTTTCGACTCTGGAACATCCCCGCTGATTTTCACCGGACTTGCCAGATGATCGTATACATATCCGTCGTTTCCTCCGAACGCATTGCCGAGAATGCCGTACACGTCTCCGCGGATCAGCTTTGTCGTCGCGACATTTTGGCCCCAATTTGAATTCAGGGTATCCGCTTTTTTCTGAACATCGTTCACACTTTCCTGAATATTGCCCGTGTACTCGATGACGCCTGATTGCGTTTCCGACAAGGAACCGAGCATGTTAGACAGCTGCAAAATGTCATTTCCGAGCGTATCCTGCATGCTGATGACCATCGTTCCATCTGTCGCGTCTCCCTGCATGACCGTTGTTCCGGCGCCTTCCGGATTGCGCAGCTGTTCAGATACGGCATTTGCTCGTTCTGAAATCGTGCTGAGTTCATTCAGCACGTCAGTCTGCTTCTCACTAATGAAATCGCCGTAGCTTTTGACGAAATCGGTCATGTCTGTTGTGTAATTTTCAATGTCTTCATTTGTAGACAGCATATTATTTTTTAAATTGCTCCATTTTTCCGCTTCGGTTTCACCGATTTTAAGGACGGTATCCACGCTGTCTTTTTTCGCGGAGATAACATTGCTCTTAATTGAATAATCTACTGATCCGTATAGCGTTGTTCTATATACAGACAACGTATTATGATATCTGAGAAGGTCGCGGACATCTCTTGTATTGATTTTAGAAGCAAAAGCCTCTTTTAATGCTTCTTTTCTCTCAGTACCCATCGGGTAGCTTAATATTTCGTTTTCAAGTGTTTCGATTTGACTGTAAATCGTCTTAAAGTCTTCATTCTGGCTCTCTTCAAGCTTTGTAATTCGCCCGTTCAGCTTTTCGACATTTTGATTTAAGTCTTTAATCGTATTCGTTAATTCAGCGACTTTATCATCAAATTTTTCTAGCTGTTTTTTCAACTCTTCATTATGCGTTTCCTGTTTTTCGCGAAGATCTGTTTCCACCTTTTCAATTCTAGCGGCGGCTTCATTGAGCTGTGCTTTTAACTTGGTAATTTCGTCTTCAGGCTCGTCTCCCGGGTTCTCCGTTTGGCCGTCTTCGCCTGTTCCCTTATCGCCTGCATCATCTGCAGAAGTTGAACCGTCCTGCTGACCGTTTTCCCCGGTTTCAGGAGAAGGTTCTTGACCCTGATTCGGCTCTCCGGCAGATGGTTCTTGATCTCCTGAATTGCCGCCATCATTCCCTGAGGAATCCTTTAGCCCGTCCGATAATTCTTTAAGATCAGCCGCAATGTTCTTCAATTCATCTTGCTGTTCTTGAAGATCGATTTTTAAATCTTTCGGCTGTTCTTCGTCGTCATTTTGATCTTCATCATCGTTATCTTGATCATCACCAGGATTTGTGGTGCCTGGATCTTCCTGTGGAACGGTTAACACTGAGCGCCTCTCTATTAATTTAGGTTGAAGCACGCTCAGATTATAGCTTCTCGTTTGGGCCTGATAATCATCGATCAACTCATTCTGAATCCTGTCAATTCCGCTCATTTGTAACGGCACCTGATTTTCACGCGTCGTTTGCAGGTTTTGAAAAGAGTTCGCAGTCAGGCTGAATTGATTTTGCAAACCGTTGAATGAAGCGGCCATGCCGCTCATTTGTTCATTGAAACGGCTCGTTGCGCTGGACTGCTTTTCCTTAATCACCGTAAGGCCGTCTTGAATTTGCTTTTCACTGTCCGCTTGTGCAGCTTGAAGCAGTTCCGACTGCTTTTCTTGATATTGTTTGTACTGATTGACGTTGTCGACGAAGCTGTCCAATTGTTTTTTGGATTCTTCTACGCCTGCGTTGCGCTCTTTTGATGTGCCTTCTGTTTCATTGATCGATTCTTTTAGCCTGTCGATCATCTCTTTTTGTCTTTCTACTTCGCCCGCTAAATTGTTGGAGCTCGGCTTGTAAAAATTGTACATCGCGTTTTGGAACTCTGATTCTTTGTTTACGATGCTGTCAAACTCTTTTCTGACCTTTTTGACTCCCTGTTTGACAAAGCGCCAATACAGGGAAGACATTTTTTTGCTCACCGTTTTTTGCGCGTCTTGAAGTTCGCGCTGGACTTTTTCCTTGTTGACGGCGTCAAGCTGGTCCTGAATTTTAAATTCCAGCTCCGCTTTTTGTGGACGCTCATGGTTGTAGCTTAAAATGTTTTGCGAAAAGTCCGACGGAATGTAGACAATCGCATCGTATTGCTTCTCCGAAAGTCCGCTTTCTGCTGCGCTCCGGTTGACGACCGTCCATTTATAGTCCGGACGGTCAACCAGGGAAGCCGAGATTTCGTTCCCCAGCAGCGCATCTTCATCAACGGTTCCGTCATCTTTCAAAATGCCGGTATCTTCATTGACGACAGCGATTTCCCTTGTCGCGTTCGATACCTTTTTCGTCGGGTTCTCACCGATGAAATGAAAGAACAAGACGGGCAGCAAGATGATCGTGACGAAGGCGCTGATAATTTTCAGCGTGCTTTTTTGTTGTTCCGTCATTTCGTTTTCTTCCTTTCTACGGCACATAAAGGAATTTGAATTTTCCTCTCTTTGCCGTTTTCAACGATATAGCCAAAGCCCGGGAGAATTTCCGGCTCCTGGCGTTCATATGGGAGCTGAATCAAATTCTGCTCGGATTTTTTCATCAATAGCATGGCGTGTCTGACCTGCTTGACTTCGCTTGTCAGCGAATCATAGCCTTTTGTGAACTCGCTGTGATTTCCGGCAGGTATAAAGTGGAAGCCTAAATGGGCGTATGACTTCATAAACATCGCCATTTTATCCTGAATAGATGCGTCGATCGTCTGCTGGAACCGTGAAAGTCCGTCGACGATAAAGACCATCGGTGAAAAATCAAGGTTGGCGATTTCGCCTTGTTTAACGGCTTCCAAATACATCGCTTCTCTTGTCCGGCAAATTTCTTCCGTCTCAGCCAGCCAGAGCATAATGTCGTCTTTTGTTTCAAGATAGCTGATTTGATCCTCTGTCGCATATTGAGAAAGCCCTCTGTCTATCGAATCAAACACGGCAATTTTTTTCGTGTCATGGTCAAGCAGGTGCTCGAGCATGATCTTGATGACGTTTGTTTTTCCGCGCTGCGTCTGACCCATGATGAGGCAGTGCTTATTTTTCTCAAGGTTAAAGTATACCGGTTCGACAGATTCTTCATCGAGTCCCATTGGAATAAGGCCTCTTTCAGGCTGAAGCGGATAATCTCTCACAAACTGCGTAACGGAAAGCTCCAGCGGCAGCATCGGCACAGGCGCCGGCTTTCTCATGCCTTCCGACCGTTCTGCGATCGCCTGAATGTCGGATTTGATCCGTTCAAACAGCTCGATATCATTGTCCGCTTCCACAGGCATAAACATTTGTGCGAAGTATTGGTTTTCTTTATTGATAATGACGCGTCCAGGGATCGGTTCAAGGCTGAATTCCGGCCTTCCGATGATCGAATATGCTTCAGACTGATCCATCAGGTAGTGGACAACCCTCGTTTTCAGGTTGTTCAAGAGCGACTGTCTGATCGCATTGACCCTTGTCGCGGTCAGGATTAAATAAATTCCAAGCGACTGGCCGTCGCGTGAAAACTGGATAAATTCGCTTTCAAGTTCATGCATTTCGTCTTTAATGATGTCAAAGTTGTCGACCGTTATGAAAATAAACGGCAGCTTTTCCTCATTCAGCGCATTGTACATCTTGATATGGCTGATTTCTTTTGCGCGGAAAAGATTTTTCCGGTGCTCGATTTCCGCCTTGATCCGGATCATGAATTTCTCGATTTTTCTCGTTTGGTCCATCAAGAAATAATCCGCGGTATGCGGAAGCCTTGCAAGCGGAAGCAGCGTTCCGTTGCCAAAGTCGAAAATGTAGTAATGCAATTCTTCCGGTGTATATTGTTCGGCAAAGCTCATCATGAACGTCGTAGCGGTCAGGGATTTTCCGTAGCCTGACGATCCGACGATGCCGATATTGCCGTCATCCATCATGCGATAGCTGATCGGCTCCTGGCTTTGCTTTTCAGGTTCATCGATATAAGCAAAGTTAAAGGCATCCGCTTCCTCAGACGGGTAGCGCGTTTTAGGTATGCGCTCTTCAAGCGGCGGCAACCAAGGGCTCGGAAGCTTCTCGATTCCCATTTCCTCTTGAATCCGTTCAATTTGTTCGACGACTGCAGAAATTTCCGTCACGGCCTCTTTTTTCGCAGTATGATCGGCATCAACGTCTGACAAAGGAATTAAACCGGTGTCTGTGACGATCGCCACTTCATCCTCTGTGCCGTAGCCGTCCTCCATGTAAGGGGCGCCGCTCCATGCAGACTGGAACAGTTCATACACCTCATTGTTGCCGACTTGCAAATAACCGCGGCCCGTTACCGTGATGGTAGCCGCATCTCCGTTTTTAAGGATTTCTTTACTGTCATTCGCATCCTGAACCTTCAAGGCAACCTTGAATCTGGAGTTGCTCCAAATCTGGTCGTCGATGATGCCGCCCGGTTTTTGCGTCGCCAAGATTAAGTGCACCCCGAGACTTCGGCCGATCCTTGCCGCGCTGACAAGCTCGCGGATAAATTCCGGTTCTTCGCTTTTCAGCTCGGCAAATTCGTCTGAAATTAAGAAAAGGTGCGGCATCGCCGTTTTCGCTTTTTTCTGTTTGTAAAGCTTTGTATAGTCATTGATATGGTTGACTTTATACTGATCAAAGAGCCGCTGCCTTTTCTTCAGCTCACTCTTAATGGACGCCAGCGCCCGGTTGCTGAAGTTCTTGCTGCCTTCAATGTTAGTAATCGTTCCGAGCAAATGCGGGATGTTCCGGAACGGCTGCGCCATTCCGCCCCCTTTGTAGTCGATTAACAAAAATGCGACTTCATGCGGGTGGAAGTGAACGGCCAAAGACAAAATATAAGTCTGCAAAAATTCACTTTTACCCGAACCGGTCGTTCCGGCAAGCAGCCCGTGGGGGCCGTGGGCTTTTTCGTGAAGATTTAAATGAACAATATCGTCTTTTCCTTTATAGCCGATCGGTACGGCCAAAGATTTGGCCGATTCGCTTGTCAACCATTTTTGGCCAATACCGATGTCATCGACTTCCTTCACTTGGAACAGTTCGAGAAACGATACGGTATCAGGAATCGAATTCGTCATGCCCGTCTGGTGGTCAAGCGTTCTCAGCGTCCGGGAAAACAGTTCGTTGTCTTCTCTGTTGTGGTGATCCAGCTGAAACGGGATCTGGACGGCTTTCTTTTGCTTGATCAAAATGTCGCCTTCCTGTTCAGTAATATAACGAACAAGAGTATGAATGTTTTCGGACAGGCTTTCTTTCGTCTCTGCCGCCACGATTGTCGACACTCCGAGGTTTTTCTGCTTGCCTTCCAAATATTCTAAAATGACGTGTTCCGCGATGAGCTGCTGATTTGTGATGATAAACACAAAGTGCGGCTTATACAAAGTTTTCTTTTTGTTTTCATCTAAATCCCGTTCTCTCAAAATTTCATATATGCTTGAAAGGAGCTGATCTCTTGTCTGTTCGTTGTAAATAAACCCTTTCGCATAAATATGAGGCATCTGAAAATGCGGAAGCCACTTCATCCATTCCCATTCTTGATACTCGGCTTCGTCAAAAATAAAGACAAAGCGCAAATCATGATAGCTGTGGAAAAATGCGAGCTGGCCGACAAGCTGATGAATTTCATTTTTGACGACGGACAATTTTCCGACGACGCCCATCGGGCCTTCAGCAAGATTCACGGTGATCGGTGCATTTTTCAGTTCTCTGTAGACCTCTTCCATTTTTTGCGTTTGTTCAAGGAGATGGTCTGTATCGCGATTGGCCAAATCTCCGCCGTTCAAATTGATTTGGTATGAAGATGCAACATTTCCCGTTCCAAGGCGGATTTGCAGAAAATCGGCGCTTTCAATCGATTTTTCCCAAATCCGTCCGCTGATCTCCTTTGTTAAATATTTCATTCTCTCGAATGTAGGAAAATGGAAATCAAGGACGAACTTTTGCCTTTCTGCAAGTTCGTGCAGCTCTTTCTTTTTGTTTTCAAGGTAAAGGGTGTAGACCCGCTCTCTTTTTTCTTCTCTTTTTTTACGCTGATTTTTGTCGCGGAAGTACTGCACGGTTGACGTAATCAGCGTCATCATAAACATCGCAAGGGAGACGATGATAAAAATTCCCCGCGGCTGAATGAGCGCCACGATCCCCATGACGAGCAACATGACGATCGGAGGCAGAATCATCAGCCATAAGCCTCTGTTGTCTCCGTCGCTTTCCTGTGCCGGGAAGCTGAAGGATATCTTTTCATCCGGCAGATCGTAAATCATTCTCGGCGGCCTGCGGTATTGCGGATATTTATTTTTTGTCTCCGAGCTCGGCTTGAGAATGTTCTCCAAAGACGTATCATATTGCCCGAACCCCTCGATTTCCAAGAGGTCATCTTCAATGATGCGAAGAATATTCAGTCCAAATGCGATTTCGTCTCCATTTTGCACGGAGACCGAAGCGGACACTTCTTCTCCGTTCAAATAAATTTTGGCGCCATTCGGCAGGACATTCCATCGCCCGTCGAGGCGGATGAAGGAGAATGTACCTTTTTCTCCAAAGAATGAATCCGTTTCATTGAAATAAACATCCGCTTCTTGATCAAGGGAAGAAATGACGACTTCCTGTCTCTCTCCTAAATAGTAGGCGGGAACGCTGTCGGATTCTTCGGCTAAAAAAAGTGTCAGCTGTTCAGCGCCGCTTTGGACGGACGCCTTTCCGCCAAGCTTTAAAGAAGAAACAGTCTCCCCTCCCAGCTGCACGTTGAAAGCGTCTGAGTCCTTCTGCTTTTCCAGTACCACCGGGCCTTTTTCAAACGAAAAATGCTTGATCGTGACAGAATGTTTCAAATCCGGCCCGATGGTGAGCGTGCGGCTGTTCTGATCATCCAGTTTTATTTTTTGATAGTTTTTATGATAAAAAATCCATAACAGACTCATTTCCCCGCCTCCTGCCAACAACAGGTGTTTTCGCTTTTATTTATCATCTTTTTTCTTTTTGTCTTCCTTTTCTTTATTTTCTTTTTTCGCCTGCTCTTGCTCGGCTTTCTCCTTTTCAGCCTTTGCGGCTTCTACGTCCGCCTGGCTTTGCTCGGTGTTTGCCTGCTGGTTTTCATCAGTTTTAGCTTTCTGTTCATCTGCTGTCCGCTTCAATTCTTCAAGTTCTTTTTCGAGCGGTTCCAGCTGTTTCTGCCTCTCATCACTGGACAATTTATCATCAGCTTTAATGTCATCTGTATATTTCATAAGTGCCAACATAATCTGTGCATTGTTTTCCAGCTTACGGGCCGTCTCAAGCGCTTCTTTATTGGCGCCGCGTCCGATCTGAATCCAATAAAGGAAGTTATTCGGATCGACTTGAAGCGTCAGGCTCTTCATAGCATCTTCCTGTAAATCCGCTTCCTTCAGTACATTGTCAACGATGATATACGAATAAGCCAGCTGATATTGAACAGAATCAGGCATCTCGCCGGCATCATATTTATCAAGCGTACTGATGACTTTGCTGTACTGTTTATTTAAGAAGTAGCGGTTGCTTTCGATAAACGCCTGCTGTTTCGGTTGTGCAAAGAATAATGAGTAGAAGGAAAATAAAACAGCCGGTATTAAGCATAAAATAAGTCCTAACCCTATGTACCTTTGAATCTTCCATTTCTTCTTCGGAAGATGGACAAGCGTTTTTTCTTCGGCATCCAGTTCATCGATCCTCTTTTGAATGACGGCTTTCAAATCGCCGTACGTCCCGCTTGTGATGATGTCTTTTACCTGATCTGAAAACTTGATGGTTTCGCTGTATTTTAAATACTCTTCAAAAGTAAACTGCCCGTCGACAGCAAGCGCAGCAGCGGCTTTCACTTCATTGAAAAGTCTTTCTTCGTCGTCTTCATATGGCGGAATGCTTTCTTTCACTCCATAATGTAAAAATTTAGGTGTTAATCCTTTGTCAAAAACAATGTTTTCAGGCGCAGCGATCAGGTGCAGCCTTTTAATTGAATGTTCTTCGACGGCTTTCACGAGCTGGTACGCAAAAAGCCATTTGCTTTTTTTATTTTTTCCTTTTATATAACGAAATTCTTTATATTCGGAAGGAGGCTGAATCAAAATTTGGACTTCATCATCGGTCATGACGGTTTCTTTATTAAAGGAAGGATCGACTTCTTTGATGACGTTTGCTTCCAAGCCGTTCACAAGATTGATCTTTTCTCTTTGAAAACGAAAGATATATGAACCGTCTTCTTTCGTCATGACGGCCTCTAATTGGTCTTCGAGATACGTTTTCTTTTTCTCTGCCATTCACCCAGATCCTTTCATAAAATTTCCAGGCGGTCACCTGTCGTAATTCCGCATTGCGATAATGTATATTCGCCTGAAAAAACGGCATCTTTATTTGTCACCCTTACCCAGTAGCCTTCCCGGGGAGGTACCGGTATGCTTTTGGCTTGCCACGCGATGTCGATTACCTTTTTAACAGAATGGTAATCTGACAGTCTGAGGTCAAAGGCGCTGCCGTCGTAATGTTTTAAATCGATGGTAATGTCAACATACACCAGTTCATCACCTCTCAATAGAAAAAGCGCCGTCATCTTCTTTTGAATTAGGCGCTTCTCTCATTCTTCTAATCTGTAAATTAGCCGCGGATTTGGCTAGCGATGTCTTGGTCAGTGCTTTCAAGAGTGTTAGCAGTCTGATGAAGTTGTTTAGAAACGTCGCTTAGAAGTTCAGCCATTTTAATAAAAGAAGGTCTTAGCTCTTGATATTGCTCTGAGAACGCACGGCTTGATTCACCTTCCCACATATCTTGAAGCTGGTTGATCATTTGATCAAGGCGCTGATTGACCTGTTCAGTCACATCTCCGCTTTCTTTTTGATATCTGTCAGCCATTTGCCGCAATTCAGCCGGCGTAACACGAATGATTCCTGACATATTCCTTATACCTCCTGCGCTATTCGCCCTAGATATGGGCTAAATAACTTATTTTTTTGAACGCTTTTATTATAAAAACAAGATTGAGGCACAGTCAAACAAATCTGTTGTTATTTTACAAAATGAGTCTAAAGGTTTATCATTCCTCTATTTCCACCCAGCAAAAATTATAGAAATCTAGTAAAATTATCTCAATTTTCTTCTCTCGTAACATTTGAATCAAATGGCATGGTTCTGTTTACCCACTTGAGTCTGAACCGTTTCCATAGGATAAAGGAAGGATTGCATAAGCGCAAAAAAAGCCCGCCTCTAAGAGAGGCAGGCTTGTCTCGATCAGCCCGCTTTCAAGCCGGCTGATTTTTGTTTTTCCTTATTATAATGGTGCAAAAAGAAATCGTCAGTTTCCGCCCGAATGACTTTCCATAAGAGCACAAGGGCGATTAAGTTCGGGATCATCATTAATGCGTTCGCCATGTCGGCAAAAGCCCATACAGTATTGAGGCTTGCGACTGCACCGTAATATGCAGCGATGACATAAACGACACGGTAAACCGGCACCCATTTTAAACCAACTAAATATTCCAGACATTTTTCTCCATATACATACCAACCGACAATGGTTGAATAGCCGAAGAAAATAACTGAAAACGTCACAATGTATTTACCCGCGGCTCCGAGCGAAGAAGCAAACGCGGCGTTTGTCAGCGCGCCGGCGTCAAGCGATGTATCGTGGGCAACACCAGAAAGCAGACCGCCTGAAGGATCCCAAAATCCCGTAATAATGAGGACGAGCCCGGTCATTGTACATACGATCAATGTGACGATGAATGTTCCCGTCATCGCAACCAATGCAGCCTTGACGGGGTGATCGGATTTCGCGTTTCCTGCGATCAAAGCAGCGGTACCAAGACCCGCTTCATTTGAAAAGATTCCTTTCGACATGCCGTTTCTGATCGCCTCAGACACGACTACACCTGTAAAGCCCCCAGCGGCTGACACCGGATTGAAGGCGTGATAAAAAATCAGCTGGAACGCCGGAATGATTTGATCATAATGAAGGAAAATAATGATCAGTGAGCCGCCGATATAAAGAATCGCCATGACCGGCACGAAAATGCTCGCCACCGTGCTGACACGCTGAAAACCGCCGAAGATGATCGCGGCTGTCAATATCGCGAGCACAAGACCGATGATCCAGCCTGGAATTCCGAAGCTGTGTGTGACGACTTCCGAAATCGTGTTGGACTGGACGGAATCCCCGATTCCAAAAGAGGCAAGCACACCTGACAATGCAAATAAAACGGCAAGCGGCTTCCACTTCTTCCCGAGCCCTTTTTCGACATAGTACATCGGTCCGCCCGAATATTCGCCCCGCTCATTTTTGACGCGGTATTTCGTGGCGAGCAATGCTTCGCTGTATTTCGTAGCCATCCCTAAAAGACCGACGAGCCACATCCAAAACAAAGCCCCCGGACCTCCAACCGTAATCGCCGTGGCTACACCGGCAATATTCCCGTTTCCGATCGTTCCGGCAAGCGTCGTCATCAGCGCCTTGAAATTGCTGACATCACCGTCTGCTCCGGCTGATTCTTTCTCTTTCCCGAATGCAAGTTTGAATGCATATATCAATCTTTTAAATTGAAGCCCCCGCAGGATGAACGTCAAAAATAAACCGGTTCCCACAAGCAGAATGATGCCCGGGACTCCCCATAAAAAGCCGTTGATTTTCTCTAGAATCGCCAATGTTCCTACTCCTCTTATTTCAGAATAATTAAATTTGGTGTAATACATCGCTACGTTTATGAAAAATAATAAATCGTCAGCGACTTTTTTGTTGATTTTAACAAACAACTATATTCATAATAAAAGTAAGATGGGTATATGTCAAAATTTTTTCATGCAAACATAAAAGTAGGGGTTTTTTTATGAACAATCGAAACAATCCTTTTAAATATCAATATGACCGTTTAGAAGATGTGGCAGATCACATCAGCGAGGTGCTGGACTGTCCGATTACAATAGAAGACATCAACCACCGTCTCCTTGCTTACAGCACCCACAGCGACTACACGGACCCGGCGAGAACGTCAACGATCATCGGAAGACGCGTGCCGGAAAAGGTCATCAACAAGCTTTGGAAAGATGGAACGATTCCCGCCTTGATGAAAACCGACGAACCGATCAGGGTTGAGCAAATCGATGAAGTCGGCTTGTCGAGCCGCGTGGCGATATCAATCTGGAAAAACAGCGAGGTTATCGGTTTTATCTGGGCGCTGGAAAGCCAAAAAACGCTGTCGGAAGACGAGCTTCATCTTTTGAAGCTGGCTGCGGATTCCGTCAAAAACAAGCTGCTGCCTTATCAAGTCCGAAAAAGAAAAAATGAACAGCGCAGCCAGGAATTTTTCTGGAAGCTCTTAACCGGGCATATTTCGGAAGATCAGGAGATCTCCGACGGCTTTCATCAGCTTGGTATCGGGGTACCTTCAACTTACTCGGTCATCATCATCCGGCTGAAAGACGAAATCGAAGAAAAAACCGAAAAACAGCTCCACTACTTGCTGGAGACGACGCAGCAGGTGCAAATTCTTCTGGCTACAATCGATTATAATGAGCTGATTGTCCTCGCTTCGCCAAAAACGGGGCAAAAGGGACAGCCGTTCAATGATTTAAAGCAATTTGCCGCGAATATACAAAAGCAGCTTGAAGAGCGCTATAAACTGAACAACTGCACGATTGCGATCGGCGGAATGTACAGCTTGATCACCCTTGTACACCAGTCTTATCAGGAAGCGCTCTCGGCGCTGAAGGTCAAGGAGCGTTTTCCCGAAGAAACAAGGCAGCTCGTCAGCTTTTCAGAACTCGGCATCTATCAGTATCTCGACGTGCTCAGCGAAAAACGAAAACACGCAAGCTATCCAAACTATTCTTTAATGCAGCTTGAAGCATATGACAAGGAGCACCACTCCAATCTTGTCGAGACGCTTGAGCAGTTTATCGAATGCGACAGCAACGTCAACACCGCCGCCAAAAAGCTGAACATTCACGTCAACACGCTGAACTACAGGCTGAAGCGCATCAGTAAAATCGCCGAAATCGATTTAAAAAACATCAATGAAAAATTTACGATTTATCTGGAAATCAAGCTTCGCAACATGCATTTGTGAAATTCCACAAATGCATGTTTTTTTATTTTTCGATCCAAACAAAGAAAATTCTAAAAAGTCAGTATAAACTAAAACAACAGCATTTTTACAGAAAAAGGAGGAATGATGGGATGATTATCGGCGTACCGAAAGAAATCAAAAACAATGAAAACCGTGTTGCCTTGACTCCCGGTGCAGCTTCTCAACTGATCGCGGCAGGACACCGCGTCATCATCGAAAAAGACGCGGGGGCTGGAAGCGGGTTTGAAAATGAAGATTACGTCTCAGTGGGAGCGGAGATCTCAGAACAGGCGAAAGCCGTCTGGGAAGCAGCTGATATGGTGATGAAAGTCAAAGAGCCGCTTCCTGAAGAATATCCGTATTTTAGAGAAGGGCTTATCTTGTTCACTTATCTGCATCTGGCCGCAGAGCCTTCCCTGGCTGAAGCATTAAAGCAAAAAGGCGTGACAGCCATTGCCTATGAAACGGTCAGCGACGGCCGCTCCCTTCCTTTACTGACGCCGATGTCAGAGGTAGCCGGGCGGATGGCCGCTCAAATCGGCGCCCAGTTCCTTGAAAAGCCGAAAGGCGGAAAAGGCATACTATTGGCCGGGGTACCAGGAGTCGCGCGCGGGAAAGTGACGATCATCGGCGGAGGCGTTGTCGGCACAAATGCGGCAAAAATCGCGGCGGGTCTGGGAGCCGACGTGACGATGATCGATTTAAGCGCGGAACGTCTGCGCCAGCTTGATGATCAATTCGGCAACCAAATCAAAACTTTGATGTCCAATCCGGTCAACATCGCTGATGCCGTCGCTGAAGCCGATCTCCTCATCTGCGCGGTGCTGATCCCGGGTGCCAAAGCGCCGACTTTGGTGACGGAAGAGATGGTCAAACAGATGAAACCGGGCTCGGTGATCGTTGACGTCGCAATCGATCAAGGCGGCATCGTCGAGACGGTGGATCACATCACAACCCACGACAATCCGACCTATGTCAAACACGGAATCGTCCATTACGCCGTTGCCAACATGCCCGGGGCCGTTCCGCGGACATCCACAGTCGCACTGACGAATGTAACGGTTCCGTACGCGCTTGAAATCGCAAATAAGGGCGCGGAAAAAGCGATACTTGAAAACCGTGCGCTAAAAGCCGGTGTAAACACAGCAAACGGCCATATCACTTATGAAGCCGTAGCCAGAGACTTAAACTATGATTACGTTCCGGCAGAGCTTGCGATCGAAAATTCGTCGTCAACCGCCGGTGCATAGCATCAAAAAGACAGAGCCTCGGGAAACAGCTCCGAGACTCTGTCTTTTTCTTTTATTCCGTTTTCCGCCGATCCTGAATCAATTTTGCGGTAATCACAGAAACAGGGATCGCCGCAAACAGAACGATTCTCCACAGCGTCCTGTCTGAGGCATCGCCGGCTGCGGCAAACAGCGGCAAAACCACCGCAGCTGTCAGCGCTAATAAAACAGCAAAAGCCTTTTTCTTGAATGATGCGATCAAAAGCCAAAAACATACGGTCAGCATGCAAAATATGAGCAGCTGTACGAAAAACATTTCATCCTCCCCCCGTTAATCAAAGCTGTACCTTTCTTCTTTCCAAGGATTTCCCCTCATATGGTACCCGTTTTTCTCCCAAAAGCCCGGATGGTTTACCTTTGTAAACTGAATGCCCCTCAGCCATTTGGCGCTTTTCCAAAAATACAGATGCGGCATGACCGCTCTGAGCGGAAAACCGTGCTCCGGTGTGAGCGGGGCGCCGTTGTGGGAATGAGCCAAAAGAGACGAATTCTTTAAGAAGTCTTCGAGCGGAACATTCGTCGTCCAGCCTTCCTCTGCATGCAAGATGACAAATTTGGCTTCGGGAAGCGGCTTTACTCTTTCAGCGATCTCCTTTGTTTTGATCCCTTCCCAGACATTATCGAGCCTGGACCAGCCTGTTACACAATGAATATCATTGGACACTTCGCTCTGCGGCATGTCATGCAGATCATTCAAAGACAGCAGGAGCGGCTGTTCGACAAGTCCGTAGACTTGCAAATTCCATTTTGAGAGGTCTTTGTATTCCGGAACATCGCCTGCATGAAGAACAGGAAAAGATGTCGTGACATTTTGGTTTGGAGGGACCCTGTCGGACTTGTGCGGTTTTGTTTTTCCAAAAAACACGAAAGAACCCCCTTTGTTAACTTTGTTTAAAAAGTGGTTGACAAACTATTTTACGATCTCTTACGATAAGGTTGTGTTGAATCACTGAGGAGGAACAAAGATCATGAATAAAAAGAAACTTCGCGCCGCTGATATGGCGCTTGTCGGAATGTTTGCCGCCCTCATGGGGATCGGCGCTAATATCACTTCGTTTGCCCCGTTTCTGCAAATCGGCGGTATTCCGCTTACGATGCAGCCTTTCTTCTGTCTGCTTGCCGGGCTTCTGCTCGGCCGCAAATTAGGTGCGCTGTCCATGATCGTTTATGCGTTAGTCGGCTTTGTAGGCGCTCCTGTATTCGCTTCTTTTTCAGGCGGTATTTCCGTTCTTTTCAAAGGAAGCGCCGGATTTATTCTATCCTACATTCCTGCCGCATATGCCGCGGGCTGGATCACGGACAAAGTATCAGAACCGAGAACAGGCCACTTTTTCACAGCTTCATTGATCGGTACACTAATCATTTATCTGATTGGCGTCAATTATACGTATCTCGCGTTTTCAACTTGGCTCAATACACCGTTGTCTTATTCAGCCGTTTGGAAGATGATGACCTGGTTCTTCGTGAAAGACTTGGCATTCTCCGTTCTGCTCGCCGCGCTCGCCTCAAAGGTTTTCCGGGCGGTTCAAAAAGGCGCAGGCTTCAGAAGAAACCCGACCTATTAATTAAGAGCAGGCGGTGCGGTTCTCTTTTTATTTTAACAAACATAGAAAAAAATTCCCCTCAAAGTGAGGGGAATTTTTTTAAAGAACAATCGCCGCGATCCAGCCAAACAAAATCAGCGGAATATTATAAAAGATGAATGTCGGAACACAAGTATCCCAAATGTGGTGGTGCTGTCCGTCTGCATTTAAGCCTGATGTCGGGCCAAGCGTGCTGTCGCTCGCAGGTGAACCGGCGTCCCCGAGAGCCGCCGCCGTCCCGATAATGGCGATGGTCGCCATCGGACTGAAGCCAAGCTGCATGCAAAGCGGCACAAATATCGTTGCGATAATCGGAATCGTCGCAAATGATGAACCAATCCCCATTGTGATCAATAAACCGACAATCAGCATCAGCAATGCGCCGATCACTTGATTATTGCTGATGAAACCTGTTGACGCTTCAACAAGAGCTTTGACATCGCCCGTTTTCTCAAGCACATTGGCAAAACCGGCGGCGGCCAGCATCACAAATCCGATAAACGCCATCATGTTCATGCCGTTTGTGATCAATTCGTCCGCTTCGCCGCGCTTCATCGCTCCGCTTAAAAACAAGACCGCCAAACCGCTGAGCGCGCCGAAGATCATTCCGTCGACGTCTAAACTTTGAGACAAATAAAGCTGTACGCTTAGTGATACAGCGATGGCCAAAGCGGCAATCGAAAGGCTTTTTTTCGTATAAGCCGCCGATTTTTGACCGGCGATTTCCTTCATTTTGTACGTGCGCGGTTTGCGGTATACAAAAGCAGCAGCAGCCAAACCGGCAATCATCCCGGCGATCGGGATGATCATGGCGATCGGAATATCAGCCAATGTGACCGAAAGGCCGGCATCTTTCATATTGTCTTTCAAAATCCCCTGGAAAATCTGACCGAAGCCGACGGGAAGCAAAACATACGGAGCTGTCAATCCGAATGTCATCGCACACGCAATCAGGCGGCGGTCCACTTGCAGCTCATTCAAAATTTTCAATAACGGCGGTATTAAAACAGGGATAAATGCGATATGAACCGGAACGATATTTTGAGACATACAAGAAATGATTAAAATCACGAAGACGATCAGCGCTTTTGAAAGGGTTTTGCGCCTTGTATCGCCTTCTTTGCCGATCAGCTTGACAGCAGCTTCAACCATGGCATCCGGAAGACCCGTTTTCGTCAAAGCGACCGCAAATGCGCCGAGGAGCGCGTAGCTGACAGCGACGGTTGCGTTCCCGCCGAGTCCTTCCGTGAATACGCTGACCGTCTGGCCGAGACCGAGACCGCCCGTCAGACCTCCTGCAAGAGCGCCCACAATCAAGGCAAGAACAACATTGACTCGCAGCAGGCTTAATATAAGCATGACAATAACAGCAATCACAACTGCATTCATATTTGAAACCTCCGAACAAACGCTTTAGTTTGCTAATGTAGTAGATAATTAAAGTAATGAACGTATATTACCACATGTTTTATGAATGCGTCAATGAGGCTCTTCTGTATTTTTCATAAAAAAAATCCCCTTCTGTCAAAGGGGATAAAAACCTACAATTGATCCGAAAACCGCTCGACAAACGTGACAAGCGTCCTTACCATCACGCCCGTTCCGCCTTTCGGTCCAAAGCATGAACTTTGAGATGTCGTTGCCGTTCCGGCGATGTCAAGGTGAACCCATGGCGTCCGCTCGGCGAATTCACCGAGGAACGTTCCGGCCATAATCGCATGGCCTTCCCTGCCCGGTGAATTGTTAAGGTCGGCCATTTGGCTGTTTTTTACTCTTTTTTTGTCTTTTTCTGTAATCGGAAGCTGCCAAATCGCTTCTCCCGCTTCTTCAGCCGCCTGTCTCACCTGCTGATAAAGCGGATCATGATTTGTCATCGCGCCTGTCGTTTCCGTTCCCAGAGCTACGACGACACCTCCGGTCAGTGTCGCGACATCGATCAACACGGAGGCTCCGTGGTGCTTTGCATATGTCAGTCCGTCAGCGAGCGCCAGCCTTCCTTCGGCGTCCGTATTCAAGATCTCAATCGTCTTGCCGCTCAAGGAAACGATAACATCGTCCGGCTTCATTGCGCTTCCCGAAATCATGTTATCAGTCGATGGGATCACGGCAAGCACGTTTTGTTCCGGCCTTAATTCACCGATCGCTTCCATCGCTCCCAAAACGCTGGCGGCTCCGCCCATATCTGACTTCATGCCGACAATGCCGCTCTTCGTCTTAATCGAATAGCCGCCGGTATCAAACGTGATCCCTTTGCCGACTAAACCGATGACATCATCCCATGCTTCCTTTCCCTGATATTTTAAGACGATCATTTTCGGCGGCTCTTCTGATCCTTGGTTGACCGCGAGGAGACCGCCCATCCCGAGCTCTTCCATTTCAGCCTTTTCGAGAATTTCACATTCAAATTCGTATTTTGCTGCCAATTCAGCGGCGTATGACGCGAGATCCGCCGCTGTCAGCATGTTCCCCGGCATGTTCACGAGGGTTCTCGCCGAATTCGTCGCATTTCCGTACACCTGCCCGACATGCAGACTCGCCTGAATTTCCTTCAGGTCATGGTCTGTCAAAACATAGACGCTTTGCAGGCATTGATCAGGTACATTTGCTCTGTGCTTGTAATCCTGCACTTCATAGCATGACAGCATGCACGATTCAGCCAATGCATGCGCGGCGTCAGCGGCTGGTACCTCTTCAGATACGAAGCTGTCGAGCATGACGGTTAACTCCTGCTTTCGATCTTTGTGAATCTGCTGAACAGCTTCGGCAAAGCACTGTTTCGCATCCTCGAAGGTAAATTCCGCTTCACGGCCCAATCCGACGATATAGATGCGTTTGACTCCCTGAAGGGAAGGGGTAAATATTTTAGACACTTTCGTTTTTTTGGAAGATACATCCCCGTCTTTCAGCAGCTGAGAAAGCTGGCCGTCCAAAAGGCGGTCGATTTCTTCCGCCTTCCCGTACAGCTGGCTTTTTTTAAACAGTCCGATTAAAAGCGTTTCTTTTTTTTCGAAGTCTTTAAAGGCATAAAACATGCGTTCACAGCTCCTTATCAGCAAAGTGAGTAAAATTGAAACAACAATGTTATAATAGGAAAAACATTTTTTCCCGATGGGGTTTCATATTATATATTTTAGCAAATAACTGAGTGCTTTTTTGAATTCATCTCTATTTTCTTTATAGAAAGGATGTTCTGCAAAATGGAAATCCTCACAAACTTTCCTTTACTGGCGAGCTTTGCCGCGATCTTTTTCGCTCAGTTTATCAAGGTGCCCATTTACTTTGTCGTCTCGAAAAAATGGGATTGGCGGCTCGTCACAAGCACTGGCGGAATGCCGAGCTCACACTCAGCAGCCGTTACGGCGCTTTCAACCGGCGTGGCTCTTGATCACGGGATGGATTCTTCTTTGTTCGCCGTTTCCGCAATATTTGCCGTTATTACGATGTTTGATGCAACCGGAGTGAGAAGACATGCCGGAGAACAAGCAACAGTGATCAACCGGCTTGTCCGCGATTTTAACCGCTTTGTCAACGAAGCGAAAGATTTCCCTAAAAGCCATCAGGAAGAAAAACAGAAGAAGCTGAAGGAACTGCTCGGCCATCAGCCGATTGAAGTTTTTTTCGGCGGTTTGACCGGCATTGCCCTGACGCTGCTTCTCGATTACTTATTGATGTAGAGCAAAAAAACGTTTAAGACGCACAGGTCTTAAACGTTTTTTCTTATTCTTTCGCCATTTTATATTTTTGTCTGAATACTTGCATCGATTTATTTTCATTCAGTTTCAGGAGATCCTCTTCGGTAATGGTGCCGTTTCCTTTTTTAATGACATACACATCAAGTGTTTTTTTGCCCCACTCTTTATAAACATCTTCAACCGTCTCATAGTACAAATCAAGCCGGTTCCCTTTGATGGCTGATCCGGTGTCCGCAACAACGCCATAGCCGTAGTCCGGTATGAACAATATCGTGCCGATCGGAAAGACCGACGGGTCGGCAGCAACGGTTGAATATAAATCTCTTTTAACTTTGACTCCCGAATATGTAATCCCGTAATCTGGATGATGAGGCTGTTTTCCCGTCGATTCCGCCCCTGCTGTATATCCGGTCGCGGTGACTTTTTGCTTCGGATACTTGGTCCAGTCAAAGGCATCTTCAAGCGATTTCGGTTTGTTTTTAATTTGTTCTGCGGCAGACAGAGACGTTTTTTCCGCTTTTTCTTTCGGAAGTGATTTAAAGGTGAGCATCAGCTGTTTCAAGGACAAATCGCGTTCTTTCGCCCAGCTGGATATGTCCTGTGCTTCCACGCCTGAAACGGCAAAGAAGGTCGTCATAAAAGCAAAGACAAACAAAACTGTCATCAAGAAACGCCGGAACATTGTCATCACTTTTCTCAAATCTTCCACTCCTCTCACCATCTAGTTGTTTCCAAGCGGAAACAGAAATATTCAGATGGCGGAAAAATTTTAAGAAAAGTGAAAAAATTAAATTCAAAAAACCCTCTCCCTTGAAGAAGAAGGCTTAAAACATTTGATATCCCCTTTTTCGCAACGCTTTAATCGTAACACCCGACAACAGGGCTCCGGCCATTCCGCTGGCTAAAATGATGATATCGGCAGCTCCCAATGAAGCCACTCTGTCAAAAAGGCCGGAAAATGCCTCTCCCGGCGCCTCTACATAGCGAATCAGCTTTTCTTTATTCACAATGAAAAGGCATACAATTGGATAAATGACAGCCATGATCCATGACATCCTGAGCAGCATATTCAGCAGAAAACCGATGCCGAAAAACAGGACGAAAAATAAGACAACTGAAATGATGACAACTGGTAAACTAATCAAAGCCTCCACCCCCAATTCACCTCTTTTAGTGTACATTGGGGAAGGAACTTGAGTCAATCATTGGAAAGCGGCGATCAGCGGTCTTTTCCCGTTCCCTTGCAGTTGTTGCACGTTTCCGAACCACCGAGCAGAAGCTGAAAATAGCCTTTTCCCGAACAAAATGTACAGGTTGATTCAAGGCGATGGGTTGATGTCGTCTTCATTAGATACTCACCTTTTTCTTAATTTTCTGATAATATATCATGAACATTGTCAATAATAAAGTCAGAAAATATAACAGATCATTTGATGTAAGCGCTTAAAAGCTAAGCTTTCTTCCTTTTTCTTTCGTTTTTGAAGTTTTTAACCCCGAATAAAAAGCCCGCAGCTTCCGCTGCAGGCTTCGATTCCGCTTAGAAAAATTTAAACTTTCCTTTTTTCAGAACAAGTCCCGGCCCGCCGATCAGGAACAGCGAGCGGTTGTCGATAATTTTTTTCATCATGGACGCCGTCGTTCCCGTCATCTTTCTCCCGAATGCGACGCCGATTGCATCATGTTCGCCGAGAGAAGCGACAGAGCCTTTATTATCGAATGAGAACGTTTCCGTTTCTTTGCCGTGAATCAGTGCGGCCAAATTGTTTGCGCACGTTTCGCCCTGCTGCATGGAAATCTGCGCAGTCGGCGGATAAGGCCTTTCGGTTTCTTCATTTATGATCAGCGAGCAGTCTCCGATTACAAATATATCATCATGGCCTTCAACGCGCAGATCAGGTTTTACCTTCACACGGCCGCGCATGTTTTCAAAGCCTGATTCTTCTATGATCGGGTTGCCGCGGACACCTGCGGCCCATACGACAGTGCCTGCTTTGATTTCTTCGGTCTGATCGTCTTTTCCACAGATGATTCCGTCAGGCGTGCATTCTTTCACAGCCGTGCCGATTTTGAATTCAACGCCTTTTCCTTCAAGGTAGTTGACCGCATAATCGACAAGCTCAGGATCAAAGCCCGGGAGAACGGACGGCGCGGCTTCCACGCATATTAAACGAACCTGCTGACGGTCGATATCGTATTCGCGGCACAGCTCAGGAATGCGGTTGCCCAATTCGCCCAAAAATTCAATGCCGGTAAAACCCGCTCCTCCGACAACGATCGTCAGGCGTTCCGGGCGCTTCTCGGCTTCTGTGTTATACGTCGCAAACTGATATTCAATGTGCTCGCGAAGCTGCCGGGACGAGTTGATGTTTGAAATGGAGAAAGCATACTCTTTCAATCCAGAAATTCCGAAAGTTTCAGGGACGGCCCCCAGCGCTACGACAAGATAGTCGTAACTAAGCTCGCCGGTTTCAAGGACGACTTTCTTTCCTTCTTTATCGATTTTCTTTACCGTATCCTGAACGAAATTGACACGGGATGTATTGATGACGTCTTTAATCTGATAGCGGCATCTGTCATGATGAAGTGTACCTGCGCTCGCTTCGTGCATCCAGGTTGTCTCATAATGATAATTGTGCTTGTTGACAAGCGTAACATCCGCTTCATTGACGCCGATTTTTTTAACAAGTCTCGTAACGGTCATTAATCCACCATAACCTGCACCTAATACTACTACTTTTGGCTTATTCAACGGAATCACATCCACCTTTTCTGTATTTTACTGCTAAGCCGGATTAAAAATAGCCTTTGGGTTATCTTCTGCCGGCTTCAGGCTTTTTATGAAAAAAAGTTTGTGAAACCCTTCACTTTAATTTGCCGAACAACGGAATGTTTTTCGGCTGTGCGTCGAAAAATATTCACGAATCTTTAACAAAATGTTCACAACTACATCATAGCCGCTCGCTTTTGCTTTTTCAAGGTTAAATATGCTCGGGCGGCAGACTTTAGATCAGACGGTAATATTTTCCGATCTTAAAAAAACAGACGCGCTCGTATTTATTTTATGTGATATGATATAATTAAGAACAATTTTCATTTAGGGGGCATTATTTTCATGCGTGAAGACTCAAAAGTATATGACATTACAATTATCGGGGGCGGCCCTGTCGGCTTGTTTACCGCATTTTACGGCGGAATGCGGCAAGCGAGCGTCAAAATTATCGAAAGCCTGCCGCAGCTAGGCGGTCAGCTGTCCGCTTTGTATCCCGAAAAATACATATACGATGTAGCCGGGTTCCCTAAAATCCGCGCTCAGGAGCTGGTCGACAATTTGAAAGAGCAAATGGCGAAATTTGATCAGACCGTTTGTCTGGAACAAGCTGTCGAAAGCGTTGAAAAACAAGCAGACGGCATTTTCAAGCTCGTCACCAACAAAGAAATCCACTATTCTAAAACGGTGATTATTACTGCCGGAAACGGAGCATTCCAGCCGAGAAAGCTCGAGCTTGAATCTGCGGCTCAATACGAGAATGCAAACCTTCATTACTTTATAGATGATCTGAATCAATTTGCGGGCAAACGCGTTGCGGTGTTGGGCGGCGGCGACTCTGCCGTCGACTGGGCGCTCATGCTGGAACCGATCGCTAAAGAGGTGTCAATTATTCATCGCCGCGATAAATTCCGCGCACATGAACACAGCGTCGAAAACCTGCACAATTCAAAAGTCAATGTGCTGACACCGTTTGTTCCGACCGAACTGATCGGCGCCGAGCGGATTGAACAGATCGTCATCGAGGAAGTGAAAGGCGAGAGAAAAGAAATCATCGATGTCGACGATGTGATCGTCAACTTCGGCTTTGTTTCATCTCTCGGACCAATCAAAAACTGGGGGCTTGAAATCCAGAAAAATTCGATCGTCGTCAAGTCCACAATGGAAACGAACATCGAGGGATTCTATGCAGCCGGCGACATCTGCACATACGAAGGAAAAGTCAAGCTGATTGCCAGCGGATTTGGAGAAGCACCGACCGCTGTCAACAATGCAAAAGCTTACATGGATCCTAAAGCGCGCGTACAGCCGCTGCACTCTACAAGCATGTTTGAAAACAAATAAAAATGAAAAGGAGCCTGACACCGGCTCCTTTTCATTATATGATATTCAAATATGAGAAGATCGTTCCCAAAATCAGCACAATCGTTAAGATACCGACCACTCCCGCCGCAGTCAAGACAATCCGGTCCGTAATTTTCTGTGCTTTTGGAAGCGGTTTTTCGCAGCCGCATGCTTCACAGACTTTTGAATCGTAAGGCGTAAGCCCGCCGCAGCTTCTGCAGTTGATTTTTTCCATGGTTGAACCCCTTTTCTTTACTGGGCTTGGACTCTAAATAAACCTGTCCAGTATAGAATAACAAATTGACGAATAGAATGTCTTAAGATTCACAAAATATTCTTAAATGAACTCCAAAAAACCCTTGTTAGGAAGTGACGATATGTCTTACTACAACAATCGCAATCAAGAGCCTTTGCCAAAGGAAGATATCAGTACGTGGGAATGTACCGCTGAGGACTGCAACGGATGGATGAGAAAAAATTTCACGAGCAGCGATCGCCCTCTATGCCCTCTGTGCAACAAGGAAATGGTAAGCGGAAGCCGCTATATCACCTCAATCACCAACAACACGAGCAATCTCAACCGAATCTTTAACCAGAAATAAACACGATTGTTCCGGAAGCCCCGTTGCAAAAACCTTGCTCAGCACTTGAGCGGGGTGGCTGCATTGCTTCCTTCCGGCATTTCCCGAGCGAAGCGGAAAACAGATTATGTTAAATCTTTTACCAAAAGAATCTCATCCCGAATCGGTATGCCGTTATCAGCGGTAAAGGGAATTTCAGGCTTTACTTTTCTTGCTTCTTCAACTGCGTTTACATACAGCTCGGCCATTGTATAGCCTCTCTTTTGATAAAACATAAACGCCCGCATATTATCGTTCGTCGTGATCAGTTTAATCGATTGACACTGTTTTCGCTTTGCAGCACGTTCCACTTCGTTTAAAAGGAGTGAGCCGATCCCTTTGTTTTCGGCAATACTGTCCAAGGAGACGACTTCACATTCGTTTCCGGCGATGAAGTACGTAATCAGGCCTTTTATATCGCCTTTTTCATCTGTCACAGCGAATCCTTCCAATTCATCGCAGCGGAATGTTCCGTGTGAATTGACCATGTCCGGACTTCCCCAATGCTTATGAAAAAACGCGGTAACGTCCGCTTTTGACAAGCCGAGCGTTGATACGAGTTTCATTTCTTTCCCCCCAGATCATAATAAAACGCCTTTTCGTCACGATGATGCATCGCAATGAAAGGCGTTTTTCTCATTCCATATCGTTGACCTGATGCCAATATGTCAGCACTCTTCAGGCTTCCCTGCATTCACTGCGGTTCTGAATGATGATCCGCAGCCGCATGAAGCGATGGCATTTGGATTATCGATGGTGAAGCCTCCGCCCATCATCGATTGTTTAAAATCAATGACCGTACCGTTCATAATATCCAGGCTTTCTTGATCTACAAGCACTGTGATTCCATGCTGGACGAATTCATTGTCGTCTTCGTTTTTTTCGTGTTCAAAACCCATGCCGTATGACAGACCGCTGCATCCGCCGCCTTTTACTCCGATTCTCAAGAATGCGTTCTCCTCTTCATGCTCTTTCATCATATCCTTGATATGAAGAGCAGCCGCTTCCGTGACCGTAACTGTTTTTTCGCTCATAACATCACACCTCCTAAAAGCTCATGTGTACTTTATTATAAAGTCGCACGTCCGATTTCTCAAACGGACCGACTCATGATATAAAAAACTCGCCTTCACATACCGTTTCAGCGGGTCCTGTCATCATGACACGACCGTCATTTTTCCAATTAATGATCAGATCGCCGCCGGCGAGATGGACGATAATGTCCGTGTCTCGTTTGGAATAGCCGTTGAGTATCGAACTCACTGCGGCTGCGCAGGCGCCCGTTCCGCATGCCTGGGTAATTCCTGAACCCCTTTCCCATACACGGAAATGGAGTTCTTTGTCGTTTTCGACTTCAACAAATTCTACGTTAACCCCTTCCGGAAACCTTTCATCTTTTTCAATGAGCGGTCCCATCGACGTAAGCGGCGCTTTTTCAATATCGTCTAAATAAAAGACGATGTGGGGATTGCCCATGGATACAGCGGTACCTTTCATTTCCCGGCCGCCGAATATCATCTTTTCATTGATCGTCTCCGACCCCTGTTCACCGCCCATTGGCATATCTGATTTGAGAAGACGCGGTTCACCCATATCGACTGTAGCCGATACAACTTTTCCTTCCTTCACTTCAATCTCAGCCTTTACCAAGCCTGAAAGAGTTTCAATTAAAAAGGATGTTTCCTTCACCAGTTTATGTTCATACGCGTATTTTGCAACGCAGCGCAAACCGTTTCCGCAGTTTTTGCCTTCAGATCCGTCGCTGTTGAAAATCCTCATTTTAACCGGCGCTTGATCTGAAGGACAGATGAGTATCATTCCGTCTGAACCGATTCCGGTGTAAACGGAAGACACTTTGACGGCCAAATCTGACAACAGCTCCTCAGGGAGATGTTCTTCAAACTGATTGACGTATATATAGCTGTTTCCTAAGCCGTGCATTTTAGTAAAACGAAAAGAATTCATAGCCGCCTCCACATTTTTTTACTTTCTTCTAGTATAAAAGCTGAAAGGGATGGATACAATATGGCTATCCCCCGTTTTTCATACATAAAAGCTCCCTGCGTTCATATGCAGGGAGCTTTTATCATGTTATCCGATAAACATACCGGCGATCGCCGCGCTTGTAAGGTTGGCCAATGTTCCGGCAGCAACGGCTTTCAAGCCGAGACGGGCGATATCGGAACGGCGGTTCGGCGCCATTCCTCCCAATCCTCCGAGCAAAATCGCCACAGAAGACAGGTTTGCGAAACCGCACAGCGCAAAGCTGATAATCGAAGCGGTTTTGACGGAAAGCTGATCAAACATCGGAGCAAAATTGGAATAAGCGACAAATTCATTCAGCACGAGCTTTTGACCGATAAAGCTTCCGGCCTGAACTGCTTCATCCCAAGGGACGCCGATGACAAAGGCGAGAGGTGCAAATACATAGCCGAGAATGAATTCAAGCGAAAGGTCTTTAAAACCGAACCATCCGCCGATTCCTCCAAGAATTCCGTTTAAAACGGCAATCAAAGCAACAAATGCAAGGAGCATCGCACCGACATTCAAAGCAAGAGAAAGACCTGTTGATGCCCCTTTTGCAGCGGCATCGATGACATTTGCTGCGTCTTCGTCTTCAGCCATTTGAATATCTTTTTCTTCAATTTTCGATTTTTCAGTTTCGGGAATAAGCATTTTTGCCATAATCAAGCCCGCAGGTGCAGCCATAAAGCTCGCTGCAAGCAAATATTCGAGAGGAACCCCAAGAAGGGCGTAACCGAACAAAACAGAACCGGCCACTGATGCGAGTCCGCCTGTCATAACGGCAAACAGCTCCGACTTTGTTAAGTTTGCAATAAACGGCTTAATCACAAGCGGCGCCTCAGTTTGTCCGACAAAGATATTGGCAGCTGCAGAAAGAGATTCCGTTTTGCTTGTTCCGAGCAGTTTTGCCAATCCGCCGCCGATAAAGCGGATGATGACTTGCATGATCCGTAAGTGGTAAAGAACCGCAATCAGCGATGAAAAGAAGATGATAACAGGAAGAACGCTTAAAGCGAAGGCAGCGCTGTCGCCTACTTGCAAGAGAGGCCCGAAGAGAAAGCTGATTCCTTCATTCGCATAATTGACGAGATGCTGAACGGCTTTCGTAAACGAAAGAAACACTTCCCGCCCCATTTCCCATTTGAGAACGATGAATCCGAACAGGAGCTGCATCGCCAAACCGATTAAAATCGTTCTTATGTTAATTTTACTCTTGTGCTCAGAAAGCAGAAAAGCAATCGCGAAAATCGCCAGAATACCAAGAAGTCCCCATAAAATGTTCATGACCACACCTCTTATTATTTTTTAAACTTTTATTAAGATAACAATTAATGATTGGCCTGTCCACAAAAATTTTTAAGAATTTTTTCTCTTTTTATGTAAACCCTTTCAAACAAAGGCTTTGCATGAAAAAACGAGATCACCAAGATGACCCCGTTTTTAAATAAGTTCATTTTCATCAATGAACTTGTATATATTTTCGACCAATTCAGCCGGATTATTCGCTGTCACCATTTCTCCGTTTACAAGAGCATACATGGTCTGCATGCATTGTCCGCAGTAACTCAGGCAGCCGTATTCGACGACGTCCAGATTCGGATCTTTCTCCAATATTTCTTTTGCTTCCTGAGAACCTTGGGCAAGATTGCTGACGCAAAACTCAACGATTGGAAACACTTTATTTCACCTCACATCGCTTTTTTATCGTACCCTATTTACGTTTCAATAGTCAAAGTTTTAGGCTGAGGAATAAAGCTTTTGTAACATATTAATACCTTAAAGGGTTTTACTAATTATCGATTCAAGGCGGATATGTAGGTTATTTTCCCGAGAAATATTGTGATTTTACATCAAATTAGATATAATTCTAGAGGGTATTTACATAGTTTTTTAATTTTGCAATGAAAAAGGTTAGTTTCTTAATCTGAGGGGAAAAGGGGAATTACCAATGAGAAATTTAGTCTTGCTCGGCGGCGGGTACGGAAATATGCGGATCATTCATCGTTTGCTGCCTAACCAGCTGCCAGATGATGTGATGATCACTTTAATCGACAAAAACCCTTACCATTGTTTGAAAACGGAGTACTACGCACTGGCTGCGGGGACGATTTCCGATCATCATATCAGAGTGTCCTTCCCGGATCACCCGAAGTTAAAGATTGAATACGGGACGATTTCGTCTGTTGATTTGGAAGGAAAAAAAGTTTTGTTTCATGACAGGGAGCCGATATCTTATGATGACGCCGTCATCGGGCTGGGCTGTGAAGATAAATATCACAACGTTCCCGGCGCGCCTGAACATACCTACAGCATTCAGACAATTGATCAATCACGCAGCACTTATCAGGCGCTCAACAACTTAAATGCGGAAGCCACCGTTGCGATCGTCGGGGCAGGACTGAGCGGCGTTGAGCTTGCGAGCGAGCTGAGAGAAAGCCGAAAAGATTTGAACATCGTCCTTTTTGACCGTGGAGAATTAATTTTGTCGAGCTTCCCGAAGCGTTTGAGCAAATATGTTCAAAGCTGGTTTGAAGAGCACGGCGTCAAGATTATCAATTGCGCCAACATCACAAAGGTGGAAGAAGGCATCGTCTACAATCATGACGATCCGATACAAGCTGACGCCATCGTCTGGACAGCGGGGATACAGCCGAACCAAATCGTTCGGGATCTCGATGTGGAAAAAGATCCGCAAGGGCGCGTCGTCCTGACGCCGCACCATAACCTGCCGGGAGACGAACACGTGTATGTTGTCGGCGACTGCGCAAGCCTGCCTCACGCGCCGAGCGCACAGCTGGCCGAAGCTCAGGCGGAACAAATCGTCCAAGTGCTTGAACTGCGCTGGAAAGGCGAACCTCTTCCTGAAGCGATGCCGAAATTCAAGCTGAAAGGCGTGCTCGGTTCACTCGGCAAAAAAGCCGGCTTCGGTTTAGTTGCCGAACGGCCGTTGATCGGCAGAGTGCCTCGCCTGCTGAAATCGGGCTTGCTTTGGATGTATAAGCATCATAACGGATAAGATTGCTCGAAACCTTAGCGTTTTTTAATTAGGGCGCTCTCTCGCCTTCAATGAGAGTACGCCCTTATTTTTGCGTTTTTTTATTTCCGCCAAAAAGTTGAACAGTCCGCCTTATCCGCAAGATTAAACTCGATCATTTTTTTAAGTAATGAGAAATCAAGCGGACGATCCCACGGGAAACGGACAAGCTGCTTCGTATGATCATAGCCGGCCTGCACGATTTCTTCAGAAAAACGATCAATTCCCGCGCTTTCAGGGGCAACAGCCAGGTGATGTTTCGCTGTGCTGAAACCGATAATAAAAGTGCCGTGATCGGTAAACATAGGCTGATTCCAGGCGATTTTCGGCGTTAAATTTGGAAATGTCTCCGCTGTCCAATTCAACACTTCCTCCATCCGGGCTCGATGTTCCGGGTGATCAATTCCTTCTAAATATTCTGCAAAAGCTTCCATGTTGCTCCCTCCTAAAATTAAAATGATGCTAGAACTTTGTTTCGCAAATGAACCCTTTGTAATAAGTCTATCCTTGGAACAGCTTCATTCGAATTCCCACAGATAAGATTCTACTCAAAAAAGCCCCCTTGTCATCGGCGAGCTTTCTTGAATTGAGCGTCATACCTATTATAGCGTTTCCATGCCTGTCCGCTTTTTATAAAGCTATTAAAAACTCCATCATCGTTTCATAAGCAATTTGCGAGGACTGCCGGTTGTATTTTACGGAATACGGGTCGCTAAATCCATGCTCACCCTTCAGCTTCACCGTTTTGACATTCTTTGATTCCAATTGGGATATACACGCGGCAACGTCAAAGGACTGCTCTTTTTCCGGGAAAAAAAGCAGTGCCGGACATGAAGGCGATATGTTCAGATAGTCTCTTATCCGGGAGCCGTAGTATCCGGCGATCCCATTGACACGCTCATCTTCGCTGCAAAGCCAGGCAGCGGTTGCTCCGACGCTGAACCCGAGTAAGATGATCTTGCGATATTGACGATCCAGCTTGGATATGATTGTATTTATTTTGCGCAAAAGACCGGGGAAACCGACGTTTTCCATAAAAAAAAGATAAGCCGCTTTTTCCTCAGCGTATTCAAACGGCTGATTCCGATTTAACAAATTGGGGCAAATAACATCAAAGCCCTGCTCAGCTATCAATTGGCAAACATCGTGCATGTGCCGGTTAATCCCGTATATTTCGTGCAGCACGATAACAGCTGTATCGGATTTATTTTGAATATGTATCATGTTCTGACTCCTTGTCTCTCATTGCTGCATAAAAAAAGGGCGCCGCCTTCGGCGCCAGTTTAACAGCTTGTACGGCAACAAATCAGGTTATGCAGTCTTTTGCAAAGCTGCAGGCGCTTTACCATCAAAGCTGTCGAGAAAAATCGCTCTGCCCGCCATCAGCTGGGCCGGCTTATCGTCAAGAAAAATGGCGCGACCGGCAAACTCGGCATTTCCCTTCGGCTGAGACGAAAAACTTAAAACGACAAGGCTGGCAAAGACGGCAGTCAACGCAACGGCAATCATCTTTTTCACTTTAGCTCCTCCGTTCTTTTAAGAATTTGGTCTCTTGCATGATGAGATTCTTCAAAATATTCGGCAGCTTTGTCTGCATCTCCATTTTCTTTATAGTAAAGTGCGATATCAAATGTTAATTCCGCTACATCCGTCCAGAGATTGATCGTTTTAAGATATTCTAAAGCATGTTCAACCGTAAGTGGATCCTGTTCATCATACAGAGCATGAATAAGTTTAAATTTCGACAAATATTCCCTTTCTCCTGCTTTTTCCGCGCGGAAAAATCCTTTTTCATACAATTTGCGGGCTTCTTTGACAACATTTGATTTGTATAGCACATGTGTCAGTTCAAACATGGAGTGGATGCCGTAAACCGATTCTTCATGCTCTTTGATAAGCAGCGCTTCTTTGAAATGATGTTCGGCCAAGGTGAGGAGATTGCGATTGACATAGCTCAATCCTAAGTTGTGGTGAGCCATGCCGAGGAGAACGTGGTGCTTGATCAGTGCCGCGTCTTTTAGGGCTTGCTTGTAATGCTGTTCGGCTTCATCAAAACGAAATAAATCGAGTTTATTTGCTCCGATCAGCATATCGTTGCTGATCGCTTTTTGAATATAGTCATCATGTGTTTTGAAGGTTTTTAGAGCTGTTTTTGCATGGTTTAAGGAGAGGAAATTCTGTTTGATTTGATAGTAGGCGATAGCCAGTTTGTAATGGAATTCGGCGATTTCGATTTGATCGGGGATTGTTCTGAGCTTTTCTTCGGCTAGTTTATAATAATTGATGGCATTTGTATAATCCTTTTTATGAAATTCGTACATGCCTGCGAAAAAGAAATAATAATATTCGATCATGTCATCTGTGCTTTGCATATCTGCTTTTTGCTCCTGAATATCTTCGAACAATTTGGTGGAAGCTGCAAACTCTTCTGTCAGCAGTTTGTGCCGATAGTCTAAAAGATTAAAATAAAGAAGCAGATCTTGATTTTCTTCCATATTCGGCAGCCGGTGCTCAATGTCGTATTTAATCGAGACCGCTTGTGCCACTTCATGGCGCTTGATCATGACATACCATTGATTAAGCATTCCCGCGACTTCCTCATAAGCAATTTTTGTCTTCAATCGTTTATCCTTCCTTTCCTCCCATGTCTCTTCCTTTTTATGGGTTGTTTTTCATTTTACAGAATCGCTTATTTTTTGACAATCACTTTTCTAAATATTGGCTTAATTTCCTAAAATAACTCAAAATTCTGACATCAATCGTAACCATTTTCTGTATTGTTGCAAATCTCTCAGAAAGTATTTTCGTTTGACATTGTTTTTGATGACATTTTATAATTATATATGTAAATATCAACATGTTCGATTTTACAATAAACAAATAAGGAGCGGTTCATATGAATCAAGATGTCAAAGAGTTTGTCGGAAGCCATATGATCTATACGTATGAAAACGGATGGGAATATGAAATCTACATTAAAAATGACCATACCATTGATTACCGCATTCACAGCGGAATGGTCGGGGGACGCTGGGTTCGCGATCAAAAAGCCGATATCGTCAAGCTGACTGAAGGCGTCTATAAAGTATCATGGACAGAACCGACAGGGACTGACGTTTCCTTGAATTTCATGCCCAATGAAAAGCGGATGCACGGCATCATCTTCTTCCCTAAATGGGTTCATGAACGCCCTGATATCACAGTCTGCTATCAAAATGACCACATCGACTTAATGGAAGAATCGCGCGAAAAATATGAGACGTATCCAAAATATGTCGTACCGGAATTCGCCGATATCACATTCATTGAAAATGCCGGAATCGATAATGAAGATCTGATTTCAAAAGCCCCTTATCCCGGAATGACGGATGACATCAGAGCCGGAAAACGAGTATAAATGGGAAAAGGGCTTTTCATTAATGATATAATGACTGGACTTTTGTTAAGTCATGCAGCAAGGCTTTAATATCGTCTTGCGATAAAGGGACAAGCATTTGATCGTAAAGGGTGATGATCTGTCCTCCCTCGTCATGCTCATGCTGCCTTAAATACTGCTGCAAAGCCCTGAGCTGGTTTTCTTTCAAGCTGGTCTGCGTTTGAAACTGCTTGATTTTCTTTAACGAAAAAACATTCATTTCGTCATCAAAATCGCCTGACATGATTTGACCCTCAATGCTGGACATGCTGGCTATCCCTCCTTATTGACGATTCGGCTGGTAGTTAGTCTGTCCGCTTTAAGAAAAGTACAATCATAAAAAATAAAACAGCAAGGGACAGATCTGTCCCTTGCTGTTTATCATGCAGGCTTATAACCTTGCTTTTCCATTTCTTTATACACGTCTTTCAGCTTCGGATTTCCTTCGCCGACCACTTGATCACCGACCATGACGAGCGGATAAAAATATTCGTCGTTCAGGATTTTTTCGGAGATTTCCTGTTTTTCAGGATCGTTTTCCGGCGGCTGATGGATATCAATGTACGTGATCGAGAAAGGCTGGTCGGGATATTTTCTTTTCAGGGCGGCTTCGAGCCACTCATACGTTTCTTTTGATGACGGAAGGTTGACACAGCTTGGACAAAGAACGTCGGCACCGTAAACAAAAAGCTCGGCTTGTTTTTTCATCAGCGGCAGCTCCTTTCTCTTTGTCTTTTATTTTATTCTATTTTGTCCTTTCGCTCCATATTGAAATGAAAATCGCTTTTTGTCTTTGCCGGCAAATATGATATAATATGTGGGAAAACGATTGAAACCAAACAATAGCTTTTTATTGTTCGACTGAATATAATGGTTGTATGATTTGAAAGGAGCGATACGAATGACGACAGAGGTCGAAATGAAAGAACAAGTACAGGAAGTGCTGGACAAACTTCGTCCATTTCTACTCCGCGACGGCGGTGACTGTGAACTCGTCGATGTTGAAGATGGCATCGTCAAGCTTCGCCTGCTCGGCGCATGCGGAAGCTGCCCAAGTTCCACGATCACCCTTAAAGCTGGAATTGAGCGCGCCCTTTTAGAAGAAGTTCCGGGCGTCATTGAAGTTGAACAAGTATTTTAATTTGAGGCGGCTGCCGTTCATTACGGCAGCCTTTTCTTTTTTTATAGATAATCTTCAAACCAGCCGGCAATATACTCAAGCCGTCTGATCCGCTGCTTCGGATGCCCGCTTCTTGATAAATCGTGCGACGCATTCGGGAATCTGACGAGTTTTACTTCTTTCCCCATTTTTTTCAATGCCGTAAACAGCTGCTCCGCCTGTTCAATCGGGCACCTGTCGTCCCGTTCGCCATGGAGGATGAGAAGAGAAGTCTCCACCTTGTCCGCATATTTGAGCGGCGAATGCTCCCACAGTTTGCCGGGATTTTCAAAAAGGTCCGCTCCGATCTGCCAGTCTGTGAAAAAATAGCCGATGTCGCTTACCCCGTAAAAACTGATCCAATTGGAAATGGACCTCTGCGTCACCGCGGCCTTAAAGCGATTCGTGTGGCCGACAGCCCAGTTTGTCATAAAGCCGCCGTAGCTTCCTCCTGTGATTCCGAGCCTTTCTTGATCGATGAAATCATATTGTCCCAGCGCGTGGTCAACAGCTGCCATTACATCTTTAAAATCTCCCCCGCCGTAGTCGCCTCTCACCCGGTTGACAAAATCCTGTCCGTAGCCGTGGCTTCCCCGCGGATTGACATATACAACGGCGCTTCCCTTTGCGGCAAGCACTTGAAATTCGTGAAAATAAGCATTCGCATACATGGCGTGAGGACCGCCGTGCACTTCCAGAATGAGCGGATACGTGTTTCCTTTTTCATATTGAGCAGGCTTTATCAGCCAACCGTGAATTGTCAAACCGTCCGCTGTCTGAAATTGAAGCTCCTCCGGTTCTGATATAATATGCTCTTCCGTAAACGCTTGGTTGGCATCTGTTAATCGCTCCGCTGTTTCTTCACCCAATGGGAGATGGTAAAGTTCGCTCGGCCGGACAGGCAGAGCTATCGATGCCGCAAAACTTTTTTCATCCGGATGCAGGCTGAATCCGTTCAGATGCTCTTTTTCCAACCGGACCGGATAAGCAAGACCTTCGATTGATATGTAGTAAATGCCTGTCGAACCTTGGTCAGATCCAATGACATAAAAGCCGTTTCCGTCTTTGGTCCAGGCCGGTTTCGGAAGAACGCCTCCGACAAGGCTGTCCCCTGCCACTGCATCGCTGAGATGGACATCAAGCATTTCCGTCAGACACGTTAGTTTTCCTGTTTCGATATTATACAGCCATGCTTTATCAAGCGTGGCGTTTTGAAATTCCTTTTCGTTTCCGATGAATGCAAGGTGTTTGCCGTCAGGAGAAAACGATAGTGAAGAAAAAACGCCGTTTTGACCTGTAAGGCGCTTCAAATCACCTGTCGAAAGGTTCATCAAATAGACATCGTTCACACGCATATCCGTCTGATTGGCACAAAATGCAATCCTGTCTCCGCACGGTGAAAATGCGTGGCTGAAATGGTCGCGTTCTAGATCGGTCAGCTGTTTTATCTCCCCGGTTTCCACTTGAACGAGGACAAGCTGCGTATACTTTCCCCTTTTAAACCCTTGGCCGTCTAATTTATACGACAAAGAATCGACTTCCAGCGGTTCGTGATCTTCAATCTCCGTCTTTTTCTCATCGTCGACGCTTTCCTCTTTCGTCAGCCTCACTGAACAAAGCAATGACTTGCCGTCAGGCGACCATTCAGGCTGTGATACATCATAGGGAATATCGGTCACTTTTCTCGCTTCTCCTCCGGCGGCGCTTATTACGTAAAGTTGTGTGGTTTCCTCGCGATTAGACGTAAATGCAAGGGATTTGCCGTCGGGCGACCAGCGCGGATGCTGGTTTCTTCCTTTTCCAAACGTCCATTGTACTGACGCTTGTTGTTTGCGATCGTAGACCATGATATGCGAATCATAAGAGTCCTGTTTTTCGTTTACTTTTGTTTGTACGTAGGCGATTTTTGCACCGTCAGGCGAGTACTGCGGGTCGGTAATGGATACAAGCTTGATGAGGTCTTTTTCGGTTATCAGCTGCTTCATGTTCGTTTCTCCTCCTCTATATGTTTGTCATACTATTTCGACTTTCTAAATAAAACTCCTTGTTTTGAAGGCAAACAAAAAAAGAGCCGAAAAAGCTCTTTTATCGTTAAACACTGTTTACTGATTTTCTTTCAACGATAATGCCTGTATCCGGGACATGAAGGCAGTCCACTTCACAATGCGGAAACTTAGAAGCAAGCTGATCTCTCAGCGCGTCTCCCTTTCCTTTTTCAATAAAGGAAAGGATCGTCGGTCCTGCTCCGCTTAAAGCGGTCCCAAACGCGCCGTTTTTGCCTGCTTCATGCTCTACTTTAGAAAGCTCAGGGACGAGCGCCCTTCGGTAAGGCTGATGAAAGAGGTCTTTTTGCATCATGCGGCCGACAAGCTTCCAATCTTTCGCCATCAGTCCGGCGACGAGCATATTGCTGACCGCGCTTGCTTCCACCGCTTTCGGATAAGAGAGGCTTTCGGGAAGAACATCCCGCGCATCTTTTGTCAGCACTTCATAAAAAGGAATGACGACAACGACATCCAAATCGATGTCTTTCATCGAAACCATCTCTGTTTCATCTTCTTCATGAAGTCCGATGACAAGCCCGCCGAAAAGCGATGCTCCGGCATTGTCAGGATGGCCTTCTTCAAGGCTTGCAAAATGGAGTTTCTCGCGGTCAGAGAGCTTTAAATCGGCAAGTTCGTTCGCCAGCTCAATCGCAGCGGCAATTGCGGCTGCGCTGCTGCCGAGACCGCGCGCCAGCGGAATATCGCTCCACACTTTGACGAGGCTTGGCGGAAGGTCTTTTCCGAAGTGAGCGGCGGTCCGTTTGGCCACCTGGTAAATTAAATTATCCGTCCCTTCAGGAATTCCCGCTACGACTTCTGTTTCAGCCTCAAAACGCCACTCATCATGAGGAAAAACAGACAGTCTCAAATAACGGGACAGCGCCATGCCGACTGAATCAAAGCCCGGGCCCAGATTGGCCGTGCTTCCGGGAACCGTAACGGAAAACAGCATGCCAGCCTCAGTCATACACGAGCGGCTCCTTTTAAGTGTTCGAGAATGGCTTCTTCATCTGTCGGCAGTGTGACAGGTTTGATCTGCGACACATCAACGGCTGTGTTCGGATCTTTCAAGCCGTTTCCGGTTAAGACAGCGACAACTTTCGCCCCCGGCTGAATCTCTTTCGTTTCCAGCTGTTTCAGTACGCCGGCAATAGATGCGCACGATCCCGGTTCTGCAAATACGCCTTCTTCTCTTGCCAGGAGCTGATAAGCGTGCAGGATCTCTTCGTCTGACACTTCATCGATTTTTCCGTTCGATTCTTTTGCAGCATTGACCGCTTTGTCCCAGCTTGCCGGATTTCCGATTCTGATCGCTGTCGCAACGGTTTCCGGCTTTTCAATTACTTTGTTTTTGACAATCGGGGCCGCGCCTTCCGCCTGAAAACCTCTCATGACCGGCAGGCCTGTGCCGTTTTTCTCATGATATTCTTTAAAGCCTTTCCAGTAAGCCGTAATATTTCCGGCATTCCCGACAGGAATTGCAAGGATGTCAGGCGCTTCGCCCAGCTGTTCACAAATTTCAAAGGAAGCGGTTTTCTGTCCTTCAATCCGGTAAGGATTCACAGAGTTGACGAGTGCAATCGGCTCTTTCTCGCAAATGCTGCGCACCATTTTCAGGGCATCGTCGAAGTTTCCGTCGATCGCAATGATTTTAGCGCCGTACATGACGGCTTGGGCCAACTTTCCGAAGGCGATTTTGCCGTCCGGAATAATGACGATGCACTTCATGTTGGCGCGAGCCGCATAAGCCGCAGCAGCAGCTGACGTATTGCCGGTCGAAGCGCACATGATCGTGTCATTGCCTTCTTCTTTCGCCTTGGCGACCGCCATGACCATCCCGCGGTCTTTAAAGGAGCCTGTAGGATTGACACCCTCTGTTTTGACATAAAGCTCGATTCCGAGCTTTTTCGAAAGATTTTGCAGATAAATGAGCGGGGTATTTCCTTCGTTCAGCGTCAATTCCGGTGTTTTATCCGTTACTGGCAAATATTCTTTATATTGATGGATGAGTCCTTTCCACATTAGCTCCAACCGTTCCCTTCTACTCGATAAGTGCTTTTCACCTGATCAACAACCTCAAGATCATTCAGCTTTTGCAAGATATCCGTAAAATCCTCTTCTGACGTATGATGTGTCACAATGACAATCTCAGCCAGGTCATCATGGCCTTTAATCGGAAGCTGCAGAATTTTTTCAAAACTGACGCCTCTTTCCGAAAAAATCGATGTGATTTTTGAAAACGAACCGACCTGATCTTTAACATGAATTCTTAAAAACTGCTGGGCGAAGATTTCAGAAGGTGCCTTGATCTTCTTTTCAAATTGCGGATCGACAAAGCTGCTGCCGTTCACGCCGAGACGCATGTTTTTCATGACGGAAACCAAATCTGATACGACGGCGGTCGCAGTCGGCATGCTTCCTGCGCCAGGCCCGTAAAACATCGTTTCCCCGACGGCCTCGCCATACACGTAAACCGCATTGAATTCATTATGGACGGAAGACAGCGGATGATGCTCCGGCAACAATGTCGGCTGGACGCTCACTTCGACTTTTTGTCCGTCGCGCTGGGCGATGCCGATCAGCTTCATCGTATAGCCGAGCCGTTTGCTGAAATTGATGTCTTCATCAGACACTTGGGAAATGCCTTTCACTTTGACATCGTCAAGATCGACATTCATTGAGAAACCGAGCCTGGCCAAAATCGCCATCTTTCTCGCCGCATCAAGACCTTCAACATCAGCTGTCGGGTCCGCTTCGGCGAAGCCGAGCTCCTGCGCTTCTTTCAGCACTTCAGCATAAGGCGCGTTTTCTTTATTCATCTTCGTTAAAATGAAGTTGGTCGTTCCATTGACGATTCCCATCATTTTCGTAATCCGGTCTGAAGCCAGCCCGTCTTCCAGGCTTCGCAAAATCGGAATTCCACCGGCGACGCTCGCTTCAAAATAAAGGTCGCAGCCGTTTTCTTTCGCGGCAGCCGTCAGTTCCGATCCATAGAGGGCGATCAAATCTTTATTCGCTGTCACGACATGTTTTTTCGCCTGAAGCGCGTCAAGCAAATAGCGTCTTGTCTCCTCGATTCCCCCGATGACCTCAATGATGACATCCACTTCCGGATCTTGAATGACATCATAAGCTTCCGTCGTCAGAACATCTTTGGAAAGGTCGACATCCCTCTTCTTATCTTTATCTTTTACAAGAACTTTTTGAATCGTAACAGGGCATCCGACTTGGTGTGTCAGCTTATCCTGGTGATCCTGAATAATCTTCACCACACCGCTCCCGACTGTTCCTAATCCTAGCAGCCCCACTCGTATCGCCTTCAATGAAATTCCACCTTTCTCTCTCTTATCGTCCTCTCTCTAAGGACATTTGTAAACACAACGCAGACATTTAAGTTACAAACATTATAATGGGGGATTCTTTTTTTGACAAGATGACATTTGCTGAAAAACAAATCATGAAAACGCTTTATACATTGATATAATAAGATTCTATATATTCAGAAATATTTTTGTGAGAAAATCTTCCGACCCGTCAGGCCGGCCGGAAGAAACATCAAATCTCGGTCTTTGCCGGCTTCCCTCCCAGGACAAGCGCAATATTTTCCGCACAAAGCCTCATCATGGCTTCTCTCGTTTCGACAGTGGCGCTGCCGATGTGAGGCAGCGCGGTCACTTGCGGCAGATTGGCGAGCGGGTGATCCTGCTGCACGGGTTCTTCCGCAAAGACGTCGAGTCCTGCGCCGGCAATATCTTTTTCGATCAGGGCTTCATATAAATCGTCTTCATTCACAACCTGTCCTCTTGAGACATTGATAAAAATAGCGGAGCGCTTCATCCTTTTGAATGCGCTGCGGTTAAACAGATGCTTCGTTTCCTCAGTCAGAGGCGTCAGGCATACCACAAAATCCGCCTGTTCGAGCAGTTCGCCAAAGGATAGATAAGTTGCCCCCAGTTCGGCTTCCGCCTCGGGATTGCGGGTGCGGTTATGATATAAAATCTCCATGCCAAAGCCTTTCGCCCGCCGGGCGACGGCTTGTCCAATGCTCCCCATCCCGACGATGCCAATCGTTTTATGATGGATATCCGCTCCGGCCAAAAGCAGCGGCCCCCAGCCCGTCCAGTTACCTTGTCTAATCCAGTCGCTTGCCTCGACGATTCTGCGCGCGGATGCCATCAGCAGAGCAAACGTCAAATCTGCAGTTGACTCTGTCAGCACGCCGGGCGTGTTGCAGCAGATGACGCCATGCTTTTTCGCAGCCTCCACATCGAGGTTGTCATAGCCCACCGCCAAATTGGCCACCACTTTTAAATGCGGCGCACCTTTTAAAAGCTCCTCATCAACTGTGTCGGAAAGCATCGTCAACAGTCCGTGCGCCTTTTTTGCCTTTTCCGCCAGAACGGCGCGCGGGCACGGTTCTTCTTCCTTTTCCCACATCTCAATACGGGCTTCTTCTTTTAACGCAGAAAGCTGTTCTTCCGGTAATTTTCTCGTTACATATACAAACGGTTTGTCCATGCTGCCTCGTTCCTTTCTAAGAGTAGCTTCCAATCTAAGCATATCGAAAAAATCCGTAAATGTTAACATGAAGAAAAGAACACCGAGGCGTCTATGGTGTCCTTTTCAGCCAATTGACAGGCGGCATGCTCATAAATCCTGCGGCTCTCATGCCTGCCATTTCTTGAAAGCCATTTAGAAATTGCTCATAAGCCGGCGCTTGAGACAATAAATGGTCGAGTCTGCTTTCAAAATAATGGTGCTCTGATTCAGGAGAAATATAATACCCTTCAACCGTCTCAAAATAGTGGAGCGGAAACAGAAGCCTGCTGTACACCAGCCGTTTAGAAAATGAGGAAAGCGGCGCGGCTTGTTCGTATTGCTGAAAAAACAATGCGATGTCATTGAAGTTTTTCCTTTCGTGAAACAAGCTTCTGGCATATTCCGCAAGATCCCTGGCCGCATGATCAAACACCCATTCCATCGGGATTTTAATAAGCGGCTCGCGCCTTAAAGCCTCGCAGGTGAGCCGCTGCTGGCAAATCGTCCCGGAGTCGGCGGCCTGCGGCTGATCATCCAATTCGGTATCGGCCAAATATTGAATCGCATTTTCGGTTAAACCGAGATAATAAGGAAACGATTCGATAAAATGTTTTTCAAAAGGCTGCAGCTGTCTTGCCTGCGTTTTTTGGATCCAGAATTGTTCTAGCTGGTCGAGCCGTTTCCCCCAAAGTTCTTTCCACTGCCCGATCCGCGAGGTTTCTTTTACCTCATAAGGGTATCCTCTTCCCTTCTGATGAAATTCAGCCAGCTCCGCCCCAAATGAAACGGAGCTGTTTGTCATGCGGGGAGCAGCTTGAAGCAGTACATATGAGGCGCCATTGTCCTCAAATGTCATCTCCCCATCCTTTGTCAATATAAAAGATGAAACGTATGGGTCGCGCTGTTCTTGCAAATACTGACTCATACTAAACAATTCCGCAAGCTCATCCTGACTCAAGTGGGATACCGGGACGATCAAAAACATCGAATTCGGGGTATGAAAAGCCTGATAAGACAAGTATGAAGTAAGATCGCGAATATGGATTCCGAATTTTTCTTTGATCAGCTCCTTCACGGACATCACTTCCTGATAAATTTTTCTCCTTCTACACATCGTAATCATGAAGGGATTCGATTATGAATCGATTCGGAAAAAGAGTTCTAAAATCGTTACATTTTTAAGGTTGTTTGTATACACTAAGTAAAAAAAGATTGGGTGAAAATGATGCCGGAAAACAACAGCATGCATCAAATCGAAACAGCAGCAAAAGAATGGCTTGAGAAACGGGGCGTCAAGATTTCGGATATTGCTGATCTTGTCTACGTACTACAGAAGAAATATCATCCAAACTTGACAAAAGAAGAATGTGAAGAGAATGTCAACCGGGTCATGAAAAAACGCGAAGTTCAAAACGCCGTGATCACAGGGATTCAATTGGATATGCTGGGTGAGCAAAGAAAGCTCATGGAACCGCTCCAAACCTTAATCGAGACAGATGAAAGCTTGTACGGCGTCGATGAAATCTTATCCTTCTCCATTGTGAATTTGTATGGATCAATCGGTTATACAAACTATGGATATATCGATAAAATCAAACCGGGAGTGCTCGCACGTTTAAACGATAAATCAACAGGCGAATGCCACACGTTTTTGGATGATATCGTCGGAGCGATTGCGGCAGCCGCATCCAGCAGACTGGCGCATCGAGCAAAAGATGCGGAATAAGCCATTAAAAAACACTTGTCCTTAAAAGACAAGTGTTTTTTTGCGGTTAGATGCGATCCATCCAGTCTGTTAATGAATCAATGACATATGTCGGCTTTTCCTGATAGGCTTCAAGGTGTTCTTTTTTGGTCACGCCCGTATGAACGAGAAGCGTGTCCATCCCGGAATTCATTCCCGCCATAATATCCGTATCATAATTGTCACCGACCATCAGCGTTTCACTGATATCTGTGCCGAGCACCTTCATCGCCTGCTCCATGATGATCGGCTCCGGCTTGCCGATAAAAATAGGCTCTGTCTGCGTAGAAACGGTTAATACTGACGTGAGAGAACCATTGCCCGGCAATAGTCCTCTTTCTGTAGGAATGGCGATATCGCCGTTAGTCGAGATGAATGTAGCGCCGTTGCGGATGGCAAGGCAACCGACGGCTAGCTTTTCGTATGTAATGCCGCGGTCGATACCGACGACGACGAAGTCGGCGTCTTCTTCGCCGAATGCCAGTCCTTTTTCCTCAATGGCCTGGCGGATGCCTTCCTCACCGATCACATATACGGAAGCATCCGGTTTTTGTTCGGCGATAAAATTGGCGGTCGCCATGCTGGTTGTGAATACCTGGCTCTCTTCGGCCGGAATATCAAATGAAACAAGCTTGTCCGCCACTTGCTTCGGCGTGCGCGACGAGTTGTTTGTGACGAACAGGTACGGGATGTTCCGTTCTTTCAGCTTCTTTACGAATTCGCATGCTTCTTCGATTTTTTCCGTCCCTTTGTACATTGTTCCATCCAGATCAATTAAGTATCCTTTGTATGTTTTCATGTTGTACACTCCAGTTTTGTTTAGTGCGGTTTGAATGCGGATACCGGACCGAGCTCATGGTTTAAATAATCGCGGATCCGCGCCGGAAATTTCTCAAGCGTTTCCGCATGCCTGCTGAGCAGCATGTCCAATTCTTCATGGTTGACATTCAAGTAGTCTTGAACCAATGTCTTCCGATAGGCGATCAAATGTTTCAGACTGTCGCCTTCCGCTTGGCTGACAACCTTTTCATCGGTCAGTATATCCATAATGTCGTCATAGCTTCCAGGATCTCTCATAATAAAGCCGTCAATCATATCGTTCCCTATATCCAATATACATTCGATCAGCGTGTGGCCGATTCGTTCGAGCGCTTTTTTTTCGACGTCGGAAGTCCATTCCTCCTGTGTTTGATAAAGCCGCAGCTCCTCTTCCAGGAAGTTCAGCGTGTTTTCGATTTTGTGTCGATCGACAAAATACATCATCAGAGCATCCCCTTTTATGATCGCTTATTTTCGCAGACGTTTTAAAACAAAGTAGGCACATCCGAAATTACAGTACTCGTAAATATATTCATCAAGCGTGCTGATCTTCGTATCAAATGTGGCCTTTTGATTTTGATCGTCAAAAAAGCCTTTCAGCCTCAGCTGGCTGTATCCCCAATCCCCGACGATGTAGTCATATTTATTTAAAATGTCGGAGTATCTGGCTTTAAACGCTTCTTCGTTAAAACCGTTTTTCACATCTTTGACGACTTCAAATGCAGCGTTCTGAACGACAATCATTCTTTTCACCTCTTTTATATGATAATTCAAACCCGTGCCGCCATCAATTGCTAAGAATAAATCCTCCCCGTTGGAAAAGCTATAAATGAGGAGGAAAAGCAGAATGAATAAAAAAATTCTTTTAGCAGGGCTGCTGGCGGTGCCTTTAGCAGGATGCCAGACAGCCTTAAATGATACCGAACACAATATATATGACGAAGACGGAAATACCGTTCACGTTGCAGACAAGAACCCTCAATATCATGAAAAGTTCAGAAATGACAACCGGAAAGGCAGATTCGGATATGCGCGCCATCAGGCAACTCCAGTCGCAAACAAGGAAGAAATGCAGGCGCCTCAAATTGATCGGGAAGAAATGGCGCATATTATATCTAGTTTAACGGTTCAGCTTCCCAATATTCAAGATGCCTCAGCACTTGTGACAGACGAAGAAGCGCTTGTCGTGTACAAAACGGACTCTGGGCAGCGCGAACAGACGGCTGACCAAGTTAAAAAGACGGCGGCATCCGTCATTCCGAGGTATTACCACATCTATATTTCCGATGATCCGGATATGATGCAATCCGTCGCCAACTTCAGCCGGCTTGGAGCCAATTCAAGAAACGTTGATCAGCTGATGGCCGATACGATTAAGGAAATGCAAAAATCACCGCAAGGCAAAACAACGACAGGTACAGATGAAAACGGCCTTGACGGAAAAGGAAAAGCGACCGAATCCTGACCTGAAAATAAGAAAAACGCCAGCGCAAACGGCTGGCGTTTTTTCATCCAATGTTATGCCTGTGCCTGGCGTTTTTTAGACGCTTCATTCACCTGTTCATCGGCATGGTATGAAGAGCGGACGAGCGGCCCTGCTTCACAGTGGCTGAAGCCTTTTTCCATGGCGATTTCTTTCAGTTCGGCAAACTCGTCAGGATGGTAATATTTCTGTACTTTAATATGTTTTTTGGACGGCTGTAGATACTGGCCGATTGCCATGATGTCGACGTTGTTCGCAAGAAGGTCGTCCATTGTTTCGATGATTTCTTCTTTTGTTTCGCCGAGGCCGATCATGATGCTGGATTTTGTCGGGATGTCCGGCTGCATCTCTTTGGCGCGGCGCAAAAATTCCAATGATCTTTCGTATGTAGCTCTCGCACGGACTCTCGGCGTCAGGCGGCGGACCGTCTCAATATTATGGTTTAAAATATCCGGACGCGTATCCATCAGCGTTTTCAAATTATGATAGTCTCCGCCCATGTCAGACGGGAGAACTTCGATTGTTGTAAACGGGCTTTTTCTCCGGACGGCGCGTACGGTTTCAGCGAATACCCCTGCTCCTCCGTCTTTTAAATCGTCACGGGCAACGGCTGTAATGACCGCGTGTTTCAGATTCATGATGCTCACAGAATCCGCGACTCTTTCCGGCTCATTCAAGTCAAGTTCTGTCGGCAGCCCCGTCTTCACCGCACAGAAGCGGCAGGCTCTCGTACAGACTGATCCGAGAATCATAAAGGTTGCGGTACGTCTGACGGCCCAGCATTCGTGGATGTTCGGGCATTTCGCCTCTTCACAGACCGTATGGAGGTTGTTTTCCCGCATTAATTTTTTTAAGCCCGTATAGTTTTCATTTGTGTTCAGCTTGATCTTAAGCCATTCGGGCTTTCTTAGGTGCTCGTCTTTCTTTGCCAATTCCATCATCTCCATTGTGGATTGTAGTCATGTTCAATACGAAATTTGTGACATAGCGCCGGATGTGTCCCTCTGCTTTGGAACCGCTTAAATTAAAATTGCTAAATCTTCATCTTTAGTCACTTTAACATAGTACAGATTTGTGAACAAGAGCTTGATTAGTCAAGATGGAATTTCTAACATTTTCTTATTATCGATTTCCGCAGATGTCACAAACTAACCGTATTCAAACTGAAAGGAGCTAAGGACACTGTGAAAGCTGTATTATCCGTTCTCATCCTCCTTTTGCTCATATCGCAGCCGTGCGCTCTTGCAAAGGAGAAAAAAGAGCCCGATCTGCAAAAGAGAATGGCCCTTTATCATAAAACAGAAGCTGCAACCCATATTCCTTGGTATGTTTTCGCGGCTGTCGACCAATACGAAATCAACATCCGCAAAAACCGCAAGGACTTGCCGAAGCAAAAAGGGCACACCGGGATATATATTCCGCAAAGCGTGTGGAGCGGACCTGAAAACCCCAACCCGAAAGATACATCGCCGCTCAGCATCAAGGTTTTTGACGGAATTGGAATGGACGGAAACGGAGACGGACTGGCGGAACCGGATCAGGATGAAGACGTCCTTTATACGTTTGGACAATACTTGTTGACATACGGAAGAGACATAGAAAATATCCGCATCGGCCTGTGGGAGTTTTACGAAAGGGATCAGACGGTCGGCATCATATCAGGCTTTATCAGGCTTTTTCAAAAATACGGCCACATTGATTTGAGCAAGCACGCCTTTCCTCTTCCCGTAAGATCAGATTACAGCTATAGAAGCACATGGGGAGATGCCCGAGGATTCGGGGGCAGGCGGATTCACGAAGGGACGGATTTGTTCGCCCATTATGGCCTCCCCGTCCGGTCGACATGCTACGGTATTGTTGAAATGAAAGGCTGGAACCGTTTCGGCGGTTGGCGGATCGGAATCAGAGATATCAACAATACGTACCATTATTTCGCTCATTTGAACGGATTCACAAAAGGCTTGAAAGTGGGAGAAATCGTCGAACCCGGTCAAGTGATCGGCTCGGTCGGAGCAACGGGATACGGGCCGCCGGGGACATCGGGAAAATTCCCGCCCCATCTTCACTACGGCATGTATAAAGACAACGGAAGAACCGAATGGTCTTTTGACCCTTATCCTCATTTAAGGGCATGGGAACGGAAAGAGCTTCGAAAGAAAAAATAAAAGACATCCCTATTTCAGAAGAATAGGGATGTCTTCTTTTCAGAGATTAACCGGCTTGGCTTTTCTTGCTTTTCACAACCGCATTGATGATGCTTGCGGCCAAGCCTCCCCAAATAATGACGATGCCGATTACCATCATTGCTATAGATGCGCCGTTCATGAGGAAACCTCCTTGTCATGTTGAAATGGCGTATATTTCAGTTCGTTCTTCCATTTTGAAAGTGAAAGGATAAACCCGGCTGCGATCGCTCCAACAGCGACGCACCATCCCCATTTCAGGAGAAACTCTACCGGCAGATCACCGTAGGCTGTTGTGATATTCGTCTTGATATTATCAAACATCATATACCCCAGAACAATCGGCGTGACGACGCTCAGGCAGATTCTCCACCAGGCGCCGAGCTGAATGTCGGAAACCGAATTGGCGTGAGCCTGCAAAGCTTTCAGCTCTTTCGCAAACCATGCAATCGCAACGACTTCGATCAATCCGGCAAGCGCCACTCCGAAATTGTTGATAAAGTAATCGGCTGCATCGAGAAAGAACAGTCCGCCTTTTGTCGCAAATACGAGCGAACACAATGCAGCAGCCCCTCCGCCGAACAGGACGGCTTTCCGCCGCGGAACGTTGAACTTATCCTGAATCGCGGCAACATATGTTTCAGAGATCGAAATGAGAGACGACAGACCTGCCAAAACTAGCGAACCAAAGAATAAAAACCCGAAAAGCACATTAAACGCCGGAAACTCATTGATGATTTGCGGAAAGACGACGAACGCCAAACCGATTCCGGAAGAGACGACCTCTTTAACTGGAACGCCCTGCTGCGCGGCCATAAAGCCCAGCGCACTGAATACCCCGATCCCGGCCAGCAGCTCGAACGACGAATTCCCGAAGCCGGTGATGAACGCATTGTTTGTAACATCGGATTTTTTCGGCAAATAGCTGGAATACGTAATCATGATGGCAAACGCGATCGACAGACTGAAGAAAATTTGGCCGTATGCCGCCACCCAAACTTTTCCGTTTGTTATCTGGCTCCAATCAGGCGTGAAAAACGCATTCAGCCCTTGAGCAGCCCCGTCAAGTGTAATCGAATAAATGACGATGATTAAAAATAAGACCACAAGCAGCGGAATGAAGATGCGGTTCGCAATTTCGATTCCTTTTTTGACTCCGGCAAATAAAATGCCTAAGGAAACAATCCAGACAATCGCGAGCGGAATCAGGACGCCCGGCACGAAGCCTCCGAATTGCCCGATGGCTCCTCCTCCAATATCAACTCTGTTTAAATATTCAGTCATTAGAAAATTTTCTGTATCTTTACCCCAGCCTAAATTGAAAGAAAAGACAGTGTAAGAAATGGCCCATGCCACGATCACGGCATAATACGTCGAGATGACAAATGAGATGGCGACCTGCCACCAGCCGATCCACTCCTTTCCTTTCCCCATCCGGGCATAGGATAGCGGGGCTGAGCCCCTGTATTTATGGCCGATTGTAAATTCCATGATGAGAAGAGGGATTCCTGCTGTCAAAAGCGCGAACAAATATGGCAGAAAGAACGCACCTCCTCCGTTTTCATAAGCTACAGCCGGGAACCTCCATATATTCCCCAAACCGATCGCAGAACCGACAGCTGCTAAAATAAAACCCGCTCTTGTTCCCCATTGCGGACGACTATCCATAAGCTTCCTCCTTTACCTTATTGAAACATCTGAAAACAATGAATTTTCTAATAATTATTATTATTGAATAGTATATACAGTCTTTTTGCCTAAGTCAAAGTATTTTTTTAAGAAAATAGACACATTCTGTTTCCAGGACGCAAAAAAAAAGCATTCTGCCTGATGTGTGCAGAACGCCTGGAAATCATTGCTTATTTTGTTCCTTTTTTTGTTCTGTTTTTTCATCCTTTGAAGGGATTTGAATCGATGGCGCCGTCTGGCTGCCGTTGCCGCTATAGAAGTCGGGTACTTCGCCGTGCACGGCTTGAATCGTTGCCGGTATCGTATTTTTAACAACCGCCGTTTTTGTCGCAAACGGTATGACGACACGGACCTTGACTTCGACAAGAACACCGACATTTATTAAAGCATTATTAATTCCATATGGTTCGACACTATGTTTAAAATCTGTAAAGACATCCCCCACAACATTAAGCCGTACAGGTATTTTCGGCCCTAGGTTTCCAAGAAGCGTGTTTCCCGTTGCCTGACCTAGAGGAATATTATAGATTACACCATCATTCTTACCTTCGGGAGTTTTCGCAGAAGAATTAAATTCTTCGGTTTCTGTTTCCTTCAGCTTTTCGTGAAGTTGTTTCGTAATTTTCGAATGCATACCACGAAGACCATGAGAGTTGAAATCAATTGTTGTTACTTTTCCATTTTCATTCGTCTTCATTTCTACTAGATTTTGAACATTTTCATCTTGGCTCATATAATCCTCGACGGCTTCCTGGATGACGTGCGTCGCAATCCGGTTCGTTTCCATTTCAGCGATGTTCAGAAGCGTCGGTTTGATGGATGAGTTGATGATCAACAGGCTGACGGCCGTTGAAAAAATAAAAAATACAAACGAAAGCAGCATGACATATCGAAAAGGCAAAGGTCCTCTTTTTGACAGAGGGCCGCGAAATCTTCGCAAGCAAAATCCCCCCTTACATCACAAGTGTATGCTTGTAAGAGGGGATATACGATTCAATCAGACAACTTTATTTCACCATTTTTAAAAGGGCTTCTTTTCCGCTCATTCCGGGATGGATGCCGAGCTCTCTGGCCGCATCGGTTACAGATTCGAGCGGCGCTTCGAGAAGCTGATCGATCGTCCGCACGCCGACGGCTCTGGCGGCGACGATTTTCCGTTCTTTTAATTTATCATTCAGCAGGGCGACGTCAAGCGCTCCGCACATAATATATCCATGGTCATTGGTTACCGCCATAAAGTTCGTTTTCGGCAGTTTGACCGTTACAGCCGTAAACGGCTGATCTTCTATCATAATCGGAGTTAAATTTACCATCGCGATCCCTCCTTTACCATTAATGTATGATAAAGCGGGAGACATGTTCCGGTTTACCCCGAATCTTAAAGCATCTGTATTAGAACCGGTTTGCTTTTTTAAGCTTCCAGGCGAGCAGATCGCGCAGGAATTCAGGCATAAAGTACTCGATATCTTCCGCATCGCGGATCGCCGGAAACAGCGTTCCGAGTGTAAACATATCAATCGTGGCGATCGTGTAGAACGCATCATCTTCAATGTCCGCTCCGTTGACAGAGAGCTTTTCCGGGTCAAGGCCGGCATACAGCATTTTCCCCATCACTTCGCCGCGAAAACCGAGCCCTTTAATTCGCAGTTTCTCGGTTTCTTCCGATGATGCATGGAAGATGACCTCTTTCAGCTCACGTCCCGTCAGCTTCAGTTTGACCGGATTAATCGGATGCGGACAGATGCGGTGAACATCCGCTTTCGTCACCGGGCCTTGTGATAGAGACTCCAGTACAATGCCTGAGTTGACCATTCCGATTTCTGCCTCACACCATTCCTTTAAGGCGTCTGCCAGCATTTGCGGAAGGGCGCTTCTGCGGAACCAGGCGGTTTCAAGGGTGTTGTCCAATGTCGCAATTTCTTCTTCAAGGAGATGTCCGGCTTCTTTCTCTTTTTCCTTCAGAAAACGAATCGTCTCCTCTGATTCTTCGTTCCATTCTGCCGTCTTCATAACGGTTGCTGTGATGTTCTCAAGCCTTCCGTTATACATCAGTTCAACATGACCGACATAGTTCCCGTATTTTTCGGCGCAGGCCAGCATAACGCCGTCTTTCATCATCCCTTCTTCAAGCAGGTGATGGGTGTGGGAACCGAGAATCAGGTCGATTTCGGGAAAAGCCTCCGCGACGCGCTGATCATCCAAAATGCCGAGGTGTGAAAGAAGAATGACAGTATCGGCTTTTTCTTTGATTTCACTGAGCATCTCGCCGATGCTTTCAAATGCGTCTGCAACCGTCCAGCCAAGCTGCCGGTAGATCGGATAATACGGGACTGTCACACCGAGAATGGCAAGAGTTGCGCCGCTCTTCACCTTTTTGAGCACATACGGTGCTGCCCAGCCGGGCCTCTTCCCTTTTTCGTCAAACAAATTGGAAACAACGACAGGAAACTGTGCGTTGTCATAAAGTGTATCCAGCTCCTGATGCGGCAGTGTAATTCCTTCATTATTTCCGATCGTTGCAGCATCATACTGCAGACGGTTCAACAGCTCCACATTCGCTTTTCCGAAGGTGGCCTCAGATATCGGATGGAATCTGTCGACATGATCGCCGAGGTCGAACAAAAGCACTTCCTCCCCCTGCTCTTCATGTTTTTGTCTTTGTGTCTGAATATAATCGACGATTTTCGGCCAGTTTTCAAAATGGCTGTGCAAATCGTTCGTATGGTAAATATGGAGCTTTTCCGTCATGCAAATCTCTCCCTAACGTTTAACTAAACACGCCTTGATAGATTAATCTGATTCCGATGATGATCAATACGAACCTCATGATCAATACGATCGTCTTTGTTTGCATCTTTTTATTAATGTAGGCGCCGAGCTGTCCGCCAAACCAGGCGCCCGGGATCAATGCGAGCGCATAAAGCCAGTTGACATGGCCCGCGATGACATGGCCGGCAGAGCCCGCGACAGATGAAAGGAAAATAATAAACATCGATGTCGCAACGGCGACCCTTGTCGGAAATAAAAACAGAAGAATCATCGCCGGCACCATCAGCGAGCCGCCCCCGATGCCGAAAAGCCCGCCGAGGAAGCCGACGACAAAGGCGATCGCGATTCCGGCTAAAGGATGATATGAATACGTATATTCCTGTCCTTCATCCCCTGTGAACGTTCTGATAACGCCCGTATGCTTTTTCTCGGCAGGTTTCACCCTTTTCTTTATCATTAAGGAAAGGGAAATGAGAATCATAAAAATCCCGAACCATAGAGAAAACGAGTCTGAGCTGAAATATGTCGATATATGGGCACCTGCGATGCTGCCCGGCCCCGAACCGATGAAAAAAATAAGACCGCTTTTATAATCTACGGTTTTATACTTCATATACGCAATCGTTGAAGAAAGCCCTGTGAATATGATGACAACCAGCGATGTGCCGACCGCCATTTGCGGTGTCACATGGTCAAAGAGCGTCGGCAGCCCCGCCAGAAAAAGGAGCGAGGGAACGATGACGATCCCTCCGCCGAGCCCGACAAGACTGCCGATGGTTCCCGCGATAAATCCGAGTATGATCAAAATAAGATATTCCATAAAATAAGTCCTCTTTTCTAGCTGAATAAATCGAGCTGCCTTGGCGTAAGCCCTTTGTATTCAATATCGAGCAGCTCCTTCATTTGCTTTCCGTTTTGAGCCGCATCACCGCCTGAATTGTTATTAAACAGCACGTAAACGTTTTTCGACTGCTGTTCAAGCAGCTCAAGGTTTTTCTTCCAGTCTTTTAATTCTTGTTCATTATATAAATATAAATATCTGACCTCACGCCAATTTTGCCCGGAAGACGGCCTTAACCAGCCTTCCTTGTTGCGGCCGTGAAAACGGACGAGCGTTTTCCTGCTGTCAGTCGCATGAAGAACCGTCGGTATGCTGCCTTCGCCCGCCTGGGGTTCATCGCAAATGCTGTGAATCCATTGCTGTTCCTCCATAAAAGCGAGCGTTTTGTCGTAAAACTGGGGCATAAACCATGACCGATGCCTGAATTCAAGCGCACACAGTATATCTCCCATTTTCTCTTTTACCCATCTTAAATAATTGACGTTTTCTTTTTTGCAATCAAACCATGGCGGAAACTGAAAGAGGACCATCGCCAGCTTGCCCGCTTTTATGTATGGCGTTAACGAAAGCTTAAAAGCAGCAAACATGTCGTCTTTCGTTTCAAAGGGGATTTCCCCGCGCTGATGCCCCGTCATTCCCTGATATGCCTTAATGATAAACTGAAAGGTTTCCGGCGTCTCCTTCACCCATTTTTCATTGTTCCGCTCGGGCTGAATCGCGTAAAAGCTCGCATCAAGCTCGACGATCGGAAAATGCGCCGAATAGTGGATCAGCTTGTTTTGACTGCTTGTTTTGGGCGGATACAGGCTGTCATGATCCCCCCATCCTGTTAATCCAATATAAATCAATGCAGTTCACCTCTTCCTTTAGTTTATCACAGGTTTTTTTCGAAAACTTGATCCAGGTCTGCTTGTAGCATTTCCTTTTTCAGCGGCGGAATACTTGAACATGAAAAAGAAGCCGGATGTCCGGCTTCTTTTAACGGGCTTTCTTCGGAAAAAGGGTAAAGCTGAAACTGTACAGAAAATCGATGGCAAGGATGATCGACCATAAAGAAGCGATGTGGATTAACGGTTCCGTTCTTTCCGGGTCGCCGATGAACAGATGCATCCCGGCCAGCAGCGCCGCCCCGATCAGCCATGCGATAAAATGCCGCAACCAGCCTTTGCGCTCTTTTTTGGCGTGTTCCTTGCCGTACTGCGGGCCTTTGTCAGGCTTCGGACCGCCGGCAAAGCGATAGGCGAACCTTTCATCCGCCCATTTGATCATGCGGCTTCCGAACGCAATGCTGACGCCGATATAAACGGCGGCGAGGCCGTGCAAAACATCCGCTTGCGCCCCATTGTACAGATCAAGCGCCGTTGCAGCCAAAAGCAGCAAATCCAAAACCGGTGTGCATGCAAACATGATCAAACCAGCCTTTTTCCAGCCTGCCATATAGCGAAAAATAAGGCCAAGCAGAATAAAAATCCAAAAACCGATCTCACAAGCTATAATCAATAAACCAATCACCTTTTATCCGCCTCTCTTTTTAACACATTTGTACTAAAAAATTATAACACATATGTATTAAATAATACACCCGTGTTATAATGTGTGTATGCCAAAAATAGTTGATCACGAAAAACAAAAAGAAAAAATTGCCGAAGCGGTGTGGAATGTGATTCACAGAGATGGACTTGAACATTGCACCGTCAGAAATGTCGCTAAAGAAGCCGGACTTTCGGCCGGATCGATGCGCCATTATTTTCCCCAACAGTCTGAGCTTTTCATTTATTCAATGAGGCTTGTGGCAAACCGGGTCAAAACGCGGATTGAGAGCATGACATTTAACGGTACACCGGCTGAGAACGTCAAACAGCTTCTTTTTCAGCTTATGCCTCTTGATGAGGAGCGAAAACTGGAAATGGAGGCATGGTATGCATTTACGGCCAAATCGCTCAGCGATCCGGAGCTCAAACCGTTAAGAAAGGAGATGAATGAAGGCATTTATTCAGCCTGTAAATCGGCTGTTGAAATGCTGGTGAATACCGGCGCCAAACCGGGGATCGATGTTCTAAAGGAAACCGAGCACCTGTACGCCCTAGTCGACGGGCTGGCGCTTCATTTGATCATGGCCCCTGAAAGGCTGACGGCTGAAATGATCGATTCTGTATTGGCCGGTTATTTAAGATCGTTGGAATAGACACAGATCGATCGGATTGCACCAAAAGAGACTTACACAAAACAACGGAAAAGCAGGCCTCTCAGCCTGCTTTTTTTGATTAATTCTCTTGTTTTAGATTCTCACGGATGTCGCAAAATTGTTTTTTCTGGTCATCCCACAAAAAACAGCCTGATCACAGGCTGCTTTTTGCGCTTCAGTGAACCGCTTTTGCTTCTCTTTCGTCTGCCTTAAAAATGTATTGACGCACTGCCGTCAAGCACGCCCGGCTCAGCAATCATCCCGTCTTTGACGCCGATATCGGTTTTCCTTACGTCTGGGCACACGACGGAAGCGCCTTTCAAAAGCAAGTCAAACGTTTTCATGAGATTAGCCTACTCATGATAGAAATCCAGAGCCGCCTGAAGCGCATTTCCCGGCGATACTGAAGCACCTGTGCGAATGAGAACCGCTTCGAGAGCAGCCAATGTAAAAAGAACATTTTCTTTTCGGCAGCTGTACCCCATTGTCCCGATTCTCCATATCTTTCCGGCCAGCGGTCCGAAAGAGCTGGCGATTTCGACGCCGAAGTCGTCAAGCATCATCTTCCTGACAAGGTCCGCGTCAACCCGATCAGGCACTTTCACACAAGTGACGGTCGGCAGCTTTTTCCGGCCTTCCGTAAACAATTCGAGACCCATCGCTTTGATGCCCTTGATTAGCGCTGCTTCATGCAGCCGGTGTCTTGAGAACCGCTCGCGGAGCCCCTCCTCAAGAACGACCCGCGCTCCTTCACGCAAACCGTACAGCATCGAAGTCGCTTCTGTATGATGATTGAGGCGCCTCGGGCTCCAATAATCCATCAGCATGCCGAGGTCAAAATAATTGCTGGAAATCGGCAAGCGTCCTGTTTCAAGCTCGATATCTTCTCTTGTGGCAATGCCACGTTCTACCTTTTTCCTTTCATTGATGCGCTTTTCAACCCGGCTGTTAAATGTGATCGGCGCCATCCCGGAAGGAACGGATAAACACTTTTGCGTACCTCCGACGACCGCGTCAAGGCACCATTCATCCGTATTGACATCCGTGCCGCCGATCGTAGCCACCGCATCGACTACACAAAGCACATCAAGCTCCCGGCAGGCCCGGCCGATTTCTTCAAGCGGCTGAATGCATCCCGTTGACGTCTCGCCGTGCACAACCGCGACGATCTCCGGTTTCGTCCGTTTGATTTCGGAGATGATATCTTTCGATTCAAAAACGTCTCCCCACGGGCATTCCATTGTATAAACATCCGCCCGGTACCGTTCGCAAATTTCGGCCAGCAGATAGCCGAACCGTCCGAAAATGGGAATGAGCACCCGGTCCCCCGGTTTGATGAGACTGGCAAGGACGGCTTCAAGCCCGGCCCGCGATGTCCCGTCTATCGGAAATGCCCATTTATTTGTCGTTCGGAAAATCTGCCGGAGCAGCGCCATGACGTCATTCATCATGTCTGTAAATGCAGGATCGAATTGTCCCAGTACAGGTGAGGAAAGCGCCCTCAGCACTCTCGGATGAACCTCGACAGGACCGGGAGTCATAATTGTCCGTTTCGGAATATTCATTTCGCCAATTGTCATGTGAAGAAACTTCCTTTCTTTTTTCTTGTTATATTTCTTTACAACTCTCTATATAAATACAAGTTTACTGGTAACATGAAAAATAAACATCGGCATAAATGTCACAAATCCGCTCATTTTTTGTTGATAATGACTAAAATGACAAAGGAGGTCTGTACAGATCAATGAATATCTATGACATGATGAAACTCCCCGTGTTTAAAGGCGCAACGCTTGCCGCCGGAAAAACGGGAGGGACCCGGAACATCGAACACATCAATATGATGGATGCGCCAGATATTGCCGATTATCTGCATCACGGCGAGCTCCTCGTCACGACCGCATACCATTTAAAGGACCGGCCTTTTTTATTGAAGGAATTGATTGAAAGGATGATCAGGCGGGGCTGCGCCGGACTCGGCATCAAAACGCGCTTTTTGCAGAAAATACCCGACGAGGTGATCAAGCTTGCCGACGAGCGGTCATTTCCGATCATCGAGCTAAATAAAGATGTCCGCCTCGGTGATATTGTCAATCATACACTGAGCCATATTTTGGACAAACGGACGGCAGAACTCGAACAGGCCATTACCGCCCAAAAAAAGTTCACAACCCATATTATGAGCGGAAAAAGCATTCAATCGCTCTTGCATAACGTCTCTGCTGTTTTGAAGCTTCCCGTTCTTCTTTTCAATCAGCATCTCAAGCCGATCGCCTCCTCAAAAGCGGATGCCGCCGGGACGCTGTCGCATTATGAAGGAATATTTCAAAAAGGAAACAGGACAGGGCTCACCTGTTTTTCAACGCTTCCCGACAAACAAACCTATTCGGTATTTCCGATCTATACTCATGAAAAAAAATGCGGCTTCCTCGTTGTCTGCGGGATGATTTCCCCTTCAGACAAAGGCTTGCTGTTAACCCTCGAACAAGCTGCCAATGTCATCGCCTTTGAGCTGCTGAAGGAAAATGCGCTCAAACAATATTTGCGAAGAGCACGGAACGAGTTTTTTAGCAATTTTTTGGACGGCGCCTTTTCCTCTGCTGAAGAAATTAAAAACCGGGCCAAAGAATTTCAGCTCAAGTGGGATCAAAAATATGTGTGCATTGCGGGCAAATTGGACCGGCGCGAAAAATCGCTCAGCTTCACGGAAAATCAGCTTGAATCAGATTCCGTGTTCGAACGCCTGGAAGAAGAGCTGGTTGACTTTCCGTTCCCTCCGCACCTTTTCACAAAGGGAAACGTCTGCTTCCTGCTGGCCGAAGCGACGGACAGCTGGGCTGAACTGAATGCAGACGTCAGCGGATTTTTAAAGACGTTTCAGCGTCATGCAGCGGAGCACTTTCAGCGGACAATCTCTTTCGGAATCAGTAACCTCAGCCATCAGCTGAGCGACGTTCCGCACATTTGCAAAGAAGCCGTCGACGCGCTCCACTCCGGCCATTTGTCCGGCAGCACCGAGTTCATCCAGACGTACCATATGAAAGACGTCTCTGAGCTTTTACGCATGATTCCGGCTGATGATTTGAAGACATTTTACACGCATGCACTGCATCAGCTTGCCAGCCTGCCGAAGGATGACCAGGGGCTCCTGCAAACATTGTCCGTCTATCTGGAAACGCACTGTCAGATTTCTGAAACGGCCAAGCGCCTGTATGTCCACAGAAACACAGTCATCTACAGGCTTGAAAAATGCGAAGAATTGCTCGGGAAAAGCCTGAAAGATGCGGACACAACCCTGCGCTTGAGACTGGCGCTCAGAATTCAAATGCTGCTTGGATTGTGAGAAACTCCAACAGCAGCAACCGGAGAAAGTTAAGCCATACCGGCATTGCTGATGATTAGACATTCACCATAGAAAAAAGCCGGCATATGTGCCGGCTCCCTTATACTTTTTCGGGAATTGCGCGCGTCTGCTGCTTCCGCCCCCAGCTGACTGCCGCCAAAAAGCTGAGCACGAGAACGACCGCACCAAAAATATATGGAATTTCCACGTTCACATCGAATAACAGACCAGCCACCGTCGGTCCGACAATGTTGGCAAGGCTCATAAACGCATTGTTCATGCCTGCGGCAAAGCCCTGTTCATCACCGGCCATTTTTGAAATCAGCGTATTAATTGCCGGACGAAGGATGGACGTCAGCATGAAGAAAACAATTGTTGCACCGAAAACGAGCCAGTACGAACCGGCAATCGAGCAGACGGCAAGCGCTGCGGCTGAACCGATCAGCGTCATGTTCATCAGCTTTTTTTCGCCGAAGCGGTTCGTCAGCATCCCGAGGGCCACCGCCTGGACGAACACGCCGATCAAGCTTGCCGCTGTAATGACAAAGGCAATGTCTCCCGGTGTAAAGCCGTGCTTATGATCGACATAAAGGCTGAATACCGCCTCAAAATTCATGATCCCGAAGTTCAGGATGAACACGAGGACAAACAGAAAAGCATACGGCGATCGCAGCGCGCGCGCCATTTGCTTAGGAAGCGGTTCGCGCTTTTGAGCGGAGCGGCGCTTTTCAAGCATCTTTTCTTGACTGAGCGTTTCCGGGAGGACAAAAAGCGATAAAACCGTCGCCAAGCCGGCTAATCCGGCTGACACGTAAAACGGAAAAGTGAGCCCGTACGCAGCCAAATATCCGCCGGCTCCCGGACCGATGACAAAGCCGAGAGACATCGCGGCGCTGATCAGCCCCATCCCTTTGCTTCGATCCTTTTCCGATGTGATGTCGGCGATGTAGGCAAACATGGCCGGCACCAAAAACGCCGCTCCCGCTCCGCCGAGAAGGCGGGAAACAAACAGCAGCCACATCTGGCTCGCCAAGGCGAAAAGCAACTGGGAAACCGCAAACGCACCGATGCCTAAAATGATCATTTTCCGTCTTCCGTATTTATCGGTCATTTCCCCGGCAACGGGCGAAAACAGCAGCTGGGTAATACCCGAAGCCGCAATCAGCAACCCGAGCGTGCTGCCTGACGCGCCGAATTCTTCTATAAACGTAGGCATGAGTGGAATAATCAAGCCTATACCAAGCATAACGATGAACACGTTCAGCATGAGAATATACAATCTGGCCATTTTTTTCATCCGCGGATACCTTCCTTAAAGCCCGATAATACCGGACAATCTTAAATTCGATCAATTACTAAATTAGTATATCCACAGATAGGTTCAAAGTCTAGTTTTTTCATATTTATGCATATTTTTTCTTCTGAAGGAATGATGGGAAATTAAAAAAGCGGAGGATTCCCCCGCCTTTTTATCCATTTACGACCAGCCGACAGCGTTAGCAAACAGCAGGAAAAGCACGGCCGCTCCCATCCAGAGGCAAAACAGCGGAAGGATGAATCGCAGCCACTTGTTCCAGGCAATCCGGCTGATCGCAAGCGTCGCCATAAAGTAACCCGATGTCGGAAAGACGATGTTTGAAAAACCGTCGCCGAATTGGAAAGCCAGAATTGCCGTCTGCCGCGTAATTCCGACAATATCAGCCAAAGGCGCCATAATCGGCATCATTATTAAAGCCTGTCCGCTTCCGCTTGGAACAAAAAAGTTAAACAGCATCTGTGTGAAAAGCATCGCCGTAACCGTTAAATAAGAAGGAAGTTGTGAGACCGCATGAGACAAGCCGTAAACAATCGTATCCATGATCTGCCCGTCGGCCATAACGACCGCAGCAGCTCTTGCAATGCCGCAAATCATCGCCCCGACGAGCACTTCTTTAAAGCCCTCATTAAAGGACTCGGCAATGTCTCTCGAGCTCATGCCGGCAATGTAAGCAGGAATGATGCCGAGCGCGAGGAAATAGCCCGCCATTGTCAGCATATCCCACCTGAAATAAATGACACAGCCAATCAAGCCGGCAAACAACCCAAGCGCCGCGATACCGGCCCATTTCACCCGTCTGCCTGCTTTAAAAGCAGGCACCGCTTCTACTGCTTCTTTCCCCGTCAGGCTTTTTTCAGGATGCGCCCTGACCTTTTCCGCATATTTGAGCACATATACAGCGGCAATCGCCGTAATGACAACAAAGATGACCGCCCTGTACCCCATCCCTGAATAAAGCGGGAGACCGGAAATCATTTGTGAGGTTCCTACGGTAAAAGGGTTTGTCAAAGCGCTCGTAAAGCCGGCGATCGTCCCGCACAACGCAATTGCTGCTGCTGTCATCCGGTCATATCCGAAAGACAGCAGCAGCGGAAGAATGACAGGGACGTAAACGATGGAAAGCTCAGGCGTCCCGATAAAACAGGAAATGCCGGAAAAAACGAATATTAAAACAGGTGTAACGAAAACCGGTTTGTTCCTGAACTGACCCGCCAGCAGACGGACACCGAGCTCAATGACAGACGCTTTCCGCAGAACGGCAAAAGCGCCGCCAATCACAAATGTAAACACGATAATCGGGGCCGCTTCTGTCATCCCTTTCGGAACAGCCGTAAGCAACCCCAAGATATCAACCGGCGTCTGTTCGATCCGTTTGTAGGACGCCGGATCAATCATTTCCCTGCCGTCCGGACTTTCCACCCGTTCATATTCGCCCGCCGGAATCACATATGTCATAAGCGCCATTAGACCAATCATGACAGCCAGAATGACATAAATATGCGGAAATTCCTTTTTGCTTTTTTCTTTCTTGTTCACGTCTTCTGTTTTGTAAGCCGGCATTCCCATTTTCGATCATCCCCTTTTCCATGTTAACTTTTTTAACATATTAAATGATTACAGCATTAATCGCATTGAAAAATCCTCTAAATTTCAGCATGTTTTCAGTTAAAATACCTAAATCTACACGGCCAATCCAGAAAATCGTCATATTTTCTATCAAGTATTAAGCCGACAATCTCGACTGTTCCTTTTCTGCATTTTCATGTAAAGTCATAAGAAAGATCAGCATGTAAAGGAGAGAGTTCACATTGCAACAGTGGATTAAAGAAGTCGCAAGAGGAAAAAGGGGCGCCCGCGATTTAACTTATGAAGAGGCCAAACAGGCTGCAGAAGCGATCGTTACGGGAAATGCCAGCCCCGTCCAGACCGCCGCATTCTTAATAGCGGAGCGGATGAAAACAGAGTCCCCTGAGGAATTGCTCGCGTTTACCGAAGCATTGCGGAACAGCTCGAAAACACTGAACCTTTCCAAAGCTGTAAAAGATGCGGTCATCGATTTTGCGGGACCTTACACAGGAAGACATTCTTTTTTAGCAACCATTCCCGCCTCGCTCCTTCTCGCAGGAAACGGAGTCCCCGTGTTTCTCCACGGCAGTGATGCATTGCCGCCCAAATATGGAACGAGTGTAAAAAATGTCCTAGACAAACTCGGAATCCCCTCTGAGACTGATCCTGCGCAAACGGCACACTCACTGGAAGAGGCCTCAATCGGATTCGCAGCCGCCGAAACATTTTGCAAACCGTTTGTTCGGATGAGGAAAATTCGCGAAGAGATCGGCATCCGCACCGTGCTGAATACAGCTGAAAAACTGGTCAACTTCTCTGATGCCGACAAGCTCATGATTGGCGCGTTTCACCGGACGGCCATTCAGAAAATGCATCCCGTTTTTCAGCACTTGACGTACAAAGAAGTGTTCATTGTCCAGGGGGCGGAAGGCTCGGAAGACGTACCGGTCCACAGAGGCAGCTTTGTGTTTACGATAAAAAACGGCGTGATCGATTCCTTTATATTAAAGCCGGAAAAATTCGGGCTTTACGCAGATGAAGCAAAGCTCAACAAACCGCTGTCTGCTGAGGAACAGGCGGAAAAACAGCTGAAAGAAAAAGCCGGCCTGGAAGCCCTCGAGAGGTGGAAAGCTTCATTTACAAGACCGTAAGAAAACCGTAACCAAAATGATATTTCCTTTTCATGAAAAGATTGGATAATGGAAGAAATGAAAAGGAGGGAATCGAAAGATGAACCGAAAGTGTCTCATACCGTTTATTTTGATGCTGTCAGCGATGTGCGCGCCCACCCAAAACGCAGAAGCCTTCCAGTTGTTTTCCTTACACGTCCAGCCCCATCAGTCCTCGGCTCCGGCGGATTACTATGAACAGGCGCAAGGCAAAACAGGCGAAGCTTTAAAACAAGCGCTTCACGACACAATCGACGATCATAGAGAGCTTTCTTACAGCGAGGTATGGGAAGCACTGAAAGCAACGGACGAAGATCCGGCCAATCGAAATAACGTGATTCTCTTATATTCCAGAGAGTCGCGCTCTAAACAGGCGAACGGGGGGCAAACTGGCGATTGGAACCGCGAGCACGTATGGGCAAAATCGCACGGTGATTTCGGAACAAGCAAAGGACCCGGAACAGATTTGCATCATCTCAGGCCCAGCGATGTGCAAGTAAACGCCGCCCGCGGAAACCTTGATTTCGACGAAGGCGGCAGCCCCTATCCCGGTTCTCCCGGAAACCGCTATGACGGCGATTCCTGGGAACCTGACAAAAGCATTAAAGGCGATGTCGCCAGAATGATTTTCTATATGGCGGTCCGCTATGAAGGGGACGACGGCCAGCCGGATCTTGAAATGAACGACACAACGAACAACGGATCTAAACCGTACCACGGAAAAATGTCGGTTTTATTGAAATGGCACCATGAAGATCCTGTCGATGCCCTTGAAAGAAAGCGGAACGACATCATCTATCAGCAATACCAGCATAACCGCAATCCATTCATTGATCACCCTGAATGGGCGGAGGATATTTGGGGCTCAGGCGTTTTGAATTGAACAAAAAAAGCGCCTGCCCGGCGCTCTTTTTTTAAACCTCTCTTTTTTTGTTCAGCACACCGATTTTAGGGCCAGTTCAAATTCATGGTATCCCGCGCGCCTGCAAATATTGGATTCAAACGCTTGTCAAAACGTCTCCTTCTTCAGCATGTCGAGAATGTCAAACAGCGTATGTTTGATGACAAATTTGCGATACTCAGCGGAACCCTGCGCATCGTCCAAAACAGGGCCGGGAAAGCGGCTGATCGCCTTTTCCACCCTTTGATCTACAGGGAGCGATTCGTCATTCAACGCAGATTCCACTTCTGATGAACGAAACGGAAAAGGGCAGACACCGCTAAATGCACAGCGGACGCGTCCGTCTATTTCAAGAGCTGAAATCGTCGCCAAAGGATATCCCGTATCCCATTGCTGCCTCACTTTTATGCTTGCAAAAGGCTGATGAAGATAGCGTTCTTCAATCAAAAGGAAAATGAGGATTTCTCCCTTGTTCAGCTTCAGCTGCTGATCGAATACGTCGTGAATCAAATAGCGCTTTTCCCCCTTGTCTCCGATCGTCACCACTTTGCTGTCGGTTAATAAAAAAGGCAGCACTGCTTCGCGGTAAAAGATCTGCCCGCAAATATTGCCGCCAAGCGTAATCTTATTGCGCGCCGTATGGTCGGCCACTTCCCTTACCGCTTTGCTCAACAATGGAAAGCCGCCGTTTTCCGTGATCTCTGTCAATGTTAATGCTGAGCCTAAAGCGAGGTGGCGCCGTTCAAATTGCAGAGTTCTGCACTCAGGTATGTCTTTAATATCGATAACGGCATTTGGATGAATCACCCTCAGCCGTCCTGGTATTAAATGTTCTGTTCCGCCGGAAAAATAAGCCGGCTTTTTCCCCTTGCGCTCCAAGCTTTGAAAGAGCTTTACCGCTTCCTGCGCAGATTGGGGCCTGTAATACTCAAAGTCAAACTGGATCATGGCGACCCTCCTTTTACTTTCCAAATTTGTTCGGGAATCAGAGGCGGCCGATTGAACCGAACACCTGCCGTTCAAAAAAATCGGCATGCACTACGAAGAAAGTCATATGGTTTTCTCAAAATTTTCCTCCATGGATTTATATTGAAAAATTTTCTATTTTAAAACTGTAAACAAGAAAAAAGTTCACTCTAGCTTCGAGTGAACTTTTTTTGCAACATGATTCAACTTTCAAGCGCGCCGGCCGGATCATATAAAGCGATATCAAGCTCAGGCTCTTCTCCCAAGGCGAGTCTTGCCAATTCCGCGCCAAGGTAAGGACCTGACGTGAGCCCTGAAGCGCCAAGGCCGTTGGCAACAAGCAGCCCGCAAATGTTCGGCAATGAGCCGATCACGGGGAGAAAGCCTGGTGTAAACGGCCTGAATCCTACACGCGTCTCAAGCAGCTCGCTCAATTCCAAACCCGGCGCAACAGCAAGCGCCTTTGAGAAAATTTCGTGAAGGCCGCCAGCCGTTACCCGAAGATCATCAAGCTCCGCTTCATTTTCGTGAGTAGCGCCGGCAACGATCCGGCCGTCTTCAAATGCCAATATGTATTGGTCATTCGGAGGCATCACAACAGGCCAGCTGCCGGTATCCGCCTCCGGAAGACGAAGATGAACAATCTGCGCTTTTTGGTGGCTGACTGAAAAACGCACGCCGAGCGGCTTCAAAAGCTCGTCCGCCCAAGCGCCCGCTGTGACCAGCACCTGATCAGCGTATATTTTTTTGTCAGCTGTGGAGATCCCTGTTACCCGGTTTCCTTCATAGAGCAATGAAGCGTTTCCGGCAACAACTGAAGCTCCGTATTTCTGTGCGGCATTCACAAGTGAGCGGCGGAGCAATTTTCCGTTTACGCGCGCGGCGCCGCTGATATGAACCGAGCTGTACCCCTCTGCCAAAGGCGGAAATAAACGCTTCGTTTCCTCATGGGATAAACGGGTGATCTCGCCGATTTCAGGCGCATCCTTGCGCCTGAGATGCGCCCGTTCTTCCATTTTCTCCAGCTTTCGCTCGTCTGTATGCAAGCTGATAGCGCCTGTCCGTTTATACCCCGTCTCCGATTCTCCGTCAGCTTCAAGCTGCTTGATTAAATCGGCGTAGTACGCCGCTCCGCCTTTTGCAAGCTTGTACCATGCCTGGTTTCTGCGCTGCGAAAGCCAGGGGCAGACGATTCCCGCCGCGGCATCTGTAGCCCTTCCCCGCTCTCCGCGGTCAATCAAGGTCACTTCCGCGCCCTTTTTTGCAAGATGATAAGCGGCAGAAGCGCCGAGGACGCCCGCTCCGACTACAATAAAAGATTTCATGATTAACACCTTTTTCATTTCTGTTTATTTACAAATATAACGGATCACATCGATGGAACACAACCTAACCAACGGCTACCGATATCACGCCAAGCACCATAAAGACAGCCGCGACAATTCTAAGCCGTCCGAAACCTTCAGACAAAAGAACCGCCCCCATCACCGTTCCGATTAAAATGCTGATTTCCCGAACCGGTGCCACATAGCTGACCGGAGCAAATACCATGACACTCAGCGCCAAAATATAAGCCAAAGAGTTAAAAACCCCCACCCCGACAGCTTCCATCCGGTGATGCTTCCACTCAAAGCGGACTTCGCTCCAGCTTTTCGCGGCAAAAGGAGTCAATATGATCAGACGGCCGAGCGTATTGCAATAATCAAGCAGCAACGGCGGAATGAGAAACCGGCTGACCGCTGCTTTATCAAGGAGGGTATATGCGGCAATAATACCGCCGACCGCCAGCCCGTAAAGAACCGGTGTGAGCGAGCCTGATTCTTTTAACCGCTTGACTCCCCCTGTGAAAAAAAGAATGCTGATCACAATCAAAAGAATCCCTGTTATTGCGGGCAGCGTCAATGACTCGCCAAAAAAGGCGACCGCCAGCACGCAGGTGAGCAGCGGGCCAGTTCCTCTCGCAATAGGGTAGACGAGGGAAAGGTCGCCCTTTTTGTACCCTTTTTGAAGAACAAGAAAAAAGCCCAAGTGTGCAAGGATGCTCGCCATGATAATGGCAAGCTGCCAGATGCCGATCTCAGGCTTTTCATATATGACAACACCTATGGCCAACGGCGTGTAGACAACGGCTGCAATCGCTGTGAACAGCCAGATAAATGGAACGCCTCCATCGGCTTTTTTTGAAAGGTAGTTCCATGATGCATGGATAAATGCAGAACATAATAATACACAAAAACCCACGGCAGTCATTACACAGCCCTCCGTTCATCATAATGGAGCTCAATGTTTGATGACAATGTAGCGCTTCAATTCCCCATGCCATTTCTTTCCTTTAACAGCATCCACCCAGACGTCATACTTGCCCGGTTTCAGCTTTTTCGTCGGGAAGCTCACCCGAAAATGAGATTTTCCGCGTGTTAAATGAACATCTCGATAGATCAGGACAGTTCCTTTTTTATTGATCAGCCGGACAGCGATCATCGTTCCCGTAACAGGACTTTTTCCAGTGACAACGATCGAAGTGGCTGATTTCGTATATGTATTGGCATCCGTCCTGAATTTCACCGCGCCTTTGGAAGGCATAGCAAAGGCTTCTGTACTCCCGGCAAATGCGGCCAGCAAGAAAACAGCGGCTGTCAACACAGCCTTTTTCAACATTTTCACTGGTCATATCCTTTCTTATACAGTATGAATGTCACATGCTATACCCTTCATTATACATGACAATATGATCTAATAAAGATATTTTACAAGAAGATCCTGTTCTTCTTTTAATGGACAAATACTGTATAAGTGGGTGAAAGGGGATGATTTAAATGTATGAAGCTAAGGTGAAAAGACTAAGACAGGTATACAAATTGTTGATGAAGATGGGTATTTTCATGATGATCTTTTTCTCGCAGGCAGCCTTGTGGAAATACTCGTCGATCGAATAGCAGCCCGATTCTTAGCAGGACGGGAAATCTAAGCTGGCAGAGCATATGGAGACAAAAACCTGCCAAGTCTTTTCTTCTTCATGAAATCTCCCGTCTTAACCATTTTCTAATCATTATGCATTCCCCAATCGTAAAGCCAATGATAAAGGCCGCGCAAACTGAGGAGTAATCCGGCTTTTCCATTGACACCTCGCAAATTGCGAATCCGGCCCCCACTCCCAAAAGAATAAACAGATAAGATAAGATACGATTCTCGATTTTAAATAGTTTGCCATAGATCGACCTATCTTTCTATGCTGTACTTAAAGTTAAACTCAAGCAACTTACCTTATTCAAAATTTGAGGTTTTATAACGCCCTGAGTATAATGCTTTTGGGGCCAATACTTAATCCTGTAAGATGCTTTAACTACCCCTAAAATAATTTAGTTTACATGTAGAAAAGCACTCCTTTGGATTTGTCTTCTCGCTTTAACTGTTATCCGGTAGAATTCCACTGCATCTCGAATTTTTTCTTTTTTCTCTAGAAGCTCTGCTGCTATAAGACCGTATTCCTCCATGTCTGCATACTTGCCTTTACTTTCGAAAAACTTGAACGATTCTCGAACCATATCTAGATCAAATGAAAGATAAAGCCCTTTTATTAAGTCAAACTTCGCAAGCATATCTAAATTCTTGTTCCTTTCAGCCAACTCTTTGCCTTCATAGTATAGGTCATCAGTTATTGACAACTTTCCTTGCTTTGCCCTGACATGGGCGAGGTTGAATAATGTTTTTGGCAAAAAACTATGCTTCTCCTCTTTATAAAGGTTCAGAGCTCTTTGAAAATGGTAGGTTGCTTTATCGACATCTTCCAATTTATTGTAGCATATGCCAATATTTAAATGTGATGAACCCATAAGATGAAGAATTCCTTGTGTCTTTGACTCTTTAAGCGCTTTATTTAAATTATGTAGAGCTTTTTCAGGATACATATGATCTAACCAGTTGCCAGCAATAATAAATTGACTTTGCACTCGACGCTCACCGTAGGTTTTATACTTTTTGTATATGTTATACGCACGACTTGCGTAATTCATTGAAAAGAACGTTTGCTTCATATGGTAATAAACTTCAGAAGCTTTGAAATAGAATTCAGCCCTTTCCAGTTCATCACAATCAAAAGAATCAAGTTTTTTCTCGGCTTCCCTATAAAAATTCAGCGCAAGGATTAATTCTTTTTGTCTGAAATGATACATCCCAGCGAAAAAATGATAATAATAATCCAACATCCCTTCCAGATTATTCTGACCGCGAATCTTTTTGAACTCATCAAAACGACTATTTAAATTTACACCGGGTTTAGAATACATATAATCAAGTTGAAGATTATGCCGGAAGAGCAGTAAGTTGTAATAGACAATCACATCCTGATTTTGTTCCATTTGTTCTAATTCTCGTTCAACTTCTTTCTTAGTATCCTCAGCCTTGCCTGTCCAATTGTTTTTTAAGGCTGTATACCAAAAATTCATTTTCGTCGCAACCAAATCATATGGTATCACGCTCACATATCCTCTTCCTTTCTAGCAATATTATAACTTTTCTGAAAACAAAAGGTTTCCTTTTTCTTCATAGTCATCATTTTACATAAAAGAATAATTTTTCACAACAACATTCTAAGAAATCTTTAAAAGTTAGAGGTTCTTTGACCTAATCAATATGATTCGTTTTCCGTGTTCGGGTGAATTTTTTGAAGTATAGGAAGGAAGGCAGAACAGATGAAGGATTATATTTTCCTGTTGATATGTAATTTGGCATAACTAATCGTTAGGAAGGAAAATTCAAACCTCTTTTATGAAATAAAAAGCTAAAGTCCTCTGACCGTATGATTATCATTTAATCTATTCAAGAAAAAACCGCAGATACACTTCTACGCCTTTTAGAAAATTGCTAGGCAATAGATTATATCTGCGGTACATTTGGGGTGCAATCAAATCGAAGTCTGATCACACCCTTTCTTTTCAATGATTAACCAATAGACCCTTCCATCTCAAACTTGATCAAACGGTTCATCTCAACCGCGTATTCCATCGGCAGTTCTTTCGTGAACGGCTCGATGAAGCCCATGACGATCATTTCTGTTGCTTCTTCTTCAGAAATGCCGCGGCTCATCAAGTAGAAGAGCTGCTCTTCAGATACTTTTGATACTTTCGCTTCGTGCTCCAATGAAATGTTGTCGTTCAAAATTTCATTGTATGGGATTGTATCAGAAGTTGATTTGTTGTCCATGATCAGCGTGTCGCATTCGATGTTTGAGCGGGCGCCTTCGGCTTTGCGTCCGAAGTGGACGATTCCGCGGTATGTGACTTTTCCGCCTTGTTTTGAGATCGATTTTGAAACGATTGTGGATGACGTATTTGGTGCAAGGTGAATCATTTTCGCACCGGCATCCTGATGCTGTCCTTTTCCTGCGAGAGCGATAGAAAGCGTCATGCCGCGCGCGCCTTCGCCTTTCAGGATAACGGCAGGATATTTCATTGTCAGCTTGGAGCCGATGTTTCCGTCGATCCATTCCATTGTCGCGTTTTCTTCACAGACCGCACGCTTTGTCACAAGGTTGAAGACGTTGTTCGCCCAGTTTTGAATCGTTGTATAACGGCAGTAGCCGCCTTTTTTAACGATGATCTCAACAACCGCGCTGTGAAGGGAGTTTGTTGTATAAACAGGTGCTGTACATCCCTCTACATAGTGAACGTGAGCGCCTTCGTCGACGATGATCAGCGTCCGTTCGAACTGTCCCATATTTTCTGAGTTGATGCGGAAGTATGCTTGCAGCGGAGTATCAACTTTTACGCCTTTTGGCACGTAGATGAATGATCCGCCGGACCATACCGCAGAGTTCAAGGCCGCAAACTTGTTGTCAGTCGGCGGAATGACTTTTGCCCAATGCTTGCGGAAAATGTCTTCATTTTCTTTGAGGGCGCTGTCTGTGTCTTTAAAGACGATCCCTTGAGACTCAAGATCTTCTTTCATGTTATGGTAAACGACTTCTGACTCATACTGCGCAGATACACCGGCCAAATATTTTTGCTCAGCTTCAGGGATTCCAAGCTTGTCAAATGTTTGTTTGATTTCCTCAGGAACTTCGTCCCATGATCTTTCTGAACGCTCAGAAGGCTTTACATAGTACGTGATTTCATCAAAGTTCAATGAGTTTAAATCTCCGCCCCATTGCGGCATTGGCATATTGTAGAAGTGTTCAAGAGATTTCAGGCGAAAGTCGAGCATCCACTCCGGCTCTTCTTTCATGCGTGAAATTTCTTCAACGATTTCTTTTGTCAATCCCCGCTCTGAACGGAAAATGGAAACGTCTTTGTCGGCAAAACCGTATTTATATTCGCCGATATCCGGCATTTTCTTAGCCATCCATTTTCACTCCAATCTTTATTCGTTATCGCTGTTTTCTTTGGAAACGCCTTTTTCAAGGGCTTTCCATGACAATGTTGCACATTTAATCCGGGCCGGAAATTTTGAAACGCCTTGCAGTGCTTCAATATCGCCTAAATCGATCGAATCGTCGTAGTCTTTGCCCTGCATCATATCTGAAAAGATCTGTGACATCTGAAGGGCGGTCTCCACGTCTTTCCCTTTGATCGCCTGTGTCATCATGGACGCAGAGGCCATTGAGATTGAGCATCCTTCGCCTTCAAATTTTGCATCTTCTACTTTACCGTCTGTTATCTTCATCGTCAGTCTGATTCGGTCACCGCATGTCGGGTTGTTCATATCAACAACGATGCTGTCATTTAAAACCCCTTTGTTTCTCGGGTTTTTGTAGTGATCCATTATCACCTGGCGATACAGTGTATCCAAGTTCACATTAAAAGACATTTGTGAAATACTCCTTTGTCTTCTGAAGAGCTTCAATCAGTTTGTCGATGTCTTCTTCCGTATTATACAGATAAAAGCTTGCTCTTGCAGTGGCGGAAACGTTCAGCCATTTCATCAAAGGCTGTGCGCAGTGATGACCGGCTCTGACGGCGACCCCTTCTGCATCAAGCACGGTTGCCACATCGTGCGGATGAACGTCTTCAAGGTTGAATGTCACGAGTCCTGCACGTTCGGCCGGACCATAGACAGTCGCGCCTTCAAGCTCTTTAAAGCGCTCCAGGGCGTAGGCCGCCAAACGGTGTTCATGCGCCAATATTTCGTCAAGTCCGATGTCTTCAAGGAAGTCAATCGCCGCTCCCAATCCGATCGCACCGGCAATGATCGGTGTGCCGGCTTCGAATTTCCAAGGCAGCTCCTTCCAAGTCGATTCGTAAAGACCGACAAAATCGATCATTTCTCCGCCGAATTCTGCGGGTTCCATGTTTTCAAGCAATGCTCTTTTTCCATACAATACCCCGACCCCGGTCGGACCACACATTTTGTGGGCTGAAAACGTGTAGAAATCGCAGTCCAAATCCTGGACGTCAATTTTCATGTGAGGCGTGCTTTGCGCACCGTCTACGACCATGACCGCGCCGTTGTCATGCGCGATTTTGGCTATTTCCTTAATCGGGTTGATCGTACCGAGAACGTTTGAAACATGCGCAGCCGAGACGATTTTTGTATTTTCCGTCACCGTTTCCCTGACATCGTCCAAGGAAATGGTTCCGTCTTCCTGAAGCGGAATGTACTTCAGCGTGGCGCCGGTTGCTTTGACAGCCTGCTGCCACGGAATAATATTCGCATGGTGCTCCATCGGTGTAATGACGATTTCATCACCAGGCTTGAGGTTTGCGCGGGCATAGCTGAGCGCAACCATATTCAGGGCCGTTGTCGTACCCCTTGTAAAAATAATTTCCTGCATAGACTTCGCGTTTATAAACTTCCTGACCTTCTCACGAGCTCCTTCATATCCATCCGTTGCTTTCGTTCCTAATGTATGAACGCCGCGATGGACATTGGAATTGTAAGAGTTGTAATACTCATCAAGCGTCTCGATGACAACGCGCGGCTTCTGCGAGGTTGCCGCGCTGTCCAAATAAACGAGATCGTGTCCGTTGACCTGTTGGCTGAGAATCGGAAACTGTTCGCGAATATCTTTGGCATTCATTATTTTACTTTCCTTTCAATCACAGAGACCAGCTGCTTCTTCACGCCTTCGATCGGAAGTTCATTGACAACCGGTGCGAGGAAGCCGTAAATGACGAGGCGCTCTGCTTCTTCTTTTGGAATTCCGCGGCTCATCAAATAGTAAAGCTGAACCGGATCGACGCGGCCGACGGATGCAGCGTGTCCTGCCGTTACATCGTCTTCATCGATTAACAGGATCGGGTTGGCGTCGCCGCGCGCTTTTTCACTCAGCATAAGAACGCGTGATTCCTGCTCTGCATTTGATTTTGACGCGCCGTGCTCGATTTTTCCGATGCCGTTGAAGATCGAAGATGCGGAATCTTTCATAACGCCGTGTTTTAAAATATAGCCTTCTGAATGCTTTCCGTGATGAATGATTTGCGTTGTAAAGTTTTGAGTCTGTTCTCCTCTGCCGACGACAACCGTTTTCGTATCGCCGAATGTGCCGTCTCCATGCAGATTTGTCGTGTTTTCAGAAACGGTGTCTCCGTCATTCATTAAACCGAGCGCCCATTCAATTTTGCTGTCGCGTCCGAGTGCAGTTCCGCGGCGGCTGACATAAGCCGTCACCCCTGCGGAAAGGTTGTCGACCGCACCGTATTGCACGCGGGCATTCGCGCCTGTGATCACTTCTGACACGATATTAAAGACCGCTTCCTTAGGGTTCACAGTGCTGATGTAGTTTTCTACATATGTGACTGCACTGTTGTCATCAGCAACGACAAGTACATGGTTGAAAAGCGTTGTATCATTGCTTTCATGGACATAAACAGCTTGCACCGGCGCTTCCAGTTCGACGTTTTTCGGAACGTAAAGGAAGGCTCCGCCGTTCAGGAGGGCTGCATGCAATGCCGTTAATTTATGCTCATCGGCTTTTACGCCGTCTTTCATAAAGTATTTTTTGACCAGCTCGTCGTGTTCGCGGAACGCAGTATGAATATCTGTAAAGATGACGCCTTTATCCTGCAGCTCTTTTGAAAGAGAAAGGTAAGCCGGCGTCTGGTCTCTTTGGACATAAAGCGTTTTGTCTTCATTTCCAAGATCGATCAGCGATTTGACCTCATCTGAAAGATCATCCAAAGAATCAAGCGGTTTATTTTCTACAGTATGCTTATCAAACCGTGTAAAATTCCAATTTGTAATTTTCGTTTTATCAGGTTTCGGCAGCGGCAGATCTTCTGCTTTTTCAAGCGCTTCTAAGCGTAGATCTTGCAGCCATGCAGGTTCCTGGTGCTTCTCAGAGAAGCTTTTGACATATTCCCGATCTACAGATAGTTTTGTTTCCAATGTCATGTTTATCCCCCTAACGCTTACGCTTCTTGACCGACAGTTTCGTCTTCGATTCCAAGCTCATGCTTAATCCAGTCATATCCTTCAGCCTCAAGGCGCTGCGCCAGCTCAGGTCCGCCGGATTTCACAACGCGGCCCTGCATCATGACGTGCACATGGTCAGGCGTAATGTAGTTCAAGAGGCGCTGATAGTGCGTGATGATCAGGCAGCCGAAGTCCTCGCCGCGCATTTTGTTGATTCCTTTTGAAACGACTTTAAGGGCGTCGATATCCAAACCTGAATCGATTTCGTCAAGAATCGCGATTTTCGGTTCGATCATCATCAGCTGAAGAATTTCGTTGCGTTTTTTCTCACCGCCTGAGAAACCTTCGTTCAAGTAGCGCTGCGCCATATCAGGATCCATTTCAAGAAATTCCATGTTTTCGTCCATTTTGCGGATGAATTTCATTAAAGAAATCTCGTCGCCTTCTTCTCTGCGCGCGTTGATCGCTGAACGGAGAAAATCGGCATTTGTAACACCGCTGATTTCACTCGGATACTGCATAGCCAAAAACAGGCCGGCCTGAGCGCGCTCGTCCACTTCCATTTCCAGAACGTCCTTGCCGTCAAGCGTGATGCTTCCTTTTGTTACTTCGTATTTAGGGTGCCCCATAATCGCCGCGGATAAAGTTGATTTACCCGTTCCGTTCGGTCCCATTACAGCGTGGAATTCCCCGCCTTTTATTTCAAGGTTTACACCTTTTAAAATCTCTTTTCCTTCAATCTCAACGTGAAGATCTTTGATTGTTAATGTCGAAGCAGCCATGAAATATACCTCCAATATATATAATCATCATTCTCAATTTATTCTCATTCTAATTTTATAACAAATGAAAAGTGAATACAACAATAGTCTTCCTATCTTTTCGTGTACATGTTCTCAAGTTTAACAAAAAACGTTTTGTTCTTAAAGAGATTGGGACAAGAAAACTTCCCGGACGAGAGATGTGTACCTTACAATCAACAAGCTATAGAAAAACAGCGGGAATTACGAGCGGGAACGGTTTGATCCCAGGCTGCACGATTCATGACGGGAACAGCGCTCCCCTTCTATTTGGACCGTCACATGCTCCACGTTGCATTCTTTCCTTAGATATTTTGATACTTGTTTTAAGATTCTATCCCTGTCACTGTTTTCGTCTGCCACGATATGGCAGCTTAATGACGGCATGTCAGATGAGATCGACCAAATGTGGAGATCGTGAACCTCTCTGACTGACGGAATGGAAAGCAGGCCGTTTTTAAGCGCTTCCGCATCAATGTCTTTCGGTTTTCCTTCCATTAATATATGCACCGAGTCTTTCGTCACCCGCCACCCGCTGACAAGAACCAAAGCCGCGACGGCGGCGCTTGCGATTGGATCGGCGATATTCCAATTGAAGAAAAGCATGAGGAGGCCTGCGATAATCGCGCCGAAAGATCCCAGCATATCACCGATGACGTGCAAAAATGCGCTCCGCATGTTTAAATTCCCGCTTGTGTCGCCTTTCATTAATATCCAGGCTGCAGCAATGTTGACGAACAAACCAACCGTTGCAATCACCAGCATGCCACTGCCGGCGACTTCCGGCGGGCTGAAAAAGCGGTTGTACGCTTCCCAAAAGATATAAAGTGAAATCAAAAGCAAGGTGATGCCATTGATAAACGCAGCCAAAATTTCAAAGCGCCTGTAGCCGAATGTTTTGCTCACAGTTGCGGCCTTTTCCCCAATTTTAAACGCCAAGAGGCTGAAACCAAGTGCTGCAGCGTCGCTGAGCATATGTCCCGCATCCGACAGCAAAGCGAGGCTGTTCGTCAATATCCCGCCTATCACTTCAATGATCATAAAAGTAAAAATTAAACCGAAGCTGATGTAGAGCGCTTTTTGATTGGCTGATCGGCTGCCATGGTGGCTGTGACCTGTGTGATCGTGAGAATGAGCCATCATAAATCCCCCTTTTAATATATGATCATATATTCATATTTAAATTTTACCTTTTCCTTCACTTATGGTCAAGCGGATTCTAAAGACATATAGAAGGACGGATTGACATCCGCCCCCCTCATTTTATCCGATCATGGGTAAATTTGATACGATCTGCTTGCTTTTTTGATGCTGCTCTTCGCGCCTTTTCTCAACTTCAAGCCGGTTCACATGGCTTCTGCTGTACTCCTCGTACCCCATTCCATGCGACTTGTGCATCGCTTTTTCCATTTCGGCCGTGAATTCAAGGTCAAGCTGATCTTGGCTTGAACAAATAATGAATCATCCTTTCAGAGATTTTCTTTCATAGTACCAGTTATATACAAACTCTTCAAAGATGTGTGTGCTTTCAATATGCTTTCACGGATGAAAAATCAATGCTTCATTTGCTGGAATTCTTCCATCGCCTGCAGAACGAGCGTGACAGCTTGGCTCATGGCCGCGCCCCCGCCAAATGCCGCAGTTACGCCGACCGCTTCAAGAATTTCTTCCTCCGACGCTCCGCAATCCAGGCAGCCCTTGATATGATAAATAATGCAATATTCATCCTGTGTATTAACACTGATGCCCAGTGCGATCAGCTGCTTATCCTTTTCGCTGAGCGCGCCTTTTTTAAAGCATTCCTCTGTAAATTCGTTGTATTTGGCGGCAATTCCGGGCATTTTTTCGGAAAAGATGCCGATCCCTGCTTTATATTCATGCAGTGCGGATTCGATAATGCTTTCTGATTCATGCTGATTCACGTTTTGTTCCTCCATTTTCAGTTGGTAGTCTTTTTTTATTATGAGCCTCTTTTCAAAAAATACGCGAAAAAACCCCGGTTTTCTCCAAAACCGGGGTGTTCTTTCATTTACTCAGAAACAGAAATGACAGAGCCTTCATATTTTTTGTCGATGAACTTTTTAATGTCCTCAGAGCGCAATACGTCCATCAGAGCTTTCACCTTGTCAGAATCTTCGTCGCCTTTGCGGACGGCGATGATGTTAGCGTAAGGATTGTCTTTTGGAGACTCAAGCTCGATTGAATCAGTTTTCGGATTGAGCTTGTTTTGGATCGCGTAGTTCACATTGATGAACACTGCGTCAGCTTCATTGGCTTCGTATGCTTTTGCCGTCATTTCAGGCGCCACATCATTTTTGATTTTGAGGTTTTTCTTGTTTTCTGTAATATCTTTTACTGTCGCATCCACTTTTTCAATGCCTGATTTCAGCTTGATCAGTCCGGCATTTTCAAGCATTGCAAGCATGCGGCCCTGTTCAGCGGCGTTGTTGCTCATAATAATTTTTGCACCGTCAGGAAGGTCTTTTAAAGATTTATACTTTTTAGAGTAAATGCCGAATGGCTCAAGGTGTACCGCGCCGACGTTAACAAGATCGTAGTCTTTATTTTCTTTCATTTCCTGTTCAAGATACGGGACGTGCTGGAAGTAGTTCGCATCGAGATCTTTCGTTGCAAGCGCCTTGTTGATCAGTTTGTAGTCCGTGAAATTTTTGATTTTAAGCTCATAGCCTTTTTCTTTCAAAAGCGGCTTTGCTTCTTCAAGGATTTCAGCGTGAGGCGTCGGCGTCGCTCCGACTGTGATGACTTTGCTGTCTTTATCCCCTTCGCTGCTGGAAGATCCGCAAGCGGCTAAAACGCCTGCAAAAATGATGAATAAAGCTGTTAATAAACCTTTTTTCATGTTGATGTCCTCCCTAACGTTTGTCTAATTTATTTGTTATAAAATCCCCGATAAACTGGATGATAAACACAATAGCTAAGATGAAAATAGTGGCGATGAGTATAATATCGGGATTGTTCATCTGAAAACCGTTTACATAGGCAAGGTTCCCGAGTCCGCCTGAACCGATTGCTCCGGCCATCGCCGTCGAACCGATCAGTGCAATCGCCGTAACCGTAATGCCAGAGATCAAGGCCGGCATCGATTCGGGCAGGAGCACTTTAAATATGATCGTCGATGTTTTGGCTCCCATCGATTTTGCCGCTTCAATCACGCCCTTATCAACTTCGCGCAAAGCGATTTCAACCAGGCGGGCATAGAACGGAGCGGATGCGATAATCAAAGCCGGAAGTGCGGCGTTCGGCCCCAAGATCGTGTTCATTAAAAACTTTGTGAAACCAAGCAGCAAAATAATCAATATAATAAAAGGAATAGACCTGAACACATTGACGATTGCCGAGATTACACCGTTCACGACTCGATTCTGCCAAATGTTTCCTTTTGAAGTCAGATACAGCAGCATACCGAGAATCACTCCGATGATAAAAGCAAACAATAGGGAAATTCCTGTCATATATATCGTTTCATACGTAGCTTCCCACAGCTGCTCCATATCTACGTTTGGAAACAGTTTTTCAAACATTCGTGATCACCTCTGCTTCTACTTGACGGCTCTTGATGAAATCGACCACATCATTGACCTCGTTTTCATATCCGTCGACATGAATGAACAATGAACCGTATGCGCCGTCCTGAGTTTGCGAGATTTTGCCTTGAAGGATGTTGACTTCAACATCGAACTTCCGAATGATCTGTGTGATCAGCGGCGATTCGGCCGCTTCACCGACGAAGGTGAGCTTGATCGTCCGCCCGGATGTCGTTTCTTCGAGGAAATGCTTCAGCGTTTCCTGTGTTTCCACCGGTTCTGTTACCTGCTGAACAAAGCGCTTTGTCATTTCTTCCTGCGGCTTGAGGAATACGTTCAGCACATCGCCTTCTTCCACGACCTTTCCGTTTTCCATGACGGCCACTCTGTGGCAGATTTTCCTGATGACATGCATTTCATGAGTAATCAGGACAATGGTCAGTCCGAGCCTTTCATTGATATCGGACAGAAGACCCAGGATCGAGTCAGTCGTCTGCGGATCAAGCGCTGATGTCGCTTCATCGCATAAGAGAACTTTCGGATTGTTTGCGAGCGCCCGAGCGATGCCGACGCGCTGCTTTTGGCCTCCGCTAAGCTGTGAAGGGTAGGCATTTTCCTTGCCTTCAAGTCCGACAAGCTTTATCAGTTCAGCGACTCTTTTCAGACGTTTTGCTTTGCTGACACCGGCGATCTCCAGCGGAAACGCAATATTGTCGCGGACCGTTCTTGACCACAATAGGTTGAAGTGCTGGAAAATCATGCTGATTTCCTGCCTTGCATTCCTCAGCTTCTTCCCTTTGATCTCACTGATTGTTCTGCCGGCTACTTCAACCGTGCCTGAAGTCGGCTGTTCAAGTCCGTTCAAAAGACGGATCAAGGAGCTTTTTCCAGCTCCGCTATATCCAATAATTCCGAAGATTTCACCTTTTTTAATCGTAAGGGTGACATCCTGGACAGCATTGACATCTCCATGCTTTGACCGATAAATCTTTGAAACATTTTGAAGATTTATCAAAAGCCATCACCTGCTTTCTTGCTCAATTCTCATAGTTGTCTAAATTCCTGATCAAACAATGAAAAAAGCCTTTCTGCACACATGAGCAGAAAGGCTTTTGAATAGTCCGGGCCTTTCTCTCATCTTTCAAAGCATAACGCTTCGTGTGAATTGGCACCATTTCAACACGTGTTGATGGTTGCCGGGTTTCATAGGGCACTTCCCTCCACCTCTCTGGATAAGAGAATCATATATTTATTTTTTGATTATTATGATCGGAATTCTTAAAGTAGGATATCATGCGAAAAAATAGTTGTCAACTATTTTTCGTAAGACAATCGGCCTACGGCGAAAAGAGACGAACGTAAACGCTCGTCTCTGTCCGACTTATACACGGAATGTGCCGATTTTTCAAATTTTTAAAATGTCTCTGAATAAAGATCGCTGTTTTTAAAAAAGCCGTCCGTCAGCCATAAAATCGCTTCAAGCTTCAATAAAGCTCTGAATGAGCCTTTTACTTGAACAGTGCCGCGCTGTACGAGATGCTGCAATGAAATATCGCCGTGAAGAAGGTCAATAATCTCGCTTTGCTCTCCAAAAAAGGTCAAATGAGCTTTCTCTGCAAGAGAAGATTTTTCCATTTCCCCTTTTTCGTTGATCGCTAACGTAAAAGCTTCTTTCTCGCCTTGAAACGTAATCAGCAAAGCCGTTGTCGATAATAGAGGTTTTAAAAAAAGAGCCTTGTCCTCTCTTTCTATCAATCCCATTTTCTCCAACTGTATAACCTCCTGTAAATTGGTCATACTTACAGATTCTCTGTCTGCCGCAGGAGTTCCTTTAGGAATTGCTCGACAAGTTTTTGCTGGTTATTTCCCGAGAAATATGTCAAAACCGCCCTTAATCCACAACATTTTGTTTAATCGTATCGTATAAGTAGGAAACGGAGTGAAAAGCGTATTCTTTTTTGACGACTTGCCCGTTTTTGTAAAGGATAAAGCATGGAACGCTTTCTATTTCCTGCTGCTTGGCAAATGCCGGGGAATAATTGAGATTGTTTTTATAAAAAGGAATGTCCTTTATCATTTCATCAACGACTTCCAGCATTCTTCCGGCCAGCTGACACGTTCCGCAGAACGGCGTGTATACATATAGAAGACAGGTCTCATGTTCAAGCCGTTTTAGCTCTTTTTCTTGGAGTTCTTGCATCTGTTGAACCGCACCTCAATACGTTTTATAATAAATATTTTGTATGTACCCGGATGTTTGAACGAATTAATATTTCTGCAACATGCTGACTCGGGGCGGAAGCGACTTCTTTGTATACCCTATCGATGTATAGATGCGAAGCTTGGGGGAGCTCCCTCGTCAGCTGCCGGCGGAGCTTTTCCCCTGATTCATCGGCATCCACCAGGATATAAACGTCTTTATCAAACAGCGTTTCGGCGAATTCATCGAGTTTTGCCTGGCTGATCGTTCCGTTTGTGCAAATGATATCCACGGGCTCTTCGATGACATGCTTCACTTTTTGCTTATCTGATTTCCCTTCGACGATCATGACTTTTTCATTTTCCGGCATATGGATCACCTTTAAAGATTTACTTGTAAAAAAAGGCAGTGAATGTTCACCGCCTGACTTGATTAACACCAGCCTTGGTGGTCATCACAGTCTACATATTTAGCATCCGGACCGCTTACGGTATCCGCCGTTTTGTAAAATCTCTCATCTTGGAATGAATATCCAGATTTCAACTCGTATTGATCCTTTCCGGTCATTCGGCCGATCAGCTCATTCTCATGGTACAGCTGCATTCCGCCGTTTTTTAATCGGCTTTCCACATGTTCTGTAATATCAATACGTTCTTTTTTCAGCGTCAATTTGGACACCCCCTCTTGATATAGAGTATCCAAACGACACATGGCTATCCTGAATAATCCTTAGTCTTCTTTTATCATGTCCTCATATTGCTCGGCTGTCATCAGATTTTCGATTTCAGAAGCATCGGACGGCTCGACGATAATCATCCAAGCCTTTTCATACGGAGACTCGTTGACGAATTCAGGGCTGTCTTCCAGATCTTCGTTCACTTCGACCACTTTTCCGTTGATCGGGGCATACAGCTCAGAAACGGTCTTTACGGATTCAACGCTGCCAAAAGGCTCGTCCGCTTTGATTTCGTCTCCCACTTCAGGAAGCTCGACAAATACGATGTCTCCAAGTTCGGATTGGGCGAAGTCTGTAATGCCGATTCTGACTTTATCTCCTTCTGTTTTCACCCATTCGTGTTCTTCTGAATAACGCAACTCTTTCGGTGTGCTCATGCTAACCCCTCCATAAAGTGTTTTAATCGATCCTACATTGAAGATATCATATTTTGATGGGTTATAACCAGTATGTCTTAAACTGATCTTCTTTAAAACCGACCGTTACTTTACTGCCGTCTGTCGCAATCGGGCGTTTGATCAGCATACCGTCCGAAGCCAGCAGTTCCAGCTGCTCATCTTCAGACATGTTTTGCAGCTTGTCTTTTAAGCCGAGTTCACGGTATTTTTGTCCGCTCGTGTTGAAAAACTTCTTCAATTCAAGCCCGCTTTTCTCGTAGAGCTCTTTCAGTTTTTCCTTGCTTGGCGGCTCTTCTGCGATATGTATCCCATTGATTTCTTTGCCATGGTCTTCAAGCCATTTTTTCGCTTTGCGGCATGTCCCGCATTTCGGATACCAGTAAAAATCCAAAGCCATACATACACACCCCTCTCATTTAATCGAGGTAATTTTAACACAGATCGAATGAAAAACCTAAAACCGTGCTCCATTCTATAACAGCTAAAAACCCCGCCTAAGCAGGGCTTTTCGTTTAAACGATATATTTCTCAGCTTCAAAGACTCCCTTGGCTGCCTGGCGCTTTTTCTCAATGACATTGACAGGCGTAAAGCGCGTCAATTTGCGGAGCGCGGACAGCATCATCCGCAGCGAATCACCTGATTCCATCGCAATGAGCGATTCCTTGGCATGGCTTTCAATTTCCTGAAAGGCAACTTGTGCAAAAATCTGCGTATAAAGAATTTTCTGGGCGTTTTTGTCTTCCCCGGTTGCCTGGATGGCTTTTTCTGTACGCAAAATAGCTGCTTCCATGGCGTAGACCTGGCTGACAATGTCGGCGATATTCACGAGGATTTCCTGCTCCTGGTCGAGCGCTTTTCCATATTTTTGCGCGGCGAGTCCCGCGATCATGAGCGCGATTTTTTTGGCGTTTCTCAGCAGATACTTTTCCTGTTCCAAAACGCCGTCACCTGGTTCTTCAGGCATGAGCATCATCAGTTCTTCCTGAAGCGCCTTCGCTTTCTCAAACAGAGGAAGCTCGCCTTTCATCGCTTTTTTCAAGTATGTGCCCGGGACGATGAGACGGTTGATTTCATTTGTGCCTTCAAAAATCCGGTTGATCCGTGAATCGCGGTAAGCCCGCTCCACTTCGTATTCCTGCATGAATCCGTAACCGCCGTGGATTTGGACGCCTTCATCAACGATATAATCAAGCGTTTCAGATCCAAATACTTTGTTAAGGGAGCATTCGATTGCATATTCAGCGATCGATTTCGCGACCTGGCGCCCGTCTTTTTGCTCTTCTTCGCTCAAGGTGCCCATTTTGTCTTCAAACAGCCCGACCGTACGATAAACAGAGCTTTCCATCGCATAAAGTCTGGCTGACATAGTGGCGATTTTTTCCCCGATTAAGCTGAACTTTGAAATCGGCGTCTTAAATTGCTGGCGCTGATTGGCGTATGAAGCGGACAGCTCGATGACCCGTTTGGAAGCGCCGATTGTCCCGACAGCAAGCTTATAGCGGCCGATATTTAAAATATTGAAGGCGATGACATGCCCTTTTCCCGGTTCGCCTAAAAGGTTTTCTTTCGGAACTTGAACCTGGTCTAAGATGAGCGTACGGGTCGAAGAGCCTTTGATGCCCATTTTTTTCTCTTCAGGCCCTGTGGAAACACCTTCGTAATCTTTTTCCACAATGAAGGCCGAAAAATGTTCGCCGTCTATTTTCGCGTAGACGATGAAAACATCGGCAAAAGCTGAGTTTGTAATCCATTGCTTTTCACCGTTTAATATATAGTGGGTTCCCGCCTCATTCAAAACGGCCGTTGTTTTTGCCCCTAATGCATCAGATCCGGAGCCAGGCTCTGTTAAGGCATAGGCTGCAAATTTTTCCCCTGTTGCAAGGGACGGCAGATACTTTTTCTTTTGCTCCTCGGTTCCGAAAAATACGATCGGAAGCGTGCCGATCCCGACGTGCGCCCCGTACGATAACGAAAAGCTTCCCGCTCTTGAGAATTTTTCGGTAATCAGCGCCGAGCTGATTTTATCGAGCCCGAGTCCGCCATACTCTTCAGGAACGTCAGCACCGAGAAGCCCGAGTTCTCCAGCTTTTTTCAGGAGCCTGACAGAGTGATCGAAATTGTGCTCTTCAATTTCGTCGATGTATGGCAAAACATCTCCGAGAATATAATCTTCAGTCGTTTTGGCAATCATTTTATGTTCATCTGTGAAATCTTCCGGTGTAAACAGCTGATCAGCCGTCACCTCTTCGATCAGAAAGGCTCCGCCTTTTTTCATATGGTCTTTTGTTTGTTCCATTGTTCCATCCCCCTTGTGATTAAACTAATTCGAATACCCCTGCTGCTCCCATGCCTCCGCCGATACACATTGTTACAACGCCGAATTGCTCGCTTCTCCGCCGCATTTCGTGGATCAATTTCAGCGTGAGCTTTGTGCCCGTGCAGCCGAGCGGATGTCCGAGCGCAATCGCTCCACCGTTGACATTGACTTTTTCTTCATCGATGCCAAGCGACCTGATCACCTGGATCGCTTGTGATGCAAATGCTTCATTTAATTCGAATAAACCGATATCAGAGAGCTCAAGTCCCGCCATCTTCAGCGCCCTTGGAACAGCTTCAACAGGACCGATGCCCATCACCTCCGGCGGAACGCCGCCGACTGCGAACGAACGGAACCTTGCGAGGGGCTTTAACCCAAGCGCATCCGCTTTTTCTCTGTCCATGATCATCACTGCGGCCGCCCCGTCGCTCGTCTGCGATGAATTCCCTGCCGTAACAGAACCGTCCGCCGAAAACGCCGGTTTTAACGTTGACAGAACGTCTTTCGTTGTCCCCGGGCGCACACCTTCATCGGCAGAGAAAGTAAACGTCCGCTCCTTCAGCTTGTGATGGTCATCCACTTCTCTGACGGTGACGTCCACCGGGACGATTTCATCTTCGAACTTTCCTTCCGCGATCGCTTTGGCTGCTTTTTGATGGCTGCTGACGGCAAATGCATCCTGATCATCCCTGGAAACGCCGTATTTAACGGCAACCTGTTCAGCCGTATGGCCCATTCCCATATAATATTCAGGAGCTGTTTCCGCGAGCGCCGCGTTCGGTCTGACGATATGTCCCATCATCGGCACGATGCTCATCGATTCAGCGCCGCCGGCAATGACCGTGTCGGCAGCTCCAAGCATGATTTTTTCGGCCCCGTAAGCGATCGATTGAAGTCCTGAAGAACAATATCTGTTGATCGTAACGGCCGGAACTGTGTGCGGCAGCCCGGCAAGCGCGCCGATATTGCGCGCCATATTCAACCCTTGTTCGGCTTCCGGCGTAGCGCAGCCGATGATTAAATCATCGATATTCCCTTCATAACCGCCAGCTCTTTTCAACGTCTCTCTCACTGCATATGCGCCTAAATCATCGGGACGGACAGTCCTCAATGAGCCTTTTTTTGCTTTTCCGATCGGGGTTCTCGCTCCCGATACAATAACTGCCTCTTTCATTATTTTCCCTCCTTAATTACGCAAAGGTTTGCCTTTTACAAGCATATGCTGCATTCTCGCCTGCGTTTTCGGTTCGCTCACAAGGCTCAGGAAAGCTTCTCTTTCCAAATTGAGCAAGTATTCTTCCGTTACTTCAGCGCCGAACGGAACCCTCCCGCCCGCGATGACAAACGCCAGCTTTTTCGCTATCTTCATGTCGTGTTCAGAGATGGCGCCGGACAGCTTTAACGATTCCGCACCGAGCAGGAGCGCCGCATAGCCGGTTTCGCCTGTCACCGGAACTTTCTTTTTCACCGGCGGACGGTAGCCGCTTTCGGAAAGTGTCAGGACGAGTTTTTTAGCATCGTATAACAAGTGATCCTGGTTGATGCTGATTTGATCCTCTGCGGTTAAGATGTTCAGCTCTTTCGCTTCTTGAGCCGAAGTCGACGTTTTTGCAAGAGCAATTGTCTCAAACGTTTTGATGGCGGCCTCCTGGATATCCGGTTTAACGCCTTCAGGCAGCCCCTTCAAGTAGTTTAAATAAAGCTCTTTATTGCCTCCGCCGCCCGGAATCAGGCCGACGCCTGTTTCAACGAGGCCCATGTATGATTCACTTGAAGCTTGAACACGGGCTGCAGGCAGACAAAGCTCAGTCCCCCCGCCAAGCGTCATCCCGAACGGAGCAGCGACGACCGGCTTGGTACTGTATTTCACTTTCATCATCGTCTCCTGGAACTGACGGATGATCATGTCAATTTCCATATAGTTGTCGTCTTGGGCTTCCATCAGCATCATCGCAAGATTGGCTCCGACGCAGAAATTTTTGCCCTGGTTGCCGATCACAAGTCCTTTATAATTGGCATCTACTTCCTCAAGAGCGAATTTGAGCATTTGGATGATGTCGAGGCCGATTGCATTGCTTTTCGAATGAAATTCGAGCAGTGCGACATCATCGCCTAAATCGATCAAACTTGCCCCGCTGTTTTTCTTGATGACGCCTTTTGTTTCTTTGAGTGACGACAAATGGATCGTTTTCTTGTTTTCTTGAAGCGCCCTGTATTCGCCGCTTTCAAAACAGTAGCAGAACGTCTTTCCGTTTTCTCTAAGGTAGAAGGTCTCATGTCCTTTTGCGAGCATTTCCTTCACCCAGTCCGCGACTTTCCAGCCCTCTGCTTCAAGCTTTTGCACCGCGTTTTTCACACCGATGCTGTCCCACATTTCAAACGGACCTTCCGACCAGCCGAACCCCCATTTCATCGCCTGATCAATCGCCGTTATGCTGTCAGCGATTTCCCCTGTCAGCTCAGCCGAATAGACAAGCGTCGGAGCTGTCATGTTCCAAAGAAGGCTTCCCGCTCTGTCATCTGAATAAATAAGCGCTTTCAATCTCGCTCCTGCGCCTTTCATTTGCTTGGCCGCTTCAAGTCCCGATGTTTTTAATGTTTGGCGTTTGCTGTAGGTCATCGTCATCGGATCGAGCTCAAGGATGTCTTTTCCTTCTTTTTTGTAAAAACCTTGTTTCGCTTTGCTTCCGATCCAGCCTTTTTCGAGCATTTGTTCAATAAATTCAGGCAGCCGGAAAACGTTTTTTTCTTCGCCAGTGACTTGGTTATAGACATTTTTGGCAACGTGCGAAAATGTATCAAGCCCGACGACATCTAGCGTTCTGAAAGTTGCGCTTTTCGGGCGTCCGATCAGCGGGCCTGTAATCGAATCGACTTCGCCTATCGTGTAGCCGCCTTTCAGCATTTCCTGAACCGCCACAAGCAAGCCGTAGGTTCCGATGCGGTTGGCGATAAAGTTTGGCGTGTCTTTCGCTTCAACAACCCCTTTGCCAAGGACGTCTTCGCCGAATTTCTTCATAAAGTCCAGCACCCCGGGATCCGTTTCATCAATCGGAATCACCTCAAGCAGCTTTAAATAGCGGGCCGGGTTAAAAAAGTGCGTTCCTAAAAAGTGCTTTTTAAAATCAGCGGACCTTCCCTCCGCCATCTGCCTGACGGAGATGCCTGATGTATTGCTGCTGACGATGCTTCCGTGTTTTCTGTATTGATCGACCTTTGAAAACACTTGCTTCTTGATCTCCAGGTTTTCGACAACCACTTCAATAATCCAGTCGGCATCTTTAATTTTTTCAAAATCGTCTTCCATGTTCCCTGTGCTGATACGGCTGATATTCTTCTTCGAAGTAAGCGGAGCCGGTTTTTGCTTTAGCAGCTTTTGTACGGCTGACTGTGCCAGCCGGTTGCGCACATCCGGGTCTTCAAGGGTGCGGCCTTTTTTTCTTTCCTCATCTGTTAATTCACGCGGCACCATATCGAGCAGTAACACAGGAATCCCGATATTGGCTAAGTGAGCCGCGATTCCGGAACCCATTACACCGGAACCGATAACGGCGGCTTTACGAATATGCTTGACCATGAAAGATCCTCCCCTACTTTGAATGAATACTCATTCATTTTTGCTCCAAAAAAATAAACTCTCCTGTCTTCTTTCATCTTAAAAGATTTTGGAAGCGAGTTCAATAACTTGGTGCAAAATTTCTGAAATTTTTTCAGCGGGTATTATTTTGCCGCGGTTACATGTTTCCCCGCTTTTGGGACAAACCAATAGAGAGGGAGGTGAAGGCCTTGGTACGTGAAAGAAAAACTCCATCTTCAGCCGCAGTCAGCGCCGCAAGCATAAAAGGTAATGCAGGTCCGGATTATAAAAAGGCGGATGCGGGCGGAAAACGGACAAGCCAAAACCAGCAATATAAAAAGCATAATATGGATGTTCCTGAAGATCACTAAGCCCCCTTTAAGCAGCCGGTATAAATTTCCACTTTGTTAGGAAATCTAAAAATAAACCCTAAAAGGAGGCAGACTCATGCAGCAACAGCAAGGAATGACAACACCGCCGCCAGTCATTTCAACAAAGGATCATCTGTATTTGCAGGATATGCTGAACTGGAACTTGCTCGCAATGAAAAAAGCGCATTTTATGGCGGACCAGTGCCAGGATCAGTCTCTTAAAACAGAACTCGACAGGGTCGGACAAATGCACCATCACCATTACAATGTGATATTGGAGCAGCTTCGACAAAATCAAACGCAAAACCCGTCAGCATACATGCAATAGGAGGTTAATGATGAATCAGCAAAACCAACAGAAAATCGGCAATCAGGAAACTCCTGTCCCGAAAACGAGCGCGATGAATGACAGGGATTTTGTCAACGAACTGCTGACAACCGAAAAATACATGACGGCAGCATACTCGACAGCGCTTAATGAATTAAGCCATGAGTCGCTTTACCAAGCCGTTCAGCCGCTGTTTAACGAGGCGCAAAACGTACAGCGCAGATTGTACCAGGTGATGTTTCAAAACGGATGGTACAAGGTGGAGGCAGAAGATGCCCAGAAAATCCAGCAGTCTTATCAGCAGTTCCATTCTACATTGCAAGACCAGTCGCCATATCAGCAAAACCAATAAACAAAAAATAAGCAGAGGAGTCTCCCTGCTTATTTTTTTTGATTAGCCGCTCGGTGCGCTTCATTTCGTTCTTTAATTTGACGGATTACTTCTTTTATCTCCTGCTTCGCATCCGGATAAGCTCCGTTCCAATGCTTGGCGAGGGGCGGCATGCTTTTGGCGATATGGCTGTAGATGATCCACATCTTCACCTGTTCTTTCAGTTCTTCGTCCGTTTCGCCTAAAAGCAGCTCCGTATATTTCTCAACAAGTCCATCCAGCTGCTCCTTTAGTTTTTCCACTCACGACACCCTTTCTTTACGTTTATTTCTCGGGCATGTCCTGCATTTGACACCGTTTTTGTCTGTTGCATAATACAGACAGCAAGTCGTGCGTGTCCGGTCCTCCGCATGCTGTCCGGGATAAAACCTTTTGAGAGGGTTTTCGTCCGCCCCTTCTTCAAAAAGACCGGGCTCAGCTTCATAAAGAAGAAAATGAAAATCTTGCGCCGCCCGCGCCTTGAGTTTCGGATCTTCCAGAAGCGTGTCATACATCCAATACAGATAAACGGCAATATTTTCCCAAAGAATATGCTTTGAAATCGAAAATACCCGCCGACAGGCCGCGATCAGGCCGCCAAGGTGGCACCTGAAGATATCCTCAGTCAATCTTTTCAGTTCTTCGGTGCGATCCGCTTCGATAAGCTCAGCACCTTTGTGAAAATAAAACGACGGCGTCCACCCTCGATCATCGGCTTCTATCTCCCATGACACGGAAGCAGAAGCGGTTGGCAAGCGCTTTCCCCAAACCGTAAACAGATAGAAATGCAGCGCAGCCAGCATCCCGCTGCGCTTGACGAGCATTGAAGCCGCAACTTTTTGATTCGGAGCGTTCAGCCTGTCTTTAATATCTTCTACATAACGTTCTAAAAAATCCTCATCAAGGAGCTTGTTTCCTTTAACAGAGAATAAGGAGCCGGTCTGCTTCGTTCCAAGGCGAAAACGAAGCAATGACTCAAGCTCCTCTTTTGTTAAATTAAGCATGGGACTGAACCACCTGCTGGACGATGCATCTTCCTCTTCCGTATGGAATGCAGTGCGGCGTGCCGAAAAGCGGATCTTTCGTCACTTCGCAGTCCATTTCAAAAACGTCCTGCACAAGCTTGCAGTTGATAATGGATTCAGGCCGGCCTTCGGCATATATCTTTTTATCTTTAATCGCGACGAGGTGGTGAGCGTAGCGGCAGGCAAGGTTCAAATCGTGCAGCACCATCACGATCGTGCGCTTTTCGTGTTCATTTAATTCAAACAAAAGGTCCAGAATTTCAATTTGATGCGTCATATCCAAGTATGTCGTCGGTTCATCCAGTAATATGATATCCGTTTCCTGGGCGAGCGTCATCGCGATCCAGGCGCGCTGCCGCTGGCCTCCTGACAAGGAATCGACTGTGCGCTCGGCCAGTTCTTCCATTCTTGTCGCTTTCAAAGCCTTTTGCACAGCCTCTTCATCTTCCGCCGACCATTGCTTCAGCCAGTTTTGGTAAGGGTACCGCCCCTGCTTAACGAGCTGGAGAACGGTCAGGCCTTCCGGAGCCGAAGGGCCTTGAGGCAGAATGGCCAGCTCCTTTGCCACTTCTTTCGTGGGAAGTTTGGCGATGGAGCTGCCTTCGAGAAGCACTGAACCGCCCTTTGGCTTCATCAAACGTGCGAGAGACCGAAGGAGAGTCGACTTACCGCAGCCGTTGCTGCCGATAAATACGGTGATTTCACCTTTTGGGATCGTTAAGTTTAACTCATCAATAATGATTGTTTCTCCATAACCTAAGCTTAACGTTTCTGTTGAAATGGCACTCATAAATGAAATCTCTCCTTTTATTGGTTTCTGCTTTTATACAGCAAGTAGATAAAGTAAGGGGCGCCGATCGCTGCAGTAAACACACCGGCAGGCACTTCAACGGGAGAAAAAAGCGTGCGTCCGATGATGTCGGCAATCAGCACAAGCAATCCTCCGATCAGCGCTGCAACCGGCAAGAGGGCGCCGAATGATGAACCGACAAGCCTTCTTGCGATATGCGGGGCCATCAAACCGACAAATCCGACGGTTCCGGCAAAGGCAACTGCAATTCCGGCAAAAGCCGTGCTCAGCAGAAGGAGCAAAAAGCGGTTCCGCTGAACCGAGCTGCCCGCTCCTGTCGCCAGTTCTTCACCAAGCGTCTGAATGTTGACGTTTCTGGCGGCGGCTGCGGATATCAGCAAAAGGACAAGCGCAGCCGGCATTAAAATATTCACATCCTGCCAGTTCGATCCATATACTGATCCGGTAATCCAGACGTTCGCCTGAGACATTCTATATATCGGTCCTTTTATCATAAACAATGTCGTCAGCGACTGGGCAAGCATCGAAAATCCGATTCCGATCAAAACGAGCCTGAAAGTCGAAGAGCCATTTTTATATGAAAGAAAATAAACGAGCATTCCGGCGAGAGCCGCGCCGATAAATGCGGCGACCGGGAGCCAGCTGATGCTGACCGTAAGCGCATTGTTTTTATCGGAAAACAGCATTAAAAACAAGACAACGGCGACTGAAGCCCCGCCGGTCACACCGATGATATCCGGCGAAGCGAGCGGATTGCGGATCAGACCCTGGAGGATCGACCCGGCTGCCGCCAGACAGATTCCGGCAAACAGAGCGACCAAAATCCGCGGCATCCTGAAGGACATGATGATCAGGTCATCGCCCGGATCACCCATGCCCAAAAACGTTTTCGCGACGGCGCCTGGAGAAATAAAACGTTCACCGATGCCGGCGCTGAGGACGACGGCACAAGCCGTCAACACCAATAGGATCATGAACGAAAACAGCGCTTTTCTGCCGATCAACAGTGAAATGCCGCCTTTTCCGATTCTCAGCGTGCGGTAATTTTTCATTTTTGGAACCCCCTTCTCGCGATATAGACAAAAATGGGTGTTCCAATGATGGCTGTCATGACGCCGACAGGCACTTCTTCAGGCATAATCAGGTACCTTGCGCCAATGTCTGCGGTTACAAGCAGGATGGCTCCCAGCACGGCACAGTACGGAAGAACCCAGCGATGGTCGTGGCCGACGATAAATTTTGCAAAATGCGGGATAACAATACCGATAAAACCGATCGGCCCGGCGACGGCGACAGATCCCCCGGCGAGCAGGATAATCGAAACCGCCATCAACGCTTTGATCAGCCACGTTTTCTGGCCGAGGCTTTTTGCCACTTCCTCCCCCATCGTTAAGACATTGATTTTCGACCCGAGTAAAAAGCTGATGATGAATGCCGGCACGATATATGGAAGGACGGAGACCAAGAGGCTGAGGTCGCGCCCCTGGACAGAGCCCGCAAGCCAAAACAGCGCCTGCTCAAGAGCTGCTTCATTAACGGAAAGCATGCCTTGCGTCAATGATGAGAACAGCGCTGACATCGCCGCCCCTGCAAGCGTCAGCTTGACCGGCGTCAGCCCTTCCCTTCCGAGAGAGCCGACAAAATAGACGACAAGCGCGGCAAACGCTGCACCAAAAAACGAGATCCATGCAATCGTCTGAAGCGAACTGACGTGATAGAAAAACAGCGCTCCAACAACAAAGAAACCGGCACCCGCGTTCACGCCGAAAATTCCCGGGGAAGCAAGCGGGTTTTTTGTCATCGCCTGCATTAAAGCGCCGGCAACTCCGAGGGAAGCGCCGACAGTTGCAGCAATCAGCGCGCGCGGCAAACGCACGTTTTTGATGACAAGATGTTCATTAGAGCCGCTGAAGCCCGTAAAAGCCTTGTAGGCCATCGACCATGACGTATTCGTATAACCGTATACGATACTAGCGCAAACGGCGGCAACCAGCACCAAAATAAAAGACAGTAGTGCGATTGTTCTATATTTATTCGTTCTTAAGAGCATAAATTAAAATTCTCCTAGTTTGACTGAAACATCTACTGGTTATTGTATCAGATAACATTGATCTTGAAAATCATTTTCAATTAACAATTGACAAAATTCTGATCAAAAATTATGATCAGGATGAATGACTTACATACCTAAGGAGGACACACATGAAGAGATGGTCAATTGTTGGATTTATCGCTTTGTTAGCGATTTCAATTCTTGCAGCCTGCGGCGGAGGCAAGGATGACTCTGCAAAGGGCGGAGAGAATAAAGATACTATCACCGTTAAACACGCAATGGGTACGGAAGAACGAGTGCCTGCAGACCCAAAAAGAGTCGTCGTCCTGACAAATGAAGGAACCGAAGCGCTTTTGGAACTCGGAATCAAACCTGTGGGTGCAGTCAAATCCTGGACAGGCGATCCTTGGTATAAGCATATTCAAGCCGATATGAAAGGCGTTAAGCAAGTCGGGCTCGAAGGCGAACCGAATATCGAAGCGATAGCCGAGCTAAAGCCTGATTTAATCATCGGGAATAAAATGAGACATGAAAAAATCTACGACAAGCTTGAAAAAATTGCTCCGACTGTCTTCTCTGAAACGCTGCGCGGCGAATGGAAAGACAACTTCTCCCTCTACGCGAAAGCGGTAAACAAAGAGGAAAAGGGCAAAGAAGTTTTAGAAGATTTCGATAAAAAAGTCAGCGAATTAAGCGACAAGCTCGGTGACCAGAAAAAGAAACGGGTGTCGGTTGTCAGATTTATGGCCGGCCAATCAAGGATTTACTATAAAGATTCTTTCCCGGGAATCATCTTGGATCAGCTCGGTTTTAAGTATCCGGAAAAACAGGAAAAACTGTTTGAAAAACAAGACGACAAATTTGTTTTTATGACGGAAAATAAAGAATCGATCCCTGAAATGGATGGGGATGTCCTGTTCTATTTCACATATAAACCTGCCGAAAGCAAAACAGAGGCCGAAACATGGCAAAACGATTGGACAAGCGATCCGCTTTGGAAAAAATTGAACGCTGTCAAAACCGGAAACGCCCACGAAGTCGACGATGCGATCTGGACGACGGCCGGCGGTGTCAAAGCAGCGTATCTGTTCCTTGATGACATCGAAAAATACTTTTTAAAATCGTAAGCAAAAAAGAGCATTTCCGCCGTTGGAAATGCTCTTTTGTTTATTTTCCGTGATAGATTCTTGACGTACCATCCGGCCATTTCACCCGCAGATGAAACAGGTCATATCGCTCATCAAGATTGAAAGCCTCGAGCACATTGCTGATCACGTCCTGCTTTGAATCGGATTTGGCGATCGAAAGCTCGCTTAAAACCATTTTCATTTCGTTTAAAGCTTCTTCCCCTTCGCGGTCCGCTCCGTTCAGGTTGTCTTTAATCAATGCTTCTTCTCGCTCCTGTTTGTCGTATACGGCTGTAAACGAATTGTGCTTTCCACGGCCATAGTTCACTTCCAATGCAAATGCAGCGTAAGGCACGCTTTCCACATCTGAAACAGGAGCGTTATCGGGAACGGCCTCCTTGCCTTCGGCATGTTCTTCCGCTATTGAACGGCAGCCGGTCATCAGGATCATGACGAGAGCGATAACGGCCATCCGAAATAGGTTCATACCGTTCATCTCCTCTATGCACATTATCCTTAGCTATGTCCACTTTGCGGAAACTCATTCAATCTCTCAGCGGAAGCCTTTATATCATCTCTAACAATGCTTCTGCATCACGGACAGCCGGCTGAATGGCCGCTTCCCAGAAATCCCGCTTCGTCAGATCGGCGCCGAGATGCTTCATCGCCAGTTCCTCAACAGACATGGAGGCTGTATCTTTTAAGAGCGCGATATATTTTTCTTCAAACGCCGCCCCCTCTTTCAGCGCTTGCGCGTAAATGCCAAGCGAAAACAAGTAGCCGAACGTATAAGGAAAATTGTAGAACGGGACAGACGTAATATAAAAATGAAGCTTTGATGCCCAAAAATACGGATGATACTCGCCAAGCGCGCCGCAAAACGCTTCTTTCTGAGCTTCTTCCATCAGCTCGTTCAGTCTTCCGGCGGATACGACGCCGTTTTTTCGTTCATCGTAAAAGCGGGTTTCAAATAGAAACCTCGCGTGAATGTTCATAAAAAAGGCGACGCTTCGCTGGACTTTATCTTCCAGAAGGACGAGTTTTTCTTCGTCTGAACCGGCTTGTTTTAATGCCGCATCAGCCACGATCATTTCTGCAAAAGTGGACGCGGTTTCCGCCACGTTCATCGCGTACGCCCTGTTTAGCGGTCTGACGTCCAGCATGGATTCCTGATGAAAGGCATGGCCAAGCTCATGCGCCAGCGTGGAAACGTTTGACTGGCTTCCTGCAAATGTCATAAATATTCTCGATTCCCCGCTGTCAGGAAAATTGGCGCAAAAGCCGCCCGGGCGTTTGCCTCCCCTGTCCTCAGCTTCAACCCATCTGTCTCTGAGCGCTTTTTCGGCAAAGGAGGAGAGCTTTTCTCCAAACGTTTTAAACTGCCCGGTAATAAAAGCGGCTGCCTCTTGATACGAATATTCCTTTGCCGCTGAACCGATCGGCGCTTCGACGTCATACCAGCTCAGTTTATCCAGCCCAAGCATAGACGCCTTCCGGGAAAGATAGTCTGCAAACGGCTTTTTATGATCAATAATGACCTGCCACATGACATCAAGGGTTTCCTGCTTCATGCGATTGATGTCCAGGGGTTCTTTTAATACATTGTCCCAGCCTCTCGCCTCATAGACGTTCAGTCTGAAACCGGCGAGGTGATTCAGCGTGCTGCTGAGCAAATCAGCGTGCTGTTCCCAGCCGTGATCCAAATTTTCCGATACGGAGCGGCGAATCTTTCTGTCAGGTTTAGATGTCAGGTTCTGCGCCTGTCCTACAGACAGAATTTTCGTCTCGCCATCTTCTTCATACGGGATTTGAATTTGGTTGACGATGCTGTCGTACATATCACCCCAAGCATGATATCCGTCAACAGACAAACCTTGAATCAATGTTTCCTGTTCGGAACCAAGCTTTTCCGTTACCCGCTCCCTTCTCTCATTCAAAATATAAGCGATATTGGAAATGCCTTCTTCTTGAAGGATCGCTTCCCATTCTTCATTTGAGACAACGGCAAATTTGCTGTCAAGCACGACCAGCGCCTTCTGAGCATCGGCAGCGAGCTGGGTGACCTCAAAATTAAGGGCATTCGCCTTTAAATCCGCGGTGTCCTGCGCTTGGAGACATCCGACAAAAGCGTCTGCTTCTCGGATTTTAACATCAATTGTTTCAAAAAGCGCAAGTGTTTCCTTCAATTCATCAAGACCGCTTTTTGAGACGGTAAGAGCCTCGGCAGAGCGTTTAAAAGTTGAAAGCAGCGCTTTAATTTCATTTAAATATTGACGGAACTCGACGGAGCCGCTCCCGCCTTTAAAGAAAACCTCGAGATCCCACGTATCTTTAAGTTGATGAAATGTCATTGTTCCCGTCCCCTTTCATTGGCTTGTTTCCATTATAAGATAAATTTGGCTTTTCAGGGCAAATAAAAAACGGCCGGCTTGTGAGCCGGCACGCCTCTTCCCTGATCATATTACAGCTGCCTCATCCGTTTGACCGCATAGCTGGCCGTCAATAAACCGATTAGGCCGAACACAAATAAATACAATCCGCCTTTACTTTGCGGCGGGCCTTGAACAGCATCTGTGCCGCTTGATATTTCCGCGCTGAATGGTTCTGCGATTTGCAGGGCCTGAAGCAGCCTGCCGTCCTCTCCTTTAATGTTCAGAATTCCGTCGCTGTCTACATTTTCACTCAGGGCTTCGCCTTTCTTTTTCGTCACGTATATAGGGTTTTTCAGTTCATGGCTTGTCCCGTTCTGGTCGGTAAACGCCTCTCCCTTTTTGAGTTCTTGTGTCTCGTAATTGTGAAATCCTTCATCCAGAAGCGTTTTTGTATCGCTGTACATCATTTTCTTGCTATCGGCCTTCATGATGACGGCGATTAAATTAAGGCTGCCCCGTGTTGCCGTTGTGACAAGGGTATGCTTTGATTCATCCACAAATCCTGTTTTGCCGCCGGTTATTCCTTTGTAAGGAATCTCACCTGTCAGCATTCGGTGATGGTTTTTCAGCGTCGTGTCCCACGTCTGTCCGTGCCATGACGTTTGCTTTTCCGAAAAAAGCGCTCGAAACGTTTTGTTTTTCATTGCGTACTCGGTAATTCTCGCCATGTCGGCGGACGTCGTATAATGATTTTTGTCAAACAGTCCGTGAGGATTCACAAAATGAGTGTCATGCACTCCGGCATGCTCAGCAATAAACGCGTTCAGATCATCCGCAAACTGTTTCACGCTTCCGCTGACATGTTCGGCGATCGCCGTTCCGGCGTCATTTCCCGAATTCATCAGCAGCCCTTGGAGCAGCCGTTTTAATGGAACCGACTCCCCCGCTTCCAGATATACGCTTGATCCTTCCGTTTGAGCAGCATTTTTGCTGACTTTCACGCGATCGTCTAAATTTCCGTTTTCTATTGCATAAATCGCCGTGGCAATTTTTGTAATGCTTGCCGGGTACATTTTTTTGCGGCTGTTTTTTTCATAGAGAACCTGCCCCGATTTCCCATCGATCAATATGGCGGAAACACTTTTAATTTCCGGTTTGTTTTTTTCTCCTGCTTGAGCCGAACTATGAAAAAACAGCGTCAGACATAGTACAATAATGAACAGGAGGGATCGTTTAACATTCATTGTGTCACCCTGCCTTCTTTCTCTCTTGCGTTTTTTTATAAAAAATAGGTCTTTTAGCACTTTTTAAATTTTAGCAATGATAAACTGCCGCTGACAAGCCTTTTTTTGTCAACAAGCCAAAATTTTGAATGGAGGAAACTCATTGAATAATAAAATCGCCATCGTAACAGGCGCGACGAGCGGATTTGGTTTATTGACCGCTTTAAAACTCGCCGGCACTCATTTCGTCATCGCAACGGCGCGCCATCCCGAAAAAGCGGAAGCTTTACGGAACCGCATAGCGGAGCTTTCGATCGATTCATCGATTGCCGTCACTGAACTAGATGTCACAAACGAACAATCGATTTCAACATTTACCGAAGAGCTGAAACCGTACGAACAGATAGACGTTCTCGTCAATAATGCAGGAACGGCATACGGCGGATTTACTGAAGAGCTTTCTCTTGACGACTACAGAAAACAGTATGAGACAAATGTTTTCGGCCTGATGGCCGTAACGAAAGCGGTCCTTCCTTATATGAAGAAACACAGCGGCGCCAAAATCATTAATCTGAGCAGTATCAGCGGACAGATCGCTTTCCCCGCTTTCTCGGCATATGCTTCATCAAAGCATGCGGTTGAAGGCTTTTCAGAAAGCCTCCGCCTCGAACTCCGCCCATTCGGAATCGATGTGGCCGTCGTCCAGCCGGGATCGTATCAGACGGCGATTTGGGAGACATCATTTGCCGCCCAGGTCACTGCACCTGAAGCCGAATCACGGTACAGTACATATTTTGAGCGAATCTCCGCCTACATTGCGGCGAACCGCCAACATTACGGAAACCCTGATGATGTGGCTGAACTGATTTGCCGCCTCGCTGTAAAAAAGCGGCTGAACAGGCTGCGCTATCCGATCGGCAGGGGCGTCCGCCTCATGATCCTCCTCCACAGCGCCCTGCCATGGAGGATTTGGGAACGCGCGGTCATTAAAAATTTGTTTAAATAAGGTTATTTAAAATAATTATAATTTAGTATTGATTTTAATCTTATATTTGTTATAATATAATTAACAAATGAAAACACGAGGAGGAAATATCACATGATCTCTCAACAATTAAAACAGCAAAATCCTGTACTTGAAAACTCAATGAATACGAATTTGTCCAACTGGTTCATTCTCTACACGAAGCTTCACCGTTTTCACTGGTATGTAAAAGGGCCGCAGTTCTTTACCCTTCATGAAAAATTCGAAGAGCTTTACAACCATGCCGCAGAAACAGCAGATGTGGTCGCGGAACGCTTGCTGGCCATCGGCGGACAGCCGCTTGCCACAATGAAAGAATACCTTGACCACGGCACAATCGAGGAAAACGGATCCGAAAAAACGGCCGAAGAAATGGTTTCCGCACTTGTCAGCGATTACCGTCAAATCCGCGATGAAATTCAGCATACCATAGAACTGGCGGAAGAAAAATCAGACCATTCTACCGCTGACCTTTATATCGCCCTGACAGAGGAAATTGATAAGCAAATTTGGATGCTTAGTTCATTTTTGGACAAGTAATATAAAAAAAAGCCATGGCAGACGCCATGGCTTCAGATTGTTGACAAAATCCCAAAACGGCTTTTAGTTTTGGGATTTTGTCATCCTTTCAGCGTGACCCTCAACCCTTGCAGTCTAGGAAAGCCGAGCATCGGAAGCTGACTTTCACAGGATGTGATGACGGCGGCGTTTAGGCAGGACGCCTGGGCGGTTAGCCGCCGATCCTTCCTCTATTCGTGAGCACCGACGCGCAGGCTTGACAACGAATGCGCGGGTTTGGCGACACGCTGAAAGCCATGGCAGACGCCATGGCTTTTATTTATGATTTGCTTTTCGCAAGCTTTGCTTTCATTGTTGTTTGCTTTCCGTTTCTCAGCACCTCAAATGTGACGGTATCTCCTGCTTTTGCTTCAGTATAAAGAATTTTTCTGAGATCTGAAGTGGTTTCGACGTTTTTGCCGTTCATTTTGGTGATGACGTCGCCGGCTTTCATGCCCGCATCAGCCGCAGGCGATTTCGGCGATACTTTATCGACGTACACGCCTTTATTGAGCTGGTCTCCGAAAAGGCCAAGCGTATTTTGCTGATACTGTTCCGGCACCTGCTGCATATCGATCATTTGCACACCCAGGAAAGGCCGCTCCACTTTTCCTTTTTGCAAAAGCTCGTCAACGATCGGCTGAACATCATTGCTCGGAATCGCGAAACCAAGTGATTCAACACCGCTTTGGCTGATCTTCAGGCTGTTGATGCCGATGACCTGCCCGCTGCTGTTAATCAGAGGGCCGCCGCTGTTTCCAGGGTTGATCGCCGCATCTGTCTGAAGGACGTTCATATCCCAATTCCCTTCAGATGTGGAGACTTCAATTGTCCGGTTGACACCGCTGATGATACCTTCTGTAACCGTTCTTGAGAATTGAAGGCCGAGAGGGTTCCCGATCGCGATTACTTTTTCACCGGCGCGAAGTTTTGCGGAATCTCCGAAACTTGCAACCTTATCAACGCCTTTGCTGCTGATCTCTAAAACAGCCAGATCAGTCAAAGCGTCACTGCCGATAATCTTGGCATCCGCTGTCTTACCGTTGTATAAGGAGATGGTTACCTTCGAAGCGCCTTCAACGACATGGTTGTTTGTAATAATGTAGGCCTTGCCGCCGTCTTTCTTAAAGATGACGCCTGATCCCGTGCCGCTTTCCTCCACGTCGTCCTCAGAGAAGCCGAAGCTCGTTTGAATATTTGAAACGCCGACGATCGCAGGCTCCAAATCTTCCACCATATCAGGCACGTTATCTGCGTTTGTAACAGGTTTTGTGTTGAAATTCTGCGACTGCTTTGGCTCTGTCTGTCCGGTTCCGGCGGTTTCGCTCGGATGATCGCCCGGAAGATACGGAGAGATTCCAAGCACTAAGCCGCCCCCGATGATGCCGCCCAAAATCGGGCTCAGCCACGAAGCCTTACGCCGCTTTTCTTTTGCCGCTCTCGTTTCCTTGGCATCTTCCAGGGCTGCAGCGGTTTCTTTATTCGTAAGATCTGACTGATCGTCTGTATCCTTCTTTAAAATCAGCTCGGGCTCCTTTGCCGGCTGTTCTGACTGCTGCTCCTCAGAACCTGCCGTTTGCGGCGTCTGCGCTTCTTCGCGAAGCTGCTCTTCATTTGCATGTTTTTGTTCGTCATCGCGTCTAAAATCCATAAGCGTACACTTCCTTTATTTTTCTTGTCTTCAACTATCGCAAATGGCATAAAAGCTTTAACATCCACAAAAAAAGAGACCCGGCCGTCGTTCACTCTGTTTTCATTCCCTTTCTTCCCTGATGAGTATGTTACGAAAACATTGTGGGATAAAAATGAAAAGAATATGTGAAATTATGAAAATTGACCAGACTTATGTTAAAACTAGTATAATGACGTAGAAAGGATGTGAACCGCCCTTGTCATACTCCATTTATCTAGTTGAAGATGAAGAGAATTTAAATGAATTGCTGACAAAATACTTAGAGAGTGAAGGCTGGCACGTCACTTCTTTTCTAAACGGTGAAAGTGCCAGGCAAAAAATAGGCCAGTCACCTCATTTATGGATTCTCGATATCATGTTACCAGATATCGACGGGTATACGCTAATAAAAGAAATAAAAAATCATGATCCGGAAGTCCCCGTCATTTTTATTTCTGCACGCGATGCCGATATTGACAGAGTGCTGGGGCTTGAGCTGGGCAGCAGTGACTATATATCTAAGCCGTTTCTCCCCAGGGAACTGATCATCCGCGTACAAAAGCTGCTCAAGCTGATATATAAAGAAGAACCGGGAGAAATGAAGAAAGGAACGCCGGTTTCCTGCTATGAAGTCTATGAAGACTTGAGAGAAGTCTATGAAAATGGCAGCATGATCAATTTGACGTCAAAGGAATTTGATCTTCTGCTTCTATTTATAAACAACAAAGGCCGCGCCTTTTCAAGGGAGGATATCCTCACCAGCGTCTGGGGAGACGATTACTTCGGAACCGACCGCGTCGTTGACGATCTTGTCAGAAGGCTGCGCAAGAAAATGCCCGAACTGAAAGTGGAAACCATCTACGGGTTCGGCTACAGGATGTTGAAATCATGAAGAACAGGTCGCTCGCCTTTCAAATTTGGAGTGTCATTTGCGGCATCCTGTTAACGGTCTCGATTTTGCTGACGTTTTTATTCTCGACAACACTGCAGAACTTTTTTACTGACGAAATTTATACGAACATTGAAAATGAGCAGCATGTTCTGACAGAATACGGATTTTCCGATTCACCGGAAAGAGGCTTCGGCGGAAGCAGCGGCTCACGAAGCACAAACCGCCACGTTCAGCACGTCCTGCTGCCTGAGAGAGGAACCGTCTACCAAAGCCCGCAGATCCTCCCCGATTCTTTTATCGAGAAGGTTCAGAAGCTCGGCAAAAAACAGGACGAGTCCTCAAAAAGGTATTCGGAGAATGTCAACGGAGAGCACATTTTCTTTGTGCTCAAAAAAATCCAGACCCAGGACCAGACGTTTCTGCTATTGTCCTATGCGCTTGATTCATACAGGGACGATTTGTCCCATACGCTGTTTAAGCAGCTGCTGTTTATTTTGATTGTCGTCATTTTGCTGAGCTGGATTCCTTCCATCTGGCTGGCGAAATATTTATCAAGACCGCTCGTCACGCTTGAAAAACACGTCAAACAAATCTCTAAACAGGACTGGGATGATCCCGTGATTGTCGACAGGGAAGACGAAATCGGCAAGCTCGGACACACCATTGAGGACATGCGGCAAAAGCTCATCCAGAAAGATGAGACAGAACGCACCCTCCTGCAAAACATCTCCCACGATCTGAAAACGCCGGTCATGGTCATCCGCGGGTATACCCAGTCGATCAAAGACGGCATCTACCCTAAAGGAGATTTGGAAAACACGATTGAAGTCATTGAAGGCGAAGCTGAAAAACTTGAAAAGAAAATCAAGGATCTTCTTTATCTGACAAAGCTTGATTATTTGCTGAGACAAGAAAGACAGTACGGAACTTTTGATATACAAGAGGTCATTAAAGAAGTTGTTGAACGCTTGAAATGGTCCAAAAAAGAATTGAACTGGAAGATTGATCTTGAAGAGGAAACAATGTTGACGGGCGATCAAGAACAATGGAGCAAGCTGTTGGAAAACGTTCTTGAAAACCAGATCCGCTATGCGGAGACATGCATTGAAATCAGCGTCAGGTCGACGAAAAAACATACGTTGATCACCATTAAAAATGACGGACCACACATTGAAGAAGAGATGCTTTCCAGCCTGTATGAGCCTTTTAATAAAGGGAAGAAAGGCGAATTCGGCATTGGACTCAGCATCGTTAAACGAATCTTGACGCTCCACCATGCTGACATGACCATTCGGAATGATCAAACCGGTGTGTGCTACTCAATATCCGTTCCGCGAAATTAGACTGTAGACGCTGCAGTCTTTTTTCATATAAACGAATAGCCGTTGAAATCCCGATAGCTGGGCTTCATCGTGTTTTTCGGCTTTTTCATCCATTTCTTTTCGCACAAGACATGCTTTGGATATTTGACTTTGTCCACCTTAATTCCCCTGCTGCGCAGGCGCCTGATCATATCATCGATTTCTTTCATCAACCTTCACCCTTTCTCCACAAATTTTGACCACTCGGTCACCTTACTTTATAATATAAATAATATCAAACAAAAAAACAAGTTACAATCTAGTTAAAAATATAACGGAGCAGAAAAAGTGACCCGCCAGTCACCACGGTCCGCCGAAAGCCGCTTTCGGGTTCGATCTTTCAGGAAGGTGAAAGCAATGAAACAAAAAGAGAAAGTCATTATTGAAACAGCCATCAAACTTTTCGCAAAAAAAGGATACAGCTCTACTTCAGTTCAGGAAATTGCAAAAGAGTGCCAAATGTCAAAAGGCGCTTTCTACATTTATTTTAAATCAAAGGAAGCGCTCCTCCTTTCAGTTCTTCACTACTACTATGAAAGAATCTTTACCCGAATTCAGAAAATCAAAACGGAGCATGACCATCCGCGCGATGTGTACCGGATGCAGCTCGTCGTTTTTTTCGAAAACATTTTGGAGCACAAAGAGTTTATCACGATGCAGTTTAATGAGCGGTCAATGCCGATTAATGACGAAATTGAAGCGTTCGCGAAAAAAATGCGGAGAACCACGCTCAGGCTGCACATCGAAAACATCCAGAACATTTACGGCAAAGACATTGAACCGTACAGCGCCGAACTGTGCTTTATGATCAACGGAATGAGCGATGTCTATCTTGAGCTGATGATTTTGCTGCACCATTCGTTCGACCTGCAGTCTCTCGCCGACCACATGCTGAACCGCCTCGACGATTTGGCAAAGGGGATGATCAAGCGCAATGATCAGCCGCTGATTTCATTCGAAAAAGCAGACGAGTGGTTCGGCCCCTTTTACACATTTGATCCGCTGAAGGACGCCCTCCTCAATGAAATGCGGGTCAAAGCGAACAAGCAGTACAACGGCGCTCCTCCCGCCGATCTTGCCGAAAGCCTGGATATTCTGGAAAAAGAGCTTAGAAAAGAAAAGCGCAAAAACGCCATCATCAAAGGCATGATATCCAACTTGAAGGAATATGACGCGATTCGAAAAGAAACGGACAAACTCGCTGAATTGATCAAAAAAGACATGCACCATCCGCACGGATGATTCGCAAAACAAAACCGGCTGCAATACATGCAGCCGGTTTGTTGATTATGCTTTCGGTTTCACCATTTCTTCAGGTTTTACAACTTCGTCGAACTGCTCCTCTGTTAAAAGGTTCAGTTTGAGCGCCGCTTCTTTCAGCGTCAGCCCTTCTTTATGGGCCAGCTTCGCGATTTTCGCCGCATTTTCGTATCCGATATGCGGGTTTAAAGCCGTAACCAGCATGAGAGAATTGGTCAGGTTCTTTTCAATTGTTTCCCGATTAGGCTCGATTCCCACGGCACACTTGTCATGGAATGAATTCATACCGTCGGCAAGAAGCTGAACGGATTGCAGGAAGTTGTATATAATCACCGGTTTAAAGACGTTCAGCTCAAAGTTCCCCTGGCTCGCGGCAAAGCCGATCGTTGCGTCATTCCCCATGATTTGGGATGCGACCATTGTCAGCGCTTCGCTTTGCGTAGGGTTTACTTTTCCAGGCATGATCGAGCTTCCCGGCTCATTTTCCGGAATAATCAATTCGCCGATTCCGCAGCGCGGTCCGCTTGCAAGCCATCTGACATCATTGGCGATTTTCATGAGATCTGCTGCAAGCGCTTTAAGTGCGCCATGAACGTGTGTCAGTTCATCATGGCTTGTCAGCGCATGAAACTTATTAGGCGAGCTTTTGAATGTCTGTCCGGTCAAGGCGCTGATCTCTCCGGCAACAGTGCTTCCGAATTCAGGGTGAGCATTAATGCCTGTTCCCACGGCAGTTCCGCCGATGGCAAGATCGCGGATTTTGTCAGCCGATTCAAGGATCATCTCTTTAGAACGGTCCAGCATGTATACCCAGCCGCTGATTTCCTGTCCCAATGTCAGCGGTGTCGCGTCCTGCAAATGAGTGCGGCCGATTTTGACAATGTCTTTGAACGCTTCAGCTTTTTCATGCAGCGTGCCTCTCAAGCGGTCAATCGCCGGGATCAGTTTATCGTGAATCGCGAGGACAGCAGCCACGTGCATCGCTGTCGGGAATGTATCGTTAGAGCTTTGGCTGCGGTTGACATCATCATTCGGATGAATCTTCAGGCTTGAGCCTTTTTCCTGCAAATAAGCCGTTCCCCTGTTTGCCACGACTTCATTCATATTCATGTTGCTCTGTGTTCCGCTCCCGGTCTGCCAGACGACCAGCGGAAAATGGCTGTCATACTTTCCTTCTAAAATATCATCGCATACGGAAACAATCGCTTCCTTTTTTTCCGCTTCAAGATTGCCAAGCTTTTCATTGGCAATCGCGGCGCTTCTTTTTAGGATTGCAAACGCATACACAATTTCCTGCGGCATTTTCTCAGAACCGATTTTAAAGTTCTCCTTGCTTCTTTGGGTTTGAGCTCCCCAAAACTTATCGGCGGGAACCTTGACTTCACCCATCGTATCTTTTTCAATTCTGTAATCCACTTTCGAATCCCTTCCTTCTCTCAATCTGCAATAATCTATATTTCGATAAAAATCGATAAAACCCTTCCATTTAAATTTTATCTTTATTTTAATTTTAGCTCAATATAAACTCGGGAATCTTTTGCATATTTATATTTCGGGTTTGTCTTGCCGTATTCTTTCGATACATATGAAACCTCATAATGCTTAGAAAAAGATTGGATAATGCGTTCAATCTCTTCCGGTTTCCCCGTAAGCCTGATCTGCGCCAACTTTTCTCACTCCGTCTCTGTTCAATGAAAATTTCACCAAACACTACTGTAACACAGTATATTGTTTTTTTAACAGGAAAAGATAACCTATATCAAATTCCAGAAACACCAGGCAGGTGACGATCATGACTCAGTCGGAATTCAAGGAACACATCCATGAGAATCTCGCAATTCTTCTTCCCCATCTTGAGCACAACGATGATCTGATTCAAAACAAAAAAATGCTGAAAAACGGAATCATTTTTTACTTTTTGTACTTTAAAGATTTGAATGATGATAAGAAAATCCAAAAAGCGGCGAAATTGCTGGTCTCGGATGACAGCTCTTATTCACTGGAGGATGTCCGTCTCCGTTTAAATAAGCTGAATGCGGAACCCGTTACAAAAGAAAAAGACGCCATCAACGCGATATTCAAAGGAAAGTGCCTGCTCTTGATCAATGGCATGAATGTTATTTTTGCGCTGCCAACATCTGAGAAAAAGAAAAGAAGTCTTGGAGTCGTAGATACGGAAAACGTCGTCAGAGGCCCGAAAATCGGCTTTATCGAGGATGTCGATACAAATGTGGCCCTGGTCAGGCAGCGTGTCCCGGATCAAGAACTGACCGTGGAAAAAATACCGATCGGCAAGAACAAGTTTAAAGACGCGACCATTATCTATATCCAGGGCAAAGCGGACGATTCGGTCATTAAAGATCTAAAAAAACGCCTCAAGAAGGTTCGGCTGGATGACATTCAGGATACCGGGGTTCTTGAAGAATTAATCGAGGATAATAAGTACTCGCCGTTCCCGCAGATTCAGAACACCGAAAGGCCTGACAAGGTTTCTTCAGCGCTGTTTAATGGACGGATCGCCATCTTTGTCGATTACTCGCCATTTGCCCTGATCGTTCCCGCTTCTTTCGGAATGGTGATGCAGTCCCCGGACGATTTTTATGAAAGGTGGATCGCCGCGACCTTAATTAGATTTCTCCGGTTCAGCTCGATTTTCATCACCTTGTTCCTGTCGGCGTTTTATATTTCGCTTGTGTCTTTTCATCAAGGGATGCTACCGACAGCACTCGCTGTTACGATTGCAAGCACGCGCGAAAATGTGCCGTTTCCGCCGCTCCTTGAAGCGATGATTATGGAAGTAACGATCGAACTCTTAAGGGAAGCAGGACTGCGGCTTCCCAATCCGCTCGGCCAGACAATCGGCCTCGTGGGAGGAGTCGTCATCGGCCAGGCGGCGGTCGAAGCCAATATCGTCAGCTCCGTGATGGTAATCATCGTCAGCATTATCGCCCTTGCGTCATTTACTGTGCCGCAGTACGGCATGGGTCTGTCGTTTCGCGTGCTGCGGTTTATTTCCATGATAGCTGCATCCGTGTTCGGACTTTACGGGATCATATTATGCATGCTCGTCATCTTCACTCATTTGGTCAGGCAAAGGAGCTTCGGCATCCCGTATTTTAACCCGAACCATTTTTTCAGCTTAAAACATACCGATGAAGCCATCATTCGTCTGCCAACAAAAGACCGGGAGGTGAACCCTGAAAATGGTTCCAAGAAATCAGCACGATCGGATTAGCACATATGAAGCCGCTTCGATCATTACGAGCACAATGCTCGGGGCAGGCCTGCTAACGCTGCCGAGGGCGCTGACGCAAAAGACGCTGTCGCCAGATGGATGGATCGTATTGATCGTAGAGGGGCTCGTCTTTTTTCTCATTATCTACATCAATGCCAAAATCGTTAAAAAGCACAACGTCCTGTCTTTTTTTGATTACACAAGAGAAGGCTGCGGCTTTATGATCGGGAATATTCTCAACCTTTTAATCGTTTTATACTTCATGGGCGTGGCCAGCTTTGAAGCAAGGGCAATGGCTGAAATGGCAAAGTTTTTCCTTCTTCAGTTCACACCGATGGGCGTGACAATTTTTGCTTTTATCGTTTGTGCAATTTATTTGGTCATCGGCGGTATCAGCGATATGTCCAAGCTATTTCCGTTCTTTCTGTCCATTACGATCGTCGTTCTTCTCATCGTTTACGGACTGAGTATGAATATGTTTCAGCTGAACCATTTGCGTCCGGTTCTCGGCCTTGGATTGGAGCCGGTCAGCAGAGCTTTGACGGTGGTTTCCATTTCATTTTTAGGGGTGGAGCTGATGATGTTTCTGCCGAAATACATTAAAAACAAAGAAAAGCTCTTTAAAGCATCCGCGATCGGATTTGGGATCCCGCTCTTCTTATATATTCTCACCTTCACGGTCGTTGTCGGGGCGCTGACAGCGACTGAGGTTATGACAATGACATGGCCGACGATCTCGTTATTTCAGTCTTTTGAGATAAGAGGGATTTTCATCGAAAGGTTCGAATCTTTTTTGCTCGTCATTTGGACGATCCAGTTTTTCACAACATTTGTCGTCTATACGTACTTTGCCGCCTCAGGACTTGAAAACGTATTCGGTTGGCCTGTGAAAAAAAACGTCCTCTTTGTCGGCGCCATTGTTTATCTGGCATCTCTTGTTCCGCGGGACGCCAACCAGGTCAGCGCCTTCAGCGATTACCTCGGGTATATCTTTATCGTTGTCTTCTGCGCGCTACCCCTTCTGATCTTTTTGCTCGTGTCCGTCAAAAGGAGGTTTACGTCTTCGTGAAAAAAAAGGGAATGTTAGCAGTCTTGTCCCTGCTTCTCCTTTTAACAGGCTGCTGGGACAGCAGGCAGATTGAAAAACTCAGCATCGCCATCGGCCTTGCCCTCGATAAAGGTGAAGATGATAAAAAGGTGAAATTGACGTATCAGTTTCTCGTTCCTAAAAAGATCGGACAAGACGGCAGCGCTCAGGATCCGACCAAAGTGGTGTCCACTTCTGGAAATACGGTTCATCAAACCATCCGTTCCACCGCTTTGAAAAATTTCCCGGTATTCTCGCAGCATCTGCAAGTCCTGATTTTCTCGGAGGATCTTGTATCCGATATTTCTCTGGAAGCGTTGATCAATCAGTTTATCCGGGACAACAGCATCAGAAGAAGCAGTGAGGTCTATATGACGCCCGGGGCGGCCGGCAGCATTTTGAAGATTGATGATGCCGGAGATCCCGCGTCTGACGTGATCCACAACATCTCTGAAAACAGAGCATCAACGATCAAGCTGCTCGATCCTGTTACATTGGGCGACATTTCAATCAAATTGCAGTCCGATTTGTCTTTTATCATGCCGAAGGTTGTCGTCGAAAAGGGGCAGCTGCAGCTTGAAGGAGGCGCCGTGATCAAAAACAACAAATATCATGCAAACCTTTCGCCTCCTCAGATCGAAGCGCTGAATTTATTAACGGGCCATGTAAACGGAGGGGTGATCGACTCAAAGCATGATGGCCATTTATTCTCGTATGAAGTGTTTTCGATGACACACCGCGTTCGGGCGATGAGGCAGAACGGAAAGTACAAATTTGTCATCAATGCCAATATTAAAGGAAGGCTGTCAGAAGACTGGTATCTTGGGGAGGATTCTTTTAATGATCAATACATTAAAAATATTGAGAAATCGGTTCAAAGAGACATCGAAAAGCGGGTTGAACGTCTGATCCATGTCCTGCAGCACGAAATCAAAACGGACGTCACCGATCTTTCCGACAATGCCCGAATCACTTTTCCGAAGGAATGGGAAAGAGACAGATCCAATTGGGATAAACACTTCAGCGAAGCCGATATCGACTTTCACATTAAAGCGACAATTCAGGACTTTGGGACAAAAGGTGCGACAAAAAGCAGCTAGCGGCCCGTTTTTCTGATAAAATGTGTGTGAAAGGGTGATGAGCTTGAAGCGGATATTGCACATGACAGGCATTTTTTTGATTGCAGCGGCCGTCATTTTGTCCGGATTCATTATCAGCGATGTCGCTTATGATCCGTTTATGGAGGATTCGCAGTCGATGCTTTTCTTTACGATCGGCACATACCTCACCACTCCGTTTTTTTGCTTCATCGGCGGATTCATTTTGCTAGGCATCGGCAAATTGATCGACTTGCAGGAGAAGCACAATGCCATAGTAACCGAGCGGCTCGGCATCATTTGCCAAAACGTCACAGCGGGCGAACATGCACGCGAGGAAAACGAGACCGCCCAACTTACCGCCCGCACGGTTGAAACAGATTCATTCACTCTTCCTGCAGATGAGGACCGAAAATATTGGAACGGCTGAAAAACGGCTTTCTTGAGAAAGCTGTTTTTTGTTTTGTCAGTCGACAAGTTTGTTTCGGTGGGCGTAGACTGCGGCTTGTGTCCGGTCGTCGACTTCAAGCTTGGAAAGGATGTTTGTCACATGCGTTTTAACTGTTTTAATGGTGATAAATAATTCTTCGGCAATATCTTTGTTCGTTTTGCCTTCTGCTACATGCTTGAGAATTTCCAATTCTCTCGCTGTCAGCGATTGATGAAGGGGCTGTTCGCCGGCTGAATGTCTCAGCTTGGACAACACTTTTCCTGCGACTTTGGCTTCAAGCTTTGGTTCTCCAACGCTCGCAGCCCTGATCGCATCGGCGATTTCACTCGCTTTCGACGTTTTCAGCAAATAGCTGAGCGCTCCGGCTTCGATGACCGGATAGACCTTGTCATCATCAACGAAGCTCGTCAGAACGATAATTTTCGGATCGGCAAGCTGCCGGCAAATTTCTTTCGTGGCCTCAATTCCGTCCATCCCTTCCATCACAAGATCCATCAAAATCACGTCGGGTTTGGTTTCAAGTGCCAATTCAACGCCGCGCTTCCCGTCTGATGCTTCTCCAATCACTTCAATATCAGGCTGGGATTCCAGGAAAGCGGCCAGCCCCATTCTCACCATTTCATGATCATCAATTAACAATACTCGAATCACCTTTTAAGCCTCTCCTTTTTGTTGTTCAAAAATCGGAACCTTTACATCAACCTGTGTTCCTTTTCCCGTAAATGAAATGATTTCGGCCACTCCGCCGACTTCACTGGCCCTTTCCTTGATCGAGTTCAGCCCGTATGAAGATGTTTTGACGGCGTCCATCATAAATCCTTCACCGTTGTCAATGACTTTCAACTGGAGCTGCTTGTTCCTGAGCAGCAGTCTGACGGTGACTTTTGTCGCTTTTGAATGCCGGAACACGTTTGAGAGCGCTTCTTGAACGATCCTGAACAGGTGGTCTTCCACACCTTTCGGAAGTTTGCCTGCATCCTCGATCTCCCAATCGATGTCGACCGACTGTTTCGCTTTAAATTCTTTCAAAAGGTCTGCAAGCCCTTCTTTTAAACCTTTCCCTTCAAGGGTAACAGGTCGTAAATGCAAAAGCAGCGCCCTCATTTCATTCTGGGCGTCGGCCGCCATTTTTTCGACCATTTTCAGCCTTTGAGCGAGCTTTTCGTCAGCGGCAGCATCGATCCCCTCCAATACCGCCGAAGTCATCATGGAAATCGCAAACAGCTGCTGGCTCACCGCATCATGCAATTCGCGCGCAAGACGCTGCCGCTCTTCAGAGATCACCGATTTTTTCATTTGATCCTGCCATTCCGCTCTCTCGTTGGACAGCTTTTGCAAAGAGGCGACCTGTCTTTCGATCCGTTTGGCCATCTCATTGAGCTGGTCGGCGGCCAGTCCGATCTCATCGTCTCCAAGCGACGGAATCCGGTAGGCAAAGTTGCCGTTTTCGTACTTTAGAATGGATTCGATCAGCTTTTCAAGCCGTTTTTTCAGCTGATTGCCGAACATATAACCTGAGCCGAATCCGACAGCTGCGCTGATCAATGCGAGAAGCGCGATAAAAGGAATCCCGAACCACCTGGAAACGATAAGCACCCTCGGATCCAGCTGGTAGTAAAACAGCATAAAACCCAATACAGCAAGAAAAATCGTAAAGCTGACACCTAGGGATAAGCGGACGGCGCGCCATTGAATGTTTGCAAGCCTGTTCGTTCTCATATGAACCGCACATCCACATCGCCGATAAACAGCGAAATCGAAATTTTGACCCGTCGTGCCGACTGCTCGTAATTCTCTGTCTCGGTATAGATTTGATTGCCGATGCCGCTTTTTCGGCCGCCGATAACGTCAATGTCTCCAATGAACGCAGAGGAGCTGATGGACACTTCAAGGTCGGACGGGATGTAAATATCGACATCTCCGATCAACCCCGTGATGACGATGGTGTTTTCTCCCTCTGAAATAATCGCTTTTGACAAATCGATTTTCACGTCACCGATAAACCCGGAGATATTCAAGTCATTTAAGTCAAAAGGTGTTTTCATCAATTTTACATCACCGAAAAAAAAGCTGCGCTGTCCCGGGCTGTTCTTCTCCTGAAGCGGCTTGGAATCCGTCTTTTCCTTCTCCCTGCCTTTCGGCTTATGGCGATCAAATACCGGCTGATTTGTCACCAGCCGGTACCCCGCATAAATTAAGAAAGCGGCAAAGAAGAAGCCGAACAGGCTGAATGTAATGCTGAAGATGTTCTTCAGCAGCAGAAAGCCCGCAAAGATATACATGACAGACCCGAGCCAGCGGCGGGAATATTTATGGAGAAAATAACCGGCAAAAAGAAAAGCGAGCGGCCAGAATAACGCGTCTCCAAGCCCGCTGTTTTGCAAAAATATGCTGATTCCGAAGAGTACGATGATCAGTCCGATCAGCTGGTTTTTAGTAAGTCGCATGCTGACTCGAGCCCCCTTTCTTTTTGTTGATTACTCAATTGAGACATTCCCGCTCGTGATGGAGATGTCGATTTTATTTTTTCCATTTCCTTTTTTTCCAGTCAGTGTCCGCTTCTCATTGGCAACTTGATCAAATGAATAGGAATGACTGATGTTTCCGCTTGTCGACTCGGCTTTAAGACTGATGTCGGCATCATCGGGAAGTTTAAGCTTGGTGTTTCCGGATGTTTGTTTGATGCTCAGAGGATCATTGATCTCTGTAAAAGAAGCGCGCAAATTGCCTGAAGTCTGTTTGATGCTCAGTCTGCCGGTGACATTTTCAAGTTTTGTATGACCGGATGTGGAGCGGATGTCGCCTTCTGTGGTTTGAACGTTTTCCAGCCTGACCGACCCCGAGGTCCCTTTTACAGAAAGGTCTACCGCCTGAAGATCATCGGCCTTGAGGCTGCCGCTTCCCGACTTCAAGGCTACATTTCGCAAATGCAGACCGCCGCCGGACAGTTTGACATTTCCGCTTCCCGAAGAAATCGCCAGATCTTCTTTATATTCAGAAGGAATCTTGACAATCAGCTCTTTTTTACTCCAGAAAAACGGCCAAAAGCCCTTCGAATCAGCGGAAAGCCGGAGTGTACGCCCCTGTTCAGACGAATCAAGCCGGACGTTTTTTCCCGAAATCTCAGCTTTTATATCATCGCGGTTTTCAGCTTGAATGTTGACTGTTATGCTCTTTGCATCAATGTCAATTTTATCGATGTCTTTTCCCTGTGCATGATATGTGCGGGCTGACTCGTCATCGAAGCCGAAGAATGAAAAGCCTTCGCGCCCATTCAACATCATCCCGACAAGGATAAGAATGCCGGCGATAATCAGCAGTTTTCCAACCGTTTTTTTCATTTAGATTACCCTTTCGGCTAGTAAGTGTATGCTCCTTATTATAAGGAAAATGATCTATGAAAGAAATCAAAAATTGCATAAGGGGCCTATGAGAGCCCCTATTCGTTTACGCATTTCCCGCAGGCGTCTGCTTTTCCAAGCCTGTCTTTTTAGCCCTCATTTTTTCCAGCTCTTCTTCTACCTCTTTTGCATATTCAAGGCGGCCGAATGGGCTGCTTGATGAAGCGGATAATTCAGCATAACTGTTCGCCTTTGTTTCCATCTCTTCAATGCGGTTTTCCATTCTCATAAATTCCCGGTAGGCGCTTTCGCTGTCGATTTTATTAAATGATGCATTCATATGTTCTTTCGCTTTTACCGCGTTTGCCCTGGCGATCAGCGCATGCTTGCGGTCTTTGACATCGCGCAGTTTAATTTCGAGTGTCTCAAGCTGTTCCTTTAATTCGGCAAGCTGCTTTTTCGCGTGCTGGTGAGCGTCCTTATATTCGGCAGCTTTTTCTTCAAAATACTTCATTTCTGAGAGCGCCTTTTTAGCAAGTTCTTCTTCACCCGCATCAAAAGCGAGCTGAGCCTGGTTTCTTCGCTTGACAGCAAGCTTTTCGGCTTCTTCCACTTTTCCTTTAAAACTATGTTCAATTGTCTGCTGCTTGACAATGGTATGCTTCGCCTTAGCGATATCACTTTCCATGTCGCGTACGTATTGATTCAGCATCACCCGGGGGTTCTCAAGTTTATCCAATCCTTCATTTACTGATGCGACAAACATGTCTCTGATTCTTTTTAAAGCCATGATCTCGTCCTCCTAAAATATTATTTATTCTTTTTCAAAAAGTCTTCCCACTCTGCATCAAAGCCTGTGTCATATGAAGCTGCAGAAGGCTCCGTTTTCTCTGAATAAAGGATGTCATTCTGTTTGTCATCCTGCTTCATCATTTTCCATCCGAAATAAACCATCGCTGCAGCAACCGCGATGCCGATCAGAAACGGCAATGACCCTCCCAAAAACATGATGCCGAAGATCGCGGCCAGTACCGCGGCAAACTGGCGCCCTTCCTTCCATTTTTTCACGGAATAGAATAGAAGCAATGCTCCAATAGCACCTGTAACCAATCCGCCGAAATGGCCTCCGCCGAAAAACAGGGAGACGCCAAAAAGGATTAGAAAAAAGCCGATGATGGACTTTCCATTTATATTCATATTTGCTCCTCCTTTCTCGTTCATGTCTTTACTATAGTCAATTTCAGGCTTCGACAAAACGAGTCACAGATTGATTTTGCTGTACGACCCTAGTCGTACGGCACATCGGACCCGCTCGCATAAAAAGACCGCTCATCTCAGCCAGAGAGCGGTCTTTCTGCACGTTGCCTTGCTATGATTCAACTTTAGGATTCCAGCCGTCCAATACGTTTTCAATTGTCCATTTCTCAGCCTCATGATCGGCAAGCTGCCTTCGATCCTCATGTGATATCGCACCAGGACCCGTATTCTCGTATTCATACAATCTGGCATCGGCTGCCGAAAAGCCCGACATATCCGTCCATCCTTCAGGCTTGATGTGTGCGCCTAAATCGCAGCGGTGATATAGTACACTGGCGATGGCGTCGGGGTCTCCTCCCGGATGCCAAGGGCGCCCGAGGTATACCGTTCCATCTGAGGCATCGCTTGTCAGTCTGCAGTTCGTCATCAATAAACCGAACGGCTTTGCGATATGCGTGCTCGCAGCTGTTACATAACCGTTATTGGTAGCGGACCCGCGGTCAGCGCTATGGATCTGGCACTCTTCAAACACGGCTCTTGCTCCTCCGAAAATGAAATCGACATCGCCTTCTATATAGCATTGATAAAAATATTGTGTACCGTCATTGACAAACAGTGTATCTTGTCTGCCTATAAACCTGACATGTTTGAACGTCATCCTGTTTCCTTTCGCATAAACCGCCACCGCTTGTGTATCGGTCGTATCGACTTTCGTGCGGTCGAACGAGTTTTCAAACGTCAGATTTTCAGCTTCAACATGATCCGCATAAATAAACACGCTTGAACTTCCGGTCGTGCCGTATTTCCCTCCTCCTTCCTTTTCTTTTCCGGCATAGTTGTCATACGTAATCACAGTCTCGTAACGATCTTCGCCGATCAGCTTCACAAACGGCTTTGTAGCCGGAATATGAACGACTTCTTTGTAAACTCCTTTTTTAATGAATATCACTTTCTGTTCCCGACTGTACTCAGGCAAAGCATCGATCGCCTCTTGAACGGTTTGAAATTCGCCGTCTCCATCCTTCGAAACCGTCAGCCGTATAGCAGCTGCCTCCCGATTAACCACTTGAACACTCCCTCTCTTTGAAAACGCTTACTTAAAGATTTACGACAAAAAGCCGTTTTCCCCTGCCGGAAAACGGCTTGATTTGATCAATCGGCCCATTTCTGTTCGATAACGATTGGCGGATTTCTCATTCATGAGTTTTTCTTTGTCCGGAATACATCAGCGCTTCGTTCATATTCGACATCCACTTCCCCGAGCCGGTGATTGACAATGCGCGCCGCCGCAAATAAATAATCGGACAGCCGGTTGACGTATGGCAGCGCAAGCGGCGGAATGTCTTCTTCTTTGGCCAAAGCGACAATCTTTCGTTCAGCTCTTCTGATGACCGTTCTCGCCGCATGCAAAAATGATGCCGCTTCTGTTCCGCCCGGAAGAATAAACTTGGTCAGCCGCGGTGCTTCCTCGACATAGGCATCAATTCGTTCTTCAAGCATGGTGATTGATTCAGTCTTGAGCTTGCCTTCTTCCTGAACATTGACATACGCCAAATCAGTGCCGCAGTCGAACAGCTCATGCTGGATGGCGGTCAACTCTGACAGAACATCTTGAAACAGCGCTTCTTCTGCTTTTAAATAAGACTGAGCCAGCCCGATGAAACTGTTTGCTTCATCCAATGTGCCGTACGCTTCCACTCTAAGATGATCTTTATCCGCCTTTCCGCCAATTAAACTAGTTTTTCCCTTATCGCCTGTTTTTGTGTATAGTTTCATTTCATTCTCCCTTCTTTATTACTTGTTTCTATAGTATACCCTGTTTCTAACGGCTGCAGGAATTGTTCCATTATGAAACAAAAAAAACGAATAGCAATTATTGAAATAAAGTTTTGTTGAATAAAGAAACACTCAATTTTATAATAGACATGAAAACGGTTTTATTCAAAGACAGGTGGGATGAGGATGGAATTGAATCAGCAAACGGCGATTATTACCGGTGCAAGCCGCGGCATCGGCAAAGCTGTTGCAGAGACGCTTGCGGATAAAGGGGCAAATGTCGTCATCAACGGGACAAACGAAGAATTGCTCAAGTCCCTTTGCACACAATTGAATACTGAGAGAAAGCGCGCTTCTTATGTTGCAGGTGATGCCAGTTTGCCAGAAACAGCCTCGCTTCTCATAGCTGAAGCAAAACAGCAGTTTGGGCGGATCGATATTTTGGTCAACAATGCGGGCATTAATTTGCGGAAAACGACCATTGATACATCGCTTGAAGAGTGGAAAAGAGTGATAGATTTAAATTTAACCGGCACCTTTCTCATGTGTCAGGCTGTCATCCCGGAGATGATCATGCAGGGCGGCGGAAAAATTGTAAACATGAGCTCAACGACGAGCAAAACACCGCATCACAATGCCTCTCCTGCTTACGGTGCATCGAAAGCAGGCATCAACTATTTAACGATGCATTTGGCAAAGGAGCTCGCTGCACACCGCATTTATGTCAACGCCGTCTGCCCGGGACCGATTGAAACGGATATGAGCAAGCAGTGGAGCGAGGAGTATCGCGCAGCTGTCATGGAGCGGATTCCGCTGAAAATGATCGGCTCACCCGAGCATGTCGCAAACGTTGTCGCCTTCCTAGCCTCTGATCAATCTGATTTTATAACGGGCGAAACCATTAATATTAACGGCGGGACCTACATGAACTAAAAAGAAGAGCCTCCTTAACTGGAAGGCTCTTCTTTTATATATATGCCGCTCAAGCGGACCGGACGGACAGCACGATCGCCTGTCTCACTGCTTCTTCTAAACTCGCAGGATCAGCTTTGCCGGTTCCCTCATTATCAAAGGCTGTTCCATGGTCAACACTCGTACGGATCATCGGCAGGCCGACTGTAATGCTCACACCGGCCTTAAGGCCAAGCGGACCGTGTCCTGGATCGTCATACATCGCCACCACTATATCAAAGTCGCCTCTCACTACTCTGAAGAAAAGCGTGCCAGCGGGCAGCGGACCGAATGCCTGCGGTCAACGCCAGGAACAATTTTCTCTTCTCCTTCTCCATGTCCAAACAAACCATTCTCACCGCCATGGGGGGTCATGCCGCATACGGAGATTTTCGGCTGCGGAATGCCTGCGCGAATGAGCGTGTCATACGCCAATTGAATTGTCGTGTACACCCGTTTCACATCACGAGGGAGTCCCTTCAAACGATTGGGACAGCCTCTCGAACTTAAATCATAAATGATATACCCTTCATTCCATCAAGTGCCGCGCGTTCAAACGGCTTTATTCTTGGCCGGCAAGGGCCCATGTTTGCGGAACACGTACATATTTAATCGCCTGACGGTAGTACGTAAAGGCAATATGCAGATCACCGTCTTTCCCCTGCTTGATCGACGGATAGGAAAATTCGCGGTTGAGCTTGTCTTTTGAGTTGTTCGTCATCGCATAACCATCGCCGACTTCGATGTTTCTTTTGACAGGCCATGTGATGCCGCCGTCCTGTGAAAGGGCCAATGTCATCGGCGCCCTCGGAGCTCCCCAAAAGGCAGGCCGCGCTTCTGTGTCAACACCTGTTTTTGTATCATCCTCCTCCTCAATTTCATCGTATAAAGATGCTCTTCTTTCGGTCGTTTCATTCGCATTCATATGATTGTATACGAGAGCAAGCGTCCCATCTTGAAGCGCTGTAAATTGAATGGAGGAGTTGTTGTTCGGCAGCTCCGTCGGCTCAGGCTCTGACCAGGTGCGGCCGTTATCAATAGAGCGGCTCGAATAAATCGAGTCTGCAAAACGGCTTCTAAACAGCGCAAGCAATGTGCCGTCGCGCAGTTTTTCAATATCCATATGAACACAGCCGGTACTGCCCGGCACCTTCACTTCCTCCCACGTCTTGCCTTTATCAGACGAAATTTTCACCGCGCTGATGTCACGGTTTCCAGTCCATTTCACGCCCGGCAAGGTGATGCAGTAAAAGACAGGCAGCAGCCAATCGCCGTTATCCAGAACAATGAGCGGCTGGCGGATAAAAGTCCCGGCTTCGGCAAACAACGTGTCAATCTTACTCCATGTCCGGCCTCTATCGTCTGAAGTCCGGTATCTGACAATCGCTGTATCCTGATTGCCGGAAAGCTGTGCCGTATACATAAGCCAAAGCCGGCCGTCAGGCTCTTGAAAAAGCACCGGATTTTGTTCGGAGCGGGAAGGATCATCTGACAGCTTTTCTGCCTGTGTCCACTCATCGCTTCCTCTTTCAAGCCTTGACATGTAAATCGATATATCAGGGATGCCTTCCTGCGTTCCCCCAAACCAGACGCACAACAGATCACCATTATCCAGCTCCAGCAGGTTGGCTGCATGGTTTTGCGGGCAGTCTGTCGGCAAAAACGCATCCTTTCTGGCCGAGTCGGTTTTATTTTCTCTGATGCGTCCATCTATCGGCAGGGAAGTTTCACTTTGTTTCATCACAATTCCTCCTCCACATTTGACTCTTTTTTCGCAGGCGAGCTGATCAGACGGTCTAATACGAGCACAATAAACGGGACAATGATGGCGATGTACATGTTATCGATGCCAAACGGATTGTCCAGTAAATACCATACCGTCGTCGTAATACCTGAAAGCGTCAGACCAATTGTTGCTCCGCGGTTTGAATTGAAATATGGCAAATAAAAGCCCATCGCCGCCACAACGGCAATTGATGTCCGAAGCGCCCTCGTAAAGAAAGAAAGCGTTAACAATTCAGGCGCCAGCGCAACGCCGAGCAGCGGAATAAAACCGATGATAATCGAAACATATCTCGTGATTTTCATGCGCTGTTCCGGTGTCGGGTTTGCTTTCGGCACATAAAAATCATCAATGATCAGCGTCGTTGTCGCCAGCGCAACCGTCGAAACGCCGACGAAAATAGACGCCACAAGGGATGTCGCCACAACCGCGCTCAGCACAGGATTCATGTGCTGCATAAACACCGGGAATGCGTAAATTGGATCAATATCCGGGTACAAATACCGTGCAGCAACGCCGATGACTCCAATGGCAATCGCAAGCGGCAGACAAAGCAGCGCTGCATACAGCGTCGACTTCTTTGCATCTTTCTCACTTTTCGATGATGTAATAGCCTGTATAATAAACTGAGTCGCGAAAATCGCCCCCATGTTGCCGATAAACCAGGCGCCGATTGTCCCCCATCCGATGCTGCCGTCCCAAGTGAAGAAATGCTCCGGCAACTGCTGCGTCATCGGCTCCCAGCCTTTTGTCAAATAGAGGGCAACCCCTAAAGTGATCAGAACCCCAGCATATTTAACAAGAGAATGCAAAATCGTCACCCAGGCAACGCCCTTCATTCCGCCAAACGTAAAATAAAAGGTGCTGACAATCGCTGTAATGATCGCACACGTCATCAGCGGCAAACCTAAAATAGACGAAATTGCCGCCGATCCGCTTAAATAGTTTCCAAGATTCACAAGTAAAAGGGCTACAATCATAATGATAGAAACGACTAGCTTGGTCGAACGGCCAAACTTTTCACTAATAATGCCGGAGATCGTATATTGGCCTGTTTTATAAAATTTCCCGGCTAAGAAGTAGGAAAAAATAAAAAATGCAATCGAGACCGTTACAATCGACCATGAAGCCGCTAAACCATGTGTATAAGCTGATTCAGCGGTCCCAATTGTCGATTTGGTGCCGATGAATTCACTCATCAGCAGAATGCCGACAACAATCGCCGGCAGCGTTTTGGCAGCATTGTTGAATTCCGAACTTGATTTACTGCGAAACCGCATCGTCAGCCACGTCGTAAAAAGAATGTAAACCACAATCACTACCAAAATAAACGTTATGATCGAACCGCTTAAGACATCCACCCAAACTCCCCCTTTGTTTGTGAGCCATTTACAGGCTCATGGTGAAAACCATGTACAGATCCCGACCTACATATCCAGCAATTTCAAATAGACGGCTTCAATCTCCGCAATGGACATCGGCTTTGGATTGTTATCCATGAGCCGTTTGACGTCGGCTGCCGCCTCTGCAAGCGATGGAACATCCTCTTTTGATACCCCGAATGTCTTTAAATTTTGCGGAATGTTCAAATCAGCGGTCCACTCTTCAATTTTCCGTATGACCCGCTCTGCTTGACTTGCCTTCGAACCCTTTGGTTCAATTCCAATCACGCCAGCCACATCCGAAAGACGGTCAATCACATGATCCGCATTGAAGGCCGTTACATGCGGAAGCAGCATTGAATTGGCCACCCCGTGCGAAATTTTGTATTTTCCCCCGAGCGGGTAAGCCATCGCATGAACCGCCGCTGTTCCTGCGCTTGTCAAGGCCATTCCGCCATACATGGCGCCAATGAGCATTTTTTCTCTCGCTTCCAGATTATCTCCATGATGGTAGGCCTCCTGAATACTGGAGGAAATCAGTCTCATAGATTCAAGCGCAAACATGTCGCTGAATGGGTTTGCTTTGTTGGAAATATAGGATTCGAGTGCGTGTGTAAATGCATCCATTCCGGTTGCAGCTGTGATCGCTTTTGGAAGACCGGTCGTCAAAACCGGATCTAAAATCACAACCGACGGCAGCAGATAGGGACTGACCATACCAATCTTTAATTCTTTCTCCGGGAACGTCACAATCGCATTCGGCGTCACCTCTGACCCTGTTCCGGATGTTGTCGGAATCAGCACAAGCGGAACGCCGGGCTTTTCAACAAGATTCGTGCCAATCAAAGCAGAAATCGGTTTTTCATTTGTTTTCAGAACAGAGAGGATTTTAGCCGCATCTAGCACACTGCCTCCGCCAATTCCTAGAATCGCGTCATGGCCTCCTTCAGAAAAAAGCTGAAAAACCTCTTCGATATTTTGTTCCGTCGGCTCCGGCTGTATATCGGTGTTAATTTCACTTGAGATGCCTTTTTCGGCCAGCACCTCTTTCATTTGGTCTGCATAGCCGAGAGAAACGATCGACGGCTGAGTTAAAATAAACACCGAACGAATCTGATTCAAGCCGGTCTGATCTAAGTGATCGCCAAGCAAATTGAGTGAATGTGCACCAGCCTCAATTCGGGCGGCCGTTTGAAAATGATAAAGCGTCTTCATAACCTCACTGCTCCTTTGCCATTTTTACTTCAATTCCGTAGCCTTCGAGCATCTTTTTTACTTTTAGCAGCGGCTCTCCCGACAGCTCTGCAATCGGACTTTTAGGCGGCCCGACGGCAATGCCGGCAAGCTCTGCTGCTTTTTTTAGCGGTGCCGGCAGTGAACCGAGTGAAAACGTATCACGAAGCGGTTGCAGCTGCTGTTGATAGCGCTCGCTCTCTTCAATGTTTCCTTGTTTAAAAGATTCATAGATTGAAACAACGGTTTTGGGAAGCACATTGGCTGTGGCAGCTACAGCACCTGTTCCACCCGCCTTCAATGTGTCTAAAATCAATGAATCAGTTCCTGCCAGGACGGAAAAGGACTGTTCTTTTGTACGCTCAAGATACGCCTTAATATTGGCGAAGCTGCCGCTGCTGTCCTTAATGCCGATAATGTTCGGCAATGCCGCAAGCCTTTCAACCGTTTCGGGCTCCAGTGATACGCCTGTTCTCGACGGAATGTTGTAGAGCAGGACGGGAAGCGTGACATTTTCAGAAACCGTGCGGAAGTGCTGATACAATTCCTCCTGCGAAGGTGCGACAAAGTATGGCGTAATAATCGAAAGAACATCCGCTCCGATATCCGCCATTTGATTGGATAAGGAAATGGTCGCCTCAGTACTGTTTTCTCCTGCCCCGATGAAAACAGGCACTCGTTTATTAACCGCTTTTACAACTGTTTCAGCAATTTGAAGCTTTTCCTCTTGCGAGAATAAATGAAATTCGCCATTTGTCCCTAAAGCAAAAATGCCATGGACGCCTGAATCAATAAGATCATTCACCAGCTTTTCGGCTGCGCCCGCATGAAAAGCCTGTTCTTTTGTAAGCGGTGTCAGTATGGCAGGGATAATCCCCTCTACTTTCAAGTGATCTCGCCTCCTCTGTTGCATTTTTAAACATTCAAATAGTAAAACGCTTTCACAAATTTTATTATAAAGGTGTTATGATTCATTTAACAACACATTTTTTCGAATTCGGGACAAAAGAATGAAACCTCACCTTCAGCTGATGCGTTTTAAAACAATAAAAAAACCTGTCCAAAGACAGGCCCAAATTTAACCTTTTAAAACTTTCACACAAGCCGCTGTTTTATTTTGAATTTCTGTAAAAAAGGCAGTTTGATACGCTGACCGGCCGGATTGAGTGGCCGCTACAAGCACATCGCTGCACGGAATATGGTGCTCGGCTGCGGCATTTGCTGCAGCACTTATCGCCGTTACAAATTGACCATCTTGCAAACAGCCGTCAACTAACACCCATATGATCAAACGCCCCGCCGTATCTTTCATACCGACGATGCAAAGATCACCCTTTTCCGACACAATATGACAGTCAGCCAATTCAGCATCATGTTGGATAAACAGCGTTTCCTGTTCATAGGCTGACAGGTCATGCGGCAATCCAGAGTTGTTTCCGCTTGCGAAGACAAGCTTTCGTCTCCATGCAAAGCCTGTTTCAGAGGACAGAAGACGCAGCGGGCGGTCTGCCGAAAATGCGATGCCATGCGGCAAATGCTGTTCAATCCGCTCTTTTAAAAAGAGGGGCTCGGTTTTCTCCGGGATGGTTTTCGCCTTGATCGTAAACTGCGGATTTGCACGCTGAGGATGGTCCAGCGTTGTGATGCCCGTATCATACACTCTTCCGATACCCTCGGCAGAAAGGGCGGCTTCCGGGCGGTCAAGAACTTCCGCCTTTCCATCTTTCAACAACAGGAGGCGGTCACAGTATAAACTCGCAATATTCACATCATGAAACACCCCGACCACTGCGAGTTTGGATGCAGCCGTTTCTTGTTTCATTAAATCAAGCAGACTCTTTTGAAATGACAAATCGAGAAAACTCGTCGGTTCATCAAGCAGCAAATATTCGGGTTCCTGGGCAAGTGCCTGTGCTAAATACACCCGCTGCTGCTCTCCGCCGCTCAGCTCATGAATGGATTTTTGAGCGAAACGAAGCGTGTCTGTCTGCTTCATCACCCTCTTCACGATATCATGGTCTTCCGCTGTCAGCTGCCGAAAAAGGCCTGATTGATACGCGTAGCGGCCAAACTGTACCGTTTCCTCCACCGTAAAGGAAAAGGCCTGCTCCGTTTTTTGAGGAAGGACCGCCATTTTGCGAGCGAGCTCTTTCGTTTGGTACGCCCCGACTGAACGGCATTCAAGCAGCACCTCGCCGCTTCGAGGCGCGATTGTTCCCGACAACATTTTCAGCAAAGTAGTTTTTCCGCTGCCGTTCGGACCAAGAATTCCTAAAAATTCACCCGGCTTTACAGCAAAGCTGATGTCCTGTAAGACATCCGTTTTTCCGTAGCCGCCGGACACACGGATGACATCAATCATGAATTCGCCCTCCCCGGTAGCGCCGAATCAAAATAAACCCGAAAACAGGCGCTCCTATCAGTGCGGTAATAATACCGATCGGCAGCTCGGACGGCTCAATGATGGTTCTCGACAAAAGATCTGACAGCACAAGGAACGAAGCACCGTTCAGCATCGAGAGCGGCAGAAGATGACGGTGATCCGTAATAGAGAAAAGCCGGATAAAATGCGGAATGACGAGACCGACAAAGCCAATGGTTCCAGACACAGCAACCGCACTGCCAGTTAAAATAGCTCCCGCCAACAGAACGACATACTTACTTCGCTTCACATTCACACCGAGGAGCCTCGCTTTTTCCTCGCCATAAGTCATCACATTCAGTTCTCTCCCGCTGATCAAAAGCGCGGCAGCACCAACCGCAAAAAAGGGCAGAAACAGCGCGATATAACCCCAGCCTCTCATCGATACACTGCCGAGCAGCCAGTGGACGATCGGTTTTAAATCATCGCCGGTCAATGCGATCATGAGAGAAATAAGCGCACCCAAAAAAGAACTGAAGATGATTCCTGTCAAAATCAAAGCAGACAGGGTCAATGAAGGGTGTACGAGCCGCGCAAAGAACAAAACCAAAAAAATCACGACAACGGCCGCGGCAACGCTTAAAAACGGCAGTGTAAAACTTCCGATCACCGGCAGCTGAATCCCAAAAAACAGCGTGACCACTGCACCGACGGCCGCGCCTGACGAAATGCCGAGCGTATACGGATCTGCGAGCGGGTTTTTCAAGAGCCCCTGAAACCCGGCTCCCGCAGCAGCAAGCCCCGCGCCGACAAGAGCGGCCAGCACCACCCTCGGCAGTCTGATTTTCATGATGATGTTCGCCTCTGTCGGATCGGGATTTAACCCTTGAATACCAAACCATTCGTTCAAAAAAACCTTGATAATAGAAGGAATGGGAATCTCCAAAGATCCGATAGAGATTCCCATAAGAACAGATGCCGACAGAAACATCAGGCTGAAGGCATATGCCGCGAAGCGGTTATTTTTTAAAAACGTCAGGGTAAATATGTTCAGCAAGCTCTTCGACCCCTTTGATCAATCGCGGCCCCGGACGGGTCACGAGGTCAGGGTCCACGTCGTATACTTCGTTATTTTTGACCGCTTTTACACCGTTCCAGCCGCTTCGTTTTTTAATTTCGCTGACTGCGGATTTACCGTTTGTCGTCACGATCGCATCGGGATTCAGCTTGACGATCGCTTCTTCCGTTATTTTGGTCCAGCCTTTCTGCGCGGAAGCGGCATTTTCCGCATGGATCGCTTCAAGCATTTCATCCATAAAGGTGCCTTTTCCGGTCGTATAAATGTCCGGAGCCGGAGACACTTCGACAAATACTTTCTTTTGATCGTCTTTAGATATGCCGGCAGCTTTTTCTTTTATGTCAGCCAGGTCAGATTTCATGCCCTTGATCAGGCTTGCCGCTTGATCCTCTGCACCGGCAGCTTTTCCGATCATTTCGATGGACTGGTACGCCTCTTTAAAAGAGGCCGCATCATTCACGGTCACCACCGTAATTCCTGCATCCTCCAGCTGCTTTAGCCCTTCTTTGGCACTCTGCATGCTCGATGCGTGGGCCAAGACCAAGTCGGGATTTAACGAAATGATTTTTTCTGTGTTGAATTCCATGCCCCCGATTTTTTCAACGTTTTTCACTTCTTTTGGATATGTATCAAAATCCGTCACGCCGACGACTTTCTTCCCCAGGCCAAGGGCGTATGTAATTTCGGTATTGCTCGGCATCAGAGAGACGATTTTCTTCGGTTCTTTTTCAATTTTGACCTCTTGTCCTGAAGCATCTTTTATGGTGACCGGAAACGCTTCAGCCGCCTTCTCCTGTTTTTGCTGTTCTGCCGGTTTTTGCGCTTGACCGCAGCCGCTAAGAACGCCGGCGGCCAACAGCAGTGACAGCAATAAAAGCCCTAACTTCTTCATTCTGCTTCCTCCTCGGGATAAAATAAAAACATCTCTACTCAGTAAAGATGCAGTAAACCAGGAACGTACAAAAAAAGAGCACATCGCTTATACCGCATCTGTCTTCGCAGATAACGCGGTCATCATCCAGGCGGTTATTCCGGCTTGCGGTTGATCGCTCCCGGCCCGCCGAACTGCTCGCGGGGGGCTCTCTCGCCGGCTCCCCTATTAGCCGCTTCTGGGCAGCGCCTTTCTGACTCATTCGTGTCCTAATTTCGGAATTATTATACTATAATCGACACAGGTCTGTATATGAGATTCTGAAAAGGAGATTTTCAACTGAAAAACGTTGTTTTTGCTAAAGTATTTACGATATATTGCATATAGAGAAAGGGTGGTTTTATGCCGATACCGAAAAACTATACGCCGCAGGTCAGACTTTCAGCAAAGGAAAAAGCGTTTCATCAATTGCAGCGCTGGATTGTCGACGGAACCCTTGAACCCGGCGAAAAAGTCACGGACGTCGATCTGGCCGAAGCGCTCGGCGTCAGCCGCACACCGGTCAGAGAAGCGCTTCAACTCCTCGAATCTCAAGGTTTTGTGGAAATGAAGCCGGGAAAAGAAACAAAGATCACGCTTATTCATCCCGATGATGCGCTGGCCGTCTATCCCCCGCTCGCACATCTTCAGGCTCTGGCGGCAGAACTGGCAACGCCGCTTTTGACTGAAGAAGAGATCGCCGAGCTCAAAAAACTCGCGGCTCAATACGAAGCCGCTTTTAAAGAGGAGCGGAACCACGATGCAGCTGAACTGGACGAACAGTTCCATCATTTGATTACAGAAGCGGCTAAAAACCCGTATGTTCTTCAGTTTTCCGCCGTTCTGCAGCTTCATGTCAGACGGATGAAGTATGTGTTTTTCAATCGGCCGTCTGCTCCGAAACTGCAGTCCGCCGCCGAGCATTGGGAAATCATCGCCGCTTTTGAAAAAAACGATCCGAAATTGGCGGCTGAAGTGATGAAAAAGAATTGGCTCCGTCCGATGGAAGATATTCATAAGATTTTAAAAGACAAGGAACAATAAAACGACAAGCACGATTTTCGACCGAGGTATCCAGCTGCGATATACTGTTCATTAGATGTTTTTTCATCTTAACTCTTAAAACAAGGATTGATGGCATATGGATTTACAGCTAAAAGACAAACTCGTACTCGTGACAGGTTCTACTGCAGGTATTGGAAAAGCAACGGCGGAAGCCTTCTTGGCGGAAGGGGCCGAAGTCATCGTGAACGGACGGACAGAAGAAAAAGTCCAGTCAGTCGTTGAGGAACTTTCCCGGCACGGAAACGTTCACGGCATTGCCGCTGATTTATCCGATCCTGAAGAAAGCATGGCATTGGTCGAAAAAACCGCTAAAATCGGGGAGCTTGATGTCCTCGTCAATAATATGGGCTTCTTTGAAGTGAAGGATTTCACAGAGGTGACAGACGAAGAGTGGCTCAAATATTTTGAAGTAAACGTTTTAAGCGCAGTCAGGCTTTGCCGCGCGTTTCTGCCGGCCATGCTGAAGCGTAATAAGGGAAGGATTCTCAATTTGGCAAGCGAAGCCGGCATCAAACCGCTTCCGCAGATGATCCCTTATTCAATGACGAAAACCGCTCTGATCAGTTTATCAAGAGGTTTGGCCGAAATGACGAAAGGGACAAATGTGACGGTCAACTCCGTCCTTCCGGGACCTACCTGGACGGAAGGCGTCGCCAATTATATGGAGGGTGCCGCAGCTCAGGAGAAAACCGATTTAGACACTTTTGTCAAAGACTATTTCAAAGTGAATGAGCCGACTTCTTTGATTCAGCGCTATGCAAAACCGGAAGAAGTGGCGAGTACGATCGTCTATCTCGCTTCCGAAAAAGCTGCGGCCATCAACGGTTCCGCTCAAAGAGTGGAAGGCGGAATTATCCGCTCCATTTAACAGAAATCCTCTGCCGATCGGCAGAGGATTTTTTCCTTTTGGGTTAAGATCTCTTCTCCAGACCTCCCGTCAGCCTTTCGCGGTCATCCGGCTCAAAACCGTTAAGCCGCTTTAAACATGATGCCCGCCAATTTGCCGACAGTTCCTCCACCCCGAGAAGTTTTTTGATGCCCTCAATATTGTTCTTTTCATGATGCTTGATGCGATTTGCGTAAGAAATCGTGATGCCTTTAGGGTGGCGTGAGATTCGTTTCAGACCACGATCCTTACAGACGAACCCTTCGTTCAGCACGCGAAAGTAAAAACCCGTAAATCCGGTGTTCTGTACCTTCAGTATCATATCGGGCATACCGTACCTTACGGTTAGTTTATAGCAAGGCTGCCTTGGCTGGCTCACCTGTACAACAGCTTCACCCAGCTGAAAGATATCGCCGATATGAGCGTCATCCTCCAGCAGACCCTTGATCGTTAAATTTTCGCCAAATGCTCCGTATTCCAGCTTTCTTTGCAGTTCCTTTTCCCAAAAGAGATAATGTTCATACGGATAGACACACACTGCTTTTTCCGCGCCACCATGATGAACGAGATCCCCCTGTCCGTCCCCCGCAAAATTAGTAGATGACAGGAAGATAGGGCCGCTTGCCGGCTTCTTGTATATTCCGGTAGACACAGCTTTATTTTGAAACTGAATTGCCTCTGGCTTCCCTACATTGATCGAAAGGATATCGGCATATTCCATTCATATCACCTCTTACATTCAAATGTCCTGCAGACGGCAGCGGCCGAACAGCAACGCTGCACATCTCTTTTGAGATTTAAGTATAATCGACCTCTTATCATAAAACCATTCAATCGTTATTATAAAAACAATAGGTTAAACCTATCGTTGAGTTTCGTCTGTTTTTTATAATGGAGAGAGGGAAAAAGCATTGGAGCTAAAGCAATTGGAGTATTTCATGGCATTGTGCCGGGAGCTTCATTTTACCCGTGCCGCCGAAAAACTGAATATCGCTCAGCCCTCGCTGAGCCAGCAAATCCGTTTGCTTGAACATGAAATCGGAACGCCTTTGTTTAACCGTTCAGGCAAACGCACCGTAATGACGGAAGCGGGAAAGATTCTGCTTCAGCACTGTTACAATATCTTTCATGAACTGTCACAGGCGCAAGACGCAATCAGCGAGCTCCAAGGTTTAAAGAGGGGAACGCTAAAAATCGGGGCGCTGTTGACCGTGGTTAATTATTTGCTTCCCCTGACCGTGATCGACTTTCACCGCAGCTACCCCAATATTGAATTGTCTGTTTTAGGGCTGAGAACCGGAGATATTTACGAGCGGCTGCTGCAAAATGAGCTCGACTTGGGCATTGTAGCCCAGCGGGTGGAACACAGTGATCTGGAAACCGTTCCATTCCTTACCCAGCAGCTCGCCCTCGCAGTGCCTATTGACAATCCGGTTGCAAAACGGCAGTTTGTCACGCTTGACGTGTTAAGGGAGATTCCATCCATTTTGCTGCCTGAGACGTATTTTTTGCGGCAGCTGATCAACGAAAAGTGCCGCACGTTTGGATTCGAACCTCGGCCAGTCATGGAAATGACAACGATGGAATCGATCATGAACATGGTTGGTAAAGGCATTGGCGCCACCATTTTGCCGAAAGGCTATCTCGATGATATTGGAAATAAATCCATTCAGACGATTCCGATTCAAATGCCGGATTTGACGACGGAAATCAGCATCGTTTACCGTAAAAACAAGCATATGTGCGCTGCAAGCCGGGTGTTTATGGAACTGCTGATTTCCTCGGTCAAAAACGAAACCGCTGATGCGCCGCCGCGTTAAAAGAAAGATCCTCTGCATGTCTGCAGAGGATCTCTGTTTAGACTTCGTGTGAATCATAGCGTTTTCCGTTAATATACAGATTCGAAAAAACAGGGTCTTTCACATGTTTCAGTTCCATCGGAATATCGACGCCGTCGATCTCGGAATCAGTCACTTTCAGACCGGTGACTGGAGAATGATCGTACGCCAGCACCCTTATCCCGTATTGTCCGCCCATGCTTTTCAGCTGCTCAACATCAATGTTGCGGACGACGGGCTTGAAATCTCCGGCGTCCCCTTCTTCATATTCCATATCGATGGCGATCACTTCGCGCTTCAAGCTTTTGACCGTATTTTTGTGAAAGTAGATGTTTTCAAGAACACCGCCGCGCACCGAATTCGTTTTAATGCGGAGGGCTCTGTCCAAGTTCGGGCTGTCCATGAGGTTTCCCTCGGCGATGACATTCTTCACGCCGCCGGAAATTTCGCTTCCGATCGTGACCCCTCCATGCCCGTCTTTCATTTCGTTATGTTCAATGACAATGTTCTCCGATGGCATGTTGATCCTTCGGCCGTCGGCGTTTCTTCCCGATTTGACGGCGATGCAGTCATCTCCATTATCAAAATGGCAGCCCTTGATCACCACGTTTTTGCACGATTCCGGGTTGACTCCGTCGGTATTCGGACCGTGTCCGATGACCTTGATTCCGTCCACTGTCACATTCTCGCAAAGCACGGGATGAACTTGCCACATCGGCGAATTCAGCACGGTGACACCTTGAATCAAAATATCTTTGCAGCAATACGGCTGAATGAAGTTCGGCCGCAAATAATGCCCTTTTCCAAACTGCCGCTCAGTGACCGGGACACCGCGCTCAGCCATTTCAAACAAAGCATTTCGGTCTTTTTCCTGTGAAGACTGGCCGTTCGTTCCCCTTTTCCACGGCCACCAATGCTCGTCATCACCTTGGCCGTCAAGCGTGCCCTTTCCGGTTATTGCAATATTTTCGGCTTCGTAAGCATAGATGAGCGGTGAATAATTATAGAGCTCTACGCCTTCGAACCTCGTCAGCACAACGGGGAGATAATCTTCCGGGTTCTGACTGAATTTGATCACCGCTCCTTGTGCAAGATGAAGCTCCACATTGCTTTTCAGTCTGAGTGCACCGGAAAGAAACACGCCTTCAGGAACTGCTACTCTTCCACCGCCTGCTTTGTGGGCTTGATCAATCGCCTTTTGTATCGCTCCCGTCGCATCCTTTTTTCCGCTTCCGTCAGCCCCAAACGCTGTAACATCAAATGATCGATCAGGAAATACCGGAACCTTCAGCGTCTTTAGAATCTCGTCTTTTATTTTCTGCATACTCACGTTACCGCCCCCTTTACAATGTAACGCCTGTTTTAAATATCGCAAGCTCCCTGAAATCGTTTATCTCATTGTTCAGCTGCCTGCCGCCCGCGACTTCGATCAAATATGCTGTCAACTCTTTCAAAACGTCATCTTCTGACCGGTTTTCGAGCACCCTTCCCGCATTAAAATCGATCCAGTGGCGCTTCGCCTCATAAATCGCTGTATTTGTCGAAATTTTCATCGTCGGCACAAAGGTGCCAAAAGGCGTGCCCCGCCCTGTCGTAAATAAAACGATTTGACACCCTGCAGCGGCCAGTGCGGATGAAGCAACAAGGTCATTTCCCGGAGCGCTCAGCAGGTTCAACCCGTTCTTTTTCAAAACGTCCCCGTATTCCAGAACATCCGTCACCTTTGAAGTGCCGGCTTTTTGCGTACAGCCGAGCGACTTATCCTCCAATGTCGTAATGCCGCCTGCTTTGTTGCCCGGAGACGGGTTTTCATAGACGGGCTGCCTGTGATCGATAAAGTACTGTTTAAAATCGTTGATTAAGCGGACGATTTTATGAAACACTTCCTCATTTTCAGCCCGCTCCATCAAAAGCGTTTCCGCTCCAAACATTTCAGGCACTTCTGTCAAAACCGCCGTTCCCCCTTGGGCGATCAGAAAATCGGAGAGCCGGCCGAGCAGCGGATTTGCGGTAATGCCGGAAAATCCATCAGATCCGCCGCACTTCAAACCGATCTTCAGTTCAGAGAGCGGAACATCTTCACGCCGGTCACCTTTTGCATGCTCATAAATTTCTTTTAACAGTTTGACGCCTTCCGTGACTTCGTCTGATACTTCTTGAGAAAGCAGGAACTTGACCCGGCTGTGATCATAATCGCCGAGCGCTTCGCGGAATTCATGGATGCTGTTGTTTTCACAGCCAAGTCCCAGCACAAGGACACCGCCTGCATTCGGGTGTTTGACGGCATTCGCCAAAATCGTTCTCGTGTTGATATGATCATCGCCAAGCTGTGAACAGCCGTACTGATGCTTTAATACGTGAACGCTTTCAAAAGGGACGATAGAGCCGACCTCAGCTTTAAATTCTTTGATGATCAGCTCTGCAATGCCATTTACACAGCCGACAGTCGGTACGATCCATAGCTCGTTTCTGATTCCCGTTTTTCCGTCTTTTCGTTTAAAGCCTTTAAATGTGAGCGGTTCTTTTTGATAGCGGTTTTCCGTAAATTTCGGCTTGTAGCTGTATTCTTCGACACCGCCCAAATTCGTTTTCACATTTTTTGTATGCACCCACTCCCCCGTCTGAATCATGTCAGTGGCGTGCCCGATCGGAAAGCCGTATTTGATGACGTCTTCATTTTCAGCGATGTCTTTTAAAGCAAACTTATGGCCTTTCAAAATCGTTTCCTTGATCACGATGGTCCGTTCTCCTGCAGTGACCGTTTCACCGGTTTGCAATTCTCTTAACGCAATGCCGACATTATCTTGAGAATTGATCATCAAGCAGTCTTTCATCACATGTCCCCCAGCTCAGCCATTTGGCTGTTCATCATTTTTTTCAGCGCCTTCCTCATTCCCGTTTGTTTCATGTCCCTTAAATATTCAGCCGTCTTGTCCGTCAACCCGGAAACGTCGTTCAGGTTTTGCCCCCATACTTTTTCAAACCCGAGAACATGGAACGCGATGTTTGAAACGTCTGTCTCTTCTGTCCAGAGCCGTTTGAGAAAAGCCAGCACCTCATCGTCGTCAGACAGCGGAATGGCCTCATCTTCCCGTTTTCCTTGGTAAAAATAAATTAAAGCGCTTAAAGCAAATACGGTTCGAGCAGGAAGTTTGCCAGTTCGTTCCGCATATTCCATTAAGACGGGCAAATTTCTGACTTTGAATTTCGCAAAGGAATTTAAGGAAATATCAATCAGCTTGTGACGGATAAACGGGTTTTTAAAGCGGTCGAGAATCTCTTCCACATAGGCGTCAAGCTCACTGCCGGGCATATCGATCGTCTCAAGCACTTCACGCTGAATCAGCTCTTTCACAAATGATCCGATAAGTTCGTCTTCAGCCGCTTCACGAACCGTCTCAAGGCCTGCCAAATAAGCGATCGGCGTCATCGCGGTATGGGCGCCGTTTAAGATTCTCACTTTTCTCACCCGGTACGGCGTCACATCTTTGACAAACTCGACATTCAGACCGGCCTCATGAAGCGGAAGCTCGTCTGGAAGCCATTTCGGCCCTTCAATCACGAACAAATGATACGGCTCCGCCGTCACCATCAGAGAATCGCGATAGCCGGCCGCGTCTTCAAGCCGGTGTGCATTTTCTTGCGGGAATCCCGGTACGATCCTGTCTACAAGCGTATTGCAAAACACATTTGACTCCTCAAGCCAATCGATGAACCCCTGTTCAAGCGCCCATTCGTTCGTATAGCGCAGCACAATGTCTTTCAGTTTTTTCCCGTTATCTTCAAGCAGCTCACACGGGAGGATCACCAGGCCTTTTTCCCTGCTTCCCTGAAAAGTCAGGTAGCGTCTGTATAACAGCGCAGTCAGCTTCCCCGGATAGCTCTTCTGCGGACGGTCGGACAGCCGGTCTTCCTCGATATATATGATGCCGGCCTCTGTCGTATTTGAAAAGACAAAGCGCAAATCCGGCAGATCGGCCAGCTTCATAAATTCATCATAGTGTTCATAGCTGCTGACGACTCTGCTGATTGTTGTAATGACAGCAGAATCGCGAACCTCCCGTCCTTCCCGGAAGCCTTCAAGATAAAGCGTGTAAAGCCCATCCTGTTCTTGAAAGGCCGTTACTGAGCCGCGGCGCGGAGGCACAACAACGGCGCTGCCGTTAAAATCGGTTTCTTCATTCAATCTATGAATCTGCCAGTCAATAAACCCCCTCATAAAGTTACCTTCCCCGATTTGCAAAATCCGTTCGGGACGGCTCGGCTTAGACCTTATCCGTTTGGACAGCCTCTCCATTTCAATTCCCTCCTCATTTTTGCACACGTTCACATTTTACAGCGCATCAAAAATGATGCTATAGATGCTTAACTGAATTGCGAATGATCAGCTCCGTGCCGATGAGCGTCTGCCTGCCTTCTGCCTGCGGATTTTCGATCAGTGACAACAGGCTTTCCGCACCAAGCATGCTGATTTTTTCCGTCGGTTTTTTTACCGTCGTCAATGACGGTGTCGTATACGCCGAAAATCCGCTATCGTCAAAGCCGATGATCGACATATCGTCAGGACAGCGTTTCCCGTTTGCATAAAGGGCGTTCATCGCGCCGATCGCCATATCATCATTGGCGCAAAACAGGGCTGTCGGAGGGTTCTTCAGCTTCAGCAGCGTTTCAGCCGCACGAAAGCCGCTTTGCATCGTATAATCACCTTGAACGAGGTATTCGCCGGGCATGTCAAGATTTGAGTCGCGAAGCGCTCGAAGAAAGCCTCCTTTTCTTTCTTGAGACGATTTAAAACTTTCTTTCCCCTGCACCATGGCGATCCGTCTGTGGCCGTTTTTGATCAAGTATGAAGCAGCGAGGAAAGCGCCCTCGTGTTCATTCGCCAAAATATTGACGACGGAGTGCCCTTCGATTTTTCTGTTCAGCACGACGACCGGAATATTCTGTTTGAGGACGTGCTCAATAAAAGCCTGATCCTGTTCGCTTTGGCTGATTAAAATCATGCCGTCATAGCGGTTGTGGTGAATGGATGACAAATCATGATAATCGTCAATCCCCCTGACAACCATATTATAGTTTTCATCGATCACCTTGTTGACGCCGCGCAGGATGTCTGCAAAGAAACTTGAAGACGTCCCGTCTGTCAGGCTTGTTAAAAACAGACCGATCGTAAAAGACTTTTGCGTAACAAGGCTTTTCGCATTAAAATTCGGTTTATAATTCATTTCGGCTGCGATGTCGAGTATTTTCTTTTTCGTGTTCTCTTTTATCAGCGGACTATTGTTCAGCGCTCTGGATACTGTGGTGTGCGATACATTCGCCAGCCTGGCGATATCTTTAATCGTTACTGACATTGTTTTTTTACCCGCCTTTTCTTGCTGTTGTTACCATCAGTTTACCATATCAAAAGCGCTTTTTAGAAAGTGAAATTCCGCTATGGTCTCGCTTCGATTTCCGCGATCATTTCGGCATGCTTCTGATCTGTCAGACGGTACAGGTAGCCGAGAACGAGAATGGCTGCCGTCAGCGCCGCTGCAGGATACAAAAGGAGTATCGCTTTAATGCCGAGCAGCGTCCCCGCTTTTTGGGTCGCATTCGGCACATAGCCGATAATGCTGAGACCGATCCCCGACAGGAAGCCGGAGAGCGACTGAGCCAGCTTTCTCGAAAAGTTAAACAGCGAGTATATCGTTCCTTCTTTCCGTTCCCCTGTTCTCCACTCGCCATAATCGATCGCGTCTGATACAAATGCCCAGGTGATACCGTTCGGAATGCTGATGCCGATAAAGGCGATGCTGGCGAGAATCGTAAAAACAAAGACATTGCCCGGTACGAAAAAATTGATCAGATCCGCACAGACGGAAACCGCGAGCCCCAAAATAGCGGTATGCTTTTTCCCGAACAGCTTCACGAGCTTCGGCAGCATGATGACGCCGATAAAGGATGAGCCGATGATGATAAAGTTCATGTAGGCCATCAGTTCGGCGTTGCCGAGGTTATACTGTGCGAAATAAATCAGCATCGCAGATTTAAGGTTATAGGCTGAAATCGTAAAAATGGTCATGAATATAAGCGTAAGGAGCGGTTTATTCGTAAAAAACGTCTTTGATATTGCTTTGAATGTCACTTTTTCCTGTTTGTACTTCTCATCTTTTACGACAATCCGTTCCTGGCAGTTTCTATAGCAAATGTAGAAAAACAACACACCGAGAAAAGACATCAGCCCCATGACGACCGGATAGGCAACCGCAGGGTTGTCAAACCTGACGATCATCGGAATGACAACAATGCTCGTCACAAACAGGGCGCCCAGCGAGCCGGCCTGTCGAAAGGAAGCAAGCGAAGTCCGCTCCACCGAATTTTGCGTCATGGCCGCCCCGAGCGAGCCGTAAGGGATGTTGACAAAGGAATAGCCGAGGCCCCAAAGCATGTATGACGCATAAGCGTATATGAGTTTGCCCGTCGGTGACAGATTCGGCGAGATGAAGGTCAATATCGTCAAAATCGCGAGCACAAAGCTTCCATATAGCAAATACGGCCTGAATTTGCCTTTCGGCCCGATATTCTTCCTGTAGTCGATCGATGTTCCCACAATCGGATCGACAAAAGCGGCAAAAAGTTTGCTCACAAGAAAAATGCCTCCGGCCGCTGCCGCCGGAATACCGGCAACATCCGTAAAAAACTTCAAAAGATAGAGCTGTCCAAGGTCAAACATAAATCCGTTCCCAAAATCTCCAAAACCGTAAGAAACCTTTTCTTTTAAACTTAATTTCTCTTGAGTAGCGGCGACTGTTTCGGTTTGTTTGTTCGTCGATATTTCCATGAAAAAGCAGCTCCTCTGCTAGCCATTTTGTGATTCTAAGCTTTCAAACGATCTTTCACTTCAAACTGGAAATAGTGTTTTGCATTTTCGTAGCAGATCCCTTTGACGATCCGTCCCAGAAGCTCGATATCATCCGGCGCTTCTCCTTTTTCAACCCATGTGCCGATGACGTCGCAGAGCAGGCGCCTGAAATATTCATGTCTTGTGTAGGAAAGAAAGCTGCGCGAATCAGTCAGCATACCGATAAAACGGCTCAATAGTCCGATGTTGGCGAGCGATTTCATTTGTTCGAGCATGCCGTCTTTCGTATCGTTGAACCACCAGGCGGTGCCATGCTGGATTTTCCCCGGTATCCGGCCGTCCTGGAAGCTTCCGCAAAGGCTTGAAATCACGACGTTATCTCGCGGATTTAAAGAATACAAGATCGTTTTTGGCAGCGCGTCTTTTCGGTCAAGAGAATCGAGAAAGCTGCACAAAGGCTTTGCGATGTCCTGATCATTAATCGCATCATATCCCGTATCAGGCCCGAGCTTCCGGTACATTTTGCTGCTGTTGTTTCGGAGGGCGTTAATGTGAAGCTGCATCGCCCAGCCCTTCTCCGCATAGCATGTTCCCAAATAGTGCAGGGTAAAGGATTTAAATTTGCACTCTTCCTCAGGTGAGGCGGCTTCTCCGTTCATCACCTTTGCAAAAATCGGGCGCACTTCGCTTTCATCTGTTTCCGTGTACATCATTTGATTGATGGCATGATCCGATATCCGTCCGCCTAGTTCATGGAAAAAGTCAATTCTGTTTTTAAGCGCTTTCAAAAAATCGTCATAATTTCCTATCTTCATAGCGCTTGCCGCTTCAAGCTTGCTCACCCAGGCAGCAAAGCCTTCTTGATTGATTTCCAGCACCTTGTCTGGCCTAAATCCGGGTAAAACGCTTACATTAAAGTCTTCATCTTTCAGCTTCATATGATATTCAAGACTGTCTGCCGGATCATCTGTCGTGACAACCGTTTCAACGTTTGATTTTTCAATCAAGTCTCTGGCGCCGAACCCTTCTCCGGTCAACTGTTCGTTCACCCGCTCCCAAATATGCGGCGCGCTCTTTTCATCAAGCCGTTCATCGATGCCGAAAAACCTTCTCAGTTCCAAATGGGTCCAATGATAAAGCGGGTTTCCGATCGTCATCGGAACCGTTCTTGCCCAGGCGCTGAATTTCTCTTCGTCTGACGCATCTCCTGTAATAAACTCTTCGGATATTCCATTGGCCCGCATTGCTCTCCACTTGTAATGATCCCCGTACAGCCACACTTCGGTCAGATTTTTAAACGTTTTGTTTTCGTAAATTTCCTTTGGGCTCAAATGGCAGTGGTAGTCGATGATCGGCATCCCTTTAGCATACTGGTGGTACAACACTTTCGACGTTTCATTCGTTAAAAGAAAATCGTCATTCAAAAACGGCTTCATAAAATCCCCACCTTTCCTTATTTAATGTTAACGTGAACATTTCTTTTTGCAATACAATGTGAACGTTAACATTTAATCTTATTTTATACGAACCTCGCCTTCTTTTCCATTATTTTCTCAACATAAAAGAAGCCTAAAGGCAATAACCTTTGGCTTCTTCTTTTTCATACCGCTTATTTGGCGGTTTTAGGGTTTTTCTTAAATTCCATCGTAATTTCCGTCCCGCGGCCTGTCCGGCTGTCAACGGCGATGCAGCCGTCGTGAAGGTGGACAAGTTCCAAAGAAATCGCAAGGCCGAGACCGCTTCCTTCTGTCGCATCTTTTGTATGCGTTCCTCTGTAGTAGCGGTTAAATAAATTTGAGACGGTTTCCGAGTCCATGCCTCTTCCGTTGTCTTGAATTTTAAGAATAATATATTGCTTGGTTTCTTCAAGGATTACCTTGATGTCAGTGCCTTTTTTGTTATGCTTGACGGCGTTGGCAAGGAGGTTTTCCAGGACTCTTCTGAACCAGCCTCTGTCTATCGCAAACTCGGTATCTTCTTGCGTATATTCAAAAGAAACGTTGTACCCCTCCGAAAACGAATGGCGCTTAAACTCTTCAACGAAGCTTTTTAAAAACGGCACAAGCCTCACTGTCTGGCGTTTAATCGGCAAGGCGTCGTTTTTCAGCCTGTACGTCAAGTTCAGGTCTTCGATGAGCTGTGACATGTAGTCCGATTTTTCTTTCATTGCCTGGCCGATTTCACGGATTTCTTCTTTTGACCACTCATAGTTTGGAGACTCCAGCATCATGCTGTAGCCGTAAATCGTGCTGAGCGGCGTTTTTAAATCATGGGAGAGCCCCGCGATCCATTCCTCCCGAGTCGTTTGGATTTTCTTGCGGCTTTGTTCGTCTTTTTTCAGCGTTTCTGTCAGCTGCTCCATCGATTCAAACACTTCTGTGAACAACCGGTACGGCTGTTTTCGCTTCCCTTTTTTGTTCCGGCTTTGCGGGCGGCCTTTCCGATTTCTCGGCTCTTCAAATCGCCCTTTTGAAAGGTTGACGATCCATTTAATCGTATGGATGATCGGCATGCCGAATCTAAAAGAATACCAAATCGTCATGGAAGACATCAATACGATCAGAACGCCGATCACGAGCAGAACGATTTTTAAAGCGAGCCCGATCATCGTCCTGTTGAACTCATGATCCGGATTATAAATCGGGTTCGGGGTAGCGGCAATCAGCCATTCTGTCGCGCTTAAACGCCTGTATGAAAACTCGTGCTCGTAGTTCCATGGCTTTGATCCGTATTTTAAAAGTTCCAGCTCAGTGATGCCCTGGCTGTAATCTATGTCCTGATAGAGCGAGTTCAACATTTTCCCTTTTTCGCTGAACAGATAAACCGATCCTTTGTTTTTCTTAATGAAATCAAGCGTGCTTTTTTTATAGGAAGAAAGGTCCGCCATATCCTTCTCTTCCTTTTCCAAATAGGACAGGATCGTATCGCTTTTCGACTCCCATCCGAATAGAATCACGTAGTCTTCACCATTGAAATTGGCAGACCAGAAGTTGACTTGATATTTTTTGATTCTTTTTTTGTCAAAGACTGATACGAGGTCTTCCCTGTGGTACTCCCTCTGAATTTCCGAAGGAAGGCGGTAGGAATAAACGGTTTTCTCCTTACCGTCTAATATTTGAAGCCAGCCTCCCTGTTTGTCGATAGCCGATTTCAAGATATCTTCAATCTGCCAATTATTATTGTCATCCACACTGACCCAGCTTTCAAACGTGTCTGATGTGGCTTTTGCCAAGCCTGTATCCGCTTCGCTCTCGCTTAACCGGAGAGCGAAAAAGATGAAGGATAACAGCAGAGTGGCGAGGACAAGACCGAGAATCAGGAAAATCTGGCTGACAAAATGGAGAACGAGCTTTCCTCTCAGCTTCATCCTTCGCTCTCTTTTCTTGCAGGATTGGGAACGAACTTATAGCCAAGACCGCGAATCGTGACGATATATTCGGGGCTGCTCGGGTCTTTTTCGATTTTCTCCCTCAGTTTTCTGATATGTACCATAACGGTGTTGCTGTCTCCGTAAGATGGAACGCCCCACACTTTTTCATAAATTTGGTCCTTGGAAAGCACTCTGTTCGGATGATCGCAAAAATATTGCAGAAGCTGGAGAAGCTGTGCGGAGCAGCTGACCGTTTCTCCGTCCACGATCAGCTCCGCAAAATCGGGATGAAATGTAAACCGTTCATATTCGTAGGCTGAAGATACCGAAGCAGCTGCGACTTCTTTATGTATATACGTTCTTTTTAAATGCGCTTTAATCCTGGCAATTAACTCCAGAGGATTAAAAGGTTTTGTAATATAATCATCGGCTCCGTAGGCAAAACCTGACAGTTTATCGAGGTCCGATGTCTTCGCCGTTAAAAAGAAGATCGGGGCGTTGGTGTGCCGTCTGATTTCAGGGGATACATCAAATCCTGTCTGTCCCGGCATCATGACATCGAGAAGTATTAAGTGCACGGTATCCTTTTTCACGATGTCGAGCGCTTCTTCTGCGCTGCTCGCGGTCAGCACTTCTGAAAATCCTTCCTTCGTGAGGACGCGCTTGACCATTTGAACAATGGCGTCTTCGTCATCCACAATCAAAATTGTCGCATTTTCCAAAATCCTTCTTTCCTTTCTGTCTATATCATGTTTTGATATCCTCATCTTACCATCTATTATATCTTTATCGGCACCCGTTTTCTGATTTTAAAGTAAAAATAAACTTTTTTAGAAATGATTTTTTACTTTATGAAATCATGGAATAAAAAAACAGACATCGTCTGATGTCTGTCAGCCGGTTGCCAGCCTCTGATCCTCTTCTTTTTTCAATAGATCATAAGTCAGGCACACCGGTTTTCCTGTGCGCGGGTCTAAAATAATTTCCGCATCAATCTGAAACACTTTTTTCAATACCTCTGAGGTCATGACTTCATGTGGAGCGCCCTCTTTGACAATTGCACCGGAGTTCAGCGCCACCATGTGATGGGCAAAGCGGGCGGCATGGTTGAGGTCGTGAATGACCATCAAAATCGTTCGGCCTTCTTCTTTGTTGAGCTTTTCCAGCAGTTGCAGAATTTCAAGCTGGTGCGCCAAGTCCAAATAGGTTGTCGGTTCGTCGAGCAGCAAGAGCTCCGTTTCCTGGGCAAGAGCCATCGCAATCCAGACGCGCTGGCGCTGTCCCCCGGAAAGGGCTTCGATCGGCCGGTCATAAAAAGGCAGCATTCCTGTCACTTCGAGAGACCATTCAACCATGCGGCGGTCATCGGCCGAGAGCCTGCCCATTCCCTTTTGATGAGGAAAACGGCCGTAAGAAACGAGCTCATATACGGTCAGACCGCCTGGCGCCTCAGGGGTCTGCGGAAGAATCGCCATCTGTTTGGCTATATCTTTCGTCGACATTTGGTGGATCGCTTTGCCGTTTAAATAAACGGCGCCCGTTCTAGAACGCTGTATGCGTGCCATCGTTTTTAATATGGTTGACTTGCCGCACCCGTTCGGACCGATCATGGTCGTTACTTTTCCTTTTGGTATGTGGAGGTTTAAGCTTTCGACTATCATCTGTTCTCCGTAGCCGATCCCCAGGTTGTTTGTTGAAAGAGACACCTTGCACCCTTCCCTTCTTTAATTTGTTTTCATGAGCAAATAGATAAAGTACGGCGCGCCTAAAGCGGCAATGACTAACCCTACGGGAATTTCCGAAGGCGCCAGTATCATCCTTCCGATTAAATCCGCCAGCAAAAAGAGCAATGCTCCGGTCAACGCGGAAGCCGGGATTAAAAGCTGATGCTTCGGCCCGACAAGCCTTCTGGCAATATGCGGAGCCACAAGACCGAGAAACGTAATATTCCCTCCAGCCGCTACACACGCGCCGCTCAGCGCGGCTGCCGACAGAAGCAGTATGCGCCGCTCCTTTTCAACTGCCGTTCCAAGCCCTGTTGCGAGCTGATCACCGAGATTCAGCACGTTTAAATAGCGCGCTTTGTAGAGAATAAAAGGAAGCAGCACGACAATCCAGGGCAGCACGGCCGAGACAAAGCTCCAGTTTGAACTCCATATATTTCCTGACAGCCAAACAGCCGCCTGCATAAAGTCATTCGGGTCCATTTTCAGCTGCAGCATTAAGATGGCCGCCGAAAACGCCGCATTCACTCCGATGCCGACCAGAACGAGGCGAATGGGATTCAAGCCTTTTTTCCACGCCAGCAAATAGATGGAAACGACTGCAAAGCAGGCTCCCAAAAATGCAAAAATCGGCAGGGAAAAAACGAATCCTTTTTGCAGATTTCCAACATTCCCCTGAAAATAAAAGATGAACAGCACAACGGCAAAACCTGCTCCCGTATTGATGCCCAATATCCCCGGATCGGCCAGGTCATTCCGCGATATCCCCTGCCAGACGGCTCCGGAGACAGCAACTCCCGCACCGATCAGCATGGCGAGGACCATGCGCGGCAAACGGAATTCAAATAATACAAGTTCATCCTGCGGCGTTCCGAAACCGAACAGTGTTTTCAATGTATCAAGCGGGGCGATGCGGATTTCTCCCATGTTCATGCTTAGTAAAAACACGGCGACCGTCAGCACGGCCATGACGAGCATCACCGCAGCCGCCCGTCTGCTGTTTTTCTTGAGCATTACAGTCCACTCCTTTCCCTGCGGGCCAGATAGAGAAAGAATGGTACGCCGACAAGCGCCGTGACTGCTCCGACAGGTGTTTCGAACGGCGGATTGACCAGCCTTGCCGCAATATCCGCATAGATCAGCAGGACGGCGCCAAGCACCGCTGAGCATGGAATGATCCAGCGGTAATCAACCCCGACCAAAAAGCGGGTAATATGCGGAATGATCAATCCGATAAAACCGATTGCCCCGGCAACGGACACAGCGGCACCCGTCAGCAGAACAACCGACACGATTCCGATCGCTTTCACCGTCTTCGTATATTGCCCGAGCCCTTTCGCCAGCTCCTCTCCCAAGCTTAGAACCGTAATGGAACGGGCGATGACAAAAACGACGGCCAAACCGAGAGCTGCCGCCGGAACCAACAACTGAATGCTGAGCCATTTCGTGCCAGCGACACCTCCGGCATACCAAAAACTGACGTCGCGCGCCACATCAAAATGGATCGCAATGCTCGTAGAAAGAGCGCTCAGAAATGTGCCGACAGCCGTACCGGCCAAAGCCAGCTTTACAGGCGTAAGACCGCCTTTTGAAAACATTCCGATCGCAAAAACGAGTCCCGCTCCAAGACCCGCGCCGGCAAACGACCAGATCATCAGCCCGACCGATGAGGTTCCCGGAAAAAAAGCAAACGCGACAGCAATTGCGAAAGCTGACCCGTGCGTGACGCTCATAATTTCCGGCGATGCGAGAGGGTTTCTCGTCATCCCCTGCATCACGGCTCCGGAAACCGCCAAGCAGGCGCCCACAAGAGCCGCACTTACCGTCCTTGGCAGTCTGAGTTCCTGAATAATTTGATGGGCCGTATTTTTCGCATCAAAATGAAAAATGGCGTCCCAAACCGTTCCAAGCTTTATATCAGCCGCACCGAGCGCAATCGATAATGCGGCGCCAAACAGCAGTAGCATGATTCCGCCGGCCAGGACAAAAACAGCTCCAAGCGGACGGCTGATCGGTTTCTGTTCTTCATCAGGGCCATCCGCGCTGTTGATACGATGTATGTTTTTGTAAGAGCTCACTCGATGCCATTCCTTTCGATCTTTTTAACCGATAACGATTATCATTTTCATTTTATAGTATAACAGGCCTAAGCGGAAATTTTAATCAAAAATTTCGGCGGGAATCAAAAAGCCAGCCGATCTTCTGCTAAAAGACCCGGCTGGCAAAGAACTTTATCACACTTGATTATTTTTGAACTTTTTGTAGACGAACGGGTAGATCGCAAGACCGACGAAAAACAGCCCGATTCCCAAGATAAAGGTGGTTAAGTCAGACGTACCTGAAACGATGACCCATAAAGAATACACCAGAGCAGCCAAAGCGATGATGCCGTCCCCTGTTCTTGAACCTTTCAGTTCGCCGTATGTCTCCCCTTTGAGGATGAGCTTCAAGCTGAAAACAGCCGCCACAAGATAAGGCACAAGGTAAGCGAGCGTCGCCGACGTTGTTAAAAACGTAAAGGCCTCGCTGATCGTTCCCGAAACCGTTGAGAAAATAAAGATCTGCGACATCACGTTTGTGACGATCAATGAATTAACCGGGCTTCCCTTTTTGTTCGTTTTCGCAAAGAAAGCAGGAAAATCACCGGCCTTTGCCGCCTGATACGGAACCTCTGCGCCGATTAAAATCCAGCCGAGCATCGATCCAAACAAAGAAACGATTGCCAAGACCGCCATAATTACGCTGCCAAAGCTGCCGATGATCACGTGCAGCACATCAACGAACGGTTTATCCGAGGCCTGGAGCTGATCGTGCGGGATGACGCCCATCGTTATTAAAGTGATGACCATATAAATGCCGAGCGCAATTAACAGTCCGGTAATCGTCGCGCGTTTGACATCGCGCTGGGATGATGCGCGCCCTGATAAGATTACCGCAGACTCGATGCCGACAAACGCCCACAGCGTTGAAATCGCCGCATTGTGAACCTGTCCGCCCAGCCCAATACTTTTGCCTTCTGATTCGATTGGAAAATAAAATGATTCGAATAAAGCCGTCTGAAAAACGAACAAACCTGCAACAATAAACAGGACAAACCCAAGCACTTTTGAAAAAGTTGCTAAAAAGTTCAGTTTGCCCGCTCCATTTATGCTGGAGACTAAGATGAAATGCGTCCCCCATAACAAGATTGTACATACGATAAATGTCAAGAGCTGGCCGAGTGTAACGGGGTGGCCGCCGAGTTCAATCAGCTCGCGTCCGTCAGTTAAGATCGGCAGGAAAGTCGTCAAATAGCCTGCAAGGCTTGTAATGATGGCCACGTTGCTGATCCAGCTTGCCACCCAATACCCCCATACCATTGTAAAACCTGCCGCATTCCCTTTTTTAGGGTCTGAGAATAAAGCTCTTGCATAGCTTTGCGGACCTGCTTTAAGATCCGGGCGGCGAATGGATAAATGACCGAATACAAGGGCGATCATCAGCACCCCCGCACCCGTCACCAGCCATGCCGCCGTTACGCCGAACGGGCTTGCCGTCTGGGCGAGTGTGCTGGGGAGCATAAAAATCCCTGAGCCGACCATATTGCCGACAACAAAAGCGGTAAGAAGCCAGAAGCCCCATTTTTTTGTCTGTTCCATAAGATATAACCTCCGAGCATTTTATAAAAAATATGCCGGACCAGACCGTGAGATCATTCAAAATAAAAAAAGCATGAACAAAAGTCCATGCTTTGGTTAAACATACACTCTTGATCTCCGGATAGCCCTCCGCGGGAAAACCCGCGGCAGTCCTGCACTTATTCAATGCAGACCCAGCATAAAGAATGAATGGCTTCCTTATGCTTCGGCGCTGATGCCTTTTGCATATGATCATCGGCCCCATCAGCCTCACACATGCGACTCATCATCCGCGCAACCTCTACCTCACTAAGAGTTAAGAGTGAGGATTTATCACATATTCTGAAAAGAGGTTACCAGAGAAATTTTAATCTGTCAAAGGGAAGTGATGGAAAAACGGACAGCCGCGCCAAAAGGCCGCCTGTTTCGGCAGCCTTCTGCAGAATGGAAGACGGCGCTTCCATCTGTCATTTATCGGTTGTTTTTCTTTTTGTTGACCGCCTCTTGCAAAGGGTCTCCTTTCAGCGCTTGTCCTGCATCTTCAAGCGCCCCCCGAACGGCGTTTTGGTCCTTTTCCTTATTTCCTCTATCTTTATTGAAGAAAATACCCAAATGAATCACCTCTTTAAAAATGTGGTACAATTTTAATTTGGCTTATCACTTTAAAATTATGCAGAACCTTGAATGTGTTTTTTAACTGAAAACACCATATTCTAGATGTAAACATGCTGATTGCCTCAGGAAAATGCGTTTTTTGCCTGACAAGTTGCCACCATCTGTCTTGAAGGCCGCCAGAACTCTTGATATAGTTTTCATTAGGAAATTGTTATAGGTCTTAAAGGAGAAGCGATATGACAGGAAAAACACACATCATGGGAGGGGTCGCTTCTTGCACGGCTGCTGCTTATTTTTACGGATATGATCCAGTGTTCATGACAGCTTCGGGCGTTATCGGAGCATTGATTCCGGATATTTGCCATACAAAGAGCAAGATCGGCAGAAGGCTACCGATTTTATCAGCAGTGGTCAGTTCTGTCTTCGGGCACAGGACGTTTACACACAGCCTGCTCTTTTTGCTCATCACGGCATTTGCGGCACATTTATATTTTACAGATCAGAGCATTTTTGTCGGATTGATGGCCGGAATGGCGAGCCATCTGCTCCTTGATGCCGGGACTGTAAATGGCATCAAACTTTTCTTTCCGTCCGCCATTAAGGTTCGGCTGCCCCTTTATATTAAAACCGGCGGGAAGGCGGAACAAGGCGTTCTGGCTGTGCTCACCGTTGTTTCGTGCTATTTTATTGCGAACTTGATCGCCTGACGAAAGGGACGGTTTGACCGATTGCTGTATTATGCTTTGTTCAGTCGTTTTATCTTGGTGTTCTTTACCTGCGGGGATTATATGTGAGGAGCTATTTATATGAAAGAACAATTTTTTAAAAAGCAGTGGTTTTTATGCCTATCCATATTTTTTATGTGGATGAAAACGTACTTCATCTACAAGCTGGGCTTTAATTTACAAATTGACAACGCACTTCAGGAATTGATCCTGTTTATCAACCCGCTTAGCTTTCTCATCCCTGTACTCGGCATCAGCCTCTTTTTTCGCGAAAAAACGCAGCGCCTCTATTTAATCGGGGCTAATGTCGTCCTGACGGGCATCTTGATTGCAAACAGTATTTTCTATGGTTTCTACATCGATTTCATCACTGTTCCCGTCCTGTTCCAGGCAAAAAACCTCGGGGGGCTTGGGAGCAGTTTTCAGGAGCTGTTCAATCCGGTTTTCATCGCGCTTTTTCTGGATTTGGCTCTTTTAGTCTGGCTGGCAAAAACGCGCACAAGAACCGGCAAAAAGCTTTCCGCTAAAGCCGTTAAGATCTACTACGCGGCAGCCGCCGGCACGGTACTGTTTAATCTCGCCCTGTCGGAGCTGGATCAGCCGAAGTTTTTAAGCTACTCCTACGACAGGGAAGTGCTTGTAAAAAACATCGGCTTATATCAGTTTCATCTGTTGGACGGCATTTCACAGACTTTTAATTTGACACAAAAAGCGGTCGCTGATGAAAACAGCCTGGCAACGATCGAGAACTACACAAACGCTGACTACAGCAAACCGAACCAAGATATGTTCGGGATTGCCGAAGGACGAAACGTCATCTTTGTAACGCTTGAATCCACTCAGACATTTGTCATTAATGAAAAGGTGAACGGCCAGGAAATCACACCGTTCTTAAACAAATTCATTCAAAAAAGCTATTATTTCGACCATTTTTATCAGCAGACCGAACAGGGAAAAACGTCCGATTCGGAATTCATTGTCGCCAATTCGCTCTATCCGTCTCTGAGCGGTTCGGTGTTTTTTACGAAGAGCGAAAATGCGTACAATTCGATGTATAAAACACTGGCAAACCACGATTACAGAACATCGGTTTTCCATGCCAACCATAAAAAATTCTGGAACAGGGACGTCATGTACAAAGCCCTTGGCATCGACAGCTTTTATGACGTCTCCCATTTTCATGTGACACCTGAAAATTCAACGGGCTGGGGGCTGAAGGATAAGGAGTTTTTAACGCAATCGGCCGACTTGATGAAAGACTTGCCGCAGCCCTTTTACAGCAACCTGATCACATTGACGAACCACTTTCCGTTTCAAATTGATGATAAGGATAAGCTGATCGATGAATACGACTCGGACAGTGAGATTTTAAACCGGTATGTCACGACGGTACGCTATGAAGACGAATCATTGAAGCATTTCATTGCAAAATTGAAGAAAAACGGCCTTTACGACAATTCCGTGATCGTCTTCATGGGAGATCACTACGGCATATCAGAAGCGCACAACGATGCGCTGGCTCAATTTTTGGGCAAAGACGAAATCACCCCTTACGATACCGTTCAGCTGCAGCGTGTGCCGCTGATTATCCACATTCCGGGGGTAACGGATCAAGACCCGAAAACGATATCTGAAACAGGCGGCCAAATTGATGTCAAACCGACATTGCTCCATTTGCTCGGAATTGATACAAAAGGCATGATTCAATTCGGTAATGACCTGTTTTCGAAAGAAAGAATGCCTTTCGCTGTGTTAAGAAACGGTAGCTTTATAACAGATGATTATATCTACACGAAAAATACGTGCTACAGCAAAAAAACCGGGGACATGATCAACGACAGTGAGGACAAATGCGGTCCGCTCATAGAGAAGGCGAATCAAGAGCTTTCCCTTTCCGATAAGATTATTAACGGTGATTTGCTGAGATTTTATAAAAAATAATCCGTCCCCTTTAAGCCGGATTCCCCCGGCTTAAAGGGGCTGTTTAAATTGAGGGACAGCTGGGTATTATATACCGAATGTTAAAAATGAACTTGCGGTTTTGCAGTTCCTTCGTTACCCTAAATAAAAAGAGAAGTTATTTCGAGTACCGATTATTTCATAAAGTGTTATAAAAAATGATAAATAAGAAGGTTTTAATATGAGTGAAACACAGCATAAGACAAATCAATTGCCGATTGTTGCCGTCTTGATTATGGGGACTTTTATCGCCATTTTGAATCAGACGCTATTGACGACGGCTTTGCCTCCGATCATGAGGGACTTAAACATTACGCCGGGGCTTGCCCAATGGCTGACGACCGTTTTTATGCTCGTGAATGGGATCATGATTCCAGTTACGGCTTTTTTAATTGAAAAATTCACGACGAGAAAGCTGTTCATGGCGGCAATGTCTTTATTTACGGCTGGGACTCTGATCTGCGCCTTGTCATTCAGCTTTCCGGCGCTGATTGCAGGACGCGTCGTCCAGGCGGCCGGCGCGGGCATTATGATGCCATTGATGCAGACGGTGCTTTTATTGATTTTCCCAAAAGAAAAGCGTGGATCAGCGATGGGAATGGTCGGGCTTGTGATTGCCTTCGCTCCCGCTGTCGGACCGACCTTGTCAGGCTGGATCGTCGACCGCTACCCTTGGGAAGTATTGTTTTATCTGTTGCTTCCGTTTGCCGTTATCGACATGATTGCCGCACACTTTATTTTAAAAAATGTCACCGAACAGACGTCACCTAAGATGGATGTTACTTCCATCATCTTGTCTTCACTTGGCTTCGGCGGCATTTTGTACGCCTTCAGCAGCGCCGGTGTTGCGGGCTGGACGGGTGCGGACGTGCTGGCTGGCTTCGCGGTCGGCAGCGTTACGCTGTTTTGGTTCATTTGGAGGCAGCTCCATTTGGATGAACCGATTTTGGAATTCAGGGTATTTAAATATCCGATGTTTACACTTGCGACGATTATCGGGATGGTCGTCTTTATGTCGATGATCGGAGCGGCGACGATCGTGCCGATGTATATGCAGGATATGCGCCATTTCACGGCGATGGAATCGGGAATGATGCTGTTTCCGGGAGCTGTCGTGATGGGGCTGATGTCTCCGATTACCGGAAGAATTTTTGACAAAATCGGCGCGCGGATCTTGAGCATCACCGGTTTGACGGCGATCTTCGTGACCACATTGCTCTTGACCCATCTGACAAAGACGACGCCTTTTGCGTATTTGTCTGTCGTCTATGCGATTCGGATGGTCGGCATGGGGATGGTGCTCATGCCTGTTACAACAGCCGGCTTGAACCAGCTCCCGCGCCATTTGATTCCTCACGGAACGGCCATGAACAATACGATGAGACAGATGTCCGGATCGATCGGGACGGCTGTTCTCATCACCATCATGACACAGCGTGCGCTGGCCGATCCTGCCGGTCCGTCTTCGGATACGGCGATGATTCACGGCGTCAATCTGGCGTTTATGACCGCGGCCGCATTGTCGGGAATCGGATTGGTTCTCTCATTCTTTATTAAGCAGCACCGCCGCGGACGGCTCGACGGCAGCAGAAGGAAACAAGCGAAAGGCCGCTTGGCCATTCATGAAAAATAATAAATCCCGGGTTTTTATGAACCCGGGATTTTCTTATGCTTATTCGAATCCGTGAACCATTGTGTCAGGATCGGGACCGACGCGCTCATCTTTGTTAAGAGCGTTGATTTTTTCGATATCTTCCGCTGTTAATTCAAAGTCAAATATGTCGGCATTTTCAATAATGCGGTGTTCTTTGATTGACTTCGGAATGGTAATGACTTCATTTTGCAAATCCCAGCGCAGGATGACTTGAGCGACGGATTTGTTGTATTTTTTAGCGATGTCAGTCAGCACTTGATCATCGAGGAGTTTTCCCTGCATGAGCGGAGACCATGCTTCCACCTGAATGCCCTGCTTTTTGCAGTAGTCCCTGAGCTCAGCCTGAGTCAGCCGCGGATGGAACTCAACCTGATTGACCATCGGTTTAATTTCCGCATCTTCCAATAAGCTTTCCAAATGGTGCAAATTGAAGTTGCTGACGCCGATCGCTTTTACTCTGCCGTCTTTGTACAGCTTTTCAAGCGCGCGCCACGTATCTTTATATTTGTCTTTTCCAGGCCAATGAATCAAATATAAATCAAGGTAGTCAAGATCGAGTTTTCGAAGGGTTTCATCAAAAGCCGCCAATGTTTTTTCATATCCCTGATCGCTGTTCCAAACCTTTGACGTGATGAAAAGCTCTTCGCGAGGAACGCCTGCTTCTTTAATCCCTTTGCCGACGCCTTCTTCGTTTTGATAGATAGCGGCTGTGTCAATGCTCCGGTATCCGTTTTTAATGGCTGCTTTCACAGATTCTACAACTTGGCTGCCTTCTTCCACTTTGAAAACTCCAAGTCCGAACCATGGCATTTTCACACCGTTATGTAATGTCACAGTATCCTTTAAACTGCTTACCATTTTGAACGACCACCTTTCTTTTTTTCATGCTTTTAAACGCACCGCTGTTATTATCTCACACTGGGTGGATTTTACAAAACAACTTGCTCAACCGGCTTCATAAGCCAAAGCGAGCGCACCGGTGATTCCCTGATCGTCGCCGAGACCCGGCGGTACGATGTATCCTTCAAGATCAGGCAGGTCAACATATCCGTTCATATATTCGGCAAGCTTTTTGCGAATCAGCGGGAACAGCTGCTGCTGCTTCATGACACCGCCGCCCATGATGATTTTTTCAGGGCACAGGATCAAGATATATTGCATGAGAGCCTGCGCTAAGTAGTCGGCTTCAATCTCCCAAACTTCCTCGTTTTCAGCCAAATCATTGCCCTTTTTCCCCCAGCGCTTTTCAAGCGCCGGACCCGATGCCATTCCTTCAAGGCAGTCCTTGTGATACGGACAGATTCCTTCAAACGTATCGTGCGGATGCCGTCTAATGAGAAGGTGACCCATTTCAGGATGGAGCGTGCTCTGCACGAGCCGGCCGCCGACAATCGCTCCTGCTCCGATTCCTGTACCGACTGTAATATACAAGCAGCTTTCCAATCCTTGCGCCGCTCCTTTTGTCAGTTCGCCAAGCGCGGCAGCGTTTACATCAGTCGTAAACGAAACCGGTATGCCGAGCCTTTTTTTCAACTCGGGAATAAACGGGTACCCCTTCCAGGCTAATTTCGGCGTATTGGTTATGTATCCGTAATCCTCTTTATCTTTTGCAACGGATATAGGTCCAAAAGAGCCCACTCCCATTGATGTGAGCTGATACTTGCTGAAGAAATCAGTCAGTTTTCCAATAGTCTCTTCAGGAGTCTCCGTCGGGATCGTCAGCCTGTCAATGATTTCTCCTTTTTCTGTTCCAACTGCACAAACAAACTTTGTGCCTCCTGCTTCTATTGCACCGTAATGTTTCATCCTCTCGGCTCCTTTTCATCTGTTTGAATTGCTTTAATTGAATCATAAATCAGACGATGAAAGAAAGCAATCGCACTGAACAATGATTCACCAGAGCATGGGAGCTTTTGATGCTGACGGAAGAAAGCTTCCCGAAAATGTGACAGTTTTCAAACAGCTGCAGCGGTTGTTCTTTCGCTTAAAGAGGCTTCTGCCCGCTTAATTTCAACTGTGAAAAAGAGGATTTTTTCAGGCCCGCTCGAAGCTTTAATGAGGAGGGATATCATGAAGCATCCATTCCACACTTACCGTTCTTTATTTCCGATATTGTCTGGTCATGTTCACCTTGCCGCATGCTCCGGCAGCGCGTTGGCTCTGCCTGTTGCCAAAGCGGTTGATGAGTATCAGAACGGCCTTTTAACAGCCGGGGCAGACTGGAAAGCGCATCTCGACAAGATGGATGAAGCCAAGGAAAAATTTGCCCGGCTGATCGGTGCCGAAAAAGAAGAGATAGCCGTTTTGCCGTCAGTATCTGACGCAGTGGCGGCTGTCGCTGCTTCATTGCCGCAGCCACCACACCGAAGGCAGATCGCCTTCACGGATATCGATTTTCCTGCCGTCGGCCAAATTTGGCTTGCGCAAGACCGCTTCAAAGATCACCTCATCATCATTCAGAGCGAAGACGGGATGATTGACTTGGAACAATACGAAAAAGACGTTACCGATCAGACGCTCTTGACTTGTGTACCCCATGCCGGCTATCGGAACGGGTTTAAACAAGATGTAAAACAGATTGCCGAGATTGTTCATCAAAAAGGATCGCTTTTATTTGTCGACGCCTATCAAACCGCCGGACACATTCCGATTCATGTCAAAGACATGGATATCGACATCCTTGCGGCGGGGACGCGCAAGTACATGCTCGGCATTCCCGGAACGGCTTTTTTGTATATGAAACGCGAACTTTGCGGACAATTTGAGCCGAAGACGGCCGGCTGGTTCGGCAGGAACAAACCATTTGCCTTAGATTCATGCTTTGCGGAAGGTGCGAAACGCTTCGAGTCGGGGACACCGTCATTTATCAGCATTTACGCGGCAGACGCGGCACTGAGGCTGCTGCTTGAAGCAGAGCCCGGCAGGATCGAGCCCTACCTGCGGGAGCTCGCGGCATTCTCTTTGCAATACGGGGCGGAAAAAGGCCTGAAGATCATAGGCCCCGAGACCGTACATAACAGAACAAGCCTGATCTCGGTGTATGCCGAAGAGGCTGGCCGTATGGAAGCTCTCTTGCGTGAAAAGCATATCATCGTCTCAGCGCGAAACAACGTCATCAGAATAGCCCCGCATTTTTACAATACAAAGGAGGAAATCGGGTTTGTGATGGATGAGATGGCGGCGCTCTTTAGTTAACCCTGCTTCAAAATAGACAGAATACGATTTTTTCCTTAAACTATAAAAAACAATTTTCATCAAGGAATGAGACAAATTGGAGCTTTATATTGACGGAGAAATAGAAAAGCAGAGGAAGTCACCGTGCCAAAGCGTCTTGTTTGCCATTTTGGCTGTTTTGCTTGCGTCAGGCATTACCATCGGATATATCGTGTATACGCATTTTTACTCGATGAATCATCTGCCGAAAGGAAATTGGATTCAGTCTTCCGCTTCGCCGAATCAAGCATACAACCTGAATTTGTATAGCGTGAATAAAGGCGGGGGAACGAACTCCCCTTCCGTCAGAGGGGAATTGACAACGGTTGCCACCGGTGAACGAAAAAACATCTATTGGGGATACGAAGAAGAACATGTCAAAATCGAATGGCAGGACAAATACCATGTGTCCATCAACAACAACGTGCTGGATGTCAGAACTGATATATATGATGGAAGAAGAGAGTGACAGCGTCACTCTCAGCCTTTGGAAAAAGTTTGTATGACCGCTCGTATAAGCCGCTGCATCTCCATGAAATGGACAACAAAACTGTGGTTTATTTACTGAAAAAACGTAATATACGTTCATTTACGTATTGAGGCTGTTCCATTGATAAAACGTGACCTGCCTGTTTTATGATTTCCGCTTCAATACCTGGAACTAATGTTGAGGCGCGATGTAAGGCTGATTGCGGGTCATAGATGACTTCATGCTCACCCAGCAATAATAGAATAGGGACTTTTACTGATTTTAATTCGTCGTCAGTGAAAACATACGGAAATCCGTCGGCGTTAGGCCTTGGCTGTCTTAATCCATCCTGCCACATTACGCCTGCATGAAACTGCTCTGCAAAAACCGGGTGTAACACATTACGATCTGTCATCATCCAATTTAAGAAATTCTCTACTCCATCAGGCTCTGTGAGGCTAAGAGCGTATTGATAAAAATCGTGATGAAACGGCAAAAATGTTTCCGCGGGACTAAGGATCGCTGCGCTCTCTACTCTCTCTGGCGCACGTAAAGCGAAATTCATCGTATGAAGCCCGCCAAGCGAAAGACCAACCATGTGCGACTTCTCTATCCCCAAAGCGTCGAACACTTCGAGAAGCCAATCAGCGTAACCCGCCCTCGTACCGCATAAATCTGCAGGGATGCTTTTGTTCTTATCACCTATGATATCAATTGCGTATGTTCGGTATTTGCTGCTCCAATCCTCGATATTGGGGTACCACATAGTGGAACTGAATAATGCGCCGTGAAGCAATACAAGCGGCGGGGCATCTTCAGGTCCGCTTGCAACAATATGCGTTTGGCCGAAACGGGTAGATACGTAGAAAGTTTTGTAATGAACTGGCCAAAGACCAAGGCTTTCCTTATAAGCCCGAAAATAGCGAATGCCGCTGTCACTTAAATCAGGGGTAATCGGTGAATGGTTTGACATGAAATATTTCCCTCCCAATAAATCCTCTTCAAATGAATATGCCGTTTCGTGCAGGGGAGTTTGTCATTATATATAACAGACTCTATATATAATATATTACAGAATAAATTAATCATCAAATCCCAATTTTAAAAAGCTTTATATTATGATACAGAACTATAAAATTTAATATAACAGATTTTAATTAACGATTTCGATTTCGTAATCTCCTGCATGTAAAATGAAAATAGAAAATATGTTATATATCCTCAAGAAAAAGAGAAGCGATTTGATGAATAAAAGCTTTTATATTATTTAGCCAGACCACTTTCCTCTATATACGCTGGAAATCATTTCATTTTTGTTTAAGATGACAAACTCTTTAACCTGCCAGAATATGAAGAAGATTGCCACAGACTCAGCCTAGTGTAGAAAAGTTTGTAAATAAAAAAACTTATGGAAACAATGGTTTCTCCAAAAAAGAGAGTGACACCGTCACTCTCTTTTCGTATACATATCATTTGAAACACCGTTTAAAAAATGCGTTTCCTTTCCAAGGGAAAAGAGATGGAGCTCATGCATCGCCCTCGTGCACGCCGTATAAAACAGAGTTCGCTCTCTCTCTTTTTTGTATTGTTTTTCAGAAGCGTCATAAATGACGACGGCATCAAATTCGATCCCTTTCGCCAAATAGACGGGAATGACGATCACGCCTTTTTGAAACGTTCTCGTTTCTTTATCGATCAGTTTAAGCTCTGTATGCTGCTGAAGATGCCGGAACGCATCCCTGCATTCCCGGACTGTTTTACAGATGACTGCAATCGTCTCAAGTCCTTCTTTTTGAAGGGCGGTTATAAGGGAAGCCATCTGTTTATGGTGTGCATGAAGGTCGGCCGATATTGTCAAAGTCGGTTTTTTGCAGTTCCTGTTAAAGGCTTCGATCTCTTCGCCTCCCTCGATGATGCGCTTTGTCAATTCAACAATTTCTTTCGTCGACCTGTAGCTGCGCTTCAAGGTGATGATCTCCGTTTTTTCGCCTTCAAACACGCCTCCCGACAGGAGCGTCTTATCGTGATACGCATGGGCAAGAATCGCCTGGTTTAAGTCTCCCAGCATTGTGATGCTGCACGCGGGAAACAGGCTCTTCAAAAAAGCAAGCTGAAAAGGCGTGTAATCCTGGGCTTCATCAATGAATAAATGGCGGATTGCCCTGTTTTTTCTCCCGCCTGTCAGCTGGTTTTTCATATATAAAAAAGGGACGGCATCTTCATAAGGCAGCTTCTCAAAACGAAAGCTTTTCCGGGTGAATGTGCAAGTGCTTTGCCAGTCATCAGGACGGGTTTGCGGGGTATAGCGCCCGGAAAAAAGCTGAAGGTACGTTCCTTTAAAATCAATAAAGCCGAACGCTTTTACCGCTTGCTTGAGCGGTTTGAACTCCCTTTCGGCAATGATAGCGGCAAGGAGGTTTTGTTCCCTTTCATAATCGTCAAACGTATTCTCCGTAAATCGCTGTTCTTCCTGAAGACGTTTATAGGCCTTTAAATATTCCTCTTTATCCAGCAGCTCGCTTTCCTCGATGACCCAGTCTTTTTTTCTTTCTTGGCGTTCGTATTTGTTCAGCAGCTGTAACAGCCATTTCCCCGTTTTTTCAATCCGGTTGGACAGCGTATCTGCATGATCAAGGGCCGCGAAAAATTCCCGCACCTGATCGCTTGTAATGATCCTTTTTCCGCGAAAGGCGATATGTTTAAACACCAGATCCAGACGCCCTTTTGCCAAACATTTGACATAATCATCGATAATGCCTTTGAAGGCCAGACCTGATTTCAATTCGATTGATTTCATCCGGATGCGCTGCTCCTCATCGTCTGAAGCCGTTAAACAATATTCGAGCTGATCGAACGGAGTCTCGCACGAAACCTGCTTTCCAAGGCGGCGCGCCACAAATTCCTGGAATGTCTTCTGCTGGATGTTTTCCTCTCCGAGCTCAGGCAGAACATTGGCGACATAGCTGTTAAAAAGCAGGTTTGGAGAGAATAGCAGCATCTGGCTCGACTCGATCTGCCCGCGACCGCGGTACAGCAAATACGCAGCCCGCTGCAATGCCGCCGACGTTTTTCCGCTGCCAGCCGCTCCCCGAACAATTAAAAAGCGGCTTCTTTCGTTCCGAATAATCTGATTCTGCTCTTTTTGAATTGTGGCGACGATGCTTTTCATCTGAATATCTGCCTGCTGCCCCAGGACTTCCTGAAGAACTTCATCTCCAATCGCCATATCCGTATTAAACATCGCTTTCAGCCGGCCGTTTTTGAAGAGAAATTGCCTTTTCAGCTCAATCGTTCCCCTGACCGTCTCGTCCGGAACTTCGTATTGAGCCGCACCGGGACCATAGTTGTAAAACAGACTGGAAATCGGCGCTCTCCAATCATAAATCAAAAACCGCTCTTCTTTTTCGTCCATTAAAGAGGCGAGTCCGATGTAGACGGATTCAGCGTTTTCTTCGCCGTCCTCCAAAAAATCTACACGGCCGAAATAAGGCGATTCTTTCACTTTTAACAAGTTTTTCAACTCGTTGTAAAACTGCTTATGACTCCTTTCCCTTTCAGCCAAAAACTCAGCCTGCTGTTTAATGCTAAAAAATGTTTCAACCGCTTCGTTTTCATCGGCCAAGTTTACGGTGACATCGCTCCAGAAATGTTTCCGTAAATCGATGATATCCTCCTTCAATCCGCCGGTCTTTCCCTTTAGAGAATGAAGCTTCTGATCCAATTCCTTTAAAACAAGCCGGATTCGTTTTTCCTCTTCCAGCCATTCCTGACCGTTTTCCTGCACGCTGACCACTCCCTAAAAAGATTTGACATCAAAAAAGATTCATGATAAAATAAAAATGGATAATACTATAATATTTTAAATTTTATGTTAAAATACACTTCATCTTATCATATAACCTTTGGTCAAATCAATATAAAAAGCCGATTTTTCAATCAACGAAAAATCGGCTTTTTTCTATTCAGCTGTGGGACCGCAGCGAACGATTCGGCAGCTTCCAGTTAAACATGTACGAACATACGCGGCATGCGACCAGCAAAGCAAACAGGATATACAGCGTGAGCGGCTTCTCCGCCCAGCCCATGCCGATAATGAATCCGCCCAAAGCGGCCCAAACGGCGTAGATCTCGGTTTTCAGCACGAGCGGCTTTCTTCCAGCCAAAAGATCCCGGATCATTCCGCCGCCGCTTCCTGTTAAGACCGCCGCAACGATCACCGCGCTGACCGGATGGTTCATGTGAACGGCATAAAGCGCTCCTTGTATCGCAAATGCGGCAAGACCGATCGCGTCTGAAAAGCTCCCCCAGATGCTCCAGTGCTTTAACAGGAGCTTAGGAAACAAAAAAACGATCGTGATCGAAACAAGAGCGATTAGAAACAGGCTCCCCTGCTCCCACAAGGCGGACACCGGAACTCCGATGAGCAGGTTTCTGATCGCCCCTCCGCCGAACGCCGTCACAATCCCCAATATATAAACTCCTAAAATATCATACTCTTCTTCCATTGCAACGATCGCTCCGCTGATCGCAAAAGCGACGGTACCGATGATGCTCAACACTTCCCAAGCCATCTAAGGTGTCCTCCATACTAAACTTCAATCTTTTTGATTTTATAACTTCTCCAACCTTTAAATCAACCCTCTCTGAATCAAAATATCTTATAATATAAAAAGACGTTTTTAAAGGGGTGGAAACATGGAACAGGAGATCATCATCGAAAAAGCGAAAGCCGGGTGGGCTCAGGAATTTGCAGCTGAAAAACAGCGGCTCACGGATGTCCTCGGAAAAAAAGTTCTCGCTATCGAACATATCGGCAGCACCTCTGTTCCCGGTCTTGCGGCAAAACCGGTGCTCGATCTGATGGCCGGCGTCAACAGTCTCAGCGAAGCTTCAGCCTGGATCGAACCGCTTGAGCAGCTCGGTTATGAGCACGTATTTCACGAAGCCTTCCCTGCCAGGCGCTTTTTTCGAAAGGGAATGTGGAGGGCGGGCACACACCATCTGCACGTATATGTTTTTCAAAGCGAAGAATGGAAAAACCAGCTGAGATTCCGAAATTATTTAAGAAAGCACTCCGCCGAGCGGCAAGAATATGAAACATTGAAAAAAACCTTGGCGCGGCGCTTTCCATATGACCGCACCTCGTACACAAAAGGAAAAGAATCGTTCATTAAAGACGTGATTGAGAAAGCAAAACATTTGGAAAGGAGTGGCCCGGTATGCTGAAAAAGACAAAACATAAATTGCTTACAATAGCCATCGCCTTCATTATGGCGGTCTTGTTATACTACTATGTCCAAGTCACGAAGTGAAAGCGGGCATTATACGCGCAAGGCCATTCGGACCGTTTTGAGGATATGCCCTTCAAATTCTTCATCATATTCGGAGACATCCTCAAAACCCTTCGCCTTGTAAAAGTTTTTTCCGGTACGGTTTTCTGTTTCAACCTCTACAAAGATCTTTTTTACTCCCTCCAAATGTTTTAGCCCCTCTTCCAATAATGCGGTTCCGGATGCCTTTTCCTTGGTATTCCGGGGCTAAATAAATGGCAGCGAGATAGGCCTCCCCTCCTTCTCTTACAAATGAGTAGTTAACAAAGCCGACGATTTTTCCGTCCGCTTCTGAAACGAGCATTAACGAGTGTTCCAAACGCTGCTGCATTATCTCATCATTGTACGCTTTCTCTAAGAATTTCTCTTGAATATCGAAAGGGATTATCCCTTCATAAGTGTGATTCCAGCTTGTTTTGGCAATCTGCTGCACTTGTCGGATGTCTTTCTTTTTCATTTTACGAATCTTAAATTCCATCCTCATCATCCTTATCCATTTAATAATTTCCAAATATTATAGCATTCATTTTGTTGAACATGTAAAAAAAGAGCATTGTCAGACAATGCTCTTTTTACTCATCTTTCCCCTTGAGAAAGCACATAAAAATGATAATCAAAATAAATGCGATAAGGGCGAGAAACGGAATCGTGATGAAACCGAACCAATTGATATACTGCCCTGAGCAAGGCACTCCTGTGACACACGGTTTAATACCGTTGAATCCGGGAATTTTTTGTTCCATGTAATGCATCAGGGAAATGCCTGCGCCGATCACCGCCATCGGCAGCACGTATTTTTTCACGCGGGCATCGCCCTGAAATGTCGCAATTCCAAGGATCAGCACGAGCGGATACATCATAATCCGCTGATACCAGCACAGTTCGCAAGGAATGAATTTACGGATTTCGCTGAAGTACAGGCTGCCTAGTGTCGCCGTTAATGAGACGATCCAGGCGCCGTACAGAAAAAGCAGTTTATTTTTCATCAGACTGGCCTTTCAGCTCTTTGGCGATCGTTTCTTTGATTTTGTCATAATCAAACGGTTTGTCGATTTTTACGTCGTTGACAAAGATCGTCGGCGTCGAGTCTACACTGTATTTGCTGATGAGCGAATTGTCCGTTTTTAATTGCTCAGAGAACGTTTTGTCATTTAAGCTGCTGATGAGCTTATCGCGTTTGATTTTCGTATTCGCTTCCGTGATGTCCGCCAATTTTGCCGGCGTCGCCCACTCGTTTTCCATCGTGTCATTGTCAGGCTGCGCTTTGTACAGTGCTTCATGGAATTTCCAGAATGAAGCCGGGTCTTCCTTCCATACTTGCTCGGAAGCGAGGGCGCTCAATTCAGAGCCTCTGCCGTGCTGTTCATTGACGAAGTTAATATATGAAAAATTAACTTGATCTTTATCGATGTAATCCTTTTTCAAATCCGGAAAGACGGTCTCAGTCCACTGTTTGCAGCTTGGGCATTTGTAATCTCCGAATTCTGTGATCGTTACAGTCGCATCTTTGTTGCCAAGAAGCGGCTGTCCTTCAGTTGAAGGCTTGTCATCAAAGGTTTGCGAAGCATTTTGGGTTTGATTGTTGAGTACGACAAGTGCGCCGATCAGAAAAACGACCACGACTGTCATAATCACTGCAAATTTCATCGGTGACTGCTGTTTCTTCTTCACTTAGACACCTCATTATTCTTATTTTTTAGTACGCCAGTTTGATAACCTCTTTCATTTTAACAAGACAAGCCGCATTCGTGAAGATGCTAAAAAAGGAATTTCCAGTTCATTAGGTGGTAAAAAAGTTACATTTCTTTTACTTTTAAAACCCTCATCGCATTTAAAACGGCTAAAAGGGTAACACCGACGTCTGAAAAGACGGCTTCCCACATCGTTGCGATGCCGAAAGCACCCAAGATGAGAAAAACACTTTTAACGCCGAGCGCAAAGATAATATTCTGCCAGACAATCGCCCTCGTCCGCTTAGCAATGCTGATGGCTTCTGCAATTTTTGAAGGCTGGTCAGTCATGATCACAATATCAGCCGCTTCGACTGCCGCATCAGAGCCAAGGCCTCCCATGGCAACCCCGATATCCGCTCTCGCCAAGACCGGCGTATCGTTGATGCCGTCTCCTGCGAAAAGCAGCTTTTCTTTTGGAAGCTTTTGCTTGTCAAATGCTTCAATGCGGTCCACCTTGTGCTGTGGAAGAAGCTCCGCATGCACTTCATCAATGGACAGTTCCGCGCCGACCGCCTCGCCGGTTTCTTTCGCGTCACCCGTCAGCATCACCGTTTTTTTAATCCCCGCTTTTTTCAAAGCAGAGATCGCACGCTTGGCATCCTCTTTGATTTCGTCTGCGATAACAATCGAGCCGATAAACATATCGCCGGCGGCTACATAAACAACGGTACCGATTTCGCTTTCCTCTTGATACTGTATGCCGAATTTCTTCATGAGCTTGGCATTGCCAGCCAAAATGACGGCTCCGTCTACAACCGCTCTGACGCCGAAGCCGGCCGTCTCGCTGTAATCTTTGATGCGATCCGCTTGGACTTCCTTCCCGTATGCTTCACGGATCGACTCGGCGATCGGGTGGCCTGAGAAATGTTCGGCAAGCGCCGCATATTCAAGCAGTTCCTCTTCTTTGACACGGCCTGCCGGCGACAGCTTAACAACGGCAAATTCGCCTTTTGTTAATGTGCCTGTTTTGTCAAAAACGGCGTATTTGACATCATTGAGCGCTTCTAAATAATTGCCGCCTTTTACGAGTATACCTGCTTTTGACGCCGCCCCAATACCGCCGAAAAAGCCGAGCGGAATGGAAACGACAAGTGCGCACGGACAAGAAATGACCAAAAAGACGAGGGCCCGGTACACCCAATCCGACAGCGCGGCTCCGGAAATGATCAGCGGCGGGACAAAAGCGAGAAGAAGCGCGACTATGACAACAAAAGGCGTGTAGTACTTGGCGAATTTGGTGATAAAGTTTTCTGTTTTCGCTTTTCTGCTGCTGGCATTCTGGACGAGGTCAAGAATCTTTGAAACGGTTGATTCACTGTATTCTTTGTCCACTTTCACTTCAAGCACTCCGTTTTTGTTGACAAATCCGCTCAGCACCTCTTCGCCGGGTGCGGCTTCTCGTGGAACGGATTCCCCGGTTAATGCGGACGTATCGACAAGCGATTTGCCCGCTCGCACTTTGCCGTCAAGCGGGACTTTCTCTCCTGGCTTGACGATGATGATATCACCCGCTTTAACCTCATCGGGAGATACTTTGACCGTACCGCCTTCCGTTTGAAGATTGGCATAATCGGGACGGATGTCCATCAAATCGCTGATCGATTTCCTGGAGCGGCTGACCGCGGCTCCCTGGAACAGCTCGCCTACTTGATAGAACAGCATTACCGCCACGCCCTCGGGATACTGCTGAATGATAAATGCACCCAGAGTGGCGATCGTCATTAAAAAGTGCTCATCAAAAACCCGGCCGCGAAAGATGTTTTTGACGGCTCTTAATACGACATCACCGCCGATGATGAGGTAAGCAAGGAAAAAGAGAATCCACTCAGCTGCGGTACCGCCGGGAAGCAGAAAGCCTGCCGCGCCGAGAACGGTGCCTGCAGCCAGTCTTGCGATCGTTTTTTTAAACCGGCCATCACCTTCGGATGGAGCCTGTTTTGTCCCTTCCTTCAACATCACGTTGACGTGCGGTTCGATCTCGGTTACTTTTTTCTTTATTTTTGAAGAAATGTCTTCGCCGCTGTTTTGGTCGACTTTGACAGTCAGCGTGCTTGTTGCAAAATTGACTGAACACGCTTCAATCCCTTTCATACCGGCTATCTCATGCTCAATTTTTTGTGCGCAATTGCCGCAGTCGAGACCGTTTAACATGTATTCCTGCTTCACCTTTTCCATCTCTCTCACCTTTCTTTTTCAGCGCCGGGCTTTATTTTATATATGAGCATATACGCATATATTATTTATCCTTATTATATGCTTCATTCGAAAAATGTGTCAATCGATCTTTGTTATCATACGCACCGGACTGTTTCCGCGTTTTACCCTGCTTTCGCGCCTGCGAAACTCTGCTGGCATATTAGAAGCGATGCCCAAATATACTTAGTTTAGCTATTAAACTAACAAGCTTTTTTTCATAAGGAGTGAGCGTTTTTGAAAAAATCGTGTCTGATGATCATCTGCCTCTCCCTTCTTCTCGTTTTTTCCGCAGGCTGCAAAAGCGGCACCAACGCCGGCGAAAAGCATGCTGAAGAAATCAAAGTCTGGGATTATTTCACCGGCAGACAGCAGGAACTTTATCATGAACTTGTCGACCAGTACAATCGGTCTCAGGATCGGTACAAAGTCGTAACAGAGTACATTCCTTTTAATGAAGTGAAAAAGCAGCTGTCTGTCGGAGCAGCCGGCAATGCCATGCCTGACGCCGTTTTCCTTGACAATGTCGACAATGCCTCATTCGCCGCCATGGGCGTGCTCGAAGATTTGACAGAGAAAGTCGAGCAATGGGGGCAGGCTGACCGGTATTATGAGGGGCCGCTCTCATCAGCCGTATATGAAGAGAAGTACTACGGCATCCCTTTCGCAAGCAATGCGCTTGCTTTGTTTTACAACAAAGACCTCTTGAAGGATGCAGGGATTTCCAAGCCGCCTGAAACGTGGAGCGAGCTGAAAAAAGCAGCAAAAAAAACGAGCAAAGGCCAAACGAAAGGATTTGCCCTGTCAGCCGTCAAATCAGAGGAAAGCGCTTTTCAATTTTATCCGTTCCTTTTGTCTTCCGGAGCAGATTTAAAACAGCTGCATTCAAAAGAAGCAGCCTCTTCCCTGCAGTTTTTAACGGATCTGGTCAAAGAAGGCGCAATGAGCAAGGAAGTGTTAAACGCCACCCAGGATGATCTGGCCAGACAGTTTGCAGCAGGTCAGCTCGCTATGATGATCAACGGCTCCTGGAATATTGAACGGCTGAAAGAAGCCGGTCACTTACATTACGGGATTACCTTCATCCCGAAGGATCAAACATTCGCTTCCGCCCTTGGCGGGGAAAATATGGCAGTCGTTAAAGGAAAAAACACCGACGGCGCCTGGGATTTCATCACTTGGCTGATCGATCCGGAGCGGCTCGAAACGCTGACCGCGGAAACAGGTGTATTCCCGCCGCGTAAGGATTTGCTCGAATCATCAAGTCATTGGAAAACAGATGACAATTTAAAAGCCTTCATTCCAATCATGGAGATTGCATCAGCCCGCGGCCCTTCGAAAAACTGGCCGAAAATTTCGGAAGCTTTACAGACGGCCCTGCAGGAAGCATTGAGCGAAAGCAAAACGCCGAAAGAAGCGCTGGATGAGGCCGCACAAAAAATCAACGCCTTAAACTAGCTTTAAGCGCACGAAGGAGTTTTGACATGATCAAAGCCATCATTCGTAAATGGGAAGGGTGCTTCTATTTGTTCCCGGCCGTTCTTTTTATGCTTGCCCTTATCGGTTATCCTCTCATCTACAACATAATTCTCAGCTTTCAAAACGTGTCGCTTGCAAATATAGCATCAAAGGATATCAGCTTTATAGGAATCGACAATTATCAGCGGCTTGCCCAGGATAAAGTATTTTGGGCATCTTTAAAAAACACGCTGCTCTACACGGCTGGAAGCGTCGTTTTTCAGTTTGCAATCGGCTTTTTGCTCGCTTTGTTTTTCAGCATGAAATTTCGGCTTGCCCCGTTTCTCAGGGGATTGATGATGGTGAGCTGGCTCATTCCGCTGACGGTTACGGCGCTTTTATTCAAGTTTATGATGGCTTCAAATGAAGGCGTGTTCAATCAGCTGCTCCTATCATGGGGAATGATCGACAATCCAATCCCCTGGCTGTCAGATCCGAAGATTGCCATCTGGTCCGTTATTATCGCCAACATCTGGGTCGGCATTCCCTTTAATATGCTGCTCATATCCGCCGGTCTCAGCTCCCTTCCGGAAGACGTCTATGAAAGCGCAAGCCTTGACGGCGCCAATGCTTTTCAGAAATTCATTCATCTGACCCTACCCTTATTGCGGCCGGTGATCACCGTCGTCATGATGCTCGGCTTCATTTATACGTTCAAAGTGTTCGACCTTGTGTTTGTGATGACTGGAGGCGGCCCCGTGCACGCCACTGAAGTCCTGTCAACCGTCAGCTACCGCTACTCCTTTGACGAATTTCAATTCAGCATGGGCGCAGCAAGCGCCAATGTCCTGTTTTTCATTCTTCTTTTGGTCAGTCTTGTCTATTTGCGGCTGATCAAAAAAGATGAGGTGATGTCATGAAAACGAAGCAAAAGGAATGGCTCTTTAACATTATTGGCGTCCTCGTTACGGCCGGCTTTTTATTCCCCGTTTATTGGATGATCGCCACAGCTTTCAAAAGCGAGGCAGAATTGTTTAAAACACCGCCTTTATTGTGGCCCGAGACATTCCGGACGGCCGGCTTCGAAGCTGTGTTCACTTCAGGCATCGCCGGATACTTTTTGAACAGCCTGCTGATTTCCGGGGCGGCTGCCGCCATCGTTCTCATATTGGCCGTTCCTTCCGCCTACGGCTTGGCGCGCTTTCGGATCAAGGGCAAAAAAATGTTCATTTTACTGTTTCTCATCACGCAAATGCTGCCTGCCACCGTTGTTTTGACTCCGCTGTTTATCGCCTTTAATCAGCTGAACATATTAAACACGTATATCGGACCGATTTTGACGGGAGCAACGCTCGGCGTTCCTTTTTCGGTATTAATGCTCAGAACTTTTTTTCTCGGGATTCCCAAGGACCTTGAGGATGCGGCCAAAATCGACGGCTGCAGCCGTTTTACCGCATTCATCCGCATTATTTTGCCTATCAGCGTACCCGGGATTGCCGTCAGCGGAGCGGTTTCCTTCTTTTTCGCATGGGGAGATTTGATTTACAGCATGACATTCAACCGAAATCAGGAGCTGTGGCCGCTGACGGCCGGCATTTACAATGTGATCAGCCAATACGGAATCCAGTGGAATGATCTGATGGCATTTGCCGTTTTATCGGTTTTGCCTGTCATCATCATTTTTATACTGCTTCAAAAGCAGCTTGTTAAAGGTCTGATCAGCGGTTCCATCAAGTAAAAAGAAAGGGTGTTTTCGATCATGAAATTTTCAGACGGCTACTGGCTGACGCGCGAAGGATATCACATCAACACGCCAAAAGAAGCCTACGACCGAATGATTGATCAGCAATCATTGACTGTATACGGGCCTGTCAAAGCGGTTCAAAAGCGCGGGGACACGCTGGACACCCGCATGCTCACCGTCAGATTTTCGAGTCCTCTTGAAGACGTGATCCGTGTGCAAGTGTCCCATTTTCAAGGGGAAACGCCTCGCAAGCCCGAGTTTCAGCTGGATATGACAGACGTTGAGCCGGTTATCTCCGAACAAGATGATGCGCTGACCTTCCAAAGCGGCAGCCTGTGCGTTGAGGTGAGCAAAAGCGGTTGGCGCTACCAATTTTCACGTGATGGACAGAGCCTGACCGCAAGCGAATCGAATAGCCTCGCCTATATCACGAGCAATGACGGGCGCACCTTTATGAGGGAACAGCTCAACATCGGCGTCGGCGAATTGATCTACGGTCTCGGCGAGCGTTTTACGGCATTCGTGAAAAACGGCCAAACCGTAGACATCTGGAATCAGGACGGCGGCACAAGCACGGAGCAGGCGTATAAAAATGTGCCGTTCTATTTGTCAAACAAAGGGTACGGTGTTTTTGTCAATCATCCCGAGCTCGTTTCGTATGAAATCGGTTCTGAAGTCGTATCCAAAGCGCAGTTTTCGGTCGAAGGGGAAACGCTTGACTATTTTATCATCAGCGGTGCTGAACCGAAGGATGTTTTGAAACGCTATGCGTCGTTAACGGGAAAACCGGCGCTTCCCCCGGCCTGGTCTTTCGGCCTCTGGCTGTCCACATCGTTTACAACCGACTATTCTGAGGAAACCGTGACCCGTTTCATCGACGGGATGACCGAACGCGGCATCCCGCTCAGCGTGTTTCATTTTGACTGCTTCTGGATGAAAGAATTTGAATGGTGCAATTTCGAATGGGATGAACGATATTTTAAGCAGCCTGAAGCTATGCTCAGCCGCCTGAAAGATAAGGGGTTGAAAATATGCGTCTGGATCAACCCTTACATCGCCCAAAAATCGAAGCTTTTTCAGGAAGGAAAAGAACACGGCTACTTTTTAAAAAACAGCCGGGGGGATGTGTGGCAGTGGGACCGGTGGCAGGCCGGCATGGCAATCGTCGACTTCACCAATCGAAAAGCGCGTGACTGGTATTGTTCAAAACTTGAAAGCCTGCTCGACATGGGCGTCGACTGTTTCAAGACCGATTTCGGAGAACGGATTCCGAGAGACGCGGTTTACTTTGACGGATCAGACCCCGACAGAATGCACAATTATTATTCTTTTTTATACAACAAAACCGTATTTGACCTGTTGAAGCAAAAGCGCGGCGAACGGGAAGCGGTCGTGTTTGCAAGGTCGGCGACGGCCGGAGGCCAGCAATTTCCCGTACACTGGGGCGGGGATTGTTTTGCCAGCTATGATTCAATGGCTGAAAGCCTTCGCGGCGGCCTGTCGCTTTCCCTTTCAGGCTTCGGCTTCTGGAGCCACGATATCGGCGGATTTGAAAGCACGGCAACAGCCGATTTGTATAAGCGCTGGACCGCATTCGGCCTCTTGTCGACGCACAGCCGCCTGCACGGGAGCGAATCATATCGCGTTCCGTGGCTGTTTGACGAAGAAGCGGCCGATGTGATGCGGTATTTTGTCAAACTGAAGCACAGGCTGATGCCTTATTTGTACGCCGCCGCGCATGAAGCGCACGCTGAAGGCATTCCGATGATGCGGGCGATGCTCCTCGAATTTCCCGGGGACAACACTTGCCACTGGCTTGACAGACAGTACATGCTCGGCGGAAGACTCCTCGTCGCTCCCGTTTTTCAGGAAGACGGCGTTGTCCGTTATTATTTGCCAAAAGGCACCTGGACACACCTTTTGACGGGAAAAGAGATGGAAGGCGGAGAATGGAAAGAAGAACAGTACGGGTATATGGGGCTTCCCCTGTTCGTCAGGGAAAATACGCTGCTGCCGCTCGGGCAGGAATCCGGGCGACCTGATTATGATTATCTCGACGGTGTGACGTTCTGCCTTTACCAATTAAAAGACGGCTGCACAGCCGAACAGACGATTTACAATGAAAAGTGCGAAGCAATGACAGTCAGAGCTTCACGGCATGAAAATACGATTACCGTGAAAACAACAGGCGTCCAAAAGAAATGGAAGCTGCTCATCCGCGATCTGTCTGTCACTTCTGTCATAAACGGCGCAGCGGAAGCGCTTCAGGAGGGAACAGCAATTCAGCCAAAAGAAAAGGACCGGGATGTCTTCATTTTTTTCTAAAAGGAGTGATCAGGATGCTGAAAACGGTCCGCACCATCATGTTGGCGGCAATGTGCACGATCCTTTCCGCCGCCGCTGTCAATCCGCCGCCCGCGGCCGCTAAAACCCAGGCTGATGAATATGAATATCCCTTTCAAGATCCAAGTCTCCCTGTTCAAAAAAGGGTCAGCGACTTGCTTTCTCGACTGACCCTTGAGGAAAAAGTGTCGCTGATGCATCAATATCAGCCTGCCATTCCCCGGCTGGGCATTCCCGCTTTTAAAACAGGCACAGAAGCGCTTCACGGCGTTGCCTGGCTCGGGGAAGCGACCGTTTTCCCGCAGGCTGTCGGGCTCGCACACACATGGGACCGCTCTTTAATCAAACAAATCGGCTCAGCGGTCGGCGATGAAGTCCGCGGCTTCCATCACCTTGATCCCGCGGCAAACGGAGTCAATGTCTGGGCGCCGGTCGTTGATCTGCTGCGGGATCCAAGGTGGGGTAGAAATGAAGAAGGCTATTCCGAAGACCCTTTTTTAACAGGGGAAATAGCAACCGCCTATGCCTCCGGTTTAAGGGGCGAGCATCCCTTCTATTTGAAAACAGTTCCTACCTTAAAACATTTTCTTGCCTATAACAACGAAACAGACCGGGGATTCAGCTCCTCAAGCATTGATCCCAGGAACATGAACGAGTATTATTTGAAGCCCTTCAAAACGGCAATTTCCGCAAAAGCCGCGTACAGCCTGATGCCAGCCTACAATTCTGTCAACGATAAACCGGCCATTTTGAGCCCGCTGCTCAACAGCACAGTCAAAGGAAAATGGGCCGGAGACGATTTCTTCATCGTCAGCGACGCCTTTGATCCTTCAGGAATCGTCACTGACCACAAGTATTATGACAGCCACGAAAAAGCGCATGCCCACGCCGTAAAAGCCGGCATTGACAACTTTACAGATCAGGGAGAAAATCCCGGGCTGACGAAAACCGCCTTAACCGGCGCCTTAAAGAATGGCCTTATGTCTGAGAAAGACCTCGATCAAGCCTTGGCCAACACATTCAGCATCCGTTTTCGAACAGGCGAATTCGATCCGGACGAACTCAATCCGTACAGCCGCCTGACAGATGGCGTCATCAACAGTCCAAAGCACCGGCAGCTTGCGAAAAAAGCGGCTGAAAAAGCCATTGTTTTACTGAGAAACGACCGGAATCTGCTGCCCTTCAATACCCGGAAAAATGAAAACATCGCAGTTATCGGACCGTTCGGAAATGCGCTTTACGAAGATTGGTACAGCGGAACGATGCCGTATCGGAAAACCCCGCTTGACGGAATCGCGGACAAAATCGGCAAAGACCGCGTCTCCTTTGCCGAAGGGCTGGAACAAAGCGGGTTCAAATCCGCCCTGACAGGAAAGTTTGTAACCGCAGGCCGGGACGGCAAACAACCGCTCACAGCATCGGCTGACAAGCTTGAGAAAAGCGCGGCATTCGATGCGGCGGATTGGGGAGAAAGCATTTTCACCCTCCGCGCCCAAGCGAACGGTCTCTATGTCTCGCTTCAGGATGACGGCAAACTGATCGCTGATCAGAAACAGCCGAACGGCTGGACCGTCAAAGAAACTTTCCAGTTTGAACAGCAGCCTGACGGGACATTCGCCATCAAAAATACGGCAAACGGCAAATATCTCACCGCTGGAAAAGACGGGACATTAACAGCAACTGCCGAAAAGCCGGCGACAGCAGCGGAAAAGTTTTCAAAGGCGATCATCAAGAGCAGTACGGAGGAAGCGGTTCGACTGGCAAAAACCGCGGACAAAGCCGTCGTGTTTGTCGGCAACAATCCTTACATCAACGGCCGGGAAACCGAAGACCGGAAAGACATTACACTACCTCCGGCCCAGGAAAATCTGCTGAAAGCTGTTTCTAAAGCCAATCCCAATACGGTGCTTGTCGTAACGAGCAGCTATCCGTTCGCTCTCAACTGGGCTAAAGCGCACATTCCTGCGATCATATACTCCGCACACGGAGGCCAGGAGGCGGGAAGCGCATTGGCGGACATTCTCTTTGGAGATGAAAATCCGGGCGGACGGCTGACGCAAACTTGGCACACGTCAGTCAAAGAACTGCCGGATATGATGAATTACGATATCATCAAAGGGAAAAGAACCTATAAATATTTCGAAGGCAAGCCGCTGTATCCGTTCGGCCACGGGTTATCCTATACAGCGTTCCACTACAGCGGTTTAAGCGTTTCCTCTGACAGCATCAAAAAAGACGGCTCCGTCACGATCCGCGTCAACGTCACCAACACAGGCGGAAGAAAAGGAGATGAGGTCGTTCAGCTCTATACTTCTCCTCTGTTTAACACTCGGGTTAAACAGCCCAATCTGGACTTGAAAAACTTTCAGCGCGTTGAGCTGGCACCGAAAGAAACGAAAACCGTGACATTCAAGCTGAAACAGGCAGACCTTGCCTTCTGGGATGTAACGAGCGAAACGTTTGCCGTTGAAAGAGGCGCATACAAAATATCGGTCGGGAGCTCGGCGGCGGACATCCGCAAGACAAAGCGGATTTTCGTCCAAGGTGAAACGATTCGAGAACGGAACTTGCGGCGGCAGACAAACGCTGAAAACTACGACGACTACAAAGGCGTGCTCATCACCGAAGAATCCAAATACGGCGGCGATGCGGTAAAAAGCAGTACAGCAAACGCGTGGATCGCCTTCCATGATGTCCGCTTCAAAGGCGAAAAAAGGATAAAAGCAAAGGTTGCAAGCAGAGGCGGCGGCGAAATCGGCATCTTCCTCGATCATCCTCAAAAAGGAAAGCAAATCGGCTCGTTAAAAGTGCCTGACACATCCGGATTGCATAACTGGAAAACGATAAAAGCTTCCGTCCGAAAATCGGCAGGCACCCATCGCATCTACTTTGTCTTCAAAGGGAAAGTCGCAATCGATACGTTTCAATTTGAACGATAAACCGGCACAGAAGAAATTTTTTTAAAGCCATGCAGCTTGATCTGCATGGCTTTTACCGTTTTTCAGCAATTTTAGTGCTTTACAACTTAGGAATGATATATTAGAATTCAATCAAAAGTTGCATTAGGTAAAAAAAATGTCACAAGGTAATAAAATATTACCGCAACAAAAATATTGTATTCAGGTTAACTTTCATATAGACATAGAAAGGGGTTAATGAACCTATGAAACCCGCGATTACTGTAAAAGATTTATATGTTTCTTATCACGGCGCAGAAGCGCTTCGCAATATCAATTTCTCGCTTGATCAAGGAATGATGGCGGGCGTTATCGGACCGAACGGCGCAGGAAAATCAACACTGTTAAAAGCCATGCTCCAATTGATTCCAAAAGATAAAGGCGACGTCCGTCTGCTCGGAAAACCGCTCAAACATGTACGCAAGCAAATCGCCTATGTTCCGCAGCGGAATGATATGGATTGGACGTTCCCGATCAATGTGCTCGACACCGTCATCCTCGGCACGTATCCTGAACTCGGCCTTTTCAGACGTCCGAAAAAACGCGATAAAGAATGGGCATATCACTGTCTTGAAAAAGTCGGGATGGAAGCATACGCCAAGCGCCAGATCGGTGAACTGTCAGGCGGGCAGCAGCAGCGCGTTTTTCTCGCCCGGGCGCTCGCCCAAAAAGCAGAGCTGTTCTGTCTTGACGAACCGTTCGTCGGAATTGATGTGACGAGTGAAGAAATGATCGTCAGCATCTTAAAGGAACTTCGTGATGAAGGAAAGACCGTTCTTGTCGTCCATCACGATTTGAGCAAAGCGGACAGCTATTTCAATGAATTAATTTTGCTGAACAAAGAGCTGATTCAAAAAGGCCCGGTCTCCGACATCCTCAATCCCGACGTGATGATGAAAGCCTACGAATCTCAGCTTCCGTTCCTGCAATCGAAAAGGGGTGCAATGTGATGGAATTTATCCATGGTTTGATGGAATATTCGTTTCTGCAAAAATCGCTGTTCACATCGATTATGGTGGGCATCATTTGCGGCGTCATCGGCTGCTTTATCATTCTCAGGGGAATGGCGCTGATGGGAGATGCGATTTCACACGCGGTCCTTCCCGGCGTCGCCATCTCTTATATGCTCGGCGTCAATTTTTTCTTCGGCGCCGTCTTTACGGGCATCCTGACGGCTCTCGGAATCGGCTATGTCAGCCAAAACAGCCGGATTAAAAACGATTCGGCCATCGGTATCGTCTTCACAGCCTTTTTCGCCGTCGGGATCATTTTGATCACGCTTGTCAAAAGCTCAAGCGATCTGTACCACATCTTATTCGGAAATGTGCTGGCCGTTCGTTCATCCGACATGTGGATCACGCTCGTCATCGGAGTCATGATTCTTACCGCCGTCTTTTTGTTTTACAAAGAGCTGCTCATCACCTCTTTCGACCCGACGATGGCGGCCGTCTACGGCTTGCCGAACCGGCTGATTCACTACTTTTTAATGACGCTTTTAACGATGGTCACGGTCGCATCGCTTCAGACCGTCGGCATTATCCTCGTCGTCGCGATGCTGATCACGCCTGCCGCAACCGCTTATTTATTAACGGACCGGCTGTGGGTGATGATCTATTTGTCCGCTTTCCTCGGCGCTTTGTCAGCGGTCGTCGGTCTTGGATTAAGCTATACGTACAACCTCTCCTCAGGAGCGGCGATCGTGCTCGTGGCTACGATTTTGTTCGGACTTTCCTTTACATTTTCACCGAAACAAGGCGTGCTTTGGAGAGCTTTGAAATCAAGAAGAAAGCGGGCAGCACTTCAATAATCCACAATATAAAGGGGGAACACAAAACATGAAATGGAAGCAAACATTAGCCATTGCGGCGGCATTAATTCTTGTTCTCGCCGCTGGCTGCTCATCGAAAAGCAGCAATGAAGAAAACGGAAAGCTGAAGGTCGTCACCACCTACTCCATTCTCTATGACATCGTCAAACAAGTCGGAGGAGATCACATCGATTTATACAGCATTGTACCTGTTGGAACAGACCCGCACGAATACGACCCGCTGCCAAAAGACGTGCAAAAAACGACGGACGCCGATGTCATCTTTTACAACGGCCTGAATTTGGAGACAGGAAACGGCTGGTTTAACAAGCTGCTGGAAACAGCTGAAAAAGACGGCGATGACGCCCCTGTCTACAAGCTGAGCAAAGGGGTCAAGCCAAAGCATCTCACTGCCAAAGGTAAAGAATCGGAAGAAGATCCCCATGCATGGCTCGATATAGAAAACGGGATTCAATATGCCAAAAACGCGAGAGATGCGCTGATCAAAAACGATCCCGACCATAAAGAAGATTACGAGAAAAACGCTGAAGCCTATATCGGCAAGCTGCAAAAGCTTCATAATGAAGCGGTGAACCGCTTTAAAGATATACCGAAAGAGCGCCGCGTCCTTGTAACAAGCGAAGGAGCTTTTAAATATTTCGCTTCGGCCTACGGCGTCGACGCGCAGTATATTTGGGAAATCAATACCGAAAATGAAGGAACTCCCGGTCAGATGAAAAAAATCGTCGACACGGTGAAGAAAAAGGAAGTTCCGGCCTTATTCGTGGAGACAAGCGTTGACCCGCGGAGCATGGAAAGCCTGTCAGCGGAAACGGGCGTGCCGATTAAAGCAAAAGTCTTCACCGATTCGATCGGAAAGCCCGGTGAAGCGGGAGATTCCTATTATAAGATGATGAAAGAAAACCTTGACCGGATCCATCAAGGTCTCGCCGAATAACCAAAAACTGCTGTACATCCTGTACAGCAGTTTTTTTCGCATGTTTTCCCGATTTTAAAGCAGGGTACAACGAAGGGAAAACGCAGAAAAAAGGAGTGTATTTCGTGAAATCTGTATACGAGGAATGCATCAAAGCCTGCCGGGAATGCCTTGAAGCCTGCAATCACTGCTTTGACAAATGTCTGATGGAAGAAGACGCGGGGATGATGGCCGAATGCATCCGACTTGACCGGGAATGCGCTGAGATGTGCGGATTCGCACTTCAAGCCATGACGCGCAACAGCCCGTATGCCGAAGACATTTGCCAGCTTTGCGCAAAGGTTTGCGAAGCTTGCGGCAATGAATGCAGCCTGCACAAGCATGACCACTGCCAGCTTTGCGCTGAAAGCTGCTTTGCATGTGCGGAAGCATGCAGAAAAATCGCTTCTTAACTTGAAATATCCGGCTCTCGGGCCGGATATTTTTAGGTCGGAAACGTTTATTTTTTCTCCTCCCCCCTTGCTAAACTGATACAATATGACTATAAAAGGGGGTTTTAATATGAAAGACAGCGTGTTTCAAATGACTTCTGACACATATCAGTCGCTCAGCGATTCAGAACGGCATTTGCTCGAGTACATTTATCAGCACTTAGATGTCATCGCCACTTTATCGATTGTAAAATTAAGCGAGGATGCAAATGTTTCAACAGCCACGATTGTCAGGTTAATGAAAAAGCTCGGTTATGACGGCTACACTTCTTTTAAGTACGCATTAAAAGAAAAACACCACCTCGGCCACGCTCCGCTGATGGATGATATCGACAGCCAAATTAAACAGGCCGTGCTCAAGAATGAAAGAGAAGTTCTGGATACGATTAAAATGCTTGATATCGGGTTGATCGAAGATGCCATTCAAAAAATCAGCAATGCCGAAAAAGTTTACATTTTCGCAAGGGGATTGTCTGAAATGATTGGGACTGAGATGACGATCAAGCTTCAGCTACTCGGCAAAAACTGCGAGATGCACAGCGACCCGAATATTATCAGAGGCAAGTCAAAAACACTGGCAAAAAAAGACCTCGGCCTTTTTGTTTCCCTGAACGGCGAGACAGAGGAGCTTGTTGAAGCCGCGCAAAATTTCAAATTGCAAGCCATTTCCACTATTACATTAACAACAAGGATCGATTCGCGTCTTGCGAAATTATCAGAGATCGTACTAGTCGGGTTTAAAGGTGAACAATCATTTTTTCCCGATTATGAAGTCCGCTCGCGCCTCCCTCTGCAAGTCCTCTCCCGCATCATGCTGGACTCATACGTCATCCGCACCGCTCATAGCTGAAAACCTTTACACAACCTGTAAACATCCCCCCTTTTATCTGTGACATAATGTCTGTGAAGCCACAGATAAAGGGGGGATACAGCATGATCTATACATGCACGATGAATACCGCGGTCGACTTATTCGTTGAAACCGACGAGCTGCTTCCCGATGTCGTCAACCGCACTAAAGATGAAGATTATCAGCCAAACGGAAAAGGTGTCAATATTTCTTTTATGCTCAAGCGCCTCGGCCTTAACAATACCGCGCTTGGATTTACAGGCGGATTTACCGGGCGTTTTATTGAAAATGAACTGCTGAATGAAAAAATCGTCACAGACTTTGTCGAAGTCGAAGGCATCTCACGGATTAATATTTTTATTAATGCCACCCGGGAATTCAAAATCGTAAACAAAGGTCCGCTCATATCTGAAGGCCGAAAACAGGAGCTGATCAACAAAATCCGTCAAATTCCGTCCGGCCGCTTTTTATTTGTTTCAGGCAGTCTTCCGAGAGGAGTCCCAGATGACATGTACCTTTCGCTTTCCGAGATTGCCGCCGAAAACAAACTGAAGTTGATCTTGGATATCAGCTCTCCCGTCCTATTAGATTGTCTTTCATACCATCCTTACCTGATTAAACCGAATGAACAGGAGCTTGCCGCTTTTTTCAGCCGGAAGAAAGCGCTGTCTGAAGAAGAAATCATCCACTACGGAAAGGAGCTCCTCAATCGCGGCGCTCAAAGGGTTCTCATCTCACGCGGCAAAGACGGCGCCCTTTATTTGGACCGCCAAAGAACCTTAAAAGCGACAGCCGCCAAAGGCAAAGTTGTCAATACCGCGTGTGCCGGCGATGCCATGCTTGCCGTGTTCGTCGGAAAACAGGAGCTGGGCTGTTCTGTTCCTGAAGCACTCAGACACGCCTCTGCCGCCGGATCCTTGACGGCTTTCTCGAAAGGCCTCGGAGATGTGTCCAAACTCGATCAAACAGCTTCACAAATTCAAATCACTCATTTATAAAGGGGGTTTTCTTATGAAAAAGTTCAAAATCATCGCGGCAACCGGCTGTCCAACAGGCATTGCCCATACATTTATGGCTGAAGAGGCCTTAAAACAGGCCGCCGCCAAACTGGGTGTAGAAATCAAAGTCGAAACACACGGACAAATCGGAGTTCAAAACGAACTATCGCCAGAGGACATTAAACAAGCCGACGGAGTCATTGTCGCGGCTGACAAAGATGTAGGCGCCGAGCGTTTTGCAGGCAAACGCGTCCTTGACGTCCCGGTTGCGCGGGGCATCCGAGATGCGGAATCTTTAATTCGGGCGCTGCTGAACGGCGAAGCGCCGATTTACCGCGAACAAACAGCGGCAAAAACAGAGGATGAACTCCAAACAGGCGAAGCCGCTTCCATCGGCCGTAAAATATATAAACATTTGATGAACGGGGTTTCCCACATGCTCCCATTTGTCGTCGGCGGAGGGGTTTTAATTGCACTTTCCTTTTTATTCGGCATCCATTCAGCAGATCCTGAACATCCAAGCTACAACGCTTTTGCCGAATTGCTGAATAAAACGGGCGCATTCGGCTTCCAGCTGATGGTTCCGATTTTATCCGCTTATATCGCCGCTTCAATGGCCAAACGTCCCGGCCTGATTGTCGGGTTTATCGGCGGCATGATCGCCAGCACGGGGGGAGCGGGTTTTCTGGGCGGCATCGTATCCGGTTTTTTGGCGGGACTGATCATTTACGGTCTCTCGTATGCACTTAAAAAAATGCCTCAATCCCTTGAAGGGCTAAAAGCAATTTTTCTTTATCCGGTTATCGGCATTTTTCTGATCGGTGCGGTCATGTTTTTCCTCGTGGAGCCGATGACGGCCATCAATGAAGGGATGAAGGACTTTTTAGCCGATTTTCAAGGAGCGAATCCCGTCATTCTCGGCTTAATTATCGGCTGTATGAGCGCATTTGACATGGGCGGTCCGGTCAATAAAGCCGCTTATGTCACCGGCACTGCTCTTCTCGCTGAAGGGAACCAATATTTCATGGCAGGCGTTTCCGCCGCGTGCATCACACCGCCGCTTGTCATTGCGTTTGCCACTTTGCTTTTCCGCAAATATTTCAGCCAGCAGGACCGAAATGCAGGGCTTGTCAATTTTATTCTCGGCGCCACTCATATTACCGAAGGTGCTATCCCGTTCGCCGCAAAAAAACCGATCCCTGTCATTCCGATTTTGATGATCGGCTCTTCGATATCGGCGATATTAACATACTCATTCGCAGTTCAAGTACCTGCCCCGCACGGCGGATTCCTTGTACTTCCCGTTGTCACAGGAGCCTTTCAATGGGTGTTGTCGATTATCATCGGATCGCTTATCGGCGCCTTCTTATACGGTTTTTATCAAAAACGGACATATGAAAAACAGAAAGGCTGATCAAACATGGGCACAACAGCTTTAATCAAAAAAGAGCACATCTATCTTCAAGAAACGTTATCTTCCCAAGCGGAAGCATTTGACCGGGTGGCTCAGGTCGCATATGAATCGGGAGCCGCCCAAACAAAACAAGCGGTCATACACGGATTGGCACAAAGAGAGGCTGAAAGTACGACCGGCTTCATTGAAGGCTTTGCCATTCCCCATGCAAAACTGAAGGACATCACAGAAGCATCTGTCATCATCATTCAAAACCAGATGGGCATCGAATGGAACGCGCTTGATCAAAACCCTGTCACATTTATCATTGCTTTATTGATACCAGATGCCGAGGCAGGCAGCACACATCTCAATCTATTATCATCGGTGTCTCGCATGCTTGTTCACGAAGATGCGAGGCAGCAGCTGATTAAAGCCTCGAGTCCTGACGACATTCTGAACACCTTTTCGAGCTATATATCCTAATTTTGATCAGAAAGAAGGAATCGATATGCTGACAAATACGAAGAAAATGCTGTTGGACGCACAGACAAACGGCTATGCGGTACCGGCCTTTAACATTCACAACCTGGAAACCGTGCAAGCCGTGACAGAAGCGGCTGAAGCCCTAAGGTCCCCCGTGATTCTTGCGGCTACTCCCGGAACCTTCAGCTATGCAGGCCGCGACTATATTCAAGCGATTGCAGAAACGGCCGCAGCGCGCTGTTCAATCCCGGTCGCCCTCCATCTCGATCATCATGAAGAGATTGATGATATTCGCGAGTCTTTATCATTAGGGACAAAATCGGTGATGATTGATGCTTCGCACCATCCATTTGCCGAAAATACCGCAATTGTAGCGAGCGTCGTACAATATGCCCGGCAAAAAGATGCCACTGTAGAAGCCGAGCTCGGAAGGCTCGGCGGACAGGAAGATGATTTAATCGTGGATGAAGCCGACGCTTATTACACCGATCCGGATGCAGCAAAAGAGTTCGTCGAGAAAACCGGAATCGATTCGCTTGCGGTGGCAATCGGTACAGCCCACGGGCTTTACTCAAAAGAACCCAATATCGATTTTGACCGGCTGGCCGCGATTCAAAAACGGGTTTCAGTTCCGCTTGTCCTGCACGGCGCCTCAGGAATTCCGCAAGAAGATGTAAGAAAGTGCATCAAGCTCGGCTGTGCAAAAGTAAATATCGCGACTGAATTAAAAATTCCTTTTTCAGATAAACTGCGCCGTTATCTGCATGAACACACTGATGCAAGCGATCCAAGAAAATATATGACCCCCGCCAAAGAAGCCATGAAAGAAATCGTTCAGGAAAAGATTTTGATGTGTATGAGCAATAACAGATACTAATGCAAAAAGCCGGATGTTCTTTAACATCCGGCTTTTTCAAATCATTTGGCATGCTCTTCTAAAGCATGACCGTCATGAGGCTTTTCATCGGGTATCGGTTCCTGAGCGGCCAATATGCTGTATACGAGCATGACAATTCCTACATAAACAACCGCCGAAACCGTCCAAACGAGCACTGTTTTATCCTTCAAGACGGATTCCTCCAATCAAGCTTCACCTTTTGCAGCCTGAGTGCATTCAGAACGACCGAGACCGAACTGAACGCCATCGCGGCACCTGCGATCCACGGGGCCAAAAGCCCGACGGCCGCGAACGGAATGCCGATGCTGTTGTAGGCAAACGCCCAGAAAAGGTTTTGTTTAATGTTTTTGATCGTCAGCCTGCTCATGAGGATCGCATCGGCGATGCTGTTTAAATCGCCGCGGATCAAGGTGATATCGGCGGCTTCCATGGCGACGTCAGTCCCCGTTCCGATCGCCATTCCGGTATCGGCTGCCGCCAGTGCCGGCGCATCATTGATGCCGTCGCCGACCATCGCGACGTTTTTGCCTTTTGCCTGGATTTTCTTCACTTCATCTGCTTTTCCTTCAGGCAGGACTTCTGCAATGACATGCTGAATGCCGGCTTCAGCAGCAATCGCTTCTGCCGTCCGCCGGTTGTCTCCGGTGATCATGACGACTTCAAGCCCCATATCATGCAGCCTTTTCACCGCTCTCTTCGACGTGTCTTTTATCGTATCGGCGACGGCGATCAGCCCGGCAAACCGACCGTCGATGGCGGCAAGCATCGCTGTCTTTCCTTGTGTTTCAAACTTCTCCATTTCGCTGTGCGCCTCTTGAATGTCAATATCACGGCTTTCCATCAGCCGTCTTGTGCCGATCAAAATCCGTTTTTCATTGACTGCGGCTTCGATACCATAACCGGGTATCGCTTCAAAGCTGTCTGCGGAGGCCGGTTCTATCTCTCTCTTTTTAACGCCTTCGACAATGGCTTCAGCAAGCGGATGTTCAGAGTTTTTTTCCGCAGCACCGATAAGCTTGAGAAACGATGTTTCATCGATCCATGGTTCAGTGCGCACATCTGTGAGCTGAGGCTTTCCATTTGTGACCGTCCCCGTCTTGTCAAGCACGATCGTCTCCAAGCGGTGAGCCGTCTCCAAATGTTCGCCGCCTTTGAATAAAATTCCGAATTCAGCCGCACGGCCCGATCCGGCCATGATCGAAGTCGGTGTTGCCAAACCGAGCGCACACGGACATGCGATCACAAGCACCGCAATCAGCTTTTCCAGCGCCGTGCCGAATTCACCGGGGCTAACCGCCAAATACCAGACGAAAAATGTGATGACTGCGATCGCCACGACAATCGGCACAAAAACCCCGGAAATCCGGTCTGCGAGCCGTTGAATCGGAGCTTTTGAACCTTGCGCCTCTTCCACGACTTTTATAATCTGCGCCAGCGCAGTATCTTTGCCTACTTTTTCTGCTCTTACTTTTAAAAATCCATTTTTATTGATTGTAGCACCGATAACCGGATCTCCAACCGTCTTGTCAACAGGGATGCTTTCACCGGTGATCATTGATTCATCCAGCGCAGAACGTCCTTCGACAATCTCTCCGTCTGCCGGTACTTTTTCACCGGGCTTCACGTACATGATGTCGCCTGCCAATACGTTTTCAATCGGCACGGTCATCTCTTCGCCGTTTCTGACGACGGTCGCCGTCTTTGCCTGCAGCCCCATCAGCTTTTTGATCGCTTCGGATGAGCGCCCTTTCGCTTTCGCTTCAAACAGCTTTCCTAAAATGATCAAGGTTAAGAGGATGGCGCTTGTTTCATAATAAAGTCCGTCCGGATGCCGGTTCGTGCCGAGGCTTTCAATGCTTAAATACAAGCTGTAGAAATACGCGGCAGACGTGCCGAGAGCGACGAGCACATCCATGTTCGCGCTTTTGTTCCGAAGCGCTTTATAAGCCCCTGTGTAAAACTGTTTCCCGACGATAAACTGAACCGGTGTCGCCAACGCGAACTGAACCCAGGGATCCATGAACATTCCCGGCAGCCATATAAATGACGTGAATTTGAAATGGCTGACCATTGCCCAGAGCAGCGGAAAAGATAAAATGGCCGAAAAAATAAACTTGCCGGTTTGACGCTGAATGCCTTTTTCTCTTTGTTCCGCCGCTCCATCCGCAGTTTGGTCTTTTTTCAGCTCGAGTTTGTAGCCGAGCTTTTCAACGGCTTCAATCATTTCCTCCGGCGAAACCGCACCGGTATGATAGTCGACTGCCGCAGTCTCTATGGCAAAGTTGACGGCGGCGTTTTTGACGCCCGGCAGCTTGTTGAGGCGCTTTTCAACCCGGTTGGCGCAAGCCGCACACGTCATGCCGGAAATTGCGAATTCGGCTTTTTCCGCTGGAACTTGATAGCCGAGCGATTCGACTTTTTCAGCCAGCTGTCCGACTTCGATTTGCCCCGGATCATAAACGATTTTTGATTTTTCCAGCGCCAAGTTCACATTTGCGTCCTGAACGCCGTCAAGCCTTTTCAACCCTTTCTCGATCCGCGCCGCACAGGCGGCGCAGGTCATGCCAGAGATTTGGAGGGTGGCTTCTTTTTGTCCGTCCATATCCTTCACTCCTTATATACCCCTTATAGGTATATATTAGCCTGCGACATCATACCCCTGATCTTCGATCGTATCGATGATTTCTTTCAGCGATACTTTGCCTGAATCAAACGAAACTTCGACCTTGCCCTCGCTTAAATTCACTTTAACGGACTCTACTCCGCCAAGCTTTCCGACGTTTCCTTCTACTGCCTGAACACAGTGGTTGCAAGACATGCCTTCGACTTTCAGTGTTTTTTGTTCCATATTGAAAACCTCCTATGGTTTGATGATATTGATCGGTTTTATATTACCATACCCCTGTAGGGTATTTCAAGAAAACGATTTTCCCTTTTTTCGTTCACGACTTTGAAAAACGCTTAAACACATCAAGCAGCTCCTCGATGGCCTCTTCGCCTTCACCGCTTTTAATCGCGTTTGCGACACAATGGTGGGTATGATCTTCAAGCAGGCTGAAAGCCACCTTTTGCATCGCGGCTTGCACAGCTGAGATTTGAACAAGAATATCGACGCAGTAGCGGTCATTTTCGATCATGTTTTGAATGCCTCTGACCTGCCCTTCAATCCGCTTTAAACGGTTTGTGATTTGTTCTTTTCCTTTAGAACTTTTGGGATTTAATGTGTGTTCATGATGATCTGCTGACATCGGAGCACCTCTCTTTCCATTATATTTTGTCCAAGTTACCCGTTTGTACCATTATAAAATGCGAAGCGAAACATGTCTAAAAAAAAGAGACAACCCCAATTTTCTGCGGGGTCGTCCCTGCATATTATTTGTTTAACGCTTTAAAAAATTCTCTCATAAACTCCGGCAGATTGGACCAGTCATGGCCTGAGACCAGATTGGCGTCGACATGAAGCTTCTCCTCTACATAAGTCGCGCCCGCTGCTTCGACTTCCGGTTTGCAGGCGATGTAAGCCGTCAGCTCCCGACCTTTCAGATGTTCTCTCAGGCTTGTGAAAATCAGGCTCGCGTGACAAATCGCGCCGACCGGTTTATTTTCCTCAAAGAAATGAGCAACAATTTTCAGCAGGGAATCGTACATCCGGATAAATTCCGGCGCGCGTCCGCCCGGAATGATGATACCGTCGTATTCGGACGGATCAATCTCATCAAATGAAGCATGCGCGTCAATTAAATAGCCCGGCTTTTCGGTGTATGTATCCCAATCCAGAAAGTCATGAACAACCGTATGAATCTTTTTCTTTTTCGGTGCGGCGATCGTCGTTTCATAGCCCTCTTCAAGACAGCGGTAATAAGGATAATACACTTCCAGCGCTTCAACTGCGTCGCCCGTTACGATCAAAATCTTTTTCGCCATCAAAAACATCTCCTTTCCTTTTTTACTCTTCTATTTTATCCCATTTGCGCCTGATTTTAAAATCAAGTGCTTGAAAAGCTTGGTTTCAGCCGACGATCGTGATGGTCTCTGTAATGTCTTTCAAGAGGGCAAGGTTTGCATTGTCAATTCCTGAATCTGTGATGATCCTGTATCCGTTATGAAGGCGGTCGATTTGCGAGAAAGCACGGGTCCCGAATTTGCTGCTGTCCGCCATCAAGATCGTTTCGTCCGCAATCTCGATCATCCGTTTTTTCAACAGCGCCTGCATTTCGTTTGAATCGCTCAAACCGCTCGCAGGGTCGACGCCTTTGCAAGACAGAAATGTTTTGTTGACGTGATACATATCAAGGGAGCGCTCAGCCAAAGGACCGACATATGACATCGATTGCGGCAGCAGCATCCCGCCGGTTGAAATGACCGTCACCTTTTCTTTTTTGCTGAGTTCAATCGCGACTCTGACTGAATTGGTGATGACGGTCAGCGGGATGTTTTCAAGCGCTTTTGCCATGTACCATGCCGTCGTGCTGGCATCAAGAATTATTCGTTCCCCGCTTTTCACGTGCTTAACGGCTTCAAATGCAATCATCTTTTTTTCGTTTACGTTTGTAATTTCGCGCTCGCGAAAATGCACCTCCGCTTCTTCGGTCTGTACGCTGACAGCGCCGCCATGACTTCTTTTCAGCTTATTTTCCTTCTCAAGCTTTTCCAGATCGCGCCTGATCGTTTCTTCCGTGACGGAAAAAAGCTCGCTCAGTTCTGTGACGCGTACGCTCGAGCGCAGATTGACAAGCTCGACGATTTTTTGGTGTCTTTCAGCTACAAGCATCCGTTTACTTCCTTCCTTTTTTGGTAAAAGTCACTGTTACTTTCATGATAGCGCATCAGCGCCGATACAGGAAATGTTTTCAGCGGGAAGCGGCGCCGAGAATCTGACTTGTATAGCGGCGGTATGCCGCCTCCCACGCTTCTGTATCTTCCGGTACATACGTTTTTTGAGGGAAGGAAGTCCTGATCGCTTTTCGGGCGCTTTGAATATCCCAAAACATGTCGAGTGCGATGGCCTGTACGGCAATGTTGCCGATGGCGCTCGCCTCTGACGGTCCGGCCCATACATTTCTGGCCAGTACATTCGCCGTGTATTGGCACAGCAGTTCATTTCGAATCCCTCCGCCCGCCATGTGAAGTCCGTCATATTCTTTTCCTGTCAATGTTTCAATCCGTTCAAGCGTAAACCGGTATTTAAACGCAAGGCTTTCCAGCACGCAGCGGATCATCTGTCCGGGCGTTTCCGGCACGTGCTGCCCAGTTGCACGGCAATACTCCCTGATCGCCTCAGGCATATGCACGGGATTAAGAAACATCGGGTCATCCGGGTCAACCGCCGACCTGAATGCTTCCGACTGTCCGGCAAGTTTGACAAGCTCGGCGCTCGAATAGCTGATCCCGTCTTTTTCCCAATCCGCCTGACAGCGCTGGAACAGCCACAATCCCATAATGTTTTTTAAAAAGCGGAATGTACCGCCGGCACCGCCCTCATTTGTAAAATTCCAATCGAGCGCCTGTTTTGACATCAGCGGAGTGTCAAGTTCAGTTCCAATCAGCGACCAGGTGCCGCAAATCAAATATGCAAAGTCTTCCGTTTCAGCGGGAACGCCGACAACTGCAGAAGCCGTGTCATGTTCGCCGACGGCAATGACCGGTACGGCAGGCACCGACAATTCGCTGCACACTGATTGTGACAGCCTCCCCGCTTCGCTTCCTGGTTTTGCTATATCCTTCGGAAAAATATTGGCCGGGAGTCCCATAAGGCTGATGAGCTCCCAATCCCAATCTGACGTTTTCGGGTTGAACAGCTGAGTTGTCGTCGCATTTGTAAACTCGCTTTTTTTCTCGCCCGTTAAAAAATAGCGCAGCAAATCAGGAATCATTAAAAGCGTTTCCGCGTGTTCCAACAGCGGAGAATTCGCTTTTTTCAGCGCCCGGAGCTGAAAGATGGTGTTGAACGGCAAAAGTTGAATACCGGTTCTTGAAAACAGCTCTTCTTTTCCGATTTCATTCAGCACCTCCATCATCATTCCGTCCGTGTAAGGGTCTCGGTAATGATAAGGGTTCCCCAACAGCTCTCCGTTACGATCGAGAAAGCCGACATCAACCGCCCAAGAATCGATTCCGATACAGCTGATTCGTCCGCAGCCGTTTTTCGCCTTTAAAATGCCTTTTTTGATTTCATGATAAAGCCTGAGAATGTCCCAATAAAGGTGTTTTCCCGCCTGAACGGGCTGATTTGGAAAACGGTGAATTTCCTCCGCTTTGATCAGACCGCCGTCCACATGACCTGCATAAGCTCTGCCGCTCGACGCACCAAGATCAAAAGCGAGAATCGTCACCAGCTTGCACCGCCTTTGCCGCGTGCCAGTATTTTCTCCGCATACCCGCTTTCCGCATAAGCTTTGAGCGGATCAGGCGGGACGTTCATTTCCTCCCGCACGGCGTAAAGGAGCGGTTTGACGTCAATTTCAAATGCTTCGCGGATCGCAGCCTCTGCGGCAAGAACGTCATGATTTTCCTGCGCTTTCTTCACTTCATCGAAGTTGATCAAAAGCGCTTTTGCAAATTGAGTCTGCACATTCATGACCGAGCGCAGTACAGCCGGGATTTTAGGTTCGAGATAATGGCATTGATCAAGCATATACGAAATATGTTCGGCCGTCTTCCGGACACTCGGGTCGGAATCGCGGCAGGCGTCCAAAATTTGATAAAAAATGAGAAACAGTTCGTACGGGTTGTGCGCGCCTGCGATCAAATCGTCATCAGCGTATTTGCGGCTGTTGAAATGAAAGCCTCCGAGACGTTTTTCGTCAAGCAAATAAGCGACAATGTGCTCGATGTTCGTCCCTTGGGGATGGTGGCCGGTGTCGACGAGCACCTCAGCCTTCGGCCCGAGCTTTTGCGCCAAATTGTAAGCCATCCCCCAATCCGCCAGGTCTGTATGATAAAATGCCGGCTCAAAAAACTTGTATTCAATCAAGAGCCGCATATCATCGTCAAGCGCTTCGTATACTTCAGCCAGACACTCATACATCCAATTTTTCCGTTTTCTGATGTCGCCCTGACCGGGATAGTTGGTTCCGTCGGCAAGCCAGAGGCTGATTTCCTTGGAGCCTGTTTGTTTTGCAATATCGACGCATTCGAGCAATTGCTCAGTCGCTTTTTGGCGAATGTCGGCTTTAACGTTTGTGACGCTTCCGAATTTGTAGTCATCGTCCTGGAACAAGTTCGGATTCACGGCACCGATGGCAAGGCCAAGCTCCTCGGCGTGCGCTTTCAGCTTTCCGTAATCATCAACTTGATCCCACGGAATATGGATGGCGACGGAAGGACAAGTTCCGGTTAATTTGTGAACGACTGATGCATCTTCCATTTTTTCAAACGGATCCCTCGGTACGCCCTCTTGCTGAAACACTTTGAAGCGCGTGCCCGAGTCCCCGTATCCCCATGAAGGCGTCTCGATTTTAAGCGCTTTCAATTTTTCCTTTACTTCAGAAAGGCTGATGCCTCTGTCTTTCTGCTGTTCTTCAAATAAAGCGTAAGCCCGGTCATTCATCATGTACACTCATCCCCCTTGTTTTTAACGGATATGCCATGGTTGACATTAACGCAAGTTCCGGCTGGGTTGTGTCCAGCCGGCTGTACTGGACGATCACAGGTACATCGCTTGCGATCTCGATCGCATAAGGAACATTTTCAGGAATGCGTTCTCCTGCTCGGTGCAAAGAACTTGTGCGAATATGCTTCGTTCTCTTGCCCTGAACCGTCTCGGGAATGCCTTCGAGCGGCGGACGGTCTTCAAAGTATACTGTGATCGCAAGGTTTGCGTCTTCTTCATGGCAATTTAAAACACAGATGGCTTCATGGCTCGTCAAGCTTCCGGAACTTTCCGGAGGAATAAAACCGTCCGGTATGATCCAGTGGGTCTCGCCCTTCATCTCCCTTTTCCCCCTTTGTTTTCTGAAAGGACGGCCGAAGCCGTTCCTTTCCAATTACCTTGAAAATGCGGCCGGCACTCCCCCGTCAACCGTCAGCATGCATCCCGTCGTTTTTGCCGTTTTTTCTGAAGCGAAATAAGCGATCGCTTCGGCGATGTCGGCGGGATAAATGTTGACGGAAAGAGTCGTACGTTTGCGGTAATGCTCTTCAAGCCGATCGGGTTCAATCCCGTAGGCGGCGGCTCTTTCTTCGCGCCACTTGGAGTCCCAGATGGCCGACCCTTGGAGCACCGCATCCGGAAGCACTGAATTCACGCGGATTCCATACGGTCCGCCTTCAGCGGCGATGCATCTCGCCAAATGAACCTCAAGCGCTTTTGCAGAGCTGTATGCCGAAGCGTTTTTGCCTGCATAAACGGAATTTTTCGAGCCGATAAACACCATGCTGCCGCCTGAACCCTGTCTTTTCATTTGCTTAAAAGCTTCTCTGGCGACGAGAAAATATCCTGTTCCAAGTACATTCATATTCAAATTCCATTCTTCGAGAGTCGTTTCATCAAGCGGGCTGGATGTCGCAAGCCCCGCGTTGTTGACGAGAATGTCGATCCCGCCGTAATTAAGGACGATTTCCTCGAATGCCGCCTGAACGTCCTCTTCTTTCGTCACATCCATACGGACGGCGGATGCTCGTTCTGCACCGTATTGTTCATTAATCTCTGCGGCTGTTTTTTCTGCGCCTTCTATATTAATGTCAGCAACAGCAACATGCGCACCTTCTGAAGCAAGGCGGCGGCAGGTCTCGCTGCCGATTCCGCCCGCTCCTCCCGTCACAAATGCGATCTTGCGGGAAAATTCGGCTTCCGGCGGAGCAAGCGTTAATTTATAAAGCTCAAGCGGCCAATATTCGACATTGTAGGATTCTTCCTCATTTAGAGATACAAAGTTTCCAAGGACTTCTGTTCCCTTCATGACAGCAATCGCCCGCCGATATAAATCTCGGCTGACCTTTGCCATCGCCAGGCTTTTACCTGCTGCCACCATGCCGATTCCCGGGATTAGCATCACGCGCGGCGCCGGTTCAAACATCTCGTCTCCTTCATGCCGGTTTCTTTGAAAATAGGCGGCATACGATTCTTTAAACCTAGCAATCTCGGTTTTGATCCGTTCGACCAGCTTCTCTGTGTCCTGTTCAGCGGGATTCCACGGAATATAGGCAGGCGTCCGCTTTGTATGCACAAGGTGATCCGGACATGCGGCGCCGACCTGTGAAAGCGATGGAGCGCACCTGCTGTTCGTGAATTCGAGTACATCATCAGCATCGCACCATGTGAGCAGCATGCGTTTCTCTCCGCTGACAGCGCCGCGGATAATTGGCAAGATATCGGCTAAAATCCGTTTCCGGTCCTCCGGTGCAAGCGGCTCGACCATCTGTCCGCCAAACGGCTGATGATCTTCTGAACGGCTTTTAATGTATGCTTCCGCTTCGCGAATCACAGCAATCGTCTGATCATAGCTTTCTTTCGCCGTTTCCCCCCAGGTGACGAGCCCATGCTTCTCCATTAAAACAAGCTCTGCATTCGGGTTGTTTTTCACACCTTCTGCTATCAGCTTCGATAAAGCGAAGCCCGGTCTGACATAAGGCACCCATACAAAGCGGCTGCCGAATATCTCCTCTGCGATCTCTTTTCCATTATCAGCGCAGCAGATGCTGATGATCGCATCGGGGTGGGTGTGATCGACATGCGGAAACGGCAAAAAAGCATGAAGAAGCGTTTCGATCGACGGCCGCGGGTGCTTTCCGTCCATCATGCAATGGGACAAATATGCCGTCATTTCTTCATCGGTCATGCTGCTCCGTTCCATCAGCGGACGAATATCATCGAGCCTCAGCCCGGTAAATTGGCCCGCTGACATCGTCGCCAAGTCCGAGCCGCTGCCTTTCACCCACATCACCTCGATGTCCCTGCCCCTGAAATCCTTTTCCGTCGTTTTCATTGATGTGTTTCCCCCGCCCCAGTTGCAGACCGATCGGTCAGAGCCGATCAGGTTGGAACGGTAGACGAGTTCGTCAAGACCCGGACGCAGCGATGCAGCCTCAGTTTCTGACCATAAATATTCCACCATACGTATCACTCCGTTTTTGTTTGTTTATTTTTGAATATGTTTGTTTAAAGAGTAACATATTTTGTTTTGTTTTGTAAGCGCTTTTTTCAGAAGCCATTTTATGATAGAGCTGTTTCAATCGGTCTATAAATAAAAAACCCTCAACAGCAGGCAGCCGTAGGGGGGCAGGAATGTGGAATGTTTTAACCTTTGAAAATAAAATGTCAGATTTTAAGAAAGCGCTGGCATCATGATGATGACGCTTTTTGTCCCGCCGGCTAACTGTTTTGGGAACATATTGATCCACAACAAACGGTTGAAAATCGGCTTTTAATCTTTTAATATATAAACTCATGTTTTTTAAAAGGAGGGGTCAGGATGAATAAAACACTGCACGCACCAGTCAAACTGATCATCGCAATTTTTATGATTTGCACATTTTCTATCGGCTTTACAGAGTACGTCGTTATGGGTATATTGACTTCCATTTCAAAGGATCTCTCTGTTCCGATTTCATCTACTGGCTTATTGGTAACGGCATATGCGGGAAGCGTTTGTCTGACGGGGCCGATCGTCACCATATTGTCGGTCAAAATGCCGCGAAAACCGGTATTGATCGGCTTGATGAGTGTGTTTGTACTGTCGAATGCGCTCAGTTTCCTGGCGCCGAACTTCACCGTTTTGTTGATCTCAAGAATCCTATCCGCTTCCATTCATGGCGCATTTTTTGCAACGACGATGGTGTTCGTCAGCGAAATGGTACCGCCCGAAAAGCGGGCCGCCGCTGCCGCTTCAATGAACGGCGGCTTGACCATCGCCCTGATGCTCGGCGTTCCGTTCGGTTCTTATTTAGGCGACCTTTTCAACTGGCGGATCGTTTTTCTGATGATCGCATTCCTCGGATTGATCGGCCTCGCCGGCATTTGGCTGACGGTGCCGCACAGAAAACCGAAAGTCGTCCCTAAATTGATCCATGAATGGGATGTGTTTAAAAATAAACAAGTTCTTTTCTCTTTTGCTATCACAATTTTCGGCTATTCAGGTGTATTCATCGCCTACACGTTTATTGAACCGATGCTGCGGCATTCTGCCGGTTTTGGCAGCCTCGGCATTACAGCCGCCCTTTTCGCCTACGGATTTGGCGGAGTCGTCGGCAATTTCTACGCCGGAAAGGTGCCGTTTCACCTGTTAACCCGCTCCATGATCGGCGTGATGATCGCGCTCATGGCAATCCTTGCGGCCTTCCCTTTTGTCAGCGGACACCCTGCCGGCGCCATCATCGTGACGTTTTTATTCGGAGCCGGCGCTTTCGGAACGGTGCCCCTTTTGCAAACAAAGGTCGTGGCTGCGTCTGAACACGGAACAACGATCGCCACCTCTGTCAGCATCGCTGCATTTAACTTGGCCAACGCGCTCGGCGCATGGATCGGCGGACTCATTCTTCATGCATCAGAGTCCTACACATACCTTGCCACAGGCGGTGCGCTTATGACCATGTGCGGACTGACGCTGACGATGTTCGCCTTTGTGTCTGAGAAAAGACAAGTGAAAGAAGAAATGTGGAGAACGGATCTGTAATTAAAAAAGCTGCCCGGTTTTAAGACCTGGCAGCTTTTTTGTTTGGTTCTTGCAGCGTCTTTGTCTGAGCTGCTTTCCGCATGATCGCGATCATCAAAAGGGCGGCCGCGGCATAGACGATGCCGAAACAGCCGAAAACGAAAACAGAAGATGACATTCCTAATAACACGCCTGATAGAACAGGACCGCAGGCCATTCCCGTATACCTGATAAAATTAAACATGCCCATCGCACTGCCGCGGTTCTCATCAAATTCATTTGCCATCATCGTAGAGAACAGCGGCGGGATCAGCCCCATCGTGACGCCGAAAAGAACGAGGGCCGCCGACAACGCGAAAAGTGAAAACGAGTGGGTAAAGCCAAAACAGACGACGCTGGCCGCGGCGGTCAGATTGCCGATCAGAAACAGGCGTCCGAGAGACAATCTCTTTTGTATCCACTTAAACAGCACGCTGCCGGCAACCGTACTGACCGCTATCGGCAAATACAGCAAGCCGACGATCTGCAGATCAAGGTGATAATGATCAGTCAGCAAAATCGGCAAATATACGATCACTGAAAAATAAATAAAGAAAAGAAGATAGCTTAATATCAAAACGGCATTTCCCGTCCTGTTTTTGAAAATATCCTTATAATGCGACAACAGGCTGCCCGCGCTGAGATTGGTCTTTTTCTCCGCATGGCTCTGCGGAAAGCAAAACGCATTTCCGAAAAGCAAAAGAACAGACAAGACTGTCAAAAACCAAAAAATTCCCGGATAATTATAGCGCTCCCCGATAAAACCGCCGAGAATAGGCGCCGCTGCCGGTGCAAGGGAAAGCAGCATTTGATAAGTCCCCATCGCACTGCCCCGCTTCGTTCCCTGGAACAGAGATCCGATTGTGGTTGCCGCAATTAATGGAAGCGCTGCCGTCCCTAAAGCCTGCAGCACCCTAAAAAAAAGAAACAGTCCAAAATCCCTTGCGACGGCGCAGCCGATTGTAGCAATGACCGTTACGATCATGCTCGCCATCATCACAAACCTCGATCCTTTAAAGTCGACAATTGAGCCGACAATGATCTGCATCACAGCTGTAATGAAGATGAACAGCGAGACGGACAGGTTGACCATCGATACGGAAACGTGAAACGAATCTCTGATTAACGGAATGATGGGTGAATAGATATTTTGATTCAACGATGCGAAAAAGGCGCTGATACACACAAAATACATAATGAAAGAAGCATTTAATTTCATTGGTCTCATGTCAAACCGCCTGCCTTGTTTTTGTTTATTCGTTAACAATTCCTTCAATATCGTTCACCGGTTAACAATATTAATTGTAGATGACTCCTTTATCAATGTCAACGAACATTTCTTACTGCAGCTTTAAAGTTTTTACAAACTTTTTACTTATCGGGTTTCTTCACTCGAAAAACGCCTTAAAAAAAGGTTCCTTCTGATCAAAATTCCTCAGATTCACAAAAAACGTTACGAATATTTTCATATTTTGAATTTGATTTGTGTTGACAACTGGAAAAGATAGGGATAAAATGACTATTGTTTACTAGTAAACTTTTATGCTGTACCTTGCCTGATTTTGAGCTCAAACTCTTGCCCTGCTTTAACTATTGAACAAATGTGATACCCCTTCATCATGACCCGCACCATCGCTTATTCTTCTCGATTCATCGTGAAGTTGAGACCAGCCTATTCCCAGCTCGATAAACCGCACGTATCCCATCATTGATTGCAAAAGAAGTCATTCTATGTCCGTTAAGGAGGAAATCAATGACAGAGCTTACAATGGAGAGCAAACACCGGCCATTCAAAACTGAAACTCTTACCCGAAACTGCAATGAAATACTAAAACGCAGACGCCATGTTCTCATTGGCATCAGCCCGTTTAACAGCCGATTTTCCGAAGATTACATTCATCGGCTTATCGGCTGGGCCGTCCGTGAATTTCAACATGTATCCGTGCTTTTAGCCGGAAAGGAAGCAGCCAACCTTCTCGAAGCGCTCGGCACCCCGAATGGGAAGGCCGAACGGAAAGTCAGGAAAGAAGTCTCACGGAACCGGAGATTCGCTGAAAAGGCGTTGGAAGCGCATGGCGGCAACCCCGAGGCCATTCATACATTTTCCGATTTCGCGAACCAGACCGCATACCAGCGTTTGCGGATGGAAGTCGAAGACGCCTTTTTTGACCAGCCGCATTTCCGCAAAGCCTGCCTGGAGATGTCGCATGCGGCGATCCTCGGACGGGCCCGGGGCATTCGGATGGATGTCCAGGAGGTCAGCGCCGCCATGCTGGAGCTGGCTGTTGAATACGTCATCGCTGAACTTCCGTTTTTCATCGCCGCCCCTGATATTTTAGGCGTCGAAGAGACGCTTCTTGCTTATCACCGTCCATGGAAGCTCGGCGAACAGATCTCCCGTCATGAATTTGCCGTCAAAATGCGCCCAAATCAAGGATATCTTATGGTTTCCGAATCGGACGAAAGTGTGGAATATAAAAGCATGCAGGAGGAACGAGTATGAATCAATCGCTAAAAACATTCAGCGTGTTGTCAGAACAATATCACGAGAATCCGTATCAATATTTCTCATACCTTCGGGAATCTGATCCCGTCCATTATGAAGAATCGCTAGACAGCTATTTTATCAGCCGCTACCAGGATGTGCGCCGCGTGCTCCAGAATCAGGATGTCTTTACAACGAAATCGCTTGCCAAACGAGCCGAGCCCGTCATGCGCGGACCTGTGCTCGCCCAAATGAAAGGCAAAGAGCACACGGCGAAAAGGAGAATCGTTCTGCGCCGTTTTATCGGGGAATCCCTTGATCACCTCACACCGCTCATCAAAGAAAATGCACAAAGGCTTTTGGCCCCTCATCTTGAGAAAGGGCGGATCGACCTTGTCAATGATTTCGGCAAAACGTTCGCCGTTTGTGTGACGATGGACATTTTAGGTTTGGACAAGAACGACCACCAAACGGTGAGAAACTGGCACAGCGGCGTCGCCGATTTCATTACCAGTTTGAATCAGGCACCTGAAGACCTGGAACATTCCCTCAAATGCAGTGAACAGCTCGCTGAATATTTGAATCCGATTATCGAGGAAAGGCGCAAAAATCCCGGACATGATTTAATATCCATCCTTTGCACTTCCGAATACGAGGGAGTAGCGATGTCTGACCGCGACATCCGCGCGCTGATTCTCAATATATTGCTTGCCGCCACGGAACCGGCGGACAAGACGCTCGCATTAATGATTTATCATTTGCTTCATCATCCCGATCAAATGAATGACGTGCTGGAAGACCGTACGCTCCTGCCTCAGGCCATCGCAGAGACGTTGCGCTACAAGCCGCCGGTGCAGCTTATCCCGCGCCAGCTTTCACAGGACGCGGTGATCGCCGGAGTCGAGCTCAAAGAAGGGACGACTGTATTTTGCATGATAGGCGCGGCAAATCGCGATCCTGAAGCGTTTGAGAATCCCGACGAGTTCAACATCCATCGCACCGACCTGGAAGTCAAAAGCGCATTCAGCGGCGCAGCCAGGCATCTCGCATTCGGTTCAGGCGTCCACAACTGTGTAGGAGCGGGGTTTGCGAAGACGGAAATCGAGCTTGTCGCAAATATCGTCCTAGATCAGCTGAAGAATATCCAGCTGGAGGAAGACTTCGTTTACCGTGAGACAGGCCTTTACACACGCGGCCCCGTCTCGCTCAACATCAGATTTGATACGAAACATTAATCTTGTGAAAAAGCCTTCTCCTCCCGAGAGGAGGCTTTTTCAATTGCCGCCTCACTGATCTTCGCCAGCTCTTCAAAATCCTCCCTCCCTTCGATCGCATGTGAAAGTTCGTGGCATTGAACGATTTTAAAACCATTCATTTTAAACATCGCGATGATTTCAATTCTCCCCCGGTCTCCGTTTGTTTTGACAACATTGACCGTATACCTGACCGCTGCGCTTTGCAATCGCTCGTCAAACAAAAACTCATGAAAGGGCGACACCGTTATGGTGCGGGCAACCTTTTTCAGCGTCCTCATGTGATCTTTAAACTGCACAAGGTCAATTTGACTGCCATCGGTTACTTGAACATAATTCTCGCTGAAATAATCGGGAATTTTTTCAGTATTCATTTCACTCAAGATGTCCTGATACATGCTGCTTAAAAACTGTTGGGCTTCACTTTTATTCATTCGCTTCTCCTCTTGATTAAATGTGTTTTGACCATTCGTTTAAAAAGCGGATGATGGTTTCCAGCTCGGATTCGGAAAACCGCTCAAACAGCTCGATATAGTGCTGCTTTGCAATTTCGTGCATCCTGTCATGAATGTCGGCCAGTTTCTTCCCCTCGTCTGTTAATCTGTAATACAATTCTTTGTTGTTGTTCGGTTTTTTGTGCGATTCGATCATCCCGTGCTTTGTAAGCACATTGACCGCTTTTGTCACTGCCGCTTTTGATATTTGAAGTTTTGCTGCCAGGAAAGCGTTGTTGACGTCTGCCTCGTTTTCGCTGATAAGCGAGATAATGTGAAGCTGGGTCAGTGTCCAATGCTTCCGGATGCTGTCGACTTCTTGAAAAGCTTCCTTTGCGAGCGCCTGCTGTTCATGCTGAGCCCGCTTTTCTCTTTTGAGAATAAAATCCTGAACGGCTTGAAATGCTTGCTCATACGTCTTGTTTTCCACGATCATCATATCCTTTCCATAATCGTTAACCGGTTAACTATTTAATAGTTTACCAGTTAACAATAATTAAAGCAATCAAAAAGCATATGATGCAGAAAAGATCCGCAGCATATGCTTCCCTCATACTTGAAGAGATAACACGTGCTTTTCAGTCCAAGCCAGAAGCTTCAGGTCCTGTTTGCGGCCGGCGATGAATGAAAGCCCCAAAGGCTCGCCGTTTTTTGCCGGTAACGGAACGGTGATCTGCGGAAGCCCGCCAAGCCCGGCAATACACGTCAGTTTCATCGTGCGCGCCCTTCTCTCATGTAATTCGTTTTCCGGCAGCCCGCGGAGCGGCGGCGTGCCGGGAGCAGTTGGAATGACGAGTAAGCCGTCTTCCGCGAGCCATTCCGACAGTCTCCTTTTCACCGCTTCTCTTTTCATCAACACATGCTCATGATCGCTTTTCCTAAGACTTGACGTCCATTCAAATCTTTCTGCGATTCCAGAGCCGAACACTGGATTTGTGCGCTCGATCCAAGCTCCATGCTCCTCCCAAATATCCAGACCCTGCAGCAACTTGAACATCTCCGCCCATTCCGCGAGGCCTCCGTCAGCGGCAATGCACCAGTCGAATTCGCCGTCTATCAGGCCTAATGCATGAGCGTATACTTGTGTCCGGTCGCTTTCTTCAAGCAGGCTCCACGCCTCTTTTTCAAAATAAATCCGCTTGAAACAGGCCCCTGCCTCCTCCTGTCCGCTAAGCAGGACGCGGCCTGCCGCATGAAGAATTCCGATATCTTTTGACATCCATCCGACAGTGTCAAAGCTTTTCGCCAGTGGTATGACTCCATTAACCGGCACCTCGCCGTGCGTCGGCCGAAATCCGAAAATTCCGCAGTAGGAAGAAGGGATTCTGACAGACCCTCCGGTGTCTGTTCCAAGGGCAAAATCGGCCATGTCGGAAGCTGCCGCCACGGCCGAACCGCTTGAAGATCCTCCAGGAATGTTGTCCTTGGCACAAGGATTGACTGGCGTACCATAATGGACATTTTCTCCGTCAAGGCTGTACATCAGCTCATCCGTGTGAGCAGCACCTTTAAGCCTTGCCCCTTCACGCAGCAGCAAGTCAACGGCTTCCGCGTTTTTTTCGGCAGGTTCGTGCGTCCTCAGCCAATCAGGATTTCCCGCCGCATTTGTATGGCCTTCTACCGCAAACACATCCTTTACCGCAAACGAAAGGTTTTTCAAGCTTCCTTCAGCTGATGCCGGCTCGACAGCCAAATCCTTGTTCATAAAAGCGCCCCAATCATACTCCATTTTCAAAATCCCCTCTTTTTGTTTTTAACGATAACCGGACACCTCTTCAAATTGAACAAAATTGTGACAAAATCTTCCGTTCTCCGGTTGAAAAAGGTCTTTAGGTTTGTTCCTATAGGCAAACAGGGTAAAATAAAGGTGTGTTAATTACATATTAAAAACGAACATGGGAGAGGAGAATGAATGGTGAACAAGGTTCGCACAGGAATATTAGGATACGGTTTGTCAGGTTCGGTGTTTCATGCGCCTTTATTATCTGTGTTAGAAGATTTTGAGATTCGAAAGGTGATGACTTCAAGAAAAGAACAAGTCAAACAAGACCTCCCCGAAACAGAAGCCGTCAGCTCGATCGAAGACATCACAAATGACCCTGACATTGATCTCGTCATCGTGACCACGCCGAGCGGCCTTCATTACGAAATGGCGAAAGAGTGCATCCGCGCCGGAAAGCATGTCGTCCTGGAAAAACCGATGACGGCAACAGCGGAAGAAGCTGAAAAGCTCATCAATGCCGCGAAAGAAAAAGGGGTGCTTCTCAGCGTCTACCACAACCGAAGATGGGATAACGACTTTTTGACGATCAAACAGCTCATCAAAGAAGGGCGCCTCGGAGAGGTTAACACATTCCACGCCTCCTATGACCGGTTCCGGCCGAATGTCAGACAGCGCTGGAGAGAGCAGAAAGGACCGGGCTCAGGCGCACTGTACGATTTGGGTTCACACCTGATCGATCAGGCTCTTCATTTATTCGGCATGCCAAACAGTGTCACCGCTCAAGTGACCGCTCAAAGAGCCAATGCGGAAACAGACGATTACTTCCATGTCGTCCTTCACTATGATCAGCGCCAAGTGATTCTCCACTCGGGTTCGATTGTTCCGGCCAACGGTCCCCGCTACCAAATCCACGGTTCAAAAGGAAGCTTTATTAAGTATGGTATCGACGGCCAGGAGGATGCACTCAGAGCGGGTCAAAAACCTGCAGGCGATGAGTGGGGAGCCGATCAACCCAAATATTACGGGGAACTGGCCACAGTCAAAGGCGACGAGGTCATTAAGGAAACAGTGGAAAGCATCCCGGGTTCATACTCAACCTATTACAAGCAGCTTGCTTCAAGTATTCTTGAAGGCGGCAGCCTGCCTGTCACGGCGGAAGAAGGGCGCGACGTCATCCGAATTATCGAAGCCGCTCAAAAAAGCAGCGAAACGAATCAAACGGTGTTCTTACACAAATAAAATAAAACCGCGGATCACGTCCGCGGTTTTTTCAAAAGGTCCGGCCCAATTCTTTGGCGCGGGCAATTGCATTTCGTTTAATTTCTTCGGCTTTATCCGGCTCTGCATTATGCCCTTCTATAAATAAACCTTCAAATTCCGGCACTCCGAAAAACTGCATCATGATGCTGATATAGCGGTGCCCCATCTCAAGTTCCGCAGCCGGCCCTTCTGAATAGTAGCCGCCTCTCGCCTGGATGTGCAGGGCTTTTTTATCGGTTAACAGCCCGATCGGTCCCTGTTCGGTATATTTAAACGTCTTTCCCGCTACAGCGACCGCATCAAAGTACGCTTTCATCACCGGCGGAAAAGAGAAATTCCAAAGCGGCGTGACAAACACGTATTTGTCTCCCGCGATAAATTGCTCGCTCAGCTCATTCAAACGGCCGACTTTTGCCTTTTCGTGTTCAGAAAGCTGTTCAAATCCCGATCCCGACTGCAATTTTCCCCAGCCGCTGAAAACATCCGCATCAATCTGCGGAATGTTCTCCTTGTAAAGATCAAGATGTATGACTTCATCATCCGGATGAGCTTCTTTGTAAGATTCGATAAAAGCTTTTCCCGCCGCCATGCTGTATGATGCCCTTTCGTCATGCGGGTGAGCGGTAATGTAAAGGGTTTTTGTCATCTCTTTTGCTACCTGCCTTTTTGTATTGTTATTGGATAGTATGGGACGTTTTCAGGCAAATATTCAGAAAAACTCGGCTTATGCTGGAATCATCCGCCGGTCCAAAAACGTATAGCCGGAAATAGCTCGCAGACAGGATGCAAACTTCCCATACGGAAGTTTTACGACGCAGTTTGCACATATTGCTGATCGCCTGTTTCGCATTTTTGCACTAGCGGCTGGATCAAAAGCGTTAATTGATACTTTCGTTCAGCAATCTGATCGCCTGCAATATTTTCATTCTGCTTGCAATTCACGAATAAAAAAAGGAACGCCTCGATTTTTCAGTTCAAGGCGTTCCTCCATTCAAAACGAAAGCAGGCTCCCTTGCAGGAGCAATGCCATTTCTTAGATGCTTGCGGCATCTTCGTTTTTTAGATGATACTTTTATATACAGCTTTTATGACTGCGCTGTATGCCCCTCTTCTTCCAGCTTTTCGAGTCTCTCTTGCACCTCTTCTTCTGAAAGGCCGTGCTCTTTGACATACAGGTTGCGCGGATGAACCCGGCACTCGTGCGTGCAGCCCCGCAAATAGCGGTGTTCATTTTCTTCAGAGCAGATGATCTGCTTGTTGCATTCAGGGTTGGCGCAGTTGACATAGCGCTCGCAAGGCTCGCCGGTGAAATAATCCTTGCCGACGATGACATGCTCTTTCTGGTTGACCGGAACGCTGATTCTTTCATCGAAAACATAGCACTGCCCGTCCCACAGTTCACCTTGAACTTCAGGGTCTTTTCCATACGTCACAATCCCGCCGTGAAGCTGGGACACGTCTTCAAATCCTTCTTTTTTCAGCCATCCCGAAAATTTTTCGCAGCGGATACCGCCCGTGCAGTAAGTCAATATTTTCTTGCCTTCGAGCTTTTCTTTGTTATCACGGATCCATTCAGGCAATTCGCGGAACGCCTTAATGTCCGGTCTGACCGCGCCGCGGAAATGTCCCAAATCGTACTCATAGTCGTTCCGTGCGTCGACGACAATCGTATCTTCCCGCTGCATCGCCTCATAAAATTCTTTTGGCTCAAGGTATTTTCCCGTTAATTCATTCGGATCGATATCATCTTCCAGACGGAGCGTCACAAGCTCATCGCGATGGCGGACATGCATTTTTTTGAAAGCGTGCCCTTCTGATTCATCGATTTTAAACACCATATCTTCAAAGCGGGGATCGTTTTTCATTTCACTCATATAGCGGTCTGTCTGCTCTACAGTTCCTGACACGGTTCCGTTTATTCCTTCACCCGCCACAAGGATGCGCCCTTTCAGGCCCAAATCTTTGCAGAACTTGAGGTGATCTTCGGCAAATTGCTCGGGGTTGTCGATATGAACATATTTATAATACAACAATACTCGGTATTGATTTTTCATGATATCTTACCACCTATCTGATGCATGTTTTTATAGGAGAAAAAATGGAATATCCATCCATTTATTTTATCAAACCTTTGTTCATATTAAAACAAATCATCACCATGATTTCAATGAAGCTGCTTGAACATTCCCTTAATCAAATGCTAGAAATTTTAACACTTCCGGCCGTTTTATGCAAGCAAAACAACTCAGGTTAAAGGACTTTCAGCAATTCTGTTATAAACTCCCAAAACCCAGGAACTTCTTGACATAAAAGCATCTCCGCTTTTTCGCAAATTTTCATCTTCAGCTCCTGTTCAAGATCCTCCCTCTCTTGATAGGATGTGTTGTTTAATTTGCTTTTGATCATCGGCGTGAAATTTTCCAGCAATTTCTCAATCTCTTTTTCGTCGTGCAGACTCACTGTTATCATTCCCCTCTGCTTTAGAATTCAGCAGCTCTCTTATCTTTTCGAGTGCCCTTTTATGAATTCTTGAAATATTTTGCCTTGATTCTCCCAAAGAGTCAGCCATTTCCTGCATGGATACCCCGTGAATGTAAATTTGCGCAAGCACTTTTTTCTGCTTGTCCGTCAATTGCAAAAACGCTTCATAAAGCATCGGGTCTTGCAGATGTTCACTTAAATCCTCTTCCTGTTCCAAGACATCGTCTAACAGGTCCCCTCGGGGCGGCTCGGGCAAAGTCGGACTGTCGTCGATCATCAATGGAAAACGCTCTCGATTTTTCCGGACTCTTTTATCAAAGTCGACGGAGAAAATCCGGATCATCGAGTTGATGTATTTGATCATGCGGATGTTTTTGTAAAACCGCTTAAATTCGCGATCGAGACACTCTGCCTCTTCAGAATCCGGATGTTCCAAAACGTGGTTGAAAAGCCGCTCATACCGGGGGTTGCTCAAAAAATGCTTCACAAGCGGATGCCCTGTGATTTCCTTGATTTTCGCACGCAGTAACGTTTGATCAATCATAAAAACCGCCTCCTATTTATTTAGATGAAAGAAATGTAAAAAAAGTAAACTCATCTCTTCTTATTAACATGCAAACATAAGTTCCCATTCAGAGAAAATAGTTCTTTGCTTACATTTTTCAGACTTTCTTCACTTCTTAACATAGGAGGTGGTAAGAATGGACAGTGCATTCATTGAGGAAGCAGCGAAACAAATCGGCAATGTCGGCTTTCCAGCTGTATTGGCAATTTACCTGCTGACGCGTTTTGAAAAGAAAATCGATGAACTGATCGAATTGATCAAAGAAAAAAGTGACACCGATGATTGACATCGGCCTCACTTTTTTCACTTAACATGACAGAAGGGGAAAACGAAAGGCCTTTCAGCTCTCCTTTACATTTTGAGAAAGAGGGGATATCACATGGAAAAAAACAAATCAATTCCACAGCCGATCAGAGGAGAAAAAGGAGCGGAAACGAAAATTCCGCATAACGTTGAGCGCGATCGCCAAAATCCGGACATGCTTGCGCCGCCGGAAACCGACCACGGAACGGTGTCAAACATGAAATTTTCATTTTCCGATGTCCATAACCGACTCGAAAAAGGCGGATATGCACGGGAAGTCACCGTTCGCGAGCTGCCGATTTCAGACAAGCTTGCCTCTGTCAACATGAGGCTGAAACCTGGAGCCATCAGGGAACTTCACTGGCATAAGGAAGCCGAATGGGCATATATGCTGTACGGAAAAGCACGGATTACGTCTGTTGACCAAGACGGCAGAAACTTTATTGAAGATGTGAAAGAAGGAGATCTCTGGTACTTCCCGTCAGGTCTGCCGCATTCAATCCAAGCGCTTGAAGACGGCTGCGAATTCCTGCTCGTCTTCGATGACGGCTCTTTCTCTGAAAACAGCACCTTCCAGGTGACAGATTGGCTGGCCCATACGCCTGATGAGGTAATTGCCGCAAACTTCGGCATTTCAAAAGACGTCGTAGCATCTCTTCCAGATAAAGAAAAGTATATTTTCCAAGAAGTGATCCCTGGATGTCTTGAGAAAGACAAAGTCGAAAGCCCGAACGGAACGGTGCCTCAATCTTTCAGCTACAATTTGCTTGAACAGGAACCGATCGTATCTAGCGGCGGTAAAGTATGGATTGCCGATTCCACGAATTTCAAAGCGTCGAAAACAATCGCTTCTGCGCTGGTGGAAGTCGAACCTGGAGGCATCCGGGAGCTGCACTGGCATCCGAATACAGACGAATGGCAGTATTATATTTCCGGACAAGCGAAAATGACCGTTTTCGCGTCCGACGGGCATGCCAGAACATTTAACTACCAGGCCGGAGATGTCGGCTATGTGCCGTTTGCAATGGGACACTACGTCCAAAATACAGGAGACGAACCGCTTCGCTTCCTCGAAATCTTCAAAGACGACCACTATGCTGACGTTTCGTTAAACCAATGGCTCGCGCTCGTTCCGGAAGAGCTTGTCCGCCAGCACCTCGACGTCGGCAGCGAGTTTACAAACATGCTCTCTAAAGAAAAGCATCCGGTCGTGAAATTTGATAAGAAATAACCAGCCAGGCTTGCAGGAGACATATCCTGCAGGCCTTCGGCTGCTGTGTACATATTTAAAAGGAGTTGTATCATGAAACATTTCGTTATTTGCTGCTTATCGGTAATGTTCGTTTTTTTCGCCCACTTTCTCGGCATTTCGATCCTGTTTCATCTGCCGGGCGCATTTTACCAAACTGTCGGGTCCCTGCTTTTGTTTACGCTTTGTTATACCGCACTGACCTTTGTCCTGGAACCGGCTGAAAAGCTGCTCATCCACAGTATGAAGCTGCTGGGCATCAATCGGCGGATCACGTTTTTTGCAGCCGAAATGCTCACGATCGGATGTTTATGGGCCGCGATTTTTACAGCGGACGAATTGCTGGACGACGTTCTGCTGACCTCTTCGGCGGAAATCATGATTGCCGTTTCGTTTTTTACCATTGATAAAATCCTTTATCCACGGCAGAGGTCCGGTTCGCTCTTATATTGAGAATCCACTGTGCAGGAGAATGTTATATAATGGATTTCAAGTAATCAAAAGGAGGTTTTCGTTCTTGTATAAGGTACGTTTTAGACCCGACATGTCGATCAAAGAAATCGGCGAACAGGTGCAAAGCTATGTCGCCGCCAATTGGAAACAAACGCTTGAAGATCATCGCGAAGCGCTTTTAAAGGTGTTTCCCGAATTGGAAGACGCGACTTACGGCGTCTACTTGGACCACCTGCTGCCTCCTGTATTTGAAAGTCTCGAACAGTCCGGCTTTACAACGATTCAAGATGCGGGAAAAGGTGATTTTTTCATCGGAAAAGGCTTAAACTTTAGACAGTCCATGGAAAAATGGGGAGCTGACGACTGCCGCTCACGGGTGTTTTGGGCTGTCATCTCCGATCAGCAAGAAAAGCCTGCCGGGACGCTGCTCTTTGACTTTTTTCACTCTCACGCCGGGTTTGACGTGCCTCTTTCTCCGAAGATTTACACATTGGAGGAAACAGAGAGAGACAGAATTGTCGCTCACGTGAAACAGATAAAGGAAAACTAGCTGATAGCGACCCACAACATCATAAGCTGCAACCGCTGGGTAACCCGGCGGTTTTTTTAATGCAGCACAAGGAATATTTTTGCAACCAATCAAACCACACATTCGTTATGTATAAGACCACCAACATCTTACATAAGGGAGAAAATCATGAGAACTTTCGAAATATTATTAACACTCCTGTCTTTTGTCATGCTGTTTCAGCAAAAAATGCCGAGAAAACTTGCGGCGGCAGCCGGATTTGCGAGTATTGGCGTGTTGGCGGGACAGCTTTTTTTTGAGGGATACAGATGGCAAATGGTTTTGATCTATCTGATCTCCGCCGCCCTCGCCTTTATCGCGATCTTCGGTAAAAGGCTTCAAATCAAGATGTGGAAGCCGCTGAAATATGGCTTGTATGTTCTAACATTCGCCATGCTGGCAATCTCCGTCTTCCTGTCTGTATACCTGCCCGTCTTCGATTTGCCTAAGCCTGACGGCGCTTATTCTGTCGGGACGAAGACGTTTCATTTGACCGACCGCGACAGAGAAGAAACGCTGACAAAAAATCCGCACGATAAAAGAGAACTGATGATCCAAGTATGGTACCCCGCCCAAGGTTTGCATGGACAGAAACGGGCACCTCTCTTTCCCGAAGACGCAAGCACATTTCACGAATATATTGAGAATTTCGCAGATGGATTCGGTCTTCCCCCGTTTGCTTTGGACTATTGGCGCTACATCAAAACAAACTCATACGAAAACGTTGCGATCTCATCAGCTGAAGCCCGATATCCAGTCGTCGTAATCAGCCACGGCTTCGGAACAAGCCGGCTGCTGCACGCTTCCCAAGCCGAACATCTGGCAAGCCATGGATTTGTCGCAGTGGCGATCGATCATACGTACAGTACGATGGCAACGGCTTTTCCAGACGGACGGATGACAGGCTTAACAACCGAGCGATATATGAACGGAGTTTCCGAAAACAGCAGCAAGCTCGGGAACATTTGGACGCAGGACGCCGACTTTGTCATCAACCAGTTGGATCAGCTGAATCGCGATGCCTTTAAGGGAAAACTCGATATGGACAACATCGGGATGATGGGTCACTCATTCGGCGGCGCCACGGCGTTTAACGCCGCATATTCAAATCCCAAAATTAAAGCCGGAATCAACATGGACGGTTCACTGTACAATGTCAACGGCAAGCAGGCGATTTCAAAGCCGTTTCTATTCATGGAATCGAGCAGCTTTATGAACATTAAAGACAAGGCGCTCAGCGGAAAAATTTCTGATGAAGAAATCAAAAATTCGGGTTTAACGAAAGAAGAATTCAACAAGATGATTGAGGAACGAAAAAAGGAATACAAAATCATTGATCAAGCGTCAATGGTGTATATTGAAGGAACGGAGCATTACAACTTCACCGACTTGCAGCTTTATTCAAAACTTTTGAAGCAGCTCGGCATGACGGGCGACATCGACGGCGAACGAAGCGCGGATATCGTGAACCGGTACGTTTTGGATTTTTTCAACAAGCATTTAAAAGAAACCGGCAGCGGCTTGATCAGCAAGCCGAATCCGTCATATCCGGAGGTGAAGTTTCCGAAGGAATAAACCGAAAACGACAGAAAGGGTGCCGGCGGCGGCACCCTCTTTGTCTCATTAACAGATACACCCTGGATTGCGAGAACTAAATATTTTTCGTATGCCTTTTCACTAAATGGCCGCTAAGCCCGGCATATCGGAACTGTGCGGCTTGTAACTCCGCTTCATGCGCGGCGTCGTTAATATTAGCGGAGGTTAGCGACAAATGTTGTCACACTCTGAGCCGGAAGATGCGCCCAAAAATGATTGTCTGTTACATTGAGATTCGTTCCAGGTTGAAGGTTGCTGCTGCTGCTCGTGATCCATCTGGATACTTGAGAAACAGATCCATTCTGCAGAACGAAGTTTTGGTTAACCCCTGAGTTGTTTTTATTAATGGCAACTATAACGACTTTGTTGTCACCTTTATAGGCAGATACGTAAACGTTTGAAGCGGGGCTCTTTGTCGCATCAACCCTGACATAACCGGGACGGACAAACTTCGAGAAATGAGCCATATTGTAACCGCGTTTGCTGATCGTACCGTCTTCTTTCATAGGACCGTATGATCTGCGGATGTACCACCATACATAAGCCTGAAAATCTCCCTCTACCATCGAATTGTGAATATGGTGCGAAACATCCAATGCCTCAGGCCAGCGGTCCGCAGAATGATTGTCACTGTTCGGATAATATACTTCCGTCATCCAAAGATCTTTTCCTGCTCCTTTTTGTTTGAACAGTGGATAAGCGAAATTGTTAAGCTGTGTACCATAAAGATGAGCGCCAAGAATATCCATATTGGCAAGCGCCTTCGGATCATTCAAAATCGGATCCGATATATTTTTTAAGTATTGAAACGACTCAGGCGCGATGACACGGGCATTAATCGAGCCGGCGTTCTCTTTCATAAAGCGAAGTATTTCTTGCGGTGTCCACCACGTCCAGTCGTGTGCGTAATCAGGCTCGTTTTGGACGGAAATCGCATACAGATTCACGCCATTATTTTTCATGAAGGTAACAAAGTCGTTAAGATGCTTCGCGTATGCGGCGTACTTATCGTATCTCAGCCGTTTAGCTGATGTGTCTCCATTCCGATTGAAAGTCTCAACCATATCGCTTGGCGGATTCCAGGGAGAAGCAAAAACGATTGCTCCGTGTTTGATCGCACTCTTTGCCGTCTCCACTTCTCTGTACCAATTGTTTCTATTTTCATCAACATGAATTCTTAAAATTGAAAAGCCTAACTGATTCTGTCCATTGCCAAAGGCGGTTTCTCTTTGAGCTGCTGTAAGATCCCCGATCCAAGCCGGGTGATTCATCCCTCCAAAACCGCGAATCACTTGTTTTTCTGCAGATAGACGAACTGTTGCGTCACTGGCTGCTGAAACTTCAGAAGCGGCAGGCCCGGTTAACATGAGCGACAGCATCATTACATATGCCAACAATACACAAATTATTTTTTTCACATGCTTTCATCCTCTCATTGTTGTGGTATATGAAAACCCCTCTGAGACCACCTTTTTGCTGTTACCGGTGCTCATTTTGTGTAAACTGCCAGTAATCAAAATTAAACAAGTTGCCTGAACTGTTTCCGGTAAATACAAAATAGACGTTGTGAACACCGGTTGCGCCGCTCACAGTGGTTTCTATTTCTCTCCAAGTCTGCGCTCCGCCTGTGGAAGGTACATTCAGAGTTCCCACAAGCTTACCTGTTACACTGTCGAGACGGACTTCAATTTTACCGCCTGCAGTGGAAGCGACATTGGCTTTAAATGTCCTCGCTCCGCGCGTGCCGAAGTCAGCATTTCCTACAGCAATCCAGTCTCCGTTATGAATGCTTGTTACGTTTTGATTATTTTCCGGTCCGCCGGGTGCTGAGGATTTCTCCGTCAAAATGCGTCCATTCCAGGCAAACGTTTCAGCTTCTACCCGGTTATACGGATTCAAATTGGCAAGCTGAGACACTCCCCTGTAATTTGCCGCCACCTCTTGAATGGACCCGTTTGCAAGATGGACCAGCTTATTGATATGGGGAGAACGGTATCCTTTGCCGGCTCCGAACAAAGCGAAACTGACAGTTTGAGCATGGTACACCACATACCACTCGTTTTTAAAATTGAAAACAGCATGATGGTTGTTTCCGCCAGCCCCGAAGAATGCACCCGGATTTTTCAGGAAATGCCCTCTATACGTAAAGGGCCCCATGGGACTTGAGCTGGTCATGTAGCCGATTTCACCCGGTGGTATATTGGCCGGGTGCACACCGCTGAAATTGATGCAATAGGAATAGTAATATTTTCCGTTATGTTTATGAATTCCCGAGTCTTCAAACATGAAAGGCGCATCAATCACAGACGCGCTTCCAACAACGCTGGTCATATCGTTCCCCAATTTTATGACTCGTGCTGTTTTAGGATTTGCCCATTGCTCCTGCGTTGGATTTGAACCGCCGGGGATGCCTCCACCGGCATACAGATAACCGGTGCCATCGTCATCTACGAACACTGCCGGATCAAATAGCCAAACAACGCCGGACATTCCCGGTGTACTTGTTGTAACCAACGCTTTTCCAATCGGATCTGTCCACGGCCCGGTCGGGCTGTCTGCGGTGAGGACCCCGATACCTCCGCCGCCGTTTGCAAAGTAAAGGAAGAATTTATCCTTACCATTTATCTTTTTAACTGCGACTGACGGGGCCCAGGACGCGCCTGCCCATTTCGCAATCCCCCGGCCGCCATTAGCCCCGTTGGCACCTGCCACCGGAATGGCTCCGTGATCTGTCCAGTTCACCATATCCGCTGAAGAGATGACGAACACTTTGTTCAAATTGGCAAATGAATTATCCTTAATCGTTCCGTTGCTGTTATATTCATAATCGTCACTGGACATATAGATGTAGACTCTTCCGTTATAGGTCAGCGCAAAGGGATCCGCTCCTAAATGATGGTCTATAAGCGGGTTAGAATTCCCTACATGTTTTGCAATGGTTGTGCTGGCAGCAAGTACAGATTTCCCAGGTATACAGCTCATGAATAGCACAAGAACCAATAAACATGCACCGCACTTCATTTTCATAACCAACATCCTCCTTTTATCTATAAAATCAGGCGAGTTGCCGATTTTTCCGGCAGAAGCCCCTGTCTTTGAAAAGTGCGATCCGGCTTTGGGGCGATTTCTAATCTTGAAGCAGCTTCTTTCATAGCTCTATTCCTTCGCGAAGCCGGGCCTAGCCCTCTTCCGGAAGAACGCGTTCAGCAACCGCAATAACCTGACCGGTGATTTATCTGCCGGCGCTTTGCTCTTCTTTCTCCGCATCCCCTCCTGTAGTTCATATTTAATAACCGTTTTGCATAAGCGTTGATCATACAAACTTTTACATTTAGCACCTTCAAAAACTTACCATAATTTTTTAAGCATATTAAGTGTCTTTTATCATTTCTTTTTTGCACATCTAAAAATTAATTCTTATGAACTAATTTCATTTCAATTAAAAGAAAAAAGGACAAAGGTTTGTTTTGTAAACTGTTGGCGTAGAGGTGATTCATAATCGCGGAAAGAAAAAGGAGCAGAAGAACATCTGCAGGCGACTAAGCACAGATATTGCAATTATTAAAGGAACGGGCGGCGACTTGACAAGCGAGCTGAATCCGGAGGAATGACCGAAAAGCTGAGTGCCGCTGAGGAAAGCGGCAACCTCTTATAATCAGGAGAAAATAAAGAAAAGACTTAAAGCAATCGCAGTCTGAACAAGCGAAATCAAAGCCAAGTGTCCAAACGGAGTCTTGGCTTTTTTAATGTATGTATCATAAATGGCATTAACAGTAAAAAAACAAACGTATCCTATTAACGATTCAATGATGAGCATGTTATACCTCCTTTTGGCCAGCGTATATACCAGCTGAATTCGACATGACATTCTGCATTCCTTCAATTTTCATCTACTCCTTGCCTTATCTCAATACAGAAAAGGAAAAATAACCTATTACATTCGATTCATTTTCATGGATGTTCAGGGTTTATTCACCAATTCCTTTCTATATAGTGGTAAACTCATTACTAGTTGTTACTTTTGGCATATGAATGCCCCAGATAAACAAAGAGGAGAATGCCATGAAGACTCTGGATGTTCAGTCGTTGCACAATGCAATTGATCAAACGCTGGAACAATTAAAACAACAATCAGACGAATTCGCCAAGGTCAAAAAGGCCGTTGAGGGCATCACATCACTTGATGATGCTTTAAAGGGAAAAGGCGGCGACGCGATTCGCGCCTTTTACGAGGAATGTCACACCCCTTTTCTACAGTTCTATGATACTTTCATAGAGGAATACAGTTCCACGCTGAAGAAAATGAAAAGCGCGCTGAATTCCCTGGAACCCAACCATAACGCATTTATTTCCCAGTCCTTTCTCGAACACGAGTTGGAGAATGGCTTGAATGCGGCTGATCGAACAACGAAACATTTGGTTTCCAAGACCAACGCTACGATCGCAAAAGTTAGTCATATCGTTGATTTACCGGATTTGAATGACAGCGGTTTTCATGAACAGAATCAGAAAGCGTTAAAGGAAATCAGCACGACTCTTGAAAAGCTGCATGCGTTTGACCGCGAACAGACAAACGCGCTCAAAACGGCTGAAAATGATCTTGAGACGATGCAGAGATACATAGCGCGGCTCGAAAAGATGTATACCGGCCCCAAAATAGAAATCACCAGTTATCAAAAAGGCGCGATTTTAAAGCCGGATGAGATGGATACCTTGAGTGGAAATCAAGAAACAGCGATGGGTGCCATGCTGAAAAAAGTCGGTGACAAAGAAGATGCTGACGTAAACACACTCGCCGATCCAGATCGATTAAAAAAATTGGCGACACAAAAGGTTCCCAAGAAAGAGTACACTCAAGAGGAATTGAATGAACTTAAAAAAGATTATAGAGTATTTAACGATACGCTTTACCGGGCATACATAGATGGTGATACAATCGTTAAGATAGAACCCGCCTACACCCTTCCAGAGCATGTGGAAAAAAGCGACTTTGCTAAATATTTCGATACAGCGATGGAATTTACAGGTGTGTATGATGCAGTAAGAGCAGCGTTTGGATACGACCTTGCGACAGGTGAAATCGTTAAAAGTAGTGGGGACCGTTTGATCGCCGGATTGAGTGTCACACCTTTCGGAAAGGCATTTAAGTACGGAAAGCGCGGCTTCAAGTTATTTAAAGGTGAAGAAGCGGGAAAGAAAGTTGCGAAGGTAGATAAAGAGTTGAAAACTGCTGAAGATGTTGGGAAAGTTGAAAGCAAAACTTCTAAATCAGCAAGTAAAGATAAATTTTCTGCAATGACAGCCGAAGAACAAATTAAAATAGCCAAAGAATACTCTAAAAGAGCTCCAATTAAAATTCCTGATACCGCAAAAATCAAAGCCCAGTCGAAAACTGATTATGAACAAATAACATATAAATGGAATGATGGAACATACAAATATGAAGTCAGATGGCACACAAGTACTCCTGGAGCGCCTAAAAACCAAGGAAATACGTGGGTTGTACAAAAAACTGTTCCGGGAAACGGTGGACAACAACCACAAAGATTCTTTAAAATTGGAGAAGACGAGTGGATTGAAGGACATAAATGGTTTGAAGCGATTAGGGAAAGAAAAGCTGGGACAGCTACTAAAGACCAATTAAAAATTTTAGAAAAAGGCCATTGGAAGGATTGATCAAGTTGCTAAACACAAAATTTTATGATGGATTTGAGGGTGAACCTGAACTTGCTTTATCTGATGGAGAAAATAAGTTCGTAATGTGGAATGGATACTTTGAAACTTTATTAAAAGCTTTATTAGATAACAAACTAGAGAAAGAGGGAATTATTAAAGAGTACTATTATCAAGAAGGCTGGTATGATGACTCGCCTTGGGTAATTGAAGACGTACAATTAACAATAAACCAAATGAAAAGTTTTGATGTAAACAAAGTAGATACTTCAGACGGTTTTAAAAAAGAATTAGTGGAATTAGTTAAAGAAATTATACAATTTCTCGAAAACGCCAAAAATAAAACTGTTGTTATTGAATACGATTAAAGGCCCTTTTTAGGGCCTCTTTTTGTTTTTTCAATAATGCCTCCAATTTCGCCTTTGTCTTCGGTCCGTAAATACCGTCGGCAGGCAGCCCTTACATCAGCTTGGAAACGTTTGACCGCATTCGCTGTTTTCGGCCCGTAATAGCCATCTATGCCGTTATTCTGCGACGTATTCCGCAGTATCATTCATATATTCATTAAGCCTTTCAAAGGCAAACAACAAAAACTCCCCCAAAAACAAAAAAACCACCATCATATGTATGGTGGAGACGGTGGGAGTCGAACCCACGTCCAGAAACGTCGATTGCTTCAGCGTCTACGAGCGTAGCCCTGCATATTTAGTTTCGCTCATCTTCGTGCCTGCGGGCAGGCCCTCGGAAAGCTAGTCTGATAAGTCTCTTCCTGCGCTCTCAGACGGGAGCGCAAGCGTAGCCTACTTCGTTATGGGCTCTTAACCGGCACATAGGCGATGCGGGCAAGAGCTCGCTGCGCTAATTAGGCAGCTAGTGCTAAGTTCTGGTTAGATTTGCCAGTTATATTTAGGTGCGTTTTTACGAGATCGCCTCTCGGCTCGCAACTCAAGCTCGATCCGTCCCTGTCGAATCCGTAACGTCCCCTTGGATGAAAAGGAAGTCGGATAACTGGCTGCATCACTATTATAACAAGATCACGCGTCAATTCCAAATGGTAATGTCTGTGATCACGTTCATATAGGATAACATGGGTTCCGGCTTTAGATCAAGCCTTTTTGCCTGTCGCGGAATGCTCTTTCGATTTCACGTTTGGCGTCTTTGCGCTTTAAGTCTTCGCGTTTGTCGAATTTCTTCTTCCCTTTTCCGAGTCCGAGCAGCACTTTCGCAAAACCGTTCTTCAAATAAATCTTGAGCGGTACGAGCGAGTATCCCTGCTCTTTCGTCAAACCGATCAATTTGTTGATCTGCTTGCGGTGCATCAAAAGCTTTCTCGTCCGCAACGGATCATGGTTGTAGCGGTTCCCCTGCTCATACGGGCTGATGTGCATATTGTGAAGGAACACTTCCCCGCGCTCAATTTTGGCGAACGCGTCCTTTAAATTCACCCGTCCGGCGCGAATGGACTTGATTTCCGTACCTTGAAGCACGATGCCTGTTTCGTATGTTTCTTCTATAAAATAATCATGATTTGCTTTTTTATTTTGGGAAACAACCTTCCCTTCTCCCTTTGGCATACGGCAACCTCCTCCCGCCTTCAATCTCACATTCAAAAGGGCGGCGAATACGTATTATTCTATCAAATGAACGTTCGCCTTACAATTTCGCCGCCCTTTTTTTGACGTGTGCCGTCTATTTTTTCTTTTTCTTGCGTTTTTGTTTCGGCGCGTTTTGAAAACCGCGTTTTTTCTTTACTTTTTTCTTTTTCGGCTTGGTGAACCATTCCCCTTTGTCAGCCGATGGAGCATCCTTTTTAGGACCCTTTTTCTGTTTTGGCTCCGGTTTCTGCCGGCGGCGGGAGCCTTTCATGCCGACGATTTCAAAATCGATGTTCCGCTCGTCTTTATTGACGTCAACGACGCGGACCGTAATCTCATCGCCGATCCGGTAGACGTTGCCCGTACGCTCGCCGATCATGGCATAGTGCTGTTCATCATAACGGTAAAAATCGTCCGTCATAAAGCTGACGTGGACAAGCCCTTCGATCGTGTTCGGCAGCTCGACAAACATGCCGAAGTTCGTAACGGAACTGATCACACCGTCAAATTCTTCACCGATCTTATCCAGCATAAATTCGGTTTTTTTCAGATCATCCGTTTCCCGCTCGGCATCTACGGCATTGCGTTCCATATTTGACGTATGCTCGGCGATCTCAGGCAGTTTTTCGGCCCATTTCTCCCTTGTCGCTTCGTCTGTCTTGCCCTGAATCAAATACGTCCTGATCAGCCTGTGGACGATCAAGTCAGGGTAGCGGCGAATCGGTGACGTGAAATGGGTGTAGAATTCAGTCGACAAGCCGAAGTGTCCGAGGCTTTGCGGATCGTATTTCGCCTGCTTCATCGATCTGAGCATAACCGTTGAAATTACGGCTTCTTCAGGACGATCCCTGACTTCTTCAAGCACGCTTTGCAGCGCTTTCGGATGGATGCTTCCGGCCGTCCCTTTGACGACATAGCCGAATGTCGTAACGAACTCAAGAAATCTCTGGAGCTTTTCTTGATCCGGATCTTCGTGAATCCGGTAAATAAACGGAACATTCATCCAATGAAAGTGCTCGGCGACCGTTTCATTGGCGACAAGCATAAATTCTTCGATCAGCTTTTCTGCTGTCGACCGTTCTCTCAAGACGACGTCCTTCGCTTTTCCTTCTTCGTCGACGAGTACCTTCGCTTCCTTAAAGTCAAAGTCGACGGCACCGCGTTCCATCCGCTTGCCGCGCAGAATCGCAGCCAAGTCTTCCATGTCTTTGAACATCGGGACAAGCGCCTCATATTTCTGCTTCAGCTCTTCATCGTCATCGACTAAAATCTTGTTCACGTCAGAATAAGTCATCCGCTCGGTCGTTTTAATGACACTTTGAAAAATTTCGTGTTCGACGACTTGCCCTTGAGGATTAATGAGCATTTCGCACGACAAAGTCAGCCGGTCAACCTTCGGATTTAAAGAGCAGATTCCATTCGACAGCCTGTGCGGGATCATCGGAATCACCCGGTCGACAAGATAGACGCTCGTGCCGCGTTCATATGCTTCCTGGTCAATCGGAGACCCTTCTGTGACATAATGGCTGACATCGGCAATGTGGACGCCGAGTTTATAATGGCCGTTTTTGAGTTTTGTGACGGTAACGGCATCATCCAAGTCTTTGGCATCTGCGCCGTCGATCGTGACGATCGTTTGATCGCGCAGATCCCGTCTGCCTTCAAGATCTTTTTCATCGATTGTATCAGGCGTATTGCCGGCTTGTTCCATCGCCTCAGCCGGAAAGTCTCCCGGGAGGCCATGTTTATGAATGATGGAAAGGATATCGATGCCGGGGTCGTTTTTGTGGCCGAGAATCTCGATAACTTCCCCTTCCGCACTCATCCGGCCTTCAGGATAGCTTGTCAGGCGGACGACGACTTTGTGCCCCTCGACGGCGCCGTTTTTGGCGTGCTTCGGAATAAAGATGTCATTCGTGATTTTTTTATCGTCGGGAATGACGAAGCCGAAGTTTTTCGTCTCTGTATACGTGCCGACAATCTTCTGAACGTTGCGCTCAATGATGCGGATGATGGCTCCTTCTTTTTTTGTACCTCCGGACTCCGTACTCAGGCGGACAAGCACGGTATCTCCGTTCATTGCCGTATTCAGCTCAGACGGCGGAATGAAGACATCGTCAAGCGAGGAATCTTCGGGGAGAACAAACGCGAAGCCTTTCGCGTGCGCCGACACCTTCCCTTTGATCAAATTCATTTTTTCGGGCAAACCGTAGCGGTTGCTTCTCGTTCTGACGACCAGCCCTTTTTCTTCAAGGGTTACAAGAGCTTTGACAAGCTCTTTGTATTCGTCCGAATCGGTGATTTCCAGCATCTCTTCCAGTTCCTGAACTGTAAGAGGTTTATACGCTTCTTCTTTCATAAAGGAGAGAAGCTTATCCATAAATTCTTCTTTTTCCACTAACCAGACCTCCTTATGTCTGCCAATCCAGCGTTTCTAAAAATTGATACACATCCTTGTGCAGTGCTTCGCGTTCTTTATCCAATGTGATGGCATGACCGGATTCTTCATACCATTTCAGCTGCTTATCATCCGTTTCAACTTCATTGTAGATGATGTTCGCGCTGTCCGTATTAATCATATGATCGTGGCGCGCCTGCACGACAAATGTAGGCGAATAGATCATGTCCACATGCTCTCTGACATCGGCAATCAAATCCTGCAGTGCTTTCAACGTGTTCATCGGCGTTTTTTTGAATTCTTCCATCTCAGCGTCAATCTGTTCCGCTGCCTTGCCTTCAAATTTCTTATAATTGCGTGCATACTCAAGCACACCCTCGTACATCGTCTCTTCGCTTTTGATATACATCGGCGCGCACATTGGAACAATTCCCTTTATGGGTACAGTGTAACCCAATTTCAATGAAAAAACCCCTCCGAGAGACAGACCGCAAGCGGCGATTTGTTCATACCCTTCCGATTTCAAATATTCATACCCGTTCATGACGTCTTTCCACCAGTCTTCCGGCCCTGTGGAAAGAAGTTCTTCCGGAGGCACGCCGTGGCCTTTATATTGGGGCGCATGGCATGTGTAGCCTTTTTCATTCAAATATCTTCCGAGCATTCTCACGTCCGCCGTGTTGCCGGTAAATCCGTGCAGCAGCAGGACTACTTTTTTTCCGCCTTTAAATGTGAAAGGTTGTGGTTTGACGATTTTCATGATTCACTGTCTCCTTTTATATGTATTCTTCCACGTTTAGTCTTGAAACAAACTTTATCAATCGGCCGGTCTCTTCATACAAAGACCTGCAAATAGGAAAAAGGCCTGACTTGAACATCAGACCTCATGCTTCATTGTCTTATACAAAGTAAGCAAGCGCAATCGTTAAGAAAAAGAAAAGCACGGTTAAAACGACCGTCATCCGGTGGAGAATCAAATCAAGTCCTCTTGCTTTCTGCTTTCCGAAAAGCTGCTCGGCTCCGCCGGAAATTGCGCCTGATAATCCGGCGCTTTTGCCGGATTGCAGTAAAACGACAACGATCAGTACGATACTTACAATCACTAATAAGACCGTTAAAAATGCGGCCATAACCTACACCTCCAGACAAACTGGCTGACAATAGTTTTATTTTACATGAAAAGCAAGCGCATGTCACGAGCGTTTCGAACAGCTTTTTTTATTTTTTCCCAGCGCCTGAATAAGGTATACAAAAAAAGGAGCGGCTATGCTCCCTATCAGGCGGAATATGTAATCATTTTTCTGACAAGGCCGCCATCATATCTTCCAGCAGCATTTCTGCTCCCCTTGGGCTGAGTACGATTTTGCCGCCCGCATACGTTTTATTTTTGGTGGTGATGTCGCCGGTCATCAAGCATGCCATGTTGGCGGCGTATTTTGTCAAAATGATGTTTTCTCCGTCGGTGTATATTTCGAGCGGGTCCTTTTCATTGATATTCAGCACCCTGCGCATTTCGACCGGGAGAACGACTCTGCCGAGCTCATCGATTCTCCGGACAATTCCTGTATTTTTCACGTTTGAAAAGCCTCCTTTTTTCCTTTGTTTATTGACTTTTGTCAACATCTTTATAATAAAAGAGATCTTCAAATTTTTTGTTGAAATACTGAATCATCTTTCCGATCACAAGCTGTCCGGGCCTCCTTTCGCCATTTAAAACTCTGCTCAGAGTCGCCGGGGATACGCCGATTTCAATGGCAAGCTGATTTAAGGAGAGATTGTGTTCAATCATATACTGGAGAACAAAATCTCTTTTGATATGAATCTTTTTTACCATGATTACTCCCCTTTCTAATCTCTTATGTTTCTTTTTGTCTATATTGAACATAAACGATTTGTTAACTTTTGTCAATACTTTTATCATCCATATGTTTCCTATAGGCAATATTCGTACTAAAATATTTTATAATAAGAGATTGCGAGGTTTTGGCCATGACGAACTTTGGATACCATTTACGACAATTAAGGGAACGGAAAAAACTGACCGTCAATCAGCTGGCAATGTATTCCGGCGTCAGTTCGGCCGGCATTTCGCGAATTGAAAACGGAAAGCGCGGCGTGCCGAAGCCGGCGACGATCAGAAAACTGGCGGACGCTTTGAAAGTCCCGTATGAGGAACTGATGGCATCCGCAGGCTATATCAGCGCATCTACAGTCCAGGAAGCGAGAAGCAGCTACGATTCCATTTACGACATCGTTTCACAGTACGATTTAGAGGATCTTTCTCTGTTTGACAGCGAAAAGTGGAAGGTGCTCTCAAAGAAAGACATAGAAAACCTGGACAAATATTTCGACTTTCTCGTGCAGGAAGCAAGCAGCCGAAACAAAAACTGAATACCTTCTCCGCAGCGCACGCCCCCCTTTTTATCATTTTCGTCTGTTTTCGACCCTGCTGTTATTTTATCCCTTATGTTAACTTTTGTCAATATTTTTCCTGTTTAAGTATTTCCTTTAGTCAACATTTGTATTAAACTGTTTATATCATGAATTTGCGGGGGAGATGGCGATGACAATGTTCGGCGAACAACTCAAAGAGCTGAGGGAACAAAGAAGCCTGTCTGTTAATCAGCTTGCTATGTATGCCGGTGTGAGCGCCGCTGCCATTTCCAGAATCGAAAACGGCCACCGCGGCGTTCCAAAGCCCGCGACGATCAGAAAATTGGCCGATGCTCTGAAAATGCCGTACGAGCAGCTCATGGATATTGCCGGTTATATGAGGGCTGACGAGATTCGCGAACAGCCGCGCGGCTATGTCACGATGCAGGACATCGCGGCCAAGCATGGCGTCGAAGATCTGTGGCTGTTTGAGCCCGGAAAATGGGACTGCTTGTCCCGCGAAGACCTGCTTAACCTCGAACAGTACTTTCATTTTTTGGTCAATGAAGCGAAAAAACGCCAATCATAAAAAGCCGAATTTCTCTTTAGCAGAAATTCGGCTTTTTTCGGCTGCCATTTAAGCGGCATCCGGATTCGGCGTCTTGCCTTTATGATGCTTAACGGGGCTCAGCGCACGTTCAAGCCATCCCATGAACAGATCGGCGATGATCGCCATCAGTGCCGTCGGGATCGCGCCTGCCAGAATGATCGCTGTTCCGTTGGTCGCGTTTGACCCCCTGACAATGATGTCCCCGAGGCCGCCAGCGCCGACAAACGTGCCGATGGCCGTGATGCCGATCGCGATGACGAGCGCGGTTCTGAGCCCTGCCATAATGACCGACAAAGCGAGCGGAAGCTCCACCATCCGGAGCACTTGAAATTTCGTCATGCCCATCGCCTTCCCTGATTCAAGGTAGGCGTGCTCAATGCTGACGATTCCCGTATATGTGTTTCGAATAATCGGCAAAAGCGAATACAAAAACAATGATAGAATCACCGTGTTGGCGCCGAGTCCCATGACTAGCATCAAGACGGCGAGCATCGCAAGCGCCGGAATCGTTTGAATGACATTGGTGATGGAAAAGACCCATTTGCTGATCTTCCGGTATCTGGCGATGAAAATACCAACAGGGATGCCGACGACGGCGGCGAATAATACGCCGTATGCCGACATTAAAAAGTGTCGGTAAAATTCCCCCAGCACATAGCTCCCGTTTTGCGCATAATACGTCCAAAGCTGCTGCAGCACTTCCATTTGTCAGCCCCTCCTTTTACTCAAAATAATTGTGCTTCTTTAAAAATTCGGCCGCGACGACAGAAGGCTCTTTCAGTTTTCCATCAACTTCGTAATTGAGCTCCTGCATCGTTTCGGTATCGATTTTTCCGATCAGTTTATTGATGGTCTCTTTAAGCTCTGGATGTTCCTTCAGCACTTTTTCCGGCACGACCGGCGAACAGTCATACGGCGGGAAAAAGCGTTTATCGTCTTTTAACAGCTTTAAATCATAGGCTTTGATCCTGCCGTCCGTTGAATAGGCAAGAACGATATCCATTTTGCCGTTTTTGACGGCGTCATAAACGAGTCCGATCTGCATTGGAAAGGTCGAGCCGAATGAAAATCCGTATTCCTGTTTAAATCCCGGATATCCGTCGCCTTTTCGTTTCAGCCAGGCATTGTCAACGCCAAGCTTCAGTTTATCCGCGTCTTTTTTCAGATCGGATATGGTTTCATAGTTCCCTTTTTCAGCGAGTTCTTTCGTGACTGTAAAGGCGTACGTATTGTCAAATCCGTAAGAATCAAACCATTTGTAGTTGAATTTCTTTTTAAAGTCCTGCTGTACGATGTGAAGCGCTTTTTCCGGGTCTTTCTCCGCTTCCCTTCCAAGCGTGCTTGTCAGATCTGTTCCCGAATAGCGCGTCGCTGAAATGTCAATGTCTCCGCCGAGCATGGCCTGGTGCTGCACATAGTTTGAGCCGAGGTTTTTGACAAGCACCGTATTGAGATCTGTATCATGCTCGATCAAAAGCGAGATCATATTGGCAAGAATTTCGGATTCGGTCAGGTTTTGCGCCCCGATTTTGATCGTTTTATCGGAAGCCCCACCAAGACCCGGCAGCGCACAGCCGCTGATCAAAAGCAAGAAGACCAGCATGACGGCGCCGAGCCGTCTCAATTTTTTTGTTTGCATAAGAGCCAACTCCTTATGATACTTCCTTCATCCCTTTTAATCCTTGGGGCGTGACTTTGTCTTCGGTTTTCGACAGCATATAGTCGATCACAATGGCCAGTATCGTAACCGGCACCGCTCCGGCGATAATGTACTCAGGCTGGTACAGGTTGAGCCCGATAAAAATATAGTCGCCGAGTCCACCGCCGCCGATAAAAGCCGCGAGCGTCGCCCAGCCGATTAAGTAAACGGTGGAAGTCCGGATGCCTGCCATGATCACCGGCACCGACAGCGGCAGTTCGATCAGGCGGATTTGTTCCCATGCAGTCATACCGATTCCCTTTCCTGATTCAAGCAAATTTTGATTCACGCCTTTTACGCCCGTGTAAGTGTTTCTCAGAATCGGTAGGACTGAATAGAAAAACAGCGCGACAATCGCCGGAATCTTTCCCACTCCGAGGAGCGGAATAAAAAACGCCAGAATCGCCAAACTCGGCAGCGTTTGAATGATATTAACAATTCCAATCACGACGCCGGCCCCTTTTTTCATTCTCGTTAAAACGACACCGAGCGGAACCGCGATAATGATGCCGAGCAGCACCGCAAAAATGGATATATATAAGTGCTCCCATGTTTTATAAAGGATTTCCCCGCCGTTGTTCTGGAGAAATTGGACGATCTGATTCATGATTGATGCACCTCCCTACATTTAACGTTGGACAAGGGTTTCTTCATCTCCCCAAATCGAGTCGTACACGATGTCGACAAGGTTTGCCCTTGTGACAATTCCGACAAGGCGCCCTTCTTCATCAAGAACGGGAACATATTTGAATCCTCTTTTCAAAATTTTTCGGACGGTATCTCTGATGAGCGTGCCTTTTTGAACGGAGTAGACATTCTCATTGACAACCTCTCCGACCGTGACGGCTTTTTTCCGGTATTGATCGATGATTTCAACATCGATATATCCTTTTAAGACATTGCGTTCGTCCACAACAAGCAGTGAATCGACGCGGCGCTCCCTCATCACTTGAATCGCTTCAGTCAGGTTTTTTTCACTCGTAATCGTGACCGGATTCGGATTCATCACTTGTTCGACATGCTCGATGTCAGGACGGGACTGAAGAAGCCGTTCTTTTCCGATGAACTCCTCAACGAATTCATCCGCCGGATTCCGCAAAATGTCGTCAGGCGTTCCGACTTGAACAATCTCGCCGGCACGAAGAATCACAATTCTGTCGGCAAGCTTGATCGCTTCATCCATATCGTGGGTCACAAAGACAATCGTTTTGTCCAGCGATTTCTGCAGCTTTTTGAACTCTTCCTGAAGCGAATCACGGGTGATCGGGTCCAGCGCTCCGAACGGTTCATCCATTAAAATGAGGGGCGGCTCTGCCGCAAGCGCCCGCAGCACGCCGATTCTCTGCTGCTGTCCGCCGCTTAGTTCATGAGGATAGCGGTTCAAATATTCCGGCCCCATATCAACGAGCTGAAGCAGTTCCTCCGCCCGCTTCTTCCGCTTTTCTTCCGGCCATTTCAAAAGCCTTGGAACAAGCGTGATATTCTGCTGAATCGTCATATGGGGAAAGAGTCCGATTTGCTGAATGACATAGCCGATTTTCCGGCGCAGCTCCACCGGGTCCTGATCCATTATGTTTTCTCCGTCGATGTAAATGCTTCCTGAAGTCGGTTCAATTAAACGGTTGATCATTTTCATCGTCGTTGTCTTCCCGCAGCCGCTCGGTCCGATAAAGACGATAAATTCACCTTTTGCTATATCAAGATCAATGTTCTTGACCGCTTTTTTTCCGCCTTTATAAACCTTCGATACATTTTCTAGCTTCAGCAAAACGCACACCTCCATCTGTTTTTTAAAAATTTCAACATCTCATTTATTATAAAATACACTTTGTAAAATAAAAAGTTTACAAAGTGTTTAAATTATATATATAAGACATAAAAATATATGTTAACGGCATCAATCTGCTGGTTATTCTTAAAATTACGGCCGATTTCTTTATTTTCCTGCCGTTTTAGTGTTTTCAACCGCTAGCAAAATTATGATATATTGACAATAAAATTGGCTGCCCGAAGGGATGATGTGCTTTGGAGGAAAACGCTTTAAAGGCGATTAAACAAGCGGAAGAACATTTCATAGAAAAAATCGCGGAAAACATGAATACGTACGGTATATCATCAACTGTCGGCCGCGTGCTCGGGATTATCTATATGAACAGAAAGCCGATGACTTTAAATGAACTGTCAGAAGAAACGGGCATGAGCAAAACGAGAATGAGCCAGGTCGTCCGCGAAATGCTCGATTTAAATATAGCCGAAAAAGTTTTTGAAAAAGGCGTCCGCAAAGATTTGTACGATGTCGAACAAGATTATTACCAAACGTTTATTTCATTGTTTACGGCCAACTGGAGCAAAGTCGTCAAAAAGAACAGGATGATCGGGAAGAAAATCAGAAAAGAGCTGTTGGAAGCCCTTGAGGAAGAAGGCCTTTCACCCGAAACCGAAGCTAAAATCAATGAGCTGCTGGCAGAAACAAAACAATGGATCGATTACTGCGAGTGGCTTGACAATCTGATCGCGTTTTTAGAAAGCGAAGAAATCTTCAAGCATGTGCCGAAACCTTCATAAATCGAAAAAAAGCTGCAAAGAATAAAGCAGCTTTTTTTGCTTTTTCTCCAATCATCCCGACAAAACCGGAAACATCCCTTTTAAGCCCGTGCCGATCATGCCGACCGCCACGACCGCCAAAATCAAGCCCATCAGCCGGGTGATCACATTCATTTCCGTCTGCCCCAATTTGTTGCTGATCAGCGTCGAATAATGAAAAGCCGCAAACGTCAGCAGGAGGACGGCGGCGATGCCGATGATCATACCGCCAAAATGAACCAGGCTGCGACTGCCGGCCGAAAGGCTCATCACCGTTGCAATCGTTCCGGGCCCCGAAATGATCGGAATGCTGAGCGGCGTCACCGAGATATCCTCTTTTTCCTTGCTCTCGCGGTGTTCATCATGATGGAGCGACTGAACATGAGACTGCTTCGCATTCAACAGATTGTAGGCAATTCCGAAAATAAAAATACCCCCGGCAACTCGCAACGCATGGATGTTGATGTCAAAAAGCCTGAAGATGAACTCTCCGAATATGAGAAACGCGATCAGAATCAGAAACGATAAAATTGCAGCCTTTCTCGCCAATGCGGTGCGTTCTTTTGCTTCATAGCCTTCTGTGAGCGCCAAAAAGATCGGCACATTGCCTATCGGATTTGTGACGGCGAACAATGATACAAAAACATGGATGATAAAAGCAAACACGGTTTACCACTCCTTTCTCAGTAAAAAATATGGGTAATCGATTTTTACCTCCGACATTGGCCGCTTAAACTTTCAAAAAACAATGTCATCTTGCGGCACTTTCCTTTATAATAATTTTTTATAGGATAAAATAACTATTTCAAAGGAGATTTTATTTTTATGACATGTTCAAAGTGCGGCCATCAAACAGATGGCGGAAAATTTTGTGAACAGTGCGGGGCAAGCTTGGCAGGCGGCAGTGCTGACAGCAAGGCTCCCGCTGAAACGCCGCAGGCAGCGAGGTACACGGAGGCGGCGAAACAAGCGTCTTCCATGTATTTTTCCTTTTGTTTAAAGGTATTGAAACGACCGTATACCGAAATGAAAAACGCGGGGGAACAGCACGTCCTCAACAGCATCATCACAATGGTGATCTTTGCGCTTACAGTGCCGCTGATGTTTTACTTCGGCCTCAAAGGCTTTTTTGACTCTCTGGGGGACTATTCCGGATTATTCGGCCGATCCTACGCAATGCCGACATTTTTTGATATCGTTGTCAAGCCCGCTTTTACCTTTGCTATTTATATTTTCTTATTATTTGTTTTTACATACGCAGGTGTGCGCATTCGAGGTGTGCAAGCGACATTTAAGGAAGTGCTCGGACGGTTTGGAACGGTGCTTGTTCCTTTCGTCGCACTTCTGCTCGCCGCATTGCTCTTATCATTCATGCAAACGGGTTTGTTTGTATACATTCTTTTCTTTGCCCTTTGCGGTATCGCCTTTTTAATTCCGCCGGCTGTCATCTTGAGCTACCACGAAAAAGCGGCAGGCGCTGTTGATACGATTTACGCGACGCTGATCGTCTATTTGCTGACATTTATGTCTGTGCGGTTCATGGGAGATTTGTTTCTTGAATATTTCGGAAGGATCGGAGGCTCTATATTAGGGCGGCTGTTTTAGAGGACTCAAGGGAAAAAGGGGGGGGATACCAAAACAGGTCGGATTTTTATAAACCGGCCTGTTTTATGTATTTATTCCAATTTCCCGATAAAAAAACGATGTCGATGACGCGCTTTTTTTGAGTTTGATGGCAAACCAGAACGTTGTATGCATTCTACAATCGTTATGCCATTGATTTGGAGAATTCAAGCAGCTCAATTTTATTATCGAACGGATCAACAATGACAGTATAATGACCCGGCGGACATTTTTGCGGTTCTTTGTACAAAACTTTCACACCGTTTTTTTTCAGATGTTCTAAGTCCTTATTCAGATCATCGGTTTGTAATCCAAGTACGACTTGTGAATTTTCTCCATAGTCTAAGGTATTCGGTTTCGAAGCTTTCTCAAGAATGATTGGAAAGCCATTTACATTTAATTCAATGATATTCTCTCCATACTCTTTTTCTAAATTGAAATTCATTTTTTCACAATAAAACTTCTTCGCCTCTTTCATGTCTGTTACTTTAATGGATACCATACAGACCTTGGCCTTCATCTTTTACACCTACTTTCTGGATTGAAAATTTCTCATCGTTACTATTAATTTTGCACTTTATAATCTTGTTGATTGAATAACATTTTCGTCGATTGACTTAAAAATCCTTCTTTCAGCAGAACTTTTTTAAGTTTATGGATACTAATGATGGTGAGAGGTTTAAAGTAGATCACAATCATTACTGGGAGTCCGTAAAACACAAAAAATAGTTCTGATTTAGCCAAGTTCCAGCCAAGATGTATATTATATTGATGACCAAGTTTTTTATTTAGGGTTATTCCTTTTAGATAAAATAAAAGCTTGCAGAGAAGACAGTGCTTTCTCTACAAGCAAAACTGACATGCCATCGTGTCTCTTATTTATACAACAGCCTGATCTTTTTAAAACAATCATGCTAACGGTAAAATCATACAATTCCCTTATATTTGCTTTACTATACTATTCTATTGAGATCAAAAGTAACTCCCCGCCTTCTACAACAGCATGGTAAGTCCACTTGTAGGTTTTGAGTTGTTCTTTTCCGCCTTTAATGATATTGATTTTCTCCGTTGTCTTAATCGTTGCCTCCCGCCCGTTTTGCTTCCAGCTGTTTACGCTGAAATCTGCAACTTCTTCCTGCGTCCCGCTGTTGTACAGTTTAGTGACAAGTTTCTTTTGATCGTTGTACAGCGGACTTCCTTCTTTCAAGCTGTCGCGGACAAGGCCGAAATTGTTTGTGTTGATGGCGCCTTGAAGACCGTATAAATACGTTTCAATGGCGGAAGCAACCTTTTGATCAGTGAGCTCTTCATCTGCTGATGCATTGTTCACAGCTCCTTTTGCCGAAGCCCATGCCGATGTGTATTCCTTCGGATTGTCATTTTTGATTTCTTTTTGATGTTCGATATTGATAACGGCTTCAGGATCGCTTTTTTCGACGAACCACTTTTTCTTGCTTTCTGAATAGACCAGTGTGTACGTATAGCCGTTATCGTTTTCTTCCAGTTCAGGGGCACTGTAGTCGTCATAATAAGCCGATTTATGCTTTTCAATCCCTTTAACCTCTGTTTTCCATTGCCCGTCTTCTTTGTACAGCCGAAACGAATCAAGATCAAATACGGTAGATAAGTAGGTGCCTTTATAGTAGGTGCTGCTGCTTTTCAGCCCGTCCGTGACCTCTTTCAGGCTAGTTTGATAAGACGTCGCGGCCAGTGTCATGCCGCTGACATCGCCGCTTGCAAAGGCCTTTGCTGCTTCTTTTGTATGACTGACGACCGTGGTCATCATCTCATCCATAAATTCCTTGTCTGAAGCAAGATTGACTTCGATTTCCCCGCTTTCAATCGGCGCTTTTTCGCTTTTCAGCTTCCCCCACGGAAATTGCGCCTCAACCGCAGCAGTCATTGAACCGTCAGTCAGCACGGGTCCGAATTCAGTTCCTTTGAACGGGTTGATCTTCATCTCCTGATCATTGATCCAGAGCGTTCCTTTCAAGTTTTCATAGCCTTCTCCAAAGACGAGCTTTGCCATGTGCCCGTCAAGGTCCGCATTAACCTTCACATCACCTTGGAGGGCAGTGACCTTTTCCGCTTTTTCAAGGTCGGCGATTCCGCTTTTCAGCTTTGCCTTCACCTCGTAAATACCGGGAACAAACGGGCCGATTTTTTTCTCGAAGTTTTCTTTTTCTGTTGTGATGACCTTCTCACCGTTAACAAACAGGCCGGTATCTTTATAGTTTGTCTTAACCGTTAAATAGACAGGCACCGTGTTCAAGACATAGTGGTCATAGATCCAAAAACGTCTGCCCTTTTTTTCGATCGTCATCAATGGATGGCCGGCACCGCTCTTTAAGGATGAGATCAGCTCTTTTTCTTCATCCGGATGTTCTTTCAAATAATCGAGGAGCGGCTTGACGTTTTTCTCCGTGACAGCCAGATCCACGTCTGATGATTGAAGCAGTTTTGCTGCTTTCTTGGCATCTTTCTGATCGAGGGCAGCTTCAAAATCGGAAATCAGTTTTTCCTTTGAAGTGAGTGCTTCACCGGTTTTATAGCCGGCAAACAATAAAATCAAGCAGGCCGCGATTGCTGCCATGATGATGATTCTTTTTCGTGTCATCGCACGCTGATACCCTGCCGCCGGATCGGAAGCTCGTTCCTCGTCCACCCGCGCGCCGCAATGCTTGCAATACAGCGCATTTTTTGTTCGTTCCCTTCCACATTCCTTGCAAAAATTCATGACTTTCCTCCTATCAAACTTAAACCTATTTAGTCATTTTATACTATATTTATCGTAAGAAGGGAGTTAATCTTAAGGCAGCATCAAAAAAAGCCAAACGAATGCGCTGATCCGTTTGACTTTTTTTTCATTATTTTAAAAAGTATTTTTCGATATCATCAAGCATCAGATTCGCTGCAAGGACGCCCCCGGCTGTATTCCAGACGGCATCGCTCACTTTATGGACGTTTCCTTTTTTGGAGACGCTTAAATTTTTAAAGAGCGGATCGTTGACATAGTCTTTCTCAATGGCGCTTGCTTTGTCATTGCCTGTCTCATACGTGTAATAAAAAAGCACGTCTCCATCCATATCAGGAATTTGCTCCTTTGTCACTTCCATTTGTCCGAGATCGTTGGCTTCCTGGCCTTTAGGCCTTGCAAAACCGAGCTGATCCAAAATCGTTCCGGCAAACGATCCCTTGTGATAGATGCGGGTATCGGCATCTGTAAAGCGGACGAGAGAGACTTTTTGCTTCACTTTATCGCCGAGCTTTTCATGAATGTCTTCAACACGCTTATCAAAGTCAGCGATGACTTTTTCGCCTTCTGCTTTTTTATTGAGCGCCTCGGCTGTCAGCTTAAAGTTGTCTTTCCATTCCCCTGACAATGTCTCGGCAAATACGGTCGGCGCGATGGCTTTCAGCTTGTCGTATACTTCTTCTTGGCGGATTTTGTTGCCGATGATGAGGTCAGGGTTCAGGCTCGCGATTTTTTCAATATTCGGCGCAGCTTCCGTTCCGACGTTCTCTACGCCTTTCATTTTATCTTTAATATGATCATACCATGGATCTCCCAGCCAGGATTGAACGGCGCCGATAGGTTTAACACCCAGGGCGAGCACTGCTTCTGTCGCTTCATTCGTCAGCACAACGACTTTTTTCGGAGTGCCGTCAATTGTCGCTGTTCCCATTGCGTGCTTTACAGTATAGGAATCTTTGCTGTCGTTCTTCTCCGCAGCTTGTTCTTTCTCTTGATTTCCACAGGCGGCTAATACAAGGAAAAGCGCAGCGAACAGCGCAAACCATTTAAAACGTTTCATGATATGCTGTATCCCCTTTTCTCAAATGATTTTCATTATCAATTAGATTATATAATGAAACAACCCAAAGTCAATATTAAATTCCTATAAATCTGCTTTGGATGATGCTGAAGACCGTTTTTAAGCTGTTTTACAGGTGGGATTATCCAGTGGAATCGGCGAAAAGCCGATAAAGCTTAATCAGAGGTTTAAGGAGGTTCTATTTTGAAAGCATTCGCTTTTGAAAACTTGCCAACTCTTTTGAAAATCATGATCTTGATCCCGCTGCTTGCAACCATTCTGTCGATTATCATATATATCACCTATAGAGAGAACATTAAACGCTGCTATTGAAGCGGCGAGAGCTGGTGAATCAGGAAAAGGGTTCGCCGTCGTGGCTGAGGAAGTCCGCAAGCTTGCCGAGGAAACAAAAAATGCTTCGACTGATATTTCAGCTACCATCCACTCAATACAAGACGGGATAACCCATTCAGTCGAATCGATGAAAGACAGCCAGCAAGCTGCACATACAGGCATCGAAAAAGTCAAACAAACGGGGCAGTCCTTTACAAGCATCCATCAATCTATCCATGATGTGACAGCAAATATTCAGCTTATCAAAGATGATATCCAAGCTGTTGAAGAACATACAAAACAAATGCGCGATATCGTCAAACAAGTGCACGATTATTCAGTGAACACAAGCGAAAACGTAAACAATTCATCCGCTTTAACAGAGGAGCAGTCATCGATTACGGCAGAAATCGCCAAAGCATCAGAAGACCTGGTTGTTATAGCGCAGGACCTTCAAGAAAAGATTTCTCAGTTTAAAATGTAGAGCAATTAAATAACACCCTCGCTTAAAAGACGCAAGGGTGTTATTTTTATTTTGAAGATAAGTAAAAAAATCATAAAGTGATACATAATGTCCAACACTATCATGAATCATTTAAGTCCATTGAATGTAGTATGTATGATTTATTTTTTATGCTTTGTCAAAAAAATAACCAAATAGAATATTTAACAGTACTCTCATCTGGACAGCCAAATAGTTAGAATCCTGTACGTGGCATAGATGTTTAATTAAAAGATCACTCTATTTATTGTTTATCTTTTTGTATCGAATATAAAAAGAAAGATCTATTAACGATCCAAGCATTATTCCTATGGAAAGACCATACGATAAAATATTAAAAACGACTCCAAGGAAAAGCCCTAAACAAAAACCGATTACTAGAAATACCGCGCCATCCCCTTTATATTGTTTCAAATTAAACAGCTCCTTAAATGTATAAGTTAATTATAGCATATTCTCCCAAAAATTCTTTTAATACCATCAAACTCCATTCAACTATTTTTTCTTAATAAAACAATAGTTTTTTAGTTCAAACACTAAGATAATTATTCCGCTTTTACTTCTGAATACTTATAGTGTATATTTTCAAGTGGAGGGATTTAAATGAAAAATTTGGCTTTATCCATTCTCTATCTTTTAGGATTTGTGATGTTAAGCAGCTGGTCGGTTTCATTTGGAGAAATGTTCGGAGTCAATGTTTCAGCTATACCTCAGTTTATTTTAGCGATGCTGTTCACACTTATCATAGGAGGCTATACGGGTCTTCCTTTAATTTATATCAAATTCAAAAGATCTGAAACGTTGTTTTTCACGAATCAAAAGGTCTTCCTCATCACCTTAGGATTGGGTGTGCTGCTTTCCTGCGCGGCTTACAGCCTTCAGCAAACGCTCTCTTCCATTGCGATTGCACTGCTGTCGATCATTGGTTTTTTGATCATTGGCATTAGCGGTTTTCTTCCCGCCTGGCTTCTGAAACCTGTGAAAAGTCTGTGATAACGGGTGGGCTTTTTCTTAGGCTGAAGGGTTGTTGGAGCCCAAGGTTGTAAACAGTGCTAGACAAAATGGGGCAGAAAATACCTTTCCGATTCATAAAAACAACAATTTGCTATCACCATTTACAAATTAATGAAAATTCCTTATGATATAGATGTAATCTCAGAAAGCATGTTGTATATATTAAGAAGACCGAAGTGCTCCAACACTTCGGCTTGTACAAAAAGCCGGCCCTTCGAAGGGGCTTGCTCAGATTGATCTAAAATAGACCACTCCCTATCACTTTCCAGGCTCAAGGGGCGGTCTATTTTTCTTTGTTCTTTGACAACATGGCAATCAGCATGCCAAAAGCAATCATTAAAGAGATTGTTTCATATGCTGTCACTTTTATCACCCCCTTTCAGAAGGGGATGAGCAAGACTTCCCTTGAGTGAGCAAAGCTTTTTATACGAGGTAGATTATACCATACCAAGCAGAGTGTTAAATAAAATAAAAAACCCTTTTCCCTCATGAAATTTGCTTTTCCACCGAAAAAAATGCTCCTCCAGCGTCTAAAGCATCGTTCTCCTCATGGTCTTTGAGCTACTTATTGATCGAGTTCATTAACGTGAAGAAATATTCAGGTTGGCTGGTCTTATTGAGTTGATACCATGAATCCAATGTATCCGGTGCAAACACGTCTAATTTTTTCAGCACTTCCCTCGCGAATTCAAGAGGAGCCGTTCCTGATGCAGTAACCAGATTCTCATCAGATACCGCTGGCTCCATCTCATAAAATGGTTCTCCTTTATAATGGGGACAGACCATTTTCATATATGCCAGGTCATTGCTTGTATGCTTTCTTGAATTCAAGTATCCGTTATTCGCCAGTCCCGCAGTTGCGCCGCAAATTGCGACAACCATCGCGCCAAGCTCTAAAGCTTCGCCGGCCTTTTTTAAGATCGGCTGATGAATCTCTTCTCCCCAAGTATTCCCTCCGGGTAAAATTAAAAGATCCGTACTCTCAAGCGTCCACTCATCAAGTGAGATATCCGGTTTGATGCGCAGCCCTCCCATCGTCGTCACCATTTCTTTAGTCACTCCTATTGTCATGACTTTTAAAGGTGCTGCATCTTTTTTGAAATATCTTCCCGAGTTCAGTTCGGCCATTAAATATCCATATTCCCAATCCGACATTGTAGGAAATGCATAAAGATAAACTGTTTTCGACTGCATCCATAACACTCCAATCTCAATTGATACAGCCTATTATAGTCAAAAACCCTGACAGCTCTTGTCAGGGTAAAGAAAAAATTAAGCTTTCACACAAAAAAGAGCTTGGCCGCATCAGCAGCCAAGCTCTTTTTTATGCTTACTTATTCAAGTTGTAGAAAGATTGAATACCGTGGTATTGAGCAGTTTCAGCCAACTGATCTTCGATGCGAAGAAGCTGGTTGTATTTCGCAACACGGTCCGTACGGGACGGAGCACCTGTTTTGATTTGTCCTGCGTTTGTTGCCACAGCGATGTCAGCGATTGTGCTGTCTTCAGTTTCACCAGAACGGTGAGAGATAACAGCAGTGTAGCCTGCGCGTTTCGCCATTTCGATCGCATCGAATGTTTCAGTCAATGTACCGATTTGGTTTACTTTGATCAGGATAGAGTTGCCGACGCCGTTTTTGATGCCTTCAGCAAGTTTTTTCGTGTTTGTAACGAAAAGGTCATCACCGACAAGCTGAACTTTTGAGCCAAGACGCTCAGTCAGTAGTTTGTGGCCTTCCCAGTCGTTTTCGTCAAGTCCGTCTTCGATAGAGATGATTGGGTATTTAGAAACCATTTCTTCGTACCAGTCAACCATTTCAGCAGATGTTTTCACAACGCCTTCGCCGGACAGATGGTATTTGCCGTCTTCTTTGTTGTAGAACTCAGAAGATGCAGCATCCATAGCCAATTTCACTTCTTCGCCAGGTTTGAAGCCGGCTTTTTCAATCGCTTCAACGATTGTTTGAAGCGCTTCTTCGTTAGAACCAAGGTTTGGAGCGAATCCGCCTTCATCACCTACAGCAGTGTTCATTCCTTTAGCAGAAAGAACTGATTTCAAGCTGTGGAAAATTTGTGCTCCCATGCGAAGTGCTTCGCGGAAGTTTTCCGCACCGACAGGCATGATCATGAATTCTTGAATGTCAACGTTGTTGTCCGCATGCTCTCCGCCGTTTACGATGTTCATCATCGGTACTGGGAGCGTTTTAGAGTTGAATCCTCCAAGGTATTGGTATAGAGGAATCTGTAAGAAATCTGCAGCTGCGCGGGCAACGGCCATTGATACGCCAAGGATGGCGTTGGCGCCGAGCTTGCCTTTATTTTCAGTTCCGTCAAGTTCGATCAGCAATTTGTCGATTGATACTTGCTCTGTCACATCAAAGCCGATAAGCTCAGGTGCGATGATTTCGTTTACGTTGTTAACGGCTGTTAAAACGCCTTTTCCAAGGTAGCGGTCTTTGTCGCCGTCGCGAAGCTCAACAGCTTCGTATTCACCAGTGGAAGCTCCGCTTGGAACAAGCGCGCGTCCAAAAGCTCCTGATTCAGTGTATACTTCAACTTCAACCGTCGGGTTACCGCGGGAGTCTAATACTTCACGTGCATAAACATCAACAATGTATGGCATGTTTGTTTCTCTCCTTTAAAGCTTATTTTTGAATTAATGACGATCCTGTCATTTCTTTCGGTTTTTCAACACCCAGCAAGTCTAAAAGAGTTGGCGCCAGATCCCCGAGGATTCCGCCTTCTCTTAATGTCACGCCTTCTTTTGTGACGATGACAGGAACCGGATTTGTCGTATGTGCGGTGTGCGGCTTGCCTTCTTCGGTAATCAGCACGTCTGCGTTACCGTGGTCGGCCGTAATAATCGCGTGGCCGCCTTTTGCAAGAATCGCATCAACGACTTCGCCGAGGCACTCGTCAACCGCTTCGATTGCTTTGACCGTTGGCTCGACTTTTCCTGAATGTCCGACCATGTCAGGGTTGGCAAAGTTGAGGATGATCGCGTTATGGTTTTCAGCCTCAATTTCTTTGACAAGCGCATCTTTTACTTCATATGCACTCATTTCAGGTTTCAAGTCGTATGTTGCAACTTTAGGCGAGTCGATTAAGATTCGCTCTTCGCCAGGGAATTTCTCTTCGCGTCCGCCGCTCATAAAGAACGTAACGTGCGGATATTTTTCAGTTTCAGCGATGCGAAGCTGCTTCAACCCGTTTTGGGATAAAACTTCGCCGACTGTGTTGTCGAGATTGACCGGTTTGAATGCCACGTATCCGTCAACCGTTTCACTGAAATGTGTCAAGCAGACGAAATGAAGGTTTTTCGGATGCTTGTCTCCGCGGTCGAAATCGCGGAAGTCATCATTGGTGAACGTGTTGGAAATCTGGATCGCCCGGTCAGGTCTGAAGTTGTAGAAAATGACCGCATCGTTGTCCTTAATTGTCGCAACAGGCTCGCCGTTTTCTTTCGTGATGACGGAAGGAATGACGAATTCATCGTAAATTCCGTTTTCATAAGAATCTTTCACGACATCGAGCGGATTTTCATATTTCGGTCCTTCTCCGTATGCCATGGCTCGGTACGCTTTTTCGACGCGGTCCCAGCGCTTGTCTCGGTCCATTGAATAATAGCGGCCTGACAATGTTGCGATCTCGCCGACGCCGATTTCTTCGATTTGCTCCTGAAGCTCTTTGATGTACTTCTCAGCTGTTTGCGGGCCTACATCGCGGCCGTCAAGGAAGCCGTGAATATAGACGTTTTCAACGCCTTCTTTTTTCGCAAGCTTCAAGAGTGCGTACAAATGTTGAATATGGCTGTGTACTCCGCCGTCAGACAGCAGTCCGAACAAGTGGAGGTTTGTGCCTTTTTCTTTGACGTGTTTCATCGCGTCTAAAAACGTTTCGTTCCGCTCAAATTCGCCTTCACGGATTGCGACGTTGACGCGCGTCAGGCTTTGATAGACGATCCGTCCGGCGCCAATGTTCAAGTGGCCGACTTCAGAGTTTCCCATTTGTCCTTCGGGAAGTCCGACCGCTTCGCCTGAAGCTGTCAGCGTCTGATGCGGATACTTGTTCCAATAGCGGTCAAAGTTCGGTTTCTTCGCTTGGGCTACGGCGTTTCCGACTGTTTCGTCCCTTAGTCCAAACCCATCCAAAATGATGAGTGCGGCCAATTTATTACTCATATTGACCTGCCTCCAGTAATTGCACGAAAGACTGCGGCTCAAGGCTTGCTCCGCCGACAAGAGCGCCGTCGATATCGGATTCGGCCATATATTCTTTAATGTTCGCAGGTTTTACGCTTCCGCCGTACTGAATGCGGACGCTGTCTGCTGCAGCTTGTCCGAATTCTGATGCAACGGTTTTGCGGATGTGCGCGCATACTTCGTTTGCATCTTGTGCAGTTGAAGATTTGCCGGTTCCAATCGCCCAGATCGGCTCATAAGCGATCACGGAAGCAGCTACCTGTTCAGTTGTTAAACCTGCAAGTGCTTTTTTCACTTGGTCTGCAACAAGCTCGTTTGTTTTGTTTGCTTCGCGCTCTTCAAGCGTTTCACCTACGCAGATGATCGGCACGATGCCATATTTGAATGCAGCATGCGCTTTTTTGTTGACCGTTTCATCCGTTTCAGCAAACATTTCGCGGCGCTCGGAGTGGCCGATGACGCAGTATTCAACTCCGAGGTCTTTCAAAGCCGCAGGGCTGATTTCACCCGTGAAAGCACCGCTTTCTTCAAAGTGCATGTTTTGCGCGCCGACTTTCAGATCTGTACCTTTAACAGCTGATGCAAGCTTTTCAAGGAACAGTGCAGGCGCACAGACAACAGCTTCTGCTTTATCTGCTGCGGGAATGGAAGATTTCACTTCTTCAACGAAGCTGACAGCTTCTGAAAGCACTTTATTCATCTTCCAGTTACCGGCTATTATTGGTTTTCTCATGTGCTCCACTCCTTATGCTGTATATTTTGCTTACTTGTCGTTCAATGCTTTGACGCCAGGAAGTTCTTTTCCTTCCATAAACTCAAGGGAAGCTCCGCCGCCTGTTGAAATGTGGCTCATTTTGTCAGCAAGGCCGAACTTTTCTACAGCAGCTGCAGAGTCTCCGCCGCCGATGACAGAGTATGTATCTTTTGCCTCTGCTAAAGCTTCAGCGACAGCTTTTGTTCCTTTAGCGAACGCATCGAGTTCGAATACACCCATCGGTCCGTTCCAAACAACAAGCTTGCTGTTTTTAATGACGTCAGCATATGTTTTTCTTGTTTCCTCCCCGATGTCAAGGGCTTCCCAGTCGCTAGGGATTTCGCTGACCGGCACGACTTTCGTGTTGGCGTCGTTTGAGAAATCGTCAGCAACAAGCACGTCTGTAGGCATGTAGAAGTTCACGCCTTTTTCTTTGGCGCGGTCCATGAAAGATTTAGCCAATTCAATTTTATCTTCTTCAAGCAGGGATTTTCCTACTTCATGGCCCAGCGCTTTAACGAACGTGTAAGCAAGACCGCCGCCGATGATCAGGTTGTCTACTTTCTCAAGAAGACTTTCGATCACGCCGATTTTGTCTTTTACTTTTGCGCCGCCGATGATCGCTGTAAACGGACGTTCAGGGTTAGACAGTGCTTTGCCCAGCACTTCAAGCTCTTTTTCCATGAGGAAGCCTGCAACAGCCGGAAGGTGTTCAGCGATACCTGCTGTTGAAGCATGGGCACGGTGAGCCGCTCCGAATGCGTCATTGACATAAACGTCAGCCAGGTCGGCAAACGCTTTAGACAGCTCAGGATCATTCTTTTCTTCTCCCGGATAGAAGCGGACATTTTCCAATACGAGAATATCTCCGTCTTTCATTTCGGAAATTTGCGCTTTTACGGCGTCGCCGTAAGCTTCATCCGCTTTTTTCACTTCTTTGCCGATCAGTTCGCCGAGGCGTGCGGCTACCGGCGTTAAGCGAAGCTCTTCTGAAACCTGGCCTTTCGGACGGCCCAAGTGGCTTGCAAGAAGAACTTTCGCTCCCTGCTCTGTTAAGTATTGAATCGTCGGAAGTGCGGCGCGGATTCTCGTATCATCCGTCACTTTTCCGTCCTTCATCGGAACGTTAAAGTCAACACGGCAGAAAACAACACGGCCTTTTACATCAATGTCTTTTACTGATTTTTTGTTCATGGCTTTTAGGAGATCCTCCTTTTAATGTTTTACAAGCCTGAAAACGGAAATCCCCGGGCGGCTTAATTGGCGCCGATATGGAAAAAGGGAAAGGGAGTGTGTGTCCCCTTCCCTTGTCCGCTTTCATTATAGCGCTTCTCTCATCAAGAACCAAGTCTGATTCTGGTTTCCGGATTAAAGACCTTGTTTTGCGATGTAAGCGGCAAGGTCAACTACACGGTGAGAATATCCGCTTTCGTTGTCATACCAAGAAATAACTTTAACCATGCTGCCTTCCATAACCATTGTAGAAAGAGCATCGATTGTAGAAGAGTTTGCATTGCCGTTGTAGTCTTTAGAAACAAGCGGCTCTTCGCTGTAGCCAAGAACGCCTTGAAGTTCGCCTTCTGCTGCTTCTTTAAACGCTGCGTTTACTTCTTCTGCTGTTACTTCTTTGTCAAGTTCAGCAACCAGGTCAACAAGTGATACGTTTGGTGTTGGAACACGCATTGCTCCGCCGTTCAGTTTTCCTTTCAATTCAGGAAGTACAAGAGAAACGGCTTTCGCTGCACCAGTTGTTGTAGGAATGATGCTTTCAGCTGCCGCACGCGCACGACGGTAGTCTTTGTGCGGAAGATCCAGGATTTGCTGATCGTTTGTGTAAGAGTGAACAGTTGTCATCATACCGCGTTTGATGCCGAATTTGTCGTTCAGAACTTTTGCAAACGGCGCAAGGCAGTTTGTTGTGCAAGATGCGTTAGAGATCACATCGTGGTTAGCCGCATCGTATTTATCTTCGTTAACACCCATAACGATTGTAATATCTTCTTCACTCGCAGGAGCTGAGATGATAACTTTTTTCGCGCCGGCTTCCAAATGTTTCGCCGCATCTGCGCGTTTTGTGAAGAAACCAGTAGATTCAACTACGATTTCAACGCCTTGTTTGCCCCAGCTAAGTTTAGAAGGATCGCGCTCTGCTGTAACTTGGATTGTTTGACCGTTAACAACTAGGTTGTTTCCGTCAACAGAAACCTCTGCGTCCAATTTTCCGTGTACTGAATCATATTGTAATAGGTGAGCAAGCATGTTAGCGTCTGTCAAATCGTTAACTGCTACAACCTCAACTTCAGGATTATTTAATGCTGCGCGGAATACATTGCGTCCAATACGACCAAAACCATTAATACCGACTTTTACTGCCATGATGATTTCCTCCTTTAAGTAAATAAGAGATATTTAATTTATATTGAGGGAAGAAGCTTCCCTTAATAACTGTTTCGCGGCTCCTTCATCAGTGATCAAAACCGTGTTGCGCGGCTTTTTGAAGTACGCCTCTATCGCGTCCGCTTTTGACGAGCCTCCCGCCACCGCAATGATGTTCGGGATTGAATCAAGATCTTCGAGCTGGATGCCAACGCTGTGCACTTTGTGAATGACTTCTCCGTGGCGGTCGAAATAGTAGCCGAACGCTTCTGCAACTGCCTCATTTTCTTCTATTTTCTTCAAATCTTCCTTCGGTGTATTTCTTCGTTCTGCCATTGTTTTAGCATCCCCGATTCCATGGATCACCATACTGGACGATTGAATTGTCTGAAGCACTTCTTTAATAGAAGGCTCTTCAATGATAGAAGAATATGCTTCTTTGCTCAGCTCACCCGGCACAAATAACAGTCTGTATGTACCGGAAGCTTTTTCAGCCATATGGGCGCAAATCGTATTGGCCTGATTCCTGACGTTTTCGCCGAGCCCGCCTCTTGCCGGAACAAAAAGCAGCTTGCGGTTTTTCGAGTCAGGCGACATCATTTCTGCCACGGCCTCAAGCGTCGTACCTCCGGTTACGGCGACGATATTTTCCCCCGTAAACCTGTTTTTCATGCATGCGACGGCCGCTCTCCCCATCTCTTTTTTGACCCATGGGGACTGGTCGCTGTCTCCCGATACAATGATGACTTCGTCGAGGTTCAACCTCTCTTTTAATGTATTTTCCAAATGGGTTAAACCTAAAACATCCTTCATCGTATCTTCGAGAACTTTCAGCAGGTTGGATCCTTCAAGTGTCAATATCATGCCGGTTGTTTTAATCTCTAGTAGATTTTGTTCTTTTAAAAACTGAACCTCCGCCCTTAAAATCCGCTCGCTGATGCCGAGACTGGCGGCAAGGCTTCTTCTGCCGATCGGTTCAGTCAGCCTTATGTACTGCAAAATTTTGTACCTTTTCTGCATGACATCGAGAAGATCCGGCAATAATTTTTTTTGAGCCTGTATTAGTTGATTCATGCCAAAACGTTCCTTTCATCTCGTCCTGGACAAATAATGTCCCGTAGTGACTGAAAACGTCCCACCTCAGCCAAAAAAAAATTGCTCCTGCTTACATTCCTTATTGTAACAGGGTTAAAATGTTTATTCAACTGTTAAGAATCAATTCATCGACAACATTCGCGCGAATGTTCACACATCTGTATTAATTATTGTCCCTGTTGATTTCTATACTATACATATTTCATGAAAACGTGCCTCAATGAAAAAAAACTATGAATGCCATTGCGCATTACGGACCGGAAATATTCAAAATGAATCTGGCTGTCCAACGTTCTGGGACGTTAGAATGGGGTGTACATACCGGATGGAGGTCGATGCTCGCGTACGGTATGGTACCGTCCCTCATCTTCGTCTATTTTCAAAAATAAATATATTGCTAAAGTACGTACTCATAAAAAAAGCAACGGGCGGTTTTTCCGTTCCGTTGCTTTGTTGCCGTTTATCCATTTTTCCAGACATCAGCAATGATTTCAAACGAGCGAAGTCTATCAGCATGGTCAAACGTTTCTGAATTGATCATGATCTCGTCCGCCTGAGTCGTACGGATAAATTCTTCAAGCTTTTCTTTCACAGTGTCCGGCCCGCCGATGATCGTTGAGCTGAGCTGCTCATTCACCATCGCTTTTTCACGCGGCGTCCAAATCTGATCCATATCATCTACAGGCGGCTTAAGCTGAGTCGGGGCGCCGCGGACAAGATCCAAAAACTTCTGATAGTGCGATGTTGCAAGGCGCTGCGCTTGCGCGTCCGTATCGGCTGCGATCACGGTCACCCCGACCATCGCATAAGGCTCCTCCAAGACGCCCGGCTTAAACGAGCTGCGGTACAGTTCCAAGGCAGGCAGCGTATTGGCCGGCGAAAAATGAGCCGCAAATGCAAACGGCAAACCGAGTTCCCCGGCAAGCCGGGCGCTGAATCCGCTTGAACCGAGAAGCCAAATCGGCACATCAAGCCCTTCGCCCGGTATGGCGCGCACGTGATTTCTTACATTGCCGGACGGCTTAAAATACTGGCGGAGTTCTTCAAGCTGCTCGGGAAAATCCTCCCCGCTGCTTATATTTCTTCTTAATGCGCGGGCGGTTAATTGATCCGTACCCGGAGCGCGCCCCAGTCCTAAATCGATTCTGCCTGGATAAAGGGATTCAAGCGTTCCGAACTGTTCGGCGATAACGAGCGGGGAATGGTTCGGCAGCATAATCCCTCCCGAACCGATGCGCATCTTCTTGGTGCCCTCGGCGATATAACCGATCAAAACAGAGGTAGCCGAGCTCGCAACGCCTTCGATATTATGGTGTTCAGCCAGCCAGAACCTGTGGTATCCCCATCTTTCGGCATGCTGCGCCAAATCCATAGATTGTTTAAAAGATTGTCCCGCATCTCCGCCTTGTACGATAGGAGACAGATTTAATACGGAATACTTCGTATTTTTGAAATGCTGTTTTGACATTGTCTTTCCTTCTTCCTGAAGTGTAGTGGTCATGTAATTAGACGATAACATAATCGTTCAGGTGAATAAAAGAAATTAGTTCGAAAAAAATCGAACTAATGTGTTAAAAGCTTGCCTCCCTGCGGAGGCAAGCCTTTTTTTAAGAAGCGGACGTTTGGCCGGCTGTCTGGTTCCTTCCTTTAAAGAAATAAGCAGCGCTAATGAGCAGATAGATTCCCGCCGTCACCAATGTAATGACAATCGATGTGGTCAGGATGACACCGATCAGTATCGCTGTCAGTGAAATGATTGCCAGCCAAGTCGTATAAGGGAACCATTTGACATAGTAGCCGTTCCCCGCTGTTTGATTCCGTTTTCTCGATTTTAAATGGGCAGCGGCAATCAGCATCCAGATCACAAGGACGGTATAGCCGAGAGACCCCATCAAATATTCAAACGTTTGGCTGCCGGCAAACAGTGAAAACAATACGCCCAAGTATAAGAAAGAAGTACACAATAGAATCGAATAAACCGGCACTTTTCTCATGGAAAGTCTCGAAAAGATTTTCGGCATTCTTCCGTCTGATGCCTGTGTATACATTATTCGGGAGGCACCGTAAAGCCCTGAGTTCATCGAAGAAATGACCGCCAGTAAAATGACCGCATTCATCAAATGATCCGCTCCGGGAATGCCGATCATCTTAAAGACCATAACAAAAGGACTCTCCGACACACCGTTGACTTGATTCCATGGAATCAAGCTGACGATCACGAAAAACGGCAGAAGATAAAAAGCAATAATGCGCGTCAACGTTCCACGCACAGCTTTAGGCACGACCTTCTCAGGGTTTTTGGTTTCCGCCAGTGTCACCCCGATAATTTCGGTTCCGCCGTAGGAATAGATCACAACTAGCATGGCTGTAATCAGCCCTCCGGCGCCATTCGGGAAGAAGCCGCCATGGTCTGTCAAATGAGTAAAACCAACAGCTGAGTGTTGTCCAAAAGAGAAAAATAACAAGATAAATCCGGATATAATAAAGACGACAATCACTGTGATTTTAATAAGGGCAAGCCAGTATTCCGTCTCGGCAAAGCTTTTGACAGAAAGCAAATTCACGCTCGTAATGACGAGTGAAACGAACAGCGCCAGCACCCAGATCGGCAGCCCCGGCAGCCAGTACTGCAAAAATATCGCGGCGACAACAGCCTCTGCCGCAATATTGAGAACCCACATTTTCCAGTATATCCAGTCTAAAAAATAAGCGGCATACGGCCCTAATATTGATTGAACGAGATCCCTGAATGTTCTGGCTTCACTGTTTCGGACAGCCATCTCGGCAAGCCCCTGCATGATAAACAGCAAAATCACGCCGCCGATCAAGTAGGCGATCATGACCGAAGGCCCCGCCAAATCGATCGCTTTGCTGCTTCCTTTAAATAATCCTGCTCCAATGGCTCCGCCCAATGCCATCATCATAATATGCCGCGATGTCATTGTGCGCTCGAGCTTCTGCATGTCTTTCTCCATCTATGTTCACTTCCTCTAGTAAAATGAAAAAAGCTCACCGTCTCCCTCTTCGATTTGAAGATAAAGAGACGATGAGCTTTGAAGCTTACCGCGGTACCACTCTTTTTGATTCTATGCCAAGAATCCAGCTTTGCGATGCACAGCCATACTGTGCAAACCTGTTAACGAAGGTTAATCGTAATGTCCTCAGGAATTGATGTCCGTCCTTTAGCCAGTCCACTCCCGGGCGAGTTCAAAGGTTCATTGGTCTGCGTCGCACCTACCCGCAGCTCTCTTTGCCAATGCCGATCTTTTACTGCTCCCGTTCATTGTGTTTTCTTCTGCCTGAAATATATTCATATAATATACGTGCCGATCTTGACTTTGTCAACATCAAATCCACTGCCAAAAAATAAAAATTAAAATTTTTCTCTTTTTTCAAGGAAAATCGCCTTTTCCATTGGAAAATACAAGGGAAGATATGCACAACTTTCATGATGATGGAGCATTCCCCAAAAGAGGGAAATATAAAAATCGGCGGATTTCCCCCGAAAAAAATAGTTAAATTGAAATATTATTCAAACTTTACAAAATATTTTAACGATGATAGAGTGTGAACCGAATCATCACTTCAGCTAAAGGAGGAAGAGAACGTGAAAAAACTTTCGTTTATGGTGATCTTGTCCGTATTGACGCTCGTCTTTGGTTCATCGTCCGTAAGCTTTGCGAAAAACATTCCTGAAGACAGATATACAACACCTACAGATGCTGAATTTAGCCAGATGAAAGAGATTTTAAACAATGATGATATCGAAACCGGCAATTTGCAGAAGGATTACGGCGTGATTGTCAATGATCCCGCTGAAAAAGTCGGCGTCATATCAGACATCCCCGCCGAAAAAGACGACTGGAGCCATGTCAGCTTCCATTCCTACTATGTCGACCTCAACAGCAACACTCTTATCGCTGATGTTCAATTTGAATTCACACAAAACGATGACGGTACATCGGAAACCGAGTACAAAAACGTAACAAACGGAGGCAGGTATTTCGTCAAGATGGACCAAGACGGAAATGTCATTGATGAAGAAACGACCGGCGACATGTCGATTTTGGGGAAATACTAGAAACCGAGCACCCCTTATGGAAAACGCCTTTATTCAAAGGCGTTTCAGATTGTTGACAAAATCCCAAAGCGACTTTTTGTTTTGGGATTTTGTCATCCTTTCAGCGTGATTGAAAACCCTTGCAGTCTAGGAAGGCCGAGCATCGGAGCGCAGCGAATGTTGGAATTCGTGAGCACCGACGCGCAGGCCTGACAACGAATGCGAGGGTTTGTCGACACGCTGAAACGCCTTTATTCAAAGGCGTTTTTTTGTTCGGGCATTTAATAGATCTATCCATTGACGCCATTCGCATCTGCAAGACTAAAGGCATGATGCCCGAACAGATCCGGGTTCATTCCTATCAAATTCTTTCTGTCAAGAAACAACGCGTTCCTCAGAGCTGTCCAAAAAGATGTCTTCAAGCGACGGTTCATCGACGTGAATTCTGTAGATTCCCACTTTGCAGTTTGTTAATACTCTGACAATGGCGGGAATTTTTTCTTCTGAATTGACGGTGATCGAAATCTCATGGTGATTGAATTGAACGTTTTCACCAGCTGACTCAAGAAAACGGTCGATCAGGCCGAAATGCTGATCGGGAATAGTCGAATGGCGAATGTGAACGCTTATGTTCGACATGAAATGCCTCCTTAATTCATCGAGCGTGCCTTCTATTAAAATGCGGCCGTTTTTCATGATGGCGATTCGCGTACAGATTTTCTCTATCTCATGCAGGTTGTGTGATGTCATAAATACCGTCTTACCTTCTTTTTGCAAATCCATAATCAGCTTTTGAATGTGCAGGGCCGATTCGGCATCGACACCTGATGTCGGTTCATCCAAAAAGATGAGCTCGGGGTCGTGGATGATCGCCTGGGCGATGCCGAGCTTTTTTTTCATACCGAATGAATAGGCGCCCGATTTTTTTTCAGCATGCTCAGTGAACCCAACTCTCTCTAAGACTTCTTCGCACCGCTCAGTCGATACGGCTTGTCCGTTCAGCTTTGCAAAATACTTCAAATGCCCGACTGCTGTCATTGAATCATAGAGGGTCAAATAATCAGGTAAAACGCCGATGCGATGCTTGACGTTTTCAATCGAAGCATCATTTAACAGCAGAAAACTGCCGGCTGTCGGCTCGATAATGCCTGTGATCATATTCATGAACGTAGATTTCCCCGCACCGTTACGGCCGAGGAAACCGTAAATCTCTCCTTTTTCGACTTGGAGGTCGACATGATTGACGACGGTTTTAGCCCCGTAGCTTTTCATCAGCCCTTTTGCCTCGATCACCACATCCATTATAAATCTCTCCTTTTAAACAAAACGATCGCACCGCAAAGAACGATGGCCGCGTAGACAAAGTTGATGAAAACAAAAGAACCGCCCAGCACGGAGTAATAGTACGGTGTTAAATATTTAAACCAGGTGATCATGCCGTTCTCTGAATAAACAGTCCATAAGCTGACCGCGGGAAAGACGAGCGCAAACACGATTCCGAAAAACATGGACATGGCGGGCCTTGAAATCACGATGGAAAATAAAAGGTTCAAAGAGATTGCAGCTGTAAGAAACGCCATGCTGTCTGCATAACTCATCCATAAAAACTCTTTTGAGGCGATCATCACCAAGGTGTACGAAACGAGCATGCAGAAAAACCAAAACAGCCAGACGCCAAAAAACTTTCCCAGAATGATCTTGATCCGCGAGGTTTTCGTCACAAGAAATCTGACCGTCCGGGCATGGACTTCGCGGTTGATCATGTCATGGGAAAGTCCAGCGATAAACAGGAAACCGAGAGCAAAAACAATAACCGCCGTTCCGATTGCGTTTGCATCGCTTCCTAAATCCAATTCGCGCACAAAGTCCGCAGGCGCCTGTTCGATCAATCCTGCAGTCTTATAGCTCACCCAAAACATAATAATAATGACAATAATCGACTTGATGCTTTTAAAAAGACTGATAAATTCATTCAGACATACCGCCCGCATACGAGTCACTCCTTCACTATTCTCCATTATAGTGAGTGAACATTATCGGGAAATAATCTTATCCTTAACATTACCTTAAATTTTAATAGGCTATTTCTTACAGGGGTGTTTCCGAGAATCATAAATGAGATGCAAGTGGCTTGAACCAGCGGCAGAAATGGGGATACAGAGCCGGAAAACTGATAAAAACACCATTTTAATATAACAAGTTCCGCTATTTTATAACTGGCAAAAAAAGTGGAATGATGCGGAAAATCGGGAAATGCCGGAATTGTCATATCGCTAAATAAAAAAAGATTAGCTCTGCATGAGGCTAATCTTTTTGTTATCGTCTAATTACCGGTCAGTCACGACAATATATGCCGCTTTTACCGGGCCGTGGACACCGACTACAAGGTCCATTTCGATGTCGGCTGAATTGCTCGGTCCAGTGACATAGTTGATGCAGGACGGGATGACGTCGCCGTCTGCAACCTTTTGTTTGATCATTGCGCTTGCCTGTGTCATCCGCGGGACGATGGTGCTTTTCGGGACGATCGCAATATATGTCGTCGGCAGCAAGCTGACAGATCGTCCTTTGTCTTTTGAACTGAAGAGGACGACCGTTCCGGATTCAGCAAGCGTGATCTCGCTGAATGTCACGCCGATGTTAGCCTGTTCGGCCCGCTGGATATTTTCATCTCCGGCCGCTGCATTCCATTCCCACACTTTTGTCCCCTCATTCGGCCACTTGTCTGTTAACAGGCCTGACAGTCCGTACTCTTTAAAACGGTCATCTTTCGGAATGATGACAGGCCCGCCTCCAAATCGTGATGCTTGTTCATACAAGGCATCATGCAAGCCGATGACATCCGTTTCAATCAGCTCCGTATGAATCTTTCGGCAGTGGTCCTTTAAGACGCCGACAAGCTCATCCTGTGTATAGCCTTGATATACCCGGTGCTGCGGCTGATACGTATAATCGGGAACGGTGACACCTGCCGAACGCCTGTTGCGGCCGAGCCTTTCCGCAATCCGGTTTAAAAAGCCGTCTTTATTTTGGATTGTTCCGTTTGTCATCTGTCTTCCCCTTTCTCTTTCCGTCTGTCCTCAAACCAGTCGCGGAACCTTGACTTGTTCGGCGCGGGGAAGTCGCGAATCTGGGTCCACTGTTTTAACGGACCCGGTCCCTTCGTTATTTTGCCGTCTTCGTTAAACGGCTTCATGGCTGCCGGCGCCCATTTGGAGCCCATTTTATATAGAGATGGCGCAGAAGTTCCCAAGCCGAACGCTTTCATCGCGAGCTTCTCGGATATCGGTGCGCGCCCTTCTTTTTCAACGATGCGCTGCCGGTGCTTCAGAAGCAGTTCGTGAAGCGGGATTTTTACCGGACATGCTTCAGAGCATGCCGCACATAACGAAGAGGCGTACGGCAGTTCTTTATAATCGTCATATCCGCCGAGCAGCGGCGACAATACGGCTCCGATCGGGCCTGAATAGATCGAACCGTAAGAATGCCCGCCGACATGGCGGTATACGGGACAAACATTGATGCAGGCCGCACAGCGGATGCATTGGAGGACGGATTGAAACTCCGTTCCGAGAATGTTCGAACGCCCGTTGTCAATGATGACGAGGTGAAACTCTTCGGGTCCGTCCGCTTCACCGGGCAGCCGCGGCCCTGTCAGCGCCGTGATATAGCTTGTCAGCCGCTGTCCGACAGCGCTTCTTGTGAGCATGCCGACGAGAACCTCAAACTCGTCGAATGAAGGGACGATCCGCTCCATCCCCATCACGGTAATCTGCGTCTTCGGAACGGTCGTGACGAGACGTCCGTTTCCCTCGTTTGTGACAAGGCTGACAGACCCCGTATCGGCAATCGCAAAATTGCAGCCCGTAATGCCGATGTCAGCCTCGAGAAATTTCTTTCTGAGCACGGCGCGCGCGTGCATGACAAGCTCTTCCGGCTTTTCGGTGTTGCGGTAGCCGATCCGCTCTTTGAAGACGTCGCGGATTTGCTCTTTGTTTTTATGCAAAGCAGGTGCGACGATATGTGACGGCGGATCATGATCATCGATTTGGAGGATGTATTCGCCCAAATCGGTTTCGACCACTTCGCAGCCGTCGCGTTCAAGCGCCTCGTTCATGTTGATTTCTTCGGTCACCATTGATTTTGATTTCACGATTTTTTTGCCGTTTTTCTTTTTCACGACATCGCGAATATAGCCTGTCGCTTCTTCGGCCGTCTGTGCAAAGAATACGTACCCGCCTTTTTTGGCGACATTTTCGGCGAGCTGTTCTAGGTAGTAGTCCAGGTTTTCGAGCACGTGCTGCCTGATTTCCTCGGCCTGAGACCGCCATTCTTCCCAGTTCCCGAGCTCTTCCGCCGCCTCAAGACGGCGCGCTCTCAAGCGCTCCTGCGCACTTGAAACAGCCCCCCTCATAAACTCGTTTTCGAGCCCGTCTGATACGCGCTCTTTAAATTTCTGCGTTCCGATCTTCATTGCCATAACGAATGTCCCCCTCTATCTGTGAAATGACCGGATGTCTGTTTATCTGCTGTTCAGCACTTCTGCGATGTGCATGACTTCAATCGGCTTGTTCTTTCTCCCGATCCGTCCGCCGATATTCATCAAGCAGCCGCAGTCCGCCCCGATTAACACATCTGCGGCGGTTTCTTCGACACACGCCACTTTCTCATCGACCATCTGTTCGGATATTTGCGACATCTTCACCGAAAAAGTCCCCCCGAATCCGCAGCAGTCGTGTTTGCGCGGCAGCGGCGTGAACTCCAGTCCCTTCACATGCCGAAGCAGCTTCATCGGCGCGTCTGTGACGCCCAAAAGCCTTGTCATATGGCATGACGTATGATAAGTCGCCTTTTTCTCAAGTGTCGCCCCAACGTCTTCAACCTTCAAAACGTTGACGATAAAATCGGTCAGCTCATACGTTTTGTCAGCCAGCCGCTGCGCTTTTTCCGCCCAGGCCGGCTCATCCCGGAAAAGGTGCGGATACTCCTTGAACATAAAAGCGCACGATCCTGAAGGGCTGACGACGTATTCGGCTGATTCAAATGTCTCAATCATCCGTCTCATCGCTTTTTTGGAATCTTTGACATAGCCGCTGTTGTACGCAGGCTGGCCGCAGCAGATCTGCCCTTCGGGAAAATCCACTTCACATCCGAGCCGCTCAAGCAGTTCAACCGTCGCTTTTCCGACATTTGACTGAAACATGTCAACCAAACACGTGATAAACAGTGATACTTTCATCTTGATCCCCTCTCCAACCCGATAAATCAGGTCATCTGATGACTTGGTTAGAAAACCCTCTTTCTCCATCTTACACCTTGGTAAAATTTTTTGAAAGGGGTTTCTTTTTCGTTTTCACTCGGGCCGCTGCTTATATGGCCGGCTCGTCGGCCTGTTTCGTTTCTTCAAAATATGAGGCCAGCACATTTTCCACATTCGTCAGATGATTGTGCATCGCCTGTTCTGCTTTTTGGCCGTCTTTTTCCATCACAGCCTGATAGATGGCATCGTGTTCCTCATAAAGGCGCTTAACGGTTGTGTTCTTCGAGAACAGCCAAATTTTGCGCGTCTCCCTCATCGTCTCAATTAAGAGTGATGACACATGATTCATCAAGCCTTTCAGCAGATCGTTTTGCGAGGCGCCGGCAAGCGCAAGATGAAACGCGAGGTCGGCTTTTTCGCCAAGTTCGCCGTTCCCATCCGCCTGCTTCATATCCTCAAGTGCGGCCTGCATGCGCCCGAGATCTTCTTCTGTGCGTTTTTGAGCCGCACTTGAAACAGCTCCGATTTCAAGAATCTTACGGACTTCGAGCAGTTCAGCGACGTCTTTCTTTTTCATCAAAAGCGCAGCCGAAAGGGGGATGGAAATTTGCTCAGGCTCAAACCTTTTCACATACGTTCCTTCCCCCTGCTTCATTTCGACCATCCCCATCGCTTTTAACGCAGACAGCGCTTCCCTGACGGCCGAACGGCTGACCTGAAAGCTTTCGGCGAGCGCCTGAACGGAGTCAAGCTTATCACCTGGCTCAAGCTCTCCGCTTTTAATCGATTCAAGAAGCGCTTCTGCGACTTCTTCGTATATTTTTTTCGTCTTGATTTGTTTGTATTTCAACTTTTTTCACCTCGTAACCAGACTGGGCATGATGCGCTATTTTTTATTATACCGTTCTTTCCGTCCGGAACATATAGACTTCGGCTCCATGCAAAAAAAGATTGTAATTTATGACATTGAGAAATATAATGCTAAATGATCAGTCTTATCATCATGTCATCAGATGACTGAGTGAGACTTTGAACAAAGGGGGAATTGGAGATGGGATGGACGCAAGATTATACTCCGCTGGGGAACAGTTTGCTGCTCTCTTCGCTTGCAGCGCTTATACCGATTTTGTATTTTTTCTGGGCTCTGGCAATCAAAAGAATGAAAGGGCATACAGCGGGTGTGTCGACTTTGCTGATTGCGCTCGCGCTGGCCGTTTTCGTATACGGCATGCCCGCTCATCAGGCTGTGATGTCGGCTTCACAAGGGGCGGTTTACGGGCTGCTTCCGATCGGCTGGATCATTGTGACTTCCGTTTTTTTGTACAAGCTTACAGTCAAAACCGGCCAATTTGAAATCATCAGGAGCTCGGTATTATCGATCACAGATGACCGCCGTTTGCAAGCACTTTTGATAGCGTTTTCATTCGGGGCGTTTTTAGAAGGAGCGGCAGGCTTCGGCGCCCCTGTCGCAATCTCGGCCGCATTGCTTGTCGGCCTCGGCTTCAATCCGTTGTACGCGGCGGGCATATGCCTGATCGCTAACACGGCGCCTGTCGCTTTCGGAGCGATCGGCATTCCGATTATCGCGGTTGAAGGGCCGACGGGGATTCCTGCGATGGACATTTCAAAAATGGTCGGACGCCAGCTCCCGTTTTTATCTGTATTTATTCCGTTTTATTTGATTATCATCATGAGCGGCTTGAAAAGGGCTTGGGAAGTGCTGCCGGCGATTCTCGTGTCGGGTGTCTCTTTTGCCGTTACACAGTATGTAAGCTCAAACTTTCTGGGGCCTGAGCTCCCGGATATTTTGTCAGCCATCGTATCGCTTATCGCGCTCGCTGTATTCTTAAAATTTTGGAAACCGAAAACGATATTCAGATTTTCACATGAAAAGGAAATGGCCGCTGCCGCGGAGGCGCAGCAGCTTGAACATCAAAAGGCCTCATACTCGGCTGGGCAGATTTTCAAGGCGTGGACACCGTTTTTGCTGCTCACGGCAATGGTCTCCATCTGGGGAATTCCAGCTGTCAAACAGGCGCTGACAGGCCATTACGAAGGGTCAAATCCATTGCTGCTGTTCATTAGTGATATCGGCGGCAGGCTGACGTTCGCGCCCGGTGTGCCTTTTTTGCACAATCAAATTCTCGATGGCTCCGGAAAACCGCTTGAAGCTCTTTATAAACTTGATCTCGCCGGATCGGCGGGAACGGCGATCCTGATTGCCGCCGTACTGACAAAGTTTGTCACAGGCATGCCTTGGAAAGAATGGGGCGCCGTGTTTACAGAATCGCTGAAAGAACTCGGCAAGCCGATATTAACGATCGCTTCCGTTGTCGGTTTTGCCTATGTCACCAACTCTTCGGGCATGAGCACAACACTTGGCATGTCCCTTGCGATGACGGGTTCAATGTTCGCATTCTTTTCTCCCGTTCTCGGCTGGCTCGGCGTCTTTATAACCGGTTCAGATACGTCGGCCAATTTGCTGTTCGGCAGTCTGCAAAAAGTGACGGCACAGTCGGTCGGAATGGAGCCGGTGCTGTCTGTGGCGGCCAACTCTTCGGGCGGCGTCACCGGAAAGATGATCTCTCCGCAGTCGATTGCTGTCGCCTGCGCAGCCGTCGGACTGGCAGGAAAGGAATCCGATTTGCTGCGCTTTACACTGAAACACAGCCTGTTTCTTCTGTTCCTGGTTTGCATGATCACGTTCCTGCAGCATCACCTGTTTGCGTGGATGATCCCGTAAAAAAGCCGCCGGCGTTCGTGCCGGACGGCTTCTTTATTGATATCTCTTTCTGACAGACGAAGGCAGTATATTAAGCTGATCGCGGTATTTGGCGACGGTCCGCCTCGATATGACGATGCCGTGCTTTTCGTTTAAAAGGTCGGCCAGCTTCTGGTCTGAAAGCGGTTTCATTTTATTTTCTTCATCGATCAGCCGACGAAGATGCGCTTTGACTGTGTGACTTGACGTATGTCCGTCAGCGGCATCCTTTACCTTCGCCGAAAAAAACCGTTTAAGCTCGCACAGCTCAAAAGGCGTCTGCACGATTTTCCCTTTGACTGCACGGCTTACTGTTGATTCGTGAACCCCGAGGGCATCGGCGACTTCTTTTAATGTGAGCGGCTTCAGTTCGTCTTTCCCTTTTAAAAAATAATCTTTTTGACGCACCATAATTTCCGCCATCACCCTCCGCATCGTTTCCCGTCTTTGCCTGAGGGCATTGTCGAGCCATTTCCACTGCTTGAACTTATCAGAGATATAAACGGTCGCCTCGTCTTTTGACTGGCGCTGCAAAAACGGCTCGTAAAACGCGTTAAGCTGGATATCGGGAAAAGAACGGCTGCTGAGCTCAAGCACCAATTTTCCATCCTCGGCTGAAATGATGACATCAGGCTCGATATAGACTCTGCCTTCATCCGTGCCATACATCAATCCGGGACGCGGCGACAGCTCTGCAACAAGATCTTGTATGTCCTGAAGCTCTGAGAGCGAAAGGCCCGCTCTCTCAGACAGCTCTTTCCATCCTTTTTTGGCAAACAGGTCAAAGTATAGGGAAATAACTTTTTCCGCTTTTGCCGTCTCCTTTGGCAGACGCTTTAATTGGATCAGGATGCATTCCTGAAGCGACCGCGCTCCGATGCCTGCCGGATCAAGAGTCTGCAGCTTGCCCAAGACTTCTTCCACTTCTTCTCTGGTGACAGCCAGCTCGGAAGCGATAAAGGCGATGTCTTCTGTCACATATCCGTTTCGATCAAGGGATTCGACCAGGTAGCTGAAAATCCGCTTTTCCCGGTTTGACAGCCGGAGATCGAGCGCCTGCTGTTTCAAGACGCTTTTGATATCTTCACGGGAATGCGCCGTCTCAGAGCGGCTCATTCCTTCATTTTGCAAATGACGATTCGTTTTATGGTAAAATGATCGGGGAATATCGGGGTCTTTTCGTTCGATCAGGGGGTTTTCCAATGAGAGTTCGTCAATCCGGCTGTTCAGCTCGGCCGACGAATACTGAAGCATATGAATGGCTTGGGCAAGCCCTTGCGTCAAGTGAAGTTTTGCCGTTTGCTGCTGCTGTACATGCAAGTTCATCATATCTCCCCTCCCACTATTAGTTTACACGATCGGTTCCGTACCGTATAGACTTAAAAAAGGAGTGTTACCATTGACAGAACTTTTCTCTGTACCCTATTTCATAGAAAATTTTAAAACCCATATTGAAATGCATCCAAATGAGGATAAAATTCACGCAATGAACAGCTACTACCGTTCAGTCGTGTCAACGCTTGTCCAAGACCAGCTGACAAAAAACGCGGTCGTCTTAAAACGGATTCAGCATTTGGATGAAGCCTACAACAAAGTAAAGCGCGAAGAAGCATAGCGCCTGTCATACGTGAACAGGCGGTTTTTCTGCTTCTTCCGGATTGTTTTGAATCAGTTTTGTACTCGGGATATCCTTCATCCATGTGTTGTAGTAATTTGCGTTTTTTCCGTAGGAGTTGTCAATCACGACATTTTCTTTTCCGAGCAGACACGATAAGATGTGGCCGTGCAGCCTTGAAGTAACGACGGATTCATAGCGGTTGAAAAAACGGATTGATTTGTCGACGAGGCTGTCCGAATAGCGTTTCCAATAAGAAGCGATCGGCAGCGGATTGCCGGCTTTTTTGTTGAGGACATTGATCGTCTGCAAGCGTTTGATTCCGCGTTTGTCGCCTTCTGACAAGATAACGTTCCAATCGTACGTATCCGGCTCCTCTGCTTTTTGCAGGCTGCTGTTTGCTTCTTTGTCGGTTCTGATCAACCGCAGAACGGACTCAGAAGGCTTTTCGGCAGGTGCCGCGATCGGCCAGAGCTGGTGAGCCATATCGGGCATCATTCTGATGTTTTTCACCCCTTCGAAATGCTTGAGAGCAAATTCGAAGGATGCCTTTTCCCGCGTGAATAAGTGCAGATCCGGGTGAGCCGCCAAAATGCCGCGCGTTTTTTTTGCATTTTCTTCATGTTCATAATAAATCGACTGCGGCAGAATGACGATCCGGTGGTCCGGGTAATGTTCGACAACCCGTTCCCTGAACTGCTGAAAGTGAGGGTACAAATCGCCGAAATTGCCGCCCCCCTGACAAACGATGATGGCGTCCTTTGGAATGCGGCGGCCCGGAATAAAATTCTCTGCATTCCATCTTTCGCGCACCTTGATGCCGTATGCTTCAAAAAAAGCTTCCGTTCCTTTCATGATCAATAGGTCCCCGACGTTTCCGTAGAGCGGGTAGTCCAAGTAAACGACTGATGAAAGTCTTGGGATGACATCCAAAATTTCTGCCAGCTTATGCTTTAAGCTGTCCATGGAATATGTAATCGCCATGTTTAGCACCTCATTTATATTTAATCCGGTCGGCCACGATTTGAATCACCCGGTCCTGCTCTTTTCGCGTCATACTTGATCCTGACGGCAGGCAGAGCCCGCGCTGAAATAAGTCGCAGCAGACAGAGCCTTGGTCATCGTGCTGATAAAAGGCCGCTCCTTTAAAAAGGGGCTGTCTGTGCAACGGCTTCCATAACGGCCGGGCTTCAATGTTTTCATTTGCGAGCTGTTCAATGATGTCCGCCGGTGTTGTTTGAATCTTTGCTGTATCAAACGTTAATGTCGTGAGCCAGCGGTTTGACATGCCGGCTTCAGGCATGAATTCTATACCTTCGATACCGGCGAGCGCCTCCTGATAGCGCTCGAAGATCGCCCGTCTGGCGTGTACCCTGTCATCCAGGACGGCGAGCTGAGCGATGCCGATTCCGGCCAGGACATTGCTCATCCGGTAATTGTAGCCAGCTTTTTCGTGCTGATAATGAATGGCGGGCTCGCGCGCCTGAGTGGCTAAAAAGCGCGCCTTCTTCAAAGCGTCTTCATCATCGCTGACAAGCATTCCTCCGCCTGATGTGGTGATGATTTTGTTGCCGTTGAACGAATAAATGCCGAAGCGTCCGAAGGTTCCGCTTTTTCTGCCCTTATAAACAGAACCGAGCGATTCGGCCGCATCTTCAATAACAGGGACGGCAAATCGATCGCAAAGCGCGATAATCTCGTCTATTTTCGCGCTTTGGCCGTACAAGTTGACGACGATGACGGCTTTCGGAAGATTTCTGGCCCGCTCCGCTTCGTCGAGCGCCCGTTCAAGCGCCTCGGGCGACATGTTCCATGTATCCCGTTCAGAATCGATGAAAACCGGCTCAGCCTGCTCATATATAATCGGATTGGCGCTCGCTACAAACGTAAAGGAAGAACAGAAGACCTTATCGCCTTTGCCGACGCCGAGCAATTTCAACGCCAGGTGGATTGCGGCTGTTCCTGAGCTGACTGCCGCGGCACCGGACGTCCCCGCATAGGCGGCAAGCTTTTCTTCGAATGTATCGACAAGGGGACCGAGCGGCGCGATCCAGTTTGTCCGAAACGCTTCAGCTACATAGCGCTCTTCGTCTCCGCTCATGTGCGGCGGGGATAAATAAATTCGCTTATTCTGACTCATGTTTTTCACCCTTTTTACTGCTGTGATATTTAATTTTTCTTGCAGGGACTCCGACAGCGGTACAATCATCAGGAATGTCGTGAATGACGGATGATCCCGCTCCCGTCACGCTCCAGCGGCCGATTGTCTTTCCGGGAATGACCGCCGTTCCCGCTCCGAGATGAGCGCCTTCCATAACTGTCACACCGCCGGTTAACACCGTTCCCGGCGAAAGATGAACGTAATCGCCGATCCGGTTGTCATGTTCGACGATCACACCTGTGTTGACAATCGTGTGGATGCCGATGTAGGCATCCGCTTGGATAACGCTCGACGCCATGACAACGGCGCCGTTTTGAATCCGGGCCGAACCGCTGATCACGGCAGACGGATGAATCAAAACCGCATACCGGTCAAGTGGAAGGCCGAGACGTTCATACAGCTCCTTTCTGATACCGTTTTGACCGACAGCTAAGACGAACTTCACGTCCGGATGCAATCGCGCAAGTTCTTCTGCTGCGCTTGAAGGACCGCGATACAGACCGTTCTCGACATGAAGCTCCGCATACCGATCATCGAGAATACCGGCAAGCGCCGTATCAGGCCGTGCTTTTACAAGATCCAGAACGACTTTCCCATGGCCGCCGGCTCCGATGATCACCACATTTTGCATCAGGCATTCCTTCTCCCCGTAAATTTTTCTGCTGTCACATGGCGGTCCTGGCTGACGCCTTCCGACTTCAAGACTTTTACGACAGTCAACAAAAGGATTTTGAGATCAAGCAAAAAAGAACGATGATCCACATACCAGACATCAAGTTCAAACTTTTCCTCCCATGTCACTTTATTTCTCCCGTTGATCTGCGCCCAGCCCGTGATGCCCGGCTTGACTTCATGCCGTCTCCATTGCCGCTTCGTATAGAGGGGAATATACTCCATCAAAAGCGGCCGCGGCCCGACGAGGCTGAGATCTCCTTTGATGACGTTGATCAGCTGCGGCAATTCGTCAAGGCTCGTTTTTCTGATCAGCCGCCCCGTCTTTGTCAGCCGTTTTTCATCGCTTAGCAGATTGCCTGCTTCATCTCTTTCATCAGTCATTGTTCTGAATTTATATAATGTAAAAGGCTCGCCATTCAGCCCCGGACGGGTTTGGCGAAATAAAACAGGCGAGCCGATTTTCCATCTGATGAGGCAAGCTGTCAGGATCATGGCTGGACTGAGCGCGATCAGCAAAATAACCGACAATGCAAGATCGAAAAACCGTTTCGCTAGCACGAAAAACGCACCCCTTTCTTTTATTTAAAAAATCCCTTTTGAAACGGGAAGGATAAAGAGCATCGAAATGCTTGGAGCCTTGTTGTGACAATATGCCGTTCCGCTTTCGTCAACATGACGAAATAGGCAAACAGGCCGTATGTCCCCGTCGCAGCAAGCGCCGTGACAAACAGGGACAGCAGGCTGTCGATTGCAAATAAGTATTGAAGAGCGTAACAGACAGCCAAGGTAAATGAAGCACCTGCAACCGGCCTGTATATACCTTTATAAAAAACCCTTTTTCTTTCACCCGTAATCTTTGACGCATAAATCGGAGTGAAGACGACATTTTTCAGCATTAAAGCTGCCGCACCGGCCAGCGCAATTCCGTAAAGGCCGAGTCCCGCCGGTCCGCTCAGCACGATGGCAAGCAGCAAATTGACAACGCCGAAGGCAACCGTGGTCAGCGCCGGTGTTCTCAGCTTGTTATAGGCGGTAAAAATATAAAAAAGCGGCGCCGGGCTTAATGAAACAACCAAATAACCCGCATGTATCAGTAAAAGCCATTTCAAATGTTCGAATGAAGGGCCAAGCCACAGCGACAGAAACGGGCCGGCAAGCCCGCCCAGAAGCGCAGCCGGCAAAGCGAGCAGAATGCCGTTAATTCTGACGGCCTGGTTGGCATAGCGGACGAGCCCTTCTTTGTCGCCTTTTGAATAATAGAGTGTAATCGTAGGTGAAAATACGGCCGCAAGCGTTCCCGAAAGCGTCCGTAATAACAGCGGAAACTGAATGATCGCGGCGTACATGCCGGATTCGGAAACCCCCAGCATCACATTCGCCACCATTAAATCGATTTGCAGAAACAGCAGGACGCCGACTTGGCTGACGGAGCTCCATCCTCCCGCCTGAAGCAGTTTTTTGCACTTTGCAAACGACATATCCCTCACACGAAACGTAAACCATGGGATCAATTTCTTAAAGAAAAAGATCGACAGGATGCACGCCGAAGCGGTTGCGATAAGAGCGGCGAGCTGAATGTGCCAGATCTTCGGTGCAAACCACGCGAAAATCAACAATACGCTCAAGACGCGAATCAGCATTTGGACGGCCTGGATCGTGCTTGTAATATAGATTTTATTGGCAAAAAACGGACCGGCGGCAAATCCCGACATCACAAAGGTCAATAAAAACAGCAGGCTCCCGATCAAAAGCGCGATCTGCACATCCCCCAAAAGACCGGCGGGAACGCGAATGATCTGATCGATAAAAAACACCGTGCCGCCAAGCGGAAAAAACAAGATGACCGAAAGCACCAGTGATGAAACGATGTAGGTATTCATATAGCCCCTCGCTTCATCAAGCGCCCCCCTGTGGGCGGAAACAGAAAAAAACCGGACAACGACCGCGCTCAAGGCAACCGTAATAATCGAAAAGTAATTGATCATATTCTGCGTGAGATGGACAAACCCAAACGCCTCAACACCGAGGTTCTTGATAACATAAGGCGTCAGCCACATCGAAAACAGCACCGATAATAAAAAAGACGCCACATTGGCGCCGAGATTCAAAATAAATGTCTTATTCAAAAGGCTCATCCCTTACTGGGCAGATTTCGTTTAAAAAACAATTCGAGCAGGATCGGAATATTCAGCTTGCATAGCAATAAAACGAGCCGTTGGCCGATTAAAAGATTGCGGTTGCGGAGAGACGTTGATTTGACGCACGACTGCACCATCCGGTAAGACAAAATGTCTTTAATGTGCCGCCTCACCTGCTTTGAAGGCTTCGGTTCCGCACAGGCATTGGCTAAAAGCATCGGAATTTGATGTTTGCATGTGTACGTTTCCAGATCGTCCGCACATTCATCCAAAAGCTGAAACGTCTCATAGAATCTCCTTTTCGCCCGGTACTGCCTTTTCAGGCTTTCGTCCATGTACGGTTTAAACGGCACCTCCGTCAGGCTATCCGGATTGCACCTGTACATGTAGTAGCCGTCATCGATCGCTCTTACCCGTTTCGCTGCATAAAAGGCGTACAAATTGAACGGCGAATCCTCTGCAAAACGAATGTCTTCAAAAAAGTACAACTGGTTTTTCTTCAGCAGATCGCGCCTGTACAAATTCCGCCACACATACCAGATGAAGCGGGTTTCGTGCGCCTTTTTGAGCTCGCGTTTAATATCCCAGCTCAACAAGAGACGATCGGTCGGCAGCGGCGGCGGGAAATAGGTGTCTTCCGCATCGGAATGTTTATGATACCCGCACATGACGATATCAAGGTCGTCTTTTTTGGCAGCGGCGTACATGTTTTCAAACATGGCAGACAATACAAAATCATCACCGTCGACAAATCCCACATAATCTCCTGTCGCGGCTTGAAGACCGGCATTTCTCGCCGAGCTCAGCCCGCCGTTTTTTTTATGAATCACTTTCACTCTGGCATCCAGGCTGCAGTACTTTCTCGCTATCTCCCCGGATCTGTCGGGAGAGCCGTCATCGACAAGGATGATTTCAATATTTTTCAGCGTCTGCCTGCGCAGCGAATCGACGCATTCTTCTATATAATCTTCGACATTGTACATCGGAACAATGATACTGACGAATGGCTTCATTGGACATCACCCATAATTTTCTGTCTTAAATCTGTGAAATAATGCTCCCTTGACGGAGTCTCACGATACGAATCACCGGTCTTAATCAGCTCTTCAATTGCGCCGAGAACCTCTGCCGCATCGGGATTTTCCACAAGCTTCATCGAAGGAACGCTTTTCAGCCAGCGAAAGCCTTCAAGCACCTTATGATCAAAAGAGCGGATCACAACGCACGGCGTCCCTGTAATCGCACAAAAAATCATGCCGTGCAGCCTGTCTGTCACAACGACCTCCGCACCTCTCAGCTGATCCCAAAGCCGATTCAGCTCCTTCTCGCGGGACATGCGGCTGACCCTCCTGCCGATCGTCGTTGTAAAAGTTTGCACGCCGCCGTATTCGTCGCCGACAGCCTTCATCAGTTTTTCACGCTCTTCCGGTCTGAGAAAGCTTTCTTTATCCTCTCTTAAACAAACCAGCACACCGTCTCTTTCAGACTGCTGTTCTTTCTTTAAATAAAGCACCATATCAGGCTGCTTCACAATCGTTTGCTTTGAAAAATGCTGTTTCATAAATTGATAGGTTGTATCATCGCGCGCCATCATAAACAGCCGGCGATGGGAGTTGTAGACTTTTTTCGCTCTTTTCAGCTCCTTTTTGCCGCGGGGCGTCTCGGAAAAGTGCGCGGTGGCTGGGAGCTGGACAATTTTATAATGCTTGAATGTTTTGATAATAAAGCGCCTCGTCCATTCCTCATTGCGGTACAAATCCCCCATGTTTCCTCCGCCGATGATGAACACCATATCCTCGGGGTGGCGGATGCGCATGAGGGCTTTTGCATGTTTGTAAATATCGTTGATGCCGATTTCAATTAATTCAAAATCGGGAAACTCGTTTTCTATGAATGTCCGGCTTGCCAGGGCAATCGCGTGATCTCCCAAATTATCATGGGACGGAATTAAAGTCAGAATGATTTTTTTCTTGCCTTTGTATTGATCAAAACGCTTCAAACCCGGCGTTCCCATCACATATTCAGAAGGATATTTCACCTTGAGCAAAAGCCATTCTGCAAGATTGATCTTCAGTTCCTGAAAGGTCATTTCCTCACCGCCTATTTCTTCATTCTGTGCTCGATCATTTTCTGGTAAATGGCCGCAAATCCATACACTGCCGGCATAAACCGCAAGCGAATCAGCATAAGGAGAAGCTTCTTCTTCGAATCGAATGCCGACATGTCCACCGCGGGAATTTTCCCCCTGAATTCCGGACAGGCGCATATGCTGCGGATATTTTTATATTTTTCTATTGAAGGATTTTGGTTTCGGCTCTTGCATTCATTTAAAATACTGATGCAGCCGTGGTTGACGATAAAGACGTGCAGCGCCTCCTTTAAAGCCGGAAGCTCTCCGTGCTTTGTCAGGCAGTCAAGGTTCGCTTCATAAAGAGCGAGCCCGTCTTCAAACAGCCCCGCCTGATACTTTTGGACGATGGACGACAGGTGGACCCTGTAATGATAAAGCGGCTTAGTCACGAACGCCGCCGTATTCGCATATAGAAGGCATCTGAAGCTGAAGTATTGATCTTCGATGTTTTCCAGCTCGTCGCGCAGCGGGAAAACGAGCTTATGCTGCTCAATCAGGCTCCGCCTGTAGAGCTTGTTCCAGGAAAAGCCGCTTACTTGACCCTTTAATAAAGCTTTTATGAATGCCTCTTTCGGCTTTCCTTCATAGTTTTTCCCGATGTCCGGGCAGACCGTTTTTCCGGTATCCTGAATTTCGACGGCATAATCACAGATGACAAGGTCGGCATCCTCATCCTTTGCTTTTTCATACATAGATTGGCAATAGTCCGGCTCAATCCAGTCGTCGGAGTCGATGAATGCCAAGAACTCGCCTGACGCCGCTTCGATCCCTTTATTGCGGACAGCGCCGAGGCCCTGATTCTCCTGCCGAATCGTTTTGATGCGTCCGTCCTTTCGGGCGTAATGATCAATGATCTTCTGGCTTCCGTCTGTTGAACCGTCATTAACGATAATGATTTCGATATTTTTTAAGGTCTGGCTGATCAGCGATTGCAAACAATTCGGCAAAAAAGCTTCTGTATTATAAACAGCGACCAGTAGACTAACTGCTGGATTTTCCAATGTGATGACTCCTTTGTCGAAATTTTCACAAGATATTCCGCTATTCAACGTTCAAAAATCGTTCTGTAAGGCAATACCGACGAGTCGAACGGCATGAGCATAAAGCTGTATAAGAAGTAACAGATCAAAATCAAAACATACAGAAGCGCGTTCGATTTCGGTTCGAAAATCCGTACAAAATAAGGAACGAGAATCAGCTGATAGAGCCCGAAATAAATGTTGAACCTCGCAAAAATGACATCCTTTGTCGCCAAAATTCCGAACAGGAAACCGATCAGACAAAGGTTGACGATATAATCGACTTCGGGCCAGCGTTTTCTGAGCTGCTCCCTGAAGCAGAATGCAAGTACGAGCGGGAGAAGAAGAACGATGATTTTAATGGCGTTCATGCCGTTCGTATTTTTCATCAGCCATTCTTCGTAATGTCCGTATTGACTGTTTTCAAGCACGACAAGGAATACGGACAAAAATTTTTGATACAGAAAAGTTCCCGCCAAAAATAAGAGCATGAGGCACCAGAGGACAGGCGACCACGCTTTTCTTCTGACGATGAAATAGACAGGAATCATGATCAAAGCCGAAGAATGAAAAAGCGAACAGATCAGCACGACGATCATATAGCGCACCAGCTTCCCATCGATCAGATACCGGACCGCCCAAAACAGAATGGCCGCCGCCATGTATTGGCGAATACCGTTAAACGAAGCGTAATAGTGAAACATGCCGATAAAGAGAAACATGCTCAACTCAAACGGCCTTCCATACACATATAGCGTCTTGACGATATAGATATAGGTAATCGCGGCAACGACGGCAAACATGAGCGCCGGATCGGCTGAAATCTGGTTTAATATCCATAAGAGTGCGGTAAATCCGGGATCTGTCGACGACTTATCTGTTCCGAAACCGAAGATCTCCCAAATGTTGTTGTATTTTCCGGCTAATTCGTAAAGCAGCATATAGGTGTGGTAATCCGTTCCGACCTTGTATCTTAAGCCGGCAACGATAATCAAAGACGCGAGCGGAACGACGGTGAGGATCGCATTCGGACGGTAGCCCGTCGGCAGCCTGTGATCTTCCCTGCCGTACATTTTCGCAAACCATGACCAGATGAAAACAATCCCCATATTCAACATGTAAACAGACATACACTCACTGTCCTTCTGCCGCGGAGATTGAATAGATGTCCATCAGTCTCGCCAAATTTGCTTTTGCATCATAGCCTCTCTCTGCCAGGCTTCTCTCAATCTCCGGCCATGCAGGCTTTTTCGCCTGAGCGGCACGGCTGATATCCTCAGCCCACCGTTCAAAGCCGGCATTTAAGCTGAGACGGGTCAGCAGGCCGAGTCCCAAATCGGTTTCCTCTGTAATATGGTCTGATACAATACAAGGAAGCCCTGATGCCTGCGCTTCGACGAGTACGAGAGGGAGCCCTTCAAACAAAGACGGCATGGCAAATACATCAAACGTCTGCATGAGAGCCGGGATATCTTCGACGACGCCGAGAAACAGAATGTCGTCTTTTACACCGAGAGCGGCGGCTTTTTCTTCCATCTGTCTGCGCAGCGGACCATCACCTGCGAACACCGCTTGAAAAGGCGTGCCCGATTTCTTGAAATGAGCGGCAAGCCCGAGCAGAAACGCGTGGTTTTTCTGTTCAAAAAAACGGCCGACATGTCCGATAACCAATGCGTCTTCCTTGATGCCGAAGCTCTTTTTTGCATCCGTCTTTGAAACGCCGTTCGCTTCTTTGAAGCGGTCAAGTTCAATCCCGTTTTGCAAAAGATGGACCGCGTTTTCGCCCATCTTTTTTCCGCCGAATAAAAAACGCCCGGCATCTTTGCCGCAAGCGCACAGAGCCGTAGCACTGGAGAAAATCAAACGGCGGAATGCGAGGAGCTGCCATGTATCCCAAAACCGGGGGTTAGGCTTCCAGGCCGTGTTGTGGGAATGACAGACCCTCACCGGAACGCCGGCGAGCTTGGCCGCCAATGCGGCAAACCCCGTCTGAAAATCCGTATGGGCGTGCACGGCGGCATACGGCCCTTTCTCAACCAAAATCCTTCTGATGTTTTTGATGTAGGCGAGAGGCCCCGACCGCCCGATGCTTGGTACATAAAACACCCGGCCGCCGCGCGTGATGATCTCCGGATCATAATCGCACGTTTCTTCCCGGTGGGAAATAAAATCAAATTGAATATGCCGCCTGTCTGTATGGCGGTATATATTCATAATCATCGTCTCCGCTCCACCGCGGTTCATTCCGCTTACGATGTGAAGCACCCGTTCTGGTCTCACGCTTCCGTCATTCATGTTTTACGACCCCTCCGCCTTCATTCATCAATCTTCTTTTATGGTATTTGTTCATGATAAAAGGAGGCATGAGCCCCCTGATGATGGGTTTCATCATATAAATGTAGTCTGAGAGCGGCAGCTTCAGCCGTCTGCAGGCGGCAAAGACGATAAACGCATTGTCAATCGAGTAGCTGAACTTTCTCCTTTTAAACGCCGATTCGTCTTCCCTTACTTTGTATAAAGCTTCCTGAAGGTTATAGCCCGTGTAGCCCGCTTCAAAAAAACGGAGCCACAAATCGATATCTTCCATCCTTCTTGTTCTCCGGCCGACCCGATAGCCGTCCAGCGCCTCGTACACTTCCGCTCTCATCATGATCGTCGCATGGCAAAACGGCGTTCCTTTCGCCATGATTCTCGGCCCGGGAGAGGGAGGAAGCATTCTGACGCCTCTGATCCCGTTTTCGTCGAAGGCCATCATTCCGCTGCCGACGACATGATAATGAGATTGTGATTCAAGAAATGCGACCTGTTTTTCAAAACGCCTTGGCAAAGAGATGTCATCTCCGTCCTGGCGCGCGATATATTTCCCGCCGGCGTACCGGAGACAGTGGTTTAGCGAAGCAGCCAGCCGCTGATTCTTCTCGTTTTTAATCAGCTTGATCTTATCTGCGTAATGATCGGCATACCGCCTGGCAACAGCATATGTCCCATCTGTTGATGCATCGTCGCATATAATCAGTTCCCAATTTTTATAGGTTTGATTTAAAATCGACTCGATGCTCTCTGCGATCGTGCCCTCACAATTGTAGACTCCCATAATGACAGAAACTTTCGGCTTTTGACCCCCTGTCATCCTTTCAGCCTCCTTTCAACTGTTTCATGATCCATAAAGGAAGAGTAAATGCCCGCCATTTCTTTGACGGTGCGCTGCTGGGAAAAAGCGGCGGCCGTTCGTCTCCCCGCGTCCCCCATCTTTTTTCGCAAAGAAGGCAGACGGTACAGCTGCAAAATTCGGTCGCTGAACGTTCCGGCGTCTCCCTGCGGAATCAAAAATCCGTTCACGCCCTCTTGAATAACTTCCCGGTGTCCGCGGTTGTCCGCTGCAACGGCGGGCTTTCCTGCCGCCATTCCTTCCAGGAGGTTCATGCCGAGCCCTTCCCTGATGCTTGAAGCGACAGACACATCGGCAAGCTGAATCCATTCGTGGATGTTTTTTTGAAAACCTGCAAACGTGACGGTCGAAGAAACGCCTTTTTGTTCAGCGAGACTTCGGTATTTTTCTTCCATCTGCCCTTTTCCTGCAAACACGAGCTTTAAGTTTGGGGCTCTATCTTTTAAAGCAGCCGCCGTTTCGATGAGCAGCGCCTGGTTTTTATTCGCGTTCAGTTCCGCGGGATATATGAGAATAAAGTCGTCTTCTTTGAAACCGTATGTTTTCCTGAGCAGCATTTTCTCTGTTTCGCTGACAGGATGAAAGCGCTCGGTATCGACGCCGATGCCATGAATTTTTTCTGTTCGCAGCGCCTTGCGCAAGCCTTTTGCAAGGACGAAATCTTCTTCATTGATCGTGATTAGGCAATCAGTCAAAGCGGACAGCCCTTTTTCAATCGGATAGTATAGCAGCCAATTCTTTAAAGGTGCACCTTGGCAAAAGTGAAAACCGTGAGCGGTATAGATCACTTTCGTTCCCTCTTTTCTCTGTTTCCGGGCCGCAAGCCTTGCCAGCACGCCTCCCATCGGCGTATGGCAATGAATGATGCTGTACCGGTTTTCGTCAATGATGCGCGCCAGCTCCCGATAGGCTGCGATATTGCTTGCATTCAGAGGAGAACGCCTGATGTCGATATCAAATTTTTTGTCTGTATAAGGCAGTGCCATATCTCCTTTTGCGGCGATATGAACGTTCCACCCCTGCTCTTTAAACCATTTTAAATATGGGAGGTGGAAGGCCTTGAAATGGTAATCCACAGTAGCGCAAAACAAAACCGTTCTTGTCATGTTCTTCCCCCTAGTGCGCTGTCACCAGCTTTTTCTCATGCTGGCCGATCGCTTGGAACAAGCGTTCTCTCAGCTCGCGGTCTGACAAATACATAAATTCCTCCATGAATGTCTTCAGCACCGTTAGCTCGACGTCGACCGCCTTGCCGATATGAATCTTCGGAAAAACCTGCTCTGCCAGCACTTCATTTTGATTCAGCAGCTCTTCGTACATTTTTTCTCCCGGGCGGATGCCTGTAAATTCAATTTTGATCTGGTCTGTCGTATAGCCGGAAAGCTGGATGAGATTTTTGGCGAGATCGACGATTTTGACCGGTTCGCCCATATCGAGCACGAAAATCTGTCTTCCTTTGGCAAGCGCCCCCGCTTGAATAACCAGCCTTGAAGCTTCCGGAATCGTCATGAAGTACCTCGTCATGTCCTGGTGTGTGACAGTGACCGGACCGCCTCTAGCGATTTGTTTTTTGAAAATCGGAATGACGCTTCCCCTGCTGCCGAGAACATTTCCGAAGCGGACGGCGACAAATTTGGTTTTGCTCGTTTTGCCGAGATTCATGATCAGCATTTCTGCGAACCGCTTCGTCGCCCCCATGATATTGGCAGGGTTGACCGCTTTGTCTGACGAGATCAGGACAAAAGTTTCCACTCCGGTTTCGTCGGCGGCTTCAGCGACGTTCTTCGTACCGAGGATATTGTTTTTGACAGCTTCTTTCGGGCATTTTTCCATCAGCGGCACATGCTTGTGTGCAGCTGCATGATAAATGACATTCGGTTTGTAGTGTTCCATCAGCAAAAACATTTTCTCTCTGTCCTGTATGTCGGCGATTTCCGGATAATAGGCGACATGCTTTCCGAACTTCTCCTGCAGTTCCAGCAGAATCGAATGAATGCTGTTTTCTCCGTGCCCGACTAAAACAATCGATTTCGGTTTAAATTTGCTGATTTGACGGCAGATTTCCGAGCCGATTGAACCTCCGGCTCCCGTCACAAGAACGACGCGGTCCTTGACCGTATTGGAGATTTCGCTTGTATCAAGCTGGACAGGCTCCCTTCCGAGCAAATCTTCCGCTTTGACATCGCGAAGCTGGCCGACAGGATGTCTGCCTAGCAAAATTTCGTCTATTTTCGGCATGATTTGCGTTTTGATCCCCGTTTGCGCACACGCCTTGTACATGTCCTGCATCTGAGTGACGCTTAAAGATGGAATGGCGATGATGATCCGGTCAATATTCCACTGCCGAACCGCCTGCATGATCTGCTCTTTTCCGCCTAAAACGGGCAAACCCATGATTTCAAGCCGGTATTTCGTTTTGTCATCATCGATAAATGCGACAGGCTTAATGTTCAATTCCGGCTTTTGCACAAGCTGTTTTGCGATCAAACTGCCGGCAGAGCCGGCTCCGATAATCAGCGCTTTTAAGGATCCTTTGCTTTCTTTGTTCACCTGTTCCCTGATGATGCGCCACATCATCCGCGACCCGCCGATCAAGATCAGCTGGAACAGCCAGCTTAAACATAAAAGGCGAACCGGAACGTTTTGAAAGAAAAACAGTTCGAGGACCGCCGTCACAAGATGGGACAAGGTAATCGATTTAAGCAGCACATATAATTCACCGATGCTTGCGTACTCCCACACTTTTTTGTAAAGGTGGAAGCAATGGGCGAATAAATGCTGAGCCCCAAGCAGTATCAGTGAAGTCATCAGCAGCATTTCCGAAGGGTATAAATCATATGATGGCGAAATCAGCTGATATCCGATAAAGATGGACAGCAAAACCAAGTACGAATCGAGTGCGGTAATAATGGAAAGCCTTCTCCGATATGTCAATTTCCTACCTCCTAATGTATCTTTCTAGCTGATAGGATCTTTTAGGGCAAAATCCCATGAGCTAAAAAGATACGGGCGATTTTCAAATTTAAACCGAGCACGTCAATTAAATAAAAATGGGCATTTAACCCGTCCTCACGCTCCGCCATCGACGACTTGCGTCTAAGGCAGACGGGTAGTCTGCCCACGGTAGAGCCGAGTGCCTCCATCGGTAAAGGCAAGGAGACATCACCTAAAGCGGCGCAGCCGCTTCAAAAGATTACATGGTTGCGTAATTATACTGACGCGCCTTCTTCACTTTCCGCCCGTTCAACACGGCGCCGAGCAGTTCGCTTTTTGAAGAATTCAGCGCGTCCCGCGACTTGATCGCGTTATCAAGCTTTGTTTTTCCGCTGAGGATGACAAGGATGCTTCCATCCACTTGGTTCGCCAATATTTGCGCGTCTGCGACCGGCAATAGCGGCGGTGAATCAAGGATGACTAAATCGTACTGGTTGTACGCTTCAGCAAGCAGATCCTCCATCGCCTGCGACGACAACAACTCGGACGGATTCGGAGGAATCGGACCGCTTGTCAGCACATGGAGATTTTCCGCCGGGCTTTGCTGCACGACATTTTCCAGCGTCGTTTTTTTCATCAATACATTTGTGACGCCAGAATGATTATCGAGCTCAAAAATTTTGTGAATCGTCGGCTTTCTTAAATCCGCGTCGATCAGAAGGACCTTTTTTTCCTGTTGCGAAAATACGACCGCCAAGTTTGAAGCCGAGAATGATTTGCCCTCTCCCGGGAGGCCCGATGTGATGAGCAATGATTTAAACGGCTTCTCAAAGGATGAGAACTCAATGTTCGTCCTGATCGTCCGGTATTGTTCGACGATCGGCGCATTAGGCTGATGCAATGCGACAAGCGCCGATTGATATTTGCGAGAGCGTTTTTTTCTAATAGCCAAGCGGCTCACTCCTTCCTGCTTTCACACGGATATTCATATCGGGGTCTCCGCGAAACAGACTTTTTGTATGCTTCATTTGCTCAATACTTCCCAAATAAATAAATCCCGCTTCCTTTTCGACTTGAGACGGCCTTGCAACCGTATCATCGATAAAATCCAAAAAGAACGCCAAAGCGATTCCGGTCATTATTGCGGCGCCGAATGCCAGCAAAATATTCATTTTGTAATTCGGTCTGACAGGAGTCGGCGAATCGACGATGTCGGCTTTTGAAAGGACGGTTATCCGATCGGTGTTCATGATTTGCTTAATCTCTTTTTTGAGCACCGCTGTTAGCGTGTTCGCTATATCGGCTGCCCGTTTCTGATTTTCGTCTTGAACTGTAATGTTAATAATCTCTGATTCGCTTTCACTGCTCGTTGCGATTTTTTCACCCAACCGGCCGGCAGAGTAAGGTAAATCAAGCTCTCTCTTGACTTGCTCCAAAATCACCGGGTTCTTCAGAAGCGCTTGGAATGTCCGCGTGTATTGCAGGTTGATTTGAATATCGCTGTACGTGGCGCTCCCTTTTTTCTCTCCTACTTGATGCACCAAAATCTGCGTCGATGCCTGATAGACAGGTGTCAGCACATAGAACTGAATGATTCCGGTCGTCAATGTTACACCTATTGTCAAAACGAGAATAAGAACCGTTCTTTTTCGCAAGATTGCAATCAGTTCTCTAAAATCAATATTTTCTTTCATGCTTGACTGCCTCCTCAGGAATGCCGTTTGTTAATGATTGGATTATAAAAGAAAAAATTTGAATTGAAAAATGCTGAATTTAGCTATATAGTTCTTTTTAGAGAACAAATCCGTTCGTTTTCTTTTATTTTCTGTCGATATCTTAAATTTTTGAATTTTATAAAGAACAAATTATTTCTTATAATGAACAGGAAAGCGTTTTTATATGAATGGCAAGGGGAAGAGGAGGAATCAGTATGATCGGAAGAGTCATCCGAATGTACAGAAAAAGAAAAGGCTACTCCATTAACCAGCTTGCTGATATAGCAGGCGTATCAAAATCATATTTAAGCAAAATCGAACGCGGCGTTCACAGAAATCCGTCAGTCGAATTCCTAAAAAAAATCTCCCGTGCGCTGAAAGTGGAATTAAAGGAATTGTTTGATACCGAAGTGATCCTTTATCGCCGGACCGAGCATGAAGACGAGTGGAGAACCCACCTTGTACAGGCCGTACAGGCGGGGATGAACCAGGAAGAACTGTTTCAATTCACACACCGTCTCAAACAGAAAAAGAAAGAACGGACGCTTTATCGAAACAGGGAGCTGACCCAAGCCAATATCGACGAATGGAGAGCCCTTATGTTGGAGGCCAAAGAAATGGGATTAACCGTCAAAGAAGTAGAAGCGTTTTTGATGAGAACAAAAAACCATTAATTCATCCTGCATTCATATTTAATTTTTTAGAAGATAACGGGAGCTTTTGACTTGAACCATTCATCCGGATATAAATCCACATTTCCATTTCAACTTGCCTAAAATTCGGAATAATCGCATTAATAGATATCGCCCGATCATGAAGATCCATGTCTATAGCTCCGTTTTCACCTGTTTGCCTTATTTTTTCATGGCAGTCTTTAAGAGACTTTTTACTTATGTTTATATATAAATGAAGAAACTCGGATTTTGACCTTTCGCATCTTCCTCCAAGGCATGCAAATTCTGTGTCTTGCGGCTTATATCAAGACCTTTGTCACGGCCCGATTCCTTGAATAGGGATGAAGCGTTTTTGTTGAATCCAAGCTGGCTGTTCGTTAAGATGAATAAAATGGAAGAAGGAGATGGAATCATGAAAGTATTGGTACTCGCATTTCATCCGAATATGGAGCAGTCAGTTGTGAACAGAGCATTTGCAGACACATTGAAAGATGCACCCGGCATTACATTCCGCGACCTTTATCAGGAATATCCTGACGAGGCCATTGATGTGGAAAAAGAACAAAAACTTTGTGAAGAACACGATCGGATCGTCTTCCAGTTTCCGCTTTATTGGTACAGCTCGCCGCCACTTTTAAAAAAATGGCTGGACCACGTTTTTCTCTACGGCTGGGCATACGGAACAAACGGCACAGCGCTTCACGGCAAAGAATTCATGGTCGCTGTATCGGCGGGCGCTCCCGAAGAAGCCTATCAGGCCGGCGGGTCAAATCACTATACGATCAGCGAACTGTTACGCCCTTTTCAGGCGACAAGCAACTTCATCGGTACTACATACCTTCCGCCGTACGTCTTCTATCAAGCGGGCACGGCCGGAAAAAGCGAGCTTGCTGAAGGTGCGACACAATACAGGGAGCATGTGCTGAAGTCATTTTAAATGAGAAAAGCCCGGCTTATGAGCCGGGCTTGTTCCTTATACTTGAATCTGTTTCACTTTTCCCAATAGGAATAAATAATTTAAAATGGCAATGACGATCAAGGCAGCTGAAAAAAGGAGCGCCGGCACGAAAGAACCCGTTGCGCCAACGATGAAGCCGGTAATGATGGGCCCGACCACTCCGCCCATATTAGAGACTGTATTTTGAATACCGGCAACCATCGACGTCATATTTTTCGGAGCCACATCCCCCGGAAGCGCCCAGACTTGGGACGCGGCGACAGTCGTTCCCGATTTCGCTACACAAAGAAGGATGACAGCCAGGATAGCAGAATCTGCAAAAGCGGCAAAACCGATGCACGAAGCCATGGCAAGCCCGATAATTAAAAACAGTTTCCGGACGGCTGTCAGCGACAGTTTTCCCTTTGCATATATCCGGTCGGACATCCACCCGGCTCCGACTTCAACGACCATTGCAGTCAAAAGTGGCAGAGACGCCATAATCCCCATCTCGATTAAATCCATGCCCCTTTCTTTGACAAGGTATGTCGGCAGCCATGTGATAAAGAAGTAAGAATTATAATTGATCATGAAAAATCCGATGCACATCGCCCATATGTTTCGATATTTGAATAGCTGATACCACTTCAGCGGCTGGCCGCCGCCCGTTTCTTCCATGTGAGCCTGCCCTTCCCGAATATGAGCCAGTTCCGCCTCATTAACGCGCTTATGATCTGCGGGATTCTCCTTAAAGAAAATCATCCAGACAATTCCCCACACGATACCGACAAGTCCGATCAAAAGAAACGTCAGTTTCCAGTCAAAAACTGCTATCATCCAGGCGATCAAAGGCATGGCAACAGCTCCGCCAAACTTTGACCCGCTGTCAAAAATTCCGGCTACTGTCGCCCTTTCTTTTTTCGGAAACCATTTGGCGGCGATCCCCGCATTGCTCGGATATGCAGCAGCCTCTCCGACTCCCAGTGCGACCCGCAGCCCGAGCAGGGATTTGAAGCCTGTCGCAAGACCCGTCAGCGCCGTAGCAACAGACCACCAGACGACCGCAAAACCGAGCGTTTTTTTCTGGCCATACTTGTCGGCCGCCCAGCCTGAAGGCAGCTGCAGCAAAGCGTACGACCAGAAGAAACCGGACATGATGATTCCCATTTGGCCGGCTGTCAAGTTGAATTCCTCGGTAATATAAGGAGCGGCAGCCGAGAGCACTGTCCGGTCAATATAATTGATGGCAATCGCAGCCCACATCATAAACGCGACAACCCAGCGTACATTTGACTTTTTTTGAATCGGGTGATTCAACATGTTATCCACCTCATCCTATTTATAGAAAACGCTTTCAAATCATGATGCAGGGCATGAATGAAAACACATTCACAACCCGTTGACGACAAACTCCGGTTTTTGTTTGTCGATCAGTACACTAGCGATGTTTTTGACGCATATCATCCCAAGGTTCTGTACGGCATCTCGGGTGTACCCCGCGATATGCGGCATGGCGATAAAACGGTCCAGCTCAAAGAGAGGGTGCTGCTTCAGCGGTTCGGTTTGATACACGTCAAGCGCAGCCCCTGCGATGCTCCCGTTCGCCAAGGCATCATATAACGCACACTCAGACACGATGCCTCCCCTTGAAGCATTGATCAGATAAGATGTTTCTTTCATAGCGGCTAATTCTTTTTCACCGATCATGTTTTCCGTTTCGGCTGTGAGCGGCATATGAAGGGTGATAAAGTCGCTTTCTTTCAAGAGGTGATCAAGCTCCGTAAATTGGATGTGATGATCGGCTGCGAATGCACGATCGGGAAACACATCATAGGCTAAAACAGTCATATTGAAGCCTTGCGCCCGTTTGGCGACTTCTTTTCCGATCATGCCAAGTCCGACGATGCCGAGTGTTTTGCCGTAAACGTCTGATCCAAAAATCCTCGGCCATTTTCCCAGCTTTGTCTCCCTGTCGGCTGCAGGAATCTGTCTTGCAGCCGATAGCATGAGGCCGAATACAAAATCGGCGACTGCATGCTTGTTGGCGTTGGGAGCATTCGTCACCCAGACATTGCGCTCTTTCGCAGCGTGCAGATCAATATTGTCGACACCGACGCCATGTTTGCAGACAATTTTTAAAGAAGGGAGACGATCCAGGACATACGGCGTAATCTGGTTAAACGCCACGATCGCGGCATCCGCTCCGCCTGCTGCTTCTATGAACTGCTCCTCGGTTATATCTGCAGGAAGGCGTTCCAGCGATATGCCTTTTTTCTTCAAAAACAAGACGGGATTGTCTGAGTATTTCGCAAATGACGGTGATGTACATACGACTTTCATAAGATGCACCAACCTTCTTTCATTTTTCTACGATTTGGGCGCCAGCTCAGCGGCTGACCGCAAAGCAGCGAGCATGCTTCTTTCATCGGCTTTGTTCTGCCCCGCAATGTCAAATGCGGTTCCGTGGTCGACAGAGGTGCGTATGATCCCGTCGTTTAATCCGACCGTAATGTTGACGCCCTCTTCCAACCCGAGGACTTTGACCGGTATATGCCCCTGGTCGTGGTAGCAGGCTACGACCAGGTCAACATCTCCTCTGACAGCTTTGTAAAACAGCGTGTCTGCGGGGTATGGGCCGCCGGCATCAATTCCCTCAGCTGCCGCCTGCTCAATCCCCGGAAGCAATTGCCGTTCTTCCTCGCCGCTTCCAAACAGGCCGTTTTCCCCTGCATGGGGGTTGATTCCGCAAACAGCAATTTTCGGCTGTTCGAATCCGGCTCTTGTCAATGTATCATGTGCGAGACGGATGACTTTATAGGTCCGCTCCGGCGTAATCGACTGAATCGCCTCGATCAGCCCTTGATGCGTTGTCAGGTGAATCACCTTCAGCTTTGGCGAAGCCAGCATCATGCTGTAGTCTGTCGTATTCGTTAAATGAGCGAGAATTTCCGTATGCCCCGGGTATCGGTGTCCGCCTTTATGCAGCGCCTCCTTATTTAAAGGCGCTGTGCAAATCGCTTGAATACAGCCTTTTTTAGCGAGCTCAACCGCTTTTTTCACGAAATGGAAAGCGGCGTTTCCAGCTTCAGCCGATACCTTTCCGACAGGCAGGTTTTCAGGCAGCAGATCGATATCGAGGCAATCGATCTTTCCATGTACAAAACCGCCCTCGTCCGGATGCCCGACCTTGTTAATGACAACCTCTGATCCGATTTGGAAGGCGGCTTTTTTCAGCATTTTCATATCGCCGATGACGAGCGGCCTGCACATGTCATACACTTCGCGGGACTTGAGGGCTTTTACGATAATTTCCGGACCGACGCCTGCCGCGTCGCCCATTGTAATGCCGATAACCGGTTTCTTCATTGTTTATCCTCCTTGTAGCTTGATTGCCGCACTTGCCATCACCGAACGCGAGCCAAAATTTCCGGCCTTTGTCACAATGTACAATTCTTCACCGGCTGCTCCCACCGGAATGCCGGGCTCTACTTCGTCCAGCAATCGTATCTCATGAATCCGAAGCTGATGCAGCACTTGGTATGCCGTGTCACCTCCGGTTAAAAACAGCCGTCTCACATGAAAGGCTTGAATCAGCTCGCCCGCCAATTCGCCAAGTGCACCGGACACCGCATTGCTCGTTTGAACCGGGGTGAGTCCGCGGCTTTCACCAATCTTCTGTGTCTCTGCCGCATTGTCCGAGGTGCAGAGGACGATGTGTTTCGAACGGCGGCGGACGTCCGCCGCCCTCTCCTTCAGCCGTTCGAACTCGTTTCTTTTCTCAGCTCCGCCGCACAGCACGCGCTCTGATCTCATTTCAATTTTTTCAGCCGCACGTCCGGCGAATAGTTCGTGAAGCTGTTCCCTCCCCTTCCGACTCATGCTTCCGACGACAAACATGATCGGCTGGTCGGAAAACGGAACGGTTTGACCGAGCTCCCTTTCTTTCAGATTGAACGCTTTGGGCAGGCAGCTCATCAAGCCTGCCGAACCGGCTAAAATGATAGAATACGGCAAACTCTCCAAAATAAGCGCCAGATCCTGCAGATCGGATTCGTGAACCGAATCGGCCGTCACATATGAAATCCCTTCCGCCCGAAAGCGTTCCAGCTTGTTGCGAACATGCCCGTGTCCGCGGCGGATGTCTTCATATGATAAATGCCCGCTCTTATTTCGAGTCTGCTTTTCTATTAATCTTTGAATATTCGACTCGGCTACAGGCGTTTTCGGATCGTTTGCCGCTTCGGTTTCTTCAAGCTTTACGCCGTTCACATAATGGACGCCGCCGATAACCTGACGTCCGTTTTGAGGGTAGCCGGGAGCGATCAGTACAAAATCCGGCTGAAACACTTCGTGCATCGCTTGAAGCTCGGCTCCGATATTTCCCCTCATTGTGCTGTCGATTTTTTTGTAGACGATATCAAACGATTGCCGGGAGATGTGTTCACTGATGTTTTTCACAGTCGCCTTCGCCTCTGCGGCTGACAGCGATCTGCTGTCCGTATTGAAAATAACGACGCCTTCCGTTTCCCGTCTGGTGAATTCGGCGTCGAGTTTGACGGAAACATCCATCCCGTAATGAACAAGCTGACCGCCGCAGTCGTTCGCTCCCGTCAAATCATCCGCGATGATTGCAATTTTCAAATGTCTTCATCCTTTAGTTGATTAGTTTTCGATAGATGTCTTTTATATTTTCCAGACTGAGCGGTTTCGGATTGTTATGAAGCAGGCGCGTCACTTTTGAAGCTGAGTCGGCTAAATCGTCCACGTCGCTTGCGGTTACGCCGAACGCTTTTAAATCCTGAGGAATATTCAGCCGCTTCGTCCACTCTCTTATTTTCTGCACAACGGCCTCAGCCGCTTGTTCGGCGGTCAAATCAGATGCAGCGATTCCCATCGTTTCTGCCGCAAGAGACAGCCGTTTTGTAATAGCATCCATATTAAACTCCATCACATGCGGAAGGAGCATCGAATTGGCGACACCGTGGGGAATTCGGTATTTCCCCCCAAGCGGATAGGCGAGGGCATGAACGGCAGCAGTACCGGCAGCCGTCAGCGCCATTCCGCCATACGTCGAACCGAGCAGCATGTTTTCTCTCGCTTGTATCGATGAACCGTTTTCATACGCTTCCACAATACTTGCCGAAATCAATCTGATGGATTCTAAAGCGAACATATCGCTGATCGGGTTTGCTTTCGTCGAAATGAACGATTCAAGCGAATGGGTGAATGCATCCATTCCGGTAGCCGCCGTAATTGATTTTGGCAATCCAAGGGTGATGATCGGGTCAAGAATGACAAGTTTCGGCAAAAGAAGCGGACTGACGATGCCGACTTTCAATTCCTCTTCGGGAAGCGTAACGATCGCGTTCGGCGTCACCTCTGCGCCTGTCCCCGAGGTACTCGGAATCAGCACGGTCGGGATTCCCGGCTTTTCGACCAAATCTGTCCCGAGCAGCTCCTCGACCTTTTTTGAATTCGTTTGCAGCACGGACAATATTTTCGTTCCGTCCAGCACGCTGCCTCCGCCGATTCCGATGAGAATGTCGTATCGTTTATCACGGATTCCTCTAAATACGTCTTCAATATTTTGTGCGGTCGGTTCCGGCAATATGGCTGTGCAAACATCTGACTGAATGCCAATCTCTGTAAGCTGAGCCTGTACTTCTCCGATCGCGCCAAGTTTGACAATCGACGGCTGGGTAATAATCAGCGCCCTGTCCGAATTCGGTACAATCGTTCGTACATGATCTTTGAGCCTGCGGATGGAATGTTCGCCCGCAACGATATGATCGGCTGTCCGAAATTGATAATTCGCTGGCATTCTTGAAACCTCCCTATTTTGATTGATAGTAAGCGACCATTTTTTCGACCTCCAAGAGCGCCGAACCGGCCAGCTCTTGGATGGGCGCTTTCGGCGGGCCTACAGGGATTGAATAAAGCCCAACCGCTTTTTTCAGTGCCGCCGGGATCGTACCTAAACGAAATGTATCGCGAAGCGGCTGAAGCTCCATCTGGGCAGCCTCCGCCTTTTCAGTCTCACCCTCTGACCAATGGTGGTAAATCGACGTTACGATATCAGGGAGCATATTTGCTGTTGCTGCGACTGCTCCCGCTCCTCCCGCTTGAAGCGTTTTCAATATGAGCGAATCGGTGCCTGCAAAAACGGAAAAGTCCTCATTTTTCGTCAGCTCGATATACTGCTGTATGTTTTCAAAGTTTCCGCTGCTGTCCTTAATTCCAACGATATTATCCACTTTCGCAAGCTCTGCCACTGTTTCTGGTTCTAAATGGAAACCTGTTTTTGAAGGGATATTGTACAAAAGGATCGGAAGTGAAACGGATGCCGCAATTGTTTTATAATGCACCGCCGCTTCTTCCTGTGTCGGTGGAATAAAGAATGGCGTGATGACCGACAGCGCATCTGCGCCAAGTCTCTCCATTTCCTTAGAAAGCCAGATCGCTTCTTCTGTGCTGTTTCCTCCGCTCCCTACCATGACGGGAACGCGTCCTGCCGTCTCTTGAATGATGATTTCTGCAACTTTCAGCTTGTCTCCGGTGTTGAACATATGAAATTCCCCGTTGGTACCCAACGCAAAAAGCCCGTGTACATGAGCATCGATCAAATGGTTTGTCAGCTGTTTCAACGCCGATTCATCAATGCTTTGATCTTCTGTAAGCGGTGTCAGCATAGCGGGATAAATCCCCTTTGGTACGAATCCCATGATTGCCTCCCCTTCCTGTAAAGCGTTTTCAAAAATGATTATATACATAAATGTTTCAATAATCAACGGTATTTATCTAAATTATTTTTATTTATTGTTGCATATTAAAACAAAAAATAAAACACCGGTTTAGCCGGTGTCTTATCAATGTGACGATTTCAATTTTCTCCAAAGCGTCGTTCTGTTGATGCCGAGCCTTTCCGCTGTTCTTGTTTGATTGTTCCCTTCTTCGGCATAGATTTTTTGAATGATTCTTTTTTCGATCTCTTCGAGCGTTCCGGATAAATCGATGTCTTCTCTTTCTTCCTCGTTCAAGCGGCTCAGGGCCCGTTCGGCGTCAGCCTTCTCGATATAAACGCCCTGCGCTTCAAGGACACAGTTTTGGACCGTTTTTCTCAATTGGCTGAGGTTGCCCGGCCATTTCGCTTCTTCAAGCAGAACACCAGCTTCGCTTCGAAAGCCGACGATTTGTTTGCCGAATGCCTCATTGCTTTCCGCAATAAACAGATAAGCCAGATGCAAAATATCCTCTTTTCTTTCGGAAAGAGGGGGAACGTCCAGTTCCAAATGACAAAGCGCATCATATAAATCGCTTAAAAATTCCCCGGCGCGCCTGCGGGAAGAAGAAACGATCAGCCTCGGCCCGTCATACGGTTCGCTGATCCGCCTGAGTAAAAGCCGTTGCGAGGACGGCGGCATGCGATCGACTTGTTTGATGTATAGCGTTCCTCTCCCTGAAAAGAATTCTTCGCTTTCACACGCCTGTTCCCATTCTGCTTCAGACAGCAAACCGGCATCGATTTTTCGAAACGGCTCATGCTTGTCCTCCCCCTTCATATGGATCAGCCCGGCCAAGCTCTCTTTCCCTGAGCCGGGCGCTCCGTTGATCCATATGGGTTCCCGCCTTGCCGCGAACAACTCCGCTTTTTTCAGCACCTGCTGCATCGTTTCGTTCCTCGATGTTTCCATATAACTCATCCGTAAAGGAGAAAGAGTCGCTGCTCCAGGCAAAGAAGAAACGTGAACATCTTTTGCATTTTCCGCGGTAAATACGGTCAATGCCTCGTCTGATGCGAAAAACCTGCGTCCCGTGATATTCCATGTCCGCCCATGCTTTCGGAATCTAAAATGGATGACTCCCTTCTTTTCCGCTTCCCCGATCAGCTCTTCCAGATGATCCAGCAAGCCGATTTGTTCGGCAAATACGCCGTTTTGAAAAACCGGCCGCAATGTCTTGTTGTATACTGCATAACCGGTCTCGGCCTTTTGTAAAATGTGATACGGCACAGCGTACTTCTGCTTGATGCTCTCTAAAAAGGAATACAGTTTTTTAGCGTATGCAAAAGCTTTGGCAATGCTTTCTTTTCCGGATGTCAAAAGCAGTCCGTTTAAACCGAGCTGCTCTGCTTTCTCAATTGTGATCACATCGCCGATAATGATCTGATAGCCCTGTTCTTTGAGCTGAAGAAGCACCGGTTCAACATCGCGTTCGTCTGATACGGTGCAGGCGTCGATCCGGATATCCAAAATTTCGCACACTGCTGACGCGCCGTCGGCAATCATCGGAAATCCGACAATTGCCGCTTTGCCGGGATAGCCCTTGGCAAGCGTAAGCACACGCAGCATATCGTATCCCGACACTTCGATATCCACAACCGGAATGGAAACTTCTTGCTGGATCAGCTCAGCGGTTCCACCTCTACTGATAATCAAATCAGTCCCGTTTGCTTCCGCTTGTTTCGCCAGTTCCACGCCCTTCTCTAAATCTCCGGAAGCCGCCTCGAATTCAAAATCCTCGCCGCCTGCCACTTGAATCATCAGCTCTTTTAATCCCTCATATGGAGCAATTGCCATCACTTTCATATTCGATCACCTTTTGTTGCAAATTTAAACACATTATCACTATACCAAAAGGCAGAAATATTTGGAACCGCAAAACGAAGGCAAAATAAAAAGGCTCCATTACGGAAGCCATTTTTCCCCCCACACGGCCATCTCTTTAAAAATGCCGTGGAACTCTTTACCTTTTTCTGTTAATTCATATTCTACAGTAACAGGAACCGTCGGGAACACCTTCCGGGAAATCATACCGCTTTCTTCAAGATGTCTTAATGTGTCAGTTAATCCTTTAGTGTTGACGTTTCCCAAGTTCCTTCTGAGCTCGTTGAATCGCCGCTTGCCCTGAATGAGCTCGGCGAGAACCAAAAATGACCATTTACCGGAGAAAATTTTCAATACACCCTGTATTAAAGAAGAGCATTCTTTATGATCGACAGCTGAATTCATAGCAATTCCTCCATTGCCTCATTCGCCAATTTTGACTTGATCCTACCATATGGACACCAGAGCATTCAAGAGAACGATCTTACGGTTTATTTTTATAAAGCATATATAAAAAAATTGCGTTCTTGTGGAGCCTCACGGTGGTTGCTATGGTTATATCAAAAGGAGGAAAAACATGAAAAAACAATACGATTCTTTATTCACACCCTTTACTTTTAAAAACGGCATCCAATTGAAAAATAGAATCATCATGCCGCCAATGGGGCATTCATCCTCTATGCCGGGAGGATTCATTTCTGACGACGAACTCGTCTATTATGCCGCGCGGGCGACAGATGTCGGGATGGTCATCACATCTGCGACAACCGTACAGCCCGGAACCGGATTTCCCGGCATTCCCGGAGCTGAGAACGATGATCAAATCCCGGGACTAACCCGGCTTGCAGCCACTTTAAAGAAACATGGAGCAAAAGCAATCCTGCAGCTCTTTCATCCTGGAGCCAAAGGTATAGAGCAGACGGTCAGTGCCAGCGCCGTCGCTCCGAATCAACCGAATGCACCGGTGCCAAGGGCACTGTCTGAGCAAGACATTCAAGACCTTATCCATTCTTTCGGCCAGGCGGCGCGAAGAGCGATAGAGGCCGGGTTTGACGGAGTCGAAATTCACGGCGCAAACGGGTTTCTCATCCATCAGTTCTTCTCTCCTTATTACAACCGGCGCAATGACAGCTGGGGCGGCACTTTAGAGAAACGGATGAGATTTCCGCTTCAGATTATAGAAGAAATCAGACGCGTAGCGGATAGCTACCATAAACCATCTTTTATCATCGGCTACAAATTTTCGCCCGAAGAGCCGGAAACGCCCGGAATCACAATGGCTGAAACGTTGCCTTTCGTCAATGTACTGCGGGAACAAGCATTGGATTACCTGCACGTTTCTCTCATTGATTTCCGGTCCTTGCCGCGCCGTGGTGCAGACAAATCCCGCACGCGGATGGAACTGATCAAAGAAGCGGTCGGGGACCGTCTTCCTCTGATCGGAGCCGGGAAAGTACACACACCGGAAGATGCCGTTCAAGCGCTGAAAACAGGTGCCGATCTCGTCGGAATCGGTCGGGGACTTCTGATGGATCCGGAATGGCTTCAAAAAGTTCAAGCCGGAAAAGAGGACGATATTCAAACAACCCTGTCAAGACATGATCAACGAAAGCTCGCAATTCCAGATGCCTTTTGGGAAAGTATACCGATGTATATTGATTTCAACGATTGACGATTCCTCCTTATACGGACTATAGATTCATTAAAAAAGGTGCCTTTTAGCTTAAAATTGATGTCATTTGCAAAAAAATGTATGAGAAAAGAGGAACTTAGACCAGTTGAGTCCCGGAGATGAGTATATTAGAATGATGGTAATTCAATATTGTCGGGATTGTTACTGTCTAAGCAGGCAAGACCTAAAATGTGTGAAGGGCGAAGTCTATCTTTTGCCTATATGACCTTGCACATTTTAGGTCTTTTTTCTGTTCTTCAGGACAATGCCGCAGTTAGGAGGGATGATTGGAAACGTTCATGTTGTCAGGAGCAATCTGTTACATATTGAAAAAGGGAGGAAATATTGATGAACATCAAAAACATCGCTAAAAAAGCGTCAGCCTTAACCGTCGCAGCAGCTCTGCTTGCGGGAGGCGCGCCGCAAACCTTTGCAAAAGAAACGCAAGATTACAAGAAGAGTTACGGATTTTCTCATATCACAAGACATGACATGCTGAAAATTCCCGAACAGCAAAAGAGCGAACAATTTAAAGTTCCTCAATTCGATCCGAAAACCATCAAAAACATCCCTTCAGCAAAAGGTTATAACAAAAATGGAGAACTGATCGATTTAGACGTATGGGACAGCTGGCCGCTGCAAAATGCCGACGGAACAGTCGCTACATACCACGGCTACAATCTTGTTTTCGCGTTGGCGGGCGACCCGAAAGACGTCGATGACACATCCATCTACTTGTTCTATCAAAAGAAAGGCGAAACTTCCATCGACAGCTGGAAAAACGCCGGCAGAGTGTTTAAAGACAGCGACAAATTCACTCCTGACGATCCGTACCTTAAGTATCAAACACAAGAGTGGTCAGGTTCCGCCACGCTGACAAAAGACGGAAAAGTCCGACTGTTTTACACAGCTTTCTCCGGCACGCAATACGGCAAACAGACGCTGACAACGGCTCAGGTCAACTTCACGCAGCCGGATTCGGACACACTGAAAATTGATGGTATAGAAGATCATAAATCGGTCTTTGACGGCGCCGACGGCTCAGTGTACCAAAATGTTCAGCAATTCATTGACGAAGGAAACTACAGCTCCGGCGACAACCATACGCTGAGAGACCCGCATTATGTGGAAGATCACGGCCGCAAATATCTCGTATTTGAAGCCAATACGGGAACAAAAACCGGCTATCAGGGAGAAGACTCTCTATTCAACAGAGCTTACTACGGAGGCAGCAAGCAGTTCTTTAGAGGAGAAAGCAGCAAGCTGCTTCAAGGAGCGAACAAAAAGAACGCTTCATTGGCTAACGGCGCACTCGGAATCATCGAATTAAATAAAGATTATACGCTGAAAAAAGTCATGAAGCCTTTGATCGCCTCCAATACGGTGACTGATGAAATCGAACGGGCCAACCTCTTCAAAATGAACGGAAAATGGTATCTGTTCACAGATTCAAGAGGATCAAAAATGACAATTGACGGCATTGGTGCAAAAGACATTTATATGCTCGGCTATGTATCAGATTCACTAACCGGGCCATTCAAGCCTTTAAACAAATCCGGACTTGTTTTGCACATGGACCTTGATTACAATGACATCACATTTACTTATTCACACTTTGCCGTACCGCAGAAAAAAGGCGACAAAGTCGTCATCACGAGCTACATCACAAACAGAGGAATTTCAAACGAGCATCACGCCACATTTGCACCAAGCTTTTTGCTGAAAGTCAAAGGATCAAAAACATCCGTTGTCAAAAACAGCATTCTTGAACAGGGACAATTAACGGTAAACTAATAAAACGAACGAAAGAAAATGCCGGTGAACATCGGCATTTTCTTTCGTGTGTCATCTTAGAATAAAGCGGGGAATTTTCTTGAAGAAGACAGTATATAAGCGGATTAGCATTTTAACTGTTTGTCTTGGAATCTTCATCATGATATTGGCTTCAGACCGGGAAACAGAAAAAAAGGGAGAATCCCCGGAAACACCGGAATATCGCGCGGCTTTCCATTTGACAACCCCTGACAAGTGGAAAAACGACCCTCAAAAGCCCGTCTATTTCAATGGAAAATATCATTACTACTATCTCTATAACCGGGACTATCCGGACGGCAATGGGACAGAGTGGCGCCACGCGGTGTCAGATGATCTCGTCCACTGGCAGGATCAAGGGGTTGCCATTCCGAAATATACGAATAAAAACGGCGATCCTTGGTCCGGTTCTGTCGTTGTCGACTCACAAAACACAGCCGGCTTCGGCAAAGGGGCGATCGTGGCGATTATGACGCAGCCTTCGGCCAATGACGGGAAGGAAGAACAATTTTTATGGTACAGCCAAAATGGTGGAAAAACATTTAAACCTTACGGTGAAGAGCCGGTATTGCCTAATCCGGACACCGTCGATTTCAGAGATCCGAAAGTGATCTGGGATGAAGAGGATGATAAATGGGTGATGGCGCTGGCTGAAGGAACGAAAATCGGCTTTTACGAATCACAAAATCTGAAGGAATGGCGTTATACAAGTAGTTTTCAAACAGAAAATATCGGCATCATCGAATGTCCGGATCTATTCAAGATGCGGGCGGATGACGGAACATATAAATGGGTTCTCGGAGCAAGCGCAAATGGAAAAGGTGCCGGCAAGCCGAATACTTATGCATACTGGACAGGCAGCTTCAACGGCAACGAATTTACCGCGGACGAAGCGGAACCTCAGTGGCTTGATCACGGCTTTGACTGGTATGCGGGCGTGACATTTGAGGACGGCGAAACAGACGATTCGTACGAGAAACGCTATGCTTTGGCGTGGATGAATAACTGGGATTATGCAAACCGGACGCCGACATGGAAAGACGGCTTTAACGGAACCGATTCGATCGTCCGGCAAATTCAGCTTAAACATAAAGGCGGAAATCAATACAGCCTTGCCTCTCATCCAATCGATCAATTGGATGAATTAACCGAATCGACAGATGAATTTGAGCGCATTGAAGTAAACGGATCAAAAACGCTTCAGATTAAGGCAAATACCTATCAGCTTGAGGCGGATATCTCGTGGGCCGATCTTAAAAACGCGGGATTCAGGCTAAGAGAATCCGCGGATCGAAAACGCCATATCGATGTAGGAATTTCGGCTGAAGGCGGTTATTCTTTTGTGAACAGAGGATTTACAGGACAGCCTGACAGCACCCGCACCTATTTGGAAAGCAAAGCACCGTTTGATCCGGAAAAAAAGCGGGTGCATTTCACAATCATCGTAGATCAAAACACTGTCGAAGCGTTTATTGATGACGGCGAAACGACGCACTCAAACCTTGCATTTCCAGACCTGAATGATACAGGTATCACGCTCTTTACCGAAAATGGAACGGCCGTCTTTGAAAATCTAAAGATCAAACATATGCGTTCAATCCACGATTAAACAACAACGGGCGGCCAAGCGGCCGCCCGTTGTTGTAAAAGCGCAAAAAAGCGAGCCTTCCAGCTCACTTTCCGTTTCGTTTCGGCACAACAGCAGACAACAAAATCCCCGCCCCGAGGCCGATCAAAAGCCCCGGTGCCGGATGGTCGAATAATATCCCGATGCCTAATCCAATCAACAGTCCTGACGGTATAAAATAATTGTGTTTTTTGTCCATTTAATCCCGCCCCTTCGTCTAGTCATCGCGAGTGACCCCAATTGATATATGCTTCCGGGGAGTCAAATACGACTAAAAGTGCACAAAAAAAACAAGGGCGGCTAATGCCAAACCCTTGTCTTGAAAACGCGCTCGGAGGGATTCGAACCCCCGGCAGACGTGGTACCGGAAACCACCGCTCTATCCAGCTGAGCTACGAGCGCACAATATAATTTTTTAACGTCAGCAATTTATATTATAAGGGCTGTTCTTTAAAAAGTCAATCACAATCTCTTGCTCGAAACAATGCAGGTTTAGATTATACTCGATTTCTTTATTTAATTCGTCCGTTGTTTTCACAAGGCAGATCATACCGTCAATAAAAGACCAAATCTAATCCAGTTGAGAAGCAGCATGGCTGCAGCGTAGCCTGTTCTCTCGTCGAGATAAAATCTGTGAGCGGCAACAACGCCGAGAAACCCGATCAGCTTTGGTTTCTTCTTATTTGGAGCTCTGAGCGCTCTTGTCTGCGTTCACATATATAACCGGCTTCCTTTTTTCCTATAAAATAAATTGAAGATCAATGGACTTAGACCCCATTTTTCTATACTTTCCTCTGTAAAGTTGATCTTTTGTTTGAATGTCCTTTAAAATGGGAAAAATAAACCCCAGTATGTCTTTTTAATGAAGGCGGCTTTTTGTTTGACCTTTATTGACCAAAAATGTATGATTAAACTACATACTTACCTTTTAAGGTGAAGGAGGAGCATTATGAATTTAATACCTACAGTCATTGAACAGACGAACCGCGGGGAAAGAGCGTATGACATTTACTCACGCTTGTTGAAAGACCGTATCATTATGCTGGGATCAGCAATCGATGACAATGTTGCGAACTCCATCGTATCTCAGCTTCTATTCCTTGAAGCCGAAGATCCAGAAAAAGATATCAGCATTTATATTAACAGCCCTGGCGGCTCTATCACAGCCGGCATGGCGATTTATGACACCATGCAGTTCATTAAACCTCAAGTCTCTACGATTTGTACGGGAATGGCGGCATCTATGGGTGCGTTCCTTCTCGCAGCCGGCGAGAAAGGGAAGCGCTACGCTCTTCCAAACAGTGAAGTCATGATCCACCAGCCGCTTGGCGGAGCGCAAGGTCAGGCAACAGAAATCGAAATTGCCGCGAAGCGCATTCTTTCATTGCGTGACAAACTGAACAAAATTCTTGCAGAGCGCACTGGACAACCGCTTGAAGTGATCGAGCGCGATACTGACCGTGACAACTTCAAAACGGCTGAAGAAGCAAAAGAATACGGCCTGATTGATAAAGTGCTCACACGCAATATCGACGCACAGAAGTAAAAGCAAAAAAAGCTGCCGGAATATTGAACTGCACCCCAATTGTTAGATGGTGTCTAACAATTGGAGGTGCAGTTTTCTTATGGCTGAATTTTCGGCTGAGGAACAAATACAAGCAGTCAAAAGGCTCTTGCGGGGACTGAAGGATAAAACGATCGCCAGAGAGATTGGCGTTTCGCATAGTATTTTTCATGTATCGATTCGCAAACATCTACATTATGGAGAAGTTGCGTTGCAAAAATCCTATACAACCTATTCCGCGGAAGATAAGCTCATGATTCATTCAGATCAGTGATGGACTACCAATTGAAGCCGTACCGTCAGGCCTTGAAAAAACGAAACATCACAAAGCATGTCCCGCATAAGCAACTGTTATGACAATACGGTGATGGAAAGCTTCTCTAGCGTTTTAAAATCAGAATTTCTTTATCTTAAAGAATTTGAGAGCGTCGAACATTTCAAAAAAACTCGCAGCGTATATTGATTACTACAATCACAAACGAATCCAGATCAAATTAAAAGGCATGAGCCCGGTACAATACCGGAATCATGCCAGTCAAACTTTTTCATGACATTTTACTGTCTAACTTTTTGGGGTCACTTCAATATCCGGCAGCTTTTTTTCATGCGCCAAACGGGCTGTCATATTCCATCCGCTTTGCCGTTTGCAATGCTGTTTCTTCTCCGAGGAGCCGCTTGACGATGTGAAAAGACATATTAATGCCCGCCGAAATTCCCCCTGAAGTGACGATATGTCCTTCATCAACAAATTTCACCTCACGAATGACGCGTACTTCAGGATATTCTTGTTCCAGCCTGTTATAACTCGCCCAATGTGTCGTTGCGCTTTTTCCGTTTAGCAGTCCGGCTTCCGCCAACAGGAGGGATCCCGTACAAACGGAAAGCAAAAGCTCTGCAGAGGCGGACGCTTCCTTGATCCAGCTGATCACCCGCTGATTATGAATCTCATGATTTCTCGCGCCGGGTCCGCCCGGAATGATTAAAATATCAAAACGCGGCGCATTTTCGATCGAAAAATCGGGGATGACCTTAAGCCCGTTCCGAGCCTTCACCTCACTGCCGGACTCAGAAACCGTCTTTACATCAAACGGGCGCTCTCCCCCTCCACCAGTCCCGGCAGTGACAGAAAACACTTCAAACGGACCGGCGAAATCAAGCACTTCCACCTCATCAAACAGCAGCAAACCGACACTCCATTTCTTCTTCATTCGCCCCGCCTCCATTTCTTTATGTAGTCAGCCTTTATAAATCCTTCCACTTTTTCTCTAACACCGGATAATGATAATCATTCATCTTCTCGACCAATTCACCCGGACTTTCGGAAGCATAGATCAGCTGAAGGTGCGATTCATTCGAAAAGCCCTCTTGAACGCTGTATTCGAGCATTTTAAGAAGTGGGTCAAAATAGCCGTTCACATTGTAAAGTCCGATCGGCTTTTGATGAATGCCGATCTGGGCCCAGCAAAGCACTTCAAACAGCTCTTCAAACGTACCGAAGCCTCCGGGCATCGCGATAAAGCCGTCAGCTAATTCACTCATTTTCGCTTTGCGCTCATGCATGCCGCTCACTTCGATCAGCTCTGTCAGCTGCTGATGAACGATTTCCCCTGTAAAAAGTCCTTTCGGCATAACGCCGACAACTTCCCCGCCGTTTTTCAATACGGTATCCGCAATCACGCCCATCAATCCCATTCTCGATCCTCCATAAACAAGGCGAAGCCCCTTCTCGGCAATATAAACACCAAGCTCTGCAGCTTTCTTCTTGTACGCCGGGTCCGTCCCCATATTTGATCCTGAATATACGCATACCGTTTTCACTTTCGCTCACTCCAACTCCATATATTGATAAAAGCAATTAACATTGTACTATATATTGTTTGTTCCGTGTGCGATAATATAATTGAATTTCTAAATGGGAGTGTAGACTTATGACAATCACAGACGCGGAGCAATGGACAAAGACATTTTATCGGAAAAGGGGATGGAGCGAATACGGACCTTTCATCCGGATGGGATTTTTAATGGAAGAGGCCGGTGAACTGGCGAGAGCGGTCAGGGCATACGAAATCGGAAGAGACCGTCCTGATGAAGCCAAACGGCCGGCTGCTGAACTGAAAAAGGAACTGATCGAAGAAATGGGCGATGTGATGGGGAATTTGATTATGCTTGCTGGCATATACGATGTTTCATTGGAAGACATGATGGATGCCCACCGCCGCAAACTGACGAAAAGATTTGCAGGAGAGCATCATGAAGATCAATGACCGCCTTTACGGCGAGGCAGATTTGGAGCCTGTGCTGACAGACCTCATTCATTCAAAAGCCGTTCAGCGTCTAAATGGGATTCACCAAGGCGGAGCATGCTTTCTCGTCAATCCCGCATGGAACATCAGCCGCTGCGAACACAGCATCGGGGTTATGCTTTTGATCCGCAGGCTTGGCGGAAGCCTTGAAGAACAAATTGCAGGTTTGCTTCACGATGTTTCCCATACGGCATTTTCCCATGTGGCTGATGATGTATTTAACATGGAAAACGAAGATTACCATGAACAGATGTTTCGGCAATGGGTCAAGCAATCTGATATCCCCTGGATTCTGGATACATACGGATTCAAAGATGAAGATATCTTATACGATGAAAAAAAATGGACGCTGCTGGAGCAGCCGGCTCCTTCATTATGTGCGGATCGCATCGATTACACGCTTCGCGACTCTTTAGCCTACGGGTTTGGCGACCAAGAAGAGATTGGACGATTTTTAGAAACCGGACTGACCGTTGTCGAAGGCGAAATCTACTGCACTTCGACAGAGCACGCCGAATGGTTCACCCGCCTTTACTATCAAGAGGTGATTGACTTCTTTATGAATCCCCTCAATGTATATGCGCTCTGTACACTCAGCCAAATGCTGAAAAAGGCGCTTGACATGCGTATCATCACGGGACGCGATTTTTTCAAAACCGACACGGAACTGCTTGCGATGCTAAAGCAAAAAGCGTGCTTCCGGGAAACGCTTGAAAGGCTCAGTACAGCGAGCCAGAGCGTTAAGCAAGGAGACGAAGACGATTTTACTTTTCATCAAACTTTAAAGGTAAGATGGATCGATCCAAAAGTCGCCGTTAACGGAAGAAAAGTCCCCGCCTCCACACTTTCAAAAGACGTCCTTTTGATGAAAGAAACGGCAATAGCCGCAATGAAAAAAGGCACATATGTAAAAGCCGCCGAATAAAAGCAACCGCCTGCTTCGGTCAGCCCGGAACAGGCGGTTTTCTTCAGTTATGTCACGTCAAATATTTGTTCAGGCCTGTCGACAAAATGCTTTTTGCCGATTTTATGAAACAGCCCTGTTTTATGAAGAAGCTCACGCGGCTGCTGCTGCAGCCCGACAATCATCACTTTGCCGTTTTGCTGGTGGACACGGTTGACGATCGTCATCAAGCTGCCTTCTGCGGAAGAATCCATATAGTCTACTTTGTTCATAAGCAGGATGAGGAGTTTTGGCGGGTGGCCTTTGTCCAAAATTGAATCCTCCAATGAATTCGATGAGCCGAAAAACAGCGGGCCTTCAACAGAATAGATGCTGACAGAGCGGTGGAATTTCTTTTCTTCCGCTGCAGCAGCCGACTGGACGATCGATTCAGACACATCCTTTTTAATGCGGAACGATTTGCTCATTCTGACGATAAAGGTGATGATCGCCAGCAGGATCCCGGCCGCCACCCCAAATACAAGGTCCTGCCAAACCGTTAAAAGAAATGTGACGACAAGCACGGCAGAGTCGGAATTCTTAATTTTCAAAATGTTTACAAACTCTTTCCGCTCACTCATATTCCAAGCGACCACCATTAAAATCGGCGACATGCTTGCAAGCGGGATAAGGGAAGCGTATGGCGCAAACAAAAGCAGGACCAATAAAACAAACACGCCGTGCACGATCCCTGAAATCGGAGAAGCAGCACCCGTTTTAATATTGGTTGCCGTACGGGCAATCGCGCCTGTCGCCGGAATTCCGCCGAACAGCGGTGCGGCAATGTTCGCAATCCCCTGGCCGACAAGCTCTTTATTGCTGTCATGCCTTGTTCCCTTCATATTGTCTGCCACCATCGCGGAAAGCAGCGATTCGATTCCGCCGAGCATCGCAATCGCAAGAGCGGGAGGCAGCAGGTAAATGATTTTATCCAATGACAATTCTGGAAATTGAAAGCTCGGCAAGCTGCGCGGAATTTCGCCGTAAGCTGAGCCGATCGTTACCACCTGTTCAGGAAACAGCATCGTGGCCATGACCGTCGATACAAGCAAGCCTGCAAGCGCTCCCGGCACTTTCGGCAGAATCTTTGGCGTAAACAGCACAAAGAAGAGCGATACGACAGCCGTCAAAATGCTGTAGAAGCTGAGCGTGTTCAGGTTGATGACAACCTCTCGCATATTCATATAAAAACTCTCATGCTTCTCAACATTCCTCAAACCTAAAAACTTGGCGATTTCTCCGGTGAAAATAATCACTGCGATGCCGGCCGTAAATCCGATGATCACCGGCCGCGGAATAAACTTGATAATCTTGCCGAGTTTTAGCAGCCCTAATATGACGAGAATCACTCCGGCCATAAAACCGGCAATCAGCAGATTCTCAAATCCGTATTGGAGCACAATAGCGAACAGGATCGGAACAAAGGCGCCTGTCGGTCCGCCAATCTGGTATTTCGACCCGCCGAGAAGCGAAATCAAAATACCGGCGACAATCACTGTGTAAAGACCGTGTTCCGGTTTCACCCCCGAGGCTATGGCAAAAGCCATGCCAAGCGGAATTGCGACGACTCCAACGACCATTCCTGCTACAATATCTTTTTGAAACCGTTTAAGGCTGTATCCTTCAAATCTGCCTGAAAAACGTAACATTCAATCTATCCTCCCCATTTCCGAAAGCAAAACGTCTTCACGTGAATAACCATCTTCCACAACATCCAAACGGCCGGTCTTTGGATCAATCACCAATCCGTGCACCGGAACGTCTGAAGGCATCAGCGGATGATTCCGAACCATGTTCACGCTGTGGCTGACGCTGTCTTCAACGCTGTCAAAGCCCGTCATCCATGTGTCCAAGTCGATGCCTGAATGCTGCAGGAGTTCGAGACAGCCATCATCAATCCCCCGCTGTTTGGCCTTTTGAAGGATAGATGAAGCGTTCAGGCTTGCCATACCGCACTCATGGTGGCCGATCACGCAGACTTCTTCAGCCTGCAGCTCATAGACAGCCACAAGAATGCTGCGCATGACGCTTCCAAAAGGGTGAGAAACAACGGCCCCCGCATTCTTAATGATTTTTGCGTCTCCATTTCTTAACCCCATTGCATGATGGAGCAGTTCTAATAAACGCGTGTCCATACATGTCAAAATCACAAGTTTCTTCTCCGGAAATTTTGTCGTTTCATAAAACTCGTACCCCTTTTCCTCTACAAAAGACTGATTTCGCTTCAAAATGGAAGTTAAAATCGCCATTTCTCTCTCACTCCTTTTCATAGTCATATGACCTTGATATTGTTACAGCCGAATTATAGCACATGGTTTTTCGATTTGGATTCGAATCAAAAAATTCACTATAAATGTACTGAATATTTTAAAAAGTCTAATTTTATATCTTTCTAAAATAATAAAATCTACACTGTTCTTCACCTATAAAAATAGAACTGGAAGCAAAATAGAACATCTAATATTTGGATTTATAGTTATAAAAATGCATTAAAATAAATTAAAAAACTGAAATAAGTATCTATGATTTTCTAAACAACAATAATTGAGCTGATAGTCCTGCGTTTATTCGGAACAGACTTTGATTTTTATAGAAGCCGTTTTTCCTCTATAATAGAAGCAGATGATACGCGGAAGGAGAATGCAGATGAAACCGTTTGTATATGTCACAAAACCGGTCCCAAAAGAAATCGAAGAGATGCTCGCCGAACACTGCACATATGAAATTTGGACTTCGCGCGAGCGCATTCCCAGATCAACCCTGCTCGAAAAAATCAAGGAAGCAGACGGTCTTTTGACCTCGGGGACAAAAATCAACCGTGAATTATTATGCAATGCGCCGAAGTTAAAAATCGTCAGCAACAACTCCGTCGGCTATGACAACTTTGACATTGAAGCAATGAAAGAAAAATCGGTTATCGGCACTCACACACCATACATTCTTGACGGCACAGTCGCAGACCTCGCTTTCGGTCTGATCCTTTCCTCAGCGCGGCGAATCGCCGAGCTCGACCGCTACATCCGCGATGGAAAATGGACCAAATCAGAGGATGATGAAAGCTTGTTCGGATGCGATGTCCATCACCGGACGCTCGGCATCATCGGAATGGGACGAATCGGAGAACAAGTCGCCAAACGGGCGGCCTTGGGTTTTGATATGGAAGTGCTCTATTACAGCCGCAGCCGCAAACCCGACACAGAGAAAAAAACCGGCGCGGTTTATACGGGCTTTCATGAATTGTTGGAACGCTCGGATTTCATTGTTCTGATCACACCGCTCACAGATGAGACATTCCGCCTTATCGGCGAAGCTGAATTCAAAAAAATGAAACCGTCATCCATTTTCATCAACATCTCCCGCGGCAAAACCGTTGACGAACAAGCGTTGATTCAAGCGCTGAAAGAAGGATGGATTAAAGGAGCCGGACTTGATGTATTTGAAAAGGAGCCGATTGAAAAAGACAATCCGCTCCTAAGCCTTTCCAATGTGACCCTCGTTCCCCACATTGGATCATCCACTCTTGTCACACACGTCAACATGCTGAAAAGCGCCGTCCAAAACCTGATTGACGGTCTTCAGGGCAGACAGCCAAAAGATATAGTCAAAGAACTGAGATGACGCACATTCTTACATTCAGGCCCGGAATGTTTTGCCGAGCTCGCGTCCTAAACCAAAATAGTGTCTAAAAAGATAAATTAAAGGCCCCCATTTTTGAGGATCGATGTGGTGTTCCCCTTTTATAATCGCTTCATGTGCGTGCACATGAAGCACTTTTGTTTCAATGACGGCAAAATACGGTGAATGTTCCGGAATGCGGATATTGACGGCTTCCGCTTCAATTTGAAGCGGACAATCGGCGACTCTGTCAGGTTTCACCGCCAGGGAATCTGCTGCCGTAAATCCGCCGGCTGCAAACTTTTTTTTAAGGTATGTAAAGCCGAGCCGCTTTTTTTCTTCCGGAACGCATCGTTTGCCGGTATAGGAAGCGAGCCGTTCTACATTGCTCCATAAAGATGAATCCGGCACATTGATGACACATCCGGCTTGTCTCTCTAAATTCTCCAATGCTTTGCCGCCGGTGCCGACGCCGAGTACGATCGAATCCCCAAGCGCCCAAGAAGAGGAAAGCGGGCTGAGATTCGTGGAACCGTCTTCGTTCAGCGTGCTGAGCAAAATGACGGGTGTTCCGTAGTATAAAATGCTTGGCTGAATAATTTTGCTGTTTTGATGCATATCGGTCTCCTCCTTTTATGCTTTTATTGTAATTCTCCAATATTTCAATTAACATCGAAGTATCGATTACATTTTAGGAGGAAGTGTCATGACCGTGAATCCGAATATCGCCGAGGTCGCCAAGCTTGTCACCGATCCGTCACGAGCAGCGATTTTAACCGCATTGCTTGATGACCGGTTTTATACAGCTACCGAGCTGGCCGGGTATGCGGGAATCAAACAGCAGACAGCAAGCTTTCACCTTTCCAAACTGCTTGACGCCGAAATGCTGACATGCCGGAAGCAAGGACGGCACCGCTATTACCGGCTCAAAGATGGCAAGGTTGCACAATCGCTGGAAACTCTGCTCAACATAGCCCCCCCTGCTGAAATTCGCTCTTTCCGGCAGTCAGCCGAAGATCGGGCGGTCAGAAAAGCGCGGACATGCTATGATCACTTGGCTGGATCGCTCGGCGTCACACTTGCGGAGCGGCTCGTGGAGATGGGCGTGTTGAAAGAAGAAGAGACGGCTTTTACCGTGACTGAAGCAGGAGAATTATTTTTGAAGGAACTTGGCATCGATGTTGGGGAAGTCAAAAAGAAACGGCGCTCTTTTTGCCATAAATGCCTGGATTGGAGTGAAAGGCGGCATCACATTGCCGGTGCCCTGGGCTCCGCACTGCTCGACGCTTTTATCCGCATGGGCTGGATCGAGCGGCGCCCGCGCACACGGGCCGTTGCAGTCACGCCCGCGGGCGCAAAGGAACTTTACCGCCTATTTCACATTTCCATTGAAAAGAACTGATGAAAAGCAGTTGGTTTTTTCTTCAAATCTTGACTAACATTCCGGGAGTCAAATAGGAAACCGCGGCGATCCGTTCCCGTCCTCGGGTTTCATGGAAAATTTACAATACTATAATGATTTCTGAGCATGTTTTGAGGTACAATTCAATATGATTACAGACGGAATGGAAATGAGGAAATGCGGCTGTTCAATCCCATGAAGGCACATTCTTCATGTTTATGCTATAAAGTCTAAAGATGGGGAGGACTTTATCCGTGAAAAAAATATTATCCACACTTGCGCTTGGGATTGTTCTCGCGCTCGGCTTTCTGGCAGGGAACCTTTTTACAAGCTCAGCTGAAGGGCCGCATGCAGAAAAAGGCAGCACCGTTCAGTCAAATGAGGTCATTAATACGTTTGAAGGTGTTGCCGACTATATCGTGAAATACGGCAGGCTGCCTGACAACTTCATCACAAAAGCCGAAGCGGCAAAATTAGGGTGGGACCCGCAAAAAGGCAATCTCGCAGAAGTAGCGCCTGGAAAAAGCATCGGCGGCGATATCTTTCAAAACAGAGAAAAATTGCTTCCAGATGCGGCCGGACGCGTATGGAGAGAAGCCGACATCAACTATACATCGGGATTCCGGGGGTCAGACCGGATCGTCTATTCCAACGACAGACTGGTTTATAAAACAACTGACCACTATAAAACGTTTACGAGAATGAGATGATCATATGAAACAAGTCACTTTAAACGGAGACAAGATCACGAGCGTATCAGACCTTCACCAAACATTAAAAGAACAGCTGGAGCTTCCGGACTACTATGGCGAAAACCTTGACGCGCTGTGGGATTGTCTGACCGGCTGGGTCGGCATGCCTTTGCTGATCGAGTGGAAGAATATCGAAAAAAGCCGGATTTACTTGGGCGATCAAGCCGAAGCATATTTGCAGCTTTTTCGCGAAGCCGAAGAAACACTGGACGGCTTTCAGCTGAAAACAGAAGGATAAAACAGAAAACGAGCGGGCGCTGCAGACAGGCGTCCGCTTATTTTAATTGATGCACAGTGGTGCTTCAGTCAAAAAAGGCTTGAACGAAAATGGTCTGGAAATCTCCGGCGTTCACATCTTCTTTCGTCAAACCGCTTCCGGTTTGCTTTGTGAAGTGATCCTTCGACAAAATTAACTTTCCGTCCTTTGTCAGCTTGGAAGCGAGCGGGTTTTTATTAAAGGGAGACGCTTCCTCATCGAAAATCGCATCCCGCACGCACGCAAGCGCCGCTTCATCGATTGGCGTCAGCGAAAATGCGTAGCCGGTCTGCCACCCCTCTCCCTTATCCATTTCAAGAAGGTAATCTCCTTTATCTGTCTTTGTTTTCCTGATACGGTAAGCTCCTGTTTTTGAGGTGATGGGTTCACCTGAGAACGGAACGGGGGCAAGCGGCAGGTTGATGCCGAATCCAGTATCAAGCAAATAGGTTTCATCGCTTTCCCGCAGAATAACGGCGACATGCGTTCCCGTCAGCGCCCACGCCTGTTCTTTTGGATTAAAAACCGTCCCGCGAACCATGTGTACGGAAAAGCCGAGCTCTGTCAGCACATGGTAAAGAAAAGCGTTCAAATCATAGCATAAACCGCCTCTTTTATTGTTCAGCAAGGCTTCCGTCAGCCCTGTTTTCGTCATCGAAATCCGTTCGTTTCTTAAAACCGCGCTATTTTCAAAAGGAAACTGTAAAGCCAGCAGCGATAAAAATTCGGGCAAGTCAGCAAATGTCACCTGCTGACCGGGCTTGTATCCAATCCTTTTAAACAGCGAATCAAGCATCGTCGTCATCGGTTATTCTCCTTCCGCTTTGAATCGATGAGAAAAAGCCAAACCTCATAAAGGTTTAGCTTTTTTCTCTTGAACATATGCAGTCAATGCAGCAAGAGCATCTTGCTCATCGGAACCGTCGGCGATCAGCGTGACTTCCGATCCGGAGCTGACAGCTAGGCTCATCAGCCCCATGATGCTTTTGGCATTCACTTTTTTATCTCCCTTTTCCAGAAAAATATCTGATTGAAAACGGTTGGCTTCTTGAACAAACAATGCCGCCGGGCGCGCTTGAAGCCCCGTTTTCAAAAGAATTTCCACTTTTTGTTGAACCATACGATCTCCCCCATTCCCTATTTTAAAGAGACAGATTGTCCTGAACGCAGCTGCTCAGCTATTTCATCCAGTTTCCTAAGCCTGTGATTGATGCCCGATTTGCTGATTTTTCCGCTCGACACCATTTCCCCGAGTTCCTTTAAGGTTACTTCCTGATAATCGATGCGGAGCTGGGCGATTTCCCTCAGCTTTTCCGGTAGCGCATCAAGCCCGATTCTTTCGTCGATCAGCTTAATGTTTTCCACCTGCCGCAGAGAAGCGCCGATCGTTTTGTTTAGATTGGCTGTCTCGCAATTGACGAGCCGGTTAACCGAGTTTCTCATATCGCGCACGATCCGGACGTCTTCAAAGCGGAGCAGCGAATTATGCGCGCCGATCACATTCAAAAACTCGGTAATTTTTTCAGCTTCCTTCAGATACGTGATGTATCCTTTTTTCCGCTCAAGCGTTTTGCTGTTTAAATGAAACTGATTCATGAGCCTGCACAATGAATCATTATGCTCTTTATACAGCGAAAAAATTTCGAGGTGGTAAGAAGATGTCTCGGGATTATTGACAGAACCCCCGGCTAAAAAAGCCCCTCTCATATAAGAACGTTTGCAGCAACGTTTTTTGACCAAGTCTTCCGAGATGTTTCTGGCAATGACAAAGTTGTCTCCGAGTATTTTCAGGTCCTCAAGAATCAGCTTGGCATTTTCGATCAGGCGTACGATGTAGACATTGTTTTTTTTCAGTCTCATTTTCTTTCGAACGAGCAGTTCAACGGAAACATCGTATTGTTTCTTCAGCAATGTGTAAATTCTTCTGGCGATGGCCGCGTTCTCGGTCTGGACGTCGAGAACCACTTTTCGGTTTGAGAAAGACAATGAACCGTTCATCCGAATGAGGGCAGAGAGCTCTGCTTTCGCGCAGCAATCTTTTACTTCAAGGTTTGTAAGTTCTTTTTTCGTTTCCGATGCAAATGACATATTATGGACACCCCCATTCCAAGGCCTGCTATTCTTTTAACAAATCAACAAGTAGCGAAGCGACTTTATGTGTATCATGACGGATCACGCCATTCTCGTATGTCACAATCTGATCTTTGATGACCTCAAGCCCCATCGCAGACAGGTCATCAATGTTAAACTGGACGGGCTGTGCCTGCTCCTTCGCATAGCGTTCCCGGATATCGTCCGGGATTTCCTCATTGTTGACGAGGATCGTATCGATAAACGGACCGCCCATATGCTGGTTAAGCGCTTTTACATGATCAGCTGCACTGTAGTACAGCGTTTCTCCCGGCTGGGTCATCACATTGCAAATATAAACTTTTTTTGCCGGGGCGTTTAATATTTCTTCCCTTATCTTCGGAACGAGAAGATTCGGCAAGATGCTCGTATACAGGCTTCCCGGGCCGAGAAGAATCAGGTCGGCGCCGCGGATTACATCAATCGTTTCCGGAACGGGTTCGATTTTTTCAGGTGTTAAAAACACCCGTTTAATCCGCTTACCGTAAGACGGTATCGTCGATTCCCCTGATATGATCTGTCCGTCATCCATTTCCGCATGAAGGACAACACTGGTATTGGCCGCGGGCAGAACCCTTCCCCTCACATTTAAAACTTTGCTCATTTCAGTGACGGCGTGAAAGAAATCACCGGTTATATTCGTCATCGCCGCCAAAATCAAATTTCCCAATGAATGGCCGATTAAATCGCCGCCTTTAGAGAAGCGGTGCTGGAACAGATCTTCAACAAGCGGTTCAACATCAGACAGTGCAGCGAGCACATTTCTGATGTCCCCCGGAGGGGGAATTTTAAGCTCATCGCGCAGCCTCCCCGAGCTTCCGCCGTCATCTGCGACCGTCACAATCGCCGTAATGTCAACCGGATGTTGCTTCAATCCTCTGAGCAATACCGAAAGGCCTGTTCCTCCGCCAAAAATTGCGATTTTTTTCTGATCTGCCATGCTATTTTCTGCTTTTCTTCTCGATGTCCCGGTGAGTAACATGAGTATAGTAGTCCTTTTTATAATAATCAGCAAGGTATTCAGCAAGCGTCACCGAGCGATGCTGTCCGCCTGTGCAGCCAATCGCGATGACTAGCTGGCTTTTACCTTCGCGCTTATATGACGGAAGCATAAAGCTCAGCAGCTCGGTCAGTTTTTCAAGAAACTTTTGTGTTTCGTTCCATTTCATCACATACGAAGATACTTCCTGATCTTTTCCCGTCAACGGCCTCATGCTGTCGATATAGTACGGATTCGGAAGAAACCTTACGTCGAACACTAGATCCGCATCGATCGGTAATCCGTATTTAAACCCGAATGACATTACATTCACTGTAAAGGTATGTCCATGATCTGCCGCAAAATGCTGGACAATTTTTTCGCGCAAGTCCCTCGGTTTCATATCGGATGTATCATAAATGATTTGAGAGCGGCCTTTCAACTCTTCGAGAAGCTCCCGTTCCGTTCGGATACCCTCAAGCGGCAGGCCAGTTGTCGCAAGGGGGTGGGACCTTCTTGTCTCTTTATATCTTGAAACGAGAACCAAATCCTTGGCATCTAAAAATAAAATTCGCGGGGTAATCCAGGATGTTTCCCCAATCTCGTCAAGCGCTTCAATCAGGCTGTCAAAAAACTCGCGGCCGCGCAAATCCATAACAAGGGCAACTTTGCTCATTTTTGAACTTGATTCCTTCATCAGCTCCAAAAATTTCGGCAGCAAAGATGGCGGCAGATTATCGACACAGAAAAAACCGAGATCCTCAAAGCTTTGAATCGCCACTGTTTTTCCTGCCCCTGACATTCCGGTTATGATCACAAGCTGTATATCATGGCCTCCATTCGCATTCATGCTTCTCTCCCCCTCTTATGTTTATTCGCCTTGCGGGTCGAGGCGATAGGACAGCAATTCAAAGTCAGGCGTATACGTAAAGGTGCCGTGAAGCAGTCCTTTGCCTTTCAGCATAAAATCCAGAATATGGACGTCTCCCGGCGCCATCGGCAGGCTCCAGACGTCTGCCGCCTGATGCCACTCGATGATGCCTTCTTCCGATTCTTCTACATGTTTGCCTGTATAATGATCGGCGACGAATGTGAACATCATCCATTCAGATACGACCTGATCATTTTCTTTTATGATAAAGGTGAATATCCCTTTCAGCTGCGGGTTCAGCACATACAAGCCCGTCTCTTCGCGGTATTCCCTGATGACGGCGTCCCTGACGGTTTCCCCGCTTTCCATTTTGCCGCCGGGGGCTACCCACCAGCCTCGTCTGGGCTTTTGCAGCAACAGGACTTTATCACCTGAAGTCAGCACACAATTCGTCACTCTTTGCAAAGTCTGTCACCCATCCTTTTATTCCTTCAATTCTTTTTTCTATTATACCGCTTCCTGTCCCCGCTCACAATGAACATGCAGTTCCGCCGCGAAAATCGCTTTTTTCCGGACTGCTTTAAGGCTTTTCCCGGGTAAAACTTAAAGAAACGGCTTTTTCAGCGAATGGAAGCGCTTGCGAAAACCGTTCTTTCATTCTATTTTACAGCAAAAATAGACGTTTCAATATTGAAATTTGAACAACTTGTGAAATTTGTAAAAATTTCTCTTTGTGGAAAAATAAAACAAAAAAAGGACACGGATAAGATCATCCGTGCCAATAAAATTCATTATAAAAGGGGGTCAATTACTATACCCATCATAACGAATAATTGTTTCACTGGTGTTACAGGGCGGTTAAATCATGATGACGATAAAAATACGTTATTTTACAGCCTTTTCTTTCTCTTTCAGCTCTTCGATATAGTGCTGAACGCTTTGTGCGGCAATGCTTCCGTCGCCTGTTGCCGTTACGATTTGGCGAAGGGTTTTCTCGCGGATATCGCCCGCTGCAAAAATACCTTCAACTTTTGTTTCCATCTGTTCATTTGTCACGATGTAGCCCTCTTCATTTGTAATGCCGAGGTTTTTGAACGGCTCTGAAAGCGGCAGCATGCCGATGTAGATAAAGACGCCGTCAGTCCGGAACTCTTCTTCTTCGCCTGTGACCGTATCGACCAGCGTTACTTTACCGACCTTTCCGTCTTTTTCATGAATTTCCTTGACCGTCTTGTTCCAGAGAAAGTCGACTTTTTCGTTGTCAAACGCGCGCGCCTGTAGGATGCTTTGCGCTCTCAGCTTATCGCGGCGGTGGACGATCGTGACTTTCGAAGCGAAACGGGTTAAGTACACGCCTTCTTCAACAGCGGAGTCCCCTCCTCCGACAACGACGAGCTCTTTATTTTTAAAGAATGCGCCGTCACAAACCGCACAATAAGATACACCGCGGCCGCCAAGCTCTTTTTCGCCAGGTACGCCGAGCTTCTTATATTCGGCGCCTGCTGTGATGATGACCGCACGCGCTTTAAATTCTTTTGATCCCGCTTTGACGATCTTGTAGTCTCCTTCATCGACGACTTCTTTAATATCGCCATACGCATACTCAGCGCCGAACTTTTTCGCATGTTCAAACATTTTATTTGAAAGCTCTGGTCCCAGAATGCTTTCAAATCCCGGATAGTTTTCGACATCCTCCGTATTGGCCATCTGTCCGCCCGGAACGCCTCTTTCAACCATCAAAGTCGACAGGTTCGCCCTTGACGTATAAACGGCTGCCGTCATTCCCGCAGGACCTGCTCCGATAATAATGACGTCATACATCTTTTCTTCTGACACAATGTTCACTCCTTCATGAATCTTATGCTGTCAAGCAGTCCATTTCTGTTAAATAAGATTCCCTTCTTATATCTTCCTTACCCATATCCTATAAAATATCATGAATAATCGCTATTTTTTTGCTCACATAATAAAACAGGCTGAACAGTGAAGTTCACACCTGTTTCTATAGATGTTCTTTTAATGTACGTTCATACTTTGAAAGCGTTCCGGGCGAGATATGGAAGATTTTTGCGGTTTCAGCTTTTGTCAGCCGCTCCTGATGCTCGGTCTTCCAAATGTAATAGATCGCCGCGGCAAGCCCGCCGGCATTTTTCAGCTGAAGGCCGTAAGCCCTGATCTGCTGAATGACATGAAAAATCCAAAAGCACATGGCCTCCTGTTCCATCGCTGACTGATCCGCTTGTTCAATCGCTTTCGCAGTTCTGTAAGCAAGAAGTGCGTCTTTTGAATCAACGGCTGCACTGCTTTCCCCGTAAAGCACAAGCCTGACAAACTGATCTTCAAACGGCGTTTTTGCCATCTGTGAATCAAGCACCGCTTTCAGCTGGGCTTTTTCCCCTTTTCTTCCGCTGATATAGTACGCGGCAAGGCGCTCCTCAAGCGGCCGCTGGACAGGTTTCTTTTCCTTCCGTTCTTTCCACGGCTCCATGCGGGCGTCATCCGGATACTCTTCCTGCATCTTTTTCCATACAGACCGGGCAAATTGAGTGCGGCCGGTGTAGTAAGCTGAGCAGGCGAGCCAGTAATAAAAGGTCTCATCCCCTTCAAATCCCATGCGGTAGAGTGATTTCAGCCATTTATAGCCGAGATCGTATCTGCCGACGAGGGACAGCGTGGCGCCGAGCTTATACCTTTGCTCAAACAGCATCGGATAAACATTGGAAAGCTGTTCGGAAAGCGCCTCGACCTTATCGTCCCGTCGTTCATAGTGATAAAAAATAAGAAGATTGCAAAGCGCATGCAGGTTTCCATGGCTTTTTTCCAAGACCGAAAAAATCGTCGTTTTGGCTTTCTGAATGTCTCCGGCATAAAAATATGCCAGTGCAAGGTTGTTGTAAGCTGACCAAAACTCGGGGTAATCGGAAGTGATTTCTTCAAGCATCACGATCGATTCCTGAAGCTGTCCATTTTCCAGCAGTGATTTCGCCCGATCCTGTTTCAGAATCAAGTCGTCCTGATCAAACTGCGAATAGCCCTCATCTTCCTCTCCCATATCCAATAAATCAAGGAGCTCCGCATTTTCCTCGCTGAACTCGCCGTCCGGGTCTTCTTTTAAATAAGTCTCCGCTGCTTTATAGGCTTCGTGAAAAAGGCCGAGGTGCGCATAGTTGTTGGCTTTAAAATAATAACATTCAGTCATTTTTTCGTTGATGTTCGTCAGGATAAAGTCCAAAAGTTCATTTGATTGCTGGTAAAATCCCATTTCAGTGTAAATAACAGCAAGTTGGGACAGCATTCCCGTGTTTTCCGGTTCAAGAAAAATCGCTCTCTGAATGAGCTTGCTTGCGCGGGATAAATTGCGTTCTCTATATGCTTTGAGCCCTTTATGATAAAAATATTGCCCATCTTGGAACAGTTGGACAATTCTCGAATCTTTATGGTGTTCAGAAGTGTACTTTCCCACAGATACCCTCCATTTCAAACTATATACCGTGAGTAGTATAACATAGTTTCCAGCAGGCTTAATAGGCCAAAAACAAGTTTCGAGAAAATTCTCTTCATTTTCCACATATGGTTTTTTCACCATTTTATTCCTGACGTTTGGAGCACTGGAGCGCATAGGGCTTTCAGAAGGTTCAAGGTAGGTTTTATATCGGAAGTACGCTTTTTATTTTAACCAGGGCAAAATCTTTTTTTAGCACTAGATAGTGACGAATATACGTTCCCATTGTATGATCATAGAAAGGGGGTTCATCATGTGAAAAAAAGCGGATCAATACAATTGAAGCATTTCTCGGAAGAACATTCAGCTGCGCTTCTCGAATTCGAGCTTCCTGAAGAACAGCATCGATTTACCGCGTTGCCGAAAGAGGTTTTAAAACAGACGGACGGTCAGTTTCCAATCGTAATTTTAAGCGAAGGCGAACCCGTCGGATTTTTTATCCTGCATGCGACCGAGAGGGTAAAAGACTATTCGGACAACCCGGACGCCATGCTGTTAACGGCGCTATCCATCGACAGAAAGCACCAGGGAAAAGGTTTTGCAAAAGAAGGAATGCTCAAGCTTCCTGCATTTGTCGCCAAGGAGTTCACCCATTGTCATGAAATCGTGCTGGTTGTGAACGTGAAAAACACCGCGGCCCAGCACCTGTATGTGAAAGCCGGATTTGCAGACACAGGGGAAAGAAAAATGGGGCCGATCGGAGAGCAAATCGTAATGAAATTAAACACGGGAAAACACCCAAAAGGCAGTTAGCTTTTTGGGTGTAAGCAATGCGCTTATGATTCAGAGCCTTCATGGCGCTCTTTCAGGACGCCAAGCACATCATCAAGCGGCAGGGACTGCTCCCTCAACAAAACGAGCAGATGGTAAAGAAGGTCAGCCGCTTCCCATCTCAGCTCTTCAGAATCCCGGTTTTTTGCAGCGATAATGACTTCCGCCGCTTCTTCGCCAACCTTCTTCAAAATCTTGTCAACGCCTTCACGGAACAAATATGTCGTATATGCGCCTTCAGGCATTTCAGCCTGCCGTTTAGCAATCACCGTTTCAAGTTCATTGATGATGTCAAAGCGGCCGCCATCAGTCTGTCTGATATGTTCGCCGGGCGAAAAACAGCTGTAGCTTCCTGTATGACAGGCCGGTCCCGCCGGTTCGACCAGCACGATGAGCGCATCCTGATCACAGTCAAGCCTGATGTCTATCACACGCTGAATGTTTCCTGACGTCGCTCCCTTATGCCAGAGCTCTCCTCGCGATCTGCTGAAAAACCATGTCTCCTTCATTTCCAGCGTTTTTTCAAACGATTCTTTGTTCATATAAGCAAGTGTCAGCACTTCCTTGCTCGCTGCATCCTGGACAATCGCCGGGATCAAGCCGGCTTCATTAAATGTCAACTCGTCTGCCTTGATCATCTTACATTCACCCCGCGCTCTTTTAAATAAGCTTTTACTTCTTTTACAGATGTTTCTTTGTAATGAAAGATAGATGCGGCAAGAGCCGCGTCCGCCCGCCCTTCTGCAAATGCATCATACATGTGGCCCGCATGACCTGCGCCTCCGGATGCAATGACGGGGACTGAAACAGCTTCTGACACAAGCTTTGTGAGCCTGCAGTCAAATCCGTTCTTTTCTCCGTCTGCATCCATGCTTGTCAGCAGGATTTCACCGGCTCCCCGCTGAACGGCTTCCTTCGCCCATGAGACGGCCTCAAGGTCCGTCTTTTTACGTCCGCCGTGTGTATAAACATAATACTGATCAGCTTCCGGATCAAATTTTGCATCAATCGCGACGACAATGCATTGAGAACCGAAAAAGTCAGCGCCTTCCGTTATCAGCTCCGGACGGAGAACGGCAGCCGTATTAACGGAAACTTTGTCGGCGCCGGCCCGCAGGATCGTTTTCATATCATCCAAACGATTGATGCCGCCGCCGACGGTAAACGGGATCGCCAGCTTGGCCGCCACTCTTTCAACGACGTCAACCATCGTTTTTCTCCCCTCGTGGGATGCCGAGATATCGAGAAAAACAAGCTCATCGGCGCCTTCACGATCATATACTTCAGCCAGCTCAACGGGATCGCCGGCATCTTTCAATTCAACAAACTGCACACCTTTGACAACGCGGCCGTCTTTTACGTCCAAACACGGGATAATTCGTTTTGTGATCACTTTGCCGCCACCCTTTCAAGCGCTTCAGTCACGGTAAATTGATTGGTATACAGCGCTTTTCCGACAATGGCGCCAGAGACGCCTTCCACAGTCCGGGAAGCGAGCGCCTCAAGATCGGCGAGAGAGCTGACACCGCCGGAGGCAATGACTTGTTTGCCGGTTGCCCTGGCAAGCTCCACTGTACTGCTGATATTCGGTCCTGACAGCATTCCGTCAGTCGCAATGTCGGTAAAGATAAAAACTTCCGCACCTTCATTCGCAAGCTCGCGGCCAAGCTCTTCCGCTCTAACGGAGGAGGTCTCAAGCCATCCTTCAGTCGAAACAAATCCGTCTCTTGCGTCAAGACCGATTGCGATATGCCGGCCGTAAGCTTTCAGCATGTTTTTGACAAACTCGGGATTTGATACGGCCGAGCTGCCTAAGATCACCCTTTCAACACCTTGCGACAAGTAGTCATACACGTCTTTTTCGGTCCTGATGCCGCCGCCGACTTGCACTTTAACGTTGAGCTCATCAGCAATGCTTATGACGTGTCTGTCGTTCACTTTTTTGCCTTCTCTTGCCCCGTCCAAATCGACAAGATGAATCCAGTCTGCCCCCGCTTCAGCAAACCGGGAGGCCATATCCAGAGGGGAATGACCGTAAATCGTTTCTTTTTCATAATCTCCCTGGATGAGCCTGACGCATTTGCCGTTTCTCATGTCAATGGCAGGGTATACAGTAAACTCGCTCATTTTTTCACCTTCTGTTCTTGTGTAAGCTGCTTGAAACGCTTTAAGATCGACATGCCGACCGCACTGCTTTTTTCCGGATGAAACTGGGCGCCGTATACATTGCCAAAACCGACGACAGCAGGCACACGCACACCGTATTCGGCGCTGGCAAGCAAAGCTTCCTCTTCGATTCCGCAGACATAATACGAATGAACGAAATACGCATACCCTTCTTTCGTCTTTGGTAAAAGCGGAGAGTCGCGGTGGACCGTGAGAAGATTCCAGCCCATGTGAGGCACTTTTAAGCGATCTCCCGCTTGATCACGGTCTTTCAGTTTAACGATTTTTCCTTTCAAAAGGCCGAGTCCTTTTGACGCCCCGCGTTCTTCGCTTTCTTCAAATAACAGCTGCATACCGAGGCATATGCCGAGAAGAGGTTTTCCTTCACTTACGGCATCTTGAATAAATGTTTTCAGGCCGGTCTGGCTTAAAGTCTCCATCGCATCCCGAAAAGCTCCGACTCCCGGAAGGATATAGCTGTCCGCTTTCTTAAGTTCATCCGGATGCTCGGATACGAAATAAGGGGCATCGATCCGTTCAAGCGCTTTAGAGACGCTGTACAGATTTCCCATTCCGTAATCTATGACACCGATCATTTACAGCATTCCTTTCGTTGACGGAATTCCTTTGACCCGCGGATCGATCAATGTCGCTTCATCAAGCGCACGTCCCAGCGCTTTAAAAATCGCTTCGATCATGTGGTGAGTATTCGTACCGTAATGAACGATGACATGAAGATTCATTCGCGCTTCCAGCGCAAACTTCCACAAAAATTCATGGACAAGCTCTGTATCAAAGGTTCCGACTTTCTGGCTCGGGAATTCGGCTCTGAACTCGAGGTGCGGCCTGTTGCTCAGATCAATCGCAACCTGGGCGAGCGCTTCATCCATCGGCACTATGCTCGAACCGTAGCGTTTGATTCCTTGTTTATCTCCGAGCGCTTCCAAAAGCGCCTGTCCGAGACAAATTCCGATATCTTCCGTCGTATGGTGGTCGTCGATTTCAACATCGCCTTTCGCTTCAACTGAAAGGTCAAACTGCCCGTGTTTTGTAAATAAATCGAGCATATGCGTCATAAACGGGACATCCGTTTGAATATCCGCTTTCCCTTCTCCGTCAATATGAAAGGATAATTTAATATCAGTTTCATTGGTTTTTCTTGCCCGTTCGGCTTTTCTCATCAGTCTTCCTCCCGGTTTCTGGATTCAATTGCTCTTGCATGGGCTTCAAGTCCTTCCAATCTTGCAAAGGCCGCAATGCTCTCGGCATTCTCGCGGAATGCATCCCTGCTGTAGGAAATGATGCTGGAGCGCTTTTGGAAGTCGGTCACATTTAGCGGGCTTGAAAATCTGGCTGTGCCGTTAGTCGGCAGAACATGATTAGGGCCCGCAAAATAATCTCCCACCGGCTCTGAACTGTAGCGGCCCAGGAAAATGGCTCCCGCGTGTTTGATCTGTCCGAGCAGGGCGTCAGGCTGAGCTGTTAAAATTTCCAAATGTTCAGGAGCGAGCTCATTGATGACGGAAACAGCTTCATGCATCGTCTTTGTAACATAGATCAAACCGTGGTTGTCAATCGACTGCTGTGTAATCTCTTTTCTTGGAAGATGTTCGAGCTGTTCGTAAACCTCTTTTAAAACAGATTCGGCAAGCGGCTTTGAGTCGGTGACAAGAATGCTCGCTGCCATCGCATCATGCTCAGCCTGTGAAAGTAGATCAGCAGCGATTTCCCGGTGATTTGCCGTACTGTCAGCGAGAATGGCGATTTCACTTGGGCCCGCGATCATATCAATATCAACCTGGCCGAATACTTCCCGTTTAGCCAAGGCGACGTAAATATTTCCAGGTCCTGTGATTTTATCGACGGGGGAAATGGTTTCTGTTCCGTAAGCCAATGCGGCAATCGCCTGAGCACCGCCCATTTTGTAAATCTCTGTGACGCCAAGCTCAGCGGCAGCTGCCAGCACTCCCGCCGACAATTTGCCGTCTTTTCCCGGAGGTGAGGCAAGGACGATGCGATCGACACCGGCAACAAGCGCCGGAATAACATTCATCAGAACGGATGATGGGTAAGCAGCCGTTCCGCCGGGCACGTACACTCCCGCTGAATCAAGGGGCGTGATTTTCTGGCCGAGCATCGTTCCGTCCTTGCGGTGGTAAAACCATGATGATGCGAGCTGCCGCTCATGATATTCTTTAATGTTAAAAATCGCCGCCCGAATAATCTCGAGATCACGTTCATTGAGCGTGATGTATGCTTCCTTGATTTCCTCTTCAGAAACGCGAAAGTCGGCCACATCCGCTCCGTCAAATTGTCTTGTGAATGCGGAAACAGCTGAATTCCCGTACTTTTTCACTTCATCGATAATGCCGCGGACCGCTTTTCTTTGCTCTTCCGTTCCGGCGTCAATAGTGCGCTTTAGGGAAACCGACGTATTTCCGCTGATGGTTTTGATCTTCATTTTACTTTTTCCCCTTCCACAATAAGAGAAAGTTTTGAAGCCATTTCATCGATGACTGCGTCTTTCATTCGGTAGCTGACAGGATTTACGATGAAACGTGACGTGATGTCGCAAATTTTTTCGGTTTCAACCAGCCCGTTTTCCCTTAAAGTCTGTCCTGTTGATACGATATCAACGATTCGGCCGGCAAGTCCGATCAAGGGAGCGAGTTCAATCGAACCGTTGAGCTTGATGATTTCCACTTGTTCTCCCTGCTCCCTGAAGTAGCTTGACGCGACATTTGGATACTTGGTCGCAACCCGGGGCGCAACGTTGTCGGCCGCCGTCTCTGGCAGGCCGGCTACGGCAAGACGGCATTTGCTGATGTTTAAATCAAGAACCTCGTAGACATCGCGTTCTTCTTCCAGCAGCACATCTTTGCCGGCGATTCCGACATCGGCCACCCCGTGCTCGACATATGTTGTGACATCCATCGGCTTGGCGAGGATAAAGCGAAGGTTCTCTTCAGGCACCTGAATGATCAGTTTTCTCGAATCATCGAATTCTTCAGGGAGCTGATAGCCTGCTTTTCGAAGCATATCGGCAGCTTCTTCAAATATCCGCCCTTTCGGCATCGCAATCGTCAATTCCTTACCCATGCTTCTCTTCCTTTCTGGCCCCGATAAAATAGGTCACGTTTTGAAAAGACTTTGTCATTTGGTCAATATCTCCGATTCCCGCTAAGTCCTGTATAACGACTTTTTTGCCCTTTCTTCGCTCTTCTTCGGCAAATTTGATCGCCTCTTTTCTCTGTTCCGTGCTGAAGATGACGACATCGATTTTTTCTTGCTCTTCAGTCGGCTTCAATGCTTCTAGCAGCCTGTCAGTCCTGATGCCGAAACCGGTTGCCGGAGCGGGTGAGTCGAAGCGGCCGAGAAGCTGGTCGTATCTGCCGCCGTTTCCGATCGGAAAGCCGACGTTTTCAGCATAGATTTCAAACAAAACACCCGTATAGTAGCTCATATGGCTGACCATGCCTAAATCAAGTTTAATGTCGTCCGTGCAACCATAGTCGCCGAGTGTCTCCCAAAGCGTCTTCAGTTCTGAAACCGCGCGTTTTCCTTTTTCAGAATCGATGATCGATGCCGCCTTGCCGCACGTTTCAATACCGCCTCTCAGCTCCAAAAGCTCGAGCAGCCTGCTTTTATCAATTGAGGATAAATTGAGGGATTTTACATGCTCCCGGTAGCCGACATAGTTCTTTTCGTATAAATAGCGCCGCAGGACATGAGCCCTTTCTTCATTCCCTAAAACCTCCACAAACAAAGCATCTGAAATTCCGACATGGCCGATCGAGATTTTAAATGAAGTCAGGCCGGCATTTTTAAGCGAAAAAATGACGAGTGCAATCACTTCTGCGTCAGCGCTTGTAGATCCATCGCCGATCAGTTCGACGCCGACTTGCTCAAATTCGGCGGCACGTCCGCCTTCACGTTCCTGTGCCCTGAACACATTTGCAGCATAGCCCACTCTAAGCGGGTGATCATCTTTATGAAGCTTTGAGGCCGCCACCCTTGCGATCGGGGCCGTCATATCAGGTCTTAACACGAGCGTCTGCCCCTCCTGATCAAGGAGTTTAAATAACTGCTGATCCAATATGGCCGACTGCACACCGACCGTATCATAAAATTCAAGGGCCGGTGTCTCCATGAACTGATACCCCCACAAAGCCATCACCTCTGTTAATGAAGAGCGCACCTTTTTCTTTGTTTCGTAAAGCACAGGCAGCGTATCCCGCATGCCATGCGGTTTTTCAAACATAAACATCTACACTTGCACCCCCATAACTGTTTGAAGGAAAATTCCGAATCCTTTAGTTCGCTAATATGATAATATGCTAACAGATAAAAGAATCAAAATCAACAGCCGCTCTTAAAATAGACTACGGACCGTATGGGAAATGATAACTTTTATGTAATGAACATCTTGATGTTATAATATAAACAATTGCAAATCTTTGCCTTAACCAAACCAGCAAAGGGAAGACAGGAGACTCAGAATGAAATTTTTCAAAACTCTTTTTTTAATTTTTTTCGTAGCAGCTCTTATAACCGCCGTTCTTATACTGTTTTCTAAAGATGCGTTAAGCCCGTTAGCCGAAATGCTGCACAGCAGCCATAAGAATGCTGCTGACAATAAAGAAGTACATCAGCCGCTTGACGTCCCGTTGATCAACCAAATGGACTCGCCGAAGCTTTATAACGGCTGCGAAGTCGCCAGCCTGGCGATGATCTTAAACTACAGCGGATATCATGTCACAAAAAATGAGCTTGCCAATGAGGTGAAAAGAGTGCCTCTGCACTATGAAAGCGGCTTAAAGGGAAATCCTAACGACGGCTTTGTGGGAGATATGGAAAACGGACCCGGACTGAGTGTCTACCATGGCCCGATTTACGATTTGGCCTATTCATACGCAGGTACTAAAGCTGTCGATTTGACGGGAAGTGAGCCGGAGAAAATATATGAACAGCTGAATCAGGGAAGACCGGTTTGGGTTATCACCACTGTTCATTTCAGTCCAGTCAACGATATGGAAACATGGAATACGCCGTCAGGTAAAATCGATGTGACGTACAGCGTTCACAGTGTTGCCGTGACAGGCTATGATGAGGATTACGTTTATTTGAATGATCCGTACGGATATAAAAACAGAAAAACAGACAGAGAAAATTTTGAGAAATCATGGACACAAATGGGCAGTCAGGCGATCGTGATCGCCGCTTAAAAAGGCAGATTAACCCCTGCCTTTTTTAGTTCTTTCAACCCCTATTAAAATAAGCCTCTTTACCCTTTCATCACATCCAAAATACAGAAAAAAACCTCATTGCACGTGTTCAATTTACTGTTTTTTCATAATATTCAAATTATTTGTTTACTTTTCAGCAAGCTCGCATATATGATAGTACCGAAATAGGTGTCTCATCTTATTGCAAAAGGTCTAGAAATTGCTTTCATCTAAGGGAGACAAATCTGTTTTGAACAATATTTCATGAGGAGGATGAAAATGATGAAGAGATTAGCAGGTACGGTTATTTTGTCAGGTTTGCTCGTCTGCGGGTTTGGACAGGCTCTGCCCGAAAAAGCCTCGGCCGCCGAGGTCGTTCACAAAACGATCGTAGTCGAACAAGGACAAACGTATGACGGGAAAGGCAAGCGGCTGATTGCAGGTCCGGAGCTGGGGGACGGAAGCCAGCGCGAAGATCAAAAACCGATTTTCAAAGTGGAGAATGGCGCAACGCTCAAAAATGTCGTGCTTGGCGCTCCTGCTGCTGACGGTGTTCACACTTATGGTAACGCTTCTATAAGCAATGTTGTTTGGGAAGATGTCGGCGAAGATGCCCTGACTGTCAAAAGCGAAGGAAATGTCACGATTAACGGAGGATCAGCCCGGCTTGCCGCGGACAAAATCTTTCAGATTAATAAAGCGAGTACATTTACCGTGAAAAATTTCACTGCGGATCAAGGAGGCAAATTCATTCGCCAGCTCGGAGGCTCGACATTTAAGGCAGTGGTCAATATTGATAACTGCACGATTACAAATATGAAAGAGGCCATCTTCAGAACCGACAGCAGTACAAGTTCCGTTACGATGACAAATACAAGGTACTCAAAAGTCGGAAAGAAGTGGATCGGTGTGAAGCATATTACGGAAAGGAACAATCATGAATTTTAACTTTGATTGCAAATAAAGGCCCCCGTTCTTTATTCAGCGGGGGTCTCCAACCTTTTTTCCATTTCTTCTTTTGTATAGATCAGCCGCATCGGATTGCCGCCGACAAAAGCGCCCGGAGGCACATCTTTATGAACGAGCGTTCCGGCGGAAATGACGGCGCCGTCTCCGATTTCGACGCCTGGAAGGATCGTCGTATTGGCTCCGATCATGACTTCATCGCCGATGACAACCTCGCCGAGCCGATATTCTTTTATTAAATACTCGTGCGCCAAAATGGTCGTATTGTAGCCGATCACGGTGTTACGCCCGACGGAGATCTTTTCAGGAAACATGATATCCGGCATGACCATTAAAGCAAATGAGCATTTCTCTCCGATTTTCATCCGCAAAAACGTCCGGTACATCCAATTTTTCATCCCAAGAAACGGCGTATAGCGCGCTGCCTGAATGACGATAAAGTTTTTGACCACTTTAAAAAATGGAACCGTCTGATAGATGTGCCATAAGGAATTGGAGCCGGACACCGGATAGCGCTTCGTTTTTCTCAAGCTTTCTCCACCTCAAGAATGCGAAGGAGATCGCTCATTTGCTGGAGCATAAAATCAGGCTCGTGTTTAGCCAGGCTTTCTTCTCCTTTAATCGTCCACGCAACGCCTGCTGTTTTCGTTCCGGCGTTCTTCCCTGCTAATATATCGTGGTAATTATCACCGATCATGATGGCTTCTTCCGGACGGCTGCCAAGCTTGGAAAGGGCGAGCAAAACAGGCTCGGGATCTGGCTTCGGCCGCTTGACGTCATCCAGCGTCACAACCGTCTCGAAAAAGGCATCAAGCCCCGTCAGTTTAAGCCCCATGATAACGGTGTCCCGCAGCTTTGTCGTGACAATCCCGAGCTTATACCCTTCTTCCGCGAGACGTTCCAGCGTCTCGTAAACCGTCTCATACTCGGTTACCAGTTCATCATGCATCTGATGATTAAATGTCCGGTACATGGTGATCATTTCTTCAGCCTTATCCTTTTGAATGCTTGAGAACGTTTCATAAAGGGAAGGTCCGATGAAAGCAAGGACATCCTCCCGTTTATAGCGTCCCGGTGCATAATGGTCGAGCGTGTGCAAAAATGAGGCGATGATCAGCTCATTTGTATTGATTAGCGTTCCATCCAAATCAAATAAAACCGTATTAACTTTCATACAAAGCTTCCTTTCTGCGAACGGAATAACCCGGCTTTCTCCAGATGCGCGAAATCGCGATCGTCAGCAGAATCGCGGTTACAAGCCTGATCAACAAAAGAGGCCAGACCGGAATGCCGAGCGGGATAAATACCAATGTGTCTTCCACAACCGCGTGACAGGCAACGAGAAAAATAAACGCGATCGTTACATCTCTTTTGCTGACGCCGTCTTCTTCGACCGCTTTGATCATAACGCCGGCCCCATATGCAAGGCCGATCGTCAGCCCGGCAACCATCGTCATTGAGGTGTTCTCTTTCATGCCGAGCATTCTCGTCAGCGGTGCAAACCACTTTGAAAAAGTATGCAGCCAGCCGAGGTCTCTCATATATTGAATGATGATCATCAGCGGTATCACGATGGCTGCAAGCTGAAGGACACCAAGACCCGCCTTGGTGACGGCTTCAAGCGCAATTTCAAGCCAGCCGGAAGGAGCGGCGCTTTTCGCAGAGATCAAGCCGTATTTAGCCGCATCCTGACCGCCGTGCCAGACAAGGTTAATGATAAAGGCCGAAAAAACGGCGAGGCCGATGCGCACAAGCAAAATAAGCCATATTTTAATTCCGACCCTTGATGCAACGGTCGATTCGATAATCAAATTGTGGCAAAACGACAGCATCACCGCTAAAATAAACACTTCTTTAACTGTCAAATCAAGCGTTAAAATCCCCGCAATTCCGGCATACAAGTTCAGCATGTTGCCGAGCACAAGCGGTATCGCCGCTTCCCCTGACAACCCGAAAATTCCCATCGCCGGCGTGATCAGTTTGATCAACCAGTCCATCACCGGTGTGTGCTGAAGCATGCTGACAATCAGCGTGACAGGAAAAATCACTTTTCCGAGTGTCCACGTCGTTTTCAGTCCCGCCACAGCGCCGGCTTTTAAAGTTCCCTTCATTGCTGTCTCCCCTTTGTAAAATCGCTACATCTCCTGATACCGTTTAATCTCTCGCCCTTTGAAACGTCTGTAGGCTATCAGCGCAGCCGCACTGAGGATCAGGACGATTGAAATCACCTGGGCGATGCGAAGGTTCGCCGTCAGCATCAGACTGTCCGTTCTCAGGCCTTCGATATAGTAGCGTCCCATCGAATACCAAATGACATAGATTAAGAACAGCTCGCCTCGCTTTAAATTCGCTTTTCTTAAAAGAAGCAGAACGACGACTCCCGTGAAGCTCCACAGCGATTCATACAAAAAGGTAGGCTGGTAGTACTGCCCGTCGATGTACATTTGATTGATGATAAAATCAGGCAGGTGGAGGTTTTCTAAAAACGCTCTTGACACCGCCTCACCGTGCGCTTCCTGGTTCATAAAGTTTCCCCAGCGGCCGATCGCCTGACCGAGCAGGATGCTTGGAGCAGCAATATCAGCCAGCTTCCAAAACGAAAGCCCTTTGACCTTCGCATAAATGATTCCCGTCAGTACGGCGCCGATCAGTCCGCCGTGGATCGCAAGGCCGCCGTTCCATATTTGAATAATCTGGTCCGGGTGTTCACTGTAATAGCCCCATTGAAAAATGACATAGTATGCCCTTGCACATAAAATCGCAATCGGGATCGCAAAAAGCACCAAATCGACAAAGGTGTCCTTATGCAGCCCCCTCCGTTCGCCTTCCCTGACCGCCAGCCACAAGCCCAGCAAAGCGCCAAGGCCGATGATAATGCCGTACCAATGGACAGCAATCGGCCCCAGGTGAAAAGCAATCGGATTTAAAGGTTCAATCGTTTCATTCATATTGTCAGCTCCTATTCTTCAAGCTCACCATCTTCAATCACATCCGCAAGCTTATGGGTAAATTGCTCAGCGGCATTCAGACCCATTCTCTTTAGTCTGAAGTTCATTGCGGCCACTTCGATGATGACGGCAAGATTTCTTCCCGGACGAACCGGAATTGTCAGCTTCGGAACGTCTGTATCAATAATTTTCATTGTATCTTCTTCAAGCCCTAAGCGGTCATACTGCTTTCCTTGCTCCCAAAGCTCCAGACTCATGACAAGAGTAATCCGCTTAAAGCTTCTGACCGCCCCCGCGCCAAATAACGTCATGACATTGATAATGCCAAGGCCTCTGATTTCCAGGAGATGCTCAATTAATTCAGGCGCGCTTCCGATCAATGTATCCTGGTCTTCCTGTCTGATCTCAACGCAGTCATCCGCCACAAGGCGATGGCCTCTTTTGACAAGCTCCAAAGCCGTTTCGCTTTTTCCAACGCCGCTCTTTCCGATAATGAGCACCCCGACGCCGTAAACATCGACGAGGACGCCGTGAATCGCAGTTGTCGGAGCCAGCTGGCTTTCAAGAAAATTCGTCAGACGGCTTGTCAGGCGCGTCGTCTTTAACGGGGATCGAAGCACAGGCACGCCGTTTTCTTCGGAAGCCTCGATGAGTTCAGGCGGAATCGGCAAATCACGGGAAAGGATGATCGCCGGTGTAATTTCCGTGCATAACGACAGCATCCGCTGCTTTTTTTCTTCCTCTGGAAGCTTTTCAAAAAAGGTAATCTCGGTCTTCCCAAGCAGCTGAACCCTCTCTTTTGGATAGTATGTAAAATAACCAGCCATTTCAAGGCCCGGTCTTGATAAATCGCTCATCGTAATCGGGCGGTTGATCCCTTCTTCTCCGCTGATGAGCTCAAGCTTAAATTTATCCATCACATCTTTTGTTCGAACTTTCGGCACGATTGATGCACCCTCCTCTTCTCAGATGAAGAACTAGACATTCAGCTTTATTCTATCACTTTCAAAATGAACCTAAAACATTTTTTGAAAATGGCCCCCCTTGACACTTCGGTGAAGTCTTCTTTTCCCGGGCTTTCTTTCAAAGCGAAAAATCAGTAGTATGTAAAGAGGAACGCGAAAAGGAAGTGAATAACCGTTGAAATACAATATCCATGATACCACCGTGCTGAACGAAGACATTTTGACCCCGGAAGAAAAAGAGACATGGGTTCTTTATATGAAAGTACTGACCGCTGCCGGCCTGGGGGATGTCTCCGAATGGATGAAGCTCGATCTCAGCATGCCGCAAATGAAAGTTTTAATGCTTCTGAACAACCACGGCACACTGAAAGTCTCTGAAATCGCTGAAAAAATGGGCGCTTCCCTTTCAAATATGACCGGACTGCTGAGCCGCCTTGAACAAGCGAACTTCATCAAAAGAACACATTCCGAGCAAGACCGGAGAACGATTGTTGTTGAACTAACCGAAGATGCAAAGGGGATTTTTCGAAGCCTTTACAAAAAGGGCCACGAAAAGCTCAAAAAGGCGCTACAGAAACTGAACGAACAGGAAAAAACCCAAGTGAATGAAGGCCTTACCATTCTTGAAAAAGCGTTAAAAGCTGACGATGAATAGACAAGCTGCCCGGAAAACGGCGCAGCTTTTTTTGTTGAAAAATTTCTTTTGACAAAACGTGTTTTTTTAAGGATGATTAAAATAGTTCACTCAAAGTGAATTATTCATTTTAAATTAATAAAAAAGGAGGATATATGGTGTGAACCAAAAGTGGGCCGTATTATTATTTACGATCGGCGTGTTTATGGCTGCTTTAGACAATGGCATCATTTCAGCCGCTCTGACGACAATCAACGATTCTTTTCAAGTATCCCCCTCATGGGGAGCTTGGGGCATCACACTTTATACGCTCGGTTTGGCAGTCAGCGTCCCGATCGTCGGAAAGCTGTCTGACCGGTATGGACGTAAAAAGCTGTTTATCATCGAAGTCTTGCTGTTTGGCGCCGGTTCGCTGCTGGTTGCATTGAGCCAAAACTTCCCGATGTTTTTATTGGCAAGGCTGATTCAGTCGCTTGGCGGCGGCGGAATCTTTATTATCGGAAGCTCGCATATTCTCACTGCGCTGCCTAAAGAAAAACAGGGAACCGCACTGGGGCTTTTAGGTGCGATGAACGGCATCGCGGCAGTGCTCGGTCCGAATATCGGCAGCTTTATTTTGGATATGACCGGAAGCTGGCACTGGCTGTTTTTGATCAACCTTCCGATTGCCGCAGTGCTGATCATTCTCAGCGTTCCATTGATGAAAGAAACAAAAGGGGGAACACAGAAGCCGCTCGATCTGGCCGGAACTGTGCTGTTGTCTCTTGGGATTTTAGCTGTGATGTACGGAATAACGAATATAAACGGACAGCACATGTCTGCCGTCCTGTCCGACCCAAAGGTTTACTGTTTTCTTCTGATCGGCTGCGCGCTGTTTGCAGGACTCATCTTTTATGAAAAACGCATAGAACTGAAAGGCGGCGACCCGATACTTGCCTACAGCTTATTAAAAAACAAGGTGTTTCAATGGACGCTTTTTATCGGATTTTTATCCGGCGGACTCTTGGCAGCCGTTATTTTCATTCCTGCATATGCGGAACAATATTTGCATGTCGCTCCTGAAAAAGCGGGGTATTGGATGACGCCTCTGGCGCTGGCTTCAGGAATAGGAGCAGGGCTCGGCGGAATGCTCGCCGATCGGAAAGGACCGGTAAAAGCGGCATGGCTCTCGGGAATCATTTCGTTCGCCGGGTTTTTACTCTTATCCGTCTGGGTGACAGAGAAGTGGGAATTTGTTTTGGCAAGCATTATCGCAGGGGTCGGTTTTGGTTTTCTGTTGGGCGCGCCGTTAAATATGCTTGTATCAGAGGCAGCAAAACAGGATTACGGGACTGCGCTCGGCACATTATCACTCGTCAGGCAGATGGGAATGACCTTGGCGCCCGCTTTGTATGCAGGATATATAACGGCCGGCTACGAAAATATCGGCACACATATCAAACAAAAACTGAATGATGCAGGGATGCCGATAAAAGAATTTACAGGCGGTGAGTCGGACGTATCGCGTCTGAACGAATCACTCAGCCAGATTCCCGATCCAAAAGTCAAGGACATTATAAGCGAAGCGATCCATGAAAGTGTGGGAACGGGGTTTTTTAACCTCTACTTCACAGCCGCCGTCCTTTCCCTTGCCGTCATCGCTTCTGTCAGCATTTTATCGCTTTACAGAAAAAAACAAGCCGACACGGCAACCCGTCTGAAAAAAGATGTGACAAACTAAAAAGCATTTGCTCCCCTTAGGAAAACAAATGCTTTTTACGTTCACAAATGAATACCGCAGCCAGCCAAAAGCCGATTACAGCAATTGGGGGATTTTTCATACCTGACGGCTCAAGTTTCGCTTGCTTTAACTTTATGCCGGCCGGCGGGGGGCTCCCCGACAATTGCCACAGAGCTGAGCCCACCCCGGCGGTTTGATCTATCAAAAAGGATTTCATGCCGTCATCTTTTGTCGTCAATTTCCACATCTGAGATCTGCTTTTGCCGCCGTAATGGTCAGAAGCTGCGGCGTACCAGAAATAGGTTGTGTTCGGCTGTAAATCCTTCCATGTCACTGAAGCCGTCTTTCCGCTTTTCACCGTTTTTGCTTTCCCAATTTCCTTGTTCGAAAAGACATTCAGCTCAAAATAATCGGTTTTAACCTTTTTCTTCCGTGGTTTCAGATCCGTTTTGATGTTGAACTCGTCTTTCGGGCCGAATTGGTGCGGATCATAAAAATTATAGTCGTCAAGATATGGCGAATACGTTTTGACATGGATCGTGTCATGCTTCGGATCTACATGAAGAATTCTTAAATAACCTTGGCCTCCTTCAGGACCGCCCTGATAGTCGGCAAGCATTTGATACACCTTGCGATCCGGCTTGCCGTCCCCGTTATCATCAAGCCTGTCGACTTGTAAGTTGGAGCTGTGATAGTGGCCGCTCAACACAGCGATCACATTCGGATTCCGCTTGATGATCTGTTCAAATATTTTCTCCCCGATTGGACTTCTGCTTCCGCTGACAAGCAAAAACTCGTGAAATGACAAAATCGCTTTTCGATCGGGATGGCGTTTCAGAACATCATCTATCCACTGCAGTTCTTTTTTTCCGATTCCCCACCCCATCGATACCATGATATAGTCGTTTCCCCCGCTGGAGATGAGATCGTAATGCCCTTTGTTATTCTGATAAGACCCGCCGTAATGCGGTTTTTGTTTAAAACGTCTTTCCCCGAAATACCTGCCGAATTTCAAATAAGACCGGTCTTTATGGCTGACATCGTGATTGCCCGCCAGCACGCCGTATGGAACTTGATGGTCGTCGAGAACTTTCATGAACTGGTCGGCGCGCTTCCATTGCAGCGGCTGATCCGCTTCATCCACAAGATCCCCCGTATGAAAGACGTACTGAATGTTCAGCTTATCCTTTTGTTCGGCGATCCACTTGACCTGACGTTCAAAAATGTGCGGATAGCTTTCCGAATAATATTGCGTATCAGACATCCACACAAATGTATAGTCATTTTGCGAAAGCTGAATTTGATCCTGAATGATGATGCTCGCCTTGGATTGACGGATATAATCGGCAGCTTTTATGCTTCCTTTGAGGGTGAAAGGTTTTTCATCCTTTGCAACATGGAATGTCAGCGTCTCCCACCTCTTGCTCGTCCAATTCCAAGCGAACATGGAGACTTTTCTGCCGGGAAGCGAACTGCCTCGCCACCGCACTTCCACCTTGTCGTTCGGCCCCGTATTTTCATCCACTTTGACATCAAAGCGATGGTACGGAAACTTTGTTGTTGATGACGTTTCAAAACCTTTTCCGTCAGGTGCGGACATGCCGCTGCGCTCTTCTTTTGTCATCGCCTTTTCCCCTCTGACCGCAAAGCTTTGCGGAGGTTCCGTCCCGCTTTCGTTCGCTGACACGTCAACGTGCTCTTCGTCTTTTACAGTGTACTGAAACCCTTGATGGAATGACACTTTCATCTTATCTTTGGTCGGGTCCTTGACGCGAACGGCCAGCTTAGCTTGTGTGCTGCCGGGGGCATTTTTGACCTGGGCTGGCTTGTCCGGCTTTTCCTCTTTAATATAAAATGCCTTTTTCACGATTGACAGGTTGCCCGCGCTGTCCTCCGCTTTTATTTTCAGTTCGTGCTTTCCCGCATCCAGGCCGGCAGAAGATATAAAATAGGGAAGCGCTATTTTTTTGCCGTCAAGAACGGCTTTTATGCTTTTCACACCGCTCCATTTATCGTGTGCAGCCGCATTGATCTCAAACGATCCTTTATACGTCCTGCCGTCTTTTAATGACGTTTTGATCTCAGGGCCTGTATTATCAACCGTCACCCTGCGGATGAGCCTTTCTTCGCCATTCTCCGCTTCAACGATGTGCGGCCCTTCATCCCAGGCCCGTGTATGCCATTGACTGGCAAGCGATGTAAACTTGGCTTCCGGAATCGAAAAACGGAATTCATACCATTCGCGCGCCCCTGGACCGTCGCCGGCCGGAAGCTCAGCTTTCGGATCGTCGTACTGCTCATCGCGAATGATGGTCCCATCCGCTAAGATAAGACGGGGATTCTTGAGGACAAAATCATCCCTGTTTTCTTCTGCAGATTGTTCAAATGGGGTTGACTTCGTGCCTGAACGAACTTTAATCGCAAACGGCTTTCCTTTTTTAAATTCCTCCGGAGAAACCGGAACCGTAATAGTCGTATACCGGCGGCGCGAATCGTCAAAAACTTTTTGAACCCTTCTGCCGATCGTTATAGCATTTTTAAAATACAGATTTGTTTGATTGACATCGAATGCAAAGTAGGCTTTTTTTTCAAGCGCTGATTCACCTTTTTTTTGTTCAATTCCGTCAATCCGAATTGTCGTTTCAAAAGGCGGCTTTTCTGCTGTGGCTTTCAACAGCATTTTTCCGGAAACGGTTCCGCCTTCGCTTACATTCAGCCTGAGCCCCTTTAAAATCCGCTGTTCAAGCGGTATCGTTTTCTTTTCAGTCGCCGTAACATTTGATCCATCGCCGGACCGCATATAGTATTCCACTTTTTCTTTGCCAATGAGCTCGGCAAAATAGATATTGTGGCGGTACAAACCGTCATTGCGGCTTTTTTCAACACGGACTTCAGTAAACGGCTCATCATCATTCATACGGTAGAAAAACTGCGCCTGTTTCACTTGCCGATTGTCTTTCATGTCAGCTAAGAGCTGAATCGTTTCACCCGGTTTGACCGCTTGATGATCCGTCATATCATGGATCGCCGGCTTTTCTCTGTCAGGCATGACCGTCACCGTCTGTGAAGGAACCTGCGCCTTCAGGAGCGAACCAGGAGACGGTGTTTCTTCCCCGGCCGATATCATTTTCATATGCTTCGTTCCATCCAGCGGATATCGATAAAGAAGCGCTTTATTTTTAGTGACATCAGTTTTATCCGGCTTGCTTTGATAACGGGCGGATGCGACCTCTTCCCCGCTGTTTGTGCAGATAATCACCTCTCTCGGCGCCGTATTCGCCAGGCCGCTCCCTTTGAGAACAGAAAGCGTTTTGCCTTCACGAAGGTGAACACCGTAATGCTGATTGAAGTCATCTTCCGTCAAATGTCCGTTTGAGCGGTTTTTCACCCAAAACACGTGTGTTTGACCGGAAGGAATCGTCACATCATCGCGTTCAAAAGGCCAGACGGTGTCTGATTCCTTGCCCTTTTCAGGATGCCTGTATTTCATTTTGTAATTGTTCAGATGAACAGCTTTATTGGTATTGTTATAAACTTCAATAAATTCATAGCCGTCCTTTGCACCGGTGTTTGACGTGTCGACAGCCATTTCCGTGATCAACAGCTCCGGAAGCTTTTGTGTATCCGTACGTACGCCTTTCAGGGCGACAGTATACACATCCGTCTTCACAGAGGAACGACCGGCCTGAGCCTCAATGTAATACTGGACTTTGTCGGATGCTATGGATTCGCTTTCCAACTTGGCAATATAGCCGTTCTGTTTGCCCGGCTCTACTTCCATCGGAATCCCCCGATACGGCAATTCGGCATGCTGCTTGTAATACAGAATGACCGTGTCAGCGGCCGCCTCCGCGGAAAAATACAAGTCGTCTCCTTTTTTTACTTGTTCAACAGAAGTATGCCTGATGGCCGGTGAACTAAGCTGAATGTGCTCTTTTTCCGCCGCGGACGATATCGGCATCTGTAAGGCAAAAAGTAAAACTGCGGCCAGAAACAAAAGGGTTTGGCGATTTCTGTACTTTTTCATCGTCTACCTCCCTTTCGTATTTTGCCTTTACAGATCATTTTTATGAAAGAGACATCCGTGCAAAAAAAAGAAGCCTGATGAATCATCAGACTTCAACTTATTTTTTGGACATCGGTTCGATAATTGCTTTTTGAATGAGCAAGTGGAAAACCGACAGGACGATCGACGCAAAAATGGCTGTCCCAAAGCCGTCCAGGTCAAAACTGTCCCCCATAATGGATGCGGTCATATAAAGAGTAATCGCATTGATGATAAACAAAAATAAACCTAAAGTAATCACCGTGACAGGCAGCGTCAAAATCACCAGCACCGGCTTCACAAACATATTTAAGATCGATAAAATCAAACTTGCCGTGATGGCTGCCCCGATGCTTCTGACGTGAACCGAATCAAAGTAACCAGCAATAACGATTAATAATAAGGCATTGACAAGAACGTTTATGATCCATTTCATCATCTGTCGACGTCCCCTTCATTCGGCACTAGGAATACCCAGACAATATAAATCAGCAGAACGGGAACTCCGGTCGAAAATATAAATAATAGAACCGTAATGATTCTCAGCAATGACGCATCCATATTTAAATACTCAGCAAGACCCCCGACGACCCCGGCAATCTTTCTGTCTGTTTCGGATCGAAATAGCCTTTTCATTGTATCACTCCTGTGTATGGTTTAAATGGATCGATCCTGTCTTCGATTCCAAAAAAACAGTCATGCTATGATCATGATTTTGATTTGCTTTTAGATACATTTCTTTCTGGATTGTCTCGTTTTTTTCTTTTAAAATTTCCGCATCTGACAGATCATGAGACAGAGAACCGAGATTGCTTTTCAGCTCCGCTGTCACAGCGCAGTCCCGGGGAACATTCAGCTCTACGCTTCCAGTCGTTGTTTTCACGTATGCCGTCCGGCAGTGCGGATTTTTGACTGTTGCAGCAATATTACCGTTAAAGCTCTGCAGGTCAAGTGCATCGCATGAACCTTTAAGATCGATCAATCCATTGATGGTTTCCGCTTCAATCTCTCCGCAAGTATGGTCGGCGAGTTTGATTTGCCCATTTGCAGTTTCCAATGAAGCTTTTCCTGCCGTGAGAGCAGAGAACGACAGCACGCCGTTCGTCGTTTTGGCGGACAGCTCTTTTACGTTTAAATGTTCCCCTCTGACCGGGCCGTTAAACAGCTTAAAGCGGATTTTGCCGTACTCTTTGTCCGGTATATAGACGGTAAGGTTGGTCTTCATTGTTTTTTTCTCCGTGCGGATCGTGAACTTATCGCCTTCCACACCGCAGTCGATATGCTGGAGAAAAGCCTGCCTTGCTTCATCCTGATTTTCGGCGCGGTACACTTTTGCCTGGCATTCGACTCTGATGTCGGAATCGTTCCATGGTACAAGGTTGACGCTGCCGTTGGCAAGCTGAATATCCAGAGTCGAAAAATCGGAGTCTTTGAACTGGAATATATGCTGAACCTCGAACGAGTGCCCGAAATTCAAATCCAGGTCTGCTTCTTTCACTTTTTTTACAGCGGTATCAATCCATTCGAACAGTTTGGAACCGATTGAAGGCTTCGGTTCTTTTTTCTTTTCGCTGTAGAAGTCTTCCGCATCAATGACATTTTCAGACAGAGCTGTCACTTTGCTCTCCGTTTCCCTATAGTCTTCTTCAAGTTTTTCGATCAGGATCAGCGCCTCTTTCGCAGACAGTTTTCCTTCCTCGACCAATTTTAAAATTCGCTCTTTCTCATGCTTCATGAAAAGCTCCCCCGTTCTCCTTCTTTTAGGCCTGAGTCAGCATTTTAATCCCTTGAACAACGTTCCAGACCACAATAATCAAGCTGATGATTCCGAAAAAAACAAAACCTCCGACCATGAAAATGACCGCCAAATAACCGCCGTCATTAAAGATAAGCGAACCGCTGATCGCGCCTGCTGCCAATATGACTACGCTTATAAACGGAATAATATGCGAAATAAGCGAACGCATCGCATGCTTTTTCGTTTCTTGATCATCTGTTATAAAATACGCAGCGATTGGCAAAATAAGCGGGGCAAAAAAAACGCTAAAATAACAAATTGCAGAAATCAGTGCGTTGTTTCTCGTCATGCAAAACACTCCTTATCGATGTAAAGCGTTCTTGTGAGTCTAATGTACAGTGACCTTATACTCAGTTTACGTGTATCTTGGCCTTTAGGTTTCATTTTCATTCGATCGGCGTGCGTCAAACTTCGCGAATTGATGTTTTTAGATTTTATGAATAGATTCTTTTTTTATAACCCTTTAAAATATGTGGCAAAGCCAAAGAAAAGGAGCGAGCGTTATGAAACAGAAATCGGAAGTACACGCCTCATCCGCCTCCCAGCTTCTTAGTCTGATTCAGGAACAAAAAAGGATGAATCAGGAGATCGTGAACCGATTGGAAGCGATCAACTCCGCTCCTCCGCTTTCCAGCGAAATCCGCTATTTAAAGGTTCTGCTGAACAGCAGCAGCACCCACATTTTAAACAGTATGATTGAAGCGGCCAAACACATCAGCCGGACTGAGCGTTAAACGTTCTCACGAAGTTCGTTTGATATTTCAACCAGATTTCCGTCGGGATCTCTGATATACACCGAAACGATCGGTCCTTCAGCGCCCGTCCGTTCTGCGGGGCCTTCTTCAATCTGAATGGACAGCCCTTCCAGATGACGGATCACATCATCAATGCCTGTATTTGTGATGAAACACAGGTCCAGGGAGCCGGGCACCGGGTGCTGTGCCTTCGGCTCAAATTCTTTTCCGGCCTCGTGGAGATTTATTTTTTGCCTGCCGAATGTCAGCGCTTTTCTTCCTTCTCTAAAAGTGACCGCATCCATCCCCAACACACGGCTGTAAAATTCGCATATCGCTTCAAGGTCTTTGACCGTCAGGACCAGATGATCAATCCGATCGATCTTCATCACCCCACCCCCCTTTATGGTTTGTTTTTTACGTTATAACAGCTATTGAATAAAAGAGCAATGAAAATCTTTTGAACAAAGCTTGCCGCTGATCATTCGGCCATTGAAAAAGCCGCCGACGTGAGATCGGCAGCATGTTATTTACGGTCTGACAGCTTCTTTTTCCTGAAGCCGCTTTTTCATTCTGTTTTTGTCGCGTTCAATGATCGGTTTTAAATAATGGCCGGTATATGACCCTTCAACTTTCATGACTTCTTCGGGCGGTCCGGAGGCCACGATCGTCCCCCCGCCGTCTCCTCCTTCAGGGCCCAAATCGATCAAATAATCAGCTGCTTTTATAATATCGAGATTGTGTTCGATTACAAGCACGGTATCTCCATTATCGACCAGGCGCTGCAGAACGGCCAAAAGCCTTGCGATATCATCGACATGCAGTCCTGTCGTCGGCTCGTCCAAGATATAGAGTGATCTTCCCGTTGAACGGCGATGAAGTTCAGATGCCAATTTGACCCGCTGCGCTTCTCCCCCGGAAAGCGTTGTAGCCGGCTGTCCGAGCGTAATATAGCCAAGCCCGACATCATAGAGGGTCTGCAGCTTGCGCTTGATTTTCGGGATGTTCTCAAAAAATTGAACGGCATTTTCGACCGTCATCTCAAGCACGTCAGAAATGTTTTTACCTTTGTATGTGACCTGAAGCGTTTCACGGTTGTATCTCTTTCCGTGGCAAACCTCACAAGGAACGTATACATCGGGCAGGAAGTGCATCTCGATTTTGATAATTCCGTCGCCTTTGCAGGCTTCACAGCGCCCGCCTTTGACGTTAAAGCTGAAGCGCCCTTTTTTGTATCCTCTGACTTTCGCTTCATTCGTCTGGGCAAACACGTCACGGATGTCATCGAACACGCCGGTATATGTGGCCGGGTTTGACCTCGGCGTCCGGCCGATCGGAGACTGGTCGATGTCGATCACTTTATCGAGGTGCTCGATTCCTTTTATTTCTTTGTATTCTCCCGGTTTTGCCTTCGCCCGATGCAGCTTCTGAGCCAGCGTTTTGTGGAGAATTTCATTGACGAGCGTGCTTTTCCCTGATCCCGATACCCCGGTGACAGCTGTGAACACGCCGAGCGGAAACTTCACGGAAACATTTTTCAAGTTGTTTTCCTTTGCGCCTTTTACCTCGATAAAACGGTTGTCAGGCTTCCTTCTCTCGGCAGGAAGAGGAATGAATTTTTTCCCTGAGAGGTACTGCCCTGTCAGCGATTGATCATCGTTCATCACTTCTTCCGGTGTTCCGGCAGAGATCACTTCTCCCCCGTGTACGCCCGCGCCGGGTCCGATATCAATTAAATAGTCGGCGGCAAGCATCGTGTCCTCGTCATGCTCGACGACGATCAAGGTGTTTCCGATATCCCTCATGTTTTTGAGCGTATCAATCAGGCGGTCATTATCGCGCTGATGAAGACCGATTGACGGCTCATCAAGAATGTAGAGGACACCGGTCAGCCTTGAGCCGATTTGCGTTGCAAGCCTGATCCGCTGCGCTTCTCCTCCCGACAGAGTGCCGGCGGCACGGCTGAGCGTCAAATAGTCAAGCCCGACATTGTTCAAAAATCCAAGGCGCTCTTTAATCTCCCGCAAAATGAGGTTGGCGATCTTCATGTCTTTTTCCGAAAGTTCAAGTTCACGGAAAAATTGAAGGGCGTTAGAAACCGACATTTCGGTTATTTTGCCGATATGAAGGCCGTTTACCAGTACGGCGAGGGATTCCTTTTTCAGACGGTAGCCTTTGCATGAAGGGCACGGCTGATTGGCCATGTATTTTTCCATCAGTTCCCGAACGTAATCAGAGCTCGTTTCTTTATAGCGCCTTTCGATATTGCGGATGACGCCTTCGAACTCAATGTAGTTTTCCCGGACCTGTCCGAAGTCGTTTTCATATCTGAAATAAATCTGCTCGTCTCCGCTGCCGTAAAGGATTTTTTCAAGCTGGTGCTTCGGCAGCTCCCTGACCGGAACATCCATATCGATTCCATAATGGCTGCATACCGCTTCAAGCAGCTTCGGATAATACTGGGAGCTTTGCGGTTCCCAAGGTGCAATCGCATTCTCCTTTAGCGACAGCTCATCGTTTGGAATGACGAGCTCTACATCGACTTCCAGCTTGGACCCGAGGCCGTCGCAGCTCGGACACGCGCCGAACGGGCTGTTGAAAGAGAACATTCTCGGCTCCAGTTCACCGATTGAAAAACCGCAGTGCGGGCAGGCATGATGTTCACTGAAAAGCAGCTCTTCCTGTCCGATCACATCGATGATCACGCGGCCTTCACCGAGGCGGAGCGCCGTTTCGAGCGAGTCTGTGAGACGGGCTGCTACCCCTTCTTTTATAACGATACGGTCGACGACAACTTCAATCGAATGCTTTTTATTCTTTTCGAGCTCGATGTCTTCTGAGAGGTCGTTCATTTCGCCGTCGATCCGGACTCTCACATAGCCTTGTTTTCTGATTTGGTCGAGCACCTTCACGTGCGAACCTTTTCTTCCCGAGACGATCGGCGCGAGCACCTGGATCTTCGTGCGCTCGGGATATTCCAAAATTCTGTCCGTCATCTGTTCGATCGTTTGCGAGGTAATTTCAATCCCGTGAACCGGACAGACCGGCTTTCCGATTCTGGCAAACAGCAGCCGGAGATAATCATAGATTTCCGTTACCGTTCCGACTGTCGACCGGGGGTTCCGGCTCGTCGTTTTCTGATCGATGCTGATCGCCGGCGACAGGCCTTCGATCGCATCGACGTCGGGTTTGTCCATCTGTCCTAAAAACTGGCGGGCATATGCGGAGAGAGACTCGACATAGCGCCGTTGCCCCTCTGCATATATCGTATCGAACGCAAGGGATGATTTCCCTGATCCCGAAAGACCTGTCAGCACGACAAGCTGGTCCCTCGGAATAGAGACATCGATATTTTTCAGGTTGTGGGCCCTTGCACCTTTCACCTCAATTCGTTTCGTTGCCATTCTCCATTCATCCTTCCGATTTTAACTCTAGGAGCAAGTCGCGAAGCTCAGCGGCACGTTCAAAGTCAAGCGCTTTTGCGGCTTCCTTCATGTCGTTTTCCATTTGAGCGATCACTTTTTCCCGCTCTTTCTTCGTCATCTTCGAAAGCTTCGGCTCCTCTTTTGCTTGATATTCTTCCTGCTCTTCAGCAGCATGAGTTGCCCGGATGACGTCCCTGATCTTTTTGTTGATCGTTTTCGGCGTAATGCCGTGTTTATCATTATAGGCCTCCTGCTGTTCGCGGCGGCGCTTCGTTTCATTGATTGCGATTTCCATTGAGTTGGTGATTTTGTCGGCATACATGATCACGCGGCCTTCGGCATTTCTGGCGGCGCGGCCGATTGTTTGAATGAGCGAACGCTCAGACCGCAAAAAGCCTTCTTTGTCTGCATCAAGGATGGCGACAAGTGAAACCTCCGGGATATCGAGTCCTTCCCTCAGCAGGTTGATGCCGATGAGAACGTCATGCTTGCCGAGGCGAAGGTCGCGGATGATCTCGATCCGCTCCAGCGTTTTAATCTCGGAATGCAGGTACGTGACCTTGATTCCGATTTCTTTCAGATAATCCGTCAAATCCTCGGACATTTTTTTCGTCAGCGTAGTGACGAGGACGCGTTCATTCCGCTCGATTCTCTGCTGGATTTCGCCGATCAGATCATCGATCTGCCCTTCAATCGGCCTTACCTCAATGATCGGATCGAGCAGCCCCGTCGGCCGGATGATCTGCTCTACCATTTCAGGCGTATGCTCAAGTTCATAAGGGCCCGGCGTAGCCGACACATACACGATGTTGTGAATGTGCTTTTCAAACTCTTCAAACCTGAGCGGACGGTTATCCAAAGCGGAAGGGAGCCTGAATCCGTGATCGACGAGAACCTGTTTCCTCGCCTGGTCTCCGTTGTACATTCCTCTGATCTGCGGCATGGTGACATGCGACTCGTCTATGACCATCAGGAAATCGTCCGGAAAGTAATCGAGCAGCGTATATGGAGTCGAACCTGCCGGACGAAGCGTCAAATGTCTTGAATAGTTTTCGATGCCCGAGCAAAAGCCCATTTCGCGCATCATTTCCAAATCGTATCTCGTCCGCTGTTCCAGACGCTGGGCTTCAAGGAGCTTGCCTTCTTCACGAAGCGCTTTAAGGCGCTCTTCCAGCTCCTCTTCAATGTTTATGATCGCTTTCTTCATCTTTTCTTCCCGCGTGACGAAGTGGGAAGCCGGGAAGATCGCGACGTGTTCCCTCTCCCCTAAAATTTCGCCTGTCAGGGCATCCACTTCCCTGATTCGTTCGATTTCGTCGCCGAAAAATTCAACCCGGATGCAGTGCTCATCCCTTGAAGCCGGGAAAATCTCGACGACATCGCCGCGCACTCTGAATGTTCCGCGCTGAAAGTCGATATCATTCCGCGCATATTGGATGTCAACGAGCTTTCTGAGCAGCTCATTTCGCTCGATTTCCATTTCCGCTCTGAGCGAGAGCACCAGTTCCCTGTATTCCTCCGGGGAACCCAAGCCGTAAATACAAGAAACACTCGCCACAATGATGACATCTTTGCGTTCAAAAAGAGCAGACGTGGCAGAGTGCCTTAATTTATCAATCTCATCGTTAATGCTGGCATCTTTTTCGATAAATGTATCAGTCTGAGGCACGTAAGCTTCAGGCTGGTAATAGTCATAATAGCTGACAAAATATTCGACTGCGTTGTTTGGGAAAAATTCCTTAAACTCGCTGTACAGCTGTCCGGCGAGCGTTTTGTTGTGGGCGATGACGAGAGTCGGTTTGTTGACTTCTTTAATCACGTTTGACATCGTAAACGTCTTTCCTGTACCGGTCGCCCCCAAAAGCGTCTGATGCTTTCTGCCTTCATTGATTCCTTTGACAAGCTGATCAATCGCTCTCGGCTGATCCCCCTGGGGCTGATAATTCGAGACTAATTCAAAGCGGTCTTTCACAAAAAAGCCTCCGTTTCTTTACGAAATCTTCCTGCTTATTATTTTAACACACCCGAAGTAAAAATACGAACTAAAGTTCGGTTTCTGTGTTTTCCCACAAAAGCCGGCCCTTCCTGATCTATCAAAAAACCCCTCCTTTTTGTCATCAAAAGCAGGGCTTTACGGCAATCATTCTTACGATTTCTATGAGTCTTCCTTCTTTTCGCCCGCCTTTTTCGCCGCATAGAGTGAACCGGCCACGAGCGAGACGATATCAAGTCCTACAATAAAAAAGGTTTCCGTATAACCTTTTAAATATGAAGCGAACAACAGCGCTGCGGTCAGCGCAATCCCGACGTAATGGTTATAGGTCACCCTTGTAAAAAACAAGACAAGCAAGAAAGGAAATATCAGTGCAAAAACGGCTTTTGTAAACACAAAAACCCTCCTCACGTTTCTTGATCTTATTCGATTATATTAAAGAACAAAGAAACGGACAAACATGGACACTCATTCATTTTGTCCATTATCATGCCGCGTTATTCGGAATCAGACGTTAAAAGGCGAAAAAGAACGAGATTCCGGCTGCCAGGAGGTTCGGCATGGCGAAAACGGCGAGTGCGTTTGCCAGTTTGCCGTTCCACTCCCTGTGCTCCTTCGTTTCCGAATCGTGATTTCCCTTGAACCGGTCACCGCTGACAAATACGCCGGAACATAAAGCAGACAGCAGAATTGCGCCTAGTCCGGCGGATCCCGAAACTTTGAAAATCAACGTCCAATCCCCGGCCGCAGCCGAAATCAATACAGCTATCAAACAAACAAAAACACCGGCGAGAAAAGCCTTTTTCATCAATCATTCTCCTTCAATCGGTTCTATCCATCATCCTAGCGGAACGTTTTGTAAAAGACAACCAAAAAGATTCCCTAAAAGGAAAAGCAAAAGCGCCCGAAAAAGCGGCGCTTTATTAACATCAATTATTCTGTTTCTTGTGAGGCGGCTGCCTCAGCGTGCTTCATCGCCGCATCCTCTTCTTTTACAAAGATGATGCCAAGCTCATGATGCTCTCCTTCATATGAAGCTCTTTGTTCAAAACGAATTTCATTGTTTAAACCGACGACTTCAAGTTTGAAGAAAGCACGGTTCTTTTGAAGCGCTTCGTAGAAGTCCGCCGTATTTTTCACTGAAATCCCGTTAACCTTCGTGATGATTTCGCCGATCTTGAGACCGAGATCGGCTGCCGGCGTGTTCGGAATAATGCCGAGCACCACGAGCCCCTGGTCTCTCTTTGAAAAATGGAAAGGGGCGGAATTATCGTTCATCCGCTGTTTCCATGATAAAAAGGCCCTTCCTGCGATCGCCGCTCCGGCGGCAAGAGCGGCAAGCGGCGTCCACCATACGCTTCCGGCCGCGAGCAGCAGAATGATAATACCAAGCACGCTGATGCGCTTCGCTGTAATTTTAATGCTTTCAATTGGAAGCGATCCTTGAACTCTTTGGCCGAAGCCGATGAAATAAGGAATCCAGAGGAGCTCAAAGCCTCCGTTAAATGACAGAACGGGCCACCACGGAACCGATGATTCGATCGCATGTCCCGGAATGAGAATGAACAACGGCAAAAGCCAGGTTCTGCCCGCAATCTGCTGGCCGATCGGGAGCCCCCTTTTGCTCATAACGATCGCAGGGGAAGTTTTGATATGTGCCGTTTTGTAGACGAGCACTCCTTCCGCTACCAACAGAAGTCCGAGCAAGACGGCAGCAGCCGGCCAATTCGCGAGGGACAGCTGTGGAAGTAATGCGTCAAGCGCTCCGAAACCGGTGTATTCGATACATAAACCGACGACGATGCTCACGCCAAGCGTATATGCCGCTGACAGCAGACTCTGTCTGAAAGTTAAAGCTGCGGCAACGCTGACCGCCGCTATTAAAACCAGCATACCCATCGGCAGATACAGCCCTAAGCCGAACGAAACAATGGACAGCACGAGTCCTGCCAAGAGTCCTTTGGAATATGTAAACTTAAACTCGTCATAAATATCTTCAATACGCGTATGAAACGTCTTTCTTTCACGTTTGATCCGGGCATAGCCGTAAGCAAGACTCATGATCATCATAAAATAGAAGAGCGGGTGCAGAAAAAACAATCCTGCTCCTTTTAAAAGTTCAATTAAGCTTTCTTCAACTGACAAGGGAACGTTCACCGCCTCAGCCAAGCATTTCAGGCCGCCTTAAATACGGCAGCTTTTTAACGTTGGATATTTTAGGGAAACCCAGCTTGTCTAAAGCGTCGGCACGAGGAAATGACGTGCGGCCGTTCAGGCGGGATGCCTGAGCCGTCAGCCGCAGAAACTTTCGTCATGATGCTTTAACGCCGGTGCTTTTTAAGCGCATTCGTGACGACAAATGCTGGCACCTTTAGGCAAGCTGGTGCATTTTATTATTATTCTAACAAATAATAAAATGCTTGGGTATGGTAAACGTGAGGTTTATTTCTCCTGGCTCATCCAAAGCGTCACATTCGACAAAGAAAAGTCTTTCAGGTAATGATTGACTTCGACATCTAGAATATCTCCTATCAGCTGCATTGACCGCTTGATATCGGTCAGATTGATGCCGAGCCGCTTGTGGTTGTCCATCAAGTAGTTGAAATAAAGTTCCGCGCAATCCTCATTGATATCCTCCACACTTTCGACCGAAGTGTAGTTTACGAGGTATCTGCTGAACAGCATAAGCAACCCTACTGCCTTTGTAGCGGAAAACGTAACGTCTTGTGATCGAACTTTTAACTGCTCCACTAATTCATAGTATTTTTTCTCTCTCACAATACTTGCCCTTTTCAATCGTGTACCCCCATTTATTATTTATATATAAGAAAAGCGCAAGCGTCAGACGACTCCACCAACAGAGACGAAGAACGCAAACCGCGCTAACATTCTCCGCAAAAAAAATGCACACATTATAATTCTTGAAAAAGCTTTGGTTCTATTTTAAAAAGTTTTCCTTAGTTATACAACTTGCAAAAGTTACATTTTTACTGCATCTTTACATCCTTATAAAGTCTCCCATACACTTATGTTATCGGGTCAATTCTATTCATTATGAATGTTTTTTTTATGAAAAAACAAAAATTTTAGGTAAAAAGATTGAGAATTTATTTTCTGAGAATAAAAAAAGTGAGGACATCCTGTGTCCTCACTTTTTGTTAAACAGCACTTTTAATGCGGTTTGCAGCTGAAGATCGTTCTTTTCTTTCATCTTTTTCTCTTCAATCCGCAGGTTCATTGTATTTGCCGTTTTTTGGTCAATGATGCCCGTTTGTTTCAGCTTGTTTTCAGCCTGAAACGCCATGACGGCTTTTTTTGTGCCTTCACTGTAATAGCCGTCTTCCCGGCCGGGGACAAACCCGAGTCCTTTCAGCAGGTGCTGTGCCCGCTTAATTTCATTGTTGTTCATATCCGGCTTGAGAGGCTCCTTCAGCTGTACAGGCCCTACCGAGAAATATGCAGGCTGGGCGACTGGAACGGTCGGCTGAATTCCCTGCTTATGGATCCAATTCCCTTTAGGCGTCAGCCATTTATACAGCGTCAGCTTAATATTGCTTCCGTCTCCCATCGGAACCGCTTGCTGGACGGTTCCCTTTCCAAAGGAAGGATCGCCCACTACGTCGTAACCCTCGGCTTCTTTTAATGCACCTGCAAGAATTTCCGACGCTGAAGCGCTGCCCTTGTCCGTAATCACGCTCACAGGATATGGTTTTTTCTCTTTTAATTTTGAGAAGTATTGTTTTTTATTTCCGTTTCTTTCGGCGATTTGTATATATGGATGATCTTTTGTCACAAAATGTTTTAAAATGTCTTCAACGCTTTGCAAGTATCCGCCCGGATTGCCTCTTACATCCAAAACGAGCCCTTTTATTCCCTTTTTCTCAAGCTTTTTCAGTTCAGCAGTAAAATCTTTTGCCGTATGTTCGGAAAAGGAAGATATTGCGATATAGCCGACAGGTTTGTCCTGTATTTTTTTAATGGAAGCAAATACCGTTTCCAGCGGAATTTCATCGCGCTTAATTGTAAATGTCAGCTGATCTTTCATGCCGGGCCGATGAACTTTCAGCGTAACCGTCGATCCCTTTTTGCCCCTGATCTTTAATACGGCGTCATTCAAATCCATTCCGGCCATGGAATCGCCGTCGATACTGATGATTTCATCGTTCGGCTTTAATCCGGCTTTCTCTGCCGGAGACTGTTTAAAAGGAGAAACGATAATGATTTTCCTGTCTTCCATTCCGATTTCTGCGCCGATTCCTTCAAAAGAGGAATCAAGGGAATCTGAAAACCGCTTTGCCGTCTGTTTATCCATATAAACCGAGTATGGGTCATTCAATGTTGAAAGCATGCCCTGTATGGCTCCTTCCAACAGCTTTTCCCTGTCGACCTGCTCTACATATTCATTTGAAATCAGGTCATATGCTTTCTCAATTTTCTCCAATTCGTTTCTGGCGGCAGCCGCTGATGCTTTTGGAACGGCATCATGAAACGGAATCGGACCGGCGCCTGTTACCAAGCCGCATAACAGGCTGAGCGCAATGATGAGCCGTGCAATCTTCTGATTCATCCTATACCTCCTCTTCTGCCTGCACTATGTTTTGTTGCTTGAAGTATTATGCGCAAAAATCGCCCGTATCATGTAATCGATTTTCCATTCACAGCAAAAAAACTGCCGGATTGCCGGCAGCTTTTGCTTATATAGTCTTCACACGCTTGATGATTTCTTCTGTCACTTCATCTGTCGTACTTGAACCGCCGATATCAGGCGTCAAGTAACCGCTTTTTAGAACGTCTTCGATCACGTCAAGCAATCTGGCACCGAGTTCTTCTTCTCCAAAATGATCAAGCATCATTTTAGCCGTCCAAATTTGGCCGATCGGGTTTGCAATTCCTTTGCCGATAATATCCGGGGCAGAGCCGTGCACAGGCTCAAACATGGATGGATATTTGCCGTTTACATTGATATTGGCGGCCGGCGCCACGCCTATACTCCCCATAATCGCCGCCCCGATATCGGTCAAAATATCACCGAATAAGTTGCTGGCAACAATGACGTCAAGCTTCTCCGGCTTCGTTACAAAAAAGGCCGACAGCGCGTCAATGTGCTGCGAATCAGCGGTAATGCCAGGGTAGTCTTTTGCCGTGTTCGCAAAGACTTCATCCCAAAAAGGCATTGAATATACGATTCCGTTCGATTTTGTTGCGCTTGTGACATGCTTTTTCCGTTTAGCCGCCAACTCAAATGCAAAGCGCATCGCCCTCTCCGCCCCTTTTCTTGAAAAAACGGCATTTTGGATGGCGATTTCATCTTCATCTCTGAAGATTCTGCCTCCGATCGAGCTGTATTCCCCTTCACTGTTTTCCCTGACGACAAGAAGATCGAAATCTTTTGGATTGGCCAGCGGAGACTTGATTCCTTGCAAATATTTCGCAGGTCTAACATTGATGACCTGTTCAAATTCGCGGCGGATTTTAATGAGCAGCCCCCATAGGGAAATATGGTCGGGGACAAGCTTGCTGTTTCCTACCGCTCCAAGGAAAATGCTGTCGAACTCTTTCAGCTGCTCCATACCGTCATCGGGCATCATTTCCCCGTGTTCCAAATAATACTCGCAGCTGTATGGAAACTCCGTAAACCGAAATGAGAGTCCTCCGTGAACATCAGAAACCGCTTTCAAAACTCGCTGTGCAGCAGGTACGACTTCTTTTCCTACTCCGTCACCGGGTATGCTGGCAATGTTGAATACTTTCATTAGATCATCCCCTATTCAAATAGTCGACTGTCGACAGATGTCACTTTCATTCTATACCTTGTGTTATTTTCTGACAAGAACAAATTTTGAAGCATCTCAATTTGAATAACAAAAAGCCGATTCGGTCCATTTCCGGACGAATCGGCTTTCATTTTTAAAGCGGTATATAATTGGCCGGGTCAACAGCATTGGATTTCGCGTTGTTCCAAAGGCCTTTATGAATTTCAAAGTGAAGATGCTGCCCGTAGGATTGGCCTGTATTTCCCATCGTTCCGATCACTTGTCCCTGTTCAACACGCTGGCCTGTCTGCACTTTAATCGAAGACATGTGAGCGTAGACCGTCTGATATGTTTGCCCGTTGATATTATGGGTAATAAACACAACATTGCCGTAGCTGGACGAGTAATGGGCGTTATAGACCGTTCCGGCGGCTGCCGCATGAATCGGAACACCTGAACCGCGCTTGGCGATATCTACGCCGAAGTGATTCCCGAGCGAACGATTTCCGAACCCGGAAGTAAATGTGCCGGAAGCAGGACGGATAAAGCCTGAGCTGCTTGGTGCCGACGGTTTAGAAGAAGAGGCTTCCGATTGGCCGCTTGAAGCCCGGCGGCTAGCTTCAGCTTCCTGCTTTTTCCGATGCGCCTCTTCAGCTTTGATCGCTTCATCCTGACGCTTTAAAATTTCTGCTTCATTTTCGAGTGAACCAAGTTCTTCATGCGCATGATCTTTATCTTGCTTCACTTTTTTCATGACGTTTGCTTTCTCTTTTTGCTGCTTGTCGAGCGTCTTTTTTAAATCTTCCAGGTCTTTGAGCGCTTTTTCAAGGCTTTCAAGATCCTTGCTCAGCATTGTCTCCTTTTCCTCAACAAGCTGAAGATCGCGCTTTTGCTCTTCCATCAGGTCTTTATCAGCTTCGACAATTGTCGAAACCGCACCCGCACGGCTGATGAAATCCCCAAAGCTTTTCGAGCCGAGAAGCACATCTATGTATTGAACGGAACCGCCGTTTTCCTGCATGGAGCGAACCCGGTCTTTCAATATTTTATTGCGTTTCTCAATCTTTTCTTTAAGCTTTTTGATTTGCTTTTTCAGCTCTTCAATGCTTTTCTTTGTTTGGTCGATTTCTTCGTTTTTCTTTTCCAGCTTTTCATTCGTGTTCGTCATCTGACGGTCGATTTTCTCGATCTCGCTTTTCAGGCCTGCTTCTTTTGATTCAAGCTTTGAAAGCTCCTGTTTCTTTTTTTCGAGTTTTGACTCGTTTTCAGATTTTTTGCTTTGAACGTCGCTCTTTTTTTTCTCCAAGTCTTCATAAGCTAAAGCATGGTTGCTTTTTAGGGGGATCAGCACTGCCGACGATCCGAGCACAGCGGTCAGCCCCAGCGTCATAAGCTTTCTTTTCAACCTTGGTTCCTCCTTGCCTTCAGAATCAAGGGAGCCCGGCGCTTTGCAGGCATCCCAGCTTTAAACATGATACAACCGGCGAGAGCGCCGGTTTAAACTTTTAAGAATTTGCGAATCGACATCAAGCTTCCCCATACACCGATAACGGCTCCGATCAGCACAAGGATCGCTGAAATTTGGAAGACGAACGGATTGTACGGCAAGAGCTGTATGAATGTGCCCTGAACTTTCGGAGCGATCCACTGAACGGCATGATGATACGTTCCGAGCAAAATAGCGATCGGAATGATAGAACCGCATACACCTAAGAGCAGACCTTCAATGAAGAACGGCCAGCGAATGAACCAGTTTGTCGCGCCTACAAGTTTCATAATCTCGATTTCTTTGCGTCTTGCAAAAATCGTGATTTTGATCGTATTAGAGATTAAAAACATCGCCGTAAACAGCAGGCCGACAACCAATGCAATCCCGATTACTTTGGTGACACCGCTGATTTTAAACAGGCGGTCTACCTGCTCCTGCCCGTATGTCACCTTATAGACGTTGGTCAGCTTCTCAAGCTTCTTGGCAGCTTTCGGTGTGTCTTGAGGGTCTTTTGTTTTTACGACAAATGCATCGTTCAGCGGGTTTTCCTGCTCGAACATTGCAAAGAATTTCCCGTCTTCCCCAAAGCTGTCTTTCAGGTTTTTCAGCTCTTCATCTTTAGATGAATATTTGACACTGCTGATTTCCGGTATTTTTTTTATTTCTTTTTCCAATGTATTTTTTTGGTCCTGGTTGGCCGTCAAGTCAACAAGCACTTTGACTTCGACTTCCTGTTCGGCTTTTAATGTCATATTGTATACGTTCAGCATGATGACCATGAACACGCCGACCAAGATAAGTGTAACTGTTACAGCACTGATGGATGCGAAAGTCATCCACGCGTTTCTCCCGAGAGATTTTAAGCTCTCGCGCAAATGCCGTCCGAGAGTTCTAATCATAAGAACCATACTCCCCTCTAGCTTCATCACGCACAATGACCCCGTCTTCGATTGCGATGACCCGTTTCTTCATGGTGTTTACGATTTCTTTGTTATGAGTCGCCATAACGACTGTTGTTCCGCGGTTGTTGATCTCCTCGAGCGTCTTCATGATTTCCCAAGACGTCTCAGGGTCAAGGTTTCCCGTCGGCTCGTCAGCGATCACGACATCAGGGTCGTTGACGATTGACCGTGCAATTGAAACCCGTTGCTGTTCTCCCCCGGACAGCTGATCAGGGAATTGCCTTGCTTTGTGCTTCAGCTGGACAAGATCAAGCACTTCAAGCACTTTTTTTCTGATCACCTCTGGACGCTCCCCGATGACCTCTAAAGCAAATGCAACATTTTCAAACACCGTCAGCTTTGGCAGCAGTTTAAAGTCCTGGAATACAACGCCGATTTTCCTTCTGATAAAAGGAATCTCTTTTTCTTTGAGCTGCGCCAAATTTTTATTGTTTATGACAATCTTCCCTTTGGAAGGCTTTTCTTCGCGGTAAATCATTTTAATGAAGGTTGATTTTCCTGCTCCGCTCGGTCCTACAACATAAACAAATTCCCCGGGATATATAGAGATGCTTATTCCGTTCAGCGCCGAGACCCCGTTGGAATAAGTCTTATATACATCTTTTATTTCGATCATGTAATCACCTAATCTTCTATGTTTATACGGTCATACTCTTCGAAAGGACATGTCGTTTTGTGTCCTGCTAAATTCACGGTAAATGGTATTGATCCAAGCCCTTTTTCAACAACACCCATTATACGTCAAGATTAGACAAAATGATATTACAGTTTTGTTTCAATGCCGACATAAGTTATAGGAAAAACGCAAAATCAGACAAAAAATTTGTACTTTGGGCCTTTTCTGAGATAAAAGAACTTGTTTTTCTTCGTTCTTTAATAGGCATAAAGGCCTTTTCAACAAAAAAAGAACCTTTTTCACCCGAATGTGAAGAAGGTTCTCTTCGCCTCCTGACCGGCAAGGCATTCTTATTTTTTCTCTGAAAGCCACTTCGCGACCGCTTCAGCTTCTTTTTCGTCTACAAGATTGCCAGGCATTCCGCCGCGGCCGTTGACTACAATGTCTTTAATTTCGCTTTCCTTATACTTGCCGCCAACTTCTTTCAAGCTCGGGGCGGAACCGCCGGACAAATCCTTACCATGGCAGCCTGTGCAGTTTTGCTGGTAAATCTCTTCCCCGTCCGTTGCAGTTGCTTGCCCGCCTGTGTTTTTCTCTTTGCTTTCATTGTTATTGCCCCCGCAGGCAGCCAGCACAAAAGAAACAGCCATAAACAGAGTAAACAGCTTCATTTTCATTTTTTTAAGTCAGCTCCTTTAACAAGTCAACCTTTATTATAACCTCGATTACGCGCGTTTAAAACCCTCGCCAAGCACCTCTGAAGCATCCATCGCAATGACAAATGCAGACTCATCAATGTGTTTCACAAGTTGTTTCAGCTTTGTGAACTCGGTCTGGCCGACCACGCACATCAAAATGGGCCGCTCATCATCTGTATAGCCTCCGACCGCTGATATTTTCGTAATCCCTCTGTCAATTTTATTCAGTACCGCATGTCGAACTTCCTCTTCCCGGTTGGTAATGATCATTGCCATTTTGGAACGGTTCAGCCCGACCTGGATAACATCGATGGTTTTGCTTGATATATAAACGCCAAGCATAGCATACAGTCCCTGTTCGATGTTAAAAACAAACATCGCCGACAGGACGATCGTTCCGTCGATCAGCGCCAAACATTTGCCTTGCGAAAGCCCGGTGTACTTATGAATGATTTGCGCAGCCAGCGCAGTCCCGCCTGTAGAACCCCTTCCGAGAAAGACCATCCCGATACCAACTCCGATGCCGACACCGCCGAAAATGGCGGCTAAGAGCGGATTCTCTGTCGCCGGAGCAATGTCCCGTGTCATATATACGATAAAGGGGAGAAAAACAGACCCGACAAGCGTTTTAATGCCGAATTTTCCTCCGAGTATGAGAATCCCGGCAATAAATAAAGGAATATTAAATGCCCATTGCACATAGGCAGCTTCAAAGCCGAATGATTGCAAAATGGTGCTGATGCCGCTGACTCCGCCGGCTGCAATCCGGTTGGGAAGCAGAAACATATTAAATGTCATAGCGACGACAGCTGATCCAAACAGGATATAGCCGTAGTCACGCAACACCGCAAACAATTGATGTCTCGTTTTATCCATATTCATATCTGTCATCCTCCGCACGATTCGTTACCAATCGAGAGTATAGCATTTAGCTTATTGTAAGTAAATAACAGCCAAATAACGTATTAATCGGATAAAGCGGCAGAGGGACAAAGCTTCTTACGGCTTAGGCTGAACATATCCAGGCGGATTTACCCGCAAAAAAAAGACACATCTCACAATATGGATGTGTCTTTCTCCAATTTAGGAAAGCTTTGAACGCAAATATGCGTCGATGAAAGAGTCAATGTCTCCGTCCATAACCGCCTGCACGTTCCCCATTTCCGTGTTCGTTCTATGATCCTTCACTAGGGAATACGGATGGAAAACGTATGAGCGGATCTGGCTTCCCCAGCCGATTTCTTTTTGTTCGCCGCGAATTTCGTCAAGCTGTGCCTGCTGCTCTTCGATTCTGCGCTGATACAGCTTCGACTTCAGCATTTTCATGGCACGTTCGCGGTTTTTAATTTGTGAGCGCTCCGTTTGGCAAGTGACGATGACGCCTGTCGGCAGGTGGGTGATCCTGACGGCGGAGTCTGTCGTATTGACGTGCTGCCCGCCGGCGCCGCTTGCCCTGTACGTATCGACTTTAATATCTTCCGTACGGATCTCAATGTCGATTTCTTCGTTGAATTCAGGCATGACATCACAAGACACAAACGACGTGTGCCTGCGCCCTGATGAGTCGAACGGAGAAATTCTGACGAGCCTGTGTACGCCTTTCTCGGCTTTTAAATAGCCGTAGGCATTGTGTCCTTTGATCAGGAGAGTGACAGACTTGATTCCTGCTTCATCCCCTGGGAGGTAATCAAGGGTTTCCACCTTAAATCCTCGGCGCTCTGCCCACCTGGTGTACATTCTGAGAAGCATTGAACCCCAATCCTGTGATTCGGTGCCGCCGGCTCCCGGGTGAAGCTCAAGAATCGCATTGTTTTTATCATACGGCTCGCTTAACAATAGCTGCAGCTCAAATTCGTTAAATTGCTTTGTTAAGCTTTTCAGCTCGCTGACCAGTTCATTTTGCAGGTCTTGGTCAGGATCTTCTTTTAAAAGATCGTGTGTCATTTGCAGTTCTTCATGAGATTCGCTCAACTTGTTATACGTGTTGACATAATCTTTTAACGCATTCGCTTCATTAATGATCGTCTGCGCTTTCTGCTGATCTCCCCAAAAGTCAGGGTCAGCCATCTGCTCGTCTAATTCGCTGATTCTTGCTTCCTTTGTTTCGAGGTCAAAGAGACCCCCTGAAGTCCGCTAATCGAGTAGCCATATTTTCAAGTTCCTGTCTGATTTCTGCCAATTCCATTATTCTTTCACCTCATCATAGATTTCAGCCTGTTCAAAATAAAAAGAGGCGTGCACCTCTTTTTATTCTGTTCTTCCGCAGCAGTTTTTATATTTTTTTCCGCTCCCGCAGTAGCAAGGATCATTGCGTCCGATATCCACCGCTTTGCGGACCGGTTTTTTCTTCGCTTGTTTTTCCTCATCGCCTTCTTTCGGCTGATGGGCTGTCGTCTGTCCTTGAATGACCTCTTCGCGCTCAAGGTTGTTTTCAATTTCAGCCTTCATGACGAATTTGGCTACATCATCTTCGATGGCCGCGATCATGTTTTCAAACATTGCAAAGCCTTCCATTTGATACTCGCGAAGCGGGTTTGTCTGAGCGTAAGCGCGCAGATGAATTCCTTGACGCAGCTGATCCATCGCATCGATGTGATCCATCCATTTCGTATCCACTTCGCGGAGAACGATGACTTTCTCAAATTCGCGCATTTGTTCAGAGCCGTACCGCTCTTCTTTCTCATCGTATTTCGTCTTGATCCTGTCATAAATGAGCTCTGTAATCTCCTCAGGCTCTTTTCCGAAAATGTCGCTTTTCTCCACTCCGCCCTCATCAAGGAAATTCGCATTTACAAGCTCGACAAGGCCTTCAAGATTCCACTCTTCAGGCAGATCTTCCTTTGGCGTGTATGAAGCAACAGCCCTCTCAAGTGAAGCTTTAATCATATTTTCGACGATGGAGCGGAGGTTGTCGGAATCGATGACCTCAAAGCGCTGTTTATAGATGACCTCACGCTGCTGGCGGAGCACGTCATCGTATTGCAGAAGCTGCTTACGGGCATCAAAGTTGTTGCCTTCCACACGCTTCTGTGAAGATTCGACCGCTCTTGAAACCATCTTGCTCTGAATCGGCGTCGAATCGTCCATTCCGAAGCGGTCAAGCATCGCCATCGTCCGTTCTGCACCGAAGCGTTTCATTAATTCATCTTCCATGGAAAGATAAAATTGGGTGATACCAGGGTCCCCCTGACGGCCTGAACGTCCGCGCAGCTGGTTGTCAATCCGCCGTGATTCATGGCGCTCTGTACCGATAACGGCCAGTCCGCCAAGCTCTTTTACGCCTTCGCCAAGCTTGATGTCCGTACCACGTCCCGCCATGTTGGTCGCGATGGTGACCGCGCCTTTTTGCCCGGCATCTTCGATAATCTGGGCTTCCCGCTCGTGGTTTTTCGCGTTTAACACCTGATGCGGAATGCCTTTATTTTTAAGCAGCTTTGAAATCAATTCAGATGTTTCAACCGCAACCGTACCGACAAGAACCGGCTGACCGACCATATAGCGCTGGGCGACATCCTCTGCAACAGCTTTAAATTTTCCTTCCATGGTCCGGTAAATTAAATCCGGGCGGTCATCACGGGCGATCGGCTTGTTGGTCGGAATCGTTACAACCTGCATGTTGTAGATGTTGCGGAATTCTTCTTCTTCCGTTTTTGCCGTACCCGTCATCCCTGCCAATTTTTCATACATGCGGAAATAGTTCTGGAAGGTGATCGTCGCGAGCGTCATGCTCTCATTTTGGATCTCAAGCCCTTCCTTCGCTTCAATGGCCTGGTGGAGCCCGTCGCTGTAGCGGCGGCCTTTCATCAGACGGCCTGTGAAAGAGTCGACGATAACGACCTGGCCGTCTTCGACGACGTAATCGACGTCTTTATGCATCGCCGCATGGGCTTTAAGCGCCTGGGCAATATGATGGTTTAAGGCGACATGGCGGACATCAAACAAGTTTTCGATGCCAAATGCCTTTTCTGCTTTTGTCATCCCTTCTTCAGTCAGCTGAACGCCTTTTGTTTTCACATCGTATGTGTAGTCCTGATCCACTTTTAACGTGCGGACAAACGCATTAGCCTGAACGTACAGCTTTGTGGATTTGGCCGCTTGTCCAGAAATGATGAGCGGCGTTCTTGCTTCATCGATCAAAATCGAGTCGACTTCATCGATGACTGCAAAATGAAGCGGACGCTGAACCATCTGCTCTTTATAAAGCACCATGTTGTCGCGCAAGTAGTCAAAGCCAAGCTCATTATTCGTAGAGTACGTAATATCGGCTGCATAGGCTTCACGCTTCTCGTCTTTTGAAAGGCTGTTCAGGTTTAAGCCGACTGTCAGCCCGAGAAATTCATAGATTTTTCCCATCTCTTCAGCATCGCGGCTCGCCAGGTATTCGTTGACCGTCACGATGTGAACGCCTTTCCCTGACAAAGCGTTCAAATAAACAGGCATTGTGGACGTCAGCGTTTTACCTTCCCCCGTTTTCATTTCGGCGATATTCCCTTCATGAAGGGCAACGCCTCCCATCAGCTGAACCTTAAACGGGAACATGCCTGTCACGCGCCGGGAAGCTTCCCTGACAACGGCAAACGCTTCAGTCAAAAGATCGTCAACTGTTTCGCCTTTTTCAAGGCGCTCTTTGAACTCGATTGTCTTTTGTTTCAAAGCTTCGTCTGAAAGCCTCTCTATATCTGCCTTGAGCGCATCAATCTCGTTCGCTTTCTTTTCATAACGGCTGAGCGTGCGTTTTGTCGGATCAAACACTTTATTTAAAATTCCAAGCATAGAATAACGCTCCTCTTTATTTTCCTTGTTTAAGTATGAGTAAACAGTAATTTTTATATATGCAATATCATATCATACCTTTTGTCATTTCCAAACAATTTACCGCGGGGAAACGGAAAAAATCCCCTCTGCGGAAGATCCGGGAGGGGACTTGATATATTTATTCGTTCGGTTCGATCAAACCGTATTTTCCGTCGTTTCTTCGGTAGACCACATTGGTCAGATTGGTTTCGGCGTTCGTGAATACAAAGAAGCTGTGTCCAAGCATATTCATTTGTAAAATCGCTTCTTCATTATCCATCGGTTTTAAATTAAAGCGCTTTTGACGGACAACCTGCGGCTGTTCATCCTCAGTGTCATCCTGCACGGCCGTTCCGATGCCGTTTTCTTCGGCAAAAACATACTTCGGAGAACCTTTTTCGCGGAATTTCCGGTTCACTTTTGTTTTGTGCTTGCGAATTTGACGTTCCAGTTTGTTCGTTGCGAGATCGATTGCATTGTACATATCTTCGTGGTGAACTTCCGCACGGAGAGAGAGGTCTGTCATTGGAATTGTCACTTCCACCTTAGATTCCTGATCGTTGTAGAATTTCAAGTTGACGTGAACAATCGCATCAACGTTATTTTCAAAATAACGCTCAAGCTTTCCAATTTTCTTCACGACGTGTTCTCTTAACGCTGGTGTTACCTCAATGTTTTCTCCTCTGACGTTGTACTCCATCAAAAGAACGCCTCCTTTATATTAAGGATATGTAAATACATTTCGTCTTTTCCCTGCTGAATTCCTGCATAAACGTAAAAATTATGTGAAAAATCCGTGAATTTTGACGAAGATTGTCTCCTGTCATTTGAACCCCTTTATTAAATCTTAAATATATTCACATGCGAATAAAATCAGAACGCCATTTTTGCTTTTTAAAAAATATGGCATACACCTGTCAGGTGTATGCCGTCAATGGATAACGTAAGGTCTCATGCATTGGTGGATCGTTTTCATCCATTCCCGATAAAGCGGTAAAAAATGATGGGTTAAGTCATGCTGAAATTCAGCAGACGGATAATTGTAATAAATCAGACTGTCAAACTCACGGAAGACTCTGTCAAAAAAACGAATCGAAGATTTGGCACAGCTTGTCTCCAAAATCGACAGCAATACAGCGTGCGACGAATCCAACTGAAAAAAAGCATAGATTAGATCGTTAAAAATCCGCTCTCCTTCTGTCTTCGCCAAATCTTGATTCGCTTCTATTAAATAGCAAAACCCCTCTTCAATCGTAAACAAAAGCTGATAATAAGTCGTTAAGAGCATGTAATCGTCGGTGCTTGTCAAAGCGATCACCTATTTGCGCTTGTCATAATATGTGCCGTCAATCGTCATGTTGGCGTACGGATTGATATAGGAATGATGCATGGCTCGCTTCTGCTTCGCCTGAAGCAGCTCATGTTTGACAGCCTGCTGCAGCCTTTTCAGTTCGGCCATGAGCAATGGCTCCATATCCGTCACTTGCCGCAGCTGCTGCTTTTCTGTCTCAGAAAGAGGCGGCTTGATCTCCTTGATCAAGCCATCGCGTTTTTCAAGAAAAGCTTCGATTGCCTGAACCAGCTCATCACTTTCCGGGGCGTCTTTTATTTGAGCGAGCATATGTTTTGTTTCGCTGTACAGCAGCTCAATCTTTTCCATTATGCCAGCCCGCCCGATCCGAACCGGCCCTGCCGTTCGATTTGAAGCGCTTGCTTCCAGGCATCGCGTAAATCTTTAACATACCCTTCGACTTCCGTCACGATATCTTTGTCATTGCGAATGTTGGCTTCAACCAGGCGGCGGTGGATATACTCGTACATTGCCCCCATTGATGCGGCCAATTCGACTTTCCGGTCAAGAGTGATATTGAGCTCCTGAATAATCTTTTGAGCTTTAACAAGGTTCGTATTTTTCGTTTCCATATCCTCTTGTTCAATCGCCTGTTTCGCCAGCTTCATAAATTTAAGGCAGCCATCAAATAGCATAAGCGTCAATTCTCCAGGGGTCGCCGTGTTGATTGAATTTTGCTGATAAGCTGCATACGGGTTGTTTAAAGCCATTCTTGATCCTCCACAATATTATTGTCCAAGCATTTGTAATAAGTATGTCGATTGTTCGTTCGCTTTTTGAATCGCTTTTTCCATCGCCGTGAATTTTGTGTAATAGCGATTTTCGACTTGTTTCAGGCGGGCGTTCATTGACGAAATGTCAGATTCAACTGTATTCAAGTTTTTCCCGATTGTAAATTGATTGTTTGTCATTGCTGAATTTCCGGCTTTATCCTCAATCTGCTTTTTCGTATCGGTCAAAACTGTCTGAAGGCGTCTCATGATGCCTTTTTCATTATAGTTTTCAGTGCTGCTCGTTCCCGCCATAAAGAGATTAGCCACACTGTCGGGATCTTCTGCGATCTTTTCTTTCAGTTTTTTTTCATTTATCTCTAAATGACCGCGCTGACTGTAAACGCTCGATGTCGTAATTCCAAACTGAGTGAGCTGCAGCGATTCGCCGTTTACAGAAACATTTGAATAAAAATCAGTACGCATTTGGTTGGTGGCGCCGCTTAAAATCGTGTCGCCCCTTAACAGTCCGCTTTTCGCTTTTTCTTCCCACAGCTCAATTTGCTTTTCCGTCATATCTTTTTTCTGTTCTTCTGTCAGCGGTGTATAGTCGCGGTATTTCTTTTCCGTGAGCTTGCCGTTGACCATATCGATCAGTTCATTGTACTTTGTAACGAAGTCTTTAATCTTCTCGTAAATCCCGTCAACATCGGTCGCTACGTCAAGCGAAACAGGGCTGGTCGTCGTATTTTTCAGCTGATATGTCACATTACTGACGGTAAAATTGTTCGTTGTTTTTTCAATTTGCAGTCCGTTGATAACAACTTCGGCGTTTTGACCTTCCTGGCTGGCTGTCAGCTTGTTGTCGGCGTCAAGCGCAAAACCGAGCTGATTGGACATAAAGCTTGCCGTCGCATCATCAGCTGCCTGTATGCTGCCCCCTGCGCCGGTAGCTTTTGATGTAAAAGCGATCGTTTCCACATATTCAGACCCGTTATAAATTTTTTCTTTCATAGCGGTTACGCCCAAATTTGATTTGTTGATTTTGGAAACGATGTCATCCAGCGTATCCGTGCTGCTGACACTGATTTCAACCTTTTTCGCAGCCGTTTCTCCAGGAGCTGTCACTTGGAAAGTTAACGTTTGATCGCTCCCAGTATACCCTGAAAGGCTAGAAGATTTATAGGTAGCCGCAGTTGCCAGCTTGTTGACTTGGATCGTGCCTGATGTCGCATTCGTGGTGCCTGTTGCCGTAACAGCCGACTCATTAGAGCTTGTCACCTTTTTCGCGCCGTATGTACTAGGACGGAGCATAAGGTTGATTGATTCCTGCAAATCTTTAATTTTCGTATTGATTTCACGATAGCTGTCGCGCTGCCATTCTAAAGTCTGTTTCTTTTGCGTGAGCTTATCAAGCGGGACGCGCTCCGTTTTCATTAATTTGCTGACAATATCGTCTACATCCATCCCTGAAGCTAAACCTGATATTCTGATCGCCATATCATCTAACACTCCTGTTCTATGTAGTTTTATCGACAATTAATCCCATGAACTCCGCCATCGCCGCATAAAAATCGAGCCACTCTTTTGGCGGGATCTCACGGACGACTTCCTCTGTCCGATTGTCCACGACTTTCACATAATACTCTCCCAGTTTTTCATGAAGCACAAACTGAAGGTGGACTTGCGACGGCTCTAAAAGGTTGTTTGCGCCTTGTACGGTTTTCTCAAGCTGAGCAAATGTAAATTCTGCAGCGTCCGTCTGCTGCGGGCGTTCTACAGCTTCAGACTGTTTATTCATCATCTGCGTTTTGTAAGCATCAATAATGGGTTCTAAAGATGACAATCTATTGATCGACAATTTTTACCATCCCCTATGCTATGATCTAAAACTTATATCGGCTAAGGGAGAATGAGATTAAATATCTTTATGGAAAAAAATTAATCAAGGTAGATAGAAACTAGCCACTCACAGTATATTTTAAGAGTAAGACCATGATAGAACTTCCTTATGATAGCCATTATAAAATCCTTTTGGATACGAAAATATCTTTCAATAAATATTCAAATTTGTTATTTATTATAATGTTATAATTGAACTGACAATATCTACAAGAAAGGGGATTTGTTCATGAAAAAAATATTTGTGTCGCTGGCACTAGCCTTTGTATTGTCATTTAGTTTTTACTCGTCTTCGAAGGCAGCAGTTTTGGCTCGAGTAGCTGTATACCCTGGTGAAGTTCGCCAAAGCGCTGATATTTTTCGTGGCGTTGGGGAAGGCGATTTCCGGTGCATATTTTATTATGCAACACGTCTAGGTGGTGGTACTTGTTCACTTTACGAAATTACTCCGGATGGAAGAAATAGAGTAGTTGCCTCTTCCAGTGTAGATTACTCGCTACAACAAGAAGTTCAAACAGTTTATACCGAACCGGATCACCTCTACTATATAAAAGGGAAGAATTCTGCACTAAGTGGTACAAGAACACTTATTATTAGCGAATTCACTAATTAATAGACATTCTGTGTTCAGACACTCTAAGGTCAATGATTGAGTGTCTCTTTTCTAATATTACAAAAAAGGATTTAATAATTTACTTGGTTTGATATTACAAAAAAAAGACCTTGGGCAAAAACCAAGGTCTTTTTTAAGCAATTAACGAAGCAACTGAAGAACGTTTTGCGGCTGTTGGTTCGCTTGAGCAAGCATCGCTTGAGAAGCTTGAGAAAGAATGTTGTTCTTAGTGAACTCGCTCATTTCTTTAGCCATGTCAACGTCACGGATACGAGACTCAGCAGCTGTTAAGTTCTCAGAAGAAGCACCAAGGTTGTTGATTGTGTGCTCTAGACGGTTTTGTACCGCACCAAGTTTAGCACGTTGTGTAGAAACTTGGTTGATCGCATCGTTAACGACTTTCAATTGTGCGTCGAAACCGTCATTAGGTGCAGCAGCTTCGTTAGTAGCAAATTTTGTTACGTCTAGATTTTTGATGTTAAGAGCAGTATTATCTGTTCCTAGATCTGTAGCTGACATTGATTCAATGTTTACTGAAATTTGTTGAGTAGCATTAGCACCAATTTGGAACACTAAGCTTTTTGTAGTTGCCGGATCACCAGTATCTTTGAAAGTGCCATCTAACAATTTTTTACCGTTAAATTCAGTACGGTTTGAAATACCATCAATTTCTTCAATTAGTGCATCCATTTCATCTTTAATTGCACTAAGGTCTTCAGCTTGCTGTGTTCCAGTGTTTCCTGCTTGAACAGTAAGTTCGCGCATACGTTGAAGGATCGCGTGAGTTTCAGTCAATGCACCTTCAGCTGTTTGGATAAGAGAGATTCCGTCTTGAGAGTTTTTCTGAGCCATTTCAAGACCGCGGATTTGTCCTCTCATTTTTTCAGAGATTGCAAGACCTGCTGCGTCATCTCCTGCGCGGTTGATGCGAAGACCAGAAGAAAGTTTCTCCATGTTCTTTTGGCTTGCGCCGTTGTTTGCTGACAGACGGTTCAGCGTGTTAAGCGCTGCAATGTTGTGGTTGATTCTCATTGTATATTTCCTCCTTGAAATGTGTTTGATTGCACGTCCATGTGCATATTTTGGAGCATTCAGGCTGTCCTTCCTGCTACATACTTTATATCGGAGGTGCCTTAAAATTGTTTATAGCAAAAATAAAAAAATCCTCACTTTTTTTGTGAGGACAATTTCGCAAGCAAATCGTTTGAGATGGAAGCGGCCCGGCTGTTTTCTTCCTGGATCGCCAAATAGATTTCCTTGCGGTGAATTTCGATATGCTTCGGCGCGTCAATGCCGATTTTCACCTGATCTCCGTCAACGGATATGATCTTCACTTCGATATCGTCTCCGATTTGAATCGCTTCATTGAGCTTGCGGGATAAAACTAGCATGCTTCCCCTCCTATCGGCTGCTTAGTCTGATAAGAAGAGTCATGCAAAATCACTTGTTTGGCAAGCATTTTTCTGCGGTTCACGACAATCGGCGCCATCAAATTGGCCGTTGATTTCTCGAATGGCTCTTCGATCGTTAAAATCGCCATCACTTCAACGTCTTCGGCAGATTCGATTTCAAGAAGTTCAACCGTCGTTTCATCAAGATCAAAGCCATAATCTTTGAAAAAGACGAACGGACTGGCGACAATGAATGCAAGCTCTTCCGACTGCATCGACTGAAGGACGACAAACGGCGAATCCTCGGAAAGCGGCAGGATGACGAACTTCTTCTCCCCTGTAAATCCGGGTAGGCCGTTTTTAAACATGATCGTCTGCTCTTCTTGAATTTGTGTTTCTCCGTGATACTTCGTTTTAATGATCATCATTCACGATCCTTTGCTAAATTACTTTTGTTTTGGGTATTCCACATCTATTTTTACCTCCGGATATTGGAGCATGTCAACCTTCACACTGCCTGGCGTATAGTTAACAACCGGTTTATTCGGCGTTGCTTCGATGATAGGCTTACGCGGTGTCGCTTCAATGTTCACTTTAGCCGGTTCATATGCGATCTTCACCCTGTCAAATGACGGCGTAAAATGAACGCCAATTTGAATCGGTTCAGGCTCGCTGATTCGTCTCGCCTGGTCTGCAAGCGGATTGCCTTCGATTTCAATCCGCATCATCTCGTCCCCTTCTTCAGCGGTCCGAGCCATTCCGGCAAGCCAATCCTGATAGCCTTGCTGCGCCCCTTCTTCAATCCTTTTAAAGATATGCTTTCTTTCTAAGTCTTCCCATGCTTTAGTCTGGTCAATCGTGAGCTTCGAAGGGGTAGTTGTCATCTCCAGTTCAGCCGGCGGCTGCTCGATTTTCAAGTCGGCGCGCGGCTGTTCCATTTTCAAATCCGGCGGCGTTGTTGTTAAACCGATGCGGCCCGGGATATTTTGCATGATCAGCCTCGGCATCTCCATTATGATATCCTCCTTTTGCTAAAAAAAAGCAACTCGGGTAGAGTCGCTTTTATCTTAAAAAGTCAACCAGTGTCGGCTGAACAATTTTCGCGTTTACGGCAAGTGCAGCTCTGTGAACCGATTGCTGTGTAATAAATTCAGTAATGATTTCTTCAAGCTCAACATCTTCGTTGTCTGACAAAACTTTTGTCGCCGTCTCTTCCTGCTCGCTCAGCCGTGAATTGATCAATTCGAGCCGATTGTAGCGCGCTCCAATATCAGACCGCTCATTGCTCATCTGATTGGAAAACTGGTCAATGTCTGAGAGGGCGTTTTCCATCCCTTCCATTGTTCCCGCTTTTAAGGCGTTCTCGAGAGACTCAATCATTTCAAACACATTTTGTCCGCTGCCTGACTGCCCGCCGAAAGCCGAAATCGGATTTGAGTTTACATTTAAGGTTGCGTTTGGCGAAACATTGATGTTGACGTCAGAGCTGCTTGTATAGTTTTCAAAATTGTATGTGTAAGTACCGTCGGCGTTTTTTGTGATCGGAGCGACGTCAGAGTTCGTACCGTTAAAGAGGTAGCGGCCGTTGACCTGCGTATTGGCGATCTGAATCAGCTGGTCTTTCAGCTGGCCGATTTCGACTCCGATCGCATTTAGTTCTTCTTCGCCGTTTGTACTGTTTTGAGCCTTAACAGTCAGCTCCCTGATTTTCCCCATGATATCAATGCCTTCTGTAATGTTCGTTTCCGTGTTTTCAAGCCATGTAAAAGCTTGGGAGGCATTGCTTTGATATTGTTTAACCTGGGACAATTGCGTATTGTACTTCAGGCTTTTCATTGCGACGACGGGATCATCGGACGCCTTTGAAATCTTTTTTCCTGACGAAATCTGGGATTGAAGCTTATCCAGCTTTCCATAGCTTGAATTGATGTAGCGCAAAGAGTTTTTTGCGATCATCCCTTGGGTTACCCGCATGAATCTTTACCTACCTTCCCACGACACCCATGCCGTTAATAATTTTATCGAGGACTTCGTCCTGCAGCGTTATCATTCTCGCAGCTGCGTTATAAGCATGCTGGAATTGGATCATGTTCGACATTTCTTCGTCTAATGATACGGCGCTTACAGACTGCCTGTTCAACTCAGCAGTGTTTACAAGCGTTTCTGTATTTTTGGCCAGTCTGTTTGTTTCCTGAGCTTTTACACCCATTTCACCGATAATGCCTGCATAATAGTCTAAAACGGTCGTCGTTTTGTCGCCGATTTGAATTTTCTTGGTGAAGACATTAGCGAGATTTGTCGCGTTGGAGTTGTCGCTCGCTTCACCATTCAGCGATGCAGCGATTTTATCGCCTTTTGAATTCATGATCTCATCGGTTACTTTGATTTTGCCGGCGGCTCCCTTTGCAGGCTCAGCCTCTCCTCCGGTAAATTCAAAAAAGATGCCTCCCGGTTCTCCCGATGAAGTAAACCCGCTTTGATGGACTGCATTAAACTCTTTCGCAAAAGCAAGCGCCAGCGTATCCAGATCTGCGAGCATTTCAGGATACAAACCTTTTTCTTTACCGTTTGACATATATCCGTAAGACTCAATTAAACCGAGCAGCGATCCTTTGCTAGTAAACGAATCGATGCCGATGTCCGTCCCGCCGAGGGAAACACCTGTCACAAGGCCTGTATCGTTGTCGTAATTTACTTTGACAGTTTCAGTCGTGAAGTTTGGTCCGTCAAGAACCTTGCCCAGAGACTGGCCGTTTTCGTCCAGGATTTCGATTGATGCAATGCCTTCAGCGGTTGCAAGTGGGTTGCCGCCAGTTTTCGTATAGCTGACTTTGATATTAACCATTGAAGACAGTTCATCAAGGAGCTGATCACGTTTATCGTACAAATCATTCGGGAGATAGCCGTTCGGCTCGACTTTGGCAATTTGCTCGTTTAAGCTGTTCAGCTGTGACAAAAGCGAGTTGATCGTCATCACATTTTGATCAATCTGGTCGCCTAAATTTGATTGAACGGTTGTCAGCGATTTATACAGAGTGTTAAATGTCTCGGCGACCGCCTGCCCTTTTTGTCCGACGACAGAAGCAGCGCTCGGCTCGTGAGCGTTGTTCGTCAATTCCTGAATGGAATTCCAGAATGAATTCAGAACCTTGTTTAACCCGGTGTCATTCAGTTCATTCATAATCCCTTCCATTTGGTTAAAAGCGTCCACTTTTGCATTGTAATAGCCTGCCTTTGTATTCTGCGTCCGGTATTGATAATCCAGAAAGCTGTCTCTTACCCGTTCAACCGAACCGACCTCAACGCCTGTACCCATCTGGCCGGCAAGCCCGACAGAGTTTCTTGATACGGACGGATAAGGGGTTGACGCTTTAAATGTGACACGCTGCCTTGAATACCCTTCGGTATTGGCATTAGATATATTGTTCGCTGTCACGCTCAGAGCTGATTGCTGCGCGGACAAGCCTCTTTTGGCGATTTCCAGCCCTAAAAAAGTTGGGTTTGTCATCTTTTTCACTCCGTTCTAAGCTTTTGAGTCGAATAAAGAAAGCCGTTTTGTCCCGCCTGTCTGATTTGACTGCTGCTCTTTTCCATAATTCGAACCGCTTTCTTTCGGAAGGAGCATATCAAATGTAAGCGAGATAAATTGAAGCGACTGAAAAGTCAGCTGCTTATTCAAATCGTTCACATCCTTTAAACGGATGACGAGCTGTGAGAGCTTGGCATACAGCTGTTCCAGCACCTTTTTCTCGCCGCCCGCAGCTCTGATGATACATGCGCTGATGGTCGCGTCCGAGCTGCCGATACAGCTTTTAGTTGCTTCAATGCGGGACTGCTCCGTTTGTTCAATGGCTTGCACATACTTTTGTTCTTTCGTCACGATTTCTGAAAGTGCCTTTATTTCGTTCGTCTTCAGCGCCTCCGTTTTTTGTTCCGACAGAGACAGCAGATGTTCATGCAGCACGCATAAGCGCTCCAGCTCTTCAATCACCCGTTTCACTGAACTGACTTCCTCCTTTTATTGCTGTTTATAAAAATTAACCATTTTTTCAGCTATGCCTTTGCCGTCCACTTTGTATGTTCCATTCTCTACGGCTGCTTTCAGCTGGGCAATTTTCTCCTGACGCTCCTTCATTAAATCAGGGCCTTTTTGCAGCTCCTTTGCTTTCGCAGAAATCTCAACTTTATCTTCCGGCTGTGCTGCAGCCTGGGAAGAAGCTGTTTGTTTTTCAAATGATTTATGATAAGGATTAACAGGTTGTGTTCCATATTGGTTGATCTTCATGGGATTCCTCTCACTTTCCGCCATAGTTATCTATGATCATACTCATTTTATCGTCTGAGCTTCAAGTTAGTTTAGGGAATCAGTCATTTTTAGGATTAAAGGTATAGTACGTGCCTTTAGAACTATTTCTCTTCTCTTTTTCAAGCTGCTCCAGCTGGTCTAATTGACTCATTTGCGATGCTAAATCTTGATCGCATGACAGGCAATAACGCCCTTCCCGAATAAGTGTGCCGCACCTTTCGCACGGATAGCCGAGATTCGGAAAATTGGAGATTTGAATGCGTTTCTGTCTGATGAACTTCAATATTAACTCTTCTTCGACACCTGTTTTTTCTACGATCTGAAACATTGTAGACTGCCGGTTTTCTTGTTTTTTCAGAAATTTATAAACGGTTTCAAACGCACGTTCTTCTTCTTTCAAGCATGAAACGCAAACGGTTTGAAAACTGCTTTTCATAAACAATGCATTACATCTTGGACAATTCGCCAATTGACTCATAAATTTTGACCCCTATCCTTAAATTCTATCTTTTATATCGGCAGGGAAAAAAAATGATTTAGCTTCGAATTAATGTAAATGATGATACAGATTTTGCCTCACCGGATGTCATCAGACAAGCAGCGGCATGATGAAGGGTCGCCCCTGTCGTATACAAGTCGTCGATCAATATGATATCCAGATTCTTTACCGATCCCTTTTCGGTTCTAAAAACCGTTTTGGGCTTGATCCGTTCTTTTCTGCTTTTTTTGGATTGTTTTTCATTTTCGATTCTGATCAAAGGATGCATAACGGGTTTTTTTAATAAGGAAGCAAGCCTCTCCGCCTGATTGAATCCCCGCTCCGCTTTACGTTCTTCACTGAGTGGTATCGGAACTAAAACAGCTGGAGTGCGGCGGTAATATTGGTGGAAAGCATTGATAAATAAAGGAGCAAAAGCGAAGACCAGTTCAGCATCACCTCTGAACTTAAAACGGGCAAGGACTTCTTTCATGAAGGTATTGTAAATATAGACAGAGCGGTTTTGCCTCAAAAGAGAGCGGGTTAACGGATCAGCTTCCCATTTTAGGCAGTCACCGCAAAGTTCTTCGCTCTCTTGGGGGCGCCCGCACTTAGGGCACACCGTTCTTCCTTCGATCCTGATAAAATTGTCTTTACATGCCCTGCATATTTTCTCTTCTGATCGTAAAAAGAATAAAGCGCGCCATGAAAGAGAATGTAAAAGAGGCGCTTCACAAATTAAACAATGCAGTTCATTTCCTCCCTTTTCGATTGCTTTCGCAAAGCGGGTTGTCATTCACCTTTCTGGCAGCTTCAGCCAAGGTGACGAGCATTGATGTATTTTTTTGTTTGTCAACGAGCTCTGCTTTTATGTAAGTCAGCTTCGACTCATCTGTTACATATTGCGGTTTTACTGCATTTAAAGCCAAGGCGAGCACATCCTCTCTGCACCTGCTGCACTTACAGCTCATGTGCAGCTGTTCGATATACTGATCAAACAACTCTTCCAAAACAGCCTCTTTAGCATTGACTAGCATCCGGCACCGCTCCTCATTTTATATTCATAGGTATACTTTACCATGAATATCAGACTAGTCAATCAACATTTCCTTTTTAGACAGTTTATTCATATATTGAATATGACGTCGTGCCGCATTCATCGACTTTGTCCTACCGTGATGAAAGAAACAGACGTCTCCATCTGTGTGCTCAGGATGCCTGCCGGCTCTGCCGGCCATTTGGACAAGAGCGCTTTCCGAAAAAACAGCCGCCTCTGCCCCCAATACTCCAACCTGTGCTTTTTTGACGGTTACACCTCTTTCCAAAATCGTTGTCGTCACGAGCACCTCAAGCTTACTTTTCCTAAACCGGTTCACTTTTTCATTTCTCTCAGGGTCTTCGGCATAGACTCCTTCTGCGCGAAATGTTTCCTTTTTCAGCAGACTGACCACGGTTTTAAGAACAGGGATAGAGGGAACAAACAGAAAAACCGGATGCTGCAGTTCCTGGTGCTTAAAAAGCCATTTTTTGAGGCGTAAAGGAACTTTTCTTCGTTTCAAACCCCTTTCCCAATTTCCGCACCAAATCAATGTAGGTTCAGGCAGCGGGCTGCGGTGGAATCTTGCGGGAATACGGACGGTGTGCAGCTTTCCGCTCTCAGCCCTTTTCTTCATATCTCTAGAAGGCGTGGCGGTTAAATAGATATGTGCGCTTTGCCGTTTTGCCGATTTTTTAACAGCGTATTGCAGCGTATTATCAATTGAATACGGAAAAGCATCCACTTCATCTATGATGATCACGTCAAATGCTTCTTTATAGCGGAGCAGCTGGTGGGTAGTTGAAATGACAAGCGGCGAGAGAGTTCCAACGTCTGGGCTTCCTCCGTATAAAGCGGCGATTTCCATCCCGGGAAAGGCGTGGCGAAACCGCGGTTCAAGCTCAAGCACAACGTCTGTTCTCGGAGTGGCGATACATACTCTCAAACCGTTGTTCAGCGCGAATTCGATCCCTTGAAAAAGAAGTTCCGTTTTTCCCGATCCGCAAACCGCCCAGATCAACAGCTCTTCTTTCCTGCGTATAGCATCGATAATAGATTTTGCCGCTTTTTCCTGACCGGCTGAAAGTACGCCTTTCCACTCCGTGTAAACAGGCGCCCATTCATGTCTGCCATGTCCACGCCAAGTCAACAGAGACGTACACTCGCTCACCCTGCCCATCATGACACAGGCTCGGCAGTACACGCAGCATTTATTGCACCTATAGCAAGGATATCGAGCGAAACAGAAGCGCTCGTGCTGGCCGCACCTCAAGCAAACAAAGCCTCTCTTCGTTTTTTTAATGCCTTCCTCCGTTTTTATCAGGCCTTCTTGGATATGCCAATCAATGACAGGTTCCGGAAAAGGAAGTTCGCTTTTCAGAAGGTGGCGCTGCTCCAAACATGACCGCAATTCACAGGAATAGGATGCCGGATGTTCGATGTGAATCACCTCCAATCTGCCATTCAGTATCTATCATCCATGTTTTCTTGTAAAACAGTCAAAATCTAAAAATCTCCCTCAAAAACCGTAGAAAAAGAAAAAATCTCCGTTTTGCAAAACGGAGATTGGCTTTTATACTGTATACCAGGCGATACCCATTGCTCCTTCACCAAGGTGGGTGCCGATCACAGGCCCGAAATAGCTTTTATAAAATTCGACATGTGCGTATTGCTGCGACAATTCTTCGATTATTTGATCAGCTTCTTCTTCACGGTTGGCATGAATCACAACCGCTCTCAACGGCTTTCCTTTTTCGGCATCTTCGCCAAAAAGCTCAAATAAACGGTTCATCGCTTTTTTTCTCGTCCGGATTTTTTCGAAGGGAACGATCAGCTTGTTCTCAAAATGCAAAATCGGCTTTACTTTTAAAAGGCTTCCGACAAAAGCCTGGGCGCCGCTCAGGCGTCCTCCCCTTTGCAAATGCGAAAGGTCGTCAACCATAAAATAAGCCCTCATTGAGGTTTTCATATGATCCAAGTGGCGAATGATTTCTTCCGGAGCCGCTCCTTTTTCCGCCATCTCAGCCGCTTCGATCGCATAAAAACCTTGAGCCATGCAGCTGATTTCTGAATCAAACGGATACACTTTAATTCCTTCAAGCATACCGCGTGCTGATACAGCGCTGTTGAATGTTCCGCTGATGCCGCTGGAAAGGTGGATGCTGATGACCGCATCATATGTTTCCCCGAGTTTTTCATAGAGAGAAATCAGCTCGCCGTATGCGGGCTGGGAAGTCGTCGGGAGATTTTCGTGAGCTTTTACTTCTTTGTAATAGTCCTTCCAGCTCATATCGATTTCTTCCCTGTATGAAGTCTCTCCAAAGATCACATTGAGAGGTATCATATAAATATTGTAGCGCTCACGCAGGTCTTTAGGTATATATGCCGTACTGTCTGTTACTACTGCTGTTTTCATGAAATAAACCTTCCTTATGAAAGATACTCTTTTCTATTCTAAAAGAAAAAGCAGCTTTTTTCATTATAAAGTTTGATTTTCTGCTAAAAGAAAAGACCTGCCTTATGGCAAGTCCACCTTTATCTCATTTCTACCCAGCCATTTTTAATGGCTACAACGACAGCCTGCGTTCTGTCGTTTACATTCATTTTTTGAAGGATGTTGCTGACATGGTTTTTAACCGTTTTTTCACTGATAAATAATGATTCGCCGATTCCGCGGTTGCTTTTTCCGTCCGCCAGCATCTGCAGAACCTCGCATTCCCTTCTGGTAAGAATGTGAAGAGGTCTCCGGATTTCCGGATACACTTCATGCTGAGCGTGAGATGATACACCGCTTGTTGCAAGACGGCGGAATTCATTCACAAGATTATGAGTAACCTTAGGATGCAGATAAGATCCGCCTTCAGCCACAACTTTCACGGCTTCGATCAGCGTGTCGGCATCCATTTCTTTCAGCAGATAGCCGCGGGCTCCTGTTTTTAATGCATGTGTAACATAGTTTTCATCGTCATGGATAGATAAAATAATAACCTTTGATTCCGGATACAAGTCGACCAGTTGTTTTGTCGCTTCTACGCCGTTTACATTCGGCATATTAATATCCATGATTACCACATCAGGATGGTAGTGCTCGACAATGCGAGCCGCTTCATCTCCGTCGTCTCCTTCGGCCACTACCTCAAAGGTAGGTTCGAAATCCAAAATCCGTTTGACACCTTCACGGAATAACTGATGATCGTCAATAATTACAATATTTACTTTAGTCACAAGCTACGCCTCCCCATTCTCATTGTTAAACACACCGCTTTTATGGTCAATATGTCTTTTGTCTCTATTTTACAATTATCTTTACAAAGACAGCGGAACTTTAATCAAAATAAATGTCCCAAGACCTATTTTCGAATCGATTGTCATTGAACCTTCGAGCAAATCGACTCTTTCTTTCATACCTAGCAGACCGAAAGATTTGTTCTTCTTGCCTTTAACTTCTTTTAAGTCAAAGCCGTTTCCATTGTCTTTGATAATCAACGTCACAAAATCTTTTGTCACTTCTACTTTAACATGAATCTCAGTTGATTCGGAGTGTTTTAAGGCGTTTGTCACTGCTTCCTGTGCAAGCCGGAAAAGTGCAACCTCAAACCGCGGTGCTATTCTTCTATCTTCGGATTCTCCGATGCATTGGAAATGGATCTTTGCTTTTCCATGATAATCTTCGATCGTGTTCAAGTATTTTCTGAGCGTCGGTATCAATCCCAAATCATCTAAAGCCATCGGTCTTAAATCATAAATGATTCTTCTGACTTCATAAAGAGCATTTCTGACGTTTTGCCGGAGGTTTCTAATTTCCTGAAAGCCTTCTTCTGTTCCTTTGTCTCTGAAGATGCGTTCGATCAGCTCAGATCTCATCATGACGTTGGCCAGCATTTGCGCAGGGCCGTCGTGGATTTCCCTTGAGACCCTTTTTCTTTCTTCCTCTTGGGCTTCGATGATCCGCAGTCCGAAATCCTGTTTGGCCTGCGCATCTTCTAGGAGAACGCCAACCTGGCGCAGATCCTGATTTAAATAGTTTAAGACGACAGTAATCTGGCTGACAAGCCCTTCTGAACGCTCGATGATTTCCTGAAGCCCCAAAAGGCGCCGTTCCAGATCATCACGCTTCTCTCTCAGCTGCTTTTCACGCTGCTGGATCATCGTCAGTTCAACCTGCAGTTTGTGGGCTTTTTCATAAGCTTCGCGAATCTCTTCTTCACTGAATTTATGAAAGTTTCTGCTGACCTCAGACAAGCGGTTTCGCGCATGGCGGGCATGCACTTCCAGCCTGTCTCCAAGATCGATGACTTCGTTGACCTGCTGTTTAATCTGCTTCAGCTCTTCTACCAAGCCTTCATATTGCTGACGGGACTGCTCTCCGATTTGAAAGACCTCATCCTTGCTCCCATCAACCGTTTTTAACATCTTCATAATGATTGAATCTAAAACTTTGGAGTCCATTTTGGAAACACTCACCCATTTTCCCTCCGTAACAGCATTGTCATTTACTTTTATCATAAATTTCATTGAACTGAAATTCGTGTCGAATTATAATGAAAGAATGCGTATTCTGGTTTTTTGGTCTTTTTATGGTTACCGATCCATTTCTATTTAATCATAACAAAATACGCGCCAAAATTCTAAGTCTGTTCGATTTTTAGGAGAACAGCCGCATGGCTTGTCAGGAGGTAAGCAGGCATGCTGCAAAGTTATCTCACTGTTGCAGGTGAAGGGACCCATGAAATCGTGATTGAAAAATCCCGGTTTATATGTCACTTAAGCCGCGTCAGTACTGAAGAAGAAGCACAGAACTTTATCAATCACATAAAAAAGCAGCATTGGAATGCGACGCATAATTGCTCGGCTTACGTCATAGGAGAAAATGATCAAATTCAAAAAGCGAATGATGACGGAGAACCGAGCGGGACAGCTGGAGTTCCGATGCTTGAAGTTTTGAAGAAACGCAACCTTAAAGATACGTGCGCCGTTGTGACGAGGTATTTCGGCGGTATTAAACTCGGCGCTGGAGGGCTGATACGGGCTTATGGAAAATCCGTGTCAGAGGGGCTGAACCATGTCGGCGTTGTCGAACGAAAGCTGATGCGGGTGATGCACACGACAGTGAACTATACATGGCTCGGCAAGCTTGAAAACGAGCTTCGCGAGTCCCCTTATCAAATAAAAGACATTCATTATGCCGACGATGTCGAATTTGAAACGTATGTCAAGGAAAGTGAAAAACAGGCATTTACGGAATGGATAACCGAATTAACAAATGGCAAGAGTGAGAATAGAGAAGGCATTCAAGTCTATTTGGAAGAAGCTTTTAACAATTAAAGGAGAATTATTATATGGCTGAGCGTATTAAAGTGAAAGTGCGAAAAAAAAAGAATAAAAAGAGAAAGCTGATTAAACGGTTTATAGTCCTTATGCTGCTCGCACTTCTCGTAGTCGGCGGAGTGGGCATATATAAAATTATTAACACGATTTCCGCTGCTGACGGCACTTATGATGAGCTTGAACGCGGAGAGAAGTCAAAGCTCAGGGACGATGTCGTTAATATTCAAAAAAAGCCGTTTTCGATTCTTTTTATGGGAGTTGAAGATTATTCGACAAACGGCGAGCACGGACGGACGGATTCCCTGATTGTCGTGACGCTCGATCCTAAAAAGAAGTCGATGAAAATGCTGAGCATTCCGAGGGACACAAGGGTGCATTTGGCCAGTGACACAGCCGGCACAAAAACAAAAATAAATGCTGCCTATGCAAAAGGCGGCAAGGATGAAACAATCGAGACGGTAGAGGACTTCCTCGGAATCCCGATCGATTACTATGCAACAGTCGATTTTGACGGGTTCAAAGATGTCATCGATGAAATCGGCGGAATCGATATTGACGTCCCGTTTGATTTCAGCGAAAAAAGCGATGTCTCCAAATCCAAGAGAATCTATTTTAAAAAAGGGAACATGCATCTAAATGGAGAGGAAGCTCTTGCCTACGCAAGGATGAGAAAACAGGATAAGCGGGGAGACTTCGGGAGAAACGACAGACAAAAGCAAATCTTAAAAGCCGTTCTTGATCAAATCTCAAAACCGCAAAACCTCGCTAAAATTGATAAAATAGCCCAAAAAGCAAGCAAAAACATTCAGACAAACTTCAAAATCACACAGGCTCTGGCGCTTCAGCAAATCTACAGCGGCTTTGCTGGTGATGATATAAAAACATTAAACATCACAGGAAAAGATCTTACGATCGCTGATGTTTACTACTTTGAGCCTGACCAGCAAAACCTTGCAAACGTGCAAAATGAATTGACCCATCACTTGTATCCGGACTCAACCGCTGATTCAAGCGGAACATCGTCTGAATCTTCCGCAACCGCTGGCGGGACAGACAGCTCAGCTGAATCGTCTGCTGCTTCTTCTTATTGATTGGCTCTGTTGAATGTGAAATTCATAATCGAATAAAATGAAGGGGAACTCTTTATATATTAAGGGTTCCCCTTTCTTTTGAAAAAGACAATTGATTGATAACACTTTGTTTTAAATAGTTATACTGTTTTTCGTTGGTATCTGAGAATGCCTCGTTTCTATTTGAGGGAACATCCATATACAGGATGTCTTCTTTGAATTGGGAAATTGTTAAATCATATCTTTTACCATTGATAACATTATAAAAATGCCACCCTTCAAGCAGCTTTGTTTTTCTTATTTCTCCACCTAATAGATCATTTACGATTAAGGCGGTTACGCCGCATTGTCCCTTCGCAGGGTTATCCTGACTCCATTTTGAACTTGAATCTGAAGACCAGGATTTATAGAGTGCTTTCATAATTTGTTCGATCTGTCCAAGGTGATGATCATCCATAAAAAATCCTCCTTCTCATAGAGTTTTTGGTTAATCAACCAACCGCTTGTGAGGCTTCCTGAGTTGCAGCAATAATAAAACCCCTGGAATCCAGGGGTTTTTGTACGCATTAATTCCTCTTCACCATCCGCCTGTAAAACTTCGTAAAGGGCTTGTACTGCTCATTTACAAGGCCTGTCACTTCTGCGATGATCTGCATGAACAGGATTAAGCCGAAGATGATGAAGATGGACACCCAGAGCGTCGCGGTTTTTAAAAGAATGGCGCTCAGGCTGAAGACGATGCCAATTAAATAAATGACGATGACGGCTTTCCGATGGGACAGTCCAAAGGCCATTAGCCTGTGGTGAATATGCGATTTGTCGGGCGCCGAAATCGGCTGTTTGTTTAAAATCCGCCTGATGATCGCGAATGTCGTGTCAAATATCGGCACTCCTAATATAATGATTGGAATGACGACGCTGAACAGGGTCACGCTTTTATACAGTCCGAGAAGCGACAGAACCGAGATCACATAGCCCAAGAAGAGCGAGCCCGTGTCTCCCATAAAAATTTTCGCCGGGTGGAAGTTATAGAACAGAAAGCCGATCGTGCTTCCGATGACAACCAGCGACAGAGAGAAGATCAAGATTTTATCGGCAGAAAAAGCCATGACGGCAATCGTCGAAAGGCCGATGACGGATATACCCGCAGCCAGTCCGTCCAATCCGTCGATTAAGTTGATGGCATTGGTGATCCCGACGATCCATAAAATCGTCAGAGGGTATGCGAGCCACCCCAAATCAAAGCGAAGATCCCAAAATGGAATCGATAAAAATTCCATTTTTAAGCCTGTACTGACGATGATGCAGGCTACTAATATTTGAACGATAAATTTAATTCTCGCGCTTAAATTGTGTTTGTCATCTACAATGCCCAAAATGACAATCATAAAAGCACCGAGTGTAATTGCTGTTATTCTGTTTTCATAAAGGCCGCCGGCAAGCGAACCGGTCAATACTCCTATAAAAATGGCTAAACCGCCCATTCTCGGCATTACTTTATCATGTATCTTTCGTTTATCCGGCTGATCCACGACCCCGGATTTGATTGCTAGACGTTTGACAAGCGGAGTAATAATTAAAACAGTAATGAGAGAGACAAAAAACGCAAGTATAGTGCGTTCATAAGACATAAGGAAGTCTCCTTTTTAAATGAAGTCTGGTCGTATTAAAGATCATACCTTTTCATTATACAATTTCATTATTTATTATAACAAGCTCCAGCCAAAAGAAACATCACGAATTAATATCCCCCGCCGCAAATTATGCATCTTTATTCAAGCTCAATTTATCAAGCATCGATAAAAATAAATGATGCCAGTCTCTTTCATGTGCGATCTTTCTGCGCAGTTCAACATGGGAGACATCTTCATGCGCAAGCTCCAGCTCTTCACACAGCGCTGTAAATTCAACGGGGTCGTTTCCTGTTAGATGACGGTAAACGTGTTCCTGTTCAACCTTTTTTGTTGAAGGAAGGTTCATACCGGCGACAGGCTTTCCGGCAGCTAAAAATTCAAACAGCTTTAAAGGGAATACCGCATTATTATATGGCGACGGTTTATACGGCATGATCCCGATATCCACTACATTCATATAAGCCGGTACTTCCGACGGCGCAGCGGGCCCCGTCCAAATGACATTTTCTTCTTCAAGAAGCGCTTTAAAATCTTCGTCTCCGTTTGTCCCGTCAGGACCGACAAATAAAAACGTCCACTCTTTTTTGGTTTTGGCAGCTTCTTTGATGAGCTTAAAATCGAGCTTTGGCTTAATTCCGCCGATAAAGCCGAGGACGGTGCCTTCCCTTCCGTTCAATACATCGGCTTTTTGCTTATTTTCCGCAAACAAGCTGTATTCGACACCATTTTCGATTGTAAAAACCGGCTTTGTTTCTCCTTGAAGCCGGTCAGCTATGTTTTGGTTCAAATATTCGGAAGTGCAAAAAATCATATCGGCTGCATTGATGATTCTGCCTTCGGCTTCAGAAATGACCTTTTGCCTGAATCCTGAGACAAGGCTTTTTTTTCCGCTGATCGGTGCCGCCCACAGGTCACTGCAGTCATAGAAGACCTGATCCCATTGATAAAGTGAGGACAGCATCGGAAAACCGGGGAATGTGTACCATAAGCACACCTTTTCCCCCTGAACGTCTTCTTTCAGCCGGTCAAGCAGCGGCTCCAGCTTGCTTTGATAGAAAACATCCTTGTAGCGGGCAAACCTGAATATTTTCTTTTTCAAGAAATCTTTGACTGCAAATTGCTTGATTCCGTTGTCAAGCAATGTAAATGTCTCTCGGGAAGGATTTTCAGACGGACAGACCCAAATGACTTCCTTCGTCTCCTTGCGGCCGGCCAAAAACTCAGCAAGGCGGTGCCTTCTGTATCTTAGCTGATCCTGCCCCCATTCACCTGTTGCTACTATGACGTGTATGATTTGATCTGCTTTCACTTTCAATCACCTTTTCTGTCAATGCCGTTATAATCTTTTCTTTACTGCGTTCTTAGCGTAATGGAAAAAGCACCATGTCGCTTTCATCAAGTGAAGGCGTTCGATTTCCCTGTACACATACCAGGTTTTTCGCGCCGCCTTCCATTTATTACTGGAGATCGATGTTTCAACGATGCGGTATTCGGCGAGTGGTTCGTTCAGTCCGTATGCCTTGAACCCCCGCTTTAATACGGACAGCCATGTCGCCAAATCCTGACGGGTTCTGATATTCGGCATCCGGATATCACCCGTTTGCTCTCTGTCAATCATTACCGTCAAACAGCCGATAATCGTATTTTTTAATACATCATCATATGCAAGGCTGACGGGTGCATGAATGGTTTTATGAAGCGGTTCGCCGTCTTGGCTGATCAGCTCGTATGCCGTAAATGTGAAAGCGTGCTGATGCTTCCTCATAAAGGCAAGCTGCTTATCCAGCTTTTCTGCTTTCCACACATCATCGCTGTCCAAAAAGGCGACATAGCGCCCTTCGGCTTTGCTGAGCGCTGCATTTCGAGCCGCTGCAGCGCCTTGATTTTCTTTCAGAAAAATGGCATGGATCCGTTCATCATCTTCTTCATAGCGCTTCAAAATGTCTCTTGTCCCATCTGTTGAGCAATCATCGGCAATGATCATTTCCCAGTCGGAAAACGTCTGATTTAAGACGGACTGAATGGTTTTTTCGATAAATTCCTCCGCGTTATAGGAAGGCGTAATGACAGAGATTAAAGGTTTTTGCCTCGTCATGGTCCTGATCCACATCCCCAATTAAAAATTTAACGTTCTCTGAATACTTCCGGAACGACAATGATAAAAAACGACAGCGCTAAACCGATCAGTACGCCTAATACCGCTCTTTTTTTAGGCGACATGCCGGCAGCCTGGTTATCCAGCACGATCAAGGGCTCAATTTCTTCAGCAGCCTTCATATCAAGCTTGCTTGTTTCAAGTTCATACAAAAACCGCTGTTTATCAACTTTGGAATCAGCGCTGACTGTTTCGCCTTCAAGCGCCTTTATATTCTTTTCGATGACTTCTTCCCTTTTTGAAAACAGCGCCTTATCGCCTTTCATATAGGCATCTTTAACTTTTCCTAAAGTATCCAATGTTTTCTGTTTGTCAGGCCCTGTATAACTTAAGTTAAAAAGTGAATCCGTTCTGATTTCAATCGCCAGATCGTCTTTCAACTGCGCCAGATCCTCTTCCGGCATATCCGGGAAAATGTCCTTTAAAAAGGCTTCGTTTTTCAACAGCAGCGGCACCTGCTTTGCATTGTTGTACTTCGCTTCTCCATAGTTCCCGGTTGATATCGTTACAGTAGCCGTGTAATCGGACGGAGCAACGCTCCCCTTCGGCATAAAATAGCCGACAAGACCAAGAATAAGAGGAAGCGCAATAATCGCCACAATAAACTTTTTCACTCTACCAGCAATACGTTTGATTAAATTCATCACATGAATTTCTCCCTGTTTTTAAATTCGATTTTCAAAAATCACCTATACTGTTCGGTTTCATCCGTTCTGCTGACTCTAAAGGTATTAACCGTCGCAATCACAAGGGCGAGAAACACCCAATGGAAATATAGATTCGAGACGGAACTCGGACTGATGCTTGATACAAGGAAGGCGACGAGCGCGGCTGTCAAACCTTCAATGAGAAGCTTGTACCGCTTTCCAAGCGATCTTTTATAATACCGGTAAAGCACGGTTATTAAATAAATGTACATCGTTAAATAACCGAGCATCATCACAACTCCAAAATTCGTCATGATCTCTACGAGCCAGTTATGAACCTCCACGACCCGGTCTGTATCGAACAATGCGTGATGTTCCAAATAATAAGGTACATTGCCGGCGCCAACGCCGAATCCGTAGGTATCCAGCACATAATGCCCGGCGTTTTTCAACAAGTTTGCCCTGGCGACATTGGATGGCAGCGGCTCGCTGAAATCGTGTGTAGTTTGCGGAGCCAAAAAGTATGTATAAAAAGCTCCGGTGATCTTTCCTGCAAACAGTGTGACAAAAGCGATACATCCTGCAGCTGCGGCGATGAGCGCCCATTTTTTAAGCACCTTCGGCAGCAAAATAAACGCATAAACGGCAAGTCCGGCTATAATTCCCAGGATGCTGGCTCTTGATCCTGTCAGGAAAATCAAGTAGGCCGAACAGAATGCAAGGAGCAGCCCCGCTATTTTTAAGTAGCTGTTTTTAATGTTTTTGAAAAAAGATAAATAAAAGAAAAAGCTGATGGATAGAAATGTCGCAAAGTCATTCTGATTGAAAAAAACGGATGTCGGATAGTGCTGTTTATAGTGCGGCCCGTTATAAAGGGTCGAGCTCGGCAGGTGGTTTAATGTAAAGTGGTTGTAAAACCCGATGACCATTAAAAATACGGTCATGACCAGCCATATGTAATAAAACGCGAGAATTCGATCCATTTTTTGAAAAAACATAACAATCAGAAAAACAAAAAACATTCCCATTGCCAATAGGAACAGATATTTTACGCCCTCAGTAGCAGACTTGACCCAAAGCAGCGAAATCATTCCATAGCAGAACCAAAACGCGAAAAACATCAAAATGCCTTTAACATGCACCTGCTTCCACTTTTCAAGGTGCTGGCTGCCTTTCAACATTTCCGCTATGAATAAGAATCCTGCCAGAATCAGAAGAATTCGATATGGAAACAGGCTGAAAAAGCCTAATTTAATCGTAAAAAAAGCATTGTTGGCAAAAGTTGCAGCGATGAGCAGATATAATACGGGCATCAGCAATTGCTCGGACGACAAATACTTCCGGAGCACAATGATCAAAGTCAGCGCAATCAAAATCAGACATGCTAACAAGACTTTTTTTGCATTGGACTGGGCCAATACAACGAATGCTAACCCTGCGGTCAATGCGGCGAGCCAAACCAAAACATTGACCGCGAAACGTTTGAGACTCATTTTGCCCCCTCCTTCCGCTTCTTTCTGGAAAAGGGCTGCCGACATCAGCCAGCAGCCAGTGATTTACGTATTCATTTCTTTTTTATAATATGAAATGGTCTTTTCCAGTCCTTCAGCGAGCGGCATTTTTGGTTCCCAGTTTAAAATTTTCTTTGTTTCTTCATTACTCAGTGTGCTGTGGCGGATATCCCCCGGCCTTTCATCTTGATAAATCGGAGACAGCGCCGAGTTCGTCGCTTTTTTCATCTCTGCAAACAGCTCATTGACCGTGATCGAAAAGCCGTTCGAAACGTTTAAACAAACGTTTGATTGAGCTCTGAGCGCCTTGACGTTGGCGGAAGCCACATCACCGACATATATAAAATCGCGCGATTGTTCTCCGTCTCCAAAAATCACCGGAGCCTTGCCGCTTGTCAGCAAATCGGAGAAAATCGATACGACGCCGCCCTCTCCTTTTGCGTCCTGGCGCGGCCCGTATACATTGCTGTACCGCAAAATGCAATACTCGGTTCCATACAAATCATAGGCCAGCTTTAAATAGTTCTCTACCGTAAGCTTCGTCAGCCCGTAGGGTGAGCCTGGATTTGTTTTATGACGGGTGTCGACAGGCAGATATTCAGGATCTCCATAAACAGCTGCTGATGATGCAAAGACGATCTTTTTCACGCTGCATTCACCCGCTGCCTTAATGATATGGAGCGATCCCCTGATATTGATGTTTTCATCATTTAAAAAATCGCTGACAGACTCCGCCACGCTTACTTGTGCAGCTAAATGAATAATATAATCGGGATCAATGCTTTTGATGACGTCGATGACTTCCGGCTTTGTTATATCCTGCTCATAAAAGTCAACCGCGAGACCTTCAATGTTGGAGCGGTGTCCCGTAGTTAAATTGTCAAGAATTGAAACCCGGTAATTTTCTTTCAGAAGCTGTTCAGCGATATGCGAGCCGATGAATCCGCATCCGCCTGTCACTAGTACTTTTTCCATTGATAACACCCCGCGTTTTATACTTTTGTTAAGCTTTTCTCTCCCTGTACTCCAGGGCGGCCAATTGAATGATAAATAAATCCTTCTCTTCTCATATCTTCAAGTTTAAACAAGTTACGTCCATCAATTAGAACAGGACGATTTAAATATGTTTTCAATTTCTTAAAATCCATTTCTTTAACCTGAGGCCAATCTGTCAAAATGAGGCAAGCATCAGTATCTTTTACAGTATCATACAAATCGTTGCTGTATATGGCCTGATCTCCCAGTAAGCGTTCTGCCTCCGGAATTGCAATGGGATCGTATGCTTTAATATGAGCACCAAGGCTTCTCAGCATCGGAATGACATCCAGAGACGGCGCCGAGCGCATATCGTTTGTATTCGGCTTGAATGCCAGCCCAAGAACCGAAATGGTCATGCCGTTTAAATCGCCAAACACATCAAGGAGCTTTTGCACAATGTGGGCGCGCTGCTTTTGATTCGTCTCAATAACGGCTTCAATCATTTTAAAAGGATAGCCGACTGACTTCGCAATGTGCAATAAAGCCATTGTATCTTTAGGGAAGCAAGAGCCGCCAAAGCCGATTCCGGCTTTCAAAAATTTATTGCCGATTCTGCTGTCCAATCCGACACCTTCAGACACCTTTGATACATCAGCTCCGACCCTTTCGCAAATATTCGCGATATCATTAATGAACGAGATCTTTGTAGCCAAAAATGCATTTGCAGCGTATTTAATCATTTCTGCACTTTCAAGGTTAGACTTGACGATTTTCGTTTGAAAAGGCTTATGGAGCTCTTCAATAATTGCAGCAGCCTTTTCGCTTGTCGCACCGATGACGGCTCTTTCCATATTCATCGTATCGTAAATAGCTGTTCCTTCACGAAGAAACTCAGGGTTTGAAACGACATCAAACGGATGTTTGCCATTGGTATGCTGCTCGATAATGGATTGGACAAGCTTTCCTGTCCCAACAGGAACTGTACTTTTGTTAACAATGACTTTATATCCGTTTAAATATTTTCCAATCGTTTCAGCAACTTCTTTTACGTATTTCAGGTCTGCCTCTCCATTTTCTGACATCGGTGTCCCGACTGCTATATAGATAATTTCCGAATCTTTTATCGCCTTGGGAATGTCAGTTGAAAAGAACAAACGGTTATCATTCACATTTTTATCCACAAGCTCTTGCAGGCCGCGCTCATAAATTGGCATAATACCTGCAGAGAGACTCCTAATTTTTTCGGCATCTATATCACAACAGACAACCGAATTTCCAATCTCAGCAAAGCAAGTTCCAGATACCAGCCCAACATATCCTGTTCCAATAACAGCGATTCTTTTCAATATCATCATTCCCCTTCCTTAAGCTAACCCTTCAATCCAATAGCTTTATTAGGCGATGATTTTTATTTCTATCTTAATAAAAACCAGGCGTCTCTCTTCTCTTATATTTTTCATCATGGACGCAATGTTGCTGCTTTAAACAAAGCCTTTATTAGATTTTATTCTAGATTTCTCGTACAGATTTAATTTTTTTCCCGACGCCATAAATCTTCATACTTCTCTTTTAATGCTTTAGCATTTTTACTTGCATCATAATCCTTGCACACAGTTTGATACAGCTCCTCAGCAATGTTTTTCCTCCATTCTCCCTCCTCCATATATACCTTAACCGCTTTTATTATATTGGAGACAGAGCGCGGCTTGATCAACAGATGTTCGTGTTTTCCGAATAAAGACGGAACCCCTCCGACCGCCGTACAAAGCACCGGAACCTTGAGGGCGAGCGCTTCAATGACGACAGTCGGCATCCCCTCAGAATACGAAGGAAGCACAAACAGATCTGATGCAGCCAGATATTCTGATATCTCATGGTTTGCGACCTGCCCCGTCAATATCGCTTTTTCACCGGCGGTTTGACGAATGTGCTGCTTCTCCGGTCCGTCGCCGATAAACACAGCTCTGTAGCTGTCATCAAGCTGCCTGACCGCTTCCGCCAGCTCGGCTACTCCTTTTCCTTTCACCAAGCGGCCGACGAACGTCAGCAATTTTTTGTCTTTCGGCAGGCCGAATTTCTCCCTCAATTCAAATGTTGAAGCGGAGGGTTTTTGAAACCGGTCCAGGTTGACGCCGATAGGAAGAACCGAGCATTCAGCACCGGTCATTTCTTTTGTTTTGGCTTTCAGCTCATCGCTGACAGCCAGAACTTTAGCCGCGGAATGCACAGCTGTTTCAAATGCTCGAAATGCACCTTTGCTGTATTGGGGATAAATATTGACATCGCTTCCGTGCAAAGTCAGAACATAAGGAACTTTCAGCCTCTGTGAAACAACGGCAGCGGCACCCCCGGATGGCATCGCGAAATGGGCATGGATAAGATCCGGCGCAAGCCCGTGCTTCTCGATCGTCCTCAATACGGACTTTGCAATCCGGCGATGCGGCTGAGCCCATTTTAGCTGTCCAGGCAGAGCCGTATACGGCGGTCTGTAGACCGGGATGCCTTTTCTTTCTTCATATTCCGGGACTGTTCGTGCTTGACGGTATTTTTTTTTCAGCAGCCTGAGGGGAGCAGGGTTCACAGGTGATGGACATATGACCGCCACATCAACGCCCTGCATCTGCAGCGCCTGAACCTGTGTTTCATGAAAAACGCCTTCTCCCGGTTTTTGACTGCTTGGATAAACACTGGTAATCCAAAGAACCTTCAATGATGAAACGCCCTTTCTGCTGTCATCTTCCTAATTGGATCTTCATAGCCCGCCGATAAAATTTACTGACCAGAAAACCGTAAAAAATTCCGCTGATTCCGACGGAAACTGCCAGCTGAAGCATGGCGCCGTGAAGCAGATGTCTGCTGCCGACGCTCAAGACAAGAGCCAGCAATGCCATGAGCAGTGTCAAGGCCAGCGGTTTTCCAACGGTTCTGAAATATTCGCCCATCTTCAGCTGGATGACATATTTGAGCAGCCATCTGCCGATAAAGAAATTGATCAAGCTGATCGCTGCATAGGTCCAGGCGGTGATCGTCAAATCCTTCGTTAATACCGCCGCATAAAGAGACAGCCCGTAAAGGAGCATGATCCCGCTGTCCCAATAAAATGCCAGGTCTGCTCTCCCCTTCGCCAGCAAAACCGATCCGTTCGGATTCATCAAAACCCTGAGCAGCCCGACAATCGCGAGGATATTCAGAACCGGTACGGCCTGCAGCCATTTTTCTCCGAAGACGACTTCAATAAATAAATCTGAAACAGTCATCAGTCCGATCAGAAGCGGGAATGAAATCAGCGAGAGAAGCTTTGTCATATTTAAAAAGCCTTCGCGCAGCGTTTGATTGTTCCCTTGATTCTTTGAGAAGACGGGAAACGCTACCCGTGTCACGATCGGATTGATTTTTAATACGGGAATCGTAATAATTTGATACGCCAGGTTATAGATTCCCAATGCTTCCGCACCGAGAAACCGTCCGATCAAAATCATGTCGATATTGGCGCCAAGCCTGTTTACAAGCCTTGAAGCGAGCTGAAACGCGCCGAACGAGAAAAATTCTTTCACTTCCCCCAACGCAAAGACGAGAGATGGACGCCATTTTTTTAAATATACAGCAAAAAACATGATGCCTTTAACCGAATTAAGAAAAACTTGTGACAATGCATAGGCCACAATCGGATCCATCAGAAAAACCAAAACGAGCAGGAGCACAAATGACAAAACGGTGACACCCGCTTCTATTTTGCTCAGCACATTAAACTTCAGATCTTTTTGCAGCATATATTGATACTGCTGGCCGACCGGGGCGATCAAAAACATGATGGCCAAAATCCGCACAAGAAAAACCAGTTCGTCCCGCTGATAAAAGTCTGCGATGAACGGACTCAGGAAAAAGAGGCCGATAAACAAAAGGATGCCCGTTAGGATATTCAGCCAATATAAGGTCGATAATTGGCGTTCACTGATGTCCTCCTTTTGAATTAAAGCGGCCCCGAATCCCATATCGAGTACAATTTGTGTAAAAATCGTTACGGTGGTCAGCATTCCGACCAAACCGAATTCGGCAATTGTCATGATATTGCCGAGCAGTGCAAACTGTATAATTTGAATGACCGTGACGATCAAAGTTGAAACACTTGTCCATTTTGCACCGCTTAATATTTGTTTCGTAATGGTAGACATAGCATATTCCTAACTTCCTCGTATTATCTGGCTCCTTCGCCGGTTAATACTACTTTAATCGTTTTCAGCATAACCTTCAAATCGAGAAGAAACGTTAAATTCCGAATGTAATACAGATCGTGCACCAATTTTTCTCTCGGACCGATATCATAGCCTCCGTTTACCTGTGCAAGTCCCGTTAACCCAGGCTTAACAATTAAGCGGTTTTTAAATCCCGGAATTTCATGGTGAAACTGAGCGGTAAACATCGGTCTTTCAGGCCTTGGTCCCACAAGGCTCATATCTCCGGCCAGAACATTGATCAACTGCGGAAGTTCATCGATTCTTGTTCTTCTTATAAAAGACCCGACTGCAGTGATGCGCGGATCATCCTTCTGCGCCCATTTCGCACCGGATTTTTCGGCATCGATTCTCATAGAGCGCAATTTAATCAGCTTAAAGTGCTTCCCGTCTTTTCCAACGCGTTCCTGGCGGTAAAAAGGCGATCCAGGAGTCTCTATAGAAATCAAAATACAGAATAACAGAATCACCGGCAGTGTAATGGCGAGACCGATGAGTGATAGGACGATATCCATTGCCCGTTTGATATTCAAATATCGCACTGCTTTTTCAGATAGAGCACAAGAATAGATATGCTGGCTTGAGTATTCATTATACATTCTTAAGCTTTTGTCCATACTCACTGACATACACCTCACGATTGGTTTGGTTCTTCTTTGTGATCTCTGCGTCAGTGTAGCATATGAACGTAAACCCATTGTAAAGGGCTTGTTAAAGAGTATTAATTGTGTGATTTTTCGGTAAGTTTGTTTATTTTTCTTTAAACATTAATCACTGTCCGCTCCTTTTTGTTGAATTAATGGAATAATCATACTATATTTCAATATATAAAAAAAGAAGCCGAAGTTCGGCTCCTTTTTTCACATAAAGGACTCACAAGCCCTCCTTTTATCTATAGTATGCTGAAACAGCATCATTGATTCCTTTTGCTGCTTTATCCTTTAGCGTAACGCTTTTTAATTTGCTTGCGTCAGACGAATTCGTGATAAAAGCGGTTTCTATTAAAACGCTCGGCATTTTCGAATACTTAATCACATAGAACCCTGCTGTTTTCACGCCTCTGTCTCTTGTTCCAAACGCGCTGACGACCCTCGGTTGAACTAATTCAGCAAGCCGCTGGCTGTTGGCGCTTTGATATGTTTTGTCATAATACGTTTCAGTGCCTTGTGATGAAGATGTATATGAATTGGCATGAATGCTGATGAACAGATCGACATTCGCGTTGGCGCCCTTTTTCACCCGTTCTTCAAGCGAATAGAACGTATCGTTTGACCGTGACATTACCGGAATAGCTCCTGCGCTGTTCAGTTTGCTGTTTAGCCGTTTAGCAATATCCAGGTTGACGTCCTTTTCCTGCAGACCGTTGCCGATTGCACCAGGATCCTGATCCCCGTGCCCCGGATCGATGAAAATCGTTTTACCGACTGCCGGATTTTTAAGCTGGGTCATAACCTTTGAGGTGACAGAAGAAGTTCCCCCAACAACAGAGAAGTTTTTGATATTTTTATTGCCGATAAAAGCTCTCGGCTCTTTCGATAAATTTTCCCCGTTTGTCAGGATGATCGCTTTATTTTGTTTCGCAGCAAGAGCTGCTCCGGCGATAGAGTCAGCATAAGAATACCCATTGCTGACGTAAGTATTACTTGTATTTAGAGTAAGCTTTTTTGCAATATTCACAGAAATGTCGTAGCGGTTTACTCCTCCGATTCTGATCGGCGATGGGAGTCTTTTATATAATGTGCTGTTTATACTGCCATTTCCTCCGATAACATATGTCTGTTTAATCCCTTTGCTTTTGAGCGCATCAGCTGTATAACTATTGAGTGTACTGTTATTTGTAAACAAGATTGGATAGCCATTTTTAGCCGCATAAGGTATGATGGCTATCGGTTCGGCATACAAAAAGCCATTTGCGACAATCGCTTTTGAAGTGCTCGGCATGGATTTTGCCACTTTTGCTGCCGTATCATACCGGTTTTTCCCGACAATTCTTTTGACAGTGATTCCAAGACTTTTAATTTGATTTTCTACTGTATGGGATACGGTTGATGACCCGCCAATGATATAAACGGTTTTTGTCTTTAATTCTTTTAAACGAGATTTTGTCTCGCTTGACAGATTATTTGCATTTGTTAATAAAAGCGGTGCATTTTTTTGATAGGCAAACGGCGCCGCAGAAATAGCATCCGCATAAGCTCCTCCGCCTACAATGACTGCGGTGCTGGCGGTTGACCAGCCTTTTTTTGATGCTTGCACCGCTGTATCATATCGATTTTTTCCTGCAATTCTGTTTGCTGTGTTGTCTGCAAGAGCAGAAGGTATAAAAAGGATGAGTCCTAAAAAACTAAATGTTAGGACTTTTAATAAAGATCGCAATATCTTCCCCTCCAAATATTTCAAATCATTCGGCAATAAAAAGGAAAACAAGAGACGAGGCTGCCTCCTGTTTCCGATTTGAGTTTTAATTTAATAGTTCGTTAAAGTCGTTCTCGGATAATAGAATTTTAAAATAGAACTATATGAAGTACCCGATCCGGCTCTCGTTTTGCAGGTCCACTTTTTTGTAATGAGATAACGGATTTAAAGCCCCATTACCTCATTGCTCGCCTCAGTGTAACCCCCATAACTTGAAGAATATACCGCTATGATCAGGATTCCAGTACTTTCATTTCGTTTAATTCACGACCTTGCAAGAGTTTGAATACAACTGTATCTGCCGTAAACTTGATATACGTTGTATTCGCCCCTTTTTCCAATTTTCTTGACCGAATATGTACAAGCCGATACAGCCGTTTGGTATCCTCCACATTGCTGCCTCTCACTTTGTGATTTCCGGCAGTTGTAATATCCCGGCTTGACATAGTTGGTCAGCTTAACGGATATGAATTCGTAGCGAAAGAAACGGGAGACGTGATCAACAAGATCATGAAAAAGTGTAAACAGCATCGCTTGCTTCGTTTTCTTCAAGGCCCCAAAAAGTCTCTCTTCATTGACAAACTTAATTTATTTCTCGCTTTCGATTTTCTTTAATTCAAGCTGTCCATTTTCGGTCTTTTTGTAAGTCACTCTTACTTTTTGTCCGTCTGTAAATTTGTCAATATCCCCTACATAGTCACCGGCAATATTTAAGCTGACAGGCTCGTTGTTTATTTTCACCTCAATCGTATGAGTGTCTGCCTGTCCCACGAACGTACCGTCCTCCGTTTGAACCTGATCCGTTTGAACCTGGTCGGTTTGCTCGCCTTGTTTCGCCTGTTCGGCAGTACCGCATCCGGCCAGAAGAAGCATAAAGAACATAAATGCCGCAAATTTCTTCATTTTTCATCACCTCTTGTTTTTTATCGACAAACATTTATAATTTTATAGAAGGAAGCGCCTCTTTGTAACATTCTTAAGTGCTATTTAATCTACTTGTAATATTAAAACTAGAGATATGAAAAAAATTAGTTGTTTCTATTATTTTTAAAATTTATAATCAAATCAGATGATAAAAACTTTAAAGCGAGGAAAATGATGAGAGCTGAAAAAAGAAAAAAGAAAAGAAAAATCCTTTTCATTATTTTAACGATTATTGGCTTATTCGTTTTATGTACCGGCGGCTATGCCTACTACCTATGGAACAAAGCAGCTTCAACCATCGCCAGCATTCATGAGGATATCGGAAAATCTGATAAACGGGACAAGCAGGTGGATGTTAACAGCAAAGATCCAATCGCAGTCTTAATCATGGGAGTTGATGAAAGGGAAGGCGATAAAGGACGGGCTGATTCCCTCATCTACATGACGGTGAATCCAAAAACGAATACAACAGAAATGGTAAGCATACCGCGTGATACGTACACCGAAATCATCGGCAAAGGAAAGATGGACAAAATTAACCACTCCTACGCCTTCGGTGGAACCCAAATGACCGTCGATACGGTTGAAAACTTTTTGGACGTGCCTGTAGATTACTTTGTGAAAGTGAATATGGAAAGCTTCAGGAATATTGTTGATACGCTCGGTGGAATTACGGTGAACAGCACATTTGCTTTCAATTATGACGGGCATTCATTCAGCAAAGGCGAAATCACGTTGAACGGGGAAGAAGCGCTTGCTTACACCCGGATGAGAAAAAAGGATCCAAGAGGAGACTTCGGAAGGCAGGAACGTCAGCGTCAGGTCATTGAAGGCATCATCAAAAAAGGGGCCAATATCTCTTCCGTAACGAAATTCAGCGATATGTTCCAGGTCATCGAAGACAACGTGAAAACAAACCTTACGTTTGACAATATGTGGGATATTCAGTCAAACTACAAATCGGCTCGAAACAATGTCGTGCAACATCAACTTAAAGGCCAGGGAACCAAAATTGACGGAATCTATTACTATAAGGTCGACGAAAGCGACCGTGAATCGATTTCAAAAAAATTAAAAGAAAGCCTTGCGCTTAAGAATTAACAAAACGAGCTCCGCTCATAACATGCGGAGCTCGTTTTATGTTCATGAAATGGAAGAAGCTTGTCCGGCCGATAGCCCAAAACGATAAAGAATCTCGCCAACGATGAGTTTCAGCGCGTTTCCATCACTGTATGGAGTTGAAGCTTTTGACATTCTTTGATACTCGTCATAATTATTCAGCAGCTTTGTCAGTTCGCAAACATCTTCTTCATTCGTTCCGACCAGCTTTAACGTTCCGGGTTTTACCCCTTTTCGGCCAATATCACCTGTTCTTTCAATGATATTCAAAACAAAATCAGGTCCAGTTTGAAACTCATCAAGCACCTTATCAAGCAATTACCTGTGCCGGGACCTTATAACAACATAAACCATTTAATCAACGTTTTTTTCCTAAACAAACATAATAACTGCTTTGTTCTATGATACGTGTGAAAATGCTCGAATTGTGGTAAAGTTTATTGTATGATCACATCCACTTTAAGGAAGGTGCTTTATTAATGAAAAAAGTAAGAAAAGCCATTATACCTGCGGCAGGTCTTGGAACCCGCTTTTTACCAGCGACAAAAGCAATGCCAAAAGAGATACTCCCCATTGTCGACAAACCGACGATCCAGTACATAGTTGAGGAAGCAATCGACTCCGGTATTGAAGATATCATTATCGTAACCGGTAAAGGAAAGCGCGCCATCGAAGACCATTTTGATCACGCGCCTGAACTGGAACGTAATCTTGAGGAAAAAGGAAAAAAAGAGCTACTTGAAAAGGTTCAAAAAGCCTCCAATATGGCGGACATTCATTACATTAGACAAAAAGAACCAAAAGGACTCGGACATGCCGTATGGTGTGCTCGCAACTTCATCGGCAATGAGCCTTTCGCCGTTTTGCTCGGAGACGACATCGTTCAGGCCGAAACGCCGGGGCTTCGCCAGCTCATGGATGAATATGAGAAAACCCTTTCTTCCATCATCGGTGTTCAGCAGGTACCTGAAGACGAAACACACCGATACGGAATCATCGATCCTCTCACAAAAGAAGGACGCCGGTACCAAGTGAAGAACTTTGTTGAAAAACCAACATCGGGAACTGCCCCTTCCAACTTGGCAATCCTGGGCCGCTATATCTTCACTCCTGAAATCTTCATGTATCTAGAAAAGCAGGAAGTTGGAGCAGGTGGAGAAATCCAATTGACGGACGCGATTCAAAAATTAAATGAAATTCAGCGCGTTTTTGCATATGACTTTGAGGGCAGGCGGTATGACGTCGGTGAAAAGCTTGGTTTTATTCAAACGACCCTTGAATTCGCCATGCAGGATCCTGAACTTAAAACTAAACTTGTTCCTTTTATAGAAAATCTTTTAAATAAAGAAGAAATATAATAAACGCAAAAAAACTGGCACACTCTTATGCCAGTTTTTTAATGCATTCTAAACACTTCGGTTTAATTCTTATCTGCACAATTCATTAATAAAATTCAACAACTTCCTGCTGGAATCACCACTTGAATACTCATTCCACTCATTTGAAAACCGTTTAACCTCTTCATACGTATGGTGAATGTTCTTTAATTCGTTAAGAAGCATGTCGCGGTTGCGGCAGGCCTTTCCCGGAATTACCGCTTCATAGTCGTCGATCAAACCGCGTTTTTTATCGTACTCTTCAAGATCATAGGTGTAAAACAGCATCGGTTTATCGAGCAGGGCGTACTCGAAAGGGATCGAGGAATAGTCCGATATCAGCACGTCGCTTACATGTAGCAGATCCTTTAACGGAAGGTCTGAAACGTCTTTTATCATACCTTCATATTCTTCAAGTCTGATATTCTCACGGACAGCAGGATGCAGCTTAACCAAAAGCAAAAATTCTCCCTTTAAATCTTCAGAGAGCTGCTCTTTTGAAAAAGGGAGTTTCACTCTTGTCATATTATAGTCTCTATATGTCGGGGCATAAAGGATGGCTTTTTGGTCCAAAGATTCATAAGGACGTGCCTCATCTTTAAAATATTGATCTGTCAAGGGAACTCCCGTCCGCAATATGTGCTCATCCTTAACGCCGAATGAACGCTTGAAAATGTCCGCCATCTTTTCCGATCCGACAGTGATATAGTCAAATGAGGCGTATACTTTTTTAAACCTCTTGATATCTGCGGATGTTCTGCGGTAATTTCCGATATCCTCCAGCCCGAACTTCTTCAGCGCGCCGTTCGCATGCCAAACCTGGATGCACTTTGTCTGCGGCCGTTTACGAAGCACACTTGTCAGCAAAAAATAATTATCCGTAATTACACATTTGCTTTTGAACATGCTATAAACGGCCCGCATCAAATGAAAAGGATTTTTTTCATTGATGAAACATGATGACACAGACGGATATTCATTTGCAAGGGAAACCGCATGCCGTGTATAAAGCATTTCCAGTTCAAACGGACAGGCCGTTTCCTCATATTCATTTAGGAGCGCTCTTGCGTTATCAGGGAAGGAAACGAGAAGAACAACTCTGTTTTGGGGCCTTACCCATGTCAGCATAAAGCTGACCATCGAAAGAACACCCGAATAAAACATGACAAACAAAGAACGTATCTTCATGATTCAACCTAATCTCTTTCTATGCATCGATTTGTTTTGACTGCTCTTTTACCTGTTCAGGATAGTAGCTCTGTTTTTGAACCCTTTCTTCTTTCAGAACCGTAAAAGCATATTTCGGTATATTCAGCATCCGCTTCCATCTTGAGGGATTTGTCACGAGTCGGTACAGCCATTCAAGGTTCAGACGGATCAGCAAGTTCGGCGCACGTTTTACCGTGCCGCTGAAAACATCGAAGCTTCCGCCAAGCCCGATTGCAATGGCCTTTGGAAACAGATGCTTATATTTACAAATAAACCTTTCCTGATGCGGGTAACCAAGGGCTACGAACACCATATCAGGTTTAGCTTTCGCAATGCGTTTAGCTATCGCTTCTTTGTCCTTTGCATAGCCGTCTGAACAACCGGCAATAGTGATGTCCGGGTATTCAGATGAAATACGGTCCACGACGGCTTGATTGACCTCTTTCTTCGCGCCGTACAAAAAGATCCTTTTCTTTTTGTCGTTGGCGATCTTCAGCAGGTTGATAAACACATCATAGCCTGCAATTCTTGATTTTAATCGCTTATTCGTCAGCTTTGACATCATCACGACGCCAATTCCGTCGGGCAGAATAAAATCCGCTGCTGACAACACGTCGCAGTAGCTGCTGTCTTTTGCTGCTGCATATCCGATTTCAGGATTGACGGTGGCGATATAAGCTCCAACCCGTCGATTAATGTATGACTTCTCAAGATGATGCAAAAAGCCGGATAAATCGGCGTTTACATATGACAGGTTATAAATACGTTCCGTTTGCAACATCAACTCCTCCTCCCGATTTAAAAGTTCAAATTTATGTTTAAACGAAATGAAAATGTCTTAGGAAAGTGGTTCAGCCCAAAAATCCCATCGGTCTAACGTATATTTTAACATAGATGATTCATAAAAGCTTAACAATAACTTTACAACAGATTAAGATTTTTTACGCTGTCTTCAGAAATCAGATGAAAAGAGATAAATTTTAAAACAAAATTTGGAATTTCATTTGCTTTTTACAATGCTTAACGTTTAATAGGCAATGTGCTATAATAAGTGATCAGTGAAGACATGAGGAAAAATTTTTTAGTGAAGAGTATACGTGTTTTTCGGATAGAGCAATTTTGAAAGTTAATCATAGTGGTTTGTGGAGTTATAGATTAGGAAGGAGAGTAATTTAACATGAAGAAAGTCATCACATACGGAACGTTTGATTTATTGCATTGGGGACATATCAAATTATTGGAGCGCGCCAAACAGTTAGGCGATTATCTTGTCGTAGCGATTTCAACGGACGAATTCAACCTTCAAAAACAGAAAAAAGCTTACCATAGCTATGAGCACCGCAAACTTATCCTGGAAACCATCCGTTACGTCGATGAAGTCATCCCGGAAAAAAGCTGGGATCAGAAAGTCCAGGATGTCATCGACCATGATATTGACGTTTTTGTCATGGGGGATGACTGGGAAGGAAAATTTGATTTCTTAAAAGAACACTGTGAAGTCGTCTACCTGCCAAGAACTGAAGGAATTTCGACAACGAAAATCAAAGAGGAAATCGCCGGCCTATAAATTCTGGCATTTTGCCACTGTAAGTTATATAATTCTTTCGAAAAGTACTTCTTATCTTTTTTTAAGAAGTACTTTTTGTTGAATTAAAATGAGAAGTTCGAATTGCCAGCTTACAGTGAAAGGGAGAAAAAAATTGGGCGAAAAACAAAGTGATCCCTTGAAGAATGAGGGAATAGCTATTCCTAATATGACCTATTATTTTATTTCAGGAAACCTTCCTCACGATTATGGAGGATTGACAAAGTCGCTACTGCTACGTTCCAAGTTGTTCGGAAAATTATCTCAGACGCCTACAACCTTTTTAACATTTGGATTTGACAAAGATTTTTCAACTAAAAAAAAACAGCTTTATGAAAATGAGAAAGTCCACCCGAAATTCACTCGAATTTTAAATATGTATAATGACTTTCTTAGCAAAAATACTAATGGCCGATTATTTTCTGAAAAAACCAGTTTAAACGAAATAAAAAATCACAATAAAAATCGTTTTTTTTGCTAAATTCAGCAAAATTTTCCGAAGACAAAAAAGCAACCTTAACTATAACTTTTACGAAGATGGAAAATCAATTTGTAGTATAGATTACTTGAATAATGAAAAAAAAACGATTTAAAAGAGAAGAGTATACGAGACAAGGGTTATTGTGCCGTGTATCTTATTTTAATACAGAGACCGGCCGATTGTACTGCCAGGAATTTATTAATGATAATCATAATGTTTATCTGGATAAACATTATGATTTTATCGAAGGTCAAAACGAGCTTCAACTGAAAAGTATTAACTGGTATTCAGAAAATGGAGTATTGAAGTTTTCCGATGAATCAGAATTGCGGCGGCATTGGATTGAAGTTCTTGAATTAGAGACAGATCACCCAAAGCTTTTCCTGGTTGATAGCAGACGGCAAGATAAACATGTATTTAGAGTCAAGAAAGCAGATTCCTCTTATTACGCTGCAATTATACACAGCAAACATTATGGAGATAATCCACTTCATGTAAAGCCGCGTTACCGAGAATTATTTAGTCATTTATATAATCTTGATGCCGTGTTTTTTATCACTGAAGAGCAGAAAGAAGATTTCCAGAGGATAGTCGGAGAGCATAAAACATTCTTCTATACTCCACATACCATGGACAAATCGCTTGATAAAAAGGTTTTAAAAACCCAAAGTGAAAAGAATAAAGCGGTTATCATTTCAAGATTAGTTGAATCGAAAAATCTGACTCATGCTATTAAAGCTTTTAAGCTTGTTGTAGATGAAATTCCTGAAGCCAGATTGGAAATTTTCGGTTCAGGCGGAGCGGAAAATAAAATAAAAGCGGAAATTGAAAGTTGCAATTTGCAGAAAAACGTCTTTTTGAAAGGTTATACCAATAACCCAGATAACGAGTTTCAAAAGGCGTGGCTTACAATTTCAACATCTCATTTTGAAGGGTTCGGCCTTTCTAATATGGAAGCTCTAGGTAACGGTTGCCCTGTTATTACTTACGACTATGACTACGGTGCAAGAAGCCTTGTTAAGGATAATGAAAACGGCTTCGTCGTCGAGAAATATAATATTGAACAGCTTGCGGAAAAAATAGTTTTGCTTATGAAAAACGAAAAACTTCATGAAAAATTTTCGAAGTGTGCATTTGAGACAGCAGATAAGTATACGACAAAACATTATATGAAGCGTTGGTCTGACGCGCTTCAAAAAATGATTGAGGTCAAAAAAGAAAAACAAGAATTAAAAGGGATTTTTCCAGGCAAACAAGCGTTCTCTGTGAGAGAGCATAAAATAGATGAATCAAATTTGATCATTGAATTCAAGGCTCAGGTTCAGGTTGATGAAGGCTACAATTTAAAGCTTGTCGGGCTTGACAGAAGAAACAATGCGGTTGTTATATGCGCTTCTTCTCCTGAGAAACCCGTTTCAAGGTCAGATGTCTACCGATTTAATATTGATCTTGATCAACATTTTCATGTTAAAACAGTCAGAGCAAATAACACTAAAACAATTGATTTTTATTTGGCTATCAGCAACCGTGAACAAGTTACAATATTAAAACGGCTGTCTGTTGACCAAACAGAGATGCCCTCTCCTTTCTTAGTGGCAAAATATAAAGTTGAACCTTATATTACCGTAAAAGGCAACTATTCATGGACTTTGCAAACAGATTCGGAGATGCCCTCCTAAGGTAATCCCTGACAACTGTTTGCTACGGGATGAATATTCAGTTCATCTTATGTATAATAATCAGAAGATTATCTGTCGATGATTTTGAAAAAAGAGGAGTAGACTTATTTTATGGTTAAGGAAGTTCCAATAGAATTCAAATTAGTAAACCTGAAAATTGAGGGTTGGCAGCTTCTCCTCGATTTCTCTTTAGATTATTCAGTATCCGCCGATAATATCAGTCTGTTGGCAGTGAACCGCAAAACAAAAGCGGAGCTGCCGGCTTTTTGTGAAAGGATAGACAAAGAAAAAGCAATATATCGTGCGGAACTTCGTTTAGATGCTCTTTCTAAACACGTCGAAGACAAAGGATGCATCGACTTCTACGTAGGAATCCGTGAAGCGGAAGCTGACCTTTTAAAGAAAAGAATACAGACGAAGTTTCAGCCAATTGAACTATCTTGGAAATGGGATGAGCAAAAGCAGGTATTTTTTCTTCCTTATACAACCAAGAAAGGAAATCTCTCGTTAAAAGTTCTGCCCAAAAAAACAGTTGCTGAAATAACTGATATCGATTTAAACACTGATGGAGAACTCACCCTTGAAGGATACGCTTTTTTGCTAAATGAGGATGGAAAGGCAACTGCCAAGCAAAGATGCCTTATTCTAAAAGAGGTCGGTGACGCCGAAGAGAAAAAGGTTTTCGAATACCCATTAGAGGATAATGAAACAGCAAACTTTAAGGTGCACATTAATCTCAAAAAGCTTTATGAAGAAAACGCTATGCCTGTCATGTTCCAGTTTCACATCGAATTTATCGGTGAAGACCCTGAAACGGGCGAAAAAGCTATCAAGAGAACAAAACCGCTAATGCTGAAAAACAAAGCGAACCCGCAAAATAGCCAGTTTACAGTCATTGAAACGGAAAAAGGTCCGGCGCGTTTTCATGTCTACCCGCAAAAGAAAAAGAGATGTATGCGCTTAAGAATGAATGATTATACATTTAAAACAAGGGCTGTTTATTTCGTTGTTGGGAAAAAGAACCGGACTGTTTCCTTTTTCCGCAGAAGAAAAAACAAGCTAAAGAAAAAGATAGGCAACGGCTTGAAAAAAGCGTATTATTTCACCTTTGGACTGGCTGGAAAATTGCCAGTGAAAAAGAAGACCGTTATCTTTGAAAGTTTCGCCGGAAAGCAGTACAGCTGTAATCCGCGCGCAATTTACGAATATATGACAGAGAACAAACCGGATTACGAAATGTATTGGAGCGTAAATCGGGATTACACGGATATCTTTGAGGAAAAAGGCATTCCTTACATCAAAAGGTTTACCCTGAAGTGGCTGTTTGCCATGGCAAGAGCCGAATATTGGGTTGTAAACAGCCGAATGCCTTTATGGATTCCAAAGCCGAAGCACACCACATATCTTCAAACATGGCACGGCACACCGCTGAAACGTCTTGCTGTCGATATGGATGAAGTGCATATGCCTGGCACCAACACGGAAAATTACAAAAAGAATTTCACTATGGAAGCAGCAAAATGGGATTATTTGATCTCACCGAACGCATATTCTACAGAAATCTTTGCCCGTGCATTCCAATTCAATAAAACGATGATTGAATCAGGCTATCCGAGAAACGATTTTCTCCACACGGACAACAATGCCGAAACGGTTCGTTCATTAAAAGAGAAAATGAAGCTGCCGGCTGACAAAAAAGTGATCATTTATGCGCCGACATGGCGTGATGATCAGTTTTATAAAAAAGGAAAATACAAATTTGACCTTGATTTGGATTTGGCGAAAATGAGACAGGAAATTGGCGATGACTATGTAATCGTCCTCAGGATGCACTACTTAGTTGCCGAAAACTTCGACCTTGAGCCATACCAAGGTTTTGCATACGATTTCTCATCCTATGAGGACATCCGCGAGCTTTACATGGTGTCTGATTTGCTGATCACGGACTATTCTTCCGTCTTCTTTGATTTTGCGAATTTGAAGCGTCCGATGATTTTCTTTGTTCCCGACATTGAAACGTATCGCGACAAGCTGCGCGGCTTTTACTTTGACTTTGAAAAAGAAGCTCCAGGCCCGCTCGTCAAAACGACGGATGCCGTCCTTGAAAAGATCAAGGAAACGGAAGCACCCGGCTATCACCTGCCTGATGTATTTGAGCCTTTTTATCAGAAGTTTTGCTACTTGGAAGAGGGCAGATCGTCTGAAAAAGTAGTAGAGAAGATTTTTAAGTAGTAAAAAAAGCCACTGTATAATACAGTGGCTTTCAACCTGAATGTTAATAAAAAAATAATGGAACATTCATAAACTGATCAGTTAGCCTTTGAATAACTGTCGGGAAAATAAATAGTCTTAACTTTTAAACAATCTTATGCTATTATAAGTTCTACCATAAAGATCTTCAATAGTCAAAAAATCCGGCTTCAAAATAGCGAAATACTAACTATGTGCTTTACATTGAATTTAAAAGTTGCAGTTTTTTATTAGAAGTGATGTTTGTTACTTCTTTTTTTCTTGCCAATCATCATCATATGCAAATTTCATTCTATACTGAGATGTTTTTATAGATCAATATAAGAGTTGGAGGGCACATAAATGCTTAAGGTGTGAAAAATTACAGCAAATGCTTAATTTAATGACATGAAGATTATATAAAGAATACCTCTGTAATTTTGAAGAAGCAAGGAGATACGAGAACGAATGAATAAAAAAATTTTGAAAAGAAAAGTCAAATTTATTAAAGATCCTCTCGAAAACTATATGAAGAAAACAAATCATAGAAGAAATAATCAGTATGCTAAATTTTACGAAAAGCTGAATGTTATTGATAACACAATATTATACGAAAGCCGTGATGGAAAGAGCATTACTGACAGCCCTTTTGCAATTTTTAAATACTTAACAAAAAATCCGGAATTTAAGCATTACAAGCATATTTGGTCAGTAGAAGACTTTCATGCACTTGAACCTGTTATTTCGAAGTATAAAGATATGCCGAATGTTGAATTTGTTAAAAGAAATTCAACACAATATTTAAAGTACTTAGCCTCAGTAAAATATTTGATTAACAACTCAACTTTTCAGTCATTTTTCACATGTAAAAAAGAACAAGTATATATCAATACATGGCATGGAACACCGCTCAAAAGCATGGGTTTTGATATTCCGGGGAATCCCGCGCATTCGCAAAATGTTGTAAGGAATTTTATCAGTACAGATTATTTATTAAGTCCCAATAAACATACTACAAATATGTTTGTCAACAGTTATAAACTAAAAGGGTTGTACACAGGCGAGATTATTGAAGAAGGCTATCCAAGAATTGATTTGACACTTAATACAGTTCCTGAAAACTTCAAAAAGTTTCTGAAGGAATTGGATTTACAGATTGAGACTGAAAAGAAAACAATTTTATACGCACCTACCTGGAAAGGGACAAGTGTTTCAAAAGTAAAAAATGATGTATTTCAAATCGTAGCAGACATGAATTATCTGGAAGACAAAATTGGTGCTGAATACAATATTCTTATAAAAGTTCATCCTTTCTTATATAGTACGGCTGTCAAATCAGAAGAACTTAAAGGAAAACTTGTTCCAGATTTTGTGGATACAAATCAGCTGTTAAGTACTATTGATATACTGATAACAGATTATTCCAGCATATTTTTTGATTTTCTCGTTACCAACCGACCAATTTTGTTTTACATGTGGGATGCAGATGATTACAACGAACAAAGAGGAAAGTATATAAAAAATGAAGACCTTCCGGGTCCGGTTTTATATAACGTTAGGGAACTAACAGAGGCAATCGAAGATATAAATAAAGTGAGTTCGGAATTTGAAAAAAAATATCAGGAAAGTAAAGCCAAATTTACAAATTATGACGACGGAAATGTTACAAAAAGAGTTGTTGATAAGATTTTCAAAAATAGCGGGCAAGTAAATGTGATAAAAGATCTGAATAAAGGAAAAGAAAAGATTCTCATATACCCCGGCGGAATGAAGAATAACGGTATTACGACTTCTTTCATTAACTTAATGAGTAACATCGATTTTGAAAAATATGATGTGAGCTGTTTTATGGCAACACCCCATCAGAAAGAAGTGCTCAATAATATCGACAAGGTGAATAAAAATGTCAGATTCATATTTAAACCTGGTTTGCCTGTCTATACATTATCAGAGGTATACAAAGACAAACTGATTCATAATAGGGGTGCAAAGGGAAGACTTAAAGAGCTGTATCCAAATGATGCTTATGTAAGAGAGCACCAAAGACTGTTTGGAAAATCTAAATTTGATTATGTCATCGATTTTAGTGGTTACAGTTTATATTGGGCCAAATTCTTAGTTTGCGCAGATGCAAAAAAGAAAATTTGCTATATGCACAATGATCTTCTATCGGATAGTGAGAGATTAGTTAACGGGCGTCGACCGCATAGAATCAATTTAAGAGGGCTATTCTCGATCTATAACAAATTTGACAAATTGGTAAGTGTTTCAAAAGGAACAATGGAACTAAATAAAAAAAATCTGTCCATTTATGCTGATGAGGATCATTTTGATTATATTATGAACTCTATTAATCCCGAAAGAATTCTAGGGATTGAGCATACTGAATCAGATTCTGTGACGTCGGTGAACCCCCATGAGAATGGATCTAAGAATCATGTTGACATCGTGGATAATAAAAGGTTTAAAGCAAGAGCAAAGATTGTAAACGCCGATGGCTTCTTTGTTGTAAATACCTTAATTGATAAGGCAAATACCAGACTCACTCCAGCTAAGGAATTTGAAAATGAGGAAGTCTTGATATTAAGAGAAGCCCATACAAATGACGGAAGAATACTATATAAATTGAGTATCAACGGCAGTACCATCGGGTGGCTGGAAGAAGGTGCTCTTGAAATATTGCCGGACAGTATATTGACTGAAAAAGAAGTGAATAGACTGGCGATTATTCAGCACCCCAAAGGAAACGACATCTGGAATAAGCCATACAAAGTTTTGGATGTTGAAAAAGTAAGTTCGAGCAAAGAATATAAAGGAATTATTGTTGAGGTAGACAAAGAGGTTAGAACACAGCACTCTTTCTATAGCAGAATATACATTAATGATGTTTTGATAGGATGGATTGACAGTTCAGCATTGAAAATTGTAAAAGAGTATGAATTGGATAGTGAATGTGCGGATGAACAGCAGTCCATTATAAATAAGGAAAAGAATAAGATTAAACAAAAAAACTACAAAAAACATTCTGATATCATCCAAGGGCTGGACAACAGAACATTGGAGGAAAAAGCGTTGAACTTGTTAGCAAAGATAACAAGTGGAGAAGACTACATGATTTGGTCTAAGGCGTATCCCAATAATGGCTGCCAAAAAATATCGACTGCTGAAGAGTTCAACGGTTTAATTGCAAAAGTCATCAAGAGTCATAAAACAAAAGAAGGCACGTACTATCTTTTCTCAATAGATGAAAAAGTCATCGGGTGGCTGGACTGTAATGCCTTTAAAACTATAGACGAGACAGTCATTATAGAGGAGAAGCCAGTAGAATATGAGGCACAAATCAATTTAGGTGACACGGAATATATTTTTAACAAGCCATATGATGTAAAAGGTTGCAGTATAATAGATGATTATAAAAAATTCAATCATGAAGAAGTAAAAGTCGTTGAAGAGGCAACAACACAGCACGGTACCTATTGCAAAGTTATTTACCATGATAGAGAGCTAGGGTGGATAGAGCGCAATGCTTTAGAGAAAATTGAACCTCTCGGCTTAAAGGTTGGAAAAACTTTAATTCCTTATCCATCAGAAAGCGACTTTAATTTTGTCAATATGGGGAGACTCTCTCCAGAAAAGGCTCAGGATAACCTTATCAAGGCTTTCCATACACATGTTCAAACTTATCCAAACAGTAAGTTATATATTTTAGGCGAAGGCCCTTTAAAAAAAGATCTTCAACAATTAATAACCGATTTGGATCTGGAAGAGCATGCATATCTAGTTGGCCAGCTAGACAACCCATTCGGCTTTTTGAAGATGTGCGATTGCTTTGTTCTGTCTTCCCATTATGAAGGACAGCCGATGGTATTACTAGAAGCGATGACGCTAGGAATGAAAATTTTGGCGACTGATATTGTTGCAAATAGAACGGTATTAGAAAACGGAAAATACGGAACTTTAGTTGAAGACAGCGTTACCGGACTTGAACAAGGGTTAGTTAAAGTACGAACCGAACCTGTTGATAGCTCGCAGTCTTTTGATTACATTGAATATAATAAAACAGCTATGAATTCCTTCTATAAAGTTTTGAGTTAACGAATGTTGAGGCGAACGCCTCAACATTTTAATTATTATAGTAGATATTGTGAAACAGCAATTGCTAAAAAGAATTAGCAAATTGTATAGAAAGATGATAATGGTTGACAAAAAAATTTTTCGAATCGGTTTAATCTGGATATACTGGAAAATGCGATTTTGAGTCGATGTCAAAAGTGAAAAAAGGCGCGTGATCTGTTACAATAATGAGCGGTGCTATAAAAAAAGACAAAACTTTAACTCTAAGGAAGATTAGAATGAATGCTATGGTAAAAGTTCTTAAAGAAGTATTTTCTTCGCTTCCGCTGATTATGCGGCTGGCGGTTTATGAAACAAAGTCAAAGTATCAAATGAATTATTTAGGGGTTGTTTGGCAGTTTTTAAATCCGTTAATACAGATTTTAGCTTATTGGTTTGTTTTTGGAACTGGAATAAAAGGCACCAGGGCAGATATCGACCACTATCCATTTATTATTTGGATGCTTGCCGGCATCATCCCATGGTTTTTTATCAGCCCGACAATTCTTGATGGATCAAACAGTGTTTTTAGAAGAATCAATCTTGTGTCTAAGATGAATTTCCCAGTCAGCTCACTACCAGCGGTTGTGATTACTTCCAATTTATTCAGCTATTTTGGAATGACGTTAATCTATGTTTTGATTCTTATTGGAACTGGACATTTTCCGACACTTCATTGGTTGCAATATTTTTATTATTTGTTCTGTATGATTGCGTTTATGTTTTCATTCAGTTTGTTCAATTCTACAATCAGTGTGTTAGTAAGAGATTATCAATTTCTGCTTCAAGCTGGTACAAGGCTGCTGTTTTTCTTGATGCCAATCTTTTGGGATGTGGCGCACAGCTTGGCCAACAGGCCGCATATTTTGGCCGTTTTGAAATTAAATCCGCTTTTTTATATTATAGACGGCTTCAGAAACAGCTTTTTAAACGGCAATTGGTTTTTTAGCGATATAAAATACACCTTGTATTTCTGGATATTCACACTGCTGTTATTGTTAGTGGGGTCAATCCTCCATATGAAATTCAGGGACAAGTTTGTTGACTTTCTTTAATAAAGTAAGGAGATAATACGATGAAACTAAAAGTTTCGTTTCGAAATGTTTCAAAACAGTATCAACTGTACGAGAGACAGTCTGAAAAGATAAAAGCATTGTTCTTGCCGAACAAAACTGATAAAGGCTTCTATGCCGTTCGAAACGTCTCCTTTGATGTTTATGAAGGAGAGACTATCGGTTTTGTAGGAATCAATGGTTCCGGAAAATCGACGATGTCGAATCTGCTGGCAAAGGTGATTCCTCCGACAACCGGGGAAATTGAAATGAATGGTCAGCCTTCTCTGATTGCGATTTCCGCGGGATTGAACAACCAGCTGAGCGGGAAGGATAACATCAGGCTTAAATGCTTGATGATGGGGCTGACCAACAAGGAGATTGATGAGCTTTACGATAAAATCGTCGAGTTTGCCGATATTGGGGATTTCATCAATCAGCCAGTCAAAAGCTATTCAAGTGGAATGAAATCGCGCCTTGGTTTTGCGATATCAGCTCATATTGATCCCGATATTTTAATTATTGATGAAGCCTTGTCTGTAGGTGACCAAACCTTCTACAAAAAATGTATTGATCGAATTACTGAGTTTAAAAAGCGTGGGAAAACGATTTTCTTTGTCAGTCATTCCATCACCCAAATAGAAAAGCTCTGCGACCGCGTTGCTTGGATGCATTACGGCGAAATGCGGATGTTTGGTGAAACCGAGCAGGTTGTTGAGGAATATAAAGAGTTTGTTGACTGGTTTAATAAGTTGTCCAAAAAAGAAAAGAAAAAATATCAACAGGAACAAATTGAGCTTCGTAAAAAAGATCAGGCAGAAGAGCGAACAAGCCGTTATTTACAACATAATAAAAACCCGCAAACGATAGCGAATGCGGTGCAAATCACTTTTCTGTCAATTTTGCTGATTGCGTTAGCAGCAACAATGTTTGTGAGTACACCACTGCGAACAATCGCTTCCTTTGGGGCTATTCCGGGAAACGATGTTAAAAAATCGGAGGATCGCCAAACTGTATCAGAAACAGAACATTTAACAAAGGTGAATCAACCGGCATATGTCAAATCAACGCAGCTTTCAACATACAGTGATCAAGCATTAAAACAAAAAACAGCCACTTCTTTGCCATTTGGAACTGAAGTTACGCTTTCATCACAAAATGCCAAAGTGGCGCAAATTCATTTTAGCGGAAAAAGCTATTTTGTGAAAAAAAGCAGTCTTTCCTTAGCTAAAGACCAGAAAAATGTTTCATTGAGTGCCAATGCTTTTTCGCCTTACTTTCCCGAGAAAGCAAAGTCTTCTTACCAATACTTTCTTTCTTTTTTAGGGGAGAGTGAACAAACGCTAGAACAGACTTTGCAGGGAATCAAACAAGTAAAACACGATGACGGGAGTACAGGCCTTCGTCTCGATTATGAAAAAGTCGACTATGTAATTGAAAAACAAAAAGCATCAGCAATCGTTTTCCATGACATTCAAGTCGTCGAACCGGCTACAATATCTCTGCCTGAGGAGAAAGCTGTATTTGACAAAGATCATAAACGATACTTTTTCAAAACAAAAAAGCAGTTGTTTGTAGTGGATAACGAGAAGCATACTTTGATGATAAGAAATGAAAATTAAAGAAAAAAGCCATTGTGTATGATGAAACATCACAATGGCTTTTTCAATTTAAAAAAGATCTGACGCAACAATGCGTCAGATCTTTTAGCCTATTTATATTTTGGAACGTCATAATACAACGTATAATTGTCCAGCAGTGTGTATAAGCTGTACATCCGATTTACTTGTTTATAAGCCCAGCCGATATCTGTTGCATATTGGTGACTGGCCGTTGGGGCCCACCTCATTTTAAACAGTGTATCTTGCTGAAAGCCGCTTCTGTGAATATAGTTTTTGCCGATCAGTTCGGCTCCGCCGATGATGGCCTTTTCAGGAGTATCCCACCCCTGCTCATAGGCAGTTCTTGATCCGCATTCCAACGGACAAGAATCATATGCACCATATCCGTACACATTGTAAACCGTTTTTCCGTTATATTTGACACCTTTGGCTAATTGGGAAGTTCCATTTCCGGTTTCCAAAAGAGCATGAGAGATCAAATACAATTCATTAATGCTGTATTTTTTGGATGCCTCAACAAAAGCTGCTCCTTTTCCTTCAAGAATTCCCTTACCTTTTAATATTTTGCTGTTAATTTCACTGGCTGATAGACCTGCATATTGAGACAGTTTCAAAAACTGGAAGTAATACTTGCTGTCCATTGAAAAGTTATTCGGATTAATATAATACGCGGTCTCAACTTCACTTGCATTTCTCCAGCCCATGTTAATTTTTGCCCAATTCCCTTCAGTGCCGACAATACTGACTCTATCACCTTTATTTAGCATACCTATAATGTTGTTGCTAGCCACTTGCGGAGAAGATCTAACATTTAGGTAGTCTGCCGTTACGGTACTGTTGCCCGTATTGATATAAGAAAGCGATACATAGCCCGGAGAGTCTGTCTGCGGGTTAACACTCATTTGCTTTTTCAACATTTCACCAAGGGTGAGGCCGTAATCTGTATACATGATTTGGGGACCGTCTTTTGTTTTGACAATGTTGACAGTCCACCCATAATTACTTTTTATTTGGTTGGCTGTTGCAGATGCATTGTTGTATCCCTGGATATTATCAATGACAATTTTATAAAGGTATTGTCGCTCGCTTGTATAACTATTCCACCAGCCTTTTTCCTTAAAGAAGGCTTGAGCTTTCAGCAAGTCATCATACAGCAATGTCATTCCGGTTTCAATTCTATAGCTGGAATATCCGGTTTCTCCAGTGTTAACAATTGTAGCCCACCAATTATTAGCCTTGAAGAATTCCAGTCCTTTTTGGGCTTGCTCCTTGCCGAAAACCTGATCAGATACTACCCGATATGATGAATACCCGGTTTCACCGGTCTTCTGGTAGCCCGCATACCATGAGTTCTTTTTGAAAAAGTCCAATCCTTTATTAACCTGACCCGTTCCCAACACCGGATTGGAATATATTTTAAAGCGAGTATATCCTGTTTTCCCGGTATCCTGATAGCCCGCATACCAATTGTTTGATTTAAAGAAATCTAATCCTTTGGCAAGCAGAGTATCACCAAGAATCGGTTCAGAATAGATTTTGAATTTTGTATATGCCTGTTCTCCTGTTTCTTTATAAGACACATACCATGAATTCTTTTGAAAGAACTCCACACCCTTATTTACTGCACCCATTCCGAGCACGGGATCGGAAACGATTTTATAGCGGTCATACGTTTGTTTATCACTTTTCTGTGTTGAAAACCACCAGTTTTTCTTCGTCAAATACTGTTCTGCTTTTTCCCGATCTGAAGAATTGAGATCATGAAATAAAATTCTAAATGATGTTGAATTTGGCAGCTGCTCATATTCAGCAGTTAAGTTGATAGCCTCTTTGATCTCTTGAATATGTTTTTTAACAAGAGACTCACTTCCAAATCCGCCGGTTCTGATGTTGAAGTACTCGACAGGATCTCCCACTGGCTGTACGCGGCCTTTAATACCTGTCTCAGTTTCAAATTTTTCAAGATTGGCTGTTGCAGCAGACTCACTGTTAAATCCGCCACTGGTCAGAATATAATACTTTTCGGGATCACCAACAGGCTTATATGTCCCCTTGATTCCGGTTTTCTGTTCAAAATCACTCAAAATATTCTTCACTTTTGATTCGCCGCTAAATCCGCCGCTTATCAAAGTGTAATACTTTTCAGGATCGCCGATCGGTTTATATGTACCATCGATGCCTGTTTCCTTCTTGAAAGCACTTAAAATATCTTTCACTTTAGATTCCCCGACAAACCCGCCGCTGACTATCTGATAATAATAATCCTTGGTCGTACTTATCGGTTCAACTGATGCGGAAATCCCGGTTTTCTTTGTAAAAGACTGAGCGACTGATTCCGTTTTAGATTTCCCTGAAAAGCCGCCGCTTGATACATAGTAATAATAATCTTTCGATCCGATCCCCACGTAATTGGCATTTATACCAGTGCTATCTTCAAACTCTTGCAGGTTTAATTTGACTCGCGACTCTGTAGGAAATCCACCGGAATATAGATTATAAACATTTTTATAATCATTTGTTTTTTGATACACTGCATTCCAGCCAGTATTTGCTTTCAGTTTTTGCAAATTCTTTTCAGCGTCTTCCTGTCCGAGAAACGCAGCAGACGTCTCTACTTTATATGTAGAAGTATCCGTATATCCTGAAGATTTATTGACGAGGATTGAACTCAACATTCCGATAAAAAGTACAGAAACTGCAAATTTTAAAGATATTTTTCTCATTAGACTCCCCCCTTCTATTGTTCTATTTATCTCTCAGTTTTCTGTATCGGCTTACAAAGAGATATGTTTAACCGACATTTATGAGTATATCAAAATTTCAAGCAAAGACTATTATTTTTTTGGAACAATACAAAAAATGTGAAAAAAACCATGACTCTTGTCATAAAAAACACTTTTCATCATGTCATTTCATATATAAATCAGACTATCTTGACAAAAATAAAGAAATACGGATATCTTTAATTAAAAACTAATCACAAGGGGACTTTATGGACATTAAAAAAACAATTACTTCATTGGAAAATTTATCACAGGAGTCTCTTGCCTTTGGTGAGAAATTCATATTAATAGTAGAACATAAACAAATTAATTTTGAATTTTTTCTGAATATAAAATCGACCTCTGACGCTTTGTTGGTCCTTGGATCCGGAGCGATCGATCCGAAAAAACACTCACTTCCTGTTTTCCACAGACATTCGTGGGCAGATGAAATCGCTTGCTCCAGCATATTTTATAATGACCCGACCCTTTATTTAGGAAATATAAATATCGGATGGGGACAGGGGGATGAAGAACATTTTTATTTAGAAACCATTTCAAACATCGTTATCAAAATCGCTGACATATTGAAAATAAAGCCGGAGAAAACAACTTTCTATGGAAGCTCAGCCGGGGGATACACCTCTCTATTCCTCAGCGGACTGTTCAAAGGCTCGACCGCCCTGGTCAACAATCCACAAACTATCGTGTACAACTATTATCAAAGCCATGTCTTGAAAATGTTTGAGGTATCATATAAAAAAAAGGGATTAGAAGATTTTCCACAACATTTAAGGTACAGGATGAATATTCCGGAATTATATAAAAAAATAAATTATATTCCCAATATCATTTATTACCAAAATCTAGCCTGCGAACATGATATTAACCGTCATTTTAATCCTTTTATTAAAGATATTTTTGAACTCACAAAACAAAAACCGTATGTAAAAAAAGTTGAATGTCACTTCTATTATGATGAGGAAAAAGGGCATAATCCTATGAGTAAAGAAGAGACTTTGGCTATTCTAAATGAAAGAACCGGAAAATATTAAGGGGAAGGGGGATGTCCCCCCCTCCTTACCTAAACTTCTGATTTTAATAAATTTAAAATATCTTGATCTTTCCACTTCATTCCTTCATATAACCTCAATATTTGCACTAAAAGATTTCTTGCTTCATCTTTCTCCTCTTCATTTACCATGGTCAATTTAACCATATACCAATTCTTCACATAGTTCTCAAGGCGAATATCCTGATAATCTTCCAACAGTCCTTCTTTTTTCAACCAAGCAATTCGCCCTTTTTCAAGCATCACATATCGCTCAAAAAATCTTTTGTTTATATTGTTGACTGAAGAGTTTTCAACCATTGCATAGTAAATATGAATAGGTAAATCAATGACTTTAAAAGCCCTTGATGAGAGGATCATTTCATGAAAGACGAGAGTATCCTCCCCTATTGCACCTTCAACCATCTTAATGCCGGAATTCATTAGCCATTTTCTGTTAGCAACAAGAGCCTGGATACTCATTGCCTTAAAATAAGTTTTCTTAAGAAATTCCCCATGTGGTCCCTTCCGAGATGCTCTGCCATTATTGAACCCCATCATGGTTTTATAATAGGAAAACAGCTGCTCTTGATCCGATAATCTAACCATATCGCCGATTACCATATCATATGAAGATCCTTTAGCCTCCTCTAAAAGAGCGGCATAACCATCATTAATCGCTTCATTATCCGGGTCAAGATATGTTACCCATTCTGAAGTTGACAGATCCAATCCTTTATTTCTCGGCCTTGACGCACTTCCGCTCCCCCCTTGAGGATAGAAATGCGTTTTTACATTAGGGTATTTTTCCTGCAGCCTTTTAACGATATAAGGTGTATACCCATCTGTAGATCCGTCGTCAACGATTATAATCTCCATATCCTCAAAAATACTGCTTCTGGAAAGACTCTGAAAACATTTATACCTTAAATGCTCGCCATTGTTATATGTCGGTATAATCACCGAGAGTTTATAAGTTTTGATTTCATTCTCCTGTTTATTCTCCAGGGCAGTCAAAATCTCTAAAGGGTCAATACTATATCCTTTCAAAAGCTCGCCAGGCTGTATATCTTTCAACGATTTCCAATCAAATGACTCTCTCCAGAACAATGTCCGGTATCGATCCTTCATTTCATTTACATACTGATGTTCGACCCCAGGCACATATTCTTGCGGCGACCGGTAGTAAGCATCTTTTGTAATATAGTCTGAATCTGTATATTTAAAACCGTTGATCATATCCTCGAGATAATATTCTCCATAACAGTAGTCCTCACCGAAAAATGCAACCATATCATGCTCGGCATAAACTTGTTCAGTCACATCTTTTTCTTCCATAAATGTTTTGTATGGATAAGATTGACGGTTAAATTGTTCTCTCATTTCAGGTGTATCTTTTTTGGTGACTACAAGCACTTTTTTATTGAATTTATGCTTTTTAAGCCCTGTGATTTCCGCAATTTTATTGACTCTGTCAAATGCGGTTTCACCATTCAATACCTTTCTGACACCTTGCATCTGCAGCTCGTATATTTCTTTTGCAGATAATGAGTTTAAGTAATCAGTCAATTCTCCTTTAGAGGGAGCCAAAAATACGTTTGGATATTTGCTATTTATTCCGATGCTGTAGTTGGACAACACCACCGTACCCATTGCCTGTAATTCATACACCCTGTTGGCAAACATTGTGTTGCTGTCTTTTACAGAGTTTAAATTTAATGTAAAATCATACATTTTATGAATTTTTTGCAAAGTTTCATGATCTGTTGACGGCACCACATAAGGAACATATTCCTTTGGATAAAAATGAGCAGGAAGCTGTAATGAAAAATTGCGGTCAATGATGGTTAATTCACGGCCTGCATTTAATACTCCATCAAAGAGAATTCGGCTGTCATGCTGTCTGTTTGGATATTTATGATACCATGAGCCTGCAAATAGTATATCCTGCCTTCTGAACATTCTCGTCCCAATCGGGTTATGATAAATTGGGTTAACGCCAAACTCCAATACGTCAAACGTTTTTGCTGAAGGACAGTCCCTTCGATAATCGTCAAGAACTTCTTGGCACGTCGTAAAAATATGGTCCGCTTGCTGAGCTAAGTCGATATAAAACTCATAATTAACCGGATCTTCTTTTGAATAAAAGACAATAGGAATATCCTTGCTTCTGTAAAATTCAATAATGCTGCTGATTCGATCCCTTATTTTCTTTATTTTCGGATTACCAAGGCCTTTCCATGATCCATCAAGCCCTCTCCAAGCAGTAGCAAGAACAAAAACATCAATTTTGTCACCAAAATTTCTATAGTTTTCATAATTAATATAATGAAAACCCGCAGCGTCTTCCAAGCTTTTAAATAAGAATTCATCTGCAATAATTCCAACTTCTAAATCAAGTTTCTTATAATACTTTGAACCATTGCTGTCGGGAAGTTGTTTGATTTGCTCCTGAATTTCCTCATAGTATCCTTTTTTGTGATTTTTCTTTAAAAACTGCAAGTATGCTTCTTTTTCAGCCGGTGTCATAATATTGTTTTGACGAGATGCTGGTGAACTTTTAGCGGTTTGACTATTTCTTAAGTCCGCAAGCTTCTTTTTCCTGTTATTTAAAACCGATAGACTCTTATTTTGATTAAACTCACTTATAGTGGCTTTATCAACGGCAATTTCCTTTGTCAACCTAGCTATTTTTTGTTTAATAGTCGTTAGACGCTGATCAATATTCGACATCAACGATTACCTCTTCTTTTTCTAAATTTCCAATAAAAAAGGGTCAAACGTCCTAATTTTGATGAAGAGAGTGCTTGATAACGCCTCTCCAGATACTTCATTTGCTTGTCCATTTTCTTTTGTTGCTGTAATAATTTTTCTTCTTTCTTATATGCATCAACCAGATCTTTTTTTAGCACAGTCACTTCATTCAGCAACGAAGATATCTGCTTCTCATACGGCTGAACTTCTTTCCTGTCATGAAGATTAAGGGTATCGATCATACTGCAGATTATCTCTGATAAGCTGTTAACAGCTGTGTCATTAGTTCGTTGCAATTTTAACCCGATCCATTTGTTGCCGCTGTAAACTTTAACATTAAATCCGAGTTGAAAAGATGCTATGACTAAATTCAGGAGATTATTGAGATTCAGATCTTTTATAAATGTCCAAAGAACAAAGCTTCCTTTCGATGATAGATATGGAGCTAACCGTTCAATATACCTTTCAGAATCAAATACGGTCTTTAGAAGATCTCCCAAAAGGATGGTGTCAAACGTCTCAATATTCATGTCTGCCTCTTCTTCAAGGTCATGCCTTAAATACACAACTTTTTTTCCGACAGCAGTCAAATATGCGTCACCAAGATTACTTGATTTAACAGCGACTAAAATATGATCCCCCACAGCCGAGGTATATTCCCATTTTATTGGATTATTATCGTCTAAACCCAAAAATTCGTTGTTTTTTTCGTTTACGTTTGGAGCTGTTTCTGAGAAAACAGGTTTCAAATGTATCTTCCTCCTTCTCTGAATATGTGAGGGAATAAAAACTAAGTCTAATCAATGAGGATAGTCTGCCAAATGGCAGACTATCCGTGTGTTGGTCATGAAAAATAGCTGAGAAGAGCTTCCACAATACGTTTGGATGCATGACCATCTCCATATGGATTGGAAGCCCTTGACATTTTTTTGTATTCTTCCTCATCTGTTAGTAACTGTTTCGTCAGCGTGTAAATCACATTTTCTTTTATACCAGCTAGCTTTAATGTCCCTGCTTCGATTCCTTCAGGTCTTTCCGTTGTATCCCGCAAAACAAGAACAGGCTTCCCTAGTGAAGGAGCCTCTTCCTGTACACCCCCTGAATCGGTTAAAATCAAATATGATTTTGACGCGAAATTGTGGAAGTCAATCACTTCTAAAGGCTCAATTAAATGAACACGGTCCAAGCTTCCCAATATTTTTTCAGCTGTTTCCCTTACAACGGGATTTAAGTGGACAGGATAAACAACTTGAACATCATTGTGCTCCTCAACGATTCTTTTGATCGCGCGAAACATGTTTTCCATAGGTTCGCCTATGTTCTCTCTTCGATGAGCAGTCAAAAGAATCATCCGGTCATTCCCTAATTGATCAAGAACTTCATGATGATAATCATCCCGGACAGTCGTTTTTAGAGCATCTATTGCCGTGTTTCCTGTAACATAGATTTGTGCAGGATCTTTGTTTTCCTCTAATAGGTTTTGTTTAGATTTTTCTGTAGGGGCAAAGTGCAAATCAGCAATTACACCCGTAATCTGACGGTTAATTTCCTCTGGAAAGGGAGAATATTTGTTTCTCGTTCTCAATCCTGCTTCTACATGCCCGACAGAAATTTGATTATAAAATGCAGCTAGGCTGCCGACAAAAGTCGTTGTTGTATCACCATGTACAAGCACAATATCGGGTTTTTGTTCTATTAACAATTCATTTAATTTCGACAATGCGCGTGTGGTAATATCAGCAAGTGTCTGCCGGTCTTTCATGATATTCAAATCAAAATCAGGTTGAATGTCAAAAGCACTTAGAACTTGGTCAAGCATCTGCCTATGCTGAGCAGTAACAGTTACCAAAGATTCGATGTGATCAGGATATTTTTTAAGTTCAAGGACAAGCGGAGCCATTTTGATTGCCTCCGGCCGGGTCCCGAATATGGTCATGACTTTTATTTTTTTCAACGCTTTGCCTCCTAGTTGTTGCAATTCACTTTATTTCTATCGATTCGGAACAATGCTTTGATGACCTATACCAGTATCTTCTCTTTATTTGTTGACTCATGAAGGTTCCCAAAATTGATATATTTAAAATCATTTGAACGATTTTTTACGATGTTTTTCGTATCAAAAATCTGCTTAGTTGACATTTTAGTCAAGTGAGACCAATCCAATTCTTTAAATTCATCGTGATCGGATAAAATTAATATTAAATCTGAATGATCTACAGCTTCCTCGATGTCAGCGAAAACAAAGTCCTTTTTAACATGCGGATCATAAGCTCTGACTTCATATTCCCCTTGTTCCTTTAAGATTTCTAAAATTTCCATAGCCGGGCTTTCCCTGATATCATCTACATTTCCTTTATAAGTGAGGCCAAAAACGGTAATTATTTTCCCTTTCGCCTTTTCCATCAATGTATTAACGCTTTCTACTACATAGTAAGGCATTGAAGTATTAATGGAACGTGAAAGGTCAATTAATCTAGCAGTTTCCGGAGCCTTGGCGACAATAAAGTAAGGATCAACAGCCAGACAATGGCCTCCCACACCCGGTCCCGGTGTGTGTAAATTGACTCTTGGATGTTTATTTGCCATTTCAATAACATCAAGCGTGTCTATCTCAAGTTCGTTACATACTTTTGTAAGTTCATTTGCTAAAGCGATATTTACATCCCTGAACGTATTCTCCATTAGCTTGGACATTTCTGCTGTTTTAGCATTTGTTTTGATAATCTCGCCTTTTACGAAAGTGCTGTATACTTTTGCTCCGGCTTCTGTACAAGCTCGTGTAATTCCGCCTACAATACGATTATTATATACTAATTCGTGAAGAATCTGCCCAGGAAGCACCCTTTCAGGACAGTGAACCAAATATACATCTTCACCAATGACAAAACCGGCTTCCTCCACAAGAGGTTTTACATAATCATCCATGCTTCTTGGTCCAATCGTTGATTCAACAATAATAACGTTGCCCTTTTTGACGAATGGAAGGACCGTCTTAACTGCATCCAGAACATAAGTTAAATCGCAGGACCTATGTTCATCATTACGGTTAGGGGTTGGAACTGAAATAATAAACGCATCAGATTCCTCCGGCATCAGTGAAGCTTTAAAGGTTCCATTTCGAATGACCTCATTTAAGGCTTCTTGCAGCCCCGGCTCCTCGATATGAATGAGCCCCGCATTTAAAGAGTTTATAACTTCCTGTTTAATATCAACCCCTACGACTTCAACGTTGTGTTTAGCAAACATAATAGATGTCGGTAGACCAATATAACCAAGTCCCATTGTGCAAATTTTCATCATTTTTACGCCCCTTTTCAAAAATAAATCATTAATAATAGTAAATAGTACCTATTAAAGAGCCAAATCATTGACCTCTAGGTTTTTATAAACTCTTAAAAAAGCAACCTTTTCATGTTCCCAGTTGTATAAATCCCTGGCTCTGAGACTATTTCGACTTAAAACCTCTCTGAAATCCGGAGCGCTCAACAGTTTATTAACGCCCTCAGCAATAGAATCTGGGTCATGAGAATCAACGATTATTCCTGTCTTCTCTCCTTCTATCACTCTCCTGATTTCCGGAAAATCGCAAGCAACCACCGGAACCCCGGCCATCATATATTCGAACAATTTGTTTGAAGAAGCTGAATAGTGATTGAAGCACACATTATTTAATACTTGAAAACCTAAATATGCATTTCTTGTATATTTAGGGAGTTCAGCTAACGGAACCTTCGGCAAAAATCTAACCTTGTCTTCGATTCCCATTTCATCAACCATTTTTTCCAAATCGGGTTTTATACGGCCATCTCCAATAAACACTATTGTTCCTTCGATAAATTTCGGAGCCGCTTTAACGAGATTTTCAAGTCCCCTTCCCGTTTGTATACCCCCTTGATACAAAAGAATTTTTTCCTTTTCCGGAAGGTTCAACAGGCTGTGGAGATCGATTTTTTCACTGTTTTCTTCTATTTGCTTAAATGGATAGTTGTGTACTACATGCGGATAAAAACCGTAAAGATCCTCATTATACTTCGCTCTCGTATGGTTTTCGACAATCATTGCATCAATTTTTTCAATCAAAAAAGCTTCCATTTTTCCGTAAAAGCTGCTGTCGTAGCCCGTTCTGCTTGTTTGTACTTCATGAGAATCATAGATTAGCTTTTTTTTCTTCAAGCGGAACTTTGAACATATATAACCTTGCGGAAGGGTGTTTAAATCATTTGAATGATAGATGTCATACTTCCGCTTCGCCCCTTTTAAAATCATTCTTAAAATGATGCTTCCTCTAACAATCGCTGTCTTCAGTTTCGTTTTGAGAACAATTAAAGCAAAAAGAGTACAGATGATGACAGGAATTGGCATCATATATACGAAAAACAGCCATAAGAGAGCAGCCAGCAGCAACAAAAATTTATTCTGCCTTAACTTCTTCATGATCATTTGGAAAAACTGAAGACTTACCGGATATCTCTTTACACGATGCACCCTAAAATGTTCATTGTATTCTTCAAAAGTTTTAAGATTAGGATCTTTTGGATCGTGGATACAAATTAAATCAACATCATAGGTATCTTCAGACAGTGCTGTACATTCCCTCATAACCCTTGCGTCATTTGTAAAATGGTTCCAAACAAACATACAAACTTTTGTTCTCATCATAATCAACCTTTAGCCATTTGATCTAACAAATTCGTTAATTTGTTAATATTGTTTTCCCACAAGAATTTTTTTTCGATAAATTCTCTGCAATTTGACTGCATCTCCTCTAATAGTTCTGGATCATTGTAAAGCTTTAAAATATAACTTACCATTTCATCAACTGATTGCCGGCTTGTCACAAAGCCGATTTTTTCACTTTCAATCAGCTGTTTGGAATATCCAGACAATGAAGCGACAACGGGAAGTCTGCATGTTAAATAGTCAATAATTTTACCGGGAAGTACTGTTTCAAAAACCCTAGAATTATTCAGTGTTGCTATTCCCACATCACAGCGTGACATCCGGTTTAAACAATCTTGTCTTCCCATCGGCTTTATAAGCTTTACATTTTTAAGGTTATGACGCCGGACAAAATCTGTAAAAGTCTGTTTCTGCACTCCATAGCCAATCACGTTTAATGAAATATGATGTTCATTCAGCTTTTTTGCGAGCTGCATTAAAATTGTGACATCTTGAGCCAGTCCAATATTACCTGCATAAACAACATTAAACATTGAGCCCCCCTCTCGTTTTTCCAGCATCGTTTCTTTTTTTCTTGCAGCATTCGGCAGGAATATCAACTTTTTTGTTAAACCATCACATTTATTTTTAAAATGGTCTATAAATCCCTCGCTGTTGATGATGATATGGTCGGCTTTTTTGTATAATGTAGATTCCATTTTTTCAAACATCCAAATAATATAAGAACGATTAAATACACCAACGCCTTTTAGTGATTCCGGCCATAAATCCCTGACATCCAACAGCAACTTCGCATTGTAACGATATTTAGCGACTAAGCCGACAAAGGCTACAAAAATAGGCGGAGAAGTTACAAACACAATATCATATTGATTTTTATCCTTCTGAACGTAAAAAAACATTTTCAACATTATCTCAAGATAATAGAAAAGTCGGCTAAAAAAGTTGGAGGAATATTTTTTATTCTGAATTGACAATCGAGTAACTTGGTTTCGGTCTACATCGATATCTTGTTCGTTCCAAAAATCTTCTTGAGAATAAATGTCTCTGGAAGGATACGTCGGCTCCGTGGTCAAAACGTCTACATGATAACCTTTTTGCTTCAACATGAGGAAAATGGTTTTCATCCGGTTACCTGCACTGCCGATTTCAGGATAAAAATTTTGTGTGATCATTAAAATTTTCAAATAAACTCCCCGCACTTCCACAAATATTTAAAAAGAATCACTACGTATGAATCAGTTTCCTTAAAATGCAAAAAATGAAAACGAATCACCAAATGAAACAGATTCATATAATTCTGTCAGTCTATTTACGATTATAATATTTACAAAACACCAATTGCAACAGCAGTTCGTGAATTTCGACACAATTCTCCTTCCTTTATTAGGTATTTCGTTGCATAATGCCCCCCAAACAAATAGGAAGCAGGTCCCTGCTTCCTAATGATAAACTGGTATATCATAATACACTGTGTAATCATCGAGCAATGTATAAAGACTGTACATTCTCCCCACCTGCTTATAAGCCCAGCCGACATCTGTTGCATATTGGTGAAGGGCGTTCGGAGACCATCTCATTTTATAGAGGGTATCCTGTTTGTAAGTCGGGTGGTGAATGTATTTTTCACCGATGAATTTGGCTCCGCCCATAATGGCTGCCTCAGGTGTGAACCACCCTTGTTCATAGGCGTATTTTGCACCGTAGTAAAGCGGATTGCTGTCGTAAGCCCCGACGCCGTACATATTGTAAACCTTTTTGCCGTTGAACATCGTTCCTTTTGCCAACTCGGAAGTTCCGTTGCCCGTCTCAAGGAGCGAGTGCGAAATGAGGTACAGTTCATTGATGCTGTATGCTCTTGCCGCGTCGATGAACGCTTGGCCTTTGCCTGTCAAAATCCCTTTATTATAAAGGATTTTCGCATTGACTTCGGCGGCATTCAAGCCAGCCGTTTGCGAGAGTTTTAAAAATTGGAAGTATGCCGAGCTGTCTTGTGTAAAGTTTTGCGGGTTGACATATTTTTCGACTTCTTCTCTGCTGGCATTACGCCAATTCATTCTGATTTTTGCCCAGCCGTTTTCCTGGGAGATGATATTGACTTTATCCCCTTTTTGCAGCTGTCCAATGATGTTCCCGCTTGTCACAAGGGGGCTTGACCTGATATTCAGCAGATCAGCCGTAACGGTTTGGTTCGCCGTATTGATGTAGCTTAATGAAACATAAGCCGGCGCATCCGTTTGCGGGCTGACTTTCATCTGTTTGTCGACCATCTGGCTGAGCGTGATTCCGTAGTCAGTCGTTGTGATTTGCGGGCCGTTTTTCACTTTGATGACATTCACCGGCCAGCCGTAATTCGTTTTAATCCGATTAGCGGCAGCATCCGCACGGTCTTTCCCTGTAAATAGTTCATTGATTGAGATATGAAACAGGCTGACCGTCTTTGTTTGGTAAGTTGCGCTGATATTGTTCTTTTTAAAGACATTCAGTCCCTTGTCGAGATCTGCTTTGCTTGTGACCTGACCTGCCGTCACCCGGTACTGCCTGTAGCCGTACTCACCCGTTTGTTCAATCTTGCCCGGTATACTCCGCTTGCTGAAAAATTCAAGCGCATGCTGTAATTTCTCCGAGCCGATCAGAGCTTCCGAACTCAGTTTGTACCGGCTGTAATACTGGCCGGTCTTGACGGCCTCTGCGTGAATGCCTGTTTCTTTAAAGAAATTGAGCGCCTTCGTCACTTTGTCCTGTTCGTATACGGACTCCGTTGTCAGCTGATAATGGCTGTACACTTTTTTTCCCGTCGGTCCGGGCGTTCCCGCTGCACCGTTTTTCTTGAAGAATTCCAGCCCTTTATTGATTCGCGCTTGAACGGCTGTTTCGCCGGACGCGATCCGGAAGCGATTGACGGTCGTACCGCCGGCGTTTTGGGCGGAAGCCTGAATGTTTTTGTTTTTAAAAAACCGGATGCCGTCGTTTGCTTTCTTTTGATCTGAAACCGGGACGGAAACGATTCTGAAAGATGTCTGCTTTCTCCCTGCCTTTGCAGCAGTATAACGCCACGTTTTCTTTTTAAAAAAGGCGTCGACTTTTTTAAGGTTTTGGCTGTCTACGCTTTTCATGCTGACGATCCAGAAACGCGTGCCTTTTACCTTTTCCGTGCTTGAGGTGAGACCGGTATTCTTTTTAATTTGGCCGGCGGCATTTTTCGCGGTCTTTTCGTCATTAAAATATCCCGATTTCACATTGTAAAGCTGCGCCGGCTGACCGGCGGCTTCATATGCCCCTTTGACCTTGAGCTCTTTTTCAAACTGCTTCAGCAGATTTTTTGCGTTTGTTTCGCCTTGTATCGCACCTGTCACAATTTTATATCTGGGCTGTTGTTTCTTTACTGTTTCTATCGTTCCTTTAAGAGCGGTTTCTTTTTCAAATTGGACAAGCAGGCTTTTCGCTTTGCTCTCATCTGCGATTTCTCCTGAATAAAGCCTGACGATCGCTTGTCCCGCTCCGTATGGTGCGTACGACGCTTTGAGGCCGGTCGCTTTTTGAAAACGATCGAGGATGGCTTTCGTGTTGTCTTCGCCTTCGATTCCTCCGGTGGCAACCTTCACGTATGCTTCCCTGTTCCCTGCAAGTGTATAGGTTGCTTTCAGCCCCGTTTCTTTTTCAAATTGGAGCGCCCATTCCTTGGCTTTTGCTTCACCGGCAAACTCCTTTGATACCGCTTTGGAAAACGGTTCTTTCTGTCCAATCGGACCATAGGACGCCTTCAAACCGGTTTCTTTTTCAAACTGCAAAAGCAGATTTTTTGCTCTGCTCTCCCCTTCTATCCCCCCTGTTGTCAAAACGTAAGTTGTGCCGTTTTTCCCTGAAGGTTTGACCTCGGCTTTCCATCCCGTGTCCTTTTTCAGTTGTTCGGCTGCTTTGAGCGCTTCGCTTTCGCTATTAAACTCTTTTGTTGTTTCGATTTTGTAGACGGAAGTATCGGTATATGCTGCTAAAGCAGGGATTGCCGGGACTGCCGTATGTATGAGCAAAATGATTGCAGCAAAAATAACGGTTTTTCTAATGTTTTTCACATTCTCTACTCCCCTCGACTATAAACCTCCTAATTTCAAAAACTTGCTTTCTCTTTTTATCGGCGAGCCGGACTATTTTTTCACAATAAAAAAGCTTAACGGCCTTCTTTTGAAGACCGTTAAGCTTTTTATATGTGAGACACGATTAATTCGCATGTTCCTTCTATCGTAAAGTCATTCGTTTCCGCCGGCAGGATAAAATTTGCTCCTTTGCTGATCGGAAATAATTCTCCGCCCTGAGTGAGCTTTCCTTCTCCTTCAATCACACTGCATAACAGGAAAGGGGCATCCTGCGTCAGCTCAGCGGCACCGTCGATCTCCCATTTGTATACGGAGAAGTATTCGGCTTCTACAAAAGTCTTAATGGTAATCCCTTTTTGAGTTTCTGTCGATTCGTCAACATAGCTGTCAACGTGCGGTACTGTTGTGACATTGATCGCCTGTGTCAGGTGAAGCTCGCGCTTTTCTCCATTTTGATCGGCCCGGTCATAATCGTATACCCTGTACGTCGTATCAGAGCTCTGCTGTGTCTCCAAAACGACCGTCCCTTCGCAAAGAGCATGAATCGTGCCGCTTGGCACATAATAAAAATCGCCCGGCTTGATTTTGATCCGCCTTAACAAGTTGTCCCAATCACCGCTGTTGATCATGGTGACCAGCTCTGTCCGCGTTCTCGCCGTATGGCCGTAAACGATCTCGGCACCTTCTTTGCAATCGATGATATACCAGCATTCTGTCTTACCGAGTTCCCCGTTTTCGTGTTCGCCCGCATAGTAGTCATCGGGGTGGACTTGAACGGAAAGGTCTTGATTGGCATCAAGTATTTTCGTTAACAGCGGGAAACGGTCTCCCTCTGCACCGCCGAACAATTCGCGGTGCTCGTCCCAAAGCTCGGCAAGCGTTTTTCCTTTGTAAGGACCCGAAGCAACGAGGTTCGGCCCGTTTGGATGGGCGGAAATGGCCCAGCATTCACCTGTCAAATCAGAGGGAATGTCATAGCCGAATGTCTCGCGCAAAGCCGCTCCCCCCCAGATCCTCTCTTTAAACTCAGGCTGCAGAAATATCGGTGATTGAGTCATGAAGCCATCTCCTCCCTTAATTCACGATTATCTTATGTAAATAAAACGCTTTCTTTTATTGATAGACATGTATGATAAAATATAAACCTTTTCATATTTATTATGACGTTATCTCGATAGAAGTCAATGCCGGAAAGGAAAAACAGAAGCCCCAGAGGCTTCTGTTTTAGATTGTTGACAAAATCCCAAAACGGCTTTTTGTTTTGGGATTTTGTCATCCTTTCAGCGTGATTGAAAACCCTTGCAGTCTAGGAAGGCCGAGCATCGGAGCGGAGCGAATGTTGGAATTCGTGAGCACCGACGCGCAGGCCTGACAACGAATGCGAGGGTTTGTCGACACGCTGAAACAGAAGCCCCGGAGGCTTCTGTTTCAGATTATGCCAGCTCGATAATGCGCTGATTTGAGCTTCCTCTGTAAAGGAGCGTCAAGTCCCTTTTTTTGATTTCGAACGGGCCGTCTACCAGGACATCACAATAGGCCAGCAAAGCGCTGTGCTTTTCATTTTTCAAGATTTGTTCGTACGTATAGCCGCTGTAAAGCCAGATGTCTTTTTCGGATTGCTGCTTAATTCTCTCAGACAGTTCGATCAGTTCGCTCGCATGCAAAAGCGGCTCTCCTCCTGAATAGGTGACGTTTGTAAGCGGGTTTTTCATAATTTCCTCAAATACTTCGTCTACACTCATATCAAATCCGTTATTGATATTCCAGCTTTGTTTATTATGGCAGCCTTCACACATATGCGGGCAGCCCGCTAAAAACACGACTGTTCTCAGTCCTTCTCCGTCTACGATGCTGTCATGGATAATATTCATCACTTTCATAGGTGCTTCACTCTGTCCTTTTCTTCTTGTCTTTTCGCCGAATTCCACTTTGACATATCTCCGACTAAATATCCCGTAATCCGTCTGATCCGTTCAATCAAAGCCTCATCTCGATTTTTGCACTGCGGGCACTCGTTATCGATGATTCCGGTAAATCCGCACGCCTTGCAGTGGTCGACAGGATGGTTGATCGAGGCGTAGCCCATGCCTGACCGGCGCATGGCGGTTACAATCATGTCCATCGCTTTAATGTTTTTTTTCGGGTCTCCGTCCAGCTCAATGTAGCTGATATGCCCGCCATTGCACATCAAATGGAACGGCGCTTCTTTTCTGATCTTTTCAACCGCAGTCAGCTTATAGTGAACAGGGATGTGAAACGAGTTCGTATAGTAGATCCGGTCTGTGACATTGTGGATCGAACCGAACTCCAATTTATCTTTTTTGACAAATTTCCCTGAAAGTCCTTCTGCCGGTGTGGCGATCAAAGAAAAGTTCAGCTTGTGTTTTTCTGTGGCTTCATCGGCCTTATCTCTCATCGACTGAACGATTTTTTTGCCGAGTTCAAACGACTCCTCGCTTTCTCCGTGATGTTTTCCTGTCAATGCAGTCAAAGCTTCAGCCAGTCCGATAAATCCGATGCTCAATGTTCCGTGCTTTAGCACATCCTCGAGCGTGTCCTCAGGATCAAGCTTCTCGCTTTCATGCCAGATGCCTTGCGAATACAGGAACTTAAAGTCTTTTGCTCTTTTTTTGCATTGAAAGGCGTACCGTTCAAGCAGCTGTTGAATCGTTAATTCCATGTAGCGGTTCAGCAAAGCAAAAAACTGTTCAACGTTTTCGCTGAGCAGCGCTATTTTGACAATGTTGATCGAGGTGAATGACAAATTCCCTCTGCCGATGCTGTTTTCTTTCCCATGAATATTGGACATGACGCGCGTTCTGCATCCCATATAAGCGATTTCGCTTTCCGGTGTTCCGTCATAAAAAGGTTTATTCACGGGCGAATCGATAAAGCTGAAGTTCGGAAACAGCCTTTCAGCGCTCGTTTCCAATGCAAGCCGGTACAAGTCATAGTTAGGGTCTGTTTGATCGACGTTGACGCCTTCTTTCATTTTGAAGATCTGAATCGGGAAAATCGGCGTCTCCCCCTTGCCGAGACCTGCTTTTGTCGCCTTCAGAATATTTTTGATCAAAAGGCGGCCTTCCCTTGACGTATCCGTACCGTAATTAATTGAAACAAACGGAACCTGTCCGCCGCCCCGCGAATGCATACTGTTGGCATTATGTATAAAGGCTTCGCACGCTTGGTAAGTTGTGTTGTCCGTTTCTTCCCACGCTCTTTCCCTTATCTCTTCTTCTGTCAAAGTTGTCGGGTATTGTTTGATTTTCACCAGATGCTTTTCGTACGTTTTGCGGACGTAAGGGGCCAGGTCGTAATCGAACATCGGAAATGACTGGCCGCCGTGCTGCATATTTTGATTCGATTGAAAAATGATGGATGCGAGTGACAATGCGCTCATAATGTCCTTCGGTTCCCTGAGGGAGCCGTGGCCTGTATGGAATCCGTCTTTTAACAGCCGGCCCAAAGGGATCTGGCAGCAAGTCGTTGTCCCGCTCGGCATATAGTCTAAATCGTGCGGATATATCAAGTTGTCATCGACTGCTTTCTTGATTTCCGGCGACATTAAGTACTGGAGCGCATAATGTCTGGAACTCTCGGATGCAAACCGGCTCATTTGCCCCATCGGAGAGCGGCCGTCTACGTTGGCATTTTCCTGCATAATATCGTGATCTCCATACCCGACGATATCATGAAATGTTTCTGTCAATTGCAATAATCCCTGTTCTTTAAAGCCTGTTGTCATCCTAACCTCTCCTAAAAAGTAGCATATATAGTGTCCGAACTTCCACAAGACACTATATATTGATATTAGCACAAATGATACCCGTTAAATTTAGCAATTTGGTGACGTTATTTCAAAACGGTCATAAAAAACGCCCCGGACAAAATGTCCCGGTGCGTCAGCGGCGAAATGACTTGTAATCGATCGTCATTTGTTTCGGAGGTTTTCTTTGTTTTGTCCGTTTTTCGATCCAGACGGTTGCAAGCGGCGTCAGAAGCGAGGTGACAATGACGCTTGTCGCGATGATCGCGGTCGCTGAATCAGCCACCGGCGCAAACACGGGGTTTGCATCGGCAAGCGCATACGGCACGGCTACCGCAGCCCCGGCCGTTGACGATGCCGCGACGCCCGCGACGCCGTCTCCTCTTGCGACAAAGCGGTCCAGCAGGTATAGAGAAGCACCCGAGAGAACGACGACTGATACGCCGACAACAATACCTAAAAGGCCGGATTGGATTAACATTTTAAAATCGAGCGTGTTTCCCAGTGAAAATGCGAAGAACGGAATGATCGCCGGTACGACTTTTCCGAACAACTCGCGCAATTCAGGGTCAAGGTTTCCGAGAATGCAGCCGAGTAAAAACGGGATGACGGTTGCAGCCAGCGTCTCCCAGGGAAATGCCGCGAGCCCTGTCACACCGAAAGTGACCATCGTCATAAACGGGCCCGATTCTGTGCTGATAAAGGCGAAAGCACCGGCGTCTTCCTTTCTTCCCATGTGGTTCATTAACGCCAAATACAGACCGCCGTTCGTTTCATTCATAACGGCTACAATAGCAAGCACTGACAGTCCGGCAAAAAACCCGCTTTGAATGCCTTCATCTGGAATGAACTGCGCTGCGATCAAACCCAATAATGCGGCAATGCCGACTTTGCCGATCAGAAGTGTCAGTCCCTTCCTCGCAATATATCCTGAAGAACGAAAATCTATTGTTGCACCAACGCAAAAGATAAATACTCCTAAAATCGGCAGCGTTCCGGTAATCAGGGCGCCTGTAAATCCGCCGAAAAACTCCGCGGTTCCCGGAGCAAACGTATTCAGCGTTGCGCCCAGAAAGAGCGGAATGATCATCATGCCGCCCGGCACACGTTCAATCGTTGCTTTAATTTTCATCATTTTTTCTCCCATTCTAGAAATTAATGAAAAAGCAAAGCTGTCGATCTTGCAAAATCTGAAGTCTTTTCACGCTGCGCACGCTTTAATTCTGCCGAATCCGACGCTGAAAGATACGCTGGATATCCGCTTCTGACACTTTGTTCAGCTGGCTTCCCACTCCAACTGCCAATGCTCCGGCATCGAGCCATTTCTCCACATCGCCCGGATGGATCCCCCCGGTTGGTATGAAACGAACCTTCGGAAAGGGGCCCGCGAGGTTTTTCATGTAAGGAATCCCGGAAGTCCCCCCTGGAAACAGCTTAAGAACCCGAAAACCCTTTGAGACCGCTTCCATAATTTCGCTCGGTGTTAATACGCCGGGAATAAAAAATGTATGCAATGAGGCGGCTTCCTCAGCCAATTTTTCTGAAAAACCCGGACTGACGATGAATTTTGCCCCCGCTGCCGCGGCTTCCCTCGCCTGTTCGCTTTCAACCACCGTTCCGGCTCCGACAAGGAGGCCGTCTTTTCCTGCAAATTTTTCAATCAGCTCAGACGCTCCCGGCGTCGTATATGTGATTTCAATCGCAGTAATTCCTTTGTCGATCAATCTGTGAATGCTTTCCTCAGCAGCTTCCTTATCGCCTGCGCGGACGACCGCGATCAGCCCGGCCTCGGCCAGCTGCTCCTGCACTTTTCCGATCATAGACATTTCCATTACGGTCAACCTCCTGTTTTTTGGTTGTTTGCCTCTGCGGCCATAAAAGCTTTCAATTGATCCCTTGACGGCAGACCGTCCATATCACCCGGAGCCATGACGGCCAGAGCTCCGATCGCATTTGCCCTCTGAACTGCTTCTTCAAGCGGCAATCCGTCTAATAGACCGCTGATCATGCCGACGGCAAAACCGTCACCAGCGCCAACGGTATCAACAACCTTTTCCACCTGATAACCCGGCACATAACCCTCTTTGTCCGGTGTCCGGTAATAAGCCCCCTCTTTTCCAAGCTTGATGACAATGACCTTGACCCCCTGCATCACATAATATTTAGCGATATCCTCGGGAGAATTGCAGCCTGTCAGGAGTTTTCCTTCATTGATCCCAGGCAGAAACCAGTCTGCTTGCGCGGCGATCTCATGAATCGTGTGAACCATTGTCTGCTGGTCCGGCCAAAGCTGGAAGCGGAGATTCGGGTCAAACGAAATCGTCTTTCCATCTTTTTTCATCTGGTGAACGGCGTGGCGGGCGAAGCCCCGCATTTCCCTTGAAAGGGCAGGAGGTATGCCTGTCACATGCATATGTTTGGCTTCTTTGAAATACTCTGCCGGGTAGTCATCAATGCTCATCGTGCTTGCGGCTGATCCTCTGCGGTAATACGTGACATCAGGGTCCCCGCTTTCAACCTTTGACTTGAGCAGGATGCCTGTCTGCTGGTCTGCACTGCGTTTGACTTCAGAGATGTCGACGCCTTCTTTTTTCAATTCATTTAAAATAAAAGTTCCAAGCGAATCGGCGCCAACCTTGCTCATCCAGCCGACTCGAAAGCCCAGGCGCGACAGTCCGACGGCAACGTTTGTTTCCGCTCCGGCAAGAGCCTTGGAAAACGAAGAAGCCTCATGCAGTCCGCCTGTTTCATTTGCGTAAAACATAGCCATCGATTCTCCGAATGTCATCACATCAAGCGACATGATTTCACTCTCCTTTCGAAATGGTACCGGTTTCAAAAAAAAGTTGCAGAAAAACACTCTCCCCTAAATTGTCGGGTGTATGAGTGTCTCCATTTGACGAGTTCTACAGCGACTGTCTGAGAACAAGCTCTGCCTCAAGCTGAATCGTCTGCGGTGCACTTTCATCTCCTTCAATCCGTTTGATGATCCGCTCCATGGCGGCTCTGCCCATTTCATGCGACGGCTGGGCGATGGTGGTAATGCCCGGACCGATCAATTTATACCATTCCGTATCATCAAATCCGGCAATTCCGACGTCTTCCGGAATCGAAATGCCAAGCTCATAAAGGCAGCTGATGATTTTCAGCATCAGAAGCCCGTTGTTTCCAAGAATGGCTTTTTTCCCTTCTTTCATTTCTAAAAAGCTTTTGACGGAATGTAAAAGAGATTCTTTGTCTTTGACATCTGCCTCATATACAAGGGGATTGCCGCCGGCATTGCGTTTAAGCGCGATTTCTGTATAGGCGGAAACCCTTTCCTCCCTTGGACTGATCCCTTTAATCGGCTCGGTAAACAGACCGACCTGGGCATAGCCTTTGTCATACATGAGATTGACGATTTGACTTGTCACTTCGCGGTTGTTCGTTGTAACTGCATCGATTTTGAGCCCGGGCACTTTCCGGTCAACGAGCACAATCGACACATCCTGGCTGATTAAATCCATGAGCACATCGTTATTTCTTCCCGTCGTATTAATAATCAGCCCTTCAATGTAATGCGCGTTCAGCTTGTGCAGCATCTCCCGTTCTTTTTCAGGACTGTTGTCCGTGTTGCAGACCATGATGCTGTACCCGTACTGATCGCAAACCTCTTCCACCCCTCTCAAGGTGGCGACTGAAAACGGGTTTGTAATATCGGCGACCAAAAATCCGATAACCTTGCTTTTTTTCACCTTCAGCCCCTGTGCCATCTGACTGGGGCGGTAATTAAGCTCCTCGATCGCTTTTTTGATGCTTTTCACCTTTTTCGGTGAGATGGCATCAATCTTCCCGTTGATATAACGGGAAACCGTTGATTTTGATACACCTGCATGTGCGGCTACTTCGTTGATGGTTACTTTCGCTGTTTGCTTATCCCTCATTCAAGTACTCCTATGACCTTATGATTTGAAACCGATTTCAAAAACTTTATACCATCAGCATATCACATCATTTAAAATTTGGAAGAGTCTTTTTTAATATTTCAAGATTGACCTTGACAATATTCAGAAAAAAGTGAAAAGACTGTTGACGATTTCCATTATTTACTTTACAATTCATGTTTGAAACCGTTACCAAAAACTTTGGCCCCTTCATTCAAGTCAGTCTAAAAACGTCCAATTCAAGGAGGAGAAGGTATGGAAAATCGTTATTCTGTTCATCCTGAACAAGCGAAACGATTCACAACCGCAGAGCTTCGCGAGCATTTTTTAATAGAGTCATTGTTTGTTGAAAACAAACTGAACATGGTTTATTCGCATGAAGACAGAGTCGTGATCGGCGGGGCCGTTCCAGTGAAGGAATCCATCGCGCTCAATGCCGGCGATTTTTTAAAAACGGACTATTTTCTGGAACGGCGCGAAATCGGAATTGTAAATGTCGGGAAACCCGGTGCGGTCAAAGTCGGTGATGAAGAATACGTACTGGAGCACAAAGATTTTCTGTATATCGGCCTGGGAAATAAAGACGTTTCTTTCTCAAGCTTGAATGAAGGCGGAGCCAAATTTTATTTCATCTCAGCGACCGCACACCAAAAGTATCCGGTGCAAAAAGCTTCGCTTTCAGAGCTTCCATACGATCATTTAGGAGAAGAAGCCTCTTCAAATGTCCGCAATCTATACAAAGTGATTCATGCAGACGGCATTCAAAGCTGCCAGCTGATGATGGGCATTACATTTCTTGAACCCAATAACACATGGAACACGATGCCGGCGCATGTTCATGACCGGCGGATGGAAGCTTATCTGTATCTTGACCTTGCTGAAGGTGCAAAGGTGTTTCATTTCATGGGCGAACCGACGGAGACAAGGCATCTCGTCGTCGGCAACGAACAGGCAGTCATTTCACCCGCGTGGTCTGTCCACTCGGGCTCCGGCACATCCAACTACTGCTTTATATGGGCGATGGCCGGAGAAAACTACACATTTAAGGACATGGATGCTGTCCCGATGAATGTCATACGGTAAGGGCGTGAACGTGAGATGGGATATCTTGAATCGTATTTTTCACTTGAAGGCAAAACCGCGCTTGTCACAGGCCCGGGAACTGGAATCGGCAAAGGAATTGCCGAAGCGCTGGCAAAAGCGGGAGCGGATATCATCGGCACTTCACATACGAGCGGGCTTGATGAAACAAAGCGGCTGATCGAAGAAACCGGTAGAACGTTTACGTCTTATCAGCTTGATATGGGCAGCCTTGACGAGGTTGAAACCTTTGCAAAAGAGGTGCTTGACCGTCATCAGATTGATATTCTCGTCAATAATGCCGGGACGATCCGCAGAGAAAAAGCGGCTGATTTTTCCCGGGAGAACTGGGAAGCGGTGATCAATGTCAATTTGAACAGCTTATTTTTGCTGACAAAGGCTGTCGGCCGGCAGATGATTGAGCGAAAGCAGGGGAAAATCATCAATATTGCCTCGCTTCTTTCATTTCAAGGAGGCATTCTCGTCCCTGCATATACGGCAAGCAAGCATGCAGTAGCCGGATTGACGAAGTCTTTTGCCAATGAATGGGCGGCGCACAATGTCCAGGTCAATGCAATTGCGCCGGGCTATATCACAACGAACAATACAAAGCAGATCCGCGAGGACCAAAACCGCAATGCCGAAATCTTAAAACGGATTCCGGCCGAGCGCTGGGGTCAGCCGGATGACATTGCCGGAGCCGCCGTATTCCTTTCGGCGCCGGCATCCGATTATGTGAATGGACATGTGCTGGCGGTCGATGGCGGATGGCTGGCAAGATAATGCGCCGAAAAGGCTGCCGGTAGCTCGGCAGCCTTTATCATCGCTATGGCTTCAAAATCACTTTAATGCAATCATCTTCATGGCCGTTGAATAATTGGTAAGCGCGGCCGGCTTCTTCAAGCGGAAGCTGATGCGTAATGATTTCCTTCGGATCAAATTGATTCTCTTCAATCTTCTTGTAAATCTCAGGCATCAAATGGATAACCGGGGCCTGCCCCATTTTTAGTGTAACATTTCTGGAAAAGAACGCGCCGAGCGGAAACATATTATAATTGCTTCCATATACCCCTGTAATCTGTACGGTCCCGCACTTTCTGACCGCCTTTGTAGAAATTTGAATCGGTCCGAGCGTGCCGCCCTGAAGCTTCAGTTTTTGCTCCAGGTACTCAAGCGGAGATTTTTTGCCGTCCATCCCCACGCAGTCGATCACGACATCCGCCCCGCCTTTTGTAATCTCCTTTAAATGCTCGCCCATGTCAGGATATTTTGTAAAGTCAAATACTTCGACGCGGTTTAACGCTTCAGCCTGCCTTAGGCGGTAGTCCAAGTAGTCTACTGCAATGACCCGCTTCGCCCCTTCCATCCAGGCAAACTTCTGCGCCATTAATCCGACCGGTCCGCAGCCGAGAACAATGACGGTGTCTCCCTTTTTAACGCCAGCGTGAAGCACGCTCCAATACGCGGTTGGCAGGACATCTGATAAAAACAGGAGCGACTCGTCCTCCATCTCGCATGATTCAGGGATGACAAACGGCGTGAAGTTGCCAAACGGCACTTTTAAATATTCGGCCTGTCCGCCAGGGTGGTTTCCGAACTTTTCCGAGTAGCCGAAATATCCGCCTGAATCATAATGGGGATTGGCATTATCACACTGGCTTTCCAGCTTGTTTTCGCAATAAAAGCAATGTCCGCATGCAACGGTAAACGGGATGACGACCCGGTCCCCTTTTTTCACTTTTGTTACATCAGGTCCTGTTTCTTCTACAATTCCCATCGGTTCATGGCCGAGCTGGAAGCCTTTCGGAAGAGGAAAATTCCCTTGATAAAGATGGAGGTCTGATCCGCAAATCGCCGTAGAAGTAATTCTGACAACGATATCATCGCTTCTTTCTATTTTGGCGTCCTCCACCTGGCTGACTTTAACATGCTGAGGCCCTTGAAACGTTACAGCTTTCAAATCGTCACACTCCCATTATCGTTCAGTTGACTTTAGTGTGAGATAAACCCGGGTTCTTATTCAGTTTTTTAAACAAACGTTTCATTAACCGTCATGCAGAGCGGTCATGATTCATACATAGAAGAAAATGGAGGTGTTGGGATGCTGCTGCAAATACTAGTCGGAGGGCTGGTTGTTTTCGTTATTTTCTTTCTCGTGTTTCGGGCGATCAGAACGGGTAATCTGCCGCGCCATGACGATTCGCAGCCAGAAGACGGTGAAAACAGAGATCAGCCATGATTGGCTTGGCTGGCCTCCTCACACAAAAAAGGATGGGGCCATGCCCATCCTTTTGCCTATCGTTCAACCGGCTGCGTGTCAGTTCCCGTGATTCCGCCGTGCCTGTCCCGTAAATCCTGCTCGATTTCTTCAAGGCTTTTGCCTTTTGTTTCTGTTACTTTAAAGAAAACGAACAGGAAGGCCGCGATTCCGATGGCCGCATAGCACAAGAACAGGTAACTGATGCCCATCGCTTCCATGAGGACCGGAAAACTTAATGTCACAATTAAGTTCCCTGCATGAAGCATTAAAGTCGATACTCCGGTTCCCACCCCTCTGACATGAAGGGGGAACAGCTCAGGCAGCACCACCCAGACGATCGGTCCCCAGCTGACGGCAAATACGACAATGAATACACCTAAACAGATGACAGTCGTCCATGCCGCACCAGTCGTATTGCCAAAAAAGATATTGGTGAAAGAAAGCACGATTAAACTGATGACCATGCCGGCATTTCCAAATAATAAAAGCGGCTTCCGGCCAATCCTGTCAATAAAGCGGATCGCCACAAGCGTCATCAGAACATTGATCATACCGATGCCGACTGTCCCCAAAATGGCCGCCGAATCTTCAAATCCGACATTCGTAAACGTTTTTGGGGCATAGTAAATAATCGTGTTGGTTCCGATAAATTGCTGGAGAAACGCCAGTCCGACCCCTGCGATTAACGCCGGGCGCACCCACGGTTCCAGCAACTCTTTCAAGCCCCCCTGCTCCTGCTTTTCCGCTTCCTTAATTTCTTTGATTTCCTGATCGACCTGCTTTCCTCCCCTCATCTTGGACAAAACCCGTCGCGCTTTCTCTTCTTTTCCTTTTGTTAAGAGCCAGCGCGGGCTTTCCGGCATGAAAAAGATACCGATTAAAAGGCCGATTGACGGAATAAGAGCCAAGCCCAGCATCCAGCGCCATGCACCTGCATCACTAAATGCATAATTGATCAAATAAGAGACCAGAATCCCGATCGTAATCATCAGCTGATTTAATGAAGAAAGCGCGCCCCTAGATTCCTTCGGCGCAAGCTCTGAAAGGTACAAAGGAACAATGGTCGTTGAACAGCCAACCGCAAGGCCGAGCACGATCCTGAAAACCACCATATATTCCGTGCTTGGCGCCAGGGCCGTTCCGAGCCCCCCAATGCAATACAGCACTGCCGCTGACATAATCGCCCTTCTTCTCCCGAAGCGGTCTGTCAGCCTGCCGGACAAACCCGATCCGAAAATCGCCCCGATTAAAATTGCGCTGACAACCAGCCCTTCTGTAAAGGCATTGAGCCCAAGCTCATCTTTCATAAATAAAATCGCCCCGGAAATGACGCCCGTATCATAACCGTAGAGCACACCGCCCAAGGCTCCAAAAAAATAAAGCCAGGCATTCGATCTTTTTCCCTTCATCAGTATATCCTCCTAACAAGGCTTGTCTTTTATAATCTTTAACCTTGTCTCGCTTTCTTCAAACCTAAGAAACATGGAGTACCATTAAAAGGAATTTAAAAATATGAAACATTTTATCTGTTTCATCGTCTTATTTAAGGCGGCAAAATGATCAGATCCCGCGGAATTTCCAGATAATTCCCATATGCAAAACAGCAAATATCTTGTAAAATCCAAGATTGGGAAACCATTTTTTTATCAAAATTTAGACTTATTCAACAATTGTACGTTTTAATATAAATAAAAGAGGAGCTTATACATGCTACGATCGCAACGAACGAAGAAAAAGAGACTAAGAAAATGGGTGAAATACTCATTGTTTTTCATTGCTTTAATCCTGACGGCGACAGCAGCCGCAGGCGGCTATGCGTACTACAAAGTGGCGAACGCCTCCAAAGATGCGCAAGTCACCCTTTCCAGAGGAGAACAGTCCGTCAAGCGGATTAAAGAGTTCAATCCTAAAAAAGATAACTTCTCCATCCTGTTGATGGGGATTGACGCCCGTCCCGGACAAAGCATGGACAAAGAACGAAGCGATGCGATGGTTCTCGCCACGTTCAACAGAAAAAACAAATCAGTGAAACTATTAAGCATCCCGCGGGATTCCTATGTTAACATCCCTGGACGCGGCTTTGATAAAATCACGCATGCCCACTCATTAGGCGGACGCGACCTCAGTACAGAAACCGTCGAAAACCTGCTCGACATTCCGGTTGATTACGTCATGGAAGCCAATTTTTCAGCTTTCAAAGAAGTAGTTGACGAGCTCGGCGGTGTACCGATCACAATCAAAGAAGACTATATTGTCCGGCAGATTAAAAAGGATACGAAAGGCAAAGTCAATCTCCAAACAGGTGAGCAAACGCTAAACGGAGAAGAGGCCCTTGCTTATGTAAGAACGAGAAAAGCCGATACGGATTTGAAGCGCGGCGATCGCCAGATGGAAGTCATCAAATCGATTATCAACAAATCCAAATCGCTTACTGCCATTCCGGCTTACGACGATATCCTTGATACAGTCGGAAAGAACGTATCAATGAACTTGTCGCTGAATGATGCAATCGGGCTGATCCCGTTTATGACGTCCATTCAAACGATCGATACCCTTCAATTGAAAGGGAGCGATTATCAACCGGGCAAAGTCTACTATTTCCAGCTTGACCAGGAAAATCTCAACGAAATCAAGCAGGAATTAAAACAGCAGCTGGATGTATAATTAGAAAAAGGATGAAGATGATTCATCCTTTTTCTCTTTAATGAAACTCAAGATTTACTATTGAAAAAATCTAAATTTAGGTTTAGCCTTTTACATAACATGTCCTTTTAGGGAATACTGCCGAAGAGAGCTGTTTTTCGCCTCCCGAAAAACGGCAAACTGCTCTTACAGGAGGTTATCTTTACATAATGAGGTTAATTGCGATCGATTTAGACGGGACTCTTTTAAATACCGAAAGCCAAATATCCGCAGAAAACCGGGCCGCTATCAAAAAGGCGCTCATCTCAGACTGCATCGTAACCATTTGCACGGGACGGGCCACATTTGACGTCAAAGCGCTTCTGAACGATTTGGATATTCCGATTATCGCCGCAAACGGGGGAACGGTTCACGATTTCAACTATAAACTCCTAAGCAGAACGTTAATGGACAAGGACGCCGGAAAAAAGGCCGCCCAATACTTAACAGATCATCAAATCTATTTTGAGGTTTATACGGACGATGCGCTGCTTTCTCCTTATGACGGAGAGCAGAAGCTTGAAGCAGAGCTCGATATCGTCACAAGCGCCAACCCTGATGAAGACAGGGATACGCTTTGGCAGGGCGCACTGACTCAGTTTAAACAATTCGGCATCAAACCGGTCCCCGACATTCGCGAGGTTTTTAACGGAGACGAACATATTTATAAGCTGTTGTGCTTCTCATTTGATATGGAAAAACTGAAAAAAGCAAAAGAAGACCTTGCAGCCTTTCCAAAATTGGGACTCACATCTTCCGGAAGACATATCATCGAAATTCTGCCTGATGAATCCGGCAAAGGCCGCGCTTTAAAAGAACTGGCCCGCCACTATGGAATCGAGAAAAAAGACATCTACGCGATCGGCGACAGCCCGAACGACCTGTCAATGTTTGAGGAAGCCGGCCATCGGATCGCGATGGGCAATGCAATCGATGAGCTGAAGCATATCAGCACGTTTATCACGAAAAGCAATGACGAAAACGGCGTCGCTTATTTCATTAATAAACTGCTGGAAAATGAATATCAATAATTAGAAAACCGCTCGAAGATGACTCGAGCGGTTTTCTGCTACTTAATTCTGACGCTTCCGGCGTATTTCTCTTTCCAATAGGCGCTCGTCTCCATATCTGCTGTCGTCACACCGGCAGACAAGGTGACAAGAACGACCTGGCCATTTCCGATATAGATGGCGGGATTCAGAACAGTGGTTCCTTTAAAGAACACGATGTCTCCAGGCTCCAGCTCCTTTTTTGTGATTTTCTTACCTGTACTGTATTGTTTATCAGCGTACCGCGGAAGTTCCACTCCTGCCGCCGTTTTATAGACATATTGGATAAAACCCGCCGTATCAAAGCCTTCTTTAGGCGATGTACCGCCTTTTTGATAACCGACTTCGCCGATATGCCTGATCGCTTCAGATACAATCGGATTTTTCGGCAGGGACATGTTGTCAAAACGTCTGACTCCTGTGAACTTCTTCTGCCAGTAGGAAGCCGACAAGTAAGAGATCGTCACTTTATTTGAACGGCTCGCATGGATAAACCGGCCGCCCCCGGCATAGATGGCGTTATGGGATATTCCCGGTTTGTACGTATTGCTGAAAAACAAAACATCACCCGGCCGGATATCTTCAAGCTTCACCTTTTGACCGACCGCCCATTGCTGTTCCGCCGATCTTGGCAAATAAACACCGAGCACCTCTCTGAAAACGTATTGGGTCAGTCCTGAACAGTCAAACCCGAGATCTGGAGAGTTTCCTCCAAATACATATGGAACACCGACATAGCTCTTCGCTTTTTGAACGACCGGGTCCATAGAAATCTTAGGCTCTTTTGTGATCCTTTTCGCTTTAAGATACCCCGAGCTCCAGTAAGAACTGCCTTCGAGCTTTGTCACGACAACTCCGTTTGATTTTGTGCTGTGGATGATTTGATCATTTCCCATGTAGATGGCGACATGAGTCGGTCCGTCCGATTCCAGCTCGGCATTCTTGAAAAAGACAAGATCCCCCTTTTCGAGCTGCCGACGGCTGACGCTGCTTCCAAGGGTCGATTGCTCCTTTACCGTTCTCGGAAGCGTAATATCGAGCGATTGAAACACATATTGTACAAAGCCTGACGAGTCAAACCCCGTTTTCGGCTTCTCTCCGCCGTAGCTGTATTTCGCACCCTCAAGATGTCTGGCGGTTTCTGCTATTTTCTCGCCGATCGTATCGGCGTATACGTCATTGTGATTCGTTAAAAATAAAGACATCAAAAACACCGCAATTCCACAAAACAAAACCAACTTTTTGTTTGCCGCTTTTTTTATCAATTGTTCTGTTCCTCCTCTTCTTTCCTCTTTCATCGTCATTCAATTGAGATATTTGAAGGACTTTTTTTGCGTGTACAGCAGCGTCATACGAGAAGAAACGCGCAGCACAGCATGATCAGCTTTTTCACCTAAGCGCGGATTAAATGAATGAAGGGAAATATTCTAAAGAGGTCATGAACATGAGTTGCAGTTCCCATTCCGAATTGGTCAGGTGATGCATGTTTGAAGCTTAGTCGAAATTTGTCAGTTTTTATTCCCTTCAAAAGAATACAATAAACACGAACCCCAAAACCATGTATATATTCTCCTGATTTTCTATAAAACTTTATACACTGACCGGTTAAGAAAATTGTCGTGTTTCCCAGCCGCTTTTCACAGGTCTTTTATAACCGGAATCAGCACACGCAAAAAGAGAGTGCCGGCGGCACTCTCTTTTCTGCACTGTTATTGTTGGTTTTCTGTTGTTTGATCCTGCTGATTCACTTTTTGGATTTCCGTTGAGATTTTAGCTTTTTCATCGTTTGACAATTCATCAGAATACTTGAAAGCAGACATGAATGCAATGATCAACACTAAACCTACGAACGGCCAAATGGCTCTGACAAATTTCATTTGTTCACCACTCCGTTTTTGTTATTTTTCAGTTTGTCCGCATGATCGACTTCAAACGTCAATTTTCCGTTCTCTTCTTTCCAGTCAAGGTTTGTTCCTTTTGTCAATTGACGGAAGATCGCTTTTCGTTTTAAGAAATCGCTTTTGCCTAAAGGCGTCGGCGTTGCTTCACGAATGTTGAGAGGTGTTACCTCAAAGCGCCCTTTGCCGTCATTCATTAAATGGTATTGTACAAGTGCGCTGTCCCGTGTTCTTGACCAGCCCTGATCAAACACAAAGTTACCGAGGCTGTAGAAAATCACAGTGCCGTTATACACTTCGATCGGTTCGAGAACATGGGGGTGAGCACCGATGATGACATCTGCTCCGGCATCCGCAATCGCTTTGGCCAGATCCTTCTGTCTGTCGTTCGGTTCATTGTCATATTCTTGTCCCCAGTGCACATGAACAAGGACAAGATCCGCCTTTTTGGATGCTTCCGCGATCATTGGAATAAAGATTTTCGGGCTGAGCGGCAGCACTCCGCCTCTGTTCTTTTTGGCTGTAAAGTTCTTCGTGTAGACGTCTGTAAAACCGAGCGTTGCGATTTTAACACCGTTCACATCCTGATAGGATACGTGCTGTTTCGCGTCTTTGAGATTATTCCCTGCTCCGACAAGCTCCAAGTCCTCATTTGAGAATTTATTCAGTGTATCCTTCAAACCGTCTTCCCCGTAGTCCATCGCATGGTTGTTGGCAAAGTTCAGTACGCTGAAGTTCAGCTTTTTCAATGTTTCGACTGATTCTTGATTCGTTTGCAGATGGATGTTCTTTTCTGCCTCTTGATAGTCCTTTGCATTTGTTACAGGGTTTTCAAAGTTTCCTGTGATAAAATCTGACACATTAAAGTATGGCTTCACATTTTTGAAGACACTTTCCGAACCGTGCAAGTTTGTCACTTTTTCTACGTTTCTTCCCATCATGATATCGCCCACAAAAGTAGCTGTAAGCTTGGCATCTTCTTTTTTGTCCATTTGCGAAGGAGTTTTGGCGCTTCCGACCCAAGTAAAGACAAACATTAAACAGAAAATAACGGGCAATACGATAAAGACGTGCTTGTTTGTTTTCTTTTTCTCCTGCTTCGTCAGCTTCAGCAGTTTTTCCTGAAAGTTCAGTTGTTTTTTCATCGATTTGACACACCTAACTTTAGATTAGATAGTAAGCATACATAATGACGAATGTTGCTCCGCTCAATAAAAGCGTACTTCCAAGCGTAATCGTTAATCCCTGTCTTTGAATGGTATTCGCGATCAGCCCCGGCACAATAATTCCGATTCCCCTGAATTCGGCAATCTCAAACGGCATCACCGGATATATAAAATCAAAACCGATTTTCAAAAGAATTCCCGTTATCAACATCGCTGCGAATTTTCTGCGTCCGTATAGAATCATAATTTTGGAAAGTCCGAATTTCACGATGACATACGTCAGCAAACTGACAAAAAGAACGAGTAACATGAAAATCGGCTGATTGAACACAAGTCCCAAATAACCCGGTACGACGAGGCCGGCTGGTACAATTCCCGTTTTCTCTGCAAAAATCAAACTGAGTAAGACTCCTAAAATGAGGGCGATATATAAATCTGATCCAAACATTGTGTTTTCTTCCTCCTAGCTAACGAGCTGCTTAATCTTGTAATCTTGTATTTTTTCAATGAGAGGCTCCGCTGCTCCGTGGATATTTCCGACTCCGTAAATGACGCGGCCCTCAAGCTTGTTTTTCAGCATGAACATGATTTCTTCCGTTGATTTGTGCTCAAAATCAAACAGCTTGTCCGCAGGAATTTTGCCTGCTTCATATGCTTTGACGATCGGCTCTGTTGTTTCTCCAATCAGCACAAGTTCACTTGCTTCAATATAAGGAAGGACATCATCCGCAAACTGCTGTGTTCTGTCTACCCTGTCGGCGCGGCAGTTCATAATGACGATCGGCTGATCCGTAGGATAGCCTATTTCTTTTACACGCTTCCATATGTTTAAAGTGGAAGCTGCGTCATTGGCCGCAAAACCGTTGACGAAATGTCCGGGATTTTTGGCGTTCATCAGCGGCAGAATTCTCATGGCTCCCGGATCAGGCGGCGCATTCAGCATGCCTTTAAAAGCGGTTTCTTCGTCAATGCCCAACGCTTGAGCCACACCGAGCGCAAGAGACGCATTATCAGGGAATACCATGTACTCAAACTGTCTGAGGTATTCATCTGTTATTTTAGAATTGTCTGCGACGATGACTTTTGTATTCCTTTCTTTTGCAATCTGCTTAAAGAAATCGGTATACTCACTATCAGTGATAACTAAATGTCCATTATAAGGAATGGTTGCTGTAAAAGCTTCTGCAATTTCATCCAAAGTCGGTCCCATCACATCCATGTGATCTTCCAGCACGTTCACGATCACGCCGATATTAGCCTGAAGCAATTCTTCCTGAAAGATGATTTGGTAATCAGGGTTAACGGCCATGCACTCACTGACAATCGCATTGGCCCCTCTTTCCACCGTTTCTTTCATAACCTCTTTCTGTTCTCCGATATTCGGACCTTGAGGTTTCCTTTTGATCGGTTTCTCTTCCGGTGTGTCCCAATAAATCATCCTTGCGTCTGTCCCGGTTGTTTTTCCTACTGTTTTGTAGCCTGCCTCGATTAATATCCCTGTTGTTAATCTTGTCACCGTGGACTTTCCGCGTATCCCGTTGATGTTCACTCGGACAGGCAGCGCATCGATGTTTTGCTGGTGGCGCCTTTTTTCATAAATGCCGATCCCAACAACGATCACACAGGCTAATAGCATTACCCACATTGTTTGTCTACATCTCCTTCTTGGAATCTGATATGTAAATTCATTCATCAGTATATAGGTTCACTATGAAATCACAATCGGCATTATGTAACAGAAGACGACGAAATTTTCCGTGACAAAGATCACCTCGTCCGAGTCAATAATGCCTATCTTTTTATTGATATTTTTGGCAATCGAAAGTTCTTAATTCCTATCAGTTTTTTGTCAGCGTTTTAAGTATGCGCTTTCAAAATTCGACATTATGATTTTTGTACTTTTCTCCCTATTTCTGATGAAAGATTGAAGGATGAATTCAGGGTCTCTTTTTCCCCCGGATGAAATCCCCTAGAAATGGGCTGTCAACCGGGATATCCCTTTTATTTTTGTATTTTCGCTCTTTTCCAACAGGTTAAAAAGTCACCAATGTGCCCTCTTCAAAACAAATACGTCCTATGACAATCAGATTACCTATTAAAAAATGAAAATCTTTATTAGCATAAAGCGGGATTCATTAACAAATCCAAATTTTTTGTGAGCCGTTCGATTCACCTTGTTTCTTCAGATTTTAGGTTAAAATCCTAAGATTTAAAAAGCCATTAATTTTTTTCAACGATAATTCATCAAACTTTAACATTTTTAATTTTTCTTACTATTCTCATTGTTACTGTATTCGCCAATTTATGCCGAATGAAGGTTATTTTCTATTCAACACAACTGTATATGTCTCTATATCCCAACCCGGCTAAAAATTTCAGTGCCGGACCTTTTTTTATTGAGATTTTAAAAGGATCATGATAATCTTTATGTAAACGGTTACACAAATGGAAAGGAGAAGTCTTTTTGGCTACGATTAAAGACGTCGCACTTGCTGCAAAAGTATCTGTCGCTACGGTTTCCCGGGTATTAAATGAGACGGGATACGTCCATGCAGACACGAGGACACGCGTGTTAAAAGCGATGGAAGAACTGAATTACCACCCGAATGAAGTAGCCAGGTCTCTCTATAAAAGGGAGTCCAGACTGATCGGACTGCTCCTGCCGGATATCACAAACCCGTTCTTTCCTCAGCTTGCGCGCGGCGTTGAAGATGAAATCCACCGCCTCGGCTTTCGGCTCATCTTCGGAAACAGCGATGAAAATTTGGAAAAAGAGCTTGATTATTTGCAGACGTTTAAACAAAATCATGTGGTCGGAGTCATTTCAGCGACCAATTATCCGGATGCGCCAAATTATCAAGACTTGTCCATGCCGATCGTCTTCCTTGACCGGACGGGCGAAAATGCGCCGGCTGTATTCGCGGACAGCCGCGAAGGCGGCAGAATCGCAGCGGCTGAAATGGTCAGGAGAAACGCGAAACGAATTACGCTGATTAAAGGACCGGCCCACCTTCAGACTGCAAGAGACCGTTTCAACGGAGCGCTGGAGATGCTAAGCGGGGCCGATATCGATTTTCATGTTATGAAAACCGAGACATTTTCATTTCCGGAAGCTCAAAAACGGGCAGCGGAGCTGTTTGCCACCTATCCGGAAACAGACGGCGTAATCGCAAGCAATGATATTGTGGCGACAGCCGTTTTGCATGAAGCCTTAAAACGGAAGATCAAAGTTCCTGACGAACTGCAGATTATCGGCTTTGATGACATTCCGCAAAGCGAATTGCTTTTCCCCTCTTTATCAACGATCAGGCAGCCCGCCTATGAAATGGGAAAAGAAGCGGCAAAACTGCTGCTGAAATTAATGAAAAATGAATATATTGAACAATCGGCAGTGCAGATGCCGGTTGCCTTTATTGAAAGACAAACGACAAGAAAGGCGGAATGACAATGAGTAAAATATGCGTGATTGGCAGCTCTTCGATGGATTTAGTCGTGACATCGCCCAAGCGGCCGGCTGCCGGAGAAACGGTGCTTGGCGAATCTTTTAAAACGGTTCCGGGCGGAAAGGGCGCCAACCAGGCAGTCGCTGCGGCCCGGCTTGGTGCAGAGGTCCATATGATCGGCTGCGTCGGCGATGATCATTACGGAAAAGCCATCCTCGACAATTTTCAAGCGAACGGTGTTTTGACAGACTATGTGGAACCGGTTACAGGTCAGGAAAGCGGCACCGCACATATCGTTCTCGCAGACGGCGACAACAGTATTATCGTCGTCAAAGGGGCAAATGACCATGTCACACCTGAATACGTTCAAAAAGCGCTGCCTGCGATTAAACAGGCAGACATCGTTCTGATTCAGCAGGAGATTCCGGAAGAAACCGTCGATTATGTCAGCGGACTGTGCAGCTCACTCGGCATTCCTCTCCTGCTGAATCCGGCACCAGCCCGTCCGCTTTGCCCGGAAACGGTCGAACATGCGGCCTACATCACACCAAACGAGCATGAAGCTTCGGTACTGTTTCAGGGCATGTCCCGGGATGAAGCGTTAAAGCGCTATCCGGAGAAGCTGTTCATCACAGAAGGAAAAAACGGGGTCCGCTATCACAATGGTCTGGAAGAAAGGGTCGTTCCTTCATTCCCTGTCAATGCGATTGATACGACGGGAGCCGGAGACACCTTCAATGCGGGGTTGGCCGTTGCGCTTTCCGAAGGACAAAGCATCGAATCTGCCTTGCGCTTTGCGAACCGGGCGGCTTCCCTCTCGGTTTTGAAATTCGGCGCGCAAGGCGGCATGCCGAAACGCGATGAAGTGGAGCGTGAATTGTCATGAAAAAACACGGGATTTTAAACAGCCATATCGCAAAATTACTGGCCGATCTCGGGCATACCGACACCGTCGTCATCGCGGATGCCGGCCTGCCCGTTCCTCCCGGCGTCCCCAAAATCGATCTTGCACTGACATTGGGTACGCCCGGATTTCAAGAGGTCACAAAGCTCATCGCTGATGAAATGTCCGTCGAAAAAGTGACGGCAGCCGAAGAAATAGAAAGCGTCAATCCTGATCAAGCCGCGTTTTTAAAAGCGGAATTTTCAAACCAAAAAATTGACTATATTCCCCACGAAGCATTCAAAAAAGCGACGAGCCGTGCAAAAGCGGTCATTCGCACAGGGGAAGCAACACCTTATGCAAATTGCATCTTGCACGCGGGAGTGATCTTTTAGATGTTTACATTCTACATCTGGAAAGAAGGGATAGCCCATGCATATTAAAATGAAGGACATTTATAAAGCTTTTGGCCAAAACCAGGTGCTGTCCGGCGTTACTTTCGAACTTCAGGAAGGTGAAGTCCACGCTTTAATGGGAGAAAACGGCGCCGGAAAGTCGACACTCATGAATCTGTTGACTGGACTTCACAGGCTGGACAGCGGAACGATCGAGATCGACGGAAAAGAAATGTATTTTTCAGATCCAAAAAAAGCCGAACAGAACGGCATCGCCTTTATCCATCAGGAGCTGAACATTTGGCCTGAAATGACCGTTTTGGAAAATTTGTTTATCGGCAGAGAGCTTTCTTCTAAACTTGGATTTTTAAATAACAAGAAAATGAAAGCGCTAGCAAAAGAGCAGCTTGAAAGACTTGGAGTCTCGATTTCTCTTGAAAAAGAAGCCGGAGACTGTTCTGTCGGCCAGCAGCAAATGATCGAAATCGCAAAAGCCCTTATGACAGACGCGAAAGTGATCATCATGGATGAACCGACGGCAGCGTTGACAGAAAGAGAAATTGAAAAACTGTTCGGCGTCATTAGAGCATTAAAGAAAAACGGCGTCTCCATCGTCTATATATCCCACCGCATGGAAGAAATCTTCACGATTTGCGACCGGATCACGGTGATGCGCGACGGAAAAACAGTCGACACGAAACGGATTCCCGACACCGATTTTCATGAAGTGGTGAAAAAGATGGTCGGACGGGAGCTGACCGAACGCTATCCTGAAAGACAGCCAAATCCGGGACGCGTCGTTCTCGAAGTCAAGCAGGCATCCAAAAAAGGCGTCTTCCAAAATATCAGCTTTACCGTCCGCTCCGGTGAAATCGTCGGGATTTCAGGACTGATGGGTGCAGGGCGCACCGAGCTGATGAGGGCGGTTTTCGGGCTCGATCCGCTTGATTCGGGAGACATTTTCATCGAAGGCAAAAAAGCGACGCTCAAAAAACCGAGCGATGCCGTTCAAAAAGGAATCGGTTTTATTACTGAGAACCGCAAGGATGAAGGACTTGTGCTCGACACGTCCATCAGGGAAAATATCGCCCTTCCGAATCTCGCCAGCTTTTCACCGAAAGGATGGATCGACAAAAAAAGCGAGCAGGAATTTGTCGACCTTCTGATCAAGCGGCTGACGATCAAAACGGAATCGCCGGAAACCCACGCGCGAAACCTTTCAGGAGGGAACCAGCAAAAAGTGGTCATCGCCAAATGGATCGGAATCGGTCCTAAAGTGCTGATTTTGGATGAGCCGACGCGAGGCGTCGATGTCGGCGCGAAAAGGGAGATTTATCAGCTGATGAACGAGCTGACAGACCGCGGCGTCGCGATCGTCATGGTCTCTTCAGAGCTGCCCGAGATTCTCGGGATGAGCGACCGCGTCCTTGTGATCCATGAAGGAACGCTAAGCGGTGAGCTATCAAGAAATGATGCCACGCAAGAACGAATTATGACACTCGCTACAGGAGGGCGGTAACATGAAAACTCAACCGGCTGTAAAAAAAAGCCTTAATGTCGATTCTGTAATGCAAAAGCTCGGTCCGTTTCTCGGCCTGATTATTCTCGTCGTCATCGTATCAGTATTAAACCCGAGCTTTTTAGAACCGTTAAATATTTTAAACTTGTTAAGACAAGTCGCTATTAATGCGCTGATCGCGTTCGGCATGACCTTTGTCATTTTGACCGGCGGCATCGACCTTTCCGTCGGAGCGATTTTGGCGCTGTCGAGCGCATTGATCGCCGGCATGATCGCCGGCGGCATCGATCCTGTTTTTGCCGTCATCATCGGCTGCCTAATCGGAGCCCTGCTCGGCTTGGTCAACGGGCTGTTAATCACGAAGGGCAAAATGGCCCCGTTCATCGCAACACTTGCGACAATGACGATTTTCCGCGGATTGACGATGGTTTACACAGACGGCAATCCGATTACAGGGCTCGGCAATCACTACGGCTTCCAGCTTTTCGGACGCGGCTACTTTTTAGGCATCCCCGTCCCTGCGATAACTATGGCGGCCGCCTTTATCATCCTCTGGGTGATCCTTCACAAAACACCTTTCGGCCGCCGCACGTATGCAATCGGCGGAAATGAAAAAGCGGCCCTGATCTCGGGCATTAAAGTTCCGCGCGTCAAAATGATGATTTATTCTCTTGCCGGCCTATTATCCGCGTTGGCTGGAGCCATCTTGACGTCACGGCTAAACTCAGCCCAGCCGACGGCAGGCACTTCCTATGAACTCGACGCCATTGCCGCGGTTGTATTAGGCGGTACAAGCCTTGCCGGAGGAAGAGGACGAATTGCCGGCACACTCATCGGCGTTCTGATCATCGGAACGTTGAACAACGGCTTGAACCTGCTTGGCGTCTCTTCCTTTTTCCAAATGGTCGTCAAAGGTGTCGTCATTTTGATCGCAGTCCTGCTGGACCGCAAGAAATCCGCTTAAGGAGGGCTATACTGATGAAAAAAACATTAACGGTTTTCACCGCATTGGCGCTTCTGTTTCTGTCCGCCTGCTCGCTGGAGCCGCCGGAATGGGCAAAGCCAAATAAAGAAAAAGGAACGGATATCAAAATCGGTTTATCTGTCTCGACTTTGAAAAACCCGTTTTTCGTTTCATTAAAAAACGGAGTTGTCAAAGAAGCCAAAAAACAAGGGATTGAAGTGATTGTCGTCGATGCACAGGATGATTCAGCAAAGCAGACGAATGATGTCGAAGATCTTCTGCAGCAAGGCGTTGACGCTTTATTGATCAATCCGGCCGACTCCTCCGCCATCTCAACGGCAGTCCAATCGGCCAATTCGCTTGGCATCCCGGTCGTCACCCTTGACCGCTCCGCCGAAAACGGAAAAGTAGAAACGCTCGTCGCTTCAGATAACGTAAAAGGCGGGCAAATGGCAGCAGACTTTATCGTACAGCAGCTCGGCAAAGGCGCAAAAGTGGCTGAACTTGAAGGCGTCCCCGGCGCATCGGCAACAAGGGAACGGGGCTCAGGGTTTCATAAGACCGCTGACGACAAGCTGAATGTGATCGCCAAGCAAACAGCCGACTTTGACCGGACAAAAGGGTTGAACGTCATGGAGAACCTTCTTCAAGGAAATCCTGATATTCAAGCGGTTTTCGCCCATAATGACGAAATGGCGCTCGGCGCGATTGAAGCGATCAGAAGCTCAGGGAAAGAGATTCTTGTCGTCGGCTTCGACGGCAATGAAGATGCGGTTAAGGCGGTTAAGGCCGGAGACATGTCGGCCACGATCGCCCAGCAGCCTGAATTGATCGGTAAGCTCGCCGTACAAGCGGCCCGCGATATTTTGAACGGTAAAAAAGTTGAAAAAACGATACCCGCACCGCTCAAACTGGAAACGAAAAAGTAACGACAAAATCAGACCTCTTCATACATGGAGGTCTGATTTTTTTTGGCCATCTCCATAAACGCTTTTGCCGCCCGGCTCAAATAGCATGTTTCCGAATAAGCAAACACAAGCGTCCGGGACGGATCGGATTGTAAAGGAACATAGACGATTCTGTCAAACTCTTTTCGCATGACCATCCGGGGCACGACCGTGACCCCCATTCCGTGTTCAACGAGAGATTGGGCGGTTTCAATGCTGCTTGTTTTGAAGGTCACTTTCGGTTGAAACCCTTCCTCCGCACATAAATCGAGTACCATTCTACGGAAGCCGTAGCCTTCTTTTAATAAAATAAACGGCACATCCTCGACAGTTTTCAAAGCAAGAGGGGAATTTTCGGGATTCGACCGGACCGAATCGATGAGCTTCCGCAATTGGCCGGTCATCCAGCTCTCCCTTTCATTTGGAATCGCCAAAAAAAGCGGCTCGGTCAGTATCGGCCGGATCGCGAGCCTGTCATTTTCAATCGGCAAAGGGAGAATCGACAGATCCACCGCTCCGTTTTCCGTCATGTTTTCCAATGCCGCCGGCGAATCTTCTATCAGCTGAACCTGTACGTTCAGATGCTTTTTCAGAAAGGCTTTCAGGAGCGGCGGAAGAAGATATCCTCCTGTGACAGCGGGAACGCCGATCGATAATTCCGTCCCCATTTCCTCGAGCTGATCGCGCATTTCACACAGCAGTTCATCTCTTGACCGCAAAATATCCTGTGCTTTTCGGATGAAGCGCATCCCTTGAGGAGTCGGCGAGACCCCCTCTCTGTTTCTGTAAAACAGCGGAAAGCCAAGCTCGCTTTCCAGCTTTTTTATTTGCTGGCTCAGTGAAGGCTGAGCGATATGCAGGCTGGCAGCCGCCTTTGTAAAACTGCCTTTTTTGAAAATCTCTGCCGCGTATTCAAAAAGCCTCATATCCAATTCCCGCACCCCCATAGTTTCCGCCTATCATTTTCATACATTTTATATCTTAGACTGATGGCTGTCGACTCCCCTAATATAAATACATAGCCGATAGGAGGATGATACAAATGAAAACTAGCGCGCAACGGCAATTTTCAAAAAACCCGGAGCAATATCGCGATGAGCCGCTGTTCTCATCGGGAAAAGATCTTGATGCCATGGTCAGCTGCCGAAATCTGACCGGCGGTGAAACCCTGCTTGATATCGGAACCGGAGCGGGACATACGGCCATTGCCTTTTCGCCTTTTGTCAAACATTGCACCGGAATCGATATTACAGAAAAAATGGTTCAAACCGCCGCTCAATTTGCCGAACAGAAAAATGCTGAAAATGTGGTTTTTCTTCAAGGCGATGCAGCACAATTGGATTTTGCAAGCGAGTCTTTTGATATTGTCACATGCCGGTATGCAGCCCACCATTTTCCGGAGATCAGCCGGTCCATCCAGGAAATAGCGCGCGTCTTGAAAAAAGGCGGCTCCTTTCTCCTCATCGATCATTGTGCGCCGGAGGACGAAGCTTTAGACCGATTTATAAATCGGCTCAATCAATTGAGAGACCCGTCACACGTAAGGGAATATTCAGAGAACGAATGGCAGAAGCTGTTTGAAGAGAACGGACTCGATTTTGCCGTCCTGGAGAGATGGAATCTTCCGATCGATTACGAGAGCTGGCTTCGAAGAGGCGCCGTGCCTGAACAAAGAAAGGCAGCCATCCATGCCCATTTGTCAGAACCGTCCCAGTCTTGCCGTGACATGTTTAACATCGTCCACGATGAAAACGGGCATCCGGTGTCTTTTTGTCTGAAAGCGGTTTTGATTGCCGGAATGAAAGCATAAGCTAAACGGCCCGCCGGATTCCGGACTTTTTCGCAACCGAATTTTTAAAGAAGAAAAAGCCCCCTTTTTAAAGAGGGGGCTTTTTAATTTACTCGGGATTGCCTTCGGCCGCTTCAATTCCGGCTGCAAGATCATGTTTATTGAGATCCGCTTTAAAGAAATCTTGCGTATTCGGCAATCTGAGATTCATATTAAGTTTTTGAGAAATTTGTACCGTGCATTCTTCGATTTCATAATCGAAAACGTGTCCGCCGACATTGCGGTCTTCATCAATAAAGTGAAGATGGAAGCCGGAAACTGCGATTCCGTTGGCATATTGCGGCGTCCAAAAGCCGACGATCGTCCCTTTAATATCATTAAAATCAAAGATCGGCTGCGATTTTACCGCATCGACCATCGGCACGTACGGTTTTTCCTGCAGTTCAACCGTTCTCGTTTTGACTTTCTTAAAGATTCCGTCCATGCGGATCGCGTAAAACAGGTTTTCACTCGGCATGATCCGTTTCATTTCTTCCTCGAACGCCTTAAGCGGCATCCGCTGCTTGATTTCGTGATAAATATCTGGCCGGAAGAAAGCGAGCGAGCAAAACGGAGAACAATCGCTTCCTTGAACAGGATAGGCTTTGCCATCGGAACGAAGACGGTAAAACTCACCGTCAAAACCGATCAGCTCACCGTCGAGCCGATTGAACGTTCCGATTCCGAAGTCTCCGTGATCCTTTGCTTCAGACATGTAAAAATCCCCGTCATAAATTCCGTCCAATAACGATATCATCGTTGAGACCTGAAAGACCTGGTCAAGGTTCTTGTCAACGGGCTGAACCACTTTTTGTTTGCTTGCACTTTTCATTTTCCTCGTTTCACTCCCTTGATTTTGTTTGTTATGACTGGACTTGCTGTGATCAAGATTGCTTAGAGGCTTGTTTACTAAAATGTTCCTCAAAGTTTTTTGGAAAACGCTGATCAGCCAAATGAACGTTGTCGCTGTAATCAACCGGAATATCAATGACAACCGGACCCTCTGCATCAAGACCAGCTTTAAGCACCTCTGCCAATTCGTCAGGCGAATTGACCCTTAAACCTTTTGCTCCAAAGCTTTCAGCATATTTTACAATATCGATTCCGCCGAAGTCGACTCCGGACGTCCGCTTGTATTTCATCTCCTGCTGGAACGCAACCATATCGTATGTGCTGTCATTCCAGACAATGTGAACGATCGGCGCTTTCAATCTGACCGCTGTCTCAAGCTCCATCGCGGAGAACAGGAAGCCTCCGTCCCCGGAAACAGACACGACTTTCTGTCCCGGATTGACCAGTGTTGCTGCGATCGCCCACGGCAAAGCAACGCCCAGCGTCTGCATGCCGTTTGAAGTCAGCAGTCCATACGGACGGTATGTGCGGAAATATCTCGACATCCAAATCGCATGGGAGCCGATGTCGCAAGTCACTGTTATGTCATCACTCAGCAAATCACGCAAATCGCGAACGATTTGCAACGGATGAACAAGATCCGTTTTTGTTTCTTTAGGGGGCTCGCTTTGCTCCTCCAGCGCTTTCTTCAAATAATCAAGCACAGGTGCAAATGATTCATCGATGGAAACCGGCAAAGAATCATGTTCAATATGGTTTAATGTCTCTGCGATATCACCGATCAGCTCAATTTCAGGCTGATAGTCATGATCGATATCGGCTTGTATTTCATCAAGATGAATCACACTGCGCACGCCTTTTCCGTTCCAAAAGACGGGGTCGTATTCAATCGGATCATAGCCGACTGTCAAAACGAGATCCGCTTTTTCCAACAAAATATCTCCGGGCTGATTGCGGAATAATCCGATCCGGCCGAAGTACTGGTCTTCCAAATCGTGAGACAGCGTACCCGCTGCTTGGTATGTTTCAACGAACGGCAGTTTCACTTTTCTCAGCAGACGGCGGACCGCTTCAATCGCTTCAGGTCTTCCGCCTTTCATCCCTACAAGCACGACGGGAAGGTTCGCATTGTGTATTTTGGCGATAGCCGCGCTGATTAGTTCATCCGGAGCCGCGCCGAGCTTCGGCGCCGGCATGGTTTTCACCGGCTTGGCAGTTGCCGGACCGGCCGTAACGTCCTGCGGAAAGCTGAGAAACGCTGCCCCGGCCTGTCCGGAAGCTGCCGCTCTGAATGCATTGGTTACCGCCTCAGGGATGTTGTTCGCATCTTCCACTTCTGCGCTATATTTTGTAATCGGCTGAAACAACGCCGCATTATCCATCGATTGATGAGTTCTTTTGAGACGATCCGCTCTTTTTACAGCACCCGCCAGGGCAACAACCGGATCTCCTTCTGTATTGGCTGTTACAAGACCGGTCGCTAAATTAGACGCTCCCGGACCCGAAGTCACCAGGCAAACACCGGGCTTTCCAGTCAATCGTCCGACTGCCGCCGCCATAAATGCTGCATTCTGCTCGTGACGACAAACAATCAGTTCAGGCCCCTTGTCTTTCAATACGTCATACACCGCATCGATTTTCGCTCCCGGAATACCGAAAACATGAGTGACACCTTGCTGAATGAGACTATCCACCACAAGCTCTGCTCCTCTTACAGTAAGAGTTTCATTTTTAGCGGCTACATTTTTCAAAGCCCTCACTCCTCCATTTTCATTCGTTTACAATGAATTTTTAATAAAATTATTGTATTATTAAATATACATCTTGTGGAAATTGTTTTCCAATACTTCTTTGTCTTACAATTAATATGTAAAACGACTGAAATCGCATTCAGAAAGGAATGAGTGAATAATGGAGCTGCGCCATCTTCGTTATTTTATGGTTGTTGCCGAAGAACTGCATTTCGGAAAAGCAGCTCTTCGGCTGAACATGACTCAGCCTCCGCTCAGCCAGCAGATTAAACAGCTAGAAAGTGAAATAGGCGTCACCTTGCTGAAGAGGTCAAAAAGAGCCGTCAGGCTGACGGCGGCAGGCGGGGTCTTTTTAAAACAAATCAAGGAAGGACTTTCCCAGATTGATCAAGCCGTCGACATGGCTCAGCGGACGGCCCGCGGGGAGCTGGGCAGACTCGTGATCGGCTTTGTCGGCTCCGCCACATACGAGATCATGCCTCCCATCATCAGGGAATACCGAAACCGGTACCCGTCCGTCCAGATTGATCTTCGGGAGCTTTCAACCCCCAATCAGGTCAATGCACTGCTAAACGGACACATTGACATCGGAGTGCTGCATCCTCCGTTGGGAAACGACGAGCTAAAGTCATACACAGTGAAGAAAAGCCACTGTGTCCTTGCACTTCCGAAACACCACCCGCTGTCAGAAAAACCCCGGGTACATTTGAAAGATCTTGAAGACGAATCGCTGATCGTCATTGCCAAAGAAGCGTGGCCCTCTTTATACACGGAATTTAATTTCTTGTGTGAAAAAGCCGGGTTTATCCCCAACATCGCCCAGGAAGCTACAGAATACCAAATGGTGATCGGCCTCGTGACAGCCGGAATGGGAATCGCCGTTGTGCCTACAGCGGCTAAACGATTATTTAACCTCGATGTTGTATACAAAGAAATCGAAGACTTTCCCCTTCGCGCAGAATGGATTACCGCACATCGAAAAGACAACCGCAATCCGGCGCTTAAGCATTTCATCGAAATCTCGGATCAATACTCATAGCCGGATAGAGAAAAACCCGCGGACAAATCCTCCTTGTTCACGGGTTTTTTTCTCATGTTGACGTTTGCGCGTTTTGAAAACGGAGTTAACTGCCGATTGCCGCTCCATCGCTTCTCGGATCGCTTCCTCCTCTCAGGAAACCTCGATCATCAATCTCGATAATGCCGGCATGACCCATCACACCGTCAAAGTCGCCGACAACGGTTACATGATGCCCATGCTTACGCAGTTTTTCAATCACTTCGGGCGCCACTCTGCTTTCTATTCTTACACCTTCCACCCGTTCTCCCCATGTTCTGCCCCACAGCCATCTCGGTTCATGAACGGCTGTTTGCGGATCCATCCCGTAATCTATCATTCTCGTGATAAGAGCCGTCTGTGTCTGCGGCTGTCCTTCTCCCCCCTGCGTTCCGTAAAGAAATTTCGGCTTGCCGCCTTTGAACGCCATGGCGGGCATCAGCGTATGAAAAGTTCTTTTTCCCGGCTCCAGTGTATTGACATGGTCAGGATCAAGCGAGAAAAACGACCCTCTGTTCTGCAAAATGACGCCGGTATCTCCAGCTGTCACACCTGAGCCGAATTCGAAATACAAACTTTGGATAAACGAAACAGCATTCCCGTCTTCATCTACTGCTGCAGCATAAGCCGTATCACTGCCGAGCGGCCGGCTCTCCGCCTGAAGAGCCGACAGTCCGATTTTTGCGGCCAGCTCCCGCGCATACCCTTTGTCAAGCAGGCGCTCCAGCGGTATTTGGGAAAATGCCGGGTCAGTCAATACTTTATTGCTGTCGGAAATACTTAATTTCAATGCTTCGATGAGCAGGTGATAATATTCGAAAGAGCCGTGCTCGATCATGCCAAAGTCGTAGTTTTCCAAAATATTCAATGCCATAAGACCGGTAAATCCTTGTGAATTCGGAGGCATTTGATAGATCGCATATCCTCTGTATGTAGAGGAAAGCGGAGATACCCATTCCCCTTGATGCCGCTCGAAATCTTCCAGGGTCAAGATGCCTCCGTTGTTTTGCAGATAGGCTGCTGAAGCTTGGGCAATTTCCCCTTTATAAAAGGCGTCTCTTCCTTTCTCAGCGATCATCTCCAAAGTGCGCGCGAGCTCTTTTTGCACAAAGCGCTCACCTGGAGTGGGCGGGTTTCCTCCCGGAAGATAAATATCTGCAGTGATCGGCATACCGGAAAGCCACTCAGCGTTTTTCACCGTGTTTTGACATTGATCCGGCGAGACCGGGAAACCCTTTTCTGCATACATGATCGCCGGCTTCAGCACCTCCCGAAGCGATAAACGGCCGTATGCCGCCAGTATTTCGGCCCAGCTGTCCGCCATCCCCGGCACGGTAATCGCACTGCTCATGCCCCTGACCGGAATGGCACGCTCTCCTTTATACTGATTCCGGTCCGCTTTCCGCCCCGACCGCCCGCTGCCATTGTATCCTTTGATCTCACCGCTTCCTTTGTGATACATCAGCCAAAAAGCATCCCCTCCGAGTCCTGTCATATGCGGATAGACAACAGCAAGGCACGCGCTTACTGCCACAGCCGCGTCAAACGCGTTTCCTCCCTTCTCCATGATGCTGTTCCCTGCAAGCGAAGCGAGATAATGAGGACTGACAACCATTTGTTTCGAACCGATCTTCAGTTTCTCCATAGCTCTCTTCCTTTCTTTCAAGCATCCATTTGTCTTTGAAGTATAGTGGCCCGTTTAAGGAGGCGCTACTTTCAGGGAAGAAAAACTAACAACCCTTTTTCAATAAGTATTAAAAAAACGTTAAAATGATTCATATCGAAATCCGTATTATGATACAATTTACAAAATGTTCATTTATAACGCGATTGACAAGCAATTTCGTATGATCATGACCAAACAGAAAGGAAGGGACATTTGTGAGCCTCGACTACCATATGCCAAATTTAATTCTTGATGAAACGGATAAAAAAATCCTTTCGATCTTGCATGAGGAAGGAAGAATCTCTTATACGGATTTAGGAAAGCGCGTGGGACTTTCAAGAGTTGCCGTACAAACGCGGATCAACAACTTGATTGAAGAAGGCATCATTGAAAAATTCACAGCCGTCATCAATCCAGTCAAAGTTGGAATTCATGTATCGGTGTTTTTCAATGTTGAAGTCGAACCCCAATATTTAGAGGCTGTTGCCGTTGCTTTAGAAAGAGAGCCCGCCGTGACAAGCCTCTATCATATGACAGGGCCGAGCAAACTGCATATGCACGGCATTTTCGCAAATGATCAGGAGATGGAGGAATTTTTGACAAAGCGCCTGTACCCTCTGAAAGGCGTCGTGAGTGTCGACTGCCAGATGCTGATTAAACGATATAAGAGCCGAATGGGAATGAAGCTTTAACGGAATAGGAGGAAACGCGAAATGAAGCACCCTTACCGGGAACTGATCATCGCAATGACAAGAACGGGGATATTGGGATTTGGCGGCGGACCGTCCGTTATCCCGCTGATCCGTCATGAAGCCGTTTCAAAGTTCAAATGGATCGATGATGATGAATTCGGGGAAATTTTGGCGATTGCCAATGCGCTGCCCGGACCGATCGCTACAAAAATGTCGGCATATTTAGGTCATAAAGTCAAAGGCGTTCCGGGCGCTGTCGTGGCTACAGCGGCCCATATCTTGCCGACGTGCGTTGCGATGGCCGCCTTGTTCGCAGCCGTTAATGTGCTCAGCCACTCCAAAATCGTAAGCGGCATGATCGGCGCTGTTACCCCTGTCATCGCCGTCATGCTCGGCATCATGGCTTACGAATTTGGGCAAAAAGCATTGAAAGGCTTCGGCTTGCTTGCCGGCGTGCTTTTCTTTATTCTTGCATTTTTGGGTCTTCAGGTGTTTTCCATCCATCCCGGCATCATTGTCATCCTGTTTTTAACGTATGGCGCGTTCCACTTTAAATTAAAAAGAAAAGCGGCCCGGGAAAAGGATAAGGGAGTGTCCGCTTCATGATCATCTTTTATTTATTTTGGGCTTTCTTTATTGCAAATTTATTGGGCTACGGGGGCGGTCCGGCTTCAATTCCGCTTAATTTTGAAGAAGTTGTTCAGCATTTTCACTGGCTGTCAAAAGAAGAATTTTCAAACATGCTTGCGCTCGCAAACGCACTGCCGGGTCCAATCGCGACAAAAATCGCCGCTTATGTCGGCTACAGCGTGCTCGGATGGCCCGGTGTCTTCATTGCTCTTATCGCAACTGTGCTGCCTTCGGCCATCGCGCTCGTTTTGCTGCTCAAGCTGATCGGCCGCTACCGCCAGTCGCCGGTCGTCAAAGGAATGACTTTGGCGGTTCAGCCGGTTATCGCCGTGATGATGCTTATTTTGACATGGGAAATCGGCGGAGACGCGATCCGGTCGATCGGCATGGTTCAATCACTTGTCATTGCGCTGATCTCTTTGGCGGCCTTGACGAAGTTCCGCGTCCATCCGGCTTTCCTGATCGTGGCCGCCTTCGCTTACGGCGGGCTTGTCATTCCGCTGTTGTAGAGAGGGATGTCCGGTCGCTTTCTAACGGATGATATAAAAAATCAGCGCCGCATAACCGGCGCTGATATTCTGGCTGACGGGCTTTTGTGAACAACCTTTCACAGCAGGCCCATCAGCTTTTTCTTTTTGACGGGACGGGGTGTTTCTTTATGAATCTCCCGGTTTTCCAGGAGAAGGCCCGCGTTTTTTGTAAACACGTATAAGAAATCGCTGCCGTAATCGCTTTCCACTGCATCAAAAAAGAAAGATCGGCTCGTGAGGTTGTGGGCGTCTGATGCGATAAAGTGGACGAGGTTCGCTTCAAGAAAGCGGCGGGCGAGCCGTTTCACGCTTCTGCCAAAGCGGCCTGTAAGACTTGAACATGTCAGCTGGGCGCACGCGCCGTTTTTGACGAGGCGGTACAGCAGATCAGGATTCTCCATCAATTCAAGGTTCCGCTCGGGGTGTGCGATAATCGGAATGTAACCATTTAACTGTAGATCGAACAACAGCTTTTCGGCATATCGCGGAACATGGTGGTAAGGAAGTTCAATCAGCAAATACTTTGTGCCGGCGAGGCTGAGCAGTCTGCCGCGCTCAAGATCACGCTTCAATTCGCCGTACAGGCGGATTTCCTGTCCGGGAGCAATAAGCACCGGGATGTTTTCCTTTTGCACCCGCGTCTTTAAACTCGAAACAGCTGCCAGAATGGCCTCTTTTTGGTGTTCGTATACACCGTTTCGGTGGTGAGGTGTGGCGATAATCGTATGAATCCCTTGACGGGCGGCTTGTTTAGCCATTTCTATACTGTCATACATACATGCTGCCCCATCATCAATGTCCGCTAGAATATGGCAATGAATATCGATCATAGGCGGCCTCCCCGTGTTTTCCCGTTTTAGATCGTATGGTCTTTACCGATAAAGCTTTCCAGCTTCCGGGCTTGTCCTTTTTTCGGTTTTACATACAGAATATTTCCCAACACGTGAACGTTCAGCTCTTTTTCGATGTCTTCTTCATTTCGAACGGTATTTTTCAAAAGCTCGAGTAAAAATGCAAGCCCTGCACCAAACAGCAGGCCGAATCCTGTAGAAACAGCGATGTTGAACTTCTTGTTCGGGCTGACGGGAGCAGGCGAATGTTCGGGGTTTGCTTTCGCAACAAGGCTGACTTCGGTATTTTCACCCATAATGCCGTCAATGTCCCTTTGGAATACGGCGACGACCGTGTTCGCGATGTCCGCCGCCTTGGAATAATCCTTGTCAGTCGCGGAGATACTGACAATCTGTGATTCATTTTCGCTGATAACCGTAATTTTTTGCTTCAGGTCTTCAGCCGTTTCCGGCAGGTTTAGTTCGTCTTTAACCTTATTTAAGATGAGCGGGCTTTTCATAATGACGTTATAAGTGTTGATTAGCTCAAGGTTGGTCTGAATATCGGTGAAGTTCGACGTTTGACGGCCGTTGATGAGGATTTGGGCGGATGCCTGGTAGACGGGTGTGAGCCAATAAAAGTTGACGGCAGCGCTGGACAGAGCGGCCGCAATGGTGATCAGTGCGATCAGAACGAATCTTTTTTTCAAAATGATGAACACATCTTTAAAGCCGATATGATCTCTCATAAAAGCCTCCCTCTAGGATTCGCGTATTTATTTAAATTTTCAGCAAATTAAACACCTCCCTTTGATTATACATGGTTCTTTCGTTTCCGAAAGAAATGAATCCTGACAAATAACGGGAGATACCGGGGAAATCGCGTCTTTATATGGTATTAAATATCGACTTTTGCAGGACCTGCGCGCTTTTTGCTGAACGAAAAAGTGTGCAAACCGAAGTTTGCACACCTTTTACGTCGTATATCCATTTTTGATATGAAGAATGAGATCTTCAAGAAGTTCTTTCGTCGTTATGTCTTTTGATTTTTCACCAATGTCATACGCATGCATAAGAATTCTCAAAAATTCTTCCTGATTCAATTCCTTGTCATCCATATCCTTTTCCTTTCAGATTCCATAAATTAAAACATTTCTGATTATATTTCAAATTATATGATGTAAAGAATCAATTTGCCATAGTCTATTACATTATTCGACAGCCATCCGTTTTTATGTCCTTTTCCTGAGAAAATCTTTTTTGGACGGATTGATTAAGCTATAATAGAGAGATTGGAAACTTTTTAAAAGCCATTCGGTTAGGAGCGATAGACATGCTTCAAGACATGATTTCAAAAACGGTTGTGATGGATGCAGCTGAACAGTTTAAGCATGTACTGCCGTGCACAGAAGCTAACATTCAGCTCATGAAAAAAGCCCTTATTTTATACAGACAGGATTCCGTCTATCGGGTCAAGCCGATGAGCGGGCATACGGTCAGTGCTTACGTTCAGGATGTGGTCCCGGTGAAGGTCTTCATCGACCTCGCCGACGTTAAAAAAAGCAGCTGTTCCTGCCCTGCTCAAAACATCTGCCGGCATGTGCTTGCCGTTTATTTATATCTGTATGCACAATATGATCGATTGGGAACGTTTACGGAGTTTTGGAAAGAAGCGCAAAAACGCCGCGAAAACAGGGATATTCTCGGACAGCTTCAGCGTGGAATGAAACCCCGCAGCCACACGCTCGATCAATGGACATCGTTTTTCAAAACGGAGTTCAGACGATGGGAAGAGCATACGCCTAAAAACCAGCAAACGATGCAATACCTTTACTACGGGTATTTTTCAGCTTTAAAAAAGCGGACGCCTGCGGAGCCGGAGCTGAAAAAAATGTACCAAATCCACGCGGCTCTTGCGACATGGCTTGCCATGCATTCGCTCGTCGAGAAAGGGCGCATTGATCCTGAAAAAGATTTTTACTCGCTGAATCCTTATATCGAACAGCTGATGGACACGATCTACAGCTCAATCGATGAACTGAAAACATATGCGCTATCGTTCTCCCTTGATCCGTTTTTAGAAAAAACCCCCGGCGCGATTCGGGAACTGCTGCTCAAGAAAGACATTTTTCAGTATGAAAGGCTGCGGATTTTCGGGGAAATCTGGAGTGCGCTTCTGTCCCGGCCAAACTGGCTGAAGCGGGAGCTCGATGTGCTGAACGATCTGGAGCCGTCGCCTGAAATACAATTCGGCAGGCTGCATCTTGAATTTCTGCTGAAAAACGACGATGTGATTCTTGATCAAGCCGGATCGTTTTCACCTGAGATTCTTCCTTATACATTTCAATGGCTCAGCGTCATGACCGCCAAAAAAGACTGGAAGCGCCTTAAAAAATGGTACGAACACCTTGAACAGCTTGCATCCGGCTTCTGCAGACTGGATAAACCGTACCGGGAAATACGCGATGTTTTAAGCGAATTCTTCCTGTTTCTGAGCGATTACAGCAAAAACGCAAAAGAAGAGCATGTATATGAACGGTACTGCAAAAAGTGCCTTCCTTATACGTTTACTGAATACAGCCATTTTTTATATAACAAAAACCGCTTTACGGAGTGGATGGAGATCCACAGCCTTGTCGGTTTTTCTATCTCTGAGATCGGACAGAACGCCTTGAAAGATATCGCAGCAGCAGCCCCTGAAGCTTTGATTCCTTCCTATCACAGAGAAATTTCCGGGCTGGTTGAACAAAAAAACCGCTCAAGCTACAAAGAAGCCGTCAAACAATTAAAAAAGCTGCGCACCCTCTATAAGAAATCGAAAAAACAGGATGTCTGGAACCGGTTTATGGAGCAGTTTTCAGCTCGCTATAAACGGCTGAGAGCCTTCCAGGAGGAACTTAAGAAAGGAAAGTTGATCGATGGCGAGTCTTAAGGAAATCGTGATACATGTCGAACAATCAGAAGACTATACATTCATTTTATCTTGTCATGACGAGGATCATCAGTTTCTTACGCGGAATGAAATGGAAAGGTATTTGTTTCAGTGGCACGAATCGTCTTTTTACGGAACGTTTCTCGAAGATGCCGGTTTAGAGACTCCAGCGGTTCTGCTGTCTCCGTGGATGGCGGTCGAATTTCTCGGCAAAAACTCATTTAATTCGTACAGCGACATCAATCTCACCGAGGAAACCGAACCTTTGATGAAAACGGCTTCCACCATTTATGAGTTTATCGCAGATGAAGATTTTCTTCCCGACTATGAAGCATGGAAGCAAGAGGTGCTGCGTTGGAAAGATAAAGAAGGGATTTTGGAAGGCTATACAGCTGAATGGTTTTCACACGCTGTCGAAGACTACATCAACTACAATGACGAGTTAAAAGCAAAATGGGAATCGATTGTCGCACATTCTCCCGCCGTCACCACATTTCAGGGCCACTTTCTTGATGAAGACGATTTTCTTGAAACGATCGGCTGGCATGAAAACCCTATGCCGTTTACTGTCGGACTCCGCTTAAATGAACCTGACTTTGACGGAGACGATTGGAAAATCGAACTGTTTTTGCGCGACAAAAAAAGCGGAGCCATTCAGTTCTTTGAAGGCTTGAACAGGCTGAAAAAATCGTGGCAGGCATACGCTGATAAAATCGCCCGGGAACAAGACAGATTCCGCCAAATCGTGCCGTGGCTAACGATCGACTCGGGAACGACGCTTTTAACGGAAGAGGAAGCATGGATCTTCCTATCCGAAGCAAGCGAAACTCTTGTCAGCATGGGGATTGAAATTTTGCTGCCGTCATGGTGGCAAATCGTCAGAGACAGCAACATGCTGCTGAAAGCGAAAGTGTCATCGGCTCCCCGCGGCGAGTCCTTTGTCGGAATGAATGCATTGATGGACTTCAACTGGCGTTTTGCTACGAACGGAATCGAACTCACAGAAGAAGAATTCGAGCAGCTTGTCGCCAATAAAAGACGGCTTGTCAACATACGCGGGCAGTGGATTAAAATCGATCCGAATTTTATCAAACAAATGAAAAAGCTGATGGAGCGAGCAGAAACAGAGGGGCTTCATATGTCTGACATCCTGGCGCGCGAGCTGACGGAGCGGAGCGAAACCCGCGAGGATGATGATCTGTTCGATGCTTCCGCATTCAGCGAGGTGCGGTTTGAACTGTCCTATCAGCTGAAAAACATGATCAGAAAGCTGAGCCAGCGCGATGATCTCCCGTCATACCCGGTCAGCAAATTTTTTGACGGAACGCTCAGGGCTTATCAGGAAGACGGTTTGAACTGGCTGATCTTTCTCAGAAACTGCGGCTTCGGCGCCTGCCTGGCAGACGATATGGGTCTTGGAAAAACAATCCAGATGATCGCCTATTTCGCCTATTTAAAAGAACAGGGACAACAAACGCCATCTCTCATCATTGCGCCGACTTCCGTCCTCGGGAACTGGCAGCGCGAACTTGAGACCTTCGCGCCCGACCTGACGGCGGCGCTCCATTACGGGCCAAAACGCCCTAAAGGTGAAGCGTTTCAGGAATGTTACAAAGATGCAGATATCGTCTTGACGTCATACGGCCTCGCCCAATCCGACTTTGACGATCTCAGCAGCGTCGCCTGGAACTGCATCTGCCTTGACGAAGCCCAGAATATTAAAAATGCGCACACGAAGCAATCCCGCTCAATCAGAAAGCTGAAAGGCATGCATCATATCGCGCTCAGCGGGACTCCGATGGAAAATCGCCTGACGGAGCTGTGGTCGATCTACGATTTCATGAACAAAGGCTATCTCGGAAGCCTTGGCAGCTTCCATAAGCGATTTGTCCTGCCGATTGAAAAAGACCGCGACGAAAAACGGATCGAACAGCTCCAGCAGCTGATCAAACCGTTTTTATTAAGGCGGACAAAGCAGGACAAGGAAGTCGCGCTCAACCTGCCTGAAAAACAGGAAGAAAAAGAGTTCATCCCGCTCTCGGCAGAACAGGCCTCACTATATGAACAGCTTGTCAAAGATACGTTTGAACATATGTCAAGCCTCGTCGGAATGCAGCGTAAAGCTCTCATCTTAAGCATGCTCGGCAAGCTCAAACAAATCTGCGGTCATCCTGCCCTTTACTTAAAAGAGACCGGGAGCGAGCTCCTTAACGGAAGGTCAGTCAAGCTCGAAAAACTGTTGGAACTGACGAAGACGATTCGCGAAAGCGATGAAAGCTGCCTGATTTTCACCCAATATCTCGGGATGGGAGATATGATGAAACGCCTGCTCGAGAAATCATTCGGCGAACCGGTCAAGTTTCTGAACGGCAGTTTATCCAAGCTAGAACGGGACAAAATGGTGGAGCAGTTTCAGAACAAGGAATTTCCGATTCTGATCTTATCATTAAAAGCTGGCGGCACAGGCCTCAATTTGACGGCCGCCAATCACGTCATCCATTATGACAGATGGTGGAATCCCGCGGTTGAAAATCAGGCGACAGACCGCGCCTACAGAATCGGACAGAAACGGTTCGTCCACGTTCATAAACTGATCACCACCGGCACAATTGAAGAAAAAATCGACCACATGCTCGAATCGAAGCAATCGCTGAACGATCAAATCATCCAAAGCGAAAATTGGATCACCGAGCTTTCCGAACATGAACTAGAGGAGTTATTTACCCTGAACGCTTCGGCTATTACAGGTTAAACAAAACAGCTGTCTGAAATAGACAGCTGTTTTTTGTGTTAATGACAGTCCCAATTATATAATACGTTTGAAAAGTCCTTATTCTTTAAATCATCAGGCCTTATAAAAAAATTGGCAATCCCGACATCTCCCCACATCGCGTCAATGTTCTCATCAGAATCAATTTGCAATAGCAGAACGGTATGATCCGGATAATCGCCTTCCCGCGGATCATCTTGCGTAAAGGCTGCGTAGCCCCCGATCTTATGGGAGAAGCCGCCGTACATTTCACTGTATTCTTCGAACACCGTTTCCTCTTGATCGCCGAATTGCTCAAAGAACGTCCAAGCACCCTTTCCCGCGTATCGCTCAAATTGAAAGTCGGACGCAGAGACAAGTTCAGACCCTGTGTCAGGTGTGAGTGAGGATTCGCATTCAATCGGAAAGGCCAGCTCATCCTCAAGCTTCACAAACGAAAAATCGTCGACAAGCTCGTCTTCATTTTCGATGACATTCTCAAAATACTTGATGCAAAAACTCGACTGTTCACACGGATCATCAAAATTCAATCCGTAAACATCATCACTGACAGAGATAAAAAAAAGCAGAATACCGGATTCCGGGAAATTCTCAAGGCGGGGCATGTCTGAAAAATTAATTTGCGCAAGCAGTTTCATCGGCTTTCCCTGTGAATCGACAGGATACTGTTCAGACTTTGGAAAATAAGGATCTCCGGCCAGTTTGCTTTCATATCGGCCTGTTTTTCCTTTTCTCGTGTCCAGCTTCAAAAAATCCCGCGCTGATTGTTCAAATTGCCCGCGGTATCGGGCCATTTTTTCGGGTAATTGAAACGGCTTTTTCATACTTATCATTCTCCTTGACCGGGTGACACTTTAAAATGCGGAGGTCACCTATTTGAGCTTATTTCTCTTCATATAATCAAGAACGGATTGATATGCTTTATTCGCATCACTAAACATGGCATAGTTTTTCGCTGTTGAAAACCATTCAAGCGTTGAAGGCACTCTCCCTTGAAGGCTGCTTTCAAGATCTGTCTGATGGACAGGCGACAGCTTTCCTTGCTGAAGCGACCGTTCGATCGCCTGATCTAAAGCATCGCTGACCAATTGTTCTAAATCAGCCCCCGAAAAATGGCAAGTCTTTTTGGCAATTTTCAGTACATCAATCTGATCATGCGGCTTGCCGGACAGCTTTAAATTTAAAATGTCGACACGTTCTTCTTCAGATGGAGGCGGCATAAATACCATCTTATTAAATCTGCCGGGACGGCGTAAGGCAGGATCTAAATACCACGGTGTATTCGTTGCACCGATCACATACACACCGTCATTAAACGTCCCTAAACCATCTAATTCTATCAGCAACTGATTGACCAGCACCCTGTCATGATGCTGGCTCATTCCCTGCCGATTCCCCCCGATCGAATCAAGCTCATCAATAAAAAGAACGCAAGGACTGTTATCACGCGCTTTTTCAAAAATATCATGCAGATTATGTTCACTCTGCCCAACATACATGGACAATATCGCTTGAAGCTCCAAGTGTATAAAGTTTGCTTTGATCTCGCCGGCAATCGCTTTCGCGATAAATGTTTTGCCGCATCCCGGCGGGCCAAACAGAAGAAGACTTCCCCCCGTCGCTTTTCCAAACGCTTTAAAATACTCAGGATTTTGCAAAGGCAAAATAAAGTCCATGTTGATTTTCTTTTTAATATCTTCTAATCCGCCGACATCAGCAAAAGTTTCACAGTGTTGTTCTAATTCGGTTAAAGCATGTTGATGTTGATCAAACTGAATGACTTTCACCTTTGCGCGTTTTTCCGTATCATCCCTCTTCATATTTATCCTTCCTATCTATGATTTGTACCGGTTAAGATCCTTTTCACCACTTTATAGTTCGCCTTGGAACCCGCATGTTTTTCTAGCTGGGCCTGATCTTTCTTTTTGATTCCGCTTCTTTCAATATGTATTCCTTGCCGCTGCAGGAGCTTATCAAGTTCATCAGCTTTATTGTAAAACTCGTCGGACAAGGCGGCATCGATTTTTTTTCCGTCATTTAACGTCAGATCATACTTCAGGTAAAGTGCCCCTTTAAACCCTTTTTGATAATAGGCATGGACAGAAGTGACATCTTCCATATCGTAATGTTTGGTGCTGGAAATTAGCCCTTCTCTCATGACAATGCTGTTTTTCCCGATATTTTGATATTGAAAAAAAGCATTGCATAGCAGCGTCAGCCCTACCACTAGAAGAATCAAGGATAAAGGCAGCTGCAAGCGCCCCTGATAGCCTTTGGAAGTTATCACTTTTCTAACGGTGTAAGGTATACAAATGAAGGTCAGCAACAGGCTGTAAAATATGCTTACATCAGAGCAAAAAAGCAAGTTGTCGGAAGCCGCCAGCATTTTCATTTGAAGATTCCCAAATCGGTCATACAAAGACATCGTGCCGACAAAACTGAGCAGTCCGAAAAAAACAAAAAATAGAGTTCCCGGTTTATCTTTATGTATTTCCATTATTTCCACTCTTTCACTCATTTAAAATATCAATCTGTATAAGAATGATATGATCCCTATCACAATAATCAGCAATACAAAAAGGATCCAAATCGGTGTGTACTTCAAAAATGTGAGGACCGAACTACCTCGCATTTGTTCGGGCAATTTTCGCTGCATGAAGGCTCCCGCCAGCCCGTTCATCATATAAGGTGTACTGTAGACGACAAACAGGTATGGAATCGTAAGCCACTTGAAGACCAATGTCACGATGACTAGAAGCGGCCAAAACAACACCGGTTTTTTAACACGCAGCTTCTCATGGAAGCGCCTGACTTTCAACGGGTATTTCATAAACCAAAAATTACACATGTTGTATAACGCTAAATTGGGTACAATCCCTGGATTGTTCGGATTGATTTGTAGAGCTGTTTTATTTAAAGTCAAGGCTTGTGCATAATCTCCTCTTCTATACGCCGCAGAAGCAGCCATTCCCGTGATCATGGCATCATCGGCATTTTGGGCAAGCGCTCTGTCTGAACACGCCCTTGATAATCCATCCTCAAAAAACACCGCCAAAATTTCACTGTATACGACAAGAGAAAAAGGATCGTCAGGTTCTAATTCCACTGCCTTTTCTATATAAAAACGCGATTTTTCATACTCATTTTTATCATGGAAAAGAAATTGAGCGTGCATTGCATAAGTGTAGTGATAATCAGGGTACTCTGAAATCATTAATTCATTTATTTCCTCATGCTCTTCGTACAATCCCAATTCATAGTATGCAAGAGTTAAGACAGCCAAAATTTCAAAGTTCATCGGATCTAAATTTAAAGCCTCTTTTGCAAACTGTACCGCTTTTTCATATTCTTTCGCATTAAAATATATATTTGAAAGCAATTGATAGCCTTCGTGTGAGTCGGGGTAGTTGGATAAAAACTGCTCTGCTTCCTTCAAGGCTTCCTTTGTTTTCCCCCACTTTGAAAGCCGCTCTGCTTTCTCATACATTATGCTCATTTGATTATCCAAATCGATCACCTGTTATTTACTCTTTTTCAATGAGTTCTAGTATCTTTTTCTAAATTCGAGGATTTAAACTAATGATAAAGTCACCTTCCATTCTTGGAATTTGAAATAATAGTTAAATAGTAACAAACATCACCATATCAAACAATGAATAAAAAGTAACGAAAATAATACTTCATAGTTCACGAGTCAGCGTTAAAATAAATAAAGGCCGCCGACATTGTCGGCGGCCCGCGGATCAATAACATCCGCTGCTTAACCGCACTCCTTCAATCGTTACGCTGCCATGTACCGGCATCACGCCGAATTGAAAGGATGTACGAATTAAACCGGTTTGACTTGTTGTTCAATCAGCTGATTCAGGATGTGAGCGACGCCATTTTCATCATTAGTGAGCGTCACCTCATCAGCCATCTCTTTAATGTCTTCGCGCGCATTGCCCATGGCAAAGCTTTTCCCCGCGATCTTCAGCATCGAAAAATCATTGAGACTGTCTCCGACGGCAGCTGTTTCCTGAAGGGAAATGCCGAGCTTGCGTGAAAGCTTTTCCAACGCCAGCCCTTTTGACGCCTGAAGATGCTCAATTTCAAAGTTATGCTCGGCTGAAGTGACAAGCGTAATATCTTGCGCATCGTTAAATCGCTGCCATCCCGTTTCCAGTTTTTCTTTATGAAAAGAAAAAGCTAATATGTTATATACATTGACATCTTTTCCCGCTAAAAACAGGTCGGTATAGGAGCTGATGTACGCGTATCCGTTTTGACTGAGCTGCTGTTCAGCAGCGAGTTCCAGTCTTGAAAGATCGGCCCCGGGATTTGCGCTTTTCAAGCGGTCCAGCTCAATGTCAAGCAGCTCGCGGCCGTTTTGCGGCGTGAAGATCGCTTCATCGCTGAATACCTCATAATAGTAATTCTTTTCTTCAAGCCATTGAAGAATTCCTTCCGCCCGTTTCCTGTCAAGCGGCACCGAGTGGTAAAGGCGGCCTTCAGGATCATGAATCACCGCTCCGTTGGCACTAATAATCCATGTTTTAATACTTGTCGGCTCAAAAATCGTTTGAACATCGAAGGATGCTCTCCCTGTGGCAACTACTACTTCAATCCCGTGTTCCCGCGCTTTTTTAATCGCATCGATGTTTTCTTTTGAGATCTTGCTTTCACTGTTTAACAGCGTCCCGTCTAAATCGACCGCAATCATTTTCATCTGCTGTTTTCCCCCTTAAATATCGTGATGTTCAGCCACGAGCAGCTCCACATCATGTTCATCAAGCAGTTTCTGAAACGGTTTCGGCGGCAGCCGGTCTGTAATGAGAAGGTCGATGTCACTGAGTTCAGCATACCGGTAAAAATCCGTTCTCCCAATTTTCGAATGGTCGGCAAGCGCTATGACTTGTTTCGCTTGGGAAATAATTTTCCGCTTCACCATTCCATCCTCCTCATGGGCAATTGTAAGCCCGTGTTCGGAAACCCCCACCACGCCGATCAGCGCTTTATCAACATGATAGCATGACAGCTTTTCAATGACGGAGGCGCCGTACAAAAAGCGGTGCTCTTTTTGAAGCTTCCCTCCAAGCAGGTGGATATCAGCACCTTTTCTTGAGGAAAGAACCTCCGCAAGGTTAATCGAATTGGTGATGATCGTGCAATTGACATCCGGCAAATGCTCGGCGCACGATTGGACTGTCGTGGAAGCATCCAAAATCATACGGTCGCCTTCTCTGATTAAAGAAGCGGCTGCTTTTCCGATCATGCTTTTCTCTTCGGAAACCATGCCCAGCCTGCCCGAATAGTCTTTGACCTCATCATGAACGGTAGGCAGAATCGCCCCTCCCCTTGTTCTGATAATAGCGCCTTGCTCCTGCAGTTTGACCAGATCCCGCCTTGCCGTATCTCTTGAAACTCCGAATAAAGAACAAATTTGTTCAACGGAAATCCGTTTACGCTCTTTTAAATAGTCGATGATGGAAATTAACCTTTCCTCTTGATACACTCGATCATTCCTTCTTTACACAAGTAAAATTCATTATTTATAAGTGATTATAAGTTATTACACAGAATAAATCAAGAACACATAAGTAATTATAAGTAAAAATAAAGCCTGAGTCCGGTTTCCCGGTCCTCAGGCTCGCATGCTAAAATGAAAATGATCCATATTGAGAGTGCCAAATTTCACGAAACGCATGGATATCACGGTCTACAGCCGGATGATCAGCCAAATGGCTTAAAAGCTCAGGGCTGATTGTCGCCTCGTGGCTCCCCGCTTCCATGACGGCAAGAATTTGACGGTTATGTTTAAAGCTTGCCGCAAGCACTTTGCAATTTAAATGGTATGTGTTAAATAAGTCGACAATTGTTTTGACAACGCCCGCCCCATGACCATACTCTTGATCAATACGATTGACATACGGCGCGACATAGGAGGCGCCGGCTTTTGCGGCCAGAACAGCCTGTGCAGCGGTATAAACCGTTGTCCCGGTGGTCTGGATGTTTTCAGCCGCGAGCTCTCTGATCGCGTAAAGTCCTTGAGCCGTCACCGGAATCTTCACCGACACGTTTCCATCCATCCAGTTATAGAGCGCCTTCGCCTGATCGGCTATATCCCGCCAATGGTCGGCGATCACTTGGGCATGGAGAGGCAGATGCTCGGGAAGGAGCCGCCGAATATCTTGAATCTGCTGTTTAAAGGGCTGCTTTTCCCTTGCGATCAGCGCCGAGTTTGTCGTGACGCCGCCAGCGGGAAATGAATCCAGCAATCTTTCAATCTCCGGTATATGCGCTGAATCAATCAGCATGTTCATCATCGCTTCCCCCTCGTGTTTTAATGCATGACCTGCCCTCCGGTTACATTAATCGACTGACCCGTCATATAGGATGCTTGATCAGAAGCGTAAAATAAGATGGCATTGGCGATGTCATCATACGTACAGCCCCGTCCGAGCGGCACTTTTTCGGTGTACACGCGCTCTACTTCGCTCTCTGGAATGCCGAGCTTTTTCGCGTATTGCGGAATCAAGCTTTGGAACATCGGCGATTTCAACAAATTTCCCGGCATAATGCTGTTCACGCGAATGTTGTGTTCGGCAAGATCGAGCGCGAGGCTTTGAGTGAGACCGACACCTCCAAATTTGGAAGCTGAATAAGCTGTATTATGTTTGCTGCCGACCTTTCCCGATTTGGAGTTAATTTGAATGATTGACCCGCTTCCCTGCTCAATCATGACCTTCGACGTTTCCCTCGCGCAAAGAAAATACCCGGTCAAATTGACTTCGATGGTCCGTTCCCAGTCTTCAAGCTCAAAATCTGTGATCTTATTGCTTTTGGCGATTCCCGCACTGTACACCATCACATCGATTTTATTGAATTCCTCCGTGATCCTGCCGATCATTTTTTCCACATCGGCTTCTTTTGTAAAATCTGCTTGAATCCACAGCGATTTGACCCCGTATTGACCGGCTGCATGTTCAGCCGTCCTTTCGGCGTTCTCGCCGTTGATGTCTGCGACCGCGATGTTATATCCCGCCTCTGCCATGCGGTAGGACAGCGCTTCTCCGAGACTTTGGCCGCCGCCGCATATCAATGCCACTTTTCCTTTATTCATCTCCATATTGCACCCGCTCCTTATGAGAATCTTTTAACTTGAATACAGTCTCCTGCTGAAACCTCCGGCAGTTGTTCCTTTCGTTCAAGGTACAGCGTTCCCGGCAGCTCGGCTGAAGCCGATCCGTCAAATTTCAGCGTAATATGCCCGAGATTCGCCAGGTTCTGGCGAACGGCTCCCCCAACGGCTGTGATTTTGTAGGACTCGCCGCCCAGTATGAGCTTATCGCCTTCATTGAAGTCGCCTTCTACAGGCTTTATATCAATTGATAAACAATAATCTTTCAATTCATCCGGAGCGCCTTCGCCGAATAATATAAGCATCTTTTCATCTGAAAATGCCGTTGCTTGATCTCCGATTCTGTTTATTTTTGTTTCATACAGCATGACCATAATTCTCCCTCCTTAAGAAAACCTCAGCTGTCATACATGCCAAAGCTGGCCAGCCAAGCAATGAAAACGGTTGGCGCCCCAGTCAAAAAACGCGAATACAGCACCGACGGCACCCCGACTTCAACCGTTTCGACTTCCGCTTCCGCAAGACCCAGGCCGACCGGAACAAAGTCGGCAGCTGCTTGCGAATTGATCGCAAATAACGCCGGCAGCGCCAAATTCGGCGGAATGTTTCCTTTGCCGATCTCAACGCCGATCAGCGAACCGACAACTTGTGCAATCACCGCCCCGGGTCCAAGAAACGGGGAAAGCAGCGGAAATGAACAAACAAGCGAGATTAATAGCAATCCGGGCAGTGACCCTGCAAATGGTGATAAATATTTGGCAAAAATGTCTCCGATGCCTGACTCTTTAATGATGCCGATCAATAGAGCCACAAAAGCCATGAACGGAAGAATTGTTTTGATAACGGTTTCAATCGCTTCCCGTCCAGCTTGATAAAACGTGCTGACGACCGATCCCATGGCCATCCCGATTGTCGCCATCATCCCTTTCGGCGACTGCTGTTCACTAATTTTTTTCTCTGTGCTATAATGGTTTTGTTTATTTTGCATTTGTTTTTCTTCTGGAATATTAGACTGTTCAGGCTCCTCCACAGCTCCCAGCAGTTTAATATTCTCTTTTTTTACTCCGGAAACATATATATCTTCTGTAATATGGGCGGCAAGCGGCCCGCTTTTTCCGGTCGCCATCACATTGATCGTCGGAATTCGCTTTTGCGGGTAAAGTCCGCAGCGCAGCGTCCCTCCGCAGTCGATGATCACAGCGGCCATTTCGTTTTCGGGTACTGTCGTTTTAAAGCCGTCGACCAGGGTGCACCCCGTCAGCTCAGCTAAATGATCCGCAAAATCGGGTTTGTTTCCGCCGGTGACGTACACGATTTTATTTCTCTCTTCATCAGGCGTGATCACCAGAGGCCCGCCAAACCCTCCCGGCCCTTTTGAAACTTCAACCGAACGATAGGAACTCATCTGTAAACCGCCTTTCTTATTTAAGATCAATCGAATCTTTCAAGGCAATGCCCTGCTGTTTCGCGACATAAGCCGTTGTCATATCCGTTACCCAGCCCCTGAGAAAGTTTGTTACAATCCCGACCAGAAGATAGCGGAGAGCGAGCTCGGTCGTTTCATGCCCCAGCGTCGTAATTCCTGCGGAAATCCCGAGGAAAACAAACAGCTCGCCCGGATTCACGTGCGGGAAAAGTCCGTTATGCGTGTGACAAGAATAGGATGCAGCCGCATAATAGCTCGGTTTGTATTTTTCAGGCAAGAACCTGCCAAGCGACAGCGTCATTGGATTTGCAAGCATGAACGTACCAATGACAGGCAAAACCATGTATCTCGTTAATGGATTTTTTCCCGACTTCCTCGCGAGCGCTTCGACGCGCTTTTCTCCTATCAGGCGTATCAGGGCATTCATGGCGACAAGAAGCATAATCAATAAAGGAACGATGTCTGTAAGCATACTGACAAACACTTCTCCGCCATGTCTGAATAAGTCCATAAACTTCTCCGCAAGCCATGTTACGTTTTTCATAATTCACCTCTTTTTTTGATTTGAAAGCTCATCAGTTTTTGAAGCCGCGTTTTCTTCTGCGGGACATCACCCCCTTTCGTGATGATGTCGAATGTTTTCAAGGCATCTTCAATTGCGAGCCGTGTGAGGCGGTCGTGCCGGACAAGCTCCGCTTGTCCGATCTTCAACAAATACTTTCCTTCAAACCCTTTTAAAGGCTTGATTCTTGAAAAGACAGTGACACCTTGCATTTTTGACGCCTTCAAAATTTTATTGCGCTTGTCAATGACAAACAGGACGACCGTTCCGGCTCTGAATAAGCCGGTCTTCCTTCCGACCGCGACTCTTCCCATACATCTGTATGCGGCGAATGTTCGGTTGAAATGCCTGATTTGCAAAAAACCAAAAATACTTTGGAGAAGCCATGCAGCTCCAAGGGCGATGATAAAGTAAATGATCATAATTGGTTTCTTACCTCCTCGGCAATTTCTCTGGCTGTTTCGGCAGTTGTCACCAAAATATTAATATAACGGCCTTTTGCAGCCCCGATAATAGAAGGGACTTTTTCATGGGATTCAGCAAGACCGATGGAATACTCCAAATTCTTTAACCTCTTGATGTCTATCGCGATGGTTCTGTCATGAATCTCTGTTTCTACCAACGCTCCCGACCGATCAAAGAAACGCGAGCATATATCTCCGACCGCCTGCTTTTCTTCAAGGCGCTCGATATCCTGATCGCCGTAAAATCCGGTCCAGATCATATTTGAAGAACTAAGCGGCGCTCCGATCCCGACGGCTGCCACGGTAAGGCCGTTCCACAGACTTTCTATTTTTTTAAAATAGTGGGACTTGACGATTTCCTCTTTCGTTTCTTTTTTTTCGACAACGGCTGCCGCGTCTATAAAGTAAGGCGTTCCTCCAAAGTCACCGGCAATGCTGTATACGATGCTGTTCACGTGATATTTCGTATCCATGGCGCCCGGACCGCCGACAAGCGGCACAAATGAAGCGCTCCGTTTTTTTACGCCGTGAAACTCCCCGATCATTCCCGCCATCGTCGTCCCCCATGCAAAGCCTACCGTATCTCCGTCTTTCACGACGCGTTTTAAGATTTCGGCACCGGCTTTGCCGACGAGTTTCTTCTTGTCTTCAGATGTTTGTTCCGGTTTTGCGTCGCATATGTACACTTCTTTAAGCCCAAGCAGCTGTTCGAGCTCCCGTTCCAAATCGTAGTGTGTCCCGACATGGTCATCGATCGTGATTTTAACGATTCCTTCCTCGCGCGCTTTTTTCAGCATACGTCCGACAGTTGTTCTGTATATCCCTGTTGCATTTGCAATCTGGCTCTGTGTCATATCCTCTTCGTAGTACATTTTGCAGACTTTGATCAGAAGGCGTTTATCATCCTTTATTTCCATAAGATCACCCTTCTTTTGCACATTTGTGCAAGCATTTGTCATTTGTCGTTGTATTCGCTTACATTATACATACGGAATTTTTGGGCGTCAATTTAAATTTGTCTATTTTTTGTCTAAAATAAAAAAACCGGTCATTAAAAACCGGTCATAAGGGGGATAAAATTGGGGATAGTAATTGATTTTTTTTAAGAAAGGCGTTTGCAGAAGGAATTTTACGGTTTAAGCTTCCGACGGCTCATGGGCTTTTCGGCTTTCTCCCAAAAATCTGACTGATCGGGCGACAACTTCTGTAATAAAGACGCGTTCGCCTTCTGAATTGACGTATTGGCGAGTCTGGATTCTTCCGCTCAGCCCGATGATGGAGCCTTTTTCGCAATATTCGGCTGTATTCACGGCAGTTTTGCGCCACAGGGTGCAATTGACAAAGTCCGCTTCAATTTCGCCTGCTGCATTTTTGAAAGGCCTGCTGACAGCCAGCGTCACATTTGCAACAGGGACACCGTCAGATGTGTACCGAAGTTCGGGATCTTTTGTCAAACGCCCGACCAGCATGATCTCATTAAACATTTCGTCCCTCCCTTCCTGTTCGGGTATCCCCAGTTTATAAGAGATCGGTATTTAAGGAAAATCATCATAAAAGAAAAATAACCCGGAAAAAACCCGGGTTCGCGTCATAATTTTTGTTTCTTTCTGCCATTAATTAAAAAAATCATCTCATTGTTATTTGAGAAATACGTATTTTTCAGAAACTGAAAAAAAACAGGAGATGCCAGCCACCGCTCTGAGTATACGCGGACATATGAGCCCCCGTCCCAAGCATACAAACGGAATGACAACTCTTTCTGTTTAATCGTTACTTGAAATTCGTATATTTCCATTCTGTCTTTTGTTTCATAGCGAAACACGATGCCTTCATTGGCATACGTGCTGATCTCGTGCTTTTTGTTTCCGGCTGAAAAGCAAATCATAGGCATATATTGACGGCAGTCAGCAGCTGGATTGCTTGCGATCACAAATACTTCTTTTAAGAAAAAATGGTTCATAAGTCACCTCCTGCTCAATATCACCTAAAGTATAAATAAAAATAAAGCATTATAAAATACTTTTTGCAAAATTTAAAATACGAATATGCTCCTATTGCATAAACAAACCAGGGTCAAGAGTTCTTCCAAGCGAATGTGCTATAATGGTTATACAACTATGGAAGCTTGTGAGGTGATACTAGTGAAAACCTTTAGGCTTATTGATTTAAAAATTGTCCGCCAGGATGAAACTTCAAAGCGGCTCGAGGAGTTCCCGCTGATCGACGGCCTTATCATTAATAAAGAAGACGGAGAAAACCACTGGATGGTTGAGGGGCTGGTTTCGAAAGAATACCGGTATTTTTTCGAATACCTCCTTCAGGAAGGCAAAGAAGTGAAAACATATGTAACGATCACGAAAAAAAGCAACCGCCCCGCACAGCTGTTAGCGAAGGTCAAAAAGATCACGGTACTAGGCGAGCATGTTTCCGTCTTATTGGACGGCAAAATGGTCAGCTCAAAGCTGAGGAAAGGCTCCGACAAGATCTTGGAAGATTTAATGAAAGAAGGATATTCCGGAGACCGGCTTCTTGAAGCATTTAAACAAAATATATAGAAAAGGCTGTCTTCGCCGGACAGCCTTTTCGCTATAGCTCTAAGAGCGTTTCGTCTGCTCTTTTAACAAATCCCGTATTTCCTTAAGCAATTCTTCCTGCGGATCAGGAGCAGCTTTTTCTTCTTCGGCATCCTTCTTCTTCAGCTTAGAGATATAACGGATAAATAGAAAAATGGAAAACGAAATAATAAAGAAATTGACGATCGACTGAATGAACAGCCCGTATTTAATGTCGGCATCAACAAATGTGAACGACAGCGCTGAAAAATCCAGGCCTCCTAGCAGAAGACCGAGGAGCGGCATCATTAAATCATTGACAAGCGAAGTTACGATTTTTCCAAAGGCGCCTCCTATGATAACCCCGATTGCAAGATCGATTACATTTCCACGAATCGCAAAGCTTTTAAATTCTTTCCACATGAATGATCACCTTTTCTCTTTTATGATAAAAAAACAAAATGGGCTTTTACGGAAACCCATTCTGTTTGCGTTATTCCTGTTTTTCGCCAAGAGAAAACATCAATTCGGCTTCACACACCACTTCTCCATCCACTTTCGCGACTCCTTTTCCTTTGCCGATGGAACCGCGGAAACGAAGCACTTCAAGCTCAAGATGGAGCTGATCGCCCGGTTTGACCTGCTTTTTGAAGCGGCAGCTGTCGATTCCCGCAAAAAACGCGAGCCTTCCGCGGTTTTCTTCCTTCATCAAAAGCGCCACGGCACCCACTTGCGCAAGCGCTTCAACAATCAAAACGCCAGGCATCACCGGATAATCCGGAAAGTGTCCGTTAAAGAATTCTTCATTTACTGTCACATTTTTATAACCCGCTGCCCGTTTTCCTTCCTCTACTTCTGTCACACGGTCTACCAGCAGAAAGGGATAGCGGTGGGGAATGATTTCTTTAATTTGCTGAGCATCAAGCATTGCCTTGACATCTCCTTTTTCGAAAAATATGTATAGAATGATATGTCAGTGCCTTATTCTGTACATCTGGAAGTATATTATGAAACGGAATCTTTTTCAACAAAAGATGAAAGACAACGCTGAAAATGAAAATAAAAAGAGCCTGAACCAAACGTCGTTTGGCCGGCTCCTATTTGCTTTGCTAGCGAACTGAATTGATCAGCCCCATCATTTGATCGCCCATCGTGATGGCGCGGGAATTCATTTGATAAGACCGCTGCGAAGAGATCAGGTCGGTCATTTCCTTCGATACATCGACATTTGATGATTCGAGGAATCCCTGTTTTAGAGAAATGTCCTGCCGCCCGGCTCCGTTCAGATTGATGAGAGCCGTTGCTCTCAATTCATCGCTGACAGAAAAAAGATTGCTTCCTTCTTCCGTAAGAGCCTGAGGTTTGACAGCCCGGACGATTCCCAGGTTAAAACGCAATGGCGCTTCACCTTGATTGTCTGACGAAACGGTGACACTACCCGAATCGTCAACTTTGATGTGTTTATAACGCTGGTTGAAACGGATGGGATTTCCGTTTTCGTCAAGAACAGCATGCCCTTCTTTCGTCACCAGCTGCATCTGGTTGGCGTTGCCAGCCGCAGGCGTCAGGTAAAATGCTCCGTCTCTTGTATATTGCACTTCCCCGTCGACATTGACCTGGAAGTACTGATAAGGAGAAGTCAGTGCGATATCAAGATCGCGGCCAGTTTCTTTAAGGCTTCCCTGTTTATGTGTCAGCCGATCGGTCATCACGGCTCCGACGCCGAGCCGAAGTCCGGGCGGCGTCTTTCTGCTTGCCGCTACTTCATTATTTTTCTCGTTTACCTGTTCAATCTGCTGCCTGATCAGCTCCGAAAAGCTCGTGTTTTTCGCCTTATATCCCGTTGTATCGGTATTTGCAAGATTATGGCTGATATTATCAATTTGTTTTTGCAGTTCAAACATTGTGTTTGAAGCCGTGATCATGGATCTAAGCATCGTTTTTCCACATCCTCCATTTACGCTGATCGCGATCGGTCATTTATCCGATCCTTCCAATCTCATTGGCCGCCTTTTCCATGCTTTTATCATAAGCTTGAAGAACTTTTTGGTTGGCTTCAAACGAGCGGTAGGCAGCGGTCATTTCCGTATAAGCTCTCGTCACGTCGACATTCGACCGTTCCGTCATCCCCTGCTTGACAGAATAAGCGACTGCGGGATTGCCGACTGCGCTTGGCAGCGCCTCACCGTTTTCAGTACGATACAGATCATCGCCTTCTCTTGCTAAATTTCTCGTATCGAGCGCGATTCTGACATCGATCCTTCCAAGGTTTTGGCCGTTTTCAGTCACCGTTCCGTCCTCAGCGACTTGAAAATTCTCGCTTCCCACCGTAATCGGCTGGTTTTCCGTTGAAAGGACGAGTCGGCCGTTTATTGTCAATTGATTATTTTCATTTAAAGAAAAACGGCTGCTTCTTGAATAGCGTACATCCCCATTTTCAAGCCGGACCGCGTAGAAAAGCGCTGCTTTATCGTTTGTTTCCCCATTGACCGGAACTTCGGTTTCGCTGATTGCAATATCCGTCGGCTCATTCGTGCTTTGCAGATCGCCTTGCGAGAATTGAGGCTTCAGTTCCTGCATGTAAACTCCTGTATTGATAGAACCGATCGGCGTCTGTGTTGAAAACGAACGCGAAGCGCTGCCGGCCTTGACAGAATCGGATTCAATCCGGCTCAAAAGCATTTCCGGGAAAGAACGGATTGACCCTTGGTCTTCTTTATATCCCGGCGTATTTGCATTCGCGATATTATTCGTCAGCATCTCTGTGCGGCGCTGCTGGGTGATCATTGCTGAAGTCGCTGTATAAAGTCCTTTTAACATCATTTCACCTCAAATAAGTGTCATGCTCCAGAGTTTCTCATCGAAAAACCTCTTTTGCGAAAGGCTTGCAATTTATATTTGCTAATACAGAACATTTGTTCTATAATGGTATTCAAACATACTACTCTTTTTATCGGCAGCCATTCGCTTCCTTTAAAGCATTTCACATAAAAAACCTCATTCTAAAAAAAGAATGAGGTTTCTGATCAGCTCAGTTTGCGCTTAGGAAGCTTGTCCATGTTATCAAGCATGACACCCGTACCAACTGCCACACAATCCATCGGATTTTCGGCAACGAGAACCGGCACTTTCAGTTCTTCGGCAAGAAGCTGGTCAAGACCGTTTAACAACGCGCCGCCTCCTGTAATGATAACGCCTCTGTCGATAATATCGGCTGACAGCTCAGGCGGCGTTCTTTCGAGCACCTGCTTGGCAGCCTGTACAATGACAGATACAGATTCGCGCAGCGCTTCTTCCACCTCTTTGCTCGTTACCGTAATGGTTCTCGGCAATCCTGTGACCATATCGCGGCCGCGGATGGAAATTTCCTCGTGACGTGCGTCTGGGAAAACAGTTGCGACTTTAATCTTAATGTCTTCGGCTGTCCGTTCGCCTATGAGCAGCTTGTACTCACGTTTGATGTAGTTCAAGATTTCAAGATCAAACTTGTCCCCAGCCATTTTAATAGAAGAGGCGGTGACAATATCGCCCATTGAGATGACTGCGATATCTGTCGTTCCACCGCCGATATCAACTACCATGTTTCCGCTTGGCTGGAAAATATCCATTCCCGCTCCGATTGCGGCCACCTTAGGTTCTTCCTCCAAATATACATGCTTTCCGCCGCTTTTCTCGGCAGCTTCTCTGATAGCCTTCTGCTCCACAGAAGTAATATTTGTAGGGCAGCAAATCAGCATGCGCGGCTTTGAAAAAAGACCTTTCACATTCAGCTTGTTAATGAAATGCTTCAGCATGGCTTCCGTTACTTCAAAATCGGCAATGACGCCGTCTTTTAATGGACGTATCGCAACAATATTCCCAGGTGTACGTCCTACCATTCTCCTTGCTTCTTCACCGACAGCGAGCACTTTCCCATTGTTTTTGTCAAGAGCAACGACTGATGGTTCATTTAAGACAATACCTTTTCCTTTGACATGGATCAGCACATTCGCTGTACCAAGGTCAATACCAATATCCCTTGCAAACATCTATCTATATCCTCCTCGAAATCTGTTTCACAGCAATGTCCACATTCTGCCCTAATTATATATTTTATCATAAATATTAGAAAAAAAAGAGAGCTTATTAAAGTTCTTCATAAAATTTTTGTGGCTTTTTACGGAGGATACCGGGAAATTCTGATAAACGCTGCTCGTTTCTGAGCCATTATTCCTTATTGCACGGGTTCTCTTTCAAAGATTTCCTCTTTCTTATATTTTAGTTTTGTCGCTTCTCCGCCCCGCAAATGTCTGATTGATTTATGATAATCAAGAATTTCTTTTACTTCATTGGCCAGGTCAGGATTAATTTCAGGCAGCCTTTCTGTCAAATCCTTGTGAACGGTACTTTTGGAAACACCAAACTCCTTCGCTATCACACGAACTGTTTTTTTCGTCTCCACGATGTACTTCCCTATCTTGATTGTTCGCTCTTTGATGTAATCGTGCACACCACTCGACCTCCCTAAAATGGATGTGAGAAGTGTGAAATGAGATCCGTCTTGTGAAAAAATTCGCTATTTGCGCAGCTTCTTCGTTTTATGCTTTTCCAAGTAGAATTTTGAAATACTCCCACGATCCCTCACCTCAAACACTCTCTTTGTTAGGTTTGTATCAGTGTATTAGCATTCAAATGGGATTATGCTAAAAACTCAAGGAGGACAAGGGGTTTCTCTGATAATTTTATTTCGGGTTTCAAAAATTTTAACTTTACACTAATCTTGGCTTCCGGTAAAATGAATAAAGTTTATTATTTACCTAGGTAACTATTTTGAAGGAGTCCGGGAATGGAACATATCAATCGAAAGATTATTCACCAGCTCAATCAAAGCACGCGGATGGTTGCTAAAAAAACGAATGAACAGCTCGAAGCATACGGCCTTTACGGTTCACAGTGGTCGATCCTATACTGTCTTCACACCTGCGGACCGATGACGCAAAAAGACATTTGGACTTACTTGCACGTTGAGGCGCCGACTGTGACGAGAACCGTCAGCCGCCTCGAAAAAAACGGCTGGGTAGAACGGATACAGGGCGATGACAAACGGGAAAAAGTCGTCAAAATGACAGAAGAAGCCAAAATTAAATATGATGACATTCAATTAAAAATGCAAGAATTTGAAGAGGAAATGCTTTCCGTATTTGAAGAACGGGATAAAAAAACATTTCAAAGGCTGTTAAATCAATTATTAGAAGGACATCAGGAGGAGTTGTAGCCTATGAAGCAAGCTGAACCCATTTGGACCAGGGATTTTATCATGGTCGTTTTGATTAATTTATTTATATTCGTCTATTTTTACGCACTGTTGACCGTGCTTCCGGTTTATGCAATGCAGGAGCTCGGCGGTTCCGAGTCAGAGGGCGGCCTTTTGATCAGCGGCTTTATGCTGTCCGCGATTTTTGCGAGGCCGTTTTCGGGAGCCGTTATTGAACGTTTTGGCAAAAAAAGAATGGCGCTCATCAGTGTCGTGCTGTTTACTTTGGCATCATTTCTTTATATCTATATTCACGATATCTACCTGCTGCTTGGCATTCGCTTTTTCCAAGGCATTTGGTTCAGCATCATCACGACAGTGACGAGTGCAATTGCAGCCGATTTAATTCCGCCGGCCCGCCGCGGGGAAGGTTTGGGCTACTTTGCCATGTCGATGAATTTGGCGGTGGTCATCGGTCCGTTTATCGCGTTGAACCTGCTGGATAAAATGAGTTTTTCCGATCTGTTTATTTTATTTTCAGGAATCGTCACTGTGGCCATCCTTTGCACGGCACTGGTCCGGATTCCTAAAGGAAGCGACATCCGTTCGGCTGTGTTCAGGTTGTCTTTTTCCAACATGTTTGAAAAGGGCGCGATTCGGATTGCCACGGTCGGATTGTTCGTGTCGTTTTGTTATTCAAGCGTCATTTCCTTCATCTCTGTTTATGCAAAATCTCTCGGCCTTATTGAAGCAAGCAGCTATTTCTTTATGGTGTTCGCAGTGACAATGATGATCACGCGGCCGTTTACGGGAAAACTGTATGATAAAGTCGGCCCCGGAGTCGTCATTTATCCGTCCATTATCATTTTTTGCGCCGGGCTTTTCCTGCTTGCTTTCACAAACAGCAGCGGGATGCTCTTGCTATCCGGAGCTGTCATCGGCATGGGCTACGGATCTATCACGCCGTGCCTTCAGACCTTGGCGATTCAAGCTTCGCCGCCTCACCGGAGCGGCTATGCAACGGCGACTTATTTTACGCTGTTTGATACCGGGATCGCAGTCGGATCCTATGTTTTCGGGTTGGTTGTGGCACAAGCCGGTTTTTCAAACATCTATTTATTCTCAGGCGTTTTTGTGCTCATCAATCTGTTTCTGTATACATGGAGCCAAAAACCCGCACTCGCAAAGGAAAAGCGGGATATATCAATGGCTGAATAAGCCGTTCAACCTCGCCGGGCCGGGATTACCCGGCTTTTTTCATGCCGGCTGATACAGTCCGATCTGTCATTTAATGAAACTTTTGCAAAATCAAATACGTCTCCTAACTGTCTGACCAAAAACTACTACTCTATTAAAAAGGTGATTTTTTGAACTATTGGCTTTTTACACGTATTCATCAATTATCAAACCACAACCACATCCTGGACAGCGCTATGATTTTGATTACAGAAAAAGCAATTTACATGTATGCGCTCATTTTGCTTTTGATCTGGATCTTCGGAAACCGTTCTTATAAAATAAGCGTTCTTCAGGCAGGTGTGACGGGTATTCTCGGATTGGCGGCAAATTATTTGCTGTCATTGGTTTACTATGAGCCGAGACCGTTTGTCGCTCACCATGTGGACGTATTAATTCATCATGCGGCCGACGCCTCGTTTCCCAGCGATCATACAACCGGGGCGTTAGCCATTTCGATCGCTTTTTGGCTTTATCATCGGAAAATTGGAACCTGCCTGATTGCTTTCGGGTTGTTGACGGGCTTTTCCCGTATTTGGGTCGGACACCACTACCCTGTTGACGTTTTAGGCAGCATTTTGGTCGCTTTATTTGTATCACTCGTTATATTTAGATTCTCAGCGTATGTGCAGCCGCTTTTTGAACGGATCATCTCACTCTACGAATCGATCTTGCGGAAATTGCGGAAAGCCGTATCCAGAACGGCATAAGAAAACACCCGAATCTCATGATTCGGGTGTTTTTCATTTCCTTTCCTTAACCTTTTAAGGCTTCGGTTAACGGCGGAACAATTTGTTTTTTGCGGGATACAACGCCTTTCAGTGTTGCTGTGTTGTCTGACAATGTGACATTGAACGCTTTTTCCACTGCTTGTGCAGCTTGTCCTGAAGCGACGACAACCGAGTCGTTTGTTAAAATGTCGGTTACGACAAACACAAATAAATCCAATCCTTTTTCAGACACCACTTTTGCAAGTTCTGCTTCAACTTCTGCTTTGCGGGAGAGAACGTCGTTTGTATCAACAGTGTTAACTTGCGCGATCTCCACTTTATGGCTTCCCATCGTAAACTCTTTTGCGTCAAGAGAGAGAAGCTGAGGAATCGTTTTTGCGCTCAAATCTGCTCCAGCCTTTAGCATATCGAGTCCATAGCTGTCGGCATCAACGCCGGCAATCGCAGCCAATTCTTTTGCAGCTTTGACATCTTCGTCCGTGCAAGTCGGAGATTTGAATAAGAGGGAATCTGAGATGATCGCCGACAGCATCAATCCTGCGATATCTTTTTTAATTTCGACGCCGTTTTCTTTATAGAGCTTGTTTAAGATCGTTGCCGTGCAGCCTACAGGCTCTGCGCGATAATACAGAGGGTCACTCGTTTCAAAATTGGCGATCCGGTGGTGATCGATGACTTCAAGCACGCGAACTTGATCAAGGTCATCGACGCTCTGCTGGCGCTCATTATGGTCAACCAGAATCACGCTGTCAGTTTCATTCGCAACAGTGTTCACAAGGCGGGGTACTTCTGCATTGAATTTCTCAAGCGCGAATTCGGTTTCGCCGTTGATTTCGCCGAGGCGGACGGGTTCTGCGTCCATGCCGAGCTCCTTTTTTAATTCGGCATATGCAATCGCTGAACAAATCGTATCCGTATCCGGATTTTTGTGGCCAAAAATAAGTACTTTACTCATGATATAACTCCTTACTGTTGTTTTTATAGTAAGCTTACCTGACAATAAAAAAATCTGCAAATCTGTCACTTATTTTAATATTTACGGAGTGTTTTGTCATTTTAAAAAATAAAAAAAGAGCCGTTCGGCTCTATTCTCCATAGTCAGGTGTATTGTGGCTTCGTTTTGGAGAGGGCTTCAAGACCGGTTTTTCTCCATATGCGACAGGGCCGCTCTCGTAGTGGAACTCCGCTCCGTCCGGCGCCTTCCCTTTCAGCCAATCAAACTGCGCGCTTTCTTCTCCATCCGAGAAATTGTATAAAGTATGCGCAATGTCTTCTTTTTCTTTTTCATCCGAAACCGTGCCGGGCACGATGACGCCTTCTTTTTCTTCCAACTCTTTGATTGCGGCGATCCACTGGTTTTGGTGCATCGTGTCTCTCGCTAAAAGAAAACCGAGCATATCTTGTACACCATTGTCATCCGTCATTTCGCGCAGCCGCGCGACTTGCAGTCTGCCTTGCGATTCAGCGTTGACATTTGCGCGCAGATCGGCCAGAAGGTTGCCGCTCGCTACAATATAGCCTGCATTCCACGGAACGCCGGTGCTGTTTTCAGGCATGGCTCCCAGTCCCGAAACGATCGCATGGTGAGGGTTCATTCCGCCCATAATTGCACCGATGACAGGATCGTCTGCGGCTTTTTCCTGCTCGTAAACCGGTGCGTCTTCAAGCAGGCGCGCGATCATCGTCGCAATCATTTCGACGTGTCCGATTTCTTCTGCCGCCGTATCCATGAGCAAATCTTTATACTTTTCATTTCCCCTTGTATTCCACCCTTGAAAAAGGTATTGCATGGCCACAGATATTTCTCCGTACTGACCGCCGAGTATTTCCTGCATTTTCTTGGCGAAGACAGGATCGGGTCTTTCAGGTTTTGCAGGGTACTGCAGCACTTTCGTATGCTTGAACAAATCACATCACTCCTCCGTTTTTTGTATCCTCGTTTTTGAATTAACCGTAAAGGGAAATGATAAAACCGTACAACAGGCTCGGGATGTGTTGCAGACGGGTCAACATTCGAATCGAAGGAGTGCTGTTCTATGATTAAAAATACTTCACACCGCCCTTTTCCGCCGCCTGAAGGACCGTGGGTGATGACGCAAACATGGAATCATGTATTATTTGCCCATTGGGCTGTTGATTCTGAAGCCATTCGCGGACGAATACCGGCGGCCTTGGAACTGGAGACATTCAATGGAAAAGCATGGATCGGCATTTTGCCTTTCCTGCTGACAAATATGCGCCTCCGTTTTTTGCCCCCCTTTCCTTTCGTCAGCAGATTTCCCGAGCTGAACGTCCGGACATATGTATCATATAAAGGCATACCGGGCATTTATTTTTTCAGTCTTGACGCCGCTTCGCGCTTAGCCGTCGCCGGCGCGCGCGCAATGTTCCACTTGCCTTATTTTCACGCCGGGATAAACTTTGTAAAAGAAAAAAACCATATTGAATTTTCCAGCAGAAGGGATGATTCAAAAGCGGCCTTCCGCGCCAGCTACCGCCCGCTGTCAGATTCCTTTACCGCCCAAAAAGGGTCCATCGAATACTGGCTGACTGAAAGATACCGCCTGTACACCACGTACAACAACCGGGTCTACTATGAAGACATTCATCATTCTCCATGGACGCTGCAGCGGGCCGAAGCCGAAATCCGACAAAACACGGTGCCCGGAGCAAGCGGTCTCATATTGCCTGATACCGCTCCGCTTCTCCATTACGCCAAACGGCAGCACGTCTTATTTTGGCCTTTGCAGCGGGACCGGGGATGAAAACTGTTGCACCAATAGATACATGTTTTAAAAATTACGTGCTTGAATCTTGAATCGAAATCTGTTACGATCTAAGTAAGTAATCAATCAATAACAAAATGAAGGGAGGCGGCATATCATAAGACAGAGTAAGGAAAACCGAAAGGAGCAAATACTTGAAGCTGGATTAGAGGTGTTTGCAGAAAAGGGATATTATAATACCACGACAGCACTCATTGCTGAAAAAGCCGGTATTTCCCAGCCCTATATATTTAGGTTTTATAAGACGAAGGAAGAGTTGTTCGTTGCCGCGCTCGATCGGGCCTTTGAAAGAATCCTCCAAACGTTTCAAAATGTCGAATCCAGCTCCGAACAGATCGTAGCAAACATGATCAAAGCATATGAAGAGTTGTCTGTATCACACCCTAATGAAATAGCCTTACAGGTCATCGGACTATCCGTTACGGAGGAATCGATCAGAAATTGTTCAAAAACGGGCTTATCACGTATTAGAAACTATACGCTGGAAAGGTTCCAGGAAGCGAATGTTCCGAATGCAGAGAGGGAAGTTACGACTTTCCTGGCAAGAGGGATACTTTGCAACATTTCCTATTTCTTGGATTTGCCGGAGATCATGCACGGCCAAACAGAATAAAATAACCGATTTGTTTCGGTTTTTTATTTAAGCATTAGTTATTGATTGATTAATAACTTACCCAAGGGGGAATTTTCAATGGAAAAAGCAATTGTTTTAGGCGCAACAGGTGGAACAGGTCAAGTGATAGTTTCAGAATTGCTGTCAAGAAATATTCCGGTTATCGCTTTCGGCCGTTCTGAAAATAAACTAAAGAATCTCATAAAAGAACATCATTCAACACCGCTATTAACATATCAGCTTGGCGATGTCTTTGATGCACAGACCATCAGTGAAGCAGCGAAGGATGCAGATGTGATATTTCAATGCGCCAATGTTCAATATCATGAAATGGCAGATAAACTCCTGCTTCTCGGTGAAAGTGTAATGAAGGCTGCAAATATTTCAGGCAAGAAAATCGTGATTGTGGATGGAATATATGTTTACGGCCGACAAATTGCCAAAGGAGACGAAAATCATCCGAAACTGCCCCATACAAAAAAAGGAAAGCTAAGAGTAGACTTTGAAAACTTAATATTCGATAAGAAATGGAAAAATGCCAAACCATTAATCGTCAGACTGCCCGACTATTATGGAAAAACTTCGCAAAATTCTTATTTACAGCCTACATTAACCGGAATGGCAGCAAATAAAATAGCTGTTTTTATCGGCAATCTAAAAACCCCCCGGGAGTACGTATATTTGCCTGATGCCGCAAAAATGATTGTGGAAATCGCAAGTAAAGACGATTCTTACGGTGAAAACTGGAACATTCCCGGCGCCGGACTGATTTCAGGTAAAGAAATCATAAAAATCGCACGCCAAATTACCGGAAATAATAAATTAGTAATACCATTAAATAAACTTGCCATTCTTATAAGCGGATTATTTGATCCAGTCATGAAAGAAGTAGTAGAAATCATGTACTTAACTGAAGAAACATTCATTCTAAACGGGGAAAAATATGAAAAGAGGATAGGAAAAATTCCCGCGACACCTTATCAAGAAGGGCTGAAAGAAACATTGAGATGCTTAATGAAAACTTAAGCTGAATTTTAGTTATTGATCAATCACTAAATATTACACTATAAAAAAGGAAGAGCTAAAAACGCTCTTCCTTCACCCTGTTTAAGCCGGTTTTGAAATTTCGCTTAATGCTTCTCCCGCTTTCTCATCCGCATGTGAGACGGAGAGATCCCCCAAAGCAACGATTCCGACAAGACGGCCATCTTCAACAATCGGCAGCCTGCGAATTTGGTGTTCCGCCATCAGATCACCAGCCTCTTCAGCAGACATATCCGGGCGCCCTGTCACCATCTGTGTGCTCATGATATCCCGAGCAGCCGCATCTGTTTCATTTTCAGCTACACATCTGATAACAATATCCCGGTCTGAAACGATCCCCGTCAAATTTCCGTTCTCGCAGACCGGAATTGAACCTACATTGTAATCACGCATCTTCCCGGCAATTTCCGCAATCGGAGCAGAAGGTTCGCAGCATTCGGCATTGGTTGTCATGATGTCCTTTAGTTTCATTCGGAATTCCTCCTTTACTGGGGTTATTATGTGCTTTTCCGATATCCCACGGGCTTAAACCTATTTAAAAGAGCCCTTCCTTTTCATATATCGTTTTTTATCCTTCAATAAATCGCCGGTCCACCCTTTCTTCCTCAAATACCAGTACACAAGAACGGTAGAAACGGCAATTAAAATAAGCGAAAATAAATAGCCGTACTTCAATGAGAGTTCAGGCATGACTTCGAAGTTCATTCCCCACAGGGCGCCGAAAGCCGTCATCGGCGTAAAGATCGTCGTGAAAATCGTCAGCGCTTTAAAGATTTCATTGCCTCTGTGGGATGTCACCACTTCTTCGGAATGGAGCAAATAATTGATTTCATTCGCGTACTCTTTGATCAATGACATGCCTCTGTCGATTTCGTAAAACGTCCTGCGCTGTTCGATTTCATCAAACGATTTGCTTAAAAAAGTTTCTTTAAGGCCCATTGCTACCTTTTTCATCGATAAAATTAAACTTCTTATGACGAGCAGTTCGTGACGCCGTTTATGAATCAGTTCAATGATGCTTTTATTGTTGTCATGGTGAAATCCCCATCTTACTTTTCCAAGGTGAACTTCAAAGTGCTCAAGTTCCTTTAAATACATTCTCATTAGTTCGCCCAGCAGAATCAGAAACACTTCTGGGGCGTCTTTGCATCGCTTTAAGTGTTGATCGATCGGCCTTCTGTTTGTCTCTTCAAATTGCGAGATATCTAAATTCATTGTGAAAAAATAGTCTTTCGTTAAGTAAAAATGAAATGCTGTCCGATTTTGTTGAACTTCCGCTTCCTGATCGTAAATATATGAACCGTAGATCGCTTCCTTGCCTTGAACGGCAGCATTGATATCAATGCAATTGATATTGGCCGATGGAACGCCTTGAAACCAGTTTCGGCATTCCGGCCAATGATCGGGCTGGATCAGCCCTTGTGCTGTCGCTTTTTCGTGAGGGCCGAGCTGATACCATGTCCAGCCCTCTCCCTGAAAAACTCTCATATTTCGTCTCCTCCTCTTCCGGCCCATTCGTTTTATATTTCTTTGCCCGCCCTCCGCGTAAATAAACATCATGTTTGCCGCGCTGCGGCACGTGGTATGAAGCCAGTATGAGTTTTTCATAGAAAAGGAGGTGGCGCCTTCTTTTTGAGAAGGCGGGGCATTGGAATTACTGAAGCTGATTGCAGTGGCAGGATTAATCGCATTAACGGGCTTTTTCGTCGCGGTCGAATTCGCCATCGTCAAAGTAAGGCGGACAAAGATCGACCAATTGATCATTCAGAAAAAAAAGGGCGCGCTTGCCGCAAAAGAAGTGACCTCACACCTTGACGAATACTTGTCAGCCTGCCAGCTTGGAATCACCGTGACGGCATTGGGCCTCGGCTGGCTTGGTGAACCGACGATGCAGACCTTGCTGCATCCCCTTTTTTCCAAAATCGGCTTGAACGAGTCGATGACACATATTCTTTCATTTTTGGCCGCTTTTTTATCGGTCACTTATCTCAATGTTGTGATCGGAGAGCTGGCGCCAAAAACGATCGCCATTCAAAAAGCGGAAACCGTTACTCTGCTTTTTGCACAGCCGATGATCTGGTTTTACAGAATCATGTTTCCTTTTATATGGCTGCTTAATCATTCAGCCCGCATGATCACAAGTCTGTTCGGCCTGAAGCCGACCGGTGAACACGAATTGGCGTATTCGGAGGAAGAGCTGCGAACACTTTTATCTGAAAGCTATCAAAGCGGGGAAATCAACCAGAATGAATTGAGATATGTAAACAACATTTTTAAATTCGACGAACGTACGGCAAAAGAAATTATGGTGCCCCGCAATGAAATGACCGTCCTGTCTCTTGACGACAGTGTAAAAAAAGTGAAGCAGCTCATCAAAGAAACAAAGCACACCCGCTTCCCCGTCATGGAGGAAGACAAGGATCACATCACCGGAATGATCAATATAAAAGAACTGCTGCTGGCTGAGCTTGCAGGCGGGTTTTCTTTAGAAACAAAACCGTTAAAGCCATATATCCATCCGGTTATCCATGTGATTGAAACGATTCCCGTCTACCAGCTGTTCGTCAAAATGCAAAAAGAGCATACACATATGGCGATTCTCGTAGATGAGTACGGCGGAACATCCGGTCTTGTGACGGTTGAGGATATCGTCGAGGAAATCGTCGGCGATATTCGCGATGAATTCGATACTGAAGAAGTATCGGCTGTTCAGAAACTGGAAGATGACCATTACATCCTCAGCGGTAAAGTACTAGTCAGCGATGTAAACGACCTGCTCGGAATTCATTTATCAGATGAGGAGATTGATACAATCGGCGGCTGGATGCTGACGAAGAATATTGAGAGCAAGCCCGGAACGGCGATCGAAAGTGAAGGATACCGTTTCAAAGTAAAAGATATGGACGGACATCGAATCGTTACAGTTGAGGTTGAAAAAACCGATTAATCCCCCTTTCAGCCTCTCCCTGTCCGCTTTTCTTCCTAAAAACCATGTGAGGAAATCTGACATGTTCATCATGATATCTCCCTTTTGTCACTATAATGAAAGAAAAAGAGATCTGCTCTCAATCTAAATGACTACGGAGGAATGAAACATGCAGATGGGGGATACAGTATTTATGTTCTTTTGCGCTTTGCTCGTATGGCTGATGACGCCGGGCATCGCTTTATTTTACGGAGGACTTGTCAGGAGCAAAAATGTGCTCAGCACCGTTATGCACAGCTTATCTTCAATCGCCATCGTTTCCATCATATGGATTTTGTTCGGCTATTCGCTCGCTTTCGCTCCCGGAAACCCATTGATCGGGGGTTTGGATTGGATCGGACTGCAAGGTATCGGATTTGAACCCAATGCCGATTATTCGGAGACGATCCCGCATACGCTTTATATGATGTTCCAATTGACATTTGCTGTACTGACGACTGCGATTATTTCCGGAAGCTTTGCGGAGCGAATGCGCTTTCCGGCCTTTATTCTTTTTTCGGTGCTCTGGGCGGTTTTCGTTTACTCGCCGGTCGCCCACTGGGTATGGGGTGGAGGCTGGCTTGACGAGCTGGGAGCGATCGATTTTGCCGGCGGCAACGTCGTTCACATCTCTTCCGGTGTAGCCGGCCTGGTTGTTGCGATTGTTCTCGGCAAGCGGAAAAATATCAGCGATACCGCCCCTCACAACCTCCTTCTGACTTTGCTCGGGGCGACTTTGATCTGGTTCGGATGGTTCGGGTTCAACGTCGGAAGCGCCCTGACGATCGATGAAGTCGCCATGACCGCTTTTATCAACACGAATACGGCTGCGGCTGCGGGGCTGATCGGCTGGATTTTGGCAGAATGGCTGATCAATAAAAAGCCGACGATGCTCGGCGCCGTCTCGGGAGCGATCGCGGGACTTGTCGCGATTACACCGGGCGCAGGCTTTGTTACGCCTTTCTCATCCGTATGGATCGGGCTCATCGGTGGAATCGTCTGTTTCTGGGGTGTGTTTTCGCTGAAGAAAAAATTCGGCTACGATGATGCGCTCGATGCCTTCGGCCTTCACGGGCTCGGCGGAACATGGGGCGGAATCGCAACGGGCTTGTTCGCGACGACATCAGTCAACGCAGACGGAGCAAACGGGCTTTTTTACGGAGACATCAGTCTCCTTTGGAAACAGCTGATTGCGATTGCCGCAACATATTTGTTTGTCGCAATCGTCACATACGCTATTATTAAGATAGTCAGTATTTTCTTTAAACTCCGTGCCTCAGAGGATGAAGAATCATTGGGCCTCGATCTGACGCTGCACGGCGAAAAAGCGTATCAAGATTAATTTGTCAGGAGTGATGGTATGAGCGGTCAAATGTATAAGGTGGAAATTGTAACTCGTCCTACAAACTTTGAAAAGCTGAAAACGGAGCTGGCCAAAATCGGGGTAACGTCCATTACGTTTTACAATGTACACGGATGCGGCCTGCAAAAAGGGCATACAGAGCTTTACCGCGGGGTCAAACGCGAAAGCAATGTATATGAAAGGTTAAAAGTCGAAATCGTCGTCAGCAAAGTGCCTGTCGAAAAGGTGGCCGAGACGGCGCAAAACGTCCTGAAAACCGGGGAACCCGGTGACGGCAAGATCTTCATATACGAAATTAAAAACACCATCAACATCCGCACAGGCGAGGAAGGTCCTGACGCTTTATAAAAAGATCGAAGCTCCCGGCTGAAGTTAAGCCGGGAGCTTTTCTGATGTTATAAAACGGCGTCAATCACACCGTATGCCTTCGCTTCGTCCGCATCCATAAAGTAATCGCGTTCCATGTCGGCTTTTAGTCTTTCAATGGGCTGGCCCGTTCGTTCGTGAAAGAAGTGCTCGATTTTTTCCCTCAGTTTGATGATCCGCTTCGCTGAAATCTCCATGTCTGTCGCCTGTCCTTTGACGCCGCCGAGCGGCTGATGGATCATGATTTCGCTGTTTTTGAGCGCATACCGTTTGCCTTTTGTTCCGCCGGCGAGGAGAATCGCTCCCATGGAAGCTGCCATTCCGACACAGATCGTGCGGACATCCGGCTTCACATAGTCCATCGTATCTAAAATCGCATATCCCGCGGAAGTTGATCCGCCCGGGCTGTTGATATAGATCGAAATGTCTTTTTCATTGTCTTCGGCTGACAAAAACAGCAACTGGGCGGTGACCCGATTGGCGAGGTCATCGTTGAATTCAGAGCCGATCATAATGATCCGGTCTTTTAAAAGTCTGGAAAAAATATCGTACGATCTTTCACCGGCAGCCGTTTTCTCAATGACGTAAGGTATGGTGTTCATAGCCTTTTTCCTCCTAGGCAGCACACCTCATCATGCTGATGCAGGACGGCTGTGAAGCGCCGAAAAGCCATGTCTGTTTGGCAAATTCGAGCAGAGCATCGGGGTTGTGATACAATATCGCCCGAACAAGCAGGTCAATGTGTTCGTCATCCCGGTCCGCCGCTTCCCTTTGCAGAACATCCGGAGAAAGCCTTTTTAATCGCTGACGCGATCTGAATAAAAGCGATTTGACGGATGATTCGGGCTTACCGAGCGACTCGGCGATTTCGTGCAGCTGAAAGGAAAACACATCTTTGAGCAGAAAAATCGTTAATTGCTTCGGCGTTAAAATACCGGAAAGCTGTTTCAGCAGGTGCTCGAAGTCATCGGCCGCCTTCATGCGCTCTGCCCTCCCGTCTTCCAGATTGTCTTCAGACAGAAAGATTTCGCGTTTCCTTTTTCTGAGCAGGTCAATCCATTTATGCTTTGCCACCGTCTTTTGATAAGCATGTGAGGCGTCTGTTCGATTGATTTCGATTAACTTCAGGATGGTATCCTGGACTAAATCCTCGGCATCCCATTTATCACCTGTCATTCTCATGCAATACTTCATCAGCGCTTGCTGTTCTAGCTCATTCATGAATGCATTCACACTCCTTAAAAGAGGCCTCTTACTTAATAAACGGCTGGCTCTGCAAATTTGATACGGGTTTTTTATGATTGTAACAAAAAAGGCGCCTATCGTATTTGATAGGCGCTCTGAGGGAAGCGTGCCTTATGACTGGCTTGAATCGTCAGACTGGGTTCCGTCTTGATTTTCTGACCCTTCAGACGAATCTTCCCGTTTGGTTTTGTCGTCTTTTCCACCTGTTTGATCTTTCGCTTTGTCTTCTGTTTTTGACTTTTCTTCAACAGAAGGCTGAGCAGGTTCCTTCATTTCAGCCGCTTGTTCCTCCACCGCTTTTTCGATGCTGGAGACCGGCTTGTCCATGAAGTTCAACGGGTTTAGCGCAACACCGTCTTTGCGGATTTCAAAATGCACATGGTTTCCGCCTTCTTCATTGTAAAGGTTTTTGCCTGCTTTTCCGATGACTTGATTTTGTTCAATCTTGTCACCTTGTTTGACGCTTACTTCAGAAAGAGACTGATACACAGTTGATAAACCATTTTCATGTTCAACTTCAACAACGTAGCCCAGTACAGGGTCTTTTGCAGCTTTGATGACCGTACCGCTGAGAGATGCGGAAACATCGAATGTTTTTCCGTCTTTCTCAGCCAAGTCGATACCTTTGCTCATGCTGTACGTGTTATTATAGTTTACAAGTGCTGCTTCTTTCTCTTCTTTAGTTGCGTCAGTTTCAAAGAACTTTTTAACGACAGAAACATTTTCAGAATCAGCAACCGGCATTGCGACATTTTCGACTGGTTTGCCTACTTCTACCGCGTCATCCCGGTTATCATAGGCTGATTTCTTACCATCGTCAGCAAGCTGATCTTTTACATCGTTGTTAGAAGCCGATTGATACCAAAGAACGGCGGTTAATACAACGACGGCACTTGTCAAATAGATGGCCGGAAATACCCAGCGTTTACGAAAAAACTGTTGCAGCTTTGTGATTTTGGAAGTACGATTCTTTTCTTCCTCTTTCATTACTCATCACCTCAGCAACATTCTGAACACTTTTCAGAAAATATATACATTTACAAAAAACTTTTTTTCAAGTTAGTCTGCACCGGCTGCTTCGTTTTTATGTAAAAACCGCCCTAAAACCTGAAATTTCACCAATGTGCATGATAACGGAAAAAACGCCGAAGATATAACATATGAAGAAAGGACAGAGAGAATGAAACTACGGATCGCCAATCGGGAAGACCTTCCCGCAGTAGTCGATATTTACAACTCCACCATTGCGTCGCGAATGGTTACGGCAGATACAGAACCCGTCACACCTGAAGAAAGGCTGAACTGGTTTTTGAACCATACCGAGGCAAGGCCTCTTTATATTGTGGAAAATGAACAAGGGGATATCGCCGGCTGGATCAGCTTCGAATCATTTTACGGTAGGCCCGCCTATAACAAAACCGCCGAAGTCAGCATTTACCTTCATGAAGACCACCGCGGCAAAGGGGCGGGTTCAGCGGTGCTTGAAAAAGCGCTTGAAGTCGCGCCAAAGCTTGGAATCCGTTCTTTAATGGCGTTTATTTTCGCCCACAACGAACCGAGCATCAAGCTTTTCAAAAAATACGGCTTTACCGAGTGGGGACACTTTCCCGGAATCGCCGAGATGGATCGAATACGGTACGATTTAAAAATATTAGGAAAAGAATTGAATGAAGCCTGATCATCATGGCACGAAAAAAAGAGCTGTCATGCAGCTCTTTTTTTCTTTCATCATTCAGCCAGCCTGCGCCTTCTGATCTCTTCTTCATTTAAAAATTCCAAAAAGCTTCTTATCACAGTAAACGGCTCTTCTTTGACCGCCTGAACGTACCGGCTTTTCCGTTCATCGGAAAGCACTTCGCTTGTTTGCATCCGTTCCAATATATATTTCATCACCGATTGCTGAACATTTCTTTTTTGGTAAGACGACTCTCTGAACAGCGCCATGCCGAAAGCTGCTGCTGCGGCAGCGCAGCCGATTTTTATCATTGAATCGGTTCCATAGGATGCCTGCCCCCAAAAAGAAGAAAGATAAACCAATGAAGCAACAAGCAGCGGAATCGCGATAAAAAGAAATATCAGCCTTTTCTTTAAGAACGGCGCCGCCACATGCTTGAGGTTATCCATTTCTTCTTTCATAAAAGCCGGCATTTGATGGAAACGTTCCATATCCATAATCAATCCCTCCCGATTTGGTTAAAGAGGCGTTGTTTCGCTGATTAAATCACGCTTTTTATATGTATATCGTAACTTAGATCCAACATGTTTTACAGTTTTTTGCCTTTCCCCTTTTTATTAGGAACTTTCCGTCCCCCGTCCCGTATAACATGAGATAGTTGCTTGAAAGGGGAGTAACTGTTATAAATGGAATGTATAAAAACAAATCCGTCTTGTGAGGTTCAATATGGATATTATTAAAAATATCAGCATCACATCGATATTTCTCGGCTTTATATTAGTTTTAAACACGCTATTGGCAATCGTTGTGATCTTTAGGGAACGCCGGGATGCAAGCTCCTCCTGGGCCTGGCTCTTGGTACTCTTCTTTATTCCCGTTCTTGGCTTTATCCTCTATTTGCTCTTCGGCCACAATTTGAGCAGGAATCACCTTTTTCAATGGGAAGACCGAAAGAGGATCGGGATGGAAAAAATATTGGAACAGCAGCTGACCAAGCTGAAAAACCGCGAGTTTGAATTTCGCAATAAAGCGACGGCGGACAGCAAAGACTTGATTTATATGCACATTCTGAATAACCACGCCGTTTTCACGGAAGACAATGCGGTCGAGCTGTTAACGGACGGACGCCAGAAATTCGACAGACTGCTTCGCGACATTGAAAACGCCAAAGACCATATACATCTTCAATATTATATTTATAAAGGCGATGAGATCGGAAAAAAGCTGCGGGACGCGCTGATCAAAAAAGCAAAAGAAGGCGTTGAAGTCCGCGTTTTGTATGATGAATTGGGATCAAGAAGCCTCAGGAAAAGCTTTTTCAAAGAGCTGAAAAAGGCGGGAGGATTTGTCGAAGTTTTTTTCCCGTCACGTTTTAAATTTATCAATTTGCGCATGAATTACCGCAACCACCGCAAGCTCGTCATCATCGACGGCGTCATCGGCTATGTCGGAGGATTTAATGTCGGGGACGAATACCTCGGTCTAAATCCGGCTTTTGGCTATTGGCGGGACACGCATCTCAGAATCAAAGGAACGGCAGTCCATTCGATTCAAACGCGTTTTATCCTGGATTGGAATCAGGCCTCTCACCATCACGATATTACATATATGCCAAACCACTTTCCTGACATCGATTCCAACGGAAACATCGGCATGCAAATCGTCACCAGCGGCCCCGATTCAGAATGGGAGCAGATTAAAAACGGCTATATTAAAATGATATCAACGGCAAAGCGGTCGATTCTTATACAGACGCCTTATTTTATTCCGGACGCAAGCCTGCTCGATGCCCTCAGAATTGCTTGTCTGTCCGGCGTTGACGTGAGAATCATGATTCCTAACAAACCCGACCATCCTTTTGTGTACTGGGCTACCTATTCTTACATCGGCGAACTTTTAAAAGCCGGCGCTTCCGTATTTATTTACGACAACGGATTTATCCATGCGAAAACAATCGTTGTAGATGAAGAAATTTCATCAGTCGGCACGGCAAATATTGATATGCGCAGCTTCAAGCTCAATTTTGAAGTGAATGCTTTTTTATACGATGAGGAAATTTCGAGAAGCCTTGTCCTATCATTTGAAAAAGATCTGCAAGTCTCAAGGGAGCTGACCTATGAGGAATATTTAAACAGAAGCAAATCGATCCGCTTCAAAGAAGCCATTTCGATCCTGCTTTCGCCGATTTTATAGCGCGTCATTCATGCGGTAAAAAAATCCTCCCGGAAACGGGAGGATTTTTGTTTTACTTACCGGAAGCCGCCGCACCCTTGGAAACTGAAGCATGCTTGTCCATTTGACGTTCAGTGTCAGCGTCCTTGAGCTTGAGTGCGATGAAAAATGCTGCCATGAGGAAGCCGGCTGCACCGAGCAAAGCGGTCCGGTAAGCTGATAAATCGGGCTCTATCCCTGCGCCAGGCTGACTGAGCACAGCAAGGACGCACGACATGACGGCAACTCCAAAAGCAGATCCGAGTCGGTTTTGCACATTAAACAGCGTCGTTGCCCGACCCATTGATGAGGATGAAATGTTGGCAAAACAAACAACCTGCGCAGCGCCAACCGCATGCCCCAGAAAAAAGCCCGCCGAAAACAGCAGCAGCCTGAGAAGCCACAGATTTGACCCGTATCCGGTCAGGCTCAGCAGCCCAAACAATACAGCGGCGCCTAAAAGCGCAACGGAAATGACCCGCCTCGGCCCGAGCTTATCTAACGACCTCGGCATCAGCTGGGAGGCCAGCATCAAGCCTAATGCTTCGGGAAACGTGATCAAAGCGGTATCGGTCGCAGAATAGCCGAGTGCTTCCTGGCACAACAGCGGAAATATATAGAGCATGCCAAGGAGTCCGCCTGCTGTCAAAAGCGAAATGACGCTCATCATTCCAAAAACCCGGTCCTTCAATAAGCGCAGTTCAATCAGCGGATGCTCAGCCTTCAGCTCGACAAAAACGAGAATGGCGAGGAGAATCACTCCCCCGGTTCCTGAAACAAGCACATTCGGAGAGCCGAAGCCCTGCACAGGCCCCTGGCTGAGTGCAAAAACTGCCAACGCCATTCCCGGCCCAGCCAAAAGAAATCCTAGCCAATCAAATCTCCCCGCTTTCGGCTCCATATGTTCATGAAGATATAACAGGCCAAACAGCAGAATGATCATACCGATCGGAATATTAATGTAAAAAATCCAGCGCCATGACAGCTGATCCGTCAGAAACCCGCTGATGATCGGCCCAACCGCAGGCGCGACCGCAATCGGAAGGACGAGAACTCTCGAAATTTTAGCCCGTTCCTGCGGAGGAAACGTCCTGAACAAGATTGCCATTCCCACTGGTGTGATCAATCCGCCGCCGGCTCCCTGGATCACGCGAAATACGTTTAATGCCGCCAGATTGTCAGCGATTCCGCATAATGCGGATGCAGCCGTAAATATGGAAAGCGCGGCAAGGAAAACACGCTTTGTCCCAAAGCGGTCTCCAAACCAGCCGGCTGCGGGAAGAAAGACCGCCAAGCTGACTAAGTATCCGATGTTAATTGTGCCTGCAGCAGACGGCAAAGTTTGAAATTCGTTCATGATGGCGGGCAATGCCATGTTAATGACACTCGCATCCATTGCAGCCATAAACATGGCCGTTACATATACAATGCTGACAACCGTCCTTTGATTGAACGGCCTTCTCTTCATTGCTGACCGCCGTGAACTTCTGCAGCCGGCTTCAAGCTGTTCGGCGAGAGATCGGTCCAATTCGAGCTGATATAGTCGATGCAGGCGCTGCGGCTCGTTTCCCCGCAGACAATCTCCCACCCTGCCGGAATATGAACAAAGGCGGGCCAGAGTGAATACTGGCCTTCCTCATTCATTAAAACAACATATGTGCCCTGTTCATTTTCAAAAGGATTTGTCATCGTTATCTCTCCCTACTTGTCCGTATCTTTTTCAAGCCGTCCAGTTTTTCCGCAACATGACGTCCGATTTCGGCCAGCGGCTCCGGCTGGCACAAATCTTTATGCCGGCAATCCATATCATGAATATCAATGTTTCCGTTCAGATAAGGAAGCCATGACTCCGGATCGATCGGATCAAACCATTCCGGTATCACGGTAGATTTGAAGAACAGGATATCACCATGAAAGACGCGGGGCTTATATTCGCTTAAAATCCGGACGGAATTCACATAAGTCTCCTTTAAATTCAAGATCGCAGCCTCATCCAGGCTGGCAAGCGCACTGCCGTCTCGGCGCAGTATATCGATCGCACTGGAAAGTTTCAGCGGTTCCCCGTTAAGGCTGTCCGGATCGTATCCTCCCAATGCCAAGAGTGCAATCAATGCTTCCTGCTCATCAGGTGCATCTTTAATTGGAAGGAAGTGATTCGGGTATGCATCAAGCATGACAAGAAGCGAAATGTCTTCCCCTTGTTCCTGCAGCTGAGTTGCGATCGCATGTACAACATTGCCTCCGAGAGACCAGCCGAGAAGACGATAAGGCCCTGTTGGCTGAATCGTACGAATGTGCCTGATATAATCCGCGGCCATGTCGTCGAGCGTATCAGGAAGCTCTTCCTGCCTTGCGATCCCGCGAGCTTGAAGGCCGTATATCGGATATTCCTTCCCGAGTGCCGTCATTAAACCGGCATAACACCAGCTGAGGCCCCCGGCCGGATGCACACAAAACAGGGGATCCTGACTGCCTCCGGTTCTCAGCGGAAGCAGTACATCCAGCGCACTTTGCCCGCCGCCGGATTCAAGCCGTTCAGCGAGTCCGCTGACAGTAGGCGCTTCAAGCAGGTCGCCGATGCCGAGCTCGACGCCGAGCGCTTCACGAATGCGGCTCATCAGCTGTACGGCGAGCAGAGAATGACCGCCAAGTTCGAAGAATCCGTCATCAATACCAATCCGCGGCACATTGAGGATTTCTGAAAAAAGATCGCATAAGATTTCTTCCTGCGGTGTTCTTGGCCCCCGCCCTTTAACAGCCGCGGCAAAATCAGGCTCAGGCAGCGCTTTTCGATCAAGTTTGCCATTTGGAGTCAATGGCAGGTCTGCAATTTTTACAAATGCAGAAGGCACCATGTACTCCGGCAGAGTGCCTGCGGCAAACCGGCGCAGCTCAGCCGGATCAGTTTCTTCTTCAGACGTCGGGACAACATAGGCGATCAGGCGCTTGTCCCCGGGCTGGTCTTCCCTTACAACTACAGCAGCTTGATTCACCTTGTGATGGCGGACAAGCACCGCTTCTATCTCGCCGAGTTCGATTCTAAAGCCGCGGATCTTGATCTGCTGATCGGCCCTGCCCATATAATCAAGAGAGCCGTCTTGGCGCCTGCGGGCAAGATCGCCGGTTCGGTACATCCGGGTTCCGGGCGGACCAAACGGATCAGCGACAAAACGGTCTGCCGTCAAATCGGGTCTGCCCAAGTAACCCCGTGCGAGGCCGCCCCCCGACACATACATCTCTCCGGTGACGCCCGGGGGTACCGGTTCAAGGTATTCATCAAGCACATATACACCTAAATCGGGAATCCCTTGACCGATCAGGCTGTTCGCTTGAAGTGCTGCAGTCTGCTGATCGAGGGAAATATAGCTGACATGTACCGTCGTTTCTGTAATTCCGTACATATTAATCAGCCGCGGGAAATGCTCCGGATGGCGTTCATACCAATCTTCAAGCCTCTTCAGTTCGAGCGCTTCCCCTCCAAAAATGATAAAGCGCAAGGAAAGGCACTTTCCTGTCTCAGCATTGTCCCGGTCAGCCTGCATCAATTGATAAAATGCGGAAGGGGTCTGATTGAGCACAGTCACTCCCTCGCGTACGAGAAGATTGAGAAAGTCGGCCGGCGAGCGGCTGATTGTATGAGGCACCACGACAAGCCGTCCCCCATTGAGCAGCGCTCCCCAAATTTCCCATACCGAAAAGTCAAATGCGTAAGAATGAAACATCGTCCAAACATCGTCAGAGCCAAAATGAAACCATTGGTCAGTCGCTCCGAACAGCCGCACGACATTTTGATGTGGAACGATCACTCCTTTCGGCTTGCCGGTCGAACCGGATGTGTAAATGACATACGCCGGGTGAAGAGGCAGCAAAGGCTTCGTACGGTCGGCATCAACCGGATTCGCAGAAGCGCATCCGTTCAGTTCCTCTTGTATGCAAGGGTCATCAAGGACAATCCGTTCAACAGATGCGGGAACAGAAAGGCATGATTCGACCGCTGAACTCGTAACGATGCAGGCAGGATGTGCATCATTCAACATAAACGCTATCCTTTCTGCCGGGTAGTCCGGATCCAGAGGCACATATGCCGCGCCAGCTTTCAGCACTGCAAGCAGTCCGACAACCATATCCAAAGATCTTGGCAGCGCCAGGGCAGCAAATTGTTCGGGACCGACCCCTTTGGCGATCAGGAGATGGGCAAGCCGGTTAGCGCGTCTATTGAGCTCGCCGTATGTGAGCGAGTCATTTTCATATATAACCGCAACGGCTTCCGGGTCCTTCGCAGCCTGCTTTTCAAATAAAACAGGCAAAGATGAACAAGGTATGTTGTTGGACGATTTGCTCCAGTCAGCCAGCATGTTTTCACGTTCGGCCGGAAGGAGAATATCAAGTCTTCCAATCGGCTGATCAGGGTCGGATACTGCTGAATCCAGCAGTCTGACAAGCCGTTCGGCCAATGTTTGAACCGTATTTCGCTCAAATAAATCTGTGCTGTATTCCACAAATCCGCCGATACCTGCGGGTGTTCCATCCGCTTTTCGATGTTCCCGAAGCTCAATCGTCAAATCAAACTTGGCTGCGCCGACACTGCGAATGTCAATGTCTGATTTAAGGCCGGAAAGTTCAAGCTCAGGTTCAGGCGTATTTTGATAGGCGAGCATGATTTGGAACAGCGGATGTCTCGCTCTTGACCTGGCAGGATTGAGCACTTCAACAAGGCGCTCGAACGGAAGGTCCTGATGCTCATATGCTGCAAGATTTACTTTTCTAACTCTGTTCAGAAGTTCCCGAAAACTTGGATTACCCGATGTATCTGTTCGGAGCACAAGCGTATTAACGAACAATCCGACAATTCCGCCTAAAGCATCATCGTTTCTTCCCGCTATCGGGCTCCCGAGCGGAATGTCGTGGCCTGCTCCGAGCCGTGTCAGCAGTGAGGCAAGGGCCGACTGCAAAATCATGAACATGCTGACTCCGGTGCTGCGGGACAAACCGAGCAAACGGCCGTGTAGCTGTTCGTCAATGCTGAGATCAATCGTACCGCCTCTGTAGCTTGATTCCGACGGACGCGGGTGATCAGTCGGAAGCTCCAGCTGATCAGGCAGATGTTCCAATGCCTTTGACCAATACCCGAGCTGCTTGGCAATCAGACTGTCCGGATTGCTCTCATGTCCAAGCAGATGTTCCTGCCATACGGCATAGTCGGCATATTGTATAGAAAGCGGCTCCCAAGCAGGTGCCTCACCATTCAGACGCGCATTGTAGGCGGTTTCCAAATCGCGGGTCAGCGGCGTTAAAGACCAGCCGTCGCCAATCATATGGTGCAAAAGCAGAAGAAGAACAAATTTGTCCGGTCCGAGTACGAATAGCTGGGCGCGAAACGGAGGTTCCTTTTCTAAATGAAAACGGTGCCGAACAGCCTCAGCCATGACTTTTTCCAAATCATGTTCGCTGACATGGGATACAGCGAGTTCGGGACGCGCTTGATCCGCTTCCAATATCAGCTGGTGTGTTGTCCCCTGCTGATACGGAAAAATTGTTCGAAGCGGCTCATGTCTTGCTGCTACATCGCTCAGAGCGGTTGTCAGCGCCTCTCGGTCCAAACGTCCGGTTAAATGAACGACAACCGGAATATTATAGGTCGGGCTCGGTCCTTCCAAACAGTGCAAAAACCATAGGCGCCGCTGCGCGAAGGACAGCGGAATTTCTTCCCGGCGCTCTCTTTTACGCAATGCCGGACGGGCGCTCTGCGCCTGATCAAGCTGTTTGGCAAGCCCGGCGGCTGTGGGCTCATCGAATAAACGGCCGATTCCGAGTTCGACGCCAAGCGTTTCCCGAATCCGGCCGACAAGCCTGCCTGCCAGAAGCGAATGTCCGCCGAGATCAAAAAAGCTGTCATCAATACTGACTCGCGGCACCCCCAGCACTTCAGCGAATAAATCACACAATATTTCCTCTTGAGGTGTCCTTGGCTCACGTCCGCCTGTATGCATACTCAATGCCGGAGCCGGCAGGGATTTGCGGTCAAGCTTTCCGTTCGGCGTAAGCGGCAGTTCATCAAGAATGACAAATGCAGACGGAATCATATAGTCGGGCAGTGTTTCACCAACGTAGCCGCGAAGCTCGACAGGATGAAGGCTTTCTCCCGAAGCGGGAACGACATACGCAAATATACGCGGATCACCGGGCTGGTCTTCACGAACAATAGCAGCAGCTTGTTTAACAACCGGATGATTTGCAAGCACCGCTTCTATTTCTCCCATTTCAATGCGGAATCCGCGAATTTTGACTTGATGGTCCGCACGGCCGATATAATCAAGCGACCCGTCTTCGCGCCAGCGCACGAGGTCGCCCGTCCGGTACATCCTCGATCCAGGCGGCCCGTATGGATTCGCAATAAAGCGTTCAGCCGTGAGAGCATGACGGTTCAAGTAGCCGCGCGCCAATCCTGTTCCTGCCACATAAAGTTCTCCAGCCGCTCCCGGAGGCACGGGCTGCAATCCGGCGTCTAGAACATACAGCTGCGTATTCCAAATCGCACGGCCGATCCCCGGAGATTTCGTGCAGTTGCCTCCCAGCGCGGCGGCTGTAGACCAAATCGTTGTTTCCGTCGGTCCATAAAGGTTCGTTAATGTGCATCCAAGCTGCTGCAATTGCCGGGCCAAGCTGGCTTGCAGAGCTTCCCCTCCGACAAGCGCACGAAGACCTTTAAGCTTCTCCGGAGCGCTCGAGGCCAATGCATACCAAAGGGTCGGTGTGGCCTGCATCATTGTGATTCCGTATGTTTCAATCATTTTAGCCAATGCGGAGGGGTCTTGTACCGTCTCCTTCTCGGCAAGAACGACTGCCGACCTGCTGATCAGTGGCAAATAAATTTCGAGTGCTGAGATGTCGAATGCAATCGTTGTGACGGCCAGCAGCCGGTCGTCTTGATTAAGCGGGAACATATCCTGCATTGAAAGCAAAAAATTGAATAAGCTTTCAGCTTGTACAACTACGCCTTTAGGTCTGCCGGTTGATCCGGATGTATAAATCATATATGCCGGCTGAGCGCCGGAATGCTGTCTGCCGGGATTTCCTTCAGAACATCCGGAGATTTTTTCCATAACAGTTTGTTCATCAAGGATGAACTTCGGCGTTTGCGAACTGATCATGTCTTGTGCTTTTTTGCTGGTGATGACAAACAGCGGCTGTGCATCATTGAGCATATACTCGATCCTGTCAGCCGGATAATCGGGATCTATAGGTAAATAAGCCGCTCCAGCCTTGAGAACGGCGAGCATGCTGACAATCATTTCCGCTGAGCGCGGCAGGGCCAAAGCAACGAATGTCTCGGGTTTCGCCCCCTTATTGATCAGCAGATGAGCCAGTTGATTTGCCCTTTTATTTAATTCGGAATAGGTGAGAACCTCATCATCGGAAACGACTGCCGGAGATTCAGGGTACTCCTTCGCCATCATTTCAAATCGTTGCGTAAGACTCTCATTTGGAAGACCGCGGTCTGTTTGATTCCATTCGATTAAAATTTGAGCGCGTTCTTCCGGGAGAAGAATATCCAACGTCCCCACCGGCTGAGTTTGCTCGCAATCGGCAATCGTTTTCAGAAGAGTAAGAAAACGATGAATATGATGTTCAAGTTCATCCGCATGATAAACAGCGGGGTTTGCATCCATGTTTATTTTCAACCCGCCTCCGTCCGGGCGGCCGTAAATGTTGATTGACAGATCGTCCACAGGTCCTGTGGCAAGATTATGCACGATGCCTTGACAGCCGGCAAAATTCAAGCGTTGCTCAAAAGGCATCAAATTAAGCTGCGGACCGAACAGCCGCTGATTTTCGCCAAGCAGCTTGAGTTCCCGGCGCAGTTCTTCGTGGCGGTAATGCTGATGACGCCTCAGCTTCATCATCTCTGCTGAGATTTGCTTGACCAGCTCTCCTACGCTCATGTCCGGCTGCATGCCAATCCGAAGCGGAAGGAGATTCATGACCATACCCGGAATATGGAGAGCGGCTGACCCAAGGCGGCACATCATCGGCATCCCGAGAACGACGTCATTTGCCCCTGTCAGCCGATGAACATATATTGCAGCTGCTGCCATCACGGTTTCGTGCCAAGTTGCCCCCATTCTGCTTGCGGCAGACAGAAGACGCTCAGCATGTTCACTCGGCAGATAGTCAGACCTGCGAAGAAAGCTTGAAGAGGTGCGCGGCGCCCTTTCGGCAAGACTGACTACCTCCGGTTCATCGCTGAATCGCTCAAGCCAAAATTGCCGATCTTCCTGATACTTCTCTGATGCGCGGTAAGCCGTTTCCTCCGCGAGAATCAAATCGAGGGAGCCAAAGGCTCCGCTCTGATCGATCGATTTGTTCTGCATCAATGCGGTATATATTTTTGACAGCCGCTCGGCGATCAATGTAAAGCTGAACCCGTCCGTTGCGATATGGTGAGTTCGCTGATACCAGAAGTAATGATCCGGCGCCGTTTTGAAAAGCGCTTCTGTAAAAAGCGGACCGCGAGTCAGATCAACCGGACGGGCAAGGTCATCCTTCATCCAGCTTTTCGCCGCCTGTTCCGGATCGGTTTCTGAGCTGACATCAACATAATGAATCGGAAAATCTGCCGACGGAACGATCACTTGCCACGGTCCGTCTTGATCTTCTCCAAATCTGGCATGGAATGATTCAGCTTCTTTCATGACATGGCGCAGCGCTTTCTCGAAAAGCTCTTGATCAAGCGGGCCTTTAATTTCAACGTATTCAGCTGTATTGTAGATCGGATTTTCCGGATCAAGCTGCTGAGCAAACCAAATGCCGGCTTGCGCTCCTGATAATGGCTTTCGGTTATGTTGACATTCAAGCATTAAGGCGACCTCCTTCATTGATAGTCTGCATTTGGCAAGGGTGCTTCTTTAGAGGAGGACAACAGTCTCCACCAGTTTTCAATCGAAGGGTCCTCCGCAAGCTCCACAAATGACACCTCCCGCCCCGCTCGGCGCCAGCGCTCCGCGAGACTCATGATTCTCACGGAATCAAGTCCCCTGTAAATCAAATTTTCGCTGTCGCTTATCTTTTCCGGTGATTCAAGAAGAAGCGATGCGACCTGTTCGCGAATGATCTGTTTTGTCAGTGCATGAGAGCTTTCTTTTGCGTGTTCATGGCTTGCGTCATCTTTCAGCTGGCTCAAAAGCTGTTCCGCAGTGATTGTGACGCTGCAGCGGTCAGCTGCGTATGTGATAGCCATTTCATGATGCTTTAATGAGAAATCCGCCACCGCATCGGCGACAAAAAACGTTTCAATATCTTGCATAAACGCATCACATGCCGTCATCAAGCAGCCGATATGGGCATAGATGCCGGTGATGATGAGCTGATCCCGACCTTGCTCCTCCAGCACACCTAAAAGGTTGGTTTTTCTGAACGCATTGTACCTCCACTTGGTCAGAACGATGTCGCCTTTATTCGGTTTCAGCTCATCTACGATCTTCTGCTCATCGGGATCAGGACCGATTCCGGGTCCCCAAAAATCTTGGAGAAGCCCCCGTTCTTCCGGTGTCTGAGCGCCTGGCTGAGCCGTGAAAATAACCGGAATGCCAAGCTCGGCACATCGCTTCCGAAGCTTCTTAATATTAGCCAGCAGATCTGTTACCGGAGACTCGCCGCAACGGTAAGCGTTGAGAAAATATTGCTGCATATCATGGATGAGAAGTGCAGCGCGCTTCGGATGAGGAGTCCATGACACCTTGTTTTTCGGCATATTTGATGCTTCTGGCATTTGGTACGGTAAGATGGCAGGAATGGCCATCAAATCACATCCTCTCATTTTTTTATCACGTGATATTCTTAGCTGCAGACATTTTTTCAGCAATCGCTGTACGCAGTTCTTTTTTGCTGACTTTTCCTACGCCTGTCTGCGGGAATGCTTCAACCATTTCCACCCGGTCGGGTATTTTGTAGGCTGCAAGGCCCCTTTCTCTCAAAAACGATTGCAATTCAGCCTGAGCAGGTGCAGCGCCGCGTGGGATAACATACGCACACGTTCTTTCGCCGAGAAATTGATCCGGCATCGAGACAACCGCCGCATCGAGTACGGCGGGATGTGCGAGCAGGTGGTTTTCCACTTCTTCCGCGGCAACCTTCTCCCCGCCTCTGTTGATCTGGTCTTTGGCTCGTCCTTCAACAATCAAATAGCCTGATGAATTGACTTTGACCAAGTCGCCCGTACGGTAAAACCCGTCTTCTGTGAACGCTTTGGCATTATGTTCCTCAGCTTTGTAATAGCCGCGGATCGTATAAGGACCTCTTGTCAGAAGCTCCCCGGTCTGTCCGGGTCCAAGTTCGCGTCCTTCTTTATCCACAATTTTAATTTCGTCAAACGGAGACATCGGTCTGCCTTGTGTGTGAACGATCGTGTCTTCAGGATCATCAAGTCTGGTATAGTTGACCAGACCTTCTGCCATGCCATAAACCTGCTGCAGTTTGCAGCCAAACACCGATGTGACGCGTCTGGCGGCTTCGGCACTGAATTTCGCTCCGCCGACTTGAAGGACCTGGAGACTTGACAAGTCGTCCCGGCGCGCCGGAGCAGCGTCAAGCCAGATTAGCGCAAGCGGCGGTACGAGACCTGTGATCGTTACTCTTTCCTTTTCGATTAGAGGAAAGGTTTCATCCGGGCTGCCTCCTGGCGCAAGAACGACTCGGCCTCCCGCATAGAGTGTACCGAGCACTCCCGGCGAACTGAGCGGATAATTGTGAGCGATTGGAAGAGCGGCAAGATACACGCTGTTGTGATCAAGCCTGCAAATCTCTGCGCTGACCCTCAAGCTGTATATATAATCATCATGCGTCCTCGGGATCAGCTTAGAAAGACCTGTGCTTCCCCCTGACAACTGAAGAAAAGCAACATCTTCTGAATGGACGTTCTGCGGAGGTGCAGGCTGATCATAAAGGCCCGACAGCGCTTCAAACTCCTCCGATTCGCCGGCGACAATGACATGACGAAGCCCCCGCAGCTTTCCCTTTACCTGTCTCGCCATCTTGCGGTAGTCAAACCTTGCGTGATGATCGGGAATCACATAAGCAGCAGCTTCAGAAAACTCGCAAAAATACGTGATCTCGCTATGTCTGTGCGATGGAAGCGCAAAGACAGGCAGAGCTCCGATTCGGAAGAGTGCAAAGCAAACTTCAAAAAACTCGATGACATTCGGTAGCTGGACAACGACGCGGTCATTTTTTTTGATCCCAAGCTTTAAAAGACCGCCGGCCAAAGAGTCGGCTCTCTTGTCTAACTCTTGATAGCTTAAATGGGTATCTCCGTATGTAAGGGCAATGCGGCTGCCATGTTTTTCGGCCCGTTCCCTCAGCATTCCCCCAAATGTTTCGCCTCGCCAGCATCCCTCCTTCCGATATTTATCCGCAAACTCCTTCGGCCATGTTGGGCACCCTTTCAACATCCTTTATCCCTCCGTTATTCACTGTTCATTCCCATCGCAAGAAGCATCGTCCGAAACTTTGCAGACGTTTCGGCAAGTTCTTCTTCAGGCTTCGATCCGGCGACAATTCCGGCGCCTGCGTACAGCCGCAGCGCGTGTTCCTCCGCCTCAGCACAGCGAATCGTTACGACCCATTCACCGTCACCGTCCGCGTCACACCAGCCGACCATACCTGTGAAAAATCCGCGGTCAAACGGCTCAATCTGTTTAATCGCTTCTTTCGCCGCATTCGTCGGCGTGCCGCAAACAGCGGGCGTCGGATGTAGAGCGGCGGCGAGCTCTAATGATGATACAGAAAGATCTGTAAGCTCTCCCTTCAATTCAGTTGAAAGATGCCACATCGTCGGCGTGCTGATGAGCGATGGTTCCGGCACCTCCAGCTTTCGGCAAAACGGCTTGAGCGCGGAAGCAACCGCTTCGACTACGACCGCATGTTCGTGACGGTCTTTAGGAGAAGCAAGCAGTTCAGCCGCCCTTCTTCGATCTTCTTCAGGATCATCGCTTCGAGGTCTTGAACCTGCTAAAGGATTTGCCGTAACGCGGAACCCGGACCGTGATACAAGCAGCTCAGGACTTGCGCCTATCAAAGTGGTACGAGGCGCTTCCGGCGATTGCCCGGTTAAGTCAACGGCAAAGTTGTACCCGCTTGTATTGCGGTGGGCAAGATTTCGCAGCAATTGACCGATATCGACTTTGATCGGCGAGGTCAGCTGCAAAGACCGGGAAAGGACGATCTTACTGTATTCTCCTCCTGCTATACCTGCCAACCCTCGTCTGACCCCGGTCATATACGCTTCCGGGCTTGGAATCTGCTCGATATCATAGGGGTACAGGGCAGGTTCAGGCTCCTCTTTACCGTCTTCTTCACATGTCAGCGGCCCCGCCTGCCACGCTTCGACCGGCACGGTTAACTGCGCCGGCTTTGCATCGTCAAACGGCACAGCTCCGACCACCATCGGATTTTTCTGCCCGTTCTCCCTCGCTTTTTTCAGAACTTCCGCAGCCCGCTGAGCAAGGCTTTGCTCTTCCGTTTGAGAAACAGAAGCCAAAACACCTTCCGCCAGAATGGTCCGCTCAGGGGAAGAGAAAAAGAATGAAGCTCCGGCCTGATATTCCTTCAACAGCTGATCGGCAAGCGCTTCTGACACGACATGACGTTCTATCATCATTAAAACCTCCTTTAGATTGAATCAGGCTCCAAGCGTTGCTCCGCCATCGACGCGCAAATCGTGCATCGTAATATGACGAGCCCCGTCAGACAGCAAAAATACTACAGCATCTGCAATATCAGCCGGCGAAGCCAATTTTCCGAGCGGAATTCCCGTTTTGAATGTTTCAAGTGATCCTTCAATTACGCCTTGCGCAGCTTCCTCACCTTGCCATAGCGACCGCTGCATCGGCGTATCGGTTGATCCGGGCGATACGATATTGCAGCGGATATTGTACTCGGCAAGTTCAAGGCCGAGACATTTCGTAAACATTAAAGCGGCCGCCTTAGAGGCCGCATAGGCGGCCATATGCATACGCGGCACTGCCGCCGCATTTGATCCGACAATCACGATCGCTCCAGTTCTGCGCGGAATCATCCGGCGGGCGACGGCACGCGATACGTTAAAAACCCCGGTAGAGTTGACGCTGAACGTCTTCTCCCAATCTTCATCACTCAATGAATGGATCAGACCCGTTCTGAGCACGCCGGCTACATTGACAAGCATGTCTATCGGACCGATCTCGCGTTCAACATGGGCCACAAGCTGATCGACGGCGGCACTGTCGCCCACATCCGCGGCAAAACCGGAACCCTGCAGATCTTTTCGTTCAAGTTCGGCTTCAAGTTCAAGCAGCCCTTTTCGATTTCGATCAGCTGCGGCAACAAACACCCCGCGTTCAGCAAGCGACAGAGCCACTTCTTTGCCGATTCCTTGCGAAGCCCCAGTCACCAAAGCAACCTTGCCTTTCACTCTTATCATTTCCTTTCTTAAAAACGGCAGCTCCCAAGTCTCAAAGAGTCACTGCCAAAGCTAAATTCTTAATTGATAATGATAATCATTATCGTTCAAAAATATAATATACCAATAAATGCAAACGGTCAAATCGTTTTCGATTGTTTATCCGTATCAATGCTCATGGTATATTATCTGTTATCCATTCTTATCTTTTCTTAAAGCTCGGGGCGCCGGAAGCGCCCCGCTGTCAATCAGGCTTGAAGGCAAACTGGAGCGCTCTGCTGATTAACACAGGCAGAACCGATATATGACCTTCCCCTTTAAATTCATGGTACTCCGCGCGAATCCCCTGCTTTTCCAAGGCGGCCAAGCGGGCGGCCAGCCTTTTTGCATTGTCGTTCATTCCGCTTTTATGCGTCTTTTCAAGCTCTCCCGCCCCGAGCAATACCTTTACATCGCCATCCGCTTCCTGCAGCTTCGAAATAAAGTCATGCTCCTCATCAAAAAAGGACGGATGCCAATGGATGGACGGACTTCCGGCGATATATGTCTGAAACAGGGCCGGTTTTGTAAACAGGGTCTGCAGAACAAAAAGTCCGCCAAGGGAATGACCGAAAATCGCCTGCCTTTTCACATCAATCGTGAATTCCTGTTCGATCTCCGGCTTTAACTGCTGTTCGATGAAGGACAGAAAAGCTTTCGCCCCGCCCGGCTCCGGCCAGTCTGCTCCATCAGGTCTCCTGGGCAGCTCGGCGCCCGAATCCGGCAGAGTAAAATCGTAATATCGCCCCCGGTCAAAGGGAGCGTCGGTTTCATAGCCGATGCCGACGATAACGGCCGGCACGACGCCGGTTTTATCGGGACGACGCGACTGCATCCGCAATGCCTCCACCATTGTTCCAAACACGGAATTGGCGTCAAGCAGATAAATTACGGGATATCCTGCGGGCGGCGGTTCCCCAAATGGTTTAGCAATAAAAATCCGGTATGTGCGGCTCCCATCCGTTGAACGCATGCACCGCTGTTCTGTCCCCGGTATCGCCACCGGAATACATTCAGCAGCATTGACAGACTGCTGAAGTTTTTCTTGAGCCATGTGATTCTCCCTTCCCCTCTTTGATTGAGCTAAAAACAGTCTAATGAACCGTCTTTTTTTGTTTAAACAGTAAAAATAAGAAGTAAGGCACACCGAAAATGGCGAGGATGATACCCGCCGGCACTTCGGACGGTTGGAACAGCAGCTTTCCGGCAAAATCGGCGCACAATACGAGAAACATCCCGATCAATCCGCTTAACAGCAATGAGTGGCGGTGCAGAACGCCGACGAGCCTCCGCGAGATGTGCGGAGCAATCAGGCCGACAAATGCCATGCTTCCAGAGATAGCCACACAGGCGCTGATGATGCCGACACAAGCCGTCAGCAGCACCACTTTTTCAACATTGGCGGATACGCCGAGACTCTTCACCGTATCTTCATGAAAGCGAATGGTATCGAGCAGGCCGGATTTTGTCAGCAGGAATGGGATGAGAAGCAGCAGCCACGGCAGTGCCGCTTGAATATACGTCCAATTCGCCGACCAGATGCTTCCGTTTTTCCAAACCATGGCCATTTCGTGGTCATTCGGATTCATCTTCAATGACAGGTACAGCGAAATAGCGCTGAAACCCGAATTGATCGCGATCCCAACGAGAATAATTCTTCCCGAATCCAAGTTGCCGCCATGCCAGGCAAACATAAAAATGAATATCGCCGCCAAAATGCCCCCGATCAAGCCGAAGAATGGCATCCCCATTGCAGCGAGCAGGCTTGTCGTTTCAGTCTGGCCTTGAAAGATCAGCATGTAGCCGACGATTGCTGCACCCGCACCGGCATTAATCCCCAGGATTCCCGGGTCAGCCAGTCCGTTCCTTGTCATCGCCTGGATAACGGAACCGGCAATGCCGAGCCCAAGACCCACGAGTGCTGCCGTCACAATCCTTGGAAGACGCAGCTCAAAAAGAAGAATGGCGTATTGCTCATTCGGATTGATGTGAAGCAATGTTGATAACAGCTCAGCCGGATGTGCGACAAACGATCCTACTGTTATGCTGAGATAACAGATTGTGAGAATCAGCACAATAAAAACAGCATAGATGACTGCAACCTTTTTAGGCACGCTGCTCCCCTCCTTTTCTTTTGATCAAATAAAGGAAGAAAGGAACGCCGATCACCGAAGTGACGACTTCAATCGGTGTCTCAAACGGATAGTTGAGCAGCCGGCTGAGAAGATCGGCCAGCGTCAAAAAAATGCCTCCGAGAACGCAGGAGCATGGAATCATCCGGCTGTAATCCGCCCCGACGAGAAAACGCGTAATATGCGGTACAATCAGTCCGACAAAAGCAATTTTTCCCGCCATGGCGACGGAGCAGCCTGTCAGAATGACAACCGCTGCCATCGCTGTCCATTTGACGGCCTGCTTTTTCTGGCCGAGGCTTTCGGAAATGTCATCTCCCAATGATAAAGCTGTCACTTTTTTGCTGAGAGAGAGTGCCAGAATGATGCCGATCACAAAAAACGGCACAGCATACTTCAGCAGCTCGGGATTCAATTGATGCAGCCTGGCGCTGTACCAGAAGCTGACGTCCTGGGAAATTTGAAAGTAAATCGACATCGCCGCTGACAGACTGCTGAGCAGCATGCTTGTGACCGTTCCGATGATGGCAAGCTGAACCGGCATAAAACCGTTTGGAATCACCGAGGCGAGGCCGAAGACGAGGCCGGCGCCAACGGCTGATCCGATAAACGAATAGCCCATCATCTCCAGGGAAGTCGAACCCGGAATCAACACCATCAGCAGCGTGATCACGAATGCTGATCCGTCGGAAACACCCATAATCGACGGAGAAGCTAAATAATTTCGGGTAATGCCCTGCATAAGCGCACCGGACACCGCCAGCGCCGCTCCGATTAAAAGAGCGCCGGCAGCGCGCGGAAGGCGGGAATGCCAAATGATTTGATGATCTGTGTTGCCCGGATCAAAATGCAGCAGCGCTGAAAAAATCACTTCGGGCTCAAGCTGTTTTGCACCGTAACATACCGACAGAAAAACGGACAGCAGTATGGCAAACGGAGCAGAAATCATAATGATGCGGGTCATTTGCTTTGAATGCATAGCTCAAGGAACCTTTTCTATTTGTTCTGCGCCAATTTCTCAGCTGCAGCCTTTAAAAATTCAACCTTGCTCCATGCCGTGCCGCCCTGCGCAAGCGGATCTACAGCATTGACAAATACATGGTCATTTTTCACTGCAGAAATGCTTTTCCAAATTGGATTATTCTCTAGATCTTTCAGCGCATTCGGCTTGTCTGCATTCTCATCGTCAGAGAATTGAACAAACATATAGTCCGGATTCATTTCGCTCAGTTTTTCTAAAGAAACCAACTCCTGGGCTTTTGCCGCCTTGACTTCTTTTGGAGCTGTGAAACCCAGCTCGCCGTATAATGTGGAATTAAAGAATACGTCTTCCGGATAGATAAAGACATTGCCTTGTCTAATTCTGACAACGAGCGCTTTTGTATCTTTGGCCGTTTTCTCAAGCTTTGTTTTTGCTTCCTTAAGGTCTGCTTCATAATCCGAAATAATCTGCTTCGCTTTATCTTCTTTGCCTGTCAGTTCAGCCAGCAGCTTTAAATTGTCTTTCCAATTTGAAGAAACGTGGGAAACAGGAATCGTCGTCGCGATGTTATCCAGTTTTTTCACCACTTTATCGGGAAATTTCGTTGAAGCCAGGATGACATCCGGTTTAAGCTCAAGAATTTTCTCCAGGTTCGGTTCTGTTTTTTCGCCGACGGCAGCTGCTTTGTCAGTAATGCTCTTGAACAGGTCCGGGAACTTTCCGGAGAAGGAAATGGCACCGGCCGGGTGAACATCCAGAAGCTTGGCATCTTCCATCGATTCCACGCTTCCCGTAATGACGATTTGTTCGGCCGGGGTCTTCACCTTGTATGTATGATCGAGGTACTCGATGCTTTTCTCAGCTGATGCTAAGCTCTTGCCATCGCCGCCCGCCTTTTCTTTGCTGTTCCCGCATCCCGCTGCGCCAAACGCGAGAAGGAGAATAAATAATAAGATTGATAGTTTTCTCATCTGACTGAGACCCCCTGATTTAATTGATAACTATTATCAATTAAAATTATAGGTAAGCCTCTTCGATAACACCATGGATTATATCCGGCAATTAAAATGGATTTTTTCCGGACAGCAGCCGAACCGCCTGGCGAATGATTCGTTCATGGCTGCATGCGGAATATTCCCGCCAAGGATCTGAATTCACCTGATACACCCGGTGATGCCGCACCGCTTTCAAATCCTGCCATGCAGCCGACTGCTGCAGCTCCCGGTAGAATGCCAGCGTCTCGGGCTCTTTAAAAATGAAAATCATGATGATATCCGGCTGATATGCCGCAATCGTTTCGATGGAGACGGACCGGTCAATCGGTTCTTCCAGCGATACAGCAGGTTCAAAGCCAAGGTCGCCAAAAAATACATCTTGAACAGAGCGGTTATGCGCCAGATAAATCTCGTGTTTATGCAGGCGCAAAAACAAAAAACTTCGGCGTCCGCAGATTGGATAAAGCGTTTCTTTTGCGGTTTCGGTGAGACGCTGGTAAGACAGCAGCCATTTCTGAGCCTCCGCTTCTTCATCCAAATGGGATGCGGTCAGCATAAAATGCCTCCTCCATTGTTCCTGTGAAGGCAAAAAGAAGACATCGGCGATCGACTGGAGTTGTTTCCGTTCCTCGTGAGACACGCTGTCCATGCTGATAATGAGCTCAGGGGCAGCCGATGACAATGTCCGCAGGTTTTCTTCCCACGGCTCGTGAAAGCGGTAAGCGCTCAGATGAACCGGAATATCTGCCGCGTAATGTTTATAGTAATACGATGTCCACTTCGGATGCAGAGAAGCTGCGTAAGGAATGAGGTGCAGCGGTATCAGCTGACCGATCGTATTCTGGCCGTAGGCCGCCAGTTTCCTGCGCCTTTTTTTCATATAAACGGTCGGGGATAAGCCCGTATGCTTCTTAAATGTCCTGCTGAAATAAAATTCATCCTGATACCCGATTTGGCTTGAGATTTCCCTCAGCTTGTAGCTTGCTTTTGCCATCAGCTGCTTTGCTTTCGTCATCCGCGTCTCAGTGATAAACTCTGTCACGCTTCGACCGTACAGCTTTTTGAACGTTTCGCTGTAGTGCTTCGCGCTGATTCCGGCCATTTGCGCGAGTTGATCAAGCGTCAGGTGTGCATCTGAATGCTCTTCAATATACTCCTTTGTTTTTCCTATGGCTGATGCGGTGTTTTCGGGATGGGTCAGTTTAGCCGAATAGATATCGTACAAAAGCTGCTGCAGGTCTGCTTGGCATTTCATCTCCTGGAGTGCTGAAGATGCCGGCCATAAGGCGGAAAGTTCCTGAAGGCGGGAGGCCAGATTTCCGACAGAATGGACATTCATCATCTGAAGGTCGGAAAAAACGTCAGGATCGGTGTCTGCTTCAAGTGTCAGGCGGCGGTCGTCATAGCTGTAGGGCTGCAGCCTGATGAGATACCCGCTGATTTCAGCTGACGAAGCTGTGATTCCGAATGTTTCATAAGGCGGAACAATATACAGCGTTTCTTTTTGGAGCGGACTGCCTGATGCCTGTATATCAATTCTCCCTTCACCCTTCAAGTGAAAGATCAAAACAAAAGAGTCTGCCAGCTGCTGTTCATCCGGAAGATCGCCGGGCTTTCTTATATGATCGACTTGCAAGAGACGATAGAAATAAGAAGATTTCATAGAAAAACCGCCTTTCTTAACACCAGTAATATCACAAAAATAAAAATGCCCCTAAAACAATATGGTAAATTGGTTGCGGGGTTCTGGTCCGGCACAAAATACCAGTTTGCAAGGTGCATTTCACATCACTTATAGCAATATGCTTCTTACGATTTACTATAACACAGTCGCTTTTATTGGGGAATAATGTTGTCAGTGCGGTCATCTGCCCAATGTGCACTTTAAAATATAATAAAAAATCAATACTTATCATTTCAATATCTTTTTGCCTGGTGTATAACTATAGAGAAATGACTATATTTAAAGGGAAGGCGTGACTTCTTATTTTGGAAATGACATCCAGCATGAAAAAATCGCTTGATGCGATTGCAAAATGGGGGAAAATAACCGGCGTTTTTATGATTATCGGCGGAGGCATCTATGCCTTCTTCGGAATTTCTTTGCTTATCATCGGAGCCGCTCCAGGTGTGCTGATGGTTTTTTCGGGGATCTACCTTATAAAATCGGCAAACGCCGCTCAGAAAATGAGTGATGACATGCCGCAAGAACCGCATGAAGCCTTGCTTGATAACTATGTGAAGTTTATGAAATGGCAATTTTTCTTCTTACTATCCATTATTGTGATCTTTATTTTATGCATAGTCGTCTTTTTCTTCCTGATCTTTTTAGGTATTCTTACCGATTTACACAGCGGGTATGATCCTTATTATTATGAATGAAAATCAAAAGCCTGTCTCGGGAATTGATCCCGAGACAGGCTTTTATTATTCGGCTTCACCGACAACAGTGAAACGCTCATTGATATGCTCGCCTTTTTCAGCCTCGTCCACCACTGCAATGGCATAGTCTGCATAGCTGATGTAGCTTTCTCCGGCGGCGTTTACGATTAAGTTTTCCTGACCTTTTTGATATGAACCTGTTCGCTTTCCTTCCGGATTGAAAAATGCCGCCGGGCTGATGAACGAAAAAACATCGGAAAGTTAAACGATTAGTACATAAGAACAAGGATGATGATGAGATCAATCAAAAGCATATATAAAAGTCTGCATGAAGATACAGGCTGAGCTACTTGCTTTGTGCCAGATTGTTGAATAAGGATCGTCTTTAAAGAGGTCATTGTTGTCTTAATATCGAAATAAAGAGTGATGGGAGGTTCGTTTCATGCATATCACAACAGAAAGGTTATTGATACGTGAATTTGAATTTAAAGATTGGCAAGCTGTATATGAGTATACATCAGATATTAATGTGATGAAGTATATACCGGAAGGCGTTTTTACTGAAGAAGATGCAAAGGCATTTGTAAATAAAAACAAAGGGAATAACGCTGAAAAATTCCCTGTCATACTAATGGATGAAGATTTACTTATAGGCCATATTGTTTTTCATAAGTATTTTGGTGAACATACATATGAGATCGGGTGGGTGTTTAATCGTAAATATCAAAATAAAGGGTATGCTTCTGAAGCAGCAGAAGCTATCTTGAAATATGGATTTAAAGAAATGAACTTACATAGGATTATAGCTACGTGTCAACCTGAGAATATTCCATCATACCGAGTGATGGAGAAGATTGGAATGAGAAGAGAAGGCTTCTTTAAAAAATGTATTCCCAAAGACAATGAATGGTGGGATGAATATTATTACGCTATTTTAAAGGAAGAGTGGAATTGAACGATGTTGAATTGGCGATACAACAAAATATCACCGACTACTTAGAACATAGTAGCTAAGCGAAGGTGATATATTAAGCGATATGCTTCCCTACATCAACATCATATGGCTGCAGCAAGCTTTGTAGATATGCAGTTTTAGGTGAGCCCTCCCTTTTCATTCTCATCAGTAAGGATAACCGGCATACGATCATGAATGTCCACCATAGGCCTCATAAGGCTGTGTTGTGATGATTGTGGATGTGTCATCAATAATATTTCCTTATTTGTAACAAAATAAGTTACATGTTGATGATGAAACATCATCTCTTATTTAAAAGAGATGAGTTAAGACGTCTTTAAGAGACTTGCTGGCCAATTCGTTCTCCATCGCCTGCTGAACGCTGTGAAACGTTTGGTCAAGCGTTGTTTGAATTTGTCTTCCAACCGGACAGTTTGGATTCGGCTTGTCATGAATCGCAAACAATTCCTCTTGCGGCTGAACCGCGCGGTAAATATCCAGCAGAGATATATCTTCAGGATCTCTTTTCAGGGTTGCCCCGGCCACTCCCGGCCGCGACGTCAGAATACCGCCTTTTTTGAGCTGGCTGATCATGCGTCTGATCACAACCGGGTTCGTATTGACGCTCCCGGCGATCATTTCCGAAGATTCCCGCGGGTTTGCAGCGATTAAAGACAAAATATGAATGGCCACTGAAAGACGAGTGTTCACCATAAGTTTTCACCACCGATGTAATTATTATAGTTACAGGATAAGTTTTTTGTCAACTATTATCATATCCTTAATAATCGTAAGAATAAATAAAATTTTTTTCAAACCACCTTCATGTCTCACTTTGGAACTTTTTCATAGGATCTTTCGTATTGATTGATGAAAGGAGTGTTTTTCAATGAAAGAGATAGCAGAAGGAAAAGCAGCTTTGGATGTCCGGCTTGAGCCGAATGAAGAGATCAGATCTATTATTCTTTGCGCTTATAACGCGAGACTGTCTGCACGTTACACTCCTTACAGAGGCGTGCTTGCGGCCACTGACAGGCGGCTCATGTTTTATTCTTCTCTGTTTGGCGCCCCTTTTCACCTTGACATCCGCTTTGATACCATCTCCTCGTTCCGCCGCGAAAAAGGGCTGATCACAGGAGGCGATCACCTCGTCGTGATGAACAACGGGGATCGGGAAGCATTTCAATATTTTAGCGGCTGTGATCCTTTGGAAACATTCATCGAATCCGTTCGAAAGCTAAGGAAACTGCCTGAAGACATCATGCATGTCTGAAAAACGCCGGCTTCGGGTTGTGCCCGCAGCCGGCATACTCAATTATTAATCTCGTACTTCTCCCCATATCTCAGCACTTTATAAATTGCCATTCCATCAGAAAGATGATTTTCGGAATATCTCACGGGAATCAGAGCAAAAAATACATAATAGGTTGAAAAATAAACAAACTGGTAGAAAAAAATATTTTCGGGTATGATGTCTTTGATAATCAGCAGATTGACAATAAAAATAGACGCTAAATTAAACAGCGATCCGCCGGCATAAATCATCGCATTCGTAAAACGGTTATCGTATTTCAGATCTCCGTATTTGCAGAAGGAATCCATGAAGTAAACACTTCTGATTTGCACAGGGCCGATTTTCAGCAATTTTTTGCCCATCCCGATTTCAAGCGAAGATTTCCCGCCGAACAACACCGCCATGACGCTGTGGCCCAAGACATGAAGCACCGACACGGCGGGAAAAACGATCAAGAACGACCAGAAGAATTTGACAATATCCTGCAGTCCGAACATTCAATCATCCTTTCTGTTTCAGCCCATGTTTTTTAAGAATTTCCGCTTTTCCCCCCGTATCAAACCTGTCAATATGCAAATCAAGCCGGCCTCCGAAGCATAAAAAAAACCGCCCATCTTTTCAATGGACGGCTCTCTCCAAGGCGGTCAATTATCCTCCTATATAGGACATTTCAACCTTTTTCCGCGGAGCCGCTTTTGAAAGAGCGCGGTCGAGCGAATATTGGTCATCGCGATTCCGCCAGACGGTGCCGATCGCCTTTACCAGCTCCTGATCGGTCTGCCCGCTTCTGATCAGAGTTCTTAAATCAAACCCGCTCGATGCGAAAAGACATGTGAAAAGCTCGCCTTTCGCCGATAGTCTTGCTCTGTTGCACGTGCTGCAAAAAGCATCGGATACAGAAGAGATAAAACCGATTTCTCCTGAACCGTCCAGATATCCGTACCGTTTGGCGACTTCTCCTTTGTAGTTCGGGTCGATCTGTTCAACCGGCATGTCTTCATTGATGATCCGGATGATATCCGCTTTTGTCACCACTGACTGACGGTTCCATTCATTTGTGTTCCCGACATCCATAAACTCAATAAACCGCAAGATATGGCCTTTTTCTTTAAAATAGCGGGCCATCGGCAAAATATCCTTTTCATTGACCCCTTTTTGGACGACCATGTTGATCTTGACGCCGAGTCCGGCCTCTTTCGCCGCTTCAATTCCGGCCAGCACCTTGCTGACGGAGACGCCTCTGCCGTTGATCGCTTTGAAACGTTCGTCATCCAGGGAATCCAGGCTGACCGTGACCCGTTTCAGCCCCGCTTTTTTCAGCTTGTCAGCGTAAACCGGCAGCAGAACGCCGTTCGTCGTCATCGCAATATCGCGAATCCCTTTGATCTCCGCAAGCTTCCCGACTAATTCCGGCATATCTTTTCTCATCAACGGCTCGCCGCCGGTGAGGCGGATTTTTTCCACCCCGAACTGATGAACAAACAGCTTGGCCAATCGTTCAAGCTCTTCAAAGGACAACAGTTCGCCTTTTGGCAAAAACGGATAATCCTGTCCAAAGATTTCGGCAGGCATGCAATACGTACATCTTAAGTTGCAGCGGTCGGTGACAGAAATTCTTAAATCCCGAAGCGGCCGGCTTTTCTGATCCAAAACTTGTTCACTGTTGTTGTTCACGCCTGTTGCCTCCTTTATGTTAACTGAATTCGCTCGTGATGCGTATATACATTAAATGACCGGTTCCTGGCAAAACCAATCGTCATGATATTCAGCTCCTCTGCCATTTGAATGGCCAGCTCGGTCGGCGCCGACTTGGAAATGACCGCGGAAACCCCGATTTTTGCGGCTTTAAGCAGCACTTCCGAAGAAATTCTGCCGCTGAACACGATCAGCTTGTCGCGCACAGGGACCTGGTGAAGCAGACAATATCCGTACAATTTATCAAGCGCATTATGTCTTCCGATATCAGATCTGACTGCAATCAGCTTGTCAGTGCTGCACAAAGCGGCATTATGAACGCCCCCCGTATGGCGAAAAAGCTTGCTGTTTTTCTGCATGTCGCGCATCAGCGCCAAACAGTTCTCAGGCGTAATGGTCACGCCGTCAATCGCCGTTTTTGCGGTTTTGACGTCCTGCTGGAAATAAAAATGCCGCCCTTTTCCGCAGCAGGAGCCGATCACCCGCTTCGTGTAATCCTTCAGTACCAGCTTTTTTGAGCTGACAAGGTCGACATATGCGAATCCGAGACTTTCATCTATTGTAAACCTTTTAATCTCATTTTTAAATCGGATCACACCTTCAGACGCGAGAAATCCGATCACCAGTTCTTCCAGGCTGTCCGGCGAACAAACAAGCGTGACAAATTCCTCACCGTTCACCATGACAGTCAGGGGGAATTCCGTTGCCATCTGATCTTCTTGCTGTGTCATCTCTCCATTATCATAACGGAAAATTTTTCGGCTTGTTGTGATGTTTTTCCCCATGAATAAACCCCGCCCCTTTGTTTCTTATCATATCTATTACTATACTCGTCTATCATGCCGTTTCACAACCGTCAGGTCAAATTTGGAAGCTTCATCTTGTTGATAGCTTGAAAACATGATATTATTTTTTAAAAGTTCAAAAAATATACACTTTTCAAACAGACTGCCTTTCTTCGCAGCAACCCCGGAAACCGCTTTCAAACAATCGCTCCCCGGCAGCCTTCTGTCTTTATGACAAGCCTTTCTTTTCCACAGGAGGTTCTCGCATGAAAAAATTGAAAAACAGGTGGCTCATTGCTTTATGTGCTGTAGGTATTCATTTGTCTATCGGGTCTGTATACGCATGGAGCGTCTTTACAAACCCGCTCGCTGAAACCTTCGGCTGGAGCCTCAGCCAGATCAGCCTGACGTTCAGCATCGCTATTTTATTTCTCGGTCTTTCAGCCGCATTTTTGGGGCACTTCGTCGAAAAGCACGGCCCTAAAAAAGCAGGCATGCTCGCCGCTCTTTTCTTCGGAGCTGGCGTGACGTTTTCAGGCTTCGCCGTTCAGATCGGCTCCCTTCCCCTGCTTTATTTGTTTTACGGCGTCTTCGGAGGAATCGGACTCGGCGTCGGCTATATTACGCCCGTATCTTCGCTTGTTAAATGGTTTCCTGACCGCCGCGGCTTGGCTACGGGGCTAGCCATTATGGGATTCGGATTTGCGGCCTTGATCAGCAGCCCGATCATACAGATGCTGATCTCAGCGGTCGGTATAGCCAATACCTTTTTTATTCTCGGCATTTGCTACTTTCTTGTGATGATGCTGTCTTCGCTTTACCTCGCTCCGCCGGAAGACGGCTGGAAGCCTGAAGGATTTTCAACCGAAAAAAACGGAAAGGCGCAAAGCGCCGATATTTCCCAGCTGACGGCAAATGAAGCCATTAAAACGAAACGCTTTTATTATTTATGGCTGATGCTTTTTATTAATGTTACGTGCGGAATCGCCATCATATCCATCGCTTCGCCGCTGGCGCAGGAAAGTGCGGGCATGTCCGCCGCCGCTGCTGCCGCTCTCGTCGGCGTTTTGGGCGCATTTAACGGCTTAGGGCGGATCGGCTGGGCCTCAGCATCTGATTACATCGGCCGGCCGAATACGTATACCGTCTTTTTCGCTGTACAGCTGATCGCCTTTCCGCTTTTGCCGTTTATTTCTGACAAGGCCGTATTCTCTGTTTTGATGGCATTGATCTATACGTGCTATGGAGGCGGGTTTGCCGCAATTCCGGCTTATATCGGGGATTTGTTCGGAACAAAGCAGCTCGGTGCAATTCACGGATACATTTTAACGGCATGGGCGGCGGCAGGACTTGCGGGCCCGATGTTCTCTTCTTGGGTGCGTGATGCAACAGGAAGCTACAGCCAGAGCCTGACGGTTTTCGCAGCACTGTTCGCCATCGGCCTGTTCATTTCGATCTTCATTAGAACCGACATTAAACAGTTGCGAAAAAAAGCGGCGGTTCATGTCTCAAACTCGATAAAAGGATGATCTGGCAGTATCCGCTGGAAAGGAGAGAATGGAATGGGAAAAACAAAGCATGAAGGTCCGATGAAGCTGAATAAAAAACCCGCGCCAAAACTGTGGGCGTCTTGGGCGCCGCTGGGACTCGGAAAGGTAAAGCCAAAGCATATCAGAGATACGATGAAAACGGCGTGGGACAATAAAGACAACCTTTCGTACGCCTACAGAATTTTGACGCAAGGCGTGTGCGACGGCTGTGCGCTCGGTGTATCCGGGCTCCGTGATCAGACGCTCACAGGGCCTCATCTATGCACGACGCGGCTGAACGTCCTCCGCTTAAATACGATGCCTGCGATCGAGGACAAATGGCTGTCCGCCGACATTGAACAGCTGAGAAAGCTGGATAGCACCGAGCTGAGAAAGCTCGGACGTATCCCTTATCCGCTGTCGAGAAAAAAAGGAGAACGGTCGTTTTCGAGAATTTCATGGGACGAAGCACTCAGCCGAATCGCGGACAAAATCAAATCGATTGATAAACGACAGCTCGCCTTTTATTTAACGGCCAGGGGTATTACGAATGAGGTATACTATACAGCCGCAAAAGCGGCTCGGTTTATCGGCACAAACAACATTGACAACGCCTCGCGGATCTGCCACTCGCCAAGCAAAACGGCTTTAAAAAGGTCCCTTGGCATCGGCGCCTCAAGCTGCAGCTACCGAGACTGGATCGGGACGGATGTCCTCGTCTTCTGGGGATCTGTCGCCGCCAATAACCAGCCGGTGTCAACAAAATACATGTATGCCGCCAAAAAAGCGGGAACAAAAATCATTATGATCAACCCGTACCTGGAACCTTCGATGGAGAAATACTGGATTCCATCGATAGCTGAGAGCGCCCTTTTCGGGACCAAAATCACTGATGACGTATACCAAGTCAATATCGGCGGCGACATTGCCTTTATGAACGGGGTAATGAAGCACTGGTTTGAAATGGAACGGGAGGCCCCCGGTTCAAGCATTGACCGCGCTTTTATCGAAGCACACACAAACGGATTCAATGAGCTTAAACAGCATATCGAAAAACAAAATTGGAAGACGCTTGAAGAGTCATCCGGCATATCGAAAGATAGAATGAAAGAATTCGCCATCTTGCTGGCCCGGGCGAAAACCGGCGTTTTCATTTGGAGCATGGGACTCACACAGCACCGTTTTGCGACCGACAACATTTCACAGGTGGCAAATCTCGCCCTTTTACAAGGATTCATCGGCAGAAAGCATTGCGGCCTTATGCCGATCAGAGGGCACAGCGGTGTGCAGGGTTCTGGAGAAATGGGTGCCGATCCTTTCGTCCTGCCAGGCGGTGATTTTGACGAAGAAACTACCGCACGGATCGAGAAGATTTGGGGCTTTCGAATACCGACTTGGCAAGGCGATACGATCGGCCAGACAATCGAAAACATGCTGCTGCCGAACGAAAGCGAAAGAAAAGTAAAAGTGTTTTATACGAGCGGAGGCAACTTTTTGGAAACGATGCCGAACCCCGATTTTATCAAAAAAGCATTACAGGAAGTTGAGATGAGAGTCCATCAGGACATCATCTTCAATACTTCCACCCTTGTCGATGCCAAAGAAGAAGTTATCATTCTCCCCGCAATGACAAGATATGAACAGCCTGGCGGAGGAACCTCGACCAGTACGGAACGGATGGTCTATTTCAGCCCTGAAATTAAAGGACCGCGCATCGGAGAAGCCCGTTCTGAATGGGAAATTTATATGGATCTTGCCAAACGGGTTCGGCCCGCAGACAAAGAACTGATCCATTTTGACGACGCTGCAGATATCCGTGAAGAAATCGCTGCTGCCAACCGGAATTATGACGGGATTCAGCATTTAAAAAAACGCGGAGATGTCTTTCAATGGGGCGGCGCCTGGCTTTGTGAAGGCGGGATGTGTCCGACGGCAGACGGTAAGGGTAACCTGATCCCCGTCGATCTTCCTGAAAACAGACAAACTGAAGGACGCTTCCTCGTGACGACAAGGAGGGGAAAACAGTTCAACTCGATGATTTATAGTGAAAAAGATCCTTTCAACGCGGCAGATCGCCGGGATGTCATGATCAATCCAAAAGATGCCGAGGAGCTTTATATTCAAGATGGAGAAGCGATCGTTCTATTCAACCGCTACGGAACTTTCCAAGGCCGGGCAAAATATGCCACCGTACAACGCGGAAACACGGCGGTCTACTGGCCGGAAGGAAATGTCCTGATCCCTAAAGGCGTATACGAAAACCATGCCCGTATTCCGGAATACAACACGGCGGTCATGATTGAAAAGGCGGAGATTTTCCATTCAAGAAAAGATCCGCGCTATGCAGAAAAACGAATCGAAGAACTCGAAATGTCGACAGATTAGCTTAACAGAAGGTCGGGACGGCACTGCGGCCGTCCCGCTCTCGTACGGAGTTACTGAGACAGTTTTACGCCTTCTTCTTTCCATACCTTTTTAAAATCAGAAGCTGAGTCGGCTTCAATCAATTTTCCGCCGCCAGCAGCAGCTACTTTTTTAAGCTTAGCTTTTTCTTTCACGGTTTTCACATCAAGTCCAACAATGTTGACGATTGTTTTAATGTTGGATTTGCGCAGATCTTTCGCTGCCTGAACAGGGTCTCCTCCGCATGTTTCTTCACCGTCTGTCACGATGTAAACATAATTCTTACCATCTTTATCGGCAAGATCTTCTTTTACATCATAAAGAGATTTTGCAATCGGAGACCAGCCTGTAGGCTTAATTCCGCTTAAAGCGTTTTCGAACGAGTTGGAAGAAAACGGCTGCAGATCATAGACGGTTTCCGTCGTACCGCAAGATAGTTCTTTTCCGGAGTTTTTATTGTTGCCTTTATGTCCGAACACATTCAGCATAACATTCGCATCGCTTGAAAGCAGGTCAGCAAAGTCGGTTACGGATTCTTTGGCAATATCAAATTTTCTTTCTCCTTCAACCTTTTGTGCCATGCTGCCGCTTGCATCAAGCACAACTGCAACATTGACATCTTTTTTGCTGTTGTCCGCATTTCCGTCTTCAGCCGCGAAAGCAGCAGCCGGAGCCAATGACAAAAGCATGGTGAACGTTGTTAACAGAGTAAACCTTTTTTTCACCTTTCTCACTTTCCTTTCCGCACTTTTTTTCGGACCGAACTTCCGCATGAGATCTAGTCCACCAACATCGTAAAAGAAGGCTTGATAGAAATAAATAGGCCGGATCTCCTTTTCAAATTCACAAATTCTTCATAATCCTTACGATAATCGACCGACACTTCCACTTAAGTCCTACCAAAAAAGTCCGCTAAAAGACCGTTTTCGTCCCAATAAAACAACAGTTACGACAAATTACCCCTCCAAAGGATTCAGCGGGGTTCAACGTTCTGAAACAATAACTTAATATTTGTAAAGTGTTTTACTTGACTTTTGACAATCTTTTCATCAAAAAAGGAAAGCTGCGGAAACATGTCCACAGCTTTTTTCCAGTTTATTTAGAAAGCTCGATTGCTTCCTGAGTGAAAATTCTTTTGATGTCATTTTTGGTTTTTGCTTGGAAATATTCACCGCCGCCAGCTGCTGCGATGCTTGTCAATTGTCCGTGAAAATCTCCTTCATAATCAAAGCCGATTACGTTGACAACCGCATTAGATTTGCGCAGTTCTGTTGCGACTTTTACCGGGTTGCCTCCACATGTTTCCTCACCGTCTGTCAGCAGATAGACGACGTTTTTCCCGTTGTTGTTCTGCTGGTCAAGCGCGTTTTTGGCATCTTGCAGCGCGTTTGCGATCGGTGTCCATCCAGTCGGTCCGATGCCGTTTAATGAATTGCGGAAGCTTTGCTCGTCATACGTTTGGAATCCGTACACTCCTCTGATTGCATTGCAGGATTGTACTTTTCCGGAGTTTTTATTGTTTCCCTCTGAACCGAAAACCCTCATGAGCACGTTTGCATTTTCAAGCTTTGAACCAAAGCTGAACGCCTCATTTTTGGCAAGCTCGTATTTTGAGACTCCGCCGATCTTTTTAGCCATACTGCCGCTTGCATCAAGCATAATCGCGATGTTAGGCGAATCTTCAGCAACTGTTACCTCCTGTTTTTTCTCAGCTGCGAAAGCAGGTGAACCAAGGCTAAGAACCATAGCGGTCAAAATCCCTAATGTCAGCTTCTTCTTCATTTCTCCCTTTCCCCTTTCTTAAATAAAGTCGTTAACACATTAATATCGTAGAAGAACACCAGGGAGAAATAAATAGGGCATGTCTCCTTTTCCTCGTTATTCATTTCAGCATACAACAAGCAGATAAAATAGACTTTATAGCCTGTGAACCCTTATATTGACAAGAGATTCACGGCCTTTTGACGCTGTTCAGCAAGCCCTCCGGCACATGATTCTTGAAATATTTGTATAATATTTTGGCGCACATCAACTTCATGAGAATGCCAAATTTGATGACATTCAAAAAGACGCCGCCAATGAGGCAGACGTCTCTTTATTATTTTTTCGCCATGTATTTATTTAAAAATTCATCAGCATTGGATACGGCTGTTCCTTTGTAATAATACTTGACGATGGCTTCCGCTTTCTTGCCGTCTTTCGCCATATAATGTGCGCCGTATTGGCTCATTCCTACTCCATGTCCAAAACCCCTCGTCGTGACGGTAATCTGATTCCCGTCGCGTTTCCAATCAAAGTCTGCCGATTTGAGGCCGAGCTTTTCACGAATATCTCTTCCCTCAAGCTTCTTTCCATTAATGACAGCAGTCGCTACGCGTTTTCCCGGCGTTCTTTCAGTGATCTTCCCAATGCTGTTTGAGCTGGGCAGCTTCACGCCGAGCTTTTGTTCAAATTCAGTGACAGTAAACGTTTTGTGGTTCAGGAATTTCGGCGACTTTGTATCCCAGGAGCTTTTCACGCTTTGCAGGTACGGAATATCACTTGTCCAATAAGCCCCCGCATTCTCGGTGTACCCGTTGCTCGTCGAGAAAAACGAAGCGTCAATTGGCTTATGATCATAGGTTAAAATTTTGCCTTGCGTACTGGCGACAGCTTCGGTCACTTTTTTGATTTTCCAATCGTAATCTTTCTTCCACAGCCTGCGGAGCTCTTCTTTGTTTTTATACACCTGGAACATCTGCGTATCATCGACGAGCGAGCCCTTCGGCGATCGGACAGCCTGCTCTGATACCATTTGCCTCACAATATATGTGCGGGCCGCGAGCGCTTGTGCTTTCAAAGCTTCGATATCGAAATCAGCCGGCATTTCCGAAGCAACGACACCAATGACATACTCTTCAAGCGGAATGTCTTCAACTTTCCGGTCAGCCGTTCTGTAGACCGGAATTGAAACGGGAGACTCTTTTAAGGTGACTTTCTTTTTTTCCTCGTGTTGCTGAGCGTGCTTTTCTGTTTTGATTGCCCCCGGTCCCCCGTGAAAAGGGAGGACAAGCAGTGTTGGTATGAGTAAAATCAGCATGCAGATTCCTGCTAGTACAATAAATAGCTGTTTCAAATCAGTGCCCCCATTTCTGTTTTGTCTCTTTCATTTTATGGGCGGGGACAAGCTAATATGACTGTACTTTTCAACTGCGGCTGCGTATTTTAAAAGCCATTCTTGTGCATAATGATAGATATGGGAGGCATACTGATATAGAATACTTGAAACATAAAAATCAGTATGCCGGATGACATACTGATTTCACGTTGATTTATGCGTTTAAATCGGATACAACTTCTTTATTTTCAATATGAACCGCTTCTTCATCGTTAACGCGCTCAATATCAGCACCGATACCGGCAAGTTTTTGGTGGAAGTTGACATATCCCCGGTCTAAATGTTTTAATTCGGTTACGCGTGTATGACCGTCAGCGACAAGGCCAGCAAGGATAAGAGCTGCGCCGGCGCGAAGATCCGTTGCGGCCACCTCAGCACCTTGAAGCTGCACAGGACCATTAATAATGACAGAACGGCCTTCGATTTTAATATCTCCGTTCATACGGCGGAATTCTTCCGCATGCATGAAGCGGTTCTCAAAGACGGTTTCTGTGATCATGCTGGTTCCATTTGCGCGCATCAAAAGAGCCATCATCTGAGACTGCATATCAGTCGGGAAACCTGGATGTGGCATTGTTTTTAAATCAATAGGCTTCAATTCAGAAGGACCGATGATCCGAAGACCGTCTCCTTCTTCCATGATTTGAACGCCCATTTCTTCCATTTTCGCAATTAAAGATGTTAAGTGCTCAGGAACCGCTCCCTTTACCAGTACGTTCCCTTCGGTAATCGCAGCGGCAACCATGAACGTACCCGCCTCGATCCGGTCAGGAATAATGGTGTGTTTTGTACCATGAAGCGCCTTAACGCCTTCAATTTTAATGGTGCCTGTACCGGCACCCCGAATTTTACCGCCCATTGCATTGATATAGTTAGCCAGATCAACGATTTCAGGCTCTTTAGCAGCATTTTCGAGCGTTGTCGTGCCCTCAGCCAAAGCTGCAGCCATAATCAGGTTTTCAGTTGCTCCGACACTAGGAAAATCAAGATAAATTTTTGCGCCTTGAAGGCGGCCTTCTACAGTCGCTTCAATAAAGCCGTTTCCGACTTTAATTTTTGCGCCCATTGCTTCAAAGCCTTTCAGATGCTGATCGATCGGTCTTGAACCGATTGCACATCCTCCAGGCAAAGCCACTCTCGAGTGACCTGTGCGAGCAAGAAGCGGACCCATCACCAATACAGATGCGCGCATTTTACGAACATATTCAAACGGAGCTTCCGTAGACAAAGTGCGAGATGCATCAACCGTTACTGTATTATTTTCAAAATGTACACTTGCGCCTAAATGACGTAACACTTCGTTAATCGTATATACATCGGAGAGCGTAGGCACATCACATATTACGCTTTTTTCTTCACTGGCTAATAAAGATGCAGCGATAACTGGTAAAACGGCATTTTTTGCTCCTTCAACTTTGACCGTGCCGTTTAACTTTCGACCGCCGCGGACGATGATTTTTTCCAAGGTATTCCCCTCCGCGTCCCAATTTCTCTATATTAATATTCAGTCGTAACGATTGGTGTGCCAACCGTGACGGTAAGTTTTTCGCCCATTCCCGCATTTCTAAGCGAGACTTGCAGATTCATACGGTGTTTTTCTGTCTTGATGGATTCTTTCCACTCGTTAGTGTAAGCAGAAATAGAAACGAAATTTGGTTCGATTAAATCTTCAACTGACTTTGCATCAAATTCATGTACTAGTTCATTTGCTTTTTTTTGCAAAACAACATTCATCATACCATTTAAATGGCCCTTTAGACAAGTAAAAATTGCGGTCTTTTCTCGCATTATGTCGAATGCATCCCGTTCAAACTGCTTATATGTAGTATTCCAGTTTTCCCGTGGTCCCGCGCCTTTTTGCTCATACAATAAATACGAAACAAGTCTCTGGTTTTTGTGGGTGGATACCAAATGTATTTTGGAATTGATGTGATTTTTTTTGTCCTGAAAAACACCTGTTGCTTTAACTGTATCATCGTCTTCCCGCGTTATAGTCCATTGATATTGTCGATGCTGTTTCTTGAAATGTTTCAGTTTTGCAAAAAAATCTTTTTCACTTAGGGTAAGCTGCTTTTTTGTGTGCAGGGTCCATTCTTCAAGCTCGACATCATGGCGGCTCAAACCTTCCGCCAGCTGTTCCAGCGGCGTATTGCCCGCTGCTTCAAGCGATTGAAAGACATGAACAATTAAAAATAAAACCACAATAAAAATGAGGGCATTAACCGTTTGTTTTGTCTTCATTCCGCATCATCCTCTCCTACTCTCCATTGTTGACGGATCGTAGGAAAAGCATACGTGGAAAAACAAGGTCCCCCGGTGATTTTGCGGAATGCGGCGTTACCCACATTTGTCCATTCCCAAAAATTCTTTTACTCAATCATGAAAATAAATTTTGAAGCTGTCTGGAATAATAAAGATAGTCCAGGAAAAAATTGCTGACGGTGGAGCCGACGGCGATTGTAATGATGATCATTAACACCCTCGCCTGAATGACTTTTCCTTTCCTGATAAGCGGATCAATATTGACCGCCAGAAGAGCCCACCAAGTCAATGCAATAAAAAAAAGATGAACGATGATACTGACAGCAGCCTGTTGTCCGATCTCTTCCATTATTGATGACGCCTCCTTACGTTCCAGCCGGTTTGGTGGCTCCGGCCTGCCTAGTCTCTTCTGCTGTGGGATAAAGGAATAATGCCGGTCATTTCAAGTCATTTTAACAGTTTTGATGTTTCATGTTAAGACGTTCATGGATAGAACTTTTTCCCATAGATGGAGTGATCCTCTGTTGCCTGAGGCCAATGTTGAGGAGTTTGCTTGAATGTCTTACATCCTCTTTCTGGCGGAAGAGAACATAGCTTACTATTTTGTATTATAGATAGATTCAAACTAAAAAGGCGAACAATTTGTGAACTTTTTTCAACATTTTCAATTCTGTTTAATCATGAATATAAAAGAACCCTTCCCATCCTTAATATGGGAAGGATCCTCATCTTTATCTCGCAACATCCAACCGGTTAATCGCGCGTTTTAAAGCAAGCTCTGCCCGAATAATGTCAACATCTGGCGTATGCTTTTGCAAACGTTCCTCGGCACGCCGTTTTGCGGCCAAGGCGCGTTCTTTGTCAATTTGTTCAGATGTTTCCGCCGTCTGGGCCAGAATGGTGACATGGTCAGGGCGGACTTCAACTATGCCCCCGCTGACGGCAACCAGCTCAGTTTGACCGTCTTTTTTCAGACGGACTGCAGCAATTTTTAGCGGAGCAACCGTCGGAATATGGCCGGGTAAAATACCAAGCTCACCGCTCTCTGCTCGAACGCTTACCATTTCTATATCCGCATCGTATACTGGGCCGTCGGGAGTAACGATATTGACTTTTAAGGTCTTCATGCTTTTACCCTCCTAGGACCAGATTATACTTCTACACCCATTTCTTTCGCTTTTTCGACAACTTCTTCGATTCGGCCGACAAGACGGAAAGCGTCCTCTGGAAGGTGATCATACTTACCTTCAAGGATTTCTTTAAAGCCTTTTACCGTTTCTTTGACAGGAACGTAAGAACCTTTTTGTCCTGTAAACTGTTCAGCTACGTGGAAGTTTTGCGATAGGAAGAACTGTACGCGGCGCGCACGGCTGACGACAAGCTTATCATCGTCAGAAAGCTCATCCATACCGAGAATCGCAATGATATCCTGAAGCTCTTTATAGCGCTGCAGGATTTGCTGTACTTGGCGGGCCACTTGATAGTGCTCTTCTCCGACGATTTCTGGCGCAAGTGCACGAGAAGTTGAAGCCAGAGGGTCAACCGCAGGGTAAATACCCATTTCAGACAGCTTACGCTCAAGGTTTGTTGTCGCATCCAAGTGAGCGAACGTTGTTGCCGGTGCCGGGTCAGTATAGTCATCGGCAGGAACGTAGATCGCCTGAATCGATGTAACGGAACCGACATTTGTAGAAGTGATCCGTTCCTGAAGCTGACCCATTTCAGTTGCAAGCGTCGGCTGATAACCAACCGCAGACGGCATGCGTCCAAGAAGTGCAGATACTTCAGATCCGGCTTGAGTGAATCGGAAGATGTTATCGATAAAGAACAATACGTCCTGGCCTTCTTTATCACGGAAATGCTCTGCCATTGTAAGTCCTGTCAAGGCAACGCGCATCCGCGCACCAGGCGGCTCGTTCATCTGACCGAAGACCATTGCCGTTTTGCCGATAACGCCGGAATCTTTCATTTCATAGTAAAGGTCGTTTCCTTCACGCGTACGCTCGCCGACACCCGCGAATACAGAGATACCGCCGTGCTCTTGAGCGATGTTGTTGATTAGCTCCTGAATCAAGACGGTTTTTCCAACTCCCGCTCCTCCGAAAAGACCGATTTTTCCGCCTTTAATATATGGAGCGAGCAAGTCGACGACTTTAATACCCGTCTCTAAGATTTCAACCTCTGTTGATAGCTGATCAAATGTTGGAGCTTCTCTGTGAATCGGATCTTTGGCAGCATCAGCCGGAAGCGGCTCATCCAAATCGATGTTTTCCCCGAGTACATTAAATACGCGGCCGAGTGTCACGTTTCCGACCGGAACGGAGATCGGCTCTCCCAGGTCGATGGCTTCCATTCCGCGTGTAACACCGTCAGTTGAAGCCATTGCAATCGTCCGAACTGAATCATCACCCAAGTGAAGCGCTACTTCAAGGGTAAGTTCGATATCTACTTCATTCTCGTTCTGCGCTTTATGTGTAACTTTAATCGCATTATATATTTCAGGCAAGTGACCGTCTTCAAAACGAACGTCTACGACCGGTCCCAATACCTGGCTAACGCGTCCTTTTTTCATCTCTATCCCTCCTGACAAGCTTTTTCTATTCTAAGGCAGCTGCACCGCCGACAATTTCCGTAATCTCCTGCGTAATCGCCGCCTGACGAGCACGGTTGTAAGACAGTTCGAGGTCAGCGATAAGCTCTTTCGCATTGTCCGTTGCGTTTTTCATCGCTGTCATCCGCGCAGCATGTTCACTCGCTTTACTGTCCAGAATCGCGCCGAAAATCAAGCTCTCAGCGTACTGAGGCAGAAGCACTTCCAAAATTTCTTCTTCGTCCGGTTCAAATTCATAGGAAGTTCTTTTTTTGTTTGGCGCGATATCTGATAATGGCAGCAGCTTTTTCTCCGTCACCTCTTGAGAAATTGCGCTGACAAAGTGGTTGTAGAACAAGTAAAGTTCATCAAATGTCTCATCGATAAACATTTGTATCGTACTGTTCGCCAAATCCTTAATTTCTGGAAAGGAAACTTCGTCCCTGATGCCGGTCATTTCGGAAATAACCGGGATGCCGCGTTTTTTGAAGAACTCGCGTCCCATTTTTCCGATCGCGATGACCGCATATTCGTCTTTTGACTGATGGCGCTCCTGGATTTTCTGGTACGCTTTGCGGAGAACGTTAGCGTTAAAAGCGCCGGCAAGTCCGCGGTCAGATGTGATGACCAGATAGCCGGTCCGCTTCACGGGACGGCTCGACATCATCGGATGCGTTCCGGTGTATCCAAGCGCAATATCAGCAACGACTTCCTGCATTTTCTCCATGTATGGAACGAACGATTTCGCTTTACTCTCAGCGCGGTTCAGCTTTGAGGCAGAAACCATTTGCTGAGCTTTGGTGATTTGACTCGTTTTTTTATTTGAAGTAATTCTGGATTTAATATCCCGTAATGAGGCCAAAAGGTTTCACCACCTTTTTGTTTTCAAATTCACTCCGAATTTACGTGAAAAAGAGAGAAAAAGAAGATCTTTTTCTCACTTCAAATGTTTAGTTGCTAGGTGCAAACGTACGTTTAAAGCCTTCGATCGCAGCCTTCATGTCCTCGTCGGCCGGAAGGTTTCCTGTCTGAGCAATTGAATCAAGGAGATCTTTATGGTTTTGATCAAGGTACATAAAGAACTCTTCTTCAAAGCGTCTGATGTCCTCTACAGGCACATCATCAAGGAATCCGCGGGTCAGGGCATAAAGAATGGCAACCTGCTTTTCGACGCGGAGCGGCTGGTTCAGATCCTGTTTCAGAACTTCCACTGTACGGGCTCCACGGTTCAGCTTGGCCTGCGTCGCTTTATCAAGGTCAGATCCGAACTGTGCAAATGACTCAAGCTCGCGATAAGATGCCAAGTCAAGACGAAGCGTACCGGCTACTTTCTTCATCGCTTTGATTTGCGCAGATCCGCCGACACGGGATACCGATAATCCAGGGTTGACGGCAGGGCGCACGCCTGAGAAGAACAAATCAGACTGCAGGAAGATCTGTCCGTCTGTGATTGAGATGACGTTTGTCGGAATATAGGCTGAAATGTCGCCAGCCTGCGTTTCAACAAACGGCAATGCTGTTAAAGATCCTCCGCCTTTAGCGTCGCTCAGTTTCGCAGCGCGCTCAAGCAAGCGGGAGTGCAGGTAGAATACATCTCCAGGGAATGCTTCACGGCCTGGAGGACGGCGCAGAAGCAAGGAAAGTTCACGATAAGCCGTCGCTTGTTTTGAAAGATCGTCATACACAACCAGCACGTGTTTTCCGTTGTACATGAATTCTTCACCCATCGTAACACCCGCATACGGCGCTAGATACAATAGCGGTGCAGGCTGTGAAGCGGAAGCTGTGACAACGATGGTATAGTCAAGAGCGCCTTTTTTGCGCAGCGTTTCAACGACACCGCGAACAGTCGATTCTTTCTGACCGATCGCAACATAGATACAAATCATGTCCTGATCTCTTTGGTTCAAGATCGTGTCAATCGCAATCGATGTTTTACCCGTCTGACGGTCACCGATGATCAGCTCACGCTGACCGCGGCCGATAGGAATCAGCGCATCGATCGGTTTAATTCCCGTTTGAAGCGGTTCATGAACGGATTTACGATCCATAACACCAGGTGCCGGGCTTTCGATCGGACGGGTTTTGCTTGTGAGAACCGGGCCCATTCCGTCTACAGGCTGACCGAGCGGATTGACAACGCGGCCGAGCAGCTCTTCACCGACGGGAACTTCCATGATCCGTCCGGTTCTTTTGACTTCGTCACCTTCACGGATGTCTTTGTAAGGTCCCAAAATAACGATACCTACGTTTGATTCTTCAAGGTTCTGAGCTAAGCCCAGCACACCGTTTGAAAATTCGACAAGCTCACCTGCCATACAGTTATCAAGGCCGTGCACGCGTGCGATACCGTCACCGACCTGAATTACCGTACCTACGTCGTGAACTTCTATTTCAGACTGATAATTTTCAATTTGCTGTTTAATAAGAGTGCTAATTTCTTCAGCTTTGATGCTCACTTAGGTTTCACCCCTTCTTTCGATTTTCGCCTGCTAATTGACGTTCTATCCGGTCAAGCTTTCCTCTTACACTGCCGTCATAAATACGGTTCCCGATGCGGATTTTTACTCCGCCGATCAGATCCGGATTCACTTCGTTTCTGACGCGCAGTGAAGCGGCGCCTGCTTCTTTTGCAAACACTTGAGAAAAAGAGGAAATTTCCTCTTCACTGAGCGGTTTTACAGAGTATACGATCGCGTCTTCCGTCCCGCGGAACCGGTTCGCCATTTTTACATAATCGTCCGCGAGATCCGGGACGATTGACGTGCGGCTGCGGTCAACGAGAAGATAAAGCGTATGTAAGACTGCAGTCGAAACAGATCCGAACGAGTCTTTTAAAATCTGCTTTTTCTTTTCAGCGGGCACTTTAGGATGACTCAGAACGGCATTGAGGTCTTTATAATCAATAAATATCTTCTTAACGACGGTCAGCTCTTCTTCTATTTCATTGACCTTCTTGGATTCAAGGGCAATGTCAAACAAAGCGGCTGCGTAGCGTTTGGAGACAGCTGATTGGCTCATCGGCTTTCTCCCACTTCTTTAAGATAGTCTTGGATCAATTTTTCCTGGGCTTGTTCGTCAAGCTCTTTTTCGATCACTTTCGAAGCGATCATCACAGACAGTGATGCAACCTGCTCGCGCAGCGCGCTGACAGCCTGGTCTCTTTCTTTGACGATCTCGCTTCTGGCTGATTCTTTCATGCGTTCTGCTTCCTGGCGCGCAGCCTTGATGATTTCATCCTTTTGCTGTTCTCCCAGTTTTTTCGCGTTTTCAATCAGAGAATGGGATTCTTCACGCGCTTCTTTCAAAAGCGCCTGCTGCTCTTCAATGAGCTTCTTCGCTTCTTCATTCTTTTTCTCGGCAGAGGAAATCTCTCCGGTAATGTAGTCTTCACGCTCTTTCATTATATTTAATAGCGGCCCTAAAGCGTATTTCTTCAAGAGCGCTAACAAAATCAGCATGGCAACAAGCTGGAACAGCATTGTTCCGGCATTAAACCCTACTCCTGCACCCATAACCTGTGGTAAAAAAGACATCGAATACGGCAACTCCCTTCTTGCAGATTATCTCTCCGAGGCCATCGAAAAAATGTTCTCCCTCTTTTTTCAAGAGGTTGTTTCTTCCGGCCGTTATGACAGTTCAAGCAACCATAAAGCAATGGCGAAGGCCTCTTGCAGTGATCTTCGCCATTTTACTAGTTATATAAGTTTTTAGCCGAAGAATGCTAAGAACGCGATAACAACAGCGATAATCGGAAGGGCCTCAACCAATGCTACCCCGATGAACATAAGCGTTCTTAATTCTTTACCAGCCTCAGGCTGACGTGCGATTCCTTCTACTGTACGTGATACGATAAGTCCGTTACCAATACCTGCACCAAGTGCACCTAATCCAATTGCGATTGCAGCTGCTATTAAATTCATGAAAAAGTTCCTCCTTTAAATTGTTATCCTTTTCGGATATGTCTTGTTTTTAGTGTTCATGACTTACTTTGTGAGACATGTAAACCATTGTTAACATCGTGAAGATGAATGCCTGGATTGTACCTACGAACAAGCTGAACGCCTGCCATAAGATCATCGGCACAACCGCTCCAATGGTTCCAACCAGCCCCATGAAAATGCTTTGAGAATAGAAGTTGGTTGCCATTCCGGCAAGAAGGCCGAGCAGAATTTCGCCGGCGAAAATATTACCGTAAAGACGCAATCCCAATGTTAATGTATTCGCAAATTCTTCAATAATTTTGAGCGGCACTAAATACGGAATTGGTCTGAAGAAATCTTTGGTATACTCCCCCAACCCTTTTCTTTTCACTCCGTAGTAATGAGTGAGGCCTACTACCATGACGGCGAGGGTTAAAGTAACCGCCGGATCGGCTGTCGGGGATTTCCACCATAATTCATGGCCTACTGTAATGGAAAACGGAAGGCCGAGCATGTTGGCAACAAATATGTACATCAGCAGGGTTATGCCAAGGGCGAGAAAGTCTCTGCCGACTTTAAGATCCATTGTGCTGCCGATAATATTGCGAACAAAGTCGACAATCCACTCCATAAAGTTCTGGGCTTTCGTCGGCCGGATCGCGAGTGTTCTTGTGGTCAGCACCGCTATCAGAAAGACGATGATGCTTGTCACAGTAATCATTAAGATACTTGATACATCAAAGTTAAGGCCTAAAAAGTTAACAACTCTTGATTCGTGCAAAGGGTCTTCACCTCTCTTCCATTGATGAACGTTTTAGCTGGATAAAGGAATCTATCATAATGACAGGATAAATTGTCATCAACCCCACAATGACGCCTGCCAAATGAATATATTCAGGGTATTTATAAGCAATGGCCGCCGCGATAATGGCGTTGCACAATCTGGAAGCAGTCCCGAGAGAACGGATCATTTTGCCTTTTGCCACTGCTTTATCGAAGGCCTGCATCCTTTTGGTCAGCAGCCAGAGATTGAAATAGCTGAAAACAGTGCCGGTAATCAGGCCTAAAAAAATCGCCTGAAATGGCAGAAATCCATAGCCTAACACGCAGACTGCTAAAATATATAGGACATATTTTTGTTGCCTACGGAATGAAAGACTCGCATCGGTCATCAAATACGCTCCTGATGTGAAAATTTTAAATCTATCTTACGATTACGGTAAACTAGGCGGTCTGACCATTTTACAGAACGTAGTGTTCTGTTCAAGACTTCACACACTCCGAAAATTCTCGGGCCGGTGATCTGTCTGTCGCCTGCAAATATGGGGTTTTCAAAGGATTTTAACAGAGGACTGGTCATTATGATAACCGCTATGAAAACCTTATCATAATAGCCTATTTTAGCATACAATAGCCCCCCTGAGGTGTCAATCTGTTTAAAGTTAAAAAACTATTCATAATCACAGCGTCTCTCACAAAATGTTCACAAATTCGCCCCATTTAAGACGCACACATGTTTAATTATGGTATAAAACACAAAAAAAGAAAACCCTTTTTCAGGATTTTCTTACATTATTTCGTTCCGAACATGCGGTCTCCGGCGTCGCCCAATCCGGGAACGATATATCCTTTTTCATTTAGTTTCTCATCCAAAGCGGCAATGTAAATGTCAACATCAGGATGATGCTTCTGAACTTCGTCTACACCTTCCGGAGCAGCGATCAGACACATAAAACGGATATTTTTTGCGCCGCGTTTCTTCAAGCTGTTCAGTGCCTCTACCGCCGAACCTCCGGTAGCCAGCATCGGATCGACGACGATGAATTCGCGTTCTTCAACATCGGATGGAAGCTTGACATAATATTCAACAGGCTTCAATGTTTCAGGATCACGGTAAAGCCCGACATGTCCGACTTTTGCAGCGGGAATCAGCTTCAAAATTCCGTCTACCATTCCCAGTCCCGCTCTTAGAATCGGAACAACCCCGAGTTTTTTTCCGGCGATGACGTTTGACTTTGCCATTTGCACAGGAGTTTCTACATTCACTTCCTCCAGCGGCAGGTCCCGCGTAATCTCAAATGCCATCAGCGTTGCAACCTCATCAACAAGCTCTCTGAATTCTTTTGTTCCGGTCTCTACATCCCGGATGTATGTAAGCTTATGCTGTATAAGAGGGTGGTCAAACACATATACCTTTCCCATATCCGTTTTCAGCTCCTTTTTTTCACACACTTCTATTGATTCTACATAAAAAAACAGCTTGTTTCAACAAAAATCAGGAGACAATTTTATGAAAAAAGCCGCCCCTTTTGGGAGCGGCACAAATATCTTAGTAATCAAGCCCGGTATATAACGGGTATTTGCTTGTCAGCGCTTCTACGCGCTGTTTTGCTTCTTCCAGCTTCGCTTCGTCTTCATGGTTTTTAAGGGCAAACGCGATGATCGCTCCCACTTCTTCGATCGCTTCCAGATCAAAGCCGCGGCTTGTCACGGCTGCTGTACCTACGCGGATTCCGCTCGTTACGAAAGGTTTTTCAGGATCATAAGGAATCGCGTTTTTGTTGACGGTGATGCCGACTTCATCAAGAACATTTTCAGCCACTTTTCCGGTCATGCCGAGAGAGCGCAGGTCGACCAGCACAAGATGGTTATCCGTTCCGCCTGATACGAGCTCGATGCCCTCTTTTTTCAATGTTTCAGCCAAGTGCTTCGCATTATTGATGACATTTTGGGCGTATGTTTTGAATTCGTCTTTTAAAGCTTCGCCAAAGGAAACAGCCTTTGCAGCGATCACGTGCATTAACGGTCCGCCTTGAATTCCAGGGAAGATCGACTTGTCGATTTGCTTTGCAAACTCTTCACGGCAAAGAATCATGCCGCCGCGCGGTCCGCGAAGCGTTTTATGAGTTGTCGTCGTCACAAAGTCAGAGTAAGGAACAGGATTCGGGTGAAGACCTGCTGCTACAAGTCCGGCGATATGCGCCATGTCTACCATCACATAGGCTCCGACTTCATCAGCGATTTCGCGGAACTTTTTAAAATCGATGGTGCGCGGATACGCGCTTGCCCCGGCCACGATCAGCTTAGGCTTATGTTTAAGCGCTTTTTCACGTACATCTTCGTAGTCAATATACTGCGTCTCTTTATCAACACCGTATTCAACGAAATTGTACTGAACACCGCTGAAGTTGACAGGGCTGCCGTGCGTTAAATGTCCGCCGTGAGCAAGGTTCATTCCCAATACGGTGTCACCGTGCTCTAAAATCGTGAAGTATACCGCCATGTTCGCTTGTGCGCCGGAATGCGGCTGAACGTTGACGTGCTCGGCGCCGAAAATCTGCTTGGCGCGGTCGCGCGCGATATCCTCTGCGACATCTACATGCTCACATCCGCCGTAGTAGCGTTTACCAGGATATCCTTCCGCATATTTATTTGTTAAAACCGAGCCTTGAGCTTCCATAACCGCTTCGCTTACAAAGTTTTCAGAAGCGATCAGCTCAATCTTCGACTGTTGACGTTTCCGCTCATCTTGAATGGCGCTAAAAACTTGTTCATCTTGCGCAGGTAAATGTTTCATCAGCGAGATCCTCTCCTATCTGTTTCCATTTCGTTAATTATACCATCTCATTGTACACGGTTTTTCATGCAAATGTAAGAGATTATTTTTAAAAATCGTTTTTTATTATTGGAAAAACCGAATATTAAACGAATAGACAAATCATATAGTTCGACATATCATTTGTTCAAAAAATTATTTTAATAAAGAAAAAAAGCCTGTCCGGCTCTTCCCCCCGCTTCTTCCGCTACTCCGCTTCATAGACGGCGCGGACGCCTCCAATCAGCTTCGGCCTTGTCCGCGCAAGCGTCACATGCGCTTCGCCCAGCTGTTTTTGAGAGACGCGGACAGGAACGGCCACAGGCTTTAAATGCATCCCTATAAACGTGTCGCCGATGTCGATCCCCGCATCGGCCTCTATTTGTTCAACAAGGACAGGAGCCTTCATATGTTGATAGGCATATGAAGCCATGGAACCCCCCGCTTTCGGAACAGGAACAGCAAAAACAACGGGAAGACGGTATGCTTTCGCCGTTTCTTCCTCGACAACCAACGCCCTGTTTAAATGCTCGCAGCATTGAAAAGCAAGGGCGACTCCTGTTTGATCCCTGAGCTCTTCTAAGCCTTTGTAGACCGCTTCAGCGATTTGTCCGCTTCCCGAAGTGCCGATTCGCCTTCCGGCCACCTCGCTTGTGCTGCATCCGATGACGACGATGTGGCCGTTGCGTAAATTTGCCTGCTGATGAAATTCATCTAATATAGAACGCCATGTTTGTTCGAGATTCTTCATGATTGACGACACCCTTTATTCATGCTTGTCTTCATAATCGGCGATTTTTCCGATGCGGACAGCGTGCCGCCCGGCTGAAAACTCAGTCGTAAGCCAAACCTTTGCAATCTCTCTCGCTAAACCAGGGCCGATCACCCGTTCACCCATCGCAAGAACATTCGTGTCATTGTGCTCTCTTGTCATTTTCGCGCTGAAAACGTCGTGGACAAGGGCGCAGCGGATGCCTTTTACTTTATTGGCGGAAATGCTCATGCCGATTCCTGTTCCGCATATTAAAATGCCTCTGTCAGCTTCCCCGTCCGCCACTTTTTGCGCGACCGGAAACGCATAATCCGGGTAGTCCACAGATCCTGAACCGCATTCGCAGCCGTAATCTTCGTATTCGATGTTCAATTCATCCATCAATGCCATAATTTCTTTTCTGATATTGATTCCGCCGTGATCTGAAGCAATGATTACTTTCATTGGAATGACTCCTCCTCGTTTGATGTGCCGCCAAAAGTCTCGTGCAGACCGTTAAGCAGTATACAGCCGCTATATATTTCTGATTGATCATGTCTATTGTACCCGCTGCCGCTCGATTTGCAAACGCTCCTTAGCTTCTATTCCCGAGATTTTCCCGCCAGCATTTCTGCCAATTTTTTCAGCAGCTGCTCCAGCTCATCTCTCGTTTTTTGATAGTCGCTGAGAGATCCGCCGAACGGGTCAATGATGTCCCCGCTTTCTCCTTTGACATACTCTTTCAGCGTATAGATTTTATCTCGGCTCTTTGAAAATTCATGTACTGCCACCTGTTTGTGCTGCTCCGTCATCGTCAACACGAGATCCGCCCATTCAACCTTCTCCTCGGAAAGCTGTGAAGATGTATGATTCAGAGCGATGTTTTTTTCAAAAAGCGCTTCGACTGCATATAAAGAAGCTTTTCCGTTTTCAGGAGCAAACAACCCGGCAGATTTGACGGAGACATCCAGTTTTTTTTCGGCAGCCGCAGATTTAAAAAGCGCTTCCGCCATCGGGCTGCGGCACGTATTTCCAGTACAGACAAATAGTATGTTCAATCCTGTTCACTCCTTTGTTCATATTATAAAGGATTCAGCCGGAAAATAATAAAATCCGCTCCAGAAATCAAAAAAGAGAGGATCTCTCCCCTCTTTTTCTAAGTTTCATTATGTTATGCAAAGCGGGAAAAAGATTTTCTCCTCTTTCAATTAAATGGGCAGCAAAAGCTTCAGGCCGAAGCTCAGTAGGATGGCTCCTCCGAGCGCTTCGCTGTAAGCACCAAGCCACGTTTGAACCTTTTTTCCAAGCAGCAGACCCGCCCAAGTTAACACCATGCTGAACAAACCGAACAAAAAGATCGTTAATAGCGGTTTCGTCCCGTAGAGGCCGAGGCTGAGACCGACTGAAAAGCTGTCGAGGCTGACGCCGACGGCAAAAATGAATAAGCCGAAGCCGTGCGGAGAGATGATCTGCTCCCCGCTTTTATTAAAAGATGCGGCAATCATCTGAATGCCCAGCACCAATAAAAGCGCTCCTCCAAGATACCCCGCAAGCGCACCAAGCGCGCCCGAAAGAAACTGTCCCGCAATCATACCGCCAAGCGGCATGATGACATGGAACAATCCAATAATGACGCCGATTTGAAAGATTTGGTTCCTTTTCAGCTTGGCCATTCCCATTCCAAGACCGACTGAAAAGGCATCCATGCCGAGTGCAAAAGCCATGATCGAGAGCGTCAGGATTTCGCCTATTAACACATCAACATTCATGCAATTCCCCCTTGGACACGCCAGCTTTTCTAGCTTATGCACGTCCAAAGGCGGATAGAACAACCCTGCTTAGGCTACGCTTCGATTACGCGATGGCCTGCCGCTTTCAAGAGCCGGTTCATAATCGCCCGGCCCACCCCTTCCTCAGGGAAAGACTCAGCAAAAATAAAATCGAGCTGTTCTTCGTCAAAGCTGCGGAGAATGTCATACAAACCGGCGGCAACCGTTTCAAGACAGTCTCTTCTGCCGCAGATGCGGACGGCATCCGCCTGATAGGCACCGGCCCGTTCCTCTGTCGTAAGGACGCCGACTTTCATGCCGTCTTTCTGATATTGGCCGATCAGCCGTTGAATATCTTCAACGCTTCCGTTCACAATGGCAAGCGGGGCTTCCGGTGCATAATGCGTATATTTCATCCCAGGAGACATCGGCGCCTTTTTTTCGTCGGTGAGGCCCTGGTCAATCAAGACAGAGCCGGCCGCTTCTTCGAGCTGCTCTTTTGTGACGCCGCCCGGCCTCAAAATGACCGGAATTTCCCCGGTGCATGAAACAACTGTTGATTCAACCCCTACTCCTGTAGGACCGCCGTCAACGATACCTGCAATCCTTCCATTTAAATCGTGAACGACATGCTCGGCTTTCGTCGGACTCGGTTTCCCGGACAGATTGGCGCTCGGGGCGGCCACCGGAACGCCGGCCTGTCTAATCAGCTCAAGGGCAACAGGATGATCAGGCATTCTGACCGCGACCGTATCGAGCCCCGCCGTCACCTTTGTGGATAACACCCCGGGTCTGCAAGGCAGCACAAGGGTCAGCGGTCCGGGCCAAAAACGCTTCATCAGCATTTCGGCCTGAGGCGAATCAACCTCTGCAAATTCTCCGAGCTGTTCAATTTCAGCGATGTGGACAATGAGCGGATTGTCGCTCGGACGCCCTTTCGCTTCGTATATTTTAGCTACTGCTTCGCTGTGTTTGGCGTTTGCACCAAGACCGTAAACCGTCTCTGTCGGAAAAGCAACCGTTTCATTTTGCTTGAGCAGTCTTGCCGCTTGTGCAATTTGTGGACAGTTTGTGGACAAATCACGTTTTACATCCACAGTCCATACTTTTGTTTTCATTAACATCAAAACTCCCTTAACAAAACACTAAAAACGTTAATCATTCATGTAAATCCTGTTGAAAGTATAAAAGATGAAGAAAAAGAAAACAAGCGTTGTCCACATTTTGTGGATAACGCTTTTGAATCCGTGGATATCTCTGTGTATAAGTTAACGGCTAATTAGACGTTTTCTCCATCAAAACGGCTCCGTTTACGCTCAACGAGTCTGAAACATGCTCTGATCCATCAAGCTCTTCCGGAATTGCCGCAGCTTGTTTAAAACCGAGCACTTCAAGGAAATCCATCGATGTTCGTTTATTGGCAACTAAATACAGGGTTTGGATTCCCCGCTTTTCACACAATACCTGCATGCTTTGAAACAGGGAAACGATGTGGCCCTGGCTGAGCTTGTCAGACACGACAAGCGAGCGCAGCAGCCCTTTTTTGTTTTCAAATTCCTCCATTCCGAGGCAGGCGACGATTTCATCGGGAGGGTCTTCCATCATGATAAACTGGCTCTTCGCTTCCTCAATGCCTTTATGGCTTGTCCCCGCCTTTTTTAAAAACGCTTCGATCGCATTCATGTCTTTCATTTCCGCTAACCTCAATTGGTAGAACATCTTTTCACCCCGTTTTTTAACTTCTCTATCCAATCTATGAGGGCGACAGTAAAATATACCTTTTGATTTGGAAGAAAGCCGGCAATTCATTTTTCAATTTTGATTAGCAGGAACTAATGCTTTGAATGAGTATGCAAATGAACTCTGTACTGGTGATAAGACAGTTTCTCTTTCTACCGGGCAATGTAATTGACACATCAGAAAGGGGCAGAAGGTGTATATTCGAAAAGCAGTATTTTCCCTGAACCGTTTTGGAAAATTATATCATATTCAAAAGCGTGAATAACCATCATGAAAAAACAAACAGTAAAAAACCGCCCTGCACGAAAGCACGGCGGTTCCTTTAAGAAAAAAGCCCGGTAATCCATTCGACAAGAAAAAATTTCACTTCTTTGTCTTCTTTATCTTTGCCAGATACCGCTTCATCTGCAGCGACTGTTTTTTCTTCCCGGGCGTTTTCCCCGGCATCGGTTTGTTCGTCTTCAGGCGACTTTACGGCTTCCCCATTGGAAAAATCAAGAAAGCAAAGCGGCGGAAACAGGACACACCACCAGTTGGCTCCCTCTCCCTTGCCTAATGTAATTAAAACAGCCTCATATTCTCCGGCTGGATACACCATATTGCCGTATAGCTTTGTCGGAAATGAAACTCGATCAAAACGGACAGACACGGATTGCCGGACATTTTCGCGCTTCATAACATCCTTGGCAACCTCTTTGATTTCGGGCAGCTTCGACCTGATGACTTGTCTCGCTTCCTCAACCGAGGTCAGGTTTTCCACCCATTTCGTAATTTGTTTATTGACCTCATCCCTGATTTTACGTTTGACGCTTTGGTCGCTCCCGCTGTCGCTGTTTGCCAAAATCCGCAGCCGAATCGCTTCATCTGGAATCACGGCAGGCTTCCCGTCTGATGATTGGGCCGTCTCTTCCGTCGTGAGATTTGCAAGCGCTCCTATTAATAAAAGAAAAATATACATACAGGCAATGTTTGATTTTGATTTCTTCATTTTCCCCACCGTTCCTCTCCGTTCTTCAACCTTTTCTAGCAATATTATGGTCAAAGATGGAACGGTTTAAACGGATGCTGAAAAAAATTCTACTAAGCTTGTAATCTCTTCCTAAAAGGTCTACATATCCAAATGGCTCTGCTTGTTTTTTTGCAGGCCGGATAAAAAAATCACCGCGCTGATCACGAGCAGCAAGCCCCCCAATCCGCCGAACAGCAGAAACGGGAAGACAGCCGCTGCGCTTGCATCAATCGCCCAGCCGATCAAAAATGAAAGAAGCGCTCCTCCCAGACTTGCGGATGAAATGAAGAGACTGGTGATTTCCTCTGTAAAAGGCTTTCCAGCCAACGAGGCCAGAGTGACGGCGCACGGAAAAATGCCGGCTGCCGAGAGCCCGATGAAAAATACGAGGAGCAGCTGTGTTTGATGAACCGGAAACCATGCCAGAATCAAAAGCAAAACAGTCAAGGCTCCGGCACTGAAGATCAGAAAGGCAACGGAAGTCAAGCGTCCGCCAAAAATACTTGTCAACAAACGCCCGCACACCATTCCCGTCCAAAAAAACGAAACGCTGATCACGCTGATTTCTTCTGCTCCTTTTTCCAGCATCAGCGCCGGCAAAAAGTTTGCGAAATTGGTCTCGATACCCGCATATACAAAAGCGAATATGAGAAAAAGGAAAATGCTTTTTTCTTTCCTTCCGGTTTCAAATATGGCTGACACAGTCGGTTTTTCCTGATAAGTCATTTGACCGGAAGCAGTGTCAGGGGTTTTTCTGCACAAATAAACCACCCACATACACGCAAGCACAAAAACGAAGATAAATAAAGCATACAAGGGGAAATGCCAGGCATATCGTTCCGTAAGGATATAAATCAGAAAAGGAAACAGCAAAGCGCCCAATCCGAAAAAAACCTCTAAAATATTCATCCCCTTCGCATTTTTATCTTGGGCAATCACATACGCTCCCATCGTCGTTTCTAAAGTACCGGCGCCAAAGCCGAGCAAAAACCCCATGATGACAAAAAAGATGAACATATCAAAAAGGAACACGCCTAAAAGCGTTACGAGAATAAGAAGAAGGCCAAACGTCAATACAGCCGCATGAGAGGTGCGCCTGACAAATATCGGCGCAAGCAGGACACCGATTAGAAAACCGGTGAATTGGAAAAAGATCAGGAAGGATAGATCATGAACATCCCGGTGATATTCTTGAATGATATAAGGTGACAGGCTCCCCAGCAGGATATGGATAACCCCTACGAGAAAATAAAACGAACAGCCGAATAGAAATATTTTTTTCATTAGACTCACTCCTTCGTTGCAGACCATAAAACCCTTGCGGCTATTGGCACGGCCGGCAAGGGCTTTTCGCAATGCTAGTTTGCTTGTTTTGAAAGGGACAGCTGCTGACCTTTATTGAAAAATTCATTTAAGTAGAACTGCGTCTTGTATCCATCATCAAAAGTGGCAAGAGGTGCGAAATTGCGATCCCGAATTCCGTTCATCCATTGAATCAGCTGAACTCTGAAGGAATCGGCCCATCCGTAAAATTCATTTTCAGGGTCTGTCAGCCACGTGTCCGGCATTGTTATCATCTGCTCCGTCAATCCGGTCCTCAGCAAAAACTGATTTTTCTGCCGTGAATGATAGTAGAATACGCCGTTTTGGCCATTGACCTCGATGCTAAAGCCGCACTCATCCGCTTTTGTGCATTTTGACGTAATCATATTGACAAACACATGATTTTCAAGCTGGCCGTATACTTCAGAATGATCATCAACATATACCTGTTTTTGTTCTTTTTCTTTGACGACCGTCATCATTTTGACTTTTAAACTGTCCAGTTTAAACGGGCTGTCGAACAAATAAAGAATGAGATCGATTAAATGCACACCCAAATCTCCTAATGCCCCGCTCGTTTTATTGCTTTTCGAATGATCGCGCCAAGTATATTTTTTTCTTCTCAAGGCGCTGTTTTTCTTAAAATGGACATTGATGGACAAGATATCTCCAAGTTCATTGCCGGATAGCATATCTTTTAGGCGCTGAACAAATGTAAGATGGCGGTAATTGAAGCCCATGATCGGAATATAAGCAGATTGAGACGCCCTGTTTTTCATCTCCTCCGCTTCCTCCATTGAGACAGCCATCGGTTTTTCACACAATACATACTTACCTGCGGCCATCGCTTCAAGCACATGTTCTTTATGGCAAAAGTTCGGCGATGAAACGATGACTGCCGTCGACTGATTCAACAGCTCCTGCATACTGTTAAATGCGGTTCCTCCATATTCAAACGCACATTTGCGCGAGGCAAGCGAGTTGATATCAAAAAACCCGGAAAGCTCGGCACCTTTGACTGTTGAAAGAGCTTTCGCATGAGCTTTTGCAATTCCACCGGCTCCAATAATTCCGATTTTCATCTAAGGACACTCCTTATCGTTTGATATGGGCTTTTAGCACTTCTAAAATTCCAGCCGTATAGCTGCCTTCTGTCATACGGGAATGGAGCGACTTTGCTTCTGCTGTCGCATTCCCCACCAGATAACCATGTCCGGTTTTTTTAAGCATATCCACATCGTTTCCGCTGTCGCCGAAAGCAAATGAATTCTCCCTCTCTATCGCGAATTTATTCAATATAAAATCCACAATGTACGGTTTGCCTGTCCGCAAAGGGATAAAGTCCACATCATAGCTGTTTTCCGGATCGCCTGCCAAAGGGTTGCAGCGATTGATATTTACTCCTATTTCATGCTCTCTTGCAAGCCGTCTGATGGCTTCAAGCGCCCTCTTATCTGTGTTCTCATCCGACGATCTATAGTAATAGTTGATTTTATAGCGGGAAAAACCATGCTGAGTCTGAGGCACAAGCTCAATCTCATATTTTTTAGAGAGAGTCTGCTTGATTTCTTCGACCAGATCATGGGAGAAATTCGATTCTTGCAATCGGGCTTCCCAATCTTTATCAGAGACTTGGCCTTCTTCAGAGAAATACGTGATCTCAGTGCCAAGGTCACTAGCGACAAAATGCGGAAGATATCGAAAGCCTCCCCGCTTCATTTTTGCAAGAACGGATGACAGGCTGCTCCCGGTCACCCAGCCGAGCAAAATCTTGTGATCGAGATGGTTCGAATGAATAAATGTTTCAAGGTCCATGAGCGCTTTCCTCGATTCATCGGTGATGCTGTGGGCGAAATATGTCTCATCAAAATCGCAAAATACGGCGTACTTCGGCTTGTTTACTTGCTGCAAAGTGTGAAAAGAAAGTGTTTCATGATACGACATCAATTAAGGCCTCCATTACTTTGTCTTGTTCTTCTACGGTGAGTCCCGGATAGAGAGGAAGCTGAAGCATTTGTTTATGCACTGATTCAGTGACCGGCAGCGATGTATGCTGATAATCGGCTTTTACAAGTGGTGTGTTTTGATGATGGGATAAAATCGGGTAGTATATATCTGTTTGGACATTATGAAATTTAAGCATCATATCTTTGACTTGGTCTCGATTTCCGCTTATCATTTTAATTGTAAACAAATGCCATACATGATCATCGGTCATTTGAGGCAATTGGATCAGACCTCTGTCTTCATACTGCTGCAAATGCGTAATATAACGATCTGCTAAATATAAGCGCTTCAGATTATTTAATGAAAGATGTTTCATCCTTGCCAGTCCAATAGCGGCTTGCAGATTATCAATCTTAGCGTTAAAGCCGTAATCAGCAGCCTTTTTATTTTTTTGATTCAGTTCAAAGCCGTGGTACATATATTCCATGCATGCGGATGCAAATGATGGATCATCCGTCACAATTGCGCCTGCTTTTCCGCAAGTGCCGAGATTTTTATACGGATTAAAGCTTAATATGGAGCAAAGGCTGTTTTTTCCCAGATCGGAAACGCCGATCGACTGGCAGGCGTCTTCAATAATCGGGATGCCGTATTTATCAGCGATTTTTGCAATGGCTTCCATGTCTGGCAGCTTTCCATAAAGGTGTACAGGCAAAATGCATTTCGTTTTCAAAGTGATGCATGCTTCAAGTTCAGAAGGATCCATGCAAAATGTAACAGGGTCAATATCGCAGAAAACCGGAGTGCCTCCAGCTGCAAGCACGGCGTTTTCCGTTGCAGCAAAGCTGTTTGCAGGCATAATGACTTCATCACCTTGTCCAATACCCGCAGCTTTCAGTGCGACAATCATGGCATCGGTTCCGCTGGAGGAAGCCATGACATGCTTTTTTCTCAAAAGAGCGGCTATTTCAGCTTCAAATACACCGACATAAGAACCGCTTGTAAATTGCCCGGTCGGCAGCACGCCTTTCACCGCATGAATCACGTCATCTACTTCTTCTTCTGTGATCAGTCGATGAAGCGGCATAAAATCAACTCTGGAGGGCGGAGAATCCATTCTGTTTAGCAAATTGGCGGTCAAGTCGAATTGATCCTGCTGCAATGTCTCTTTTAATTTTTGATTAGCCAGTGTGTCGTCTATACGGCATTCACCAGCGTGCTTCCCTTCCTTCAAATCATTCAGAAGGACAAATAGCTGTTTGCTTGTGCAAGTCATGTTTTCGCTTGCGGTTTTCATCAATTTCACCCCATTTTTATTATTTTGGGAAATTGTCATATTTCATGACATATCTTAAATGATGGAATCGATACCATAACAACTCTTTTTTTCAGGAAGTGACTTTATGCCTACGATTGACGAAATTGCAAAATTAAGTAATGTGTCAAAAACAACTGTTTCAAGAGTACTGAACGACCATCCTTATGTATCTGAAGAAAAAAGGAAGCGTGTTTTGGAAGTCATCGAAAAATTGGACTACATTCCGAACACCTCTGCACGAAAGCTCAGATCCAACAAAACGATGTTTCTCGCAGTGTCTGTCCCTCACGCGGACCATCCATTCTTCGCGCAGCTCATGAAGCATGTGTCCGCTGAAGCGCTGAAACACCAATACAAAGTCATTGTGTTTCAGACGTTTTATCAAAAGCAGAATGAACTGAAAGTACTGGAGCTGCTCAAGAGGAAAGAAGTCGACGGGCTTATGTTATGCAGCCTTGAAAATGAGTGGGAAGACATCAAAAAATACGTCAAATACGGTCCCGTGGTCTTGGCAAATGAATTCCACGCTGAAGCGGACGTGCCGGTGATCTGCTATGACGAATTCGAAGCCGGATATAAAGGAACGGAGCTTTTTATTCAAAAAGGGCATCATTTAATGGCCTTTTGCTGTGACACGATACACAGCAAGGCCCAGATTATGAGAAAAGAAGGGTTTATGAAAGCATTGTCTGATGCGGGTTTACATTTCCAGGAGAAGTGGATGTTCAGCCACGCATTTACCATTCATGACGGCTTCCGTATTATGGACCAGATCCACAACATGTCCGAAAAGCCGACCGCCATTTTTACGGGAAACGACCAAGTGGCCGCAGGAATTATTAAAAGGGCCCGCTATTATCAATATGAAGTGCCAAAGCAGCTTGCAGTGCTTGGATATGATAATCAATCGATCTGTGAGGTGACCGATCCGGAAATCACGACAATCGATATACCTGTTGAAGAGCTGGCTCAAAAAGCCGTATGTGCAATGGTAAACCACCTAAATGGGGAAAGCGGATTACAGAGGGATGTCGTGACTCTGTCTCCTACATTAAAAATCAGACAATCTGTTTAGGGTATATATTAATCTTGAACTATTTTTTATTTTATTCAGATAAAATTTTTGTTAAAAAACGGTAAAGAAGGCCTTCTGAACGGTCATGGCTGCGGTTGCTGTTTTTTAACAAAAAAGACCGCCGGGAATTTGAACTGCCCCTCTTTTGTTAGACACACTTAACAATTGGAGGTGCAGTTTTTAAAATTTACAGTTGAGGAAATTCGCACAGTGTCTTTCATGGGTGGATTCGCAATACCGATATCATGGAGAAGACGCGTCTAAAAAGCCTATACAAGCTATTCTGCCGAAGATAAACCAAAAGGTACTTCACTCGAAAATGGGACATCTATCCGTGAAACAGCTTGAAACCGGAGGAATAGGTACCCTAAAAAGCGGAGTTTACCTATGAAGAAGGATCAGACGAAGGGACCCAAGCGGAAATTGAACGCCTGCGGATGGAGAATGCCTGCTTAAAAAAGTTGAAAGCCTTAGTTCAAAACAACGAAACATCACACAAAGCATGTCCCGTAAAGGCAACTGTCACGGCAATGCGGTGGCGGAAAGCTTCTTTTAGCATTTTAAAATCAGAATTCATTTATTTTAAAGAATTTGGAGCGTCGAACATTTCAAAAAATGACCCGCATAGTATATTGATTCTCTACAATCACAAACGGATCAAGATCAAATTAAAAGGCATGAAACCTGGTACTATACCGGAATCATGCCAGTCAAACTGCTTCATGAGATTTTAACTTTTTAGGGTCACTTCATTTCCGGCGGTTTCCTTAACGATGTTGCTCAATTACCGCGCAGACGATGCGGTCTTTTCCATTAAGATCCTTTTTCACCCGTACGTCAGCATCAGGAAAGAACCGGTGAAACATGTCTTTGACGGCATTCCCCTGAGTCCAGCCGATTTCAAACACCACCAGTGCCTGATCTGCGATGACAAATGGAATTTCTTTCATGAAACGCTTATAAAACTGCAATCCGTCAGCACCGTCCGTCAAAGCCCCGGCGGGTTCATGAAGACGTACGACATCTGACAGCGTCTTCATGTCTTCCTCAGATATATAAGGTGGATTTGAAACGATGACATCAGCTTTCTTCTGTCGCTTGATAAGCGGCTCAAGCAAATCGCCGCCGATAAAATCCACTTTCGCCCCAAGCCGGTCAGCGTTGTGTCTTGCCGTGCTTAAAGCTTGTTCCGAAATATCCGTCGCCGTGACGGAAAAACGCGGGCTCTCAAGCGCAAGAGTCACCGCAATCGCCCCGCTTCCTGTACCGATATCGACGGCTTTAAGGCGATCTGTTCCGTGAAAAACTCTTTCCGCTTCAGAAAGAACAGCTTCAACGACTTCCTCTGTTTCAGGACGCGGAATCAAAACGTGTTCATTTACGGAAAATTCCCGTCCGTAAAAGGATTCTTTTCCGGTGATATATTGAACAGGCACTCCTTGATGATGAAGCTCGACAGATTTTTTAAACCGCGAAAAATCAGACTCTGATATGACATCATGGAAGCTTGCCAACAGTTTGCTGCGGTCGATGTTCAGCTGATCTGTCAGCAAAATTTCCGCGGCATTCCGGTCTCTTCCCGCTTCGGCCAAATAAGAAGAAGCCCATTTAAGGGCTTCAAATACCGTCTTCATCTCAGCTTTCCGCCTCTTGCAGCTTGCTTGCCTGGTCTTCTACGATCAGCGCGTCGATGACTTCGTCAAGCTTGCCTTCAAGGATCTGGTCGAGCTTTTGGATCGTCAAGCCGATCCGGTGATCAGTGACGCGGTTTTGCGGAAAGTTATACGTGCGGATGCGCTCTGAACGGTCCCCTGTTCCGACTGCGGATTTTCGGTTTTGATCATATTCAGCCTGAGCTTCCTGCTGAAATTTATCGTAAATTCGCGCGCGCAGAACTTTCATCGCTTTTTCTTTGTTTTTGATCTGAGATTTCTCATCTTGGCAAGACACGACAACACCTGTCGGAAGGTGGGTCAGACGGACGGCTGACATCGTCGTATTGACGCTTTGCCCTCCCGGACCGCTCGACGCGAAGGTGTCGACACGGATGTCTTTTTCATGAATATCCACTTCTACCTCTTCAGCCTCAGGAAGACAGGCTACCGTTGCCGTGGATGTATGGATACGCCCGCCGGATTCGGTCTCTGGAACGCGCTGTACGCGGTGTGCGCCGTTCTCATACTTCAGCCTTGAGTATGCGCCGTTCCCATTGATCATAAAAATGATCTCTTTATATCCGCCTGTGCCTGTCATATTCGCTTCCATCACTTCTGTTTTCCAGCCTTGGAGCTCTGCGTAGCGGCTGTACATGCGGTACAGGTTGCCGGCAAACAAAGCAGCCTCTTCTCCGCCCGCTGCGCCGCGGATTTCCATGATAACGTTTTTGTCATCGTTCGGATCTTTCGGGATCAGCAATACCTTCAGCTGGTCTGTGAGCGACTCGATTTCTTCCTGCAGTTCGGAAATTTCCTCTTTAACCATCTCGCGCATATCGGAGTCCAGCTTTTCCTCAAGCATCGCTTTGGCATCGCTCAGCTGTTCCGACGCGCTCCGATAACGTCTGTATACTTCAACTGTTTCCTGTAAATCAGATTGTTCTTTCGAATATTCTCTAAGCTTCTTCGGATCGTTGACAACTTCCGGATCGCTTAATAGTTCATTTAATTTTTCGTACCGGTCCTCTATCGATTTTAAACGGTCTAACACGCTATTCACCTCTGTTTGCTGTGCGTAACATTCTAATTATAGTACAGGGACTCCTCCCCGTCAAAACAACTTCGCCGTTATCGGCAGCTGCCGCATCTTTTTGCTATACTTTTAAGAAAAAAGGAGCTTAACTCAATGCTGGAATCGATTCATCACATCGCCATCATATGCTCGGATTATGAAGCATCCAAAACATTCTATGTCGACAAGCTCGGACTTGAGATTCTGAGCGAAACGTACAGAAAGGACCGGGATTCATATAAACTGGATCTCTCATTAAACGGCCGCTATGTCATCGAGCTGTTTTCTTTTCCAGATCCGCCCGAGCGCCTTACCAGACCAGAAGCTGCCGGGCTCCGCCATTTGGCTTTCACAGTGGCCGATCTTGATCAGACCGTCAAGGAGCTCAAGCAAAAAGGCATCATTGCCGAACCGGTTCGCACCGATCCCGGAACAGGCAAGCGCTATACGTTCTTCTCCGATCCGGACGGCCTGCCTTTAGAGCTTTACGAGGAATAGCAACGCCTTCGCCATCTGTGGAAAAACCGCTTTCTTTGCCGAATCCCTTCTTCTTTTGTCTAACAGGAAGGAAGCTTTTCATTCAGGTCGAATACCCTTTTTAATGAACAGTTACAGGTTAAAAGGAGGTATCATATGAATACTGCTGATGCGGCAAATGAACTCGGGGTATCAACCAAAACGGTGCAGCGCTGGGTCAAGCAGCTGCAACTGCCCGCTTCCCGAAATGAGCTTGGCCACTACTTTTTCACGAAAGACGATATCGCCATTTTAAAAGAAGTAAAAGAGCAGTTAAAAAACGGTACGCCTATGCAGGATGTCACGGTCAAACGCCCGAAAAGAACCTTCCTCATCAAGAAAAACGAAATGGTTCAAACGGAAGAGCCGGCACCGCCGTTGAATGAGCGGCTCGAAGAAAGGCTGCAGCGTTTTTTAGAGCACGAACAGCTTGAACGCGAGCTGCTCCAAAAGAAAATCGCCGAGCTGGAAAGAAAGCTTGAACAAAAAGCGGACGATGTCGTCTCCTATCAGCTTCTGCAGCAAAGGCGCGAACTGGAAGAAGAACGGCAGCAGATCAAACATCTCGAACAGAAAATCAGTGAATTGGAAAGCATGAACCGCCACGAAAAAGATACAGCCGGCAGAAGAGAAGAAAAAAAACCGAAAAGCAAATTGAAATCGATCTTCTCTTTTTAAAGCGCAAAAAAGCTTGCAAGGCCATAAAACGGCTTCTTGCAAGCTTTTTCATTATGCTGTAATGGCAATCAATATCGGCAGTGAAATAATTGACAGCACCGCACTGATCACAAACGCGGATGCCGTTTCTGCTTCCTGGCTTTCAAAGTTTGTAGCAATCATAGCCGCCACGGCAGATCCAGGGAATGCCACAAGCAGAACCGCTTTTGTCATGTCGGCGGAAGAAAGGCCCACGACCATCGCGATCACAAACATTAAAGCAGGCTGAGCAGCGACTTTTAATAAAGCGATGCTCAAAGCAGGCATGCTGAATTTGATTTTACGGATTCCGACAGTCACCCCGACTGCGAAAAGAGCGATACCTGAAGTCGTATTTCCGAGCATATCAAGCATTTTCTGCGGCAATTCAGGAATTTGCAGACCGAATAATACAAGAATGATACTTGCAAGCGGTGCAAAAGCGAGCGGTTCAGACAAACCGTGTAAAATTGATTTTCCTGTTACCTTCCAAATGCTGTCTGTCGTTTCCGCTTGTTTTTTAGAAGAACGGCCGACAGTTCCGACGATGATCGCAAGAGGATCAAGCATCGCATTCACGACAATTCCCGTAATCGCGATCGGAATCGCAACTTCCTGCATGCCGAACAGGCTGCCCAATACCGGAATTCCCATAAAGGCGAATGTCGGCTGAGCTGAGTTTAATGAGAACATTGAAGCATCTGTTAAATCGTACTTAAATAAAAATCGTAAAAGAAGCAAAATAATTACGTAAAATCCAACGATACCGATGACCAGTGAAATCATCAGCGGAATCTGGCTGTAAAACTTATCTTTTGGCGTTGACAAAATGCTTGAAACAAAGTGGGCCGGAAGCGCGTATTTCGTAACGAGCGTACTTACCCCTTTTGCAGATTTAGCATCATAGCTTCCAAAGTGACCCGCGAACCATCCCAGCGCAATAACAAAAAATATTGGCGCAAGGAGGATTAAAATATTTAAAAAGTCCAAGACTGTTTCCTCCTCTATGTTGTCCCTTTCAGGGACGAATTAACGGCGGCTGATAAACGCAGTCGCCCTGTTACACAGCCGTCGATCCCATTTTTCATCTTTGATTGGTGCAGCCCGGTGACAAAATATCCGGACCCGGGCTGCTGTTTCTTTTTATCGTTTCCTCAGTATTGAATATTAGTCGCGTTTTGCAACAATTGTTTGATATTCCGGACGCCACATGGCTTCGCGAACCGCCTTTTCGACATCTTCAGGCTGAACTTGGGCCACGCCGTCTTTAATGGCAGCTTTCACAACATCAATTGCCACTTGAACGGATACGTCTTGCAGGTCGTCAATTTTCGGCAGCAGGCCTGCACCCGGTTTTTCATGGTCAACCATGTTCGCGACCGCGTTTGCAGATGCTGCAAACATGCCGTTTGTGATGACTTTCGCCTTCGAAACGATTGTTCCCAGGCCTAATCCAGGGAATACGAAAGCATTATTGGATTGTCCGATTTCGTGTTTCACGCCATTGTACTCAACAGCTTCAAACGGGCTTCCCGTCGCCACAAGCGCTTTTCCGTCCGTCCATTTGAACAAGTCTTCAGGAACAGCTTCAGCCAGATGTGTCGGATTGGACATCGGCAGAATCACCGGACGTTCAGTATGAGCCGCCATCTCTTTGATAATTTCTTCAGTGAAGGCGCCGGCAACACCTGATGTACCAATCAGAATGGTAGGCTTCACTTGACGGATGACTTCCTCAAAGGAAATCTCTCCCTTTTCATTGCGTTTCCATTCTTTCACTTCTTCGGTATCGCGCAAATACGGTTCTTGGAAATCCAAAATTTGATCCATGCCTGTCGTTAATAATCCTCTGTAGTCGACTGTCCAGAATGCGCGGCTGGCTTCTTCTTCTGAAAGCCCTTCAAGCACCATGGTGTCACGGATTTGGTCAGCAATTCCGATACCCGCAGAACCAGGTCCGAAGATGACGACGCGGTGGTCTTTCAAAGACGTGCCGGTCTTTTTAACAGCTGCTAAAATCGCTGCCAGCGTGATAGCCCCTGTTCCTTGGATATCATCGTTAAATGTTGAAATTTTATGGTTATATTTACTCATAATATTGCGAGCGTTTTTATTTCCTAAATCTTCCCAGTGAAGAAGCGCATTAGGGAAAAACTTCAATGCTGTTTCGACATAAGCGTCGATAAATTGTTCGTAACGCTCACCTTCTACACGCGGATGACGGTTTCCAATATAAAGCGGATCGTTTAGCAGTTTTTCATTATTCGTTCCGACATCCAGTACGACTGGGATGACGCGGCTCGGATCGATTCCTGCTGCCGCCGTATATACTGCAAGCTTACCAATTGCAATGTTGATGCCTCCGACGCCCCAGTCGCCGATGCCCAAGATGCTTTCGGAATCGGTCGCAACGATCAAATCGATGTCATCAGCAGACGCCTGCAGGTTTTTAAACGCCGTTTCGATTCCGTCTATATCATCGATTGACAAGTAAACACCGTGCGGTCTGCGGTATTCGTGGCTGTATTCCTGAATCGCTTCACCGACAGTTGGCGTATAGACAACTGGAAGCATTTCACGCAGATGGTTTTGCAATAATTTATAGAAAAGCACTTCGTTTCTGTTTTGCAGATCGTTCAAATATACATTTTGACGAAGTCTGTCAGGTTGACGGGAAAATTGTTCATAAGCCCGTTCCGCCTGCTGATCAAGGCTGAGAACAGTCGGCGGCAGAAGCCCTTCAAGACCAAGGTTCTTTCTTTCTTCAAGCGAAAATGCAACACCTTTATTAAGCGTCGGAATGGAAAGAACGTCTTTTCCCCGCAAAGAAGTCTCCAAATATCCTTCCTTCGTTCTTCTCATGTTGTTCACACTAATTACCTTCTTTCTTAAAATATTAATGAAGTGAAATAAATACGGTAAACAATATAGAACATTTGCCTTTTTTACACATGTAGATTGTCAAATATGTAACGCGCGTTTTTGACAAAAAACTGAACATTTCTTAAAACCTATTTACTTTTTACTGACTACAGTAAGTCATTTTATGCCTGACTTTGTCAAAATTCAAGCGATGAAAATTAGTTAATTTTTTCGTATTCTTAATTAAGTTTTTTAATTACATTAATTCCTATAAAAAGAATTCAATAAAAAAAACACTTGTTTTTACCAAGTGTTTTTTGCGTGAAAATCTTATGTGTTTGTCCGATTTCATTTTGGCTTTCCAGGCACTTCATGATGGTGGCGGCAGCGTGCTTCATATGCTTCGGAAGCCCCCACCAAAATGACCGGATCGTCATAAGAAGCAGGTTTTCCATTGATCAGCCTCTGCGTACGGCTGGCCGGAGATCCGCAGACAGAGCACACCGCTTGCAGCTTCGTCACCGTTTCCGCTAAAGCCATAAGATCTGGCACGACACCGAAAGGCTCGCCCCGGAAGTCCAAATCAAGACCTGCTGCAATCACACGGTAGCCCTGATCAGCCAGAGAAGTTAACGTGCCGACAATCGATTCGTCAAAAAACTGGACTTCATCGACGCCGATGACATCCGTTTCTTTGCTTATGTATTGAAAAATTTCTTCCGGAGATGCGATGGCATGGCAAACAATGGATGTCCCATTATGCGAAACAACCGATTCACTGCTGTAGCGATTGTCAATGGCTGGTTTAAACACTTTGACTTCCTGTCTCGCAAACGTTGCCCTTTTGATCCGGCGGATAAGCTCCTCTGACTTGCCCGAAAACATGCTTCCGCATATGAGCTCAAGCCATCCGCTTTGCTTCATGATGTACATCCGACTAACTCCTCTCCAGCGATTATTGCAAGTAAAAAAACAGGCAAGAAAAATCCTGCCTGTTTATCATATCTATTATTACTTAAGACCGTATTTTTTGTTAAAGCGATCAACACGACCATCAGCAGAAGCGAATTTTTGGCGGCCAGTGTAGAACGGATGGCATTCAGAACAAATCTCAACGCGTACCTCTTCTTTTACTGAACCTGTTTCAAATTCGTTTCCACAAGCGCATTTGACTGTTGCTTTTTTGAACTCAGGATGAATTCCTGCTTTCATATCTGTCATCTCCTTCCGCCCTGAATCCAATTCGGAAACAGAGTTATTATTCCGGGACAAAACCTCCGGAACGCACATGATGAAATTATAACAGCGATTCGGACGTTTTGCAAACTAAAGTTTTAAATCAGCGCCTTGCCGCCGACATATTCGCTTGCTTCCATTCCTGGATCAGAATATCGAAAAACTCCTGATTCGTTTTCGTCTTTTTCATTTTTCTCATAAATTTCTCGACGAAATCAGGCGTGTCAGACATCGTTTTCCGGATGGACCACAGACGGTCAAGGTGCTCTTTCGGAACGAGAAGTTCTTCTTTACGCGTACCCGAACGGCGAATATCAATGGCAGGAAAGATTCTTCTTTCCGCAAGAGAACGGTCAAGATGAAGCTCCATGTTCCCTGTCCCTTTAAATTCTTCATAAATGACGTCATCCATCCGCGAGCCCGTGTCGACAAGCGCGGTCGCCAAGATCGTTAAGCTGCCGCCCTCTTCGATGTTGCGGGCTGCTCCAAAGAAACGCTTTGGACGGTGGAAAGCGCCGGGATCGATTCCCCCTGACAACGTTCGGCCGCTCGGTGGAATGACTAGGTTATAAGCGCGGGCAAGCCTTGTAATGCTGTCCATTAAAATGATGACGTCCTTTTTATGTTCGACAAGCCTCATCGCACGTTCCAAAACAAGCTCGGCCACCTTGATGTGGTTTTCAGGCACTTCGTCAAACGTGGAGCTGACGACGTCTCCTGCAACCGAACGTTCGATATCAGTCACTTCCTCAGGCCTTTCATCGATAAGAAGCACGATCAGCTCCGCCTCCGGATGGTTGGTTGTGATGCTGTTCGCGATCTCTTTCAAAAGCATGGTTTTACCTGCTTTAGGCGGAGCGACGATCAGACCGCGCTGTCCAAATCCGACCGGCGCCATCATGTCCATGATCCGTGTTGACAGGTGATTCGGTTTCGTTTCAAGCACCATCTGGCGGTCTGGATAAAGAGGCGTTAACGCTGGAAAGTGCACGCGCTCTTTTGCCGATTCAGGATCGTCGCCGTTAACCGCTTCAACATGCAGAAGGCCGTAATACCGTTCGTTTTCTTTTGGAGGACGGACCTTTCCGGACACTTTGTCACCGTTTCTCAAATCAAAACGGCGGATTTGCGAAGCGGAAATATAGATATCCTCTGAACTAGGGGAGTAATTGATCGGTCTGAGAAAGCCGAACCCTTCAGACTGGATGATTTCCAATACGCCTTCCATGAACAGCAGATCTTCCTGTTCGGCGTTCGCTTTCAGAATGGCAAAAATCAGTTCCTTTTTTGTCAGTTTGCTGTAATAAGAGACTTTATAATGCCTTGCAAGCTCATACAGCTCTTTTAATTTCATATTTTCCAAAGATGAAATGGATACATCTTTCACTAAGAACACCACTCTTTTCTAATCGAATAATTTACTTTGTCTCATCAAATTCATGAAAGACGCTTGATTATACTGCCGATTCGTTTACCGGCAACGCTTCTACCCATATATATCGACGTATTGAAAAGGATTATAAGTATGAGTCGAGAAAGAAGCGAGGACTTAACAAGAGAAGATAATCGCATATCTGATAGATGCGGCAGGATTTTGGCTCTCTAAGAACCAACATGTGCAGAAAATTTCGCAGCACTCTTTAGTTTTACCCCATTTGTCGTACATATTCAACTTCATTTACGATTTGACATGAAATTGATAGAGATGACCCTGTTTTGAAAATGCCTTGACATAAAGAAGAAAAGCCGTTAGCTATTGTATCAGAGTATGAACCTTGATTCAATTCGTGAAGTGAAATACAAGGGAAAAGCGGGTCGTCTATATCCCCGCTTTTTCTTATGGCCGGATGACCAGGTTAGGTTTTTTCTTGAGACTGTGTCTTCCGTCCACAAACCGCACCGTACCGGATTTCGCTCTCATGACTATACTGTGGGTCGTTCCAACAGATCCTTTGAATTGCACGCCTTTCAAAAGCTCTCCGTCTGTGACACCGGTTGCAGCAAAAATCGCGTCGTCTCCTTTGACGAGGTCTTCCATGCGGAGCACTTTGCCCGTATCAAGCCCCATCTTTTCACAGCGTCTCAGTTCTTCTTCGTTTTGAGGAAGAAGCTTTCCGTGAATTTCTCCTCCGAGAGCTTTGAGTGCGACAGCAGACAAGACGCCTTCCGGAGCTCCTCCTGAGCCGAATAAAATATCGACGCCTGTATGATCAAAAGCGGTGTTAATGGCACCGGCCACGTCCCCGTCGTTGATCAGCTTGATTCGGGCGCCTGCTTCGCGAAGCTCATGGATGATTTCCTCGTGCCGCGAACGGTTCAAAATCGTGGCTACGACATCTTCTACATCTTTATTTTTTGCTTTTGCCACAGCTTTTAAGTTATCAATCACAGGCGCTTCAATATCGATGCAGCCGACAGCTTCAGGACCTACAGCGATTTTATCCATATACATGTCAGGCGCATTCAGCAAGTTTCCGTGATCAGCCACAGCAATGACTGCGAGTGCGTTCCATCCGCCGCTTGCGACGATGTTCGTCCCTTCGAGAGGATCTACTGCTACGTCTACGCGAGGGCCGTAGCCGTTGCCGAGCTTTTCTCCAATATAAAGCATCGGCGCTTCGTCCATTTCCCCTTCTCCGATTACGACCGTTCCCTTCATAGGAATGGTGTCAAATACATCCCTCATGGCGCTTGTCGCAGCGTCGTCGGCCTCGTCCTTTTTACCTCTACCCATCCAGCGCGCTGACTTAAGCGCAGCCGCTTCTGTCACACGCACCAGTTCCATCGATAAGCTTCTTTCCATTCCTATCTAATCTCCCCTCACCCGTATGAAATCGTTTTATGTTTGATCTATCACAGCATTTGTCCATCAGGAATTTTGCAGCTGTTCAATTTCCTGGTCTGTCAATTTTTCGCGCCAGACAGTGGCCCCAAGCTTTGCCAGCTTTTCTTCAAGCTGGCTGTAGCCTCTGTCAAGGTGCTCCAAACCGGTGATTTCCGTGACTCCTTCCGCCATTAGACCCGCAACAACGAGACACGCTCCCGCCCGCAGATCGCTCGCTTTCACCTTGGCGCCCTGCAGAGGAACGGGACCGGTAATAATCGCCGATCTGCCTTCGACCTTCATCGACGCACCCATGCGCCTCAGCTCGTCAATATGTTTGAAGCGGGCGGAATAAATGGTGTCAGTGACGACGCTCGTCCCGTTTGCCTTCGTTAAGAGCGATGTCATCGGCTGCTGCAGATCTGTCGGAAAACCGGGGTATACGAGCGTTTTTAAATCGACGGGTTTCAGCTCTTTCTGTCCGCCGACCATTAAAATCTGCTCGCTGCTTTCTTCGATTCGAACTCCCATTTCGCGGAGCTTGGCGATTAACGATTCTAAATGCGTCGGAATCACATTATCAATCAGCACTTCTTGTCCCATGGAAGCAGCTGCGATCATGAAAGTGCCGGCTTCGATCCGGTCCGGAATAATCGAGTGTCTGCACCCGTGAAGCGACTCAACGCCTTCGATGCGAATGACATCCGTACCGGCACCTTTTATTTTTGCTCCCATGCTCGTTAAAAGGGTCGCAACATCGATAATCTCAGGTTCTTTCGCAGCATTTTCAATTACGGTTCTGCCTTTGGCAAGCACGGCGGCAAGCATGATGTTGATCGTTGCTCCAACACTGACGACATCAAGATAAATGCGCGCGCCTTTTAATTCCTCCGCACGCAGATAGATCGCACCCTGTTCGTTCGTCACTTCGGCTCCGAGCGCCTCGAAACCTTTGATATGCTGATCAATCGGTCTCGGACCGAGGTGGCAGCCGCCTGGAAGGCCGATGACCGCTTTCTTAAAGCGTCCGAGCATCGCGCCCATTAAGTAATAAGAAGCCCGAAGCTGTTTCACTTTTCCATTCGGCAAAGGCATGCTGATCATCGGCGCAGGATCAACGACCATTTCTCCCTTTTCAAAGTGAACGTTTCCGCCGATCTCTCTCAGCAGATCGCGCAGCGTCAAAATGTCTGAAATATGGGGAAGGCCTTCAAGCGTAACCGTCGAATCAGCCAAAATCGTCGCGGGTATGAGAGCGACAGCGCTGTTTTTCGCTCCGCTTATATGTACTGTGCCATTGAGAGGATCGCCGCCGGCTATATTTAACTTTTCCATGATCGTCTCCTTCCTTAAAGAAGATAGCTAATGGAGCGCTTCATAATGAGATTTCCTTCAGACTCAAAATAAATGGTTCATTTCAAAATCTATCCAATTAAAAGAGAAAGAATACAACACATTTTAAATTTATCGGGAAGAAAAGTAGCGAAGCAGACTGCGGCAAGGTTCTCTTCTGCAAAACATTCATTTCTCTTTGTAAGACAAAATGGTGACAAACGGAGGGAGCCCCTCCACTTGCCACCCACATGAAGCAATTATTTATTCCAGTCAGCTAAAAACTGTTCAATCCCTTTATCAGTCAGCGGGTGCTTTGTAAGCTGATGAATGACTTTGAGAGGCATCGTACCGATATGCGCTCCCCTTAGCGCGGCTTCAGTCACATGCTGCGCATGGCGGATGGACGCGGCGATGATTTGCGTGTCCAAACCGTGCACATCGAAAATTTGTTTAATTTCACTGATCAAATCGAGGCCGTTGTGGCCGATATCGTCAAGGCGTCCCAGGAACGGGGAAACATACGTAGCTCCTGCTCTTGCGGCAAGAAGCGCCTGGTTTGCGCTGAAGATCAGCGTGACGTTCGTTTTAATCCCTAGATCGGTTAATGCTTTAACAGCTTTCAGGCCGTCAGACGTCATCGGAATTTTCACCGTAATATTCGGCGCGATTTTCGCAAGCTCTTTTCCTTCTTCAATCATCTCTTCAGCCTTCAGAGAAATAACCTCGGCGCTGACTGACCCAGAAACCACTTCGGTAATTTCACGCAGACGGTCATGAAACGAAATGTTTTCTTTTGCTACTAAACTAGGATTTGTCGTAACTCCTGCAAGCACGCCGAGAGCGTGTGCCTCTTTGATTTCGTCTAAATTTGCAGTATCAATAAAAAACAGCATATTGATAAAACCTCCTGTCATGAAAATGTCTGAACTGTGGAACATGTTTGCGCTTTCCGGATGATATGGATAAAACCGCCTGTCGCTATCAGGCGGCTTTTTTGACTGAACGGGAAGCAAAAGAGCCTCATGCCGTCAAAGGCATGTGTTAACAGCACTTCCCTAAAACATCAGAAAAACATCCTGTTCCCCCGGCTTTGCGGGAAAACAGATGCTTTTCCAATCGTCATTATGCTTTGTTTGAAGAACCAAATTCACGCATTTTGCCGATCACTGTTTCTTTGATAGCTTCGCGTGCAGGTCCGAGGTATTTGCGCGGATCATACTCTTCAGGCTTCGCAGCAAGCGTTTCGCGAACAGCTTTCGCAGAAGCGATTTGGTTTTCAGTGTTGACGTTGATTTTTGCCGTACCTAAAGAAATAGCTTTCTTGATGTCGGCAGTCGGAATGCCTGTACCGCCGTGAAGTACGAGCGGAAGACCAGTTGTGTTTCCGATTTCTTCCATTTCTTTGAATCCAAGGTTTGGTTCGCCTTTGTAAGGGCCGTGAACAGAACCTAATGCAGGTGCAAGGCAGTCGATTCCTGTGCGCTCAACAAGTTCTTGACACTCTTTAGGGTCCGCGTAGATGACGCCTTCAGCAATTACGTCGTCTTCCTGTCCGCCTACAGTTCCAAGCTCAGCTTCAACTGATACACCGTGGAAATGAGCAAGCTCAACAACTTTTGAAGTCGTCGCAACGTTCTCCTCGAAAGGATGGTGGGAAGCGTCGATCATAACGGAAGTGAATCCCGCATGAATCGCTTTTGCACAAGATTCAAAGCTTGAGCCGTGGTCTAAATGAATCGCAACAGGTACTGTTACGTTGTATTCTTCCATCAGCGCTTTAACCATTGCCACAACGGTTTTAAATCCGCCCATATAGCGTCCTGCACCTTCTGATACACCGAGGATAACAGGAGATTTCTCTTCTTCAGCGGCTTGTAAAATCGCTTGAGTGAACTCAAGGTTATTTAAGTTAAATTGTCCGACAGCATATCCGTTTTCTTTTGCTTTATTCAACATTTCCGTCATTGATACTAAAGGCATGTCGAAAGTCCTCCTTATGTAGCCTGATTTGCTTTTGCGAAAAAAGCCTCCACACCTACCTAGCATGACCAGAAAAATCCGCCATATGTAAAATGTTTTGGTTTTTTAAAAACGTTAGATAGCTTTTCTCTACTTATATAGAATAACAATTAATCAACAAATCGGCAACATTGTGACTGTGACAACATCAAAAACTTTTCAGCTATCCGTTTGACTTTATAGGCAGATAGGTTTTAACGGCATCGCGAATTTCGTCGATGTCAAAAGGCTTCGCAAAGTGCGTCAGGGCTCCGAGCTCCTTCGATTCCTGGATCATGTCGAGCTCTCCGTAGGCCGTCATAATGATGACCCGGATCCCCTCGTCAATGACCTTCATCCTTTTCAAAATTTCAATTCCGTCCATGCCGGGGATTTTCATATCGAGCAAAACGAGGTCGGGGCGCTGGTTTTTCACAATGTCAAGCGCTTGAATCCCGTTCGCAGCCTGGAAGGTTTTGTATCCTTCTTTATTGAAAACTTCATTCAGCAGAACCCGAATCCCGTACTGGTCGTCTACGATTAAAATCTTCTCATTCATGATTTACACCTCTATATTTATAATTTTCGCCAAAATTAAGCAGTAGTTTATCTATTCTGTTTTGTTTTTCTCTTTTCCTTTAATTAAAATATTTAAGTTTGCGACATATTTAGAGGATTTTTCCCATTATTCTCTTTTGTTATATAATGATAGTCAGTAAAAAAGGAGGAGTCAGCTTGCTTAAAATTTTCACCACTCAATTGACGGGAATCTTCAACCGGATTCAAGAGGGCGAGGCCCAATCGATAGAGGACGGCGCCCGCTTGTTGGCTCAGGCGGTCATCAGTGATCATTCGGTTTATGTATACGGAAAAAATGAATTGGAAGGCATTTTGAAAGAAGCGATGTACAGTTCTGAACCGTTCCCCTCAGTCAAAGTGCTGCCGAAGAACGAAGAAAACTGGCCCGATTTTGAAATGACGGACAAAGTGCTGATGTTCTGCGCCGGTTCAGCGGATTGCGAAGAGCTGAAAATGGCGGAAAAACTGTATGAAAGAGGAATCGGACTTGTTGTCGTCTCCCCTTCGGGAAAAGACGGCGCCCCGATCGAATCATTCGCCGATGTCCATATCGATTCAAAGCTGAGAATGCCGCTTCTTCCCGATGAAGACGGAACAAGGTTCGGATTTCCGTCCCTGATGGTCAGCCTCTACATTTATCATGCCCTATCCTTTACATTAAAGGAAATTCTTCAGGAATACCAATAAAACAGGGTTGCCTAAAGGAAATTAATGACGGTGGGGCCGGCCTTAATGAATATAGTACCAGTTCGGGCCGCCATTATCACCAGAAAAATCCAAAAAAGGCCTGCCGGCGTGATGTGCCGGCAGGCCTTTTTCTTTTTTACAGCTTTTCCGAAGTCTTCAGCGAAGCATGTACGAAGTCTCTGAACAGAGCCTGAGGTCTTGTCGGTCTTGACGTGAATTCAGGGTGGAACTGAGACGCGACAAACCATGGATGATCTTTAAGCTCGATAATCTCCACGAGACGGCCGTCAGGGCTTGTCCCGGAAAATACAAATCCGGCTTCTTCCATCTGCTGTCTGAATTCGTTATTGAATTCATAGCGGTGGCGGTGGCGTTCATAGACCACTTCATTTTCATATGCCTGATACGCTTTCGACCCTTCTTGAAGCTTGCACGGATAAAGTCCGAGACGCAGTGTTCCGCCAAGGTCTTCAATGTCCTTTTGTTCAGGGAGAAGGTCGATAATCGGATACGGTGTGGAAGGATCGATTTCGGCTGAGTGCGCTCCTTCAAGACCGAGCACATTTCTTGCGTATTCAATCGATGCCACCTGCATTCCGAGGCAAATGCCGAAGAACGGAATCTTTTGTTCGCGGGCATATTTGACTGTCGTGATTTTCCCTTCAACACCGCGGTCTCCGAATCCGCCCGGCACAAGAATACCATCCGCATTCTGAACAAGATCGGCAACGTTGTCTTCCGTCACTTCTTCCGCATTGATCCATTTAACCTGAATGTCTGCGTCAAACGCATAACCCGCATGGCGAAGCGATTCCACAACTGAAATGTAGGCATCCGGGAGCTCGACGTATTTACCAACCAAAGCGATTGTCACCGTTTTGGACAGACTTTTCACCTTTTTGACAAGTTCTTTCCATTCTTCCATATCGGCTTCTCTACAATTCAGCTTCAAGTGGCTGCAGACTAAGCTGTCCAGCCCTTGTTTTTGCAGGTCGAGAGGAATGGAGTAGAGCGTATCCGCATCGCCGGCCTCGATGACGGCTTTAGGATCGATGTCGCAGAACAGCGCGATTTTATCTTTCATGTCCTGAGAAATCGGCATTTCTGTTCTCACGACGATGACATTTGGCTGAATGCCGAGGCTGCGCAGTTCTTTTACGCTGTGCTGAGTCGGCTTTGTTTTCATTTCTCCCGCCGCTTTAAGATATGGAACTAGCGTACAGTGAATGTACATCACATTGTCGCGGCCGACATCGCTCTTGATCTGGCGGATCGCTTCAAGAAACGGCAGCGATTCGATATCACCGACGGTTCCGCCGATTTCGGTGATCACGACATCAGCGCCCGTTTCTTTTCCGGCGCGGAATACGCGGTCTTTAATTTCATTTGTGATATGAGGTATAACCTGTACGGTACCGCCTAAATAATCGCCTCTGCGCTCTTTTTTCAGCACCGTGGAATAGATTTTTCCTGTTGTCACGTTGCTGTATTTATTTAAATTGATGTCGATGAAGCGCTCATAGTGGCCGAGGTCAAGATCCGTTTCCGCACCGTCGTCGGTTACGAACACTTCACCGTGCTGATACGGGCTCATTGTCCCCGGGTCTACGTTGATATACGGGTCAAATTTTTGAATGGTGACATTCAAACCTCTGTTCTTCAGCAGGCGGCCGAGCGAAGACGCCGTAATTCCTTTTCCAAGCGAGGATACAACTCCTCCGGTTACAAAGATATATTTTGTCATTTCTGTACCCCTCTCTTCGATTAACGCTTATTCCTTAAAATGCTCTTTTTATGAAAAATCATTTAGATCTTTTCTAAATGATTTAAATGATAAGGAGGCGGAAAAACAAGAAAGCTCCCTTTCAATTTCTTGAAAGGGAGCTGATAGTCCGTATCACTCGAATCTCTTCGTTTTGAAGAGCCCAAAATACATACTACATAGTTCGCCTGTGAAAGTCAAGATCGATTTAAACATGAATTCCGTTCAGGCGGCAAAATTACTCCTCGTCTTCCTCTTCTTCAAAATCTTCATCATCATCGTCCAGGATCTCGTCTTCAAGATCATCCAGTTCATCATCGTCGGCTTCATCGATTTCTTCGAATTCATCGGCGGCAATGTCCAAGTCGTCTTCGACATCGTCAAGAAGAATATCATCCTCGTCGATTTCTTCGAATTCGTCAAGATCAAGATCTTCTTCAACCACTTTTTTCGCTTTTTTCTTTTTCGCTTTTACAGTCGGTTGTGTTTCTTCATCAAGCTGATCATACGGATACCAGCTGCGCAGGCCCCACGTTTGGTCTGACAGCGCCAAAAAGCGTCCGTCGATATTTAAATCTGTGTAGAACTGGGCGATGCGGTCTTCCAGCTCTTCTTTCCCCATTCCAAGCAAGGAAGCCACTTGATCTGTTAGCTCCTGGAATGTAATCGGTTTTTTGTGTTCCGAAAAAATTTCGTATGCGATTTCAACTAAAGCCATTTCCTTTAGCTGTTCCTCTGAGTATTGTTTCAAACTCATCGCCAGACACTCCCTTTCTATCTTCATGTATGTATCTACTATCTCTGTCATAGAAAATAAGCATGTAATCCCTGTCTTTACGACAAACCATACCTCTCATTATAAACAAAAGAAATCACTTTATGCCACCTTTATTCCCGTTAATTCAATAATTTTTACCTGTTGCATTGGAAATCGGCGGCAAGCGGGATTGAAACATAGAACAGCCGGGAGCGTCCGGCCCCTTGAAAACGAAAAAAACTGCGTCGGCGGCCTGTCCGCCGGCAGCAGCCCAAACCGTGCCAGACGGCTGTTTTCCGCCATTATTTCATCAGCATTCTCGAAATGACGAGCTTCTGTATTTCCTGCGTTCCTTCATAGATTTGAGTGATTTTTGCATCGCGCATAAAGCGCTCGACCGGATAATCCTTTGTGTAGCCGTATCCGCCGAATATTTGCACGGCCTCCGTCGTCACTTTCATAGCCGTATCCCCTGCATATAGCTTCGACATCGCGGAAGCTTTTCCATAAGGCAGCCCCTCTGATTCCAGCCATGCCGCCTGGTAGGTTAAAAGCCTTGAAGCTTCAATCTCCGTCGCCATATCAGCCAGTTTAAAAGCGATGCCCTGCTGCTCGGCGATCGGCCTGCCGAATTGCTTCCGCTCTTTCGCATACGCCTTCGCCGCCTCAAATGCACCCTGGGCAATCCCGACGGCTTGAGCGGCAATTCCGTTTCTTCCTCCATCAAGCGTCTGCATTGCGATTTTAAAGCCTTCACCTTCCCCGCCAAGGCGGTTTTTTAAAGGCACGCGGCAGTCCTGAAAGATAATTTCGGTTGTCGGCGATGAACGGATGCCCAGCTTCCTTTCTTTTTTTCCGACAGAAAAACCGGGAAAATCCTTTTCAACGATAAAAGCGGTTGTGCCTTTGTGCTTCTGTTCCGGCGCAAGGTTGGCAAACACGATGTAGATGTCTGCAATTCCGCCGTTTGTGATAAAGATCTTCGTTCCATTTAAAATATAATCATCACCATTTCTGACCGCGGTCGTTTTCATGCCGCCGGCATCAGAGCCTGAACCGGGCTCCGTCAATCCGTAGGCGCCTATCTTTTCACCGCGGGCCATCGGCTTTAAGTATTCCTGCTTCTGTTCTTCCGTTCCAAATGCATAAATCGGCCAGCCTGCAAGCGAAGTATGGGCTGACAAGGTGACGCCCGTTGAGGCGCAGACTTTCGAAAGCTCTTCTACTGCGATGACATAGGCGAGGTAGTCACTGCCGATCCCCCCGTATTCCTCAGGCCACGGTATTCCCGTCAACCCCAATTCCGCCATTTTGGAAAACAGTTCCATGTCAAACCGCTCTTCCTCATCCCGCTCCTTTGCAGTCGGCTCCACCTCTTGACGGGCAAAGTCGCGCACCATCTTCTGTATCATTTGGTGCTCTTCACTCAGCTTAAAGATCATTCTTTTCCCCCCTTATAAATGCTTACCGATGACGATCCGCTGGATCTCGCTTGTGCCCTCATAAATTTCACACACTTTCGCATCCCTGAAATATCGTTCAGCGCTGAAATCCTTTGTATATCCAAAATCTCCGAGCAGCTGCACGGCCTCTCCGGCGACATACATTGCCGTTTCCGAAGCGAACAGTTTGGCCATTGAAGCAGCCTTTCCCGTCTGGACGCCTTGTTGTTTCAGCGAAGCGGCCTGATAAACGAGAAGCCTGGCAGCCTCTGTCCTCGCCGCCATGTCGGCCAGCTTAAAAGCAAGCCCTTGTCCGTTCTTATACAGCTCTCCGTCCGGATACCGTATTTTTAGAAATTCGATGGCTTCAGAAAGCGCTCCTTCGGCGATGCCCAGAGCCTGCGCCGCAATTCCGATCCGCCCGGTATCCAGATTGGAAAGGGCCATTTTGAATCCTTTACCTTCCTTCCCCAGCAGCTGCCGGGCGGGGATGACAGCGTTATCAAAATTTAAAGTGACCGTCAGTGAACCGTGAAGCCCCATTTTCTCTTCATTTTTCCCAATAAAAAAGCCCGGCGTGCCCTTCTCCACGATAAAAGCCGAAATGCCCCCCGTTCCCGCTTTCGGATCGGTTGAAGCAAAAACAAGATAAATGTCGGCGGCTCCGCCGTTTGTGATAAAAACTTTCGTACCGTTGAGCACATAGGTATCGCCGCGCTTTTCGGCCCTGGTTTTTAGACTGCCCGCATCGGAACCGGCACTCGGTTCGGTTAAACAAAAGGCTCCCAAGTACTGCCCTGCTGCCAGCTTTTTAACATAATGTTCTTTTTGCCGCTCATTTCCGTATAAAAGAATGGGAATGGTGACAATTGACGTGTGTACAGATAGAACCGCGCCAAGAACGGCGCTTTTCTTTGACAGCTCATGGATGATCATTATATAGGTGATAAAGTCATGACCGGCCCCGCTGTACTTAGCCGGAATCGGAAGCCCCATCCAGCCGCGCTCCGCCATTTTCTTCAAAAGAGAGGTTGGAAAACGCCCTTTCTCCATTTCAGGTACAAAAGGAGCGACCTCCTGTTTAACAAATTGCCTGACAATCTTCTGCATGCGGGTCTGCTCTTCTGTAAACTGAAAATTCAAGGTCACCCCTCCTTATGTCGGCTGCTTTTCGTACGTATAAAACCCTCTGCCCGTTTTCTTTCCGAGACGTCCTGCGCTGACATATTGTTTAAGGAGCGGACAAGGCCGGTATTTATCATCGCCAAAACCTTCATGCAACGTCTCCATAATATACAGACACGTATCCAGACCAATCAGGTCAGCGAGAGCCAGCGGGCCCATCGGATGGTTCATGCCAAGCTTCATGATTCCGTCTATGCTTTCTTTCTCGGCGACGCCTTCATAAAGCGCAAAAACCGCCTCGTTAATCATCGGCATTAAAATGCGGTTGGAGATAAATCCCGGAAAATCCCGCACCTCGATCGGAACCTTGTTCATCCGCTCCGCCGCAGCCACGACGGTTTCATATGTTTCGCCGCTCGTCTCAAGCCCCCTGATGACCTCGACAAGCTGCATGACCGGAACCGGGTTCATAAAATGCATGCCGATGACATTTTGAGGTTTTTTCGTGACGGAAGCGAGTTCCGTAATCGACAATGACGATGTATTTGATGCCAATAGGGCTGAGTCTTCGGTCACTTCATCAAGCCGTTTGAAAATCTCTTTTTTTACATCCATTTGCTCAACAGCCGCTTCAATGATGAGAAAAGCTTCCCGCGCATCGTCGAGCGAAGCCGAAGGAGAAAGACGCTGGTAGATTTGCTGTACGTCTCCATGCGGAAGCTTGCCTTTTTCCGCCTGTCTGACTAGCTGGCCGGAAATGCGCTTCATTCCCTTTTCAATTTGGTCAGGTGATACGTCGTACATGTAAACATTGTATCCGGCCTGGGCAGAGACCTGGGCGATCCCGGCCCCCATCTGGCCGGCTCCGATGACCATGATCGTGTCTTTTTTCATTTAAAATCCCCCTTTTTTATACCTCGATCATCACGGCGTCTCCCTGACCGCCGCCGCTGCAAATGGCAGCAATACCTGTACCGCCGCCGCGCCGTTTTAATTCGTACATAAGCGTCAAAATGATTCTTGCCCCGCTCGCGCCGATCGGATGACCTAGCGCGATGGCGCCGCCGTTGACATTGACCTTCTCCATGTCAAGGCCCACGATCTTTCCGCTTGCCAAAGCTACCGCGGCGAACGCTTCATTGATTTCAAACAGTTTGATATCAGAAAGCTCAGCTCCGGTTTTGTTAAGCAGTTCTCTGATGACAAGCCCTGGGGTTTTCGGGAAGTCTTTGGCTTCGACTGCAATGGATGTGTGCGCTTTAATGACGGCGGACACATTCACATTGAGTTCCTTTGCCCTGTCTTCATTCATCACGATAAGCGAGCATGCTCCGTCATTTACCCCCGGCGCGTTTCCCGCAGTAATTGTCCCGTCGTGGTCAAAAACCGGAGCAAGCTGTGACAGCCTTTCCAATGACGTATCGCGCCGCGGAGCTTCATCTTGATCAACCGTTAATTCGCCGCCCCGCTTCTGCGGTATACAAACAGGGACGATCTCTTCTCCGAGCGCACCTGAAGCTGCAGCCTGTACGGCCCGCATGTGGCTCCTGAGCGCCCATCGATCCTGTTCTTCTCTTGCAATCTCCAACTCTTTCGCAGCGGCATTTCCGTAGGAGCCCATATGAACACCCGTAAATGAGCATGTCAGCCCGTCTGTGATCATCAAATCTTTAACCGCTCCGTCTCCCATTCTCAGCCCCCATCTCGCTTTTTGAAGCAAATAAGGGGCATTTGACATCGATTCCATACCTCCTGCTGCAATGACCTCCGCATCACCGGCCCGGATGATCTGATCCGCCATTGTGACGCTTCTTAAACCTGAAGCGCACACTTTATTAATCGTTTCCGTTTTGACATCCCACGGCAGTCCCGCAAAACGCGCAGCCTGTCTCGACGGCAGCTGCCCCTGTCCGCCTTGAAGAACGGAACCCATAATGACTTCATCGACATCCTCAGGATGTACACCGGAACGTTTTAATGCTTCTTTTACGGCGATTCCGCCGAGCTCCGCTGCCGTCTTTGACTGAAGCGCGCCCCCGAGTTTTCCAAAAGGCGTGCGCGCGCCGCCTGCAATAACCGATCTCGCCACCTGACATCCTCTCCCCTTATCATGATTTGTGCATACCGAAGATAAAAGAAGGCGGAGATCCGGCTCACACCTTCTTTATTCAAAACCTGAAATCCGTCTATGAAGCATGTTCTTTTTGTTCTGAGCCGAATACGGCGCGTTCAAGCAGCTCCGCCACATCGTAGGTGCCGACCTGATCCTCCATTTCCTTGGCTTTTGTTCCGTCGCCTAGCATCGTCAAACAATACGGACAGCCCGAACTGATGACAGAAGGTGAAGCGCTGAGCGCCTGCTCCGTTCTGGCAACGTTGATCCTTGTGCCCGTCTCTTCCTCCATCCACATGAGACCGCCCCCCGCTCCGCAGCACATTCCGTTTTCACGGCTGCGTTCCATTTCCACTAAATGGATACCCGGAATGGAGCGCAGAATATCGCGCGGCGGTTCGTAAACCTCATTGTAGCGGCCCAAATAGCATGAATCATGAAAGGTGACGGTTTCGCGAACCGGAAACTCAGGTTTCAGCCTTCCTTCTTCAATAAGGGCAGCGAGAATTTCTGTATGATGATACACCTCCGCTTTCAGACCAAAATCAGGATATTCATTTTTAAAAATATTGTATGCATGCGGATCGATGGTTACAATTTTTCGAACATCATTTTTTTCAAATTCTTCAATGTTTTTTGCGGCAAGCTCCTGGAATAAAAACTCGTTGCCAAGCCGCCTCGGCGTATCGCCTGAATTTTTTTCTTTATTGCCTAAAATCGCGAACGTGACCCCGGCTTGATTGAGAAGGCGCGCGAAAGCCATGGCGATCTTCTGGCTTCTCCGGTCATACGATCCCATCGACCCGACCCAGAACAGGTATTCAAAGGACTCGCCTTTTTTCTTCATTTCTTTCACTGTCGGCACCTTAACGTCGTCTCTCATGTCACGCCAGTTTTCGCGTTCTTTTCTGTTTAATCCCCAAGGGTTACCCTGTCTTTCAATGCTCGTCATGGCGCGCTGGGCATCTGCATCCATTTTTCCTTCTGTGAGCACGAGATAGCGGCGGAGATCGATGACCTTGTCGACGTGCTCATTCATGACCGGGCACTGATCTTCACAATTCCGGCACGTTGTGCATGCCCAAATTTCCTCTTCGGTGATGATGTCGCCGATTAAGCTCGGATTGTATAGCTCTGAAGCAGCCGCTTCTCTTGATCCTTCTCCTCCCGCCGCCATGGCCAGCTGGTTGCCTTTCGTATGCTGAAAGAGAGGCGCGGGAACCCAAGGCGTTTTCGATGTTACTGCTGCTCCCTTTTCTGTCAAATGGTCTCTGAGCCGCAAAATCAGATCCATTGGCGAAAGCATCTTGCCTGTTCCGGTAGCCGGGCACATATTGGTACAGCGCCCGCATTCAACGCACGCGTAAAGATCGATCAGCTGGGATTGCCTGAATTCCTCGATCCGTCCGACGCCGAACGTTTCTTTTGTTTCATCTTCAAAATCGATTTTTTGAAGCTTTCCCGGGTTTGTCAGCCGGCTGAAAAATACGTTTGCCGGTCCGGCAATTAAGTGGGCGTGCTTTGACTGCGGCACATAGACTAAAAATGTCAGTAAGATAAGAAGATGCGCCCACCATGCCGCATAGAACACTGCCGCTGAGGCGGTTTCTCCCATGAAGCCGAGGGCAAAAGCGATGCCTGATGCCATCGGTTCGTGCCATGATAATGAATGTTCATGCCAGATCATGTTCATACCGTTTCCGAGTAAAACGGTAAACATCAAGCCGCCGATCAGCATGAGCACGATCCCCGACTTCAAATTGCGCTTCAGTCTGACGAGTTTTTCAATATAGCGCCTGTGAAAGGCCCAGACCACCGCAATTAAAATCATCAACGTGACGATTTCCTGAAAAAACGTAAACGCCGGGTAGACGCTGCCAAGCGGAAGTCCTTGATCGGGAACGAGCCCTTTCAAAATAAAATCGATCGCTCCGAACTGAACGAGAATAAAGCCGTAAAAAAACATGACGTGGATAATGCCGCTTTTTTTATCTTTAAGCAGTTTCTTTTGGCCGAACACGTTCTCCCATATCTTTTGAAGGCGCTCCTTCGTCCGCTTATCAAAATCCTCTTTTTGTCCGAGCCTGATGTAACTGATTCTCGTTCGGATCAAGTAGACAAACAGATAAACGGCGTAAGCGGTTACACCTAAAAACGCAATGAAATTCAACCACAATAAGACATTCATCAGCTGCTCCCCCTTTCATTTCCCCAACCTTAAATCCCCTTGAACTACCTTTATCTTAAATAATGAATGAGTGTTCAGTCAATATGTTTTCATAAATGCAGGAAATTAGGGGGACACTATTCTTTACACGAAAAAAGGGAGTGTCTTCATTGGTGCCGCTTATGATTATGGTATGTTTTCTCATCCTGCTTCTTGCGCTCGATTTCCGTTTCGGCCGCAAAGCCTTTGAAAGGAAAGCCTACGAACCCGTTTTTTCAGAGAAGAAAAGCGATATTGAACTGATTCATAACGGAGAAGACTTGTGTGAGCGGCTGCTGGATGACATCCGCCAGGCCGAATCGTCGGTGCATGTCATGTTTTATATTGTGAAGAACGATGATATCAGCCTTGAATTTTTAAAAATGCTGAAGGATAAAGCGAAAGCCGGCGTATGCGTACGCTTGCTGATTGACCGGATCGGCGCGATGAAGGTAAAGAAAAAAACGCTGTCAGACTTGAAACAAAGCGGAGCGCACGTTTTTTTTGTCAACAATCCGGGCTTCCCTTATTTCTTTTATCGACTGAATGCAAGAAATCACCGGAAAATCGCCGTCATAGACGGAAAGATCGGCTATGTGGGCGGATTTAACATTGCGAAAGAATACCTTGGTAAAAAAGCGGAATTCGGCCCGTGGAAGGATTACCATTTGCGAATGACGGGGGAAGGTGTTGCCGACTTGCAGCACATTTTTTTATCAGACTTCAATAGAGAAGCGCCGCTATCACAGCCGGACAGCGGCATGTTCCCGCCGCTCCATCAAGGAGCTGTCACCCATTCGATACATGCGACAAAGGGGTTTTCTCTGGAAGAAAAATATATTTCATTTATTGATCAGGCAAAAGAAAGAATCATGATTTGCACGCCGTACTATATTCCGAGTCCGGCTTTGCAGCAAGCAGTTCTTTCAGCCAGGGAAAGAGGCGTGATCGTCTCGGTTCTCGTGCCGATGAAAGCCGACCATCCGCTTGTCAAAGAGGCCGCCTACACGAACTTTCCCGCACTTTTGGAGGCGGGTTGCTATATTTACCGGTACTACAGAGGCTTTTATCATGCAAAAGCATTGATCGTCGACGACCGGCATGTGATGATCGGAACGTCAAATTTTGACAATCGAAGCCTGTTTCTCAATGATGAAGTGAATGTCGTCATCCATGATAAAGACTGGACAAAACAATTCTTTGACGTCGTCAAAGAAAGTATTGAACACGCCGAGCTTCTGACAAAGGAGCGGTATGCGAAGCGGCCGGTGATGCAGCGGCCCATCGAATGGCTGGCGAAATCGATTTCATATTTTTTATGAATCGTACGTTTATCCTGCATAACATGCGGGTAACATTTCACCAAAGTGATGATTACATACGGAGGGATATATGATGAACCAAGCAGAGTCGATTAAGCTCCGCGCACAATCGATGACATTAAAAAACTTGATTGAGCTGTACAGACTTTGCCGCTCAGCCAGACATCAGCTTTATATATGCTCAAGAAAAACAATGTGCAAAATTAAAGATTTAATTGAACTGGAAATGTTCAGAATGGCCAATCGCGAAAATGAGTGCCTGATTGTCATCGAAGGGAAGATGGCGCAGGAGTTAGTAAGAAAAGCACAATCGATTCTTTCTGACGCTCAAGTTCAATAAGGGAAGGCGACGGACCTTCCTTGTGTGAGACGCCTCCTCACCAAATCAAGAAAAAATCCCCCGTTCAAAGGACGGGGGATTCGTTTTACATTTTTTCAGGAGCTGATACGCCGATCAGCTTGAGTGCATTATTTAATGTGATTTGTGTTGCCTTCATCAATGATAAACGCGCTCGGCTTTTTTCTTCATCTGCCGGATCGAGAACTTTCTCAGCATTGTAAAAACTGTGGAGCACAGATGCCAATTCAAAAATATAGTTTGTAATGCGGTGCGGAATCCGCTTCTCTGCGGCATCGGCGACAGCCTCAGGGAACGAGCCGATCACTTTAAGCAGATCATACTCTTTTTCAGAAGCGATTTTCGTCAGGTCAAGGTTCCCTTCAAATGAAATACCTTTTTCTTCGCCTTGTCGCAGCATGCTGCAAATTCTCGCATGAGCGTACTGCGCGTAGTAAACCGGGTTTTCATTCGATGTGGAGACAGCCAGGTCAAGATCAAAGTCCATGTGCGTATCGGCGCTGCGCATCGCAAAGAAGTAACGCACCGCGTCAAGGCCGACCTCATCAATGAGATCGCGCATTGTCACAGCTTTTCCGGTTCTTTTGCTCATCTTCATTTTTTCGCCGTTCTTGTAGAGATGGACGAGCTGGATGATCTCGACCTCAAGCGTTTCTTTGTCATAACCGAGCGCTTCAATGGCCGCTTTCATGCGCGGGATATAGCCGTGATGGTCCGCTCCCCATACGTTGATCAGCTTTTGGAAGCCGCGGTCAAGCTTGTCTTTGTGATAAGCGATGTCAGGCAGAAGATACGTGTAGGACCCGTCTTTTTTGATCAGGACGCGGTCTTTGTCATCGCCGAACGCCGTCGAGCGGAACCATGTCGCCCCGTCTTCTTCATAGATGTGCCCTTTTTCGCGAAGGGCTTCGAGCGCCTGATCGATCTTTCCGTTTTGGTAAAGCGATGTCTCTGAGTACCAGACATCAAATGGGACACGGAAATTCTCGAGGTCTTCACGAAGTTTGCCTAATTCGTACTTTAAGCCGTATTCACGGAAAAACGCGAGGCGTTCGCTCTCTTCTTCATGAACAAAACGGTCGCCGAATTCATCGGCGAGCTTTCGGCCGATTTCCTTAATGTCTTCGCCGTGATATCCGTCTTCAGGCATCGGCTTGTCTTTTCCAAGCGCCTGAAAGTAACGGGCCTCGACGGATAATGCGAGGTTGTTGATTTGATTGCCGGCATCGTTGATGTAATATTCGCGGCTCACTTCATACCCCGCTTTTTCAAGTACATTGCAGAGAGAATCTCCGACAGCGGCTCCGCGGGCATGTCCAAGATGCAGGTTGCCCGTCGGGTTTGCTGAGACGAATTCCACCTGAACGCGTTCTCCGCCTCCGATATTTGTTTCACCGTAGGCCTCTCCTGCTTCAAGCACAGCCGGAATGAGCTTCGTTAAATATTGATTGTTCATGTAGAAATTGATAAAACCCGGTCCTGCGATATCAAGTTTGTCGATCGACGCTTTTCCTTTATCAAAGGATGCGACGATTTCCTCGGCAATATTCCGCGGCGCTTTTTTGGCGATTCTCGCCAGCTGCATCGCCATGTTAGTGGAATAGTCTCCATGCGACTTGTCTTTCGGGACTTCCAATACGACTTCGGGAATCTCGCTTTCTGCGGCGAGGCCGGCTTTCATGACAGCTTCTTTAATTTCCTGCTTCAGCACATCTTTCATTTGTTCGACTATGTTCATGACTCGTGTCCTCCTCTATACGAAATCGACATCATATGTAAATGCTTTTGTTCATCGCTTACAATCATATCGTACTCAACGCTGATCTTTCCGTCTGGCGGCTGCCGGGTGACTGATACGGATTTTGTATCCACGCCAAGCTCGAGCCTGCCGAAAGGCATTTTATAATGAGTGACGGTGCGGCTGCCCGGCCTGAAACGCTGTTTCATTTCAATGGCGCCGGAACGCATCACCAGAACTTCGTTTTCGCTTGCTTTTACGATCGTCTTCACCTTTCCCGCATCATGCTCTTCATGATAAGAAAGATATATTTTATCTTTTTTCATATAATAAAACCCAGTTGTCCGGAACTCGATCGTTTCCGTGTCCGATCCTTCCCGGATAACAGATTTCACATGGATATTAACGGGTGTCTCCTGGTTCATTCCGACACTTCCTTTTTTGATCCGATTTGACTTGATTAGTATAATCATTCGGGAAAAAAAGTTCAACCGCTGCTCCTTTATACCATCTTAACAGAACGGACGGGAAGATAAACCATTTTCTAAGAAAAAAGCCGTCCCGAAAAAGGACAGCCTGTTTATTTCACCCAGCCGAGCAGCATTTCGCGAATCAGCTTGCTTGCCGTATTTGCGGTTTGTTCCGAATGGTCGTAGACCGGAGCGACCTCAACCAGGTCTCCTCCAACGACGTTGACGTCTGAGCGGGCGATTTCGTGAATCGAAGCGAGCAGCTCTTTTGATGTGATGCCTCCGGCGTCAACCGTACCGGTTCCCGGCGCATGAGCGGGATCTAAGACATCGATGTCAATCGTTACATAAACCGGACGCCCTGCGAGTTTCGGCAGGACGGATTTAAGCGGCTCAAGCACTTCAAATTTGGAAATGTGCATACCGTTTTCGTTTGCCCATTCAAACTCCTCTTTCATACCGGAGCGGATGCCGAATGAATAGACATTGCCGGGACCGATCAGTTCCGCTGCTTTGCGGATCGGCGTCGAATGCGAGAGTGGCTCTCCTTCATAGTCGACGCGGAGATCTGTGTGCGCATCCATATGGATGATGGCAAGATCGGGATATTTTTTATACATCGCTTTAATGACCGGCCATGAAACGAGGTGCTCTCCTCCCATTCCGAGCGGGAATTTTCCTTTTTCTAAAATGCTGTCAACATATTCTTCAATCATGTCGAGGCTCTTCTGCGGGTTCCCGAAAGGCAGCGGGATGTCGCCGGCGTCAAAGAAATGAGCCTCGTCAAGCTCCCTGTCCAAATAAGGGCTGTATTCTTCAAGCCCGATGGACACCTCGCGGATTCTCGCCGGACCGAAGCGCGATCCGGGACGGTAGCTGACCGTCCAATCCATCGGCATGCCGTAAAGGATGGCGTCCGCCTCTTCCCAATCGGGGCGGCTTGCGATAAACACCTTGCCGGAATATGCTTCATCAAATCTCATCTTCAAAAACCTCCCTGAAAAAAAGCGCAGAATACCATCCTGCGCCAAACTGTTTTATTTGATTAAATCGCTGACGAATTTCGGAAGGACGAATGCCGCTTTATGAATTTCTTTTGTATAGTATTTCGTCTCAATATCGAAGAAGCGACTGTCCTCCACTTCAAGAGGATCGTATTTTTTCGAACCGATCGTAAACGTCCACAATCCGCTTGGATATGTCGGAATGTTGGCCAAATACAGCTTTGTAATCGGAAAGATCTCTTTTACATCGCGCTGAACGTTAGTGATCAGTTCAGGTGTAAACCAAGGGTTGTCCGTCTGAGCAACAAAAATGCCGTCTTCCTTTAGCGCATTTGCTATGCCGGCGTAAAAGCCTTTTGTAAACAAGTTGACAGCCGGCCCTACAGGCTCGGTTGAATCGACCATGATGACATCGTACTCATTTTCAGATTCTGCAATGTGCATAAAGCCGTCATCGACCTTTACTTCGACGCGCGGATCGTCAAGTTTGCCTGCAATGGAAGGCAAAAATTTCTTAGAGTATTCGATCACCTTGCCGTCGATATCGACAAGCGTCGCTTTTTTGACGCTCGGATGCTTCAAAATTTCACGGATGACGCCGCCGTCTCCGCCGCCGACCACAAGTACATGCTCAGGGTTCGGATGCGTAAACAGGGGCACATGCGCCACCATTTCGTGGTAGACAAATTCATCTTTTTCAGATGTCATGACCATGCCGTCAAGAAACAGCATGTTGCCGAATTCTTCCGTCTCGGCCATTTCGAGCTTTTGAAAGTCCGTCTGCTCTGTATGTAAAGTCTTGTTGATTTTCATCGTAATGCCGAAGTTTTTCGTTTGCTTCTCTGTGTACCAAAGTCCGCTCAAAGCGTCATCTTCCTTTCGTGATAAGCTGTATTTCCATCTATTTTTCTCGCCTGCGGCGACGATTATTCTGCACTGAAGCATCGGCTTTTGCCTAAGGAAAAAGTATAGAGGAATTGCAGGTGATTGTAAAGACGGATCGATTCATTTTCAGGAGTCATTCCATTCCCGACGGCCGTTTTGGGCTGAGCTTGCCACAGATGTACATAAGCTTATTCTGCAGCGGCGACTGCCAAAACTGAGGATTCCTCCGGTTGCTCTGTTAATCGCCTCCTAGAGGGTCTGCGGTTTTTTCCTTCCCGCTTGTTTAAACCCTCCTCTTTTTCCTCATAATGATAAGAACATTTATTTATCCGGGAGGAGATTTGAACATGGACATGATGACGGACAAGCGGGTCCGTTTAACTATCAAGACGATACGCGCATTTTTGTTCATGGGAGCATTGATGCTGATCTTCCTTTCAATCGTTGTCATGACGGTGGTCCTGGCAGCCAAATGGCAAGGCGCTCCTTCGATTCAGGTGCCGAGGTCTACCGTGCTGTATGACGGAAGCGGAAAGCAGATGGGAGAGACGCATTACGGGCAAAAGCGGTACTGGGTTTCGCTGAAAAGCATCAATCCCGCCGTCATCGATGCCACACTTGCCGTTGAAGACCGGAACTTCTTCCGGCACCACGGCTTCGACTATATGAGGATGGGTGGCGCCCTCATCGCCGATCTAAAGGCGATGTCCAAAGTTCAGGGAGCCAGCACCATTACACAGCAATATGCGAGAAACCTCTACCTCGGCCACGATAAAACATGGAAAAGAAAGTGGAATGAAGCTTTTTATACGATACGGCTCGAACAAAACTACACAAAGAAAGATATTTTGGAAGGCTATTTAAATACGATTTATTACGGGCATGGAGCCTACGGAATCGAAGCTGCTTCCCGGATGTATTTTGGCAAACGGGCCAAGGATATCAATGCGGCGGAAGCTGCGATGCTTGCCGGCATTCCAAAGGGTCCTTCCGTTTATTCGCCTTTTGTTAATGAAAAAAAGGCGAAAGAACGCCAGGAAATGATCCTGACAATGATGGAGAAAGAAAACAAGCTGACGAAAAAGCAGGCGGCAGAACTGAAAAAACTGCCGCTCCGCTTTGAAAAACAGGATAAGCAAACAACCGCTAAAACCGCTCCGTACTTTTATGACGAAGCGGTTAAAGAAATCGCGCGCTTGCTGCATTTGACACCGGAGCAAGCAGAAACCGGCGGCTACAACGTATTCACCACGCTCAACCCGCGTCTCCAAAAAATTGCCGAGGACACGATCGAACGCACGATTGATTCGTCATCTGACATTCAGGCAGGGTTTACAGCGATCAATCCGTCCGACGGCAGCGTTCTTGCGCTTGTCGGAGGACGCGACTACGAAAAAAGCCCGTTTAACCGCGTAACCCAGGCTATGCGGCAGCCCGGCTCCACCATGAAGCCTTTCCTTTATTATTCGGCTGTTCAAAACGGTTTTACGCCGGCCACCCGGATGAGGAGCGCGGAAACGACATTTGAGCTCGGGCAAGGCAGCGCTTATTCGCCGAGCAACTATCACGGCTATTACGCAGACGGCCCGATCACTCTTCTTCAGGCCCTGGCTTTGTCCGATAACATTTACGCCGTGAAAACGCACCTTTTCCTCGGCATGGACAAACTGATTGATGCTGCAAAACAATTCGGCATCACGAGCCCGCTGCAAAAAGTGCCGTCGCTTGCGCTCGGAACATCCCCCGTGAAGCCGCTTGAAATGGTGAATGGATACGCCATGTTTGCCAATGGCGGAAAAAAAATCGAACCTTCCTTTATTACGAAAATTACCGATTCGAACGGGGAGATTCTTTACGAAAAGCCGAAGCGAAGCAAACAAATCCTTGACCCAAGAGCGGCTTTTATCACGGCCAACATGATGAGCGGAATGTTCGACAAATCACTCAACGGCTATACATCTGTTACCGGGCGGACGATCGCAGATCAGCTGACGCGCCCATACGCCGGAAAATCGGGAACGACCAGCACCGACAGCTGGATGATCGGCTTTTATCCCGGCCTTGCTTCAGGCGTGTGGACGGGATATGACAAAGAGCGGACAATCGATGCCGTCGCAGAGAAAAACTATGCCAAACAAATTTGGGCCAAATTTATGGAAAAAGCGCTTGAAAACGCGCCCGCCGCAACTTTAAAGCCGCCGGAAGGCGTGAAAGGGATGTATATTGACCCTGCTACAGGCTATGCGGCGGCGCCCAGCTGTCCGTCCAAATATTTCGCTTATTTTATCGAAGGTACTGAACCCGAGCAGGTTTGCTACGGAAAAGAAATCTATAAGGATCAAAAAGCCGGGCGCGAAAAACCCGCCGCTCCCCACAAGCGGAAAAAGTGGTGGGAAAAATGGTTTAAAAAAGAAGAATAAACTTTTTTGGGCGGGATAGACGAACCCCCCGGACTTCACGGCGGTCCGGGGGGTTTTTTCCTATTGCTGAAGCAATCCCTTTTTCAGCTCGTCTGATGAACGGTCCCAAAGCCCTTGATCATGATTTTTCAGAAAATCGGCAAGAACGCGCTTGGAACTTTCATCCATGTGCTCGACGATAATCTTCCTCTTCATCGACTTATCCATTAAATTCACGTGCTCCGGAAGCGATTTGTAGCCGCGGCGGATGCTTCTGTCCACCGTCATTTCGCAAGCCGTCACCCCCGCATAATAAGGGCCTTCTTCCCTGCGGTCGATCGTAACCCACACCAGCCAGTAAGGTTTTCCGTTCGGCACCTCTTCCTTGTTCGGCAAAAATTTGATTCCTTTTTCAACCGTGCTGCGGGCGTGCATGGCGCCGATATCAACAAACGCTTCTTTCTCTTCGACATCGACAAAGACAGGCGAGATGTTGTCAAGGCTTAAAGCCCCTGCACCAAATCCCCCGTGTCCGTCCGTCGGATCGCTTTTAATAATATTGAATCCGATTGTTTTTTTCTTTTTTCCTTGTTCCATCAAAAATACCTCCTACATCAGCGGCCGGAAAACGCTGTTAAATATCGAGATGATATATTCCCGCCCTTCATTCAAAAACGGCCAGAATACATATTGGCCAAGCGGCGTAATGACGATGATCAGAAACACGATCGAGCCGTACGCTTCATATTTCGACAGCTTCGCCCGCACATCGGGGGCGACCACATCCTGTATAACCCGAAAACCGTCAAGGGGCGGGAACGGCATTAAATTAAACAGAAATAAAAGCAGGTTGAGATTCACCCAAATCGTAAAAAATTGAAGCAAGCCGCTGTAAAAACCGGAAGGCAGCGTCCCGGACAGCTTCACGGACAAAAGCAGCAATATAAAACCGATGAAAGCAAGGATCAGGTTGCTGATCGGTCCTGCGATTGACACGAGAAATCCGGCCAGCCTCGGATTTTTAAAATAAAAGCGGTTAACGGGCACCGGCTTTGCCCATCCGAATCCCAAAATAAAGATCAAAATCGTTCCAAACGGATCAAGATGCTTGAGCGGGTTGAGCGTCAGCCTGCCCTGCCGTTTGGCCGTCTCATCACCGAATTTGTATGCCACATATGCATGGGCGACCTCATGCACGGTGAATGCGGCAGCAAGTGTCAAAACAACATACGGAATCATTTCCAGCGGATAAATAAGAAAACGGTCTAAAATGTGGCTTTCCCTCTTTCTCATATACAAAGATTTACTATCTCCAGTATACTATAAGAGCAGCTGATGCTAAAGTAAGCAGCCATTTTTTAAAAGGAGGAGGAGAACATATGCCGTACGTAACGGTTCAAATGCTGGAAGGCCGCACAGATGACCAAAAAAGAAATCTGGTGAAAAAAGTGACCGAAGCCGTCTCCGAAACAACAGGCGCACCTGCAGAAAAAATCGCGGTCATCATTGAGGAAATGAAAAAGGAAAACTACGGTGTCGCCGGCAAACGAATGAGCGATATGTAATAAAAACGGCGTCTGCCGCTTACATGCGGGACGCCGTTTTTATTATTTATACCAAGCTTTATTTCTTGTGATCTGGCTATTGTGAGCCGAATCCCAGACATCGACCGTGTAGGCGTAGTCGTAGTTCATAATGCAGCGGATTCCGCTTCCTTGCGCATCGTGGTTCAAGCCGAAGTTATGGGAAAATTCGTGGGTCGCCGCTTTTGCCGTGTTGGCCGTTCCCTGGTCGAGGTTTACGCTGAAGGCGCTGCCGTTCGGCTTGCTGTTGTATACGTATGCGATGCCGCCGGCGTCAAAATTGCTGTTCGCCGTAAATCCGACGACAAATTTATAGCTGCGTCCGCTGAAATTGCTCTGAAGGTTTGATAGAATTTGAGAGCTGTTGCTGCCTGAAGAAGTCCAAGGCGCCACGGCTTCGACGACAAAATCAATATCGTGGTCCCTGTTGAACATGACATCCGCCTGCTCAATAATCTGGACGATTCTCGTCTGCCAATCGCTGTATTTCGCGCGATACTGAGCGTCAGCCACGGCCAGGACGCTCACTTTCTGACTGCCCGTGCCTGCCTGGGTTGAAAATGTCCCTTTGCTCGTATTCTTTTTAAACGTTTTTGTTCCCGTCACATTTCCTTTCTCATCCAATATTTTCGTATTGACCTTTCTTTCTATTTGAACTTTTCCTTTCAAGTCTTTAAAGTCTTTCGCTTTAGGCAAAGAATCGATATGAGTGCCTTTTACTTCATGGCCGTGTTCATGATCGTGCCCGTCAACCTTGGCGGCGCCTGCCGTCAAACCGGGGATGAGGCTGACGGAAAGTAATAGAGATAAGAATATAGAACGCTTTTTCACTGCTAATTCCCTCCTTTTTTTGAACGAATGAAAGATTCTGCTAGTTATCTAAAAATTCCTTCAATTCATCCAAAAAGAGGAAATATTACACGCGTTCTGTTTACTGCTCCTTTCTATTTCCCCACAAAAATTCCAAAATGTTTACAATAAAACAAAACAAAAAACCTACCGTTTTCCGGCAGGCTTATGAACAAAGGTCTCTGAGCTTTTTTATGTAAGCGACGGCTTCATCGAATTCTTCGTCCGTATACCGCTGCTTGCTTTTTACGGTAAACACTTTTTCTCTGATCTCTTCCTGCTCCAGTCCTTCAAAATACAGAATCGTCGACACCAGTTCCAAAAAGCGCGATGACTGGCCGTTCACGTCGTCTATATAGGCTTTAATATCCCGCATATCCAGCTCACACTGGCTCAAAAACTGCGTTCCCGCTTCAGTGGGCGAATAGCGGTATTGATAATAGCCGCCTTTTTTTTCTTTGACTTCATGAAGAAATCCGAGATTGCAAAGTTCTTCGACTTGAAGCGTCAGCTCCTCTGAATAGGGCCCGTAAAAATGAAAATCATACTTTTCATAAAAGGGAAGCTCCAATTTCTTTGCGATATAAATGATTTTCTGCAGCTTTTTCCGCCCGACAATCTCCCCCGAATCCGAGAAGACCTTCATCAGCTTTGCATGTTCTTTTAACAAATCTCCGCCATCTCCTTCATCCTTTTCTTTCTATATCAGTCCGAGCAATTCTTTCATTCTTTTCGCATGACGGCCGTCAGGCAATCCTTCGATTAAATCGAGCGGGAAATACAGCTTATGGTCCGTTCTCCGCTTGCCTGATATCGCATCGACAATATCGGATTGCCGCGACAGCTCCTTAATCTGGCCGTTGTGCGTCAGCAATTGAATCGGGAGGCGCTCCTCTTCTTCCCCCGGTCTGTAGAAATCATAAGGAAGGTCTGAGGACGAATCCACCACAAGGTAATAATCGGGATCAATCCCTGATTCTTTAAACAAGGCGGTCAGTTCAAAGTAAGTCGCCATTTCCTCATTCGGATTGAATTCCGCATACTGGAACAGCCTGCGGTTGATAAACCGGCGGCATAAATCAGACAAAACCTCATCCTCTTCTTTTTCCCAGGCCTGAAAATAATAAAGAATGATTGCTTCATCAAGACTCAAATAATCTTCCAATGTGACATTGCCTTCAAAAATAGAATAAAAATGCACGGGCGCATACGTGAAAACATAGCCTTCCTCATGAAGCTGCTTTGCACGGTGAAGAATCTTCGTCAAAATCACTTCCGCGCTTCTTGTCACAGGATGGAAATAGACCTGCCAGTACATCTGGTACCGGCTCATAATATAATCCTCAACGGCATGCATTCCGCTTTGCTTAATCACGATTTGGTCTTCGCGCGGCCGCATCACGCGGAGGATCCGCTCCATATCGAAATGGCCGTAGCTGACGCCGGTATAATAGGCGTCTCTCTGAAGATAGTCCATGCGGTCAGCGTCAATCTGGCTTGAGATCAGGCTGACGACCTGCTTGTTCTGATAGGTTTTCGCGATGACCTCAGCGACATCCTTTGCAAACGTCGGGCTCACCTTGTTTAACACCTGGTTAACTTCTGTATCGCCTAAAATGATCGCTCTCGTAAAATCTTCATGATCAAGCCGGAAGACCTTTTCAAACGAATGGGAAAACGGGCCGTGCCCCAAATCGTGCAGCAATGCGGCGCAAAGGCACAGATCACGCTCGCTGTCATTCCATTCCTCCCTGCCTTTAAAAACGTCATCAACCATTCTTCTGACAATTTCATAGACGCCGAGAGAATGGTTGAAACGGCTGTGTTCGGCTCCGTGAAACGTCAAATAGGTCGTTCCAAGCTGTTTGATTCTGCGCAGTCTCTGAAATTCACGGGTTCCGATCAAGTCCCATATCAGCTTGTCCCGTACATGGACATAGCGGTGAACAGGATCTTTAAACACTTTTTCTTCTGATAATTTTCCGTTTGGATACGCCATTTTTGTCCCTCTTTTTTTCAAACGTGAGGCAAACTGATCGCTGCCCATCCGTCTCTTTTTCTTCGGAGAACTAAATGTATATTGTAAGTATTGCCCGATCTGCTTGTTTTCTTTTAGGTCTGTTTCTATTATATCGAGTCTGCTTTTTTGAAAACATCCTTGAATTTACCCGGCTATTTGTTCCAGACTGCAAAAAAGCCGGCAAACAAGCAAAAACGCCTGACCCGTTAGGGAGGCGGTTATTTTTTGAGTTTCTTTTTCACTTTTTCGATCAGCTCGTCTTCATCAGGAGCTGACAGCGGACGATTATTGACAAACGCGAACGATTTTTTTCGTCCCGGCCCGCAGTAAGACTGGCAGCCGATTTCCACTTTTGCATCCGGATCGATTTCTTTCAGACGGGGCAAAAGCGTCTTTAAATTAGTGGCCTGACAATCGTCGCATACTCGAAATTCATTAGCCATTTCATACGCTTCCTTTCGTTTTGTTCATCTGTCTTTATGAAAGGCATTCAACCGTGCCGAACTTTGATAAAAAATGACACCATCCTTCATTTTACAAGGATTCTTTCATTCCTGCAAGGATCGCGCTAAAAAAATCAGTTCCTATTCTTTTAGCAAACTTGTATAAATATTTTCCAAAATGGACAATCTAATACCAATACTGACAATGGGAGTTGAGAAGTGATGAAACAAAGACAAGACGCTTGGTCTGAAGAGAATGATTTACTGCTTGCTGAAACGGTATTGCGGCATGTCAGAGAAGGCAGCACACAGCTGAACGCCTTCGAGGAAGTCGGAGACAGACTGAACAGGACATCAGCCGCCTGCGGTTTTAGATGGAACGCGGTTGTCCGCCACCAATACGAAAAAGCATTGCAGCTGGCTAAAAAACAAAGGAAGCAAAGAATGCGCGCCCTTGGAAACGGCCAGCCGGCGAAAAAACGCTTATTATACAAGCCGCCTGTCGAAACAGAGGCTGAACCGCCTGCAGAAAGCGTCATTGAGCAGCAGAAAGCAACCGCCGATTCAAGCGAACAGCAGCCGATCGCCAGCGAGCATCTGCCTTATGTTGATGAGAGCTTTAAAGAAGAGTTAGCTAGTTTATCGCACCTTCTATCGCCAAACCAGCCGCAGGCAGGCCATTCAGCCGATTCATCGAAAGACATGACGATCGATGATGTGATCCGCTTCCTGCAAAACTACACAGGAAACGAAGCACAGACTGCCGCTTTAAAAATGGAAAATGACCGCTTAAAACAGGAAAATGAAGAGCTGACGAAAAAAGTTGAAAAGCTTGAAACTGAAGTCAAAAAGCTGGAAAAAGACCAGTCGACCATCCAGGAAGACTACGAAACGCTCGTAAAAATTATGAACCGTGCAAGAAAACTAGTTTTATTCGAAGAAGACGAACACGCTGCGCCCGCCTTCAAAATGGACCGGAACGGCAATTTAGAAAAAATGGCTGAATAGCGCTTTCAGAGGGTGCGGCAAAGAGACAGAACTGAAAACGCATAAAAATTTGCCGATACGCTGATACCCCTTTCTTGAAAAAAGGGGGTATTTTTTACCTCTGCGGCTTGCTTTCATATGACAAAAATTTCATAATAGGGATAGCAATTTATAAAGCGGGGTATTCGATGAAGTTTGTTTTATATGCGGTTCAGTTAGGCACGGCAGCCCTTTTGTTTTTGTTTTCTGCATTGGCAAGCTGGTATCAAGGCAGCGAGCTTTTAAAGGTGCCGTGGGAGTGGAAATATACAGCCAAGTTTACAAAACTGCTCTATGGAGAGGACTCCATAAAATACGCACACGATATTTCCCAGCTTGATTTTTTCGTCTACGCGGCCAAACATACGCCGGCAACCGTAATTTTAATGGCTGTCAGTTTGGCGTATATCATCGCTTTGGCGGCTTATCTTCTCATCAAAACATATGTAAAACGAAAAAGCGCTTTGAGCGCAGCATAAAAAAACCGCTTCGGAAGCGGTGAAGTGTGACAAAATCCTGAAACGTTCAACCGTTTTAGGATTTTGCCGTCTATGAAGCATTTTCTCAATCCGCTAGAGGCAGCCGCGGTTTTTCGCCGCTTTAAGCATGCCTGGCAACGAATATAACGGGAGCGCAGAGGCTCTTCTTCTATCCAAAAACTTTTTCATTCCGCTCAATCATACGGACGAGGTTTTTTTCATAGGCTTCTTCTTCTGCGGGCGTGAGGGGGCCTTGATAAATCTCCCCGCCCAGCTCTTTCAGCTGTGTCAGAAGCAAGAGCATCAAGTCCTGCACCGAGATGTCTTCATTGAGAAGCTCAGAGAGCGAAGCCATCGTTTCCGGGCGAATATCGGGATAAACGGCTTTTGTCTTCCCGCGCATGTCTTTCAATGCGGTGTCGTAGAAACGTTTGATCAGCTCAGCGCGACCGCTTCCGCTTTGATCAGCGCATAAATAAATTTGAACAGCCACTCCGCCTCTCAGCCGCCTCTGGGAAATTCCCGCAAACTTCCTTCCCCCGATGCTCAAATCAAAGCTCCCCGGACAGTAAGAGCCTTTGATTTCATAGGCTTCGATTGCTGCGTCATAGGATGACAGCATTCGCTTAACGAGCTCAAACATCGCTTCATAGCCCCGGTCGATATCAATTCCGTTTTTCTTATCCTGAAAAATCAGCGAAACGTTTAAAACCCCGCTGTCCAAAACGACGGCCAGTCCGCCGGAATTGCGAACGATGACTTGATAGCCCGCTTCTTCAAGCAATGAAATCCCGTCTTGTAAATAAGGAAGCCTTGTATCCTGAATTCCGAGCACGATCGTGTCATGGTGCACCCAGGAACGCGCCGTCGCCGGAGACAAACCCTTTCCGACAGAAGCGCACAGCGTATCATCTATCGCAAATGATTGTTTTGCATCAAAATATGGGCCGAGGCTGGATTGGTCAATAATTCTCCATTTCGGCTGGATGAGTAGATCAATCGGTTGCTTTGCCATATATATTGTAAACCCTTTCGTTATGCATTTCAGCCAACATCCATTATACCATTTACGAAAACATGATGTGGGATTTTTCTTATCTCCGGCGCTTCTCCTTCATTCATGTGACGCTTAAAGACGGTTCTCCGAATTCGAGCGGCAGCCCGACGTAATTTTCGGCAAGACTTTGAGCGGCCGCTGTTGAGGTTGTGACATGGTCAAGCTCAGCCAATTGAATTTGGTAGTCAAATGGCGTGTAGCCGTGATGACGGTGCAGCAGGGATGTCATATACCAGGAAAAGCGCTCCGCTTTCCAGACGCGGCGGAGGCAAGCCTCAGAATAGCGGTTCAGCCGTTCGGTATTGCCGGCTTCGTAATAGTCTTCGAGCGCCCACGCAAGCCGTTGGACATCCGCCATCGCAAGATTCAGGCCTTTCGCACCGGTCGGCGGTACAATATGCGCGGCATCCCCCGCTAAATACAGTCTGCCGTATTGCATCGGATCGCATATAAAGCTTCTCATCGAGACAATGTTCTTTTGAATCACAGGGCCTTCAGTCAGCTTCCATCCGTCATCGGCCGACAGCCTTAAATGAAGCTTCTCCCATATCCTTTCGTCCGGCCAGTTCCCGATTGAATCTGAAGGGCTGACTTGCAGGTAAAGCCGCTGGATTTCCGGAGTCCTCGTGCTGACGAGGGCAAACCCGTCCTCATGATGGGCATACACAAGTTCAGACGAGGACGGAGGGGCTTCAGCCAATATGCCGAGCCATCCGTATGGGTACACCTTTTCGTACTCTCTGCGGATCTCCCTCGGAATGCTTTGTCTGCTCGGCCCATGAAATCCGTCGCACCCCGCAATGAAATCGCAGGTCAGTTCTTCTGTATCGCCGTTTTCAGTCTGATAAGTGATGACGGGCGCTTCTGTATCAATATTTGACAGGCGGACGCCAGACACATTGAAAACGATGCGCCCTCCCGATTGCAGACGGACGTCGATTAAATCTTTGATCACTTCATGCTGGGGATAGATGGCAATGTACTTTCCTCCCGTCAGCTTGTGCATATCAATTCTGTGCCGCTTGCCGCCAAAGCGGATCTCAATCCCTTGATGAAACATGGCTGTTTTCATCATCCGTTCACCGGCGCCTGTTTCATTTAGCAAATCTACCGTCATCTGTTCAAGAACGCCTGCACGGATGGTTTCTTCAATCTCCTTTCGCGAGCGGGATTCGATCACGACCGCTTCGATTCCCCGGCGTTGGAGCAGGTTTGCGAGCATAAGCCCGGCAGGCCCCGCTCCGATAATTCCCACTTGTGTCCGCAAAATGGTTTCCTCCCTTTATCCATGTTTTGATGTGGCTTCTAACGTAAACTCGGCGCTTTCCGATTTAGAGACAAAATCAAATGAAGCATGCTTCTCTTGGACGAGCATGATGCCAAGCGCAGCAAAAACACTCGGGATCGCGAACACCATGAAAGCCTGCTTCGGCTCCATCCCGGCAGCAAGAATCAATGCAAACAGCGAAGGGGCAATGATCGCTCCGAGTCTGCCGACCCCGAGCGCCCAGCCGATTCCGGTCGCTCTGATTTCTTTCGGATAATATTCTGAAATATAAGGATTAGCGATATTTTGCGCTCCGACAGTGCATGCTCCGCCTAAAGCAATCAGCAAGTACAGAAGAACGGCGTTCATCGTCATTCCAAACGCTGCAAAACAAAAGGCCCCGATGACATACATCGCCGCAAGCACTTTTTTATGGCCGGCCTTATCTGCAAAATATCCGCCGAGTACCGCTCCTGCGGCTTGTCCGCTGCACAGCGCCAGATTAAATGACAAGCTTGACGACAGCCCGTAACCTGACTCCTGCATCATTTTCGGAAGCCATGTATTTAAGCCGTAGACCATGAGAAGGCAGCTGAAAACGGAAAGCCAGAATGCGAATGTGCTCGCTGCACGTTTTTGTTCGAACAGTTTTTTAACTGGAAAGCCCTTCTTTTCTTTCGCAATCACCGAAATTTGATAATTGTCGTCTTCCCTGTACCGTCCCGCCGGATGCACCTGATTGAGAATCTCAGCCAACGCTTTCGTCTTCTTCTTCAAAACGTAAAATGACAGAGATTCGGGGAACCGGCTGAAAAAAAACGGGAGCACAAAGAGCGGCACGGCTCCGATCAGATACAGCACTCTCCAGCTTGTCCCGGGCACGGCGAACATGCCGACGAGAGACGCCAGCACACCGCCTGCGGAATAGCCGCAATACATGGCGGCTACGATCACCGCCCTGTTTTTTTTCGGCGAATATTCGGTCATCAGCGAAATCGCATTTGGCATCAACCCGCCCATTCCAAGAGCAGCAAGAAACCGCATGATCGTAAACAAAAGCGGAGAATCGATCAGCCCGGCCAATGCCGTAAACAGGCTGAACAGAAAAATACAGAAGCCTAACACCTTTTTGCGGCCGTATTGATCTGCGAGCGGTGAAAAAATAAGTGCGCCGAGCATCATACCGATCAATGTATAGCTGCCGATCGCTCCGGCTTGAATGGCGGTCAGGCTCCATTCCTCCATCAGCCACGGCAAGCTGACGCCGTACATCGCAATATCATAACCGTCAAAGGCGATGGCGAAAAAACACCATAGGAAAACAGTCAGATGCACTTTGTTGAATTTGCTGGCCGCCATGATTTCTGCTGGATGAACTGAACGATTTTTCATGTTTCCCTCCACGATTCTAATCGTATTATGAAAACAGCTTAACGTACGGTGTCTTTTTCATTGAAAGCGTGCGTGCGAGCTTTTTGCCCCGCAGGTTCGAATGCCATGACGACATTGGAGCTCCCGGAAGACTGGCCGTATCCGTAAAACGTGCTTTTACATCCGTCTTCAAGCACGCCCAAAAGCATTGCAATGTGACGGCCGCCAGCTTCAAGTCCGGCATTTTTAGCATATTGAGGCAGCATCTGCTGAGCAGATATAAGATCGTTGTCTGTTAAATAGGTTAAAAATTGAGCATCGAGGGCCTGTTCGGCCAAAGTCGGCATGCATTCGGGCCCTCTCACCAAATGGTGGCTGAGTGCCCCGCTGCTGATGAACACGATTTTCTTTCTGCTTTCCTTCAGTACTCTTCCGGCAATCCGGCCCCACAAATACGTTTCTTCCAGGTTCGCCGCCAATGTAACCGATAAATCGATGACCGGAATATCCCCTTTTGGAACGAGATAGCGCAGCGGAACAACTGTCCCGTAGTCCCAGCAGTAGGCGGGATCGTTGATAGGAATGACGGAAAGCCCCTCTTTTGCGCCGGCTTCGGCCAACTGCAGCGCCAATTCCGTGTCCCCGGGGTAAGAATACGGAACATCGGAAATTAAATTCGGGCACTCCAAAGCTGTTAAAACGCCTTGATGATCGGGAGCCGCATCGATCAGATGATCGAAGCTTGACGTCCAGTGACAGGAAATCAAGACAACGGCATCAGGCTGAATTCTTTCGATGATCCCGGAGAGCCGCTTCATCCCTTTGACCAGCTCTTTTTGAAAGTCAGGGGTTTTATCTTCAAAGCACATCCTCGGTGTATGCGGAACAAGCGCCGCCAATTCGATTGACATGTAGATTCCTCCCGTCGCCTTCTTTAAGGTCTTAATTTTGAAACCGGTGTTCCGCCTATGCCCCAGTGGCTTTTAGGAATTTCGGTGACAAGAACACGGACGTTTTCCCTCGGAGCATCAAGGGTGGCGCTCAACGTTTCCGTCACTTTTTGAATGACTTCCTCGACCTTTTCAGGCGGCCGGCCTTCTAATAATTGAATATGAACGATCGGCATATGATCACCTCAGGTTATGATTGGACTGAAAATGATACATCTCCCAGTCCTTCTACTTGTGCTGAAACGCGGTCGCCCGGCTGCAGCATGACAGCTCCCGTTACACCGCCCGTTAAAATGATGCTTCCGGCCGCAAGCTTTTGTTTCTTCCTGGAGAGCATATTGGCGAGCATGGCCGCCGAATTTGCGGGATGTCCGACAACTGCTGCACCAGTGCCCTGCTCTTTGACCTCGCCGTTTATCACTAAAGAGACTTTTGCTTCATCAAGCTTGAAATGGTCCGGCATCTTCACTTTTTCACCTAACACCACCCTTGAAGATGACGCATTGTCCGCAATGACATCAGGCAGGGTAAATGAGAAGTTTTCATAACGGCTGTCAATCACTTCAAGAACGGGAATCAATTCAGCAACGGCTTCAAGGACCTTCTCCTTTGTAACACCCGGCCCTTCAATATCCTTTCCAAGCACAAAAGCAATCTCGGCTTCAACCTTCGGGTGAATCAGCTCGTTCATCCGGATGCTTCCGCCGTTTGGTACGATCATATCTTCAAAAATATAACCGTAGATCGGCTCCTCGACGTTCATCTGCTCCATTTTCGCCCGGCTTGTCAGGCCCATTTTCGGACCGATAATGCCGTTGCCATCCCATAATTTCAGTTGAATCAGTTCTTCTTGAATCGCATACGCCTCTTCGACGGTCAGCTCCGGGTAGTCCTTTGTGATTCTTTCAACCTCGCGCTTCTCTGTTTCAGCAAGATACAAGAGGCGCGCCGTATCCTTCAATGCTGTGGCATTCATCCGTTTTCCTCCTTTTACAGCTTGATGCAAATATTGGTTAATTCGCTGAAGAATTCGAGGCTGTGAATGCCTCCTTCTCGTCCGAGCCCGCTCTGTTTCATGCCGCCAAACGGTGTCCGAAGATCGCGGAGAAACCAGCTGTTGACCCATACCATGCCCGATTCGATTTGCCCGGCTACGCGGTGCGCCCGGCGGAGGTCGTTCGTCCATACGGTCGCGCTTAATCCGTAATGTGTATCATTAGCCTGTGCAATAACTTCCTCCTCTTCGTCGAACGGAATCACCGTCACGACCGGCCCGAAGATTTCTTCTTTGATGAGCCTGGAATTGCGGGAAAGTCCGGTGATAATCGTCGGTTCAAGAAAGCAGCCGGATTCCTGTCCTTCAGGGCGTTTTCCTCCGGTTAAAATAACGCCGCCTTCCCGTTTGGCCAATTCGATGTAGTTCATCACACGCTCGGTGTGTTCAGAAGAAATTAAGGCGCCGATATTCGTATCCGGATCAAAAGGATCGCCGACTTTGAGCTCTTTCGTTTTCTCAACGAACTTGTTCAGAAATTCGTCATACGCTTCCCGCTCGACATAGATGCGGGAGCCGCTCATACATACTTCGCCCTGGTTGACGAAACTCGATTTCAATGAGATGCTGACGGCTTCCTCCATGTCGGCATCGGCAAAAATAATATTCGGGTTCTTTCCTCCCAATTCAAAGGAAAGTTTCTTTAATGTTTTCGAAGCAGCTTCCATAATGATTTTGCCGGTTGTCGTTTCTCCCGTGAAAGATATCGCATCAACATCGGGATGCTCAGAAAGCGCAGCGCCGGCGGAATCAGGCCCAAACCCGTGGACGATGTTGACGACTCCGTCAGGCATTCCTGCATCATGGCAGATTTCCCCGAGGAGCGTGGCTGTCAGCGGCGTCAGTTCAGCCGGTTTGATGACGGCTGTATTTCCCGCCGCCAGACAAGGCGCCAATTTCCACGTCAGCAAAAGCAGCGGCAAGTTCCACGGATTGATCAGCCCGACGACGCCGACCGGACGGCGGATCGCATAATTGATTGCAAGATCGTCAGTTTGATAAGCTTCTGTTCCGGCTCCTCTCATAAAATCCGCAAAAAAATGAAAGTTGAAAGCAGCCCGCGGAATATCTAAATTACTTGAGAGCGAAAGCGGCTTCCCCGTATCCAATGTCTCGAGCCTTGCCAGTTCGTCTTTACGCTCAAGTATGATGTCGCCGACCTTTCTGATGATCCGAATCCTTTCGTCAGCGGTCATGTTTTTCCAGCGTCCGTTTAAAGCACGCCTTGCGGCCGCGACTGCAAGATCGACCTCTTTTTTGCCTCCTTCCGCAACGCTCCCGATGATTTCCTGTGTAGCCGGATTGATATTGTCAAACGTACTGCCGTTCTCTGAAGGAAAGTACCTGCCGTTTATGTAGTGCTGACAGTCAAAAGGTTTTACGAGTTTTGCCGATGGGGTCTGAACATTCATATTCTACAAACATCCTCCTTTTCAAATCCTTTCCATTAAGTTAAATGATTTTAAACGACAAGAAAACAGCAATGTTCCTCTATGCGGAACAACTCAGACATTTTTTCCGAAAATTTGATATTTTCCGCTTTTTTATTTTTAAAATCATGTTATATTATGGAATAAAAGGCAACGAAAACAAGGGAGAGAGTTGAGGAACCTATGACTGTTGAGACAAAGGACCACCAGCTGCTCGGTTCAGTAAAAAATGCACTTCGTCTGCTTCAATCGTTTACATTAGAGACACCGGAAAAGAAACTAACCGAACTCGCCTCATCGCTCGGCCTCGGAAAAAGCACAGTATCGCGCCTTTTGACTACATTGGAAAGCGAAGGGTTTGTCATGAAGGACCCGGAATCCAGAAGATACAAGCTCGGCTTATCGGTTCTGAAGTTAAACACCATTGTCAACTCCACTCTTGAAATCAACCGCGAATCCCAGCCGGTCCTCAAACGGCTGACAGAAGAGACCGGCGAAACGTCGCATATTGCGATGCGACGCGATCTAAGCGTCGTTTATCTCAATCGGACGGAATGCCCCCGCCCTGTCGAACTTCTCTCATATATCGGGCGGCAAAACCCGATGCATTGCACAAGCTCGGGCAAGGTGCTTCTCGCCTTTGACGAAGACGGCATATTGGATGAGTATGTGAAGGAAGGCTTGAAAAGCTGTACAAAACAAACGATTACAGACGAGGACAAATTGAGGGAGGCGCTGAAAACCGTTAAAGAAAACGGGTTTGACGTCAGTTGCGGGGAATTCATTGATGGTGTCACATCCATCTCAGCTCCCGTCAGAAACCACGCGGGACGAGTGTTGTACGCCGTCAGTGTCGTAGGTCCGGCAGAACGCATAAAGGCCCGGCAGGCGAAAATCGTATACCAAGTGAAAAAAGCGGCCCGGGATATTTCCGAAAGAATCGGGTACTGGAAACGAATATAAAAATTGGGGGAATCGGCTTTGTATGATCTTCACACGCACTTTATACCGCACGATGTGCTGCTTTGGCTGGACGACAATGAAAAGAAGGTCCACGCCGTCCGCGAAAAAAAGGATGGCCGCCAAGCGGATTTTTTGACGGTCAATCACAAATGGGGCTTTGAATTAAAAGAGCTGTTCTACCAGGAAGCTTTATATTTGGAAGCCCAGCAGGAAGCCGGCGTCTCACACTCATTGGTATCGCCGGTTCCCCAGCTTTTCCTTTACGATCTCGCCGAAGAAATCACAGACGAATTGTCCTTTGTATACAACAAAGCGCTTGCCGGATGGGTTAAAAAACACGACGGCCGCCTTTCAGGCCTCGGCACCGTCCCGCTGAACAGCCCTTTAAAGGCGAGCGAGCGCCTGAATGAAGCGATGAACAACGGCCTTAAAGGAGCGATTATCGGCCCCGGCGCTTCGCAAATGCTTCTCTCAGACGAAGCATTTACACCGTTTTGGGAAACGGCTGACAGAAGAAAAGCGATTATCTTTATCCATCCGCTCCTTTCTGAAGATCCGCGGCTTCGCCGCAGGATGCTGCCAAATTTGATCGGCGTTCCGTGGGAAACGACAATTTGCGCCGCTGATCTTTTGTTAAGCGGGTTTACAGACCGTTTTCGCAATGTGAAAATTCTGCTGGCGCACGGCGGCGGCTTTTTGCCCTATCAGATCGGAAGACTGGACAAAGGATATGACAAATGGGCCGGCGTTTCTTCATCGCTTTCGGCGCCGCCGCGCGAATATTTGCGGAAGTTTTGGTTTGACAGCGTGCTGTGGGAGAAAGAAAGCGCGGCATATTTAAAGAAGCTCATCGGAGAAGACCGCCTTGTTCCGGGTTCCGATTTTCCTTTTGACCTTTGTCAGTGGCCGCCTCTCGATCCCGGTCGGAAAGGGGCGGAATCTCTGCTGAATGTAGCGATTGAAGCATAAAAAAAGGCGAACCTCTTCAGGTTCACCTTTTTCAAAAACAAATTACAGCGCTTGAACTGCCGTAATCAGCGCAAGATTATAAACGTCTTCAGCGTTGCATCCTCTGGAGAGGTCGTTTACAGGCATGTTCAGCCCTTGCAGAATCGGACCGACCGCTTCGAAGTTGCCAAGGCGCTGAGCGATTTTATAGCCGATGTTCCCCGCTTCAAGGCTTGGGAAAACAAATACGTTTGCATCACCTTTAATGACGGAGTCCGGCGCTTTTTTCTCGGCGACAGACGGAACGAATGCCGCATCAAATTGGAATTCGCCGTCCAGTGTAAGCTCAGGCGCTTTTTCTTTGGCGATCGCAACCGCATTGGCTACCTTTTCAGTTTCGTCTGATTTTGCAGAGCCTTTTGTTGAAAAGCTGAGCATGGCGACACGAGGGTCAATGTTGAACATTTTCGCTGTGTTCGCACTTTCGATTGCAATTTCCGCAAGGTCCTGACTGTCAGGCGCAATATTGATCGCACAGTCTGCGAATACATACTGCTCATCGCCGCGCGCCATGATAAACACGCCGGAAGTTTTCTTCACGCCTTCTTTTGTTTTAATAATTTGCAGCGCAGGGCGAACCGTATCCGCTGTTGAATGAGCCGCACCGCTGACAAGACCGTCGGCAAGCCCTTTATAAACAAGCATCGTTCCAAAATAGTTCTCATCTAAAAGGATTTGGCGGGCCTGTTCTTCCGTCGCTTTTCCTTTGCGGCGTTCAACGAAAGCCTGAACAAGGTCTTCCATTCCTTCGTATGTATGAGGATCGTATATGTCAACGCCATCCAGCGTCAAATTCAACCCGTTCGCTTTATCTTTGATTTCCTGCTCGTTTCCCACAAGGATCGGCTTTAATACGTTGTTTCCGGCCAAATCGTTGACAGCTTTGAGAATGCGCTCGTCCATACCTTCCGGAAATACGATTTTAACTCCTTTTCCTGCTACTTTTTCCTGCACTGTTGTAAATAGATCTGCCACTATATACCCTCCTTGAAAGTGTCACAAATACTTCATTTCTCTATTAAGCATACTCTTTTGTGATATAAATTCAATCCTTCTGTATTTTATTATAATGCTTTCACTTTTTAAACGCTTTTTTTAAATTAATTTAAGTGCGGCAGGGTTTAAACACTTCTATTAGTATATAACAGCCTTTCCCAGTTATACGACAGATCGTCACCTTTGTTCAAATCTTCTAAACGGATAAAACGCGGCAAACTATGATATGATGAAGGCAAGTACATACAAATTGGGAGTGATTGCAAAATGAGCGAACAGCAAAAAACGAACGAAGCCGCCCAAACGCTTGACGGCTGGTATGCCCTTCACGATTTCCGGACAATGGACTGGTCCGCATGGAAAATGCTTTCAAGCGATGAGCGCCAGATCATTATCAGCGAATTTACAGGTCTTCTCGAAAAATGGGGAGCTGCTCAAAAAGAAGGAAACGGAAGCCACACGCTATACAGCATCGTCGGCCAAAAAGCGGACTTCATGCTGATGATTTTGCGTCCTACGATGGAGGAATTAAATCAAATTGAACTTGAGTTCAATAAATCCAAACTCGCTGAATACACGATACCTGCTTATTCATACGTATCCGTTGTCGAGCTGAGCAACTATATGGGAAGCGGCGAGGGAGACCCTTACGAAAATCCGCAAGTGCGTGCGCGCCTGTACCCTGAGCTCCCGAACGCCAAATATGTCTGCTTCTATCCGATGGATAAAAGAAGATCGGGCGATGACAACTGGTACATGCTGTCTATGGAAGAGAGAAGAAGCTTGATGCGCAGCCACGGGATGATCGGCCGCGGCTATGCGGGCAAAGTGAAACAGATTATTACCGGCTCAATCGGATTTGACGATTATGAGTGGGGTGTCACGCTCTTTTCAGATGATGTGCTCCAGTTCAAAAAGCTCGTCTATGAAATGCGCTTCGATGAAGTAAGCGCCCGGTACGGTGAATTCGGTTCATTCTTTGTCGGCAACCGCCTCGCAAATGAACAGCTGCCTGCATTTTTGCATGTGTAATGATAAAAAGCTCCAAAGACCTCGGTCTTTGGAGCTTTTTTTCCTATTACTTGCAGTTACACGGCTGTGTAGGCGGAGTCGCCCTTTTTTGCACCTCGATTGAAGATTCGGCATAGAAAGTCGATCCGAGCCCCAGCACTCTGTTCTCCGCCCGGAATGTATACTTTCCTGCGGCAGGCAGCGTTTTGTTTGCCAGCACAAGCTTAAACTCCGCAATACCCAACAGATCAATTGTAAGCGGCAGCCTTACCGTTTTTCCGTTATTCAAAATTTGCCCTGTAGTCAACGCTCTTCCGTTCACGGTATCTTTCGTTGTTGCGGAAAATCCCGACGGCAATGTAAATTCAACCGTTCCCAGCGCCAGGATTGAATTCGGACGATACGTCAGATCAATATCCGAGAACGACCACTCCTGTTTGCTGGCACCTGTTATAGTCGCATACAAGGAAGCGTTCGCAGCCGGGCGGTAGACAGATTCAGTTTTGGTTGTTTGAGCGCTAGCCTGGAACGAAGGCAGAAAAATCGAAACCATCATCACGAGACTAACCGCCAAGATTGACAATTTAGAACGATACATTCTTTTCAACACAGCAATTCCCCCTAGTCATCATTTTTTTCATCATTCGTCATGACGAAAGCGTACAAGAAAGGCAACATCAAGCAACGCCTTCTTCCCAAAGCGCCGGCACTTTGGTGATTTCTATTAAAAACTACCATTTTTTCAACAGGTAGTAAATGTTTTCCATGTCATATTTTTAAAAGAAATGCAAAATAATAGAATTTAACCAGGCGTTGCTCCTCTTGATTTTCTTCGCTGTTCTTTAGTAAAGGACAAAAGACCCGTCCGCATTCCTTCTCTTCATTCTCCTGATTTTTGTTGACAAACGGTGTATCTGGCTGTACATTATTGACATTATTGAAACATGACCATCTGCGTTTAAATTTGAAATCACCTTGCTTTTTCTCCATTCATGTTTTGACTGAATGGATGAAGAAAGGAACGAAAAAATGCCTAAATTGGTTTCTTCAAATCTTGTAAAAGGTAAGATCATCAATATTAGTCCGCCGCAGACGCTGGCGCTCAGTTTCTTGATTATCATTGCCATCGGCGCCTGTTTATTGAAGCTGCCCGGCGCCTCCACTACTTACATCTCATGGGTGGATGCTTTATTCACGGCCACCTCTGCAACTACGGTAACTGGGCTTGTTGTTGTCGATACAGGGGCAGATTTTACGGTTTTCGGACAAACAGTTATTATGTGCCTGATTCAAATCGGCGGACTCGGCTTAATGACGTTTGCCGTTCTCGTCATCATGATGATCGGCAAAAAAATCGGCCTGCAGCAGCGGATTCTCGTTCAAGAAGCATTTAACCAGACTTCTTTAGGCGGACTTGTCCGCCTGGTCAAGCATTTGTTTATTTTCACCATTGTCATAGAATTTGTGGCATTTTTGATCCTTTCGATCAGATGGGTTCCTGAATACGGTTTGCAAAAAGGCTTGTTTCATAGTTTGTTTAACACGATTTCAGCCTTTAACAATGCGGGGTTCTCCCTGTGGCCGGACAACTTGTCTCAATATGTGGGCGACCCGATTGTCAACATTGTCATCACAGGCCTTTTCATTACAGGGGGTATCGGCTTTACCGTTCTGCTGGATTTATGGACAAAGCGAAACTTCCGGACATTATCGCTGCATTCCAAGCTCATGATCGTTGGAACATTGATCATCAATACGACAGCCGCCTTGCTGATTTTTATTTTGGAATACTCGAATCCAGGTACGCTCGGCGGACTGCCTTTAGCCGACAAAATGTGGGGCGCTTACTTCCAGGGTGTGACACCGAGAACTGCCGGATTCAATACGCTTGATATCGCCCAGATGACAACGCCGTCCCTCCTGTTAACCATCGTTTTGATGTTTATCGGAGCCGGAAGCGCGTCAACAGGAAGCGGAATTAAACTGACAACGTTTATCGTGATGATCTTGGCGACGATCACCTTTTTAAGGGGAAAAAGCGAGACGGTTGTGTTCAAAAGGGCGATTAAAATGAAAACCATTTTAAGAGCTTTGGCCATCATTGTGATCAGTTTTTTATTCGTGCTTTTCGCATTATTTATATTGACGATCACAGAGAATGCTCCATTTTTGGAAATCGTCTTTGAAGTATTTTCCGCTTTTGGAACGGTCGGCCTGTCGATGGGACTGACACCTGATTTAACGACTGCAGGCAAAGCGGTTATCATGATGATGATGTTTATCGGCCGCGTCGGGCCTCTCACTATGGCGTTTACGCTGGCCAAGCCGAAGAAGGCGCCGATCCGCCATCCTGAAGATGAAGTGATCACAGGTTAATATGCAGAAAGACCGCTCTTTTCACGAGCGGTCTTTTTGTTTTTCTCTTTCCAACATGATGTGTCGTCATATTCCATCCCGCCCGTTCATACTGTAAAAGGGATGGGAAATATTGATCTATCATCTTGAGTCTTTTACAGCCGGATCGTCTTCATAGCAGCACTTTATCATTCCTCATGTATGGACGGTAGGCATGACTTTGACACAATGAAATGAGGAGGAACGAGATGAAATTTAAAAAAAATCAGATTCAGCCGCTTCAGGAGCTTGAAATGCCGGATTTCCGGCAGCAAATGGGGCCCAACCCTTATCCGCAGATGGGGCAGATGGGGCAAATGTACCAGCAGCATGGACAGCAGCCTTTCACCCAAACGGGGGGGCAGCAATCGTATCAGCAGCCCGGCCCACAGCTGTTCCAGCCGCAGCCGGCAGGAGTCCAGGTCCCTCCGATGCCTTCAGCACAGCAGACTTCACCGAGTATCCCCGGCATGCTGCCGCTTGAGCAATCCTACATTGAAAATATTTTGCGGCTCAATCGCGGAAAAGTGGCAACCGTATATATGACATTTGAAAACAATCCGGAATGGAATGCGAAAGTCTTTCGGGGAGAAATTGAAGCAGCCGGCCGCGACCACATTATTTTAAGCGACAGAAAAACAGGCACACGCTATTTGCTGCTGATGGTGTATCTTGACTATATTACGTTTGATGAGCCGATCACTTATGATTATCCGTATTCAATGGCCTCATATACCCCAAGATAAAGGTTCGGTTTCATTAAAACCGAACCCTTTTTTTATAGATATTAAGCAAAGTTTCTCACATCATTATTACGTTTGAATTTGTAAATAACGATGAGGAAAAAGACAGCAGCGAAAGCAAACAGGATCATGATATTCAAATACAGATCTTGAAGCTGCTGTCCCTCCTGCAATTTTGCCAGCGTATCCAGCACCCACCGCTGCGGAAGAAAGTCCGCGATACGCTGTGCGAAAGACGGCATGATTTCAATCGGCCAAAAACATCCGGACAGCATGATCGTCGGCATAAATATTAAATTTCGCAATACCCCGGATGACTTGGAGCTATTTGCAAAGACGACGGTGATCAGCGCCAGGCCGACCGCGCTTAGCGCAAAAATCAACAGCACCGCTGCCATCTCCCAAAATGAGATGCCAGTCTCCATCCGGAACACATATTTCACCATTATCAATGTTAAAAAGATTTGGCATGCGATGACAGACATACTGACGGCCACATTGGACATAACGTACTGTCTTGCCGTTATCGGTGTGGTCAAAAGCCTGAAATACGTTCTGTTCTCTTTTTCCTTCACTAACAGTTCGGTCAAGCTTCCCGCTGAAAAAAGCATCGCCATCAGAAGAAAACCGACCGTCCGCTCCGTCATGTTTCTATTTTTCGCCGTGTCTTCAACCGTATATGTTTTGACACCCGTTTCAGAACTCCGGTAATTTTTATACATTTCCTCAAAACGCTTTTCATTCCCCTGCGCCGATTTGCCGATTGCGGCGATATTATCAATGTAATGATAAACATACGATTTCACAAACCCGGTGATTTCAGCGCCTTTGACAGATGCAATGGCGATATGAGCCGGTTCTCCGCTCTGCACGCTTTGAGAAAAGCCTTGTTCAAACGTAATGACGCAATCAAGCTCCCCTGACGCAATTTGACTTTTCCCTTCTGCTTCACTGACCGCGCTGATGTTGACATTCTCGATCCCCTTCAAAAAATCCTTAGTATCTTCGGCGATTCGTCCGCCGTCATGATTGATAATTCCGATGCGCAAATCTGTCTTGTCCATGCTTCCCTCTGTTAAAAGCGATACGAATATGCCTAGCAAGGGCAGACATACGAACAGAAAGATATTGATTTTCTTTTTGAAGGTGACATTCAGTGTGTTTTTGACAAGCCATAGCATTTCTTTCATCTTACAGCCCCTCCCTTCTCTGCAATGAGACAACGGCAATCAGCAGAAATAACAGGGATAAACCGATGTTCAGCAAGATTACGGGCAGCCCCGCCGCTAGATCGTCCGCAAATATAATGTTCATAATAGCTTCGTTCGTCCATGTGAGCGGAGACAGGTCTTTGATCAAAGCTAAAACACCTTCCGCACCCTCGACAGGAAAATAAGCGCCTCCGAAAAATGCAACCAGCGGAATCAACACGTTAATGATCGCCACTGCCGCTTCCCCCGTTCTCGTCAAATAACTGACGCCAAGGCCGAGGCATACGGCAAACAATACGATGCTGAACAGCACGGCCGCCACAAGGGCGAGATGATCTCCCCAGTACGCTTTAAATACGTATTTGCTGAATATGACGACGGCAAAAATACATAATCCGTTTGTCACAAGATTGCCAATCAGCTTGCCGGCAAAAATCTCGCCTTTATGAACCGGCGCCGCGATCAGCCGGTCGGCTGTTTTTCCAAGCCGCTCTCCCCTTATTAAATAACTGGCGCTTAGTGCACTGTAAAGCGCGATCAGAGTGGTCATGGTAACCGCGTAATAATCCATGGAGTTGGGCTTTCTGTCTGAGCTGAGAGACGTCTCCTTGATATAATGGTCGCCAGGTATGTCCCCGAGCACGGCACCCGCTTGCTCAGGAGCGGCTTTGATGATCTCTTGTGCGGCATTGTACCGGTTTGCAAACGCGGTCAGCATTCCTTGAATAATGCTGTTTTTCATACTGTTTTTATCCATTTGGTAAAGCTTGATGCCGCTGTTTTCGATCTCAAGGTAAGCATCGTAGTTCCCTTGTTTGATTTCTTGTTTTCCATCCGTATCAGACAATATTTTTTTAAAATGAACGCCGGATGTTTTCGCTTCTTTTGCGAATGTTTTAAAACCTTCCGAAAACGCTCCGTCAGCCTTGTCTTTATACAGAACATGAACCTCGCCGACCGCTGCTGTTTGCTGATCGAAAGCGTTCGTCAGCGCGGTGCCTAAAATCATAATCAGTACAATCGGAAATGCCAGCATAAAAAGGAATGTCCGCTTGTCCCGAAAAGCCGATACAATTTCTTTTTTCGCAATGATGAGTGTATTCAAACCATGGCCCCCTTTCTAATCGCGCAACTGTCTTCCGGTCAAGGTCAGGAACACGGTTTCCAAATTAGGCGCTTTTTCTTCCAATGAACGAATCTCGGCCCCGTTTTTCATCAGCTTCTCAATAATCTGGTTTAAATTATTGACACCTGCATCCGAGTTGATTTTGATCGTATTGTCTTCAAGAGCAGCCGCCTCCACGCCGCTGATCGTTTTCAGTTCGCCGATATCGACATTTTCCGCCGATTTAAGAACGACCTGAATATCTTTCGTGTTGGTAATGATCGATTTCAGCTGCTCCTTCGTTCCTTCGGCGATAATTTTTCCATGATCCACGATGGCGATCCGCGTACAGATCTCTTCAACTTCTTCCATATAATGGCTGGTGTAAATAATCGTGCAGCCCATCGCATTTAACTTTTTGACGGATTCCAAAATATAATTTCTCGAATGCGGATCAATCCCCACCGTTGGTTCATCCATGATGATCAACTTTGGCCTGTGGGCGATCGCGCAGGCGATATTAAGCCTTCTTTTCATTCCGCCTGAAAAATTTTTCGGGAAGCTTTTATGCTTATCGCTTAAACCGACGAACTGCAATGCTTCTTCCACCCGATTGCGCAATTGGGCCCCGCGGAGACCATAGAGTCCGGCGAAAAACTTCACATTTTCATATGCCGTTAAATCCTCGTAAATGGCCAGATCCTGCGGGACAATGCCGATATTCATCTTGGCGAATTTGCGGTGTTTCGCAATGTTTTTTCCGAGAATCAAAATCTCGCCTTCATTGCATCTCAGCAAACTCGAGATCATGTGAATGGTCGTGCTCTTTCCGGCCCCGTTTGCGCCGAGCAATCCAAATATTTCGCCCTCTTCGATCGAGAGTGATATATTGTCGACGGCAACGAAGTCGCCAAATTTTTTTGTTAGATGATGGATTTCCAATACATTCATGTTCTCACCTCATTTTGATTTCATTATAAAAAAAAGATGAATGGTGCGGCAGTGCAGCATTTCATCTTTTTCACATGAGAAAATTCATATTCAATTCATGAAATCATTCATGCTTGGGCAGCAAGGTGGTGACAGAGAAGCCGTTCGAACCGTCAACAATCACCTTTCCGTTAACAGAAGCGGCCCGTTCCTCCATCCCGATGATCCCCATCCCTTTCTTGATTTTCTGCCGCCCTTTTCCATTGTCTTTCACTTCGGCTTTAATGAGTGTATTCAGCACATGAATATAGATGGATACATGTGTCGCTTCTGCATATTTCACCGAGTTTGTCAGTGCTTCGGTGATATTTTCAAACATAATCTTCCACTGAATTTGAGAAATAACATCCAAATCGCCTTTATGCAAAAATGAAATATTCATATGATACCGCGCCGAACATTCATCGATAAACAGCTTCAATCTATGGATACCCATCTGTTCTGAGGGCGGCTTGACGCTTTTTAACGTCAATCTGATATTTTCGATCCCGTCCTTGGAGATGTTAATCGCGTTTTGCAGGAGCTCGGAAGCTTTTTCCTTGTCTATGTCAAGGACGCGCTTCGCCGCTTCGAGCTGAATCAGCGCTCCTGTCATGGAATGGCCGATTTTATCGTGTATTTCCTGGGAAAGCCGGTTCCGCTCCTCAAGCTTATACGTATATTCGGATTGTCTGATAAACTCTTTGTTTTCCCGCAGCATGTTTGTTACCTTCTCCAGGTCTCTTCTCGTTTGATCGATATGATGTTCAAGCTTTTCAATCCGCGCTGCATCTTGGCTTGCCGCCCAGTACAGCAAAAATTGAAAAGCGGCTGTCAACGCGTAGACCGCTGAGATGCTTTCATTGATAAACAAAACCGGAACGATTGAAGCGGCAAGTACCATCCACTTCGGCAGCCCGAAATTAGCTGCTCCTTCATACAGGCTAAAAGGAAGAAATAAAATAAATAGGGGGTGCACCTCGGCATAAGAAAAAATTGAAATGATGACAGACATAATAATAAAAAGCTTTTTTATTTTTCCTTCAGATAAAATTGAAATCCCGAGGTTGATACAGGCGTAAACAAGAATGCTGAACACAAGCCACGGCAGATTGTCAATTTCCGAAGAAACGCATTGATAGATGATAAATCCCAGCAAAATCAGTTTGCCGGTCAAAATCCGCAATTCCATGGTGATCCCCCAGATTAAAAGTTAACTTTTCCAGTTAAATAATAAATTGCGATTTGCGTCCGGTGTTCAAGCCCTGTTTTCCCCAAAATCGAGGAAATATAATTGGCAATCGTACCTTCAGAAATAAACAGTTCTTTCGATATTTCTTTATTGGACAGCCCTCTGGCAATCAGGGCCATAATTCCGAGCTCGCGTTCGGTAAACAGGCTTTCGTCTATTTTGGATTCCGCTTCTTTATGCTCCGCCAAATTGGATTTAATCTTGTCGAGGATGATATCTTGCATGACAGTATGGCCGTTGTACACGCTTTTAATTGCGTCTCTAATTCGCTCAGGATCGGCATTTTTCAGCAAATATCCTTTTGCTCCGTTCCGTATGGCAGCGACGATGTATTCGTCATCATCAAACGTTGTTAAAATAAAAGGCTTGGCGCCCGTTTCTGAAATGAGCCGCGCAGCTTCCACTCCATCCATGTTGGGCATGCGGACATCAAGCAGTGCAATATCCACAGCTTGGCCGCGGCAAAATTCGACCGCTTGCAAGCCATCCTCCACCGTCGCCAGCACTTCAAATTCATCATAAGTGCTCAGTATGATTTTCATACCCTCTCTTATGAATGAATTGTCATCCGCAATGATCACTTTAATTTTCATCTTTGAACGGAGACCGGTCCTCCGCCATGCACATCCCTTCTGTCAAAATGCAAAAGCCGGGTCTTTCGCCCTGTTCATAACATTAAATTACCATGAATCAGCCCCTGTTAAAATAAAAAAAAGCCAATCCTTTCAGGAGATTGGCTTTTTAGTAAGCTACAAGTATTTAACAGCTGATACAACAACCATGATCCATGCGGCAATAAACGCCACGCCGCCCAGCGGAGTAATCGCACCGAGGACGCTGATTTGCGTAAGGCTGAGGACATATAAACTTCCTGAAAATAAAACGATTCCGGCAAACATCAGCCAACCTGCCGCAGTTACGCTTCCCGCATCTGTAAGCTTTGACGCGATGAGCGCGACGGCAATTAAACCGAGCGCATGATACATATGATACTGGACGCCGGTCTGCCAGATTTGCAAATATTTCTCGGGAATTTTCCCCTCAAGACCATGAGCTCCGAACGCCCCTAAAGCAACCGCAAGCATCGCATTGACAGCACCTAAAATTAAAAATAATTTCACGATCAAATCGCCCGCCTTTCTTTTATCATCATAGCGCACACGCCTTTAATTTCAACGTTTACACATCTCATGACACGATATTGTCAAATTTCTTTTTCCGTAGCTGCATCTGTTCCGCAGCAATCGCTACAATTGTTCCAAGGACAAGCCCATTGCTTAAAATGGAAACAAAAACAGGATGCATTCCTTCCAAAGCACTTTCAGGTACAAACATGACCCCCACGCCGGCAAGGAGCGCAATCCCGGTAACAAAACGGATGCGGCCTGCCTCGTCCTTTTCATAAGAATCGAATTCGGCAAATGCCAGGCCGACCATCGTTGAAAACACGACGAAGTTCACCGCAAAGCCGACCGGAGACGGCAGGCTGGCAAAAGTATTCATGACCAGCGGGAAAAAGCTGATGACGATCACGATCAAACTCCCGAGCAAAAACGGTTTTTTCGAAGACATTCTCGTCGTTTGAATAAACCCGGCCGCCCCGGATATCGGCACCGTGCCTACAGCTCCGAGCAATCCGCTCAGCAAATGGCTGACGGAGGCGATAAATCCGGCAGGACGTGCCCGCCTCCTCTCCTCCAGCTTCTCAAACTGTCTGACCGCTCCTTCAACCACCCGTATGCTGGCGAGCATATTGACGATTAACAATACTGTAATAAATAGCGAAGTAACGACTAATCCGCTGTCAAACAGCGGCATTCCGAACGGAAAAATATCCGGAAGGCGGAACAGCTGGTTCGCATGCTCAGGCGCCTTCGCCACGCCGAATACGGCAAATAAGACCCAGCCGCCGAAAAGCGCAATTAAAATTGAATATTGCTTGAGAACCGGAATGTTTGACCGGCTCATCAGAAACGTAGCCAGCATGACCACAACCGCCAGCAAAAACACGGGTATATCGACCTCGTTTTTCCGGTAGCCGATCCCCATGACACCTTTAACGATCGGATCGCTAAGCTGGATGACCAGCAGCAGTAAATAAATGCCCGTCACAACAGGAGTAAACATCACAGCCAGCTTATCAATAACTTTAAATAAACTAAAAATAAAGAAGAAAACCGCGCTTAGCAGCATCGCTCCCTGCAGCCCCTGAAGCGTTTCAATATGAGTCGCAAATACGGTCCCTGTAAGACCGGAATAAATCGTGTACACGCCCCACCAGAGGCCGGCCGGACTCTCATTAATCGGCAGGCGGTGTCCCAATAAACATTGGATAAAAGCCGTTGTGCCGAGCACGAAAAAAGTGCTTTGAACCAGCCCAGCGGTCTCTGCCTGGTTCAGCCCGAATGACTGCCCGATTGCAATGGGCACCACGATTGCGGCCGCAATAATAAATGCCGTCCATTGTAAAGCCCCAAAAAGCAGTTTCAAGTTGATCAACCTCTCTTTTTTAAAACAGCCGACGGCGCCTAGAAATCAAAAATAGAATCTCCGTTGCCGTCATCTTCGTGCTTTTGTTTCTCTTGTTTTTTGTACTGTTCAGCACCGGCGCTCCCCATCATTTTTTCTAGCATCAGCTGGTCGCTCGATGGTTTATTGGCCGTTTGAACATAGGGTGAAGACTGGACGGACGGCCGCTGCTGCGGTTCAACAATGACGTCGCAAAGGGAGCGGATAACCGCGATGTGCATTTTCAATTCATTTTCCTGGCTGCATTCCTTTGCTTTTTTCAATTCGTCCTCCATCTTCTGCAGCAAACTTGATATATGTATGTTCATCAAATCGATCCTCCAAACCGTTTTCAGTTTCCATTTCATTTTACCAAATTAACTTCTCCCGTGCCGAATGCACTTTGCAAATATCCATTGCGAAAAATTGCCTCTCCTGCTGTGAAATATCACCTTTTGCACTTTTAAAAAAGATATCTGCAGGCAAACGCAGGTAGAAAACGCCGATTTTCTTACGGCTAAAAGTTGACAGCTGAAAAGGCTGTCACACATAATGAAAAAAAACTTCACTCGAATTTCTAAAAGCGAAAGGAATCAGGGAATGGCAGAACGTACACCCTCCATCGAAACGACCGTTACCGAGCAAAAGCGATATTTTTTAAGCGGGGCAACACTCGCTGTTGAAAATCGTCTGGAACAGCTTAACATTCTTAAGAATGCTGTAAAAAAATATGAACGGGACATACTTGAAGCCCTTCAGAAAGACCTTAATAAATCAGAGCACGAAGCCTATATGACGGAAATCGGCATTGTACTGGAAGAAATCCGCTTCATCAGCAGACGATTAAAAAAATGGGCCAAGCCGAAAAAGGCGAAAGCGGCCGTCTCGCACATCGGTTCAAAAAGCATCGTCATTGCGGAGCCTTATGGCACGGTCCTGATCATCGCGCCATGGAACTATCCGTTTCAGCTTGCCGTTTCGCCTCTGATCGGCGCACTTGCTGCGGGGAATACGGCCGTCATCAAACCGTCAGAGCTTGCTCCCGCTGTATCCAGCGTCATATCCAAGATGCTTAAAGAAATCTTTCCCCCCGAATATGTATCCGTTATTGAGGGCGGGGTGGAGACGAATCAAGTGCTTTTGCGGCAAAAATTTGACTATATCTTTTTTACAGGCAGTGTTCCCGTGGGCAAAGTCGTCATGGAAGCCGCAGCAAAACAGCTCATTCCAGTCACACTTGAGCTTGGCGGAAAAAGCCCCTGCATCGTGCACAAGGATGCTGATCTTAAGCTTGCAGCTCAAAGGATTGTTTTCGGAAAGCTGACAAACGCAGGACAGACGTGCATTGCGCCTGATTATCTGCTCGTACACAAAGATGTGAAAAGCGGGCTGTTGCACGCTCTGAAGCAATCGATCCAAACATTTTACGGAAAAGCGCCGGAAAGCCATCCGGCGTACGGAAAAATCATAAGCGAACGTCATTTCGAACGGTTACTCCGCTTTTTACACAACGAGAATATCGTAACAGGCGGAACGTATCAAAAAGACGCACTTAAAATTGCTCCGGCCATTATCGATGAACCCGACTGGGAATCGCCGATCATGCAGGAAGAGATTTTCGGGCCGCTCCTTCCTGTCATCGGCTATGAAACAATCGAAGACGTTATCCAAATGGTTCAAAGCCGCCCTAAACCGCTCGCGCTCTATTTGTTTACGAATGAAAAACCGGTACAGAAGCACATCCTCAGCCGGATTTCATTTGGCGGGGGATGCATCAATGACACGCTGATGCACACAGCCACACCTTACCTCCCCTTCGGCGGCGTAGGCGAAAGCGGAATCGGAAGTTACCATGGGTATCACAGCTTTAAGACGTTTTCCCACGAGAAAAGCGTTTTAAAACAGACAAACCTGTTTGACATTTCATTCCGTTACCCTTCATCAAAAAACGGGCTGCGAATCATCAAAAAACTTCTCAGGTAGATAGGAGCCAGACAAACGAAGAACCGCTTATTTTAGCGGTTCTCGCGATTTTAAAGATTCGGAAGGGACCAATCAATCGGCTCATCACCGATTTGTTCCAAATACTGATTGGCTCTTGAAAACGGTCTGCTCCCGAAAAACCCGTTTCTAGCCGAGAATGGGCTCGGATGCGGCGACTGGATAATGAAATGCTTGGATGTATCGATTCGCTCTTTTTTCATTTGGGCATGCCGGCCCCAGAGAATAAAAACGACTGGCTTATCTCTTTTGTTTAAAACATCTATGATACTGTCTGTCAGCTGTTCCCACCCTTTTCCTTTATGCGAATTTGCCTGGCCCCGTCTCACAGTCAAAACGGTGTTCAGCAGCAGAACGCCTTGCTTGGCCCAACTGACGAGAGAACCGTGATTAGGGATGTCGGCGCCAATGTCATTCTGCAATTCTATAAAGATATTTTTCAAAGAAGGCGGCGGATTGACACCGGGTTGTACGGAAAAGCTTAAGCCATGGGCCTGCCCCGGGCCATGATACGGATCCTGGCCGAGAATCACGACTTTAACATTTTCATAGGAAGTATAATGCAAAGCATTGTATATATCGTTCGGTTCAGGATATACGGTGTGCTCTGCATACTCCCTTTTCAGCATTTCCCTCAGTTCTTGATAGTAAGGCTTATTAAACTCGTCCTTCAGCTGCTGCCACCAGCTGTCATTCAAAATCTGTTTCAATGTTCAGGCCTCCTTAACTCAATTGTCTTGCAGCGGAAAGCCTGGATGCGACCGGTTTTCCGTCCCAGACGATTTCGCTTTCCGCTTCCCTTTTTTTCATAGCAGGTTCTTCGAGAAGTACGAAAAAGTTCTTTGTCGGCAGCTTGCCAAGCTGATGCTTTTCACTCAAGACATCCAAATAATACTGTCTCATTCCGCCAAGATCTCCGGATTGGTTGTCACCCTGATCTGAAAACGCATAGATGACGCTTGCAAAAGGAACCCTTTTCACGCGAAAGCGCTCAGCTGCTCTCAGGAAAAAGTCCCAATCCCAATAATTGTGGACAGCAGGATCAAAATAGCCGATCTCGTCATGAAGAGACCGTTTGTACATACTCCCTGAAGGAACATATGTAGAAAACTTCCTCATTTCATCCAAGTTAAAGGAATACGCAAAAAGATAACGGCTTGTCGGAATTCTTTTATCCTCTTTTTCTTCGAAAGACACAATCTCAGCATCCGAATAAACAAAATCGGCGGTCTCCAGCGCATTCAACATTCTTTCCATATGGCACGGAGTGAAAAAATCATCATCATCACACAGCATAATAACATCTCCGGAAGCTTCTTTCACCCCTATATTTCTCGCTTTTACATGCTTCACGTTTTCTTTCAGATGGATAACTCTGATCGGAAGGTCTGAATAAAGGCGCTCAACAAAGTCGACGCTCTCCCCGGCATCATTAACAATAATGACTTCAAACGGTGCAACAGACTGTTTTGTAATGGATTCAAGCAATTCGCACAAAGCGGTGACCCGGTTGTGCGTGACAACTACGATAGATATGTTCATGTTTGTGATATACGCTCCTTCTTATTTCATTCTAAACATATTAAATCATAATGCGAATAATTTCACATGGATCAAAAGATGGTTTGGTTTTTTATGCCAATCCATTCACGAAATTTGGCAGAGGACCGCTGCACTATAAAGCGGCAGCCATTTCATTGTGATCTTGCGAAAAGCTGTCTATAATAAGTAATAAACCAACTTTGGATGGAATCTCTTATCGTGGAGGATTGACTGAACATGACAATGCACAAAGCACTGACAATCGCCGGCTCTGACTCAAGCGGAGGCGCCGGCATTCAGGCGGACTTAAAAACGTTCCAAGAAAAGAACGTCTATGGAATGACGGCCCTTACGGTTGTTGTCGCCATGGATCCTGAGAACAACTGGAATCACCAGGTATTCCCAGTTGATACGGAAGTCATCCGCGCCCAGCTGTCGACGATTGTGGACGGCATCGGGGTAGATGCGATGAAAACGGGCATGCTTCCGACTGTTGATATCATTGAATTGGCGGCAGACACAATCAAGAAGCACAGCATGAAAAATGTCGTCATTGATCCCGTTATGGTATGTAAAGGAGCAAATGAAGTGCTGTATCCCGAACACGCAAAGGCTTTAAGAGAGCTTTTGGCTCCGCTTGCCACGGTCATTACGCCAAACCTTTTTGAAGCCGGCCAGCTCAGCGGACTTGGAGAAATTAAAACGGTTGAGCAAATGAAGGAAGCGGCAAAAGTCATTCACGGCCTCGGCGCTGAACACGTCCTCATTACAGGAGGAGGCAAACTGAATCACGAAAAAGCGGTAGATGTATTATTTGACGGCCGGGATGCAGAAGTCATCGAAGGAGAAAGAATTGAAACTCCATACACGCACGGGGCGGGCTGCACCTATTCCGCAGCGATTACGGCTGAACTCGCCAAAGGTTCAAATGTAAAAGAAGCCATTTATTCTGCAAAAACATTTATTACGGAAGCCATCCGCGAATCATTCCGTTTGAATCAATACGTCGGGCCGACGAAGCACTCCGCTTTACGGCTCAGCGGCAAATAAAAGCCAGCCCCATTAAAAGGGGCTGGCTTTTATTTAGCTTTCGCGTTTGATCGTTCTTGCAGATGATCTTAAGAAAGTCTCAATCGATTCCACAAAAAGAGCATATTCTTTCATTTGTTCATAAGTGTCTTGAAGTTTCTTTTGTATTTCTTCATCATCCGGAATTGTTTTATCTTCAATACCGCCGATCAGCTTCTTCATCTGAAGGAGCAAACCATTGTATTCCTCTCTCGTATCCTCAATATGATCCGCTATTTTTTTCAAACGCACAGCTGTCAACTTCTGCTGGTTTTGATCCAAAAAAACAACCCCTTTTTCACTGCACTCTCTCTAAAAAAAGCATATCATAAAGGGATTGTACAGAAAATAGCAAACCGCACCCGCTCCCTTTATGCGACCGTCCAGGATGTTACATTCACTATGATTTCTTTTCTGGCACCGATCCAAACATCATTATTTCCCGGGTAAGGAAAATATCTTGCCGTAAAGACTTCCTCTCCCCCATTGACGAAGATTTCAATCGCAGACGCGTCTAAAAAGATGTTTAAATCGCGGAGCTCATGCAAACGACAATGTCTGGCTTCCGTTCTTTCATCAACATAGCTGTTTCTTTCCAAAGTTATGATGCCGTCAGCTTTATTGTAAATGAGTCGCGCGGCACCCCTGAAGGAAATCTCAAAGCTGTCTTCAATAAGTTGCGGGCTGATGAAAAGCTCGGTTTTGTCCGGTTGAACAATGTCCAGTTTTTCGGTGCCTTGATTAAGTGATATTGCTGCGCGTTTTTCGTTTTGGCGGAGCGTTCTAAGCTCCGCGACCGGTTTTTGAACGATTTTATCGTTTTGCAAATGCAATTCCCTCGGCAATGTCATACAGTGCACCCATTGATGCTGAATCGTCGGCTGGCTCTGTTCATCCTGGTCCGGAACACCCATCCAGGCAACCAGTATCCTCCGGCCTGATTCGTCTTTTGTCGTCTGCGGCGCATAAAAATCAAAGCCGCGGTCAAGCTCTTCAAAGTCTCCGTGTGTAAAACCCGGTTTCTGCTCGTTCAATTCACCGACAAAATAACCTGACTGATAGACGTTTTGGTAGCGCATCTCTTTTGCTTCAAGGCCTTGCGGACAGACAATTAAGACGTCTTTGCCGTTTAGTTCGAACATGTCAGGGCATTCCCACATATAGCCGAATTCCCCGAGCTGATCTGTATTTGAACCTGTGATGTCGCCAAGGAACTGCCAGTCTTTCAAATTATCCGATTGAAACAGAACGGCTCTGCCCTCAAGTTTTTCAGTCTGGGCGCCGAGCACCATGTACCAGCTGCCACTCTTTTTCCATACTTTCGGATCGCGGAAATGAGCCGTGTATCCTTTCGGAATCCTTGCAACAACCCCCTGTTTTTCAAACGAGATGCCGTCTTTTGAGACGGCGAGACATTGATAGGTCTCCCTATTTCCCTCGTCGTCTCTGACATTCCCCGTATAAAACAGGTGGAGCACATCATTTTCAGCGATCGCGCTTCCTGAATAACAGCCGTTTTTATCAAACCAGTCGCTCGGCGTGAGGGCGATCTCTTCATGCCGCCAGTTCACGAGATCTGTTGAAGAGTAGTGCCCCCACAGCTTTGCACCGTGCCCCGTTTTAAAAGGCATCCACTGATAAAAAAGATGGTAAACTCCCTTCCACTGAATGAACCCGTTCGGATCATTCAGCAGTCCGACAGGAGGCAAGATGTGATAATGCAGCCGATAGGGATCAAGGTTTACAATATCCCGGTATTCTTCAACCCGGTTTATTGCCTTTTGACGAAGCTCCTGATCTTGATTCATCGTTTTCCCCTCCTTCCGTCACTTTTTCTCGTCTTCATTAATTCCTAAAATAAAGGCTGTGATAAACGCGACAGACACAGAGATCGCCATTCCGATTAAATAATGGATCAGGTTGCCCATTCCAAGCGGGGCAACAATCGCAATCATCGGTATTCCCGTCAAACCGTAGGCGTTTGCCGCAACATTCATAAAGACAACGTATGCAGCACCGAGCGCTCCACCGGCCATTGCCGCGATAAACGGCTTGCGGTAACGGAGGTTAACACCGAAAATAACAGGTTCGGTAATGCCGAGAAAAGAAGAGAAAGCAGCAGGTAAAGCGATTTCTTTTGTTTTTGCGCGCTTTGCCAAAAAGAATACGGCAAGTCCGGCCCCGCCTTGGGCGACATTGGACATAGACCAGATCGGAAGCAGGTAGTTCCTGCCGATATCAGCGATAAGGCCGGCCTCAATCGCGTGGAAACTGTGGTGAACACCAGTTAAAACGATCAGCGAGTATGTTCCTCCGAAAATCAGTCCGGCAACAGGTCCGGCAAGATCATACACATAAGTTAAAACGTTCGTGATCCCTGTACCAAGCATTCTTCCTAAAGGACCGATTGCGATAAAGGCAATAAATCCCGTTGAAATAATCGTGACAAACGGTGTCACTAAAAGATCGATCGCGTTTGGAACAATTTTTCTTACGCCTTTTTCGATTTTACTCATCACATACACGGCAAGCAAAATTGGAACAACGGTTCCTTGATAGCCCAGCATCTCAATTTTGAGCCCGTAAAAGTTCATCACATCCGGAGATGCAGTTGCCAGTCCCCAAGGATTGAACAAGCTCGGGTGAATTAAAATACCTCCAAGTACAGCCCCCAGGTAAGGATTGCTGCCAAATTCTTTCGCAGCACTGACACCGATCAAGATCGGAAGGATAATAAATGCCGCGCTTGAGAACATATCAAGCATTTTATACAGCGCTGCATCAGGATCGACCCACTGAAATGCCTTCATCATCCCCAACAGCCCCATTAATAAACCGCTTGCAACAATGGCCGGGATGATGGGCACGAAAATATTTGACAGCGTTTTCGCGAATCGCGCTAAAGGATTCATTTTTCCCTTTGCGGCATCGCTGTGCTGAACCGTTTCCTTTTGGTCAAGATTCAGCTCTTTAGCAAACTGTTCATACACTTTATTAACAAGTCCTGTTCCGAAAATAATCTGGTATTGGCCAGAGCTCGAAAAGGCTCCTTTTACACCTTCCAGCTCTTCGACCTTTTCCTGGTCGATTTTCGCTTCGTCCTTGATCACCAAACGAAGCCTTGTCGCACAATGAGCTGCACTGATGACATTATCTTCTCCGCCAAGAAGCTGTATAAGACGTACGGCGATTTCTTTGTGATTCATGATGACTCCTCCTTTTTTTTAAAAAAAAAGCAGAAAAGACCTAAAATTCACCAACGAATGGCGGATAGATTCTCCCCATTCATCTAGCAAATTTTAGGTCTTGCCTGCTTTACCAGTCACAATCCCCGGTATTTATTTTTTAATACGCTTTCATTTTATTATGTGATAACGCTTTCGTCAACTACTTTTTTATTTTCTGTGAAAATCGACCTAAAAAAGCCTGATCGCGCGTTATCAGGCGGTATTACCTATAGGAATCATTTAAACGCTGGACATGCAGCGTAATATATCCGACTTCCGATTCCGGAAGATGAAGATCATATTCAGTTTTCACGTAATCCGCCAGCCCTGCCGCACACTGGTAGCTTTCAGGATACTTTTTCCGGATGAAATAAAGCATGTCATCGTCCATGACATGAAACGCTTCATTTGATTCCAGCCTGTTGATGGCATACCTGAGATGCGTGACAAGACGCTGATATGAGATGCTGTTTTCGTCAATCTTCTGATTGAAACAGCATTCGATTTTTTCTATCAATTCTTTGATGATGTTCGTGTATTTAAGCGTCTTCTGCATGTTTTCCGCATCCATTTTTGCGGTATGAATATGCAGCGCAATATAACCCGCTTCATCATCAGGCAATTCGACTTTCAATTTTTCTTTGACCAAATCGATTGCCCAGAGTCCGATCTCATATTCTTTTTTATAAAGCGCTTTGATTTCATTTAATAATTTATTTTGAATGACGAATCCTTTGCGGACTCGCTCGATCGCAAATGACAAATGATCCACAAGGGCGATGTGGATATGATCACTCAACGGTGCGGACAGCCGCCCTTCCGCATAGCTGATGATCTCTTCGGCAGCTTCAATATGTTCTTCCGGAAGTGTTTCGAGGATTTGTTTAAACTTTTCATTTTCTTCATGAATGGTAAAAATTTTTTCTACCTTGTTTCTTGGAATGGTATCGTTTTTGCCTTTTTGAAAAGCGATACCAGGCCCCATGACAATTTTTTCTTGACCATCCTCCTTTATGATTGCTGCATTGTTGTTCAATACTTTATAGATTTTCAAAGCCGTCACCCACTTCCCGTTATGAGTGGGATTTTACCTTGTTTAAGTTCCCGTGTAAAGAGTTGGTCCGGCTCTTACCCTCTTCACCGCTTTTTGGCAAACAGCCCGGTTGGGTTCTGTCGTAAAACTGCCTGGCATCGCTCTCTTACAGCCCGACATCCGCTCTGTTGATTCTTCTCTTTTTTCCGAAAAGCCGCCTGCCTGATAAGCATCGGCAGCCTGATATGTACCGCCGGCGAACGCCATCACCTTCATCTGAGTCTCTCTGACAGGCACCACCGCATTCAGCAGCACGGCCGTCCATAATTTTAAAAATGATATCAAACCTTTCATACCGATCCCCTCCAGTTTCGTTGTGATAAAACTAGCAACTCTATTAAACTTTCTTGCTCTATCTTATCCCAGCAAAATGAAAATGTTTGTCACAATGTGTGTGCAAAATGATTCTAGTTTTTAGAAGTTTTGTTGAAAACTGATGGAAACGCATGATTCAACGGAAACAAACCATGAATGTAACTTACTCACAGCTTATCCTAAGGATAAACACATATTACCCACAGGGTATATCCACATATCCACATATTTATTCAACATTTAGTATAAGAACGTATATTCCCTACAATATCTATACACAAGTTTATTCACTTATACACAGTAAATTGTGCATAAATCTAAAGACATCCACTCCAATACATTGAATCTTTGAAAATTATTTCTATATATAGAAGGATTTTTTTGAAACTGAGAGAATATTTTAAAAGTTCGAAACTCTAAGGATTACAAAGAAACCATTTATCCGTAAGGGGGAAAACAGATTGAGAAAAAGTATCATGCGCTATTTCGTCATGGCTTTTATTCTATTATTTTCGTTATCCACATTCCTCACCGGAGTGCAGGCAACATCCGTTCCCGATCAAAAGTCGCCTGAACTTGAGAAAGCTGAAATCTACGGTGATATTGATGTGACGTCTGATAAACAGACAACAGTTATTGTGGAGCTGAAAGAAAAGTCGCTTGCCGAAGCAAAAGCGGATGGGGAAAAGCAAACGAAAGCTTCTTTAAAAACCGCTCGCAGCAAAGCGAAAAACAGTGCGCTGAAAACACTCAAAAAAGCGAAAATAAACCGCGAATACGACCGTGTATTTTCGGGTTTTTCAATGAAACTGCCGGCCAGTGAAATTCCGAAGCTGCTCGCCGTCAAGGAAGTAAAAGCGGTTTATCCGAACGCAGCTTACAAACCTGACAGCATAAAAGGAAAAGACGTGACACTTGCAGCGGATGCCATTTATCCACAGATGGATAAAAGTGCACCGTACATCGGAGCAGATCAGGCATGGAAATCAGGCTATACCGGTAAAGGCATTAAGGTAGCTGTCATTGACACGGGTGTGGATTACACACATCCTGACTTAAAGAAAAATTTCGGCCCATATAAGGGGTATGACTTTGTGGATAATGACTATGATCCACAAGAAACACCGGCAGGCGACCCGCGCGGAGAAGCGACTGATCACGGCACCCATGTTGCGGGGACCATCGCCGCGAACGGTCAGATTAAAGGGGTGGCGCCTGAAGCAACGCTTCTTGCTTACCGTGTGCTCGGCCCCGGCGGCTCAGGAACAACCGAGAACGTGATTGCAGGCATTGAAAAAGCCGTCGCGGACGGAGCAAAAGTGATGAACCTCTCATTGGGCAATTCACTGAACAGCCCTGATTATGCAACAAGCATCGCACTGGACTGGGCGATGGCCGAAGGAGTTGTCGCCGTTACGTCAAACGGAAACAGCGGACCGGAAAACTGGACGGTCGGCTCGCCGGGAACTTCAAGGGATGCGATTTCCGTCGGCGCCTCGCAGCTTCCATATAATGAATATTCTGTGAGGCTTCCTTCGTATTCGTCAGCAAAAGTGATGGGATACCAGGAGGAAAAAGATCTTGAAGCTTTGAACGGTCAAGACGTGGAACTTGTTGAAGCCGGCATCGGACAAGCTGACGATTTCAAAGGCAAAGATGTGAAAGGAAAAGTAGCGGTTATCCAGAGAGGCGTCATTCCATTTGTGGATAAGGCCGAAAACGCCAAAAACGCCGGTGCTGTCGGAGCCGTGATTTACAATAATGTAACAGGGGAAATCGAGGCCAACGTTATGGGGATGGCTGTACCGACTGTCAAATTGTCGAAAGAAGAGGGCGAAAAGCTTGTTCAACAGATCAAAGAAGGGAAACGCTCTGCTGTCTTTTCTTTCAAATTGGACAAAAAGCTCGGGGAAACGATTGCCTCCTTCTCGTCGCGCGGACCTGTCATGGATACATGGATGATTAAACCTGACGTTTCAGCGCCAGGCGTCAATATCGTCAGCACCATTCCGACCCACGATCCGAAAAACCCTCACGGTTACGGTTCAAAGCAGGGTACAAGCATGGCTTCCCCGCATGTCGCGGGAACGGCAGCCCTATTAAAGCAGGCCAAACCGGATTGGACGCCAGAGCAAATCAAAGGCGTGCTGATGAATACGGCGGAAAAATTGACGGATGAAAACGGAAAGCCTCTCCCTCACAATACGCAAGGAGCGGGCAGCATCCGCATCATCGAGGCCCTTCATGCTTCATCAATTGTAACGCCGGGCAGCCACTCATACGGAACGTTCCTGAAAGACAAAGGAAAACAAACGAAAAAACAAGCGTTCACAATTGAAAACCTTTCTTCATTCAGAAAAGCCTATCAGCTCGAATACTCCTTTAAAGGAGCGGGCATCACGGTATCAGGAACGGAACGAGTCGTGGTACCGGCCCATCAAACAGGTAAAGCAACGGCAAAAGTAACCGTCAATTCCGCCAAAACGAAAGCAGGCACATATGAAGGCACGGTTTACGTCCGTGAAGGAGGCAGAAAAGTCGCCGAAATTCCGCTCCTGTTGATCGTCAAAGAGCCTGACTACCCGCGCGTCACATCCGTAACGGTTGAACCGGGGGCAAAGCAGGGTGCTTACACGATCGAAGCCTACCTGCCGGGCGGGGCTGAAGAGCTCGCATTTCTCGTCTATGATGAAAATCTGAACCTTCTCGGGCAGGCCGGCGTTTATAAAAACCAAGGCAAAGGCTATCAATCTTATCAATGGAACGGCAAAATCAATGACGCCGCAACCCTTAAGTCCGGAAAATACTATATGCTAGCCTATGCGTCCGCCAAAGGAAAATCAAGCTACATTCTGACGGAAGACCCTTTTATCGTCGAATAATGACAAGCCTTGTTGAGAACCACTCAACAAGGCTTTTATATGTTAAAATACGGATAATGCGTTCAGGAGAAGCTCTCCCTTCTCTTCAAAACGTGAAAAAAGCAATCGGAGGACATCGTATATATGCTTTCTTTTATCGTATTATTCGGCTTATCCTTCCTTATTGTCTGCTTTATATTTTTCACGATTTTGTACTTCGCCGTCAACCTGCAGAAGCGCGAGCCCAAGCCTTTTCAAAAAGCAACGGAGCAAACCGTCGATACCGTCATCCTCGTTCCGCTCAGCTGGCTGTTTACAGCTTTATACATATGCATTCTGTTTATTCTTTTCCCGATCCGCCATTTTCTCGATTTTTTTCAGCAAAAACGTTAAATTGACTGATGAAACGCTTCGGCCAGCAGCCGGTAAGATTCCAGCCTGTCTTGAAAATCGTGGGTGATCGTCACCGCCATGATTTCATCCGTTCCGTAAGCGCCGGCCAGTTCAAGCAGCTGTTCCTTCACCTGCCGCGGCGTCCCGATGACCATCCGTTTTCGATTGTCTTCCACTCTCTTTCTTTCATAAGGAGAATATTGATATGACAGCGCCGTTTCCAATGATGGAAAGCCTTCGGTCACTATCCCCTGTTCATTGGCTAATAAAGAGAAATCCAAGCTTTTTGCAAGGTTCTCCGCTTTCTCTTCTGTCTCAGCGCAAATCACAAATACAGCAATGATCACGTTTGGCTGTTCACCCAATACAGAAGGTTCGAACCTCTCTTTGTAAAGTCTGGCCGCCTCTTCTCCGCCTTCGCCGTTAATAAATTGGGCAAATGTATACGATGCCCCTGTTTGGGCGGCAAGCCTCGCGCTTTCCCCTGAGGAGCCGAGCAGCCAGACAGCGGGCGCTGCGGCCACGTTCGGCGATGCGATCAAGTTGGGAAAGCGGTGGTGTTCATCGGCTTGATCGTGTAAATATGTGACGAGATCCTGAATTTGTTCGGGATATTGGTCAGTCATCCGTCTTCCTCCATTTTGAAGAGCCATGGAAGCGATCGGCATCCCTCCCGGAGCACGTCCGACACCGAGATCAATCCTTCCGGGCGCAAGTCCTTCCAAGACGCGGAAGTTTTCTGCCACCTTGTAGGCGCTGTAATGGGGAAGCATGACGCCGCCGGATCCTATACGGATCTTCTCTGTTTTAGCCGCAAGATAACCGATCAGAACCTCCGGACTTGATCCTGCCAAGTTTCTTGAAAAATGGTGCTCGGAAACCCAAAATCTCTTGTATCCGAGGCGCTCCGCCGCTTGCGCGAGCTCCACCGTATGCTGTAAAGCCTGTTCAGGTGTGCTTCCTTCAGAAACGGGAGTCTGATCAAGTATGCTTAATGACAACATCTTTTTCACCCCAAGTCTTCGTTTACTTTTCCTGCGCAAAAAGAAATAATAATATCATGGATAAACCTAAAGGAGCTCCTAATACTGATGAATGAGACGAAGCAAAAAACGCACCCGCCAGTCGTAGAAGAACGCTTTGCAAAAGGCTGTTTATTCGGAATCCTTTTCAGTCTTCCCTTTTGGCTGATGTTTTATCTTTTTCTTCAATACATGCTGACAAGATAAGTCCCCTCCGAGTCGGAGGGGACGTTCCTTACCTTTTGTTCAAACCTTTTCCTTTAACGAATTCATTCATATACGCACGCGGTGGCTTTTTGAGGCTTCCGGTGATCTGGTCTGTCCATTTGTCAGACCGTTTGCCGTCTGTCCGCTTTTGATAATAGTTTGAAATCGTTTCGTCATATGCGGACATATGTTTTTTAAACTCGGCTTCGTCCGCTTGATAGGCATTTTCATGATAAATGTGATCAAGCGGCAGACGCGGCTTTTTATCCGACAGGTTGGCCGGATGGCCGACGACAAGCCCGAACAGCGGCAGAACGTATTCAGGTGTTTCCAGAAGCCCGGAGACTTCGTTCAAGTTATTGCGAATCCCGCCGATATAGCAGATGCCGAGGCCCATTGATTCGGCCGCTATTGACATATTTTGAGCGGCAAGAGCTGCATCGATGACGCTGACCATAAAGGTCTCCGTCCCTTCAAGAGAAGCTGTGATATCTACACCCTTTTCCCGGGCCATTTTGTCATGCCGGTAAAGGTCTGCGCAAAATACAAACAGATGGCCGTTTTTTTCAACATATGGCTGATTTCCGGCCAATTCCGCAAGCTTGCGCTTCTTGTCCGGGTCGGTGACACCGATGATTGAATAAGCTTGAATATAGCTGGACGTCGATGCGCTTTGAGCGCTCTCCACAAGCAGGCGAATCTCTTCTTCGGTCAGGAGCTGATCTGTAAAAGACCTGATCGAACGGTGATTTAAAATTGTTTCAATCGTTTTATTCATCCTTTTACCTCCTCAACCTTTATCATATCCAATATCTGCTTTTCCCTAAAGCAAAACGGTTTGGCGGACTGCAGATGGATTCAATTTCATATGGTAAAATGATAGAATCGTCTTACAATTTTTGAAGCGGAAAGGGAGATGACGGTGAAGTCTGTAATTGAAGAATTAGATGCATTATATCCGGAAATGATCGAACTCAGGAGACATTTTCACCAATATCCGGAGCTTTCCCACCGCGAGGTCAATACACCGCGCACCATTGCAAATTACTTGGAAAACCTCGGGATTGACGTGAGAACAAATGTCGGCGGACAAGGGGTCGTCGGTCATATTAAAGGCGGCCGCCCCGGCAAGACGGTCGCCTTGAGAGCCGATTTCGACGCTCTGCCATTACAGGATCAAAAAAATGTTCCGTACCGGTCGACTGTCCCCGGCGTCATGCACGCTTGCGGACACGATGCTCACACGTCGGCTCTCCTCACAGCCGCAAAAGCCCTGGCAAAGCATCAAAAAGACTTGAAAGGAAATGTCGTGCTGATCCATCAATTCGGTGAAGAGGTCACACCAGGCGGCGCCAAGCCGATGATTGAAGCCGGCTGTCTCGAAGGCGTGGATGCCATTTTCGGCACCCACATCTGGGCTCCGATGCCCGTCGGTCAAGTCGGTGTTACATCAGGCCCGATGATGGCAGCCGCTGATAAATTTAAAGTCACGATATCCGGGCGGGGCGGACACGGAGGCGCGCCTCACTTAACGACAGATGCTTTAATAACAGGAGCCTCAGTCGTCAACCATCTCCAGCAAATCGTCAGCCGCAGAATCGATCCGACGGAAGCAGCCGTCTTGTCGATCGGAACGTTTCATTCAGGCCAGGCGTTTAACGTCATCGCCGAAGAAGCGGTCATTGAAGGAACGGTCCGCACCTTTTCAAAGCATGTCCAAGAGACGATCATCGCCGAGATGGAACGCGTCATCAAGGGCGTCTGCGACAGCAACGGCGCTTCATTTTCACTCGATTATGAAAAAGGCTACCCGCCTGTCGTCAACCATGAAAAAGAAACGGACATCGTCCGCCAATGTGCCAAACGAATCGTCGGCCCTGAAGCCGTCATCGAACTCGAACCGAATATGATCGGCGAAGATTTCTCTTATTATCTAGAACATGTCCCTGGATCATTCTTTTTTACCGGCGCGGGCAATCCGCAGACTGGAGCCGTTTACCCGCACCATCACCCGCTGTTTGATATCGATGAAAAAGGCATGCTGAACGCGGCGAAAATTCTTGTGTCGGCAGCTCTCGCATTTTTAAACCAAGATTAAAGACAGCCTGATTCGGCTGTCTTTTTTACTTAAACATATACCCTTTATATTTTGTCAGCTGGCAGCTGGCGTTATAAACGATCGCATAGCCGATCAAAGCAGACAACACAGAGCTCCCTCCGTAGCTGATGAACAGAAGGGGAACGCCCGTAACCGGCATCAGTCCGACGTTCATTCCGATATTTTGGAATGTATGGATGACGATCAGCGCCGTATACCCGACACAGAAAAATGACGCAAACTTATTATAAGGATGTATCTTATCGATCAGTACGACAAGCCGGTAAATGAAAAGGAAAAACAGGATGACGACAAAAGTACAGCCAATAAAACCGAAACTTTCCCCGATGACGGCAAAGATGAAATCGGTTTGGCCTTCAGGAACGTAGACTTTCAAATTGTTCATACCCGTTCCGAAGATTTCTCCAGAGCCGATCGCCGTAACGGCCTTTTCGGTCTGATACGTATCGTTCGCGTCCTGCTGGCTCGAATCGACCCATGTCATCACCCGGTTGATCTGATATTGCTGGATGTGCAGCGTATCCTTCGAAAACTCCGGAAAATTGATCACCAAAAACAGAACGAGCAGTACGAGGGTGATTCCTGACCCCGCCACAATCGAAATCAGCTTCCAGTTCACACCTGATAAAAACACCATAACGGCGACAAAGAACATGCAGATACCGGCCGTACCGGCGTCCTGCATTAAAATCAAACCGACCGGAACCGCAGATACCCCTGCGATTTTCAGCAAAAGGTGAACATCCTCCTGCATCGAGCGCGAGCCTTTCGGACTTGCTTTGGAAATCACCGAAGCCAGCATCATAATCAGGCCGATTTTCATAAATTCCGACGGCTGCAGCGTGACCGAACCAAATTGAAACCAGCTTTTCGCTCCTTTGATAATCGGTGCGATCGACGTTGGACTGAACTTTAACACGATCAATGACAAGATGCCGAATAGATATATGTATATGCTGAATTTTTCAAGCTGCTCCAGATCAAAATAGAGAAAGCCGACGATCACCGAAATGCCGAGCAGATAAAAGAACAATTGCTTTGCCGGATAGCCCTTCAGTGAAAAAGACGGCTCTGCAGCGTAAACAGCGATCACACTGATTAAAAAGAACATGGCTAATATAAAAATCAAATCTCCCTGATAATAGGGACTTGTCGTATTTTTCTTCTGACCCATTGTACCCCGCCTTATTTCTTCATCAAAAGCACTAACTTTCATTATAACATGAACAACCGTTCACATTGCGAAAAAGGGTGAATAAAATAACAGCCTGCATGCATCAGGCTGTTATTTGAACATATAGCTTTGATACTTTGTTAACTGGCAGCTTGAATTGTAGACAACCGCGAAGCCGATCAAGGTTGCTACGACTGAGCTTCCTCCATAGCTGACCAAAAGCAGCGGGACGCCGGTCACGGGCATAATGCCGATATTCATTCCGATATTTTGAAAGGTATGAATGACAATTAAAGCGGTAAAGCCCGCACAGAAAAATGAAGCAAACCTGCTGAACGGATGTATTCGGTCTATGAGCACGACAAGCCGGTAAATTAGGAAGAAAAACATAATGACAACAAACGTGCATCCGACAAACCCGAAGCTCTCGCCGATGACGGCAAAAATAAAGTCTGTTTGCGCCTCAGGTACATAGACTTGAAGATCGCTTACACCATTTCCAAATACTTTCCCCGAACCGATCGCCAGCTGCGCCCTTTCGACCTGCATTTTATCGTCGGCATTCTGTTCGCTCGGATTGACCCAGGTCATGACGCGGTTGATTTGGTATTGTTCAACCCCGAGTGCTCCCGCGACATCGGGAAATTTGATAATGACAAACAAAATCAAAACAATGACTGTAAGACCCGTTCCGAAGATGAGAGAAATCAATTTCCAGTTCACGCCCGACAGGAATACCATCACAAGAATGACAAACGCGACGATTCCGGCTGTACCCGTATCCTGTTCTAAAATCAAGCCGAACGGAACAATGATAATACCGGCGATTTTCAGCAGAAAGATGCAGTCTTCTTTCAACGTACGCTTGCCGACAGGCCCGTTTTTCGACATGAAGGAAGCCAAATACATGATCAGCCCGATTTTCATGAATTCCGACGGCTGCAGCGTAAACCCGGGAAGCATAAACCAGCTTTTGGCACCGTTGATAACCGGCGCAAACCTGTATGATCCGATATATGCCGGACTGAACTTTAACACGATCAGCATCAAAATCCCGAGCAGATAAAAATAAAAGCTGAGCTTTTCAAGCTGCTCCAAATCAAAATAAAGAAACACGATGATGATAAAGGCCCCCAGCAAATAGTAAAGGGACTGTTTCATCGCAAAGGGTTCATTATATTGATTAAACTGCTGAGCGGCGTACACAGCCACAACGCTTATGATAAAAAAGACAATATAGACAAAAATCAAATCCCCCTGATAAAAGGGATTTGTAATATTCTTTTTCTGACTCATTCGAAATCCCGCCCTTATAATATGACACGATGAAATAATCCAGGAAGACGGCATCCGCTTCCTCACAAATGATATGACGTACAAAAGAATAAAATGTTTCGATTTTATTGCGAACAAATTCCTATTCTATTTTAAAGGATTTTTCCAACTATTGTCGAATGTGATAAATTCATTGATTTTTGATTGATTTGTATTAAAATGAGTAATGTTGCATAAAATTAAACTTTTGCCTCCGGCAGAAGCGATACAGAATCACCAATTCATAAGGAGTTTTTCATTTGGATAAAGCACTTCAAAAGCGTAAACGGCTTGATCTCATAAAATTTTTGGTCCCTTCGCTTATCGGAATTATTCTGTTTATGATTCCCGTTAAAATCGAAGGAAATTTAACGATTCCAATTGCTGTCTTTTCAAATGCATTGCAGAAGCTGCTTCAGCAGCAATTGCCGTTAATCATGACGGTCATCGTAACCGCAACATTTATCTTAACCTTTATCACCAAAACCTTTCATCCGGCTTTCATTAAAAAAAGCGAGTTTTTCTATAACTTGCTGAATGTATCTTTATTTTGGTATATCGTCCGCCTGTTCGGCATGATTTTCGCAGTGATGGCATACTTTAAGATCGGCCCTGAAGCGGTATATGCCAAGAGTACAGGCGGAACATTATTATTCAGCTTGCTGCCCGTTCTTTTCTCCGTCTTTTTATTTGCAGGCCTGTTTCTGCCGTTTCTGTTGAACTTCGGCTTGCTTGAGCTGTGCGGCGCTTTGATGAAAAAGCTGATGAGACCTGTCTTTAAGCTGCCGGGACGGTCATCGATCGATTGTATGGCCTCATGGCTCGGCGACGGCACGATCGGCGTGCTCCTGACAAGCAAACAGTATGAAGAAGGGTTCTACACGAAGCGTGAGGCCGCCGTCATCGGCACGACTTTCTCAGTCGTCTCCATCACGTTTTGCCTCGTGATTATTTCACAGGTTGACCTTGCCCATATGTTCGTTCCGTTTTATTTGACGATATTGCTGGCGGGTGCCGCAGCCGCGGTGATCAGCCCGCGGATTCCGCCTTTATCAAGAAAGGCTGATACTTATATTACAGACCAAGCGGATCAGGATCAAGAGGAGATTCCCGAAGGATACACTCCATTCCAATGGGGACTCAGCCGGGCTGTCGCAAAAGCAAAACAAAATACAAGCGTCAAAGATTTCTTGCAGGACGGAGCCAAAAACGTGCTCGATATGTGGATGGGCGTCGCTCCCGTCGTCATGGCGCTCGGCACAGCCGCACTGATTGTCGCTGAATATACACCTGTTTTCAAATGGCTCGGGCTGCCGTTCATTCCCCTGCTCGAACTGCTCCAGGTTCCTGAAGCCGCCGAGGCCTCACAAACGCTTGTCGTCGGGTTCGCCGACATGTTCCTTCCGTCTGTGCTCGGAAGCGGGATTGAAAGTGAAATGACCAGGTTCATCATCGCCTGTTTATCGGTTACACAATTAATCTACATGTCGGAAGTCGGCGGTCTTTTGCTCGGTTCCAAAATTCCGGTGACATTCCTTGACCTCGTCTTGATTTTTCTCGTTCGGACGCTGATTACGCTGCCTGTCATCGTACTGTGCGCCCACTTTATTTTTTAGACAAATAAGAGGCTCTCGGCGCCAAATGCCGAGAGCCTTTTTTGTTTAGAAAAAGTCGTTGATCCAAGGGGGCTGCGGCCTTATCGTGCGGTCCAGCCTGTCACTTTCTCTTCGTTTCCGGAATCCTGCCGGTTTCGTATAGGGAACGCGCGGTCTTGGCTAACTTTTGCAGGATCAATTTCCTCCACGCATTTTCTCTCCTTCATCCTTTATGTCCTATTGAATCGCCGCGAAAATTGAGCCGATAGTTGGAGCGGAAAATGCTTTCCAGTATGTATCATTTTTCGAAGAACGTGGTATAATAAATGTAACAGAATGTTCACAAAATATTCTCCAATTAGACACAATTGTTGTTTCATTCCGCTTTTTTGGCAGCGCTATCATTATTGAAAGGGGCTGAAAACGCATGGATATGTTTTTCGCTTACTTGCTGATCGCAAGCGCCACTCCTTTATTTTTATGGCTGGACAACAAAAAGGTCGCAATTTCTTCTATTCCGCCAATCATTTTAATGTGGGTCTTCTTCTTTTTCTACATGACCAGCAGCCTTTCTCCTACAGGACACTCTCTCATGATCGTACTCTTTATTCTCAACGTTGTCATCGCCCATGTCGCCGCTTTCATCATTTACGGACTTCCATTGATTCGAAAGCACATGAGCCGATAAAAAAGTGCCGGTTGTTCCGCCGGCGCTTTTTTTGCTGTAAGAGACACCATTATAGATCAAAGTTAAATGCTGAATGGGAGTAATCTTTGATGAATGTTTGATACCGGCCGCTGAAATCAAGCAGGTTGTATATTTTTGATTTTTCCGCAAACCGCTTTTGGTTGTCTCTGGCCGGATAATAAACGGACATGCCGCTTCCTCTCGGGTGCTCAGGAGACTTGATGTTCATGATGACAGCCTTTTTGACGGATTTTACGACCTCTTTCGCTTCTTTCTCAGCTCCGATCTGCTGGCCGATCAAGCTTGACAGATCGGCCAAATCAACCATATCCGATTCATCTGCATAATCTTCGGCAGCGAGACGTGCGTAGTGAAGCAGGCGCTTTCCATCCGGCTCTTTCAATGCCCGGTTCATGCTTAAGCTCAACCTGTCGAGGGCATCGACAGCGTCTTTGACGCGGTTTAATTGAATTAAAGACTGCTGCAGGTCTTCTGTTTCACCGTTTTCTTTTGACTGCTGTATGTAGCCTGCCGCGATTTCCCTGCCAAGCTCTTTCGGATCGATTGAAGGGTCGTCTTGAACAGACTGCAGCGCATATTTGTAATCCCAGCCGTTTTGATTCGTATAGTCGACTGAAGCCAGCATGTACTTTCCATAATCCCTCAAGGCATATGCCGTTTCAATCCCGGCCATTTTACAGTTGTCAAAACCGATTAAATCAAACTTTTGCTTCGTATGTTCATAGGCCTTTTTGATTCCCGACTGGAGCTCGCTTATTTTCATTTTTTTATTGCCGAAATTTTCGTCTCCCCCGTAGCCGTCAACGGAGCCAAGCCCATGCCCCCAGAAGATCAATACATATTTTTTAGCCGGGTATGTTTTGACTCCCCATGTGATAAAATCTGTGACGGAGCCGGGACTGTCCATATTTGTCTTCCCGATATTTTCGAGGGGCGCCAGCTTCTGATGTTCAACTTTCCACCTCTGATTCACCTTGTGACTGATCGACGGGTTCGCCCATTTTTTTGCTCCTCCTGTCTGAAGAACGACATTGACGTTTAAAGATGAACCCGCATCCATCATTTCCTGAATGTCATCGCTTGCCATATGAAAATCGCTTTCCATGTCAGAACCAATCATATATACAAGAATAGTGTAGTCGTCTTTTTCTTTTAATAGAGCGGCTGATGCCGGCTGAAAAAAGGCGACTGAAATAACGGAAACCACAATCCATTTGATCAAGTTCATCTTCTTATGCTCCTTATTTAAGATTCCGGGAAATAAATAAGAGAGTAGTAGCCGTCCTCGTCCGGCTGTTCATGTTCTAATGAATATCCAACGGATCGGAAGCACGCTAAGCACCTCTCGTTATCCTCTTCAATTCCGGCAAACCATTTGTTGATCCGGCTCATTTCCGGCAATGCCATCGTCCTTTTGATGAGCGCTTTTCCATATCCCTCTCCGCGCAAAAACGGATCGACTACAAGGGCAATGTTCCCGGTCAAGTCCTCCTCAACTTCAACCATGACAACGCCGACAGGCTTGCCGTCCTCTAAAGCCGCCCATACCCGGTAGTTTTCATTCCCGTCTGCAAAATTGAACCACTCGTCAAGCGGCATCATCCCTTCCAGCCGCCTTTTCACTTCTGCATCCTCAAACCAAGTCTGCAGCCATTCAATATCTTCTTTTCGAAACAGACGTAGTTCTTCTATATTGCTCATTGTTTTCTCCTTTACTGCGCGTATTTTTCAGCCTGCAGGCGATACAGCTCTGCATACTGGGCCTGATTTTTCATCAATTCTTGATGGGTGCCGGCCTCCGCTACCCTTCCTTTTTCTAAAAATACGATGTGATCGGCAAAACGGGCCGTGCTTAACCGGTGCGAGACAATAATGACTGTTTTGCCTTGCGTCAGCTTTTGCAGCTTATCAAATATCTCTTCCTCAATAAACACATCCAGCGCAGAGGAGGGTTCATCGAATATCAAAATGTCGGCAGACTCATCACGCATAAATGCGCGGGATATGGCGATCCGCTGCCATTCTCCCCCCGACAAATTCCTGCCGCCGAACAGTCTGCCAAGCTCTGTTTCATAACCGTCTTCAAGCTTATGTAAAAACTGATCCACTCCGCCGAAGGCCGAAGCACTTTTTATTTTAGCCAAGTCGGTGCAAGAAGAAATGTCGCCCAAGCCGATATTGTATTTCAATGTCATTTCGTACCGCAAAAAATCCTGAAACACAGCCGCGGCATTTGACCGGTAATGTTCAATATCATACTTATAAAGCGGTAAACCATTATAAGAGATCGTGCCTTGATTAGGATCAAAATAACGCAGGAGCAATTTAACGAGTGTGCTTTTGCCTGATCCGTTTTCTCCCACGAGAACGGTCGTCTTATTCAATGGAATATCGAGCTTATGAATATCAAGAACCGTTTTGGTTCCATCATAAGAAAATTCCACTTGATCACATGTAAATCCTTTTTCCTTTTGAACAGCTGGCGCGGTTTCCCCATTTTCCATGCCATTTTTGCTGTTTAAAAAAGAATGAACATTTCCGAGGTGCCTCGTTTCTCTTGCACCGATCGCAAACGCAGCGAACATTTCATTGATTCCTTCGTTGAACTGAACCGCGGCTCCGATAAACAGCATCACATCCCCGATGGACAACCGACCATAAAAAGCCTGGTGAACGATGTAAATCAGAACGGCACCTGCGGCCAAAGATTGTAATACCGACCAGAACAGCTGATACAGCGCCAGTTTTTTTTGATCGTTGGACAGCGTATGGAGGAGCTCCATCGAGGTGTTTTTATAAAAAGACTTAAAAAAAGGAACAAGATTGTATATCTTGACCTCTCCGGCTGTTTCAGACATGAGAGGGACACCTGCATAATATTCCGCGCGCCGTCTCAGTTCCTGAACCTCTTTCCGTCCTTCAAAGGTCGCGTTGTTTAATTTCGCCTCCCAGTACAGTTTAGGAACGGCCAATATGAGAAACAGCAGCGGCACCCACGGTGCAGACATGCCGATCAGTAAACTGCTGGCTGCAATCATCACCATTCCGCCGAAGGTTTGAGACACGATGGAAACCCACATCGTGACAAAATATTCATTATAGCGGATGATTTGTGTATTGGTATGAAAAGATGCGTCTTCAAAAGCCGCGATATCAGGAATGGAAATTGCCTTTTTCATGAGCATTTCATCAAGATAAGCTTCGAGCTTGGCGGTAAGGAGCCTTTTCTGCATTTCAGCCACAGGCTGAAGGGCATCTACGATCAGCGTAAAAGCAATGTATGCAAAGGCCGCCCAAACAAGCGCATTCCAAGAAGACAGCTCAAACGGCGCCCGTGCAATCTCATCGATCACCTCTGCACTCAGCCAGACTAGGAGCGGTCCGAGCATTGCATTCAGCAGTGTAATAAAAAATAGAACAGCCGACTTAAAAGGGTCGCAGCGCCAAAACAACGATAAACCATAAAAGATGATGGAAGCGGTTTGAGGCAGCTTTTTGAAAAAGGAACAAAACTTCAGCAATATACCTCATCCTTCCCCTGAAACGATTTGGCCTGCATGCGGAACATTCTGCTGTATTCCCCGTTCTTGTCCATAAGTTCCTGATGGCTTCCCTCTTCCGCAATTCTTCCGTTTTTCAAAACCAGTATGCGGTCAGCCATTTTTACCGTACTGAACCGATGGGAAATCATGATCACCGTTTTTCCCTCTGTGAAGCTGTGAAATTGCCGGAAAATATCATACTCAGCCCGAATATCCAAAGATGCGGCCGGCTCGTCCAAGATGACAAGTCCGGCATCTTTCATAAACGATCTGGCTAAAGCAATCCGCTGCCATTGGCCTCCCGAAAAATCGGTGCCCCCCCATTCAGGGCCGATCATTGTTTCCAGCCCTTCAGGCAACTCTTCGATGATTGGTTCCAGCTTAGCCGACCGGGCGGCGTCGCGAAGTTTTTCTTCATCACCTAAAGCTTCCGTTCGGCCTACCGCGATATTGTACCGGAGTGACAATTCGTACTTACCAAATTCCTGAAACACGACCGCCATCTTGTTTCTCAGCTCTTGAAGATCGATCTTGCGGATGTCTTTGCCGTTCACTTTAATCTCACCCTCATCATATTCATAAAAACGGCAGAGCAGTTTGATGAGCGTTGTTTTCCCCGATCCATTCGCCCCTACAATGGCAATTCTTTCTCCCGGTGATACTGAAAAGCTGATTCGATTTAGAACATCGCCTGTGTGCATGTCATTCGGTTCAGGCTGCTCGTCGTGTTCCCGCATTTCTTCATCTTCAAGCTCATCGAGCATATCCAAATCTTCCTCATTCACATCAGCTTCATTTTCCCGGGAGCCGGCAGCCGCTTCTCTGAAAGGATAGCGGAAGGTGACATTTTTGAATTCGACTGCCAGCGGTCCTGCGTCCCCGAGAGATTCGCCATTGGAAGGAAGCCTGATATCCTTTTCGGCGTTCATAAAAAGAAAAAAGTCTCTTCCCATTCTCCATATATCCAACGTATCTGCACCTTCCTTGGCGATATCCCGGAGAGCCGTTGATAATTGGAACACGGCCCCCAAGTACAACGATATATCCCCCACAGAAAAACTGTTTGAATGGGATTGGGACAGGATCCAAAAGTACCCCAAACCCGTCCCCGCCCCCGATAAGAAACCCGTTAAAACCGACCAGCGCGCGCTTCTGACTTGAATATTCCGCAGCACAGAATATAAGCCTTTAAAAGCAGATTGATATAAATCAAGAAAGAAAGATCCCAAGCCAAACAGGCGTACTTCTTTGGCGGATCGTCTCCCGAGCAGAATGTGGCGAGCATATGCGGCCCTCCTTCTGACAGGGGCGTAATCCTTGTGATATTCCCACTCCATTTCATTGTAATGATTATGGACAAAAGCGAATGGAGCGGTAGATAAAATGAGGATGACAGCAAGAACGGGCGACAGGTAGGCAATAATCAAAACAACGCCCGCCAAAGACATAACGGCTGTCACCAAGTTCGAACTGATATTAATGAATTGGGAAGGAAGCCATGTCGAGCGATCCCGCAGTGTTTCCAGCCGGTCCCTGTACTTTGGATCCTCAAAAAAACGCATCCCCGGAATGCGGTCAAAAGCGTCGATTAACAAACTGTTGACTGTGATCATCGACCTCTCAGAAAGCATGGCCTTCACCCATTTTTCCAATGATTTAACGACACTGATCATGACCAGGCTTCCCGCATAAATGACAGCCCATATTTCCGCATAGATGACCGCTTCCTGCTCGACAATGCCGTCGATCATTTGCTTTGAAGCGTACAATTGGATTAAAGGTGCTCCGGCTTCGATCAGCATGAAGATAACCATGCAAATCATCAGCCGCGGACCGGATTTCCAGACCATTTTCCCAAGCAGGCCCGCCGTTTGCAGCGGCTCTTGAATATGCTTCATCTTCCACACATGCTTCACCTTCATTTTCTATACCTATTGTGGTCATTGATACGAGTATATTTTGGCTTTCTCCGGCGTATTGACGGTTTCGATATCAGCCATGACCCTTGGTTTTCCCGGACGGCTCCGGTCGAGAAGGTGCTCCTTCCCCTTGGATGCTTCCCTGAGCCATATTTCCAAGTCAATGACAGATCTCATGTACTGATAGCCCATGCCCAGATCATTATTTGGATCTTCAGAGCGAATAGCCATAGCCAGCAAGTGTTTCCACCATATATCGCGCTTAATGATGCCGAGCTCTTCAACAAAGACGCGCTCTCCCGGTTCAAATAGCTGAAGAACGTGTCTGCGGTCATTCATAAAGCTTTTCCTGGCCATATGGGCATATGTTGTTTTCGTTGATCTGTTATAAACATAGGCAGGCAGGATATCGGTGAAAGATTTGCGAAGAAGCATTTTAGAGCCGGCATAATGTTCTTCAAGCCCTTTTAAAACATCAAAATGCTGTTCAGGCGGTACGGAAAATGAAAATTCGATCAGCCTCCGATCCAAAAACGGATGGTACGTAGGCAATGTCACACCAACAGCATCCATGTACCTCGCTCTCGGCCACAAAAAGTCATAATGGAACCTCTTACCCCACACCGAGAGCTCCCGGCTTTTTCGATAGCGAAGATGATCCTCCTTATTGATCTCCCGTTCTCTCTTTCGGTGTTCTTCAGTAAAATATTCAGGCAGCTCATATTCCGTATCTGACCACAGCAGGTCGTAATAGAGCTTTTCTCCGATATAAGGCATGAAAGGGGCGATTCCGTATTGAAATCCCAGCTTCAGCATCTCTTTCATGCTGCCGCCTGACCATTCGCGAAGCAATTTGTAGATTTCAGAAAACCGTCTCTGCCGAAGCAGAGAATCGATCACTGACACTTCTCCGCTAAAAATGAAATCCCCGCCCTCACCCGTCAGGACAGACGAAGCACCATACTCCTCAGCGATCACTGTAAAAGTCTCATTAACCAGTGAATTGGCTCTCGGATCAGGACCGTCTACAAACCAAAGCGGATCACGCCCGATTTCCGCGTTTGGAATTTTGGCTGTGGCGTCTCCGAGAATGATCAGGCCGGGAATATCCATATCGCGCATCATATTTTTTACAAGGTCCTTGTCATGGCTTAATATCATGTCAGGTTCGGCAAATGATATATTGACGGCCAGCAGCTGTTCCTTCCGTCCGCCTGCAATTGCGGCGGCGGTTACGGCAGCTGAATCCAGTCCGCCGCTTAATTCGACAATATGCTTTTCATCTTTTAAACGATCTGCTGTCACTTCCTGAAAAAGCTCCCGGAACCGCGGAACTGCGTCTCCAGCAAGATCTTTCTTGTTTAACAGCTGCGAAAGTCCCCAATAGCTGTGCGCATGAACCGCATGATCCCGGCCAAGAAAAGCGTAGGACGCCGCAGGCACTTTGCGTATTCCTTTAAAAAACGTCCGATCTTCAAAGCCGTTTTCTCCTACAGCAAAGCCTGAAGTAGGAAACATTCTGCACACATTTTGATCGATCGCAAAAGGAATGTCATGAACAAGCAAAAGGATGCGCAAGTCATTCGCTGCAAACCATTCTCCTTTCGGACTGACCCAGTAGTAAACAGGACGGGTTGCGTATATATCAGTCGCCAAAACAAGGCTATGTAGACTGTCATCCCACCACATCATCGTAAATTCGCCATGCGAGTGAGACAGCATGGCAGCTTGATCCTGCTTCAAAGACACGTACAGCTTGTCATATTGTTCAATCTTTCGGGTGCCATCCGATTTTGCGTTAAGACCGCCGCTGATCCAGCCGTCTAAGATGACGGGATGCAAAAGATTTATTTGAGTTGTAGGTCTAAAAGCTTCATCGTATCGGATATGCGCTTCAGCCATGTTTGCGATCCCGCGGCTGTAGCTGTGAATCCGTTCCACCCGTCCCCATTTCTTGACGGCGGAAACCCACTCATGCCATGCAACGGTGTTGTCTCCCTGCATTCCAAACCATACTTTCATACTAGAGATAACACCCACCTTTCAGCGTAAGCGCTCATCTTATACGTCTGTAAAACTTTTAAATCCTTATTTTTATGATTCGGATCGATCGATTTGCCGTTTTCCATTTGAACCCACGCATGAGAAAACAGCTTGTCATCAATTTTCTTGACCCCGATCATGAGATCAGCATCAAACCCATTGCTGAATAATATAGATTGAATCGTTAATGCAATAGAAACGCATGAAGTAACCAAATGGTCGTCTTCATCAAGCGAATATAAATATTCGCCGTTCTGGTGCAGTTCGTCTATATCAAGCAGCCCTGCACCTCTTTGCTGTGCGCTTGCATACAGCGGAAACAGATGGATCGCAATTTTTTCATAAGCTTCTTCAAAATCATGATTTAACAGCATCATACGTACAAAAGCATGAACGGTTGTAAAATATTCGTGATTTTTGACAAGCGCTCTTTTTTTCATCAGCTTTTATCCTCTATTTCAATCAGCTTATGATGTGTCAGTTCCTGTATCGCCTCATTTAATATCGCTGACAGTTCTTCCTCTGTCTGATCGAACGCCGATTGCCACTTGATCAGAATATCTTTTTTATCCTTTCGCTCATTTTCAATTTCGATCCACAGCTCTTTTAAAGCCCCTTCCAATCCGAAATACTGCCCATTGTCCAGGTTTAGGACGATGCATTCATTTTCCAACACGGTTGTCGCTGTCTCTTGATTTCGAATAATTTTCAAAGATTAGACCTCCCCGGTATGCATGATTTCAGAAAAATAAAGGAGAAGAGAGCCGGCAAGCTCTCTTTCAGCACTTTATGCATGATGTTCTTTCCACGCCCTTGGCGAATGCCGTTATCATTTCAGCTTTGGAGCGTTTTAAAAAGAGCCTGCAATGCGACGATACCCCTGAATTTACCAACTGACCACATGAATCAGATTATCACAGGACAATATCAAAAAAACCGCAAAAAACTACCGAAAACCGACATGAATAGCCAATGGCATCAATGGGCCATTATTACGGGATTTATTCGGAGGAAAAAGAAAAAGAGAGCCTATCGACTCTCTTTTGCAGGGAAAAGCAAATATATACTTTGTCTAAACTTTCTGCTTGATCAAATTAAGCATCGTTCCTTTTTTTACTGCGCAGTACCGTGACGTTACTTTGAGCTTTTTATAGATTTTGCTCAAGTGATACTCTACGTTGCGCGTCGACATTTGTAGGTCTGCTGCGATCTCTTTATTTGTTTTACCGCTGGCCACCTTCTGCAAAATATCCAGTTCTGTGTCTGTTAAATGCTCGTCCACCGCGAGATCGGAATCAAGCCTCAGTTTTTGCAGCAAGCCGTCGGGAAATAACACAGCCCCTTTTAAACACAATAAAATACTCGAAGCAATCATGCTGTCTGTATACGATTTATCGATAAACCCTTTAACTCCGGCCTCAATCAGCTTATTAAAATATGAGTGAATTTCATCTCCCGAAAACATAATGATAATTTTGGATTGAGGTGCGGTTTCCAGCGTTTTAAGAGACAGTTCCAACCCGTTCATTCCCGGCATTTTTAAATCATAAAGAAAAACGTCTATATGTACCTCTTGATTTTTTAAGAGGTCGAGAGCTTCATTTCCTTCGTGGCAAACGATGACATCCATATTATATTTTTTTAATATTTCCTTCATTCCGGATGTCAGAACCCTGTAGTCGTCTACTAACAACACGCGTATCATCAGTAACACTCTCCTTAAATCAGTTTCCTCCGAACAAATACCGCAATAAAAACCCTATGAATAGAATTGAAGGATGATGTCGGGTTTTAGTGCCTTTTTGTGGTTTTTACCACTTTATTCTATGATAGCATGAATATGTAATCAACTGGAAGTAATAAGGAGGTGACACAGATGCGCAAATTGGAAACTGCCCAAGTTAAAAACTATGGTACATTCCTGACTGTTACTCTTTCTAAAAAGAGCAAGCCGGGCGACGGCAAATTCGGCCGCGGCGTAAAACGCGGTTAAGAGTGTATGAGAAAGAGAGAGCCTGTGGCTCTCTCTTTTTCCGTTCAGCAACCAAAAAAGAGTGCGGATCGTTGAAATCCGCACTCTTTTGCCAATCAATTAATGTCCGCTGTGCTCAGAATGTTTTGCACCTGGAGTACCGCCCTCAGGGTTGTCTCCGTGATAGTTGTGAGCAGCAAAGATCCAGACGGAACCGGCAATAATCGCAACCGCAATAAATGCGGCAAACAGCGTATTCCCGACTTGGATTTTGCCGCTGTCACTTTCAGTCATATGCATAAACATTAAGAGCTGAAGTCCAGCTTGGATGATCGCAAAACCGAAAATAATCCACAGCTTTGCAGCCATGCTTAAATCCGTATAAATCACCCACAAGGCCAGTAAGGTCAGCACAATGGACAACACGAACCCGACAATATGCTTCCAAGGAAAGTGGCTGTGTTCAGCCGATTGTTTTGCTGCCATTATACATTCACCAACCCTATCAAATAGACGCCGGTAAAGATGAAAATCCATACCACGTCTAAGAAGTGCCAATACAAACTTGAGATAAACAGCTTAGCAGACGTTTGCGGGGTTAGGCCGCGCTTTTTCGTCTGAAGCAAAATGCCGATAATCCAGAAGATACCGATCGATACGTGCAGTCCGTGTGTTCCCAATAGAACAAAGAAAGATGACCAGTAAGCACTTGTCGATAAAGTGGCACCTTCGTGTACATAATGATTGAACTCATAAAGCTCATAGCTGACAAACCCAGCACCGAGCAACAGGGTAATGATCATCCAGATCATCACGCCTTTCAAACTGCCGCGGCGCATCTCATGCACTGCGATGCCGCATGTGAAACTGCTCGTTAACAGCAGGAACGTCATGATTAAAACGAGCTTTGCGTCGAACAGTTCTGCCGGCAGTACGCCCCCCGCTGTTCTGTTATGAAGAACAGCATAGGTCGCAAATAACGTAGAGAATAAAGCAATCTCCGCTCCAAGAAAAATCCAAAAGCCAAGGATATTCAACCTTCCGATTTCAGAACGGTATTCCATAGGAGCGTTAGAATTGCTGTGTTCTGCATGTTCCATCAATCCCGCCTCCTTTACTTGGCATTCTTTCGTTCAGTCTCTTTTATTTCCTCAACACTTACATAGTAGCCGTCGTCATATTCAAATGAACGAAGAATCATACAGAGGAATACACCGATCAGACCGACGATTCCCATCCAGAACCATTCAAAGACAAGCCCGAATCCAGCAAATCCGAAGCATAATGACATAAGAAACGGACGGCCTGAATTGCTCGGCATATGAATCTTTTTAAACTTGCTTTCAGGATGAATCTCGACATTGTCTTCCTTCATTTGCGCAAATGCGTCAGGTGATGTAACCTCAGGCAGAACCGCAAAGTTATAGTGCGGCGGGATCGCAGAAGATGTAGCCCACTCAAGCGTACGACCCATTCCCCAAGCATCTCCTGATTCTTCGCGTTTTGAATGACGGAAGCTGTAGAAAATGTTGTAGCAGAGAACGATGAATCCTGCGGCCATCAGCAATGCGCCGAATGTCGCAATCATGTTCAATGCAGTCCAGCCGTCTTCTGCTCCGTATGTGTAAATACGGCGAGGCATTCCTTGCAATCCAAGGAAATACATCGGGAAGAAACAGATGTTAAAGCCCGTCATGAACAGCCAGAAGAACCATTTTCCGATGCGTTCGTTCAGTTTGTGACCGAACATTTTCGGATACCAGAAGATCAATCCGGCGAAACATGCAAACACAGTACCCGCGATCAGCACATAGTGGAAGTGCGATACGAGGAAGTATGTGTTGTGATATTGATAATCCGCAGCTGCCATCGCAAGCATAACGCCCGTAACACCGCCGATGACGAAGTTCGGAATAAATGCAAGCGACCACAGCATCGGCGTTGTGATTTTGATTCTGCCTCGATGCAGCGTCAACAGCCAGTTAAAGATTTTAACTCCGGTCGGCACCGATATCGCCATCGTCGTAATCGAGAAGAACGAGTTGACCGCCGCACTGTTGCCCATTGTGAAAAAGTGGTGCAGCCAAACGACGAAGCTGAGAACCGAAATGGCAACAATTGAATAAACCATTGCTTTGTAGCCGAACAGCTGCTTTCTTGCGAATGTCGCAATGATTTCTGAAAAAATACCGAAAGCAGGCAAAATAACGATGTAAACCTCAGGATGTCCCCAAATCCAGAACAAGTTCGCCCACAGCATCGGCATACCGCCGTTCGCCAAGGTGAAAAAGGCTGTTCCGAACAAGCGGTCAAATGTCATCAGCGCCAAAGCCACTGTCAAGACAGGGAATGCGAAAATGATAATCACACAAGTGATCAGCGTTGTCCAAGTGAACATCGGCATCCGCCATAGGGTCATGCCTTTTGTACGCATTTTCAGGATGGTCACCATAAAGTTAATCCCGGTGAGAAGCGTACCGATACCCGCGATCTGAAGTCCGAGCAAGTAATAGTTCTGCCCAGGCCCAGGACTCAGCTCATTGCCTGCAAGCGGCATGTAAGCCGTCCATCCTGCATTCGGCGATCCGCCGATGACGAATGAAATATTAAACAGCATCGCTCCGACCATGAAGGTCCAGAAGCTCAAGTTGTTCAAATACGGGAATGCAACATCGCGCGCACCGATTTGGAGCGGTACGACGACGTTCATTAATCCAATAAGAAACGGCATCGCCATGAAAATGATCATGATCGTACCGTGTGTCGTAAACACTTCATTATAGTGGTTTGAATCTAAAAAGCTGTTATTAGGAAGCGTGAGCTGGGCACGCATCATTAACCCGTCGACGCCGCCGCGGAAGAACATAATGACTGCGGCAATGAGGTACATGATTCCTAAACGTTTATGATCGACGGTGGTAATCCATTCTCTCCAAAGCCATTTCCATTTTTTGAAGTATGTCAGCACAAATACGATTGCAATGGATGTAAGCAAAATGGAAATCTGTGCTCCAAGAATTAATGGGTCACCTGTAATTATGAATTCGTCCCATTTCAAATTCATGCAAGCTTCCTCCTTTCCTAGTGAGAATCTTGGTCTTCAGATTGTTTTTGATCTTTGTTTGTCTTCACGTTTTCAAACGGATCTGATTTTGAGTGCGGAGACAATGGTTTATAGCCCAATCTTTCGCGCGCTTTAATGGCGTATTCCGCATCATTTCCGTGGTTAACATACTTCAGGTGTGTCGATGAGAACGTCATTTCGTCCGCATGCTGAGGAAGCATCAGTTCATCGTACTGGTTTTTCGTCAGCTTAGGAGCTTCTTTCTGCGTTTTCTTCACCCAGTCGTTAAACTTGCTTTCAGATACCGCTTTGACATTAAACTGTTGTTCTGCAAAACCTTCACCTGTGAAGTTTGCATTTCGGCCTTTATAAGTACCCTCATGGTCTGCCTGCAAATATTGCTCCATTTCCATTCCGGACATGGCATATTTTTGCCCGCCAAGCTGCGGAATCCACAGTGACGCCATAGAATCGGCAGATGAGATTTTAAACAAGATCGGTCTGTCTGTCGGGATATTCAAATAGTTGACCGTTTCGATATCCTGTTCCGGGTAGCTGAATACCCATTTCCAATCGACAGATGTCGCATATACGACCAAAGGTTCCTTGTCCTTTGATGCTTTTGGAGCCTCTTCTAGAGAATAAATTGTTTGAACTGTCGGCACTGACAGCGCAATAACAATTAAAATCGGAACCACTGTCCAGACGATTTCTAAAAATGTATTGCCTTCTACTTCCGGGCTGTAAGGAGACTTTCTGTCTTTACGCTCACGGTATTTCACAATCATCACAGTAAAAAGGACAAATACGACCGCTACGATAAACAGCATAAATCCAATCGATAATAGAATAAGATCTCTTTGCTGCGAAGCAACCGGTCCTTTAGGATCCAATACCGCGATTTGACTGCAGCCGCCCAATAAAAAAATGGAGGAAAGTAGAGTCAGCATAATCAGTGGTTTAAATGCTCTGAACAAGAGGATCACCATCCTTCCTTAAATGATGTCTAAAATTTGGTCAGAATATCTAAGATAAAAGGATTCTGAAAAACTTTTTTCTTCTACCTTGCTATGCTATCAAAATCTTCACCAATTAGCCTTATTTTTTTCGATTGTTCACCTTTTTTTCACCCAAATGTCACAAAATCGTCAAAATTTGTTCATGATATTATGAATAATGAAGGAAATAGACTGGTAATTTTTTAGTTCTTTTTACACACATAGCAAGAGCTGACAAATCCCTCCGAAACAAAAAATCTGTCAAATTTAGGTTTACCACAATAAAAAACTTTGGCCAATCATTAATTTAACATTGTTAAATTTTTTCATAGTGAATCATTATCTTCCTCCATTCCTTTTCCCTGTTGACAGCACGCTTTAAACTTCAAAACATCAAAAAAGAGCTTCCTTCTGTAACTGAAAGCTCTTTTTCATCCTATTTAATAGGCGTCACCGCATTCTAGCTTTGATAGCCGTTCGGATGTGCTTTAAACCACTTCCACGCGCTGTCAATGATCGTTTCCAGCTCGGCGTATTTCGGCTGCCATCCCAGTTCTTTCACTGCTTTTTCAGAAGAGGCGATCAGCTGTGCCGGGTCTCCAGCACGCCGCTCTGCAACCTCCGCCGGTATCGGGCAGCCTGTCACTTTCCGGGCTGTTTCAACGACTTCTTTGACCGAAAAGCCCGTGCCGTTTCCGAGATTGTATACAGTGCTTTCTCCGCCCTTTCGAAGCCTTTCGACAGCGAGAATATGCGCGTCGACCAGATCCATTACATGGATGTAGTCTCTGATGCACGTACCATCTGCAGTCGGATAGTCGTCGCCGAAAATCATAATCTTGTCGCGTTTGCCAAGCGCGACTTGAAGAATGATCGGGATCAGGTGCGTCTCAGGCTGATGATCTTCGCCGACCAATCCGTCTACATGCGCACCGGCAACATTAAAGTAGCGAAGGACGACATGACGGATTCCATATGCTTTTTCAGACCACTTCAGCATTTTTTCAATCGCGAGCTTCGTTTCCCCATACGGGTTTGTCGGATCCGTCGGATCTGTTTCCATAATCGGCACACGATCCGGTTCTCCGTATGTTGCAGCCGTTGATGAGAAGACAATTTGCTTTACATCGAACTCTTTCATGACCTTTAACAGGCAAACGGCTCCGTAAACATTGTTGTCATAATATTTGAGAGGATCTGTTACGCTTTCTCCAACCAAAGAATCGGCCGCGAAATGCATGACAGCCTCAATCTCGTTTTCCTGAAATACTTTTCTTAGGAATGCTTCATCGCGCAGATCTCCATTATAGAAAGAAGCTCCCTTTAAAGCCGCCTCTTGATGTCCAGTTTGCAGGTTATCAATAATCACTACTTCTTCATTGCGGCTTAACAGTTCCGCTACAGCATGGCTTCCAATATAGCCCGCCCCTCCGCATACTAATATTGCCAATTCATTTCTCTCCTTTCAGCGGCGTTATTCTTCCATTTTAAGTCTATAAAACGCCTGTGAATCTCTTTTTTAATCCTAAGATGATATATTCGCTTTTTCATTTTACCACCTTCAGCATTTTCCAGCTCGTATTTTCATCATTTCTTCAAATAAAAACTAGGGGCAAAACAAGTGGAAAGGTTTCTGTTCCATTAAATGCCTTACAAGGAATAGTTCGGGTTTTTATCCATTACAATGGTTTCATCCTGGTGAATTAAAGCGATTTTGAGGCAAAAGCTATACTTTTTTCTCTGCATTTGAAACCAATGTTCTTTTTTTCCACTTAATACTGGTCGATAATAGTATTTTCGTATTACCCTTCTTTAACCCATACAGCAACTAAGCCGAAAGGACCCTCCCTACCCACCATGTCTTTATTCTAAATCATTCCTTGAAACCATTGATTTTCCAATACTTTTTCGTAATAATCTGCCAAAAATCTCTTTCTTATTTTTAGAATATTCAAAGGATATTCGGCTGCAATTGAGAAATTCTTAATAGGGAAAAATGATCATTTTTAATTGAATACTATCCAGTCAGTAATTGATTGTTTATTATTATAAGTAAGAATCTAAGATTTTTTGGTTTTTTTAGTCAGTTATTTAGGGAATAGGTAGGTTTATCAAAGATGACTTTGTGAATTTTTTATGAAATTTGTCATTGTTTTCACATGGCTGTTGTTTTATAACTTTTATTGCATCTCAAGGAAAAACCGTTTTTTTCTTTGAGGTGAACAACGTCTTATCATATTGGAGGAAGCTATGAATACTCAAACGAAACACAAGTTGGACAAAGATTGGGTGATTTTGATGAAGGAGGCGAAAAAACTTGGGCTGCAAATTGAAGATGTGAAAGAATTTCTTCACAGTCAGCCCGTCCAAAGCGATGCTGAAAAACCGATAAAGCAGTAAGCGTTTAGAAGCATCAGTTATCCAAAAAAACAGGCGGTTCTGTTGAATCTTGATCTATCAAGATGATCCAACCGGCTGTTTTAACGAGTGTTTTAATTGATAATGACGTATTTGAGCAGCAGGCCTGCTGCCTGTGTATAGATTCTGTCTGCTCCATAGAAACGCGCGTTTTAAGGAGCAGCCTTACCTTTGCCCTGTACATAGGTCGTTTCATTTTTCCAGCTTCACTCTCTTAAGGGGTACCAGACCGGATTGAATAAGGCGTTTTAGAGCCATTGCTAACCAACGCTGACGCCAGCAGTCCCATTCACTTTCTTCTGCATCGGTTTCGATTGCCTTTCTCCCGAAGGGGGGCGGAGCTTTTCGTCTTGATCCTTCTGATAATATCCTCATGCTTCCTTTCCATTCTCTCTTTTCTGTTAAGTTCGCTTATATAATCGATTTTTCCGATGGTAAATATCTAAAATATCAATTTTACTGATGATTGTTGTTATCTTAAACTGAATTCATGACCGATTCCAAAGGAGGATGAAACAATATGGGGATAGCAGCAATCTGCGGAAGCTCCCGTGAAAATGGAAATACGGAAGAACTGATGAATCGATTAGTAGACGGACTTGATGCCGATAAGATATTTCTGCGAAACTATCACATTCAGCCCGTATCGGACTACAGGCACAGCAATACAGCCCCTTTTTACCCTGATGATGACTACAGAGACCTGATCAGCCGGGTGCTGGAGAAGGATATCCTAGTTTTCGCCACTCCGATCTATTGGTACGGCATGTCGGGTCTGATGAAAAATTTTATTGACCGCTGGTCACAGACATTGATAGAGCATGGAAGATCTGCATTTAAACAGCAAATGGCGAAAAAAACGGTCTACGTGGCAGCTGTCGGAGACGATGATCCCCGCTTGAAAGGGCTGCCGCTCATTCAACAGTTTCACTACATATTTGATTTTATGAACATGACATTCGACGGCTATTTGCTCGGCAAAGGAAACAAGCCCGGCGGCGTGATAACAGACCGGGAAGCGATTGCGTCTGCAAATGAACTGAGAAGGAAGCTGACAGAGGCGGAAACGAGGCGGAAGGCATGACAAATGAGAAGAAAAAGGTGAACAAACGGTTTCTTTTATGGAAAAAACATTTATTCGAGATGATCAGGTCTTTCATCTTATATAAATAAAACGCTGTGTGAAAATTGAAGAATAAATCCGGAGCGTGTTACATACCTTTGTTGTATCTTTTCAGACAAACACAAGGAGGGGCAAAGAACAAATGAGAGAAGGCAAAATAGATTACAGCAAAGCTGCGGCATCTCCGGAGTTCCAGCGGTTGTTATCACGGAAACGGGCTTTTATTGTACCGATGACGATTTTCTTTCTGCTCTTTTATTTCCTGCTGCCGGTTATGACATCATACTTCACATTTTTGAATCAGCCGGCAGTCGGAGCCATCACATGGGCATGGGTTTTTGCGATAGCTCAGTTTGTTATGACATGGACGCTGTGCATTATGTATACAAAAAAAGCCGGTCAATTCGATCAAATTGCAAGCGATTTCAAAAAGAAGATTGGAGGCGTTGATTCATGAGTGCCACAGCCTTTATTCTGTTTCTTGCCATTGTTGCTCTCACGCTTGTCATTACGTATTTCGCGGCCAAACAGACAAAAACGGCCAATGAGTTTTACACGGCGGGAGGAGGGCTTACCGGCATTCAAAACGGACTGGCTATTGCGGGAGATTACATGTCAGCGGCTTCTTTCCTCGGCATTGCCGGGATGATCGCTTTGAACGGGTTTGACGGTTTTTTCTACAGCATCGGCTTCCTCGTCGCTTATTTAGTCGTGCTTTACATTGTGGCAGAGCCGCTCCGAAACCTCGGCAAATTTACAATGGCGGACATGATTGCCTCTCGTTTTAAACAAAAGAAAATTCGCGGTGTCGCCGCATTAAACACGATCACGATCTCCACCTTTTATATGATTGCACAGTTAGTCGGCGCCGGTGCGCTGATCAAGCTTCTGCTCGGCATCGATTATACGCTGGCCGTGTGCATTGTCGGGGTTTTGATGACCATATACGTCGTATTCGGAGGAATGATCGCAACCAGCTGGGTCCAGATCATCAAGGCCGTTCTCTTGATGGCAGGGACGCTCATTATCTCAATCATCGTTTTTTCAAAATTCGGCTTCAGCCTGACGAACATGTTTGAACAAATGAAAACAGCTACTCCGCTTGGGGCTGATTTTTTGAACCCCGGCAATAAGTATAAAGTTCCTCTTGAAACACTTTCACTCAATTTGGCACTCGTCCTCGGGACAGCCGGCCTGCCTCACATTCTCATCCGGTTTTATACAGTAAAAGATGCCAAAACGGCAAGGAAATCGGTAATCTCGGCTACATGGATTATCGGTATATTTTATATTATGACGGTCTTTCTCGGTTTTGGTGCTGCCGCGTTTGTCGGTTTTGAAAACATTTTAGCTGCCGATAAAGCGGGGAACATGGCTGCACCGCTGCTTGCTCAGGCGCTCGGCGGAGATTTTCTGTTCGCCTTCGTCTCAGCCATCGCGTTCGCAACGATTTTGGCGGTGGTCACAGGCCTTGTGCTGTCGGCGGCATCCGCTTTTGCGCATGATATATACAGCCAGATTATCAGAAAAGGCGCGGCTACGGAAAAAGAGCAAATGATCGCTGCAAGATGGGCTTCCATCGGCGTATCCGTCCTTTCGATTCTGCTTGCTGTCTTCGCCCAATCGCTGAATGTCGCGTTTCTTGTCTCGCTTGCATTTGCCGTGGCGGCAAGCGCCAATCTGCCGCTTATTATCTTCACCGTCTTCTGGAAAAGATTTAATGCGGCCGGCGCTTTGGCCGGCAGTCTGACCGGTCTTTTAAGCGCGCTGATTCTCGTCTCCATCAGCCCGAGTGTCTGGGACCCGGCCGGAAACGCTATCTTTGTTGGAGAACCGCTGATCCCGCTTTCCAACCCGGGTATCATCTCCATTCCGCTCGGCTTTCTAGGCGCTTATCTCGGGACGATTCTGTCTTCAAAAACCCCTGATCAAGAAGCATTTGCAGAAATTCAGGTCAAAGCACATACAGGCATTCACATGGATCAATCTTAAACTGGATGCACACCCGAAAAAAACTTATGAGCCGGCCGGCTCATAAGTTTTTTTATTCCCGAAAGCTCGCCAGCCGCTCGTTCAGCGCTTTCGTGTGCCGGTAGACATCTCTATAAATTTGAAACAGAGCTTTGTATTGTCTGCTGTATTCACGGCGGGGTGAAAAGGTTTCTTTGATGAGAACGAATCGGTCTGCACAAGCTTCAAGCGACGGAAACCAGCCGCACCCGACGGCCGCGATCATGGCTGCTCCATATGCCGGCCCCTGTTCGCTTGTGAGTCTGATGATGTCGGCGTTGAAGATATCCGCCTGGATTTGCAGCCATTGATCGCTTTTGGCGCCTCCGCCGATTGAAATCACGCGGCTGATATCCTTTCCCGCGGCACGGAATTGTTCAATGCTCTCGTGTAGGGAGAATGTGATGCCTTCAATGACGGCTCTGACGAAGTCCGCCCGTGTATGTGCGCTGTCCATCCCGATGAAGCTGGCGCGAATATCTGCGTCGGCATGAGGGGTTCTCTCCCCTGACAAGTAAGGGGTAAACAGCAGCCCCCGGGCACCGGGACGGGAATGGTCAATATCGCTAATTAATTCGTCAAATGACGTTTGCCCGGCAAATACATCTTTAAACCAGCTGAAGCTGCGTCCTGCGGAAAGCGTCACTCCCATTGAATAAAACGCATTGGGGGCGGCGTGGTTCAGAAAATGAATATTGCCATCAAACGCTTGATCTCGGTTTGATTCATATGTGAGAACAACCCCTGAGGTGCCTATGCTGCAAATGGCCGTTCCTTCTCTTAAAATACCGGCGCCGACCGCGCCGCATGCATTATCAGCGCCGCCGGCAAACACCTTGACTTCAGGAGCCAGACCGGTTTCAGCCGCGAATTCCGGACTGACGCCGCCGACACAGGCGCACGGCTCAATCAGATCCGGACATAAGGACTCCGGGATGCCGAGCTTGCTGCAGATTTCCCCGCTCCATGTCTGATGTTTCACATCGAGCAGGAGCGTTCCGGCCGCATCTGAATATTCGCTGTGCAGACGCCCCGTCATCGTGTACCTGACGTAGTCTTTCGGCAGCAAAAAAACGGCCGCCTTTTCAAACAGCTTTTTTTCATGTTCTTTCACCCATAAAAGCTTCGGAAGGGTAAAGCCTTCGAGCGCCGGGTTTTTCGCGATCTCGAGCAGGCGCTCCTTTCCGACTTTCTCGTTAATCAGACGGCATTGTTCGGTTGTCCGTGTATCGTTCCACAGGATCGCGTTTCGCAAAACCTCTCCTTTGCCGTTTAAAAGTACCAATCCATGCATCTGTCCGGAAAAGCTGATCCCTTTAATCTGAGATGCTTTTCCCGGGAAATGCATAACTAATTCCTTAATGGCTTCCTTCGTTTTTACCGCCCATTCTGCGGGATCCTGTTCAGAATAACCGGAATGGGGCTGAATGATGGAAAATGGTTTGGAGACCTCGCCGCACAGCTCTCCCCGCTGATTGACAAGGATGATTTTAACCGCGCTGGTGCCGAGGTCGACCCCGATCACGTATTCCACTAGCGTGTCTCCTTTTCTGCCGGCGCTTCGCGCAAAGCGTTCAATAAGTAACGGTTAACGGTCGCTTTCAGTCGTTCCTGGCGGCCTGACTGATTTTCAATTTGGTCGTGTTCAAGAGCGTATGCGGCAAGCTTATTCAGATCGGTGCGGCCTTCTTTGATCTCAAGCCCGATCCCTTTCGTATAGCTTTCATAACGCTCTTCAATGATCTGGTCGAGGGCTTTGTCTTCAAGCAGACGGGAGGCGACTTTCAAGCCGACTGCATACGTATCCATTCCTGCGATATGAGCGTGAAATAAGTCTTCATCCGCAAAAGACGGGCGCCTTACTTTAGCATCGAAGTTAATGCCACCGGTTTTAAACCCGCCTGCTTTCAAAATTTCATACATCGCAAGTACTGCAGAATACAGATCGGTCGGGAACTCATCAGTATCCCAGCCCAGGAGCAAATCGCCCTGATTGGCGTCAATGGAACCCAGCACGTCGTGCAAGGCGGCCACCCGTAGTTCATGCTCAAATGTATGCCCGGCCAAGGTCGCATGGTTCGCCTCAAGATTGAGTTTAAAATGGTCTTTTAAACCGTAAGTTTCTAAAAAAGCGATCGTTGTGGCCGCATCAAAATCGTATTGGTGCTTCGTCGGCTCCTTCGGCTTCGGCTCGATCAAAAATTGGCCGTCAAAACCGATTTCGCGCGCATACTCAACCGCCATTCTATAAAATGAAGCCAAGTTTTCGAGTTCAAGCTTCATATTTGTATTCAGCAATGTTTCATAACCTTCTCTTCCGCCCCAGAACACATAGTTTTCCGCTCCAAGCTCCTTGGCGATATCCAGTCCTTTTTTCACTTTTGCGGCCGCATAGGCATAGACATCCGCATTGCAGGAAGTTGCGGCCCCGTGGACATACCTCGGATGGGTAAACATATTGGCTGTATTCCAAAGCAGCTGAACACGGCTAGTCTCCATCATTTCTTTAAGAAAAGACGACATTTGATCCAAATACGTAAATGTCTCACGCAACGTTGCTCCTTCATCAACGATATCAACGTCATGAAAGCAGAAATAGGGCACGCCGAGCTTTTCAAAGAATTCAAAAGCCGCTTCCGCCCGGGCTTTTGCTTTATCCAAAGGATGTGTCATCCGGTTCCACGGCCGGAACATCGTCCCGTCGCCGAAAGGGTCTTTCCCGTCCGCATCAAAGGTATGCCAATACGCAACAGCGAAGCGAAGATGTTCCTTCATCGTTTTGCCGCCGACGTATTCATCAGGGTTGTAATATTTAAATGCGTAAGGATTTTCCGAATCGGCTCCTTCATACTCAATCACTCCGACATTTCTAAAAAACATTCCGATCTCCCCCTTCACTTTTCCTTGCAAAGCAAACGTTAAAAAATAAGTTTGTTTAACCATTAAACTAACTTCCTTGTATTTATTTTACAAGATGAATCAACCGCTTTCAATGGAAATGAAGGAAAAAATTGAGTTTTCTAAATTTGTTATACTATAATAAATTCACAGCTTCAAAACAATGGAGTGATTGACATTGAATACAGCGGATCAAGCCCTTGTAAAAAAAATGAACAAAGCTCTGATTCTTGATCAGATTATTGAGAACGCACCCATTTCAAGAGCAAAACTTTCGGAAATAACGGGATTAAATAAAGCGACCGTTTCCTCCCAAGTATCTTCCTTGCTTCAAAAGGACATCATTTATGAAACCGGCCCCGGCGAGTCAAGCGGCGGCAGGAGGCCCGTGATGCTGAAATTCAATCGAAAAGCCGGCTATGCGGTCGGTATAGATATCGGAACCAATTATCTGATTGTTGTGTTAACCGATCTTGAAGGGCATTTGATTGAACAATTCGAACGGACGCTGGATGAAGAAGACATTCAGGCGACAGAAGAGGCATTAATCGAATTGACAGGGCTAGCCGTTGACAAAATACCGCCTTCCCCATACGGATTGACCGGAATCGGCGTTTGCGTACCCGGCTTGGTAGACAACGAACGGCAGGTGGTGTTTACGCCAAATAAGCCAATCCATTTGATTCCATTAAAGGAAAAACTGGAAGAAAGGTTCGGCGTTCCCATTTTAATTGAAAACGAAGCAAACGCCGGCGCCGTTGGCGAGAAGAAATACGGAGAAGCCGGACAGCTGGAGCATGCCGTGTTTGTCAGCATTAATACCGGGATTGGTTTAGGGATTTTAATGAATGGAAAACTGTTTAGAGGTGTGCAAGGTTTTTCCGGAGAAGCCGGGCACATGTCCATTCACTTTGACGGCCCATTGTGCCGGTGCGGGAATAGAGGCTGCTGGGAGCTTTACGCTTCGGAAAAAGCCGTCTTCTCTCACTATGGAGCGAATTCCGAAGCCCCGCTTTACGAAACCGTTAAAGAACTTGCAGACCGCAGTGATCCGGGGATGATGGAGACGTTTGAAAGATTCGGTTTTCATATCGGCATCGGACTTCTCAACATCTTGAAGACGTTGAATCCCGATACGATTATCTTGCGGAATACCATTGTAGAATCCTATCCGATCATCGTCGATGCGATTAAAAAAACGATTGCCTCAAGAAGTGCTGCAGAAGCCTTGTCTAATTATCATTTGAAAATCTCCTCGCTTGGCCGCACTGCCTCATCGCTCGGCATGTCCTCCCTGGTGATCGGGCATTTTCTGGAACGGTTTATGAACGAGAAATTTTAATTTTTATATCAAAAAGCGCATATTCCATTTAGGAATGCGCGCTTTGTTTAGCAGCTTGCACTTTCTTGCTGAACGCCTCGGCGGCCGCCTTTGGATCGGCAGCTTTGCTGATGGCGCTGATGACACTGATGCCGTCAGCGCCGGCCTCGATGACGGGGGCGCAGTTTTCGGCCGTGATCCCGCCGATTCCGACCACAGGTATGCCAATCCCCTGCCTGCGGAGCTCTTGAATGAGCGAGACACCCTGCACAGCTTTTGTATCCCGCTTTGTTTCAGTCGGGTAAACCGGTCCTGCACCGATATAATCCGCTCCATCCTTTTCCGCCTTTACGACTTCTTCAAGTGTATGCGCGGAAACACCGAGGATTTTGTCCCCGATTCTCGCTCTGACGTCGGCGGCCTTATCATCATCCTGCCCGATATGCACCCCATCGGCGTCAAGCGCAAGCGCGAGTTCTACATCATCGTTGATGATAAACGGAACATTGAACTGTTTGCAAAGAGCCTGCACCTGTCGAGCAAACGCCTTTTGATCTCCTGCTTTTAACGCGCCCTCGCCTTTTTCGCGGAATTGAAAAAGTGTCGCACCGCCTTTTAAGGCTTGTTCAATGACAGTTAAAGGATCCCCTGCAGTATTGTTTGAACCCATAATAAAATAGACTGACAACAGATCTTTTATCGTTTCTTTTGAGACTCGCGTCATCTTATTCCACCTCTCTGATCCTGCCGCGTTCTTTTATATCCATCGCTTCAACAGCGGCAAGCTGATTCAAAAACTCGATTTGAAAGCTTCCGGGCCCCAGGTTTTCCGTTTTCTCCGCGGCCAACTCGGCCGCCGTTCCATAAAAAGCGGCTGCAGATACAGCGGCATGGCAAACGTCTTTTTCAACGGCGCAAAACGCACCGATGACAGAGGTAAACAGACAGCCTGTCCCCGTCACTTTCGTTAACAGTTGATGTCCGTTGCCTACGGTATACGTTTTTGTTCCATCCGTTATGACATCTTCAGCTCCGGTTATGATGACGGCTGTATCCCATAATTTCGCGGCTTTTTTGGCGAGCTCTGTTCTGTCGCCGCTCCCTTCGCCTGCATCCACGCCTTTGATCAGCCAGTCCTCTCCAAGCGTGTTGGCAATTTCCGCGGCATTGCCTCTGACGGCGGAAACCTTCACTTCGCGCATAATCGCTTGAGCCGATTCTGTTCGAAACGGCGTCGCCCCAGCACCGACTGGGTCAAAAATAACCGGCACACCGTGTTCATTGGCGGACTTTCCTGCAATGATCATCGATTCAACAGATTCCCGGCTGAGCGTGCCGATGTTCAGCACAAGGGCTCCGGCGATCTTTGCCATGTCGGCGGCTTCTTCCCTCGCATACGCCATCACCGGCGATGCGCCGAGAGCCAGTAAACCGTTCGCCGTAAAATTGGTGACGACATTGTTTGTCATATTGTGTACGAGCGGTTTTTGCTTTCTGACTTTCTGAATTCCTCTTGCGGCATCTTCTAGATTCATTCGGCTGCATTCCCTTCTGTTTTTGAATTTTCGCTCCATATATACGATTTTGTATGATCAATCCACGCCCTCGCCGCGAACGACAGATAGCGGTCTTTTCTCCAAATGACGGCGACATGCCAAGGAATGGCCGGCCTCACCAGCGGAATGATTCTCACTCTTTCCGGGTCAAGATCGCGGCAGATTCTTTCGGGCAAAAGCCCGATTCCAAGGTTAGCGGAAACCATTTCGCTGATGAAATCCCATTGCGAGGTTTCATAAATGACATTCGGCTGAAATCCAGCCTTCAAGCAAGCCGTAATGATCCGTTCGTGAAGAACAAAGTCTTCCCGGAAAAAGATAAACGGTTCTTCGCTTAACTGCCGAAGCTCGATCTCATCCGCATCGGCAAAACGATGAGACGGGTGGACGATCAGCATCAAGTCTTCTTTTACGATTGTAAAGGAGTGAAAAATCTCCTCTTTTGCAGGCAAGACGACAACGCCGATATCAAGCGATCCGTCTTCCACTCCTTCCTGCACTTTCACAGAGCCGTGCTCAACAAGCTGAAAGGTGACGTTCGGATATTTGTCTCTGAAATCCCCTATCACTTTCGGAAAAAAGCCGGAGCCGATCATCGGCGGCAAACCGATCCGCACGTGCCCTTTTTTGACGTCTATCAAGTCATTCAGCTCTGAAGTTAAATTTTGAAACGACTTGGTGATTTCCTGGGCCTGCACATACATGCTTTGCCCCGCATCAGTCAGCTCGATCTGACGCCCCCGCCGGTAAAACAGCTCGATCCCGAGCTCTTCTTCAAGATTTTTAATCATTTTGGAAATTGTCGGCTGAGATATGTATAATGACTGAGCGGCTTTTGTGAAGCTTTTCAGACGGGCTACCTCCAAGAAATAGGTTAAGTGGCGTATGTCCATTTGTTTGACACCCTTTCAGAGTTCCTGCTTGTATTCATATTCTAAACCAATTTCATTGTTTTCTGCACCCCCGTGGAGCACCCTTCTACATCAACATAAAAAAACGCCGCCGGCATACAGCCGGCAGCGCCTATCTTCGGGCAATCGCTTCATCCTGTTCCTTCAGCGTGTCCACATTGGAGCGGGTGTCCTCAATGTTTTTACGAACAGCCTCTTTATACTGTTCGACCATATTGCAAATTTCGGCTTCGCGTTCAAGCCACTTTTTCGTAAAATCAAGGTTGTTCCGCCCGAGCGCTCCGGCTGACGGGCTTTTTAAAGACACGGCTTGAAGCGTGCTGCTTACTTGCTCCAGCTGCTTCATAACCGCTGCATGGTTAAGTTTAATCGTTTTGCTCATTTCAACCACCCTTTTAAACCGTTGATTGTGCTGTGCAGAGCGTCGACGGCCTCCTCTCCTTTTTCCATCAGAAAGTCCGCCCGGTCGGCCGACCAGCTTGCAGCTTGAACAGCCCCTTTTTCAGAATCTAAAGCAAATATCTTTAAATCAATTTTATGAATATACCGATCATATTCATCGGTGAAAATTCTGTACATTGCCGTGTGCGCTTCATCACGTGCTTCGTCAAAATCGGCTGCCCTGCTTCCGGTCCACGACTCATCAAGGTTCGGACGCAAAATCTGCCTGATTTCTTCGACTCCGAGGTTTTGTTCCCGCTCTACATCGCGCTTTGCCCGCTCCAGCCTTGCAATTTGTTCTTCCAGCTCTGCCGCCTTATGAGAGAGGACACCGTGTATTTTTTGCAGCGTGTCTGAGTAGTCCATTATTGTCACCTCTGAAATTGCAGTATGATTCGCATGGATTGTTTCCTTGTCAAATTATGATTCGGTTGGTTTTTCATAGATTCACATCTTTGACTGGACTTGCTCTCATTTCCAATATTTATAGTTTAAGTCGAAAATCACGGATGTTGAATAGGCTGTAAATACTGTTTTTAGGGATATATACACAGTTCATCATCTTCCTCACAGCGCATTTCAAGGACATATAACCCGTCTTTTTGAATCATCTGTACACCGCTTTCATCGCGGACAAGTCTAAAGGCACGGGAATATGGCAGTTTAATGGTCACAAAAAATCGCCAAATGATTCCGGACGACAATTTCTAGTTTTAGTCAGGAAACTGTTTCTTTTGACCTGATTTGCGCTTTTAACTATAGACAAAATGAATAATATCTATTCTGTATATGTATTTTACCTATACTTAAAACTCATGTACACTCATGTTTAGAAAGGGGGATAATGACATGAAAACATTCATTAAAGGATTAGGTCAGGTCGCTCTTTTGTTTTTATTCGCGCGTTTCATGAATCTGATTGCCGAGGTTCTTCATATAAACATTCCCGGCAGCATTCTCGGGATTATCGTCATTTTTGCGCTTCTTCATTTCAAAATCATTAAGCTGGAATGGATTGAAATCGGCGCCTTGTGGCTTCTCGCGGAGCTGCTTTTGTTCTTTGTCCCTTCAGCCGTCGGGATTATGAACTACGGAGATATTCTGGCTGAATTCGGCACAAGCATTATACTCGTTGTCCTCATCAGTACATTCGTCGTCATGGTGTCGACCGGAATGCTGACTCAATTGATTGCCAAAAGAAAGGAAAGGAAAAAAACATGCTCATCGGATGCTTAAGCCTGATCGCAACAGTGTTAATTTATCTGGGCGCAAAAGCGGTGTATTCACGCCATCCAAAGGTATATGCGTCACCTTTATTGGTCACGCCGGTGATACTTGTCGGCCTGCTGCTTTTCATCAATGTGCCCTTTGAAGCGTACAATGCGGGCGGTCGCTTGTTGACAGACATGCTCCAGCCGGCAACCGTGGCTTTTGCGATTCCGTTGTACAAATACTTTCCAGTCTTGAAAAAATACGCGGTTGAGATCATTATCAACGTGACTGTAGGCTGCTGTATCGCGATCCTGTCAACAGCGTTTATCGCAAAACTTTTCAAGCTGAATGAAGACCTGATTGAGAGCCTCGTTCCCAGATCGGTCACAACGCCAATTGCAATGAGCGTTTCTGAAATGATCGGCGGAATGCCCGCGGTGACCGCTGTTTTTGTTATATTGACCGCCCTGTCCGGGTCAGTGATCGGACCGATGGTCATTCGCTACTTCCGGATTGATAATGAAATTGCAAGGGGCGTGCTGCTTGGCACAAGCGCCCACGGCGCAGGTACGTCAAAAGCATTTGAGCTCAGCTCCGTGTCCGGAACGATTTCAAGCGTATCGATGATCCTGGCTGCGATCATCACGCTTTGCGCAGCGCCGTTTCTCATTTCCCTTATTGCAGTGTCGTAGTTGAAAAATAAAAAACCAAATTGGGGAAGTTTTTTCCGCCAATTTGGTTTTTTTCATTTAGACATCGAGCAGCACATCAGCAATACTATAAAAGAAATACACCGAAATCCCAACCGAAAAGTGTGAAATTTCCCCGATCCATCCGCCGCCATTTCCGAAAAAATTCATCGCTTTTTTCTTTGAAAAATGTCCACAGAAATCCCGTGAAAGCCCCTGTGAGAAAAGCGGCCGTCAACAATACGTTGACAAAGACCATCACCCTATTCTCAACCTTTCAGCTGTTCAACCGCCGTCTCAAATTCCTTTTCAATCTCTACGGACGGCTTCTTTGTCATCAGGCTGACGACGATGATCACGACTGTACAAACAATAAATCCGGGAATGATTTCATAAACCGGGTCAAAAGCTTTTACTTGCTCCCACACAATAACAGTCAACGCCCCGGACAGCATCCCTGAAAGCGCGCCCCACTTCGTCATTCGTTTCCAATACAGACTCAGCAGAACGACAGGACCAAAGGCCGCTCCGAAACCTGCCCACGCATAGCCGACAAGATTCAATATCGTTTCATTCGGATGAAGCGCCATCATGAGGGCGATCAGTGAAATCGCGAGGACAGACAGCCTTCCGACAAGAACAAGTTCTTTGTCAGAAGCTCCTTTCCGGACAAACGCTTTATAAAAATCCTCTGTCAGCGCGCTTGAGGTTACAAGAAGCTGTGAAGAAATCGTGCTCATGACAGCTGCTAAAATGGAAGCCAGCAAAAACCCCGTAATCATCGATGGGAACAAAAGGTCTGCCAACTTAATGAATATCGTCTCGGCATTCTTTAACGAAAGATGATTTGCGCTGAAATAGGCGATGCCGACGAGTCCTGTCAGCATCGCGCCGCAAATCGAAAAGATCATCCAGCCCATGCCGATTCTTCTGGCACTCTTCAACTCTTTCACGCTTGAAATCGCCATAAACCTGACAATAATATGAGGCTGTCCAAAGTAGCCGAGCCCCCACGCCAGTAAAGAAACAATACCGATTGCGGTTGTTCCTTGAAACGGACGGAGGAGGTCCGGGTTGACCGCGTTCACTTCCGAAAACGCCGGCGCAATTCCCCCCAATTGGACAAATACGACGATCGGCATTAAGATGAGCGCAATAAACATGATCGTCCCTTGAACAAAATCGGTCCAGCTGACAGCCAGAAAGCCCCCGAAGAGCGTATAAAGAATGACAACCCCGGCCGTCAGCCAGATGCCGATCCGATAATCAAGGTGGAATGCGGTTCTGAACAGCTCTCCGCCCGCCACCATTCCGGATGATGTATAAAAAGTGAAAAATACTAAAATAACGAAAGCCGACGTCACCCGTAACAGCCTTGAACCGTCTTTAAAACGGTTTTCGAAATAATCGGGTATGGTAATGCTGTTGCCGGCCGTTTCCGTATACGTTCTCAGCCTCGGCGCAACATACACCCAGTTCAAATACGCGCCGATTGTCAGACCGACAACGATCCAGCCGCTGCTCAATCCGTTCAGAAACATCGCACCAGGCAGCCCCATTAATAGCCAGCCGCTCATATCGGAAGCACCTGCGCTTAACGCGGTGACGGCGGGGCCCAGATTTCTTCCGCCAAGCATGTAGTCGGTCAAATTTGAAGTTCTTCGATATGCAAAATATCCGATAAAAAGCATTCCTGCCATATAAATACCTATCGATATTAAAATTCCGTAATCCATAACTTCCCCCTGCCTGAGTTTTTCGCGTAATATCAATATACATGAATAATTGATCGACAGGTATTGTTTTTATCGCAAAATTTTCCCCCGCCCTTAACATTAACGGCGGCGGATCCGCAAAAAGACAACTTTTAAATAATCGCCTTCAGGATAGCTTTTCACCGTTTTGAAATCTTCGGGAAGCGAATGCTCCTCAAGCACTGTAAAGCGCGTCCCTGTTTCTTTGCATGCCGCTTCGATAAAGCCTTTGAATTTTTTCATCCCAAAAGCGCTGCTGTTCGTCGAAGCGACGATCACACCTTGATCTTTAGTGATTCGAATCGCGTCTTTCAACAGATTTTTATAATCCTTTGCCGCGCTGAATGTATGCTTTTTTGTTCTCGCAAATGAAGGTGGATCAAGGATGACGAGGTCAAAGGCGAGTTCTTTTTTGGCCGCGTATTGAAAATATTTAAAAACGTCCATGACTTTAATATCATGAGCTTCATAATCCAGCCCGTTCACGCTGAATTGTTCGATCGTCCTGCTTAAACTGCGGTTTGCAACATCAACGCTCGTTGTTTTTTCAGCGCCTCCAAGCGCCGCCGCCACAGAAAATGCACCTGTATATGAGAAGGTGTTGAGCACGGTTTTTCCTTCCGCATACCGGTCCCTAACCGCCTTGCGGACATGGCGCTGATCGAGAAAAACGCCTGTCATCGCACCGTCATTGAGGTAAACGGCAAAATGTATGCCGTTCTCTTTCACAATGATCGGAAATTCCCCTCTCTCTCCTCTGACAAAGTCGTCATCTTCTACATACTGCCCGGCCGTATTAAACCGTTTTTTCTCATATACGGCTTTATAGTCTGTCAATTCATCGAGGGCTTCCATAATCGCTTCCTTAAACGTATAAATCCCTTTGCTGTACCATTGGAACAAATAGTAGCCGTCATAATAATCAATCGTAAAGCCGCCGATTCCGTCGCCTTCCCCGTTAAACAAACGAAAAGCGGTCGTATCCGGGTCTTGAAAAAGCGATTTTCTGGCCTGAAAGGCGTTCGCCAGCCTGCTTAAAAAGAATGATTGATCAATTGATTCCTCTTCGTTTCGGGTCAGAATCCAGCCGATCCCTTTGTTTTGCTCGCCATAGTAGCCCTTTCCCAAAAACGTGCCGTTTTCATCGGCAACCCTGATCAGCGAACCTTCTTTTATGCCGTTTTCTTGCGAAGAAACAGCTTCTTTTTCAATTAAGGGATAGCCCTTTTTCATTTTTGCAGCGAATGGATGTTTTATTTTTAATGTATGCATTTGATTTCAGTCCTTATTTTAAATTCTTCTCTATCCTACCATAACGCCTGATCAATATTCTTATTCATCATGTAATCGAGATAATTGACAGATGATTCCGACCTTTCTAAAATGATGGAGAAACAAAAGGAGGAATGGCGTAATGGCGCGAATTGACCACGTAGGACTGATGGTGAAAAACATTGATGCTTCGATCGCGTTCTACCAAAATGTGATCGGAATGACGCTGAAAGGCAGAATGACCCATACAAACGGCATCATGAAGCTGGCTTTTTTAGGCTTTGAGAACAGAGACGAGACAGAGCTTGAATTGATCGAGGGATATAACGACAGTCTTCCTCAGGAAGGAAAAGTACATCATTTTGCCGTCTCAACCGATGATATCGAGGCTGAATTCGCCCGCGTAAAAAGCGCCGGCATCAAGCTGATGGAAGACGAGATCACCGTATTGCCAAACGGCTTCCGCTATTTTTTTCTTTTTGGGCCCGAAGGAGAAATAATTGAGTTTTTTCAAAGAACATAACCGGATGCGGCTTTTCGCCGTTTCCAGTCTTTAAGAAACGCGGAAAGCCGGCGGCTGGTTTTCGATAAACCTTTTGATGTTTTGATATGTCACCTCTTCGATGCGCCTAATGCTCTCATACGTAGCGCCGCCGATATGCGCCGTGCATATGACATTGCCGAGACTAGTGATCCGGGCGGCCGGCGGTTCGGTTTCAAAGACGTCCAATGCTGCACCTCTGATCTGTTTTTGTTCAAGCGCTTGAATGAGCGCGCTTTCGTCTACCACTTCTCCGCGGGCAATGTTGACCAGGTACGCGGTTTTCTTCATTTTTGCCAGCTTTTCTTGATTGATCAAATGATAGGTGGCAGGTCTTAATGACGTGTTGATACACACAAAGTCAGATTTTGCCAGGAGATCGTCAAGCTCTGCAAACCGTACATTCAGCCGTTTGGCTGCATTGTAGTCTTTGTATGTGCCGTACGCCAAAACGTTCATATGAAACCCGGAAGCCCGTCTTGCAACCTTTTTGCCAATTTCCCCAAAACCGATAAGCCCCAGCGTTTTTCCATCGAGCTCATAGCCCATCTCGGATTGCCACAAACCGGCTTTGACTGCGGCGTTTGACTGCGGGATCGAACGGGCGCCAGACAGCAGAAGGCCGAATGCCAAATCGGCGACTGCCGAGGCGTTTTGGCCGGGTGCATTCGTGACGAGGATTCCTTTTTCGCTTGCATATTCTACATCAATATTGTCGATTCCCGCACCGAATTTCATGATATATCTTAGTTCCGGGGCGGCGTCGATCAGCTCCCGGTCCACTTTTTCAACGCCGGCGATATAAATATGAACATCCTTGATATGAGTCAGTAAATCCTGTCTCGTCAACCGATTGGAATCCAAAAATGCAAATTCGGCGCCGAGCCGTTCGACCCTTTCCTTCAACAGCGGCGCTGCGCGGTAAAACAGTCCGTTAAGTGTCAACAGCACTTTAACCAAAAGCGCTCCTCCATTCGTCAAAAATTTTTGCAGCCAAGAAAAATGCTTGTTTCCAAAAGGAAACAAGCGAATATGGGGATACGTCAGGGTTTGTTATCATTATATCGATTCATCCTGCGATTTAAAATGAGATTGGCATGTTAGCTGACATGGTTTTTAGACAATTTGGCCGGCTGGTTAAAGGCTGTCGACTGCAAATACTTAAAATATTGACGGGCGTACGGGTGTGAGGTGTTTGAATTCCAAGGCTTGTTTCCGCCGCAGAAATGAACGATTGCCGGGTTTGCCCTTGTTTCCATATAGCGCTTTTGATCGATGAGGGAAGCCGGCGTTTTTTCTTTTAAAATAATGTGTGTTTGGGCGTTCCACCTCGGATGAAGTTCGAGCCACTGATCATAAAGAATCGCATTCAACGCGTCTTGGTCATGAAACATAAACATGTCTTCATCGTTGTTATTGATGAAGTCGATGACTTTTTTCGAAATGTTGTTTTTTCTCCAGGCTTCCATATCGATGATCATGATACCTGAGTTAAAATATTTTGCTTCGTCGCTGATGTTCATCTTTTTCAGCCGTTCATGCTGGCCTGCATCTTCTACTGCCGCTGCGAAATAAGGTGAAATGTCCTTGTCCCACAACTTCGATATATCCTCTAACACTAAGGCGTCGCAATCGACATAGATCATTCGTTTGACGGATTCGTCATCAATCAGATCGGGGATGGAAATCCGATAGTATGCCGCTTTTGTAATATGGCTGCTTTCGACCGCACGGTCATACTGGCTTTTTTCTACATTCAGAAATGTAATAGGGGCTCCGAATTGAAGGGTCGTCTCTTCCAGACGCTTTTTATTTTCCGGTTCAATCCCTCCGTCGATGACATACAGTTTCACATCGCGCGTCTGATCCATATTCGTCAGCAATGATGCGAACATCACGCTTAAATGCTGTGCGTAGTTATTGTCTGTACATGAAATAATATGCATGGTTCGGTCGCTTTTCATATGTCTTCCATCTCCTTTTCTTTTTTTGTTCTATTCCCTTTTTTTAAAAGATAAACACCGTCGATAGGCTGAAAAAAAAGGATCATGCAAGATCCTCTGATTGTATGGCGTCTATTTCACTATCTTTTGGCAAAAAGCTTCTTTGAATAAAAGTAAGGGTAGCCAATAATGATGATTGGAGCTGCTAATGTAAGGAGCATCCATGAGCCTGAGTGAATGTCTCTAATGACTCCAATGAATATACAAGTACCGATGAGAAAATATAATAAAGCACCTAAAAACCAATACATATTCATTCCCCTTTTTCTTTACACATGTTCTTGGATTGACTATTTTTGTTTATATGTTTGTCTGTTTTTTCGTTCGTATTGCTTAATCGATCAGGGCACTGATTTTTTGACACTTTCTCAGTTCTGATTCCTTTTCTTTTTAATGATAAAATTGTGAGATCAATCGATTTCAATGTTGATCATTCCTTTAATAAATAGTGAGTTCCTCATGATTTTAAATGTAAATTTGAAAAGATAAAACGTACATAAAGGCAGAACGCTTATGTACGTTTGGGCAATGATCATATGTTTGGGAACATCTAATGGTTCACTGCACCTCGGTATTGTTGTGTTCTTTCTCTTCCTATAAAATGATTGGATAAATGTATGTTCACTTTCAATAAATTTCATGAATCTCTGTTCGGTTAAACTGTTAAAGGAAGTGGATGAGGTTTGAATCCTTTTAAAGAAAAGCATTACTCACATGATAGACGGGCATTAAATATGCTTGCGCTCAGAGTGCCGGGCCTGGCTTTTATTCTCATGATCTATGTAGCCTCTGTCGTGCTGCAATTTATTATTGGGAGCTGGTCCATTTTATTGCTTAACGTGTTTACAGTATTGACCGCCATTTTTGCTTTGCTGCATTGGCATTCATATCGCTGGGTTAAGAAAAGGGTCATTCTATATTTTGTGCTGCAAGGTTTGATCACTTTTACACTGGCTAATATCATGACTGGCTTCTTAGTGCTGGTCATCATCGGCCTTTATGCATTTTTGATTGGACAGATTGCAGGAATAGCAGACAGAAGAAGGACTTTCCTCATACTGTATTTACTGCTTCTGCTGTCAATCAATGCAACACATCAGATTCACAAAGGTGATTATTTGCATTTTCTTGTCATTGCCGTACCTATTATGATCGTGATTATTACTTATGCCGCTACATTATTTGCCCAAGTCGATGAAAAGATAAAAGCTCAGCTGACTCTTGAACGGCTGGAGCTGGCTCATCAGCAGGTCGAACAGCTGACGCTGCAAAACGAAAGGCAGCGTATGGCCCGGGACTTACACGATACGCTTGCTCAAGGGCTGGTCAGTTTAAATATGCAGCTCGATGCTATTCATGTTCATCTCGCCAAAGGCAACACAGAGAGAGCAATAGAAATCATTCAACAATCAATGAAAAGAGTGAGAGGTACATTGGCCGACGCGCGTTCAGCGATTGACGATCTGCGCAGCAAAGCAGAGGAAATCGGTTTTCTAAAAGAAAGAATTACCTCACTAATGGATCATTTTCAAGAGTCGACAGGCATGGGTGGTTTTTTAGACTACCGATTACATCAGATATTAGACGTTCGTACAGCTGAAAACTGTTATTACATCATTGGAGAATGCATAACGAATGCAGCAAAGCACGCTGAAGCAGAAACGATATCGGTATCCATTTGGGATGATGATAAGGGGAGGCTCCATTTAACTGTCAAGGACAATGGCAAAGGATTTGATGTTGAAAAGAGCAAGAAAAAGAGAGGACATTACGGGCTTCTCGGCATAGAAGAACGCGTCAGAGCCATGAAAGGCCAATTTAATATAAAGAGTACAAAATCAAAAGGAACACAAATTGAGATCACAGTACCAATTCAGGGAGAGATGCAAGATGAATAAGGTTTTAATCGTTGATGACCATCTTGTCGTGAGGGAAGGTCTGAAGCTTTTAATTGAAACGAATGATCATTACACCATCATAGGAGAGGCCGAAAATGGCAAAGCGGCAGTCCGTCTTGCAGATGAATTAAAACCGGATATCATTCTCATGGATTTGTATATGCCGGAGATGAGCGGGTTAGAAGCCATTAAACAAATAAAAGAAAATCATGACATCCCTATCATTATTTTGACTACTTATAATGAAGATCACTTAATGATCGAAGGAATTGAATTAGGGGCGAAAGGATATCTATTGAAGGATACGAGTTCAGAAACCCTTTTTCATACAATGGATGCAGCAATAAGAGGAAACGTGCTGTTGCAGCCTGAAATCTTAAAACGTCTGCAAGAAATCCAATTGGAGCGGATGAAAAAACAGAGCAGTGATACGCAGCTGACAGAAAAGGAAGTCATTGTTCTAAAAGCAATTGCTAAAGGTCTTAAAAGCAAAGCGATCGCCTTTGATTTGGGCGTCTCTGAGAGAACAGTAAAGTCCAGGTTAACGTCCATTTACAATAAATTAGGCGCGAATTCAAGAACTGAAGCCGTAACGATTGCCATGCAAAGAGGCATTCTGACATTAGACAAATAACATCAAATTTGAAATTTGCCCAAACGTACATACCCGAATGTACGTTTTTTTTATTTCATTGTCCACTACAATGAGGAGGAATATGATCAAGCAATGTGTTGAAAGGAGATTATCATGTCAAAAATGTTATATAAATTAGGAGGATGGGTTGCTCGCCATCGCATAAAAGTTATATGCGCGTGGATCGTTGTGTTAGTTGCTTCGATAGGGCTTGCCATTACGTTAAAACCAAGTTTTTCTGAGGATATGTCCATACCTGACACACCTTCGGAAAAAGCGATGGATGTCATTCAAAAAGAATTTCCTCACGGCCCTGATAAAGGGAGCATACGGGTGATTTTCGGTGCTGAAGATGGAGAGAAACTTACTGCAGAGTCAGCCAAAAAAGCAATAGAAAATACGTTAAAGGAAATCGATAAAGATGGTTCTGTTGACTCGATTGCAAGTCCTTTTGTGACAGGAACAATCGCGAAAGACGGCACAGTTGCCTATGCTGATATCAAGTATAAATCATCAGCAGATGATATAAAGGATTACTCTATCAAACACTTAAAAGACAGTTTGAAAATGGCTGATTATGAGGGACTGCAAGCTGAGCTGAGCGGTGATGTACCGGGAGCCGAGATGGAGATAGGCGGTATCTCTGAAATTGTCGGCATTATCCTGGCCTTTGTAGTGTTAGCCATTACATTCGGCTCTTTATTAATAGCAGGCTTACCGATTTTAACTGCACTGATTGGATTAGGTGTTAGTATTGGACTTGTTTTGATTGGAACACAAGTTTTCGATATTGCTTCCGTCAGTCTTTCATTAGCCGGAATGATTGGCCTTGCTGTTGGGATTGATTATGCTTTATTTATTTTTACGAAGCACCGTCAGTTTCTAGGCGAAGGCATACAAAAGAATGAATCTATTGCCAGAGCTACCGGAACAGCTGGGAGTGCAGTCGTTTTTGCCGGACTTACTGTTATTGTCGCACTTTGCGGATTGACGGTTGTTAACATTCCTTTTATGTCTGCAATGGGGCTGACAGCAGGGCTTAGTGTATTGTTAGCTGTTCTCGCCTCAATCACGCTTGTTCCTGCCGTCTTATCGATAGCGGGGAAACGGATGGTTCCGAAATCAAACAAGAAAAAAGATAAACAAAGCGCTGAAACAAATGTCTGGGGACGCTTTGTCACAAAAAACCCTATCATGCTAAGTGTATGCAGCATTCTCATTTTGCTCGTCATTAGTATTCCATCTATGCATTTGGAACTGGGCTTGCCTGATGCAGGGATGAAAGCGAAGGATAATCCGGAACGCCGGGCATATGACTTGCTTGCCGACGGTTTTGGAGAAGGATTTAATGGTCAATTAACAATCGTAGCGGATGCTACAAGTGTGACAGAAAATAAGGCGGAAGCCTTCACAGATGCAGTGAAAGAAATAAAGGAACTAGACCATGTAGCGAGTGTCACTCCTGCAATGCCTAATAAAGAAGGGAACTTTGCTATCATTACGGTCGTTCCTGAAACAGGTCCAAATGATGTGGCAACGAAGGATTTGGTAAAGGAAGTACGCAGCTTATCAGATAAAAACGGGGTAGATTTGCTCGTTACTGGATCGACTGCCGTGAATATTGACATTTCAGATCGCCTGAATGATGCGATACCGGTGTTTGCTGTGCTCATTGTAGGTTTTGCGTTTGTATTGCTGACAATCGTATTCCGTTCGCTGCTTGTGCCTCTTGTTGCTGTTGCTGGTTTCGTATTGACAATGACTGCCACTCTTGGGATCTGTGTATTTGTTTTACAAGACGGGAATCTCGTCGACTTTTTCAAAATACCAGAAAAAGGGCCGATACTCGCGTTCTTGCCGATTTTATCTATTGGAATTCTGTTTGGATTAGCCATGGATTATCAAGTATTCCTTGTCAGCAGAATGCGTGAAGAATATGTGAAAACAAAGAATCCAGTACAAGCGATTCAAGCCGGATTAAAACACAGCGGTCCTGTTGTCACCGCAGCCGGCCTGATCATGATCTTCGTTTTTGCAGGATTTATCTTTGCTGGAGAAGCTTCTATTAAAGCCAACGGGTTGGCTCTTTCCTTTGGTGTGCTCTTTGATGCCTTTATTGTAAGAATGACACTGATTCCAAGTGTCATGAAACTGATGGGGAATGCAGCCTGGTATTTGCCAAAATGGCTGGACAAGATTATTCCGAATGTGGACATAGAAGGGCATCAACTCACGAAGGAAATACAGCCAGAAATAGATTATGAACAAAAGAAACAAATCAGTATGTAATAGAAAGCAGATCTTTTACGAGATCTGCTTTTTTCTTCATATTCCTGATCACGGTGTGAATGATTAGTTAAAAAGGAGACACTCATGGCGCATCACTCATTTTGATTTTTTAAAGTCTCTTGGCCAATGAAATACGGCCGAACCTATTCAGAAATACAGGAATCATGCAAGATCCTTTTTTTCTTTCACCTTCCTGGCGATCCAAAACGGCAGATAGAGAAGATAGAAGAAGACGATCGTGACCGCTTCCGCTGATAAAAGATACCATGGCCACGGCCCGAGCACGTCTAACAGCGAAGCTCCGCCGCCCGGCTTTTTCATCATGTACATATAGTTCGACTTCAGCAAACGGTTGATTAAAAAGATGAATGCCCCATAAATATTGACGAGAAGAAACGTGACCCAGAGAGAGCGCACGGTCGGCTTATACTTCTCGGCTGCAATCATCAGAAGGCAGGCCAGTACGACGATTCCGTGGGAAATGAAAAATTCAAAAAAGCGGAAATGAGGAAAGCCGTACCTTCCCAAGTCAGGCGTCAGAATCGCTTGCAAAGCGCTCCCCAAACCGGCAAAATAAAGAAATTTAAACAAGGTGAGATTTTTCGTCAATAACAGAATGATGACAAGATAAACCGAAAGGTCGCTGAGGTGAAGCGGCAAACAATAACGCGGCGTCCAGGAATTTACATAGATAAACCAGGAGTGGTAGCTGATTTCAGAAATCAATAAAACCGCCACAAACGCATAGCGAAGCATCCGGTTCCACCGCGGTTTTTGCAGCGTCTTGCGAAAGACGAACAAACAAACACCGAGCGCTGCAAGCACCAGCAAAGTCAGTATATGAGATGTTGAAAAAAATTGAAACGAGCCGAGCTGATAATCTTTTTGAAAATATGTTTTCATCTTAAGCACCTGTCATCAAAATATTTTAACGTTATTTTGTGACAAACCATGATCTATTATTCAAAAAGGCCGCCGAATGTCCGGCAGCCGGGTGTCACATAGAAATAGAATCGTTTTCTTTTACATTATCATTGACCTGAATCCGTTCAACCTTTCCGACAAGAAAGATGTAGGAAAGGGCTCCCAGAAGGGCAAGGGTGCCGATAAAGACGAGGGCGGGCGCAAAGCTTCCCCCGTTTGCGAGAAAGCCGATGACAATCGGAACGATAACGGAGGCGAGGCTGCCGACAAAATTAAATACTCCGCCGGTCAGTCCGATCAAATGCTTAGGCGCTAAAGACGATACAAGCACCCATGTAATGGAGGCCAGACCGTTTCCAAAAAAGGCAAGCGTCATAAATAAAATGATCAGTGATGTCTGATCGACATAATTGGCACCGATAATGGAAATAGACAGGATCAATCCGGTAATAATCGGTGTTTTGCGGGCAACCCCGGCCGATACGCCCCTTTTGATCAGAAAGTCGGACAGGAAGCCGGACAACAGAACACCGATGAACGCCGCAAGAAACGGAAGCGAGGCGAGAAAACCGGATTGGAGAAAATCAAGGCCTCTATATTTTACAAGGTATGTCGGAAACCATGTCAGAAAAAACCATAAAGTCGAATTAACGGCGAACTGTCCAATATATATACCCCACAGCTTGCGATGAGCGGTCACTTGTTTAAAATGCTTCCAATTAAATGCCGATTTTTCCTTTTCGGAAGTCCGGCCGCGGCGGACGATCCCCCCGCCTTTTTCTATATGATCAAGTTCAGCCTTGTTTACCTTTGGATGACGGTCGGGATCTCGGTAAAAAGTATACCAGATAAGGCCCCAGATGATGCCGATCACCCCAGTTACGATGAACAGGCCGCGCCAGCCGACGACATGCTGGATGGCGCTGAGCGCCGGCGTTAAAAACGCAAGGCCGGCAAATTGCCCCGACGTATAAAACGCAATGGCTGAAGCCCTTTCCTGTTCAGGGAACCATGAAGTCACCACCCGGTTATTGGTCGGAAAAGCCGGCGCTTCAAACGCCCCCGTCGCAAGACGCAACCCGAATAGAGAACCGAAGCCGCGGACAAACCCCTGAAGCAATGTTGCGAGCGACCAAGTAACCAAGGTAAAACCGTAGACAAGCCTCGGGCCAAACCGATCGACAAGCCCGCCTCCCGGTATTTGCAGGGCGCAGTATGCCCAGCCGAAAGCGGAAAAAATCAAACCCAGTTGAACGGCAGACATGTTTAAATCGTCTCCAATTGCAGAAGCTGCGACTGAGATATTGCTTCGATCCATATAATTGATCACGACACATACAAAAATAAACAGCAGTACCCGCACTCTAACCTTTGTCGGCTTCTCTTTTACAGCAGCTTGTTTCATGACAGGCCCTCTCCTTTTATTTGTTTGTAATGACGGACATCTTTTGAAAACGGTATCATTTTTACCATTCAGCTATGCTTCCGTCCTTGTGCCGCCATACCGGATTGCGCCAGTTATGCCCGATATCAGCCATTTTCCGGACATGATCTTCATTGATGTCCACCCCAAGGCCCGGGCCATCCGGAATCCGGACATAGCCGTCTTCATAGAAAAACACCTTTTGATCCACGATATAATCAAGCAAATCCGTGCCTTTGTTGTAATGGATTCCTAAGCTTTGTTCCTGTATAAATGCATTGTGGCACGTTGCATCAACCTGAAGGCAGGCCGCCAGAGCGATCGGGCCCAGCGGACAGTGAGGAGCGGCGGCGACATCAAATGCTTCCGCCATCGACAGGATCTTTTTGCATTCGGTAATTCCGCCGGCGTGTGACAAGTCAGGCTGAATAATATCGACATAGCCGTCAGTCAGCAGATCTTTAAACTGCCACTTTGAAAACATTCGTTCTCCGGTCGCAATCGGAATTGAGACGAGGCTGGCGATATCGCGTAGCGCCTCGTTGTTTTCCGGCAGAACAGGCTCTTCTATAAACATCGGGCGAAACGGTTCAAGCTCTTTTGCCAAAATCTTCGCCATCGGCTTGTGCACCCTGCCGTGAAAGTCGATGCCGATTCCAATGTACGGGCCGACAGCTTCTCTGACGGCTGATATTCTTTCAATCACCTGATCGATTTTTTCATGTGAATCAATGTATTGCAGCTCTTCCGTGCCGTTCATTTTGACGGCTGTAAAGCCTTGGTCAACCACCTCCTTGGCAGCGAGGCCGACGTCTTGAGGCCTGTCTCCGCCAATCCAGGAATAGACCTTGATCGATTCCCTGCTCTTCCCTCCGAGCAGCTGATGCACGGGCGCATTGTAAAACTTGCCCTTAATGTCCCAAAGCGCTTGATCGATTCCTGCAATCGCGCTCATCAGAATGGGTCCGCCCCGATAAAATCCGCCTCTGTACATGACATTCCAGTGGTCTTCAATGTTCATCGGGTCTTTGCCGATTAAATATTCCATTAACTCGCCGACAGCCGCCTTAACTGTCGCCGCCTTTCCCTCGATTACCGGCTCTCCCCACCCTGTAATGCCTTCATCCGTTTCGATTTTTAAGAAAAGCCAGCGCGGTGGAATTTGGAAACACTCGAATCCCGTTATTTTCATCTCTGATCTCCCCTTTTACTGTTTTGCTGCTTCAACAAATTGCTTTGCTTTTTTGGACAGCTCTTCTAAAAACGCGTCATTCACATCTTGATGAGCCCTCACAAGTGAACCGCCGATTCCAGCACCGACCGCACCGGCCTGTAAAAACTCGTGAAGGTTTTCCAACCCTACCCCTCCCGTCGGAAGCAGCGGAATATGCGGAAGCGGTCCGTGGATATCTTTGATATAGCCAGGCCCCATCGTTCCGGGAAATACTTTGATGATGTCTCCACCGCTTTCATACGCCGTCAATATTTCCGTCGGGGTAAAGGCGCCCGGAATGCTGATCGCTCCATATCGCTTTGTCAGCTTGATCGTCTCTTCATGAACAGTTGGCGACAGGATAAACCGCGCGCCGGCTAAAAGCGCCGCTCTCGCAGATTCGGGATCAAGAACGGTTCCCGCTCCGATAAGCATTTCGTCTCCAACATCTTCTGAAACCGCTTCAATCGCTTTGATCGCTTGAGGGGAATTAAGCGTAATTTCCACAAGCCTGATGCCGCCCGCTTTTAAGGCGCCGGCAATGCTCACTGCCTCCTCCGGATTGTATCCGCGGATGATCGCAATCACTTTTTGTTCTTTGATTTGTGACAATACATGCATTTCTGCCACCCTTTCTTTACGGTTTTTTATCGGCTGACATCTTCTTCATCAGATTGTTCCATAAACGCAAACAGTGAATCGCTGTCAGGCAGCCCTTCAATATCACCGTTTACCGCAGCTACCATGGCGCCGACGGCACAGCCGCGTTTGACAGCTTCAGAAAGCGGAATATGATCAATCAAACCCGATAATACACCGGCTGCAAAGCCGTCTCCGGCACCCACGGGGTCCGCTGCAGTCTGAATCTGATAGCCTTCCGCATAGCCGTTTTCATTCCCGCTGGAATAATAGGCGCCTTTTGCACCAAGCTTGACGATGGCGGTTTCAGCCCCGTGCCCGCGGATGGCTTCCGCTATTTTTTTCTCATCAGCGGTGCCGAACAAAAAACGCCCTTCGCTCAAGCCGGGAAGCACGATATCAGACTGTTTGATCAAATCAAACATCGTCTGCCGCGCCCGCTCTCCGTCCCAGAGCTTTTTTCGAAAATTCGGATCAAATACAACGCATTTATTGTGCTTTTTGGCGAGCTCCACTGCATAAAACACTGCATCTGAAGCGCTTTCACTTAAAGCCGGGGTAATTCCCGTAATGTATAAAAACCCCGCTTTCTCAATGTATGGCTCATCAATATCGCTTTTTTTCAAAAAACTCGCCGCTGAAAGCGTCCTGTAATAGAAGACATTGACTTTGGCCGCGCTTTTCTTTTCTTTAAAAAACAAACCGGTCGGCGCCGTGTCATCGAGCTTCACTTGGCTGACATCGACTCCTTCTCCTCTGACAGCAGAAAGAATCATCGCCCCGAACTCGTCTTTTCCAAGCCGGGTAATCCAGCCGGCTTTTTTCCCGAGCTTCGAAAGTCCGATCAGCGTGTTGGTTTCTGCGCCCGCTATTCTCACCTGATAGTTTCTTGCGTATCTGAGAGGGCCGTCTTCATTCGGAGTGAACAGCGCCATTGTCTCTCCTATGCTAATAACATCCATCAGAACTTTCCCCCTTTGCTAAAGCGGCTTTTTAAATCCGCCAATGCTTTCTGTAATTTTTCCGGCTGTGTGAAGCAGCTGCTCAACGATAAGCGCCTTTCTTGCGAGCATGCGCTCCTTTGGCCCGGCGGTGCTGATCGCCGCATTCATTACGCCATCCGGACCATAGACAGGAGCCGCCAGACAAAACAAACCTTCTTCATTTTCTTCATTGTCAACGGCATATCCCTGTTCCAAAAATGTCTGCAGCTGCTTTTCCAGCTCATCTCTGGCGGTGATGGTATGCCCGGTAAACCGGATAAATTCCATGCGGTCGAGCAGCCCTTCCCTTTTGTCCTCCGGCATGAATGCCAAAAATGCCTTGCCAAGCCCGGTGCAATATAGCGGCTTGCGCGAACCGGGCTGTGCGGTTGTTCTGATTGACCTGTTGTTATCGATTTTTGCGATGTAGACGAGCTGATCATCGGATAGAACGGCCATAAACACCGTCTCCTGAACGCCGTCCATCAGCTGTTTTAAAAACGGAACACCTTGCGACGAAATGTCGATCGACTCCATGGCAGCGGTTCCAACTTGGATCAGTTTTGCCCCCAGCCTGTAACGCTTGATAGCATCCTGCTGAAGGTATCCTTCATCCAAAAGTGTAGCGGCCAAATTGAATGTACTGCTCTGCGGCAGCGACAATTCTTTGCTGATCTCCTTTACGGTTAATCCATCCGGATGATTTGACAGCAATTCAAATATACGTACAACACGTACCGCGGATTTTACTGACATGACACCCTCCAACATTCACATATGTGATTCAAAATCAGGATCCTGATAATTCGGACGTATTCTAAACAGAAAGAATGCTCACGTCAACCATCCTATTAAACAAAAAAACTTTTTTATCAAACTTCAAATTACTGGTCTATCGAATCATTTATCAGATGCATGCAGGATTCACCCGCTCAGCTGCGAATATCTCTTCTCAGGAAAACAAGACCATCAAGGAGGTTTATGTATGAAGAGAAAAATGATGATGATCGGATTGGCGCTATCCGTAATAGCAGGCGGCGTGTTCGCCGATGGAACGGGAAATGCTGTTCAAGCGGCGCCTCAGGAAACAGCCATCGCAAAAGATGTCGAAAAATTCAGCAAAAAATTCAACGAAAATCGCGCCTATCAAACGATTTACCATTTAAGCGAAACAATCGGACCGCGTGTGACAGGCACGGCGGAAGAAAAAAAGAGCGCCGCTTTCATCGCCTCACAGATGAAAAAATCAAATCTGAAAGTGACCACACAAACCTTCAGCATACCTGATCGGCTGGAAGGAACGCTTACCGTTCAGGGAAATAACGTGCCTTCGCGGCCTGCCGCCGGCTCCGCCCCGACAACAGCAGAAGGCCTGGCAGCTCCTCTCTATGATGCCGGCCTCGGCCTGCCCGGCGACTTCACCGAGGAAGCGAGAGGCAAAATCGCCGTCATTTTAAGAGGCGAGCTGACATTCTATGAAAAAGCAAAAAACGCTGCTGACGCAGGCGCAAGCGGAGTGATCATTTATAATAACGTCGACGGCCTCGTCCCTCTGACTCCGAATCTCAGCGGTAATAAAGTCGATGTTCCGGTAGTCGGCGTCAAAAAGGAAGACGGAGAAAAGCTGCTTTCTGAACAAGAAGCGATCTTGAAGCTGAAGGCTCATAAAAATCAAACATCGCAAAACGTGATCGGCGTCCGCAAAGCAAAAGGTGTCAAAAATCCGGACATCGTGTATGTGACTTCGCATTATGACAGCGTCCCTTATGCTCCCGGAGCCAATGACAATGCCTCCGGCACTTCAGTCGTCCTTGAACTGGCCCGGATCATGAAGACGGTTCCAGCCGACAAAGAAATTCGCTTTATTACATTCGGTGCCGAAGAAATCGGTCTCCTCGGATCGCGCCATTATGTCAGCACCTTGTCAGAGCGGGAAGTCAAACAGAGCGTTGCCAACTTTAACTTAGATATGGTGGCGACAAGCTGGGAAAATGCTTCACAGCTGTACATCAATACACCCGACGGTTCGGCAAACCTCGTCTGGGAGCTAAGTAAAGCCGCTTCTTTAAGCCTTGGGAAAGACGTATTATTTTTACATCAAGGCGGTTCATCCGACCATGTCCCATTCCATGAAGCCGGCATCGACTCGGCCAACTTCATTTGGAGAGAGCCGGGAACAGGTGCATTGGAGCCTTGGTACCACACTCCTTACGACACGATTGAACACATCAGCAAAGACAGGCTGAAAACAGCCGGTCAAATCTCGGGAACAGCCGTGTATAACCTGAGCAAAAAAGAAAACAGAAAACCGTCTTACAGCTCAGTCGCCCAATAATATTAAAAAGGAGCAGATCGAATTGATCTGCTCTTTTTTTTATACCGCTTCTTTTCAATCCTTCATCAGCTTAATAAACCGGAAGCTCATCAAAACGCTGCCGATGGCAACCACAATCATGACCACCCCCAGATCCTGAAAATGACCCGCGGTTATTTCTTCTCCAAACAACAGACCCAGAATGACGGACGAAAAGATCGAGCCAAGATAGCGGCATGTTTGGAAGAGCCCCGAAGTGGTCCCGACGATGTCCGGCGGACTTGCCGTAAACATGGCAGCCTGCAGGGCGACATTGCCGAGTCCGTAGCTGACCCCCAGCAAAGAGAGGATAATGCCTTTCCACAACATCGGTGCATCGACAAAAAACAATGTAAGCAGGATGGCGCCGGCCGCCATTATGCAAGAACCAATGAAAACAGGCTGCGTTTCACCTGAACGGTCAATCCATCTCCCGACGAAAGGTGAAATCAATACGCTCGTCCCGGACATGAACAGCATCAAAAGACCGCTCGCTTGAACGGAAAGGTGCATTTCATCCTGAAAATAACTCGGAAGTCCAAAAAACAAACAGTAGTTAAAGATGTTCAGCATAATAAATTGAGCATAGACCGAAGTTAGCGTCCTGCGCGCGATCAACAGTCTGATATCAATAAACGGGCTGCTCACTCTCAGCTCCCACCAAACAAACATCAAAAGCAAGACAAGCCCGAACATCCCCTCGGCAAAACGGGGCTCGCCCGTGCTCAATGAGAGCAGGAATGCCAGCAGGAGAACGATTCCGCCCGCAAACAGAAGAATCCCGGTCAGATCAAGCCGCTTGATGACGGCGCGGACATTTAAGCCGGCTTTTTTCTCATCTTTCGGAAACATGTACATCCCCAGCAAAAAGCTGAACAAAATAAATGGAAAGTTCACAAGGAAAATGGCGGGCCATCCCCCGAGAACGATTAAAAATCCCCCCACAGTCGGTCCAAAAGCGGTCATAGCCGAAGAAAAAATGGACAGCACACTTAGTGCCGACGCCCGCTTTTCATGAATGTGGCTTCTGATCAGGCCCACTCCCGAAGGATAAATGGCGCCGCTCCCAATCGATTGAAACAAACGCATGATCAGCAAGACGGAAAAAGCCGGTGCGAGAGGAGCGCCGATTGCCGATACGGCAACGAGAACAAGCCCTGACAAAAACATCTTTTTCCGACCGATTAAATCGCCGATTTTTCCCGTGACAGGCTGCGCGACCGCACTGGCTAAATAAAAAGATGAAATCAGCCACGATACGGTTGCAAATGAAAGATGAAACTCATGCTGGATGCTGTGCAGCGCCAAAGAAATCATTGAAGAATTGAGCGGATTCAGCATCGTCCCTGATGCAACGGCTGTTAAAAACAGGGCGCGGTTCTTTTTCAATCCGGCCATTTACTTAGGGTAAAGCAGCCTTTCGCCAGCTCCGTCCGCTTTACCTTCCGCACCCGCATCACGGTCGAAAGCATTGCCGACGGTCCCGTATAAAGCAGCATCAAGCCGTTGCGACTCCCGGTTCATCATCGCTGCCGCTCCGTTTTGCAAACCGCATTCCGCAAGTTTTTCAATATCCGATTTCATTTTTAGACCTCCTCGTGCTCTTATCATTTTCTTGTTTTCTTTTTTCGATTCATGACAGTCATAACCTTTGATACAAAGGAGCGTTCTTCCTCTTTTCTTTTAGTTGAAAAACATATTTGACGAAGCTGGCATAGTGAAAAGTTCACAAAAGAAGAGCGCGAAGGCATCGCCGGGCCATGATTTCCAAAACAAAAAGCGGAAAGAAGTCGAGCGTCTTGCCGGAGATCAGGTGAAAGTGTGGATGAAGAGCGCGCTCGGCAAACTGCAGGGTGAATACCGGACGGACGTCTTGAAATTCTGGAATCGAAAAGCGGAAGGGAAATGGGATGAGATTTTCACCGAATCCGATATTACATATGAGGTTGATATTCAAGGAGTGACAACTTCGGGTCAAGCGGCAGAAAAAAATAGCAGCCGGGCTAAAAAATGCCCGGCTGCTTTTTATTGATCCGCTTTTGTTCGAATATGAAGCATCTTTTCATCCAGATAGTTCGCGATGTCAGCCGCTTCTTTCAGCTCATCCGTGAGCTGGTTCGGCACTTCATTGTTCAATTTGTAGTAGATTTTATGTTCGAGGCTCGCCCAGAAATCCATCGCGATCGTCCTGATTTGAATCTCCACCTTGGCGTGCTCGACGCGGTTGGTCAAGTAAACAGGCACTTCTACAATCAGATGGAGGCTCCTGTATCCGTTCGGCTTCGGATTTTTAATGTAGTCTTTCATGTTTAAAATCTTGATGTCTTCGTGTTCCTTCAGCACTTCAACCATATTGTAAATATCGGATAAAAACGAGCAGACGATTCTGAGACCTGCGATATCATTGATGTGCTCCTTAGCGGCCTTTGTGGTAATATCGCAGCCCTTCCGCACAAGCTTGTTGATCAGGCTTTCAAAGCTTTTTACCCTTGATTTCGTATGCTCAATCGGGTTATGGCCATGGATTAAATTATATTCCTGGCTGATAATCGAAAATTTCGTATCCATTTGATCCAAGGCAAATTTATAGACAAGGAGTTCGTTCTTCCAGTCCTCCATCAGGTTTCTTAAATCTTCTATCTGGGCTTCAGGCAGTCCTATCATCTTATCTATCGCCATATCCATTATATTTTTCTCCTTATGACATCATATCGTTTTTTCAGTTAGTAGACGGGCACATCCACGGTAAAGTTTCGACTTAAATCGCAAGATCAAAAAGTGGTCTGGTTGATCATTTTCCACTTTTATAAATTTATTTCCCTTTCAAAAGTCATAAAACATTCATATTCTGTATTACCACTTTTCGGAGGTGAGAATATGTCATACTCTAATAGCTTCGCTTTGATCGTTGTATTATTTATTTTGCTGATCATTGTGGGTTCCGCTTTTGTAAAGTATTAATTCCTTCACGCACTTCCGACAAACTGCAGGTTCATATCGAAAAGCGCTCCGCTTTTCATATGAGCCTGTTTTTTTGTGATTTAAAAAGAAGTTATTTCCACAATAACAAAAAATGTTTATAATAGGATAGGCTCTGAGCTGACAACGCTCAGAAATAAAACTCTCCCACAAATGAAACTTTTATACAACATTTTCGTCTTATACTGTTGTTAAGGCAATTCAATAACGGAAAGGAAAAGATCAATGTTAAATAAGCTAAAAATGTTGTATGAAAAAACAACAATGAAGTGGCTGCTCAACACTTCCTATTACTTTCTTATTCTCGTACTGCTGTTTTTAATTTACGGATTCCACACAGCAAATACAGGTTCATATATTTATAATGACTTTTAATGGAGAAAAAAACAATGAAACTGATAGAAACTATTAAAAAATACGCGCAAACACAACCCGATACCCTTGCTTTTGTGAATGAAGAAGAAAAGCTGACATACGGAGAGCTTTGGTCACAATCTGAGCGCCTTGCCGCGCGGATTCAAAGCGAAGCATTAACAGAGGCTTCTCCGATCATTGTCTACGGACATATGAAACCGGTCATGGCGGTTTCTTTCCTGGCTTGCGTGAAAGCCGGCCATCCGTACATTCCAGTTGACGTATCGATTCCGGCAGACCGGATTCTGAAAATCATCAACAGCTCAAAAGCCGAGCTTATACTCAATAACTCAGGCACTTCGGTTGACACGGGAGATGCCCTCATTTCCGTTGTGGAACCGGGCGTTCTTGAAGGAGACGGGGTGCCGGAGACAGATCCCGGACGCTGGGTTCACGGTGAAGATACCTTTTACATTATCTACACATCCGGAAGCACGGGAAATCCAAAAGGCGTGCAAATCTCAGCCGCCAATCTTCAGAGCTTCACAGATTGGATCACGAATGACTTTCCGGTGGAAAGCGGCCAAGTGTTCTTAAATCAAGCCCCGTTTTCCTTTGATTTATCGGTGATGGACCTTTATCCGTGCCTGCAGTCCGGAGGCACATTATGGACGGTTACGAAAGATATGATTAACCGGCCGAAACTGTTGTTTGAAGCGCTGAAACAATCCAACGTCAACGTCTGGACATCAACGCCTTCATTCGCACAAATGTGCTTGATGGATCCGTCTTATTCTGAAGAGCTGCTTCCTGAACTGAGCTTGTTTATGTTCTGCGGAGAAACGCTTCCCGCGTCAGTCGCCAGACAACTTAAAGAGAGATTTCCGAAGGCTCGTGTTTTTAACACATACGGCCCGACCGAAGCGACTGTTGCCGTCACTTCCATCGAAGTAACAGACGACGTATTAAACAAGTATTCTTCTCTTCCCGTCGGTTCTGAAAAGCCGGAAACCGAGATCGTGATCATCGATGAAGACGGAAAAGCCGTCCAAGAAGGGGAAAAAGGCGAGATCATTATTACCGGAGCCAGCGTCAGCAAAGGCTATTTAGGCGAAAAAGCGCTGACGGAAAAAGCGTTTTTCTCTTACAACGGCGCCCCTGCTTATCGCACCGGTGACGCAGGGTACAAAGAAAACGGCCAGCTGTTCTTCCTCGGAAGACTCGATTTCCAAATCAAACTGCATGGCTACCGGATTGAGCTTGAAGAGATCGAATACCAAATCAATCAGTCCCGATACGTGCAGTCGGCGGTCGTTATTCCATACTACCGCGAGGAGAAAATCGAGTATCTGATCGCCATGATCGTGCCTGCCGAACACGATTTCGAAAAGGAATACCAGTTAACCAGCGCGATTAAGAAAGATTTGGGCAGCAAGCTGCCTGCATATATGATTCCGAGAAAATTCATGTATCAAAAAGAGATTCCGATGACAGCAAACGGTAAAATTGACCGCAAGAGATTAAAAGAAGAGGTAACCGTATGACACCCTATGGTTCATTTCTTTTCTTCATCATATTAGGAATTTTACTGGCGCCGACCATCATTCTCGGACTGAACGGAAAAAGCTTCCGCTTATATAACATGGCGGTTTCCGTTCTGGTTCTGGCGCTTATTTTTTCAAACAGCCTGCACGGGCTGATCATGCTGTGCCTGTTTACGCTTTGGCAGATGGTTCTGATCAAAGGCTATATCGCTTACCGTCTCAAAGCGAACAGCGGCATCGTATTTTGTCTCGCTGCAGCAGCTTCTATCCTGCCTCTGGCACTGTCAAAGCTGCTGCCGTTTTTCGCCGTTGACAACTGGGCAACATTTCTCGGTATCTCGTATTTAACTTTTAAAGGGGTTCAGCTCATCATTGAAACCCGCGACGGTCTCATTAAAAAGCAGCTCCCAATCAGCAGACTGCTTTACTTTATTCTCTTTTTCCCGACCATCTCGTCAGGTCCGATCGACAGGTACCGCCGTTTTGAAAAAGACGATCAGACGGTATGGACGAAGGAGCAATACGAAGAACTGCTTTACAAAGGAATCAATAAAATCTTTCTCGGCTTTTTATATAAATTCATTATCGGCTATTGTATTAATACGTATGTCATTATGAAACTGCCGTTTTTGACTTCCGGCAGCATCTCGCATGGCTTGGCATACATGTATGCGTACAGCCTTTATCTGTTTTTTGATTTTGCCGGCTACACTGCTTTTGCGGTCGGCGTCAGCTATATCATGGGAATCAAATCCCCTGAAAACTTTAATAAGCCGTTCATCAGCCGCAATATTAAAGATTTCTGGAACCGCTGGCATATGTCGCTTTCATTCTGGTTCAGAGACTACGTGTTCATGCGCTTTGTCCTTTGGATGACGAAGAAAAAATGGATCACAAACCGGATGGCTGTTTCCAATATCGGATATGTGCTGCTGTTCCTTCTGATGGGTGTCTGGCACGGCCTTGCCCCTCAGTACATCGTCTACGGGCTGTATCACGCGCTGCTCATGGTCGGCTTTAACTTCTTTGAAAAATGGAATAAGAAATACAAGTGGTGGCCGAACAATAAGTGGACGACAGCCGTCTCAGTCGTGGTGACCTTCCACTTCGTATGTTTTGGATTTTTAATTTTCTCAGGGAAACTAATACACTAAAAGGAGATTTTCATAATGGATTTTAATCAAGAAGTACTTTCAGTTTTAGCAGAGGTATGTCAGGACGATATCGTAAAGGAAAATCCGGATATTGATATTTTCGAAGAGGGAATCCTCGATTCCTTCGGCACGGTGGAATTGCTGCTTGCATTCGAAAGCCACTTTAACATCACAGTGCCGATTACAGAGTTTGACCGGGATGCATGGAACACGCCAAATCAAATCATAAAGCAGCTGAATGAGTTGAGATAATGAAAAAGCGTTTTTTATTCGGGCCAATCATCTTGGCATTTTTACTTTTTTTCACCGCGATCTTGATTCCAAATGCATGGCTGGCAAAACTGGTTCCTAAAGATCGTGTCGAAACTTCAGCTACAGAAATAAACCCGATGATGTTCCAGGGTATGTATCTTCAAGGCAAAGCGCTTGAAGATCCGAAATATCTGCCGATTTACGGATCATCGGAATTGTCCCGGTTAGATGCCTTTCATCCGTCTAACTATTTTAAAGTAAACAACCAAGGGTTCACGCCTTACCTGGTCGGGAAAGGCGGTTCACAGTCCTTGATTCATGCAATCAACTTTGCGGCGCAGTCTGGTCAATTAAAGGGCAAGAAAATCGTTTTCATTATTTCTCCGCAGTGGTTTCAAAAAGACGGCTCGGACGAATCCCACTTTGCGCCGAACTTCTCGGCTTTGCAGGCATACGATCTTGTGTTCAATCAAAATGTCGATCCCGAGCTGAAGAAAAAAATCATCAAACGCATGCTTAAATTTCATGCAGTTACAAACGACGCTCTGCTTTCAGCCCTTTTTAAAGCCGAGCTCGATCAGGACAAAGTGGCGCTGTCCCTTCTGACGCCGCCGGCAAAAGCTTACCGGAGCATTCTGGAGAAAAAGGACATCTACTATTCCATGGTTGAAGGAAACGGACCGAAGCGGACCATTTCCCAGGATGTAAAAAACAAATCGTGGGATGAATTAAAGCAGATGGCCGAAAAGGTCGGCGCCAAAGAATCCCGCAACAATGAGTTTAAAATTTCAAACGGCGTTTATAAGAAATTGAAGCCGAAGCTGAAAAAGCTTAAAGGCCACAATAAAAAGATGAACTATGCCGAGTCAGTCGAGTTCCACGATTTCCATCTCATGATGGATGTTCTGAAAGAATCCGGCGCAGAACCGCTGTTCATCTCGGTTCCGGTCCACGGCAAGTTTTACGACTATACCGGCTTCCCTAAAAAAGGCCGGACAGATTTCTATAAAAAGATTAAAAAAGAAATCGAACAAGAAGGCTTTCAAGTTGCTGATTTAACGAATCATGAATATGATCCATACTTCTTGAAAGATACGCTCCACCTTGGCTGGAAAGGCTGGGTTTACGTCGATCAGGAGATCGAATCCTTTTATAAAAAGTCATCATAAAAAAGGATTCCCCCATGGGGAGTCCTTTTTTTGTCCGATTTAAATTTTTAAAGTTTCCAAAAATTCTATTTTGCAAATTTCTCTGAAATCTATTGCGATTATCAAGAGAAGGTTTAAAATAGAAGATAAATATTTTTTGGAAAAAGACTAGAAACGGCAGGGAGAATGAATATGACAAAACAAACGATCAGCGTACAGCTCAGTACAGCAAAAAAGCAAAAGCCAGAGGCTGACCGGCTCGAATTCGGCCGGACCTTTACCGACCACATGTTTATCATGGACTATACGGCTGAAAACGGCTGGCACGATCCGAGAATCGTTCCTTATCAGCCGATTGAAATGGACCCGGCTGCAATGGTTTACCACTACGGGCAGTCCGTTTTTGAAGGGTTAAAAGCTTACTTATCAAGCGAAGGCAGCGTTCTTCTGTTCAGACCTGAAAAAAACGTCGAGAGGCTCAATAAATCCAACGACCGCCTCTGCATTCCGCGGGTTGATCCTGACACCGTTCTGGAAGGGCTGAAGCAGCTGGTTCAGATCGACAAAGAGTGGATTCCTCAAGCTGAGGGGACATCCCTTTATATCCGTCCGTTCATTATTTCAACGGAACCGTACCTCGGCGTCGCTCCGTCCAATATGTATAAAATGCTGATCATTTTATCGCCGGTTGGATCTTATTACAAAGAAGGCATCCGCCCTGTGAAAATTGCCGTTGAAAGCGAATTTGTCCGTGCTGTGGCAGGCGGTACAGGCAATGCGAAAACGGCCGGCAACTACGCGGCGAGCCTGAAGGCTCAGGAAGTGGCGGAAAGCAAAGGCTTCTCGCAAGTACTTTGGCTTGACGGAGTAGAAAAGAAATACATTGAAGAAGTAGGCAGCATGAACATCTTCTTCAAAATCAGCGGTGAAATTGTCACTCCGGCTCTAAACGGAAGTATTTTGGAAGGCATTACGAGAAATTCCGTCATTCATCTATTAAAACAATGGGGACTTTCCGTAACCGAAAGGAAAATTTCAGTTGATGAACTGGTTCAGGCTCACAAAGACGGTCTGCTTGAAGAAGCGTTCGGCACCGGAACCGCCGCTGTCATTTCCCCGGTCGGCGAGCTGATCTGGAAAAACGAAAGCCTTGTGATCAACAGCGGACAAACAGGCGAAATCGCCAAAAGGCTCTACCAAACGATCACCGGTATTCAGAAAGGCGCTTTGCCTGACACATTCGGCTGGACAGTTGAAGTTGATAAAGTCAGCCAATCCTGCTAAGCGGTTTAAGCTCTCTTTTGCAAAAAAGAGGGCTTGCACCCTTATCGCGAAATGTACCGGCGGCAGGCTCTGTTTCCACACCGCTCGCCCCTCTTTTTCATTCCGCCTAGTCAATCCCCCGCACAAAACGATTCCATTTTATATATTTTATGTTAAAATTATCAATAACCACACCGGAAAGGAGAGATTATCCGTTCTCATGTAACATGCAAATCAAGAAAGGACGCTGAACAATGGATCAAACAAAATTGAGCGTCTGGGAAAAGAATTACACGTTCCTTTTCATCTCCAGGCTAATCAAAATCTCGGCTGACTGTTTTGCCTTCAACTCTATTTTATGGTTCTTAATTTTTGACGGAAAAGGTGCAATCGGCACCTCCCTGCTTCTTGCCGTCACTTTCCTCCCCGAAGCCTTTTTGGCGCCGGTTACAGGGCCTTTAGTCAAAAGAAGCGCCCTGAAATTCTGGATGTATTTTTCGGATTTAACAAGAGCAGCCGTCGTCATTACAATACCGATTTGCTACTTAAACGGCTTTTCACCGATGTGGTTTGTTTTAGGGCTCATGATCATCCATTCGGCAACTGGTGCGACTTATAACCCGGCGTCGATTACGCTGATTCCGCAGATCGTGAACGAAAATCTCATCCAAAAAGCCAACGCGATTCTCCAGTCTTCTTCAGAAATCATCAGGCTGGGAGCCGTTACATTGTGCGGTGTGCTGCTGACTTTTATCGGTCCTGCAACGACTTTGGTCTTTTCATTTATCTTTTATATCATATCGGGCCTATTCGTGCTTTGCATCAAATACACCATCATCCGGAATCAATCACAATCTAAGTCTCTTGCTCAAAGAGGTACATATTTTGCGAGATTAAAAAGAGGATTTACATTGGTGAAAAACCACAAAATATTATATCCGCTGGCGATTTACTGCATCTTCATGAACCTGGCGGCTTCACCCTGGGAAGCCCTTTCTGCGGTATATGTTGCAGAGGATTTAAACGGAACGCCGTTCATCCACTCGCTGCTGAAGGCTACGACGGCAGGAGGAGCATTTTTACTTGGTTTTATCCTTGCAAAAGTAAAAATCAACAGGTACGGACTCCTTTTCATCACGGCAGGCATACTTGAAGGTGCGGCTTATTTTATCGCTGGACTGAATACTTTCCTGCCGCTCGTATTTCTCGCAGCCTTTGCATTCGGAGCAGCCATCAGTTCGATCAATGTCCCCGAATTCACGATTATCCAGACATCTGTCGAAGGGGATGACCAGCCTCAAGTGTTCGCAGTCATCCATATGATCACAAATCTATCGCTTCCTTTAGGAGCAATTGCCTGCGGATATGCCGCAAAAACGCTTGGCGCGGGAAGCGTGATCGCAATCGGCGGCTTCATCGAAATCATTGCGGGCATCGGCATCCTCATATTCACTCAGCTTGCCAAAGCCCGGCAGTCAGATCTGGTCAAAGAAAAAGAAGCAAGCGCAAATATGTAGGCATGAATGGGACGGCCGCTGTTTCGCCGGGCCATTCGGACACGGCGGCGCCTATATCTATTAAAAGGTTCCGGCTGACACACCGGAACCTCAATTTTATTCCTATGCTTCTACAGATCTAAAAAACTGCGGAAGATGCTCTTTATGCGCTTCAAGCATTTCGTCCAGTATTTGTTTCGCAATCTTGTCGGACGGAACGAGCGGGTTGATTGTCATGGCGACAAGCGCGGTGTTGTAATCACCTGTAACAGCCGCTTCAGCCGCAACCCGTTCGAATGATTTGATTTGCTGGACAAGGCCCCTCACGGTGACAGGCAAATCTCCGACCGCGATCGGTTTCGGCCCGTTTTTCGTCATGACACAGTTGACTTCCACTGCGGAGTCATCCGGAATGCTTGCGATCGCTCCGTTATTCATCGTGTTGACAGGCTGAATATCGTGCTTATCATTATAAATCGAGCTGATCAAGTTGCAGGCGGCATCACTATAATATGCGCCGCCGCGCTTTTCAAGCTGGGGCGGTTTGATCGCCAGCTCCGGATCTTTATACAGCTCAAACAATTCCTTTTCAACTTGCTGAACGACCTCTGCACGCGTCCCTTCCGTTTTTGAAGCCTCCAGTTCATGTTCAAGCATCTCCTGCGTTTTGTAGTAGTAGCGGTGGTAGCCGCACGGAATCAGGCCGAGACCCCGGATAAAGTCAGGTTCCCACGATTCTCCGGAGATGTTTTTCATCGTCATCGCATTTTCGGGATCTGCCATCGCTTCGATCACTTTGTCTTTGACGCTGACGCCGTCCAGGAAAACGTCGAGTCCGAACACCATATGATTTAATCCGGCAAATTGAATGTTTATGCGGCTTTCATCAACATCAAGCGCTTTTGCAACCCCCATCTTCATGCCGATCGGCACATTGCAGAGCCCGACGACTTTTTTCAAATTAGAGTAGCGGAGCAGTGCTTCAGTCACCATGCCTGCCGGGTTGGTAAAGTTGACAAGCCACGCGTCAGGGCACAGTTCTTCGATGTCTTTTGCAATCTCAAGGATGACCGGAATGGTGCGGAGCCCCTTGAAAAGACCGCCCGGTCCATTTGTTTCCTGTCCGATCACCCCGTATTTTAATGGAATTCGTTCATCTTTTGCCCTCGCTTCGAGCAAACCGACGCGGAATTGCGTCGTGACAAAATCAGCGTCTTTTAAAGCCTCCCTGCGGTCGAGCGTCAGATGGACTTCGATCGGGACGCCCGCTTTTTCGACCATTCGCTTCGCCAGCGTGCCGACGATATTGAGTTTTTCTTCCCCTTCCGGTATATCGACGAGCCAGAGCTCGCTGACCGGAAGTTGGTCATGCCGTTTGATTAATCCCTCGACAAGCTCGGGCGTATAACTAGAACCTCCGCCAATTGTTACGATTTTCAATCCTTTTTTCATCAATTGACACCTCCGTGGACATTCATTTTTTCATACAGCTCGACAATCTCCGCGGCCAAATCTTTCATGGTCATCGCATTCATTAAATGATCTTGGGCATGAATCATGAGAAGTGAGGGTTCGGTTTTCGCCCCCTTCGCTTCATTTTGAATCAAAGCTGTCTGAAAATGATGCGCCTTGATCAGTTCTTCGTCAGCCGCCCGGATCTTTTCTTTTGCAGCGGCGAAATCTCCCTTTTTGGCTTCGGCTATCGCTTCCATGCAAAAGCTCCTGCCGTTTCCTCCGTGAAGGATAATTTGAAATATCGTTCGTTCCAATTCCTCGGACATCTTGGCACCCCTTTTCTATACACTGGCCTGTTGACCGTCGCTTACGGCCGTTCCGGCCTCCAGTTCGCTCTCTTCTCTCAGCTTTTGTAGATCCCACATTCTAAAGAACGGATAGTATACGACAAACGAAATCAACAAATTAATCAACTGCATGACCGCTCCGGAAATTTTCCCTCCTGTTGCTAAATATCCGGAAAAGCCGGGCGGCATTGTCCACGGCACCGCAATCCCAGCCGGCTTTGCGACAAGACCTGTACTCATTCCAATATAGGTGGCCGTTAACATTAACAGCGGCGACACGATGAACGGAATCAGCAGCATCGGATTCATGACGATCGGCATGCCGAAAATAATCGGTTCGTTGATGTTAAAAATAGCGGGACCGATGGCTAATCTGCCGAGCTGTTTCATCTGTTTGCTTCGCGCTCTAACAAACATCGTAATGACCAAAGCCAAAGTGGCGCCGCTTCCGCCGATGTTAACCCAAATCTCAAAAAACTGTGTCGTAAATATGTTTGGGAGCGCTTCACCGGCTTGGAAAGCGAGGCGGTTTTCGTCCATCGCACCGTACCAGATCGGCGACATCACTCCGCCGACAATATTTGCTCCGTGAAGGCCGCAGGACCACAGCAGCATTTTCACAGTTTCGGCTATAAGGCTTCCGCCGAGACTGCCTCCAAGGATGGACAGAGGTGTGCCTAAAAGTACGTTGACGACATTATGGAGGCTTCCAAACGGCGTCATCTCAATTAAAAGGCGCGCCCCCCAAATCGAGCCGATAACGGCGAATCCCGGAATCAGAGCGATAAATGATTTGCTGACAGCCGGCGGTACGCCGTCCGGCATTTTGACGACAATATCCTTTTGAACGATCCAGCGGTAAACCTCAGTCGAGAACATTGCGATCAGCATGCCGACAAACAGACCTTTGCTTCCCATTAATGAAATCGGGATGCCGCCCGACACTAAAATTTCCTCTGTTGCGCCTTCCGGTGTGAACGGAATCTGGTAGGGGGTCGCAAGCAGAAAAGCTGCTACGGCAATGGCACCTGATGACAGAGCATCAATGTCGTATTTTTCGGCCAGCCGGTAGGCGATGCCGAACGTTGCGATCAGCGCCATAATGTCAAAGCTGACATTAACCGGGTAGCTTAATTTATCAGCCCATTGCTCGCCGAAAATCCCCGCCATGAATTCCGGATATCCCGGAATCGGCAAATTGGCTAAGATGAGAAACAGCGATCCGATAATGATTAATGGCATGGTCAGAATAATACCGTCTCTGAGTGCCTGCAAATGGCGCTGGGCGGCAATTCTGCCGGCAACCGGCATGACCTTCTCCTCTAAAAACGCATTAAACTTATTCACTTGTGCCGCCTCCTTTAAGAGCCGGCAAGCTGTTCGGCGGATTTTAACACTTCTGCCCCATTACAAGTTCCGTAATGGACCGTATTGATGACATCGACGGGTACACCTTTCGATTCTCCTAATTTTTTTAATTGCGGGAGCATGTAACGGACTTGCGGGCCAAGAAGCAATACGTCGGCTTTATCGATATGATTCTGAACCTCTCCTCCGGAAACGGCCCAGATTTTATAGTCTTTGCCTTGTTCCTCTGCACTTTTTTCCATTTTCGTCACAAGCAGACTCGTTGACATTCCTGCAGCGCAAGCTAGTAAGATATTCATGTTCATATGTCCCCCTTTTACGTATCGTGTATGATCTCTTTTACAGTTCCATCATACAATGAAACCGTTTTCATATACACTTAATGATTTTCCTCAGTGAAGAGGAAAAAAGACAAGGGGACATCTTCATTTTGCATATCGATGAGCCGGCCTGCTTTTTTTGAAGACGGACATAAACTCCCCGTACGTTTTGCATTTCAGAAGCTCCCGGACAATGACCCTGTCATCTAAAACACGGCCCAAAAATTTGTACATCTCTTGCAAATTTGCTGTATTGTCCTTTTCTACGCAAAGAAGGCAAACGAATTGAACCCTCTTATTCTCCCAGACTATCGGTTTTTGCAGCGTACAAACCGCCCAAAAAGTCGAATCGGTTTTTGGTGCCATCGGATGCGGAATTGCAACCAGATTACCGAAGCAAGTGGGCGCAACGGCCTCCCGTTCAAAGACGGAGGCTTCAAGCCCAGCGTCTGCAAGCCCTGATTGCATCACTTTTCCGCACAGAAAGCGGAGGACCTCCTCTCGGGAAGACAGACTTTCCTGCAAAAAGACGAGCTGTTTTTTCGTATAGGTCGAAGCGATTCCGTCATCTTCAGCAAGCACCTGTTCTATTTTCGTTAAATCTCCCCCTCCCAATATGGCGTTAACTTGAATCACCGGAATAGGAAGATCAGCGGACAGCGGTATGGTGCTGATGACAAAATCGAGTGCATGGAGAGACATTTGATTCAGCTTGTAGTAATCAACTGTTCCAAGGATTTCAAGCTTTGAACCGAATGTAGCCCGCAGTCTGTCTTGAAGCAGCATGGCGCTTCCGGCTCCTGACGCGCAGACAATCATGCAGCGTTTTGAGGGCCTGTTCATGTTTCGTCTTTCCATGGCTGCGCCGATATGCAGAGCGAGATAGCCGACCTCGCTTTCCTGAATGTCAAATCCCGTCTCTTTTTTGATGACTTCACCAGCTTGAATCCCGGCTTCAAATGCGAGGGGATAATTGGCTTTAATTGCGTCCAGCATCGGATTTCTGATATTCATGCCGTATCTGCAGCGATTCAGAGCCGGTTTCAGGTGAAGACCGAGACCGATTTTTAATTCTTTGTCATTCCCAATGCCAAGGGTAAATTTTTGATCGATGGCTTTCATGATCAATTTCGTCACCCGGTCTGTCTCTTCATCCATCATATTTTCGATTGCATCGCTGCGAATGGAGGCCATAACCGTCCTTTTCGCGCCAAGCAGATGGATGGCGATGTAGGCCGTTTCTTTATCCGGAAATGCCACTTGCAGCTTTTGTTCAAGAGTGCGGACAATCTCCTTCGCCACTTCATATTCTTTATGATTCATAATCTCCTTTACATCTTTGGAATAAAGAGAAACATGTTTGCCGCTTCGAATACGTTTGCATGCAATGGCGACGTGAATGAGAAGGTTGTTTAGTCCGATATCTGAAAGAGAAATGTGATCTTCGCTTATTTTTTCTAAAATCGTCTGACGGATCATAGCCAGCTCTTCTTTTGGGAGGATGGATATCCGGGTGTTCATAATATCAATATCCGTTTCCCGCTTTGGAAAAAGGTGCTCTGCGATGCAGGATCGCAGCTTCATCTCATCTCCCTTCAGCTTAAAGCCGTAATTCGGTTTGATCTCCAGTTCGATGTCGTAAGGTTTAAGCCTTTTCTTCACATCTCTCATATCGTTTTGGACCGTCGATTTGCTGATAAACATCTCACCGGCTAAATCTTCAAGTTTGACATACTCCTCAGTTAAGAGAAGCCTTTTTAATAAATAGAGAATACGCTCATTCGGAAAAACGGGAGTAGAAAGCTCTTCATGAAATGTGTGCTGCAGAAGCTGGCGAAAGAGGCGGTCATTCTTGATGGAGAGCCGATAGCCTGCACCTCTGATCGATTGAACGGCAGCGCCGTTTTTGGAGAGAAGCCGGTCTAATTCTTTCACATCTGACCTGATCGTCCGAGAGGTCACATTTAGCTCATTGGCCAAATATGTGCTGGTTAACGGTGATTCTGCTCCTATCAATTCGCCGAGGATAAGCTTAAGCCGAGCATTGAGCATAGAAAAAGACCCTCCCACTAAGATACTTGAACCGAGACCAAACCCATACACTCAGGTATATTCATTCTTTTTGTGAAATTTGTCTCATAGTTAAGTAAATTCTATTATGGCTGCGCTTTCAAGTCAATTTGGCCTTTCTCCAAGAAAAAAAGCCGGTTACCCGGCTTTCAGATTCTTTTTCTCTCTTCGGCTTTTGATGATTTTCCATGCGATCGGATAGATGACAGGCGCCCATTTGACGGCGCTTTTAAACACTTTTTTCATAGCTTGACTCCCTCCTGTTTTTTTATTGTTTTCCCTGTTGAACGGGAGCCAAACCTTTTAACTATCTTGAGACATAGCGGTTTTCTTTTATCCAGAAACGCCAAGGGTATTCCCTCGCTTCTCCAGAGTTGTCAATTCCAATTCGCGGGCCGCACAAAATGTTCTGAGGTTCATATCCTTTTGCGATATAAAGCGGCGGCGATGTCAACGGTCTGCCGTAATCGTTCATCGTGATGGAAAGCGCTTTTGTCAGCTTTCCCGGTCCGTTCGTCCAATCGCGCGGTTTCTTTCCGCTCCTTCGCTTCTCCATCAGCGCGAGGCCTTCATGGGGTTCAAGCGCTCTGATCAGCACGGCCTCAGGTTCATCGGCTCCTCCGCTTACAACATTGATGAGTGTGTGGGTGTGCATGGTGTACGTATAGACCAAGCCGGCTTCATGAAACATGATTTCCGTACGTTTCGTCCGGCGGTTGCCGTAGCTGTGCGCCGCTCTGTCCCCGGGCCCTCTATAAGCCTCTGTCTCCACAATATATCCTGAAGCAGTCCCTTCTTCTGTTTCCTTGACAAGAAGACAGCCTAACAGGGATTGAGCGAGTTCAATTGTTGGTTTGCTATAAAATTCGAGCGGGAGAGGTTCGTGAGCTGGATTCATTTTTGGATGGCCTCCTTTTTGCTCAAAGGCGAAATGCCTCTTTGTCGATTGTGATATATTTTACCATTTTCGACAGACGGGATGCCAGAAAATGAAGGTGCCTTGATTAAGATGAGGATCTCCCATTGATTTTATTTTTCAGTCTTTCATGGATGACATTGACATATCTGTATTATTGTATACAATAATAATTATATTCTGAAAAAAGGAGGCGAAAGCTTTTTTCATGCACTCTTCAAATCCAGTCAAAAGACAGTCTGCAAGTGATTACGCTTACAATGAATTAAGAACGAAGATCATCGAACTTGAATACCCTCCCTCTGAACAGCTTGCTGAAGACAGTCTTGCAAAGGGTTTAAACATCAGCAGAACTCCTCTTCGCCAGGCTCTTTACCGGCTGGAGCTTGAAGGATTGGTCAGTAAACAGCCGAACGGCCGGCTTCGCGTATGCCCGATTTCGCTCGCTGAAGCGAAAGAGGTTTTTAAAGTTCGGGAAGCGCTTGAAGGACTGCTCACTGCCGAAGCCGCACAGCTGGTGACACCGGAGAGCCTTCATCAGCTTGAAGACCGCATCGAACTGATGAAACTGGCTGCCGTAAAGGGCCGCAAAACAGATACGGTCAAATACGGATCAGAATTTCATTCCATCTTGCACGCCATCAGCACAAACGCAACCGCAAAACGTTTTCTGGATCAGCTTGAAAGCAGGATTGAACGGTATCGCAGAATCAGCGGATACAAAAATCCTGACTACAAACCGTCTGTATCTTTCAATGAACACTTGGACATTTTTAATGCCGTCAAAGAAAAAAACAGCGTTTTGGCAGAAGCCGCCATGCGTTCCCACATTAAACGAAGCTTGCGTTCCATTGAAGAAACGCTGGAACGTTCATACTAATCCGCCGAACAGCCAATGCCATTCTCACAGCACGTTTTTGACACAAAAGTTAAAAAACGAATAAGAGGTGGAAAAATGGGCAAACAAGGTGTATTTAAACCGGGATTAGAAGGCGTTATTGCTGGGGAAACGAACATTTCCTTCTTAGATACGGAAGCGGAACAAATCGTCATTAAAGGCTATGATTTAATCGAACTTGCAGAACAAAAAACATATCTTGACCTCGTCTATCTCCTCCTTCAAAATAAACTGCCTGATCCAATGGAATTGCAAGGAATTGAAAGCGCTATAAAAAATTCGTATGAACTGCCCGGCGGAATCTATACCATTCTGAAGGCGCTTCCGAATAACACCCATCCGATGGATGCGCTCCGAACCGGGATTTCCGCTTTAGCTGGATATGATCCTGAATTGAATGACAGGTCTCCATCAGCAAACAGAAGCAAAGCGCTGCGCTTGATCGCACAGGTTCCGAATATTACCGCCAACAGCTACCGCATCCTTCACCAGAAAAATGTCATCACGCCTGATAAACAGCTTTCATTCAGCCAGAACTTTTTATACATGCTGACGGAAAAAGAACCGACTCCGGAAGAAACAGCCGTCTTTGATCAGACATTAATGCTGTACAGCGAGCACGAAATGCCGAACTCCACATTTGCCGCAAGAGTCATCGCATCGACAAACACAGACATATACGGTGCTTTCACAGGCGCCGCTGCATCGCTTAAAGGACATTTGCACGGCGGCGCGAATGAAGCAGTGATGTACATGCTGCTCGAAGGAGAAACAAAATCGGGCTTCTGCAAGCTGATTGAGCATAAGTTAAGCAGAAAAGAAAAAATCATGGGCTTCGGCCACCGCGTCTATATGAAAAAAATGGACCCGCGCGCAGCCCTGCTGAAAAAGGCGCTCTATTCGCTATCTCATAAAACCGGCCGACAGGATTTATATGAGATGTGTGATGCCGGCGAAAAGCTGATGCGCGAAGAAAAAGGCCTGTATCCGAACCTCGACTACTATGCGGCTCCGGTCTATTACCTGCTCGGCATACCGATCGATCTCTATACTCCGATATTTTTCGCGGCACGTTCTGTCGGTCTAAGCGCGCATGTCATTGAACAGCACGAAGACAACAGGCTGTTCCGCCCGAGAGTTCACTATACCGGACCGCGTCATCTTCATCCATAGTTCGCCTTTGATTCAGAAAGAAGGGAGATAAATGTTATGAAAACAGAAAGTCAAACGCTCCAAAATTGCGATCAATTGCTGGAAGAGATCGCAGACTATACGGTAAATGCCAAGATTTCAAGCGAAGAAGCGATTGAAACCGCCCGCTACGTCTTAATGGATACACTGGGCTGCGGCATTTTGGCGCTCAAATACCCGGAATGCGCCAAACATCTCGGCCCGATTGCCCCGGATACCGTCGTCCCGAACGGCACCCGCGTCCCGGGAACGCAATTTGTGCTCGATCCTGTTCACGGAGCCTTCAATATCGGCTGCATGGTTCGCTGGCTCGATTATAATGACACATGGCTGGCAGCCGAATGGGGCCACCCGTCAGATAACCTTGGAGCGATTTTAGCCTGCGCTGACTATGTCAGCAGGCAGCGGCTCGCGGCGGGCAAGGAACCGCTCACCATTCACGATGTATTAACGGCAATTGTGAAGGCTCATGAAATCCAAGGCGTCCTTGCTCTCGAAAACAGCTTAAACAGAAACGGGCTTGACCATGTGCTGTTTGTAAAAGTCGCCTCCACTGCTGTGGCATGTGCACTATTGGGGGGGACAAAACAGGATGTTGTCAATGCCGTCTCCCAAGCCTGGGTCGATAATTCAAGCCTGCGGACGTACCGTCACGCTCCGAATACCGGTTCGCGAAAGTCCTGGGCTGCCGGTGATGCGACAAGCCGCGGCGTGAGGCTCGCAATGATGACCTTGAAGGGCGAAATGGGATATAAAACCGCTTTGTCCGCTCCAATGTGGGGTTTTCAGGATGTCTTATTCGGCGGAAAAGAATTGACGCTCGCCAGACCGCTCGACTCTTATGTCATCGAAAATGTCCTTTTTAAAATTTCGTATCCGGCGGAATTCCACGCACAAACGGCTGCTGAAGCCGCGATCAAGCTTCACCCTGAAGTGAAGAACAGACTTGATAACATCGATCAAATCGTGATCACGACTCACGAATCGGCCATCCGGATTATCGACAAAACGGGAGAATTACACAATCCGGCTGACCGTGATCACTGCCTTCAGTATATAACAGCGATCGGGCTGATCTACGGCGATATTACCGCTGACCATTACGAAGACGAAACCGCGCAAAATCCGGAAATCGACAGACTGCGCGAAAAAATGACCACAGTCGAAAACAAACAGTATTCTACCGATTATCTCGACCCGGAAAAACGCTCGATCGCCAACGCTGTTCAAGTGTTTTACAAAGACGGCACACAATCGGAAAAAATCGCGGTCGAATACCCGATTGGTCATCGGCGCCGCCGCAACGAAGGCATCCCGCTGTTAAAAGAAAAATTCACCAATAACTTAAAAACGCGCTTTCCGGCGGGGCAAGCGGAGCGAATCAACGCCCTGCTGAATGACCCTCGCCAATTAAGCGGTACACCTGTGCCGGACTTTATGGAATTGTTTGTGATTTAGGAGGTTTTGAATATGTGGATTGTCTCGAAACAATCAACTCAGGAAGAACTGGCCAATACATTCAGAAAGCTGATGAAAGCGCCTGATATTTTGAAAATACCAGGCGTTCATGACGGGATGGCAGCCATTACCGCAAAAAACATCGGCTTCAAAGCGCTCTACCTCTCCGGGGCAGCCTACACGGCAAGCCGCGGACTCCCTGACCTCGGAATGATTCATTCCCAGGAAATCGCTGAAAAAGCCAGCGAACTTGTGAGAGCCGCAAATCTTCCGCTTTTGGTCGATATCGACACCGGCTACGGCGGTGTCCTAAATGCGGCGCGCACGGCGGCCGAAATGGCTGAAAGCCGGGTCGCAGCCGTTCAAATCGAAGATCAGCAGCTGCCTAAAAAATGCGGACATTTAAATGGAAAGACGCTTGTCCCGGCAGAAGACATGATCGCAAAAATTAGAGCGATAAAAGAAACCGCCCCTTCACTCGTCATTGTGGCACGCACGGATGCAAAAGCAGCGGAAGGAATGGAAGCCGCCGTCAGACGCGCCAATTTATATGCCGACGCGGGAGCCGATGCCATCTTTCCGGAAGCATTAACGAGCGCAGCCGAGTTCAAGGAAATGGCCTCATCCATTAAAGCGCCGCTCCTCGCCAATATGACCGAATTCGGAAAAACGCCTTATTACACGGCTGACGAATTCCAAATGCTCGGCTGCAGCATGGTTATTTACCCGGTAACCTCCCTGCGCGCTGCCGCAAAAGCTTATGAACGGGTCTTCGCAGAAATTTTCGAAAAAGGCACGCAAAAGGGTGTGCTCGATGACATGCAGACGCGCGAAGAATTATATGATGCGATTCAATACTACGACTATGAAAAATTGGACGAAAATATCGCCAAAACGGTGCTTCCCGAAATCGGAAAAGAACATCGTTAATACGAGAAAAAAGGCTGCCGAATTGTCGGCAGCCTTCTCCATTTACAGCAGTTGCATCAATGCACCGCCGGCAGCACCGGCTGCAACGATGATCCATGGCGGAAGCTTCCAGTAGACAAGCAGGCTGAATAAAACCGCGGCGAATGCAAAATCAACCGGCGCCAATATCGAGCTGGTCCAGATCGGATGATAAAATGCGGAAATCAATATTCCCACAACGGCTGCATTCACTCCCATTAAAGCGCCTTTCACTTTAGGATTGCGGCGCAGCGTATCCCAGAAGGGCAGCGTCCCCAAAATCAGCAGGAACGCCGGCAGAAAAATCGCCGCTGTGGCGAGCATTCCGCCTTGCCAGCCGCTGATCACCGCACCAAGATATGCAGCGAATGTGAACAAAGGCCCCGGGACAGCTTGAGCGGCTCCATACCCGGCTAGAAAAGCCTCTTCGCTTAACCAGCCCGTCGGTACAAATTCCCGTTCTAATAACGGCAGGACCAGATGCCCTCCGCCGAAGACTAAAGAACCCGACCTGTAAAAACTGTCAAACATGGCAATCCAGCTGGAAGATGTCAGTTCTCTGAGCATCGGCAGCAGTATGAGAAGCCCGAAAAACAAGCTGAGACAAACCGCCGCAAAACGGCGCGACACTGGAAATCGCATGACAGAATCATCTGTCTCAACTTGCTCTTTATAGATGAGATAACCGGCGAAAGCGGCGAGCAGGATGACTCCGACCTGTGTAAAAGCCGTCTGCCAGAGAAGGGTGGCGACTAGAGCAAACAGCGCGATCGCCTTGCGCCTTTTATCAGGTGTCAGCTTTTGCGCCATCCCCAAAACAGCATGGGCGACTACGGCTACGGCTACGATTTTCAACCCATGAATCCAGCCGGCTGTCCCGATATCGAAGCCTTGCAGAATCATAGCAAATAATACGAGTGCTATGACAGATGGGAGAGTAAACCCGATGAACGCTAAGATGCCTCCAATGATGCCGGCTCGCATGACGCCGATTCCGATCCCCACCTGGCTGCTGGCAGGGCCGGGCAGGAACTGGCATAAAGCGACCAGATCGGCATAGTTTTTTTCGTCCATCCATTTTCTTTTGCGGACATATTCAGCATGAAAATATCCCAAATGGGCGATCGGCCCTCCGAACGATGTCAATCCAAGCCTGGTTGAAACGAATAGAATTTCAAGCAGCGACCTCAAGCTTCGGTCCGCTTTATGCTTTGTCATGATTTCACTCCTCTATTCTTTAATTTCTTTAAACAGTTCATATGCTTTCAACCTTGCTTCCTTCAGTACGCTTGCTCCTTTTTCCGTAGTTGAGTAGTATTTTCTGATTTTCCCGTCCACATTCTGTTCTTCTTTTCGAAGAAGTCCGTCAGATTCCATTGAATGAAGGATCGGATACAGCGTTCCCGCACTGATGTTATATCCGTGCTCTTTCAATTCCTCAAGCATCCACAAGCCGAAAATCGGATGTTCGCTGGCGTGGTGCAAAATATGAATTTGAATAAATCCCAGAAATAGCTTTCGCAATACTTTATCTTCCAATACCGCACCCCCTTTAACGAAACTCAATATCGAAATCCGATATCGACAGTTTATAACGAAAGTGTAGCATCGGTTCTCTCTCTTTTCAAGGTCTTTTGCCCTTAAAAAAACAAGCCCAAACATGGGCTTGCCTGTTTCAAACATTTACGACTGATACTGTACACGATGAAGATTCGCAAAAATACCGCCGCGCTCAACCAGTTCATCATGTGTTCCTTCTTCTGCGATTCCGTTTTCTGTCACGACCACAATCCGGTCGGCATTGCGGATCGTAGCAAGTCTGTGAGCAATGACAAGCGTCGTCCTGTCTTTTGCGAGCTCTGTCAAAGCGTTTTGAATCACCTGCTCCGTCTCTGTGTCAAGTGCTGATGTGGCTTCGTCCAATATGAGAATCGGCGGATTTTTAAGAAACATCCTGGCGATTGCGATCCTTTGCTTTTGGCCCCCTGACAGCTTCAGCCCTCTTTCGCCGACTTGGGTCTCATAACCGTCCGGGAGCGACTCGATCAGCTGTTCTAAATGCGCCATTTTGGCGGCCCGCTGAATCTCTTCATCTGTCGCATCCAGTTTTCCGTAGGCGATGTTTTCGCGGAGCGTCCCCGTAAAAAGAAACACATCCTGCTGGACGATGCCGATTTGCGAACGGAGAGAACGTTTTGTCATGTCGCGAATATCGATGCCGTCAATTGTGATGGCTCCGCCGTCTATATCGTAAAAACGCGGAATCAGCGAGCTGATCGTCGTTTTGCCCGCTCCCGAAGGGCCGACAAAAGCGACCGTTTCTCCGGCTGTAATTGACAGATCGACGCCTTGCAGGACAGGTTTATGTTTTTCATAGCCGAACGTCACATTCTTGAAGACGATGTTTCCTTCCAACAGCTGAACATCAATCGCATCTTTGCGGTCGACAATCTGCGGCTTTGTATCGATCAACTCCGTAAACCGCTTAAATCCTGCCATTCCTTTCGGATAAAGCTCCAAAATGGCGCTGATTTTATCAATCGGCTTAAACAACACGTTGACATAAAGAACAAACCCGACGAATTCCCCGTAGGACATATTCCCGGAAAAACTGAGCCAAGCTCCGTACACAAGCACTGCCAGAATCATCAGCCGCGTCATCAAAAAGGTCCCCGCAGTCGTGAGAGCCATCGTTTTGTAGCCTTTCAGCTTCGCCTTGCGGAACTTTTGATTGTTCTTTAAAAACCGGGAAATCTCAAAGCGTTCATTCGTAAAAGATTGAACGACGCGAACGCCTGAAACACTGTCCTCAACCCTGGCGTTAACATCGGCGATTTCGCTGTACATCTGGCGCCAAGCGCGGTTCATCCTGATATTTGAATAAGTGATTAAAATAATCAATAACGGCACAAACAGAACAGCAACCAAGGCAAGCTTCACATTAATCGTCAGCATGATCCAAAATGCACCGAAAAAGGTCATCACGGCGATGAACAAATCCTCCGGTCCGTGATGGGCCAGCTCTCCGATATCAAACAGATCATTTGTGATGCGGCTGATGATATGTCCAGTTTTTGTATTGTCAAAGTATCGGAAAGATTGGCGCTGTACATGTTGGAAAAGCTCCTGGCGCATATCCGTTTCAATATTGATGCCGAGCTTATGCCCGAGATAATTGACAATGTATTGCAGGCCCGTGCTGAGCAAATAAATCAGTAAGAGGCCGATGCTTACCCAGACAATTTCAAGCCAGTCTCCCCCGGGAATCAGCGTATCGATGAACCACTGAACGACTAGGGGAAAAGCCAGCTCAAGCACTGCGACGATGATCGCACTGCTGAAATCGATGAAGAACAGACGTTTATGAGGTTTATAGTATGAAAAAAAGCGGCGTATCATAAGATGATGTGCACTCCTTTTGAGAATCTTTACGAGATTGATCGTATCACAGATTGGCATCGGAAGTGCAAAAATTTTGAAAAATAATTGAAAATTATTCTCAAGTAGACTGTTTTATAAAGGAATTCCCGTTTCTTTTGCTCCCTGTGCAACAAGCTTAGCCATCTCATTTGCACCGAAATCGCAAAAATGGGTGTCATCCCTGGCTCCGTCCGGATAGTTGGGTTGTTCCCCCGGTTCAAGCCATAAAAACAGCTTTTTGGAAGCTTCCGGGCCCAGCGATTCAAGCAATTGACGGCTTTTGGAGGCGAGATCGATGAGCGGCACCCGAAGCTCTTCCGCAAGCTGTATCATCGCATCAGGATAGTCGCCGTGGGTATTTTTGAACCGGCCGTCGCTTTCAAATGATCTTCTCTGGACCGGTGTAATGAGGACCGGATTGGCTTTTTTTAACCGGGCGTCATCTATATACCGGCGCAAGTGCTGCTTGTAAGTCGTATATGGCTCTGTATAGCGATCATCCGGCTTTTGGTCGTTATGACCAAACTGGACAAACAAATAATCGCCGCTTCGGATCTGTGTCATGATTCGCTCCAGCCTGCCTTCTTCAATAAAGCTTTTTGAACTTCTCCCTGATGCCGCTTCATTGCGGATCAAAACACCGTCTCTTAAAAACGCGCCAATTTTCTGTCCCCAGCCTGCACGCGGCGCCCTGTCGCTATCATAATCGCAAACCGTTGAATCCCCGGCCAAAAACAACTGAACGTCTCTCATTATCCATCCCCCTCATTCCTTTTTGTTTTATATTAAAAGGCCCCTCAAAGAACCGCAACCCAACATACATATTTGCCCATTTTGTTCTTTATACGACTCCTTTTTATAAAAAAGGCTATAAATTGATAGAAAACTATCAATTTATACTAATTTTTTTTAGAAATTTATCTAAAAATATTTACTTGGATGGTAAATGGTGATAGATTAAGTAAACAAGAAAAGGAATATAGTTGATCGCGATCTCGTTTCTACCTTTTCTTGAAAATAATAGGACGTCCTCTACTTTTTAACTTTAACATTGCATTTAGGAGGAACTTATCGATGCTTAAACGAAAATTCATTCGCAAAATCAGTGTTGGTCTATTAGCTTCTGCAGCATTGTTTTCATTTATCATTCCTACCCAAGGGGCAAATGCCCAAGAGGTGAAAACAAATCATTTTAGAGGACCGATCTTTTGTCCGCCGCCATTCAAGCCGTGGCCTAAGCCGCAGCCGGATTATCCGCAACCGGATAACCCGACTCAGAAGCCTGTGCTTGAGGCAAAAACCATTAACAGCAATAAAGAGTGGTCAACTTCTGACATCGAAATTACTTATAAACCAAACACTTTTGTCGGTTCAAGCTATGTTGAATTTCATTTTCCATACCGTTTTCATGCAAGCACAAGAGATACACTAAATGGAAAAACACTTGACTATACACAAATTTTAAATGATGGACAAACGGTCCGAGTTCCCGTCTATGCTTTAAGCTCTTCTGAGTTCAAATTAGTGATGGTTCGGAAAACGCTCCCAAATGCAGGGACTCACAGAATTACTGCTGAACTGCAACAAAATGGAAAAAACATCAACCATGCTGAAACAACTTTGGAGATTGTTCCTCGTTAAATCAATGTTCGGCCTGCCGGCATCAATTTGCCGGCAGCTGTTCTGCTGTATTTCCCTTTACATATCATGCATTTTTTAAAAGTTTTTAGAATTTTTCTCAAAAAATATTTACTTGAATGGTAAACGGTGATAGATTGATGGAGCAGGAAAAGGAATATAGTAGATGATGAACTTATTTTTTCCTTTTTCATCTTTTTTAACAACATTCATTAGGAGGGGGAAGTACATGTTAAAACGTAAATTTATCGGTAAAATGGGAGTCGGGCTATTAACTTCAGCAGCATTGTTTTCTTTCATTCTTCCGACGGAGGAAGCGAGCGCCACTTTTTTCAGAAACGCTCCGACGCTTCATGTCGAAACGGTTGACAGCAACAAAGAGTGGACAACCTCAGACATTGAAGTCACTTACAAACCGAACTCTTTTGTCGGTGCAAGCTATGTTGAATTTAACTTTCCATACCGCTTCCATGCGAACACAAGAGATTCGCTGAACGGCAGAACACTGAACTATACACAAATTTTAAATGACGGGCAAACCGTCAGAGTGCCGGTTTATGCTTTCAGCTCTTCTGCGTTCAAACTGGTCATGGTTCGGAAAACGCTTCCAAACGCAGGAACCCACAGAGTCACTGCGGAGCTGCAAAAGTTCGGACGAAACTACAACCACGCTGAAGCTACAGTTGATATCCTGCCACGCTAAAACATTTCAGCCTGCCGGCAAAAGAACCGGCAGGCTTTTTTCATTTAAGCGCTGCCCGCCGAACCAGCATGTTAAAACAAGCGAGCGCGCTTATATTGCAAAACAGAATGACGACTGCCATCGGTAAAGCTGTATGGCTTCCGCCAATACCGACGAGCGGCGCCGCGGCAGCTCCTAAAATAAACGGAAGCAGTCCTAAAAGCGCAGATGCGCTTCCGGCCGATTTACCCTGGCTCTGCATCGCTAAGGATCCGCTGGTCGTCGTCACGATTCCGATGCAGGAAACCACGACAAACAGCGGAATTAAAATCAGAATCAGCGGTGCTTTGAAAAAGACAGAAACAAATAAAACAACGCTTGCGGTAAAAGACAGCAGCAAACCGCTCCGCAAAAGGGAAGCTTCGCCGAACCGGCCGGCAAGCCTGCCCGTAATCTGGGCCGCGATAATGATGCCCAAGCCGTTTAATGCGAAACAAAAACTAAAGGCTTGCGCCGACAATTTGTAAATGTCCTGCAAAACAAACGGAGAGGCCGATATATAGCCGAACATCCCCGCTACGATCAGCCCTTGCGCCAAAGCGTATCCCATAAATGTGCGCTGGCCGAAGAGCCTTCCAAATGATACAAACGTCTCTTTAAACCCGCCTGCCGTGCGGTTTTCCGGAGACAGTGATTCTTTAACTCCGAATATAACGGACAAAATCATCAGCAAGCCAAAAAGGCCGATAATGAAAAATACGCCGTTCCAAGTCGTCCATTTCATCAGCTGGCCGCCCGCTACCGGGGATATGATAGGCGCAATCCCGTTAACCAGCATCAAGAGCGAAAAGAACTTTGTCAATTCTGTACCAGAATATAGATCACGAGCAATCGCGCGTGATATGACAATGCCGCCTGCACCCGCTGCACCTTGAATAAAGCGCATCGCAATCAAGACCCATACAGAGGATGTCATAGCACATAAAAATGAGGCCGCGGCAAAAACGGACAGCGAAACGATCAGCGGGAGCCTTCTTCCAAGGACATCGCTGAAAGGACCGATGACAATTTGGCCGATTGCCAGCCCCAGTAAACACGATGTTAAACTGAGCTGAACGACGGAAGCATTCGTATGTAAATCAGATGCCATCTGCGGAAGGCCGGGCAAATATAAATCGATCACAACCGGACCGATTCCCGATAAAATACCCAATATGACAGCGATCCATACCCTGTTCGGCTTAGCTTTTGACTGAGCCGCAAGATCTGTCTGGCTGTTAAGCGTACCCATTGGATCACTCCTTTTTTATATTTTGAAATACGCCCTCGAAACCTTTCAATGTATTGTACACCTTAAGCTATGAAGATAACAATTAGAAAAACCGGGCAAGCCCGGCTGATTAGTAAGATTCATATCTTTTAAAAACAAAAACGGTGCACATGAACAAAAGCAGCACAATTCCCAAAGACGAAAACACCATCCAGCCGAAAGCATTATCCCATGAACCGTGCATGATAAAATAGTCAGCCTGGCTTTTCGCCTTATCAGGCATCCATTCGGTAAAACGGGGAAATAAGGAACCCGCCAGTGAAACGAAGGCGATGAAACTGATGCTCATGCCGGCAATCCCCCCGATATGACGAAACAGGGCACCGAAAAACATCGTGACCGACATGACAAATACAATCCATATACTGTACACGAATAAACTAAATAAGAACCGGTTAATTTCAACCTTGCCGAATAGAAGGTTTGTATAATAAAAAGCCAAACCGTAGCTCACAGCAAACGAAACCAATACGAGCAGCACCTGCTGAAGCCACTTGCTGCCGATATACTGCAGCGGGCTGACAGGTCTCGCCATCACCAATGAAAGGGATCCTTGGTTTCGTTCGTGGACAATGCTGCCCATCACACTGAAAACGAAAATTGCAGTACCAATCGTGCCGAACTGGGACAAGGTGCTCGCCATCACCTCTTCACTTCCCGGCTTTGGTATGTCGATCACAGCTCCCTCAGGCAAATTCCCGGCCATATCGATAATCTGAGGCATATAATACAGGGTGAGCGGCTGAATCAAGCCCAGAAGGATCAAAATGACTGGCAGCCAAAGCAGCTTTCCGTCCCTCCAGCTTTCCGTCCATTCTTTTTGAAATAACATAAAAAATGAATTCATAGCCCCATCACCTTCAAATACATATCTTCCAAGGACATCGTTTTTTGTTCAAAACGAACAATCGATACTTGCCTGCTCAAGCATTCAGCCAACAGCCGGCGGCTGTCAGACCGATCTGTTAAATAAAATTCAGCTTGTGAAGGCTTATGATACACGACTTTGCTGACATAAGGCAGGTGTTCCAGCCATCCTTCAAGGCTCTCTTCAGCTGTCAGGATATAAGATGGCTTTAAATGCCGATTCTTCAATCTGTGAAGCGGACCTGACCATTTGACAGCCCCTTCTTTCAGCATGATCACTTGATCGCACACCTCTTCGGCATCATGCAGCACATGAGTCGAAAATAGAATTGTCATCTTCTTTTTTAAATCTTTCATCATATCAAGGACTTCGCGCCGCCCCGCCGGATCGAGCGCAGAAACAGGTTCATCCAAAATCAACAGGCTCGGCTCATGAACCAAAGCCTGCGCAAGCCCGAGCCTTTGCTTCATTCCTCCTGAAAAACCGCTGATTTTCCGGTCTTCTTCCTTTTCCAGACCGACATAGCGCAAAGCGGTTCGACTCTTTTCCAGGGCTTCACGACGTTTCATTTTAGAAAGTCTTGCAGCAAACACCATATATTCCAAAGCTGTCATCCATGAAAAAAACGCAGGATGCTGAGGCAAATATCCGATTTCCAGCCTGTTTATCGATTCCCTCCCCAAAAAGCGGATGCCTCCTGATGTAGGCGCCAATAAACCGGAAAGCATTTGCAATGTCGTCGTTTTTCCCGCTCCGTTCGGCCCGAGAAGGGCAACGCATTGCTGATACTCAAGGTCGAAGCTGACATTTCGGACAGCTTGGTCCTGCTGATACATTTTTGTTAAACCATTGACGGACAGCATCACACCCGCCTCCTCTCATATGTTTTTTTACCGATGATAAAGTAAGAGACGGGACCGACAAAACTGATCCCGAAAATGATCAAAATCCACATCCACTTTGGGCCATTCGTTTTCTCCTGTTTGATACAATCGACCAATGCGGACACTGCTAAAATGAAATACAGAACAATGAAAGGAGCGAGCAGCGCCCAAGGTATATCTGTTTCAGTCATGATGACGGCCTCCTTTTCTTATGAAACGGCCTTACAACAAATAAATAATAGAATAATAAAGGCATCGGTATTTGGATCAAGCCCCATATGCCCCAAAACCACGCATTGGCTCCTTTTTTCTTCGCATTAAGAAATAGAAAGATACTCTGCGCAAATAAAAGCGGTGAAATGTAAAGCAGCAGCATCAATTTTTCCTGAGTCATATCAAGATTCATTTAATCAGCCTCCCCGTCAGCCGCACGCCGCCTTTTTTCTAATAGGGCGAGCGCCGGCAGAAATATAAGCGCCGCACCCTGCACCATGATAAAAACAGCCGGCACTTGAACGGAAATCGTCAAGTAAGCCGATAAAATCACCAGCGCCATGACGATAAAACAAAGCAATTCCTTTTTGAGCGCCCGCTTGCGTTCTTGCTTAAACCGCGCTAAACGCTGATTCAGTTCAAATACTTGAGGAACCGGCGGCACAAAAGTATCATCCATTCTTTCGAGTTCGCGTTTCAACTGTGTAATCGTTTCTTTTTCGTCTCGGTCGTTCACTGTCCCCACTCCTTTCGAATCTTCTTTAATCCATGATGCACGCGCGATTTGACGGTACCTTCTTTTATTTTCAGCATGTTTGCCACTTCAGGATAAGTAAACCCGTAATAGTGCCTTAACAAGATTGGCATTCTGAACTCTGGCTCAAGAGCAGCAAAAAGCTCCAAGTATTCGCTCCATTCGTGGCCGTGAAGGGCAGACTTCCATTTCATTTTTCGCAAGGCTTCCTCTCCTGCTGCTTGCGTTTTGCGGTTTTCGCGTTTTTTCCGGCGCTGATGGTCGATAAACAGCCGGGAAGCAATTGAAATCAGCCATGTTGAAAATTTCGCGTTGCCTTGAAACTGATGAAGGCTGACATACGCTTTCAGCATCGTTTCCTGGACCAAGTCCTCTGTGAGATCTGGGTTCAGCGTTAATTTCAGAACATATTGATATACAAAAGGATAGTGAAGCTGAAACAGTATCGTAAAAGCCTCATCTTCCCCGTCTTTTGCCCGTATGATCAGTTCTTTTTCATCTGCTTGATCCACTAAAACGCCTACCCCCTTTCTTTTTGTCTCTGTATCTAGGACGACGGCTGCAAGCAAACCGTTCAATTGTATTTCAATAAGATAAAAAATCATCTTGTTTTCCGAGCGGGGTTTATGATGTACTGGAATTTAAAGGGGTGTGAGTAAAAAGGGATGGAACTGCAAAAACAAATCGTCTATGAAGAAAAACAAATTTTAAGGAAAGATCATATCATCTTTTGGGGTGCCGTCTTTTGTTTCTGGTTTGCTACATACATCTATGTCCCTGTTTTCGGATTATATTTAGACAACATCGGATTTTCATATTCAGCGATAGGAATAATACTCGGAAGCTACGGCGTCACCCAGATATTACTGCGGTTTCCGTTCGGCATCCTGTCAGATGTTCTTTCGCCGCTTAGAAAACAGCTGTTGATCAGCGGCTTTGCAATGTCTCTGTTGAGCTGCTGCATATTTCTGTTGTCCGATTCGTTCATCATGGTGATCACGGCCAGGCTGCTCGCCGGTATGACTGCGGCGATGTGGGTGATGGCAACCGTTTTATACTCGCAGTATTTCACAAAAGATCAATCGTCAAAAGCGATGGGCATCCTGCAGTTTTTAACGGTTCTCCCCCAATTTGTCAGCATGGCTGTCAGCGGATACCTCGTCCATTTGTTCGGCTGGATGTTTCCGTTTTGGATCGGTGTTGCCGTTTCGTGCATCGGGCTGATTCTGTCATTTTACATTAAAGATAACGGCCCCCGCCATACGGCCAAGGAGATGGCTTTGTCAGACTATGTTAAACAGACGTTGCGTCTTCCTGATTTAAAAGCGATTACAACATTATCGTTTTTAGCCCATGCCGTGCTATTTATGACCGTGTTCGGGTTCACGCCGATTTACGCGGAATCGGTCGGCATTGATGAGAAGCAGCTGATTTGGATTATGTGCGCTTTTTTTGTTCCGCAAACGCTGGCTTCCGTGTGGTGTATCTTTTACAAAGTAAAGGCCGCCGATGCACTGATATGGATATCTTATGTGATAACGGCTGTTTTCTTTTCCTTGCTGCCGTTCGCCGAGACCCTTTTCGCAGTGTGTGTGATCCACGCCGTGACAGGACTGACATTGGGGTTTATTTTTCCGCTTTTGGTCAGCAAAGTCGTCCAGCTTGGTACGCCTCAGCTCAAAATGTCTGTGATGGGTTTCTATCAATCTTTTTATGCGCTCGGTTTTTTTCTCGGACCGGTTGTGGCGGGAAAAACGGCTGAACTGTTCGGGCTGCCGGAGGTTTTTTGGTTTGCCGGGGCTTTGTCATTAGCAGGGGCAGGAGTGATGCTCGTTTCAAAGCAGTTTTCGATACGTACAAAAAGCAGGCGGGGATGATGCCTGCTTTTTGGCTTGCTCAATAAGATATTTTAGCAGAGCCGGCAGGATACCAATTGCCATTCTGCGCTTTTGCCCATCCGTAAACCATATCGCCTGAATTGACCTTTTCTCTGATCAGCTCAAGCCTTTCGCTTGAGTTTGCCTCATACCTGCTTCCCGTTTTTGCCGGTATTTTCACAGATAAAATGTTGTCCTTTAATGTATCAGGCTCCTCATCAGTGCTTGTCCATGCGACTCTTTCATAATAAGTCTGATTAAACGGACTCTCCAATCCTTTAATATAAAAGCGGACTGTTTTGCCAACCACCTTGACATCTGTATATGCCGTGCTGTAGGGATGAATCGATTCCTGAGAAATTGACTTTCCGTATGCCAAAACAGACGTTCCGCCAGCACCGCAAAGCATGATTCCCAACATGAAAACGACCGCTGCCAACTTTTTCAACATGAAAACTCCTCCTTTTTTCAACTCTTTATACATGCTTGATTTTACCATATTTTCCGTTTTATTCTTTGCTATGGATTTGTACATTTGTTGAATATAGGGAAATATTGGTTAAAGGGAGTAAGCGGGGATAAGCTTCTTTTGCTCGTTATTTTCTCGACAAATTGGAGCGAACACCCTAAACCTCTTTCTGTATTCTTCTTTTTCCTCCACTGCTGAACCGATTGTCTCCATTATTCCAAAATAAAAAGGATACGCTGAAGCGCATCCATATCTTAATATCAGTTTGAATAGATAATGATGATCCTTTAATAAGGATCTTCACTATGGCCTTTTTCTTCCGCCTGTCTCGGCGCATCTTCGGCGCCTTCTGCCCCGATCGGCTCCCGGCTGGATGTATTTTGGCTGGAAGCGTTTTTTAATCCTTCTTCGACCCTGCTGCCATATTCCTTGTCGCATTGCTTGAGCATCTCGATCATTTTCGTTTGAATTCTTTGATCGCAGGGGGCAAGTGTATTGACCAGATTCGTAATCAGCTCGTCCTTTTCCCAGTCTTCGAATTGCCTGTACGTGTCCCCGGCCTGCTTGAAATTATTCTGCCTTTCGATACTTTCGCGCACCAGATTTCCTTCGACATGCGGGGTATATTCTTTGCCGTCCTGCTTCGCTTCTTTCAGCCCGTTGATAGTTGAAGGTTCATAGTTGATGTGCGGGCTTTGATTTTTGCCTAAGTCGACCTTGTACTGCATCTGGCCGCCCCGCTGATTGGTTGCCACCCTTTTTTTCGGCGCATTGATCGGCAGCTGCAGATAGTTGGCCCCTACCCTGTATCGCTGTGTATCAGAGTAGGAAAACGTACGTCCCTGAAGCATTTTGTCATCGGAAAAATCAAGTCCGTCGACAAGAACCCCTGTTCCAAATGCCGCTTGCTCGACTTCTGTAAAGTAGTCTTCGGGATTTTTGTTTAATACCATTTTGCCGACAGGAAGCCAAGGAAATTGCTCCTCAGGCCATAGCTTCGTATCGTCAAGCGGATCAAAATCGAGTTCAGGATGCTCATCATCGCTCATGATTTGAACGAACAACTCCCACTCGGGATAGTCTCCCCGCTCAATCGCTTCGTATAAATCCTGTGTAGCGTGATTGAAGTTCTTCGCCTGAATTTCTTCCGCCTCTTTTTGCGTCAAGTTTTTTATGCCCTGCTTCGGTTCCCAGTGATACTTCACAAGGACGGCTTCTCCTTCTTGGTTTACCCATTTGTACGTGTTGACACCGGACCCCTGCATCTGCCGGTAGTTTGCCGGAATGCCCCAAGGAGAAAACAAAAATGTGATCATGTGCATGGCTTCAGGCGTGTTGGAAATGAAGTCAAAGATTCTTTCGCCATCCTGCAAATTCGTAACCGGGTCCGGCTTAAATGCATGGATTAAATCAGGAAACTTCACCGCATCGCGGATAAAGAAGATCTTCAAGTTGTTTCCGACTAGATCCCAGTTCCCGTCCTCCGTGTAAAACTTAACGGCAAATCCGCGGGGATCGCGAAGCGTTTCCGGTGAAGATATCCCGTGGGTCACCGTCGAAAAACGGACAAACACCGGGGTTCTCTTCCCTTTTTCCTGAAACAGTTTTGCTCTCGTATATTTTGAGACCGGCTCATCGCCTGCTGTTCCATAAGCTTCAAAATAGCCGTGCGCTCCGGCCCCCCTGGCATGGACGACCCGTTCGGGAACCCTCTCCCTGTCAAAGTGGCTGATCTTCTCCAAGAAATCATAGTTCTCCAATGTGGAAGGCCCCCGGTTGCCCACGGTCCTGATATGCTGATTGTTTGTGATCGGGTGGCCCTGCCGGTTCGTTAACGTCTCATCCGTCTCCATGTCAGATTTCTGCTCGTTTGAATGCTGATCCATCTCCGTACCTCCTTTATTTGGAATTAATAATAACTTATCCCAAATGAAGGGAGTTATTCAGTTTTAATATATTTAATCAACGATAATGAATTTTTCTTTATAATTATTATAAATAAATATTGTTTTTTTCTTGAGAAATGTTATCATTATTTTGTAATTAAAATTTACGCGAGGTGATCCTTTGATGACGACAAATAAAAACAACCTAACAACCAGCTGGGGCGCTCCCGTTGGAGACAACCAAAACTCAATGACAGCTGGTTCACGCGGACCGACGCTGATTCAGGACGTCCACTTGCTCGAAAAGCTCGCCCACTTCAACAGAGAGCGTGTGCCTGAACGAGTTGTGCATGCAAAAGGCGCCGGTGCGCACGGTTACTTTGAAGTCACAAATGACGTTTCCAAATATACAAAAGCCAAATTTTTATCAGAAGTCGGAAAACGCACACCGTTATTCGTCCGTTTTTCCACTGTTGCAGGCGAAAACGGTTCAGCCGATTCCGTCCGCGACCCGCGCGGATTTGCTGTTAAATTTTATACAGAGGAAGGGAACTATGATCTCGTCGGAAACAACACACCTGTTTTCTTTATTCGCGATGCGATTAAATTCCCTGATTTCATTCATACACAAAAGCGCCATCCGGTCACACATTTGAAAAACCCGGATGCCGTATGGGATTTTTGGTCATTGTCTCCAGAGTCCCTTCACCAGGTGACCATCCTGATGTCTGACAGAGGCATCCCCGCCACTTACCGGCACATGCACGGTTTCGGTTCCCACACATTCAAATGGGTGAATGCCGAAGGAGAAGGCGTCTGGATCAAATACCACTTCAAAACAGAACAAGGCATTAAAAACCTGACCGAAGAAGTGGGGACAAAGATTGCAGGTGAAAACCCCGATTATCATACACAGGACTTGTATGAGGCGATTGAAAAAGGAGACTTCCCGGCATGGAAGCTGTACGTTCAAATCATGCCGCTGGAGGATGCGGATACGTACCGTTTTGATCCGTTCGATGTTACAAAAGTATGGTCGCAAAAAGATTATCCGCTGATTGAAGTCGGCCGCATGGTTCTAAACCGCAATCCGGAAAACTATTTCGCAGAGGTTGAACAAGCTACATTCTCCCCTGGAACATTGGTGCCCGGCATTGAACCGTCTCCCGACAAAATGCTCCAGGGACGCCTGTTCGCATATGCGGATGCGCACCGCTACCGCGTCGGCGCAAACCATAACAGCCTGCCGATCAACCGTCCGAAAGCGGACGTCCATAATTATCAAAGAGACGGACAAATGCGCTTTGATTCAAACGGCGGGGGCTCTGTCTACTATGAACCGAACAGCTTCGGAGGCCCTCAGGAATCTCCTGAAAACAAAACAACGGCTTATCCGGTGTCTGGTTCGGCGGACAGCACTTCTTACGACCATAACGACCACTACACACAGGCTGGCGATCTTTACCGCCTCTTGAGCGAAGAAGAGCGGACTCGTCTTGTCAGCAATATCGTAGGTTCGATGAAGCAGGTGACAAAAGACGAAATCAAGCTTCGGCAAATTCAGCATTTCTATAAAGCAGATCCGGAGTACGGCACACGAGTTGCCGAAGGATTGGGCTTGTCCGTTCCGCAGGAAGTTTAAGGCTAAATCATTTCAATCATTCTCAATGAATATTCTCATTTTCTCAGGTACAGGCACCCGTCTTCTTAAGCATGCGGGTGCCTGACCTTAATCAAAGAACGACAGGGGATGTTACGTGTGGAAGACGAACAGCTCGTCCCTTTCTTAAAGAAGCGGGGTTTACGAATAACGGCTCAGCGCGTCCTGATTTTAAAAACGATTGCTTCTCTGGGCGGCCACCCATCGGCGGAAGACATTCACCGGGAATTGCCGTACATGAGTCTCCCGACAATCTACAGCAACTTGAAATTATTTGTGAAGCTCGGCATTTTAAAAGAGCTGTCCCACGGAGACGCAAAAAGCAAATATGAATTATTTACATCAGAGCACTATCATGTTGTCTGTAAATCATGCGGAAAAATCGCTGATCTGGACTATCCTCACCTCAAAGAGGTTGAGCATGCAGCAGCACAATTGACGAACTTTAAAGTGAACTCGCATTATTTAGGGATTTACGGAATCTGTACAACATGCCAAGAACAGCAGCAGAGGTGAAGACATATGAACCGAAAAAAAGTCGGCCTGTTAGTCATGGCATACGGAACCCCTTATCAGGAAGAAGATATCATTCCGTATTACACGCATATCCGTCATGGAAAACGGCCGTCCGATGATATGATTGAAGACTTGAAAAAACGCTACAAGCATATCGGCGGAATCTCTCCGCTCGCGGAAATTACGCTCGCTCAGGCAAAAGAGCTGGAAAAAACGTTGAACGAGCGCCAAGATGAGGTCGAATACGTGATGTATCTCGGCTTAAAACACATCTCTCCGTTTATCGAGGATGCGGTTGAACAAATGAAAAAAGACCAAATTGAAGCGGCCGTTTCCGTCGTCTTAGCTCCCCACTATTCCACCTTCAGTACCGAAGTATACAATCGGCGCGCCAAACAGGCCGCAGCAGCAATCGGCGGCCCCCGGATCGCATCGATTGACGAATGGTACCAGGAAGAAGGCTTTATTCGCTATTGGTCTGAAGAAATCGGCAGCATTTTAAACGGCATGTCTGAAAAAGAACGAAAAAAAGCGGTTCTTGTATGCTCAGCACACAGCCTGCCGGAAAAAATCAAGGAGCATGGAGATCCATACCCGGATCAACTCGAGAAAACGGCCCAACTAATCGGAGAACAACTGTCGTTTGACCAGATCGCCGTAGGCTGGCAAAGTGAGGGCAACACACCCGATCCGTGGCTTGGTCCGGATGTCCAAGACTTAACAAAAGAACTGTATCAGGAAGGCTTCCGGTCATTTATTTACGCACCGGTCGGATTTGTCTCTGACCACTTGGAAGTGCTGTATGACAACGACTATGAGTGTAAAGCGGTTACGGACGAGCTTGGCGCAAGCTATCACCGTCCGCCTATGCCGAACACCGATCCGCGCTTCATCGATACGCTTGCCGCAGTCGTTGAGCGAACATACAACAGCACAGAACAGGAGAAAGCGGGACTGTAAATCGCTCCGAAAAATGAAAAACTGAAGAAAACATGATTTAGAAGCAGAATCTATGGCTATTCATTTCCATAGATTCTTTTTTTGCACCATTATGATGAAAGACCTTCAACTAAAAATGCGCTTATTCTCAGATTCGTGTCATTTGGCATAATCACCAGCTTATGCGCAAATCCAACTCACATCATGATTATTCAGATTATTCAGAAACGTATGCTATGCTCTCTCTGATTCCAATAAAAGGGAGGGATCATCAGTGTCCATCACTTGGCATCCGCCGTAATTGTAAGCGCTTCCTATATAGCGGCGGCATGAAAAAAGAATAGGAGGAATGAATGTGAAGAAATTAATCAGCATCATCTTTATCTTTGTATTAGGGGTTATCGGGTCTTTGACAGCGGCGGTTTCGGCAGAAGCAGCTTCTTCGTTAAGCTCGGGCAAAGTAAATCCGCTTGCCGATTTCAGCTTAAAAGGCTTCGCGACACTAAACGGCGGAACAACAGGCGGAGAAGGCGGTCAGACGGTAACCGTAACAACGGGAGATCAGCTCATTGCGGCATTAAAAAATAAGAATGCAAATACGCCATTAAAAATTTATGTCAACGGCACCATTACAACCTCAAATACATCCGCATCAAAGATTGACGTCAAAGACGTGTCAAACGTATCGATTGTCGGGTCAGGGACCAAAGGCGAACTCAAAGGCATCGGCATTAAAGTATGGCGAGCCAACAACATCATCATCCGCAACTTAAAAATTCACGAAGTAGCTTCCGGCGATAAGGACGCGATCGGCATTGAAGGCCCTTCTAAAAACATTTGGGTTGATCATAACGAGCTTTACCACAGCCTGAACGTTGACAAAGATTACTATGACGGATTATTTGACGTCAAAAGAGACGCCGAATATATTACATTCTCTTGGAACTATGTGCACGATGGCTGGAAATCCATGCTGATGGGCTCATCGGACAGCGACAATTACAACCGGACGATTACATTCCACCATAACTGGTTCGAAAATCTGAATTCGCGGGTGCCGTCATTCCGTTTCGGAGAGGGCCACATTTACAACAACTATTTCAATAAGATCATCGACAGCGGAATTAATTCGAGAATGGGCGCACGTATCAAAATTGAGAACAACCTTTTTGAAAACGCCAAAGATCCAATTGTCTCTTGGTATAGCAGTTCACCAGGCTATTGGCATGTATCCAACAACAAATTTGTAAACTCCAGGGGCAGCATGCCGACTACCTCTACTACAACCTATAATCCGCCATACAGCTACTCACTCGACAATGTCGACAATGTAAAATCAATCGTCAAACAAAATGCCGGAGTCGGCAAAGTCAATCCATAAACTTTGAGGTGAAACGTTCGGAGGCATTCCGAGCGTTTCACTCATTTCCATCCTCATACGCTTTCCAAACCGTAGGCAGCAGATCGGAAAGTTCATGTGCGAGAAGCGTATGGGCCGATCTGGTCTTTGTCCATGCGTCAGCACATGCGCCATGCAGGTGGACAGCATTCAACACCGCTTCTCTCGGATTCTCATGACAGCACAGCATTCCGAGAAGCATCCCGGTTAACGTATCTCCGGTTCCTCCCTTTGCCAGCGCCCCGTTTCCCGTTACATTCCTCCAGCACTTGCCATCCGGGAAAGCAATGATCGTTTCATTGCCTTTCAATACAAGAGTAACACCGTGTTCCTCTGCATAATCTCGAGCATAACCGGCCCGGTTCGTCTCAATTTCTTGAATGGACAAGCCTGTCATTTTCGAAAATTCCCCCGGATGCGGCGTTAATATCACCGGTGCTTCCCTTTCTTGATACGTTCGTTTTGAAAGAGCACCCGCATCAAGGACAACCGGGCAGTCTTTCGTCAATACATTCCGGACCGCTTGCACAGTCATTTGCGAAGGCGGCAGCCCCGGCCCGATCGCAATCGCCCGGTAAGGTTCGGCAATCTCGCCGGACGCCGCCTTTTCTAAGCCGTCCCGCCAATACGTCGCTTCAGGGAGAACGGGGACGATCAACGGAATGGCACTTCCGCACGTTCCGATGACAAGCTTTCCAAGACCGCTCCGCATCGCCCCAATTCCTGCAAGGAGAGCCGCTCCCGGCATATCATCGCTTCCCGCGAGCAAAAGGCCGGTTCCATAAGTTCCTTTATGACTTCCATTCCCCCTTTTCGGCAATGAGCCCTTCACACAGTCTTTCGTCCATATCGGCAATTGTTCTGCAGACATCCGGATCACACCTTTCAATACAAAGTTTAAACAAACGTTTAATTAAATACTAACTGAATATACCCTTCACCGCTCTTTAACATGCAAAATAAAAGCAGTTGATGAGCGGGCCATATAAAAAAAGACAGCTTCTCGGCTTGAAGCTGTCTTTTGCGGTTTTCTACTAAGAAAGCCGGCCGACAGGCGCATCCAGACGATAAAGTCTTGAATAGCGCCGATTGTTTTCCAAAAGCTGCTGATGGCTCCCTGCCATTGCAAGCTTCCCTTTGTCTAAAAACAGAATCCGGTCGGCCGCTTCGGCTCCTGCCAAATGGTGTGTAATCCATAGAACCGTCTTTCCATCAAGCACTTGAAACATCGTTGATAGAAGCTCTTTCTCTGTTTTAGGATCAAGACCTATAGTCGGTTCATCCAATACAACGATTGGCGCTTTCTGCAGCAGAATCCGCGCCAATGCAATCCGCTGACGTTCTCCGCCTGAAAAACGAATGCCCGTTTCCTGAACAGATGTATGATATCCTTCGGGAAGAGACTGAATATAATCGTGAAGTTTCACCTGGCGCGCCGCCCAATACACGTCCTCATCGCTCGCGTCAGGGTTTCCGAGCCTGATATTATTCAAAACCGTCGTATCAAACAGATGCGGCTGCTGATTAAAAACGGAGACTGCGCGTGAGATTTCTCCCTGAAGAGACTGCGCAGAAATGCCGTTCAATGTAATGTTTCCTTTAGAAGGAGCGAGCGCCCCTTGTATTAACGACAAGATCGTCGATTTACCAGCGCCGCTCGGCCCGAGCAAAGCGGTCTTTTCCCCCTGCTTTAATATAAATGAAACACCGTCCAACACCGGATGGCCTTCTTCATAAGAAAAACAAACATCTTCAAAGCGAAGCGTGACATCGTCCAAACCTACAGCCTCCGCCCGTTCCTGCTGAACAGCGCCTCCAATTTCTTCCCTTTTCGGCGGCTCAAGCCCGTCCATTCTTTCTAAAGAATCCTGATACTCAGGGATTGACGCCGCTGCGTCTGAAAGCGGAAAGAAAGCTTCTGTCAAAGGAAACACAACAAGGACAAACGCTGCAATAAACACAGGAGCCAGGGCGCCTTCCGCGCTTTGTCCGCCCGCCCATATTAACATCAGAAGAACAAGTCCTGCCGCCAGGCATTGCATGGCAAAGTCCCTCCAACGACTGAAGCGCATCCGTTTCTTTTCGATCGCCAGCCATTCCTGCTCGGCCGCTTCATACGCATGGACGAAGTCATTTTGCCGGCCGCTGAACACCCAGTCGCTCACGCCCATGACCGCGTCTGTCAGCTGACGGTACAAGAGGCTTCGTCCTCTTTTCAGCACAACATTTTTCGCCCTTGTCACAAGCAGGGAAACAAGCGGAACAAGAAACACGAAAACCGCTGCATAGATCGCGATCAGCCCTGCAAAAGGCCATGAAAAAAAGCCAATAGCAGTGATGAATACGCCATATAAAAGAAGCGCCGACAGCCCGGGAAATACCGTTCTCAAATACATGTCCTGCAAATGCTCAACATCGTCGGCCAAAATGCCGAGCATATCCCCCGTCCGAAAGCGTTCACGCCATTTTAAAGCTTGAGGTTCCAGCATCCTGTAAAGCCTGACGCGCATATCGGATAAAATTTTCAAGATGATATGGTGTCCGGTCAACCGCTCAACATAGCGCGACACCGAGCGCAGAATCCCGAAGGTGCGGACCGCTACGATCGGGACATAAATCATCAAAACATTTTCCGGACGCGTAGCCGCTTTGGATATTAAATAACCGGAGGTAAACATGAGAGCTGCAGCCGAGCATGCCGTCAATCCGCCAAGCAACACGACAATGATCAAAAGCCTTATATTTTTCTTGATATAGGGTAGAATCCACCCGTCTTCATTGTTCATGATGCACCTCCAAACGACTGCGCCTGCACAAGCTCGTAATAAACGCCCCGCTTTTCAATCAATTCTTGATGTGTACCGGTTTCAGCCACCTGTCCATTCTTCAGCACGATAATTTCATCCATATCAAGCATCCAGTGAAGACGATGAGTTGCCATAAAAACCAGTTTGTCTTCAAACAATTTCAGCATCGTTTTTTTCAATTCGTATTCTGTTTCGATATCCAAGTGAGCGGTCGGCTCATCTAAAAGGAGAATCGGACGGTTGCCTAGGAAAGCCCGGGCAACGGCTGTGCGCTGCGCCTGTCCGCCGCTTAATGCCCTCCCGCCTTCACCGATCCGCTCCTCTAAGCCGGACGGAAGCTGATCAATCAGCTCCGTCAGCCCGGCGGCTCTTGCTGCCTGTTCAACTTCTTCGTCAGAAGCGCCGGGATGATAAAAACGGATATTGGCTCCGAGCGTATCCGGAAAGATATAGGGATGCTGCGGAATATACAGGAGCTGATTTTGCCAGCTGTCTGTCTGCAAATGCGTCCTCTCTTTTCCCCCGACTTTGATCACGCCGCTTTTCGTTTCCAAGAAACCGCCAAGCACATCGATAAGCGTAGATTTTCCGGCACCGCTTTCTCCGATGATTCCGATTTTTTTCTTTCCTTTAAACGATAGAGAAATGCCGGATAATGAGGAGTTTTCCTCCTCATCATGCCGCACCTCTACATCCTTGAACTCGATTTGATCGTCGTCTGACCATCGCTCAAGATCCAAAGGCGCCTCATCCTTGAAACCGGGCGACTCCAATATCGCCTTGATCGCTTTACCGGCTTCCCGTCCGTTCAACGTAGCATGATAGTCATTGCCGACTTCCCGGACAGGGAGAAAAAACTCAGGCGCAAGAATCAGAATGGCTAGCGCCGGCTCCAGTATGATAGTGCCGTCAACAAGACCGAGACCGAGAAAAACGGCTACGGTTGCCACGGACAGCATGGTGAAAAAATCCAGTGCAAACGAAGACAGAAAGGCAATTTTAAGCGTGCCCATCGTCGCTTTCCTGTACCGTTCGCTCACATGAAAAATATTCTTCGTATGTGAACGGCTCATGCCCAGCACTTTCAATGTTTCCAGACCGCGCAAGGAATCAGTAAAATGATTTGAAAGCATCTCATACGTCTTCCACTGGCTGTCCGCTTTTCTCTTTGCCGCATAGCCGAGAAGGATCATAAATGCGATTAAAATCGGCATCGTAATCATTAAGACTGCAGCGGAGGATGTGTCTTTAAAAAAGACATAACAGACAACCACCGGCGGTATAACAGCCATGCTGATCATTTTTGGCAAAAACAGCTCCAAATAGCGGCGAAACTGCGCAATTCCTTCCATCGCGAGTGTGACGACGTGACCTGTTCCTTCTTTTCTCGCCAGTCTGGGGCCGGATTGGAAAAGCTTCTCCAAAAACTTTTTCCTCAGGTCGGCCCCTGTCTTGGCGGCATAATCAAAAATCAGCCTTTGCCTGACAAGGGTCACGACATGGCGGAATAAAAAAGCGGCGGTAAATAAGATGATCAGCGGAACAAGCGAACCGACCCGCTCGCCGTTAAAAAGGCGGGTCACCGCTTCAGCAAGCCATTCGGCCTGCATGATAATAGCTGCGCCCTGCATGCATGTCAGTACGGTGAGTGCTGCAAGAATTCGCTTCATTCCTTTATATTGCAAAAGATCTTTTCCCATTAATAAATCATTGGCTCCTTACTGCTGACCCGTTTTCGAAAAACATAGTAGCTCCAGATCTGATAGCCCAGCACGAACGGAAGCAGTGACAGCGCGACGATCGTCATCACTTTTAAAGAATAGTCTCCTGATGAAGCATTATAAACCGTTAAATCATATGCGCTTTTGACCGAGCTGATCATAACGCGCGGGAACAGCGCAGTGAAAATCGTCGCCACTGTGAGGGCGATCCCAGCCCCTGTCATAGCAAATGTCCAGCCGTCGCGTTTTTGTTTCATAAATACGATCGACAGCACATAACAAACGACAATCAGAGCCGCAAGAGGTATCGTCACATGTCCCCTGCCCGTGAACAAGTCCGTTTCAAAAATGGATAAAGCAACAAAGGCAACAAGCGCCGCCAAAACGGCGAATACGACTTTTTTAGCCAGCTGTCTTGCCCGGTCGCGCAAATCGGCTTCCGTTCTCAACGTAATAAAGATCAGGCCGTGCAGCAGGCAGAGAAGTGTAACGGTGACTCCCCCTGTTACGGAATAGACGTTCACATAGTCAGTAAAACCGGCGTGCAGATTCATATCGGCATCAATCGGCATACCACGCAAAATACTGGTAAATAAAACACCGAACAAAAACGGGGGCAGAATGCTGCCGAAAAATACGACCCAATCCCATGTTTTCTTCCATTTTGCGGTTTCGACTTTCCCTCTAAATTCAAACGCGACTCCGCGTCCGATCAATGCAAGAAGAACAAAGACAAACGGAATGTAATATCCGCTGAACATCGTGGCATACCAGTTTGGAAAAGCCGCGAAAATCGCGCCTCCCCCAGTCAGCAGCCAGACTTCATTGGCATCCCAGAAAGGGCCGATCGTATTGATCATCACCCTCCGTTCAAGCTCGTTGCGTCCGAGAAACCGGGTCGCCATTCCGACGCCGAAATCAAAACCTTCAAGAAAGAAAAAACCGATGAACAGCACAGCGACTAATATAAACCAAAGTTCATTAAGAGATACCATGGTAAACCTCCTGATCAAACGGGTCTGTCGATACGGAATCATCATGATGGTGGTCATGGTGTGCAGCCCCTTTTTTAATCTCCCGCACAAACAAGTAGACAAGAACGAGCGCCAGTACAAGATAAATCGCTGTAAACGCGATGACGGAAAACAGCAGCATTCCCGCTGATACGTTCGGCGACACGGACTGCGCCGTTGTCAAAATACCGAACACCGTCCACGGCTGGCGTCCGATTTCAGTCATGATCCACCCCGCCGTATTTGCAATGAATGGAAAGGCGATTAAAGCCACCATCGTCCGCAAAAACCATTTGCTTGTTTCAAGTCTTTTACGGAAGCTGAGATAGAGGCCAGTCAAAGCGGCAACGATCATTAAAAGTCCTGAACCGGCCATGATTCTGAAGCTCCAGAACGTCGTTTTCACCGGCGGAATATAATTTCCTTCTCCGTATTTTTCTTCATATTGCTTTTGCAGCGTCTTCATTCCGGGCACATCGCCGCTGAATTGTTTATAAGCCAAATAGCTGAGCGCATACGGGATGCTGAGCTCTGATTTGTTTTCCTGCTTGTCCGCGTCAATGTTCGCAAGCACCGTCCAAGCTGCAGGATCACCGCTGTCATCCCAAAGCGCTTCGCTGGCAGCCATTTTCATCGGCTGGCTCTTCATCAGATGCTGGGCCTGCTCATGTCCGCTGAACGCTACGCCGATGCCGGAAACAAGCGCCACAATCATCGCGATTTGAAAGGATTTTTTAAAAAAGAGCAATTCCTGTTTTTTCAGCATTTTATACGCGCTGACACCGGCAATGAAAAACGCTCCAGTGGCAAGCGCACCGAAAATGACGTGCGGAAATTCAACCCATAGCTGCGGGTTTTTAATAATCGCAAAGAAATCGGTCATTTCCGCGCGGCCGTTTTTGATCGCGAATCCGACAGGCTCCTGCATAAACGAGTTGGCCGCTAAAATCCAAAACGCCGACATGATCGTTCCAAGCGAAACAAGCCAGATGGACAGCAAATGAATCTTCTTCGGAAGCCGGTCCCAGCCAAATATCCACAAACCGATAAACGTCGATTCCATAAAGAAAGCAAGCAGCGCCTCCACCGCGAGCGGAGCGCCGAATACATCACCGACAAAGCGGGAGTACTCCGACCAGTTCATTCCGAACTGAAATTCCTGTAGAATCCCGGTGACCACACCGACTGCAAAATTAATTAAAAATAAGTGCCCCCAAAATTTAGCCATCGTTCTGTAAATGTCTTTTTTCTTTACGACGTATAGAGTTTCCATTAAAGCAACCATAAAGACAAGCCCGATTGACATCGGCACAAAAATAAAGTGAAAGATCGTTGTTGAAGCAAATTGAAATCTTGCCAAAATGAGTTCGTCCACTGTTCCAGTCTCCTCCTCTTTGTTCTAGCCGGACCGTTGCCGAATGGCATCACCCTTGCTCAAAGTTTCACATGAATCTTATGAATATGATCACAGACAAAAGGGTGACCTTGGCCCGCATTGATGTTCCGATATTATCCGGATGGTTATTTATACCTGTACTTTACCGCGAATCCCTTCTTAAATAAAGTACATATTCCCTAATTTATGGATGTCATTGTGACAATTATCCGAAGAAATTATAGATATTTTGTGACGCGGTGGTTAACAAGAACTAAATCAGCATGAGAAAAATGCCCCTCATTCCCGCGGAGCATTTCGTCATTCAACGATTGCGATTCTCTGCGCAAAGCCTTGCGGATCAAAAGAATACCGTTATATGCAATCAAACAAATTCGGCGCTTTCCTTCAGTTTGAAAACGCCTGACGGAAAGTCCTGCTATTTTGTCCAATCTGTGAAATCTTCCCTCAGCCTTTTGCGCACGTCCTTCATCTATGCTTTCATACAGCACCAGCTGATTGCACTGCGCATTTAACCTGCTTGCTGCCGTATCCCTCCCTGTCGAGCTATCTTTGAAACATCGCTCCCTCAGGCTTTTACGAATGGATGGAATATTTATTACTTAAAAATAAACAATAACGATACCTTGTTTATTCTATGAAAATCGAACCATACATTTGTTCAAACAAAGTACACAAAATTTGTGAAATGTTTCACAATATCCTGCTATACTTAGTTTGTATTTATGATAGATACTTCTTAAGTAAACACTTGATGGTGGTGGAAAACATGGAATCAAAATCACTTGTTCTAGTCGAAGAGCTTGCCTTAAAAAAGCAAAGCATCTTTATGCAAAGCCCGCTTCGTTATCTTTTACGAGCTATGCTGGCCAGTATGTTTATCGGGTTCGGAGTCATTGTAGCGTTTAAAACGGGGAATCTATTTTATGTTGAACATTCTCCGTTCACATATCCAATTGCAGCAATCACATTCGGGGGCGCCATCATTCTGATCGTCTATGGCGGAGGAGATTTATTTACGGGAAATACATTTTATTATACATTGGCTGCGCTTCGTAAAAAAATGCATTGGCCCGCTGTTATCAAGCTGTGGATGTTCAGCTATGCAGGAAATTTAATGGGCGCCGTGTTTTTCGCAGGCCTCATCTTTGCGACCGGTTTATTTAAGGATCCTTCTTCCACCGGCTTTATACTTAGCGTGGCGGAACATAAAATGAATACGCCGGTGACCGAATTGTTCTTCAAAGCGATTTTGTGTAACTGGCTAGTCTGCCTTGCGTTCTTTGTTCCGATGGCGCAAAAAGGAGACGGAGCGAAAATGTTCTCTATGATGCTGTTTGTTTTTACTTTCTTTATTTCCGGTTATGAACACAGCATCGCGAACATGGCCACTTTTGCCGTCTCTCTGGTCACCGAGCATCCGGATACGATTTCGATTGCAGGCGCAATCCATAACTTGATTCCGGTAACCCTCGGGAACCTGATCGGAGGCGCGTTTATGATGGGCTTCATGTACCACTATGCAAACAAGCCGGGCGGTGAAGAAATCATCAAATAAAAAGATTGTCCATTTTTAAAGGATTCTAAATATGCAGGTTCCCTTCATAAAATCGTGGTAACTTTAAAAATGGAGGTTCAGCAGATGCAAAGTTTTCATTCGCTTTGCCAGCAGTTTGGACATATTTTAAATGGGGAGCCGCACATTGAACACGGTGTCTGTTCTGTCAGCATCAAACGGAATTTGCGCGTCACGATTCAAGGAAGGCCAAGCCGTGGAGTCGGCATGGAAGAAGTCATGTTCGAGTCGCTCGATCAAAACGGAATCGCCTTGAATATGGCCGAAGTTGCCATTTTGCCTGAAGAAATTCCGTTGTTTACAAAAAAGCTTGTCGATCAAGGCATCATCATCAGCGCTCTCCACAATCATTGGATTTTTACAAAACCGAATATTTTATATATTCATTTTCAATCTGTAGAACCGCCGTTAACATTCGCAAGAAAAACAGCTGCCGCTTTATCCGTATTGCGATAAAGCAGCAGCTGTTTTCTTTATCCGTTCATTTTTCCCATTTCTGAAAGTGCGACCCTTTCGACTGCTTTGGCCACAATCTCGTGAACATCAGGATTCAGCGGATCAGGCACAAGATCGCCTTGTTTTGTGCAGGATGCGATCGCTTCGGCGGCCGCGACCAGCATTGGGTGGCTGATCGATTCCGCTCCGGCATTTAACACGCCCCTGAAAATACCGGGGAACCCCAGCACATTGTTGACAGACCGTCCATCCGCAGCGTAGGCTGCCCCGGCCTCAAGCGCATCCTCAGGCTCAATCTCCGGCTTCGGATTGGACAGAGCCAAAATCACCTGGCCTTCCCGAACCCATTTCTTATTGATCAATCCCGGAACGCCGGTTGTCGCGACGATGATATCGCAGCTTTCCATCAATTCTTCGATGCTTTCAGCCGCATGGCCGCCATAGTTCTCTAAACGCGCCATCGCCTCAAGCGATTTATCCGTTCCGATGACACGTTTTACCCCATATGCCATAAACATTCTGCAGATCGCGACCCCTGCCGCACCCAGGCCGATTTGGCCGACATGGGCCTGCTTCAGATCGACCCCTGCACTCTTGGCGGCTGAAATGGCGGCCGCCAGTGTCACCACCGCAGTACCGTGCTGGTCGTCATGCATGACCGGAATATTCAGGTCGTTTTTCAGGCGCTCTTCGATTTCAAAACAATGCGGTGAACCGATGTCTTCAAGCAAAATACCGCTAAATCCGGGCCCAATGTTTTTAACCGTCCGCACGATTTCGTCAGGATCATTCGTATCAAGCAGAATCGGAACTCCGCTGATGTCTGCAAGCTGGTCGAAAAGCGCGGCCTTCCCTTCCATAACAGGCATTCCCGCCACAGGCCCAATGTCTCCCAAGCCTAGGATGGCCGTACCGTCCGTTACAATTGCAACCGAATTGCCGATGCCTGTATAGATATTCGCTTTTTGCGGCTCTTCTTTAATAAGCTCGCACACATTCGCGACACCCGGCGTATACACCCGCCGCAGATCAGCGAGCGAGCGAATCGGCATCTTGCTTTTCACGCGGATTTTGCCGCCTTCATGTGCAGCCAGTACGTCATCTGAAACGGTATGAAGATGGATGCCTTCTTTTAAGTTGCGGATCACTTCAAGGATCTCGGTAAGCTGTTCTTCATGCTCAACTTGAACCGTAATGTTCCGCATCGTATAATTCGGCCCCACCTTGATCGTTTCAACCTCTCCGATATCACCGCCGGCAAGGCCGATCGCCGTTGTCACCTTTCCAAGGTTTCCTGGTGCTGAAGGGATTTCCAGCATCAAATTCCGAATAATATTGTTGCCATTCATAACAGAATACCTCCATCAATTGTTTTAAAATCGGCTACTGAACCGGCGAGTCTTTTTTATCGGTGTACCAAATAAATTTACCTGTGTATCCGTACAAAATCGCAAGGCCGATTGAAACAAAGCTCAGCCACATGAACGGCAGATAAGAGAAGGTTGACACGCCGAGAATCCCCGCCATATATATACCGTTGTCTGACCACGGCACCATGCCTGACGTCATCGTACCGCCGACTTCCGCGTTTCTGGAGAGCACCCTCCGGTCAATTCCGAGCTTGTCATAGCTTTTCTCCATAATTTTCGGTGTTAAAATGAGCGAGACGTACATCGCGCAGCCGAACACATTCGCCAGGAAAGCGACGATAATCGTCGAGAATGTGACGTCGCCGGCAGAAGTCAGCTTTTGCTGGAATTTGGACACGATCACTTTTAGAACGCCTAAGTGCTCCAAAAGGCCGCCAAAGCCCAGACCGAGAATGATAACGACGACCGAACCGAGCATGCCTTGAATTCCTCCGCGGTTTAAGAGCTCGTCCATAAATTTGATCCCGGTGTCGATGGAAAAGCCGTTGTATGCCGTGCCAAGTGCATCCGCAAAATTCATGCCTTGGAAGACCGCAGCCCAGATCGCCCCCAAAAGTGCGCCGATCGCGATCGTCGGCACAGACGGCTTTCTCATGGCCAAAAGAACGATAACGATAACAGCCGGAACAAGCATCCAAATATGAATATCAAACGTGTTTTGCAAAGAAGATTTCAAAAATTCGACTTTCTGCAAATCGACATTTTTACTACCGTAAATAAATCCGGTAATGGTGAACAACACCGCCGTGATCAAATAGGCGGGAACCGACAAATACAACATCGCTCTGACATGGGTAATCACTTCGACCTTTGAAAGGGATGACGCAAGCACTGTACTATCGGAAAGCGGTGATAATTTATCTCCGAAATAGGCGCCGGACAGCACGGCTCCGGCTACAAGCGGAAGCGGTAGCCCCAGCCCTTCACCGATTGCCATCATGGCGATCCCGGCCGTTCCTACAGTACCCCAAGACGTACCTGTGGCCACAGAGGTGATCGAACAAATAATGAGCGTGGCAAGCAGGAATATGCTCGGATGGATAAACTCAAGCCCGTAATAAATCAAAGTCGGCACAACACCGCCGGCTATCCATGTACCGATCAGAGCGCCGACGGCAATCAGGATCAATATCGCTTCGAGTCCGTTTGAAATTCCGTTTGTAATCGATTTTTGCAAATCTTCATACCGGTGCCCCAGGCGCAGACCGAGCAAAATCACTAAAAACCATGAAATAAACAATGCCAGCTGAATCGGCAGATCAAATTTGACTGTAAATGAACAAACTATCGCTAAAAATGCACCTAATACACAAATGATTTCCAACATTGATGGCAACCGTGCTGTTTTCAACCTAAATCCCCCTTGTTATTGAAACGCTTTCAAAATAAGCTACATAAAAATAGCAATCTGCTTCAATTTTTTCTTAAAAATTTAACTAACAACGAACAGTATACCACGAAAAAGGCTGACGCGGTACCACTTCACCGCTGTTGTCCTTTCTCTTCATAAAGTTATTGAAGGAAAGCGAAAACACTCTGTGTTTCTATCCCGGTAAAATGCTTCAGAGTGTTTTCGCGTACTGTTTTTTCAGCTTAATCCCGATTTAAAAGTTCAGCCCCGGCAATCCCCGGTTTTGTCATTTCATAAGGATTCAAAATCAGATCAAGCTCTTCTTCTGTCAACACATCGTTTTGAAGACAGAGATCGCGGACGGATTGCCCTGTTAAAATCGCTTCTCTTGCAATTCTTGCAGCTGCTTCGTAGCCAAGATGCGGGTTGACCGCAGTAATGACGCCTGCGCTTTTTTCTACATATGCCTTTAAGCGTTTTTCATTCGCTTCGATTCCTGCTACACAGTGATCGGTAAACGAACGGAATCCGTTGTTCATGATGCTGATGGACTGCAGGAGATTAAAGACGAGCACTGGCTCCATCACATTCAGTTCGAGCTGTCCGGCTTCAGAAGCGAGACAAATCGTATTGTCGTTTCCGATGACTTGGAATGCGATTTGGTTGATCAGCTCGGCCATAACCGGATTGACTTTCCCCGGCATGATGGATGAACCCGGCTGTCTTGCCGGAAGAGAAATCTCAGCAAGTCCTGCACGCGGACCTGATGCCATCAACCGAAGGTCGTTGGCGATTTTCGACATGTTCATCATGCATACTTTTAATGCAGCCGAAACTTCAGTGTACGCGTCCGTATTTTGCGTCGCATCCACCAGATGGTCAGCGCCGACTAGCGGAAGACCGCTGATCTCAGCCAAGTGCTTGACAACATTTTCAATATAGCGCGGATCCGCGTTCAATCCCGTTCCAACCGCGGTAGCGCCCATATTGACTTCATACAGATGCTGACGCGATTGTTTAATCCGTTTGATGTCGCGTTCAATCACGCGGCTGTAAGCTTCAAATTCCTGCCCAAGGCGGATCGGCACTGCGTCTTGAAGATGTGTGCGGCCCATTTTAATGACGTGGTCAAAGTCGCGCGCTTTTTTCTTAAACGCGTCAAGCATGTATTCCATTGTGTCCAGCAGCTTTTCCAGCTGCTTGAGCGTTGAAATGTGAATCGCCGTCGGGAATACGTCGTTTGTCGATTGAGACATGTTAACGTGCGTATTCGGACTCAGGTGAATATACTCGCCTTTGTTGTGGCCGAGCAGTTCAAGTGCACGGTTTCCGATGACTTCGTTCGCGTTCATATTCATTGAAGTTCCTGCGCCGCCTTGAATCGGATCAACGATGAATTGATCGTGCAGCTTTCCTTCAAGGATCTCATCAGCGGCTTGGACAATGGCATCTCCAAGGCCTTTATAAAGACGTTTTGTCTCCATGTTGGCAAGCGCGGCCGCTTTTTTCACCACTGCCAGCGCTTTGATCATTTCTTCGTGGACTTTATATCCTGTAATTGGAAAGTTCTCCGCTGCCCGCAATGTCTGAATACCGTAGTAGACATCGGCCGGAATCTTTTTTTCTCCGAGAAAATCCTTTTCCGTCCGGTATGTCATTTCAGTTTTCATTTTTTAACCCTGCTTTCTTTTTTTAGATGATGATATCGTCTGCAATTGGCGTTTCCATAATCTTTTTGACTTCAGCTTGTTGTCCGGTTTTTCCTAGTGCCCACATCAGCTTCGGAACGATCGCTTCGGTGTTCATATTCCTCGAGCGGATGATGGCATCTTGGTTTACCTTGCGGCCGACCTCGTAAATGCTCATATCCTCTCCTTCTTCAAGGCATTGTGTCGTAATAGCTACGACTACTCCGGAATCGATCAGCTCGTTCACTTTTTCTAAAATGTTTCTTTTCTCAAAAGGAATGCCGCCGCTTCCGTAGCTCTCAATCACAATACCTTTATATGAACCTTTCAGACAATCAAAAAACTCAGGCTTTAATCCGGGATGAAGCTTCACCAGACAAACATCGGTATTTAAGGAGGTATCGAGTTTCAAAGCGCCTGGCTTCACTTCGGGAACCCGTTTGTTATACTCGATCTCCTTGTCATGAATGAAAGCAACGTAAGGATAATTGATGCTTTCAAATGCATCGTAGCTTTTTGTTCTTAATTTGATCGCTCTCGTGCCTAAAATGACGCGGCCGTCAAAGACGACGTAAACTCCGCCGATACCGTCGCACGCGAAGCGGACCGCATCTTTAATATTTTTTTTCGCATCCGTTTTCTTAAATGTAATCGGAACTTGGGAACCTGTAATCGCAACAGGCTTATCAATATTCTGCAGCATGTATGAAAGCGCCGCCGAGGTGTAGGCCATCGTATCGGTTCCGTGCGTGATCACAAATCCGTCGTAGCTGCTGTAATTCTCATATACAGCCTCAGCCATCATCACCCAATGTTCAGGCTGCATGTTGGTGCTGTCTATATCCATTAAAGATTGGCAATCTATCGTATAATTAGAATGGTCATCAGATAAATAGTTGAGAAGCTCTTCCGCTTTAACCCCCGGAGCCAGTCCGTTTTCGCCTTCTACTGAAGCGATGGTCCCGCCGGTGGTCAACAGCAGTAACTTTTTCATGTGCTACACCTCTTTAAGAAGTAGTTGTTTTATACAGTATAAAGCATGTTTTGTTTTTACGAAGAAGGCTTGATACATCAGGAATGTATACGCTTTATGCGTACCTTCAATGCAATTATAGTCCTCAAATGTGAAATAATCAAGAAACTTTATTCATTTCGCGTACACTTTTGCTGATAATGTGCTATAATCACTGTGTATTAAAAGGAGCGTAAGATATGAATTTAGATCGATTAACAACACTGAGAAAAAATAAAAAATGGTCATTGCAATATACTGCCGACCGCCTCGGTATTGCGAAAAGCACTTACGCGGGCTATGAATCGGGCTACCGCCGCCCTTCTTTAGAGGCGCTTATCGAAATCGCTGATTTATTCAATACTTCCACTGATTTTTTGCTTGGCAGAGTTGACGATCCCCGGGATGAAAAGGCTAAAAACGAAGCCATTGAACTGACGGAATGGGATAAGCTCAAGCTGGCAGTCGACGGGACGCTTCTTTCCGAAGAAGAAATCAAGCAGATGGTTGCGTTTATCAAGGTCAAAAAAGAGCTGGATGCGGGGTAAAATGACAGCGGTTAACCGCATGCTGCAAGTGTTATAAAAAGAAAAAAACTTGACTGGCCTTTTTAGCCAGTCAAGTTTTTTTGCTTTTATTGATGTAAAAATTTCACACAAACCGCTTCAGGAGCAGGAACTCCGGACTGCAAATGCGTCAGCCGGCCCGTTGTCCGGTCTCTTTCAAACAATGTCAATGTCCCTGTTTCCTGGTTGGAAGCGATTAAAAATTGTTCTGAAGGATCAATCTCAAAGTCGCGCGGCCATTCCCCTTCAGTTGATACGTGTTCAACCAGGGAAAGTTCGCCCGAATACTCGTTGATGCTGAAGACGGCGATGCTGTCGTGTCCGCGGTTTGAAGCGTATACAAATTTGCCGTCTTTAGTGACATGGATGGCGCCGCCCTGGCTTGCACCGTCAAACCCTTCCGGCAATGCCGAAATGACTTGAATCTCCCTGAATTCACCCAAATCAGGATTGTATTCCAACACGATGACTTCATTGCTCAGCTCCGTTAATACATACGCATACTTTTCCTGCGGATGGAACTCAATATGCCTCGGCCCTGACCCCGGTGCAGTTGCGTGTTTTTTCACCGCTTCAAGCCGGTCCTCTTTCAATTGATACGTAATGATATGATCCGTACCGAGATCGACGGCTACTGCATACTTCTCATCAGGTGTGAATCCGGAATAATGAGTATGCGCTTTTTCCTGCCTCTCATGCGGTCCTGTTCCCTCATGCTGCACTTTTGCTGAAGGCTCAAGCAAGCCGCGGCTTTCATTTAAAGGGTATACCATGATCGTCCCGTTGTGGTAATTGGCGGACAGAACATAGCGGTTATTCTGATCGACGCTGACGTGGCAAGGCGATGGTCCTTCCCCGGCCTGCTGGTTGACGAAAGTCAGCTCTCCTGTGGAGCCGTCAACACGGTATGCGGCAACCCCGCCATTATCGCCGTCTTTGACCACTGCATAGAGCATTTCATTGTCTTTGGCGATATTCAAATATGTCGGACTGCCCAGCTTTGCTGCCGGCTTTGGCGTGCTTAACGCCTTTTTTTCCGTATCAAGCTCAAATGTATAAATCCCTTCGCTGTCTGCTTTTGTATATGTTCCGATATAGCCTCTGTATTTTGCCATTTGATCCTCTCCTTTTTTGACAGTCGTCCATTCCTATTTTAACTCACAGAAACTGAATTATCATGATCTGGTATGCAAAAACCTTAAGCGCTCACATGAAAAAAAATTTTTTATGATATTCTTAACTTAAGAGACCTTCACTGCCGCTTTTATAATGGAATCGCTCATTTTCGGCAGCGGAGACTTGTTCATAGGAGTGTTCAAAATGACGAAAATCATGATTGTCGAGGACAGCGAAGACATTCGGAAGCTTTTATGCGATCATTTAGAAAAATACGGATACGAAACTGTTGCAGCTACTGATTTCACCTCTATCCTTGAAATGTTTCTCCAAGAGAAGCCCGATCTGATATTGCTTGACATCAATCTGCCGGCATACGACGGGTACTACTGGTGCCGGCAAATCCGCCAGCATTCGACTTGTCCGATCATTTTCATTTCAGCGAGAAGCGGAGAAATGGATCAGGTCATGGCGATTGAAAACGGCGGCGATGATTATATAGAAAAGCCTTTTTCCTATGAAGTGGTGCTCGCTAAAATTAAAGGCCAAATTCGCAGGGCATTTGGAGAATACGCCGTTAAGCAAGGAGAAAAAGTGATTGAATTTGAAGGCGTTCAGCTGTTTGTCGAACGATTTGAGCTGCGCTGCCGGGATGAGAAGCTCGAGCTTTCAAAAAAGGAAAGCAAACTCTTGGAAGTGCTGCTTGAAAGAGGAGAAAAAGTGACAAGCAGAGACCGGTTGATGGAGAAGACATGGGAAACCGATACATTTATAGATGAAAACACGTTAAATGTCTATATTACAAGGATTCGCAAAAAATTGCGAAGCATGGACGTGCCCTTCTCAGTTGAATCCGTGCGGGGCGAAGGGTATCAGCTGAGGGCGAAATCATGAAGCTGTTCCTAAAAAACCATGCCGTTCTCATTCTTCTGTTTCTTTTTCAGGGCGGATTCGTGTTTTTTTACTATTGGTTTGCCGGCATGCAGACTTTCACCCACCTTTTTTACATTCTCGGCGTTCAGCTTCTGGCGCTGGCGCTTTATCTTTCGTACAAATGGTATGAAGAACACAGAGTCTACCAGTGGCTCGGCTCAGAACAAAAAGATACAGAAATTCCTTTTTTGGGGACGGCTGAATTTTGCTCAGAGCTCTATGAAAAACATATGGAGCTGAGCCGGCTCCACCACCGCAAAATACATGAGATGGAGTCCAAGCTGGAAGACAGGGTAACCTACATGAATCAATGGGTGCATCAGGTGAAAACACCGCTTTCCGTCATCAATCTGATCATCCAGGAAGAGGACGAACCCGTTTTTAAACAAATCAAAAAAGAAGTCCAGCAGATTGAATACGGACTGGAAACACTCCTCTATTCATCAAGGCTTGACCTGTTTGAAAAGGATTTTAAAATTGAAGCCGTGTCACTTGGCGAGCTGCTTCATTCTCAGATTCAGCGCTATAAACGCTATTTTATACAGCATCGGGTCTATCCAAATAAACAGGTTCCCGCTGAAGACGCCGTTATTTACTCCGATCGCAAATGGCTCAAGTTTGCCGTTGGCCAGGTTATCACCAACGCTGTGAAGTATTCGTCAGGAAAAAGCGAACGCATCGATATGACGATATTCCGTAATGGCGAACGCATCATCCTGGAAATCAAAGATTACGGAGTCGGAATTCCTTCACAAGATTTGAAAAGGGTATTTGAGCCTTATTACACCGGGGACAACGGACGACGCTTTCAGGAATCAACGGGCATCGGCCTCTACCTTGTAAAAGAGATTGCGGAAAAGCTCAATCATGATGTGAGCATCGCTTCAGAAGAAGGGAAAGGAACGACTGTGCAATTTTCGTTCCTTACAAAAATGTAAGTCTTCTTTAATAAAACCGCATAGCTCATCCATATCCTCCTTGATATGATTTGTTTACACAAACAAACGTGGCAAGGAGGATTTTTTATTTGGAATCCAAGTTTATGAAAAGAATCGACACAATCGATGATACGCTTTATGCGGAATCATTTTTATGATCGACTTCAGGGCAGGCGGACCCTCAGCCATCTGATCGCCCAAATAAACGTCACTTGTTCAGCGCTTCTACATGATCTTTTCCTTTTTGTTCGTCATTATCGACGCGCTGAACAAAAAACGAGGCCCGCCATACTTTGCTTCTGCACACCGGCCATTCAGCATTCCGGATGGGTACTGGAGTGGATGTGAAGAATCGCAACATATTGGAAGCGGGCACCCCTAAAAAGCACCGCAAAAGGAGGATATCATGACAGACATGCTGATCGTTAAAAACATCAATAAAACATATAAAGGACAAGTCTCTCATCAGGCTTTAAAAGATATTTCATTCAATGTCGAGGGCAGTGAGTTCACGGCGATCATGGGGCCGTCCGGCTCCGGAAAAACGACGCTTCTCAATATCATTTCGACGATTGACCGCCCCGATTCCGGCGACATTTTGATTCGTGGAGAAAATCCGCATCATCTGAAGAGGGCCAAGCTTGCCCACTTTCGCCGCAGACAGCTCGGATTCGTATTCCAGGATTTTAATTTGCTGGATACGCTGACGATCGGTGAAAATATCATGCTGCCCTTAACGCTTGAAAATAAACCGCTTTCCGTCATGGAAGATAAACTTCAGGCGATTGCTGAAAAACTCGGCATCGAACAACTTCTGAATAAACGGACGTTTGAAGTATCCGGCGGACAAAAGCAGCGGGCGGCCATCGCAAGAGCCGTCATTCATCAGCCCGCTCTCATCCTCGCCGACGAACCGACAGGAAACCTCGATTCGAAGGCGTCAAAAGACGTAATGGAAACGATGCAGCATCTTAATGAAAACGACAATGCCACGATATTGATGGTCACGCATGACCCCGTTGCCGCAAGTTATTGCCGGCGCGTCATTTTTATTAAAGACGGAACATTATTCAACGAAATCCACCGCGGCGCCAACCGCCAAATATTTTATGAAGAGATACTGAATGTGCTGTCCATGCTGGGAGGAAACGCCAATGACCTTTCTTCAGTTCGCTTATAAAAACGTCGTCCGGAATAAAAGAGCCTATCTTGCCTTCTTTTTAAGCAGCGCGTTTTCAGTGATGGTTTTTTTCACATTTGCGATGCTTTTGTTCCACCCCGCTTTAGAGAAAGGCTACTTAAACACCATTGCAAAGCGGGGATTATCGGTGGCTGAATGGATGATTTTCGCCTTTTCCATTCTGTTTGTGCTTTATTCCGTCAACGCCTTTCTCAAGTCGAGAAGCAGGGAATTCGGGATCCTCACCATCCAGGGAATCGCTCCGGGTCAATTGAGGAAGCTGATTACCGCAGAAAACATCATCATCGGCGTGCTCTCGATCGTTACAGGGATCATCGGCGGTCTGGTTTTTGCAAAAACATTTTTTACGATCGGCGCTTATATTCTGGAAATGGACGCTTTGCCATTGTATCTGCCTTGGAAAGCGCTGGCTCTCACAGCCGCCTGCTTTCTCATGCTGTTTATTTTGCTGTCGCAATTTACGGTTTTGTTTATTAAATCAAAAACCGTTACCAAGCTGATCAAAGGCACAGGGAAAATAAAACCTGAGCCAAAACCGTCTGTTATCTTTTCGGTCATCGGCATCGGCTGCCTCGGCTCAGGCTACTGGCTCGTATTGTTCGCCGACATCCATTTTCCCCAAGCCGTCACGATCTTAATTCTGACGATCATCGGGACTTATTTCTTCTTTCGCCAAAGCAGCATTTGGCTGTTGCGGCTCTTAAAAAAACGGAAGTCATTTTATTTGCGCGGAAAAAACGTGCTTTGGGTATCCGATCTTGTCTATCGGCTGAACGATAATGCCCGTCTGTTCTTTCTCGTTTGCATCATTTCAGCCGTCGCCTTTACCGCCACTGGCACATTGGTGATTTCCAAGACTTCTATCGGGAAATTGGATTCTCGATATGAGATAGAGTACTTATTATACAGCGGGAACCAAAAGGAACAGACACACGTTAAGCTGATCGAACAAAAGTTGAAGGACGGACATTTTTCATATGAAAAGGAAGTGACAAAAGGAATTTATATGAGCTATAGCCAGGGACCCTGGGTGCTCCTGACCTCTGAAGGCGAATTCCAAAAGCACTTTAAGTCAGATTCCGGCGAACTGAAAGACGGCGAGGCGATGTATTATCCGAACGCCATCGAGGCGAAAGAAAAGCCGGAAATTCCCAAGACCTTGAACATGTTAAACAAAGATTCGAAGCCGGCAAATGAACATCTAAAAGTGAAAGGTATTAAAAAACCGCTCATTTTGTTAAACAGCGTCGTTGTCGTAAACGGCAAAACCTTCGAAAAGCTGAAAAAACAAGGCGAATTCGTCACATTGTATGGCTATAACTACAACCGCTGGAAAGAGAGCCTTGATATGATCCAATCACTGGAAAAAGATCTTAGAGAAAAAGCTCCCAATATCCGATTTCAATTTGACGCAAAGGCCAGTACTTATTTTGAAACTGTTCAGCTTCCAAGCCTGAGTCTGTTTATCGGCCTTTTTATTGCGGTTCTCTTTTTTACGGCATCCGGAAGTTTTCTCTACTTCCGCCTGTTTACCGATCTTGAAGAAGATCAGCAGCGCTATCGGTCGCTTGCAAAAATCGGCCTGAGCGAAAAGGAAATGTCGCAGAGCGTGACGATTCAATTGGCCATCCTGTTCTTCTTTCCGTTCGCTCTTGCAGCAGTTCATACGTATTTTGCGATGAAGACGCTCGAGGCGCAGATTCTTGGTCATTTTGCAGCTCCGGTGTTGATGACGATAGGCGGATTTCTGACCTTCCAACTATTATTCTTTATGATCATTCGAAAAAGCTATTTGAAAAAATTAAAAGGATTTTTAAGGTGATAAAACATGAAAAAAACAATTTCTCTGATTACAGCCGGTTTGGCTGTTGTATGCATTGGTGCATTTCTATTAATTCATCATGAGGTGACAGACAGGTTCAATCCACTTGTGAAGAAAGAAAGCGTGTATGTCCAAATCAACAAAGACGGAAAGCACTTGAGTCCGGGCCGCTATGAGTACACGCTGGAAGGATATAATGACACTGGGAAGGAAAAAGAAATTACATTCTCCTCCAGCGCCTCCCTTCGAAAAAACGCCTACCTAAAGGTACACGCGAAGGGAAAATACGTTGAGACATGGGAAGAAGTACAGCCCGGCGATATGCCGAGTGCAGTTCGGACCAAATTGATCAGGCAGTAAAAAAACGGCGTCTAGCCGTTTTTTGTGTTACTATAATTTTACAGATTTCCGAAACTTTTTGGCCCGTTGTTCGTAGTAAAACAGAAGTCATATTGGTTAGGAGGTTTTCATATGATTGTTGGAATGATCGGTTTTATCCTGGTGGGATTCTTCCTCTACGCCGCCATGGCGCCGTCCGACGGAAACAACAGCGGCAGCAGCTCTTCAACTTTCTTTGTCGGGGGTCCTGATTCATCCGGCGACAGCGGAAGTGATTTCGGTGGCGGCGGAGATTGTGGCGGCGGCGGTGATGGCGGCGGCTGTTAAGACCCGCGGGCTGCCTTTCCCTATCTTCTGCTCGGACCCTTAGGCTGTATGCAGTTCTTGCTGCAGTCAGCCGGGTATGTTCCAGCCATCTCACTTCATCATTCATTCACCATCTAACTCCAAATACGCCATCATCAATCCAGTTGTTTAACCAGACTTCCGATTGGGAATGATGTAAAGACAGCAGATTCCCGCTCTTCAAACGATTTAAAAGTCACAATTAATCGATTCTGTTACAAAATATATAAAACTTTGCACCTACTTGTTCGATATTAAAAGAAGACATTCACAATAAGGAGGGTTTTTTCCAGATGATTTTTTTACTGGTTTTATTGGCTCTGTTTATTTTGTATTCATTCTTTTTTGACAAGAGCAACAAAAGATCTTATACAAAAGCGGCACCGAAAAGCAGAATATTGATCCGCCAGGCAGCTGCGCCGACCGGATTTTTGAGGGTCATCGAAACCGCACCCGGGCAGCCGGTAAACCGCCGAACCTCTGAAGGTATGCGTCCAAATCTGCGGCTTGTCATGAGCCCGACGGACCAAAATGAAAAAAAATAAAGAAAGCGGCATCATGATAAATGCCGTCTTTCCTATTGTATGCTGTGTTCCACCATTCTTCCAAAGGCGTCCGGCGACATTCCCGGCGAGATGCGGACCCTGTGCAGCGCATACATCCCCTGATCCCTAGCAGCCGCCCCCGGCTCTGTCGTCACCGCCATTTGATACCCCGCCTTCTCAGCCTGTTTGAGCGTTTCGGCATTATAGCGTCCAACTGGATAACTCAGCATGGTTGTGTTCTGCTGAAGCATGCCGTCAAACAATGTTTTGGAACGAGTCATTTCACTCAGCTGCTGCTCTGGAGCAAGTCCGTTCAATTCGACATGATTGATCGTATGGCTTTCGATGGCAATACCGTGTTCGGCCATTTCTTTCATTTGGCTTTCGGTTAAATGATTTTTTCTGCCGACCGATTTACCGATCATGAAAATTGTCGCCTTCATCTCATAATCTTTCAAAATCGGGTACGCTTTTTCAAAGTTATCTGTATAACCATCATCAAACGTAATCAGCACGCATTTTTCACTCGGCATTTTGTCTTGCGTTAAGACAATATAGGCTTCTTCAGGTGTCAGTGTGTAATAGCCGTTATCCTTCAGCCATTTCATATGTCCGCGGAACTCCGCCTCCGGTACGCGCAGGCTGTTTCCTGTGGAAATGCTGTGATACATGAGAATCGGAATGCGGGCGGGGCCTTTCACTTTGATCCACTTGGAGGATGGATCATGCTCCGCCTGCTGTTTTGATTGTTTTGCCGCTTTTTGAGCCGTATTTGGTTCTGTTTTTTCCTCTCCTTTTGCTTCATGACTGGAACACCCGTACAGCATTCCCATCAACATAAGCAGCAAAATGAGCAGTTTCGTTTTTTTCACAAGTATTCCCGCTTTCTATCTATTGAATCCTTTTTAATATCGGTTTCGGAACGAGCATTTTTCACCGTTCCTGCTTTGATGATGAAAGCCAAGCTTTACGCAGTATGCTGATCCCTTCTTCAATTTCCGCTTCAGAAAGCCCCCCAAATCCCGCCATGACGATGGAAGAGCTGCTTTTATGTGGCTCAAGCCAGAAATCTGATACCGGATAAACTTTCACACCGAGTTTTTCCGCTTTATGTATGAAGTCTTGTGCATGTCGGTCTGTCTTCATCAAAATATGGAGCCCCGCTTTTTCGCCGATGATTTCCATGTCATTTCCGAAATGCGTTTTAATGGCCGATATTAATGTTTTGTGCTTTTCCTGATAAACTTTTTTCGAAATAACCTTCTTTCATAAATAAAAACATCGCTTTTTGAATGATGGGTGAAGCGGACTGGCTGTAGCGGCCAAGCTTTTCTTGAAATTCATCTGCCGGCAAACCGATGAGAATGAGGGCAATCATTGCGGCGCTTATGTGCTGATAAAAAACCTTTTACAGAGTTTCTCTAAAATATTCCTTTACTTCATTCTTTTGCACTCGAATATATTACCACCATTTGACTTCATTTTCTTTAAGAATGATAAAAAAATATATCTTTATTTCTGCTAAACGTAATAACCCTTCACATATATGCCACCTCAAGATTGAATCTTTTGTCGCAGACGTCCTCTGTCTCTTCGGAGACGGGAGCTGAATGTATCAACGGTTCACACAGGAAAAAAGGTCTCTGCTCCTAAATGTTTGATTTATTTTTGACGGATTGACAGCTTTTTTGTGTCGATTTTGATTCCAGTAAAAGGAGATTCGGGAATTACCGCATCAAAAAAAGCCTGCACAAGGCCATTAAACAGTGTCCAGACACGTCTTTAACCAAATGGACCCGCTCTAGATCATCATGTGAAAACAGCTAGGTCTTCCTGCACGGTTGTCTGAATTTTGATTTTTTTAGTATACTTAATTTAGTTAAATAACTCAGAGCAAAGGGATAACAAAAAGGATGGGGGAAAGAAAATGGAAGCAAAACCAAAGGTACAACATATACCGATTCAAACAACGAAAGAACCGGATGAAAATTTTTTTGCAAGAGCAATGAATGTTAAAATCGGCATCATTCCGCTGCCCGTATACTTGCTGCTCTTCGCTTTGATTGTGACGTTTGTCTATATGCACGATCTGAAAAGCGACATTTTAACTGCTATTGCGGTTACGGGCTTTTTCGGATTCACCTTCGCCCAAATCGGAAAGTCGCTGCCGCTTCTTCGTTCTGTCGGCGGTGCCGCTATACTTGCGACATTTATTCCTTCAGCTATCGTCTATTACCATCTCATTCCCGATGACATTATCAAATCAACAACTGAATTTACAGAAAACTCAAACTTTCTTTATTTGTTTATTTCAGCCATTGTAGTGGGAAGCATTTTAGGGATGAAAAGAGAAACGCTGGTCAGGGCGTTCATTAAAATTTTCATTCCGCTGATCGCAGGGACAATTGCCGCAGCGGCAGTCGGTCTGACAGTTGGTACAATGCTCGGCCTCGGATTTCAGCATACGCTGCTGTACATTGTGATTCCGATCATGGCCGGAGGGGTTGGCGAGGGAGCCATTCCGCTGTCCATCGGCTATTCGGAAATCATGCACATGTCACAAGGGGAAGCTTTTGCACTTGTCATTCCTTCCATTATGTTCGGAAGCTTAAGCGCTGTCATTTTGTCCGGGGTTTTAAATGTAATGGGGAAGAAAAAGCCTGAATGGACAGGCAACGGAAAAGTCGACCGTTTCGAAAGTGGGGACGCACTGCCGCTTGAAAGCCGCGACAAAGACAAAGAAAGCGTTTTTAACCTTTCCCACTTTGCATCGGGAGGCATTCTTGCCGTCTCATTATATTTGGTCGGTATGCTTTCACATGACTTGTTCGGATTTCCAGCACCCGTCATGATGCTTCTCTTGGCTGTTGCCGTGAAACTGTTTCGTTTGGCTCCGGCGAATTTGGAAAACGGCGCCTACGGCGTGTCACGTTTCTTTTCAACTGCTGTGACATATCCGCTGCTTTTTGCCATTGGCGTCTCCATGACACCGTGGGACAAGCTGATCGCTGCTTTTAATATTGCCAATATTATTACGATCGTATCTGTCGTGATCACGATGATAGCCGTCGGCTTTTTTACAGGAAAGTGGCTGAACATGTACCCGATCGAAACCGCGATTATCAATGCCTGCCATTCAGGTCAGGGCGGAACGGGGGACATCGCCATTCTCAGCGCCGCCGAGCGCCTCGAGCTCATGCCGTTTGCTCAGGTATCCACAAGAATCGGCGGAGCGATAACCGTTACACTGACATTGCTGCTGTTAGCCCAGTTTTATTGATGAATGAAAAAGCCTGCAGAGCAAACTGCAGGCTTCAGATTGTTGACAAAATCCCAAAACGGCTTTTTGTTTTGGGATTTTGTCATCTTTTCAGCGTGATTGAAAACCTTTGCAGTCTAGGAAGGCCGAGCATCGGAGCGGAGCGAATGTTGGAATTCGTGAGCACCGACGCGCAGGCCTGACAACGAATGCGAGGGTTTGTCGACACGCTGAAGCCTGCAGAGCAAACTGCAGGCTTTCTGTTTAGTATCTATCGTACTTTTTTCGGAACATAGTCGGGAAAGTCTGTCACAATCCCGTCCACGCCGGCCTTTAAAAGCGGAGGCACTTCATCGCGGGAGCGGACGGTCCATGGCGTAATTTTCATGCCGAACGCATGGATTCTCGGCACAAGTGTAGGATCAGCGGCAACATTTTTTAAGTTGGCGTTCACATATTTGGCATAGCCGGAAAATGCCTTGAGCTTTGCATCTGTTAAGTCCGCTGTTTTTGACGTTAAGACACCTGTCGGCATTGATGGGAGCAGCTGATGAATTTTGTATACAGAGTTGAAATCAAACGATTGTACAATGATTTTTCCGTTTTTAGGCTTATCCATTCTCCGCTCTTTCAGTGCCGCTGATACTTTTTCTTCGATTCCCGGATAGCGTGCAGGTTCTTTCAATTCGATCAGCATTCCGATCTTCCCTTTATACCGGTCAAGCACTTCTTCAAATGTCGGAATGCGTTCTCCGGCGAACTGCGGCCCGAAGTAGCTGCCAGCATCAAGCTTGCGCAGCTCGGCAAGCGTCAAGTCCTTTACGGCGACCGGCAGCACTGAGCCGATGTCTGTCGTACGGTTTACAGTTGTATCATGAATGACGACAAGCTCCCCGTCCTTGGACATTTGAACATCCAGCTCGATATAATCCGCTTTCATCTGATGCGCCTTTTCAAAGGCAGCCATCGTGTTTTCCGGCGCATATCCCGAAGCACCTCTGTGCGCAATGACAGCCACTTTTTTAGGCTTCGCCGCCGGCTCTTGCGCTCCCGCATCCGGTACAAACAGTGCTGACCCGATAGAAACCCCGATCAATGAAGATAACATCAATTTCTTTAATAAAGCTGACACATCATCCACTCCCCTTTTGCTCTTCTCTTGCCAAAGTATAGGTTCGCACTGTTAAGATTATGTTTCAGCAGTCTTTAATTTTCATAAATTTCCTGATAAACAAAAAAAGACCCCCTCAGCAAGAGATCTTTTTTTGGATATATCAGCGCTCACAGGCAATTTTGTCTTTATCGCGGTCCAGCTTTTTATTGGCGTCATAAAGCGCTTTTGAAACATACGGCTTGTACTTCGTTTTTCCGCCTTTGTTTTTAACCGACTTCGAACGTGCGACGCCGCCTTTATAGTCTTTGTTTAAAGCTTTGCAGTTTTTGTACGTTTTTACCTTCGTTTTTGCTTCTGCCACATCGCCGGCACCCCAGGAAAAACCGATGATAAGACCGGCAGACAAAAGACCCGCTGCTATTTTTTTCATCCCGTTTAACCCCTTTCGTCTATTTCTTATGTATCTTTTACCATGATAAAATATTTTTCTTATTCACTCAAGAAAAATATGACATTTTATTGAATAAAAAGTATGTATTGCACAAAGGACTTTTCACACAAAAAACCGGCCGCGTTATGCGCCGGCTTCATCAACATATTGATGTTCACAAGTCTTTTTCAAAACAGCGTGAATCTCATAGGCCAATTCCTTCGGATGGATGCACAGCATGTCTTCCAAAGGACTGTTCCAGTTCCCGTTCTTAATCAATTTCAGCGCATAATGGCCGGCCGGACTGCACTCGGGATACCACTCTATATCGAGGAGGAGGCATTCTTCCTCATGCCGCAGCTTCAAAAGATCCCGTTTGAAATCTGATCGCCAGGCCTTGCTGTCAGGCGCCAATTCATCGGGGTTTGTATCGGTCAATGAGTGATGCACAACCGTCCAGCCGGCCGGGATTCTAAGCCTCAGCAAATTGCGGGCGCCGCCAGAGGCGCGAATCCTATCTTCCAACCGTTCGACCAGCTGTTCATACGGCGTATCTGAATCTTCACTGACCAGCGTTTGATCAGCATTTAGCATCCTGATAACGTACTTCAGTTCTCCAGCATATTCAACTTGTACCATTTTACCGGAGGTTTCATTCTCCAAGGTGAAGAGCGTACGGCGGGGATCGCGAATCGGCTTTTGATATAAATGATTTTCTTTCACTGTCCAGCCGGCCGGCACCATTAAAGGATGCAATTTAAAAAAATACTGAGATTTGGTCAACGTTCTCACATCCTCTATCCTTGTTCTGTCCTCTTTCCTATCAATCTATGTGCCGGGCCGGCTTCTTAGAACAACGGCGGAACAGCCTCACAAAAAAACCGCCTGACGCTTCATAAAGCAGTCAGGCGGCTTTTCGTTTTTACTCGCCGGTTTTTTCTTTTCCGTAATGATACGTTGATGGATCAACAGGTTTGAAGTCTGAAATTTCGTGGAACCTTAACAGATCTTTATAGAGTACTTGGTCGGACAGATCCAGCTGTTCGGACACCTGTGATTTGAGGTTTTCCGTTTCCTGGTTGCCTTTGATCTCTTTTCCTGTCTTTGTATCGTATACGGTCGTATCAATCATCGTGTACTTCGGCGTTACATAGTTTCCATTTCTGAAAGCCACGGTTTCGTCGTGGTCTTTAGAAAAGAGGTCTGTACCAAAGTTGATGTATTTTTTGCTGTCAATACCTTGCAGGTGAAGAAGTGTCGGCATGACATCCATTTCACCGCCATACGTATGATTGACTCCGCCTTTTTTGCCCGGAACGCGGATCATAAGCGGTACGCGCTGATTCATCGCGTTTTGATACGGTGTAATCTCTTTTCCTAATACTTCTTTCATCGCACGGTTGTGGTTCTCTGAGATTCCGTTGTGGTCGCCATAGATGACGATGACGGAATCATCATATAATCCCGATTTTTTCAGCTCTTTAAAGAAATCTTCAAGCGCTTCGTCAAGATAACGCGCCGTCTGGAAATACCCGTCTACCGTTTTGTCTCCCGTCGTTCCCTTTTCAAGGGTGGCATCCTTTTCATCCAAAATGAACGGATAGTGGTTTGTCAGCGAGATTAAATGCGCATAGAACGGCTGTTTCAGCGATTTCAGCTTCGGAATTGATTCTTCAAAGAACGGCTTGTCTTTCAAGCCAAGGTTGACGAGATTCTCCTCTGACATGTCATATGTGCTGGCATCGAAGAATTTGTCATAGCCAATTTGTTTATACACCTGGTCGCGGTTCCAGAATGACTTGTAATCCCCGTGGAGCACGGCGCTTGTGTAGCCTTCTTTTTGGTTCAGAATCGCCGGCAGGGACTGGTACGTATTTTGCCCTTTTGTTACAAACGCGCTGCCTTCAGGCAGTCCGTAAAGGCTGTTGTCCATCATCAATTCGGCATCCGCGGTTTTACCTTGACCGGTCTGATGGAAAAAGTTATCGAAATACATCATGTCATTCTGGCCGTGCGCCAGCTTGTTCAAGAACGGCGTGACTTCTTTTCCGTTCAGCTTATAATCGATCAAAAACGTCTGGAAGCTTTCCAAATGAATCTTGATGATGTTCTTGCCTTTTGCTGCGCCGAAATACTCGTCATTCGGTTTTGCATAATGCGAATTTGTATAGTTGATGACGCTCGTCAGGTCGTCGCTGCTCGCATATGCCTTTTGGCTCGCGTTTTGGGCAGCCTGAACACCATCATAGATCATGTAATTGTAAGGCCCCAAATACTTGACGATATAATTTCGGTCAAATGTTCTTGTCAAAAGCTCCGGACGGTCTGTCTCAGCAACTGCAAGGTTGATGAAAAACAGCGCCACTCCGCCGATAACGACAGTTGCAGCCCATCTTTTTTTCAGTTGTGACGCCTTCAGTTCAGGCAGCTTCACACATAATGCAATCAGAATGATCAAATCGACGAAATAGATAACGTCATGAAATGCCATGATGTCAAAAACGCCATCCGACATGTTGCCGAGGTTTCCGGCTTGTTTTAAGTTTGCAAACGTCAAAAAGTCATCAAAGAAACGGTAAAACAGGATATTTGCATATAAAGCAAACGTCATCACAGCATCAATGATGATGATCCATATCGCCGACCGACGGCCTTTAGCAAACAAAGCCAAACCGAGTGCAGCAATCGTGAAGCTGAATGGGTTGATAAACAGCAGCATGTGCTGCGTAGACCCTTTCACACCCAAATTAAACTCTAAAAAGTAGGAAGCATAGGTTTTAGCCCATACAAAAACAACAGCTAACACAAAAAAGCTTAGCTTATGAGAGAATATTTTTTTCATGATAACCTCTACCTTTTTAAACTTTTTTCAGACCGCTTTCTGTTTCAGTCAATGAAGCGTGAGGAAACGATAATATATCATTCTACTAAAAGTCTCGGCGGTTATTCAAGCACGTCCACGATGAAAATCCCCCAGCTTCCCTCACTCAAACAGTCCACGTCTGCGTAAAAAAATTCCGCATTTAAGACTACGGCCTCTAATTAAGACGAATGAATTTCCCCAAAGGTTTCAGTTATTTTCATTCATCTCGAAAATTGCTCTTTCCCGGACGATTAAATATCTTTATGAAATTCATTTAAATAAGCTTTTCTTTGCGCTTCTGTGAACCGGCCGATCCAGTCCGCACGCGCTTCCTCCGTCATATAGGGCAGAATGTATAGCTCGACCGCTTGATAAAATGCCGGTTCAGGAAGAATGTTGTACGTCGGAATCCGCACCATGCCGTTCCCGCGCGTCTCTATCAGTATATCCATAAAGAAAATGCCTTTCGGGCTGAAGCGGTGCTGCGCCATTTTAATGCTTTTAATGTCCTTGAACAATACAGATTTCTTCCCTGAGAACAGCCGCCCGCCTTCTCCCTCGATCATGCTGAAGATGATGTTTCCTTTTTTCGTGAATGCCGGAAATATCATTAGAAAAGTAATCAAACCATAGATGATCCCGAAAAGTCCGACTCCCAGGTAAAGCAATGAATATTTCGATTCGAGTTTTATTGCTTCATAAAAGAGCCACAATCCGACCAATCCGAAACCTGCCGTCCCCGCAAAAGCCCATACTCTAAAGAACATTCGGCTTTTCACATCAATTGGTTTTTTTTCTTCCTGTTCCAAAAATAATAGACCTCCTTTACTTCAGCAAGCGGATTTCTATATTAATGAAATTCATGCCACAATCTACCTTACCACAGAAACCGGTTTCTGCATAAAACTTGCAGTGTGAATGATCACGTATTCGTCCAACCAGCAGACGATCTGTCCCTAATCACGACCCGATGAATACAAAAAGGCTCCCGGCCATCTGCCGGCAGCCTTCCCCTATTTTGAAATATCAACAAATCCCTCGCCGAATACATCCCTGACATCGTGGATGATGACAAATGCTTTTTTATCTGTGCTTCTTATAATTTTCTTGAGCATGGACAGCTCTTGTTTATTAATGACAATGTATAGAATTTCTTTGGAATCGCCCGTATAGTGTCCGCGTCCCGTTAATATCGTGACGCCGCGGTCCATCAAGGTATTGACCTGCGCGGCGATCTCGTTTTTATGCTCAGAAATGATCGTGATCGCTTTTTTCGTGTTGAGCCCTTCGATAATGAAATCCATGACCTTTGTGGCGATGTACAGCATGACAATCGTAAACATCAGCTTTTCAGCACCAATGATAAAGTAGGAACTGAACACGACAACTAAATCGATCATCAGCAAGGCATAGCTGATGTTCCAGTCGAAATATTTATTGGCGATTCTCGCGAGAATCGCAGACCCGGCAGTGGTTCCGCCGACACGGATGATCATGCCGATGCCGACGCCGGCAAATACCCCGGCAAAGATCGTGCTGATGATCACTTCATCAGCCGGTACCGTCCAATCTTCAGTAACATGCAGAAAAAATGAATTGGCCGCCACCGCAATGATGGTATAAATCGTCGTTTTTTTATCCAAAAAGCGATAGCCGATAATCAGAAGAATGCCGTTCAGCACAAAGTTTGTGATGCCCGGAGACCATTCAAAAACGTAGTATAAAATCAGCGTGATCCCCGTGACGCCGCCTTCTCCCAAGTCATTCGGGATGGCGAACAGATTCACGGCTAACGCAAAGAAAAATGCGCCTATAACAATCAGGATCATATCCATTGCTTTCTTTTTCATAAAACTGCATCCCCTTCCTTATTCGTAGTCGATTTCCTGTAAAAAGTAAAAAAGCCCCGGAGAGAAGCTCTTTGATTAAGAGCAAAAACTCCTGGGCTTTTATCCCACCGTGTCATAACGATATCTTCGCTATGTGTTTTCTCTCGGACCAGACCAGCGCGGAACCCACTGCGGAACCCTAGAAAACCACCTTTTCTCTGTTATCAATTTGTCATCTTCAAGCATTATAAGTGAAATTTTGGGGTCTATCAACCCCTTTAACAGACTGAAAGATTTGTTTTTTTGTAAAATAGCTTCCATCTGCCGACGATAAAACCGTCCTATAATAATAGATATACGTGTTTTGCCTGGGAGGCGCTCTTATGAACAAACAAAAACGGCAATGGCTCATCAAGCAAACCATTCTCGAACATCCGGTAGAAAATCAGGAACAGCTGGCATCCCTGCTGGAAAAACGGGGCATCGCCGTTTCGCAGTCTACCATTTCCCGCGATATTAAAGAAATGTATCTTGTGAAACAGCCCGGTGAAAACGGAAAGCTTGTCTACACGACAAATGCTTCCTTATCCATCAACCCTTCCAAAATATTAAAAGATAAAATCTCCGACGTTGTCCTGCATGTGCATCGGACGGACAACTTGATCATTATTAAAACAATGCCCGGCAACGCCCATGCCATCGGCGTCCTTCTTGATAAGCTGGGAAGCCCGGAAATGCTGGGCTGTATATGCGGGAACGATACATGCCTTGTGATTTCCCAATCGCCTGAGGCAGCCCAATCATTTTGTGATCACTTATGCTGATCCGGCCATCCGGATCAGCTTTTTTTCCCTCAAAAAAAATTTTTTCAAAAAATCCCCTTTAAAAATATACACGTTTTATACGTTCTATTCTCTGCTCCTGCAAGGACTCATTTTCGATTTATCATAATTATTCATTTTTGTTTTTGCTTCATCAAAAAACATGTGAAATATATCACGTTTTCGTTGTTATCGCTTTCACATCGCGCTTTTCCTTCCTGTTTTAAGCTGTACATGTAACAAAAAGAGCTTAGGAGGCGGGATGATCATGACAACACCGATACACGTTTACTCTGAAATCGGCCCTTTGAAAACCGTCATGCTGAAGCGGCCCGGTCGGGAACTGGAAAACCTCACACCCGAATATCTGGAAAGGCTTCTCTTTGACGATATTCCCTTTTTGCCAGCGGTGCAAAAAGAGCATGACCAATTTGCAGAAACGTTAAAGAAACAGGGAGTTGAAGTTCTTTATTTAGAAAAGCTGACGGCTGAAGCCCTGGATGACGCTTTCATCCGCGAGCGGTTTATCGATGAGCTGTTAACGGAAAGCAAAGCAGATATCAACGGCGCTTACGACAGACTGAAAGAGTTCTTGCTCACCTTTGACGCCGATTCGATGGTCGAACATGTGATGAGCGGCATTCGAAAAAATGAGCTGGAACGCGAAAAAAAATCGCATCTTCATGAGCTGATGGAAGACCATTATCCATTTTATCTCGATCCGATGCCAAACCTTTACTTCACAAGAGATCCGGCGGCCGCCATCGGCAGCGGACTGACCATCAACAAAATGAAAGAGCCTGCTCGCAGGAGAGAGTCGCTGTTTATGCGCTACATTATCAATCACCACCCGCGTTTTAAAGGGCATGAGATTCCGGTTTGGCTTGACCGTGATTTCAAATTCAATATCGAAGGCGGAGATGAGCTTGTCTTAAATGAAGATACCGTAGCGATCGGGGTATCAGAACGGACAACGGCTCAGGCGATCGAGCGTCTTGTCCGGAACTTATTTCAGCGGCAGAGCCGGATTCGCCGCGTACTGGCCGTCGAAATACCGAAGAGCAGAGCCTTTATGCATTTAGATACCGTCTTCACGATGGTTGACCGAGATCAATTCACGATCCATCCCGCCATCCAGGGGCCTGAAGGAGACATGCGGATCTTCGTTCTTGAGAGAGGGGAAACGGCAGACGACATTCGTACGACTGAAGAACACAATCTGCCGGAAGTGCTAAAAAGAACGCTCGGCCTTTCAGATGTCAACTTGATCTTCTGCGGCGGCGGAGACGAAATCGCTTCAGCCAGGGAGCAGTGGAATGACGGTTCCAATACACTCGCGATCGCTCCTGGTGTCGTCGTCACCTATGACCGGAATTACATTTCTAACGAATGTTTGAGAGAACAGGGCATTAAAGTTATCGAAATCCCGAGCGGGGAGCTTTCAAGAGGACGCGGCGGCCCGCGCTGCATGAGCATGCCGCTCTATCGCGAAGATGTGAAATAGCCAAACCTAAAGAAAAAGGAGAGAGATCCATGAACCAAACGATTGATTTAAAAGGCAGAAGCTACTTAGCTGAAAAAGATTTTTCCGAAGAAGAAATCCTCTATTTGCTCGATCTCGCCCAAAAATTAAAAGAAAAAAAAGCGCAAGGCATCAAGCATCGCTATTTGGAAGGTAAAAACATCGCTTTGCTGTTTGAAAAGCCTTCTACAAGAACGCGCTGCGCTTTCACGACAGCCTGTATCGACCTCGGTGCGCATCCCGAATATTTGGGCAAAGACGACATTCAGCTCGGCAAAAAAGAATCGATCGAAGACACAGCCAAAGTTCTCGGCCGCATGTTCGACGGAATTGAATTCCGCGGATTTGAACATGAAAAAGTGATTTCCCTGGCAGAGCACTCCGGTGTGCCGGTATGGAACGGGCTGACCGATTTATGGCATCCGACGCAGATGCTTGCGGACTTTATGACAGTGAAAGAACATACAGGACGCGTAAAAGGGATCAAACTCACCTATATCGGCGACGGCCGTAACAACGTCGCAAACAGCCTGCTCATCGGCGGCGCCAAAGTCGGCATGGACGTGAGAATCTGCTCGCCTCAAGAGCTGTTCCCTGATCAAGACATCGTTAAAATGGCGGAAGCGTTCGCCGAAGAATCCGGCGGAAAAATCACCGTCACAAGCGATACAGATGAAGCTGTGTCCGGAGCCGACGTTCTGTATACGGACGTCTGGGTATCCATGGGAGAAGAAGACAAGTTCGCTGAAAGGATCAAACTGCTCAAGCCTTATCAAGTGAATATGGATCTCGTCAAGAAAACAGGTAACGATAACGTCATCTTCCTGCACTGTCTGCCTGCCTTCCACGACCTTCATACAACTTACGGACAAAACGTTTACGATCAGCACGGCCTTAAAGAAATGGAAGTGACGGACGAAGTGTTCCGCAGCAAACACTCTAAAGTGTTCGATGAAGCTGAAAACCGCATGCACACAATTAAAGCTGTCATGGCAGCGACACTCGGCGATCTTGACTGACAGGAAAAGGGGCTCATTCCCTTTTCCATTCTAAACCGAATGAGGTGACAAAAATGGCGGAAGAAAAGAAACTTGGGCTGTTTGCACTTATCGCGCTTGTCATCGGATCGATGATCGGCGGGGGCGCCTTCAACCTTGCAAGCGACATGGCTTCAGGAGCGGGGGCGGGAGCCATTTTAATCGGCTGGATCATCACCGGAGTCGGCATGATTGCCTTGGCCTTCTCTTTCCAAAACTTGACCACGAAAAGGCCTGATTTAGACGGCGGTATTTTCACTTATGCGCGGGAAGGATTCGGCCATTTTATGGGATTTAACAGTGGCTGGGGGTACTGGTTCGCAGCCCTTCTCGGCAATGTCGCATACGGAACGCTGCTGTTCAGCGCAGTCGGATATTTCATCCCTGCGTTTGGAGACGGACAAAACGTCGCATCGATTATCGGTGCAAGCGTAATCCTCTGGTGCGTGCACTTTTTGATCCTGCGCGGCGTACAGTCCGCTGCCATGATCAACTTAATTACGACCATTTCAAAACTGGTACCGATTTTTGCTTTCATTATCGCCATTATCTTTGTGTTTCATCTTGATTTATTTACGAACGATTTCTGGGGAAAAGGGCTGTCGCTCGGTTCCATCGGGACACAGGTCAAGAGCACGATGCTGGTGACCGTCTGGGTGTTTACCGGAATTGAAGGGGCCGTCTTATTCTCAAGCCGTGCCAAAAAATCAAGCGATGTCGGCAAAGCGACTGTCATCGGCTTGATCAGTGTACTTGTGATTTACGTCATGATTACGATGCTGTCGCTCGGCGTCATGAATCAGCAAAACTTGGCCGGGCTTCCGAATCCTTCAATGGCCGCGATCATGGAGCATATCGTCGGCAAATGGGGAGCTGTGCTCATCAACTTGGGATTAATCATTTCCGTATTGGGCGCCTGGCTGGCCTGGACATTATTCGCGGGCGAACTCCCGCTGATCGCGGCGCGCGAAGGGGTCTTCCCGAAATGGTTCGGCAAAGAAAATAAAAACGGCGCGCCGACAAATGCGCTGACTTTGACAAACGCCATTATCCAGCTGTTTTTGCTGACGTTTCTCATTTCGGATGCGGCCTATCAATTTGCATTCTCCTTGGCTTCCTCGGCCATCTTGATCCCGTATCTGTTTTCCGGGCTTTATCAGCTTAAATACAGCTGGCTGCACAAAGAACCTAACCGGGGAAAGAACCTCATCATCGGGATCATCGCAAGCATTTACGGCGTCTGGCTCGTATATGCCGCAGGACTTGATTACCTGCTTTTGACCATGATTTTATACGCTCCCGGCATTCTCGTATTCCGGGCTGTCCGCAAAGGAAAAGAAGGCCCCGTCTTCAATAAGGCCGAGCTTTTGATTGCCGCCGCGATTCTTGTATTGGCTGTCATCGCCGTGATCAGGCTGGCTGCGGGAAGCATTTCAATTTAACAAAACAGAGGTGATGATCAAATGAAAAAAAGAAAAATTGTCGTCGCACTTGGCGGTAATGCCATCCAAACCGGAGATGCCAGTGCAGAAGCGCAAAAGCGCGCGCTTGAAGAAACCGCCATGTATTTGGCGGATATGATCGACAGCGGCGCCGAATTAATCGTCACGCACGGAAACGGCCCGCAGGTCGGAAACCTGATGATTCAGCAAAAAGAGGCGGATTCCCCGAAAACACCGGCCATGCCGCTTGAAACTTGTGTTTCCATGACCCAGGGAATGATCGGCTATTGGCTGCAAAATGCTCTTGACCGGGCGCTGCATGCGAAAGGGAAAGGCGGACATGCGGCAACCGTCATCACCCGCGTCGCCGTCCGAGGCGATGATGAAGCATTCCGCAACCCGACAAAACCGATCGGTCCGTTTTACAGCGAAGAAGAAGCGAAAGAACTGATGAACAGCCGCAACGGCGGCCTCGTTTTTAAAGAAGACGCCGGAAGAGGCTGGCGCCGGGTCGTACCGTCTCCGGCTCCGGTATCGATCCTTGAACACGATGTTATCAATGATCTTGTCGAACACGGACATATCGTCATTGCGGCCGGCGGCGGAGGCGTTCCCGTCATTGAAAACGGCGATGCCGTCTCCGGTATTGACGCCGTCATCGACAAAGACTTTGCCGCCTGCAAACTGGCGGAACTTGTGCAGGCTGACGAACTGGTCATTCTAACAGGTGTCGACTATGTTGCCGTCGATTATTTAAAGCCGACAGAACGCGCGCTGAAACGCGTCACCACCGAAGAACTGAAAGGTTATATAAAAGAAAAGCAATTTGCAGAAGGAAGCATGCTGCCAAAAGTCAAAGCAGCCATCCAATTTGCCGAAGCCAAAAAAGGCAATAAAACGGTCATCACATCCCTGAAATTAGCCAAAGACGCTCTCCAAGGAAATGCCGGCACGATTGTCGAACAAGCCTAAAAGCAAAAGGAAGGGCTCGGGGAGGGTTCTTCCTTTTGCCAATCGTCAAAAACAAGTAAAATTTAAACTATATAGCCGCAACATAAGAAAATCGATAAGGGTGGTCCATATGAAGAACAAAGACATCGTACATCAACTGAAAAAGTTTCCTCTTCTCGCTTCCCTGAATAAAAGAGATCTGGAAGATATGAAACAGTTTATCTATTGGCGCACTTACCATAAAGGCCAGATATTATTTATGGAAGACGACCCCCGGGAACGAATGTACCTTCTTCTCGACGGCTTTATCAAACTCGAAAAATCAAACGAAGCTGGATCCATGTTTTATACCGACTATGTACGTCCTCATACCCTCTTTCCATTTGGAGGCTTGTTTCGGGATGAGCATTATCACTATGCCGCCGAAGCCTTAACAGATATTGAACTCTACTATATACCCATGAACATCTTCGAAGATCTCGTCCGGGACAACAAAAACCTGCTTTACGATATTCTCAATCATTTATCAGACATTCTTGCCCTCCACGAGGAAAGGCTGAAGCGCATTACACTCTCCCATGCACACGACAGGGTCACACAAGCCATTTACTATTTAACCGAAAGCCTCGGTCAAAAAGAAAGCAATTCAACCGTCATCAACTGTCCGATCACCGCTGCTGAAATTGCCAAAATCTCAGGGACATCCCGCGAAACCGTCAGCGCCGTCCTGAAAAAGCTCCGCTGCGAAGGCGTGATCAGTCAAATGAACAAGCAGATTATGATCAACCGGCCGGAGTATTTTATGTAGATCATATATGAGAAATCATCCCGGCGACAAGCGGGATGATTCCCCCCGCCGCCTTTATTTATACCGGAATTCCTCTGTTTCAAACTGTCTGTTTTTGATGATATCCCGATAAAAGTAAGCCGATTTTTTCAGCGCCCTGCTGCGGTTGTCCTCCAATCGGATCTCAACAAGGCCGTAGCGGTTTTTAAAGGCGTTCATCGGAGAGACGTTGTCCGTGAACGCCCAAAGCATATAGCCTTTGCAGTTTGCACCGTCTGCGATCCCTTTCATTGCCTCTCGCAAATGGGCCGAAATAAAATCGATTCTGTAGTCATCCTGAATAACACCTTCTTCATTTTTAAAACGCTCCTCATGTTCGACGCCCATCCCGTTTTCCGCAATCAGCCATTCGATATTTCCGTACTCATGTTTGAGTCTCATCGCCATATCATAGACAATTTGGGGATAGATCTCCCATCCTCTGAATGGGTTCATTTTTCTGCCGGGCAGCTCAAAGTATTCATAGTAATAAGCGGGATGAAATGGCGTTGAGTCATTCCACTGTCTTGACGGAGCTTTTACACGGCGGGGGTAATAAAGGTTAATGCCGGCAAAATCTACCGTATGCTGTTTGATGATGTCAAGCTCCGCCTCATCATGGTCAAACAGAATATCGTGTTTAACCAAGAGCTCTATCAATTCATCGGGATAGGCGCCTTTGATGCTCGGATCCAAAAAAACCCTGTTAAAAAACAAATCATAGATGCGGGCCGCTTTTTGGTCATGAGGCGCGCTTGATCTCGCATAAGTAACCTCCGGATTCAAAATAACGCCGATTTTGGCGCCTTCCAAGCAATCGGACTTGCGGGCGTGAAAAAGCCTGACGCATTTCGCCGTCGCCAATGCCTTATTAAAATTCCATTGCATCCATTTTTTCGTGTTCTGCTCATATGGATATCGAATTGCATCAAGGAAAATCCGGGTTTGCGGGACAATCGGTTCATTAAAAGTAAACCAATATTTCACCCTGTCTCCATACCGTTCAAACACTTTTTCCGCGTATGCCGTAAATAAATCTATGACATGTTTAGACCCCCACCCTCCGTATTTCTCCATCAAAACTGCGGGAATCTCATAATGCTCAAGGCAAATCATCGGTTCCACACCTGATGCAATCAGCTCATTGATGACATCGTCGATATAGCCTGCGTACACTTCATCAACTTCTGCTGTTTCATAATCAATCAGAAAGCGGGACCAGTTAATCGATGTCCGGTAATGTGTCAAGCCGATCTCTTTCATATGATGAATATCCTCTTTATAGCGGTTATAAAAATCGGTTGCCACAGCCGGTCCGTATCCGTTATGCCATACATGCGGGTCATTCTTGTACCACATATCCAAATAAGAATCCTGTGTCGGCCGCTTCCCGGCCCACCCCTCTGTCTGCCACGCCGACGCTGCTGCGCCGAGAATAAAATCGGCGGGAATCTTCCACGTTTGTCTCGCCATTTCGTTCGCCCCTTTCAACGCCTTTACATGGAAACATTTTTTTCAGAATTGACCGTAAGGCTTCGATTCATCAACATCACAAACGGAAGATAAATAAGGGCAGAGACGATGATGCATACGATTTGTGTGACGACGGCGCCGAGGCTTCCTCCTGTCGACAGCCACGCGTTGATAATCGGCGGTGTCGTCCACGGCACCATGACAACGGCTTTTCCGGCAAAGCCCGCCGCTGTCGCGATGTAACCGATCGCCCCCGTCACAAGCGGCGTCACAATAAAAGGAATCGCCATTAACGGATTCAGCATGACGGGAACCCCGAAGATCACCGGTTCATTGATATTGAAGATGCCGGGACCAAACGAAATTTTTGTAATGCTGCGCAAATCCTCCCGTTTCCCCGCGATAAAAATCGCGATCAACAGGCCGATCGTGACGCCGGATCCGCCGATGCTCATGTACACATCCCAAAACGGCATCGTAATGATATTCGGAATCGATTCGCCGGCAGCGTATGCATTCATATTGACGGTAATCGAAGCGAGCAGCAAAGGCTCCCTGATCGGCTTCACCATCTGGTTTCCGTGTATGCCGATGACCCAGAAAAACTGTGCGACAAACACTAGCAGCAAAATCCCGGGAAGGCCTTGAATCGCACCCTCAAGCGGTTTTTGCACGACATTGTACACAGCTTCATGAAGGTATACGCCCGTCAGCCGATGAAAAGCAAATCCGAAGCTGGCGATGATCGTGACCGTAATAATCGAAGGAAATAAAGTGCCGAACGAGACAGAGACATTGGCCGGCACGCTGTCCGGCATTTTAATTTTGAGCCGGTCCATGCTCGAAAGCTTGCTGAAGATTTCAACAGACACAATCGAAATAAACATCCCCAAAAACAGCGACTTCGGATCCGTAAATTCCTTGGCCAGCACATTAACCACTTCCTGCATCGAACCGTTCACTTCCAACAGCACCGTCGATGGAATGACAGAGATATAGGACATCAGCGCCATCAAGCCGGGAAAAAATGATTCATGCCCATTCAGCTTCCCGAGCTCAATCCCGATCAAAAACACTGCGCCGATCGTAATAAAGTTCAGCGTCGCATAATTGATCGAGGCCATAATCGGCTCAAGCGCAGACAAGAACCGAAAAGGCTCGAAAACCGCAAGTCCCGTCTCGGGGCTCATCACCATATTCTGCATCAGAACCGCAAACGCCCCGGCAATGATGACCGGCATCAGCGTAACAAACGCCGACTTAATGACCATGATATATTTGAAGCTTGTAATTTTAAAAGCGACCCGCTCAAACATCTCGGTCACCTTCGCCATCCTGCTCATTTACTCTCCCCCTTTTTTTGGTGGTTTGCTTTTACTTTACAATGAAAACGCTTTCTTTTCGGTGCATATTTTTTCCTTTGGGAGAGGAAATTTTCAGGTTGGGAGGCCATCAAAGCAGACAACCCGCCGTTTCACTGAAACAGCGGGTCATATATTTTACTGTGGCAATTGCACTTTGATCGGCTTAAACGGTGTAGAATAAAATGCACTTAAATAACCAAACTCGACATCAAGCGAATATTGGTCAAGACTGAAGTTTTTCGCTCCAAATTCACCATCTAACGTAAAGTCTGAACGGAATCGAAGTTTTTCAGGATCTAGCACTTTTGTAAAATTACCTTTGACGCTGTGTCCCTCCGGCGCCTCGTCAAAGCCTTTATAAGCCGAATCAACCAGCGACATCGTTTCTAAAAAATTTTGCATGCTGTCCATATCGATCTTAGATTGATCGACATGTTTCAAATGATAGTCGACAGACAGTTTGCTGCCGTTTTGTTTCACCTGATCAACGGCAATCTGGAAATCATGACGGTCAGCGCTCAGCACGGCGGGCGTTTTTGTGAGTGGCAGCGTTTTTTCGGAATCGCCCATACTGCTGCTCGCCTCAATCTTGAGGTATTTTGTTCCTTTATTCACTTTTTCAAGGATCAGCCTTTCTTCGTGACGAACCTTGTTTCCTTTCTTTGTACTGTCTGTCGTCCGCTGCCCTCCGCTTATATGAGGGATTTCGTTTCCTTTATCATCTGTCACTTTTATAATTGATGTACGATCGTTTGGATGTTCCTCTGAATTGGATACTTCATAGTCGATGACAGTGGATTCTTTTCCGAGAATTACCGTTTTTACGGCGAGCTTATGGCCATCAGCCGATTGTGTATTGTTTTTGGTTACGTGGAGCGTTTTATACGGCAGTTTATCAACCGGAATGTCGAACTTCCATTTCCCTCTGATTCCGTTAATATCTGTGATCGTAACCGGGAGTGTCAGTTTATCGGGAATATGTTTGTCTGGATAGCCCATTTGAATGTAGCCAGTATAGCCATCCTCTGTTTTCTTTATGTCTCCTTGAGAAGCGATCGCCCATTTGCGCTCGCCATTAAATAATGTGAAATGAATCATTCGCGCTCCATCATCCAAATCTTTTCTTGTATCACTTTTCACCTTAAACGTCATACCGATGATTCCGCCGTCAAAATAAACGCTTGTCGCCGTCACGTCTATGTTGTTGCTGGACGCTTTCTCGTTCAGTTCAGTGACAAGCTGGCCCGCCACCAAGTTTTGACCGACATAGTCATGGAATTGTTGATACGCTTTCCCAAACAGCGGGACGTCAGCCAACACGCTTTGCATCGCTGGGGAAACGAAGCCGCTGCCGAGAAGGAGCACAGCGGCCGCGCCTGAAACAAAAACGGTTCGTTTCACGGCGTGCTTCGGCCGAAACCTTTTTTCCCGCTTGGCCCGATTGATGCCTTTATCGATTGATTCGCGGATTTCTTTTGTAGGAACATTGATCTTGTTTACTTCGTTTTTGAACCATTGTTTGTCCATGCGTCTTCTCCCCCAGTCAGTAGTTGTTTTAATTCAAACTTCGCTCTTTTCAAATAGGTCTTAACGGTTCCTTCAGGAGCATTCATCACCTCGGCGATATCATGTATCGGCAGGTCGTGATAATAAAATAGAATGATGGCGGTTTGATATTCTTTTCGCAACCGCTGAACGGCTTCAAGCATCTCCATTCTGTCGTCCGCATCCATCTCCTGCTCCTGGCTCTCATCCTGCAGCGGCCTGTCCATTAAAACCACTTTCTTTTTCTTGTCCAATAAGGCATATGCATGATGAATGAGGATTTTCGTCAGCCATGTCAAAAAGTATTCGGGATTCCTCAGCTGGGCAATCGATAAAAATGCCTTGTACGCCGTCTCCTGTACGATATCTAACGCGTCCTCCTTATTTCGCACATATATGTAAGCTGTTCTGTAAAGCTGATCGCTGTGCTTTTGAAACAGCATTTCAAAAGCTTTGGCATTGCCTGCGACAGCTTTCTTAACTAATCTGATTTGCTTCACTGTTGCGCCTCCTTCAAACATTAGAGAAGAGAATGGATGAGAAAAGTTTCAAAAGGACGGAATTTTTTCTCTGCATTAAAAAAATCCGCTATTTCATCGAAAATAGCGGATTCTATTTACTTCTTTGTCAGCGTCACTTTAGAAGTTCCGGTTTGGCCGTGCGGTTCCTGTTCATATTTAAGCTCTTCCCTCAGTTCATTCATACTTGATCGTTTGATTCGATAGACGGCTTCAAGCCGAACCAAATATTCGGCCCTTGTTTTGAAAGCATGAATGATTGAGATGATCCAAACGATAAGCAAGGCTTTCATAGCCAAATCGAAAAGGAACGTTCTGGCTGTAAAAGCAGCGAATAAAACAGCCGCTGCATATCCGATCCCGGCAAATAACCATTTTCTTTGTTTCGTTCGCGCTGCGATATAAATAAATGCAAACCAGCTTAAAAATCCAAAAGGAACCCATGTGAACACAAGCCAGAAAGAATGTGCAAACTCCCATTTTGTTCCTTCATTTGTATAACCTTTAGCCATTGTGATACTCCCTTACAATTGTGATGATCCTTTAGAACTATATTATACTAAATTTTCCTATACAGGAATAAAAGTTTTCGATTCGCCCGCCATGAATGATAAGATAAACATAAAACCAACAATTGGAGATGAAGGAAACATGAAGAACAAACTGATTGAACGTCTCATTTCTTATGCGAAAGTGGATACGCAGTCAAACGAAAACAGTCAGACGACGCCTTCCACTCCCGGGCAGCTGACGCTCGCCAATATGCTTGTTGAAGAGCTGAAAGAGATCGGCATGAAGGACGTCACAATCGATGAAAACGGCTATGTGATGGCGACGCTTCCTTCGAATACGGAAAAAGAGGTGCCGACGATCGGCTTCCTGGCTCATGTGGATACAGCAACAGATTTTACCGGAAAGAACGTCAATCCGCAGATTATCGAACAATACGACGGAAAGGACATTGTGCTGAATGAATCTCTCAATGTCGTCTTATCGCCCAAGGAATTTCCAGAGCTTGCAGATTATGCGGGACATACATTGATCACTACCGACGGAACGACTTTGCTCGGCGCCGATAATAAAGCGGGAATCTCTGAAATCATGACGGCAATCGAATATTTAATTGCGCACCCCGAAATCAAACACGGGAAGATCAGAGTCGCTTTTACGCCTGATGAAGAGATCGGCAGAGGGCCCCACAAGTTTGACGTAGAGGCGTTCAACGCCACATTCGCGTATACGGTTGACGGCGGACCGCTCGGCGAACTGCAGTACGAAAGCTTCAATGCTGCAGCCGCGAAAATCACTTGTAAAGGAACGAACGTCCACCCCGGCACAGCAAAAGGAAAAATGGTCAATGCCGCCAAAATCGCGATGCAGTTTCACGCCGGACTTCCGGAAAACGAAGCTCCTGAATTTACTGAAGGTTATGAAGGCTTCTACCATCTGCTTTCGATCAAGGGCGATGTCTCTGAAACCACTCTCTCCTATATCATCAGGGATTTTGACAGAGACCGATTTAACGAGAGAAAAGAAACCGTCCAAAAAATTGCAAACGACCTTAAAGCCAAATACGGCGAAAACAGCATCACAATGGACATGAATGATCAATATTACAACATGAGGGAAAAAATCGAACCGGTCAAAGAGATTGTCGACATTGCCTATGAAGCGATGAAAAATCTGGACATCGAGCCGGTTGTGAAACCGATCCGCGGCGGTACAGACGGCTCCCAGCTCTCATACATGGGGCTTCCTTGTCCGAACATTTTTACAGGCGGGGAAAACTTTCACGGAAAATACGAGTATATTTCCGCCGACAATATGGTAAAAGCCGCGAATGTCATCGTGGAAATTGTGAAGCTGTTTGAAGAAAGAGCGTAATATGAAAAAAAGCGGAAAGCGGCTGCAAGACACGACAGCCGCTTTTTTGTCAGATCAATCTTTATCTGCGCTTTGCCGATATAAGAACATGTTTCGGGTTAAAGCCGATTAACGTCTCACCGATGCAAAAAATTCTGCTCATTCGGCTTCATCGCCTTTCCAAATATCTTTCAACGTCCAGTAAGTGAACTCTTCGACCCGTACATTGCCTTTCTCAGAAAACAGCTCAATCCCGGCTCTTCCTTCTTTGGGATATATGCGGCTGGTCATTGTCGCTTCACCATGGTTTGCAAATACTTCAATAGACGATCTGTCAAGAAACAGATGCAAGGTGAGCTTCTCCTCCGCTTCAAGCCGTACATTTCTCACACCGTCCCGCGCTTTGCCGGACTTTGAACAGTCGAGCGTCAGCTTTTGATCAACCAAGCTGTACTGGATGATTGTCTCTTCCTGTTCAATCCCCCGAATCTTTAAGCCAACCGTTTCGGCACTGCAAATTGTCAAATCAAAAACGGCCACCACTTCAAGAAGCTTTTCGGCTGTCTTTATTAAATAGCTGCCGGAAATCGATTGATTGGCACATTCATGATGTTCCGATTCACGAAGTAATTGAGTCTCCTCAACCGGATTCATTAAAATTTTGTGATCATCCTTCAACGTCAATTCACGCGGCAAAGTTAAAGCCCCGCACCATCCGTCCGCTTTCGTCGGCATCTCTGACTCCCACATATCCATCCAGCCAATCGCAATTCTGCGCCCTTTGTCATCCAACAAAGTTTGCACGGCATAAAAGTCATGGCCATGGTCCAATTCCTTAAAGGAGCCATGTACAAACTCATTCGTGTCTTCATCATAATCTCCAATCAAATAGCCTGTTTGATACAGATTCTGATATGAATCACCATCCGCCTCTATACCCTGAGGGGAAATCAGCAAAATGTGTTTGCCGTCTAATTCAAAGAAATCCGGACATTCCCACATAAAGCCGAGATTCCCGTCGCTTTGGGCGAGGACGCCTGCATATTCCCAATCTACAAAGTTAGGCGAGCGATATAAAATGACCCGACCGACATTTTCTTTTGAGGCGTTTCCGATCACCATATACCAGGTCTCACCATGCCTCCATACTTTCGGATCGCGAAAGTGGCGGGAGCTGTCTTCCGGCGGCTCTGCGATGACAGGGTTTTCTTTCAGTTTTTCAAAGGTGATACCATCTTTGCTGACTGCTATATTCTGATTTTGATAGAAATCGTCTTTCTCTTCATCTATCATATTATGCCCTGTATAGATTAAAGCAAGGTCGCCGTTATATTCGACTGCGCTTCCTGAGAAGCAGCCGCTCTCATCAAATGCATCGCCAGGGGCTAAAGCGATCGGCAAGTGTTCCCAGTGAATAAGATCCCTGCTCTTCAAATGGCCCCAATGCATCGGCCCCCAATTCTCATCATACGGATGATGTTGATAAAAGACATGATACTCCCCTTTATATTGAATCAGTCCGTTTGGATCATTTATCCAGTTTGCCCGGGGCATCATGTGATAGCCCATTCGGTATCGGTGATTCACTTTTTTTCCGGCTTTCTTCAATGCTTCTTCTGCCTGGTGAATTCTATTCATCTGTGACACCCTTTCTATATATGCTTTCTTTGTAGACTTTGAGCAAATTCAACGTCTTTCTTTGAGTCTAGCAAGGTAAAAATCGAAATAATGGTGAAACAAAGGACCATTGCTCCCATGATGAGATAAGTTTGGCGAAATCCGATGCTGTCGTATAAGCCTCCCGCAAGCGGCGAAAAAATCGACGTGCCTACCTGGGATGCGAATTGAAAGCCGACAAGATAAAGTACGGATGAAAGACGATTATCAAAATTAGTCGCCAAATATTTAAACACCGCAATCAGCATAATCGGCAATTCTACAGCATGAATGAGTTTCATCGATGAAATTCCGACCGGTCCGCTGACAAGTCCGGAGCCGATAATGCGGAAAGCCATTAACAGCCCCGCTAAAATCAAACTTTTTTTAGGACCAAGCTTATTGACGATGAAAGGCGCAAGAAACATCATGCCCGCTTCAATGAATACTTGGAATGAGTTAAGGTATCCAAATATTTGGTTCCCCAGAGCCGGAGTCGGAAATAAGGAAGCGTAGTAAAGCGGGAACTGCTGGTCATAGACGCCGTATACGCAAGTTACGCCGATCACGTACAACATCAAAAACCAGAAATCTTTTAAGAGAAAAAGCCCTCCCACGTCTTTTAATCCGACCGAGTCTGCCCTTTCCTTTTCATCATCTGTCATCTCAATTTTTACGGAAACAATAATGGCTACCAATATGACTGCTGAAACGGAAGCAACCCAGAAGTTGATATTCGGGTCGATATTGAACAGCTGACCTGCAAAAAATGTCGCCGCAGCCCAGCCGAGGGATCCCCACATCCTTGTTCTTCCATATTCAAAGTGATATTTGCGGCTGACCTTTTCAATAAAGGTTTCAATCGCGCCGATTCCGGCGAGAAAAGCAGTTCCCAAATAAATTCCGCCGACGATAGCCCCGAGAAAGACATTGTATTGCAAAAGCGGTCCGTAGACGAAAATATAAAAGGGACCCGTAAATACGAGAAGCAAGCTGATCATAAATAATATGTTTTTCTTCAGACCGAGCTTATCAGAGATAAAACCGTACAAAGGCTGCATGCACAAAGTAAAGATAGCGTTTACAGAAAAGATAATGCCTGTCGCGGACCCGTTCAAATTGATTTCTTGCCCTAACCAAATCGCAAATAAAGAATAGCTGGAAGACCAAGTAAAAAAGAAAAAGAAAAAATAAGCGCTTAGTTTCCAATACAGACTGTTTGAGCTTTTCATTTTCATTTGCTCCTTTAACCCGATTTGGATACATCTATTTGATGCCTGTCCCTGAACCGCCGAGGCCATCTAAAATGTAGCGTTGGGCTACAATGTAGATCAGAATCAGCGGAATCGTGGAAATCGTCAGGACTGCCATTACCTGGTTCGTATAAACCGGCTCGGTGCTGTTGATGGCTGTAATCGCCACCTGGATCGGAAATTTCGACTTATCCGTCAAAACCATCAGCGGCCAAATATAGTCATTCCAGCTGCCGATAAAAGCCAATGTCCCCACAGTAGCAACAGCCGGTTTCGACATCGGCAGCATCACCCGCCAGAAAATCTGCCATGTATTGGCTCCGTCCAGCTTGGCCGACTCAATCATCTCCCCCGGGATCGCCATGAAAAAGTTTCGGAACAAATAAATATTGAAAGCCCCGGCAAGCGCCGGCAAAATCACGGCAAGGCGCGTATCAACAAGTCCGAGCTTATGAACAATTGTAAACTGCGAGATTAAAATCGTTTCCATCGGCACGATTAAAAGCGCCAGCAATATGGTAAACAGCACTTTTTTACCTGTGAATTGCAGCTTGGCGAATGCGAAGCCCGCCATTCCGTTGATAATGACCGCTCCCACCGCCACACACAAACCGTAAAACAGACTGTTACCGATATACATTAGTAAATCAAACCGTGACAGCACCTCCCTGTAGGATTGAAACCATTCCGACGGATGAAAAGACGGGAGAAACGCTTGAATGCTGCTGATATTGTTGTAAATATCGGCTTCCGGTTTCATCGATGAAGCAACCATCCAAATCAGCGGAAATATAAACAGAACCGCCAGCAAAACAAGGCATATATATTCCAGAATCGTCAAAGGCCCGAATTTCCTTCTCATCCGCCTTCATCCTCCTTCACCAGCTTGCGCTGCGCAAGCGTCACCAATCCAATTATCGTGCCAAACAAGAGCGCAATTGAACTTGCATAGCCGACCATCCGATCGGTAAATCCCGTTTGATAAATATAATAGACAACTGTCATCGTTGAATTGACCGGTCCCCCCTGGGTCATGACCATTGGCTGCACGAGGAGCTTAAACGCACTGATCAGCGTTGTAATAAAGATAAAAATCGACGTCGGTTTCAACAAAGGCAATGTAATATAAATAAACCGCTGCCATTTATTCATACCATCCAATTGCGCCGCCTCGTAGACATCTCCGGGAATGTTTTGCAGGCCCGCTAAAAAAATCAGCATCTGAAATCCCGCTCCCTGCCAGACTGAAACGAAAACAATTGTAAAGATCGCCTGTTCAGGACTTGTCAAAAACGGCTGTGGCGGTAAACCGACATGCGTCAGTACGTTATTGATCATTCCTTCATTCGGATTCAGCAAGTACAGCCACAAAACGGAGATGACAACAAGCGACATGACGACGGGGCTAAAGTATGCGACTTTGAAAAACGTATTGGCCTTGCGCTTTTTATTCAACAGAAGGGCCAACCCGAGAGCGGCCCCGATCTGCAACGGAATCACAAGGACAACAAATTTCAATGTGTTGCTCAAACTTTTCAAGAAAATAGGGTCTTTGAACAATTTGATAAAGTTGTCAAAACCGACAAACTTGCGCATGTCAGGTGTTAACAAATAATAATCTGTAAATGCGTAGTAAACCGCCATAATCGAAGGAATCACGAGAAACACTGACAAAATCAGCAAGGACGGACCTAAAAATGTATAGGCCAGCACATTGTCCCGCCACCCTATTTTATTGGCCGGGATTTTTTTCAGCGGAAAGGCCGTCCCTGCTTCTTTCAACGGAATTTTATTCATGGTTCCACCTTCTAGTTAGCCTTATCGATGGCTGATTGCATTTCTTTTGCACGCGTATCCAGCACCGATTGAATATCCTGATGCTGATCAAAGAAGCTGATGTCATCGATCGCTTGCTGAAATGCGCGTGTCACCTGCGGATATGCCGGTGTCACCGGTCGGGCGTGCCCCGTTTCTTTCAGCTGCTGCAAGAAGACATTCATTTCATCTGAGAATTCTTTTGCCAGCACTTTCTCTGATGAATAGCGCACAGGCAGCGCGGCGATCGAACGGCTCAATTCCAGGTTGGATTCCTTGTTTGTCATCCAATCGACCAATTTTGCCGACCATTCCTTGTTTTCAGACGTCTGTGTCATGGCATACTGCCAGCTTCCTGAAGGGGACACAAGCTTTTTTGTTTTTGGCGAAACAGGATACGGCATCACCCCATAATCGACATTAGGGAAATTTGTTTCCATGTCGGTTACCGTCCAGACACCGCTCATTTTCATCGGATATTTTTCCGTTTCAAACGCATGCTTAACCGGAGTCCGGGTCGTGTAACCCTCCTTCAGCATTGTTTGAATAAATGTCATCGCTGCAGCGGTCGGTTTGTCGTTAAAAACACCCTCCGACTTCTTGCCGTCTTTTGAAAGGACATCACCGCCAGCCGACCAAACAAATGGCAATAGCGCATAGGTCAGCATTTCGTCTTTTGACTGCAACTGCATATCGATGGCCGGTTTGTCATATTTATTTTTCAGCTTTTTGCAAAGCTCAAGGAATTCGTCCCACGTCCATGGATTCTCAACCGTTGGCAGCGTTTTCAAATCAACGCCGGCGTCCTTCAGCATTTTTTTGTTATAGTAAATACCGACCGACGATTCGCTGACGCCGATCGCATACAGTTTCCCTTGGTAGGTTCCCTGTTGCTTAATGCTCGGCAATAAATCGTCCTGGTCTTTGATATACTCATCCAATGGCGCAATTACGCCTGATTTCGCATAAGCCGCCGTATTCGGTCCGTCCAAAGTGATCACATCCGGCAGGGTGTTCGTTGTCAGCGCCGCGTTCACTTTGTCTTCATATCCGCCACCGTTTCCGCTTCTGGGAATGAAATCAACTTTGGCCTTGACATTTTCAGAGGCATACTTTTTATTAAAAGCGTCCACCCGCTTTTGATAGACCTTTCCTTCTTCACTATCATCAGATACGTGCACCCACATCGTAAGCGTTTTCCCATCTTGGCTATTTGCACTTTTGCTATTGCTGCAGCCCCACATCGCAAACATCAGTAACAATGAAAAAATTCCGAAGAGCCACCTTTTCATCTTTGTCACTTCCCCCCATTTTTCATAAATCAACAGATAAAAGCGCTTTCAAGTGAATTGTATGTCAACCGGTTTTACATGTCAACCGGTTGACATATTTTTTCCCCAATTATTCATCCCGGTACATTTCTCAGAATCATGGCATTTTCTTGCACATATCAGTCCGATTCTCTAAAATAAGTGCGTGACGAGAATTGTAAGCCATTTCAGTAAACTAGCAGGGGGAAAAGGGAATGAAGCCTAGCATTCACGACGTTGCAAAAAAAGCGGGAGTTTCACCAACAACCGTATCACGGGTATTAAATAACCGCGGCTATATTAGTGAAAAAACAAAAGAAAAAGTCTATAAAGCGATGGAAGAAATCAATTACTTTCCAAACGATTTGGCCCGCTCTTTATTTCGTAAACGAACTCATTTAATAGGGCTCATCATCCCTAACTCCAGCAACCCGTTTTTCGGCGAACTGGCCTTTCATATTGAGAGCATCTGCGCTGCCATGGGCTACAAACTGCTGCTTTGCAACAGCTTGAACCGCAAAGACAAAGAAGAAAAATACTTGGAAATGCTGATGCGAAATCAAGTGGACGGCGTCATCGCCGTGACCTACAACAGGGGAATCTTAAACTATCATCGGCAAAACCTGCCGATTGTCGCCATCGATCATTACTTATCGGAAACGATTCCCGTCATCGGCTCCAATAACTATGACGGAGGAAGAAAAGCGACAGAACTGTTAATTGCAAAAGGCTGCCGGCACATCATCCATCTCAACGGACCAATTGAGCTGAAAACACCGGCAAATCTTAGACGAAAAGCATATGAAGATGTGATGCGACAACACGGAAGGCAGCCGATTACATATGAGGTTCCCTTTCATCAAAATTACCGGGAAATCATCTCAAAACTGTTTGATGAACAGCCTGCGGCTGACGGCATTTTTGCCAGCGATGACCTCATGGCCGCTACAGTCATCACCGAAGCAAAAAAACGCGGAAAAGACATTCCCGGGCAATTAAAGGTGATCGGCTACGACGGAACGGAAGCCGTTCAGTCCATCCTCCCGGAATTGACAACCATCCAGCAGCCGATTGAACTCATTTCCAAGACGGCCATCGAGATTTTGTCCAAAGCCATCGAAGGCGAATTCGATGATTTACCGCTGGAAACCTATTTGCCCGTACAGCTTTTAGAAGGAGAGACGACTTAAATGAATCGCACAAAAAAAGGAGACATTGACGTCTCCTTTTTCCATACATATCCTGATCTATCCAATTGTTAAAAATATAAAATTTACATTACTAACCTAAAATTTAACTTATTTTTCTAGACAAACGCATCTCCACATGATAAATTTAAAGACAAGTTTTCAAAAAATTCTAATTTTGGTACGGGGGTGCCTTTCATTGAGCGTAAGCCACTTTTTTCCTGAAACTCTAGTTGCTATTGTAAAAGACATGTTAACCAAAACCGATGGTTCAACAACCAAAGCGATTGAAACGCTGATCGGTGGCAAAGCCGAAATCGAAGTTTTTCAGCAAAATAATATTGATTATGACAAGCTGTCACCTGAAGAAGCGAGGCTGTTTCAACGCGATGATGACATCTTGTTTAGAACTTCCTCTTTGAAAACAGGCGATGATTATTTATCTTATAATTATGTCTATGTTAAAACAAACTTACTGCCGCCCGCCATCAAACAAGATTTGCAGGCAGAAAGGCTTCCCATCGGGAAAATCATTGCAGAACTGGAGTCAAGGCGTGAAATTTTCAGTACGGGCGACTGCCTGGGAAAACATTTCACACAACATGTACCTGTTTCAGCAGACCGGACATATGCTTTTAAAAAATATCAGATTATCAGCGGCCGGCAGTGCATGTTCTATGTCTGCGAGCTATTCGATTTAGAAAAAATCTGCGAACGGACTGCGGGCTGAATCATGCCCGTCAGCTGCCACTTCATGAAAAGGCTTCCATAACCTCCCCATTCCTTCTTCCCTCAAAACAAAAACCCCTGCGAAACAGGGGCTGTTATTTATTGATACACCGTTTTCGGCACGGCAACGACCGGATTTCCGGCAGCATAAGGAGCGACATCGTATTGCTGGAAGACGATCGCAATGCCGTCTTTTGTGTAATAAAAAGCCGTGTTTTTACCAAGGACGATGTCTTTCTTCTTCACATCCGGGAAGAAAATGTCGCTGTGTTTTTGAATATAGTCGTAAATGTATGTTTTTGTCTTATCCATTTTCGATTTTGTATTTAAGATATCTGATAAATACACCCGCTTTTTAGAGGCAAGGTCATAGTTGAAAGAGCGGACTGCCGTATTTCCGTGCGCTCCGCCGGAGTAGACGTAATTACTTGTCAGAATGCTCAGCTTTTGGCCGGTCCAGTATTTCACTTCAAAGGACGTTTGATAATCTGTTTGGTATCCGTGCTGTTGGCCGTCTTTCTTGTTTTTTACATAATCTTTGTAGGACTGCTCAATATAACGTTTAAAATCTTTGTTGATCCTATTTTGGAGAGATTTGCTGCTTACATTTGCAACCTGCGGGTATTTCAAAGCCTTAATGTTTTTGTAAGTATGGCTCGTGACCGTCGGCTTTTTTTCATTTGCCGCGTGTGCAGAAGGAAGTGCGGCCGCACCGTACAGCGCAAAAAACAATACCCCTGTTATCAGCATACCTAACGCTTTAAACACTGTTTTTTTGTTCATAAGAACCCTCCTTAATCTGTCATTGTTTATCATACCCATTTTGAAATCAGGTACACATGATAGACCGGTAAACTCGCGAGAAAGTTTCTATTTTCGGAGATAAAAATTGAAAAATATTCTAATTCACCCTGTTCGTTCAGCACCTTGTTGACCATTTGAAAGACTGTCTTGACAAAAAATTCTTACGCTGATTCGATACGCCCTCCGGTTTAACCGCAGAAGAAGAAAATGAAAAACCAAATAGTTTTTTTAAACCCATTGACATTTTTATAAAAAGTATTAATATTAAAATTATTAAAAAATTGCATAAAAAGGTTTTCCTTATCAAGAGTGGTGGAGGGACTGGCCCTGTGAAACCCGGCAACCGCTGTCTATGACAGAATGGTGCTAAATCCTTAAGAGCATGTTCGTGCTCTTGAAGATAAGGAGGAGATTGAATATATCAAGCTCTTCCTTATCGGGAAGAGCTTTTTTATGTCTATAAAGAAAGAGGGATGAAGCATGACACAATCAACCGATGTACTGAAGCAAACGCCTGGGAAAAAAATCGGACCGTACAGAGCTGATCAGGTGGGGAGTCTTTTAAGGTCTGCGCCCGTAAAAAAAGCGCGTATTCAAAAAGCGAACGGTGAAATTAGCGCTGAACAACTGCGCGAAGTCGAAAACGAAGAGATCAAGCGCATTGTCGAAAAGCAAAAAGAAATTGGCCTTAAAGCCGTTACTGACGGGGAATTCCGCAGGTCATGGTGGCATTTCGATTTTCTTGAAGGGCTTGACGGCGTAGAAGGATATACAGCGGACAAGGGCATTCAATTTCATAATGTTGAAACGAAGCCGCGCGGAATCAAAGTAACAAGCAAAGTCGATTTTACAAACCATCCGATGCTGGAAGATTATAAATTTCTTCATGATATTGCGGGCACACATACGCCGAAAATGACGATTCCGAGCCCGAATATGCTGTTTTTCAGAGGAAAACTTGGAGAAAGCCCGTACGAGGATCTGGATGAGTTCCATCACGATGTCGCGCAGGCTTACAAAAAAGCGATCCGCGCATTTTACGATGCCGGCTGCCGCTATTTGCAACTGGATGACACGGCCTGGTCGGTATTTTTCTCAGACAAAGGACATGAGCAGATCAAAGCCTTCGGCCGCCAGCCTGATGAACTGCGCCAGTCCTTCGCCAACACGATTAATGAAGCAGTTGAAGGACGCCCGGACGATTTGACGGTCACCATGCACATCTGCCGCGGCAACTTCCAGTCAACATGGGTGGCGGAAGGCGGCTACGATGCGGCTGCAGAAACGATTTTCGACGGACTCAATTTAGACGGACTTTTCCTTGAATTTGATGACGAGCGCTCCGGCGGCTTCGAACCGCTTCGCTATGTCAAACGGAAAGACTTGCAGATCGTCCTCGGCCTGATCACATCAAAATTCGGAGAGCTTGAAAACCCGGATGATATTAAGCGGCGCATCGACGAAGCAGCTCGCTTCGTCGACCTGAACCAATTGTGCCTAAGCCCGCAGTGCGGCTTTGCCTCCACAGAAGAAGGCAATCTCCTGACAGAAGAGCAGCAATGGGAAAAACTGCGTCATGTCGTCGAGATCGCAGAAGACGTATGGAAATAACACCTCATATTTGAGACATGCCTCCTGACGGCATGTCTCTTTTTTTTGCCCCTCTATACAATTTAAAATTCCTTCTTGATTTGTTCATAGTTTGATCATATTTGGCTTCTATAATGCTCTTTAGTGAGGTGATCGAACAATGATTAAGAAAAGGAAAATCGATATATTCCTGGTCTTCATTCTTGTATTATCTGCAGCTTTAAACTTGTACGGCATCTGGAATAGTGACACAGACAACGCCTACTATACGGCGGCCGTTGAAAGTATGACCCAAAGTTTTCATAACTTTTTTTACGCATCATTTGATCCAGCAGGCTTTGTAACAGTTGATAAACCGCCGGTTGCACTCTGGATTCAGACACTTTTTGCACTTGTGTTCGGCGTGCACGGCTGGAGCGTCGTTCTTCCTGAAGCGATTGCCGAAGTGATTTCCGTAGCACTGTTGTACTTTATTGTAAAACCTACTTTTGGCAAAACGGCGGCCAGAATTTCAGCTCTTATTATGGCGTGTACGCCGATTGCCGTTGCGGTCAGCCATACAAACAACGTCGACAGCATTCTCACCCTTTGTTTGATGATTGCAACCTGGATGTTGTTTAAAGCAGTCCGGAAAGGAAAAATCGGCTGGCTGCTCGGCGCATTCTGTATGGTCGGCGTCGGCTTTAACGTCAAAATGCTGCAAGCATACATGGTATTACCGGCATTCCTGCTGTTTTACATGATTGCAGCAAAAACGACGATTCGCAAAAAAATTGTGTCTCTTATCACAGCCTTGATCGTTCTGGCAGGCGTTTCCGTTTCCTGGGCGGTAGTCGTCGATAGTCAGCCGGAGAGTTCGCGCCCTTATATTGGAAGCAGCCAGACCAACTCTGTCCTTGAGCTGGCGTTTGGCTACAACGGCATCCAGCGTCTCACAGGCCAAAACGGTGCTGGCGGGGGCGGAACCTCCTCATCTGATCAAAATCAAAAGAACCAGCAGCAGAAAATGCCGCAGCAGCAAAGCGGCGATACCGAAAACAACTCAGACTCGACAAATGGACAAATGGCTCCGCCGAGCGGGGGCGAGATGCCTTCAGGCGGACCGGACGGCCAGCAGGGTGATGTTCAAAGCGGCGGCGGAGGTCCCGGCGGCGGCACGAGCGGCATGTTTGGCACAGGAAACCCCGGCCCTCTCAGACTATTCCAATCCGAGCTTTCCGGACAGGCAAGCTGGCTCATCCCGTTTGTACTCTTCGGCATCATCGGTTTGCTGATCACGGGCCTTCGCGGTCAACCCAAATTCAATGAAATAACGACTGAAACGATTTTCTGGATGATGTGGCTTCTGCCAGTCGCTGCATTCTTCAGCGTCGCAGGATTCTTCCACCATTACTATCTGATCATGCTGGCAGCACCGATTGCCGCTTTATCAGGTGCAGGCTGGATAGCGCTCGTTCGCCTCTATCAGGAGGAAAGCGGCTGGAAAAAACAGCTTCTGCCGATCGGAATTTTGCTGACAACCGCATTTGAATTGTATATTTTGAGTCCTTATCTCAGCGAAATCGGCATCGTCTGGAGCATATTGATCGGCGCTTTTGGCATTGTCACAAGCTGCCTTCTCATCTTTTTCAAAAAAGGAAAGTCATTCAGCTACTATGTATCACTTGCAGCGCTGCTCGGCATGCTGATCGGACCTTTCTATTGGACAACAGCAACGCTCGCTGACGGTGTAAACGGCATGATTCCGCAGGCCGGACCTAAATCCGCACAATCATTTGGCGGCGGTGGCGGAGGGAAGATGCAGAATAACAACGGCAGCGGACCTCCCAGATTCGGCAGCCAAGACGGTCAAACAGACAGTGATCAAAACAACAATAACGGACCTGGCTTCGGTCCTGGTTCAAACAGCAATGATTCTTCAACTGATACCGGTTCCGGCCAAAACAGCCAAAATCAGAACGGCGAAGGCGCAAGCGGCCGTCAACAAGGCGGACCAAGCGGCGGCAGCCCTGGAAGCGGCGAATCAGTCGATGAAGAACTGTTGAGCTACCTTGAAAAGAACAACACGGGTGAAAAATATTTATTTGCGGTCTCCAGCGCAACGTCTGCTCAATCTTACATCATCAAAACAGGTAAAGCTGTCATGGCGATGGGCGGATTCTCTGGAAGCGACCCGATTTTGACGGTTGAAAAACTTGAGAAGCTCGTCAAAAACGGCGAAGTCAAGTACTTCATGATCGGCGACGGTCGAGGCCAAGACAACTCAGAAATCACTAACTGGATTAAAGAAAACGGAAAAGAAATTTCAAAAAACGAATACAGCAGCTCTTCTTCAGATAACGATTCCCAGTCAGGCGGACCTGGCGGAAATCAGACGCTTTATAAAGTGGAGCTTGATTGATGAAAGGAAAGGTGATGAATATGCAGAGACAAGTCACATTTTCAATCGTAGTCCCTGTCTACAACGAAGCGGAAGTGCTTCAAAGCACCTATGACCGATTAAAAACCGTCATGGACTCGACAGGCGACCCTTATGAACTGATTTTTGTAAACGACGGTTCAAGCGATGACAGCATTCACATGCTGAAGTCGCTTGCTCAGTCAGACCCGGCAGTAAAATGCATCAATTTCTCAAGAAATTTCGGTCATCAGATCGCCATTACGGCCGGTACCGACTATGCTGCCGGCGAAGCGATCGTGGTGATCGATGCCGATTTGCAGGATCCTCCCGAATTGATTTTGGAAATGGCGGAAAAGTGGCGCCAAGGCTTTGACGTTGTATACGCCGTCCGCACAAAGCGGGAAGGAGAAACATTTTTCAAAAAGCAAACGGCCGCCATGTTCTACCGTATTTTAAGAAAACTCACAGACGTTGATATCCCGGTGGATACGGGAGACTTCCGGCTCATGGACCGGAAGGTGGTCAATGAAATGAACAAGCTGAAAGAAAAAAATCCGTTCGTCCGCGGCCTTGTCAGCTGGCTCGGGTTCAAGCAGACCGCCGTCTATTACGAGCGCCACGAACGGCTTGCAGGGGAAACAAAGTACCCTCTCAAAAAAATGCTGAAGCTCTCGCTCGACGGCATCACTTCATTTTCCTTTCAGCCGCTGAAACTGGCAAGCTACTCAGGAATCGCGCTGTCAGCGGTCGGTTTTATATATGCCTTCATCGTCATCTGCATGAAGCTGTTTACGACAAGCACCATTACCGGGTGGTCTTCGATGATCATTCTGCAATGCTTGTTCAGCGGCTTTATCCTGATCATCCTCGGAGCGATCGGCGAATACATCGGCCGCATTTATGACGAAGTGAAAGACAGGCCGCTATATATCATTGACGGCAAATACGGATTTGAAGAACAGCGGCGGGCGGCAGCTCCGCAGCGCCATATCATGTAGAAGATAAGAGATCCAAAAGGAGGGATTCCGATGAGCATACTAGTTGTCGGGGGAGCCGGTTATATCGGTTCCCACGCCGTTTACACGTTAATTGAGAAAAAAGAAAAAGTCGTCGTTGTGGATTCCCTGGCAACGGGACACGCAGAAGCCGTTCACCCCGAAGCTGCGTTTTATGAAGGGAATATTCGCGACCGGCATTTTCTCAAGCAAGTATTTGAAAATGAGGACATTGAAGCCGTCATGCATTTCGCAGCATCACCTATTCCATTACAGTCGAATCGCGTTTTTTCTTCTTTCAACGAAAACATGACAGGCATGGAAACACTGCTTGACGTGATGAAAGAATACGATGTCGGCCGGATCGTTTTTGCATCAAGCACTGCGGTCTACGGCTGTCCGCAGAACCTCCCTGTCACAGAAAAAACCGAACCAGAACCCGTTCACCCGCACGGGAAGGTCAAATGGATGATGGAGAAAATGCTGATGGAAGCGGAAAAAGCGTACGGCCTGAAATATGTGATCCTCCGCTCCTTCAATGCGTGCGGCGCCCACCCATCCGCCATCATCGGCGAAGACCGGGGGAGCGAAACACATCTCATTTCAAATGTTCTGCGAACCGCTCTCGGACACCTTCCTTTTGTTCACATAGATCACCCTGAAAACGGAACAGGCTTCCGCGATTATGTTCACGTTCAGGATTTGGCAGAAGCACACGTGCTCGCCATCAGCCACTTGCGGAAAGGCAAGGATAGCCGAATCTACAATCTCAGCTATGGCGAAAGCTACTCCGCTGAACAAATCATTCTTGCCGCCCAATATGTCACAGGCATTCCTCTCATCACCGCAAAGCTGACAGAAACGGGCATCGATTCACAAGCAACATTTGCCGCTTCTTCTTCCAAGGCCAGAAAAGAACTAGGCTGGACCCCGAAGCACAACAGCCTGATCGCAATCATCCGCGACGCCTGGAACTGGCACTCTGCGAATCCGAATGGATATGCGGCGGAGAAGGTGAAGCAAGGGTGAAAAATGAACTGCACCTCCTATCGTTAGATAGTGTCTAACTATGGAGGTGCGGTTTTTTCTAATGATAAATGGATACTGTAAATCTAATCGACTACCCAATCATCCTAATAATCTATCAAGTAAGCAGTCGGGTGTTTTTTGTCCTGCAGATCAATCAGCATATCAATATATCCCGAGCCATACCAGATGAAATCATATGAAAATTGGATGGCCACATAATTTTTATTAAAAAATTGTGAATGCGTCATCGTCTTTTTCGCAGTGGGTGATCACCAGCAAGCATATTATGAAAATGCCTAAGTATATAAACCATCTTTTTTTCATTGAGTGTTTCTATCGTTTATGTTCCTTTTTATTTGAGTTCCAAAAAAGACAGAAGGCTTATCCCACTTTTGTGGCCTACCTTTGTCAAATAAGAAAAGGACTGAATAAAAACTCTTCAGTCCCTCTATGATTCGATTCCTAAATCAACTAAATAAGCCGTTGGCTGTTGTTTGTTTTTTTGTAAATCAATTAGTACATTAACAGAACCTGCTGTCCCAATTGGCTTCCCATGATAGGAAATATACAAAACTACATAATCTTTATTAAAATAATGAATATTAGCTATCCTTGCATCGCCCGCGTTAAAATCCATCTCTTTCGCAATTTGTTTGAAGTCAATCTTAAACTGAGCTTCATATTTTTCATTTCCTTTTAGATAATTATCCACTGTTTGTATCTGTTGAATACCATCAGCCATTACATTTGTTTCTTTTTCTTTTGCTCCGTTAATATAAACATATTTACCGTCTTTGCTTAGAATATCAGTGTCTTTGATTTTCCTAACTTTGTTCGTCTTTTTTTCGAATATATATTTGTCGAATAACTTAAGATATGATCCATCTTCTGTAACTTTTGGAAATACTGATAGATAATTATTTAACTTTCCAGACTCAAGTGTTGCATGTAATTTATCTTCTTTCACAATCAGATGTTGCGAAAGATCTTGTTTTAAAAATAAGTAATATGTTCTTGGAGTCTCTTCACCTGTATGATCGGATACTCCTATAAGCATATTTTCTTTATCAACCGCGTAAAGGCTGAGATAAACTTCTTTAGCACTTGATGGTATCGGTAATTTTATTTTCTTCTCACCAAATGTTGTTTTTACTTTTATAACATTTTTATTGACTATCTTCATCTCAGGAAGACCTTGCCCTATTTTATCATGGACTGTTTCTCCCTCATCTATTAATGAATCTTTCTGCTTTAAGTCAGACAACTTGGCTGAGACATTTTCTTTGGTAGAAAAAATAGGTTTATAACTATTCTTAAGCTGTTTATCCGTATATGTATAATAACGAATTCCATTTTTTTGACTACTCATCATAGTATAAATTGAATCTTGAACTCTCAAAGTAATATCATCAGGAAATCCAAATTCATTTCTCATAAATTCTTTAAATGCCGGGCTGTCTTCTTTCGGCAAGCCTTTTTCATAGTTGACTGCCTGAATATCATCTTTGCCGCAGCCGGTGATCATCAGCAAGAGTATTATTACGCTAAAGCTTATAAACCTTTTTTTTGTCATTGAACTGCTCCTATTCTGCTTCTTTTTTGTTAACTTCTCGAATCAAGTCAACAAATTCAGAGTCTTCAACTTCATAAATATGTCCAGGTTTGGTGACACCGGAACCTTTTACTTCAATTTCTGGTTTTTCATCAATGAGATCGCCTAATATGTCCCCATGTTGACTTTCAACTGAAACGATATCATCACTGTTTATTTTATGTTTTCCACTTGCAGTATAGTAAGGGGAAAAACTCACAGTATCCTCTGTTCTGTATCCCGCCGCAGCGGTAATGTCCATTTTTTGAAGCTTTTGATACACCTCAGGATTGGCAGATTTCAAATGATTAATGTCTTCAGTCATAGCTTCACTGTCCATATCAGTATAGGCATTACTGTAGTCTTTTCCATTATCATTGTTTTTGTTTTCTTTATTAAAATCTAAATAATCACTCGTATTCATAGTATCTCTTCCAGCAGCATTGTCTGCGAGCCAGCGTGCTCTATTAGCCCCGGTAGCTAAGAGATTTTTATCATATGGCGTTCCGATTGTTGTGATGCTTCGCACATGGTCAGGGTAATCCATCGCAAATTGCAGTGATCTTCTTCCACCATAGCTGTGGCCGAACATATCGATCTTTATCTCCTCATTCATCAACCCCATCTCATTTAACTTTTCTGCTAAATCGTCACTTGTTGCTTGCCGATGCTCATTTGGTTCATTTGTGTCATAAACAATATGGAGACGACCGTCTGTGTTGAATCCATCAATCCTAAACAACTTTTTATATTCATCTACTGTTTTTCTATTACCACGCTTGTCAATATAAGTATATTCATAATCATATTTATCACCCTTTTTTTTGATACGAACGATCACATCACCTTTCTGCGCTGCTTTTTCTACACTATTGTTAAATCCATTCCCACTATCCTCAATCCCATGCACATAAACCGAAACATTCTTATAATCCGAAAAATCGCCTTTCACATGGTTAACTGAATTATACAAGATTGAGATATCTGTCAAAGCTTCGCGCATTGGGGCGCGGTGGGTGCGGGCGACATTGCTGAAATCTTGTTCCACCTGATCAAGGCCATTTTTTAGATTCTCGTATTGGCTAATTAAAAGAACGACGTCACTCGTAATATTGTTGCGTTTCTGTATGTCTTCCGGTGAGGGGTCTTCCATAGACTCAAACTTGCGTCTGGCATTCTCCTGACAATCTTTTAAATCCTTTATCCAATCGTTGATTTCCGATTTGATATCCGCCACATTAAAATTCATGACGTTTTTTGATACAAAGTTCGGAAGTTCTTTATTTTCTATCGAAACCCATATTTTATTAAAAGCTTCAAGCAAACGGCTGGATTGAGCATGCTGCAGCATTCGATTTGCTCTTCTTTCATGGCTTTTGATCATGTTTGTGATTTCTGGCTCTCTATTATAATATGCCATAACTCTAGTTCCCTTCCATCATTTCACTCTTTGCAGTTGTTGTGAGATTACGTTATCGACGCGCTTTAATTCCTTAATGATGTTTTTGGCATTTGCTGAAAGTTCTTTGACTCTTTTTTTAAGCTCCGTCATGATCGATTTGATGTGCGACTTTGCATCAGACCAGACGTCATCGAATTTTTCCCACGGAAACTCTGTTTCATACATCATTTCTCTGAGCATTGTGTCAAAATGGTGCAAAACTTCGTCTAATGTAGATAGATTTGATTCAAACTTTCCGGTTGCCTGGTGTAACGATTCGCCGTTTACTTTTATTTCACTTTGGACTCTTTCAGCCGAAAATGTATGGTTTCTTTCCGATCTTGACTGCGGCTGAACATTGGCCGGTTTGTCGGATTCGTCCGTTAGTTCGACCGCTTTTGCAAAACACCGCACACTGTCTGCAAAATATAATAAACAGCTGCTCGCTTTACTGAAAAAGTTGATGTTGTCACTCATTTTTTTCTGCAGCGCTGCGGCGGCTTTTCCGCTGTGCCGGTCTAATTCTTCACGAAAAAACACCATGTTCTCAAATACATGGCTAAAGGCGTTTTCCAGCTGACTAATGGTCCCCGCTGCCTTATGTGAAAGTTCTTTGTTGAAGCGAAAATGTCCCATCGTCATTGCTCCTTATTTTCGTTTTTTCCTGCTTCAGCTTCTGTTAGCAACTCATCAAGCTGCAATTCTTTTTGATCTACATATCCGTAATGGTACACAACTTCTATATCTTGTTTATTAAATAAAACTAGCTGCTCTTTCGGATCGGTAAAACCGTTTGGATAGTCGACAGCTGCATAATCTCTGATGACATGGTTTGTCTCAGAAAACATTTGCCGCCCGATGATAAGCAGACGTCTTGAATCATTATGTAAGCCGACAACACTGCCGACAGGAAGATAGTTCTTTTTTAATAGCATAATTGATTATCCCTCTTTTTCTCTGAAATTGGACATATATACAAGTTGTAAAAACATAGGAAAATCATAGCAAAAAGGTATCATTTCATTCAACGAACTAAAGTACCGTGAAATTTTACCTATTCAAATCAAAGACTTTTGATTTAAGGTTCGCTCTTTATGTAAGGTTTGTCGGTGTCATTAGTATGTTACAGTGAGCACTTAGCACTGAAACGATTCATCATACTTACGGAACCTTTCAGATAAAGTTTCACAAAAAAACCGCCATAGTAGGCGGCGGCATCATGAAATATAAAGCGCAATCGCTTACGCTTCTCCTCTAATAAAAAGAATCTTATCACCTTCCATTTTTCGTCTGTTGTTCTGTGCATGGTGACTTCCCGCTTGAAAAGCCGGCTTTCTCTCAGATGATTTGCTGTGCATCTCTCAATATGCAACCTTCTTTAGACGTGACTTTATTTAAAAAATTATTGTGAAAATATATTTTTTAGCTTGAATTTTACACAATCTCGAGATAAAATACAGTCAAAATAATAGAAGCTCACTTCTTGTATATAATCAGTAATAGGGTCTGATTGTTTCTACCTGGCAACCGTAAATCGCCAGACTACAAGGAAGTTTGAATAGATTTGATCATGTAAAAAGTGTATTGCGCAAACAATATATCTATTTTTTATTTGCTCTTATTTTTCATGCTTTCTTTATCGGAACCCATGAAAAGTAAGAGCTTTTTTATTTTCAAAAAACATTCGGGAGTTGGCATCATGTATTTTCTCATTAACATTTTAGGCATTTTCATTGTCATGTCCGTGATTTATTTTTGTTCCCCGCGAAAGAAAAGCGTAAAATGGAGGCCGATTCTCTCCCTTTTCATCGTTGAGCTTTTGGTGACTTGGTTTATGCTTGGGACAAAAATCGGCGGATGGGCCATCAACCTGATCGCCTCTTTCTTTTCGTGGCTGATCGCTTGTGCAAGCGACGGTATTGCGTTTGCCTTTCCGTCAGTGATGGGCAATGAAACCGTTGACTTTTTCTTCAGCGCCTTGCTGCCGATTATCTTTGTGGTGACATTTTTTGATATACTGGCTTATTTCGGAATTTTAACATGGATGATTGATAAGATCGGCTGGGTGATTTCGAAAGTCTCGCGCCTTCCTAAATTAGAAAGTTTCTTTTCGATTCAAATGATGTTTCTGGGGAATACTGAAGCGCTCGCCGTGATTCGCGGGCAATTGGCCGTATTAAAGGACAACCGCCTGCTGACGTTCGGCATTATGAGCATGAGCAGTATCAGCGGATCGATTCTCGGTTCTTATTTAACGATGGTTCCTGCAACATACGTATTTACAGCGATTCCATTGAATTGCTTAAATGCGTTGATCTTGGCCAGCATTTTAAACCCGGTAGAAGTCACTAAGGATGAAGACATCATTTACGTACCGCCAAAAGAAGAGAAAAAGGACTTTTTCTCAACGATTTCAAACAGCATGATGGTCGGAATGAACATGGTCATCGTCATTCTCGCCATGGTCATCGGATATGTCGCTTTAACCTCATGTTTGAACGGAATGTTGGGGTTGATCATGGACGGTTTGACGATTCAAAAAATCTTTTCTTACATCTTCAGTCCGTTCGCATTCCTGCTTGGACTGGCGCCGGGTGACGCGATGTATGTCGCACAGCTGATGGGGATGAAACTCGCAACAAACGAATTCGTCGCGATGATGGATTTAAAAACGCAGCTAGATACGATTTCGCCCCATACAGCCGCCGTGGCCACAACATTTTTGACGTCGTTTGCCAACTTCAGTACGATCGGAATGATCTATGGAACATACAATTCCTTATTTAACGGAGAAAAATCAGCGATTATCGGAAGAAATGTGTGGAAGCTCCTTGTCAGTGGAATAGCGGTGTCGCTGTTGAGCGCGGGGATTGTCGGGCTGTTTGTTTGGTAACCTGATTATTAATCCATCATGTATTAGCTTGCCATTCACGTGGCAAGTTTTTTTGTTCTTTTTGTAAAGCTGACTTTACGTAAAGCTCACTTTACTATATAATTAGGTAAATGGTAAAATCACACACTGGTCATTTAAAAAGAAAGTTTCTAATACTTTAGTAAGGAGGAGATATCATGGCTTTGCGAAAAACCTATTACATCATTGGAGGATTGTTTGTCTTTATATTTCTTGCAAAACTGGCCTTCGGTATAGCTGCTGGTTCAATATCTTTAATCGAACTTTTAATGTTTGGCACATTAGCTTTTTTAAGTTTTGCCGGAGGATACCTTTATCCGCAATTCAAACAAAAGGATGAAAGATCTCAACACATCAGACAAAAAGGAATGCAGTTTTCCATGATCGCTTTATCTGTGTACCTTTTGGTGCTCATCATCGGAATGCAAATGGGCTTTATCACATTAGCGGGAATTGATGTGATTCGGATACTGGTTTCATTACAGATTATCACGGTATTTTCATCATGGATTATTTTATCCAGGAAGTTTTAAACTGTTTTTATTCATTATTTGAAAAAGCACCCTTGAAACAGGGTGCTTAGAAATCTCTTCACTATGAAACTTGTCTATCCCAATGGCGGTGCCCGCCGATCGCTTCGACCAGCTTTTTGCCGAAGTCGTCTTTGCTCTTATCATCGCGAGAGGTGATAATGCCCGGCTGTGCTGCCGCGTGGGACCCGGCGGCGGACAGCAGGAGATCGATCCCTTTGCCTGCGGCTCCGATCGCTTTATAATGTCCGAATGCTTCATTGATAAAATCCGATGCGGCTTTATGCAATTGCAGGCGTTCAATGCTTTCTTGGCCGCCCGGAATATAAACGGCATCGTACAGCACGGAATCGACCGTCTGCAAAGTGTTACCGACTTCTATTTCTGTACCGCCGGTCCCTTTGATCACGCCGAGTGCCGAGCTGACAATGTCCGGAATGATGTCGGCTTTTTTGAACTCTTTCAACACCCGGCTGAGGTCCTCATCATCAAAACCTTGCTCTGCTAAAATGGCGACGGTCCTCGTCTGCGGCAGTTTGACCGTGTTTTCCTGGCTGAGCGCAGGGGATTTGAACGTCACATTGGAGCCTTCGTCTTTTTCAGGGGGCTCTACACCTACACCCGCAGCGATTTGCTTGGCAAGCTCCCTGTCAACCCTGTTAAACATATGAACGACTTGGCGGCGGACATCCTTGCTTTTGACCTTTCCGACTTCAAAGCGGAACGCCGAAATGATATGTTCTTTTTCAACGGGAGACATGCTGTTCCAAAACAGCTTCGCTTGCGAATAGTGATCGTTAAAGCTTTCGCTGCGCCGGCGGATTTTTTTGCCCTCGACTTTTTCCTCGTAATGCACATATCCGCCTTCTTCTTCTGAAGCAGGCGCCGGATCGTTGTTTTGCAGCGAATTTTTATGATAAGCGACAGGCCCTTTGTTAATCGTCATTCTGTGATAGCCGTCATACTGGTTGTTATGGAACGGACAGACCGGCCGGTTGATCGGAATTTCATGAAAGTTCGGACCTCCCAATCGGATCAGCTGTGTGTCCGTATAGGAAAAGAGCCGGCCCTGCAAAAGCGGATCGTTTGTAAAATCGATTCCCGGAACAACGTGGCCCGGATGGAAAGCGGCCTGTTCCGTTTCGGCAAAAACGTTATCCTGGTTTCGATTCAGCGTCATTTTACCGATGATCTTAACAGGAACCATTTCTTCCGGCCAAAGCTTTGTCGGATCAAGGATATCAAAGTCAAACTTGAACTCGTCTTCTTCGTCAATCATTTGCACGCCGAGCTCATACTCCACTTCATCGCCTCTTTCGATCGCTTCCCAAAGATCGCGGCGGTGATAGTCGGGATCTTTCCCGGCGATTGTCTGCGCTTCGTCCCAGACGAGCGAATGGACGCCAAGGACGGGCTTCCAGTGAAATTTAACAAAGCGCGCCTTGCCTTCTTCATTTACAAACCTGAACGTATGAACGCCGAAGCCTTCCATCATCCTGTAGCTTCGCGGAATCGCCCTGTCAGACATCGCCCACATGATCATGTGAGCCGTTTCTTCATTGTTGGCGACAAAGTCCCAAAACGTATCGTGCGCCGTAGAAGCCTGCGGCATTTCGTTATTCGGTTCCGGCTTAAAGGAATGCACCAGGTCAGGGAACTTGATGGCATCCTGAATGAAGAAAACAGGGATGTTGTTGCCGACGAGATCATAGTTCCCTTCTTCTGTATAAAACTTTGTCGCGAATCCTCTGACATCACGGACGGTATCACCCGAGCCCCTGGAACCGGCTACAGTCGAGAACCTGACAAACACCGGTGTTTTCACTGACGGATCTTGAAGAAACTTTGCTTTCGTATACTCCGTCATCGGCTCGTAAACCTGGAAATAGCCATGCGCGCCAAAACCCCTCGCATGGACGACCCGCTCCGGAATCCGTTCATGGTCGAAATGGGTCATTTTTTCACGGAAATGAAAGTCCTCCATCAGCGTCGGACCGCGCACGCCTGCTTTTAAGGAGTGCTCGTCTTCAGATACGCGTAAACCCTGGTTCGTCGTCATTTTTTTGCCCCGGTTGTCAGACCGGTACTGTTCAAGTTGTTGATCCTTGCTGTGCTCATTGACGTTGCGGCGGCCATCATTGTTATTCACTTGTCATCCCTCCCCATTCTTATTCCCTATGTAGTTGATCTGGATTGCTATTTTATGATTTACCCTGTCTATCAGCGAGTTAAACGCAACGCTCGTTAAAGGGAAATGTAATTTTAATAAATTCAAAGTTTGGACAAGAAAATGAATTAAACCGATTTTAAAGGTACACATATTTCACAATACCGGTTGCTCACCATATCACCCGTGTATTTTTCCATTATTGGTCTATTGTCCAGTTGAAATTCATTGTTTTGCAGAGATGAAAAAATATCAGAATATGCTTTTTGAATATCTTCTGCTGTATGTTTAACATCATAAATCAGGTATTTTCCGCCGGAAATTTCCCCTTCAAAAACTGAATCATCGACTTGATAATCATGCGGTATCACAATACAAGCATCAAATCTACACTGATCAGGAGAGGTTGTTTCCGGGTTATCCTGTGGAATCGCAAACAGAATGGCAGACTCAAGAAGACCTTTTTCCTTAGCCCATTTTTTTAATGCCTCCATTACCTCAATATTGGCAGGACCGTACGGACCAACTCGTCGCATATAAGCAATACGATAGTTTGGAAGTGTTTCAACTTTGAATGTCATAGATTTTTTCTTCCTTTCCTGATTGTTGTTCGTTACGTTTCGAATGTAACATGCTTTAAAACTAATTACATTTACATTTTCACAACAAAAAAGAGGATATTCAGAGATCATCTGAACATCCTCTTTCTTTGTTTAATCTAGTGTTTCGCCGTTTGAAGCAATCAAGTCTTTATACCAGTAAAAGCTTTTTTTGCGAATGCGGCGCAAGTCTTTCAAATCAAATTCGTCGCGGTTCACATAAATAAATCCGTAGCGTTTTGAACAGCCTTGATGGGTTGAAATCAAGTCGATGGCAGACCATGGGGAGTAGCCGAAAACATCGACTCCATCCGTGATCGCCAGCTGAATTTGCTTGATATGTTCCTTTAAATAATCGATGCGGTAGTCGTCATTTACGACATCTCCGTCTCCAAGCTGATCAAACGCGCCGAGGCCGTTCTCAGTGATGATCAGCGGCAGCTGATAGCGGTCATAGATCTCGCGCAGCGTCGAACGGAAACCGACAGGGTCGATCTCCCAGCCAAATGCGTTTTTCTTTAAATGCGGATTGCTGCTTCCCCTGTATACGCCTTCTTCTCCCGTCTGCAAATGCTGGTCGCCGCCTCGGGCAGCCGTGTCGCTGCCGTCATCCCTGCTCGCTTCAGCCGTTTGCGACGTATAGTAGTTAAACGCGATAAAGTCCGGCTTGGCTGACCGCAGAATAACCATATCTCCTTCGGCGATGACCGGTGTGCAGTCTTTTTCTTTCATATATGCCCATGCCGTTGTATTGTACCGTCCGAATACGGCCATATCCAAGTAAAGCCAGTTACGGATCGCATTATAGTTAAAAGCCGCCAGCACGTCCTCCGGTTTCGAAGAAGCAGGATAGATGAGCGCGATATTCGGCGCAGGGCCGATTTTCGCTTCCGGCAGCATCTCATGGCAAAGCTTGATCGCTTTTGCCTGTGCGACAAGCATGTGATGGTTTTGCTGATAAAGCTCTTTTTTCGGGTTTTCCAAGTTAGGATCAAGTGTGCCGAGTGCAGATCCGTGGAGAATCATCATATTTTGCTCGTTGATGGTCAGCCAGTATTTGACGCGGTCTCCGAAGCTTTCAAAAAGGATTCTCGCATACTTTTCAAAGGCGTCAATCGTGGCCCTGTCCGACCAGCCGCCTTTTTTCTGCAAAGCATTCGGCAGATCAAAGTGGTACATCGTAACAATCGGTTCGATTCCATATTTCAGGAGTTCATCGATCAAACGGCTGTAAAATTCGATGCCCTTCGGATTAATATCGCCGTCCCCGTCCGGAATGATGCGCGTCCAGGCAATCGAAAAACGGTACGCTTTGAAGCCCATTTCCGCAAACAAAGCGATATCTTCTTTATAGCGGTGGTAATGGTCGCTTGCGACTTTAAAATCGGTTGTCCCTTCCGGGTAGCTTTCGCGCGCATCGATGACAGAAGGCCCTTTTCCATCTTCATCCCAAGCGCCCTCCACTTGATAAGCGGAAGTAGACGCACCCCACAAAAATTCTTCCGGAAATTGAGCTAATGTTTTATATTTCATGATTATTTTCCTCCTATGGTGATGAAATTAAAGTGATGATCGGTTCTTCAGTCTTCACCTGTTTTTGATCCGTTGGAATGATATCCGTGTATTGACCGGAATTTGTAACGATGATTGGTGTTTTCACGTCAAACCCTTCTTCTTTCAAAGCGTCCAGATCGAATTCTGCGAGTATATCACCCCGTTTCACTTTTTGCCCCTGCTCGACCTTGGAATTGAAGTGCCTTCCATCGAGTCTGACCGTGTCCATTCCGATATGAATCAAAATCTCGGCTCCGCTATCCGACGTTATGCCGTATGCGTGACCCGTCGGAAATGCCGTTGTCACAGTGCCGTCCGCAGGAGCGGTGACAACGCCTTTTGACGGAAGCACCGCGATTCCTTCTCCAAGCGCCCCCGATGCGAACACCTTATCTGATACTTCTGTTAACGGCAGGACTTCTCCTTGCAAAGGGCTGCAAATTGGTTCACCGGCGCTTTTTTCAACGGGCTGCTCTTTCGTCTCCTCCACAGGGTCGTCAAAGCCGACAATGTAAGTGAGCAAAATTGATAAAACAAACGAAACTGTAATTCCGATGATAAAGCCGAGAAAGCCCGGTCCGTAAAAAATCGGAATCGTCAACAAGCCCGGAGCGCCGGAAGCGAGGGCGACACTGCCGGAGTATCCGATAATGGCTCCGCCTGCCGCCGCACTGATGACACCGCATACAAACGGCTTTTTCAGCCTGAGTGTCACCCCGTAGACGGCCGGCTCTGTAATCCCGAATATCCCGGTAACGGCAGCAGATCCTGCCAATGCCTTCAACTTCTTGTTTTTCGTCTTCAGCATGACACCAAACGCAGCTCCTGTTTGGGCAAAGACGGCGGCTGCCGTCGCCGGTTTGATGTAGTCCTTGCCGTGGACGGCAATGTTGTTCAAAATGACAGGGACGATCCCCCAGTGAATGCCGAAGATGACAAGGATTTGCCATAAGGCCGCGATAATCGCTCCTGCCAGAATCGGGCTGAAATCAAAAACGGACAGAATCGCCGCCGCAATCCCGTTTCCTGTGTAAACACCGAGCGGTCCGAATACGATCAAAGTTAACGGCACCATCACCGTCAGGCATAATAAAGGGGTGATAAAGTTCTTCACGCTTTCATGAATAAAGCGCATACATAATCTTTCAAGATAGCTCATTACAAATACGGCAAGGATAATCGGGATAACGGTCGACGTATAATTCATCAAGACGACCGGAATGCCGAAAAACTCCGTCTGGGCGCCGCTGTTTTTCAGTTCGAGTATCGTTGGATAGATCAGCGCCCCGGCAATCGTCAGCGCTATGAACGGGTTCGCTCCAAATTTTTTGGCGGCCGTAACGGCGAGCAGCAAAGGCAGGAAATAAAACAGGCTGTCGGCTGCCGCGTATAGAATCGTATATGTCGTCTCTTCCGGCGAGAGCCAGCCGGCGTTTGTGCAAATCAAAAGCAGGCCTTTTAAAATCCCCGCTCCTGCCATGACGCCGAGCAGCGGAGTGAAAATGCTAGATACGATATCTACCAATCTACCGGTGAGGCTTCCTTTCTCTTTTTGACTGTGATCGGCCGCAGAACCTTCCAACAGTTGAGAGATCCGGCCGATTTCTTTATAGACTTCAGGAACGTTATTGCCGATAACGATTTGAAATTGTCCGCCGCTCTCCACTACGGTTACCACGCCATCCGTATTTTCAAGCGCTTCCCTGTCTGCTTTGGAACGGTCTTTCAGTTTGAAGCGAAGCCTTGTCGCGCAATGGACAAGCGATACAACGTTCTTCTCCCCGCCGACTCGCTCCAGAATTTCTTTTGCCATTGATTGAACATCCATCGTTGATCATCTCCTGTCTCTCCTAAAGCCCTATCAAGCTGTTATAAAATAAAAAACCTAAACTAAAGCCTGTACAAAGAAGGCTTAGTTTAGGTTTTGCCTGCCGAACAGTAACAATCCCGTTTTAAGACATGATGAAAATAAAAAAACCTAAATCACTGTGAAAAACAAGGGCATAAGAATCCCGCTCACAGTCATTTAGGTTTTGCCTGCATGATCAGTAACAATCCTAACAACCTGTATAAGTTGATGTAAGTAAAAAGTAGCATACATTTATCCAATTGTCAACGCTTTCATTTTAGCATCATCCTCTATTTTTGATGAACGACCCGCTCGATATGAATCGTCAAATACAGAAGCTCTTCGTTTGTCAGCTGATGACCGTATTCTTTTTCGATGTACTGTCTGATTTTATTAGTGCAGACATACGCGTCGCGGTACTTATTTTTGACGGTTTCAAATAAAAAGTCGTCCCGGCTTTCCATATAGGTTCCGCTGAACAGCCGCTGCGCGAAAAATTTCAAATGGGTAATGAAGCGGTAATAGTGAAGCGATTCTTCATCAAAATCGATATGAAAGTGATATTTGACGATGCTTAAAATCTCCTGCATGACTTTCGTAATATTGACGATGTTCGGCATTTCTTCATTCAGCTCGGCGTTTACGATATGGAGCGCGATAAAAGCGGCTTCATCCTCCGGAAGAGCTGTCCCCGTCTTCTTTTCAATGATGGCCAGCGCCTCTTTGCCGATGGCGAACTCATCTTTATACAGCCGTTTTGTCTCCCAAAGCAGGGCGTTTTTAATATCCAGACCCTTTTTATGCCGTTCGACGGCGAAATGAATATGGTCGGTCAGCGAGACATAAATACTGTCATTCAGCTTCTTGCCGAGCTTTAATTTCGCATAGGAGATAATTTCTTCAGACATTTCCATAAATTCGATCGGAATTTCGTCCAACAGCGTCTTAAATCTTTCTGATACATCTTTATTATCAAGCCTGAAAATCTTCTCGATTCTCGATTCATCCACCGCTTCCCCAGGCTTTTTTTGAAAAGCGATTCCCCTGCCCATGACCACTAATTCCTGACCCTGTTCATTTAAAACACTGATCACATTGTTGTTGATCACTTTGGCAATTTTCACATCGCGCCACTCCCATCTTGTAAGGGGATTTTTTATATTTCTTTTTTCATATGGTACACATTGATTGTACAATCTTTTTGGCCTAGGTCAATATGTTTCAGTCAACGTCCGAAATATTTACATTTTACAGAATGCCCGATTTATAAAAAAAAAGCCGCAGTGCGGCCCTGTAAAAAACCCTCTTAAAAAATGAGCAAAATTCCCGCTGTGACTGACGCCAGACCCGCAAAATAAACGAAGTCTTTTCCGGAAAGCCGCGCTGTTTGATAGTAGGTGCGGTCTTTTGCACCGGTAAACCCTCTCGCTTCCATGGCAACGGCGATTCTTTCCGACTTGCGGATGCCTTGCGAAAACAAAGGCAGCGCATAGCGAATAAACGCCTTCCAGCTGTTTTTTTGCTTATAGCCCCTGATTTTGTGCGCCGCCTTCATTTGCGAAAGCTCAGACTGAAAAAGCGGGACAAAACGGAAGCCGGCCAGCAAGCCATAAGCCCATTTAGGCGACAGCCTGCATTGATGAATCAGGCTCATAATAAACTGCGTCAAATCGGTTGTTGATGTAAACAAAAGACCGTATGTGACAAAGCCGAGCATCCGGAGCGCGATTGTCAGCCCATTGCCGACGCTTTCCTCGGTGACACGGAACCAGGCCCATTCCCAAATCGTTTCCTCGCCTTTTCCAAAAGCGGCCATCATCCAAAAGACGAGAATAAAAAAGACGAGATAAGGCAACAGCCGCTTACTTAAATAAGACAAAGTCCATCCCCCGAAAAAAATTCCGACGGCAACCGCAAACAGCCAAATGAATAGAGTCGGTTTCGGATTTGAAACAAACATGAGCAAGCACATGACCAGGAGGTGGGAAAAGAGCTTGGCGCTCGGGTTCAATGCCGAAAGAAGTGAACCATTGCTTTTCATACGGGAACCCTCTCCTTTCTTTCATGCATGAACCGGTAATGAAGCGGCGGTATCAATGAAAAGCGGCGGACGAGGCCTTGATCAGAAAATAATCGATACGGCGTTCCTTGAAATGCCGCTTTCCCTTGATGAAACACGATGACACGGCCGGAATGCTCATCTACGATGTCCATGTCGTGCGTCACCATCACAATCGTCGTTCCCCGTTCCTGCCGTTCCTTTAACCGCTTGATTAATTCTTGCGCCGTCCTTTCGTCCTGACCGAATGTCGGCTCGTCAAGCAGCAGCAGATCCTGGTCAAACAAAAGCATTGTCGCAACGCTTAAACGCCGTTTCTGCCCGAGGCTTAATGTAAAGGGGTGCGCTTTTTGATGAGCGTCAAGTCCGAATTCCCGCAGCAATTCAGCCGTTTTCTTTTCGACACGGTCCTCCGGCCCTCCCCGCTGCCTCGCCCCGAACGCGATCTCGTCAAACACCGTGTCCCGAATAAATTGAAGCTCGGGATTTTGAAAAACAAAGCCGGCCTTCTCATAGAGCGTACGGTCGGACCATTTCTTCAGCTCCCGATCCTCAAGATAAAGGCGCCCTTTTTTGACGGCTTCAAGCCTGATCAGACTTTTTAAAAACGTACTCTTTCCGCTCCCGTTCTCGCCGATGACCGAAATCCATTCTCCCCTTGGAATCTCAAAGGTGATGCCGTCGGCAACGATCTTTTTCCGATAGCCGATCGCCGCGTCGTCTGCGCGGATCAATATGTCTCTGTCAGCTGCAGGCCTGTTTTTCGCCTCCTCCTCTTTCATTTTCAATGTAGAAGAGAGCTTGACGGCGAGCGGATGATCATCTTGTGTGATAACATCTTCCCATACCGCAGGGTACAGTTTCGGCTGCCAGATGCCCGCCGCTTTCATCTCCGGCTGAAAATGTTTCACGATTTCTTCCGGCTTTCCGTCAGCGATGATCTGTCCCTTTCCATTGAAAAGAATGACGCGGTCCATCCACTCGATACAGCCGTCCAGCACGTGTTCGACGAACACCATCGTCTGTCCGCTTTTTCGTGAAACGTTACGAAGCAAGGCAAAGATGTCTTTCCGGCTGGCCGGGTCCAGCTGCGCCGTCGGCTCGTCAAAAAACAGCACTTCAGGCTCCAGAGCGAGCAGGCACGCTAATGCCAGTCTCTGCTTCATACCGCCTGACAAGGTTTCGATCGGCGTTTTCTTATCTATCTTTAATCCGACTTGCTCCATCAGCTCCGAGATGATGCCGTCCATATCTTTTGGGGAGACAGACCGGTTTTCTAGGCTAAAAGCGATTTCCTCATCAACATGAAGCATGCAGAACTGCGAATCCGGATCCTGAAACATAACGCCGGCGCTCTTTCTGCGATTGACCTCTCCGCTGACCTCAGCTTCGACATGTTCAGGAATGATGCCGGAAAGCACGGACAACAGTGTCGATTTGCCGCTTCCGCTCGGACCGAGTATCAGCACTTTTTCTCCCTGCCCAATCGACAGCGAGACCCGGTCTAGGACTGTTTCAGGACGATGATAAAAACGGACGGAAAGGTTACTGCATCCGAGAAATGAACGCATCGGCATCATCCTTCTTCCGCTGTTCCTTCATGATCTCATACTGATTCAGGACTCCCGTTTTCGCAAGCGCTTCGACAACGGCTTTTGCCAGCCAGCCGCCGAGTACAATGCCGCTGATGATTTGGATGATAAGCGTCATGATCAGCGTTTGCGTCGTATAGTAGGCAAAACCGTTCGCCATCAGGCTGTATGTCATGCTTCCGACCGCGGCAAGCGCACCGGAAAGCATAAGGGTAAACAAGTTATAACGCTTATAGCGAAAGATCGCAAACGCGATTTCCGCACCGGCTCCCTGGAACACACCGATTAATAATGCTGACAGTCCAAAGTGGCTTCCGGTCAGCAGTTCGACCGCCGCAGCTGCCGTCTCGGCAATCAGCGCCGCACCCGGTTTACGGATGATATAAGCGACAATCGGGCTGGCGATCACCCAAATGCCGAACATAAAGTTCGCTCCGACAGGCCCGACAATAGCTGAAACAGGGATCCACAAGGTGGACCATCCTAAGTAAATGACGCCGCATGCAACGGACAAGATCACTGCCATCACGACTTCTTTCATGTTCCAATTCATCGTCTCACCGCCTCCATTTCCACAGGCCAATCTTCAACTGTATAAGCCATCTCCCAAAAGCCGTATTCAAGCTGACAGCTTTGCAAAAAAAGCTCCTTCATTTTTTCTTTTTCAGCCTTGCCCGCTGTTTCGGCCCATTCATCCAGGCGGGCGCAAAACTTCGTCGTGATTGAATCGGTTCTGTCTCCGTAAAAACAGATCCAGTCATAAAATGGATGCGACGGGTCAGGCTGAACGTCCATCATCAGTTTTTTTCCGATCTCCCAATATGTCCACGGACAAGGCAGCAAGGCGGCTAATATCTCTCCCAGCGTGCCTTCGTGCGCCGCCGTCAGCATATGGTGGATATAATGATGGGCAGAAGGCGCAAGCGGATAGCCCTGCAGAGATTCATACTCCACCCCCGCGGCCCGGCACAGGTTGTTGTGCGGGTGCACTTCGCTGTTTAATACAAATGAAATCTGCTCATGAAACATCTCCATGTCTTTCCGGTTTTGACACTTGGAAATCGCAATTCCGTAGATTTGAATAAAAGCGTTCAAATACTCGTAATCTTGCTTCACATAATGAATAAGCTGCTCCTTTTTCAGCTTGCCGGACGCCAGTCCCAATACAAACGGATGCTCAAAAATGGCTTCAAAAATAGGGTTTGCCTCGCGGCGAAGTTCTGCAGAAAAACTCATGTAGATAGCCTCCTCAGCAATCGGTTTTATAAGGAAGGCACAGGGGGAGCGAGCCGCTTTTTACGCAAAAAAGCCGCCCCAAAATGGAGCGGCCTTTGTATGATGAAATCATAAAGACACCGGCTCCACTTCCCTCCGCTAGTATGAACTAGATCAGGTTCAAAGGGTCCAAGATCGCTTCTTGTCTCAGCCGGCTTACGGCTCCCCTAGTGGACTTCCTATTACATTAACTTTTACTCTACACATCAATGAATATGATGTCAACCTGAGTTTTTCAGTTTTATTCTTGTATAGAACCGCCGGGTTTCATACAGAAGATGAGGTGGGTAAAAATATTTATGGAAAAATGTTAATTTTCTGAAACCTTTTGCGGGCTTGTTCGTCTAATATAGTGAAGACAAAAAAATTTGGAGGGGATATTTATGATGATGTTTATCTTGATTTTGACAATGGCTGTGTATTTGTTCTATTCTTTCAGCAAAGACAACCGGCCGGCCAAAAGAAACAACAAGAATCATCAGACACTGACTGTTATTAGGGAAAACCCTTTTACCGCCCCTTCCAATGATGTCAATTGCTAACTTGATAGACAACAAGCAAGCCGCCCCATGACGGGCGGCTTTTTACGTTTTTAGGATTGAAATTGTTCCGCTTCAGTCGATCCCTTCAGTGCAGTGGTTGATGAAGTCCCGCCTGTCACAACCTGGGCGACTTCATCAAAGTAGCTCGTTCCGACTTCGCGCTGATGCCTTGTCGCCGTATAGCCGTGGACTTCGCTGGCAAACTCGGCCTGCTGCAGATCAGAATACGCCGCCATTCCGCGGTGTTTATATTGACGGGCCAATTCAAACATGCCGTGGTTTAAGGCGTGGAAGCCTGCCAGTGTGACAAATTGAAATTTATAGCCCATTTCACTGAGCTGTTTCTGGAAGTTCAAGATGGTGTTGTCATCCAGTTTGGCCTTCCAGTTGAACGAAGGGGAGCAGTTGTAGGCGAGCAGTTTGCTCGGGAATTTTTCATGGATCTCCTGTGCAAACCGGCGGGCTTCTTCAATATTCGGCTCAGACGTTTCACACCAGATCAAATCGGCATACGGCGCATACGCCAAACCTCTCGCAATCGCCTGATCAAGACCCGGCTTTGTTTTGAAGAACCCTTCCGCTGTTCGCTCTCCCGTCAAAAACGGCGCATCATATGAATCGACGTCGCTTGTGATCAGGTCGGCCGCATTCGCGTCCGTACGGGCAATAAGAATGGTCGGGACTCCCATCACGTCTGCGGCGAGGCGCGCGGCAATCAAATTACGCACCGCCGTTTGCGTCGGAAGCAGCACTTTCCCGCCCAAATGCCCGCACTTTTTCTCAGACGACAACTGGTCTTCAAAGTGAACTCCCGCGGCGCCGGCTTCAATCATACCTTTCATCAGCTCGAACACATTCAGCTGTCCGCCGAAGCCTGCTTCAGCGTCGGCCACAATCGGGGCAAACCAATCGATGTCTTCTTTCCCTTCCATATGATGGATTTGATCGGCGCGCTGCAGCGTGCGGTTAATTTTTTTGACAACTTCCGGCACGCTGTTTGCCGGATAAAGGCTTTGGTCAGGATACATGCTCCCTGACAAATTGGCATCAGCAGCCACCTGCCAACCGCTTAAATAAATCGCTTTCAATCCGGCTTTTACTTGCTGCATGGCTTGGTTTCCGGTCAAAGCGCCCAGCGCCGGGACGAAATCCTCTGTGTGGAGAAGCTTCCATAGCTTTTCGGCGCCGCGCCTTGCAATCGTGTATTCAATCTCAAGCGTGCCTCTCAGCCGAATAACGTCAGCCGCCTGATACGGCCTTGTGATCCCTTTCCAGCGTTCTTCATGCTCCCAGCTTTCTGCGAGTTGTTTTTCTTTCAGCATCGCACATTCCCCCATCATATTTTTTCATAAGCGGGTATCGTTAGAAATTCCGCGAATTCATCATCCAAAATCAGCTGTTCAAATAACTGTCCGGCCTCTTCGAACCGGCCGCTCCGAAAACGTTCTATGCCGGCTTCTTCGAAGATTTTCTGCATTTCTTCCTCTTTCATCATCTTGACCATTTCGGCGTTGACTTTCCGGCCATCGTCAAGAACCCCTTTCGGATGGCGAATCCATTGCCAAAGCTGGGCTCTGGAAATCTCCGCCGTTGCTGCGTCCTCCATTAAGTGGTCGATCGGAGCGGCGCCTCTGCCCGACAGCCATGAAGCTAAATAGCGGATGCCGGCGCTGATATTGGTACGGACGCCTGCTTCTGTAATCCGGCCTTGCGGTACTTCCAGCAAGTCTTTTTCCTCGACCTTTACGTCTTCCCGCTTTCTATGAATCTGGTTCGCCGACGGCATATGCTGATTGAATACATCGAGCGCCGTTTGAATCATGCCGGGATGCGCGATCCATGTTCCGTCATGTCCGTCTTTTACTTCACGTTCCTTATCTTCGCGGATTTTGGCAAATGCGGCTTCATTGATCTCAGGTTTGTCTTTAGCGGGAATTTGCGCCGCCATTCCCCCGATCGCATGGACGTTGCGTTTATGACACGTTTGAATCGCCAAGAGGGAGTACGCCCTCATGTTTGGAACCGTCATCGTCACGGCTGAGCGGTCTGGAAGAATGACGTCTTCCCTGTTCCTGAATTTCTTAATAAAGCTGAAAATATAATCCCACCTGCCGCAGTTAAGTCCGGCTGAATGCTCCTTCAATTCATAGAGGATTTCATCCATTTCAAAAGCCGCCAGGATCGTTTCAACGAGAACCGTCGCTTTAATCATCCCCTGCGGAATGCGCAAGTCGTTTTGCGCATAAACAAACACGTCGTTCCACAGCCTTGCTTCCAGATGGTTTTCGATTTTTGGAAGGTAGAAATAAGGGCCGCTTCCTTTTTTGATCAGCTCTTTTGCATTATGGAAAAAATAAAGGCCAAAATCGAACAGGCTTGCTGACACGGGCTTGCCGCCGATCAGCACATGCTTCTCTTCCAAGTGCCATCCCCTCGGTCTTACAATGATGACGGCGGGGTTTTCTTTCAGCTCATAGCGTTTGCCCTGTTCATTCGTAAAAGAAATCGTCCCGCGAACCGCGTCCCGCAAATTAACCTGGCCTTCAATGCAGTTTTTCCATGTCGGCGAGTTCGCATCTTCAAAGTCGGCCATAAAGACTTTGGCTCCTGAATTTAAAGCATTGATGACCATTTTTCTGTCGACCGGGCCGGTGATTTCAACCCTGCGGTCCTCCAAATCCCGGGGGAGCGGCGCGACCGTCCAGTCCGCCTCGCGGATGTGCTTCGTTTCCGCCAAAAAACCCGGATTCTTCCCTTGATCAATTTCAGCCTGCCTGATCGTTCGCAAATGCAGCAATTCCCGTCTTCTTCCCCCGAAATGTCGTTCAAGACGTCCGATAAACTCCAGCGCTTCTTTTGTCAAAATCTCTTCATACTGCGGATTCATCGATCCGGTTATCTGAGTTCTCTTCTCCTCTGTTTTCATGTCTCCCTACCCCTTTACATGCATTGTTATAAAACAGTTTGCTTACTCGCCTTTTTTGGAAAGACAGCGCTCACATTCCATAAAGTAAGATTCAGCCTGCTCCTCCATCTTTTCACCGCATTCAGGGCAAGTTTTTTTTGGAAGCGTTCTGAAAAATTCCATCGGACTTTTCAAGCTCATTTGTGTCACTCTCCTTTTTATAGAACAGTTTTATATTTTTTATTTCTGTTGTAGTACAGTATACAGCGCAAAAAGAAAAAAGTACACACCTTTTTCCAAAAAATATTTATTTTTTTTCATTCAAACAAAAATAGATTGTTCTCTTTTTATTCATAACTTGTTCATATTTTTCTTCTAGAATAGGGAACATAAAGAGGTGAAAGTGATGATGAAAATAAAAAACAAACAACTTGATGTCACTCTGATTCTGATTTTGTTGGCAGCTCTTATTCTGAATACATATAACATTTGGCAGGACAATGCCGCCAACCAGTATTACTTGGCGGCGGTCAAAAGCATGACGCAAAGCTTCCACAATTTCTTCTTTGCGTCATTCGACTCTTCCGGGTTCGTATCAGTAGATAAGCCGCCCCTCGTTTTATGGATTCAGACCATATTTGCGAAAATTTTCGGCGTGCATACGTGGAGTGTGATTTTGCCGCAGGCGCTTGCAGGTGCGGGTTCCGTCTATCTGCTATACGCACTGATTAAACCGAAATTCGGAAAAGGAGCCGCCCGCATTTCAGCGCTGGTGATGGCGCTGACGCCGATCGCGGTTGCCGTAAGCCGGACGAATAATATCGACAGCATGCTCGTCTTCACGCTCCTTCTTGGTACATGGTGCCTGATGAAGGCGGTCAAACAAGGCAGGCTGCTCTGGCTGCTCGCTGCATTTGGCCTCATCGGCCTCGGGTTCAATATGAAGATGCTTCAGGCATTCATGGTGCTTCCCGCGTTCTTGCTGTTTTATCTCATCGCGGCCCATGCGAATTGGAAGAAAAAAATTGTGTCCGCTGTTTTATCGCTTATTGTTCTCACCGGCGTTTCGCTTTCTTGGGCGCTTGCTGTCGACTATACATCGGCCGACAGCCGCCCGTATGTCGGAAGCAGTCAAACCAACTCCGTGCTTGAACTGGCTTTCGGCTACAACGGCACAGAGCGGCTGCTCGGCCAGACGACGGGCAACGTCCGCGGCGATATGAACGGTTTTAGAGGAGACATGCAGCAGCCGAACGGCAATGCACACACTCAGAACAGGAACAATGCAGCCGACAGCTCCAATGGACAAAATGGCGCGATGCAGCCGCCGGGTGCAAGCAGCGCGACCAACGGCAATGCGCAAACTCAAGACGGAAGCCGTTCATCCGACGGCTCCGATGGACAAAACGGTGCAATGCAGCCGCCGGCTGCGGGCAACGCGACCGATGACGGTTCTCAAGGAGCAAACGGCGGCAGTCAGCCGCCAACCGGAGGCGGGCCCGGTGGCAATGGCGGACCGGGTGCAGGTCAAGGCAGCGGACAAAGCATGAACATGTTCGGCACCGGTGACGCAGGACCCCTGCGGCTCTTCCAATCTGCTTTATCGGGCCAAATTAGCTGGATGCTTCCATTCGCATTATTCGGACTGCTCGGCATGATCATCAGCTGGCTCCGCAGCCGCCGCGAAAATGCAGGCGAAATGAAAGAAACAATCTTTTGGGCTGCATGGCTCGTTCCTGTTGCCGGGTTCTTTAGCATCGCCGGATTCTTTCACCACTACTACTTGATTATGCTGGCGCCGCCGATCGCCGCACTGTCAGGAATTGGATGGTACGCGATGTACGCCCTTTACAAAAATCACAAAGACTGGGCAAGCTATCTGCTGCCGGCGGCCGTTCTGACAACGGCAGCATTCCAAGTGTATATTTTAAGCGCATATACAAGCCAAATCGGCAGCGCCTGGATGTATGTCATGGGCCTCTTGGGGCTGGGTGTCACCATCGCCTTACTGATGCTGAAGCGAAGTCATCCATTCGGAAAGCAGCTCACCATCATCAGCTTGTGCGTGCTTCTTTTGACACCGGTCTATTGGTCGGCAACACCGATCCTTTACGGAGGAAACAGCGTTCTTCCTGAATCGGGGCCTCAGCTGCAAAGCTCCAACGGAGGCGGAATGTTCAGCTCGGATGTGGACACAGGACTGCTCACATACCTCCGGAAAAATAATACCGGCGAAGAGTACCTGTTCGCGACATTGACAACAGTAACCGCAGCCCCGTATATCATCAATGCCGACGAAAATGTCATGGCGCTCGGAGGCTTCAACGGCACAGATCCGATCTTGTCGGTCAGTGAGCTGAAAAACCTCGTCAAGGAAGGAAAAATAAAATACTTTCTGATCAGTGACAACTCAGGCAACAGTGAGCTCGTCTCCTGGATTAAAGAAAACGGAACCGAAATTTCGTCTGATGAATACAACAGTACCACGAACAATACAGACAGCTCCGCACAACAGGGCGCAAGGGGCGGCCTGGGCGGCGGACAGCAGCAAACACTCTACAAGGTTGAGCTGTAGGAAATGAGGAAGCCCATCGGACTCACCCGATGGGCTTTTGATTATGCTTTTCTAAAAATAACCGGCGGGTGATGTTCAATATGGTCAAGAAGTTTTTCTCCATATAGGGTCATCGTTTTCCGCCGACCTGCACGAGATTCCACACGGCTCAGCTACAGCGCCGACTTGATCACTTTCTTACCGTAAAGAACGGACAGCAAACCGAAAATAGAATACAGAACGGTGTACAGCACCATCACGATGATCATCGGCGTCCGCACCTCTGCTCCGAATAAGAACCAGCCGGATTGGACGGCGAAGTAACTGTGAGACAGGCCGATAGCCAATGGAATGCCGAAGTTATACATTTGCTTGATTCGTATCCCCTTCAGAAGGTCCCCGCGCGTGAAACCAAGTTTTCTCAAGATCGTGTAATTCGGTTTCTCATCTTCGCTTTCATCCATTTGTTTAAAGTAAAGGATGCATCCTGATGTGATCAGAAACGTAAGTCCTAGAAATCCTACGATAAACATGGCAAGTCCGAAAAGCGATTTTTGAGCTGTGCTTGCATCGAGGAGCGATAAATGCTGATCGCTTTGATTCACTGTTGCAAACAATTCATTTGCCTGCTGAATCTGATCTTCATCTTTTAAATTGATCCCGTAAAAAAGACTCGACTTCTGCTGTAATTTTGGATCTTTGTCTTGGCTCAGACGTTTAAACAGCGCATCATCCACAACGGCTACAGGCAATCCGCCGCTGGTAAAGTTGAAGGATAAGAGGGACTCTTTTCTCAGCCCTAAATAGTTTAATGGAATCGTCTCATGCTCGCTCTTTACCTTAATGGCCCCCGTCTCTTTTAAAGCCATAAGTTTCTGGAGAAGGTCGTTATATCCTGAGAAAATGACGTCTCCTTTGTGCACGTCAATCCCGTCAATCTCTGCATCGCTGACTACGGCGAGGGGTAATTTCCCCGGGTCACCAGCCATATTTTCAGGATCCCCTTCGACAACTTGTTCCAGATTGAAAGTCGCCTGAATGACATGAATTTCTTTTTTGCTGTATGAAATGTTGTTTTCATCCAATAGTTGTTCGAACCGTTTTGCATCCTTTTGATTTGTCATAGCGAAATCAGCCGCCACATTTTGTTCGGCGGCTTTCTCTGCAGAGTAGTACGAAATATAGCACAAGGATAACAAACCGATCGCCAGTGCCGTAACAGTGGTGATGATCGTTAATAATAGAGCGTTTGATTTCAGCCGGAACATGATCGATGAAAGGGACAGCACTTCATAAATATTTAAGTAGCCTCCTTTGCTTTTGCGGATGATATTGGAGACAAAGCTGACCGATCCTTTATAAAAGAGGTACGTTCCGATGATAACGGTACCGAGAATAAAGCTCATCGCATAAAACAGCTCATCTATGGTCTTGAATTTTCCGCTGAACAACTCAGTGGAAATGTAATATCCCGACAAAATAAACAAGATGCCCAATAAGCCAATGATCATTTGAAAAACGGATATTCTCTTTACCTTATCTTCCGTAGCTGATGTCGCTTTAAATAATGACAAAATGCTTTGCTTTTTGATAAACGTATAATTCATCACCATCACCAGCAGGTAGATTCCGCAGAATACAATGACAGTTTGCATAAGCGCTTCTCCGGAAAAATTCAATTCGGTTTCAGCTTGAACATCAACTATTTTAAATAAAGTCATAAGCACGAGCTTTGAGATCGAAAACCCGGCAAACACCCCAATGACCAAAGAGCCGAAATACAGCATGACATTTTCCAAACTTAAAATACGGAAGATTTTTTGCTTCCTCATGCCGATTAGCTGGAATAAACCGATTTCTTTACTGCGCCGCTTAATAAAAATCGTATTGGCATACAAAATAAAAACTGCTACTACTGCCACTAGAAGAATGGAAGCTGCTTTCAAAGCCGCTGCACCTTTTATCGATGCCTTCACTTCATCGATCGCCGGATCATACTGCAGCGTAACAAACGCAAAATAAAGCGCCACGCTGAAGATTAACGCAAACACATAAAGGTAATAGTTCCGTATATTCTTTTTCAGGTTGCGGAAGATCAGCTGATTAATACTCATGCTGAACCCCGCCTAACACGCCTTGCGTTTTCATGATGTCCTGAAAGAACATCTGCCTGTCTTGTCCGCCTTTATTCAGCTGCGTATAAATTTGTCCGTCTTTAATGAAAACCACTCTGCTGCAGAAGCTCGCGGCGACGGGATCATGGGTGACCATAATGATTGTGGCCCGGCGCTTTTGATTTAACTGGCTCAGCTTGTTTAACAAGTCTGATGCGGATTTCGAATCAAGCGCACCGGTCGGTTCGTCAGCGAAAATAATGCTCGGTTCATGAATAAACGCCCTAGCTGCTGATGTGCGCTGTTTTTGCCCGCCGGAAATTTCATTCGGATATTTATTCTTCAGCTCAAAGATGCCTAATTCTTTCGCGACTTCCTCAAATTTTTGACCGGCTTCTTTTTTTGATATTTTCGTAATCGACAGCGGCAGAAGGATATTTTCTTTCACTGTCAGCGTATCGAGCAAATTGTATTCTTGAAAGATAAATCCTAAATGCTGCTTCCTGAATTCAGCAAGCTGTTTTTCCTTCAGATTCGTCATCTCAGCTTGGTTGATGTTAATCGTTCCGCCGCTCACCTGGTCAATAGAGGACAGAACATTGAGCAATGTTGTTTTGCCTGAACCTGACGGGCCCATAATACTGACAAATTCACCCTTTTGGATCTGAATGTCGATTCCCTTTAACACTTCGTGTTTATTGTGCTTATTTCCATAGCTTTTTCGTATTTTTTTCGCTTCTAAAATCATCATTTTTAAAATCTCCTTTTGACTGGATATTTTTATTATAGAAAGGAGGACAGCCGTTTTCCTTCGATTCAGCGAACAAAAAAGAAAAGCGTGTGACACTTTTGTCACACGCCAAGCACACGGGAAAATTCGTTCCGCTTCGGAAAAATCAGCGTAAAGGTTGTCCCCGTTCCTGGTTTAGAATCAACCTCGATATGAATCAGGAGCGGCTTTGCCGCTTTTTTCGCCAAATACAGCCCCATTCCCGTGGCGGCCTGATCATGATGCTCCGTTGTTGATGTGAAACCTTTGTCAAACACACGCGGTATATCTTTTGGATCGATGCCCCGTCCAAAATCTTGAACTGCGAGATGCACCTGGCCATCTTGTTCATAGCTTTTAATCAAAATATCGGATGCTTCGCTGTATTTCACTGCGTTTGTCAGCAGCTGCCTCATGATAAAAGACAGCCATTTCGCATCGCTGAGCACTTCCCCGGCCTCAAGCTGTATATCAAACCCGATCCCTTTTGGAATGCACCATGATTGCAAATCTTTTAGTTCTTTAAAGATTAAAGGTTTGAGCTCTAGAGCTTCAAGAGACAAGTCATTTTCGATAAACGACATCCGCTTTTGATGAAGCTGGCGATCGAGCAGCAGGTGAACGCGCAGCCATTCATAGTCGAGTCTCGATTTTAATGATTGATCGTCAATCGTCTCCATGATCAAATGCATGGCGGTAAGCGGCGTTTTGACTTCGTGTATCCAGGCCATGAGCTCATCTTTTTCATTCTCCAATGCCAGGCGATGCTGCGCCGCCTCTTGCTTTAACTGTTTCGTTTGTTCGGCTATGCTTTTTTCAATCATCGTTTCGAAAGGCGTTTCCGCCTCTCGAATGTTTGTCACATCGAGATTGTGATCCCATTCTTCCAGGCTTTTATAAAACTTCGTTTCCCTCCGAAAGCGGACAAGTACAAAAACGATAAAAATAAATGAAGACAAATAGGTCATATATAAAATCGATGCAAAAGGAATGGATGAATCGACATAAGCGATAAACAGAAAGACGATCTGCTGCAAGACAAATATGGCGATCCAGCTTCGCCTCTCGGTCAAAAACGCTTTCAGCATTCTCATCATCCTTCTTCTTTCGCCATATAGCCCTGGCCGACCTTTGTCTCAATATATTGCCCCAAGTTCAAGGTATCCAGTTTTTTTCTCAAACGGTTTACGTTGACCGTCAGCGTGTTATCGCTGACAAAACGCTCATCGTTCCATAAGCTTCTCATCAATTCTTCCCTGCTGACAATTTTGTTTTTTTGGTCGATCAATTGTTTTAAAATGAACATTTCATTCCTCGTCAACTCGATCGACCCCGCCTTATTGCTGACGCGGTTTTGCTCGGGATCAACGGTTGCACCGCACCACGCTTTCTTCAGAATCTCAGGCTCCGTATTATAGTCGTAAACACGGCGGAAAATCGCCTGGATTTTGGCAATCAGCACGTCAAAATGAAACGGTTTCTGAATATAATCATCTGCTCCAAACTGCATGGACATGACCATATCAGCCGGATGGTCGCGCGAAGATAAAAAGAGAATCGGAACGTTGGAACGGGAACGGATCTGCCGGCACCAATGAAACCCGTCATATTTCGGCAGCTGAATATCGATAATGACGCAATCGGGCTTAATCGCCGCAAACTCCTGCATCACTTCGCTGAAATCGTCGATGCCGTACACCTCGTATGACCACCCGGTTAACCGTTCTTTTATTTCCTGAAACAGCGATTCATCGTCTTCGATCAACAGCAGTTTAAACATTTGCCTCACCGCACTTTTTGTCTTTTTTCTAAGTCAAGTGTATAGCAAATCGTTTTCATGCGCTACAGAGAAAAAAGCTGTCCTGTAAAGGACAGCCATTTTAAATATCACAAACTCTCGCCATTCGTTTCGATCACTTTTTTATACCAGTAAAAGCTTTTCTTTCTCGTTCTTGCAAACGTGCCGTTTCCTTCATTGTCACGGTCGACATAAATATAGCCGTAGCGTTTTTTCATTTCGGCGGTGGATGCGCTGACCAAGTCGATCGGGCCCCATGATGTGTAGCCGATTAAGTCGACGCCGTCTGCGATCGCTTCTCTTACTTCTTTTAAGTGATCGCGCAAATAGTTGATTCTGTAGTCATCTTGTATCGAACCGTCTTCTTCGACGACATCGACGGCGCCGAGCCCATTTTCAACAATGAAAAGCGGCTTTTGATAGCGGTCGTACAATGTATTCAGCGTAATGCGGATTCCTTTAGGGTCGATCTGCCAGCCCCATTCGGACGATTCAAGGTACGGGTTTTTAACCCCTCCGAGCAAGTTGCCTCCCGTTTTTGCCAAATCTTCCGGATTCGTGCTCGCAACCATTGACATGTAGTAGCTGAAACCGATATAGTCGACTGTGTTTTCCTTCAGAATGTCTTCATCACCTTCAGCCATCTCAATCGCAATTCCATTTTCCTTAAAGAAGCGCTTCATATAGCCCGGATAAGCTCCGCGTGCCTGTACGTCCGAGAAAAACAGCGTTCTTCTCTCATTTTCCATCGCGGCGAGCACGTCTTCCGGTTTTGGCGTCATCGGGTATGTCGTCGTTGCGGCAATCATACAGCCGATTTTAGCGTCCGGAATAATATCCTTGCCTGCTTTTACCGCAAGGGCGCTTGCAACAAATAGATGATGCGCCGCTTGGTACATCGCATTTAACTGGTTTTCGCCTTCTTCAAATACAAGGCCACCGCCTGTAAATGGCGCATGCAGGACCATGTTGATTTCGTTGAACGTCATCCAATATTTCACTTTGTCTTTATAGCGGGTGAAAACCGTTTTCGCATAATGTTCATAGCACTCGATCACTTTCCGGTTTTTCCAGCCTCCGTATTTTTTAATTAAACCGAGCGGCATTTCATAGTGGGATATCGTCACGACTGGCTCAATATTGTATTTTAATAGCTCATCAAAGAGGCGATCGTAAAATTCGAGTCCCTCTTCATTCGGTTCACTTTCATCACCGTTAGGAAAAATCCGCGTCCAGGCAATCGATGTTCGAAACGCTTTAAATCCCATTTCGGCGAAAAGAGCGATGTCTTCTTTGTAGCGGTGGTAAAAATCGATGCCTTCGTGATACAGGTTCAATGACTCCATCGACTCATCGAATGGATACATGACCCCGTTCGGCGACACATCAGCTGTCGAGAGCCCCTTTCCGCCGACATTATAGGCGCCTTCTACTTGGTTTGCGGCAACCGCTCCGCCCCATAAAAAACCATCAGGGAATTTTTTCGTTTGTTCAGTCATATCCTTTCACCTCATCCAAATTTGTCGAGCTTTCCTCTCTCTACGCCAGCGCGATCAGCGCTTCCTCAATGTCAACGCTTTCATCTGTTTTCAAAGGCTTGATCGACTGGTACCGGTCCGTATTTGTGATGATAACCGGCGTGATTAACTGATAGCCCGCATCCTTAATCGCATCCATATCAAATGAGACAAGCTGGTCTCCCGGCTTTACAGCGTCTCCTTTATTGACATGCACGGTAAAGTGCTCACCGTTCAATTTCACCGTATCGATTCCGATATGAATAATAATTTCTGCCCCATTGTCGCTAGTGATGCCGAGGGCGTGCTTCGTTTGAAAAACGGTCGTGATCGTGCCTGATACAGGCGACACCACTTTGCCTTCTTCTGGCTCAATGGCAACACCTTTTCCCATGACTTCTCCTGAAAATGTCGCATCATCCACTTCACTCAATGCTTTGACTTCGCCTTTCAGCGGGCTTTGAATAATTTCACTACCGCCAGTCGTAGAAGAAGCAGCAGCCGGTTCATCGGATTCATCTGACGGAATGTCTTCAAATCCCAATACAAAAGCAAACGCTGTAGCGGCAAAGAACGCGATGACGATCCCGATCATGGCCTGTATAAAAGTCGGACCGATAAACGTTGTAATTCCCGGCAAACCGACGTTTCCGCCAATAATATATGCTGCTACGCCGGTGATGCCGTAAAATGCACCTCCGACAGCGGCGCCGAGAAGCGCAGAAACAAACGGCTTTTTCAGCCTCATGTTGACACCGTACATCGCCGGCTCTGTAATCCCCATCAAAGCCGTGATGCTTGTCGTCAGCGACAATGATTTGAATTTCTTATTTCTGGATCGCAGGAAGACGGCAAATGACGCGCCAGCCTGCCCCATATTCGCCAAGAACATCGCAGGTATCAAATAATCGTAGCCGTTTTGCGTAATGTTGTTGAACATAACCGGAATGAAAGCATAGTGCATTCCTGTCATGACGATCAGCGAGAACGTTCCTGCTAAAAGGATCATCGTGATTAAACCGGCGTTTTCAAATAAACCGTTCACACCGATTGACAGATAGTTCCCTGCAATCGCACCGAGCGGACCGACTGTAATTAATGTGACAGGCACGACAATCAGCAGCGTCAGTGTCGGTACAAAAATCATCTTTAACGAAGTCGGGGTGACTCTGTCAATCCATTTCTCAACATAAGATGCAATCCAAATCGCGAGCAGGATCGGAATGACTGTGGACGAATAAGTGGCAGCGGTTACAGGCAATCCGACAAAAGAAATGCTTTTCCCTGAACCGAGGAGCGCTGTCAGATCGGGATGCAGAATCGCCGCTCCGATCGCCGCCGCAACATAAGGATTGCTGCCGAATTTTCTCGCGGCGCTGACCGCCAGCAAAATCGGCAGGAAGTAAAATGCTCCGTCGCCGATAGCCGATAAAATGGTATGGACCTGGCTATTTTCACTCATCCAGCCGAACGTGACGGCGATAGCAATGATCCCCTTGATCATACCCGCTCCAGCAATCGCCGGGAGAATCGGCGTAAATACGCCTGATATCACATCAAAAATGGCGGACAGCACGTTTTTCTTTTTGTCGGCTTGCTGCTCGCCCGCTTTTTCATCGCTGAGCCCGCTGTTGGCAATGATCGCTTTGTACACCTTAGGGACATCATTTCCAATGATGATTTGAAACTGCTGGCCGCTGATGTTGGTGCCCATTACAGCCGGAAGACTTTCCAGTTTCGCGCGGTCTGCCTTCGCATTGTCATAAAGGTTGAAACGCAGTCTTGTCATGCAGTGAATCACGCTCTGTACGTTCTCTTCACCGCCCACGAGTTGTAAAATGTCCTTCGATACTTTATTATAATCCATATGAGTACCTCCTCTTTTGGGGGAATCTGCCGGACTGAAGGTGGCCGCCTTCACCCGGCTTTTTTATTGGCTTGGAACCGCAATGAATCCTCGGAATCTCACATCACCTCCTCATTTAGGGTATAAAAAAAACCTAAATTACGCCGGCTTGAACGGGACGATGTCCCAGAAAGCTGTACGCAACTTAGGTTTTGCCTGCAAAAGCAGTAACAATCCTTAAGAAACTTGCTGATATTAGTTTGTAACTATACTGTAGCACCTGTTTTTGTTCATGTCAACGCTTTCATTACAAATGTCTCATAAAAAATAGAATACACGTAAACTAGAAACCAAGACTTTATACCTTTATTTCTATGTTTTCTAGCTTTCGCCGCCTTTTTCATAAGCAATGCAGGGCTTCGCCTTGCTTTCCTTCGCGCTGCCGGCTGTGCAACTGCGTCTTTCGGTTCCTGCTGCTTATGAAGAATGAATCCGGCGGCCATGAACGGAATCCCTGATAAGTTTGTGAAAATGTTTTTAATGCCCATCGCTAAAATAAAAGAGCCCCATGGAGAAAACGGATCTTTTTTGATTTTCACGTAAGCGGTGATTTCCAGGGCAATAAAAATGACCGACTGTACTAAAATTACAATCAACAAGCTCAAAATGAACAAGAGAGCCAAATTAAACAACGTGCCTGAGTAGATCATCAACTTCAGCGCGGCCACGAAAGTCCCAGCCTCCATATATCCGTCCGTGACATTCGGATTCCAAACGGCATAAACGTCAAATTGATGTTTGAAATGAAAAAACAAAAATAATATAAACAACCAATATATGCTATGTAAGCTAATGCCTAATAAAATGAGTCTGTTTGCTGCTTTGTTTTGCAATATTGTTCCTTCTTTCGTTTATGATTGAAGAGAATGAAACGTCTCTTCCTGCTTTGGCGGAAACGCCTTTATTTCGTTGCTGTCCAGGTCTTCCTGTAATATGCAAACCTTTTGAATCTGCCTGTTTTGATAATGGTGAAAATAGTAGCTGCACGTCTCGCTGCACATCACCGCCGTATATTGGGTGTAATCGTCTTCGCCATTGTCAGTTATGACAATCCCTTTGGGAATATTCATATGGGAGAGAATATGAAACGCGGCAGAAACGCCTTCTGTTTCATCGGACACGGGCTTCATGTGCTCTTTCAAAACTGCTGCCCTGACAAAACGGGATGGCGGTGTAAAGTCTCCCGGCAATCCGGACAGCCCGGAACCTTGGCCAAAAGCCGACAGCGTCAGGTCTCCCATCTTTTTCGCGGCAAACTGTCCCGGCTGAAGACCGATATAATTGCGCAAATTGGTCAAATGCCAAGGAAAATCCGGACTGTTCGTCAGCACGCCGACCGGATTATCATGAATTTGAATGCCTCCGGCCGCCGGTTCAACAACGATGCTCGCACCGGAGCGGTCCGTTAATAGCCAATGAAGCGGCGTCACCGTACCGAGCAAGCTGACCTCTCTCTCAACAATGTTTACGGAAACAGCCGCTTTTTTCACTTCCTCCAAATCGCCGCATTCCGACAGCACCCATGTCACAAATTCGTGCGGCGCAAGATTGCGGCATTGCTCTTTCGTCTCGCTTTCATACACAGCATAATCCGGGAAATAAAGCGCCGCGCAAGACAATCCTTTTTCATTCACACCATCGGCAAACAGCGCATTATTGAGCCTTCTGCCCATCCCGATAAACGCATACCGGCCGGCATGCTCGCTGCCGTCTGCTTCACTTTTCCATTTGTAGCGACGCGGATGCAACAGCACTTCCCCGTTAAGCTCAAAATCAAAATCCATCGTCCTCGCCAATAAATGCTCCCGACCCGCAGTCGTCAACGTGATACTTGTACACATTGCGTCTCATCCTTTTCGTTTGATATTACACTTCGTGAACAATTTATTTCCATGTTATCGAATTGGAAATGATTCGTCAAAATGAAAGGGATTAAGATAAAAATGACCTCCAGAACAGAGGTCATTTTTAATCACATCATTTACTCCCCCAAACCGCATCTCCCTCATGAGACAACGCACTAAACGTCATCACCTTCCGCTCAGAAGCCGCATCCCACTGGCGCAAAAATACGCCATCATATGTTTTTCCGTCGAGCTTGAGTTCGATTTTGTTGTCTCCCGTGTTCTTCCACGTCCCGGCCGCTGCGCCGGTTATTTTGCCGTTTTGATTTAAGCGGATTTCTTTCGATTCTTTAATATCTGCAGATATGTCTTTTCCATGACGCACCAATTCGTAGGCGCCAATCACATCTGACTTTTTCACCTTGTCGAGCTTCTCTCCGGCATAGCGGTGAGGGGCGGCAACCGGCCAGCCTTGTTCGTTCATCAACAGTTGGTGGACGCGTACTTCGTGCTCCTCGCCCCGTCCCGGGAAGCGGGTGTGGAAGATTAAATACGATTTGCCGCTTTTTTCATCGTAAAAGGCAGAGTTATGGCCCGGCGATACATAGCCGTTTTGATTGCTAAATGAGAAATTCCCCATCAGTTTGACACCGTACGGTTCGATTGAGCGATCGTCAAAAAACGTTCCTTCTTTGCCGCGGACGTCAATCATCGCATGGCCTTCTGCGTCATAATAAGGGCCGTCAGGGTTTTTTGAGCGGGCGACGCGAATGTTGTACCCGCCGTCAGCGGCAAGCCCTCCGAAGGACATGTACAGGTAGTAATACTGTGTTTCAGGATTGTAGAGAATGTATGCGCCTTCAATCCGGCTGTGATTGCCTCCGATCAGCTTTTTGCCGTACCCCTGTCCCGGAAGCGGAAGTCCGGTTTTCTTATCCATTTCTAAAATAAAAATTCCCCCGGAATAGGAACCGTACACCATCCACAGCTTTCCTTTTTGATCAAAGAATGTATGCGGATCGACGACATTTGGGTGCTTTGTCGCGTCATAAGGCGTGCCGTCATTGCTGATCCCGTCCATTCCCGACTTTAGGAAAATGCCTTTATTTTTGTATGGGCCTTCAATGTCGTCCGCGACAGCAAGTCCGAGCGCAGATCTCGGAGAATCCCCGCGGCAGGCGTTGTAATACATATAAAACTTGCCGTCCTCAAGCTGGGTGACATCAGGCGCCCACAACGTATCAGATTCAGCCCATTCAAAGGCCTCTTTTAATTCTTCATACACGTTCGGAATCAGAGGATTGCCGTCGTGGACACTCGAGGAAATTTGCGTCCATTTCATGAGGTCCGTCGATTTTGCCGAAGCTAAATGGGAGCCGAAGACATAGTACGTGCCATTCGCTTTAATAATGGATGGATCGTGAACCGCCACTTCTGAAAATACAGGTTTTTGAGTTTGTGCAGAAGCTTGGTTTGGCGCGAAACATGCAGCCATGATGAAAAGCAATGCAAGGACTTGGATGAAACACTTTCTCATATTCATTTGTTCTCCTTTCTTTTGAAGCGCTTTCATTTTTTGACAATTCATCATATGCTGCTTATCCAAGGTTTATTACGAACAAAAAAGCTCCCGACAAAGTCGGCAGCCTAAGTTCATTTCCTCGCTTTATGCACTTTCAGCAATTTCCCTTTCACGGTTGTGTTTTTCATCGCTTCTAAGACGAGCGGTCCTTTGCCGTTTAAAATTTCAACGAATGAACCTTGCTCTTGTATCGTGATAATCCCAATATCCTCAGCGGAGACGCCGTCAATTTTAGCAATCGTCCCAACGAAATCAACAGCTCTCAGCTTCTTCTTTTTTCCCCCGTTAAAGTAGAGCCTCATAATTTCTTTATTTAACGATTCGCTCTTGTCCTGTTTAAGCTCGGGCTTCCTATTGATTTTCTTTTGAAACGCCGCTTTTGCCCGTGCAATTTCTCCTTTTGACGGCGCCTCAATAATAGGAATGGAAAAACCGATATAGTCTTCAATGTCAGCGATCATCCTTTTTTCACGCGGGCTGGCAAGCGTAATCGCTTTTCCCCGGCTGCCGGCTCGGCCTGTTCTGCCGGTACGATGCACATAGCTTTCTTGATCTAATGGCAGCTCATAGTTGATAACATGTGTGATGTTCTCAATGTCGATGCCCCTTGCCGCTACATCTGTCGCGATTAAATAGCGAAACGCTCCCCGTCTAAAGCGGTTCATCACGGCAAAACGTTCCTCCTGAGGCATGCCGCCGTGAATTTTCGCGCACGGATAACCCAAACCGGCTAAGCGCCGCTGCAACTCATTCACTTGCTCCTGTGTGCGGCAAAAGACGATGCAGCTGTCCGGATTCTCAACAATGAACAGATCCACTAAAAGCGAAAATGGATCATTTTCATTTACAATGATCAGTTGATGCTCGATATCTGCAGTTGTCGTACCGCCTTCTTGAATCTCGATTTTCAAAGGGTCTTTCATATATTGAAGGGACAGATGCTCTACATCCTCCGGAAAAGTTGCTGAAAACAGCATCGTCAGCCGTTCTTCAGGCAAATGGCGGATGATCGCTCCTACTTGATCGATAAATCCCATATTCAGCATTTCATCGGCCTCATCGATGACAAGGTATTTCAGTTTTTCTAATGGAAAGGTCCCTTTTTCAATGTGATCCAATACGCGTCCAGGTGTCCCGACAACGATATGGCATTTTTGCTTGAGCTCTGTTTTTTGCCGTTCAAAGGACGATTTCCCGTAAACAGCCGCTGCTTTTATTCTTTTATAGCGGCCGATGTTCGTCAAATCTTCCTTAACCTGAGCGGCAAGCTCGCGCGTCGGTGTCAAAACCAAAGCTTGTGGTTTGTTCTCTTCCCATTCGGTCAGCTCGCAAAGCGGAATTCCGAACGCGGCCGTCTTCCCGCTCCCCGTTCGCGACTTCACCACAACATCCCGCTTTTTAAGCGCTGCGGGAATCACTTCGCTTTGCACCGCAGTCGGCTGCTTATACCCTAAATGATCGAGCGCTTTCGTAATATCGCCGCTTAATGCATAGTCTTTAAAACTGGCTTTGCTCATGCATGAACTCCTTTTGGTCATATGATTTCCAATGAATGATGGTGTTATGAATGTGATTATACGCGAATCATGACTGATTTCAAAAAGACATGAAAAAGAGGCTACAATAAACGCAGCCCTAAGAAACACCCTAATTAACTTATAAAGCTGTTAACACAAAAGAATGATAAAAGAAACGACTGTTTTTTAAACATTCAATTTCCCTTTTAAAACATTGAAGAAATCAAAAATATATTTATGAGCAAAACAAATATAAAAATAATACCCATTAACCGTTGCAACAGAAATGGGAGCCGGTATAAAACAACTTGAACCTCATAGTTAACCGACCATGCGAAAAACAAAAAAAACCGAAGCAAATCGCTTATCCACCCATTCGGCACTTCATATATATTGTATTCATATATTTTTATTACCCATGAGGGAGCGATTAAAGAGTATATAGCCATTATTAAGTTGACAGTTAATGAAATATAAAGTAATGAACTTGGAAAAGGTACCATATCATTTAATGCATAACTAAAAAAGATACTTATGAAAAGAAATACTAAAATACCTTGTATAACATTTGACTTCTTAAGTATTCTTTTTCGTGGGCTGGTATATGTTTTTTTTGTTTTAGTACCGTATACCAAAGAAAGTAATATTAAGAAGCATTCAGATACAAAAGCAAATAAAAAAATTGAGATACCGCTCTCATTCTCATTTCTATAAGGCAAACTTGCTAACAAAAAAGCTATAAACAATAATATAACAACGTTGCTTCTTAACCAAAAAAAGAAGCTTTTTTTTATTGAAAACATAAAATTAGTCCTTTCTACATTCTATAAATCATAAAATTCATTCATAACGGCCACTATTTTCTCAAAATATTCACCCACTGCTACCGGCTGAAGATAAAGAGAACCGGTTTTTTTAATATTCTCATAATCTAAATGCCAAATGAAATCGTCGCTTTTTAATAAAAACACAACTTGATCTAATCTTGTTTGGTTTTGAATATAGTCACTTTCAACAAAAGAAATATTATCAAGTTGTTGATCGTTCGCTAAAAAATCAAAAGAAAATTGACTAATAGACGGATGCGTTTTCGGGTCTTCCGCCATTCTCTTGATGACTTCAGCTTCCACCTCATGAAACTCATCAAATGAATCTTCATCCATTTCAAAAATTTCATGTTCTGGTTTTTTATCCGTATATGAATGATAAAATGTTTTCAACATTTCTAAAAATCGGTCTCTGCTTCTTAAAATCGAAAAACTATGATTTTGTTTTTCAATCTCCTGCACAATGAATTCATTATTTTGAACATGGTGTACAATCAACACCCTTTTTCGATGGATACAGCGGACTTTTCGCTTTGATTGAATGAGCAAGTGAATTAAGTTTTCTAACCCTTTTTGTAAATTAGATTCTGTGTCATCAGCCCAATATCCTCTTTGTTTTAAAAGATTTTCAGTTTGAGTTGAAAAAGGTTCAATATCTTTTTCATTTTGAATTAATAGCTGATCATTAATTATATCCTCCGCGGCTTTATCATACCTACACAGTAACAATGCGGCAACGAGTTCATTTGTTGTTAATATAATTTTAGAATCAATCATTAAAACTCCTCCTCTTTAACGGAACCAACTAGTCACAAATTCCTTGGCCTTTGAAAACCCATCTGATACTGAATCTGAAATATTCGAAACTTGTTCTTCTGACCATTCCTTCACATCATTTAGTTTATCTTCTACCCATTCACCTGTGTCTTCTCCCCACTGTTTCACTGAATCTCCAGAAACTATAGATCCGGTAATACCAATTCCTGCTCCAATCGCTCCTCCAATAAGGGTTCCTGGACCTGGACAAATAAGGGACCCTATCGCGGCTCCACCAGTTGTTAAGCCCGCAACTCCGACATCCATTCCTATTCCTGCGGAGAACCTTCCCCATTTTTCCCCATTGCTTTTATCTCTGTTTTCATCACTAAAAAACTCAGATGAATTCGTTAATAGAGAAAATGCAGTTCCAAAACCAGGAACCCTTTTAACTAACTTTCCAGGAGCTACTTCATCCTTAAACTTCCCAAGAGTCCCTTTCACATCAAGCTTAGTCTTATAACTCTTCAGTTCCTCTGGCTTATGCTTTAGGAAACTTTGGCTTTCTAAAATCTTTTCATATGATATTCTTGTTGTGTTAGGCCCCAACCCAACAATCTTTCTCAAAAGGCCGCTTGGTTTATTTTGAAATTTGCCGAGCCATTTTTTGATTGGTTTGCTTGAGTTTGGATCGCCTTTTTTCAGGATATTGTAAACAAACTGAGCCACCTTGGAATCGTATTTTCCGTTAGCTCCCTGCGTCCATTTCGGAGAGGCTTTCACACGGAAGTTTCCTTTTCCGTCTTTTTCAAGCTCAAGCATTTTCGTCGCCAGTACATTCACGGCTATGACGCCTTTTGTTACAGCCAAAGCGCCGTTTCCTGTACCGATTAAATCGAGCCATTCAGCGATTCTGCCCATCATTGTCGGATCGTCTTGTTTTTCTGCTAAATCAACGGCTTCGTCAATCATTTGTTTAACGACATCTGTTTCAGAAAAGTAGTTTTCAACCTCTTTAATCGTTTTTTTAGATAGGATCGCGCCTCCCTTTGACCAAGTGTTCACTTTTTCAGTGAGCTTGGAAAGCTGAGCGATCGAATTTGACGATTGTTTTAATATAGAATTAGTATCACGATCAAGCTCTTTTAAATCAGACACTGTGTTGTTCACATGTTTTTTTGCTTCGGAAATATGCTCATTAAATGACGCCAAAGAGATAGATCCGCCCCCAATCAACTGGCTGATTTTATCAAATTCGTCATTAATCGAATCAACCGTATCATTGGTTTGACGTTTCAGTTCTGTTAAGCCCTTTTTGACATCATGCGTCAGAAACTCTTCTTTTACAAAACCCTCTGTTGATTCATAGGTTCTGATTTTTGCTTTAATATCTTTTAAATTCTGTATGTATTGATCAATAAAGTGCTGAAAATAAAGCAGCACAGGAAGATGAAGAACCGAAAAGTGTTCTTTGATCGCATTTCCGCCTTCTCCTTTTAATGCATCATCAAGCTCTGCAATTTTTTGTACACTTTCCCTTATGGCATTGATTTCTTTTTCCTCTTGCTTTTTTTCCTTAATCAATTGGTCTATCGCGTCAATGACTTCAGAGACATCTAAAACTTTCAAGAGAAAACCAGCCCTCCTTATTTCATTTTTTGAGAGATGTTTTTATCAGTATCAATCAGGACTTTAATGTTTGACCATGCGTCCTTTTCAACTGAAGATAGCGCCTCCTTGTATTTTTTTAATAGCTGCTCGTATTCCTTTTCGATTTTTTTTATTTTGTTCACTACATCCATTGAAGAATTAGTGATATCGGCTTTTGAACCTGCTATCGAAAGTGCGCTGATTTTTGTCTGAAGGCTTGAAAACGCCGTTTTGACTTCTTCTGCTTTTACCTTTATTTCTGCCATTCTTTCACCTCAATGATTGACTTGTTTTTTTATATCTGTAAGCTGTTGTTTTTGTATACTTAGAAACATCTCCATATTAGAGATTTGCATTTCAAGATTTTCAATCTCTTGCTCAATATGTGAAATCAGACCATCTGTTTCTCTCTGTATATTTTGATAGCTGTGTGCAATATTTGATCTTATATTGATAAATTGATTTGTATGTCTACCGTTCCATATATGCGAAGTAATATCTGGCTGATTGATGAGATTGGCATTGTTTGAAAGGGTGTGAAGTTCACCGGTAATAGCTGTTTTTGCTTTTTTCAGTTCAGCGATTTTGCTTTGTGTATCCTTTATATTGTGAGATAAAGAAGAAATATCTTTTTCCAAAGAAGCGATTTTAGCAGCATGGTTTGACATATCGGGTTCACCTCGTTTTTCAGAAAATAAACGTCTGCACGTTACTATTCGCTTATTCCACAGTATTTCGGTTAGGTATATTGTTGCTTTCCGATTGAATCCAACGTTCTTATAAATCAGACCTTTTTCATATTACAATATCATCCAAAATAGGTAAATAGGATAATGGACTTGGTTTTCTTGGATTTTCTTGAATTGATCCATTCAAGCTTCTCACAATGTTCTTTGAAATAGCATTAGGTGCTTAGTTCAAATGACCTTCTTCAAATCTTGCCATTAAACAAACAGCACACACCCAAGGTTTTCTCAAAATATCCGTTTTTAAAAACCGCCGGATTTTCCGGCGGTTCTCTTTTAACTGCTCCATTTCTTGAATTTTTTAAAATATATACAAAAGGAAATGATTCCGCCAATTATGCCTGTCAAAATTGCCAATATGAATGAAATAAACAACAAACCCAAATACCCCCATCCCAGCGCTTCATCCTGGGAAGGTTCGCCCGTCACAAAAGATTGCATGTAAAAATGCGACAGTATGGCATATAGGATAAATGAGCATATACCTATAAGGATAAAGATTAAAACACTAATACCAGAAGATACTAGAATACGTTTGGCCACGTTTAAAAAAACCTCCTATTTATCTATACCTTTCCGTCCATGTAAAAAGATGACACCTAAGACGTATTCATGCTACAAGAAAGATTAAAATAGGTAAATGAGAAAAAAGGCCCATAAAAACAGCACACACCCAAGGGTATGTGCTGTTTCTGCATGCTCTTCTATTCCGTAATCACCGTATGCACGAGCTTCGGCGCTTCGGCTTTTTCAGCGATTTGAATGTTGTCGTAGACTTTTACGATGACGTCATCGACATTTTCGCGGTTTGCGTATAGGGTAACCAATGGTTCGCCTTTTTCGACTGCGTCGCCGACTTTTTTGCGAAGCATGATACCGACGGCGAGGTCGATTTTGTCTTCTTTTGTTGCGCGGCCGGCGCCCAGCAGCATGGCCGCGACGCCGATTTGATCGGCGACGATTTCAGACACGACGCCCGCTTCTTTGGCGGGAATGTCGATTTTGTAGGCAGCCTGAGGCAGCTTTTCAGGGTTATCCGCGACAGAACTGTCGCCGCCTTGGTTCTGAAGGAAACCCTTGAATTTTTGCAGCGCTTTTCCGTTTTTCATTACATCGATCAGTTTCTCTCTTGCTTCGTCAAGGGTCTCTGCCTTTTTGGCGAGAACGACCATTTGGCTGCCCAATGTTAAGACAAGCTCAGTCAAGTCTTCCGGACCTTCCCCTTTTAATGTATCGATCGCCTCTTTCACCTCAAGGGCATTTCCGATGGCAAACCCCAGCGGCTGGGACATGTCGGAGATGACAGCCATCGTTTGGCGGCCGACATTGTTTCCGATGCGGACCATCGCTTTCGCAAGGTTGACGGCGTCTTCATCGGTTTTCATAAAGGCGCCGGCGCCTGTTTTGACGTCAAGGACAATCGCGTCCGCCCCTGCGGCGATTTTCTTGCTCATAATCGAGCTGGCAATCAGCGGGATCGAATTGACCGTGCCTGTCACATCGCGAAGGGCGTACAGTTTTTTGTCAGCAGGCGTCAAGTTTCCGCTTTGGCCGATGACGGCAACCTTGTCGCGGTTGACAAGTTTGATGAATTCGTCTTTAGAAAGTTCCACGTGAAACCCTTTGATCGCTTCGAGCTTGTCAATTGTTCCCCCTGTGTGTCCAAGGCCGCGGCCCGACATTTTGGCGACCGGGACGTCGAGAGCCGCAACAAGCGGCGCAAGTACGAGCGTCGTCGTGTCGCCGACGCCTCCTGTTGAGTGTTTGTCGACTTTGATGCCTTCAATCGCGGAAAGATCGATCGTTTCGCCTGAGTTGACCATCGCCATCGTGAGATCGGCCCGTTCTCTGTCCGTCATGTCCTGAAAATAGATGGCCATCGCCAGAGCGCTCGCCTGATAGTCAGGAATGCTGCCGTCTGTGTAGCCTTTAATGAAAAATTGAATTTCTTCTGTTGTCAATTCTTCTCCATTTTGTTTTTTAGTGATGATATCAACCATTCTCATTGTGATCACCAGTCCTTTTTTCAATGTTTATCAATAGATCAATCCTACAACGGTCGCTGTCAAGAAACTGACGAGCGTTGCGCCGTACAGCAATTTCAAGCCAAAGCGTGCGACGACGTTTCCTTGTTTCTCATTCAGTCCTTTAACAGCGCCGGCGATAATTCCGATCGATGAGAAATTGGCAAATGAGACGAGGAAGACAGAAACAATCGCTTCGGTGCGGCCGCTGAAATGGAAGCTGCCTTGTGCGAGAGACTGCATCGCGACAAATTCATTTGAGACCATCTTGGTTGCCATGATACTTCCAGCATTCACCGCTTCATGCCATGGAATACCCATCAGGAAGGCAAACGGCGCAAAAATAAACCCGAGCAGTTCCTGGAATGATATGCCTAGTGCGGCGCTGAAAATGCCGTTAATCATTGCGATGATCGCGACAAATCCGATCAACATGGCGGCCACGACGACGGCGACTTTAAAGCCGTCCATAATATATTCGCCCAGCATTTCAAAGAAGGATTGTTTTTCCTCTTCCTGTACCTCTACCATATCATGTTCTCGATCGACTTCATAAGGATTGATAATCGAAGCGATAATAAATCCGCCGAATAAGTTCAATACGAGCGCGGTGACAACGTATTCTGGCTTCAGCATCGTCATATAGGCGCCGACGATAGACATCGAGACGGTTGACATCGCTGAAGCGCACAGCGTGTAAAGTCTGTGCTTAGGCAGCAGCCCCAGCTGCTTTTTTAACGAAATGAATACTTCAGATTGCCCCAGTATCGCCGAGGCCACGGCATTGTATGACTCAAGTTTGCCCATCCCGTTGATTTTGCTAAGCGCAAGACCAATATATTTTATAATAAACGGAAGGATTCTCCAATATTGCAAAATACCGATTAAAGCAGAGATAAAAACAATCGGGAGCAGCACGCTGATGAAGAATGTGGATTCATTCACATTCACCAGCCCGCCAAAGACAAAATTTACACCTTCTGCGGCATATTCAAGCAAATACCCGAAGCCTTTGGCAAACCCGCCGACGAGATAGTTTCCGACGCCCGTGTTCAGCAAAACATATCCCAATGCAAATTGCAGCACGATCATGACGATAACCGGACGGTACTTCACTCTTTTTTTTCCGCTGCTGACCAGCCATGCAAGCCCTAAGACGACAAATAAACCGATGAGCCCGATAAGATATTTCATGTTTTGATCCTCCTGGGGATGTATTCGCTTACATTTTTGTATCTGTGCGCAGGAAGCTTTCGCTTCCCGCCGCACTGGATCTTAGTAGTTATCTTCATTTTTCCCTTCTGCTCCGCTGACGATGGAAACGCCTGCGCTTGCACCGATCCGGGTCGCTCCGGCTGAGATCATGCTTTCAACGTCCTCTTTTGTTCGAATGCCTCCAGATGCTTTGACACCGATGTCGGGTCCGACTGTTTTCCGCATGAGGGCAATATCTTCCGCTGTCGCTCCGCCGGTTGAGAACCCGGTTGAAGTTTTGACAAAGTCGGCACCGGCAGCAACAGCCAAGCGGCAAGCCCGCTCTTTTTCCTCGTCTGTCAACAGACACGTTTCAATGATGACTTTAACAAGCGCTTTACCTTTTGCGGCTTCAACGACTCCGCGGATGTCCGCCTCGACAAAGTCATCGTCTCCGTCTTTTAAAGCGGCGATGTTGATGACCATGTCCACCTCTGTCGCGCCTTTTGCGATCGCGTCCTTCGTTTCAAACGCTTTTGTTTCTGTCGTGTTGGCGCCCAGCGGAAAACCGATGACTGTGCAAACATCGATTTCCGTTCCTTTCAGCTCTTTGGCGGCGAATTCAACCCATGTCGGGTTGACGCAAACTGAAGCGAATTGGTGCGTTTTCGCTTCTTCTATTAATTTTTCAATCTCGGATTTTTGTGTATGCGGTTTCAATGCTGTATGATCAATGAGATTTGCAATCGTCATATACTAGCACTTCCTTTATATAAGATAGTTTCAGCATAACCGATTTTTGAACAAATGTAAATTACCATATGAAATTTTGTTCAATAGAAAATAAAGTAAAATCCAGGCTGTTCTTCCTGGACACTTTAATCATCTAGCAGTTCTTTCGCCGTATGCTGATCAATAATCAGCACATTGGCATATTTGCCTTTTAGTGCACCATGAATAGCGGCTTTTTTCCGGCTGCCGCCCGCTACGAGAATCGACCGTTCTTTTTCCCTCAAGTCAGCCAATTCAATGCCGATCGTCCGCGAGTCGATAGCATGGCTGCAAATGTTTCCCTCCGCATCAAAAAAGCGCGAACAAATATCGCCGACTCCACGTTCTTTCAGAAGGGCTTTTTCCTCTTCATGAAAATACCCCAGCCTGAACAGCAGGGCTTCATCACGGACCGTGCCGACTGTAAATAACGCAATGTTCGCCTGTTTGCCCATTTCTATGATCCGCTTAATGTGCCTGTCCCGCTCAACCATCTGTTTAACTTCCGGGTTGTCAAACACGACCGGAAGCGGCAGATACCTCGGCATCGTTTGAAAGGCTTCGGCAAACAGCTGAATCGTTTCAGACGAATAGGTGTTGACACTTGAGTGGCTGATTCCGCCTTTCAGTTGTACGACCTCTGCGCCCTTCACCTGTTTGGGCTGCATATTTTGGGCGATTTGGTACATTGTCGTTCCCCAGCTGACGCCGACAATGTCGCCGTCCTTGACTGCGCCGTGCATGTATTCGGCTCCGAAGCGGCTGAGATAATGCGTGATGGTCGTATAATCCGCGGTCGGCGAAAAAACAACATGTGCTTCCATGAGCCCGTATTTTTCCTCAAGCATCGCACCGAGCGCATCCATATCTTCAAACGGATCCATGACGCGGATTTGGACATACCCCTTTTCCTTGGCGAACTGCAGCAGCCTTGATACCGTCGGTCTTGAAATCTGCAGCTGTTCGGCGATTTGCTGCTGGCTGTAGTCAGACTGATAATAGAGCCTCGCAGCTTCAATGCTCAATTGCTGTTTTTCCTTGTCCATCACGTTCCTCCCCTTTAGTAACGCTTTAACCCATATTATATAGGTTCATGCTCCTTCTTATCCAGCTGAATTCCGTCCGCGACCCTGTGTCGTCCAATTCGGTGAGATACAGCAGATCGTTCGTGAGCGTCTTCATGCGCTCCGTCTCCGACTTGATATGATGCAGCCACTTGGCCTGCTCGTTTATTGTATCCTCGCCATTAGGGGTAATACCAGCGTCGCTGATACCACCCGCAAACTTCTGTAAATAGAAAACATCTGTAGAAAGTTCCTGAAACGGTGAGTATCGGAATAAAATTTCCAGTGGATCGTTTGAATTTTGGAACATCGTTAATTCGTTGTGGTTACGGTATTTCTGATACGTTATCAAACTACTTTACGGTCTGTGTCAGCTAGAGACTCCTTGGGTTACGCCCAAGGATACCTGAAAATTAAAGATGTCATTATGGGAATTGAAAATACTTTTAAGTCCTATGAGTCGGAAGTGCTCAAAATAAATTGATCAAGCTAGTAGCTAGTATGTAAAAAGACCGGAAAAACTTTGTGGGTGAAGTCCGGTCTTTTTATCAACTTGCTCTATCGGTGAATAACTATGTTAAAAATATCTTTTTGGCAACATTTATAGCATTCAAGACTTTAGGAAATCCCGTGTATGGGTAGCATTGCAGTAATGCCTCAATCACTTCTTGTCTCGTTAAACCTACACGAATGGAGGCATTGAGATGAACGTGCAACTGTGGCTCGCATCCACCTTGAGCAGTTAAGGCTCCTAATGTGACGAGTTGGCGCTGTTTAGGGTTTAGTCCTGAGCGGCTGTAGATTTCACCAAACGCAAATTCAATGATTTGTTCAGCTAATCCAGGGGCAATCTCGGCAAGTGAATCGGCAACCGCCTCACCATGTTTGCCGTCGATTTCTTGAAGTTTTACTATGCCTCTTTCCCGTCGTTCCCCTACAGAATCTAGTAGTTCGTCCTCGATATTTACTTCGATATTTTGTTCTGCAAAAAGTTGTTTCGCAACGGTAATGGCATTTAAAGCACGAGGAGCGCCGCAAAACGGAATACAATGGGTAGCAATTTCAATAATTTCGTTCGGCATAATCCCAACTTTCAAACCGAAGTTCATGTGCCATTTGAGTTGATTTGGAGTATCACCTAACGATGTTAACGCAGAGATCACGATCATTTCTCTTTGTTGATTGGTGAGTACGGGATTATTGAAAACTTGCCCAAAAAATTCAATAACGTACCGACTTATGTGGGGAGATACATCGCTTAAAGCATGAATAACCGCTTGGATTCCTGCTTCATCAGTTTCTTGAAAAAGTTTTTTTCCATTTTCATAGTTTGAGTTCATCGCTTAATTGCCTCCAGTTTTAAGGTTTTCTATTTCCCGGTACTTCTAATGTAGTTTATTATTGCTACACGAAGTCAAATATAAGTTTTCACAATAGAATTTTCCTATTAGCTAGAGGTTACTAAAGCATTTTTCTATTTTTTTGATCTGCATTTCGTTATAGTAACTATAACGAAAGGGGACGGATCGGATGTCATTTTCAATGAAATATGTAGTCGATAACTTACATGTGTCTGCAAATACACTCAGATTTTATGAAAAGGAAGGGTTGTTAAGAAATATTTCTCGAGATTCAAATGGTCGTAGAATATATAATGATGACGATTTGAGATGGATCAACTTTATCCGCTCTCTGCGGTTGACAGGAATGCCTATTTCTAAAATAAAAGAATATATCGATCTTTATGAATTAGGCGATGAAACATTCCTGCAAAGAAAAGAAATGATGATGCAGCATAAATTAGAAGTGCAGAATAAAATCAATGAAAACCTAAAACATTTAGAAGTAATAAGTTATAAGGTTGCGATGTACGAACTTCAAGAAAGAAAAGACACGCAGAAAATTTAGTAAACTGGACTGTAAGATAAAAGCTCGGCTGTATGCCGAGCTTTTCCAATGATTACACAGTTGTTTCAACATGGTTGTTTGTTACACGTTCCCCCGCCATATGCTTTTTAGTCCAGTCCAGCTGAACATAAAACGTCGTCTTCTCGTTCGGCACACTCTTCGCATAGATCTTACCTCAGTGCTGCTCAGGCGATCAATTTGGCGATGGCGAGGCCGTAGCCGCCATTCTGCCGCGAACGCGAGGGATCGGCTCGGTAGAAGCGGTCAACGCTCTCGACAGCTTCGCTCAAGTTGAACGGAACGTGAAACAAAAATACGGCCCGTATGCCGACTCATGCGTCACTACATATGTCCATGTCATGTCTTTATCCGTTATATATGCATCTTCTTCTGCTGTCAGATCTGAGGCTGTCAGTTTTCCAACGTGTTCAAAAATATAGGCGTCATCCGTGTGCTGGTAGAATAAAAAGCAATCGCGCTTCGGCTGTTCGTTAAAGGCTTGATCGGCCTGTCCGCCGGTAAAACACGGCTTCATCTCATAGCTGAATAAATGCCACAAAAAATGGCTCACCAAGATCGTGTCCCTTTCCGGAAGCTCCATGCTTGCAGCAAATCGGTTTTCCCACGTTTTACGCAAATAAGACCCCCACTTCGGTATTTCTGTTACTTTCACATTTTGTCTTTCAAGCTTGCTGATAATGTCCATTCACGTCCTCCGTTTATTTCTTTTGGTATTTTTTTATGAAAATCAATACGAAAATCCTTCTATTGATGGAAAAACATTTTATTATTGGACTTACGTCCTCTTTTTGGATAGTCCAAAAAGATCAAAAAAATCTAGCAATCTCCATTTTTTCATTTATAATAAGTAAGTCAAAATTATTCTCAAAAAAACATTCGGGGTGATCTATCGTGAAAGCACCCGTGAGGTATATATGGATTGGTATGATCCTGTGCTTTTTATCGGCCAGTCTGGCCGTCGGTTGTATCAAAGCTGAAGATCAGTCAGATGATGACAAAAATGATGAAGCGCTGCAGCCTGCCGAACACTTCGTTTACCATCATTTAATGAGCGATCAGGGGCTGATTAAAACCAGCTTTTCTGACCAGCCTGTTTACTTGTCGGAATCGCTTGGCTTGTGGATGGAATTTTTGATCAGTAAAAAAGACGGCGAGCATTTTCATGAGCAATATCAGCACCTGACCGAATCCTTCCTTATGAAAAACAACCTGGTCTCATGGCAAATCCAAAACGGCCAGGCAAGCGGGGTAAACGCCTTGATCGATGATCTCAGAATCATGGTGAGCCTCGATCAAGCGGCAGCTCTATGGGGAAACAGCGAGTATAAACAAACCGCTCTGAACATCGGTTCCGCATTAAAAACGCACAACATGAACAACGGGATATTGACGGACTTTTACGACTCCGCCTCTCAATCCGCATCAAAGGATATCACGCTTTCCTATATCATGCCAGATGCGCTATCCGTCTTGAAAAAAAACGGAGTGATAGATAAGGATACCGAAAGGCGGAACGCCAACATTCTTTACCGCGCCCCTTTGAAAAACGGTTTTCTCCCGAAAGTGTACAGTACAGAAACGAAAGCATACACCTATGACCATGAAGTCAATCTCATTGATCAGCTTTACACAGCTTGGCATTTACCGCCGAAGGATCAAAAAGCCGCTGTATTAGCGGATTGGCTCAAACAGACGTTTCAAACCGGCGGCAAACTGTATGGCCGGTACTCGATCGATACAAAAAAGCCGGCGGTTCAATACGAATCTCCATCCGTCTACGCTTTGACGATATTATTTTTCATCAACCAAAACGAAGATCAAGACGTCATCAAAGCGCTGTATGATCGAATGAATGATTTTGAAATTCTTGATTCGTCTGAGACGTATTATGGGGGATATATGAGCGGAAATGATACGCATTCTTTTGATAACCTGCTGCCTCTATTAGCCGAAAGGAAGCTTTTAAATGAAAATATCATTCAATGATTCGCAAAAAATGTTCGCTTATATGACGGGAATAGCAGCAGCTCTTGCGTTGTTCATCCATTATGTCTCAGCCCCGCAGTCCGAATCCATTCTCATCATTTGCATCACACTTGCCATCATCGCAGCGGGAATATGGCTCGGATCGATTTACGCACTGGCTGGGACGATCATCGTCCTGTTTGTTCTCGGAACTTTGATGATGTTTCTTCACACAGACGCTTCGTCTGAAACGGAATTGCAAACCCTCGTCATCTGGGGAATAGCGCTTTTGCTGTTCTCCTTCATGTCAGGGAGAATCCATGACATCGCGATCGGACTTCACCGCTCTGTCAAACACCTTCAAGACGAGATCAATAGCTTCGTTGCAATTGACTGGGTGACAGGCTTTGATAATAAACAGAGGATGAAGCTGGAGCTCTCGGAAGAAATCAAGCGGGCGGAGCGGTATGGCAACTCATTTGTTTTTTTACTGCTGCAAATGCATTATTTCAAAGAGTTCAAATCCCTGTACGGAGAAAAAGAAACCGACCGTCTCTTTCAATTTGTCAGCAGTCAAATCAGATCATGTGTCCGGGAAACGGATAAAAAATTCCGGCCTGCCGAAGAGCGGTTTGGCATCCTGCTGACACACACGCCTGCTGAGCATATGCCTGCCGTCCTTGAAAAACTGAAGAAACAGCTGAACACATACCAGCTGAAAAACGGCAAGTATGTCACCTTGACCTTCCACGTGTGCCACTTATCATATCAAAACGATTTAAAGACTGCTGAGCAATTTTTAGAAGAACTAGAAAACGAGATGATGATGAATGAACTGTAAGCGGATATTACTTCTATGCGCGGCTGTCCTTATCCTGGCTGCGGTTTTTCATGTTCCGGACACCGCCGGGGCAAAGCAGCAGAAGCGCGGCATTCTCATCATCTATTCAACATTGGACGGCAAAAAATCAGCCGATGTGAAAATGCTCGACCTTATCGCCGGCCATTTTACATCCCATGTGACCGTTGTAAATGATGCGGATGTCAAAGCTGCGGATCTGGCAGGAAAAGACCGCGTCATCTATTACGGACAAACGAAAAGAAAGCTGAACAAAAAGCTCGCGCAGCTGATCAGCTCCTTCCAAAAACCTGTGACAGCGATCGGCTTTAACGCCGGGCAGTTCAGCCAATTTGCAGATCTTTCGCTGAAAAGCGAAGACAATGTGTATCAGATTCGCAGCACAAATGAGGAACACGATACCTCTTTAGAAAGCGGAATTCGTGTCCTTGAGGTATCAGGCTTGAAGGGAAAAGCGTTGTACACATACAAAGCTGACGACGGAAAAGCTCACCCATTCGCATGGAAAACCGGCAAAAGTAACGTGTACATCGGTTTAACCGATTTGCTCAACAACAACCTCCTCGCCGCTAAGCAGCTCAGACAGGCATTTGGTGAAACCCCGGACAGCACGCTGTTATATTTGCGGCTTGAGGATATCAGCCCAATGTCGGATGAAAAACTGCTGCTCCAAGCCGGGGCTTATCTGCATAAACGAAATATTCCTTTTATCCTTTCTGTGATTCCGGTATATGTCAATCCTGAAACGGGCGACAAAGTCTATATGTCTGAAAAGCCGAAGCTTGTCAACGTGCTGAGAAAGCTGCAGGATATGGGCGGCAGTGTAATTGTTCACGGGTATACCCATACATACCGCTACAGCGAAACCGGTGAAGGATTCGAGTTTTGGGATGCTAAAGCCGATCAGCCGATCACATCGCAAAATGCGAAAGAGCCCGCGACCCTTTTGCAAAAGGAACAGAACTTTCCGAATGAAGAAGCATATCAAAACTATTTGAAGCCGTTCAGAAAAAATGAGGAAACGTACACGCGGCAGAAGCTGACGAACGCTATTGAAGATCTCACAGCAGAAGGACTGTATCCGCTCGCGTTTGAAGCGCCGCACTATACGATGTCAGAGCACGGCTATCAGATCGCCTCACAGTATTTTACAAGCTTGTTAGGCCAGGTTCAGCTTAGCGATACAACATGGAAAACGTCAGGCGCCGGGCCTTTTGTTACCAAACCGGCAATACTCCATGGGATGACGCTCTATCCTGAGACCATCGGCTATGTTGATCAATCGGATCAAAATCCGCTCGGCAAAGTCGAGGAACGCATCTCTCAAATGATCGATTTTGAAGGCGGAGTAGCCGGCGCATTTTATCATCCTTATCTTGGAATGAAATATCTCCCTGAGCTGGTTGATCAAATGGAACGCATTCCGAACAGCGAATGGCTCGATATTAAAAAGACAAAGCAAACCGTTAAAACAGATAAAGTGGAAATTCACACAAGCGGAGATGGAACGATTCAAGTTAAAAGCAAAGTCAGCGCCATTGAGACGTTTTTCGATCATCACCAGCAAAGCCCGCTGGAAAAGGCGCTTTGGATTCTCTCTCTTATTGTGCTCTTGTTTGTTGTCATGTTTGTGAGCTATACCCTTTACTTGAGAGCCACATTAAAAAAACGAATCTTTAAGGAGAGAAAAAACCGTGGGTAATGTTCTGTTCCTAGTCTCTTTAAGCTTAATATGGGTCATGCTTCTGTATCACATGTTTCTGATGCAGGGCGGATTCCGCCACTATATGACCTTCGAACGGAACATGCCGAAGTGGAAAGAGAACGTGAAGGATCTTCCGAAGGTCAGCGTTCTGATTCCTGCGCATAACGAAGAGGTCGTGATTAGGCAGACGCTGAAGGCGATGGTGAATCTCTATTATCCGAAGGACCGGCTGGAGATTATCGTCATCAACGACAATTCATCTGACCGGACGGGCGACATTGTAGATGAGTTTTCCAGACAATACGACTTTATTAAAATGGTCGTGACCAAACCTCCGCATGCCGGAAAGGGAAAATCGACGGCGCTCAATTGCGGTTTTGCCGAATCAAGCGGAGATGTCATTTGTGTGTATGACGCCGACAACACGCCCGAAAAAATGGCTGTTTATTACCTTGTCCTCGGGCTCATGAATGATCAGAAAGCCGGAGCAGTGGTGGGAAAATTCCGCGTCATCAATGCGGCGAAAACATTGCTCACAAAATTTATCAACATCGAAACGATTTGTTTCCAATGGATGGCACAGGGCGGGAGATGGAAATGGTTCAAAATCGCCACGATCCCCGGCACCAATTTCGCCATCAGGAGAAGCATTATCGAACAGCTGGGCGGCTGGGACGATCAGGCGCTCGCGGAGGATACCGAGCTTACGATCCGGGTCTACAACCTCGGCTACCACATCCGCTTCTTCCCGGCGGCCGTCACTTGGGAGCAGGAGCCGGAAACGTGGAAAGTCTGGTGGCGTCAACGGACAAGATGGGCGCGCGGCAACCAGTATGTCGTCCTGAAATTTTTGGCTCAATTTTTCAAGCTGAAGAGGAAACGGATTATTTTTGATTTGTTTTATTTCTTTTTTACGTATTTTTTGTTTTTCTTTGGCGTCATCATGTCAAATGCGCTTTTTGTGATCAATTTATTTTATAATCTGCATCTTTCATTCGGTTTTTTGTCTATCATCTTATGGGTTTTGGCTTTCTTTCTATTTATGACGGAGGTCATGATTACACTGAGCATCGAAAAAACAGAAATGAACAGGCAGAACTTTTTCATCGTTTTTCTGATGTACTTTACATACTCGCAGGCTTGGATTGCGCTCGTGATTTATTCTTTATTCGTCGAAATCAAGCACCGCCTGTTCAAGCAAGAGGTTAAATGGTACAAAACAGAACGATACAATCAAAAGAAAAGCGGGTGACTTTTTTGAAATATATCATCATATGTCTGGCAAGCCTTATGCTGATCACGGCGACGGGACAAGCTGCAGCTGCCAAAGACGTTACAGTAGACGGCTCGATCCTCGGGAAAAACAGCCGGGAACAAGCCAAACAGCAAGTTCTTACAAACGATCTCTTAACCTTGTACGGGGCAAAAGACAGCGCCGAGTTGACGTATCAAATTCCAGCGGGCGCCTCCTCTGCCCATCAGCAGCTCACACTTGAATACGAGGCCTCAGACCTTTTAATTTCACCGTCTTCTTTAACAGCCGAGATTGATGGCGAACCGGTCAAAACGGTTAAGCTTGCAGGGAATGCCGGGAAGAAAACGCTGAAACTCACACTAAACAAAAGCCAGTCGTCTCCAGGGTTTCACAGCCTATCACTGAAGTTCTACGGAGTGGTTCATGAAGGCGTCTGCGTCACACAGGACTCTTCCGGGAACTGGATCAAAATTTACCCGGACAGCCGTCTGAATATCGGGGAAAAGAACGAATCTAAAGGAGTGACGCTCGAACATTATCCTTATCCGTTCGCCCAGTCCGGCAGCTCCGTGGAAAAAACGGCAATCGTCATTCCGGACCATCCAAGTTCGGCTGAAATCGAAGCTGCAGTTAAAACAGAAGCCTACCTTAAAACGGTTGACAATAGCATCAGCACGAAGATCTTTGGTGAATCTGACCTGGCGAAAATCGACAGGCCGACGATTGTGATCGGCGTCCAGCATCACTGGAGCGGCAAAGTGAAAAAGCTGTTGAAACAAGCAAAGCTCGAAGCAAAAGAAGACAAGCTTTTGCTTGCGGAACGGATGCTCAAAGCAAAGGATAAGCAACAGCCTGTATTGTTTGCAGCTGCATCATCTGATGATGTTCTTTCTGAAAAGATCAGCGTCATTACCGACAAAACGTATGCCGCCCAGCTCAGCGGCGACACGCTGGCAATCGGCAAACTTCAGCAGCATAATAAACGGGAAGGCGGCAAGCTGACACTCGAGGATTTCGGGACGGGGGATTTGACAATCGGGTCCGGACAAACATCTTCCGAGCATTTTTATTACCCCGCACCGGCGCTATTAGACAAGAATCAACCTGCAAAGCTTTCGCTTACGATGAAAAAATCGGAGACGATTCAAAAGCAGGCCCGTCAAAACGACTTAGCTGCGGAACAGGCGGAGCTGAAGGTCATGATCAATGGTCAGCCTCATTCCGTCGGACTTGACGATTTAGGAAAAGAAGACAAAAACGGCTTTTACCATGTTTCTTTAAAAGTCGATCCGAAACTTTTGCAAAAAAACCGTTACATCGATATTCAATTTGCCACTTCAGGGTTGAAAGAGAACAACCCCTGCTATGCGGGGAACGGTGACAAGTGGATTTTCATCGATAAACAGAGTGCATTGTCTTACCACGTCAGCGACACATCAGCTTCAGCCGATTTTCAAGAGTGGCCGCTTCCCTACGCGGGAGATCAGGACAACAAAACGCTGATGATCCTGCCCGACAAGGCGGATCAGTCAAAGCTTCATGAACTTTCACTTGTGGTCGGCTCCTTCGGCAGCGAAGCCAGGCAGGCATTCACAGTGAAAACATCCGCTGAAGTCAAACCGGATGACATGAAAGGAAGAAACATCATCTTCATCGGAAGTGTCGATCAATTCTCTCTGCTGAAGGAAAAAACATCCGAATTGGCTGTTCCGACGGCGAAAAACGGGGCATTTGATGTGTCATCTTTTCAAATGCTGAATGAAACGACGAAACAAATCGCGTTTACTCAAACATCGCTTTGGGATTCAAATTACTCGATGGCTGTTTTCGCGCCGTTTAAAGGGCAAGGCACAGCTGTCACAAAAGAAATGATCAACTTTTTAAACAGCAATGACTTCGCAGCAACCGTCGTTAATGAAACGGACAGCCATCAGCTGTTTACAAACCATCAGCAGCTGACAGCAAAATCAGCTGAAATCAAGACGGATGATAAACAGGAAAGCAATCAGCAACATGTGATGTACATTGCCATCCTGATCGTGATCATAGCGGCAGCGGTTATTCTGATTTTGACAACCGCCAGGCGGAGAAAAAGAAAGGCCAATGGCGGCGGAAAGATTGACGAATAAAACAGGGGCTTGCTTCTAGCCCCTGTTTTTTTATAAGTATTCAACCTGCTTCTCATATACATCCTTCACAATTTTAGCTAAAATATCGATTCCCCTTATGATATCTTCATCCGCCGCGGTTAGGCTGATTCGTATACACTGGTGCGAATGCGCCATGGGGCGGGATTGGTGGTGAAAGAAAGATGAGCCGGGAACGATGATGACTCCGTCGGCTTTCATATACTCATACAGCGCCGCATCAGTCACCGGCAGGTCTTCAAACCACAGCCATCCGAAAAGCGCCCCTTCCCCTTGATGCAAATACCATTTGATGTCTTCAGGCATCTTGCCTAAAAGCGTATCCTTAAGCAGCTTGAATTTATTGCGGTAATACGGCCTGACTTCATTTTGCGACACGTCGGCGAGGCGCCCGTCATTCAAAACAGATGCCGCCATATACTGCCCCAGCCTCGAAGAATGGATCGCCGCATTAGACTGGAATGCTTCCATTGCCTGAATATACCGGGACGGCCCGATGGCGATTCCGATCCTTTCACCAGGCAGGCCTGCTTTTGAAAGGCTCATACAGTGGATAATCTGATCGTTGAAAATCGGTTCCATGTCGATAAAATGAATCGCCGGAAAAGGCGGAGCATATGCGGAATCAATGAACAGCGGAACATTCGCTTCTCGGCAGGCGTCTGAAATGAATGCTACATGTTCGCCAGGCAGGATGTTTCCGCAAGGATTGTTCGGCCGTGAAAGCAAGACAGCGCCAATGCACGGATCGGTCCTCATCCTCTCTAAAAACGCCTCACGGTCGAGCTCATATCGAAACGTATGATCATCCAATACCGAAATGAGAGGAGGTATCCCCTCAATCATCTCCCGCTCCAACGCCGCTCCGCTGTATCCTGAATAGTCGGGAAGCATCGGAATCAAGGCTTTTTTCATCACAGACCCGCTTCCCATTCCGCAAAACGAATTAATCGCCAGAAAAAACAGCTGCTGGCTTCCGGCTGTAATCAGCACATTCTCTTTTCGAATGTCGGCGCGATACCGCTCTGAAAAGAAGCGGACAACACTTTCAATCAGTTCATCGGTTCCATAGCTCGATCCGTATTGGCCGATTACTGAAGAAAACCTGTCATCGTCGAGCAGATTGGCAAGAGCCGACTTCCACATGGCTGACACGCCGGGCAATATCATTGGATTGCCCGCACTTAAATTAATGTATGACCGATCTCCGCCGGCCAGGACTTCCTGAATATCGTTCATCACAGCCCTGACCCCTGTCTTCTCATTCATTTTCTCTCCGATTTTGCTTAATGCCGGCTTCACGCTTCCAGTCTCTCCCGCTCAAACCGAAGACGGGCGGTTTCGATTTTCTTATTGATCTCGTCAATGAAATATTGTTCCGGAACGCTGAACTGCTCGCCTTCACGCCCGGGAGGCAGGTATTGTCTGACATAGCGTTCCGCCGCCTCTTTGTATGCAGAGTCATCCTCGATCTCTTCCAGCTGTTCGATTTCAGCCACAAGCTTTTTTAAATCGTCCATGCATCGGGAAAGATCAAGCGACACGGGTTTCTCTTCTCCTCTTTGAATGGAATGGCCGTTTTCAATGATCCAGCTGAACAGAAAATAGCCTGTCCCGGAATCAAAATTCCGCGTTGCATTATGCTGGCTTGGATAGCGCAGCAGCCGTTCATACAAAACAAATTCGATTATTTCCTCCCAGCCGTCATATTGCCGCTCCCACAAAGTGAGGATCGCTTGGCAATCGACCTTGACTTCTTCTAAAATGCCTGCGAAAAAATTCATTTTCGCCTGAATATGCAGGTGAAAAGGTTTTTTTCCGCAATGATGAAAATAGTCATGAAGGTAGCCCCACAGCACCCTTGCTTCATATGTGCGGTCGGGGGAAAGCTGAGCCGACTTGAAAGGCGCATGTTCAAAAATGGCCCTCGCTCTTTTCAGCGTATCCTCATGGTAAATGTGATAAAACTTATTAAAATAGAAAATCGCGAATGTCTGTGATGTAATGTTCTCTTTTGTTTTCACATTTTCCGGGAAGAATACGATGCATTTTTCTTCCGTGAACCCCTTTGTTCCGGCGAGAAGCTTGAGGGATTGGCAGCCGTTTTCAGGATGGGGCAGCTCTTCTTCTATCGGCCTCATCATGGCAGGTTCTTCACGAACGGCCAAAAAGGCTTCAAAATAACAGCCTTTCGCATGTGGCCCATTCGGCGTCACGATCGGCGCCGCAAAAAAGGTCGTCTCCTGATCATTCGGAGCCCGGTAAGCCGTCAATAACCGGTCAAAATACGGCGTCTCCTCTAATCCGCGTCCGATCCAATCCAAGACGTCCTGTTTAAACGCCTCTTTTGCAGCCGTTAGGTGAACCGCTTCATAAATGGTTCCAGCGTCTTCTATCAATTGCAGCAGAAGCTGTTCCGCCCTTTCGCGACGCTCTGTAATCTGTCCTTTATCATTTTGGTACGTCTGTAATTCATGAATGTTCGGTACAATCTGCTCGTTGACCAAGTTTACAATGTCCCCTGTCAATGTCGTCATCGGCTTCCTCCTTCGATTGATTTAAGCCCGTGGATCGTAAAACACATCGGCACTTCTCCAAAATCTTGAATGACTTTCAAACGGTGTTCATCAGCTGCTTTAATCGTCGTGATACAGCCGTCAGCCGCGTTTGAAGCGCAGGCCAGGGCCGCTTGTGCATTGCTGGTGACAAATTGGACTTGACTGCTGAACAGCTCCGCCAGATGGGCGGGAGCAGGGTGTGAAGCGACGGTTTGAATGTCAGATGCCATCGTGTGCTGTTTTGCGGCAAAAACCATGTTGTATGTCGGCATCACAAAACTGTCTATGATCTTTAAGTCAGCGAGATTCTCGAATACAATTTGATGCAAAAACGGGTAAACGGCGCAGCCTAAAAGAACTGAATTTTCTGTCGATTTAACATGAGGGAGCGCTTCTTCCAACGTTTCATAAAGTCTGACTTCCCCGCGGACCCCTTTGTTTTTGAGCCAAAGCAGGCCGGCTTTTTCGCAGTTCGTGCCTTTGGGACCGAGCGTATGGACAATCATCACGGCTTGTTCTTCCTGCACTTTAGTCGAGATCATCTTAACCTCCTATTGTACCCGTCAAATTATTTTGATATATGATATGAAGCTCATCATCCAGTTCCCGGTAGAAAGCTGCGCATTCTTCATATGAATGATGGCTTGTGAATATAAATCCGGGATAACCGGAAAAATGCGGGTACGGCAGAATTTTCGCGCCTTTTCCAATAAATTGAAACACCCGTTTTACCTCCGGCCTCTGTTTGACTTCTTCCAGTCCGTCGATTTTTTCAAAAGTGCCGGAGCCCTGTACAGGAATGATATAATTGCCGGCTGTCCTTACAGGCCGGATCTCTTCTTTAAACTCGCTGCTCTCCAGCGGCTTTATTGCGTTTTGCAAGACAAGCTGCATAAAATTGATGCCCGTGCTCTCTTTGACGATGTAATGCGAAACCCCTGAACCGCCGATTCTGGCGCCTACCTCGATAACATAAGGTGTTCCGTCCTTGTCCAGCCTCAGCTCCGTATGAGCCGCCCCCTGATGAATGCCCAGCGCTGAAACGGCTCCTGTCACTTCCTTAACAATCGCAAGGCGCGTCTCTTCTTTCAATTGAGCCGGAGCAATATAGACGCCTTCTTCAAAAAACGGACCTTTGCTGTTCCCTTTGTATCCAATCGAAAGAACATGTACGTTTCCTTGAATCGACAGCGTTTCAATCACAAATTCCGGCCCATCGATAAATTGCTCGGCTATGATGCCCGTTTTGCCGTGTACGAATCGATTAAGGTCCGTCTCGTTAACAGCCTCGACTTTCCTGACGGCCTCCTCAAGCTCCTTCCTATCATCAACACGGACGACGCCCTGGCTTGAAAAGCCGTTGACCGGCTTAACAACTAATGGATAAGTCAGTTTCCTGTCTTCGAGATCAGCGAGCGTATGGAACTCGTGGAAAACCGGCGTATTCAGGCCGTTTTGCTGAAGGATGCTGCGGGTATTATTTTTATTGCGGCAGTTTTCCATTGTTGTGAAAGAAAGCCCCGGCAGATTCAAAGCTTCAGCGGCTTTTGCCGTGAAAGGCAATGCCGGCTCAAACAGTGTCACAACGCCGTCAAACGGAAATTCGACAAATGTCTGTTTGACGATTTCCAGCGCCGCTTCTTCATCTTCAAATAACGGCAGCGGCACACAGCGTTCCACAGCCGGAAGATTGCCCGGGAAATCTTCGGCTGAATTGTAAAAGAACGTGACATTCAATCCTAAATGCTCAGCTTCTTCAAAAATAAATGGCAAGTGCTTATTTTGACAAATGATGGCCAAGTTTTTGTTTCGTATCGTCAATTTTCGCGATCCTCTCTTCTTTTTTTAAGTTGATGAACATCACACCGAATATGACAAACAGCGTTCCTAAATAAATATTCGCATTCAGTTTTTCATCCAGAAACAGAAATCCGATATAAAGCGCAATGACGGGGGAGATAAACAAGTGGGAAGTCGCTTTTGAGATGTGCCATTTTTTAAGCAGATAAATGTTGATCCAAAAACCCAATATCGAGCCGACAACCGCTAAATAAAGCAGCGCATAAAGGCTCACGCCGGAAAACGTTCTTGTCCCGCTTTCAAAGATGAGGCTGCTGATGAGCAATACCGCTCCGCCGCTCAGCATCGAAAGGGAGTTAAAGCTTAAGATCGGAAGCGAACGAATTCTCTGTTGTACTTTGATTTGAATAAAAGCCGAGCCAAACATCGCACACAAAATCACAATCATGGCGACGATTTCAATAACATCGACTTTGATCAACAGCTGATTGCCAAACACGATTGTAATGCCAAGCAACGCAAGGCAAATGCCCCATTTCTGCAATTTCGTCGCCGGTGTCCCTTTGACAAGGCGGTTGATCATCAGGGCAAAGACTGAAATGCTAGCCGCTAATATAGACACCAACCCGCTCGGCAAATAAAGAGAGGCCCAATAAACAGATCCAAATGGAACGGAAAAATACATGAGGCCGTTCAAAAACGACAGCACCAGCAGTTCCTTTGACAGCACAAACTGCCTTCGTATCAAAAGAAACGCCGCGATCAAAATGCTTGCGATCATAAACCGCATGCCCGCGGACCAAAATGGAAGGCTGTCACTCAACCCGGCTTTTTGAAAAGCCCATGTCGTCCCGCCGATCAAACATAATACAATAAATAAAATATGAACCCGATACTTTAAAACGTTTGTCCGCATAGCATTCACCTGATTTTGTTATTGTCTTGCTGTCATTTATTTTCAGAAAATAAAATCTTTTCTGATCAAAATGGATTATGAGGGAAATTATAACTATTATATCAATTACAGTCAATCATTCTTTTGAACCTTTAGAATATCTTTACAAATACTGCGCACAAAAAAACACTCACTTCGATAAGTGAGTGAGGCGATACGGGTCTAGATTATATTTCTATCTTTTGGGTGCATACCGCTTTTCCGGATGACCCGAATTCTCTCATTTTATGTTTGACCGTTTCTTTGACTGCGCTGATCCCTGGCGTCATATAGGCGCGGGGTTCATATAAATCGGGATTGTCTTTAAACATGCTGCGCGTTTTCTCGGTCCAGGCGACCATGCATTCGGTATTAATGTTGATTTTCGCATGGCCCAGACGGATCGTTTTAGCGATTTGATCAGCCGGGATGCCCGAAGCTCCATGAAGAACAAGCGGAATGTCCGTCACCCGTGAGATTTCTTCCATTTCCTTAAATCCTAAATTAGGCTCGCCTTGATATTTTCCATGAACAGAGCCGAGCGCGGCTGCTAAAGCATCGATACCGGTTTCTTTGACAATGCGTTCGCATTCACCGATGTCGGCATACTGCACCCCGCCGATGAGCCCGTCTTCCATGCCCCCTACGGTGCCAACCTCTGCTTCAACCGAAACATTGCGAATTCCGGCGTATGACACGACCTCTTTTGTCATGGCGATGTTTTCATCGATTGGTGAATGCGAGCCGTCGATCATGACTGAGCTAAAACCGGCGTCAATCGCTTGCTTGCAGCGCTCCGGATTTTTGCCATGGTCAAGGTGAAGGACGACGGGAACGGAGATCGACATTTCCTCAATCAAAGCCGCAACCATTGCGGAAACCGTCTTAAATCCGCCCAAATAATCGATGAGCCGGTCTGAGGCGGCTACGATGACAGGTGAGCGTTCCTCTTCCGCCGCCTGTAGAATCGCTTTTGTCCATTGAAGGCCGTTAATATTAAATTGACCGATTGCATAATGATGTTCCTTTGCTTCTTGAAGAAGTTCTTTCATGGAAACGAAAGCCACGTTCACCCCTCCTATCCCGTATTAAATCTTGAAGTATTTTGAAACAACTTCAACTGTTGTTTCTTTGGCCGTTCGAATCGTTTCTTCCGCGCTCAGCTTATAGTATTCAGGTCTGAACAATTCAACTGACACGACATCCGAAAAACCGATGTCTTTCAAAGTTGATAAGTGGGCATCCAAGTCGATGGCCCCCTGTCCCGGCCAAACGCGGTCTTCATCTCTTAAAAAGCCGATTGGGAAGTCTTCCGTATCATCGATATGATAAATGAAAATCTTCTTGCCGTCCGCCTTTTTCAAATCCTCAATGTCCGAACCCATTGCATGGAAGTGGAAGCTGTCAAGAACAAGGCCGACATTATCGCGGTTCACGGTCATGACGATATCATAGGCCTGGCTGAACGTATTGACTGTGCACTCCGGATGACCGACAAACTCGACAGCGATCTTTACACCGTACGGCTCCGCGATGTCTGACAGCTCTGTCAGCACTTCGACGGAGCTCGCTTTAATATCTTCTTTTAAGATTTTTTGTTCGGTGACAAGCGGTACCGCGACCACATATTTCACACCAAGCGTTTTGCATGTTTCCATCATGCCTTTAAATTCTTCGATGATTTCACGGTGCCCTTTTTCATCGCGGTTGTTGAAAAAGACAAGGGCATTCAAGGCCAGCGGCTTAATATGATGCGTTTGAAAATACTCGGCTAACTCTGAGAGAGAATGGTCTTTTAAATATTCGGGCAGCTTATCCATCGTCCGGATTTCGATATAATCGTATCCGTGCTTCTCACAGTATTCGAGGTCTTTTGCTAGGTTTGAATTTTCTAATGTCGTTGCTTCATTAAAGCATAGCTTCATATTAGATTCTCCTTATCTAAATATCCTTGTGAAGAGAGAGTTCGGCAGGGCGCCGAACTCAGGGGCTTATCCTAGTAATTCCTGTTTCAGCTTTTCAAGCATGAATCTGCTTGATTCATCCGCTCTTTCGTCAACCCAGGCAAACACGGCATTCGTCGCTATTCCGTCAAACTTCATCTCTCTCAGCTTTCTGAAAATCGTATCAAAATCAACCTCACCTTGGCCAATGTCCAAATGCTGGTGAACCGTTACTTTCGCGTCAGGCGGATTGACGATGTAGCGAAGGCCATGAGCCGCTTTATGATTATAAGTATCTGCAAATAAAACATGCGTGAGGCGGTCGCCGGCTTCGTCAAACATTGTCTCGATGTCGCCTTTTCCGTCGTCATAGAAGAATGTGTGCGCAGTCGAGTAGACAAGATTGATCCAGTCCTTGTCAAGCGCTCGGATCATATCCATCGCACCTTTGTGTGTTTCGATAAAATCGTATGGATGGGCTTGAAGATTGAGTTTAATACCTTCTTTTTCAAAGACTGGCAGAAGCTCATCCATGGATTTGATAAATTTTTCTTCACTTGTTAAAGGATCGTATTTTGAACCGCTGAATTCGCTGTTCATCAAATCGACTTCAAGCTCAACCGCAATTTCGATCGCCCTTTTCCAATTGCGCACCGCTGCCTGACGGCGATCTTCATCAGGACCGGCCCAGTGGTAAAGCGGAAGGAGCGATGAAAGCTTAACACCGGTATCTTTTAAAAGCCGCTTTAATTGTTTGATTTTAGCTGAATCGACTTTCGGATATTTATAGAATGGACAAAAATCTTCGCGCGGCGATAGTTCGATATATTTGTAGCCAAGCTCCGCCGTTTTATAGACCGTTTCCTCCAAAGTTAAATCATCGCGATACATCGATGGATCCAATGCTAATTTCATACTTTTCACTCCTCGGAAAGTTTTTATTTTTGAACAGTTGTAAACGTTTGATAGAATTTCGGTTTCTCTTGAAGCGCCACAGGTTCTTTCTGTCCGGATTCCTGAGCTTTTACGCAGGCATCCGTCGTCACGGCGGCGATATAGCCGTCCCATGCAGTCGGCCCGCTGACCTCGCCTTTCTGTTGGATCGAGTCAATGAAATCTTGGATTTCTACATCATAAGCGTCTACAAAGCGGCGCTGCCAATCCATGAGAATATCCGTCGAGAATTTGCCGTCTTTTCTGAGAGAGATGCTTGATGGTTCAGGAAGCTTCACGATTCCGTCTTCTCCGACGATTTCACACTGGATATCGTAGCCGTATTTGCAGTTGACATAGATTTCCGCATTGATCACGACTCCGCCTTTCGTTTCGATGATGACGATTTGCGGATCACGCAAATGAGGGAGCGCGTTTTTCGATTTTTTCGGATAAATGACCTGAACGGATTCGTAATCGTCATTGATCAGCCAGTGCAGGGCGTCTATTTCATGGACAAGCGTATCGACAACAGCCATATCTGTCGTATAGTTGTCGCCTACAACCGGGTTGCGGTGCGCACAGTGGATCATGAGAGGCTCGCCGATGACCCGGTTGTCGATCGCTTCTTTCAGCTGTACGTAACCGCTGTCATAACGGCGCATAAAGCCGACTTGAACGAGACGTTTGCCCGCTTTGATTTCTTCATTGACGATCCGCATGCATCCTTCCGCAGTCGTCGCCAGAGGCTTTTCGCAAAATACGAATTTGTTCGCTTTAATCGCTTTCAAAACGCTTGATTCATGTGCCGGTCCCCAGCTTGTGACTAAGACTGCGTCTACATTTTCGGCTGCGATGAGACTGTCGTCATCCGGGTAGACCTTTGCATTCAGGCTGTAGTCTGTTACAACTTGCTGAGCTGCCTCCTGGTTTACATCGGTGACCGCGACAATTTCGCCGCCGGCTAATTTATTCGTGATGCGGTTGATGTGTTCTTTTCCGATTGCTCCTGTACCAATAACACCAATGCGTAATTTCATTGATAGCCACTCCTTCAAAATAATTACATAATTTTTCTTGTTTGCACTTGCCCAGCTTGAGCCGGAGGAGTCCCATACAGCTCTTCCTGAATTTGTTCAAGCGACTTACCGGATGTATTCGGTGCAAAAAAGAGCCCGATGAGCATGCTGGCCGTTACACATCCAAGGAGAATGGCCGCCATAAATGCAATTCCAAAATTCGAGATGATCATTGGAACGAAAAGGCTCCAAGCCCCGATTGAAATACGAACGAGGAAGAACATCAATCCTTGTGCAGATGCGCGATATTCCGTCGGGAAAATTTCACTCGCCCATAATTGATAATTGGCCTGTTGCCCGGCCCCATTGTTTAGGCCGATCATCACGATAAAGAGGATGAGGATCGGCATGCCCTCTGCCGGAAGCAGAAACAATGACCAGCCGATCACCGCTGCAAATGCGGAGATCCCAAACACTGTCTTCCTGTATTTGTCTGCAAACGGCATGAAGATAAAAGCGACGCCAAGCCCGGTGAAAATAAACAGCCCCATCTGCAAAATGTTTGCCATGGTCGCTGACACATCGCCGACCTGCTGATAAATGTAAGGCATAAAAAACCCCATGACACCTGCAGCCAGATTCCAAACCAAGTACACGCCCATTAAAAATAAAATGCTTTTCAAATACTTAGGCTGAAGCAAATCGAGATAAGACGCCTTCGGCTTCCTGACGGCTTGAGCCGATTCGGATTGACCCTGCCAGGCATCGGATTCCGGCAGCCTTTTTCGCAGAACATATGTGATCAGTGCGATAACGAGCAAATGCCCAAACACGATTTTATTGCCCAATAAGCCTATATCACCGAGGAGGACCGACAGCAGCAGGACCACCACCGCTCCCGCCGCCCATGCGACCTGCGCAACACCGCAATGACGGGCCCTGTTTTTCTTAGGTGCGTTCTCCGCGATGATCGTCCAGGAAGCCGTAATATCAGCTCCTACCGATAAACCGATAATAATGTAACCGCTTAACAAAAAGGGAAAGCTGGTGCCGAACAATACTAAACAAATCCCCAGTGCATAAACCAGCATACTGTTCGTATAGACAGCCTTTCGGCCAATCTTGTCGGCCAAAAAGCCTCCGAGCAGCGCTCCGATTGCCGCTGAGATGGCGTTGGCGCTAAACGCGCCGAGCAGTCCGATCTGTGTATCAGAAAGCTTTAGGTAACTGACCCATAAAGATAATCCTGCCGATCCTGCGACAATGGAGCCTGCATCAATGTAATTTGCCAAAGCTGCTGCGACGGTTCGTTTATTGAATGGTGAGACTGCTGCACTTCCATTGCTCAATTTAGAGCCCCCCTAATTGGTTGCTGGGACATTCAACAAGTGACGATCGATGTACTTTCTGGCGATCAATGCGTATTCAAGCGGGTTGGCAACATCGGGATCCTGCTCGGCTTCCACAACGATCCAGCCGGAATAGCCGTGCTTTAATAGCGTTTGATAGACTTCTCTAAAATCGATGCAGCCATCGCCTGGAACAGTGAACATCCCTTGCAAAAACGCCTGTTGGAACGATTTTCCTTCCCGCTTGCATTTCTCTATGATCTTGTGGCGCGCGTCTTTAAAATGAACGTGGCCAATACGGTCCATATGCTTCTCTAGTATGTTCATATAATTTCCATCTGAAATGTAGGCATGCCCAGTATCATACAGAAGGTGCACGAGGGCCGGGTCAGTTCCCGCCATGAGCCGGTCAACCTCTTCCTCTGTCTGCACGCCTGTGCCGAGGTGATGATGATAGACAAGCTTCAGGCCGTACCGGCCGGCGATTTCCCCGAGGTGATTTAACCCTTCAAATAGCCGCTGCCATTCTTCATCGGTGAAATAAGGTTTTTCTTTAAACACGTTTTTATTCAGGCCCTGCACGCTGTACGTCTGTTCTGATACGACCGCAACATCGGCATGGACGTCTTTCAAGTACTGGCAGTGAGCCGCAAATTCCTTGGCTGCTTCTTCAATGCCGTCCCGAATGATATAGCTGCTGAACCACTTGCCGGCAATCCTTAGATTTCGCAGCTCGAGCTCTTTATTGAGAATGGCCGGTTCCGGAAAAAAGCCGCCCACTTCTGTGCCTTGAAAGCCTGCAACAACAATGTCGCTCAACAAATGCTGAAGTGTGTTTCCCGCGCCGATTTCCGGAATATCATCGTTCCGCCACCCTATGGGGGCGATGCCCCATAGAATTTGTGTCTTGCCCATCCTGGTGCCTCCTTTAATACTGCTTTGCAGATTTCAGCATTTTTTCTTTTGCTTCATACGCCTTTTGCACGCTTTCCTGTTCGGAAACCTCTGCAACACCTACGTGCCACCAGCTGTCATAGCCGTCCGTCATCGTCTTCGGCAACACCTTCATTTCGATCAATGTTGAGACATCTTGTTTTTTGGCATCTTCAAGCGCCGCTTTTAATTCTTCAATCGTGTTCGCTTTGTAGGTTTTTGCTCCATACCCTTCGGCCACTTTCGCGTAGTCGACATTGAGAATCTGATTGTCTGCTGTTCTGAATTCGCAGAAGTAGCTGCCGCTTCCATGGTCCATTTGCAGGTTGTTGATACAGCCGAATCCTGAGTTGTCAAAGAGCAGCACGTTGATTTTTTTATTATATTGAATTGCTGTAATGAGCTCTGAGTGGAGCATCAGGAAGCTTCCGTCTCCGACCAGTGAATAAACCTCTCTATCAGGATGAGCCAATTTCAAGCCGAGTGTTCCCGATACTTCATATCCCATGCAGGAATAGCCGTATTCCAAGTGGTACGTATTCGGTTCGTTTGAATGCCACAGCCGCTGCAGATCCCCCGGCAAAGAGCCTGCTGAACAAATGACGACGCTGTCCGGATCAACTGTTTCATTGATGGCGAGCAATGCCGTTGTTTGCGGCAGTTCGGTTTGCAGCACATCCGCGTATTCGTTGAGTATTTCTTGAGAAAAATGATCTTTAATTTCAGGTGTGAAGTTTTCACGCTTAAATGTTACCTTGCTCAAACGGTCACGCTCAGCAAGCCACTCGTCTTTCAGCTCCTTGATGATCGAACCGAATTCGCTCTTATAGCCTTCCAATAAACCGTGCAGCTTGCCGAGTGTTACTTTTGCATCGGCAACGACTTGGAAAGCATCCAGTTTATATGCCTGCATTCTGTTGACATTGATGTTTAAAAACTTTGAGTTGTCAAAGTCAAAAGCGGTTTTTGATGATGTCGCGAAGTCGGTATAGCGCGTGCCGATTCCAATGATCAAGTCAGCCTCGCGAGCCGCTTTGTTTGCCGCTAGCGTACCTGTGATGCCCATTCCACCCAAGTTGTTGGCAAAATCAGCTTCCACTGTAGATTTTCCGGCCTGGGTTTCCACCAGCGGAATATTGTACGCTTCAGACATGGCGATCAGTTCGTCGCGCGCTCCGGAATATTTCGCTCCGCCGCCGACCAAGATGAGCGGTTTTTTGCTCGACTTGATCAGCTCTGCCGCTCCCTTCAATTCACGCTCACTCGGCTCTTTGCGGTCAATATAGTGAACGCGTTTCTCAAAAAAGCTTTCATCGAAATCATAGGCTTCCCCTTCAACATCTTGAGAAATGCAAACCGTTGCAGGACCCGCTTTTGCAGGATCTGTCATCACTTCAAAAGCGCGAATCAGACTGCTCATCAACTGTTCAGGGCGCGTAATCCGGTCCCAATACCTCGAAACAGGCTTCAAAGCATCGTTCGTCGTAATCGCCGCACTGTATTCCTGTTCTACTTGCTGAAGAACAGGATCAGGCTGTCTCGTTGCAAATGTATCAGCCGGAATCAAGAGAACCGGAATATTGTTCGCAAGCGCCGTACCTGCGGCGGCCACAAGGTTAGCTGCTCCCGGTCCGACTGATGTTGATACAGCATAGATCTTCCTCCTCAGCATCTGCTTGCTGTAAGCCATTGCGGCATGTGCCATTCCCTGCTCATTCTTGCCTTGAAACACCTTTAAATGACCCGCATCCTGTTCAAGCGCCTGGCCGATGCCAACGACGTTCCCATGGCCGAAAATCGTAAAGATCCCCTCGACAAACGGTGTTTCTTCACCATCTACATGGATGTACTGCTGATTTAAGAATTTAATTAACGCTTGTGCTGTGGTTAAACGTATTTTCTTGCCCACAAACGATCCCACCTTTATTCATATTCTTCATTTAAGACTGAGCCGCGATAAGCTCTTCAATCTCGGCGACTGTCGGCATCGCTTCAGATGAGCTGTGCTTGGAAACAACAATGGATGCAGAAGCGCTTCCGTATTTCAGCGCAGTTTCAATATCTTTGCCTGAAACGAGTCCGTAGAGGAAAGCGGAAGCGTATGAATCCCCCGCTCCAAACGTTTTTAAGACCTTCGTTTTGTATGCTTTCGCCCGGAAGATGTCTCCGGATTTGCTGTATGCATATGAACCTTCGACACCGTGCTTGATAACGACAAGATCTGCGGAATGTGCAAACAAATGCTGAACAGATTCTTCATTGCTGCCGCCGCTCTTATTTTCCATTACATCAAACTCATCACGCGTTCCGATGACAATGTCTGATTGTTCGGCAACAAGCGTATAGTAAACGGACGTTTCCTCCGCAGATGTCCACGTATATGGACGATAGTCAAGCTCAAAGACCACTTTCACTTGATGCTTTTTCGCCAGCTGCACGGCTTTCAGCACCGCTTCGCGGGAAGGGCTTTTAGCCAGCGCCGTACCTGACACAAGAAGCATCTTCGATTTTGCAATATAGTCTTCGTTCACTTCAGAAGGGGCAAGGTAAAGATCTGCAACATCATCCCTGTACATTAAAATGCTGCATTCTTCAGGGCTTAAAATTTCTGTGAAAGCAAGCCCCGCTTTATGTCCGTCTTTATCGACCGCCATTTGTGACGTATCGACACCCGTATTTCTCATATAGGTTTCGATGAATCTGCCGTGCTGGTCATCCGGAATCTTGCCGATAAAGCCGGTCTTCAATCCTAATTTGGAACTGCCGATTGCAATATTAGCCGGGGAGCCGCCGACATATTTTGAAAATGTCATCGTCTGCTCCATCGGTCTGTTGTATTCGACTGCGTTTAAATCGATACATGCGCGGCCGATCGCTACAATGTCAAATTCTTTCTCTTCATTAAACGTATACTTCATCTTCAACAGCCTCTCCTTGCCTTATTGTTAGCGTTCCAAAATCCATTCATGGTCAGGGTCGTTATGAAACTTCCATTTCCGCGTCGGCCCTGCCATCACGTTTAAATAATAGGATGTGTATCCGTCAGGCACCCCGACAGGATGGTATCCGGCCGGCACGATGACAACGTTTCCATTTTCAACAGTCATCGTCTCGTCGATAGAACGGTCATCTGTGTAGACGCGCTGAAATACAAAGCCTTGCTGCGGGTCAAGTTCATGGTAGTATGTTTCTTCTAAAAAGGACTCTTCAGGCAGGTTGTCTTGATCATGCTTGTGCGGCGGATAGCTGGACCAGTTTCCGCTTTCAGTGTAGACTTCGACGACTAAAAGGCTGTTCGCTGAAGGATCTGAATCCGGAAGTATGTTATGAACGGTTCGTTTATTGCTGAATTTCCCGCGGTTTTCAATACCGTTGTCTTCAGCTTTGATCAGTTTCGTCGGCAGCTGATTTTCAGAAGGGGAATAGCACAGGGCAACTCTTGCCTCTGTAACCGCGGTAATGCCGAACTTGCGGTCATTTGACACATACACGCTGTCGGTCGGCTTTCTTTCGAAAACGCTTTCTCTCGTGCCGATATTTTCAAATGTCTGTTCATGATCGGTTACGGTAATCTTTCCGGTAAGCGCGACGATGCAGCATTCTTGTTTGCTCAGCGATTCTTCATAGCTGGATCCCGGTGCGAGATCAAGGACTTTAAACTCGACATAACTGAGATCCGAATTCGATTTTTTCACTTCGTGTACAAGCTTCACGCCTTGTGACAGCTCATTCGCCTGCGGCTTGCGCAACAAATGACTCATGGATAAAGCCTCCTTTTCAAACTTGAAACATGATCCGAACAGCGCGGGAACCGCGCCGCTCGTTTTTTTCACAATTAATTGAAGTCAGGCGCCGGATATCTTGCAGTGACGACCTTTTTGCGCGTATAGAAATCGACGCTGTCTTTTCCGTTCGCATGCAATGTGCCAAAGAACGAAGACTTCCATCCTGAGAACGGGAAGAATGCCATCGGAGCCGGTACGCCCAAGTTGATACCGAGCATTCCCGCATCAATGTTTTCACGGAAATAGCGGATCGCATTCGAATTCGATGTGAACAAACATGCGCCGTTTGCAAATTCGGATTGGTTGGCGATGTCAACCGCTTCTTTCAAGTTCTTCACACGGATGACTGACAATACAGGAGCAAAAATCTCGTCTTTCCAGATCGTCATATCAGTTGTGACATTGTCAAAGATTGTCGGGCCGACGAAATAGCCTTCATCTGTCACATTTTCACGTCCGTCGCAGACAAGTCTCGCACCCTCTTCAACTCCTTTTTGTATATAGCCGAGTGTGCGTTTCTTGTTGTCTTCGCGAATGACAGGTCCGAGGAATACACCGTCGTCAAGTCCGTTTCCGATTTTGACTTCAGATGCTTTCTGAACCAATTTCTCCATGAATTCATCTGCGATCCCTTCCTCAACCGTCACTACTGCACATGCCATACAGCGTTCGCCGGCAGATCCGAAAGCAGCGCCGATAATATTTGTTACCGTGTCTTCAAGATTGGCATCGTTCAGAACGATGGTGTGGTTTTTAGCGCCTGTCAGCGATTGAACGCGTTTCAGGTTTTCGCTTCCTTTTTTATAGACATATTCTCCGACCGGTTTTGAACCGACGAATGAAATCGCTTTAATTTCCGGGTGTTCGAGAATGCCGTTTACTACATCATGAGCACCGTATACGACATTGAAGACCCCTTTAGGAAGTCCGGCTTTTTCAAACAGTTCAACAAGCTTTTCCGTCAGGAGCGGCGTCCGCTCGGAAGGTTTCAGAATAAATGTGTTTCCTAACGCAATGGCCATCGGGAACATCCAGCACGGTACCATCATCGGGAAGTTAAATGGGGCAATTCCGCCGACGACTCCGATCGGGTAACGGTAGTTCGCCGCTTCAACATCGGTTGCAATTGAAGCAAGTGAATCTCCCATCATCAGGGATGGCGCTCCAGCTGCAAACTCGACATTCTCGATGCCGCGTCCAACTTCGCCCAACGCTTCTTTCGTGTTTTTTCCGTTTTCAATCGTGATGAGGTGGGCGAGCTCCTCTTTATGCTGAGTCAAAAGCTGCTGAAAGTTAAATAGAATTCTTGCCCGGCGCGGAACGGCTACTTTTGACCATGTCTTAAACGCTTCAGCCGCTGTTTGCGCTGCGTATTCGATATCCTCGCGCGTCGAAATCGGCACCTGGCAAAGCACTTCTTTCGTCGCAGGATTGACTACATCTTCGTATTTGTCGGTTTTGCTTTCAACCCATTCTCCATTAATATAGTTTCTTAACTTTCTGATTTCTGCCATTCTTATAACCTCCTTGAATATTAAACATCTCCTGGTACAGATGGGGCAGGTTCCAGCCATTATGTATGAATGCCGAACGGCTCTTCAGTGCATAACGGATTTTCGCAAAAAACAGGAATTAAACGCTTACAAAAGAAATTAATGAATAGAACGATGATTTTATCAAAAGAACCGCAACGCAATAAAACGTTTACACTCAGAAATTTCTCAACTTTATCACGTTTTGGTCACTTCTTGGTTATATTCTAATCCGGTCTTACCCATAAGTCAATCAAAATCATTAAATTTTTCTTTTGTAAGATTTATAGGAAACCTTAAAATGATTTAGAAAAACATTGTATAATAAAAAGAAACAGGACAAATCTTGCAAAAAACAGCCACTAATGTTATCATTTTTTAAGCAATTATTGGTTAACTTTTGGGTTTATTATATATATTTAGCCAAATATACTAGAAGGAGATACTTGGTATGAAGTTAATGCGGATCAAAGAAATGGAAGAATATATTTTGACCAATGGCACCGTTTCGCTTGATGAGCTTTGCCAGGTCTTTAATGTTTCCAAAAACACGGTCAGACGCGACATTAACAAGCTGACCGAGAAAGGAGTCATAAAAAAAGTCTACGGCGGCGTAACGGCGATCGAAAAAACGGCCTTAATCCCATTTGAAAACAGAACCATTCAAAACAAGGATGCCAAGATGAAAATCGCGCACTACGCTTCACGCTTTATTGAAGACCATGACCTGATCTTTATCGATTCCGGCACAACGACTCAATCCATATTGGAAACTCTTGATCCAAATAAAAATGTAACCGTTTTAACGAACAGCCTCGACATTATCAACGCTGCTGCCGCGATGCAAAATATAAACTTGATCATCATCGGCAGCAACTACAAACGGAAAACGCAGTCCTTCGTCGGCATGGATGATCCAGGAACATTGGATAAATATAATATTAATAAAGCTTTCATGTCGGCAACAGGAGCAACACTTACCCATGGACTGACGAACTCCGATCTGCTTGAATATGAAATTAAAAAGAAAATATCCGAAAAAGCAAAACAAGTATACTTGCTGGCCGACCATTCCAAATTCGGGAAGTCGACCTTGCTGACGTACGCGCCGTTTGACAGATTGCACGCGATCGTCACATCTCAGGCGCTGGATGAGGAATATCACGAGTACTGTAAAGAGCGCAACATTGAAATCCATTTGGCAAAACATGTATAGTTGAAGTGGACACCCTTGACCGGCTGTATCCAAGCGGCCGGCCAAGTTTATTGATCAACATATCATTTCAGGAGGGGAATCCAATGAAAAAAGTTAAAGTTGGCAAATCAGATTTGCACGTATTCCCGATTGGTTTGGGAACCAATGCCGTCGGAGGACATAACCTTTATCCGAATCTCAATGAAGAAACGGGAAAAGAATTGGTGCGGGAAGCGATCAGAAACGGCGTCACATTTTTAGATACCGCCTACATATACGGCATCGGCCGTTCCGAAGAATTAATCGGCGAAGTCCTCAAAGAATTCAACCGCGAGGATGTCGTGATTGCGACAAAAGCCGCCCATAAGAAAGAAGGCGACGATTTTGTCTTTGACAACTCCCCTGCATTTTTGAAAAAGTCCGTTGAAGAAAGTCTGAAGCGTCTGCAAACTGACTACATCGACCTTTTCTATATCCATTTCCCTGATGAGAACACGCCGAAAGACGAAGCGGTTCAAGCGCTCCATAAACTGAAGCAGGAAGGCAAAATCAGAGCGATCGGGGTATCCAACTTTTCGCTTGAGCAGCTGAAAGAAGCGAACAAAGACGGATTGGTGGATGTGCTCCAAGGCGAATACAACTTGCTGAACAGGGAAGCTGAGGCGACATTCTTCCCGTATACACAGGAGCATAACATCTCATTTGTTCCTTACTTCCCGCTTGTCTCCGGATTGCTCGCCGGAAAATACAGCGAAGATACAACGTTCCCGGAAGGCGACCTGAGAAGAGAAATGGAAAACTTCCAAGGCGAACGCTTCAAAGAAAACATTAGAAAAGTGAACCAGCTTGCTCCGATCGCGGAAAAACACAATGTTGACATCGCCCATATCGTCTTGGCCTGGTACTTGGCAAGACCTGAAATCGATGTGTTGATCCCGGGCGCCAAACGCGCAGATCAGCTGATCGACAACCTCAAAACGGCAGAAGTCAATCTGTCTCAAGAGGACATTGATTTCATCGACCGGCTGTTCGCCCGCTAAATAATCAGGAAACCTATCTTAAAAGATAGGTTTCTTTATTTTTAAAATCATATTGACAGCGCTTCCATTTTTGGTATGATAGGAAAGAAGTTAATACAAGTGACGGAGAATGGGAGATTCACAATAAGACCCTCTTGTGCCAGGGGTTTTTTTGTGGATCTCTCTTTTTATTCGTCACATAAGGAGGCGAAAAAAACCGGAAACCAACATTCTGCATACCGACTTGAAAGGGGAAATCATTTGATGAAAAAACTTGTCCGCAGCATCTTCCTTATAACAGCTGCAATCGTTGCCGCCGGTTTTGGACTCAGCGGGCATGCGGAGGCCGCAAGCCATTCCCAGCCGCAGCTCAATCCGGGTCAGCTATTAAATGTCGCACACCGCGGCGCATCGGGTCATGCTCCCGAACATACGCTTTTGGCTTATAAGCTTGGGCAAAAAATGAAAGGCGATTACATAGAAATCGATCTTCAAATGACAAAAGACGGACATTTGGTCGCCATGCACGATGAGACATTGGATCGCACGACCAATGGTACGGGTTTTGTCAAAGACTATACGCTGAAAGAAATCAAACAGCTTGATGCAGGCTCCTGGTTTAACGAAGCATATCCTGAGCGGGCAAAAACGGAGTACGTTGGGCTGAAAGTGCCTACCCTGGAAGAAATCATCCAAACATTCGGGAGAAGCGCGCGCTACTATATCGAAACAAAATCACCGGAAGACTATGATCATATGGAAGAAAAGCTCCTGGACATTCTGAAGCAATACAAACTGACCGGGGCAAACATTCATTCAAGCAAAGTCATCATTCAATCTTTTAGTCCTGAAAGCTTACAAATCATTCATAACGCTAATCCAAACATTCCGCTTGTGCAATTATTATGGTACGACAAACCGGCTGCCATTACTGACGCCGAATTAAAACAATATCAATCTTACAGCGTCGGACTCGGCATGAACTTTGAACGCATTGACCGGGCATACGTGCAAAAAATTCGAAGCACCGGCATGCTGGTCCATCCTTATACCGTGAATGAAAAAGAAGATATGAAGCGGCTGCTCGATTGGGGAGCGACCGGAATGTTCACCAACTTTCCGGACCGGCTGCGCGATGTTTTACGTGAAAAGAAGTAAATGAATAAAGAAGGGGTATACCATGTTAAAACTGTTTAAACCAGCACCGCCGATTGAGCGGATGCCGGACGATCAAATTGATTCGGAATATAAGAAATTCAGACTGCAAGTTTTTCTCGGCATCTTCATCGGTTATGCGGCATACTATTTAATTCGCAAAAATTTCTCACTTGCCATGCCTTATTTAATCGAAGAGGGATTTTCAAAGTCGGCGCTCGGCTTTGCCTTATCCGCTCTATCCATCTCTTACGGGCTGAGCAAGTTCGTGATGGCCACGATATCAGACCGGAGCAATCCGCGGATGTTCCTGCCCGCCGGTTTGATCCTTTCCGCTGTCATCAGCTTGTTGATGGGGTTTGTTCCTTTCTTCACCTCATCGATCGCCATTATGTTTATCATGCTGTTCTTAAACGGCTGGTTCCAAGGCATGGGGTGGCCGCCGTCAGGACGCGTCCTTGTCCACTGGTTCAGCGTCAGCGAAAGGGGAAATAAAACAGCCATATGGAATGTCGCCCACAATGTCGGCGGGGGACTGATGGCGCCTATAGCCGTTGCCGGCGTCGCCATCTTCTCAGGCATTACGGGATCTGCTACAGGCTATGAAGGCGTATTTATTTTGCCCGCCTTGGTCGCCATCGCCGTTGCCGTCATTTCTTACTGGCTGATCCGGGATACGCCGCAGTCTGTCGGACTGCCTCCAATCGAGGAATACCGCAACGATTATTCAAGCAAGTCGAAGAAAACATTTGAAACGGAATTATCAACGAAAGAAATCCTCTTTAAATATGTATTAAATAATAAATGGGTGTGGGCGATCGCACTTGCCAACATTTTCGTGTACTTCGTCCGCTACGGCGTTCTGGATTGGGCGCCAACCTATTTAAGCGAAGAAAAAGGCTTTGATATGAGCAAATCAAGTGTCGCTTATTTTCTGTATGAATGGGCGGGGATTCCGGGGACATTGCTTTGCGGCTGGATCTCTGACAAATGGTTTAAAGGGCGCCGCGGACCGGCAGGCTTTGTCTTTATGGTAGGTGTTTTGATCGCGGTGCTTGTATACTGGTTCAATCCAGCCGGCAATCCGATGATCGACATGGCATCATTGATCGCGATCGGATTCCTCATTTACGGTCCAGTTATGCTGATTGGTCTTCAGGCACTTGACTTTGTTCCGAAAAAAGCGGCAGGTACGGCTGCAGGATTGACGGGTCTGTTCGGATACCTGGGCGGAACCTTGACGGCAAATGCGCTGATGGGTGTTATCGTCGATGCATCCGGCTGGAATGCGGGCTTTACGCTCTTAACCGCTTCATGTGCAATCGCAGCACTCATCTTTGCGATGACATGGAATGTGCGGGGACAGGAAGTTGTGAAACATTAACATCAAAAAAAGATACATCTCGCCTAAAGCTGAGATGTATCTTTTTTATTTTTATGCCATCACTTTGCATATATCATTCGTAAATTCAACGGGGTCTTCGATTGGCAAGCCTTCTATCAGCAGCGCCTGGTTGTACAGGATGCCGGTGTACAGCTTGAATTTATCTTTGTCGTTTTCAAAAGCATCCTGCAGTGTTTTGAAGACTTCGTGATTTGTATTGATTTCCAATGCTTTATCAGCCTTTACGTGCTGGTTGTCAGGCATTGCGTTTAAGATTTTTTCCATCTCGATGGTGACTTCTCCGTCAGCGGCAAGGCATACAGAGTGTGTCTTCAGCCGTTTTGACGCCCTTACGCTTTTCACTTTTCCATCCAGGGTCTTTTTCATCTCTTCAAAAAGGTCTTTGTATTGGCTGTCGTCCCCGTCTGATTGATTTTGCTCATCATCGTTTTCGATTCCGAGGTCGCCGCTGGATACCGACTTGAATTCTTTTTCTTGATAATTCGCCAGCATTTTGATGGCGAACTCATCGATGTCCTCGGTGAAATAAAGGATTTCATACCCTTTTTCCGAAACCAGCTCGGTTTGAGGAAGCTTTTCAATTCGGTCATACGAGTCGCCTGACGCATAGTAAATGTATTTTTGATCTTCAGGCATTCTGGATACATATTCATCAAGGGTGACCAGCTTTTTCTCTTTTGATGAATAGAAAAGCAGCAGGTCTTTCAGCATATCTTTATGAGCTCCAAAATCATTGTATACCCCAAATTTAAGCTGTCTGCCAAACGATTGATAAAAAGACTCGTATTTTTCTCTGTCATTTTTCAGCAAGCTTTTCAGCTCATTCTTGATTTTTTTGCTGATGTTTTTGGCAATCAGCTTCAGCTGCCTGTCATGCTGGAGCATCTCCCTCGAAATGTTGAGCGATAAGTCTTCTGAATCGACCATTCCTTTGACAAAGCTGAAGTGGTCAGGCAGCAGGTCCGGACACTTTTCCATGATCAGCACACCGTTCGAATACAGTTCAAGACCCTTCTCAAATTCCTTCGTGTAGTAGTTGAACGGAATATTTTCAGGGATGAATAAAATCGCATGATATCTCACTGCGCCGTCCACGCTTGTATGGACGTGAGCGAGCGGCTTGTCAAAACCGTAACGCTTTTCCGTATAAAACGCCTCGTATTCTTCATCTTTCAGTTCGCTTTTGTTTTTTCGCCAAATCGGCACCATGCTGTTGACTGTCTGTTCTTCCTGAACTTCTTCAAATTCATTTTCAGCGTCTTCTTTCGGCTTGTTAACGGTGACATCCATCTTGATCGGATAGCGGATGAAATCAGAATATGTTTTGATGATCGCTTTTAAGCGATGAACATCCAAGTATTCATCATAGTTTTCGTCGTCTGTATTTTCTTTCAGCTTCAAAATGACATCGGTTCCCGCTGATTCTTTCGCAGCCGGTTCGATCGTATAGCCGTCGGCCCCCGCTGATTCCCATTGATACGCTTCATCGCTGCCATGGGCTTTTGTCATGACGGTGACGGTGTCCGCAACCATAAAAGCGGCGTAGAAACCGACGCCGAACTGGCCGATAATATCGTGCCCGTCTTTTAATTCGTTTTCTTGTTTAAACGCAAGCGAGCCGCTCTTGGCAATGGTTCCAAGATGTTCTTCAAGCTCTTCTTTCGTCATGCCGATCCCGGTGTCCGCAATCGTCAGCGTTCTGTTTTCTTTGTCTGCGGAGATTTTTATGTAGTAATCATCTTTGTTAAACGTCAGTGAATCGTCTGTCAGCGCTTTGTAGTAGATTTTATCGATGGCATCGCTCGCATTGGATATCAGCTCCCTTAAAAAGACTTCCTTTTGGGAATAAATCGAGTTGATCATGATGTCCAGCAATCTCTTGGATTCTGCTTTAAATTCTTTTTTAGCCATCTGTCTCTCTCCTCTTTTGCTCATATGATATACATATATCGTTCGATTCTGTTCACAAATTAAATAACACACTGCCTGCACGATGTCAATTCATATGGCAGCGGTTTGACAACCGGCACTCCGCTTCATATAATGTGTTGTGAAGGTAAATTTGACCAAAACGAGGTGGAAAGGAATGAAAATCTTATCAACTGTTCTTAAAAGAGAATTGGCTTAAAGACGGGAGAAGTCTGCCCTTTTTTAGACAAGCCATCTCGGGAACAGTTTGATATGATTTGACATCCTTTCTTGCTGTATTTTAAATATGTATCGGGTAAGGTGTAGTTTGCCTTACCCGTTTTTTTTGCCGGACAGGATAGCGAGGCTTCACGCTGTTCTCTTTTGATGGCTTGTTTTTTCAAAAAAAATAAGCCTGAAGGAGAGAATCACCATGAGTATTGTTCATGTCACGAATCTGACCCATATATATGGAGACCGTATTATCTTTCAAGACGCCGGGTTCCGCCTGCTGAAAGGCGAACACGCCGGCCTTGTCGGTGCAAACGGAGCCGGAAAATCGACATTGCTGCGGATTTTGACAGGCAGCCTTCTGCCCGATCACGGAAACATTGAATGGCAGCCAAACATTCGGGCCGGCTTTCTTGAACAGCATGCCAAGCTGACGAAAGGCACAACCATCCTTCAGTACATGGAGCAAGCGTACGACCGGCTGTTTGAAATCGAAAAGCAACTGAATCGGCTTGCCGAAAAAATGGCCGACGCCGAAGACAATCTGGAGGCCATTTTGAAAAGATACGGAGAGCTCCAATCCGAACTGGAGAGTTCAGGATTTTACCAAATCGGAACGAAAATTGAGGATGCCGCTCAAGGCCTCGGCTTTACGGAAATCGGGCTTGATCAGGATGTCGCGGCTTTAAGCGGCGGGCAGCGTACGAAGCTCCTGTTGGCCAAACTGCTGCTTGAAGAACCTGATGTGCTCCTGTTGGATGAGCCGACCAACTATTTGGATGCGGCCCATATTGAGTGGCTGACGGGGTATTTGAAAAACTATAAGCACGCCTTTCTCGTGATCTCACATGACGAACACTTCTTAAATGAGATCACGACGGTGACATTCCATCTGGAACATCAAACGATCAAACGGTACTCCGGCAGCTATCAATATTTTCTGAAGGAATATGTGCAAAGCAGGGCACAGGCTGAAGCCGCATACGCCAAACAACACAGGGAAATTAAAAAGCTAGAGGCGTTTATCGACCGGAACAGGGTCCGAAAGGCGAAGCAGGCCAAAAGCAGGGAGAAAGCATTAAGCAAAATCAAGCGAATCGAAAAACCGACAGATTCTTATGTCCCCAGCTTTTCATTTAAAACGGGGCGAAATCCGGCGATGACCGTACTCAAAACGGAAAATCTTGAGGCGGGCTACACCGTTCCATTATTTAAGCCTCTTTCTCTGACCGTAAAACGGGGCGATAAAATCGCCATTACCGGAGAAAACGGCGCCGGAAAATCGACGCTCATTAAAACGCTGCTCGGTGATCTCAAGCCTCTTAGCGGCACCGTCACAGCAGGACAGCATTTACAGGCGCCTATTTCAGACAGGAAAGTCCGGCTTCTCATCATACACCGCTTGAAAAATTGCGGGCGTTCTTTCCTGATCTATCGGAAAAAGACATCAGGCAGACGCTCGCGATATCCGGTTTGACGCCAAAGCATATCAGCCAGCCCCTTGCTACGCTAAGCGGCGGTGAACAGGCAAAGGTCCGGCTGGCGGAACTGATGCTTTCAAACAGCAATCTGCTTGTTCTTGATGAACCGACAAACCATCTTGACACATCAGCAAAGCGTGCGTTAAAGCAAGCGCTCTGCGACTACAAGGGAACGATTTTGCTCGTTTCCCATGAACCGTCTTTTTATGAAGACTGGGTGACTCATATTTGGCGGATTGAAGCATGGCGCCGCAAATAGGTAAAAGCCGGCCTTTCGAAGGGCCGGCTTTTTCATTTGGACAATACAAGCTCATGAATGGCGTGAGCAACGCCGTTTTCGTTATTCGTACGCGTTTCATAATCGGCCGAAGCTTTTACCTCAGGGATCGCATTCCCCATGGCGACTCCGCATCCCGCCCATTCGATCATCGACATGTCGTTTCCGTTGTCTCCAATACAGATCACTTCTTCTTGCGCGATGCCTAATATGTCGGCAAGCTGCTGAACGGCATTTCCTTTACTTGCCGCAGGGTGAAGAATTTCATAAAAGAACGGCGAGCTTTTCACCATTGTATAACGTTCCTTGACGTCTTCCGGTATTGCTGCGATCGTCCGATCCAGCTTTTCCGGTTCATCAATGTACATCGCCTTTGGCGCCAGAAGATCTTTCGGGATTTCTTCGATCGTCCGGAACCGGAGCGGCACTTTGGTGACGTATGATTCGTGAACAGTATACGGGCTGATTTCCCGGTTTGGCGTATATAAATAAGCAGAATCAAAAAAATGCATCGGCGTATCAAGCTTTTGGCTAAGCTCATATAACGATTTTACATCATGATAGCCCAGCGTCAGCTCTGACACGACTTCCTGAGTGTGCGTATTTTGAACGAGCGCTCCGTTATAGGCGATGACATAATCGCCGTCTTCATTTAGATTCAGTTCTTCCAGATAGCGGCTTACACCGCCGAGAGGACGGCCCGTGCAGAGAACGATTTTGACGCCTTGCTTTTTTGCAGCATACAGGACATTCCGAACTTCCTCTGTTACTTCATGAAGATCATTCAACAATGTTCCATCCATATCTATCGCGATTAGTTTGTACATTTTACACTCTCCCTGATCAGAATCGAGCCCTAACATCGTACTTATGACCCATACCTTCTTTATTGTATCACAGCTTTTCCCCGTCATTTTCGTCTGATGCCCACGGAAAAAACGCCTTACAGCAAATAAGGCGTTTTTCGAGCCGTTTGGCCTGCTTAAAATATTTCCTGCAGAATCGGATCTTCATCAAGGATGCGAAGCGCTTTTTCGCGATAGCCGGCTTCATGCAAGTACGTATAGCGGTTCGGCTTGACAGTGTGCGACAAATTGATCGCTTCGCGAAACTCATCTTTGTTCAGATTCAGCGTTTTCACATATTGAAAAAAGCCTGTTCTCGTAAACACCTTTTCAATCCGCTCAGCCCGATGATCCTGTACATGAGCCATGATGTAGGTGGCTACCCCGACTTGAATGCCGTGCATCTGCGGTTTTTCCGCAATTTTGTCCAACGCATGGGAAATCAGGTGCTCAGAACCGCTGATCGGCGCGCTGTTTCCGCTGATTTCCGTGGCGATGCCTCCCATTGTCAAAGAGCTGACAAGCTCTTTTAAAAAGATCGGCTGTTTAATATCCTGCATCGGTGTACGGACAAAGCTGTTGACCGCTTTCTTGCTGAGCATGGACGCAAACGCATTTACATCGCTGACCCCTTGCCACTCTTCAAACTCCCAATCATAAAGTGCCGTAATATTGGACATCAAATCGCCGATCCCCGCCAAAATAAAGTGCTCCGGCGCTTTTTGAATGATACTCAAATCAGCTATGATTCCATACGGAACCCTTGCCGGCACAGTTGTTTTTTTTCCTTCGACTTGAAGCGAGCAATTGCTGCTCGCAAACCCGTCATTGGATGCCGACGTCGGAATGCTGATGAACGGGGTCCGCTTGGAAAAAGCGATGTATTTTCCGCAATCGACAACATACCCGCCGCCCATGGCAATGATGACATCGTAATTCCCGATTGAAAATGCCTGCTTCAAAAGCTCCTGTATGTCCAGGTTGGACGGCAGCAAAACAGCTTCTACTTTGACATGTTGAAAGGCGGCTTTTAATGAGTGTTCATACTGCTGATAGGAAAAATCGTCAAAAAACATGATCGCCTTGTCAAACTGATGTTTTCTCAATATCTCATCCAATCGGCCAAGCACGCCTTCACTAATGTCCAAAACCGCGGGAATGGCTATGCTGGTAACCTGGCGCGGCATTAGACGATCCGCCCTTTTTCTTTAAGATACTGTTCAATGTCTTCAAATGTTTCAACGGCTACAAATGGCACCCCCTGCTGACGAAGCAAATCCTGAAGCGCATCCTTTGCAAATGTTACATCCGCAAATTTAGCCGGGTGGGAATCCGGTTCACTGTCACCTGCAAAATAAATCGTCTCGTACTCTTCTTTCAGCTTCTGAATGACCTTTGATTTATCAATCCCATAGCGCTCAGAGTAATGCCAATGATTCTCATCAATGTCCAAATGAACATTGTCTTCTTTAAAAAAGCCTTTATTTGAAAAGACCTCAACGTCTGTAATCCCGTATTTCTTTAAAATATAATGAATGTAATAATTCGTGCCGGCGCTTAAAATGTAGAAATCGCCGCCGTTTTTCTGGACATGCTGAATGAAGTCTGGCACATATTCATCAATTGGTATGGAATGAATGTCATCAATGATTTTTTGCTCGCTTTGATGAATTGAAGCAAAAACAGTTCCCAAAAACTCGATATCTTTTAATTCTCCGGCCTTCCACTTCTTGAACAATTCACGGCCTTCCGGAAAATATTTATCAATGACCATCCAGTAAAAATCCTGTTTGGAAATCGTCCCATCAAAGTCTGATACAAATGCCCATTTCTTCATACTGCATACCTCTTTTCTATGGTATTTTAAAAGATTAGATTCATTATACAAAAAGTTTGTGAAGCATTGAACATAATATTATTTCTTTTTTGTGTACTTTCGTTCACAAGCTGAATCATCTGCCTCTCTGAAAAGAGACATATATGATCATTCTTGATCTGTACGCTGTTTACCTTTTTCCGTCACGGCAAATTTGCGCTTCATCGTTTTAATGTTTTCCGCCTTGCGAAATCTGAGCGCAGACCAATCTTCATCTATTGCAATTTGCCGAACCGGTTCATAGCCCTGGTCCGCAAGCAGTCCGGCTACTGTGTCGCGGCTGCAGTCCGATCCTTTGTAGACTTTCGAAGATTTTTTCGGGTAGCAAAGCCAAAACAGTCCGTCTTCCGCCAGATGACGCTCAGCCTCTTTAGCTAAAGCCTGCAACTTTGCGTTGGTCGCTGCGAATACCTGAACAAAATCGTACCGGTCAGCTTCGGCCTGATGATCGACATGGCCTTGAAATTCAGCCATGATGCCGCTGTATGCCTCTGGCGGATTCACGATCAGTACAGGCTGTCCATTATCCTTGAACTGCAGTTTTTTGATCACCGGGTTCGTTTCTGCCATACTTCATCAATCCTTTTTCTGTTTATAGTAACAAATTAACCAAAACAGCACTAATCATACTTAGCAAAAAAAGTGATAGACGAAAGAGGGATTCATTTGCTATATTTACATTGATAATGCGAATCATTATCACTTAGATAATTTCATATGCTTTATATCAACAGGAGGGTCAAGTGAAAAAGAACTTATTGATAATCGGTTTAGTTATGCTGTTGTGTATCGTGATCAGCGCCTGCGGAGGCGGCAATTCGTCAAACAGCAACAAAGAAAAAGCGTCTGAAGAAACGACAAGAACATATCAATCAACGCGTGGAAAAGTAGACATTCCAACACATCCAAAGCGCATCGTGACAGACTTTTATGCCGGTGAACTGTTCACGGTCGGCGCCAATGTCGTCGGCTCCGGCTCGTGGTCTTTCTCCAATCCGTTTTTAAAAGACCGCCTGAAAGATGTGACAGATTTAGGCGACCCAATTAATGTGGAAAAAGTCATGAAACTGAAGCCTGATTTAATTGTTGTCATGAACGATGAAAATTACGACAAACTGTCCAAAATCGCACCGACCGTTGTGATTCCTTATAATACGGCGAAAAATGTTCAGGAAACCGTTAAGATGTTTGGCGACATTGCAGGAGCTAAAGAAGAAGCTGAACAATTCCTCGCCGATTTCGAACAGAAATCGAAATCAGCAAGGAAAAAAATCGCTCAAGTCGTCGACAAAAAGGCTACTTTCGGTATTTATGAAAACACAGAAAAAGGACAATTCTGGGTGTTCAATGACAACGGCGGCCGCGGAGGCCAAGCCGTGTACAACGCGCTCGGCTTAAAAGCGCCTGAAAAGATTCAAAAGGACATCTTCAAAAAAGGCGACATCAAAGAACTATCCTTGGAAGTCGTACCTGAATATGCTGCCGACTACATGTTTGTAACAGACTATAACCCGAACGGCGACAGCAAGACGCTGGACAAACTCAAGCAGTCTTCCATTTGGAAAAACCTTGACGCCGTCAAAAACAATCGTGTCTTTATCAACGACTTTGACACGTTCTACCCGTACGATCCGATCTCTGTCAGCAAACAGGTTGATTTGATTACGGAAATGCTGGTGAAGCGTGAGAAAGAGAATAAGTAAAAAAGCTGGAATTTCCAGCTTTTTTTATTGTTTTCTTTCTTGAATGTTTGAAATCTTAAAAGCAAATTGAAAGATAAAAAAGAAAGGAATGTAGAAAAGAAAAAACATCAATATTTGAAATGATAACCCTTCCAAAGTAAATGGATAAGAAATGTCATGAAACAGAAAAGATAATGCCATCCAAACGACAAAGGCAAACAACCCGGCTTTAAAGCCAAGTCCCCTCTTTTTTCTCAACAGACCTTTGCTCACAAGCCTAATAGAATAATAGCCGCTGCCAATGAAAAAAAGAATGATCAGTAACAGATTGCTCGGTATCTCGTATGAGGTCGTGATAAAGATGGAAATAAAGATGAGTGAAAGAAGAAGCACAAACCCTTCATATCCAACTTTTCTTTCCTGGTCAGCCTTTTGATTTTCACTCATTACGTTCGCCTCCTCTCTACTATTTCCATTTAAACCGACATAAACCATGTTAATAAACATCCATGAAAACAATGATTTAACACGCATGCCCCCCGCTGTTTCACGTGAAACAAAAAACACAGCGAAAAATAGATATTTTGGAATCAATTGCGTAAAATGAAAATAATGACAAAAAAGGGAGGGATCATGATGGGAATCAAAAAGGTTGGACAAATTGGGGTACCGGTTCAAGACCTGGAACGGGCTGTGGCATTTTATCAGGATGTATTAGGCTTGTCCCTTTTATTTCAGACAGATCGTATGGCTTTCTTTGAGTGCGGCGGGCTGCGGCTTCTTCTCAGTCTCCCGGAAAAAGATGAATTTGCTCATGCAAGCTCCGTCATCTATTTTCAAGTTGAAGATTTGCCGGCAGTATATAATGAAATCGCTACAAAAGGCGTTTCTTTTCCAATAGAGCCGCATGTGGCGGCGAAAATCGAGCAAACGGAAACCTGGATGGCCTTCTTTAAAGATACCGAAGGAAATACCCTCGCTTTGATGAGTGAAATGCAAGTCTAAAAAACAGCTGAGCACCTCAGCTGTTTTTCACATCATCACAAGCCGATTGACACGTACGATTTAATTCACAGGCGGCGCATTTTCCTTTCCGGCTTCGTCTGACAAATTTAATAAGCGTCCATGCCGCATAACCGAAGATGAGCGCTCCGATCGTGATATTAAACAACATGCCCTCACATCCTTCCTATGATAACCCAAGCAATCTTCCGCCCTGATAAATCAAGAACGCGATCGCATACGCAATGGCCAGTCCGTAAACAATGGACAGGAACATCCACTTTTTCGAGTTTGTTTCTTTTTTAATCACCGCGACTGTCGCGAGGCATGGTACGTATAAAAGAACGAAAGCCATAAATCCGTAAGCGGCCAGCGGTGTAAATTGCTCAGCCATCATGCCTTGCAGCTGGGCTTCAGGTACGAAATAGATGATGCTCATCGAAGCAACGACAACTTCCTTCGCCAGAAAACCGGTTAATAGTGATGCCGCTGCCTGCCATGTGCCGAACCCCAGCGGCATCAACAACGGTGCGAGCACTCCGCCAATCATTGCTAAAAAGCTGCCATCCATCTCAACGCCCGTTCCACCGGGCCCTGTATACGATAAAAGCCAAATGAGGACAGAACCGCCAAAAATGTAAGTCCCGGCTTTGCGGACGAAACCTTTGCCCTTTTCCCATGTTGCCCGCCACAATGTACGCGCTTGAGGCAAACGATAAGGCGGCAGTTCAATCACGAAAAACGACTTTTCTTCTTTGAGCTTGGATGAGGATAAAAACTTCGCCAGCACCAGCGCCGCAGCAATGCCCAGCACATACAAGGTCAGGACGACGAAAGCCTGATGAGCCGCAAAAAAAGCCCCTGCAAACAAAGCATAAACCGGAAGTCTTGCCGAACAGGACATAAATGGCGTCAGCATAATCGTCAAAAGTCTTTCCTTAGGCTGCTCTACAGTTCGTGCAGCCATGACGCCCGGAACATTGCAGCCGAAGCCGATGATCAGCGGTATAAAGGCTTTACCGTTTAAACCGATCGCCTCCATCAGACGGTCCATCACCATGGCCACACGCGCCATGTACCCGGAATCTTCGAGCACCGAAATGAAGAAAAACAGAATAAAAATCTGCGGGACGAAAACGAGGACACCGCCGACACCGGCAATGATCCCATCGAGAATGAGCGCCTCGATAAACGGGCTGGCTCCCATTGCCGACAGTGCCGAAGCCGTCCATTCCGTCAGCGGTCCGCCGATGAAACCGTCCAGTGTATCAGACAATGGAACACCAAGCCAGTCAAACGTCAGCATGAACATGAGATACATGAACAACAAAAAAATCGGAATGCCAAGCACCGGATGCGTAACGATCTGATCCACGCGTTCAGTCAGCGTCTGTTTTCGGTCTGACTGATATTCAACAGAGGATGACATGATGCGGTCAATCCATCGTTCTCTCTCATTGTAAATATGCTGATGCAGCGATTTTGCGGATTGTTCCTGAAGAAGGCGTTTTTCTGTCTCCTCGTAAATTTCCTTTAACCGTTCGCTGTCGGCCGCGTCTTCCAGCTGCTCTTTCATTTTCGAGTTGCCTTCCAAATATTGAAGAGCCATCCACCGTTTTAAAACGCCGGGACGTTCCGGTATGATCGACTCGATCCGGCCAATCGCTTCTTCTACTGTGCTTCCGTAATTGATGACGAGCGGCTTCGTTCTCTTTTCTTTTTCAAGAAGCAAATGCCGGCTCAGTTCATCACACCCTTTGCCGCTGCGGGCAATCACAGGAATCACCGGAACATCTAGCGCTGCAGACAACTTTTGATGATCAATGAAGACGCCTCGCTGTCCTGCGACATCGATCATATTTAAACCGATTGTGAGCGGATGACCAAATTCGAGGAGCTGCACAGTTAAGTGCAAATTCCGCTTTAATTGGGATGCATCGACAATATTCAATATGTCTGAAAATGATTCGTTGAGCAGGAAGTCAGTGACGACCCCTTCATCGCGGGACAGCGGGCTCAATGTATAAACGCCCGGGAGATCGACCATCATTCCTTGTTTATGGCGGAGCAGTCCCACCTTTTTCTCAACGGTCACCCCACTCCAGTTGCCGACATACTCATAGGAGCCTGTCAGCGCGTTAAACAATGACGTTTTCCCCGTATTCGGATTTCCGAAAAGGGCAATCTGCCGGCTGTTCATAGCTTTTCAATCCTGATCTTTTTTGCTTCTTCAAGCCGTATGCCGAGGCACTGTCCGCCTGACTCAAACATGAACGGTCCGCCAAACGGCAATTTCCGCTGCACGCAAATTTCAGCTTCTTCTTTCATCCCGAGCTGTATGAGCCTGCGCTGAACAAGTTCATTCACTTCTGAAAAATCTATGATTCTTGCTCTCTCTTTTTGTTTTAATTCAGCTAAAACCATTGTTGAGGCCTCCACATTATGAAAATGATAATCGTTATCATAATATGATTATAGGCAATAAGCCACCTTCCATTTAAAAGAAGATGTGTCAAAACCGGAACATTTTTGCGAGAATATAAAAAAGCGAAAAGCTCCGGCGGTGCAACCTGCCGTTCTGGCTTTTCGCTCTATCAATCTAAGTCGTTAACCGGCATGATGGCTCACTTTTTGCTCGATTCTCCTCTTTTTCGGCACGTAAATTTTTCCGACAAACATATAGCCATACTTCAATTTATTGACGGCCCAAGATATGAAAACCGCAACGCCTGTAGAGATCGAAAACAAGAGCAAAACAGCCGAAACCGTACCGATGCTTTCAAAGCTCGTTAAAATGACCAACCCGAAAATCAGGATAAAAGCGTGCAATAAATAAATAGAAAAAGAATAGTTGCTGATCATCATGATCAGCTTCGGCACCGACTTCAGTTTTGAAAACAGGTGAAAGCATAAGAAAATGATGCTTGTTGAATAAAGCAGGATATCCGGACGCTTTGACGTCACTGCGATGTCTTGTCCGAAGTAGGAAACCGCTACAATGAAACATCCGGTCACAGCAGCCGCTGCATATACCGCATGCCTGTATCGTTCCAGCAATGCCAAAAAGCGCTCGTAATTTTTGCCGCAATAATAGGCCAAACAAAAATAAAAGAGCCAGCCGGGAAACGGCACCCATGAAAAAGGAAACGGCGCCTCTTCCTGTACAACCGGAGGTTGAATGAACGTGAAATAGCTCAAATAAGCCGCTGTGACCGCAAAAGAAATCGAAAGCACCCATTTAGGCGACGCCTTTTGCAAAAATGAATGGAAGCACATGTGCAACAAGTAAAATTGAAAAATGACGAGGATGAAATAACCGATGAAATTCCCCAGGAAAATATTCGCCAACAGTTTTTTTAAAATGACCGATGCATGAAATTGCTGCATCATCAGACCAGCGGTCATAAAAGCATCCAAAACAGCGATAAATAGAAAAGGGATGAAAATCGTTTTAAACCGCTTTTTTAAAAACCCTTCCGGAACGCCGCCAGGGTAAGCATGCGCGAGCAAAAATTCGGAAATAAAAATAAACGCAGGCGTACTGAACATCAGAAGCGTCCTGAAAGATTCAACAACCCGGAAAACCGTATCTCCAAGCATGTCCGCCCGCACCATGAGCACCATCGATATCGCATGAAGCAAAACAACGCTTAAGCAGGAAATAAAGCGAATAACAAATATTTCTTTTACCTGCAAATCGATCACTCCTCTTTCAAATTTGAAATAATATCAAATTAACATAATCAACCAAATGAAGAAAGAGGCAAAATACATAGGTATGTTTATCCCAAATTTTCCGGCTGCAAGTATAAAAAAAGCTTGTAGAAAAACACAGGTTTCTCTACAAGCTTCGGTTAGACGCAGTCTAATCTTTTTTAAATCGCCGCTTTTATCTGTTTTGTATAGTAGAAGCGGACAATGAAGTAATATATAACCTGGATGGCGAAGAACACGCCGAGCACCATTGCAGATTCCTTGAAGAGGTTGTACTGAAAGGCATGCGATAAAGCGGTAAGCGCCACAGCTCCATGGACAAGGGCAACAGCGATAGGCGCGAAGAACAGAATGCCGATCTGCCTGTTCAGCACTTTATGCAGTTCCCGGTCTGTTAAGCCCATTTTGGCAATCGATTTGAATTTCTGCTTATCATCGTCCAAATCAGTGTACAAGCGGAAGTAGAGAAAACTTCCTGCTGAAACGAAGAAGACGATTCCGATAAACAGTCCAACAAATAATACCGGGCCATACCCTTTGCTTATATCATATACCTCATAATCTACAGCCGCGAAATAAATCCGATCCAGTTTCTTTTGCAGAACCTCCCCGGCTTTCACTAAAGCCATGCCGTCAGATTCTTTTGCCTGCCAGGCATAGAACCGGTTTTCGCTTTTCGGTTTTTTCAACTGTGCGAAATCTTTGTCTGTCACAATATAATAACTGTTTTCAGATAACGCTTTTGAACGGACCGTTTTGTCAGCCTGCAGCTTTTGTCCGGTTGCAAGAGGGATTGATGAAGGGAGCGGCTGGTCGTCTTCTCCCTCTAGGCCAACCTTGACATCATACTCGGCAGCTGCGGCTTTCCCTTCTTCAAGCTTGACGTGGTCGGCTCCGACCAGATCGGCAAACTTGTTATAGTCAGATTCTTTCACAATCAGCATGTCATGGCCATCGACATCGAAATATTGAAGGACAGCTGATGCTTTGTCTGTTTTGATATTTCGTTCTTTTAGCGTGTCATTGATGAAAGCCACGTCTTGTTCGGTGTCTTTGTTTGTTTTCGGCGGTTTATACGAGAACGTATGCGGGTTCATATCTTTAATTCCGTTTGTCAGCAGAGTTTGGAAACCATACAGCGTCCCAATCGCACTGAACGCGACAGTAGAGATAATGGCCACCATAAAAAACGTCCGCGCATTGTCTTTCATCCGGTAAGACAGATCAGAAAACAAAATCATATTCGTTTTCCGCCAAAACAGGCTTTCCCGTTTTTTGAGCCTGCGGATCACATAAACACTCAGCTGCGTAAACAGCAGATATGTGCCGATAATGACAACAATCGTCACCGGAACCATCGCCACAAGAACGCCTATTTTCTTGACAATCAAAGCGGTGTAATAGCCTCCGGTAAGCAGAACAGCTGCAACCACTGTAAGCAAGGCAGATGCTTTCGGCTCCCCTTTGGAGATTTTGTTTCCTTTTAGCAGAACAATCAGCTTCTCGCTCCTGAGCACAAATGACACAAGAAAAGAAATAAATAAGAACAGGCCGTTAAAAGAAATAAACGTCACAATGATCGCCATCAACGGAAAATAAAAATCGAGCTTGTTATCAATAATCAGCACATTTTCCGCTGTGAGCAGTATCAATTTGGCGAAGACAAGTCCGAGCACAATCCCGCCGATTGTCGCAAAAAGCCCAATCAGCATATTTTCAAGAAATACCATCATGCGAATTTGGCGCATAGACATCCCTTGGATCATTAAAACGCCGAATTCCTTTTTTCTCGATTGAAGAAACGAACTCATTGAGTACAGAACAAAGAAGAAAGAAAAGACAAAGATAATGCCGCTGGAGACTAACAGGCCAATGGAAACATGCTGCCCGATGCCGGAGGTCAAAGAATCACTTGTCATCACCGGGTGGAAAGCAAAGATCGCGAATGCGAAAAAAACCATCACTGTAAACATGCTGCTGAGAAAATAAGCGGCATACAGCCTTTTGTTGCGAATGACGTTGTTAAACGCGAACTGACGAAAGGTCATTTGCATCCCCTCCCAACAAGGACAGTGTATCGAGAATCTTTTGGAAAAACGCTTGGCGGTTATCGCCGCGGTTGATCTCCGAATACAGCTTTCCATCCTTAATAAAGACGACCCGGTTGCAATAGCTTGCCGCCTGAGGGTCATGCGTGACAAGCATCATGGTCGCTTTTTCGTTGCGGTTGATCGATTCAAGCATTTCCATCACATCTTTGGATGACTTTGAATCAAGGTTGCCTGTCGGCTCATCAGCAAGCAGAAGCTTCGGCGAATGAATCATCGCTCTCGCTACAGCGGCGCGCTGGGCCTGACCGCCCGAAATCTCATATGTGCGCTTTTTCATAATGTGGGTAATTCCAAGCTTTTCAGCTAAATCGTTTGCCCTCCGCTTCATTTCCCTGACCTTTTCACCGTCAAGCGTCAAAGGAAGTACGATATTTTCTTCAACGGTTAATGTCGGCAGAAGATTAAAGTCCTGAAACACAAATCCCAGCTCTCTGCGGCGAAATTTAGCCAATTTTTCTTTTTTGAGAACATGCGGGTTTTGGCCGCTGATCAATATTTCGCCCGTCGTCGGTTCATCGATCGTTGCAATCATATTTAATAGGGTCGTTTTTCCGCTTCCGGACGGCCCCATGATGCCGACGAATTCACCTTTATCAATCGTTAGGTTAATATCCGTTAACGCGCGATACGCAATTTTTCCTTCGTAAATCTTACTGGCTTGTTTGACCTGAAGCATCACAAGATCCCCTTTCACCTTTAACTTTTGATCTGTGATCAGTTTACCTAAATTTCTTGTTGATGAACTATCGATTCTTCTTTCACTTTCATTACATCGATGTAAGGTTTTGTGTAGCCGTGAAAATCAGCCGGATTGTCGTGCCTTGCCCTTCTTGTGAGTCAAGTTCGATCCGGTGTCCAAGCTGGTCAGCCGCCGCTTTTGCCAAATAGAGACCCATTCCGGTTGATTCTCTGAAACGGCGTCCGTTTTCTCCTGTGAAAAACGGGTCGAATACCCGCTTTTGATCTGTATCCGGGATGCCGGCGCCGAAATCTGTCACTTCCAATACCGCTTCCGAATCGTTTTCACCAATAGAAATAATAACCGTATTGCTTTTTCCCGCTGAGTATTTGACCGCATTGTTGACAAATTGGGAAATGATGAAAAACAGCCACTTTTCATCTGTTTCGACTGTGATGCCTTTTTTGACTTCCTTGAACTTAGGATAAACTTGACTGCGAATATAGAAGCGCTTGTTTTCACGATTGACCTCGTGAACGATATCCGCCAATGCGACCGGTTTTATCCGGAAATCCTGCTCGATCGTCCGCAATCTGGCCATATAGAGAATCGTATTGAGGCCCGTTTTCATCCGTTCGGTCTCCTCGCGGATGCTTGATGATTCCGGTTCATCCAAATTTTGAGCCGTCAGTTCGATGACCGACAGCGGCGTCTTCATTTGGTGCACCCATTGATCCATGAAGGTCAAATGCTCTTTTTGTCCAAGCTCCAGCTTCTTTAATTCTTGACGGTATTGCCTGTACTGGCTTTTCAGCAGCTGTTCAAGCGCTTCTGAAAGAGGGGATTGGGGCTGATTCGATTGCCTGAAGGTGTCATCCAATGATTCCAGCCCGCTCGTCATCCGTTTGTAGAACTTCCGGCGCGTATAGTAATGGTAGAAAAGATAGCAGACAAGAAAGAAAAAGCCGAGAAAAACGGCATAAAAAGCCGGCCTGATGTGCTGATACCCATCAAGCCAGTACACCGACAGCATCGTGATAAACTGCAGCACTTGCACGGCAATCAACAAATAGTGTTCTTTGAAAAAAAGCTTCATTCCTCTCCCGCCTTCACCCAGGATATATTCAAGCGGTAGCCTGCGCCCCGCACTGTTTCTACCGCATCTTCAATTCCGAGCTCCTGAAACTTTTTTCTGACGCGTGTAATGTTGACATTAAGCGTGTTTTCATCCACATAGGCCTGATCATCCCACAGTTTGGCCAGCAAATCTTCCCGGCCGGAAATCCTCGGGTGGCGTTCCATTAAGCTTTCGATAATATCGGCTTCTTTTTTCGTCAAAGCAGCCGTTTGACCGCCGAATGTCAGTTCAAGTCTTTCCGGATACAGCCGCAGTCCTTCTTTTTCGAGAAGCCGTTCCTCCACTTTTGCTGCATACTCCCCGTAAGCTCTGCGAAGCTGGCTGCGTATTTTTGCCATCACGATTTCGGCGTGAAACGGCTTGGTGATAAAGTCATCCCCGCCGTTTTCCAATGCCATGACCTGATCCATTTCGCCCGTCCGCGCCGAAATAAACAAGACAGGGCAAATCGATTCCTGGCGGATTTGCCGGCACCAGTAATAGCCGTCAAAGCTCGGCAAATTAATATCAAGCAGAACAAGATCAGGCGCCGTGCTTCTGAACTCATCGATGACACGGTCAAAGTCTTTCACGACATGAACGTTGTATCCATATTTGACAATATGCGATTTTAACAGATCGGCAATCTTCGGGTCGTCTTCTACAATCATCACTTTTTGCATCTCGGTCTCTCCTTTTGTTTGGATATATTATGACACGAAGCTGTCTGATAAACAAAAGCCGCCGCGATTCGTCCTACCTTACAATCATGTAATTGTACTGTAATATGAATCAATTTCTTCTCCTTGCGCCTTTTTTATAAAATAATACCATTCACAAACTGAATGAAAGAGGAGAAGGTATATGAAGACACGGGCAGGCGGCCTGATTGCCGCGGTTCTGATCGCCGTTGCCGGCGTTTTTATTGCCGGCGTTTTTATCCTGCAGAAAGCGACAGGGGGCCTTGTGCCGCTGGCCGATCATTTCATACAAGGCCAGGGAAAGCCTGAGGCTTATTATCTCAAAGCCGAAGATCATGCAGAAAAGCTGAATAACGGAAAGTACAACTACACATTAACCGGATATGACGCGAGCGGACACAAACAGCAGATTGAAGCAGAGGCGGACGAAAAACTGCGTCCCGGCGCTTTCATCAAAGTATGGGCGTACGGAACGAAAGCCGGAAGCTTGACTGAAGTACACGAAGAGGAAATCCCCGAGGGCGCTATAGCCGCCATGAAAACCAATTAAAACCCCATCGCCTGATGGGGTTTTCTGCTTAATATTTAAATCGATTGATGACGGTTTGAAGTTCTTCAGCCAATTGAGACAGCGATTCTGCTGCATAAGAGATTTCTTCCATCGAAGCCAGCTGCTCCTGAGTTGAGGAAGCAACCGCTTTTGTGCCAGCCGACGTTTCCTGTGATCCGGAAGCTAATGTTTGAATGGTGTTTTGAACCATTTCGACACCTGATGTCAGCTGCTGAGTAGAAGCTGCGACTTCTTGGATTTGAGAAGCAACCTGTTCCACCAAGTTCAAAATTTCGTTGAAATTGCCGGTTGTCTCCTGGGACAGAGCGATTCCGGAGCTGACATTTTCTTGAACGACTTTAATATTATTCACCGTTTCTACCGATTCATTTTGGATCGTTGTGACTAACGATTGAATATGGTTCGCCGATTTATTCGTTTCGTCCGCCAATTTCCGGACCTCTTCCGCCACGACGGCAAACCCTTTTCCTTGTTCTCCCGCTCTTGCTGCTTCAATTGCCGCGTTTAGCGCCAGCAAATTCGTCTGCTCCGAAATATCGGTGATAAGCGAAGAAATGTTGCTGATTTCCGCCGTGCTGGACACGAGCGCCTCGAGGCCGCTGCCGGCTGAGTCGACGGATTTATCAATGAAGTTCATTTGCTCGAGCATTTTATGAACGGATTCGGAGCCGATTTCGGCTTTGTCTCTCATCGAAGACGACAGATCCGCTATGCTGCCTGTATTGGAGGCAACGGATGATAAACGGTCCAGCAATTCATGAATCGATTCCGAGCTCTTTTCTGTCATTTCGCTTTGCGTCATATTGCTGTCAGCAATCGCCTGCATCTCTTCCGAAATCAGTTCGGAGGTCGATTTCGATTCCTCCGCGCTTGCCGACAACTGTTCAGAGGATGCGGCGACTTGCTCGGACGAACTGCTGATCTGCTTCACAATTTGCGTCAGCGACTGAACAAAAGCATTGAAAGAATTTGCAAGCTGGCCGAACTCGTCTTTATTTTTGACGATCACTTTCTTGGTTAAGTCCGCCTCACCGTGGGCAATGTCCCCAAGCTGCTGATTCAGGCTTCTCAACGGTACCAGAATAGACTTCAAGAGCAGCAGACTCAAGACAATTCCAACTATGGCTGATACTGCTGTGACAGTGATGATGACCCATTCGCTCATCGTCCCGTTGGCGCTGATCTCTGCTTTCAGATCTTCCACCTCTTGTTCCAGGCTTTCGACCAGCTGGTTGACAGACGGATCGAGGACTTCTTTTCTTAATGTTCTTTCCTCTCCGAAATGAATCGATTCAGCTTTTTTAGAGCTTGAAGCGTAAGACTGTATAACTTGTTGATTTAAACCCCAATAAGCCTTAAAATTTTCTTTAATTTCTTCGACGTTCGCTTTGTATGTGTCTTCCCGGATCAGTTTTCCTGCGCGGTCAAGACTCTTTAAAACATCGTCGGCCTTGTCCTTCATTCCTTCACTGTATTCATTATCTCCGGTCATAATAAGGCCTCTTTCATCATTCGACAAACCGGTCAGACGATATTGAATATGCTTAATCTCTTTTTGAAATTCCATCTTGTCCTTAAGTTCTTCATTCTTTTTCACCGTAGAAGAAATCATAAAAACAGAGGAACCTCCGATTCCAATAATGGAAACGACTAAAATCGATATAATTCCCAGCAGTTTTGTTTTTACTTTCATGATGGTGATCCTTTCTCCTTTATGTCATCAATGATAAAATGCAATTTTCAAATTAAAGATCTTCTTCATTTCATAGTATCGACATTTTTCGTCAAAATTTGAGATCTTGTATGATTGTAAACAAAGAAAAAGCTCTGCCTGGAAGGCAGAGCTTTTAATTGATTAATGAATTGGTTTACTTGGCGGACCCGCCGATTTGGTATGTTCATAGAAGTGATGAAAATAATCATTTGTCTCTGCTTTGATAACTTTCCAAAGCAGCAGGATGGCGATCAGGTTTGGAATCATCATCAGTGCATTCGCCATATCGGCAAATGCCCAGACGGTGACGAGGTTGGCGACCGTCCCGATGCCGCAGGCGAGGATGTAGACCAGCCTGTAGCCCGCAATTCCTTTGGAACCGGCCAAATACTCGAAGCATTTTTCTCCGTAAACATACCAGCCGACAATTGTAGAGAACCCAAAGAAAATCACCGACAGCGACACAATATATTCGCCTGCCGCGCCGAGTACTGAGGCAAATGCCGCGCTCGTCAATGCCCCGCCTTCAAGGCTGGCATTATGGGCCACGCCGGATATCAAGCCGCCAGACGGATCCCAGAAACCGGTAATAATAAGGGTTAAACCGGTCATCGTACACACCACGATCGTAACGATAAATGTCCCGGTCATTGCGACGAGCGCCTGTTTTACCGGATGATCTGCACGCGCATTTCCGGCGATTAGCGCAGCCGTCCCAAGGCCTGCTTCGTTTGAAAAAATGCCGCGGGACACCCCGTTCCGAACGGCTTCAGATACGGCAATTCCAAGGAAACCGCCGGCTGCTGCCACAGGGTGGAAAGCATAATAGAAAATCAGCTCAAAAGCCGGAATAATCTTGTCATAATTCAAAATCAGAATCAAGATCGCCCCGCCCATATAAAGAAAAGCCATGATCGGCACAAAGAAGCTGGCAACCGTGCTGATCCGCTGGATGCCGCCGAAGATGATGACGCTGACAAGAATGACGAGAATCAGCCCTGTCACCCAGTTTTCGATACCGAAGCTGTTCTTTGTAATATCGGCAATCGTATTGGATTGGACGCTGTTGCCTATCCCCAAAGCGGCAAAAGCTCCAAACAGCGCAAAAGCGATGGCGAGTCCTTTAAATCTGCGTCCGAGTCCGCGTTCGATATAATACATCGGCCCGCTTGAATATTCCCCTTTTTCATTTTTTACGCGGAATTTAACAGCAAGCAAGGCTTCCGCGTATTTCGTTGCCATGCCCAACAGCCCGACAACCCACATCCAGAAGATCGAACCCGGTCCGCCGAGTGTCAATGCCGTCGCGACACCTGCGATATTTCCGTTTCCGATCGTGGCGGCAAGCGCTGTCATTAAAGCTTTAAAATGGCTCACATCCCCTTCGGCAGCTGCGTCTTTGCTGTCTTCCTTGCCAAATCCGATCTTAAACGCATAGATCAGGCGGCGAAATTGCAGTCCTTTTAAAACAAACGTTAAAAATAAGCCTGTCCCAAATAATAAAATTAAACTGGGCGGCCCCCATAATACCTTATTAATCTTGCCTAGTATTTCTAAGATATCCATATGACTCACTCCCAACAAAGATAACGCTTTCATAGCTGCAAGAGATATTCTATCACAACGAAATATGGTTATGTTTGTGAAACGACACAAAATGTAATCGCTTACATTTGTTTTTTTAACAAAACTATTTTTTAAAGAAAAAAATTTTAATAGATAACTCCTCATATCAATCCTTTCACTTCATTCAACGTTCACCAATTTGTTAAATTTCACAAAAAAGCGCTTACATTTTTAATTTTACACACGATGCTCTTGCCGGTTCAGAGATTTATACTAGCGGTAGAATCATATTTCATTTGAGGGGGACGACATCATGATCATTGGAATTCCGAAAGAAATTAAAAACAATGAGAACCGTGTAGCCATTACGCCGGCCGGAGTAGTCGCGCTTAAAAAAAGCGGTCATCAAGTTTTAATCGAACAGGGAGCCGGACTTGGAAGCGGCTTTGAGGATGCTGACTACAAAGCAGCCGGGGCAGACATTTTGGTTGAAGCGAAGGATGTATGGGCAAAAGCGGATATGGTCATGAAGGTGAAAGAGCCGATCAGCTCTGAATACGGCTATTTCCGAAAAGGACTTGTTTTATTTACGTATCTGCACTTAGCAGCAGAGCCTGAGCTTGCGAAAGCGCTTGTGGACAGCGGCGTCACAGCCATCGCCTACGAAACGGTCGAAGTGAACCGGACGCTTCCGCTCCTGACTCCAATGAGTGAAGTCGCCGGACGCATGGCTTCACAGATCGGCGCGCAATTTCTTGAGAAATCAAAAGGCGGCAAAGGCATCCTGTTATCAGGCGTACCCGGGGTAAAACGCGGCAAGGTTACGATCATCGGCGGCGGAGTAGTCGGTACGAACGCTGCCAAAATCGCAGTCGGACTTGGCGCTGACGTCACTTTGATCGATTTGAGCGCTGAGCGCCTCCGCCAGCTCGATGACCAGTTCGGCAAAGACATTCAAACGCTTATGTCCAACCCGCTCAACATTGCGGAAGCCGTAAAAGACTCTGACCTTGTCATCGGCGCCGTCTTAATCCCTGGTGCAAAAGCGCCGAAACTTGTCACAGAAGAGATGATTCAGTCGATGTCCCCAGGCTCAGTTGTTGTAGACGTGGCGATTGACCAGGGCGGCATTATTGAAACGGTTGATAAGATCACTACGCATGACGATCCGACTTATACGAAGCACGGCGTTGTCCATTATGCAGTCGCCAATATGCCGGGAGCCGTTCCCCGTACTTCAACGATCGGCTTAACAAACGTCACTATGCCTTACGCTTTGCAAATCGCAAATAAAGGCGTTGAACAAGCAGTCGCCGAAAATCAGGCGCTCGCTCTCGGCGTCAACGTTGCAAACGGAAGCATTACCTACAAGGCCGTCGCGCGCGACCTTGGATATGAATACGTATCTGTAGAAGATGCATTTCAAACGGTAACCGCTGGTTAAGCGGACCCTATCTTTCTGTCAATTGAATGAAAACATTTTAATTACGCTTTCTGACTGTCCTTTCACGAAAAAAAGCCGGATATCATCCGGCCTTTTTTCATTCTGCTTTAAACCGCTTTCCGGCAAACGGCGTTCGCCTTCATCCAAGAATTCAGCTGCAAGTCAATTTTTGAATGGTGTTCCCGTATCAACATACTTAAATACATTCAGAGAAGGCAATGGACGTCCTTTAAAATCAAACAATGCCTGATTGTCTACGGCGCTGCCGCCAAACCACTTTCCTGCGTCTTCCGGGTCGTATTCAGCGGCATAGCTTGTGGCCCAGCCTGATCCGTATGTCTCCCAAAGCGATTTATTTTTCTCAAGCTGGCGTGCCGGTCCTACTGGAATCCAAGCCGGTTCCCAATAGAAAACGCCGATTCCAGCTTCTCCTACATCGCTGACCGCTTGAATCACATCACGGACCGCGTTCGCCTGTCCTTGAACGGTGACCGGGTAATTGAGCGTTTGACCGTTTTTAGGGGCTGTATTTTCGTGTCCGTCTCCGTCTTCAGCCGTATACGTATAAGATGTCTCGGCTACCATGACCTTTTTGCCGTACGTATCCGCGACAGATGTCAGGACGGATGTTAGATTCTTCAGTGTGCCATGCCAAAATGGATAATACGAGCTTGCAAATACATCATAGTCGACATGGTGCCGGTGAAGCGTCTCGGCAATCCAAGCGTACCTGCCGGACGTCTCCGGATTGGTAAAATGCAAGGCGACTAAAATATTCGAATCCGTCTCCCGGACCGCTTGGCTCCCCGCATTGAATAATTGGCTCATCTTCGCCCAGTCCGTTTCACCGGCAAGACCCCCGTTTGTTTCGTTTCCGACCTGCACCATGCCGACGTTGATCCCCGCTGCTTTCATCGCTTCAAGGCTTTGTTTTGTATATTGGTAAAGCGCCGTTTTTTTATCTTCAAAGTTTAGGTTTGCCCATGCTTTTGGCGCTTTCTGTTTCGCCGGGTCCGCCCAGAAATCGGAATAGTGGAAATCCGCCAGCAGCTTCATTCCGTTGGCAGTGGCCCGTTTTCCGATCTGAATCGCTTTTTTCAGATCATTATTGCCCCCTCCATAGCCATTGCCGTTGGCATCATAGGGATCATTCCAGATGCGCACCCGGACATAATTGACGCCTGCTTCTTTCAGCGTTTTGAATATATCCTGTTTCTTTCCGGATTCATTGTAAAAGGCGACGCCGCTCTCTTCCAAAGCGATGATACTCGAAACATCAACCCCTTTTATAAAATCCTTGTGAAGCCCTGAAACCTTTTCGACAAAAAGGCCGCTTTCTGCCGCCTTGGAACCTCTGGCGGCTTCCGCCGGACCGCCGGTTCCAAGTGCGCCCAAAACAACAATCAGCACCACAAAAACAGCCACCACGTTTTTCATGAATCTCGCTTCTCCCCTTTCATGATTGACACACGCCAAACAGAAAACGCTTTCATTATTTTTTCAAGAGAAACACCCACATTAAAGCGGATGTCCCCCGGGCTTATTTTTTTGTTTTTACCGCTATTCTGGCTTCATATTTTTCCAATGTGATTTCGCCGGTCAGCGTTTCTCCGGTCAGCATATCTTTTACGGCCGACTCCAACACGACGGGCTGGCGTTTTTCTGTGAAATTCATGATGAAAATATAATCATTTTCTTCATCCTGTCTGACTTGAACGGAGACGCCAGGCTGATGTTTCACGTCAAAAGCCGGTTGAATCGATAGCTCTTTGATCAATGTTTCATAAAAATCCCGATGAAATTGGCTGCTTAAGCGCGCACCGATATAGTACGTCTTCCCCTGTTTGTATGAATGGCTTGTAACAGCCGGCGTGTCCGCATAAAAATCGTCCTCATAGAATCCCACGGGATCTGCCGTATCCAGCTTCAGCACGGTCGCATAATCTTTCAGCTCATAGGACCGGTTTTGATAACGGACCCTATTTTTGTCGCCCGGATAGAGCGTATCGGTTTCAACAGGTTCCATGCCAAACATCTCTTGCAGATCTTGCGGCCATCCGCCTAAATAGGTCAGGTCAGATTCGTTGACGATTCCGCTAATATACGTCATCACCAATGTGCCCCCGTTTGCAGCAAAGGCTTTTAAACGCGCGATTGTTTCTTCACTTGCTAAGTAAAGCATCGGAACGATCAGCAGCCGGTACGGCGAAAAATCCTGTTCCTTCGTAATCACGTCGACTGGAATATCACGCTCCCAAAACGCGCGGTAGTGCTCGTGCAAGGTTTGGGGATACCGCTTGGTTTTCATCCCGAATCCTTGTGCATCTTCGAGCGCCCAATGGGTTTCCCAATCATAGAGGATCGCGACATTCGCGGGCCGGGTCGTTCCGACGACTTCAGACAGTTCATCAAGGGTTTGCCCCACTTTTGCCACTTCTTTAAATACGCGGTTCTCGGAACAATTGTCATGGCCGACAACCGCACCGTGAAATTTTTCCGATGAGCCGCGGGATTTCCGCCATTGAAAATAGAGAATGCTGTCAGATCCGTGGGCGATCATCTGCATAGAAGACAAGAGATGCATCCCCGGCCGTTTCGCTTTATTAAAATTGTGCCAATTGACAGCGCTTGGCGTCGATTCCATTAAAAGAAACGGCTGCTGTTTCAGGCTGCGGTACAAATCATTGATAAAGCCGACTTTCATGGCCAAATCAGCTGTGCTTTCCCAATCATTGTGCCAGGCGGGATACGCGTCCCAGCTGATCACGTCCAGATGCTTGGCAAACTTGCTGTAGTCCAGCCCTTGAAATGGAATGAGATCATGCGTGTCAGCCATAAAGTTGGTCGTAATCGGAATATTCGGCGTGATTTCCTTCAACGGAACGATTTCATTTTGAAAGAAAGAGATCGTCTGATCAGTGACGAAGCGGCGCCAGTCCAAATTCAAGCCGTGCACCGCATTTTCACCGATCGGAGACGGCGATTCAATCTGTGACCAATCGTTGAAGGTATGGCTCCAAAAAGGCGTCCACCATGCATCATTCAAAGATTTAAGATCATTGTTGTACTTCTTTTTCAGCCAGTCTCTAAAAGCGTGCTGGCATTGATGACAATGGCATTCTCCTCCGTATTCGTTGGAGACATGCCACATCAAAAGGGCAGGATGGCTGCCGTACCTTTCAGCCAGCAAGCGGTTGATCTTTCTCGTTTTTTCACGGTATACGTATGAAGTGAAGCAATGATTGTGCCTTCCGCCATGCAGCTGTTTGACACGTTCCGCATTGACGCGCAGCACTTCCGGATATTTTTGCGACAGCCAAGCAGGACGGGCGCCGCTCGGTGTCGCCATTATAATCCGTCCGCCGTTCCGGTGAATGTTCTCAAACATATCATCCAGCCATTCAAACGTATAGACGCCTTCCTCCGGCTCAAGAGCGCTCCATGAAAAAATCCCCACTGAAAATGTATTCGTATGGGCAAGCTTCATCAGCTTGATATCATCTGCAAGAATATCCGGACGGTCAAGCCATTGATCCGGATTGTAGTCTCCCCCGTGAAGCATGTATTTTGCTTGTGTCGTATAAATTTTTGGCATAATACTCTCCTTTTTTAGACCATATTCTTCTCGGACTATCCTTTCGTTCCGCCTGCCGTCAACCCTGATACAAAGTTCTTTTGCAGCATGATAAAGATGACGGCTACCGGAATGCTGATCAAAATGGCGCCGGCGGCAAACGTCGTATAGCTGGCTCCCATGACTTCATTGACTAAATTGTATAAACCGATCGGCAATGTATACGACTCCGGCGTCCGCAATATGGTCGAAGACAAAACGAAATCCCCGAGCGGTCCGGTGAATCCGTTCATGGCGACGACCGCGATCATCGGTTTGGATAGCGGCATAATAATCTGCAGAAAAATCCTTGTATTGCTAGCGCCGTCAATCTTAGCGCTCTCATCCAAATCGATGGGAATGGAATCCATATACCCCTTCATCAAATACGTGTTCATCGGTATAAGCCCGCCGATGTACAGCAAAATCAGCAGCCAATGGCTGTTCATCATTCCGAGCATCTGCGCTAAAACGAAGAGCGCAACCAAAGCCGAAAATTGAGGAATCATTTGCAGCAGCATGAATAAAACTAAAGCGTTTTTTCTACCTTTAAAACGAAACCGTGAAAAAGCATAAGCTGTAAAAGAAACACTGATGATTGATCCGATCATCGTAAAGATGCTGATTTTCAGCGAGTTTATATACCATTGCCCGTATTGAAGGCTCTCTTTTCCTGCAAATAATTCTCTATAGTGATCCAATGTCGGATTTGCCGGAATGATAGAAGTACTGACCAAACTGTTGCCGGGATTAAAGCTGGCTCCCACCGTCCAAAGCAGAGGATATATGATAACGGCTGTCATAAAAACCAACAGAGAATAGGTCAGAAGGAGCCGAAAGAATCTTCTTTTCTTCATATGTTAAGCCCCCTCTTTGAAAGAATTTGTCCGTCTGAACTGCCACAGCGCGATCGAGATGACAAAGACCGACAGCAGGATCGTCAATGCGGCGGCTAAAGAGTACTGGCTCGACTGCATCGTCAATTTGTAAATCCAGGACACCAGAATGTCGGTTCCTCCCGCTGTTGACCCGGGAACAGCCGGACCGCCTCCATTGAATAGATAGATAATGTTGAAGTTATTAAAGTTAAAAGTGAATTGCGTGATGATAATCGGCGCCATTGCGATTAAAATCAGCGGCATTGTGATATGCCTGAATTTCGAAAACGCGGACGCGCCGTCAATTGTCGCCGCTTCATACAGGTCGTCCGGAATCGACTGCAGAACACCGGTCGTCACAATAAACACATAAGGAAAACCGAGCCACCCCTGCATGAGGATAAGCGCCAGCTTCGTCCAATTGGCATTCGTCATCCAGGGAATCGGATCGATGCCGAATGCGGCGAGGATTTGATGATTGAATGCACCGAAGCTGTCATTAAAGAGGCCGGCAAACACAAGAATGGTAACAAAGCCGGGCACGGCCCAAGGCAAAACCAGAATCGTCCGGAAAAATTTCTTGAAGCGGACTTCCTTCTGATTGACGACAACCGCCAACAAAATTCCCAACCCGACTTGGAGCGTAGAAGCGACAAGCGTCCAGACAATGGTCCAAGCTAAAACATCCAAAAAGGTCGACCGCCAAATATCAACGGTGAAAATTTCGGAAAACGTTTTAAGCCCTACCCAATCGACAAGGTGGGCAGGCGGAGAATGGTAGAGGTTATAATTTGTAAAAGCTAATGCAAAGCTGAACAAAATCGGAAAAACAACGGCGAAAATCAAAATGAACAGTGATGGTCCGCTGATGAGATACGGATATCCCTGAGCCATTAAATTATGATATTGTTCCTTGAGTGAACTGAGCTCCTTTTGTTCATCGCGCCGCTTTCCGTTTTGGTAGGCATCCCGCAAATTGGCGTAATAGACAGCCAGCCCAAAACCGGTGACAATCACGGCGATGATGCCTTCTGCCAATAGAAAAATCGAGTTATCGCGCGGCACTTCGGTTCCAAGCGTAAACAGGCCCCACAGCCCCATATTCAGCAAATCGCCAAAAACCGCAAAGAACGAGACGCCTAAAAGAAGGAATAACAGACCCTTTATCCATTGTTTATTGTAGAATTGCCCCAAACCGGGAATGATTGATAATAGTAAAGCTTTTTTGCGATGCTGCACCTTCTCTTTCACCTCTTTATATGGACGTCCTGATCATAAATGGCGCCAAACTTAAGACAAGTTTGACACCAATGCTGCGGCTTATTTGCTGCCGCTGTGCTTCGCTTTGATCTGTCCTTGTATCGTTTCCGCGGCTTGATCAAGCGCTTTTTTCGGTTCCGCTTTTCCGGTTGCGATCGTTTGCAGAGCCGCATCCGCCGGCGTCCATACTTCATTCATCTCAGGAATATTCGGCGTCAACTCTGAGTACTGAGATTGCTCGGCAACAGCTTGAGCCGCTTCGCTTTTTGTGACGGCAGGATCATCCGCCAGTTCTTTGACAGCGGGAACTTCTTTTGTGATCTCATATCTCTTCTTTGAGTTTTCTTTATTGGCGAGAAAGACGGCTAATTCTTCCGCTAGATCGGCATTCTTCGAATAAGCGCTTACATTGTAGCTCTTCACGCCGACAAAAGAACTCATATGTTTGCCGTTGGACAGCTTAGGCAGCTTGGCAACCCCGTAGTCGATGCCCGCTTTTTTGAACGGTTCCAGATTCCACGGACCAGAAATGATCGCTGCTGCTTTTCCTTCCGTAAACAGCGATTCCAGCACATTGATGCCTTGCTCCCCAATAATTCCGGCAGGGAACAGCCCTTCTTGATAAAACTTCTGAATGTACTCGGCTCCTTCAACTGCACCTTTGTTATTCAAGCCGAGATCAGCCGGATCATAAGTGCCGTCTGCATGGCTCTTAAAAATGTAGCCGCCGTATCCTCCCATGACGCTCTGTGCATAATAAATCTGGTCAAACAGCGCCAGGAAGCCGAATTTTTTGCCGTCAGCCGTTTTTTTCGAATACTCATACCATTCATCCAGCGTTTTCGGCAGTTCTTTTTCAGAAATCAAATCTTTATTATAGTAGAGCATCGTCGTTTCGACCGCTTTCGGCAGGCCGTAGACCTTACCGTTTGTCACCTGGGATCTCATTGCCGGTTCCGTATAGATCGATTGGATCTCTTTGTCCACCTTTAATTCCTTGATCAAACCTTCCGTTACCGCTGTTCCGATTTGATCTCCAGGCATCGTTAACACATCAGGCCCCGTTCCTGCCGGTCCATCCATCCGCAAATCTTCGATCTGCTTTGCGTAAGGCTTTTCCACGACTTTGACAGATACGCCGTGCTCTTTTTCAAACTGGGCAACGGCATCTTTAATGCCTTCGCTTTTTTCTTTATCTTCCCAGACCACGAGTTCCTTTTGCTTCGAGCCTGATGCTTCATTGCTGCTCTCTTTAGGTCCGCAGGCAGTTAAAGACAAACTGAGAGCAATCACACTGCTGATTCCAACATATTTTTTCATATTCATCATTTGTCTCATTCCTTTTATTGGATTGAAAGCGTTTCACAAAAACAATATAGCATGTCTAAGAAAAAGTGTAAACAATTATTTTACTGACTATAGTAAAATATTTTACGAAAAAGGCGCGGCTTATGAACAGCCCGCGCCTTTTTTTAATTGGTGCTTTTCCTGACCACCAGTTCTGCACCGATATATAGCGTTTTTACAGCTTTTCTCTTTTCAAGTATTTGTTCAAGAAGCAATTCAATGGCGTTTTTGCAAAGTTCTTTAATATCGATATGGAATGTCGTCAGCGGCGGAGATACGTATTTCGCCACACTGATGTTGTTGATGCTGATGACGCTCACCCTGCCCGGGATGGCGACCCCTTTTTCATTTAAAGCCTGAAGGCAGCCTACGGCGATCGGATCCGCCGCTGTAAAGAAGGCCGTCGGCAGCTTTTCGCCCAATGTTTCAACCGCTTTATCCATCAGATGGTAGCCGTTTTCCACCGAAAATCCCCTGCGGCAAAAAATAAAGCCTTCCTCCAAGAGCCCTTTTTCCCTCATATAATCGCGAAACGTTCGTTCCCTTACATCCATTTCGTCTTCATCGGTATTGGGATTGTGGTACGTGCCTCCGATAAAGCCGATCTTTTCATGCCCTTTTTCGATAAGAAAGTCCACCGTTTTCCTCGTCATCTGCTTTAAGTCCGGCCTGACTGAATCAAAATGATTCGGATCCGGCGTCGAATCGATAAATACTCCGTGAGGCGTCATCTGCCTTAACCGGGTTAATTCATCATCTGAAAATGATCCGACCGCAATGAATCCTTCAATGTTTTCGGGGATGGCGTCAATACCCCCCGAAATTTTATACGTCGTCAGTTCAACGTTGAATTGCTTTGCGAGCTTCTCGATTTCCAGCCTCATCGTTTTAAAATACACGTCTTCGAGTTCCTCTTTATCCGTCAGCCAGTACAGAAACGCGATGTTTTTTACCAGTGTTCTGATCGTTTTTTTGCGGTAGTTCAGGCTTTCCGCCACTTCAAATATTTTCTCCCGCGTCTCATCGGGTACGGACAGGCTTTCGTCGTTATTTAATACGCGGGAAACCGTCGAGATGGAATACCCCGCCTTTTCTGCAACATCTTTTATCGTCGCCACGATTGCAAAACCTCCATGAACATCTTTCATATTTTTTAGTAAAATATTTTACTAATTTAACGTTGATTTTTGTAAAAGTCAAGTGCTGATTGCCCTATCCCCGCCAATAAGGATTTTACATGAAAACGTTTCATTTGAAAAAACACTTTTTATTGCACCAATTGAAAACCCGTAGTAAACTGGGGTTAAACTTAATTAAATTAATTTATTAAGTCTGCACGTCAAACGAATGGGAGGATATATGAATACTGCAGCCGCTTTATCAAACGACTTTCGCTCTATTTTTAAGACAGAACAGACACCGCGAACCTTTTTTGCTCCGGGAAGAATCAACTTAATAGGCGAACACACGGATTATAATGGAGGGCATGTTTTCCCCGCTTCGATTTCATTTGGCACCTATGCCCTTGGCGTGAAACGAGATGATCAAATGATCCGTTTCTATTCAAAGAACTTCCATGACAAAGGCATAATTGAATGCAGCTTGAGCGATTTAGCATTTGACCGGTCTGACGGCTGGGCCAACTATCCGAAAGGAATGTTCCTTTTGATGAAAGCAGCAGGCCATCAAATCGTTCACGGCGCCGATATTTTGTATTACGGAAATATTCCGCACGGGGCGGGCCTCTCTTCTTCCGCATCGATTGAACTTGCGACAGGCGTTCTTTTAAAAGGGCTTTATGGTTTGCAGACAGACACGATCTCCATGGTTAAGCTCGGACAAAAAGTCGAAAACGAATACATCGGCGTAGGCAGCGGCATTATGGACCAATTTGCGATCGGCATGGGGAAAAAGGATCACGCGATTTTGTTAGACTGCCAAACACTTCATTACACATACGCTCCCTTCGTATTGAAGGAACACGATGTGATCATCATCAATACAAACAAACAGCGGACGCTGGCCGGATCTAAATATAATGAAAGGCGTGCCCAATGCGAAGAGGCGCTCCGCGATCTGCAGCAGGAGTTACCGATTGCAAGCCTGGGCGAAATGACGGCGGAAGCATTTGAAGCTCATCAGCACCTCATCCGAGATGAAATTAATCGAAAACGTGCCAGACATGCGGTGTACGAAAATGCCCGGACGCTGAAAGCGCTGGAAAAACTTCGCGGGGACGACCTCGCCGGGTTCGGCAAGCTGATGAATGAATCTCATATGTCTTTAAGGGATGATTATGAAGTGACAGGGCTGGAGCTTGATACCATTGTCCAGGCGGCTTGGGAACAAGACGGCGTCCTGGGTGCACGCATGACCGGCGCCGGGTTCGGCGGCTGTGCGATTGCGATTGTAGAAAAAGACCGGACAGACAGCTTTAAAGAACGCGTGAATGCCGTCTACCGCGAAACGGTTGGCTATGATGCCGCATTTTATACTGCGGCGATAGGCGACGGCGCCAAAGAAATATAGAAAGGGGAATGGATATGAGTGTGTTGGTTTTGGGCGGTGCCGGCTATATCGGTTCACACGCCGTGTATCAATTATTGGACAGGGGCGAAACCGTCGTTGTCGTTGACAACCTTGAGACCGGCCAAAGACAGGCCGTACATCCTGCGGCAGTCTTTTATGAAGGGGATGTGCGCGATCGCGACTTCCTCCGCACTGTTTTCGAAAAGGAACGTATTGAAGAAGTGATCCACTTCGCCGCCAGTTCACTTGTCGGCGAATCAATGAAAGATCCGCTTAAATACTACGACAACAATGTATCCGGGACACAGGTTTTGCTTCAGACGATGCTTGAGCACGATGTGAAAAAAATCGTATTCTCCTCGACGGCGGCCGTCTACGGAGAGCCTGAATCGGTGCCGATCACAGAAGACATGCCGACGAGGCCGACAAGCACCTACGGGGAAACGAAACTGATCATGGAGAAGCTCATGAAGCGGACTGAAGAAGCCCATGGAGTCAGCTTTGTGTCTCTCAGGTACTTTAATGTCGCAGGAGCAAGGGAAACGGGAGAGATCGGAGAAGACCATCATCCGGAAACACACCTGGTCCCCATCATCCTGCAAACCGCTCTCGGACAAAGACCGCATATTACGATTTTTGGGGATGACTATGATACGCCCGACGGCACGTGCATCCGCGACTATGTTCATGTCGAAGACCTGATTGACGCTCATCTGTCGGCTTTGGACTATTTAAGAGAAGGCGGCAAAAGCGATATATTCAACCTCGGCAGCAGCGAAGGATTTTCGGTGAAAGAAATGATTGATGCGGCGAGAAAGGTCACCGGCAAAGACATTCCCGCCGAGATCGGCAAGCGCAGAGCCGGCGACCCGAGCATCCTGATTGCCGGCTCTGACAAAGCAAAGCAGGTCCTAGGCTGGAGGCCTTCGCGCACTTCTGTAGCAAAGATCATTGAAGACGCCTGGAAGTGGCATTCATCACATCCAAACGGGTACAGGAAGGAAGTGTCAACATGATTGAACAAGACATAGCCGGACTCATTCAAAAAGCGCTTGAAACAGGGTTAATCGAACCGGATGACGTGAACTACGCACGCAACCAAGTGATGAACCTGCTGGGTCTGGACTCGTTTCCCGAAGAAGCCCCTGCGGCTTCCGGCGACTCCATCCCCGACCTTTTGGAAAGACTCGCCGCTTATGCAATTGAACACTGCGTCATAACCGACGACGCAGACGCGAAAGACATGCTGGCGGCAAATGTGATGAATTGCTTTGTTGCAAGACCTTCTGTCATCAATGCCGTGTTTCAGCAAAAATACGAGCAATCGCCGCTGGAGGCGACCGCCTATTTTTATCAGCTCAGCAAAAACAGCAACTATATCCAGACAAAACGAATTGAAAGAAATATTTCGTATCAGGCAGATACACCTTACGGCACAATGGATATTACGATCAATTTGTCAAAGCCGGAAAAAGACCCTGAGCAAATCAAACGGGAGCGCGCCGCTGCAAAACGAGCACGCAGCTATCCGACGTGCCTGCTGTGCAAAGAAAACGAAGGGTATGCAGGACGAATCGGGTATCCCGCCCGGGCGAACCACAGGATTATTAAAGTCCCGCTCGCCGGAGAAAACTGGTATTTTCAATATTCTCCATATGCTTACTATAACGAGCACAGCATTTTATTTTCTGAGCAGCATCGGCCGATGAAAATTGATAAGCTTGCCTTTCACAGGCTGCTTGTTTTTACAGAGCTGTTTCCGCATTATTTTATCGGATCGAATGCCGATTTGCCGATCGTCGGCGGGTCTATTTTAAGCCATGACCATTATCAAGCCGGACGATATGAGTTTGCAATGACGCGCGCAGAAAACGCGTTCTCCTTTCAAATCAAACAGCATCCGGACATCGAAGCCTCTGTTTTAAAATGGCCGATGTCTGTCATCCGCTTGAAAGGAACGGCGATCAACAGCCTTGTCGATGCGGCGGATCATATTTTTCAGACTTGGAAAAACTACTCGGATCAACAAGCGGATATTACGGCTTTTACTGATGAAACGCCTCATAACACGATTACGCCTATTGCAAGAAACGTGAGCGGTGTTTTTGAAATCGACCTTGTGCTCAGAAACAACCGGACATCTGCCGAGCATCCATACGGCATATTCCACCCGCATGCTGACGTTCACCATATTAAGAAAGAAAATATCGGCTTAATCGAAGTGATGGGCCTGGCCGTTCTTCCTCCCCGCTTAAAGACCGAACTGGCAGGTGTCCAAGAATTCCTGCTCGGTCAGTCAGATGCCGTTGAAGCGCATCACCGGGAATGGGCCGAACAGCTCAAAACCGAATACGGAGAGCCGTCCGTGCCGAAGCATGCTGAATCAATTGTACGAAAAGAACTTGGCCGGAAATTTGTTAAAGCCCTTGAGGATGCCGGGGTATTCAAAAACCGCGAAGCTTTCATGCGCTTCATCCACACGGTCAATCGTCAGGGGTAAGGCTTCACCGATGTTAAAACAGGCGAAAAAAAGGCTTATTTTAACACCGGATCAAACAGCTCCGCCAACAGCAATGAAACGGCTCCGTAAAGCGTCGCTTCATCGCCGAGCTTCGTTATCGTCACCTCTGTCTGCCTCGCTTCGGCTGTTAAGGCTTTCTGCTGTATCGTTTCTCGTATCGCCGGCAATATGAACCTCCCGCCTTTCATCACTCCGCCGCCCAGCACGATTTTGCCCGGATTGACAAGATGAATGAAGTTGGTCAGCCCGATTCCGATGATCACACCGGTTTCCCGAAAGAGTTCGATACACGTTTGGCAGCCGTTCTCGGCCATTTCAAACAAATCTTTGGCTGTCAGGCTGTCCGGACTTTCTTTTAACCGTTTGTTTCCCCGCTTGGCAATCGCTTTACCGCTCACAATCGTCTGCAGGCAGCCCCGGTTGCCGCACTCGCACTTTTCTCCATTAATATCAATGATCATATGGCCCAGTTCCCCTGCGATTCCTTCCGCTCCATGGTACAGTTTTCCGTTGATGACAATCCCCGCACCGACACCGTGGCCGACGTTTACGGCCGCCATACTGCCTGCATCATCGCGGCCGCCGAACCACGATTCGCCAAGCGCCATCGCCCTGGCATCGTTTTCAACTCTGACCGTTAAGTTGAATTCTTGTTCCAGCACATCTTTAATGGGAATATTGGTTAGGTTTAAAATCGGGGCGATGCGTGACATTCCCGTTTCAGCATCGACGACCCCGTGCATTGCGATGCCGATCCCGATGATCTTTTCCTGATTGACATCGGCCCGTCCCAAAATCGCATAAACATTTTCTTTTAAAACATCAATGAACGTCTCGTTTGTCAGCGGTTTTTTCAGCAGGCTGGATGTCCGCTGCAGTATCCCTCCGGCTAAATCGGTTAAGATGCACTCCACCGTCTCAGGCCCGGCATCAATGCCAATGACATAATAGGCACCTGTGTTGATGTGCAGCATTGTCGGCTTCCTTCCGCCGCTCGAATGGCCGAGCGTGCTTTCTTTCACGAGCCCTTGTTCGATCAGCTCTTTGACAATGCTTGAGACCGTGGGAGGGGTAATCTTTGTTTCCTTGGCGATCTCGGCTCTCGAAATCGGCTCTGAAGTTCTGATTTTATTAAGAATGATCGATTTGTTCACCGATTTCATTAATTGAAATGTACCGCGTTGCATGTGAAATCCTCCATTTACACCATATCGTAGGTTTTATTGTACCACGGTTAATTAATTAAATTAACAAACGAAAACAAGAAGGCTTGCGTTCAAAAATATAATCAGTTATACTGACTATATTGTTTGGTGATTATTTTAGGTGGTGATGATTTTTGAAACAGTTAAGTCAATTTTACGGATTTTTGCTAGGAAAGGTTCTTCAGCAAATGGAGGATCAATTTGCTGATGTTCTCGCTCCGTATAGCTTGAATGCCAGGCAATTCGGAGTACTTGTATTTATTGAAGAAAACCCTTTTTCTTCTCAAAAACTGATTTCTGAACAACTGCAGATCGACCGTACGACAATGGTGAGCCATGTTGACCATTTAGAAGCTTCAGGCTTTGTGGAAAGGACAAAAAACGCAAGTGATCGCAGGGCATACAGCCTAATCCTTACTGAAAAAGGCAGCGATGTACTGTCATCATGCAAACAGGTTTTAGTACAGACAGAATATGAGGTTTTATCCCCTCTGACTGACAATGAAAAAAAATTATTTAAAGATTTGCTTTTAAAAGTATGGAAAAAGTATAAAAACTAGGAGGCATACCCTATGAATTCACTCGATTTTTTTAATGCACGTTTAGAAGCCACCATTAGCCCAATGGATTATTTTAAATCTTCAAAGAATCACCCTGAAAAATATTTTTTAATAGATGTAAGAAACGGGCCAAGCGAAGTCAGGAGTTTGACGATAAAAGGTGCTCAAGCGATACCTGAACACGATCTCCCTCATCGATTAGAGGATATTCCAAAAGATAAAGAAATCATTGTGTACTGCTGGGATGTCTGGTGCAATACGGCAGCTAAAGCAGCTAAATTTTTATTAGAAAAAGGCTATCAAGTGAAAGAGCTGACCGGAGGGATCGCGGCATGGAGAGAAATGAATTTTCCTGTGTCAGCATGCACCGAAGGGAATACTGACAAGGATGATTGCGGATGCTGAATGGAATGAAAAGAAGGTATTGGATCGGCGTAGCTTCGCGCGATCACGTCTTGAAAGGTGTATCCGGAGGCTTCGCCCAACTTTGCCACGGAAAAGAGGCGCCTTTAAAAAGAATGAATCCCGATGATTGGATCATTTATTACTCGCCAAAACAAAATCTCAAAGATGATGCGCCCTATCAAAAGTTTACAGCTGTAGGGGAAGTGAGTGATAACAGAGTTTACAAGGTTCATGCGGGAGAAGGATTCTCACCTTACAGAAGGAAGATCAACTTTTTAAAATGCCGGGAAACGCCGATCCACCCATTCATTCCCAACCTCTCTTTCATCAAAAACAAACGGCACTGGGGTTATTCCTTTCGATTTGGGCACATAGAAATTAGCGAACATGACTTCAAACTCATCGTTAAACAAATGGTCAAAATATAAAGGGCAGCTGCTCCCTTTATATTTTTTTTACTTTAGTGGAGTATTTCGAGCGCATTGGCAAAACAAATCGTTTTCTAAATGGAAAAAATTTTTCGGAAAATTTGAAATGAAAGTGTTTGCATAATCAAAATAATCGCGTTATCATACTTGTATACAAGTATACTCGTATAACTAGGAAGGTGAGTGTATGAGCCAATCTAAAAATCTTTTATATCCGGAGAAGTGGCTTTCAAGAGCTTCAACAGGTGTTCGCGTCGCATGCGAGCTGAGAATGCGCATTATTTCCGGCTTGATTGAAAGCGGTACCATTTTATCTGAAAATAAATTGGCTGCGGAATTCTCGGTGAGCCGGTCTCCCATCCGCGAAGCTTTAAAAATACTGGCATCGGAAAAAATCATCCGTTTGGAACGGATGGGCGCCGTTGTCATCGGTTTAACCGAAAAAGAAATTGGAGAAATTTATGATGTGCGTCTGGTGATGGAAACATTCGTATTCGAACGGCTTGGACGGGCAAATGTCGACGAACTGGTAACAGACCTCAGCAAAATATTGGAGATGATGAAAGTCTCCATCAAATACAAAGATGCCGACGAGTTCTCATTTCAAGACGTCTTATTTCACGAAACGATTGTCCGCTCCATCAATCATTCTTACATTTTGATGATATGGAACAATCTCAAACCTGTGATGGAAAGCTTTATTCTTTTATCCATGCGGGCCCGCTTAAAAGAAAAATACGAAGACTTTGAACGAATTCTCGATAACCATGAACTTTATATCAAAGCGATCAAAACGAAAGACAGGGATCTGATGCTTAAATCCCTACATCAAAATTTCGATGACGTGCAAGGTAAAGTTGAAGATCTGTGGCTGTCGCAACAAATGCTGGCGAAAGGGGCCGAACAAGAAAATGACTAGTTATATGTTAGGCATAGATATCGGTACGACAAGCACGAAAGCGGTTTTATTCAGTGAAAAAGGGGACGTGATCCAAAAGGAAAGCATCGGCTACGCGCTTTACACACCGGACATCTCGACCGCTGAGCAAAACCCGGATGAGATTTTTCAGGCCGTCATCCAGTCAACGGCGAAAATCATGCAGCAGCATCCTGACAAACAGCCGTCATTCATTTCATTCAGCAGCGCGATGCACAGCGTGATTGCGATGGACGAAAACGACAAGCCGCTCACCTCCTGTATCACTTGGGCAGACAACAGAAGCGAAGGCTGGGCTCATAAAATCAAAGAAGAAATGAACGGGCACAATGTCTATAAACGGACGGGAACGCCGATTCATCCGATGGCGCCGCTAAGCAAAATCACATGGATTGTAAACGAGCATCCTGAAATCGCTGTCAAAGCAAAAAAATATATCGGAATCAAGGAATATATTTTTAAAAAGTTATTTGATCAATATGTCGTCGATTACTCCTTAGCTTCGGCGATGGGAATGATGAATCTCAAAACATTGGCCTGGGATGAAGAAGCACTGGCCATTGCAGGCATCACACCTGACCACCTATCAAAGCTCGTTCCGACAACAGCCATTTTCCATCACTGCAATCCGGAACTGGCGGCGATGATGGGAATTGATCCGCAAACGCCATTTGTCATCGGTGCCAGCGACGGCGTGCTTTCCAACCTCGGCGTCAACGCGATTAAAAAAGGCGAAATCGCCGTCACTATTGGGACAAGCGGTGCGATTCGCACGATTATCGATAAACCGCAAACCGATGAAAAAGGCAGAATCTTTTGCTATGCCTTAACTGAGAATCATTGGGTCATCGGCGGGCCAGTCAACAACGGCGGGATCGTCCTTCGCTGGATCAGAGATGAATTTGCATCATCAGAAATCGAAACGGCAAAACGTCTCGGCATTGATCCGTACGATGTCTTGACCAAAATTGCCGAACGCGTCAGACCGGGTGCCGACGGACTGCTGTTCCATCCATACCTCGCAGGCGAACGGGCGCCGCTCTGGAATCCGGATGTGCGCGGTTCATTCTTCGGCCTCACCATGTCGCATAAAAAAGAACACATGATTCGCGCGGCATTGGAAGGGGTTATTTACAATCTGTACACCGTCTTCCTGGCGTTGACAGAATGCATGGACGGTCCAGTTGCCCGAATTCAGGCGACCGGAGGTTTCGCAAGGTCTGACGTATGGCGGCAAATGATGGCCGATATTTTCGAATCGGAAGTCGTCGTGCCGGAAAGCTATGAAAGCTCTTGTCTCGGAGCCTGCATTTTGGGGCTGTACGCGACAGGGAAAATCGATTCATTCGATGTCGTCTCCGACATGATCGGAAGCACGCACAGACACGCGCCGAAAGAAGAATCGGCCAAAGAATACAGAAAATTAATGCCGCTTTTTATCAACTTATCTCGAGCACTTGAAAACGAATATACACAAATTGCAAATTATCAAAGAAGCTTATCCAGCAAAAAATAGGGGAGAATTGGAGGCGTTATCATGCCATTACTGATCGTAGCAATCGGGATTGTCGCATTATTGCTTTTGATTATGGGGTTAAAACTGAATACGTTTGTTTCCTTGATTATCGTATCGTTCGGGGTTGCATTGGCGCTTGGAATGCCGCTTGACGACATCGTCAAAACGATTGAAGAAGGCCTTGGCGGAACGCTCGGCCATATCGCATTGATCTTCGGGCTCGGCGCCATGCTGGGCAGGCTGATCGCGGATTCAGGGGGCGCTCAGCGCATTGCGATGACCCTCGTCAACAAATTCGGAGAGAAAAACATCCAATGGGCGGTCGTCATCGCCTCCTTTATCATCGGGGTTGCATTATTCTTCGAAGTCGGATTGGTATTATTGATTCCAATTGTATTCGCCATTTCAAGAGAATTGAAGATATCTATTTTATACCTTGGAATTCCAATGACGGCGGCCTTATCCGTCACACACGGCTTCCTGCCCCCGCATCCGGGACCGACGGCTATCGCGGGAGAGCTCGGCGCCAATATCGGGGAAGTGCTGCTCTACGGTATCATTGTTGCAATTCCAACCGTTCTTTTGGCCGGACCTTTATTTACGAAACTGGCGAAAAAAATCGTCCCGCAATCATTTGAGAAAATGGGCAGCATCGCTTCACTCGGTGAGCAGAAAACGTTCAAGCTTGAAGAGACGCCCGGCTTCGGCATCAGCGTCTTCACAGCTATGCTTCCGGTCATTATCATGTCTATTTCGACTGTTATTACGCTTATTCAAGAAACGATGGGTCTTGCAGACAACAGCCTGCTGGCAGCTGTTCGCTTAATCGGGAATGCCTCGACTTCGATGGTCATCTCCCTGTTGGTCGCGATCTATACGATGGGGATCGCCAGAAAGATCCCGATCAAACAAGTGATGGATTCCTGTTCAACCGCCATTACACAAATCGGAATGATGCTCTTGATCATCGGGGGCGGCGGCGCCTTCAAACAAGTCTTGATCAATGGCGGAGTAGGCGACTATGTAGCTGAGTTATTCAAAGGAACAGCCATGTCGCCGATCTTGCTCGCCTGGGTCATCGCCGCAATTCTGCGCATCTCCTTAGGATCCGCGACAGTTGCTGCATTAAGCACAACCGGACTCGTTCTTCCGATGCTTGGACAAAGCGATGTCAATCTTGCGCTGGTTGTGCTTGCAACAGGGGCCGGAAGTGTAATCGCTTCCCATGTCAATGACGCAGGCTTCTGGATGTTCAAAGAGTATTTCGGACTAAGCATGAAAGAGACATTTGCCACCTGGACACTGCTTGAAACCATTATCGCGGTGGCCGGATTAGGATTTACTTTATTGTTAAGCCTATTTGTATAAAAAAGTCTTAAATGAAGGAGCAGGTATTACATGCGCAATACAATCGGTGTCATAGGTTTGGGAGTCATGGGGAGCAATATCGCCCTGAACATGGCAAGCAAAGGCGAACAAGTCGCCGTCTATAACTACACAAGGGATTTAACCGATCAACTCGTCCAAAAAACGGGAGGCCAAACAGTCAAGCCGTACTATGAACTTGAAGATTTCGTAAAGTCTTTAGAAAAACCGAGAAAAATCTTTCTTATGGTCACAGCAGGCAAACCGGTTGATTCTGTTATCGACTCGCTCGTTCCTCTGCTTGAAGAAGGGGATGTCATCATGGACGGCGGCAACTCCCACTACGAAGATACGGAACGAAGATATGATAGTTTGAAAGCGAAAGGTATCGGCTACTTGGGAATCGGCATTTCCGGCGGCGAAGTCGGCGCTTTAAAAGGCCCATCCATTATGCCCGGCGGAGATCGGGACGTCTACGAAAAAGCAGCTCCGATTCTCACAAAAATCGCCGCCCAAGTAGAAGGAGATCCATGCTGTGTCTACATCGGTCCAAAAGGCGCGGGGCATTTTGTCAAAATGGTGCACAACGGCATCGAATACGCAGACATGCAGCTTATCGCTGAAGCGTATACATTTTTAAGAGAAAAGCTTCTTTTGCCGATAGATGAAATCGCTGACATTTTCGACACGTGGAATCAAGGAGAGCTGAAAAGCTATTTAATCGAAATCACGGCAGAGATCCTGAGGAAAAAGGATGAGCGAACGGGCGCTCCGCTCATCGACGCCATCCTCGACAAAACCGGCCAAAAAGGCACGGGCAAATGGACGAGCCTGCAGGCCATCGACAACGGCATTCCATCATCGATTATCACGGAATCCCTGTTTGCCCGTTACCTGTCATCATTAAAAGACGAACGGACAGCTGCCGAAAACGTATTGGCCGGCCCTGAAACAGAAGAACGGCCCCTGGATCAGAACGTGTGGATCGACCGCGTCAGACAGGCGTTATACATGGGGAAAGTCTGCGCCTATGCCCAAGGCTTCGCTCAATATAAAATGACGTCTGACCTGAACGGATGGAACCTGCCGTTAAAGGACATCGCCCTCATCTTCCGCGGCGGCTGCATCATCCGCGCACAATTTTTAAATCTCATCAGCGAAGCGTTCGACAAACAGCCGGACCTGTCCAACCTGCTGGTCGCACCTGACTTCGCTGAAAAACTAAAAGAATACCAGTCCGGCTTGCGAAAGGTCGTCTGCGAAGGCATCAGCTCAGGCATCTCATTCCCGTGCCTGAGCACCGCCCTCTCCTATTACGACGGCTACCGGACGGGCCGCTCAAACGCAAACCTGCTGCAGGCGCAGCGCGATTATTTCGGCGCTCACACGTATGAGCGGACGGATATGGAAGGCGTGTTTCATACGGACTGGTATTAAAAGCTGCACCCCGGACCTCGGGGTGCATTCTTATTTTACTCAAGAATGAATTTCATACTTTGTTCAACATTTCACAAACTCATACTTCAAATTCGTGATATGATAAATTCAGCCACAGAAAAGGAGGACTGATACCAAAATAAACCAGATATCCGCTTCAGGGATAAAATTTTTTAACTCCACTTGTGAAATGTTTCACAAACAATGTCCGCATCATTCATCCCTGAACATCCTGTTGTAATCAAATTCCTATTCATTCACTGGAGGGTTTACAATGGCAATCGAAGAAAAGGAAATGAAACAAAAGCAAAATGCCTCAACCATGGTTGATCAGCTAGTCGAAAAAGGCCTAAAGGCATTGGAAGAATTCCGCAGCTTTGATCAGGAGCAGATTGATGAGATCGTCAAACAGATGGCGCTTGCCGGCCTTGATCAGCACATGCCTCTCGCCAAACTTGCCGTCGAAGAAACGAAGCGCGGCGTTTATGAAGATAAAATCATTAAAAACATGTTTGCCACAGAGTATGTCTACCATCATATCAAATACGATAAAACAGTGGGCATCATCAATGAAAACGAACACGACGGAGTCATTGAAATCGCGGAGCCTGTCGGTGTCATCGCCGGCGTGACGCCGGTGACCAACCCTACTTCCACTACAATGTTCAAGTCCCTGATAGCGATCAAAACAAGAAACCCTATCGTGTTTGCTTTCCATCCATCGGCCCAAAAATGCAGCCGCGAAGCGGCGAGAATCCTTCGGAACGCAGCCGTCAAAGCAGGAGCACCAGACAACTGTATCCAATGGATTGAAACGCCTTCGCTGAATGCAACTCAAGCCTTAATGACCCACCCGAACGTTTCCCTGATCCTCGCAACAGGGGGCGCCGGCATGGTGAAATCAGCGTACAGCTCCGGAAAACCGGCCCTTGGTGTCGGACCTGGAAACGTTCCGTGCTACATCGAGAAGTCTGCCAACCTGAAGCAAGCCGTCAATGATCTGATCTTATCCAAAACATTTGACAACGGCATGATTTGCGCATCAGAGCAGGCCGTCATCATAGACAAAGACATCTACTCAGACGTCAAAGTCGAAATGACAAGAAACAACTGCTATTTCTTAAATGAAACCGAAAAATCAAAGGTCGAGAAATTGGTCATCAATGAAAATACTTGCGCGGTAAACGCTGATATCGTCGGCATGCCGGCATTCAAAATCGCTGAAATGGCCGGTGTCAAAGTGCCTCAAGATACAAAAATCCTCATCGCCGAATTAGAAGGCGTAGGTCCGGATTACCCGCTTTCCAGGGAAAAACTGAGCCCTGTTTTAGCGTGCTACAAAGTCAGCGGAATTCAAGAGGGATTAAAACGCGCCGAAGACATGCTCGCGTTCGGTGGAACCGGCCACTCGGCGGTAATTCATACGAACGATCAAGAAGCCGTTAAAGAATTCGGATTACGGATGAAAGCCGGGCGGATCATCGTCAATGCACCGTCGTCACAAGGGGCGATCGGCGACATTTACAACGCCTATATGCCTTCTTTAACACTCGGATGCGGCACATATGGCGGAAACTCCGTCTCGTCAAACGTTGGAGCTGTTCATTTAATCAACACGAAAAAAGTGGCGAAAAGGAATGTCAATATGCAGTGGTTTAAAGTTCCTCCAAAAATCTATTTTGAAAAACACGCAACCCAATATTTAGCGAAAATGCCTGACATCTCAAAAGCGTTGATTGTGACTGATCCGGGGATGGTGAAACTCGGATATGTAGACCGCGTCCTACACTACTTAAGAAGGCGCCCGGATTACGTTCATTGTGAAATTTTTTCTGATGTCGAGCCTGATCCTTCAATCGAAACGGTGATGAACGGCGTCGACATGATGGCCAAATTCCAGCCGGATGTCATCATCGCCCTCGGCGGAGGTTCTGCAATGGATGCCGCAAAAGGAATGTGGTTGTTCTATGAGCACCCGGATGCTGAATTCTTTGGATTAAAGCAAAAATTCCTGGACATCCGCAAGCGCATTGTCAAATACCCGAAACTGGGCGAAAAAGCAAAATTCGTCGCGATCCCGACGACATCAGGCACAGGCTCTGAAGTCACTTCATTCTCTGTCATTACAGACAAAGAAACGAATACGAAGTATCCGCTGGCCGACTATGAATTAACGCCGGACGTCGCGATCATTGACCCGCAATTTGTCATGACCGTGCCGAAACATATTACGGCTGACACAGGAATGGACGTATTAACACACGCAATTGAATCATACGTATCGTGCATGGCTAACGACTATACAGACGGCTTGGCCATGAAGGCCATCCAGCTGATCTTCGAATACCTGCCTAGAGCATACAAAAACGGCAGCGACGAGCTGGCCCGCGAAAAAGTGCATAATGCATCAACGATTGCCGGAATGGCGTTTTCCAATGCCTTCCTTGGCATCAACCACAGCTTAGCCCATAAGCTTGGCGCGGAGTTTCACATCGCTCATGGACGGGCAAACGCCATCCTTCTGCCGCACGTGATCCGCTATAATGCAGAAAAGCCGAAAAAGTTCACGGCATTTCCTAAATACAGCCACTTCATAGCCGATCAGCGCTACGCGGAGATTGCCAGAACGCTCGGCCTGCCTGCAAAAACAACTGCAGAAGGCGTTGAAAGCCTGATCCAGGAGATTATCTCGCTCGCCAAAGAGCTTAAAATTCCGATGAGCATTAAACAAAACGGCGTGGATGCTGCCGCATTCGAAAGCAAAGTGGATCTCATGGCCGAACGCGCCTTTGAAGATCAGTGTACGACAGCCAATCCGAAGCTGCCGCTCGTTTCGGAGCTTGCTGAGATTTACCGTTCCGCATATAAAGGAGTTTAGCCAAAGAAGCCGTCATTCCGACGGCTTTTCGTTTTCAATTAGGACTCTTCATTCTCACTACTCTACCATTTGTGCCAATCATACTATATGAAAGTTACGAAACTCCAACTCTTTTCTTTAGCTGAAATACTTAACAAAAAATTAATGGGCTTTCCCCTTGACAAAAAATATTTATTACTTGATAATTTATATATAATTATAATAATTACAGAGAAATAAAGTTTACAATTTTTATTTCTCTTAAACTACATTCAGGAGGACGATATTATGTCTCTAATCGGAAAAGAAGTACAACCATTCGCAGCGAAAGCTTACAAAAACGGTGAGTTTATCGATGTTACACACGAAGATCTAAAAGGCCAATGGAGCATTTTCTGCTTCTATCCAGCAGATTTCTCATTTGTTTGCCCGACTGAGCTTGAAGACCTTCAAAACGAATATGCTGCCCTAAAAGAACTTGGTGTCGAAGTATACTCTGTTTCTACAGACACTCACTTCGTACATAAAGGATGGCATGATAGCTCTGAGAAAATCGGCAAAATCACTTACGCGATGATCGGCGACCCGTCTCAAACGATCTCCCGCAACTTTGAAGTGCTGAACGAAGAAGAAGGTCTTGCTGACCGCGGAACATTCATCATCGATCCGGACGGTGTGATCCAAGCTGTTGAAATCAACGCAGGCGGTATCGGCCGTGATGCAAGCACCCTGATCAACAAAGTAAAAGCGGCTCAATACGTCCGCCAAAACCCAGGCGAAGTTTGCCCGGCTAAATGGGAAGAAGGTTCTGAAACACTGACACCAAGCCTTGACCTAGTAGGCAAAATCTAAGGAGTGCATTCAATTGGTACTTGAAGCAAATATCAAAGCACAATTAAACCAATACATGCAGATGATTGAAAATGACATCGTCCTTAAAGTCAGTACAGGCGATGACAGTGTCTCTAAGGATATGCTGGCTCTTGTAGGAGAGCTGGCTTCCATGTCATCAAAAATCACTGTTGAAAAGGCGCAGCTCGACAGAACGCCAAGCTTCAGCGTCAATCGTGCCGGAGAAGAAACAGGCGTCACATTCGCCGGAGTTCCGCTCGGTCACGAATTCACATCTTTGGTGCTGGCACTCTTGCAAGTAAGCGGCCGACCGCCGAAAGTCGATCAAAAAATCATCGATCAAATCAAGAACATCAGCGGCGAATACCGCTTCGAATCTTATATCAGCCTCACATGCCACAACTGCCCGGACGTTGTGCAGGCATTGAACATGATGAGCGTGCTCAACCCGAACATCACGCACACGATGATCGATGGTGCGGCATACAAGTCAGAAGTCGAAAGCAAAAACATTATGGCTGTGCCGACCGTATACTTGAACGGCGAATCCTTTGGAAGCGGCCGAATGACGCTTGAAGAAATTCTTGCGAAAATGGGCAGCGGCACAGATGCATCTGAGCTTTCTGATAAAGATCCGTTCGATGTACTCGTTGTCGGAGGCGGACCTGCCGGTGCAAGCGCAGCAATCTATGCGGCGCGCAAAGGCATCCGCACAGGAATCGTTGCCGAACGCTTCGGCGGCCAAGTCCTTGACACGATGAGCATCGAGAACTTCATCAGCGTGAAGCGCACCGAAGGGCCGAAGCTTGCGGCAAGCCTTGAAGAACACGTGAAGGATTACGAGATCGACGTCATGAACCTGCAACGCGCAAAAGGTCTCGAGAAAAAAGATCTTTTCCATCTTGAACTCGAAAACGGCGCTGTTCTGAAAAGCAAAACCGTCATTCTGTCAACTGGCGCACGCTGGCGCAATATCGGCGTACCTGGCGAACAAGAGTTCAAAAACAAAGGTGTCGCATACTGCCCTCACTGTGACGGACCGTTGTTTGAAGGCAAAGACGTCGCCGTCATCGGCGGCGGGAACTCCGGTATCGAAGCAGCGATTGACCTTGCAGGTATCGTCAACCACGTGACTGTTCTTGAGTTCGCACCGGAGCTGAAAGCAGACGAAGTTCTGCAAAAACGTCTCTACAGTCTCCCTAACGTGACTGTCGTGAAAAACGCCCAAACAAAAGAAATCACGGGTGATGAAAACGTAAACGGCATCACTTACGTTGACCGTGAAACAGGAGAAGAAAAACACGTCGAGCTCCAAGGCGTCTTCGTCCAAATCGGTCTTGTGCCGAACACGGAATGGCTCCCTGAAACCGTCGAACGCAACCGCATCGGCGAAATCGCAGTCGACAAACGCGGCGAAACAACCATCCCTGGCCTATTCGCTGCCGGCGACTGCACAGACGGACCATATAACCAAATCATTATTTCGATGGGATCGGGGGCAAATGCCGCATTAGGGGCGTTTGATTATTTGATCCGGAACTAACACGAAAGGCGCTATGCTGCTTAAACGGCAGTATGGCGCTTTTTTATGTTATAACCCATATAAATAGGACTTCACATCATGGCCGACAAACGCTTTCCATATGATCAAATTGTACGGATAGGACCAAGCGGGATATTGCGATTGTCCATTCATGTATGAATTGTATTCCATGACTCCATTCCTCTCGTTCTCATGTCTACATTAAATATAAACCTATAAAAGGAAACGGTTAATCAAAAATAAAGACGGCATACTGCATGCAGTACACCGTCTTTTTCAAGAGATTTAATTTGACTCATCATGTTCTTTTTGTCCTGTTTTTTTCATCCAAAATAAAATAAACAATACAATAAACCATAGAGGAGTCAGCAGCAAGGCCGGGCGAGTCGCATCCGCATACAGCATAATCATGAGAATGACCGCAAACATCGCCAGGACAACATAATTGATAAACGGCGCGAATGGCGCTTTGAATGTTGATGCTGCGTGTAAGTGCGGACGGGTTTTCCTGTATCTAATATGGCTGACAAGAATCACACCCCACACCCATATGAAACAAATCGCGCTGATGGTTGTCACAATGCCAAAGGCTTGTTCCGGTATCAGTTTGCTTAATAGCGCCCCTGCTGACAGGACAATGGTTGATACCCATAACGCGTGACTCGGCACATGGTTTTTATTCAGCTTCGCAAAATTGGCCGGGCCCTGTTTCGTTTTACTTAAATTGTACAGAATCCGGCTTGTTGAAAACATCCCGCTGTTACAAGCAGACGCGGCTGACGTTAATACAACAAAATTAATGATTCCCGCGGCAAGCGGGATGCCGACTAAGCTGAAGGTTTTCACAAAAGGACTTTCCGCTGCATTCAGTTCCATCCAAGGGTTAATACATAATAAGACGATAAGCGCGCCGACGTAGAAAAATAAAATCCGTAAAGGAATTTTATTAATAGCCGATGGAATATTTTTTTTCGGGTTCGACGTTTCCGCCGCCGATACACCTACTAATTCCACACCAACATATGCAAAGATCACCATTTGGAAAGAAAGCAAAAAGCCTGAAAATCCGTTTGGAAACAAACCGCCATGCGCCCAAAGGTTGGTAACCGAAACCGTTCCTGTATGCGTCTTAAACCCGATCACCAGCAAAATAACACCGATGACAATTAACGCAAGAATCGTGATCACCTTTATTAAAGCGAACCAAAATTCCAATTCTCCAAAAAGCTTGACAGTCAACAGATTGAGCCCTAATAAAATGAGTAAACAGATAAGTGCAGGGACCCACTGTGGAATATCAAACCAATATTTCACATAGACACCGACGGCAATCACATCCGCCATAGCTGTCATAATCCAGCAAAACCAATAGGTCCACCCGGTGACAAACGCCGCACGCGGCCCCAGATACTCCTCGGCAATATCGGTTAACGATTGATAACCCGCTTTAGATAACAGCAATTCTCCCAGCGCCCGCATCACGAAAAAAAGCGCAATACCTACAATGAAATACGCAAAGATGATAGAAGGACCCGCCAATTGAATCGCCTTACCGGAGCCTAAAAACAACCCGGTGCCAATCGTCCCGCCAATAGCGATAAGCTGTACGTGCCGATTGGATAAGTCCCTCTTTAATTCCCGCTGTTCCACATCAAACTCCTCCTTACCTCTCTAGTGAACGACGAGCAGTAAAAAAGCCCATAAAAAAAGAGATTGGATGTCCTCCAATCTCGCGGTCATAAGAATATCAAAATATATTTGTGCCGCTGACAATCATCAGCACGACAAATACATATTCGGTACTCTTCTGTCCTTTTGCCTGAGATTGTGAACCCTTCGGCGCCGCAGAATTCCGCGGTCTCTCCAGAAGCTGCTCCTGCTGTAGTGCGACCCACAGCAATCATAGCTTGCATGTATTGAGTTTTTCGATAGAGATAATTACTATCGGATAACTTTTAATTTTAATAGAGGTTGAGTGATTTGTCAATGGTCCTATTTATAGTTAACGCTAGTATTCTTAAACTCACCTATACTAGCGACAATATTTTCCTCCCATTTCTGAGAACGAGACAATGCTGGGATAGAAAGAAATCAATTCCATGAAAGTGACCAAGCCAAAGCCGGGGTACTCTGAAATGCGGTGTCCGATTAATGTTAAAGAAGCCTTCTCAAGCTTTCTCTCCGCTCATCTCAGCGCCTCTTTCCCTCGTTTTGATTGTCTCAAAAAGGAGTTATGCGGTACTATCATATAAAGGTCAATTATTTAAAAATAATGTCATACTTTTAAAATCACCTTATCATGCAAATGCTCGTACATAGGGGGACAGCTCCTATTCTAAAAAGGGGATGGACGATTTTGGAAACCAAATATTTAGATTTACTCGCACAAAAATACGATTGTGAAGCAAAAGTGGTAACGGAAATCATTAATTTGAAAGCGATACTGAACCTGCCGAAAGGCACCGAGCATTTTGTCAGTGATTTGCACGGGGAATACCAGGCATTCCAGCACGTGCTGCGGAATGGTTCAGGAAGAGTAAAAGAGAAGATACGCGATATTTTCAGCGGTGTCATTTATGATAGAGAAATTGATGAATTAGCAGCATTAGTGTATTATCCGGAAGACAAACTGAAGTTAATAAAACATAATTACGATACGAAAGCATTGTTAAACGATTGGTATAAAGAAACGATTAATCGAATGATTAAGCTCGTATCTTATTGCTCTTCCAAGTATACCCGCTCCAAATTACGCAAAGCACTGCCCTCTCAGTTTGCTTATATTACGGAGGAGCTGCTGTATAAAACAGAAGAGTCTGCCAACAAAGAACAGTATTACTCCAAAATCGTAGATCAGATCATTGCGCTTGGCCAAGCTGATAAGCTGATCACCGGTCTTGCATATAGCACGCAGCGATTGGTTGTCGACCATCTGCATGTTGTCGGCGATATTTACGACCGCGGACCGCAGCCGGATCAGATTATGGAAGAACTGATCAACTATCATTCAGTCGATATTCAGTGGGGAAATCACGATGTCCTTTGGATAGGCGCTTATTCAGGCTCTAAAGTATGCCTGGCAAATATTATCCGCATCTGTGCCCGCTATGACAACTTGGATATTATTGAAGACGTGTACGGCATCAATCTGAGACCGCTCTTGAACCTTGCCGAAAAATATTACGATGATAACCCATCTTTCCGTCCGAAAGCAGACGAAAACAGACCGGAAGATGAGATTAAGCAAATCACAAAAATTCATCAAGCGATTGCGATGATCCAATTCAAGCTTGAAAGCCCGATTATCAAGAGACGGCCGAACTTTAATATGGAAGAGCGGCTGTTATTAGAGAAAATAGATTACGACAAAAACGAAATCACGCTGCACGGAAAAACATATCAGCTGGAAAACACCTGCTTTGCGACAGTGAATCCGGAGCAGCCAGATCAGCTATTAGAAGAAGAAGCAGAAGTCATAGACAAGCTGCTATTCTCTGTCCAGCATTCCGAAAAGCTGGGCCGCCATATGAATTTTATGATGAAAAAAGGCAGCCTTTATTTAAAATATAACGGCAACCTGTTGATTCACGGCTGTATTCCAGTTGATGAAAACGGCAATATGGAAACGATGATGATTGAGGATAAACCGTATGCAGGCCGTGAGCTGCTTGATGTATTTGAACGATTCTTGCGGGAAGCGTTTGCCCACCCGGAAGAAACCGATGATCTGGCGACGGATATGGTCTGGTATTTATGGACAGGCGAGCACTCCTCCCTTTTTGGAAAACGCGCTATGACGACCTTTGAGCGGTATTTCATTAAAGAGAAGGAAACACATAAAGAGAAGAAAAACCCGTATTACTATTTGCGTGAAGACGAGGCAACCTGCCGAAACATCCTGAAAGAATTCGGCCTCAACCCGGATCATGGCCATATCATCAACGGCCATACACCGGTAAAAGAAATCGAAGGAGAAGATCCGATCAAAGCAAACGGAAAAATGATCGTCATCGACGGCGGCTTCTCCAAAGCCTACCAATCGACAACAGGTATCGCCGGCTACACGCTGTTATACAACTCCTACGGCATGCAGCTCGTCGCCCATAAACACTTTAATTCCAAGGCGGAAGTGCTGAGCACCGGAACTGATGTCTTAACGGTGAAGCGATTAGTGGATAAAGAGCTTGAGCGGAAGAAAGTAAAGGAAACGAATGTTGGTGAGGAACTCTTGAAGGAAGTAGCTATTTTGGAGAGATTGCGGGAGTATCGGTATATGAAGTGAGGAAATGTGGAGTTCAGGGATCATTCTCTGGGCTCTTTTTGACGGTTTTCCACTTCGTACAGCAAATTGCTAACAAGGTCTGGTTTTCTGCTCGTTCATAGATAAGTAAGCGGCGATTGATCTCGCAGGCATCGTCAACCATGTCACTGTTCTTGAGTTCGCACCGGAGCTGAAAGCGGAGGAAGTCCTGCAAAAACGCCTCTACAGCCTGTCAAACGCGACTGTAGTGAAACATGTACAAACGAAAGAAATTACAGGTGACCTAAACGTAAACGGCATCACTTACGTGGATCGTGAAACAGGCGAAGAACAACACGTTGAACTCCAAGCTGTCTTCGTCAAAATCGGTCTTGTGCCAAACACAGAGTGGTTAGACGGATCAGTCGAGTGCAACCGCATCGGCGAAATCGCAGTCGATAAAGGCGGCCAAACAAGCACCCCCGGCCTGTTGACTCATCACCGTTCACTCCCAAACATCATTCGTAATTGATTATCAATGATAAGTTATTAAACTTGTTTTCATCATAATTAATTTTTTCTTTCTAAAAGTTTTCACTTTCATGAGGGTACTATGATAAGGACACAATTTTTACATTGACATATTGAAAAATGAAATATATATTTATTGTTGATATTGATAATCATTATCGTTTATTTATTTTCATTCTGCGGTTCATACAGCTATTTACTGAAGAATTAAATACTGGCTCTGGAGGACGTTTAATTGTAAAAAATCTCTGTGTAACGATTCCAGATAAAAAGGAACAACCATATCCTGAGGTCAGCGCCAATGTGTTTGAATTGCTATGGCTCTTGTACGGGAGACGGACATGATTTACATCGAGGAGCTGCTCGTTTTTTTCGGATTATATCATTGCATTAAAGACGGCGAAGTCGTGAAGCTGGGCTTGTGAAGAGGCGAGTACTGCGGGAAGTCTTTCAAATTGACCCAAGAACAAATAAACCGAAGTGTGTTACTTACAATTTATAAAGAGGTGAAAATGAGCATGAAGAAACTATTAATCCCGTTTTTGCTATTGCTGACGCTTATGATTAGTGCATGCAGCAATGAAGAGTCAGCAACAAAGGATAGCGGCTCAGCAAAAAAAGAATCTAAAACGATTACATACCAAGCGGAAACAGGACCAATAGAAGTTCCAGCCGATCCGCAAAGAGTTGTTATGCTTTCAGGGTATACCGGAAATGTGTTAGATTTAGGAGTCAACGTTGTCGGTGTAGACACTTGGTCTAAAAACAATCCAACCTTTAAAGAAAAGTTAAAAGATGTTCAAGAAGTTTCAGAAGATGACCTAGAAAAAATTATTGAATTAGAGCCAGATTTAATCATCGCGTTATCAACGGTTAAAAATTTAGACAAATTAAATGAGATCGCTCCTACTGTTACTTATACATGGGGTAAAGTAGATTATTTAACTCAGCACGTGGAAATTGGCAAGCTACTAAACAAAGAAAAAGAAGCCCGAGCATGGGTTGACGACTTTAAACAGCGGGCAGAAGAAATCGGAGAAGATATTCGCACAAAAATCGGCAAGGATTCAACTGTATCTGTTATTGAAGCATATGGGAAAGATCTTTATGTTTACGGTAATAACTGGGCGCGCGGTACAGAAATCTTATATCAAACGATGAAACTAAATATGCCTGAAAAAGTAAAGAAAGACGCATTAAAAGCAGGGTATTATACGTTATCAGCTGAAGTGCTTCCAAAATATGCGGGAGATTATGTCATTTTAAGTAAGTACTCTGATGCGAATACATCTTTCCAAGAAACAGACACATACAAGAACATTCCAGCTGTCAAAAATGGACATGTCATTGAAATGCAAGGTGAAGGCGCATCATTCACTGACCCAATCACACTTGAAAAACAACTAGCATTCTTTAAAAAAGCGTTTCTAGGAAACTAAGACTAGAAAAGCAGAGGTCTATTGAAAGGGGTTGGCCAAAGGGCAGCCCCTTTCCCATTCTAAGAAAGGAAAATGATGAGCTTTATGATAAGAAAAACTCAATCTTTTACCTCATTTGCCTTCAAACTCATCTTAGGAATTCTAGTGTTTATTGGTATGTTTTTTATGGCAATGGTATTTGGAGCTGCAGACGTTTCAGTTGAAGATGTATGGTTGGCTCTTTCGTCTTCTGCAACCGGCGATCATATTTCGATTATCCGTGATATTCGGTTACCTCGTGAAATAGCTGCGATTTTTGTTGGCGCAGCTCTTGCTGTCTCTGGTGCAATCATGCAAGGTATAACAAGAAACCCACTTGCTGATCCAGGTTTACTAGGATTATCTGCCGGGGCTTATGCAGCATTGGCTGTTACGATCGCTTTCATTCCATCAGCCAATTACTTTTTGACGATGGTTGCCTGTTTTATTGGAGCCGCACTCGGTGCCTTGTTGGTTTTTGGAATCGGTTCGATGAAAAAAGGCGGATTCTCTCCTTTCCGTATTGTGTTAGCGGGTTCTGCTGTTTCCGCCTTTTTATACGCCATTGCTGAAGGGCTTGGCCTTTATTTTAAAATTTCTAAAGATATCTCGATGTGGACAGCAGGAGGGATGGTTGGAACAACTTGGAATCAACTGCGAATCATCGTACCTTTTATTATCATTGGAATTGTTGTTTCCTTTTTCCTCTCGAGACAACTTACCATTCTCAGCTTAAATGAAGAAGTTGCAGTTGGCTTAGGTCAAAATATCATCAGAATTAAAATCCTTCTATTTATTATCATTATCATTCTCGCGGGAGCATCTGTTGCTCTGGTTGGCAATATGACCTTTATCGGTCTTATGATTCCTCATATTGTTCGGGCAATTGTTGGAACCGATTATCGTTTTATTTTACCGATGTCTGCAACTTGCGGAGCTACTTTTATGCTATTTGCTGATACACTTGGCCGTACCTTAAATGCACCATATGAAACACCTGTTATAGCCATTGTCGCTATGCTTGGTTTACCGTTCTTCCTGATCATTGTCCGAAAGGGAGGAAAAACACTCTCATGATACATTCAGCATTAATCAAAAAACAGCGAATGATTTTATCGATTTCTCTCATACTCATCATAGCTACAGCTATAATTGGGATGGGAATAGGGTCTGCTAGTTTATCTTTTGACAGACTCATCCACACTCTATTAGGTCAAGGAACCTTTAAAGAGGAATTTATATTATATTCTATTCGCTTGCCTCGAATATTGATTACTTTATTAGCTGGGATGGCACTTGCTATGTCAGGTGCTATTTTGCAAGGAATCACAAAAAATGATTTAGCTGATCCAGGCATTATTGGGATTAACTCCGGTGCTGGGGTTGCCATTGCCGTTTTCTTTTTATTTTTCCCAGCTGAAGCTGGATCATTTGTTTATATGATTCCAATTGTTGGCTTTATAGGAGCGATTATAACGGGATTCTTCATTTATCTGTTAGCCTATAACAAAAATAGTGGTATGCAGCCTATAGGCTTAGTCCTCATCGGAGTCGGATTCTCAACTGCACTTTCCGGAGCTATGATTGTCATTATTTCTTCTGCTGAACGGACAAAAGTTGATTTCATCGCCAAATGGCTGGCAGGGAATATTTGGGGTACAGATTGGCCATTCGTTGGGGCGCTCCTGCCTTGGTTAGTCATCTTGATTCCGTTTACTTTGTACAAAGCAAATCGACTAAATCTATTAGGATTAAGCGAGCCTGTAACCATTGGCGTTGGGGTTTCCATTGAAAGGGAGCGGATCGTTTTACTTTTAACAGCTGTCGCATTAGCGGCTGCTGCCGTTTCTGTCACAGGAGGTATTTCCTTTATCGGATTAATGGCCCCACATATCGCAAAAACTTTAGTAGGACCCAGAAATCAACTATTTATCCCTGTTGCTATTCTACTTGGCGGTTGGTTCTTATTATTCGCCGACACAATCGGACGTAATATCATTGAAACCACTATACCGGCTGGAATCATGGTCTCATTAATCGGGGCACCTTATTTTATTTATTTGCTATTGAAAAAGTAAAATCCATAAAAACGAGGCTGTTCCAATGAGTCTCCAAAAATTCATTTCAAAATGGACCCATTAAATCAAACCCTTTGGTAGTCCATTTTGCAGAGGTGGTATGAAAGGAAGGCGTTTTCTCTTTTCAGACGACCTCTTTTATCTATTAGAGTGAAAATCTAAAAAAACCTCATTTACTTATGATACGCTCCCCACCTGATTTCTCCATATCATGATAAATTGTTCTAGCAACACTTCTTCCGCAGCTCACGGTCATGTTTAATTCTTTGATCCAATGCCGTTCTGATCTGATTAACAGCCACCTTCTATCGAGGCTTGGCTACTAAGTTTTATTTCAACAAAAAAACGCTTTGTTATAGCTGCTTCCTTGTCATCATAGAGTCCGTGACAACCGCACGCCGCTTTTTCTGACTCTTTCTCCGGAAAATATTTGCATACTTATATCAATAGGCTGCCATAAATATGGTACTATTATTTTTAAAAAAGAGATTCAGAGGCTGAAACAATGAATGAACTTGTGTTTGAAAAAAGAGAATTTACTTCAGATCATGTCAATGTTGTAAAAACACTGCATTTAAATAACTATCCGATTGTGTACATCCTTTATAATGAGAAAAAGAAACCAACTGCATATATTGGGCAAACGGTTCAAGCTGCACGGCGTTTGAAGAATCATATAGATGATGAAAAGCGAAAGAAATTGAATCGCTTTATATTAATCGGGCATGAGAAATTTCATCAGTCTGCGACATACAATATTGAATCAAATTTAATTAACTATTTTATCGCCGATAACCGCTATCAGCTGCAAAATGTGAGCCAGACCAGGTCTAGGGAAATGCACAATTACTATCAGAAACCCTTTTATAATGAAAATATCTTTCAAGTCATTTGGGAGAAGCTGAGAAAAGAGAAAATTGTGAGCGATTCTCTTGAAAACCTTAGGAATAAAGACATTTATAAGTTATCTCCTTATAAAGAGCTCTCGCCTCAGCAGCTTGATATTAAAAAGAAGATCCTTGATTTCTGTAAAGAACATATACAAAAAGAAGGAAATCATGTCATTGTTATTGAAGGAGACGCCGGCACAGGGAAAAGTGTCCTCTTAAGCTCTCTGTTTAATACAATTCAAGATTTAGCTAAGAGCGAAGACTCTTTTTTGGAAGAAACAGATAATTACTTGCTGGTGAATCACAGCGAAATGCTGAAAACCTATAAAAGCATCGCCAACAGCTTACCGAATTTAAAGAAAAAGAGTTTCATGAAGCCGACAACATTTATTAATGAGAAAACCAAGACGGGAGCAACAGCGGATATCGTATTAGTAGACGAAGCTCATCTGCTTCTGACAAAGGAAGATTCCTATAACAATTTCCGCTACCAAAACCAGCTGGATGAGATCATTAAGCGAAGTAAAATCACTGTTGTGATCTTTGATCCAAAACAAGTCTTAAAGATTAAAAGTTATTGGAACGATAGATTGCTCGAAGAAATCATCAATCAGTATGATGCGAAAACTGTGAAACTTACAGACCAAATGAGAATGAATGCCAATCCAGAAACGATGAAGTGGATTGACAGCTTTGTTGAAAAGAAAATTCTTTCTTTGCCGACTGAAGACTCCTCCTTCGAGCTAAAAATATTCGATGATGCTGCTGCGTTTAAGAAAGCCATTGAAAGTAAAAACAACAAAGACGGGCTCTCTCGGATTGTCTCGACATTTGATTATTTACATAAAAAAGATAAAAAGACGTACATCGTTGATGAAGAAGGGATTAACATGCCCTGGAACAGCACCCAGGATAAAGTGACATGGGCCGAAAATCCGACTTCAATTAAAGAAGTCGGCTCCATTTATACTGTTCAAGGGTTTGATTTAAATTACGTCGGCGTCGTTCTCGGCCCTTCCGTAAGCTATGATGAAGACAACGACGAACTGGTAATTGATACTTCCAAATACAAAGATACAGGGGCATTCATTTCTCGTACAGATTTGTCGCCAGAACAGAATGAACAAGTTAAAGAACAAATTATCTTAAATTCAATAAATGTCCTGATGAAACGGGGCATTCACGGCCTCTATATTTATGCGACAGACCCTAAATTAAGAAAAAGACTACTCGAGTTAGAAAGGGGAAAATCATCATGAGTGATATCCAAAACCTAATCAACGCAATCAACGAATTCAGAGATGAACGAAACTGGAGACAATACCATAACCCAAAAGACCTCGCCATCTCAATCTCCATCGAAGCAGCCGAGCTGCTCGAAGACTTCCAATGGATCAGCAGTGAAGAAGCACTCAAAGCCAATAAAGAAAATATCCGTGAAGAAATCGCAGATGTTTTAATCTACTCATTCATGTTATGTAACGATCTTGGACTGGATGTAAAAGAGATTGTGGAAGAGAAGATTGTGAAGAATGGGAGGAAGTATCCGGTTAATCATAATGGTTGAGACTCTCCTTTTAAGTAGAGAGAGCTTCTTTCCCAATTGAAGACCGCTCTCTCTATCTCCATGATGCGTTGATTATGATGGCGCTCTGCTCGTTTACTTACCGTAATCCCCCCACTTCATTTGCTTTTTAGCACCGTTCGCTAGCTCCCTGTTATTTTTTTAAAAAATGACATTTGTCACCCGATTTTCATGACATCACTTACTAAAATCCGCCTCCCGCAGCTTATACAATGGAGTGAGTAAATCAGGAGGTGGTCTGTAAGCCATGAGCGATGTTGTGAGCTTGACGAATGTGACAAAGACATTCCGCCAAAAAACGGCGGTTAATCAGATAGATTTTTCAATTAAAAAAGGAGAAATTATAGCCATTCTAGGGCCAAACGGCGCCGGGAAAACAACAACGATTTCTATGATATTGGGGCTGTTAAAACCGACGGCAGGCAATATCACATTATTCGGTTCCATGCCGCATGAAAAACGGGTGCGTGAAAAAATCGGCACGATGCTGCAGGAAGTCAGCGTCATGCCTGGTTTGCGTGCAGGTGAAATCATCGAACTCGTTAGGAGCTACTACCCAAAGCCTCTATCCTTTCAAAAGCTTAGAGCGTTGACAGGTTTGACAGACAAGGATTTAAAAACACAGGCGGAAAAATTGTCAGGTGGGCAAAAGCGGCGTCTCGGCTTTGCCTTGGCGCTTGCCGGTGATCCAGAACTGATGATCTTTGACGAACCCACGGTCGGAATGGATATCACTTCAAGAAACCACTTTTGGCAAACGGTTCAAACGCTCGCAGAGCAAGGAAAAACGATCATTTTTTCTACACACTACTTACAGGAAGCAGATGATGCCGCGCAACGAATCTTGCTGTTTAAAGACGGCAGCATAGTAGCTGACGGGACGCCGCTCCAAATAAAATCAAGAATATCGAAGCATTCAGTTTCATTTATAGTCGATCCCGAACAGTCGCTTGAAAAGCTGTATCAGCACCCGGAAATCAAACAGATTTTTCGTAAAAACAACCGGGTTTACATCGACACGGCCAATACTGACAAAATATTGGAACTCATTTTCGCAGAAAAGATCGGCGCTTATGATATTCAAATTGAACGCGGAAACCTTGAAGAGGCGTTTCGCCAGCTGACAGGCAAAGGAGACGATGTAAAATGAATGTATTTCAGATGCAATGCAGAATGGAAATCAAAAGAATGCTTCGAAACCGATATTTTGTCTTTTGGTCATTGGCCATGCCGATTGCTTTTTATTATATTTTTACAAATGTCGTCAATACGAATGCTCCGGACCCTGCGGCTTGGAATGCGCATTATTTAATGTCAATGACAACATTCAGCGTCATGGGCTCTTCGATCATGACGCTCGGCATCCGCATGGTTCAAGAACGGACACAAGGATGGTCGACGTTCATACGCGTAACGCCTCTTCCCGACCATATTTATTTTATCGCTCAAATGGCGGGACAAAGCGTCATTCATATTCTTTCGATCACAGTCATCTTCTTAGCCGGCGCCTTGATTAACGGCGTTTCTTTATCCCCATTGGAATGGTTCCTGTGCGGATTGTGGGCCCTGCTTGGCTCGCTCCCTTTTCTTGCGATCGGGACACTGATCGGGATGATGAAAAAAGTGGATACAGCAGCCGGAATCAGCAATGTGTTGTATATGGGGCTCGCCGTATGCGGAGGGATGTGGATGCCGCTTGAAATTATGCCAAAAATGATGCAGAATATCGGCCATTGGCTGCCGTCTTATCATTATGGCAGCGGCGCCTGGGAAATCGCTCAAGGTCAAATGCCAAACTGGAAAAGTATTCTCTTTCTATTAGTCTATTCAATCGTTGTTATGCTACTATCTAAATATATAAGAAGAAAACAAGAAGCGGTGTGAACAAGAATGGAAAAAAACTTCAGCATGTTTCCAAAACGGTACGGCTTTTTTCCCTATATCTTTTTAATCTATTTACTGCTGCCTATTTCTTATTTGACGAATCAGACCTCGGGGATCAAACAGCTGATCGGTTTTGGACTCGTGCTGCTTTTCTTAGTGACGTACCGCCAGCTTTTTTTTATTTCGCCGCAAAAAAAATTATTTACTTATTGGCTGGCCATCCAGCTTTCGATCATTTTGATCTACACTGTATTTTATGATATCAATTTAGTCTTTTTAGGCTTTTTTTCAGCGAACTTCATCGGCTATTACAGGGAAAAAAAGATATTTCGGCGCGGGCTTGCCAGCCTGGTTGTTGTATTGGTCGCCCCTTTTATCTATCATCTGCTGAAAGATCCATCCCTGCTAAATCGGCTCTTTTATTTTCTGCCCTTTCTTGTGATTATGCTCATTTCACCATACGGCATCCGCTCCATGAACCGCCGCATGGAACTGGAACAAGAGCTTGATGAGGCAAATCAGCAAATTAAGGAACTGGTCAAACGCGAGGAGCGTGTACGAATTGCCCGTGATCTGCATGATACACTTGGCCATACTCTCTCACTGCTGACATTAAAAAGCCAGCTTGTCCAGCGTACCATCGCCAGCGACCCCGAACGGGCGCGAAAAGAAGCAAGAGAAATGGAAACCACATCAAGAGCAGCTTTAAAACAAGTCCGGGAACTCGTGTCTGATATGAAAACGGCAACGATCGCAGAAGAGCTCATCCACATCCAGCAAATCCTGCGGGCTGCAGACATCACATTCGAATACATGGGAGGTTCCGATTTTTCAAATATCTCTCCTGTCACACAAAACATTGTCAGCATGGGTATACGCGAAGCCGCCACAAATATCGTCAAACACAGCCGCGCCACCCATTGCACCATTTCCATCTCTCAAACAGATGATAAAATAAGCATTACCATCAAAGACGACGGAATGGGGATGGATCAGCAAACACCATTTGGTAACGGCTTGCGCGGAATGAAAGAAAGACTTGCATTAATCGACGGCGCTCTCGACGTTTCAACCCATAACGGTACAGTTTTAAACATCACCGTTCCGATTGTAAAGAAAGCTGAACGAAAGGAAACAATCCAATGATTCGTTTATTTATTGCCGAAGACCAAAGAATGCTGTTAAGCGCGCTGGGGGCCTTGCTTGATCTTGAAGAAGACATGGAAGTGATCGGCCAGGCGACAAACGGCGAAGAAGCGCTCACCGCCATTCTGAAGCTAGAACCGGACGTCTGCCTCATGGATATCGAAATGCCCGTCAAAAGCGGCTTAGAAGTGGCAGAAGAGCTGATGAAACGGGGCTCAAAAAGTAAGGTTATCATATTAACAACATTTGCCCGCCCCGGCTACTTCGAGCGCGCCGTCAAAAGCAATGTCCACGGCTACCTGCTCAAAGACGGGGAAATCGACGACCTCGCAGACGCCATCCGAAAATGCACGGAAGGAAAGCGAATCTTCAGCCCGGAACTCACCTTTGATGCCATCCGCAAGGTAAACCCGCTCACCGAACGCGAGCAGGAAATCCTCCGCCTCGCCGCTCTCGGTAAGACGACGAAAGAAATCTCCGAAGAGCTTTTCTTATCGTCAGGAACCGTCCGGAATTATATTTCTGAAATTATGCAGAAGCTGGATGCGAAGAACCGGACGGAGGCGGCGAGGATTGCAGAGGAGAAGGGGTGGGTATGAAGCCTAGATGGATCAGGAGATAAGATACATAACAGTCTTATAGTACGGTTCACTATATTTTAGATAGGATAAAGGATATAGGAGAGGATATTAAATCTCTCCTTAAAATTTTTAATTACTTTTAAACTTTATCCAGAAAAGTATTCAACTGTTGCGTTATAGGCAATATTCCAAATAACTCTAGACCTTTTTTCTCCTATTAATCGTGCCTTTTGTAAATCTGACTCTTCTCCTTCCAAGATGTCACGTAGCGTATGAAAACCAGCGCTTTTTATAGTAGTTTTTTGAAACTCAGTTATGTCTAAAATTTCAATTGACATGTTCAAAACCCTATCAATAACATCTTTAAAATCTGTATTTTCTGTGATTAAATTCAAGTTTTCCAAATTATTATATGATGGAGAATTTTGCCCGTAATCAGTAAATAATTTTATTGATAATCCTTTAATCAGATTCTCTGCTCTTACAGTTGGAGTTTCATAACCGCTTAATGCAATACCTAAATTTATTTGATATCTATCAAATACTTTTCTTCGCACCTTAGTACCCTCTGTATGGAGTGAAACTATTCCTGAATACTCTAATATTCTAATGGCTTGTTTAACTGTTTCAGGGGCATCTCTGTGTATTGCAAAAAATATCGTTTGTTGATTAATTCCTTTTTCCAATCTTGTGTCATTTTTATCAATAGTATCATGTAAAACTACGTTTTCAATAAACTCTCTTCCCCAGTCTATAAGATTCTTATGACCTGTATATATTTCACCCAATTTTGTATGTTCATTCCAAATTTGTGATCGATAAAAATTCTTTATAGTTTCATTGACTCTACTACTAGTTAACTTTTTAAAACCATTACTTGCTAAATATATACTCTTCAAAAGTAATCTGGGATTCCCCGAAGCTGCATAAATTAGAATATTGAGCAGTTGGCCTTGCTCTTCAAATTTTTTATATACTTCTTTGTCTGTTTGTTTCTTAATAATGTCTCTCATATTTTCCACATAATTATCTTCTAAAATGTCTCTCTCTACTTTTCTAACAGTAGCATCATGAAATTTTTGAAATGTTCCAAACGATGATATCCCTGGATAAACAGCGGCTTTACAGCATATATATGCAGATCTTAAATCACGAAATAGTGTGAAAAACTCCCTTTGTTGTAATGGAATAAAGTTATGACAAGCTTCATCAAATAAGAGAACTATTCTTTCGATTTCTAACTCTTCACATAGATCTTCAATTAATGCATGGAAGTAGTCTAACTCATTTAATAACTCAATTTCCTCTGTCTCTTGACCAAAGACATGACTCACTTCACTATCAAAATCAACTGTTTTTTTAGAAGCTTTCTCTAATAGCCTCGTAAATTGGTTTAGGGTATCAATTAAATTATGATTGTTTACATCTACATTAAAGTATCTACCGAAGAGGTCATTATTAGTTAATAACCCTTTTTTCTCTAGTTTGCGTTTTATTTTAAATAGAATTTTGGCAAGCATCCATTGACGAAAAAATTTTATATCCTCGATGGTGTTTAAAAATATTGCTTTTTTAAAACTTACAAAAACACTTAACACTTTATTCTCTTCGAAATTCGTATCCAATTCCTTTTCAGCAATTTTTAGTAACATTGTTTTCCCTGTACCACGGCTTCCAACTAACAAAGCTGGAGTACGGGATTTCAAAAATTCAATATTATCCCTATCCATTTTTGATTCGACAAATACTTCATCAAGTTGACTATCTTTTAAATCTTCAGTTCTATAAATGAACTCATCATTATACGTATCATTCATTTATTTTTAACTCCTTATGATTTAAATTTTTAAAAATGTCATTCATAAAATCAATAGTATCTTCTTGTTCAAATAATGCTAACTCATTTTTAAACCTTACACGAAGAAGAATAATTAATAATTGGATAACCTCCACATATATTTTAGCCCATTTAGTGAATTTACTTCTATCAAATGTGATTTTTGAGTTTTCAATTGTTTGCATGTAATTAAATTTTCCATGAGTGAATTCTGAACATTCTCTGTAAAGTTTGTTTACTTTTTCTATATATGGTTCATATTTAATTTGAGGATAAAATAAAGTTAAATAACTTTTATTAAGTACCCCTTGGCTTTCAGAATTAAGTAGAGACCAAGATAAATCAAATTTATTAAGTTTCCACTTACAAAAATCATAATTATGATCTGTAAAGTAAACAAAACCTATCCCCAATTCAATTGCACTTCTTAAGCTAGAGTATGCATTTCTATACATACCATTTGTACTTATATATACTGATGAGAGTAGATCATAAACCACTTCTTTCAGAACAATATTAGTCTGGTACCCATTTAGATAGTCTGTCCAACTATTTAATAAGTTAAGATGATTTAACATTTCGGTTAGCTCTGAAGAACACTCTTCTATATGTAGTTTAATATTAAATGCTAATTGTTCAGCACTTTCGGTAATTACCTGTTTCAACACAGTACCTTCCATTATTTAATAGCTCCTTCTATTATTTTTTAAAAACAAGGTTGTTGATAATAGTATTTTTAGAGGATCATACTAAGATAAAGTATTTATTGTAGCTATTTCATCTACAAGGTTTTTAATACTATTGTAGTTGGATAACAAAAAATGCCCTACTTCAAATTTAATTTGTTTTGTAACATAGAACCCTTATTTATGATAAGGCTCCCCTCGATTAATCCGAAACGCCCGATAAACCTGCTCCAGCAAAATCAGCCGCATGAGCTGATGCGGGAACGTCATCCTTGAAAACGACAGCTCTTCATCTGCGCGCTTCAGGACGGCGTCGCTCAAGCCGAGCGAGCCGCCGATGACGAAGGTTACCTTGCTCTTTCCATATGTGGCGAGTCTATCCATATTATCGGCTAATTCTTCCGAACTTTTCATTTTTCCTTCGATTGCCAAAGCGATGACGTGGGCGTCGGGGCTGATTTTTGAGAGAATTCGTTCGCCTTCTTTGTCTTTGACGATTTTCATGTCCTGGTCGCTTAGGTTTTCCGGTGCTTTTTCGTCCGGCAGTTCGATGATGTCGACTTTTGCGTATGCCGAAAGCCGTTTGATGTATTCGTCGATTCCTTGTTTTAAATATTTTTCTTTTAGTTTTCCGATTGCTACGATTGATATATTCACAGGTCATCCCCACTTTAAGAACAAGTTATTCAGAAGCATTATCCACAATTGTGGATAAAGGTTGTGTATTTAGTGTCCGATCATTCGTTCCCCACTATATATACTGCAGGCTTATCGCACAATTCACAGGTTGTGGATAAACTGTGTGTATGTTCGATTTTTCTGATTTCAGGGGCCAATTCTTCTTCATCCACATACATGTCAATGACGGTTTCAATATGCTCTTCGCAAGACTTCATAAAAGTCCCTCCAATATCTGTATCATTGGGCTCTTTTATAAAAAAGCTCCTTATTCAATATACCCTATTTATGCACATGTTAGTAGGTTTTAGCATGACTTCGCGCGGTTATCCACAAGCTTTTTATATTCCTCTGGATAACTCTGTTTTCCCTAAATAAAAAACACCAGCTACCCTCGCTGATGCTCTAATCTTTTTCTATACTACTTCTCTTTTTCCCTGAACAACTAAAGAATGCTGATTCGTGATATGCTGCAAATATGAAACGTTAAGAATGAAAGTCCAAAACCCGTTAACCGGCTTTTTAGAGAACCTCATAAACGATTTTCTAACCTTAAATACACTAACTAGATTTATCGTCCAAAAAAGGAGAAATGAGAGCTGCGGGAGGAAGCTGTGTCCGGGGCGCAGCGGGAGAAGCAAAATGCTGTTGCTGTATGGCAGCAACTCTTCTCTTTGAAATGTGATTGAGTAAAAAGTCCAAAAAGGCTCCAAAATTGAAAAGACGCTTAGCAGCAGCGTCACTTTAATGGCGACATAGGGGAGCTTAATTTGGCATCGTTCTAAATTCTTTCTTCTTGAAAGAAACCAGTACGGGATGTATATGCCAGACGTTATGATTGTTAATAACACCGCATATATGGCTTTTATTTTCGGAAATTCTTCTAATTCCTTACTCATGCTGAAACACTCTTCTTTCCTTAAAACTGTTCTTCCAGGTCTTTTTATCCTTGTCATCTATACTTTTCCACTTTCCATATCAAAATGTACTATATTGAATGCAATAAATCAAAATCCATTGAAGTGTCAAATTGGGATTTTCTTAGGTATATGGATTCTTTTTTTTGACCTGAATAAAAAAACTATATCATTTTACCTAATCCTTATTTCGTGTTCACCTGCAGAAATTCGACAATCAATAGGACATTATTCGTCATATTTTTACCTTTGTAATATGCAATCTGTCATTGCGTAACATAAAGAGGTTCATTCGAATCATTTTGTCTTTTTTTCGTTATTTCCCACCTCTCTCAAATAGGAATAATGACACGCTTTGTTTCATGTGGAACATTGGCCATGAAAAAAGATCAAAGCTTCACAGCTTTGATCTTACAGCCTCTTGCTCATATGCAAATCCGTCGTCTCAAAATTCATTTTTTCATAAAGCCGCTTCGCCTTTTTATTATGGGCGAATACATGCAGGGACAGCTTTTGGACTCCTAATTGCTTTGCCTCTTCTTCTAAGACGGCTAAAGCCTGCTGGCCGATTCCCTGCCCTCGATACGCTTCATAAAGCCCGAAATCGTAAATAAATGCTTCCTTTTGAGGATGGTGCGGGTCAGCGTAGAGCCAAAGCCAACCTGCGGCATCCTCACTGTCGTCCATGATTGACCATAGATGATGGTTGTTCGTTTCAATGCCGTTTGGCAAAAGAGCTGCAAATTGCTCTTCTGCTTTCTCCATCGCTTCCGCCACTGTCCATGTGCCCGCTTTTACTTTCTCCATGGCGTAATGCTGGATGGAATAGGCATGGTATGTCTTAAAGTCTTCTTCCGTCATTGGCATTAAACGGATTGCCGGTTTTTTTCTCGGTTTGTTTAAGTCAATTTTAATTTTTGATTTCAACATCAAATTGTGCTTCACTTCCTTGTTTATTGATCATGATGCTTTGCTCAGCCATTCGCTTTTCGGCTCGGAAAGTTTATTGATTCTGTGCTGAATGTAAATGACATTCAAAAGGAACGCAAAAATGGATCCATTCGCAGGTTCTTTGCCTGAGAGCTTGTTTAATGAAGCGGTCACCACCAGTGCGCAGTAAATCAAAACACCTGCGGACAGAATCAAAATCACGCGGTCGAGCAGCATATAAAGGCTGTAATGCATGTCAGGAAAAGCGATTTTTGCTGATATTCTAATTGGAATCGAAAATAAATGATAAAATATGATAGCTTTTAACGTGGTGTAGGGAATATCATGATAAGGCAGCAAATCGAAGCTTTTTTTCCTGGATAGAAACCAGTATGGTATGTAAACCCCCAGTGTGATCAGACATAGCACAAAAACGGACACGATACTTCTGCTCTTTACATTAGACAGCGTTTTCAACGCAGTCTGCACATTGTCGTTCATATCATTCCTCCGGACACTCGTTTTCCAAACAAATGAATTGAATGAATTTTTTCATAGCAGCGGCACACCCCCTCAATATATTCTTTTCTCTGCTTTTAGACAATATGACTTAGGTACCAATATGACAAATGTACTATTTTTTAAAAAGGATTGCCTCCTTCTCGATTAGCTGAAAAATGTGTGACAACCGTTTTTATGTCATAAGAATGAAACAAAAAACAAAGAGCCTGATTGGAATTCAGGCTCTTTTGTTTACCGCTGTATACTTTTTTGAAGAGAAATCTGCCAGTGGATGCCGGTGCCAATATGGTGTGTTTTGGCAAAGGATCCTTGATTGAGGGCAATACCCAGGCGGTCTAATGAATTGATATAAACAACCGGCTTACCGACCGGCATATCAGCAAACGACCGTCCAAAAGCCATCGTTTGCTGATAGACTTTGGTGTCCTCGTGTTTGATGACCACTTCCACAGGATCTTCGTATTGAACGTCAAGTGACTTGAACAGTTTACGGCTGATATTTGTCCAAAGGTTTCCAAACCGGATATCTAAAATGTCGATCGTTCCGGTTATCCAATCATTTTCGATATAAGCTTCCATGACCGGAAGTTTGACGATGGAATCTGTTGAAACTTCAGGACCGATCCGGTCGAAGCTGACAATCCCGGCTGCCAGTCTTGCCCCGGTGTAAGCGTAAATGTCGCGTCCATGGAAAGTATGTGATTCGCCTGATCTCGGAAGCCTGTTTTGCGCTTCATCAAGATAGCGCACTTCGACAATCCCATTCTGCCGGCAGATATGGGTGAGTGTTCCGTTGTCCGGTGTGATGATATATTGATCGGAAGAGGTTCTGACTGCGACGCTGCGGCGTTCCGAGCCGACACCTGGATCGACGACAGAGACGAAGACAGTGCCTTCAGGCCAATAAGAAACGGACTGCAGCAGCCGATAGGAAGCCTCCCAAATGTGAAAAACGGGAATGTTGTGCGTCAAATCAAAAATCCGGAGTGAACTGTCAACTGAATAAGCCACACCGTACATCGCATTTACCGCCCCGTCATCAAGGCCAAAATCAGATTGTAATACAAGTGCATGCTGACTCATCCTATCTCCCTTTCCGCCCTGATTTTCGCAGTGAATCTGCCTTTGCCAAAATGTTTAAATCATCATATCGTACGCGAAATTGAAACGCAATATGATGTTTTGTCCATTTTTTAGAAACTCTCATTTTTATTGAAGCAAAAACCTCGATTTCACACCCTAAAAACCCGATTATTCATCCGGAAAGTCTTATTTTCCTCTCTAACTATCCCATTTTTGACTTTTGACGATCATTCCTCAGACTTGGCATAATAAAAAAACAGCCCGGCCGTACCGGCCAGACTGTCTTTATCAGCTTCCCAATTTGGATCGTGACAGCTTTACTTCTGTTGTTCTTTCTTTTCCGCCCCGCAGGTATTTGATTTTCACCTTATCGCCGACGTTTTTGGTGTAAAGCTTTTTACGCAGATCAACGATATCGTAAACGCGGTCACCGTTGAATTCGACGATGACATCAAGCTCTTTCAAACCGGCTCTGCCTGCAGGAGACACCGGCTGAACGCCCATTACAACAACCCCTGATGTTACGTCTTTCGGCAGTTTAAGCGTTTCCTGCCAGTGGTAGCTTGCAATATCGCCAAGTGATTTCATCTCAATTCCGAAATACGGCCGTCTTACTTCTCCGTACGTTTCCAAATCTTCGATAACCGGAATGGCAAGGTTGGCAGGGATGCTCAGACCGATGCCTTCGACGGCTGATTCAGCGATTTTCATCGAATTAATGCCGATGACTTTTCCATCAATATTAAACAGTCCGCCTCCGCTGTTGCCCGGGTTAATGGCAGCATCCGTCTGCAATACTTCGGCATTCCAGTCCGGCTGTCCGTCTCCGTTTGAATCGACCGGAACAGCGCGTTCGGTTCCTGAGATGATTCCTTGTGTAACAGACCCTGAAAACTGCAGGCCGAGCGGGTTTCCAATCGCGATGACAGGCTCGCCTGTCTTCACTTTATCAGAATCTCCGAATTCAGCAGCCGCTTTTATTTTATTGCTGCTGACTTGCAGGACGGCCAGATCCATCAGTTTATCACTGCCGATCAGTTTTGCCGGAATCCGCGTTCCGTCATTCAGACTGACTTCAATTTGGGATGCCCCTTCAATGACATGGTGGTTGGTCACAATGTGGGATGTTTTGCCGTCCTTTTTATAAATAACGCCCGAGCCTGTTCCCGCTTCGCTGTCTCCATCCCATACACCGGTTTTTTGGATGTTGATAACGCCGACAACAGAATCAGAAACCTTAGAGACCACTTGTGTGACTTCATTGTTCACGTTGACGGATACATTGCGGACCGCACCGCCCTGCTGAGCTCCTTGACCTCCGCGCGCTTCAATGACTTGCAGATTGTACGGCAGCCATCCCTGCTGCGAGAGATACGGCAGGGCAAACACTGTTAAAAGAGCGCCGATAACGGCGCCGACCAGGCTTGAAAACAAAAAGCTTCTCCAATTTCTCACCGGCTTTTCCCGAACGAATTTTTCCTCATCATGATTAAACTCCACTATATTCAAATCCTTTCAAGGAACGATATATGTATATAGTGTGGATCATCTGCCCGCAGATTAATCATTCAATCAGTAAAATTTACACCGCTACAAGAGGTGTCGGTTTCTTAGGATCGGTATCATATAAGTCAAACGTTTCTCCCGCTGCAAATCCTTTGGCAGCCAACGTTTGCTGGACGGACATTCTCGCCAGCTCTTTCATGTTGTTGTCCTGGCTTAAATGAGCCAAATAAATTCTCGATGTCTCATCACCGATTACATCAGTCATTGCGAGTGCTGCGTCCTCATTGGATACATGTCCGACGTCGCTTAAGATCCGGCGCTTGATGTTCCACGGATAGCGACCCATTTGCAGCATGCCGACATCATGATTGCTTTCAAAAACAAAAGCGTTTGCCGAGCGGATAATGCCTTTCATTCTGTCGCTGACATAGCCCGTATCCGTAATCAAAGCGAGCTTTCGGCCATTGTAATGAAAAACATAAAACATCGGCTCTGCGGCGTCGTGGGATACGCCAAACGATTCGACATCGAGGGAGCCGAACGATTTGACGGTTTCCATTGGAAACACGAATTTTTGGCCGTTATCCACTTTGCCGATATGCCCTTCCATCGCCTTCCACGTTTTTTCATTGGCGTAAACGGGCAGCTCATATTTTCTTGCCAGCACACCAAGACCTTTGATATGATCACTGTGCTCATGTGTAACAAAAATGCCGTCAAGCTGATCAAGCTTTCGGTCAATTTGCGCCATCAGCCCTTCCATCGCCTTCCCGCTAAGTCCTGCGTCAACTAAAAAAGCGTGGTCATCGGTTTCCAAATATAAAGCATTACCGGTACTCCCGCTCGCAAGTACGCTAAATTGCAGGCTCATGGTTTCTCACTCCATTATGATTTTTCCTTTTTCTCTTGTGATTGAAGAAGCGCTCCATCCCGTGCATCCACGATAAATTCTTCGTGAATGGTTTTATCGTCCGTTTTGCGCTCCACTTCGATCCGCCAAACGGGCACGAAAATTTGCGCGCTTGCCAGCGGATACTGCGTGAAATAGCCAAGCTCGGCTGATTTAATTTTGCTGTACTTCTTCAAATAATCCGGATAGTACAAAGCTTCAACCGCTCCGACTGCGGAGATCAGACTTTCCGTTTTGACTTCTTTTATATCCTGCAGCATCGACTGCTTATATGAAACAACTTCGTTTTTATTATTCAGGTACAGAACGACTTCGCCCATCTCTGTGTTATCATCGTTTTGCCGATCCTGAAAAATGTAATTTCCATTATAGGTTTGGAAGAAAACGATCTGTTTTCCGGATTTATCGACTTTCCAAAGCTTGTACTTGTTGCCGTCGATAATCTCTTCGTTCACGATTTCCCTTGCTTTTGTCTCCATATCCGCTTTCAGAAGTGCAATGGGTGTTTCAAATTCCATTTCTATTTCCGTCAAAGCGTTCTCTTTTGCGGTATTCATTAACGCCTTCGGCTTTTGCCCTTTTAACGATTTAATCTCGCTTTGCTTAAAGACTCGCTTTTGTGCAGAGATTGAGGAACCTTTTGACGTCTCTTTAGACAAGTTGCCATATGAAATATGGTCTGCTTTCATATCTTCCTGCAGCGTTGATTTTTCTAAAATCGGAAACTGATTGTTGCTGCGCTTATCAAAGTATTGAAAGGCCAAAAAGATATCAAGGATGAGGAAGACGATAATGAAGATTGTTTTTGTTCTATTCCACTCCACTCTCAATGCCCTCCTTCACCGCTGAATCTTTCTTTGATACCGGCTTTATCGTACCGTTTATTTTAATGCACCAAGTCGGTACAAGTTTTACAAGAGGGTCTTGTTCCTCTGATACTGAGACCATTTCATAGGCAGGAAAGATTTGCTCAATCTTATCAAAGTCATACTCTTCCTTGTCTTGCAGGAACTGAATCAATTCTTCTCCGCTCATGATTTCTTTATCCTTTTTGCTGACCGGATTAGCGTTTGCGCCCAAGACATATGTTGGGTGTTTATAATCCAATATGTCGTTGTTTGCCCAGCGAAGTTCAATCGCTGTCGTTCCGAAAGGCTGGTTTTGGCTGTTAACGACCGGCAGCTGATCCATAAACAGATTAAAGTTGATCTGCTGATTTTCATTCAAGCCGAAAAATTGATAATCATCCGTCCAGCTTCCCGTGTCGTTTAAATATTTAAAGCTTTTATTGATCAGCTCTCCATTTTGATAAGCAGAACTCGGTTCCAGGTTGCGGTGCTGGAACTTAATCTGCCTGTTGTTCGAGTAGACCTCCAAAAGGCTTGTTCCATCCGTATATACCGGTCGGTTTAAGTTGGTTTCCTGCCGGACGGTTTGCGGATCATCAAATAAAGCTTTTTTAAAACGCGTCGGGCTGATCGTTTCTGTAAAATACTCTTTTTCAGACAGCTTCAGCCTATTAACTGGAAGCAAGACATCTCTGCGAGAATTGATTGCAAAGTCCTCGTAAAGAGGCATCTGCGATTTTTCTTTTTCAATGTCTGCAAGGATGTTGCGGTAATTTGCCGATTCAATCACCGCTTCAACAACCGTCTCTTTGCTGAAGGATACAAAGTAGATTTTTTTCATGCCCCGTCCTTCGTTGAAAGGAAGAACGATTCTGTCAAAAGAGTTGTATTCATAAGAGTTGGCGGACCATTTGAAAAGCGGCTGCAGCACATCGATTGGAATATTGTCGCTAAAAACGAGATCCAATTTGGAGTCTTTATTTTTAGCGTACAGCCAGTTTTTGAACTGCTGCCTGTCAAATTTGTCCGAGATATCCTTTAACGATTTGACTTCCCATCGGCTCATGTCGTCCCAGAGCTGAGAATAGAGCGTCGTATCATTCAGCAAATAATGCTGTCCATTCTCATGAATGAACATTTGCTGCGGTTTGACGGCTTCATTTAGCAACTTTGTCTGATTTGTAATCGGCTGTTTATCGCTGACCTGAGCCTGTGAATCTTCTACTTTTTCGTAATTCCCCTGAAATCCCCAAATATTAAAAGTAAAAAGAAGACTGATCAAAACCAAAAGGGACAGTATTATCGTTTTAATTGTTTCACGCTTCATCCCAATCATCCTCTTGTTCTTCTTTATATGGCAGGGTAAATGTGATCGTTGTTCCTTTTCCTTCGATACTGTCGGCCCAAATGTCGCCGCCATGGGCTTGTACCATTTCTTTTGCGATCGCAAGACCAAGCCCCGTACCGCCGAGTCTTCTTGTTCTGGCTTTATCGACACGGTAGAAACGCTCGAAGATCTTCTCCATGTCTTTTCTCGGAATGCCGACACCTTCGTCTTTGACACTGATATAAAGAAGCTCTTCTTCTTCATTTACATCAACAGAGAACGTGATATGGCCTCCTTCAGGGGAATATTTCAATGCATTTGAAATGATATTATCCAGCACTTGCGTAATCTTGTCCGGATCGATTTCAACATACAATTCTCTATCCGGCAGATTGCTGATAAACTCAACATGCTGCTCTTTCGTCATTTCAAAGCGCTCAATAATCAATGAGAAGAAACGGATAAAATGAATCCATTCTTTATTGAATTGGTAGTCCTTGCTGTCAAACTTAGAAAGCTGCAGCAAGTCGTTGACAAGTCTGATCATGCGCTCTGTTTCATTCTGTGTCACATTCAAGAAGCGCGGCGCAATGTTTGGATCCTGCCACGCGCCTTCCGCAAGCGCTTCTAAATAGCTGCGCATTGTGGTGAGCGGCGTTCTGAGTTCGTGGGAGACATTTGCCACAAATTCTCTCCGTTCTTGATCGATCTGCTCTTGTTCTGTGACATCGTAAATAACCGCAATCAACCCATCAATCTTTCCGTGCTCTTTTTGGATGACCGAGAAATTGACGCGAAGCACAGACGTCCGTTCTTCCTGTTCAATTTCAAGAAGGAGCGAGTCCTGCTGTTCAACCAAATCTTCAAACGTGTATTCATCTTCAAGGCCGAGCAGTGAGGTGATCGGCATTTCGAGAGCCGTTTCACGTGAAACATTTAAAAGCTCCAGTGCCGGCGTATTAAGCAAAATAATCGCGCCATTTCGGTTTGTCGCGATAACCCCGTCTGTCATATAGGCAATAACAGAAGATAGTTTTTTTCGTTCGCCTTCTGTCATGGATTGAGCTTCTTTCAGCTCTCTTGTTAAATAATTAAACGTTGTGGCCAGCTGGCCGATTTCGTCGTTTCCGTACTTCCTGACTTTTCTTGAGAAATTTCCTTTCGCCAGTTCAATGGCCTGCTTTCTCATATCTGACAGCGGATGTGTAATCGTTCGCGCGACAAAAATCCCGAGGAATGCAGTGATTCCAAGCGCAATAAAAGTTCCAGACGCTAAAATGGTGTTGATCGTCCGGATTTGATTGTAGACATTATCCATCGATGCCACGACATAAATGGCCCCGATCGTCTCTTGATTCGATTTTTTAATCGGCGTGACTGAAATCCGCACTTTGCTGTCGCGCTCCGGGTCGAAAAATTTGTTTTCGTACGGAATACCGACAAGCAGTGTCCTTTTAATAATGCCCTCTGTTGTCTTTTTCCCCGCCACCTCCCGGTTATAAGGATTGGAGGTCGCGATGACTTCATAGCTTTTATCAATCAGACTGACTTCGAGAATTTCGCCTTCCTTGCTGAAATCATTTAGAATCCGCTCTGCGTCTTCTTTCAAGGTAGTCGAGGAAGACGTGCTTCTATCCTTCGTCATTTCCTGTTCCAGATAATACGAGAGGTTGTTCACCCGCTGGTCAAGAGAGTCATTATATGATTTAAGAAGTGACTTCTCCATCTCATTGACAAAGTAGACGCCGATAATCTGCATGGCAACGATAATCAGCAGAACGTATATTAAGGTAAACTTAAAATGAATCGAGCGGAAAAAACTGACTTTATTCATTTCGGTATTAGTCCTGTTCCGGATTTCTCAAATAGTAGCCGACACCGCGCCTTGTGACGATCCAGCTTGGGTGACTCGGATTATCCTCGATTTTTTCGCGAAGGCGTCTGACCGTAACGTCAACTGTCCGGACATCTCCAAAGTAGTCGTATCCCCACACGGTTTGCAGCAGATGCTCACGCGTCATGACCTGCCCGATATGTTTAGCAAGGTAATGCAGCAGTTCGAATTCCCGATGCGTCAGTTCGATTGTCTCGTCTCGTTTTGAAACGACGTAGGCATCCGGAAAAATGACGAGCGATCCGATTTGAATTTCGTTTGAAGACGATTCTTCTTCGGCAGGAGCCGCTGTGTTCTGTCTTCTCAAGTTCGCTTTGACACGCGCGAGCAGTTCGCGAGTGCTGAACGGTTTTGTCACATAGTCGTCAGCTCCCAGTTCAAGACCGATGACTTTATCGATTTCCGAATCCTTTGCTGTCAGCATAATGATGGGCATATCATATTTTTTGCGGACTTCACGGCACACTTCCACACCGTCCTTGTTCGGAAGCATGATGTCGAGCAGAATCATATCAGGGTTGAGATCCTCAACCATCTGAAGCGCTTCATTGCCGTCGTATGCGCAATGGACTTCATAGCCCTCTTTTTTCAGATTAAACTCTAAAATATCAGCAATCGGCTTTTCATCATCTACAACTAGTATCTTTTTTTCCATTATTCGTTCCCCCTGGTTCAGAGTTTGGATACAATACAGCCAGCGGATGGCTGCCTAAGTTTTATATCAAGTACACTGCATGTCTTCATTAAAAAACACTTTCTAGAAAATAGATTTCTTATACATTATAACGTTTATGAAGCAAAAGTTAAAAAAATAGTTCAAAGGAAAACGTTTGGAAATTAAATCCACCTGCTATTTTTCCGCTTTTATCACAACAATTAAATTTTTGTGACTTTTTTTACTGAAAAATGAAACATCTTCCCCTTCAAGACCGTCTATATAGTAACGTCTTCTTCTTCGGCCGGGTTACCGGCCTCCCTTTTTTCCCCTTTTTATTCCTTCAGCATTTTATTTCCTTGTTTTCAGCTAAAAGAAAACGCATCTGCTTAAAAACAGACGCGCTTTAGAGTGGCTCGGGACGGAATCGAACCGCCGACACACGGATTTTCAGTCCGTTGCTCTACCAACTGAGCTACCGAGCCAGGTATGTAACTTTTTTAAAATGGCGGTCCGGACGGGACTCGAACCCGCGACCTCCTGCGTGACAGGCAGGCATTCTAACCAACTGAACTACCGGACCTTGCATATTTACAGTACCTGCTTCGGAGAAGAATCGTGGTCTCCTCCGGAGCAAGCGGGGATTTAGCAATTACGCTAAAGTAAATCAATGACCCGTACGGGATTCGAACCCGTGTTACCGCCGTGAAAGGGCGGTGTCTTAACCGCTTGACCAACGGGCCAGGGAAATGGTGAGCCATGAAGGACTCGAACCTTCGACCCTCTGATTAAAAGTCAGATGCTCTACCAACTGAGCTAATGGCTCAAGATTAAAATACACCCTTAGATTTAATCTGAAATAACGACGTCCACATCTCAGGAAGCTTTTTCGAGATGTCTCTCGATGTGTACGCTGAAGCGAATTCTCCGAAGCTTATTCGGACGTGCTCTACCAACTGAGCTAATGGCTCGTTTCGTTGTTTTCGCAACAACGAGATTTATATTATCATAGAACGAACAGAAGTGGCAATATATTTTTTTATTTTTTTCTATTATTTTTTCCCTTCGTGATGATACTCCGCCCCTTCGCGGTTCAGCCAGTGCATGATTCCGTTCGGATGGAATACAGACAGCAGCCGGTCAGCTTCATGAAGCGGCATCCACTTGGCTTCAACAATGTTCTCGTCAAACGTGATGCCATCCGGACGATCGGTGATCCGGGCTCTAAAGACGATGAAATATACATGCTCGCCGCCGATAATCGCTTCATTTATAGCTAATATATCAAGAGGCTGAATTCCATAGCCTGTTTCTTCCTTCATTTCTCTCGCCGCGGCTTCTGTTAGCGATTCTCCAGCTTCCACCTTGCCGCCCGGCAGCGTCCACGATTGATTTTTCTTATTTTTCACCATCAGGATGTTTCCGTTCTCTTCCACGAATGAATATACAACATCGACACGTTCCACCCGTTTGCCCTCCTTGTCCTTGAAAAACAAAGCCCCTGCGAACTGCAGAGGCTCTTCTGGAATTTAGTTCGGACGATAAACGCTTCTCACCACATTTGTTTGAGAGCGGTCAGGACCGACTGAGAAAATAGAAAGCGGAATGCCTGTCAGCTGAGAAACTCGCTCTAGATAATGGCGGGCATTTTCAGGCAGATCGCTCAAGCTTTTCGCTCCTGTGATATCTTCTGTCCAGCCCGGCATTTCTTCATAGACAGGCTCACATTCAGCGAGCGCTTTTAAGCTTGCCGGGAACTCTTCGAGGATCTCGCCGCGGTATTTGTAAGCGACACAGATTTTCAATGTTTCAATACCGGTCAATACGTCAATTGAATTTAATGAAAGGTCGGTAATTCCGCTGACGCGGCGGGCATGGCGGACAACCACGCTGTCAAACCAGCCGACGCGGCGCGGGCGCCCTGTAGTTGTTCCGTATTCGCGGCCGACCTCACGGATTTGGTCTCCGATCTCATTGTTCAGCTCTGTCGGGAACGGCCCGTCTCCGACACGCGTTGTGTAAGCTTTCGATACACCAACGACATGCTGGATTTTTGTCGGTCCCACACCTGAGCCGATCGTTACGCCGCCGGCGACAGGGTTTGAAGATGTAACAAACGGATATGTTCCTTGGTCGATATCAAGCATAACCCCTTGCGCCCCTTCGAATAAGACGCGGCGGCCGTCATCAAGCGCGTCGTTTAAGACGACGGACGTGTCGCAGACATATTGTTTGATCTGCTGGCCGTACTCATAGTATTCGTCTAAAATGTCTTCTATTTTAAATCCTTCCGCATCGTACATTTTTTCCAGCAGACGGTTTTTTTCTTCTAAATTGCGGGCGAGCTTTTCTTCAAAGACTTCTCTATCCAGCAGATCGGCGATGCGGATTCCGACGCGAGCGGCTTTGTCCATATAAGCCGGGCCGATTCCTTTTTTCGTCGTGCCGATTTTATTGGCCCCTTTCCGCTCTTCTTCGACCGCATCAAGCTTTAAATGATACGGCAGAATGACATGGGCCCTGTTGGAGATTCTCAAGTTGTCCGTGCTGACGTTCCGCTCATGAAGATAAGCCAGCTCCGTCACCAATGCTTTCGGATCAACAACCATTCCGTTGCCGATCACACACGTTTTATCCTTATAAAAAATACCGGATGGAATCAAATGCAGTTTGTACGTTACCCCGTTGAATTTAATTGTATGTCCTGCGTTATTTCCGCCTTGGTACCGTGCGATTACCTCTGCGTTTTCGGAAAGAAAATCGGTGATTTTGCCTTTTCCTTCGTCACCCCACTGCGTACCTACAACAACTACTGAAGACATATCCGTGCACCTCCGTTAACCTTTTCAAACGATATCAATATCAAACACATTCAGTTTATCAGTGTCATCCCGCAAAGTCAATCGTAAATCCGAACATTAATTTTAACACCAAACACATTTGTTCGTTATTATAAAGCAAATTTCATATATTTTCTTTTTAATAGACAGTCTGTAAGTCAAATCTTAAAAATAAGCGTTTTTCTTGGACAAAGACACATAAAAAACCGGCAACACAAATATTCAATAAGTAAGGAGGGAGATGCCGATGGAGACGGTATTAATTTTTGCATCTGTTTTATCGCCGATTATTTTGGCGCTGGTCGAATTGGTGAAGAAGACGTTCAAGGTGCCGAAAAACTTGATTCCGCTCGTTTCACTCTTGATAGGTTTGCTGATCGGGGCCGCAGCATATCCTTTTACAGACCTTGAACTCGTGCTCCGTTTATGGTCCGGAGGACTTGCCGGATTAACCGCAACGGGGTTATTTGAAATCGGTAAAAACCGCAATGCAAGAAAAAAGAAAAATCCCTGAGAGCATGTCTCAGGGATTTAAGCACCAGGCGCAACACCTGCGTCATCAAACCGGCGTTCCAGGTTGACGAACTTATTGTATTCTTTTACAAAAGCGAGTGAGACGGTCCCGACCGGGCCGTTCCTTTGTTTTGCAATAATGATTTCAATGATGTTTTTATTCTCAGATTCTTTGTCATAGTAATCATCGCGGTACAGGAACGCAACGATATCGGCGTCCTGCTCGATACTTCCCGATTCCCGGATGTCCGACATCATCGGACGCTTGTCCTGACGCTGCTCGACGCCGCGGGAAAGCTGTGAAAGGGCGATGACCGGAACTTCAAGCTCCCTCGCCAGCGCTTTCAGTGCACGGGATATTTCCGACACTTCCTGCTGACGGTTGTCACTTGATCTGCCGCTTCCTTGGATAAGCTGCAGGTAGTCGATCAAAATCATGCCGAGGCCGTTCTCCTGCTTTAACCGTCTGCACTTGGAACGGATTTCGCTGACGCGGATCCCCGGTGTATCATCGATGAAAATACCGCTGTTTGATAAGCTTCCCATCGCCATTGTCAGCTTGCCCCAATCTTCTTCCGTCAGGTTTCCGGTCCGGAGATTCTGGGCGTTGATGTTGCCTTCCGCACAGAGCATCCGCATGACCAGCTGTTCGGCGCCCATCTCAAGGCTGAAGATCGCGACGCTTTCATCGGTTTTAGTCGCCACGTTTTGGGCGATGTTTAAGGCAAAAGCAGTTTTACCGACTGACGGACGGGCGGCTACGATGATCAAATCGTTTCTTTGAAAGCCCGCCGTCATTCGGTCAAGCTCGGTAAAACCTGTCGGGATCCCGGTAATGTCCCCTTTTCTGTTGTGGAGCTGTTCGATATTATCGTAAGTTTGAACGAGCACATCTTTAATATTTTGAAAGGCCCCGGAGTTTTTGCGCTGGGCGACTTCCATAATCGTTTTTTCTGCTTCGCTTAAGAGGTCTTCGACTTCATCCTCCCTTGTATATCCGTCTTGAGCAATCGTCGTTGCCGTACGGATCAAGCGGCGGAGAATCGATTTTTCTTCCACGATTTTCGCATAATACTCTATATTAGCCGCAGTCGGCACAGAATTTGCAATATCCGTCAAATAAGAAATACCGCCAACCTCTTCCAAAAGGTCCGTGTTCGCAAGCTCTGATGTCACCGTCACCAGGTCTACAGGCTCGCCGCGGTCTCCAAGAACAAGCATGGCGTTATATATTTTTTGGTGCGACATTCTGTAAAAATCATCTGGAATCAAGACTTCTGACGCCAAAGTTAAAGCTGATGGTTCTAAAAAAACAGCACCTAACACGGCCTGTTCGGCTTCGATATTTTGCGGCGGCAGCCTGTCATTCAGAAGATCTGTCATGTTAAGCACCGTCCTCCCATTTAAAAATAATCCAACGTCTATTTTACCATTTTTACAGAAAAAAAGTAGACTCGCTTTTTGTAGAAATATTTTCATAGAAAGGGAGAACGGCAATGAGGATGTTTGCTCCCCTGATTTATCCGGGAAAACAAATCAATAACATGTTTGGGGAGGTTGTTTTTCATGAAGGTCTATATGGTGACACCAAATGCCGAGACGGACGGATGGTTTTTGAAACTGGAAGATACGGCGCCTGTTGAGCTTTATGACACAAGGACAGAGGCCGTAGAAAAAGGAGAAGAGATGGCGAAAGAGAATCGTCCTGCGAAGCTTGTCATCTATGACCGGCAGGACAACAAAGAAGACGAACGGTCTTATTAAACACCTCGGCCGAGGTGTTTTTTTATTCCACTATTAATCCAGCCGGCTGTTCCAATTGTTTTTCAAAAGCATGCTGACCATCAAATCGGTCGCATGTTGGTACAAATCCCATTCTTCATAGGCCGCAAATTTCATCCGCAGCGTTTGCAGCACATTGCGCATATCTTTGTATTCTTCAAATGTGTAAAGCCCTTTCGCTCTGATCTGCTGTTCATACAATTTCTTTTTCAGCACAGATAATGTCGAATTCAAGACGATCACCTCCTCTTTATTTATATCGCTTTTTTCTTTTTCTTCCAACTCACTTGTCATATGATGTTACAATATATATCGGAGTCAATATTCACTGTTGCGTACTCTGTACGCTGGGGTACAATATAAAATGGAGGACTTTATGAAACCTTTACAAATATCTGCCGAAACGGCGCAAAAACTTTCGGAAAGCTTAAATCTTCCTCTTGAACAAATCATGCATATGCCGCAGCATATCCTGCTTGCGAAAATTGCCGAAATTCAGAAGCAAGATCAAAAAAGTAACCTTGGATGATGTTCCGGGTTTCTTTTTCATGTCACTTTTCCACCTGAAAGCAAAGGAGAATACAGCATGCATTACATTGACGCTCGACGCCCCCGTTTGAACAATATCTTATTGATTGCAGGAATCATATTTATCGCTTTTAATTTAAGACCGGCTATTACATCTGTCGGGCCATTGATCAGTTCGATCCGCTCGGATATGGATTTGACGAACGGCATGGCCGGCTTCTTGACGACGCTGCCGCTGTTATCTTTCGCCGTCCTGTCCCCCATCGCCCCTAAGCTCGGACAGAAGCTGGGCAATGAGAGAACCCTCTGGGTCGGATTGGTCATCTTATTGATCGGGATTTTGCTGCGCTCTTACGGAGAAGCTTTCACACTATTTGCGGGAACCGCATTGATCGGAGTCGGCATCGCCATCTCCAATGTGCTCTTGCCCAGCCTGATCAAACATAAATTTCCTGACAAAGCGGGAATTATGACAAGTTACTATACGACAGCCATGTCGATTTTTGCGGCGCTCGCCTCAGGGATCAGCATTCCGCTGTCGCACGGTTTAGCGTGGGGATGGAGCGCATCGCTTATGGTCTGGGCCGGTCTCGCGTTTGTTGCGATTTTGATCTGGGTTCCCCAGCTCCGCTATCATGATACGGGAAACCGTACGGTCAGCTTAAAGACGGACGGCCAAACGGTCTGGCGCTCGAAAATCGCCTGGCAGGTCACATTCTTTATGGGCATACAGTCGTTCTTGTTTTACTGCACGATCGCCTGGCTGCCTGAAATTCTCCGTTCGCATGGGATGAGCATGTCACTTGCCGGCTGGATGCTGTCGCTGATGCAGTTTGCCAGCCTCCCGTCGACATTTTTGACTCCGGTTCTTGCCGGGCGGTTCCGAAACCAAAAAAGCATCGTGCTGGCCCTTGGCATCCTATACTTGGCGGGAATGTCAGGGCTATTGTACGGAGGCAATACAGCGATGCTGACGCTGTGGGTCATTTTAATCGGAATCGGACAAGGATCCAGCATCAGTTTAGCCTTGACTTTAATCGGGCTGAGAAGCGAAAATGCCGATCAAGCAGCGGCATTATCAGGAATGTCGCAATCAGCCGGATATTTGCTGGCAGCGATTGGTCCAAGCTTTGTCGGTTTTCTTTACGATCACATGCACTCATGGAACGGACCGATTTTACTGTTCATCGGTGCGCTGGTCGCTTTAATCGGTGCAGGACTCGGTGCGGGAAGAAATCAATATATTTATGCTAAAGCAGCATAACGAAGCCGGCAGATAAGCCGGCTTTTTTTTGGAACATAACCTGACAACACAGCGGCTAAATGAAGTGTGATGCTGTATGATCAGATTTGACAAAAATAATTCTCTTAATGGTCTAGACAACTAGAGTTGTAATGTTCTATACTGATGATAACGTTTTCAAGAAAGGACTTTTGACTGTGAAAACCAACCCATCCCAACGCTATATGTTTAAACATCTTCATATTTACAGTGAAAATGGAATGATAGAAGACGGATTTCTTCTGACGAACGGGGGAAAAATCGAGGCTTACGGACCAATGACTGATATTCCCGCTTCTGCCGCAACAGCAGAACAACTGACATTTCCGGAGAACTTCAAAGTGCTGCCGGGCATGATTGATGTTCATATTCACGGAGCAAACGGCGCAGATGTCATGGACGGAACAGCCGAGGCTTTGGAAACAATGGCCGAAGCCCTGCCGAAAGAAGGAACGACAAGCTTCCTGGCGACGACGATGACCCAGGATAAAGCCACGATCGAGCATGCGCTGGCAAACGTTCACCGCTATAAGGAAGCAGGCGGCCAGCCCGGGACCGCCGAAGTATTAGGCGTTCACTTAGAAGGCCCTTTTATTTCAAAGAAACGGTGCGGCGCCCAGCCGCCGGATGATATTATCCCGCCGGATCTTTCGTTATTTAAAGAATGGCAGCGCATCTCCGGGAATAACATTAAATTAGTCACACTTGCGCCAGAGCTGGAAGGGTCTTTGGAACTAATTTCCTTTTTGGAAAAAACAGGTGTCACGGCTTCCGCCGGCCACTCCGACGCCGGACTCAAAGAAATGGCAGACGGGATTAAGGCCGGCATCTCCCATGTCACCCATTTGTTCAACGGCATGCGGGGGCTGCACCATCGCGAGCCGGGGACGGCCGGAAGCGCCCTTCTGCATGATGAACTGAAGGCCGAAGTCATAGCCGACGGCATTCATGTTCACCCTGCGGTCGTCAAGCTGGCATTTCAGCAAAAACAGAAAGAAGGCATCATTTTAATTACGGATGCCATGCGCGCAAAATGCTTAAAAAATGGAACCTATACATTAGGCGGACAGGAGGTGTTCGTGAAAGGCGAAAAAGCCGTCTTAGAGGATGGTACGCTTGCCGGCAGCATCTTGAAGATGAACCAGGCTGCTCTGAACATGATGGATTTTACAGGATGTTCACTCGAAGATATCGTGTACATGACAGCGGTCAATCCCGCCAAGCAGCTTCATGTGTTTGACCGAAAAGGCAGCATACGAAGCGGGAAAGATGCCGATTTAATCATTTTAAATGAAAAAAATGAAGTTGTGATGACGCTTTGCAAAGGCGTGATTGCTTTCAGCAAAAGGGAGGTTTCACCATGAAAATCATTGAAGCTAAAGATTATCAGGACATGAGCCAAACGGCCGCCCGACTCATCATCGAGAAAGTAAACCGCTTATCTGCGCCTGTTCTCGGCCTTGCAACCGGAGGAACGCCTCTCGGCACATATCAGGTTTTAAGGGAAGATCATGCGCATAACAAAACGACTTACAAGCACGTCTATACCGTTAACTTAGACGAGTATGTCGGCGTTTCTCCGGATCATGAAAACAGCTATACATTCTATATGAAAAAACAGCTTTTCGATCACATTGACATTCCGCTCAGCCATACCCATCTTCCGGACGGAATGGCTTGTGACCTGGACGCTGAATGTAGCCGCTATGAAGCGCTGATCGAGCGGCTTGGAGGCATTGATCTCCAAGTGCTCGGCCTCGGCTTGAACGGCCACATCGGATTTAACGAACCGGGCACCCCATTTTCATCGAAAACGCATACAGTCGAACTGACACAATCAACGAAAGAAGCCAATGCCCGTTATTTTGATTCTTATGACGCCGTCCCGTCGCAAGCCATAACGATGGGCATTTCCACGATCATGAAAAGCAAGCAGATCCTGCTGCTCGTTTCAGGAGAGAAAAAAGCGGGCATCCTGGCGAAGCTTCTCAGTGAAGAACCAAATGAAGACACGCCCGCTTCTGTCTTAAAAACACACCAGAACGTCGTCATCATAGCGGACAGCGATGCTTTATCAATCGTGAAAGAAAGGGGTATGGCCTTTTGATCAAAAAAGATTCCCACATTCCGATTTACTATCAGATTGAGACCGAGATTAAAAAGCTTGCAGAAACAAAAGATTTGAAGCCCGGCGACCTCATTCCTTCTGAAAGAGAGTTTGCAGAAAAATATGAGGTAAGCAGGATGACCGTCCGGCAGGCAGTCAACAATCTCGTCAATGAAGGCATCCTCGTCCGACAGCGGGGAAAAGGAACATTTATTGCCGAGCCTAAAATTGAGCAGCCTCTCAAAGGATTGACAAGCTTTTCCGAGGACATGAAATCAAGAGGCATGAGACCCGGCACAAAAATGCTCGGCTTCGGCGTCATCCCGTGTGACCAGAGCACAGCGCGCAAACTGGAGATACATGAAGGGGCTTCCGTCTATGAAGTCAAACGAATCCGTCTCGCCGATGACATCCCGATGGCTTATGAAATCTCCTATTTGCCCGCCGACCTTATCAACGGCCTGACAGAAGACATTATGAGCGCATCTTTGTATGACTATGTCGAAAATACGCTCTCCCTTACGATTGACCGAGCCGCACAAACACTCGAGCCGGCGATTGCCTCTCCGGCAGAGAGCGAGCCCCTCGACATCGAGGAAGGCGCACCCGTCCTGCTCATCGAACGTTTGAGCTATTTGGACGACGGCAGACCGTTTGAAGTGGTCAAATCCGTTTACAGAGGCGACCGCTATAAATTCGTCATCGATATGAAGAGGGAAGAACAATGAAGAAGACAGAGGACACGAACGACAAAAGCAAAGCACTTGATGAAATGAATGCTTTAGATATCGTCACCTTGATGAATGAGGAAGACTATACAGTCCCTCGCGCCATTACGCCCTGCCTTCCCCTGATCGCCGAGGCGGCGGATACGATTGTCAGCCGTTTTAAGCAAGGCGGAAGAGTGTTTACAGCTGGCGCCGGCACAAGCGGCAGAATCGCAGTCCTTGATGCCGCAGAACTCTCGCCGACATTCTCTATTGACGAAAGCCGTTGGACCGGCCTGATCGCAGGCGGATATGACGCGATGTGGACGCCTCTTGAAGAAAATGAAGATGACCATGAAAAAATCGTCGCCGAACTGAAAGCGCAATCATTCTCGGAAGATGACGTCTTAATCGGCGTCACAGCTAGCGGCTCGACACCTTATGTCCTTGGCGCTTTATCCTATGCCAAACAGCTCGGAGCCGCGTCTGTTTCGATCAGCTGCAACGCGGATACAGAAGCGGGCAAATTAAGCGATATCGCAATTGAGGTGCAAACAGGACCGGAAATTATCCGCGGTTCAACGCGGCTGAAAGCAGGAACCGCTCAGAAGATGATCTTGAACATGCTGTCAACAGCTGCAATGGCGAGGCTTGGCCGCGTCTACCAAAACGAGATGGTGAATATGAGACTGCTCAATCAAAAATTGGCCGGGCGAGCTGTCACCATTCTGATGAATACCACCGGATTATCACAGAATGAGGCCCAGCAAGCTTTAAAAGAAAGCGGCAATGACATCAAGGCAGCGATCTTTATGGTGTTGACAAACGGAACACTTGAAGATGCCCGCCGCTGTTTATCCCATGAAAATGGACATTTGAAAAAAGCGATTCAATATTACCGAAAGGGGTTTTAACTATGTTGGGATTTCTTCAAAATATCGGCCGCGCGCTCATGCTGCCGATTGCCGTTCTTCCTGCTGCGGGCCTCCTGCTCGCCTTGGGAAGAGAAGACCTGTTAAACATTCCGTTTATCGCCGCTTCAGGACAATCGATTCTTGACCAACTGCCGATCATCTTTGCGATAGGCGTTGCAATCGGTTTGTCAAAAGATGGCCACGGGGCCGCCGCACTATCCGGAGCCATCGGTTATTTTGTCCTGACAGGCGGCTTAGCAGCCATCAATGAGAACCTGAACATGGGCGTTCTCGGTGGAATTATTTCAGGTGTAGTCGCCGCCGTCATGTATAACCGCTTTAAAGATGCAAAACTGCCTGACTGGCTCGGGTTTTTCGGCGGAAAACGAAGCGTTCCGATTATGACAGCCTTCTGTTCCATTATTCTTGCAGGGATTTTCGGCTTCGTCTGGATTTACGCACAGCAGGCCATTGACGCCATTGGCGGCTGGATTATCCATGCTGGGGCATTGGGAGTCGGCATATTCGGTCTTTTAAACAGACTGCTCCTGCCGCTCGGCCTTCATCACATTTTAAACAATATGGTTTGGATGGTCTTTGGAGAATTTGCAGGCAAAACGGGTGACATGAACCGGTTCTTTGCCGGAGATCCAAGCGCCGGCGCCTTTATGACAGGGTTCTTCCCGATCATGATGTTCGGTCTTCCTGCGGCATGTCTGGCAATGATCGCGGCCGCGAAAAAGCATCGCCGCAAAGCAACGGCCGGATTGCTGATCGGATTGGCGTTCACATCATTTTTAACAGGTATCACGGAGCCGATTGAGTTCACATTCATGTTTTTATCGCCGCTTCTCTTCGGTATTCACGCCTTGTTAACCGCAAGCGCCATGACCGTGACCAATATGCTCGGTATCCACCACGGCTTTACCTTTTCAGCCGGGACGATCGACTACCTTTTAAACTTTGGAATCGCCACAAAGCCGCTGCTTTTGCTGCCGCTCGGTCTTGTATACGGCATTATTTATTTCATCATCTTTTATTTCCTGATTACGAAGCTCAATTTGAAAACGCCTGGACGAGAGGAGGACGATGACCAGGAAAACACACCTGTCAGCCCTGACACAGGATCGTCCAAATACGATACCCTTGCGGACAAATACATCGAAGCGCTTGGCGGAAAAGAAAACATCGAGACGCTGAACAATTGTGTAACCCGCCTCCGTCTCAAGGTCCGCGATGCTTCCAAACTGGATGAAAGCGCGATGAAAGCCATGGGAGCAAAAGGATTCGTGAAGCTTAATCAGCACGATGTACAGGTGATCATCGGTACAGACGTTGAATTCTTGGCCAATGAAATGAGAAAACGCACTGAATAAAAGATAAGCCCCTTCTGCACTTTGCATGAAGGGGCTTTGTTATTTTATGATTGCTCTTTCACGTGAACTTTCAGTGTTGCTTGTACTTCTGGATGGAGTTTCACGGGAACATTTGTATATCCCAATGAGCGAATCGCATCGTTTAATTCGATTTTACGTTTGTCGATTTTTAACTGGTGGCTTTTTTGCAGCGCGTCCGCGATTTGTTTGCTTGTCACGGAGCCGAATAGACGGCCGCCTTCTCCGGACTTGGCTGAAAGTTCCACCGTGATGTCCTCAAGTTGTTTTTTCAGCTCTTTCGCATGTTTCAGTTCTTCAGCCGCTTCTTTCTTCTCTTTTTTCTTCTGGCCTTCAAGCGCGCTGATATTGGATGATGTCGCTTCAACAGCCAGCCCTTTTTTGATCAAAAAGTTGTGCGCGTATCCATCCGCTACATTTTTTACTTCGCCTTTTTTCCCTTTGCCTTTAACATCCTGTAAGAAAATTACCTTCATTTCTGAATGCCTCCTTCGAAATACTCGTCAATCGCTTCTTTCAGTCGGCGGAGCGTTTCTTCAACCGTGATATCGGTCAGCTGTGTCGCGGCATTGGTTAAATGACCGCCGCCCTCGAGCGCTTCCATGATGATTTGAACATTCACTTCGCCGAGCGACCTCGCACTGATGCATACCGTATTCTCGTCTCTTCTCGCCACAGCAAATGACGCTTCGACATCACTCATGGACAGAAGAGAATCCGCGGCTTGCGCAATGATAACCTGGTCAAAATATTCGTCCGCCTCATCGTCCGGCAGCGATGCGATGGCGATGCCGTTTTGATAGAAAACGGTATGCTGAATCAGCTTCGCCCTTTTAATATAATGATCGGCTGTTTCTTTTAAAAACTTTTGCACCAATACGGTGTCAGCGCCTTTTGCGCGCAAATATGACGCCGCATCGAACGTACGGGAACCGGTGCGCAGCGAGAAGCTCTTCGTATCGACAATAATCCCGGCCAAAAGGGCTGTTGCTTCGATCATGTTAATTTTTAAGCGCTTCGGCTGGTACTCGAGCAGCTCTGTCACAAGCTCCGCTGTAGATGAAGCGTACGGCTCCATATAGACGAGCAGCGGGTCTTTAATAAACTCTTCCCCTCTTCTATGATGATCGATAACGACGATATTTTCAATTTTATTGACCAGCCTTTCTTCAATGACAAAGGAAGGCTTATGTGTATCAACGATCACGAGCAGCGTGTCGTCTTTCGCAATCTCAAGCGCCTCTTCCGGCGTAATAAACCTGGACCACAGTTCTTCGTATTTTTTAATTTCCCCGATCAGTCTTTGAACGCTTGAACCGATCTGATTGGAGTCGATCACGACAAAACCGTCTTTGCCGTTTGCTTGTGCGACCTTCAAAATCCCGATGGCTGATCCAATCGAATCCATATCGGGAAACTTATGACCCATGATAATCACATTGCTGCTTTCAGAGACAATCTCCTTGAGAGCGTGTGAAATGACCCGGGCTCTGACGCGCGTCCGTTTTTCCATCGGATTCGTCTTGCCGCCGTAAAACTTCACTTTCCCGTTCGGCTGCTTGATTGCCACCTGATCTCCTCCGCGTCCCAGAGCCAAGTCAAGGCTGGATTGCGCCAAGTCGCCGAGCTCTTTCAATGATGCAACAGATGCACCGATTCCGATGCTTAACGTCAAGGAGATCGTATGAACGGATGTCTTCTCCCGAACTTCATCAAGGATCGAAAACTTTGATGCTTCAAGCTCGCTTAATATGTGTTCGTTTAATACTCCGATAAACCGCTCAGAGGAAACCCGTTTTAAGAAAATGCCGTACTCTTGGGCCCACTGGTTCAAAAGCGATGTCACTTCACTGTTTATCGAGCTTCTTGTCTGGTCATCAAGCCCTTGTGTCACATCATCGTAATTATCGAGAAAGATGTAGGCAAGGACCGTTCTTTCATTTTCGTATTGTCTCTCAATCTGCGTCTGCTCTGTGACATCGAAGAAATAAAGCAGCTTTTCTTCCCGTTTGATAACCACATTAAATTTCCGCTCATTCAGCGTAATCGTTTCTGTGTCCACTTCCTGCTTAATCAAAGGGACGACAGATTCACAAGTATCATAAAGCGACCTGCCGACGAGCGTATTTTCATTAAAGCATGACGCCATAAAAGGATTGGCCCACTCGATATAGTACTGATCGTTAAACAGCATGATCCCGATCGGCATTTCGAGCAGCGCCTCTTCCCCGACTTTTTTCAGACGGTAAGACAGCGTCGATATATAATCGTCCAGCTCTTTTCTGATTTGGGAGTCCGCCCGTCTCAAAAAGTACAATATGACACCCAGAATCAGAACGCCGGCCGCTCCTGCCACCCAATTAAAATAAATGTTGATGAGGACAGAAATGATTGTGACGACGATTAAAGAATATATGGGGTAACGAAATAACGGTTTTTCATAAAAACTTGGCACTCAAATCAACTCCTCACCATTGGAGAACATCGTGGCTACGATTTTTTTACTCTTTCTCTCAAGTTAAAGCCTATGTCAATTATACCTAAGATGCGAACAAGGTACATCAGGGGCGAAAACAACCCGATAATTAAAAAAAGAACCGGCAGGACAGTTGGCAGTTTCTTGGCATGGCAAAAGTAAAACACAAATGAAAACCCTTGAATGATCAAGACAAAGCCCATGATGAGACTCGCATTTAGCAGAATGGAGTAATATATGCTGCCCTCTTCAACGGGAGCCAGCGACAGAAGAATCGTCAATAAATAGATCCAAATCATGCTTTGCGGAAGCCTCATATCCCTGAACGGTTTCAAAGACGGTATTTGGATGATGCGCCGAAGCACCGGCTTGGCGAGCAGGTGATTCAAAAACGCGGTGATTCCGGAAAATATCACAATGGCTGTCGGATATAAATATTGCGCCTGTTTGAATTGTTCATTCAGCAATTCGATCTGTTTAGCCGCTTCTTTATCATTTCCAAACTGTTTGATACTTGATTCAAAGGTTTTGATTGTTTCATTATATGCTTGATTGGCCGTCTCTATTAAGTTTAACCCGAGAAACTGAATGCTGATGAAAAGCAGCAGCACGATCGAAATCATGTATGTAACAGCTGATGCAGCAATCGCTTGGGCTGGCTCTTTTCTTCTGTAGAAAAAGCCCATGATCACACCCGCAGCACTTACTGGAATAGCAAACATCAGCCCGCCTAAGGAACCGGCAATCAACGAAACGGGTAAACTGACCAACCCTACCGAAATCCCGGGCTTTGGACCGTGCCTGATTGTTTGAACCATGGCAGGCAGCGGCAGCGTCAATAAAAGAATGGTTCCGATAAAAGGCATATAGAGGCTGATCATCAGCAAAACGGCAAAAATACTGACCATGATAGCGCCTTCTACTAAAGCTCTTGTTTGTTTCACTTGTTCACCTCGTATGTTTAAATGTCATGAATCAAAAAGAGCAGCATAGACGACTGCTCTTTTCTAACGCCGAAAATTTCATTTTCAAATAAAGACGATGAGATGAGCAGGTCTCGGCCTTCTCTCATTGTTTCTTTATTCTAACATAAGGTCAAATCGCAAGTAAAACGATCATAAGGCTTGAGAAAACGAGTAAATGTTCCATGTGAAACACTGTCAGTCGAGAAACCCCGACTTCTCTTTATTTTTCTTTCTCGCTTTTCTGATCAACAACAATATAATCAAAATTGCGATCAGAAGCGTCACGCGAAGCCCGCCGCTCAAGAATAGAAAAAAGTCCTTCAACACATCCAACACATTGATCACCTCTCATTGTTGTCACTTAGATGCAAAAATCCCGTATTATTTGATTTCCCCTTTCCAAAACGGTCTAAAACGTCCCTCCGATTCTTCTATTAACCTTTTGACGGCAATGGGCATATGCTGACTAAGAAAAAGCAATAAAGGAGAATCTGCATGACAACAAAAACATTGGCTTGGCATGAAACGATGGAGTTGCATGAACTGATCGCGGCCCAGTCTGTCGGATTGGTCAAGATCAAAAAAAGCATGAAAAAAATCAGCGATCCTCAGTTAAGACAGCTTTACAGTGTTTCAGCGAAGGCATTGGAGCAAAATTTAAGGGAGCTTCTTCCCTTTTTGCCAAAAACCCCGGCATTTCATCGGGAGGAAGAACGGGCCGACCTGTATTTTGATGCGGGTGATCTGTTGGTATTGGCGAAAACGACCGTTCGAAACTATGCGATTGCGATCACGGAAACGGCGACGCCTGAACTCAGGAGAGTGTTTGTTAAACAAATCAATGCGGCTATTAAATTGCATGAGCAAATTTTTTATTTTATGTACCAAAAAGGCTTATATCCCGCCTATAATCTCGTTGACCTGCTAAAAGGCGACGCCATGCACGCGCAAAAAGCGATATCGATGAGATAAAAAAGCCAGCAAGGATAGGATCCTTACTGGCTCTGTTTTAGGCTATTTTACAATTAAAACCGGACACTTCACTCTTTTCGCCACTTTATGGCTGACACTTCCCAGCACCATTTCCTGCAAAGTGTTCAGCCCCCTGCTTCCGATAATCACGATATCAACATCATGATGGTTGGCGTACGATACTATCGTCGGGCCCGGCTCCCCGTGCTGCATCGTCATTTGATAGGGAACGGCCGATTGTTTTAATTTATTTTCTATCGACAGCAGCCTGCTGCGCCGTTCACGTTCGAGTTCTGCACGGTTTTCGCTATGCAGAACTTCATGTTTTGCTTTCGCATAATCCAATACATAAATAACGTCAACGACCGCCTGCTTTGACATGGAAGCCAAATGAATCGCATGATCGGCCGCTCTTTCAGAATGCTTTGAGCCGTCAGCAGCCAGCAATATATTTCTATACACCCTTCATCACCCGTTTCTTAGTGATTTGACACTGAACGATGAGGCTGATCATAAGTTGCCAGTTTTTCGACCAGCTTCCAGCTGGACTCATTTAAACCAATTAAGTCAACGTCTATTCCCTGATCTTTCATTTTCAAAACGACTTTATCGATAGCCGCCACAGCGGAATCATCCCATATATGGGCCTCTGAAAAATCAAGAATAACCTTTTTCGTTTGCTCATCCGTTTTAAAAGACTTTACGAAATCTTGAACAGATGCAAAGAAAACTTGTCCTTTGATGATGTACTTGATCGCATGTTCTTCTGACGTTTCTTCAATCTTCAATTTAGAAATTTTCGCCACGAAGAAGATCGCGCTCAAAATAACACCGGCGAAAACCCCTTTTGATAAATCGTGGGTCGCCACAACGGTAATAACGGTCACAAGCATGACAATGGAATCCGTTAGCGGCACCTTTCTTAACATGCTGAACGAAGACCAGTCAAACGTACCGATCGATACCATAATCATCACACCGGCTAAGGCCGCCATCGGAATCTGTACGACCCAGTCGCCCAGCACCATGATCAAAAACATTAAGAAAACGCCGGCAACCAAAGTGGACAAGCGGCCTCTTCCTCCTGATTTCACATTGATCACAGACTGGCCGATCATCGCGCATCCCGCCATGCCTCCGAAAAACCCGGCGACAATGTTGGCGATGCCCTGTCCGCGGCTTTCCTTGTTTTTATCGCTTTCCGTATCCGTCATATCATCAACAATAGAAGAGGTTAATAATGACTCAAGCAAGCCGACGATGGAAAGCGCAAAGGCTGTTGGAAAAATAATGGCCAACGTCTCAAAATTGAAAGGAATATTGGGGATCATAAAAGCAGGCAATGATTGCTTTATTTCTCCCAAATCACCGACAGTGCGCAAATCAAAATGGCCAAAAATAGCAAATGCAGTCATCGCAATAATAGCAACAAGTGCAGATGGAACGGCTTTTGTAAAGCGGGGAAGAACATAGATAATCAACAACGTAATCCCGACCACAACATACGTCATATTCGAAACTCCAACAAAATGAGGAACCTGCGCCATAAAGATTAAAATGGCGAGCGCATTTACGAAACCTACCATAACCGACCGCGGAATAAATTTCATAAAGCGCGCAATCTTCAGCACCCCAAATATCAATTGGATGATTCCCGTTAAAATCGTAGCAGCAAATAAATAATCAAGACCGTGATCCCTGACCAAAGATCCCATCAAAAGAGCCATCGCCCCGGTCGCGGCTGATATCATCGCCGGACGGCCGCCCGTAAAGGAAATGACAACAGCAATACAAAAAGATGCGTACAAACCGACCATCGGGTCTACACCCGCAATGATGGAAAACGCTATGGCTTCAGGAATGAGAGCAAGCGCTACGACGATACCCGAAAGGATATCCCCCCGTACATTAGAAAACCATTCGCTATTTAATTGTTTAACATTCAAAGATTCAACACCTCGTTCGTAATCATTTGCTTCTAACTCTCATAGAAGCCATCTGTTTTTAACATGTTTCACTTTAGCAGACCTGTATCAAAATGTCTATATGGTTTTTTTTCCGCGGCCGTTTACTCCCCGCAATCCCGTGGAAATGAACACGAAGAAATTAAGAATGTAATTTTGAAAAGAGTCCAATCTAATCATTAGAGGAGGTTTCAATATGGCGCAAGAGCTGGAAAAACGACCGGGGCATACAAGATGGTATATTTCTTCTTTATTAAGCAGCATGATCATTTTAAATTACTTTGACCGTGTTGCTATTTCAGTCGCGGCTCCTGCGATACAGGATTCCTTTCAATTGACGGCAACCCAATTAGGCATTGTCTTTTCCATCTATACCTATTCATACACGCTGATGCAGATTCCGGTCGGGAGTCTCTTGGACAAGTACGGCGTTGCCTGGGTAACAAGGGTCGGAATGACCGTATGGAGTTTTCTAACCATTATATTGGCTTTTTTACAGGGGAAATTGCTTCTTTATATTGTCAGATTTTTAATCGGGCTGACGAGTGCTTCAGCATTTCCTGCCGCTTCCAAAGCCACGGCCTTATGGTTTCCGCAAAATGAGCGCGGTCTTGCCAATTCCCTGTTCGACTCAGCGGCCAAGTTCGCAAATGTCATCGGTGCGCCTCTCGTTGCCTTTTTAGTCACGACATTTGACTGGCGAGCCGCTTTTTTAACGATTGGAATCATCAATGTACTATTTACCGTATTTTTCTGGATGTACTATGAACAACCCGATCGGCACAAACGAATCTCAAAAGAGGAGCTCCATTACATTCAAAAGCATAATGCCGTATCAGAGGAAGACATCTCGGAACGGACGCTCATTGCTTTAAAAGCAATGCTTGCAAACCGCAAAGCATGGGGGCTGATGATCGGATTCACGGGTTATGGCTATACATTCAACCTGCTCTTAACCTGGCTCCCGACTTTCTTTAAAGAAACATACGGAATGGATATTATGTCATCGGGGCTGTTTACTGCGGTTCCCTGGCTGATATCGACGATTTCCGGAATCGTTGTGGGCGGATGGCTCGTCGATTTTTTAATTCAAAAGGGGCATTCGAATACAAAAGTATACCAGACCATCATCGCAATCGGCATGAGCCTTGGATTTGCCTTTTTGGGAGCTGTCTTCACGCACAACATCACGATCGCGATCATCTGCATTTCCGTCGGCTTAGCCGGAATATCTGCGACTGCGCCCGTTGGCTGGTCGATATCAGCTGATATTGCACCGGCTGGTTCCATCTCTCTGCTTAGCTCAATGGTCAATTTGGCAAATAACTTATTCGGAGGGATTATCGCGGTTTCTTTAACGGGTTATCTGGTCGATGTGACCGGTTCATTTACGCTCAGCTTTCTAGTAGCCGGGTTTGTTTTACTGCTTGGACTCGTGTTCTACCTTGCAGTCCTCGGCGACATCAAACGGATACAGATTGACAAGCAGGAAACCTGAATGCTGCAGGAAACGACCCGGTTTTTGATGAATAAAAAAAGAACAAGACCGTATTGGGTCTTGTTCCTTTTATCGGCTTACTCGCCTGCTACGTATGGAAGTAAAGCCATTTGACGAGCGCGTTTGATTGCAACAGTCAATTTACGTTGGTATTTCGCGCTTGTTCCTGTTACACGGCGTGGTAAGATTTTACCGCGCTCAGAGATAAATTTTCTAAGAAGATCTACATCTTTGTAGTCGATGTGCGTAATGCCGTTAGAAGTGAAATAACACACTTTACGGCGTTTCGCACGACCGCCTCTGCGTCCTCCTGCCATCGTTATTTCCCTCCTTTCTATTCTGGTTTTGTTTTATTCGTCCGTCATCCATTAAAATGGCAAGTCGTCATCAGAGATGTCAATCGGCTTTCCATCGTTTGCGAATGGATCGTCATTGAAGCTGTTGCCTTGATTGCGATTCTGATTGTTTTGACTGCCGCCGAATGGAGCCGGTTCATTCTGTCCGCCGCCAAAGTGTTGGCCTCCCTGGCCTCCGCTGTAACCGCCTGAACCAGAACCGCCGCCTTTAGGCTCCAGAAATTGAACACTTTCAGCTTGAACTTCCGTAACGTATACACGCTGTCCTTGCTGATTTTCATAGCTGCGCGTTTGCAAACGTCCATCTACACCCGCAAGACTTCCCTTTTTAAGGAAATTCGCAACGTTTTCGGCTTGTCTTCTCCAGACAACACAGTTGATGAAATCAGCTTCACGTTCACCCTGCTGATTCGTAAACGTACGATTGACAGCAAGCGTAAAGGTGGCAACAGCTGCACCGCTTGGAGTATAACGAAGCTCTGGGTCCTTTGTCAGTCTGCCGACTAAAACAACTCGGTTAAGCATATTGAGAGACCATCCTTTTGCTTTAGAGTATATAATTCAATTCTGTTTATTCTTCTTCTTTAACCACGATGTGGCGAATGATGTCATCACTGATTTTAGCTAAACGGTCAAATTCTTGAACTGCTTCAGCTCCAGCTTGAACGTTTAAGATTTGGTAGAATCCGTCGCGGAAATCGTTGATTTCGTACGCAAGACGGCGTTTTCCCCAATCTTTTGTTTCAGTGACCTCCGCACCGTTAGTTGTTAAAATGTTGTTAAAACGCTCAACAACAGCCTTTTTAGACTCTTCATCAACGTCTGGGCGGATGATGTACATGATTTCGTACTTTCTCATTTGTATTTGCACCTCCTTTTGGACTAAGCGGCCCATTATATTGGGCAAGGAGCAATAATCCTATTACTCACAATTTTATATTATATCAAAGCTCTTGTCCTATTTCAACCGCGTTATACATTAAAACGGAAATGAATGACATCGCCGTCTTTCACAATGTATTCTTTCCCTTCAAGGCGGACTTTTCCGGCCTCTTTTGCTGAAGCCATGCTTCCCGCCTCCAGCAGATCGTCGTAAGCAACCGTTTCCGCACGGATAAATCCGCGTTCAAAGTCTGTATGGATGATGCCCGCACATTCAGGGGCTTTCATTCCTTTTTTAAATGTCCAGGCTCTGACTTCCTGTTCTCCCGCTGTAAAATAAGTGGCTAGTCCAAGGAGGGAGTAAGACGCTTTAATCAGCTGATCCAGACCGGATTCTTCGATGCCGAGTTCTTCAAGGAACATCGCCTTCTCTTCGCCTTCAAGCTCTGCGATTTCGGACTCAATTTTGGCGCAGACGACGATGACTTCCGCGTTTTCAGCAGCAGCAAATTCCCGGACCTTCTGGACGTACTCGTTTCCTGAAGGATCAGCCACTTCATCCTCGCTGACATTCGCTACATATAAGACAGGTTTTGTCGTCAGCAGATGAAGCTGCTTCAACACCTTTTGCTGCTCTTCCGAGAACTCGACAGAACGGGCCGGCTTTTCCTGTTCAAATGCCTCTTTTAACTTTGTCAAAATCTCAAATTCAAACACGGCTTCTTTGTCTTTTTGCTTGGCCATCTTTCCGACCCGGCCGATCCGCTTCTCAACGGTTTCAAGGTCAGCCAGTATCAGCTCAAGGTTGATCGTCTCGATATCCGAAATCGGGTCTACTTTCCCGGACACGTGCGTGATATTGTCGTCGGCAAAACAGCGGACAACATGGCAGATTGCGTCCACTTGGCGGATGTGGGACAGGAACTTGTTTCCGAGCCCTTCTCCTTTTGATGCTCCTTTTACAATGCCGGCGATATCGGTGAATTCAAATGCGGTAGGGACCGTCTTCTTCGGATTGACGAGTTCTGTCAGCTTTTGCAGACGCTCATCAGGAACCTCTACGATTCCGACGTTTGGATCAATCGTACAAAACGGGTAGTTGGCCGATTCTGCCCCGGCCTGAGTAATTGCATTAAATAAGGTTGATTTCCCAACGTTAGGCAAACCAACAATCCCAGCTGTTAAAGCCATTGTTTCATCTCCTCTATAATGAACATCCATGTGTAGTCGTAAATGTTAAACCTGCAACAATTATAAGGATGATTACAGTAAAAGACAAGCTGACAAAACTTGCTTTTCACTCATACAAACTAGGTGAAAATTCATTTTTCGTTGAGATCGAAAAAAAAAAGCATGAGGGGGGTCCGCTAAGATTAAGATTCGGACTCCTCATGCTTAACTAATATCTTTTTCAGCTTTCTTTGAAACTCTTTACGCGGGATCATGACACTGTGTGAACAGCCTTCGCACTTAATCCGGATATCCATTCCCATCCGAATGATCTTCCAGCGGTTCGTCCCGCAAGGATGCGGCTTTTTCATTTCGACCACGTCATTCAGGCCAAATTCTTTATCGGCCAACATCGTTCACCTCTTTGCTTCCTTGTTGTGATCTTATTGTACAAAAAACTACAGCGAAAGAGCAATTCTTCATAACCATAAATATATTTATTTCCATTTACTTAAAATTGGATAAAGTAAAATATTTACCAATAAATACAAATTTAATAACCCGTAAATTGGATATAAAAAAGCGATTAAATTTGAAAAGCCGATTGATGTAAAAGGCACCATGATCGACAGGAGCAGGAGGACGATTACCCATCTCGGCCAGTTCACAAGTGACAGAAAGCGGCTGGACAGCCCGAGAATGCTTGAGATCGTCGTTGTGTAGATCGCGACGCAAAGAACAGCCGTCATAAAAATAAAAATCGGAAAAGGCGCGCCCTCCAAAACCGCGAATAAAGGAATTTCATAATGGGCCAGTTCACCGGCAAGCTCTACAAGGGTCTCATTGTACATGTATGAAATAGCGCCAAACACCAGGCCGCTTAATATGCTGGCAATCTTCGCTTCTCCGACTCCCTTCATCTCTTTGCCGACCGCAGACAATACAGCGACAACAGATAATATGTTCAGCGAAGTGAATGTGATCCCGGCAGGCCAGTTGTATTGGTGAGTCAAATTGAGCAGCCACGGCTGATGATGAGCGGTTTGAAAAGAAATCAGCGCATACAACAGCCCAGCCACCAAAATCGGGATTAAGTAGCTGTTAACGGACAATATGCCATTAAGCCCCCAGAAAAACAACAACCCTGTGCATAAACAAAATAAGATGACGCCCGTCCAAAACGGGATATGGAAGATTTGCAGCGTTACCCCGCCTCCTGCAATCATCACAATCGTCGTCGTAAACAAATACAGGATAATCAACACATCGTATACTTTAGCCAGCAGCGGACCGATTAATGTTTCGAGCACAGGCAGAAAATGCTCTGATTTTTGTTCGTAGCTGATCTTCATCACAATATAGGTTGACAGGCTGAACATGATCGTAAACAACAGGATAGCCAGTCCGCTTTCATCACCAAAAAACTGCCATATTTCCTGGCCGGACGCATATCCCGCACCTATTAAGCTTCCTAAAATAAGAAGCATCCACTTCATCCCGGCTCTCCACACGATTTGCTCACCCCAGCAATATAGTTTTTAAGCTTGTTTCTCCGCTCATGACACTATATTGCCGGTCCTCTATAAAAATTCATGAAACCCCTTTCGACTTTTCTCATTCAAATGAATAAATTATATCAATATAATAAAGTGAATTATCATATCTTCTTTTAGTAAAGTATTTTTTTCGGCTGACCAAATCGTTTCATCCAAAGCATAAAAAAAGAGACAGCTGGATATACTGTAAACAACCATTCATACTCGAAAAATACACCAAGGCACTGCTGTTACCATGATGACAAGGATGTGAAGCCTATGAATCGAAAAGGCGGAATTTTTTCTCAAGAACCAATAAATGAATATATTTCTCATTCGGATCCGCTAGCTGTGAAACAAATAGAGAAAGTTCTTTCCGTCTATTTAAAGGAAGCCGAAGACCGGCCCATCGTGATCGTTTGCATCGGTACAGACCGCTCCACCGGAGATTCGCTCGGTCCCCTCGTAGGAATGAAACTCTCCGCAAAACAGCTGACACGTTTTCATGTCTATGGAACACTTGCCGACCCGGTTCACGCCGTAAACTTAAATGAAAAGATTGATCATATTCATCAGCAGCATCAAAATCCATTTATAATCGCGATCGATGCCTGTCTTGGACGAACCAAAAGCGTGGGATCTTTTCAAATCGGCAAAGGACCTTTGAAGCCGGGAGCAGGCGTTCAGAAAAGCTTGCCTGAAGTCGGCCACGTGCATATTAACGGAATTGTCAATGTCAGCGGCTTTATGGAGTATTTTGTCCTGCAAAATACAAGGCTCAACCTTGTCATGAGCATGGCAAATGTGCTTGCTGACGGGTTGTCGCATCTGGAGAAAGCAGGGTGGCAGCGACGCCATGTGTCACCAATTCAAAAAATGACCGGAAGGATGTCATAAAAAAACCATCTGTACATGATCAGATGGTTTTTAAGCTTATGCGTCTTCTTGGGCTAGCAATTCGAGAATACGCTCCAAGTCTTCATTTGAGTAAAATTCGATTTCGATTCTGCCTTTTTTCTTTTGCTTTTTAATGGTCACCGGTGTTCCAAAATAGTTTTGCAAGTACGACTCTCGTTCTTTGATTACTGCATCTTTTACTTGTTTCGGCTTCTTTGTTTCACGTGGAACATCAGCATTCAACTGTTGAATTAACTTTTCAAGCTGGCGAACGTTCAGCTGTTCGGACACGACCTTTTGAACAAGCGGCTCAAGCTTTTTCTTGTTTTTCAATCCAAGCAATGTTCGGCCATGGCCCATCGATAACGTGCCGTTGTCGATTAACTTTTGAACGTCTTCAGGTAGTGTCAGCAGCCGTAAGTGGTTGGCGATGTGAGGCCTGCTTTTTCCAAGCCTTTTTGCCAGCTGTTCCTGGGTCATATCGAGATGTTTGAGCAAAGATTCATAGGCTTTTGCTTCTTCAAGCGGAGACAGGTCTTCTCGTTGAAGATTTTCCAATAGGGCAATCTCCATCATCAGGGATTCCGACAGCTCGCGCACAATCGCAGGAATGGTTTCCAATCCGGCTTTTTCAGCAGCCCGGTAGCGGCGTTCTCCGGCTACAATATCATAGCCTTTAATTGACTTTCTGACGATGATGGGCTGCAAAACACCGTGTTGCAAAATGGACTCCTTCAAATCTTTTAACGATTGGTCATCAAACGTTTTTCTTGGCTGATAAGGGTTGGGCCGCAAGTCTTGCAGCTTAATTTCCTCAACCGTTTCTTCGGATAAATCAACATTTGAAAACAATGCATTAATCCCTTTTCCGAGACCTTTAGGCATTCGCAGCCACTTCCTTTGCTAATTCTAAATAGACTTCCGCTCCTCTGGAACGCGGATCATATAAAATGATCGGCTTTCCATGGCTCGGCGCTTCACTGAGCCGGACATTCCGTGGGATAACGGTTTGGTATACTTTATCGCGGAAGTACTTTTTCACTTCTTCGATGACCTGTATGCCTAAATTCGTTCTTGCATCAAGCATTGTCAGCAATACACCGTCTATCATCAGATCCGTATTTAAATGTTTTTGTACGAGCCGGACAGAGTTGAGCAGCTGGCTCAGCCCTTCCAGCGCATAATATTCGCACTGAACCGGAATCACGACGGAATCGGACGCCGTAAGCGCATTGATTGTAAGCAGCCCTAATGACGGCGGACAGTCAATAATCATGAAATCATAGTTTTGTTTAATAGATTCCAAAGCCCTTTTCAGCCGGACTTCACGGGAAATGGTCGGAACGAGTTCAATTTCCGCCCCCGCAAGCTGAATCGTTGCAGGAATGACATCCAAGTTTTCTACGGATGTTGTTTTGATGACATCTTTTACATCTGCATCATCTACTAATATATCGTACACACATTGATCAACATCAGCCTTTTCAACGCCGATACCGCTTGTTGCGTTTCCTTGCGGGTCTATGTCGACTAACAAAACCCTTTTCCCGATGTAAGCTAAACAAGCTCCCAGGTTAACAGAGGTTGTCGTTTTACCAACGCCACCTTTTTGGTTTGTGATCGCAATAATTTTCCCCACAATGTCACCTACTTTCACATTGAACAAGTTTCTCTCATTTCTCTATTTTAACAAAAAAAGAATCGGCCGTTTGCTTTTTTTGAATTTTTGTTTTTTCAAAGAGATCCGTTTTTTCTATTTTTCGACATAAAGAAACCATTTTTTTATCTCAGAAAAAAGAGAAGAGATATTCAAGTGAAATGAAAGATAGTTTTATTATTATATTAATATAAAAAAATCCCCCTGTCTTAGGGGGATTTCAATCAATCTGCTGCGGGCATTTTCCGGGTAGCGATGGCAATTCTGTTCCAGGCATTTATTGTGATGGCTGCCATGATCAGTTCGGCTGTTTCAGCTTCTGTAAAATGGGTCCTGACTTCGTTGTATACTTCATCCGGCAGCCCGTGCTCGCCGATTCGCGTAACGGCTTCAGTCAGCGCCAATACCGCCCGCTCTTTTTCCGTGAAAAAAGGCGCTTCCCGCCATGCATTGAGCGCATATATCCGCTGTTCCGTCTCACCGTTCTGCCTTGCATCTTTCGTATGCATATTTAAGCAGAAAGCACATCCGTTCAGCTGTGAAGCCCGGATTTTGATCAGTTCCTTTAAAATGGGATCAATGTTTGAGGAAGCCTGCGCTTTTTCAAGCTCCAGCATTCCTCTGTAGCCCTTAGGGTTTACTTTTTCCATTTGAAATCTCGTTTCCATGTCTATTCCTCCTTTAAGTGTTTCACTTATATAACAAGTGAGGAACGACGTTTGTGACAGAAAACGTTATATTTTAATGTTCTTCAGTTTATCGGGGTTTGACACGATAAACACATTTTTGACGGAATCGCCTTCCGGGTTCCAAGCAAAGCAAACAGCGTAAGCCGGGCGGTTGTTTTTCATGATCAAAACGCCCTTTTGGCCATTGATATCGACAGGCATAAAGCGACCGGAAAAGCTTCCCTTTGAAACAACTCCCGTAAAAAAAGCATAAATGCGGCTCTTTCCATAGATCGGTCTCAACGCGCTGCGTACTTTTCCGCCGCCATCTGTATACAATACGGCATCTTCAATCAATGTTTTGGAAAACTCCTCAAAGTCACCGGTTTTCGCTGATTCGATAAAAAGCCGGGCCAGTTGCTGTTCTTCAACCGGCTGTGATAATACCGAAATATCCCCATTTAGCTTCTGTTTCAGCCGGCTGTGGATTTTACGGCAGTTCGCTTCAGACTTCCCGATTATGGACGATATTTCCTTATAGTGATATCCAAATACTTCTCTAAACAACAAAACGGCTCTTTCCACAGGATTTAATCGGCTCATAACTACCAGAAAAGCGTAGGAAACCTTTTCTTTTTCTTCAACGTATTCCGCCGGACTTTGAGCTGAAAGTGCCACCTGCGGTTCCGGAAGCCATTCCCCGATATATACCTCTCGCTTCTTGCGGGCAGACTGCAGTTCATTTATGCAGCGGTTTGTGATAGATTTCGTCAAATATGCTTGAATATGGTCAATTTGACTGATATCTTTTTCCTGAAGGTCTGCGAACAATTCCTGGACGATGTCCTCTGCATCTTGCAAAGAACCGAGCATACGGTAAGCAATTGAAAAAAGCAATGAATGATATTGTCGATAATATTCCATAGATGCTCCCCCATAGATATTTTGCCTAAAAAAATAAAAGCTCTATAGGGAGCTTTTATTTCGGTATCTTGATCGTAAACTGAATATATTCTTCAAATTCCTCTTCTTCCGTATTCAGTTTGACGCCGCTGTCTTCCACCATTGATAAGGACTGGCGAATCGTATTCATCGCGATTCTTGCGTCTCTGCTGTACGCTTTTCTCTTTGGTTTCGGCTTGCGTTTATCCTGCTCAAGCATTTTGACGACACGGTCTTCGGTTTGCTTTACATTTAAATTCTTTTCAATGACTTCATGTAACAGCTTGACCTGAAGGTCGGGCTGTTTCAACGGTATGAGCGCTCTTGCGTGGCGCTCTGAAATTTCTTTTTTCAAGATCGCTTCCTGCACCTCTTCCGGAAGCTTCAACAGTCTGAGCTTATTGGCGATTGTTGACTGGCCCTTTCCAAGCCTTTGTGCAAGGGCTTCCTGCGTCAAATCGTGAAGCTCTAAAAGCCTTGCATAAGCATGCGCTTCTTCAATCGAAGATAATTCTTCCCTCTGAAGGTTTTCGATAAGAGCGACGGAAGCGGTCTCCGTATCTGAAAAATCCTTAATAATAGCGGGAACCTTCTCCCAATCGAGCGTTTGAACCGCCCGCCAGCGCCGCTCTCCGGCTATGAGTTCATATTGGCCTTCCCGCTCTGTTTTTCTGACGACAATCGGCTGGATAATGCCGTGTGTATGAATGGTTGCAGCTAATTCTTTAATTTTTTCTTCTGAGAAAATGGTGCGCGGCTGAAAACGGTTAGGAATTATATCGCCTACTGGAATCTCTTGAATTTCTTCTTTATTCGTATCATGTTCAGCAATCTCTGCTTCTTCTTCCTTGTCGCCAAGTCCGAAGAGACGAGAGAATGAATGCTTCATGTACCTACACCACCTTTAAACACTGCCATTTTTATAATTCTATTTTCTCATGAATTTTCCTTCTGTGACATCACGAAATTTGAAGAAAACGAATAATTTAACCTTCTATAGGAGATTTATTAGGTGTTCCAGGCTTTCTTGGAAATTTCTTCGGTGTCTGCGATTGTTTTTTGATGACAATGATGTTTCTGTCGCTTTCTTCAATTGGCAGCTGAAAAGAATGTACGGTTTCAATTTTGCCTCCAAGCATTTTGATGGCTTTTTTGCCCGTTTCAATTTCTTCATCAGCCGAAGCTGCTTTTAATGCTACGAATAAACCGTCTTTTTTCACAAGCGGAAGGCAGAGCTCGCTGAGAACCGAAAGGCGGGCGACAGCGCGTGCCGTCACGACGTCATAGCTTTCCCTGTGGTCTTTCGATCTTCCGAATGTTTCCGCGCGATCATGGTAAAAAGCTGTGTTTTCCAGCTTCAAAGCATCTGACAGCTGATTCAAAAAGTGAATCCGTTTGTTCAGCGAGTCAACGATTGTGACGTGAAGGTGAGGAAAACAGATTTTTATCGGAAGGCTTGGAAATCCGGCGCCCGCTCCAACATCACAGAGACTGTTCATCTTTTTGAAATCAACATAAAAAGAAGCGGCAATGGAGTCGTAAAAATGTTTTAAATACACTTCTTTTTTCTCGGTAATCGAGGTTAAATTCATTTTTTCGTTCCATTCAACAAGCCATTCGTAATAGGTCTCAAATTGCTCCAGCTGGAAGGAAGAGAGGGAGATGCCTTTCTCCTCCAAACCGGCTGTAAATTGCTCAATGTTCATGCCGTCACCCTTTCTATTCCGCAACCTTGGCAATCCGTCCCTGCTCTAAGTAAACGAGTAGAATGGAAATATCAGCAGGATTGACGCCGGAAATCCGTGAGGCCTGTGCGACCGACAGCGGTCTGACCTCTTTCAATTTTTGGCGCGCTTCCGTTGCAATGCCTTTGATCGCGTCATAGTCGATTCTGTCAGGAATCTTTTTGTTTTCCATTTTCTTTAGTTTTTCGACCTGCTGCAAGGACTTTTCAATATATCCTTCATATTTAATTTGAATTTCAACTTGTTCAGCAACGTCGCCGGCGACTTTTTGTTCAGGCGGCGCAAGAGCAGTAACGGTTTCATAATTCATTTCCGGCCGCTTCATCAGGTCGGTCGCGCGTATGCCGTCTTTGAGCTCACTGCCGCCCAATGAACGGATATATTCCTGATTTTCCTTTGTCGGTTTGATAATAACAGAATGAAGGCGTTTTTTCTCTGCTTCAATGGCCGCTTTTTTCTCTTGGAACTTTTGATATCGTTCTTCAGAAATCAAACCGATCTGATAGCCGATCTCGGTCAGGCGCAAGTCTGCATTGTCGTGACGCAGAAGGAGCCTGTACTCCGCACGTGAAGTCAGCAGGCGGTACGGTTCGTTTGTTCCTTTCGTTACAAGGTCGTCGATCAATACGCCGATATAAGCGTCAGAACGGCTGAGAATGACCTCTTCTTTGCCAAGCGCTTTCCGGCCCGCATTGATGCCGGCCATAATTCCCTGTCCGGCCGCTTCTTCATAGCCTGATGTTCCGTTAATCTGTCCGGCTGTGAAGAGTCCCGGAATTTTTTTCGTTTCCAGTGTCGGCCACAGCTGTGTCGGTACGATCGCATCATATTCAATCGCGTATCCTGCCCGCATCATTTGCACATTTTCAAGACCGGGAATAGTTGAAAGCATTTTTCGCTGCACATCTTCAGGAAGGCTTGTCGACAATCCCTGGACATAGACTTCCTGGGTGTTGCGCCCTTCAGGTTCAAGAAAGATCTGGTGTCTCGGTTTGTCGTTAAAGCGGACAACCTTGTCTTCAATTGAAGGACAATATCTTGGCCCCGTTCCTTTAATCATACCGGAATACATCGGTGAGCGATGCAGATTGTTGTCAATGATTTCATGCGTTTCCGGGCTTGTATATGTGAGCCAGCACGGAAGCTGATCTGTAATATATTCCACTGTCTCATACGAAAAGGCCCGCGGCACTTCATCGCCGGGCTGAATTTCCGTTTTGCTGTAGTCAATTGAGTGGCTGTTGACCCGCGGCGGCGTCCCTGTTTTAAAACGGACAAGATCAAAGCCGAGCTCATCAAGATGCTCAGACAGCTTGATGGACGGCTGCTGATTGTTCGGCCCGCTGGAGTATGACAGATCGCCAAGAATAATTTTTCCTCTCAAAAATGTCCCCGTCGTCAGAACCACAGTCTTAGAACGGTACTCCGCCCCTGTTTGGGTTACAACGCCCCGGCATTCCCCGTCTTCAATAAGAAGGCGTTCGACCATTCCTTGCAGCATGGTCAAATTCGGTTCATTCTCAAGTGTCTTTTTCATCTCGTGCTGATATTGGAATTTGTCAGCCTGAGCCCGCAGCGCCCGGACGGCAGGTCCTTTTCCAGTATTTAAAAGCCTCATTTGGATATGAGTTTTATCGATATTTTTAGCCATTTCCCCGCCGAGCGCATCGATTTCGCGGACGACGATTCCTTTTGCAGGTCCGCCGACAGACGGGTTACATGGCATGAAAGCAACCATATCAAGGTTAATCGTTAAGACAAGCGTTTTTGCGCCTTGTCTGGCTGACGCCAGCGCCGCTTCAACACCGGCGTGTCCGGCGCCGACGACAACGACGTCATATTGGCCTGCTTCATAGCCCATATGCTTTGTTCCTCCTTTATTTTCCTAAGCAAAATTGAGAGAAGAGCTGGTCGATCAGGCTTTCGTGTACAGCATCGCCAATGATCTCTCCGAGAACTTCCCAGCATCTTGTTAAATCAATTTGAACCATATCGATCGGGACATCGTTTTCGATGCCCTCCAATGCGTCAGTAATGGCGCGCTTCGCCTCATGCAGCAGTGAGATGTGCCTTGTATTGCTGACATATGTCAAGTCGCCGCTCTCGATCGTTCCTGTGAAAAATAGCGATTGAATGGCTTCCTCCAGCTCATCAATCCCTTCCTCTTTCAATAAGGATGTCGTGACGACAGGCTGGTTCCCCGCCAATTCCCGAACGCGATCAAGATCAAGTCTTTGCTCAAGATCGGTCTTATTGACGATGACGATGATGTCCATGCCCTTCGTTGCTTCAAAGAGCTTGATGTCTTCTTCCGAAAGGGTCTCACTGTAATTGAGGACAAGCAAAATCAAGTCAGCTTCTTTTAATACCTGTCTTGAACGTTCAACGCCGATTCGCTCGACGATGTCTTCGGTCTCGCGGATCCCGGCTGTATCGACAAGACGCAGCGGCACGCCTCTGACATTCACATATTCTTCAATGACATCCCGCGTCGTACCCGGAATGTCCGTTACAATCGCTTTTGTCTCATGGACGAGACTGTTTAAAAGCGAGGACTTGCCGACATTTGGCCGCCCGATGATAACCGTCGAGATGCCTTCTCTTAATATTTTACCCTGCTCTGAAGTCGTCAGCAGCGCCTCGATTTCCTTTTTGACCTTTGTCGCCTTTTCAATCAGCATCTTATGGGTCATTTCTTCGACATCATCGTATTCCGGATAGTCTATATTCACTTCAACATGGGCCAACGTTTCAAGAATCTCGGCTCTCAACCGTTTGATCAGTGAAGACAGCCTTCCTTCCATCTGATTCATGGCCACATTCATAGCGCGGTCTGTTTTGGCCCTGATGAGATCCATGACAGCTTCAGCCTGGGAAAGATCGATTCTTCCGTTCAAAAAGGCTCTTTTCGTAAATTCCCCCGGTTCCGCAAGGCGCGCTCCCTCTCTCAAAACGAGCTGAAGCACCTGGTTGACGGTTACAATTCCGCCGTGGCAGTTGATTTCTACAATATCTTCCCGCGTAAAAGTTTTCGGCGCTTTCAGTACCGAAACCATGACTTCTTCAACGACTTTTTCCGTTTCAGGATCAACGATATGACCGTAGTTAATCGTATGTGAATCGACGGAACTCAGCCTTTTCCCGCGAGGTCCTTTATATACTTTATCGGCGATCGCAAGAGCCTCAGGGCCGCTCATCCGGACGATCGCAATCGCCCCTTCTCCCATCGGCGTTGAAATCGCAGCGATGGTATCCATGGCTTTCACCTCTCTTTTTCATTCCTCTATCTATTATCCCCATTTGTCCGGGTCATCTTCCAAACATCGTATATGGATGAAAAACTTTTATTGTAATTAAAATTTAAAGATATCATAGTTTCAATTGAAGTGGAAGTGACTTGAACCGTTATCCACAACTGTTCTAAGCCATCATTACTTACTTTAACTTATCCACATGTGAATAACAATTAAATTTCATTTTCATCAACAGCTTACACCGAAAAAACTAAAGCTTAAACCGATTTGGTCTGCATTTATCGATTTTGCAACGGCAAAAAACCGAAGCCCCAATTTTGGGAACTTCGGTTTTCATGTTATTTTTTATATGAGATGACAAGGTGCCGGTTATGGTCTTCTCCGGTAGAATAAGTTTCGATATGCTGCGAGTAGCCCGCAAGCGTATCATGGATGACTTTGCGCTCACTGGAAGGCATCGGCTCCAGGTGAATGTCTTTTTTCTGCCTGGCCGCCTGATCAGCAAGCTTCAATGCAAGCTGAGCGAGTGTTTCCTTCCGCTTTGCGCGGTATCCCTCGGCATCAACCACCGCTTGGATATATCTGTCGGAATGACGATTGAGCACGAGCTGCGTCAGCGTTTCAAGGGCATTTAAAGTTTGTCCTCTTTTTCCAATTAAAAGGGCTGTTTTATCGCCTTTTAACTGAAAAATCACTCGTTTTGACTCCTCTTCTGCCGTTACCTGGGCTTGTATTCCCATATTCGAAATCACATTTTCCAAATACTGTTTTGCTTCTTTAACCGGGTCTATTTTTTCTCGAATGTTCACGACTGCAGACCGATGACCGAAAATGCCGAATAATCCCTTTTTTCCTTCATCAACTACGTCGACTTCGACATCATCTGCATGAAGGCCCAGCTGTTCAAGCCCGGATTGCACTGCTTCATCGACGGTACGTCCAGTAGCAGTCAGTTCCTTCACTTTTTCTTACCTCCGGATTTTTTTCCTCCGGCTGCCGCTTCCTGCCTCTCTGCCTTTAAATCAGGCCCTTTGATAAAGAAGGTTTGAGCAATCATGAATAAGTTACCGACTACCCAGTACAGGGAAAGAGCCGCCGGGAAACTGACCGCAAATACAACGATCATGATCGGCATCAGCCAAAGCATCATCGCCATCTGCGGATTTTGTTGCGCTGTTCCCGCCATCATCAGCTTTTGCTGAATGAATGTGAACACACCGGCGAGAATCGGCAAAATGAAATACGGATCACGCTCCCCAAGGTCAAACCATAAAAAGCTGTGTTCTGCGATTTCCCGCGTTCTCATAATGGCATGATAGAATCCGATTAAAATCGGCATTTGAATTAAGATCGGGAAACATCCGGCAAGCGGGTTAACCCCGTGCTTCTGCATGAGAGCCATCGTTTCCTGTTGAAGCTTCTGCTGCGTTTTTTGATCTTTAGAACTGTATTTTTCGCGAAGTTTTTGCATTTCAGGCTGGAGAGCCTGCATCGCTTTCGAACTCTTCGTCTGCTTGATCATCAGCGGCAAAATTAAAAGTCTGATTAAGATCGTGACGATGATAATCGCGAGTCCGAAGTTTTCATTCGTTAAATTTGCTACATACGTGATCAGCTGTGACAGCGGGTATACGATATACGTGTTCCAAAACCCTTCGCTTTCTGCAGTGATCGGCTGGTTGATTTCCGTACATCCAGCTAACAGCACGATAACGCCGATCATACTGAACAATAATAAAATTCGCCTCTTCAACAATATTTCCTCCTAAATCTTCATTCTTCAACCGGTGTTATTCGGTTATGACCATTAAAAAGACATACTTTCTCGTATTTTATCATCTTTCTCCCCGAATGGGCGACGACATTTTTCAGGAGCTAAAGGAAGCGCTTAAAAATGAGGGCCATAACATCTTTTTAACCCGGACTATGATGGCTGATTCGGTTTTTTCCGGTAGACAAACGACTTTCTGAAAAGGTGCTGCAAACTTTTTTTCGTCTCTTCATATGACAATTCAGCTGCAGGCTTTCTTGCGATGATAATGTAGTCATTTTCTTGTTTTAATAGATCCCGCTCTTCCTGGATGACCTGGCGAATCAGCCGCTTTACCCGGTTGCGCACGACTGCGTTTCCGATTTTCTTGCTGACCGACAGTCCCACCCGAAACTCTTTCGCCTCAGGCTGGTGAAGCACATATAAAACATATTGCCGGTTTGCCATCGATTTGCCCTTTTTAAATACTTTTTGAAAATCTTCATTTTTCTTTAATCGATTTCGCTTTTTCATATCTTCTTTCACTCCGATAACAAGCTGGCAAATGGGCCTGGTCATTCCTCTATGTAAAAAAGACCACTGACATTATTCAGTGGCCTAAGCTGATAATACTTTTCTTCCTTTGCGGCGACGACGTGCTAATACAAGACGTCCATTTTTAGAACTCATACGGCTGCGAAAGCCATGAACTTTGCTGCGCTTACGGTTATTTGGTTGAAATGTTCTTTTCATGTATGACACCTCCCTCGAGGAATAGCTGTTAAAGACAGTCTAATTTATTATATTGGGATGAGCAGTTCATTGTCAACTTCGCTCACACATTTCTTTTTTGCACCATAATAGGATAACACATATCAATTTTCTTCGAAAGCCTAATTTCACTTTTCCTCAATTTTAGCTTAAAAGATTTTTTTGGAAGCGGGAAAATGGGAAGAGCGGAGCGAAAAAAAAACCAATGTGGATATCTTTCGCCTCGTTTTTTCTATCCACAGTCATTATCGACAACATTTTCACAAAACTAACCGTTGTGGACAATATTTCTTCAACAGTTTGTATAGTGTGTGGATAAGTTCCTCGCAACCATTGCAACCACTCGCTTATTCTGATATTATATTTGTGTTTTAACTCTTGATAACAAATTGGCTGCCAATCCATTATCCACAAACTGTGGATAAGTTGTGGAAAGTTTTTTCACAGGGTGTGCAGGAATTTGTCCACATCTTGTGAAGAATGTCGAAAAGACGTTTTTCTACTATATTATATGTTTTCAACATTTCATTAACGAATGGACTCATCCATTTGCTCTTTTTTTGTGTTCTATAACAGGTTGGACGAGCAAATATTGCTGGTAAAGGAGGGACGAACCGCCATTATGAAAAACATATCGGATCTTTGGAATCAAGCTTTGGGGCAGATCGAAAAAAAATTGAGCAAGCCCAGCTTTGAAACATGGATGAAATCGACAAAGGCCCATTCATTGCAGGGCGATACGCT